>CABJAC010000023.1 GCA_902363455.1 Caryophanales bacterium | reverse complement strand
ACAGAATTTAAATACGGTGTCTCAAAAAAGGCTTATTTAAGTGCAATTCTGGATTTGTATGATGGATCAATTCGCTCGTTCGTGCTGAGTCGCTCGAATAACAGTCAGATCGTCTTCGATACGCTCAAACTGGCTCTGGATGGTGATTCGGGTAGTTCCCCTCTTCTTCATAGTGACCGTGGGTTTCAATATACGTCGAATGCCTTTCATCGTATGACTCAAGAAGCAGGGATCACACAAAGCATGTCGCGTGCCGGTAAATGCATTGATAATGGTCCAATCGAATCTTTTTGGGGAGCACTAAAGTGTGAAAGCTACTATCTTCA
>CABJAC010000022.1 GCA_902363455.1 Caryophanales bacterium | reverse complement strand
AATCAAGAAAGACCCCTCAGAGACGATGAGGTAGATAGGTCACGGGTGGAAGCATGGCGACATGCGGAGCTGAGTGATACTAATCGGTCGAGGCCTTGTTCTAGCAGATGATCTTGTTGATGACTTCAGTTTTGAGGGCGCGAGCCTTTCAAAAAAAATGCTTGACGTTATGGAGACATAATGTTAAGATAATAGATGTCTGGTGGCGATAGCCAAGTGGTCACACCCGTTCCCATGCCGAACACGGAAGTTAAGCACTTGAACGCCGAAAGTAGTTGGGGGCTTCCCCCTGTGAGGATAGGACGCTGCCAGGCGATACATATGGAGGATTAGCTCAGCTGGGAGAGCATCTGCCTTACAAGCAGAGGGTCGGCGGTTCGATCCCGTCATCCTCCACCATTTTTTATTTTTTACACTTGCCGGTGTAGCTCAGCTGGTAGAGCAACTGACTTGTAATCAGTAGGTCGCGGGTTCGACTCCTGTTGCCGGCACCATTTTTATCTCAAATACATCATCGACCTTGAAAAAGTGTAGATGCTACCTTTTAACACCCTGCCGGGGTGGCGGAACTGGTAGACGCACAGGACTTAAAATCCTGCGGGGGTTTCCCCGTGCCGGTTCGATTCCGGCCCTCGGTACCATCTTTAATTTAACTGTTTGATTATACCCCGCACCCTTAGCTCAGCTGGATAGAGTACTTGACTACGAATCAAGGGGTCGGGAGTTCGAATCTCTCAGGGTGCACTTTTTCGGGAAGTAGCTCAGCTTGGTAGAGCACTTGGTTTGGGACCAAGGGGTCGCAGGTTCGAATCCTGTCTTCCCGACCATCTTCAATTTAATCCCTTAATGGGGCCTTAGCTCAGCTGGGAGAGCGCCTGCCTTGCACGCAGGAGGTCAGCGGTTCGATCCCGCTAGGCTCCACCAAATTATTTTTATGACGAACTTTGAAAACTGAACGATGAGGCAAAAAACGTATCTTCGGATACAAACAATGAATGAAGCGCAAGCTTCGTCAACGTGACTTCGGTCACAAAAACGAGCAAGTCAAACACTTTATG
>CABJAC010000021.1 GCA_902363455.1 Caryophanales bacterium | reverse complement strand
CACTTCCCTCCGAAGAGTTCCGTGAGCTTCCTGCGCTCGACTTGCATGTATTAGGCACGCCGCCAGCGTTCGTCCTGAGCCAGGATCAAACTCTCCATAAAGTGTTTGACTTGCTCGTTGTGTGACCGAGGTCACGTTGACGAAGCTTGCGCTTCATTCATTGTTTGTATCCTAAGATACGTTTTTTGCCTCATCGTTCAGTTTTCAAAGTCCGATATGAAAATAATGGTCGGGAAGACAGGATTCGAACCTGCGACCCCTTGGTCCCAAACCAAGTGCTCTACCAAGCTGAGCTACTTCCCGAAAAGTGCACCCTGAGAGATTCGAACTCCCGACCCCTTGATTCGTAGTCAAGTACTCTATCCAGCTGAGCTAAGGGTGCATAATAAGTGCGGTCGAGAGGACTTGAACCTCCACAGTGTTGCCACCACTAGGCCCTCAACCTAGCGCGTCTACCATTCCGCCACGACCGCAAATTATGCTATTTGATGTTTCTTAGATGAAAAAATTGGAGCGGAAGACGGGATTCGAACCCGCGACCCCGACCTTGGCAAGGTCGTATTCTACCACTGAACTACTTCCGCATTTATAATATAAATGGTACGGGTGAAGGGACTTGAACCCCCACGTCAAAGACACTAGATCCTAAATCTAGCGCGTCTACCAATTCCGCCACACCCGCATAAAAAATGGTGTGTCATGCAGGATTCGAACCTGCGACCCTCTGATTAAAAGTCAGATGCTCTACCAACTGAGCTAATGACACAAACAGTATAAAATTTAAAATAAAATGGGGCGACTGATGGGAATTGAACCCACGAATGCCGGAATCACAATCCGGTGCGTTAACCACTTCGCCACAACCGCCATATTAAGATGGTGCCGGCAACAGGAGTCGAACCCGCGACCTACTGATTACAAGTCAGTTGCTCTACCAGCTGAGCTACACCGGCAGGTGTAAATGGTGGCTTTGGACGGAATCGAACCGCCGACACAAGGATTTTCAGTCCTTTGCTCTACCAACTGAGCTACAAAGCCGTTTGAATTTTAATCAAAAAAATAAAAATGGCGGTCCTGACGGGATTCGAACCCGCGATCTCCTGCGTGACAGGCAGGCATGTTAACCGCTACACCACAGGACCGTGGTAACTTGACGACTTCTATAATACTATATCAATCAGTCAAAATTGTCAAATACTTTATTAAAAAAGTATGCCTGGCAACGTCCTATCCTCACAGGGGGAAGCCCCCAACTACTTTCGGCGTTCAAGTGCTTAACTTCCGTGTTCGGCATGGGAACGGGTGTGACCACTTGGCTATCGTCACCAGACGAC
>CABJAC010000020.1 GCA_902363455.1 Caryophanales bacterium | reverse complement strand
TCAAACGAAGAAAACGCTTCTCCTGCCTTGATTCCTGGTCACGATCTAGTGCGTGTAACGAAGATGAACCATATCGTCGAAATTCAACACATGGAAAAGATGAGTAATGGCTCCAGTATTCGAAAACTTGATAAGCATCGTTACGTGGATATTCGAGACGGAGAGATACGAGAATTTGAGAAATTCAGTGAAAAACGTTCCGATAATTTCAACTCGCTGCGGAAAACATTTAAGACCTTAAGGTATCTCATAAACAACAATTTTACGGGTGTTGGCAATGAGTTGCATATCACGCTCACATACAAAAAGAACATGACTGATACAAAACAACTGTATGAGGACTTCAAAAACTTCATGAAGAGGTTTCGGTACTCTTTCAAGGAATACGGATCTATCGATTATTTGACTGTAATCGAACCTCAAGAACGTGGCGCTTGGCATCATCATTTACTCGTTCGGTTTAACGATGTTGAGGACAAAGTATTTTTGAATCCTAATGCGGTACGTGAAATTTGGGGACATGGATTTATCAAAATAAAGACGCTAGAGGGTGTCGATAACATCGGGGCATACTTATCTGCCTATCTTGCTGATGTCGAGCTTAAAGACGAGAGTAGAGCTACTGGTGAGGAAGTAACGAAGGTAGTGGATGGCGTTGAGAAGAAGTTTATCAAGGGTGGTCGGCTTCATCGTTATCCAAATGGCATGAACCTTTACAGGACTTCCAGAGGAATCAAGAAACCGGATCGTGTAGATATGGCTTATTCGGACATAAAAAAAGTAGTAGGGTCGGCGAAACCCCACTACACGAAGTCTATTCATATTGAGACGGAAGACTTCAACAACGTCATAACCTATGAACAGTATAACACGAAACGCTGAAAATTGAATAGAACTGGGGCACCTTGGCTTGGGTGTCCTTTTTCGTGTACCTACACAGGAAACGTATGTACAGGCGTATCGGAAGCGGAAGGCGGAAGGGGGTGCCTGCGTCCAGCAGGGGGTACCCTACGCCACCGAACCGACACGCATTAACACGTACACTGTCTAGAGTCGAAAAGAAACCAACCCTAGGCTTCCAGTAAACAATTGATTACAAAGTATACTCATGAATCAAAAGTATACTCACGATCTAGAATGAAACAGATGTATACAAAGTAATTTTCCTTACCCGTCTCTTGGAACAAGAGTATAACGGGCTATACTCTTTGGGATTACCCCCTCCTACTAACAGGGGGGTGGACAATACATAGAGAAGTGCCCTCCGTCTTACAGTCAGTAGGTGTTGCGGCCTTTTTAAACAGTATGCCCAGTGTTTATGTCGCGAAAGCTGATTGATAGTGAGTAGACCCCCATAAACACTTAAACCAGTGGCTCCCAGAGGGGCGAAGAACCTCGGAGGCGATGGTTTTGGGGGTTTGGGGGTCAGAGTCTCACTGTCAAACAGTCGTGAAATAAAAAACGTTGTAAACCCTTTCCAGTACGGTTATGATTAACATAGACATAAAGGAGGTGCCAACATGGCGAAACAAGATGAAAACATCAAACGTATCAATATCCGTATGCCGTTGCCGATCTATGAGTGGGTTCAGGAACAATCTGAGTATCATGGTGTTTCGGTTAACTCATACATCAATATGAAAATCTCGGAGATGAAAAAACAAGAAGAAACGATGAAAGCTATGGCAATCATGACGAACGAAAATGTACTTAAATTTCTCGAGGAAAAGTCGTCAAAATAATCTATGCCTTTATTAACTTGATTTTAATTCCACATTAGGCGAAAAGTTGGTGAGTTTATCAGATGTCAAACGAAGAAAACGCTTCTCCTGCCTTGATTCCTGGTCACGATCTAGTGCGTGTAACGAAGATGAACCATATCGTCGAAATTCAACACATGGAAAAGATGAGTAATGGCTCCAGTATTCGAAAACTT
>CABJAC010000019.1:1062-2433 GCA_902363455.1 Caryophanales bacterium | reverse complement strand
ATCATCTGCTAGAACAAGGCCTCGACCGATTAGTATCACTCAGCTCCGCATGTCGCCATGCTTCCACCCGTGACCTATCTACCTCATCGTCTCTGAGGGGTCTTTCTTGATTACTCAAAGGGAAATCTCATCTTGGAGGGGGCTTCATGCTTAGATGCTTTCAGCATTTATCCCGTCCGCACGTAGCTACCCAGCGATGCTCCTGGCGGAACAACTGGTACACCAGCGGTGCGTCCATCCCGGTCCTCTCGTACTAAGGACAGCTCTCCTCAAATTTCCTGCGCCCACGACGGATAGGGACCGAACTGTCTCACGACGTTCTGAACCCAGCTCGCGTACCGCTTTAATGGGCGAACAGCCCAACCCTTGGGACCTACTCCAGCCCCAGGATGCGATGAGCCGACATCGAGGTGCCAAACCTCCCCGTCGATGTGGACTCTTGGGGGAGATCAGCCTGTTATCCCCAGGGTAGCTTTTATCCGTTGAGCGATGGCCCTTCCATGCGGAACCACCGGATCACTAAGCCCGACTTTCGTCCCTGCTCGACTTGTAGGTCTCGCAGTCAAGCTCCCTTCTGCCTTTGCGCTCTACGAATGATTTCCAACCATTCTGAGGGAACCTTTGGGCGCCTCCGTTACTGTTTAGGAGGCGACCGCCCCAGTCAAACTACCCGCCTGACACGGTCCTCCAGCCGGATGACGGCTGCGAGTTA
Source organism: Caryophanales bacterium (assembly GCA_902363455.1). GTDB lineage: Bacteria > Bacillota > Bacilli > Exiguobacteriales > Exiguobacteriaceae > Exiguobacterium_A. The sequence continues at coordinate 1,721 of CABJAC010000019.1, read as the reverse complement.
GAGACTCTATGCATGAAGGGCGGTATCCCAAGGGTGACTCCTCCGAAGCTGGCGCTCCGGTCTCGACGTCTCCCGCCTATCCTGTACATCATGCACAAAGCCTCAATATCAGGCTGTAGTAAAGCTCCATGGGGTCTTTCCGTCCTGTCGCGGGTAACCTGCATCTTCACAGGTACTATGATTTCACCGGGTCTCTCGTTGAGACAGTGCCCAAATCGTTACGCCTTTCGTGCGGGTCGGAACTTACCCGACAAGGAATTTCGCTACCTTAGGACCGTTATAGTTACGGCCGCCGTTTACTGGGGCTTCGGTTCAAAGCTTCGCTTGCGCTAACCCATCCCCTTAACCTTCCAGCACCGGGCAGGCGTCAGCCCCTATACGTCATCTTGCGATTTAGCAGAGACCTGTGTTTTTGCTAAACAGTCGTTTGGGCCTATTCACTGCGGCTCTACTCATGTAGAGCGTCCCTTCTCCCGAAGTTACGGGACCATTTTGCCGAGTTCCTTAACGAGAGTTATCCCGCGCGTCTTAGAATTCTCATCCCGCCTACCTGTGTCGGTTTACGGTACTGGCACCTTCCACCTCACTAGAGGCTTTTCTTGGCAGTGTGAAATCGTGACCTTCGTCCCTACGGGACTCCGCATCGTTCCTCGACTTTG
>CABJAC010000019.1:0-917 GCA_902363455.1 Caryophanales bacterium | reverse complement strand
CGGTACAGCTTCACAGCGGTTTGGAACGCTCCCCTACCATTCCTTACGGAATCCGCAGCTTCGGTGGTATGTTTAGCCCCGTTACATTTTCGGCGCGGCGCCACTCGACTAGTGAGCTATTACGCACTCTTTGAATGGTGGCTGCTTCTAAGCCAACATCCTAGCTGTCTAGGCAGCGCCACATCCTTTTCCACTTAACATACACTTTGGGACCTTAGCTGGCGGTCTGGGCTGTTTCCCTCTTGACTACGGATCTTATCACTCGCAGTCTGACTCCCGAGTATAAGTTGCCGGCATTCGGAGTTTAACTGAATTCGGTAACCCTGTGGGGGCCCCTAGTCCAATCAGTGCTCTACCTCCGGAACTCTCAACCTCGAGGCTAGCCCTAAAGCTATTTCGGGGAGAACCAGCTATCTCCAGGTTCGATTGGCATTTCACCGCTACCCACACCTCATCCCCGCACTTTTCAACGTGCGTGGGTTCGGACCTCCAGTCAGTGTTACCTGACCTTCATCCTGGACATGGGTAGATCACCTGGTTTCGGGTCTACGACAACGCACTATGGCGCCCTATTCAGACTCGCTTTCGCTACGGCTCCGCCTCATCAGCTTAACCTCGCGCGCTATCGTAACTCGCCGGTTCATTCTACAAAAGGCACGCCATCACCCATTAACGGGCTCTGACTACTTGTAGGCATACGGTTTCAGGATCTATTTCACTCCCCTTCCGGGGTGCTTTTCACCTTTCCCTCACGGTACTGGTTCACTATCGGTCACTAGGGAGTATTTAGCCTTGGGAGATGGTCCTCCCGGATTCCGACGGGGTTTCACGTGTCCCGCCGTACTCAGGATCCACTCTGGAGGGAAAACAGTTTCAGCTACAGGGCTGTCACCTTCTTCGGCCGACCTTTCCAGGTC
>CABJAC010000018.1 GCA_902363455.1 Caryophanales bacterium | reverse complement strand
ATTTTTTGTATATATTTTTTAATCATGTATTTTATATAAATGATTTATTTTAAGGTAATTCAATATTTGCCAGTGAAGCAATAAAACGAAATAGAAGATAGATCGGCACGAGAAAGATTGCTGTCATCAGTCCTTGTTTTGCCGCATCCAGCCATTCTGTCTTGATAATTTTCCATCTAACGCTCGAGATCTTGCTCTCGAGACTTGTTGATATTTCGTTTAGTTGCTGCTCGTGCCTGCTCTTGAGACTGCTCATTTCGGTCTCGATCTTCTGCGTATTGTCTTGGAGAATTTGCTTCAACTGGCTTTGTTGCGCGATTATGCTGCTGTTGGCCTTCTCGCTCGTTTGTTTGAGTTGATCGATGATCAGTTTGTGGCTGCTGTTCAATTGATCGAGGTGTGTACTCTGTATGTTCTTCAGCTGATCGTGAAGGACTTGCTGGTTCTTGGTGAGTTGGCTCGAGTACGTTTCGATTAATGCCTGAAGTTGTCCGTTTATTTTGCTGGTATGCTCTTCGAGTTCCTTGCTTCGACTGTTCAAGCTTTCGGTTGAATTCTTCATAATCAAATGCGTCACTTCTTCGGTGTCCTTGCTGATCTGAACGAGATTCTCGATTTCCTGTTGGAACGTCATCTCCTTCTGGACGACCTCTTGCAGGACGGTCGAGAGATAGCCCTCGACGGCTCTCAGGCGCATCAGAAGCTCTTGTTCGTTCTGAATCAAGGGTTCTTGCATTTGACGGGGTGTCTCTTCCTGCTCGTTTTCCACGTGATACTCCGGTGTCTCTTCCGACTTCACCATGGTTTGTTCTTTCGCTTTCAATTGGTCTTTCAAACCCATCCTTGATGACCTCCCTCTCGTAATCTGCCCCTAGTTTGTTGTCTCGTACCCGTTTTTTATTCGCATGATCGTAATACGTCGTCGTGTTTCCCCGTTCTCGTACTTCAATCTCATGTTTTTCAAGCAGATATCTTTTGAATGCTTCGTAGTCCATCGTTTCTTGCTTCGATTCTTCGATCTTCGTCCTGATTTCGTCTTTCCATGAGGTCTTGCCCTTCTCGAGAAGGGCTTTCTCCGCCAATGTATAGCGAACAGGAGCGTCCTTTTTCACGATGATGGACAATCCACGTTCCTGACAAAGGCGATCGCTCGCCTCACGGATCCGATGTAAGTCCTTCTTCGAGGACTGATACTTGCTGCCGGTCTCGAAATTTACGGCATTGATGATGATGTGATTATGAATATGCTCCTTGTCCGTATGCGTGTAGATGACGGCTTCATGCCCTTTAGAGATAGCTCGAGCGAGTTCTTGCCCGATCTCGTTCGCTTGTTTGGCTGTCACTTCTCCTGGCTTAAAGGATTGAATGACATGGTGGGCTTGAATCCCGTCCGGTTTGCCCCATAATTCTCTCGTTGCCTTCATCTGAGACTTGGCATACTCCGGTGGACATTCGACCCCTGATCGTTCTTCTGCCCGTTTCTCAGCGTAGGAAAGGAGTTTGTTGGCTACTTTTGTATTGCCGAGTTGAATTGTTGCCATATCTGATTCAACTCCTTCTGTATGTTTTCCAGTTCTTCTTTCGGAACAGATTTGCCCTCATTTGCGTGTTTGGTCATCTGGTTTACGTTGTTCCCGATGGCACGCAATTGACGGGCAATCTCAAATGCGCCCTCTCGATCAATCTTCGGTGGTCGCATTCTCGATCCTTGTGCCTGCTTTTTAACATAAGCCGGCACACTCATTTGAAAACTTTCTGCTATCTCAGAAAGTTTCTCAAATTCGACTTCACTCACTCGAAAATTGACCTGTCGTTTCTCTTTTCGGTTCGCCTTCACAACAACCGCCCCCTCTGAATAGTGTCGGATTATGTCGAATAAGATAGATGAATAAAAAACTTTATTCATCTATCTTATTGCACTTATATAGGGGTTGGCAAGCTTCGTATTTGCTAGCCACTTCGTGACGAACATACAGCTTGGTCATGCTTTAGCATGACATCCCCCCGGCCCCCTTTTAAGGGGGGAAGGTCTTGAAATCCACAATTCCTATACTTATTCAGATATACTAAATGTACTGGTGAATAGGAGGGTAACGTATGAGTTATGTTAGTGCTACTGAAATATATAAACAAACAGATACAGATCCCAACACAGATATATTGTTACCGAACACGTCAAAATTAGAAGGTCTGTATGAAGGAAGTTTCATCATAGATTGTAGTCTAGCTTTCTTTATGAACACACATCTTCAAACTGAAAGCGATAATAAATTGAATACTATTTATGATTCAAGTGATTGGGCACGAGTAAAAGATGTGTACTCTACTCTGAATCAGATAGATATCTTAGATTTAGAAATGTTGGAATATGGACTTCTTAAAGGCTCTGAATATGGCTATCTTGAAGTTACTTATTACGATAATATTCGTTACTTCAGATTAAAAGAAAAATGCAATAATTTAGAGCTCTACACCTATGAAGAATGAATTCCCTCTAAATAATTGAGTTTATTTCTCTATTTTTAAAATTAAATGTTGTCAGAAAATTGATGTAAGCGTACAATTATCAGTAACAAAATATGGACGAAAACACAAAAAACGCCACTTCTCCTATCTACTTGTCGCCAAACGAGTAGATGATCAACGAAGTGACGCTTTTGAATAGCAAGTGTTCAAAGCACTAGCTATTGATGGTTGAAGACACTCGACACGTGGCTTCAACTAAGATGAACTTATCATACTAAGTAAACCTATACTTTACAAGGTTTTAGTACAGAAAAAGGACATCATTCAGTAGCGAGTTTTACGAAACCTGCTACTGAATGATGTCCTTTTTGTTTTGGTTTTACATATAAAAGAGGTCAGCACTCGCTCTCTAAACGAGTAGGTTCATCTAGCCGACGCAGTAAAATAGATCGGTCATCACCACAGTTCCAGTAAGTGATGCGACGTTAGCAGGGGAAGGACGTAAAGCCCTGTACATAGCCTAAGTCCCGAAGGGATATGGTAAAGATCGTTGAGAGGTTCAGACGGGGTCATATGGTACGAGACCGTAGGCAGTCCCACGACAAACGGTGGGGAATTTCCTAGTAGGCGGCTGTATGATTGCTGTGACACGACCTGAGGTGGCTTTTGGCCACGTCAGAGTGGATTATATGACGAGTCGCCGAAAGGCAGCAAGGTAGGGCGTGGAAACGCCTTGTGTGCGCAATGATGCGCAGCGAGTCATATCGTGGGGGCGTGATTCCCCTGCAGTCTTGGAACGCCTAGACATACGGATACCTCGTCCTACACTGGACGCAGAAACGTTGGGCAGATTTAATCCTTTTATTTTCAAGGGATTAGTCTGCCTATCCAGCCGTTTTCCTCGCCTGCCTCCCGCAGTATGCATATGCTCTTCTAGTGCATCAAGTCTTTTTGATAAAAAAAAGGAAAAGAAAATGCAGGAAAGATGAAGATCAACGACTGGAGAACATGTCGTGCGAGGAACGTTGAAGGAGGGAGCGCAGCGAGTCCATTCAATGTGACGCAGTACGCCAGCAAGCGAAGTGAAGGCGGAAACGCCGGAACGAAGTGCGGTAGTTCCTTGTCTGTTCGTATCAGTTAGTGTTAGTTTACGGTATAGCTAGAGATGGAAAGGTTGTTTATTTGTATGTGTAGATTAAAGGAATTTGAAAAAATATTTAAAGAATTACTTAAAATGCCTGCGTGTATTGATCGTGATTTGCGATTAGCTGATTTAATGGTTGCTATGGAGAAAAGCAATGAATGGATTAAAAAAGACGAGGACATGATGAAGTTGTATTGGGAAGTTGCGGATTCAAGGTTGATGTAAGGTTTTATTTAAATTATTTTGACCATCATTGCGTGAAATGACAATTCCTCGCAACGATGACAACGCTGCAGAGCCAAGAACGAAAAAAAGAGACAAAATGGATGTGTTTTCACAAACTTTTTGTCTTTTTTTTTAAAAAGTTTTATTTAAAATGAATGATTCATTTTTTGTATATATTTTTTAATCATGTATTTTATATAAATGATTTATTTTAAGGTAATTCAATATTTGCCAGTGAAGCAATAAAACGAAATAGAAGATAGATCGGCACGAGAAAGATTGCTGTCATCAGTCCTTGTT
>CABJAC010000017.1 GCA_902363455.1 Caryophanales bacterium | reverse complement strand
TCTCACGTGGGGAACGTGAGAACAGCAAATAGGGTTCTGTTGTGTTGGGTGGTCAATTCTTATACTCAGAACGAAAACCCCTCTAGAACGCTCTGTGAGCGATTCTGAGGGGCTATATTCGTTCTTCCGTTACATTGACACCCATATACGCTTAAAAACGCTTATACGGCCTTCTAGCGCTCCATTTCAGAGCCTTTCTCTCGTTGCAATCTTTCGTTTAACTTTTGAATCGCTTTATCTCTTCCTGCTGCCTCATATTCATTGATCGGCTCGGCTTCTTTCTCCATCTTCAAAGAACGACCCACTTGATTTTTAGCGAACCCAATCAATTCGCTCGCACGTTCCTTACCTAATACAACAACACCCTTATCTTTCACGTTCTCCAACAATTTCCGGATTCTCTCGACAAGTGCTGATAAAAATTGATTTTGTTTTTGCAAATAACTGTTCTCGATCCGCAGCTTAAACATATCTCCCAGTTCCTTATCTTTTCCCCTGTTACTCTTCTCCAGCGTCTGAACTCGTTGCTCCGAGATCCGCAATGCCCGTTGCATCCGTTCCGCGACTTCCGCCCGTTTCTTCAGTTCCTCAAAAGTCTCGTTCGACATCGACACTTTGTTCAACAAGTTCGGCTTCAAATCGAGATTAATCGACTCATTAAAATTCAACTCGTTGAGCGAATCGATTCGCTCGTTGAGTTGTTTTTGATGCTCTTCGAGGTCTTTTTTTGTCGCAATAAGTAAGCCGTTCATGTCTTGCGTATCCATGATAAGCCGTTCTTGTTTTTCACTCGTATCTTTCTCAAATTTCGTCATTACTTTTTCAATCGTCTCGATTTCTTTGATTGCTTCTTGTTCTACTTTTTCGACCCGTTCTCTACTTTCTTTTTTCAAGCGTTGTTCATTCACATCTATCCTTGCTTTTCGAGCGAAAATTTCACGATTTAAAGCAACCCGTTCCTCTTCAAGGGCGTTCACTTCTTTCTCTAAATCCAATTTTGCCTTGTACTCATGAATATCGAGTTTTTGTTTCGTTTTCTCGCCCGATCCACGCACTACATCGAATCCTTTTTCTCGTAGTCGTCGAGGAATATCGTCATGGATTTGATTCAAAGCCGCCTTATTCATTGTCGTCCTGGCTTGTAATCGTCCTGTTTCTTTGTCGATTGGCATGAAGTGAAGGTGCATATGAGGAGTCGTTTCATCAAGATGGACTTTGGCACTCAAGACATTCTCTTTTCCGAACCGATCGACAAAATAATCATGGCAGGTCTTGAAGTAATCCTGCATCTGTTCGTTCGACATTTTCTTTGCTGCTGATTCCGGAATCGTGATGATGTTGGAGTAACTAATGACCGAATTTTTTTGGACCCGTTTGTTTTCAGACTTGAGTTGATCGACCCGTTCTTTTGCTCGTTGATAGAGGTTTAATTCACTTACCACCAAATCATAATTGAGGTGGGTACGGTCGAGATCAATCATGTCGTTCTTGATTTGTCCTTCTCGTTCTTGTTCTCTTTCTTTGCCTTTGATGTCGGACATTTGGTTCTTTTGAGTGTTCCAAGCAAACTCGATCGACATGGGGTTTTCCTCCTTATAAAGACAAAGACCGAGAGAAGCGAGAGGGGAATTTGTCGGCGTTGATTTGATAAGAGTATAGCCCGCTATACTCTTGCAAAGCAAGAGGCGGTCTCTACGAGGTAAAAAGAGCATGGCTGCGCCACTCAAGACCAGTACCGTTTCGTGTCTTGGACACGAAAAAGACGATGCCGCAGCATCGCCTTAAAAATGAAAATCATCGTCCATGAAATCTCGATTGAAGGGATCTTCGAGATTCAGGACTGTCCTGCCATCTTCATCTTTGAAAGATGAAATGACAGGCTTCTCGATCTCAACTCCATGCTCCGCATATTCGTTATAGATCCGTTCAAAAGCATTTCGAAATTCTTCTTGCGACCCTGCATCCCAATCCGCAATATCGTATTGGGGAAAATATTGGATAGTTTCTTCAAGACTAATGAACATATCGCACCTCATTTTCAGAAAGGTAATTCATCTGATTTTCTTTCATGTTCAGCATAAATAACCTTTTTAAAATTAGATTTAAGAGTGGAAGCATTGTACTTACTTGAATACTTTTTTTTGCAAGCAGGACAAGTGTATCTGTAAAAACCAAAATACGAACGCTTAACAACCAAATCCGTAACGCATTTTTTATCGACACATTTAGGTTCAGATATTCCTAATAGAACGTCGGGTTCCCAAACGTATTCGCTTATTCGAGCGCAATTAACTCGAAAAACAAAAGAGTCGTACTCCCTGTTATCAAAATATTTATAGGGTATATATGATTCTGTCTCGAATTGATCTAAATCCATCACAGGAGCAGAATACTCTTCCTGTAAGTGATCAACATAAGAAAAAATAATTGATTTAATACCCTTAATGATTTTCCAAGAAAAGTACAATAAAAGAGAAAGGTAAACAGCGTATAAAAGGACGCTTAAAGCAGGAGAAAGATTCAAAGAAAATAGACTACTATCGTTTTTTTCAAACGACTTTTTCAAAACTAATCCTGCGTACAAAAGTAAGATGCCACTCAAAACATTCAAGAAAAATTTAAATAATTCAGGAAAGATTTTTTCTTTAAAATTTTCCATTCTATCATCTCTATTCTATATCGAATTCATCAAACTTTTGATTGTTGTATTTAGCTTTTTCTAATTCAGTTAGTTGAATATACTCCAGCATAAAATCAGACTGATCGGCTCGCCAATTAGCCATAATTTTGTAGAAGTATTCGTTCTTATCCTTCTCCATATATTGCTCTAACTCGTTCGCTTTGTACTTCAACATGTACTCTTTAAACAGACCACTATAAGCAATCACTTGCTTACCCTTCAAAGAATTGTAGAAGGTGTCGAATACTTCCAGACTGATGCCCATATCACTACTCTTTGCAGAGTACTTAGCAATCTCGGCCACGGCATTTCCGGTCTGTTTTTCCTTAATTCGTTCGATGTGGACTTGTGTGATCGTGTAATCACCAGTGACCTCGCGCCACATGTCTAACCATTCATCTCGTTTGATGTAATTCTTAGAATCATTGAAGTAACTTTTTTTGACTGCAAGCACGACATGAAAGTGTGGGTTGTATGTATCGTAGGTGGGGTTCTCGTCTCCAACTTTCAAGCCTAATCGTTCATAATATGCCTGCTTTTTCTCAAACAGTGGAGTCGTGATTAACGGATTCCCGTCATATGTCATCTCCAATTTTCGAGCGTAACCTTGAATAACCCGTTCTACTTTTCGTCTTTTGAATAGCTTATGAAATGCTTTATTCATGCTCTCGATCTCCGACTTTACTTCATTCGCTTTTACGTTTGGTGTCGTCAAAGTCAGAAATAAATATTTCACATCATGTTCTTCATGCATGGCTTCCATCACCACAGATAGTGCCATCGCATCTTTCCTAGCCTTGCGCCATGCGCAAATCGGACAAAATCGATTTTTGCAATGATTCCCTCCAACCATCTTCTTTTTCTCCTTATCTAATGTCGAAATATACAAGTTGAACGTCCCACACTCTTTGTACAGTTCCTGCATTTTTTCGGAAAGATGATCCTTTGCTAGTTCATACATGCGTAGATTTTCTAATTTTTTAGGCTTTATAAGTGCAATAGGGTCTTGTTTTTTCATAGTCATATTGTCTATAATCCATGTGTAGCATCAATTTATGGACAGTTTACGGACACCATAAAAGGGTAGAATAACAGCATAGATCAAAGAAACTTGTCTCCTTTCTTGTTTGGGTTTTGGTGTGGTAACTTAAATGCTAAACGAGTATATTGGAAAACGCAAGTTTTTTCGGTCGAAAGCCGTTGGGGCGCAAGGGATTTACTCACTTGCTCGCCCCTTTTTTTGTGCGGAAATAGTTACCCTTATTATCAAGATAAGAAAGAACTGAAAAAACATAAGTCTTTTTCTCTGTTTATTTTTCATGTAAATCTAAAAATCATATACCTTTCCTGCAAAATCATATAGCGTTTCAAAAGGTCATTGAATGATATAGTAAATCCATTATTTTTTAAGGGGACGAATTATGAATAACATTCAAAAAATAACGGTTTTTGTATTATCTTTAATTATTTTAATCTCTACATACTTCACAATTAACATTAAGGATTTTATTCCTGGTGGCTATACATTAGCTTTAAATGGAATAGTAATATCTAGAACAATATTATTTGGAATTACTGTTTATTCGATTATCGAATTGTTAAAAGTAATTCGGACTAAATAAAAAAGAGGAGCCGTATATGAGCTCCTTTTTTTATTTAACTTTAATGCAGTAATCGACTCCCCAACCCCTCGATCCCGAGGGGCTCCCTCGCCGGTAGGCAGGTTCTCACGTGGGGAACGTGAGAACAGCAAATAGGGTTCTGTTGTGTTGGGTGGTCAATTCTTATACTCAGAACGAAAACCCCTCTAGAACGCTCTGTGAGCGATTCTGAGGGGCTATATTCGTTCTTCCG
>CABJAC010000016.1 GCA_902363455.1 Caryophanales bacterium | reverse complement strand
GTCGTCTGGTGACGATAGCCAAGTGGTCACACCCGTTCCCATGCCGAACACGGAAGTTAAGCACTTGAACGCCGAAAGTAGTTGGGGGCTTCCCCCTGTGAGGATAGGACGTTGCCAGGCAAGTGAAGAAGCCGATCTGCATCTGCAGGTCGGCTTTTTTGTGTTATGTGAAACTTCAGATTGTTCTGATTATTGGTGGAGTCATTGACATGACACCTCCTGCTTGTTACCATAACATCAATATTCTTTTATAGAAGAGAAAGCGAGTGGATAACATGTGGGAGAACAAATTTGCTAAAGAAGGCTTGACGTTTGATGACGTCTTGCTCGTACCACGTCGATCAAGTGTCTTACCGCGAGATGTTGATTTGTCTGTAACGTTATGTGAAGGAATCAGATTACACATTCCTTTAATCAGTGCTGGAATGGATACGGTCACAGAAGCTCCGATGGCGATTGCGATGGCCCGTCAAGGCGGTCTTGGTGTCATTCATAAGAACATGTCAATGGAAGACCAAGCCGAGCATGTCGACCGCGTCAAACGTTCTGAGAATGGTGTCATCACGAATCCGTTTTACCTCACTCCGGAGCGACAAGTCTACGATGCTGAATATCTCATGAGTAAATACCGCATCTCAGGTGTTCCGATCGTCAACAATGAAACGGAACGGAAACTCGTTGGTATTTTGACGAACCGTGATCTCCGTTTTGTAAAAGATTACTCGACAGTCATCGAGACGGTCATGACAACGGACGAACTGGTGACCGCTAAAGTCGGTACGTCACTGCAAGAGGCTGAGCAAATTCTCCACAAACATCGGATTGAAAAGTTACCACTCGTTGATGAGAACGGCGTTTTAAAAGGATTGATTACGACAAAGGATATTGAAAAAGTAGAACAATATCCACATGCGGCAAAAGATTCATTAGGTCGCTTGCTTGTTGCTGCAGCAGTCGGTGTGACAAAAGATGCTTCCGTTCGCGCGAAGTTCCTTGTCGATGCAGGTGTTGACGCATTGGTCGTCGATACGGCACACGGTCATTCTGAAGGGGTTCTCGTGAAAGTACGTGAACTGCGGGACGAATATCCGAACTTGCCGATCATTGCCGGAAACGTAGCAACAGCAGAAGCAACACGCGATTTGATTGAAGCTGGTGCATCGGTCATTAAGGTTGGGATTGGTCCAGGATCCATCTGTACGACGCGTGTTGTCGCTGGAGTAGGTGTTCCACAAATCACAGCAGTCTTTGATTGTGCGACGGAAGCCCGCAAGCATGGTATCTCGATTATCGCGGACGGCGGAATCAAGTATTCGGGTGACATCGTAAAAGCCCTCGCAGCAGGTGGCCATGCGGTCATGCTTGGAAGTCTGCTTGCCGGTGTAGAAGAAAGCCCGGGCGAGATGGAAATTTATCAAGGTCGTCAGTTCAAGACGTACCGTGGTATGGGTTCTGAAGCATCGATGAAACGAGGCAGCCAAGATCGTTACTTCCAAGAAGCAGACAAGAAATTTGTCCCGGAAGGAATCGAAGGACGCGTTGCGTATCGTGGCAAACTCGGTGACTCTGTGTATCAACTGGTCGGCGGTATTCGTTCAGGAATGGGATATTGTGGTTCTGCGACGCTCGAAGAGTTGCGTGAAGAAACACAGTTCATTCGCATGACAGGAGCCGGTTTGCAAGAAAGCCATCCTCATGATATTCAAATTACGAAAGAAGCATCAAACTATACACGTCAATGAATGGAAACACCCTGCGACCAATTCCGGTCACAGGGTGTTTTTGTGGATAAGTGTGTGGATAACCTTATTTTAATTGCCATGCAGCAATCAGTTCGGCAAGCCCCTGTTCCAAATGATGTTCCGTCAAACTGGCAAATCCAAGTACGACCTGTGGATGAGCTGTGGATAACGGGAGTCGGGCATAATCCGATAATCCGTACACTTGAATCGAGGCGTCCTTCGCGCGTTGGAGCAATTCCTGTTCACTCATCCCGTTAGAGACAGACAACACGACATGAAGTCCGGCGCTTTCACCCGTTAATCGTAAGAACGGGATATCGCGCAGCGCATGGACGACGACATCCAGTTTCCGGCGGTAAATCTTTCGCATCCGGTTCAAATGTTTCTCAAAGTCGCCTTCTTTCATAAAACGTGTCAAAATCGTTTGATCAAAACGGGATACACTACAGGTGTAATAAGGAAATTCCGTTTGATATCGTTCTAGTAAAGATTGGGGCAACACCATGTAACCGATACGAAGTGACGGCATCAGGGATTTTGAGAACGTACTCAAGTAAATCACCCGTTCACTGTCCATGCTGTGCAGAGAAGGAATCGATTTTCCCGTATATCGGAATTCACTGTCATAGTCGTCTTCAATGATGAAACGAGTATTCGATTCAGATGCCCAGTTCAGAAGCTGACGTCGTCGGTTGACGGATAAAATGCTACCGGACGGAAACTGGTGTGCCGGTGTAACATACATGACATCGACAGGACTTTGAATGAGTGACTTAATGGTCAAACCATTTTGGTCAACTGGAATCGGAATCGACATCCGTTCATGACTCTCTAAAATAAGTCGGGTTGCATGGTATCCGGGATCTTCAATCCCGTAAGTCGTCGTTTTTCCTAATAAAAAAATAATCTGTGGCAATAACTGTTCGACACCGGAGCCGATAATGATTTGCTCGGGAGAACAAATCACACCACGGGAATGATACAGGTAAGTGGCAATTTCAATGCGTAGAGAGAGATCTCCTTGTGGATGACCAAGCGAAACAAGCGACTGATGTTGTTCATCGATGACATCTTTTGCATGTTTTCGCCATCGTGAAAAGGGAAACGAGGAACCGTCAATTTTGCTTGGATGAAAGTCATAACGTAAAATCGTTTTTTCTGTTGCCCGTTGATTCATTGGCAGAGGCGTTGTCTTGACATAAGCCAATTCTTCATAAGCAAGCACAAAATATCCTTTTCGCGAAACCGATTCAACATATCCTTCTGCAACCAATTGTTGATACGCCAGTTCAATCGTCGTCTGACTGAGATTTAAGAATTGACCGAGTTTTCGTTTTGAAGGTAGTTTTGTCCCGTACGCTAAACGTCCTTCGATGATTTCCTGACGGATTTGCTGGTACAGCTGTTCATAAAGCGGTCGACTGCCTTCCCGTATCAATTCAAACGATAACATATCCATAACATTTCTCCTTTTATACTGACCCTGTTAATTCATCATAAACTGATGCTTTTAAAATAGTCAATGAAGAATATACTAGAACGTATCACAGATAAAATACACCATTATTTTTGAGGGGGAAACAGAGGATGGAACGACAACAAGGATCTGATCGTGTAAAACGGGGAATGGCGGAAATGCAGAAGGGCGGCGTCATCATGGATGTCGTCAACGCGGAACAAGCTAAAATCGCGGAAGCGGCCGGAGCGGTCGCGGTCATGGCACTGGAACGCGTACCGTCCGATATTCGTCGGGATGGCGGCGTCGCCCGGATGGCCGATCCGCTCATTACAGAAGAGGTCTTACAGGCGGTATCGATTCCAGTTATGGCGAAATGCCGAATCGGACATATCGTTGAAGCGCGGATCCTTGAATCGATGGGAGCAGACTTCATTGATGAGAGCGAAGTACTGACACCGGCGGATGAAGAATACCATTTATTGAAATCCGCCTTCACGGTACCGTTTGTTTGCGGGGCACGTGATTTAGGCGAAGCGGCGCGACGGATTGCAGAAGGGGCTGCGATGATCCGGACAAAAGGTGAACCGGGAACCGGCAACGTGGTGGAAGCCGTCCGGCATATGCGCAAGATTCAAGCTCAATTGAATCAAATTCTTCACTCACCGGCGGATGAAGTGATGACGCGTGCAAAAGAGTGGGGAGCACCGTACGAAGTCTTGCAACAGATTCAAGCAGCGGGTCGCCTTCCGGTCGTGAATTTTGCGGCAGGCGGGATTGCAACTCCCGCGGATGCGGCATTGATGATGCATCTCGGGGCAGACGGGGTTTTCGTCGGCTCAGGTATTTTTAAATCAGAGCATCCGGAACGTGTGGCGAAAGCCATCGTTGAAGCGGTGACCTATAAAGATGATTTCGAGCGCATCGCGTATCTATCGAAGGGACTTGGGACAGCGATGAAAGGAATCGATGTGACGTCGATGCCGTTTGAGGAACGGATGGCACCACGCGGATGGTAATCGGCATACTAGGTGTTCAGGGAGCAGTTCGAGAACATGAGCACATCCTGCGGACATTAGACGTTGAAACGGTGGTTGTTAAATCCGTAGACGATTTAGACGGAATCGATGGATTGGTCTTACCGGGGGGAGAATCCACGACGATGCGCCGGTTGATTGACCGGTACGGATTGCTTGATGTCCTGCGGAGCAAAGTCACGACACTGCCGATGTTCGGAACGTGTGCGGGAATGATTTTATTGGCAAGCGAACTGAGTGAAGGACCGGCGCACCTCCAAGCGATTCCGATGACGGTCAGACGGAATGCGTTCGGTCGGCAAGTCGACAGTTTTGAAACGATGCTTGCGGTTGAAGGGGTTGGACAGGATGTTGAAGCCATCTTCATCCGGGCGCCGTTTGTCGAGCAGATCGGAAACGAGACACGTGTGCTGTCACAAGTATCCGGAGCCGTTGTTGCCGTTGAAACCGATCTTCATCTTGCCTGCTCTTTTCATCCTGAATTGACGTCCGATCAGCGGATGCATCAATATTTCCTTGAGAAAATCAAACAACATCAAGCGATTTCCGTCGGCTGAAGAAGCTTTTGAGAAACCCTCAGTTTATAACTGTTGGTTTCTTTTTTTATGCTACACTAAAAAGACATAACATCATTTTAAAGGAGAGGACCGATGAAACGTCTTTTCACACTCTTCTTGAGTGTCCTGCTACTGACAACAAGTCTATTTCCTGTAACCAGCTATGCAAATGCACCACATATTAAAGCAGAATCCTACATAATGGTCGATGCGGTGACAGGAAAGGTATTATCGGCAGAACAGGCGGATTTAGCCCTGCCTCCTGCGTCAATGACGAAATTGATGACACTGTATCTCGTACGACAACACATTGCTCAAAAAAAGCTGTCTTGGAATCAGACCGTCAAACCGAGTGCGAAAGTATTAAAGTTGGCAAAACGAAAAGGTATCGCTCGTTTACCGATTCGTAAGACGACGTACACGATTCGGGAGTTATACGACGCGGCATTCATCAAGTCAGCCAATGATGCTGCCGTTCTGTTAGCTGAAGTGATGGCGGGAACCGAAAAACAATTCGTTGAACACATGAATGAAACTGCCGTTGTACTCGGTATGAAAGACACCGAATATGCGAATGCTTCAGGATTAGACGCGGTAGATGCGACGTTACCCGGTACAAACTTGATGACAGCGATGGATATTTCACTCTTGGTCATCCGTTACATTCGAGACTATCCAGACGTACTGGATGTCACGAAACAGTCTTTTATTAAAATCAACGGAGAAAAAGTAGAGAATTCCAATAAGATGTTGCCGCGTCAACCATACGCGTACACGGGAGTACGGGGCATGAAGACTGGTACGACGGATCTTGCCGGTTACTGTTTTGCGAGCGTCGCAACACGCGGTAACTTGACACTCGTATCTGTCGTTATGCGGACTACGTCAGATAAAGCGCGATTTGTCGAAACCAAAAAACTGTTGGATTACGGATTCTCTTCTTTTGAGCCTTTAACGTATTATGGTAAAGGTGAACGAATCAAGCAGGTGCTTCCGATGAAAGGTGCCGAACAATCTTCTTATGATGTCGTCACGAAAACTTCTTTGTATGTAACCGTATCAAAAGAGCAGTCCGACGAACATCAACCGGTCTTTCAATTTTTGAAAAAGCAGGCACCGTTGAAGCGGGGCGAAGCCATCGGAACGGTGCAAGTTGAAGATGACGGATTATATTTGCCTGGTTTTTCAGTACCGCAAGCAACCATCTATAGTGCTGAAACCGTTGAACTGGCAAGTTTTCAGACCCGTCTGCTACGCGCAATTTCCGCTTGGTCGGAAAAAATCAGTCAGGCAATTCATCAACCAACCCTTGTCAATCGTAAAGGGGATAGTGTAAAGTAAAGCTAATCTCATAATGATGTCATGAACGGACCAAGTAAAAGCATTTATTCTGTTAAGAGAGCTAGTGGGTGGTGTGAACTAGTCAGAAGGATACTTTGAATCGAGCCGGATCACACACCTTGCGAACAAGGTGCGGGTACGCCCGTTATCGCGTCTTTAGAGTTGGCTGGTAATACCAGCAATGAGGGTGGCAACGCGGATCCAAGGTGATTCGTCCCTCTTCGGTTTTTAGAACCGGAGAGGGATGGATTGCCTTTTTTTATTGAAAAAAGGAGGAAGAAAGATGATTGATATTAAACGGTTACGTCAGGATTTTGATGCGATTCAAGAAAAGCTAGCTCACCGGGGGGAAGATTTAACGGATATGAACCGTTTCATCGCACTCGATGAGAAACGTCGGGAATTAATTGCAAAAACAGAAGTCCTAAAGGCTGAACGCAACGAAGCGACAAAAAAAATCGCGGAACTGAAACGAAATAAAGAAAATGCAGATGAGGCAATTGCTGCGATGCGTCAAGTCGGCGATGAAGTTAAGGCGCTTGATGACGAACTACGCGAAGTCGAAGCGACGCTCAACTTGCTGTTGCTCGGCATTCCGAATATTCCGCATGACAGCGTGCCGATCGGTTCTACAGAAGACGATAATGTCGTGATCCGTGAAGTCGGCGACAAGCCAGCCTTTGATTTCGAAGCTGTGCCGCACTGGGACTTGATGGAACAGTTAAAAATCGTTGATGTCGAACGGGCCGGAAAAGTGACAGGAAGCCGCTTTGTTTTCTACCGCGGCGCCGGTGCACGTCTCGAACGGGCATTGATCAACTTCATGATGGATCTGCATCAGGATAAAAACGGTTATACAGAAATTCTCCCGCCTCTCATGGTCAACCGGGATTCTATGACAGGAACAGGACAGCTTCCGAAATTTGAAGAAGATGCCTTTAAAGTCGAAGACACGAACTACTTCCTCGTTCCGACAGCAGAAGTACCGGTGACGAACATGCATCGGGAAGAAATTTTGACAGCCGATCAGTTGCCGATTGGTTACGCGGCCTACAGCCAGTGTTTCCGCTCTGAAGCCGGTTCTGCCGGCCGCGATACACGCGGCTTGATCCGCCAACACCAGTTCAACAAAGTCGAACTTGTTCGTTTCGTCAAACCGGAAGAATCATACGAACAGCTTGAATTGTTGACGGCGCAAGCGGAAGACGTCTTGAAATTACTCAAATTACCGTATCAGGTCTTAAGCATGTGCACAGCGGATCTTGGTTTCACGGCTGCGAAGAAATATGATATCGAAGTCTGGATGCCGAGCCAAGGGGTGTACCGTGAGATCTCTTCTTGTTCAAACTTTGAAGATTTCCAAGCACGTCGGGCACAAATCCGCTTCCGTCGCGAAGCGAACGCAAAACCGGAATTCGTGCATACGTTAAACGGATCAGCGCTAGCAGTCGGACGGACTGTGGCGGCAATTCTTGAGAACTATCAGCAAGCAGATGGATCAGTTGTTATTCCAGAAGTGCTTCGTCCATATATGGGTGGTCTTGAAGTCATTCAAGGATAAGTAGGGAAGGGGGAATTTCCCCCTTCTGATTTTTTAAAAAGTTTTTTTAGAAAAAGGCTTTACACAGGAAAACCAAGATGCTATTATAATTTATGTCAGGAAGGCGCTTGTGCAACACAACGCTCGATTATAAGTACGGAGGCGTACTCAAGTGGTTTAAGAGAACGGTCTTGAAAACCGTCAGGCGGCGAAAGCCGTGCGTGGGTTCGAATCCCACCGCCTCCTCCATTTCTTTTTTTTTATCTGAAAACTACATATAACTTGGAGGCGTACTCAAGTGGTTTAAGAGAACGGTCTTGAAAACCGTCAGGCGGCGAAAGCCGTGCGTGGGTTCGAATCCCACCGCCTCCTCCACTTCTTTTTTTTTACCCAAAATTACATGTAACATGGAGTCGTACCCAAGCCCGGCTGAAGGGGACGGACTCGAAATCCGTTAGGGGTCGCAAGGCCCGCGTGGGTTCGAATCCCACCGACTCCGCTTATATAAGCATCTCACATTCATCGTGAGATGCTTTTTTATTGATTCAATCCGAAGCGGCATGCTATGTTTTCCTACATCTTAGACAGAAAAAGGAGCACTACTCATGACACTAACGAAACAGACCTTACTCACCCACTATCAAGACACGATGGATTTTGTTCGTGGCCTTGAACACATATCGGAAAAAGCTTGGCGGACACCTTATGCTGAAGGGAAATGGACAGTCGCTGAAATCATCGGTCATTTATCACCGTGGGATCGATTTCTTGTTGCGGAACGCCTGCCGTATATCTTGGCGAATGAGCCGTTCCGTGTGAAGCCGGACAGTCAGGCCGTTAATGAAGAAGCGGCAAAAATGAGTCGGGAACAACAACGGATTTTGACGATTGACGAATTTTTAGTCAGCCGTGACCGGTTGCATCGTGCCGTTGAATTGATTCCGGAAGATCGTCTGACGGATACATTCACGTCAAAAGGCAAAACAATTTCACTCTTTGATTTTTTAGGGGCCATGATGCAGCACGATCTTCATCATCAAGCACAAATTGAACAAGTCATCGCCGGATAAAAAAATGCCCATTGACGAATCCGTCAACGGGCATTTTTATTAGCGGATTTTCGCAATCCGGGCTACTTCGAGTTGTTTGTCGATTTTTGATAAAATCCGTTCGATGGATTCGGGTTCGTTTAACAGATCGTACTCATCGATCGATAGACGAAGGACCGGACAAATCGTAAAGTTGTTGATCCAGTTCGTGTACCGCTCGTACATCTCTTCCCAATACTCGATCGGCGTTTGCTGTTCCATCTCGCGTCCGCGGAGACGAATCCGCTCGAGGACTTGTTCAAACGAACCTTCGAGGTAGATCAACAGATCCGGATGCGGGAAGAACGGAGTCATGACCATTGCGTCAAATAGGCTTGAGTAGGTTTCATAGTCTGTTGGAGACATTGTTCCTTTTTCGAAATGCATTTTTGCAAAGATACCTGTATCTTCGTAAATGGAACGGTCCTGGATAAAGCCGCCGCCGTATTGGAAAATTTTCTTTTGCTCTTTAAAACGCTCGGCCAAGAAATAGATCTGCAAGTGGAAGCTCCACCGCTCGAAATCATGGTAGAATTTATCGAGATACGGGTTCGTATCGACTTTTTCAAGAGATGTCCGAAAACCAAGTGAGTCTGCTAGACCGTTTGTGATCGTCGATTTCCCGATACCGACCATGCCGCCGATCGTGATGACGGCGTCTGCCGGAATATTGTACTTTTCGCGTAACTTCGAGTTCATGCGTGGTTCGCTCCTTCGTATAGTTCATTGCGGATCTTTGTCAGGACGTACTCCAAATCTTCCGGACGTTTGACGAAATCGAGTTCATCTCCGTTGAATCGGATGACTTTGACTTCCGGGTGTTTGGCTTGATAATCCGTAACGAACGTCTCGTAGTCGGCCGCCAGTTGTTCAAGATAAGCACGTGACATATTTTCTTCAATCTCGCGTCCACGTAAGGCGACACGTTTCATCAGTGTATCGATACTCGCATTTAAATAAATGACAGCATCCGGTTTAGGCATGTCTGTCGTCAAAATCGAATAGATTTGTTCGTATTTATCGAGATGCTCGATTTTCAGCGAACGATGAGCAAAAATGAGATTCTTAAAGATATGATAATCAGCGACGACAGAGCGTTGTTTACTGAGATAGTGACGTTCGATATCATCCAGCTGCTTAAAGCGATTACACAGGAAGAACATTTCCGTTTGGAAACTCCATTCCTCGATGTCTTCATAGAACTTTCCAAGAAAGGGATTTTCTTCGACGATTTCGCGTAACATAGAAAATGAAAAATGATGACTGATGGCGTTCGCAAGTGAAGTTTTGCCTACACCAATCGGTCCTTCAACCGTTATGAACATATTCAATTACCCTCCGTTCAGCAAAGTGCAATTTATATTTTAGCATAAAGCAGCGGCACCTGCTGAAGTTTCAGCGGGAGAATTTTTGTAAAGATAGGAAGTGGGAATATGGAACGGCATGAACACTATATGCGCCTCGCTATCGAGGAAGCAAAAAAGGCGGAAGCCATTGGAGAAGTTCCGATTGGTTGTGTCATCGTTAAGGGAGATGAAGTGATTGCTTCCGGCTATAACCATCGGGAAACGGATCGTCAAGCAACGGCACATGCCGAGTTATTGGCGATTGAAGAAGCCTGCAGCAAGTTAGAAAACTGGCGTCTGGAAGGATGCGAACTCTATGTGACGCTCGAACCTTGTCCGATGTGTGCCGGAGCGATTATGCTGTCGCGGATCGAACACGTCATTTATGGAGCCGTTGATCCCAAAGGAGGCTGTTGCGGAACATTGATGAACCTTGTACAGGATGAACGGTTTAATCATGTGTCACAATTGACAGGTGGTGTCCTTGAACAAGAGTGCGGTGGGATGTTGACGTCTTTTTTCCGGGAACTCCGAGCGAAAAAGAAACGGCAGAAACGGGCAATGGGTTGCAACGAAGCCAATGAAACAGTATAATGAAAAAGCACTCGAAACAAGTGCCACTAAAATACGATAAACCATTTGCCGTGCTAGGTGGGGATGTAGCGGTTCCCTGTCACTCGCAATCCGCTATAGCGAGACTGAATTCCATATCGAGGGATAGGATTGGTGTGGTCTGCCTTACGTAAGTAGCGTTGACGTTTGAGTCCTGCGCAACAGATACCCATGAATCAGGTCAGGTCCGGAAGGAAGCAGCCTTAAGTGGTGCTCTCTGTGTGCCGCAGGAGTGCTTGAACTGAGCAGGCTGCGTAAGTAACGCATGTTGAACCTATTTCAGAATATGGTGCGCGGCAGTTTAATTTTAGATAACAAGTCTACAGCCGGTTTCGGTTGTAGACTTTTTTAGGTAGAATAGAATCAGGATTATAAATAGAGGAGGCGCAAATTTGGCCTATCAAGCATTATACCGCGTGTACCGACCGCAACGTTTTGACGAGGTTGTCGGACAGGCCCACATCACCCGAACGATTCAAAACGCCTTGATGGAACAGCGGATGTCACATGCCTATCTGTTTTCTGGACCACGAGGAACGGGAAAAACCAGCTTGGCGAAAATTATTGCCAAAGCGATCAACTGTGAACACGCGCCCGTAAATGAACCGTGTAACGAATGTCCGACGTGCCGGGCGATCACGGAAGGTTCAAGCCCCGATGTTTTCGAGATTGATGCCGCATCGAATAACGGTGTCGATGAAATCCGGGAAATCCGGGATAAAGTGAAATACCCACCATCCGAGGCAGCATATAAAGTGTACATCATCGATGAAGTACACATGCTGTCGACCGGTGCCTTTAATGCCTTGCTGAAGACACTCGAAGAACCTCCTGCCCATGCGATCTTCATTTTAGCAACGACAGAACCCCATAAAATTCCGGCGACGATTATCTCACGTTGTCAGCGGTTTGACGTCAAACGGCATGAAGTCGACCAATTGATGGAGCGGATGCAGTATATCTTATCGGATCAGACGATCGGCTATACCGAAACCGCTTTACGGCTCATTGCCCGGGCAGCGGATGGCGGAATGCGCGATGCCTTGAGTCTCCTCGATCAAGCGGTCGCCTTCTCCAATGGAGATTTAAACGATGATGCAGTGTTGGAAGTAACAGGTGCGGTAGAGGATGAAGCTTTGCTCGCTATTGCGAACGCACTGCAAGCCCACCAAGTCGATCAGTTATTACAGACGCTTGAACAGATGCAACGGGCAGGGAAAGACTTAAAACGATTTGTTGAAGATTTGGTCTTTTTTTACCGCGATACGTTATTGCTTAAAACGTCCCCAACCGCAGTTGATCTACTGGAACGTGCTCGGCCGACGGAAACGTTTAAAACATTCGTCGAGGCGATTGAAGCGGAAACGTGTTTCCATATCATTGAACAATTGCATGACTGCCAACAGCAGATGCGTTTGACGAATCATCCACGTGTCTTAGTCGAGATTGCGTTCATTCAAATTGCGGAACAGGGACGGACGACAGGGCAAATCATGCAAAGTCTGCAACAAGAGGTGCGGGAGCTGAAGGAACAGATGCATCAGTTGAAAGTCACGGGAGTCCCGGCTGCTGAGAGTACATCTGCACCACAGGCGAAACGTAAACAAGCCCGCCCGACGGTTCGCATCGCAAAAGAGCGGATTCGTCAAATGTTGAGTCGTGCAGAGAAGGCGCAATTGCTTGAGATTCAAGAACGTTGGGATGCGATATTGAAATTGATATTGAAACAAGATGGTCCCATCTATTCATTAGTACATGAGAGTAAACCGGTCTTATGTTCTGAAGATACCTTATTGATTGAATTCGATAATGGGAAGGGATGGCATTTTGAACAGGTCATGACCAATGAGCGCACCCGTTTTGTCATTGAAGAAGCATTGTTTGAGGTTTGTGGTGTGAAACGTCAAATTCTTGCGATTCTCGATAATGATTGGAAAGAACTAAAAGCAGAGTTTGTTGCTAAACGAAATAGTAGTAATATAGAAGAGAAAGAAGTGGCAATCGAATCGGAAGAAGATCGATTGTTGTCCGAGACGCTCGGACGATTTGGTGATATCGTAGAATTCGAAGACTAATTTATTAGAGGAGGAAGAATTATGCGCGGAATGGGAAACATGAACAATATGATGAAGCAAATGCAAAAGATGCAAAAAGATATGGCGAAAGCTCAAGAGGAATTGAAGGACTTGACGGTTACCGGAACAGCCGGCGGTGAAATGGTATCGGTTGTAGCAGACGGTCATAAAAATATCATTGATGTCATCATTAAAGAAGAAGTGGTCGATCCGGATGATGTTGAGATGATTCAGGATCTTGTTCTTGCTGCGACAAACGATGCTTTGAAAAAAGTGGATGAACTCGTTTCAAGCAAGATGGGTAAATTTACACAAGGGATGAATATGCCGGGAATGTTTTAAACAGTAGGAGGAAACGAATTGCAATATCCTGAAGCAATCAGTCGGTTGATCGAGAGTTTTACGAAGTTGCCAGGTATTGGTCCGAAAACAGCGGTTCGTCTTGCATTTCATGTCCTTGATATGGAAGAAGATGATGTGCTGATGTTCGGGAAGGCATTGGTAAGCGCCAAACGTGATATTTCATACTGCAGTATTTGCGGAAATATCACAGACAAGGATCCGTGTTATGTCTGCTCCGATAAACATCGGAACCGGACTATCGTTTGTGTCGTTCAAGACTCACGTGATGTCATTGCGATGGAGAAGATGCGTGATTACCAAGGACTGTATCACGTCTTGCATGGGGCGATTAGTCCAATGGAAGGAATCGGACCGGAGGATATCAATGTATCCAGTCTCTTGACGCGTTTACAGGCAGACGAAGCGATTACAGAAATTATCTTAGCGACGAATCCAAATATCGAAGGAGAAGCGACAGCGATGTACCTTTCTCGTTTGTTAAAACCGACAGGGATTCGTGTCACACGAATTGCACATGGCTTGCCGGTCGGCGGTGATTTGGAGTACGCGGATGAAGTCACCTTGTCCCGTGCGATGGAGGGAAGACGGGAATTATGAGTTGGTTTCGAAAAAAGATCCGAAACGAATACGATGAACGTTTTCTCAGGGAATTGGCACAGGCAAAAGAAAATTATCTAATGAAGCGTCATCTGCTTGAAATCAGCTATGACGATCATGGTGAACTGGAAGCTCAAATGAAGCTTGCTGAATCGCTGTACTACTTCTATATAAGAGAAGCGAAGAAAAGACGTGTTTCGCTCGCACATGTACGCTCATGAAAAGAGGCAAGCGCCTGTTATTTTAAGGTGGTTGCCTCTTTTTTATTCTTTTTAAAATTATTTTAAGAAAAGAGTTGTCAGATTGTAATTATCGTGGTATATTAATTCTTGTCCTTAAGAGGACGAGCGCACTGCTGGAAACAAGAAAAAAACTTCTTTCAAAAAGTTGTTGACTTATTGTTTCAGACTTGGTATTCTAATTGAGTCGCCAAAACAGGCGCGGACGAACTTTGAAAACTGAACGATGAGGCAAAAAACGTATCTTCGGATACAAACAATGAATGAAGCGCAAGCTTCGTCAACGTGAC
>CABJAC010000015.1 GCA_902363455.1 Caryophanales bacterium | reverse complement strand
CGTTGCGTGAAATGACAATTCCTCGCAATCTTACGACTGGTAGATCAACACTTTCGAAAAAAGAGACAAAAAGGATGTGTTTTCACAAACTTTTTGTCTCTTTTTTTTAAAAAGTTTTATTTTATATGAATGATTTATTTTTTGTATATATTTTTTAATCATGTATTTTATATAAATGATTTATTTTAAGGTAATTCAATATTTGCCAGTGAAGCAATAAAACGAAATAGAAGATAGATCGGCACGAGAAAGATTGCTGTCATCAGTCCTTGTTTTGCCGCATCTAGCCATTCTGTCTTGATAATTTTCCATCTAACGCTCGAGATCTTGCTCTCGAGACTTGCTGATATTTCGTTTAGCTGCTGTTCGTGCCTGCTCTTGAGACTGTTCATTTCGGTCTCGATTTTCTGCGTGTGGTTCTCGAGTATCTGTTTTAACTCGCTTTGTTGGGTGAGGATGCTGCTGTTGGCCTTCTCGCTCGTTTGTTTGAGTTGATTGCTGATCATCTTGTGGCTGTCGTTCAATTGGTCGAGGTGTGTACTCTGTATGCTCTTCAGCTGCTCGTGAAGGACTTGCTGGTTCTTGGTGAGTTGGCTCGAGTAGTTTTCGATCAATGCCTGAAGTTGTTCGTTTATTTTGCTGGTATGTCTTTCGAGTTCCTTGCTTCGACTGCTCAAGCTTTCGGTTGAATTCTTCATAATCAAATGCGTCACTTCTTCGGTGTCCTTGCTGATCTGAACGAGGTTCTCGATTTCCTGTTGGAACGTCATTTCCTTCTGGACGACCTCCTGCAGGACGGTCGACAGATAGCCCTCGACGGCTCTCAGACGCATCAGAAGCTCCTGTTCGTTCTGAATCAACGGTGCTTGCGTTTGGTGTGATGTCGCTTCCTGCTCGTTCTCCGTGTGATACTCCGGCGTGTCTTCCGACTTCACCATCGCTTGTTCTTTCGCCTTCAATTGGTCTTTCAAACCCATCCTTGATGACCTCCCTCTCGTAATCTGCCCCTAGTTTGTCGTCTCGTACTCGTTTTTTATTCGCATGATCGTAATATGTCGTCGTGTTTCCCCGTTCTCGTACCTCGATTTCATACTTTTCAAGCAAATATCCTTTGAATCCTTCGTAGTCTATCGTTTCTTGCTTCGCTCGCTCGATCTTCGTCCGGATCTCGTCCTTCCAAGAGGTCTTGCCCTTCTCGAGAAGGGCTTTCTCCGCCAATGTATAGCGAACAGGAGCATCCTTTTTCACGATAACGGACAATCCTTGTTCCTGACAGAGACGATCGCTCTCCTCACGGATCCGATGTAAGTCCTTTTTCGAGGACTGATACTTGCTGCCACTCTCGAAATTCACGGCATTGATGATGATGTGATTATGAATATGTTCCTTGTCCGTATGCGTGTAGATGACGGCTTCATGCCCTTTGGAGATGGCTCGAGCGAGTTCTTGCCCAATCTCGTTCGCTTGTTTGGCTGTCACTTCCCCTGGCTTAAAGGATTGAATGACATGATGGGCTTGAATCCCGTCCGGTTTGCCCCATAATTCTCTTGTCGCCTTCATCTGAGACTTGGCATACTCCGGTGGACAATCGACTCCTGATCGTTCTTCTGCCCGTTTCTCAGCGTAGGAAATGAGCTTGTTGGCTACTTTTGTATTGCCGAGTTGAATTGTTGCCATATCTGATTCAACTCCTTTTGTATGTTTTCCAGTTCGTCTTTCGATACTGATTTACCCTCGTTTGCGTGTTTGGTCATCTGATTTACGTTGTTCCCGATGGCACGCAATTGACGGGCCATCTCAAATGCGCCCTCTCGATCAATCTTCGGTGGTCGCATTCTCGATCCTTGTGCCTGCTTTTTAATATAAGCCGGCACACTCATTTGAAAACTTTCTGCTATCTCAGAAAGTTTCTCAAATTCGACTTCACTCACTCGAAAATTGACCTGTCGGTTCTCTTTTCGGTTCGCCTTCACAACAACCGCCCCCTCTGAATAGTGTCGGATTATGTCGAATAAGATAGATGAATAAAAAACTTTATTCATCTATCTTATTGCACTTATAGAGGGGTTGGCAAGCTTCGTATTTGCTAGCCACTTTGTGTCGCACATACAGCTTGTCGGGGGTTTCCCCGAGCCCCTTTCTCTAAAAAATTAAAGACTGTTCTTTCGTCTTGGGAGACGAAAGAAGCTACTTCCTCGTGGAAGTAGCTCATCAGGTAGAATAATGCATTAAATAATTAGGATCCGTACTAAGGATTCAATAGTTTGTAATGTATTTCCCTTCTTTTTTATTTGTAATTTCTTCTCCATCTTTATAGCCGATAATTTGAAAATTATTGGATCCCATTTGGTAAATTTCATATTCGTTTTTAGGCTCATCTTTAAAAGTCACCTTAGCAAAATATTCACCAGTTGTAGTGTCTAGAACAGTTTCTTTCTTTTCAACCTGTTGCATATAGTTATTTTCTTTTAAAAAACTATCTATATTCTGAGTGGTAGATTGTTTTTCGTCATAATAAAAACTTTTGTATGCCCATGCTCCGATCAAGACAAATCCTAAAAAAAGTATGATCAAAAAATATATAATTCCTTTTTTATTCATAAATCATCCCTACCAATCGTTTGTTTTTACATTATAATCAAATAATACTAAAAAATGGAGGTTTTACTTTGTTTAAAAAGAGTTTTGGTTTTGCAGCGTTGGTTTTCTCTTTATCATCAACATCCCCTAACTTATCATATGCCGAAGATCTAAGCCAATTGGAAAATGATTTTTCGAAAAGCGCATATAGTGACCTTGTCGAAGAAGGTGTAGTTGATAAAAGTCTATCTTATAATTCGTGGGTGGATGCGAATACAGAAGATTCATTTGAAGAATTGGAAAAGGAATTCCCTGTTCCTAATAAATTAATGGAAGTCGAACCTGAATCAAAAACTGCAAAAGGCTATAGTGTACCTTCAAAAACTTTTTCCACAATGGCTGCTGCTTCTAAAGGGCCAGCTTTAAAAAAAGGAGATATCTTGGTTAGTAATGGTACATCTTCTTATGGGTTAACTGGTCATGCTGGAATCGCTATTAGCTCCTCTAAAGTACTTCATATTTCTGGTGCGAAAACTAACCCTAAGGTCATCACGTCTAAGCAATGGCAAGATAGATATGGGATAGTTAAAGGCCAAGTGAACGGTACTAAAATACGTACGAATGTATACCGTGTAAGTAGTACAAAGGTTGCTTCTAAGGCAGCTGATTGGTCTACGAAAAACTATAAAGGTAAAAAATATAGTTATATGATTACAAGTAATCTAAGCTCGAAAAATCCAACATATTGTTCTAAGATCGTTTATCAAGCCTATAGTTCGGCTAAAGCCGTAAACTACCCTGCTGGAGGTATCGCTACTCCTTATGGACTACCAAGTTATTTCAAATCTGATCAAAAACTTAAAGGTATGGGATTCCTTTAAGACACGATAAAAAACCTTTGGAACATGTACTGTTCCAAAGGTTTTTTATCGTGTCTTATTGATTGTTCTTTTTTATTATGTTTATTTTAATATTGTCAGGAGAAAAGATAAGGCTTACAATAGGCAGTAACAAAATATGGACGAAAACACAAAAAACGCCACTTCTCCTATCTACTTGTCGCCAAACGAGTAGATGATCAACGAAGTGACGCTTTTGAATAGCAAGTGGTGGAACACTAGCTATTGATCGTTGAAGACACACTTGGACGTGACTTCAACTAAGATGAACTTATCATACTAAGTAAACCTAGAACATTCAAGGTTTTAGTACAGAAAAAGGACATCGTTCAGTAGCGAGTTTTACGAAACCTGCTATCTGACGATGTCCTTTTTGTTTTGCTCTACATAAAAAAGAGGTCAGCACTCGCTCTTTAAACGAGTAGGTTCATCCAGCCGACGCAGTAGAATGGATCGGTCATCACCGCAGTTCCAGTAGGTGATGCGACGTTAGCAGGGGAAGGACGTAAAGCCCTGTACATAGCCTAAGTCCCGAGGGATACGGTAAAGATCGTTGAGAGGTTCAGACGGGGTCATATGGTACGAGACCGTAGGCAGTCCCACGACAAACGGTGGGGAATTTCCTAGTAGGCGGCTGTATGATTGCTGTGACACGACCTGAGGTGGCTTCTGGCCACGTCAGAGTGGATTATATGACGAGTCGCCGAAAGGCAGCAAGGTAGGGCGTGGAAACGCCTTGTGTGCGCGATGATGCGCAGCGAGTCATATCGTAGGGGCGTGATTCCCCTGCAGTCTTGGAACGCCTAGACATACGGATACCTCGTCCTACACTGGACGCAGAAACGTTGGGCAGATTTAATCCTTTTATTTTCAAGGGGTTAGTCTGCCCATCCAGCCGTTTTCCTCGCCTGCCTCCCGCAGTATGCACATGCTCTTCTAGTGCATCAAGTCTTTTTGAGTAAAAAAAGGAAAAGAAAATGCCGGAAAGATGAAGATCAACGACTGGAGAACATGTCGTGCGAGGAACGTTGAAGGAGGGAGCGAAGCGAGTCCATTCAATGTGACGCAGTACGCCACCAAACGAAGTGAAGGCGTAAACGCCGAAAACGAAGTGCGGTAGATCAGGAAAGCGAAAATCTTAAACAGGCATCCAGAGAGAAAAAGAGAGTAGATCTGATTATAGTTATTGATTCAATGTCATGAATTCTTGTTCTTTCAAAGGTGATTCTGTTTTGGAGTTATGACCATAATAATTTACGATGTATTCATTTTTTTTGTTTGTTTTGACAAAAAAGTCATAAGTAATTTTAGGTTCGTCTTTAAAAGCNTAAAAAAGAGGTCAGCACTCGCTCTTTAAACGAGTAGGTTCATCCAGCCGACGCAGTAGAATGGATCGGTCATCACCGCAGTTCCAGTAGGTGATGCGACGTTAGCAGGGGAAGGACGTAAAGCCCTGTACATAGCCTAAGTCCCGAGGGATACGGTAAAGATCGTTGAGAGGTTCAGACGGGGTCATATGGTACGAGACCGTAGGCAGTCCCACGACAAACGGTGGGGAATTTCCTAGTAGGCGGCTGTATGATTGCTGTGACACGACCTGAGGTGGCTTCTGGCCACGTCAGAGTGGATTATATGACGAGTCGCCGAAAGGCAGCAAGGTAGGGCGTGGAAACGCCTTGTGTGCGCGATGATGCGCAGCGAGTCATATCGTAGGGGCGTGATTCCCCTGCAGTCTTGGAACGCCTAGACATACGGATACCTCGTCCTACACTGGACGCAGAAACGTTGGGCAGATTTAATCCTTTTATTTTCAAGGGGTTAGTCTGCCCATCCAGCCGTTTTCCTCGCCTGCCTCCCGCAGTATGCACATGCTCTTCTAGTGCATCAAGTCTTTTTGAGTAAAAAAAGGAAAAGAAAATGCCGGAAAGATGAAGATCAACGACTGGAGAACATGTCGTGCGAGGAACGTTGAAGGAGGGAGCGAAGCGAGTCCATTCAATGTGACGCAGTACGCCACCAAACGAAGTGAAGGCGTAAACGCCGAAAACGAAGTGCGGTAGATCAGGAAAGCGAAAATCTTAAACAGGCATCCAGAGAGAAAAAGAGAGTAGATCTGATTATAGTTATTGATTCAATGTCATGAATTCTTGTTCTTTCAAAGGTGATTCTGTTTTGGAGTTATGACCATAATAATTTACGATGTATTCATTTTTTTTGTTTGTTTTGACAAAAAAGTCATAAGTAATTTTAGGTTCGTCTTTAAAAGCTAGTGTATACATATATCCGAATTTGTTGACCGTAGATGTTGTTGTATATGAACTTGGAGAAATAGAAAATTCTTTTTGAAGTAGAGATTGTAGTACTTTTTGACGGTCATTTTGTTCATTTAAAAATAGTGAAACTGCAGCCGTTATTATTAATACTAATGCTAGAGTGATGACCCGTTTTTTTCTTTTGCCTTTTTTCATAGAAATCCTCCTTTTTCTTCTAAAAGTACATTTCGTTGCGTGAAATGACAATTCCAAGCAACGATACAATTGGTATCAAGCCAAGCACGAAAAAGAGGGGCGAAATCGCCCCTTTTCACAAACTTTTCTTTAGGAAAATAAATACTTGAACTATGCTATGATTTTAAAAATGGGGGTGAATTTATTGAAAATACTGTCAAACTTTCTTTTTATAGTAGCTTTCGGATTTTTAATAATGGTTATATTTGGTGATTCAGAGAATCGGACAGCGTTTTCTTTATTATTTGGCGCATTTACGTCTGCGTCTGTTGCTTTTATGGAAAATCAATCAAAATTGACAAGACTATTTTTTCTTATCCCAATTGTAGTAGTAGCTTTTAGTTTTGTATTTAAAATGATATAAGTCAAGATATAAAAAAAGAGGCTTATAAGCCTCTTTTTTTTAATATCTTGAAACACCTGTAATCTGAGTTACATAAGCATATTTCGGAGCTTCAAAGAAATTTTCTCTTACCATAGTGTAAGTAAGTCTAGTTGTAATTTTAAACCCTTTACCTCCAGTTGCTTGGTTAACAGCAGCAACTACCATACCTACATTACCGACAGCACCAGTTAATTTAAGTCCCAATGTCGCAATAAGTTTTTGTTTTATTTTTTTTGAAATTAAAGCTGATGATGCAGTAGCTCCTCCACTATACAGGCCTAAATCACTGTTACTTAAGTATATAGTGTTTGTAAGACTTGATCCTATAGGTGGACCTGCTACTACGTAAGAAATAGGTGCATCCTTAGTATTTAAATCAGTTGTATTTAAGGGTAAAGAGGTAAAGTCACCTTGTAACGAAGTTAGCTCCTGTTGTGATGTTTCATTTTCAGTGTCGCTTGCTTTAACTGATAATATACCTGTACTTAAACTTGAAATAACAATTGTGCTTACCATCAAACTTTTGAAAAACTTCATATAATCAACCTCCCTTAAATGGTGTTATATACCATTTTTACATAAAATAATACTAATAGGAAGGTTTAATTATCAAAATATTCCTATAATTAACTTTTCATAAGGTTTTAATTATGGCAAATCAATATTTGCCAGTGAAGCAATGAAACGAATAATAAGATAGATCGGCACTAGGAATATAGCAGTCATGAGCCCTTGTTTTCCTGCATCGAGCCATTCTGTCTTAATGATTTTCCATCTAACGCTCGAGATCTTGCTCTCGAGACTTGCTGTTATTTCGTTTAGCTGTTGTTCGTGCCTGCTCTTGAGACTGCTTATTTCTGTCTCGATCTTCTGCGTGTTGTTCTCGAGTATCTGCTTTAGCTCGCTTTGTTGCGCGATGATGCTGCTGTTGGCCTTCTCGCTCGTTTGCTTGAGTTGGTCGCTGATCAGTTTGTGGCTGCTGTTCAATTGGTCGATGTGTGTACTCTGTATGGTCTTCAGCTGCTCGTGAAGGACTTGCTGGTTCTTGGTGAGTTGGCTCGAGTAGGTTTCGATCAATGCCTGAAGTTGTCCGTTTATTTTGCTGGTATGCTCTTCGAGTTCCTTGCTTCGATTGCTCAAGCTTTCGGTTGAATTCTTCATAATCAAATGCGTCACTTCTTCGGTGTCTTTGCTGATCTGAACGAGATTCTCGATTTCCTGTTGGAACGTCATCTCCTTCTGGATGACCTCCTGCAGGACGGTCGACAGATAGCCCTCGACGGCTCTCAGACGCATCAGAAGCTCCTGTTCGTTCTGAATCAAGGGTTCTTGCGTCTGATGGAGTGGCGCTTCCTGTTTGTTCTCCACGTGATACTCCGGTGTGTCTTCCGACTTCACCATCGTTTGCTCTTTCGCCTTCAATTGGTCTTTCAAACCCATCCTTGATGACCTCCCTCTCGTAATCTGCCCCTAGTTTGTTGTCTCGTACTCGTTTTTTATTCGCATGATCGTAATACGTCGTCGTATTTCCCCGTTCGCGTACTTCAATCTCATGTTTTTCAAGCAGATATCCCTTGAATGCTTCGTAGTCCGTCGTTTCTTGCTTGGCTTCCTCGATCTTCGTCCGGATCTCGTCCTTCCAAGAGGTCTTGCCCTTCTCGAGAAGGGCTTTCTCCGCCAATGTATAGCGAACCGGAGCGTCCTTTTTCACGATGACGGACAATCCTCGTTCCTGACAGAGACGATCGCTCTCCTCACGGATCCGATGTAGGTCCTTCTTCGTGGACTGATACTTGCTGCCACTCTCGAAATTCACGGCATTGATGATGATGTGATTATGAATATGTTCCTTGTCCGTATGTGTGTAGATGACGGCTTCATGCCCTTTGGAGATGGCTCGAGCGAGTTCTTGCCCGATCTCGTTCGCTTGTTTGGCTGTCACTTCCCCTGGCTTAAAGGATTGAATGACATGATGGGCTTGAATTCCGTCCGGTTTGCCCCATAATTCTCTCGTCGCCTTCATCTGAGACTTAGCATACTCCGGTGGACAATCGACTCCTGACCGTTCTTCTGCCCGTTTCTCAGCGTAGGAAATGAGTTTGTTGGCTACTTTTGTATTGCCGAGTTGAATTGTTGCCATATCTGATTCAACTCCTTCTGAATGTTTTCCAGTTCTTCTTTCGGTACTGATTTGCCTTCATTCGCGTGTTTGGTCATCTGGTTTACGTTGTTCCCGATGGCACGCAATTGACGGGCAATCTCAAATGCGCCCTCTCGATCGATCTTCGGTGGTC
Organism: Caryophanales bacterium; assembly: GCA_902363455.1. Classification (GTDB taxonomy): domain Bacteria; phylum Bacillota; class Bacilli; order Exiguobacteriales; family Exiguobacteriaceae; genus Exiguobacterium_A. The sequence continues at coordinate 6,413 of CABJAC010000015.1, read as the reverse complement.
GCATTCTCGATCCTTGTGCCTGCTTTTTGACATAAGCCGGCACACTCATTTGAAAACTTTCTGCTATCTCAGAAAGTTTCTCAAATTCGACTTCACTCACTCGAAAATTGACCTGTCGGTTCTCTTTTCGGTTCGCCTTCATAACAACCGCCCCCTCTGAATACGTACGAATTATGCCTCGAAAGATGGACGAGTAAAATCCTTTTACTCGTCCATCTTATTCTATTCATAGAGGGGTTGGCAAGCTTCGTATTTGCTAGCCACTTCGTGACGCACATACAGCTTGTCGGGGGTTTCCCCGAGCCCCTTTCTCTAAAAAATTAGAGACTGTTCTTTCGTCGTTGGAGACGAAAGAAGCTATTTCCTTAAGGAAATAGCTTTAGCCGAAAGGCTTATCTACAACAACCTTACCTTCTCTGTCTAATAGTGGTGTCATTCCGCTCATACCAAGCCCACTTGTCATCAAATAATTTACGCCCGTCTGAGTATCTACAACAATTTTAATAATACCTCCACTAAGGTGCTGTTTCGATTTAAGTATGAATCGTTTATTCATGGTCTTCCTACTTTCTATAGGTAGATTTCTAGTTACTTCTGATAAATATCAAAATTAATATTGTCAGAAAACTAATGTAAGCGTACAATAAGCAGTAACAAAATATGGACGAAAACACAAAAAACGCCACTTCTCCCATCTGCTCGTTTGGCGACGAGTAGATGATCAATGAAGTGACGCTTTTGAATAGCGAGTGTAAGAGCACTAGCTATTGATCGTTGAAGACACTCGCAGGTGGCTTCAACTAAGATGAACTTATCATACTAAGGAAACCTATTCTTTACAAGGTTTTAGTACAGAAAAAGGACATCGTTCAGTAGCGAGTTTTACGAAACCTGCTATCGAACGATGTCCTTTTTGTTTTGATTTTACATATAAAAGAGGTCAGCACTCGCTCTTTAAACGAGTAGGTTCATCTAGCCGATGCAGTAAAATAGATCGGTCATCACCGCAGTTCCAGTAGGTGATGCGACGTTAGCAGGGGAAGGACGGAGAGCCCTGTACATAGCCTAAGTCCCGAAGGGATACGGTAAAGATCGTTGAGAGGTTCAGACGGGGTCATATGGTACGAGACCGTAGGCAGTCCCACGACAAACGGTGGGGAATTTCCTAGTAGGCGGCTGTATGATTGCTGTGACACGACCTGATGTGGCTTCTGGCCACGTCAGAGTGGATTATATGACGAGTCGCCGAAAGGCAGCAAGGTAGGGCGTGGAAACGCCTTGTGTGCGCGATGATGCGCAGCGAGTCATATCGTGGGGGCGTGATTCCCCTGCAGTCTTGGAACGCCTAGACATACGGATACCTCGTCCTACACTGGACGCAGAAACGTTGGGCAGATTTAATCCTTTTATTTTCAAGGGGTTAGTCTGCCCATCCAGCCGTTTTCCTCGCCTGCCTCCCGCAGTATGCACATGCTCTTCTAGTGCATCAAGTCTTTTAGAGTAAAAAAAGGAAAAGAAAATGCAGGAAAGATGAAGATCAAAGACTGGAGAAGATGTCGTGCGAGGAACGTTGAAGGAGGGAGCGAAGCGAGTCCATTCAATGTGACGCAGTACGCCAGCAAACGAAGTGAAGGCGTAAACGCCGAAAACGAAGTGCGGTAGCTCACGAAAAGCGAAATTCCTTAGAAGATCAATCGGGCGAAGAAGGAAAAAAGAGGATGCAGGTGTCTTTTGCTATGTTTCAGAAATCTAATAATGTCTTAACTTTATGTATAAGGAGCTGTCGATATGGAAAAAATAGAAATGCTCGAAGAACGATTAAATACTTTAACAGAACAAGTTAGGCTTTTAAGTATCTGTAAGGTCACAAGTGATGAGTTCCCTTATTATAATTTCTTAGTGACTTCAGGGATCACTTCAACACAAAGATCATCAATTAATTTATTTCTTTTAGTACTTTCTGAACTAATAAAAGGATTAAATCTGCCCAACGTTTCTGCGTCCAGTGTNAAGGGATACGGTAAAGATCGTTGAGAGGTTCAGACGGGGTCATATGGTACGAGACCGTAGGCAGTCCCACGACAAACGGTGGGGAATTTCCTAGTAGGCGGCTGTATGATTGCTGTGACACGACCTGATGTGGCTTCTGGCCACGTCAGAGTGGATTATATGACGAGTCGCCGAAAGGCAGCAAGGTAGGGCGTGGAAACGCCTTGTGTGCGCGATGATGCGCAGCGAGTCATATCGTGGGGGCGTGATTCCCCTGCAGTCTTGGAACGCCTAGACATACGGATACCTCGTCCTACACTGGACGCAGAAACGTTGGGCAGATTTAATCCTTTTATTTTCAAGGGGTTAGTCTGCCCATCCAGCCGTTTTCCTCGCCTGCCTCCCGCAGTATGCACATGCTCTTCTAGTGCATCAAGTCTTTTAGAGTAAAAAAAGGAAAAGAAAATGCAGGAAAGATGAAGATCAAAGACTGGAGAAGATGTCGTGCGAGGAACGTTGAAGGAGGGAGCGAAGCGAGTCCATTCAATGTGACGCAGTACGCCAGCAAACGAAGTGAAGGCGTAAACGCCGAAAACGAAGTGCGGTAGCTCACGAAAAGCGAAATTCCTTAGAAGATCAATCGGGCGAAGAAGGAAAAAAGAGGATGCAGGTGTCTTTTGCTATGTTTCAGAAATCTAATAATGTCTTAACTTTATGTATAAGGAGCTGTCGATATGGAAAAAATAGAAATGCTCGAAGAACGATTAAATACTTTAACAGAACAAGTTAGGCTTTTAAGTATCTGTAAGGTCACAAGTGATGAGTTCCCTTATTATAATTTCTTAGTGACTTCAGGGATCACTTCAACACAAAGATCATCAATTAATTTATTTCTTTTAGTACTTTCTGAACTAATAAAAGGAAAAATAACAGACAGGCATATTAAATTATTAAAAGAATTAGATGCAGAGTTTGTTATTGATGAGAATTTAGAGTTGAATTACCAAGAGGTCATGAATACTTTTAAAAAGATTTTGGATGTAGAAACAACTGGTTTGATCGAAGAGATGTTCGATTCAATGTTAGAGCAAGGAGTTAAGGTCAACATCAGCAACCATCTAAAACAAAATATGGTGTTTGATCAACTCTAATGTAGTCAAACTGCATGTTCTTTTTCCGTTTTTTTGCTAACGTTGCGTGAAATGACAATTCCTCGCAACGTTAGCGTTGGTACGAAGCCAAGGACGAAAAAAACGGGCGAAATCGCCCGTTTTCACAATCTTTTTAGTGTTTCATAATAACTCATATCCCAGTTGTATCTTGGGTTTATGAGATCTAAAAACTCGGTGATTTTTTCTTGAGGTAAATCTCTTTTTCCAGTGAGTTGATTTGCATACGTTTCTAAGAACCAAGTATCATCGTAAGGCTTCTCAGGTGTTTTCCATCTCACAGAAAACCAATAGCTAGCATCATTAATTGTTACTGTCACAGTCAATATGTCACCGTTCAATTCGAAATTTTTCATCTCCATTGAATAAATCTCCTTTTCACTTCATGACTTTAGCTTCGTTTTTTTACGGTAAATCAACATTTGCTAGTGAAGCGATGAAACGAATAATAAGATAGATCGGCACGAGGAAGATTGCCGTCATTAGTCCTTGCTTTGCCGCATCCAGCCATTCTGTCTTAATGATTTTCCATCTAACGCTCGAGATCTTGTTCGAAAGACTTGCTGATATTTCGTTTAGCTGTTGTTCGTGTCTGTTCTTGAGACTGCTCATTTCGGTCTCGATCTTCTGTGTGTTGTTCTCGAGTACCTGCTTCAGTTCGCTTTGTTGCGCGATGATGCTGCTGTTGGCCTTCTCGCTCGTTTGTTTGAGTTGATCGCTGATCAGTTTGTGGCTGCTGTTCAATTGATCGAGGTGTGTACTCTGTATGTTCTTCAGCTGCTCGTGAAGGACTTGCTGGTTCTTGGTGAGTTGGCTCGAGTAGGTTTCGATCAATGCCTGAAGTTGTCCGTTTATGCTGCTGGTATGCTTTTCGAGTTCCTTGCTTCGACTGTTCAAGCTTTCGGTTGAATTCTTCATAATCAAATGCGTCACTTCTTCGGTGTCCTTGCTGATCTGAACGAGATTCTCGATTTCCTGTTGAAACGTCATCTCCTTCTGGACGACCTCCTGCAGGACGGTCGATAGATAGCCCTCGACGGCTCTCAGACGCATCAGAAGCTCCTGCTCGTTCTGAATCAAAGGTGCTTGCGTCTGGTGTGGTGTCGCTTCCTGCTCGTTCTCCACGTGATACTCCGGTGTATCCTCCGACCTCACCATGGTTTGTTCTTTCGCCTTCAATTGGTCTTTCAAACCCATCCTTGATGACCTCCCTCTCGTAATCTGCCCCTAGTTTGTTGTCTCGCACCCGTTTTTTATTCGCATGATCGTAATATGTCGTCGTGTTTCCCCGTTCTCGTACTTCAATCTCATGTTTTTCAAGCAGATAGCCTTTGAATGCTTCGTAGTCCGTCGTTTCTTGCTTCGCTTCCTCGATCTTCGTCCGGATCTCGTCCTTCCAAGAGGTCTTGCCCTTCTCGAGAAGGGCTTTCTCCGCCAATGTATAGCGAACCGGAGCGTCCTTCTTCACGATGACGGACAATCCTCGTTCCTGACAGAGCCGATCGCTCGCCTCGCGGATCCGATGTAGGTCCTTCTTCGAGGACTGATACTTGCTGCCGGTCTCGAAATTCACGGCATTGATGATGATGTGATTATGAATATGCTCCTTGTCCGTATGCGTGTAGATGACGGCTTCATGCCCTTTAGAGATGGCTCGAGCGAGTTCTTGTCCGATCTCGTTCGCTTGTTTGGCTGTCACTTCCCCTGGCTTAAAGGATTGAATGACATGGTGGGCTTGAATCCCGTCCGGTTTGCCCCATAATTCTCTCGTCGCCTTCATCTGAGACTTGGCATACTCTGGCGGACAATCGACCCCTGATCGTTCTTCTGCTCGTTTCTCGGCGTAAGAAATGAGTTTGTTGGCTACTTTTGTATTGCCGAGTTGAATTGTTGCCATATCTGATTCAACTCCTTTTGAATGTTTTCCAGTTCTTCTTTCGGAACCGATTTGCCCTCATTTGCGTGTTTGGTCATCTGGTTTACGTTGTTCCCGATGGCACGCAATTGACGAGCAATCTCAAATGCGCCCTCTCGATCGATCTTCGGTGGGCGCATTCTCGATCCTTGTGCCTGCTTTTTGACATAAGCCGGCACACTCATTTGAAAACTTTCTGCTATCTCAGAAAGTTTTTCAAATTCGACTTCACTCACTCGAAAATTGACCTGTCGGTTCTCTTTTCGGTTCGCCTTCATAACAACCGCCCCCTCTGAATACGTACGAATTATGCCTCGAAAGATGGACGAGTAAAATCCTTTTACTCGTCCATCTTATTCTATTCATAGAGGGGTTGGCAAGCTTCGTATTTGCTAGCCACTTCGTGTCGCACATACAGCTTGTCGGGGGTTTCCCCGAGCCCCTTTCTCTAAAAAATTAGAGACTGTTCTTTCATCGTTGGAGACGAAAGAAGCTATTTCCTTAAGGAAATAGCTTTAGCCGAAAGGCTTATCTACAACAACCTTACCTTCTCTGTCTAATAGTGGTGTCATTCCGCTTATACCAAGCCCACTTGTCATCAAATAATTTACGCCCGTCTGAGTATCTACAACAATTTTAATAATACCTCCACTAAGGTGCTGTTTCGATTTAAGTATGAATCGTTTATTCATGTTCTTCCTACTTTCTATAGGCAGATTTCTAGTTACTTCTGATAAATATCAAAATTAATATTGTCAGAAAACTAATGTAAGCGTACAATAAGCAGTAACAAAATATGGACGAAAACACAAAAAACGCCACTTCTCCTATCTACTTGTCGCCAAACGAGTAGATGATCAATGAAGTGACGCTTTTGAATAGCGAGTGTTAGAGCACTAGCTATTGATCGTTGAAGACACACGCAGGTGGCTTCAACTAAGATGAACTTATCATACTAAGTATACCTTGAACATTCAAGGCTTTAGTACAGAAAAAGGACATTGTTCAGTAGCGAGTTTTGCGAAACCTGCTATCGAACGATGTCCTTTTTGTTTTGGTGTTACATATAAAAGAGGTCTGCACTCGCTCTTCAAACGAGTAGGTTCATCTAGCCGACGCAGTAAAATAGATCGGTCATCACCGCAGTTCCAGTAGGTGATGCGACGTTAGCAGGGGAAGGACGTAAAGCCCTGTACATAGCCTAAGTCCCTAAAGGGATACGGTAAAGATCGTTGAGAGGTTCAGACGGGGTCATATGGTACGAGACCGTAGGCAGTCCCACGACAAACGGTGGGGAATTTCCTAGTAGGCGGCTGTATGATTGCTGTGACACGACCTGA
>CABJAC010000014.1 GCA_902363455.1 Caryophanales bacterium | reverse complement strand
TAACGAATCCTCCATTGAATTTTGTGTGGTAACTCTATTCTACACGAGGCCGTTATGGGTTTTTTTGTGTTTTCAGCTAGGTGTTGCACTTAATATTACAATTCGTCAATTATTACATTTTCTATTTTATTAACCATTAAAAAGCTGATCCAATCCTTCATCGATTTTAGGTTCTTTTTCCGAATTACTGGTATAATAGAAGCAATATTAAACGGACGTGAAAGGAACGTATCCATGAAAAAATTAATATGTGGTTCACTGATTACCGCGACTTCACTAGCAGGTTGTGGTGCAGACGCATCAACAGAAGTAAAACCAACTACCTATGATGGAACATACTTAAAAATCGGTGTGATTGGAGAACAGCCTGATCTGCAAGAGAAAAATGTGAAGTTTTCAACACTCTCATTTGAAGAACTAGAGGACACGAACCGGATTTCTTCACAGTTTGATGCGGTGTTCATCACAAAAGATAACCTAAAACAGGCAGATGAAGAAAAATACGTGAAGGTGTACCCAAAACTTGATGTCCCGACCTTCTTCTTAGAGACAACAAAAGGATTTTTACCATTCGTGGTTGAAGACTTAACATATGCCAATGCGAGCGAACTGGAGCATTCCTATGCATCCGGTTATCTGCAAGGGAAAAAAGATCGCTATCGCTACTGGGAATATGGATTAAACAACGATCAAAAGAACGATCAAATTATCAAAGATGTTTATTCACAGATTTTCAAGACGATTGCAGAAGTGAAAGAATAACAAAAGGAGTGTAACCGGGTCTTTTCCATCGCCCGTTTGCACTCCTTTTAACATATCCGCTCATTCGACGTCCTCGATTTCAATCGACTTGTGTTGATACGGATGATCTGAAAAATTCGCAACAAAGTCAAATCCATTGCCATCATGATTCACCCACAGGAAGAAACAATTCCGCTCGTCATCCGAAAAGTTCAACCTGAACTTTTTAAAATAAAAGTCATTTTTTGTCTCATCGATTTCAATCGTCTTCTCGCTTGAAAACAATACACTCTCGTTATTGTATGCATCTTGATAAGCTTTAGGGAAGTAATGAAGAAATGCTTCTTCTGAAGTGATGGTCAATCGATGATAAATATTCTCCCGGTCAAATCTTGTGCTGCTGTCAGCGTCGTGCGCAATGTTGATCTTGCCCGAACCACTCATACTGTGAACGTACAGTGGATAATGATTCAACTCCAGTAAAAATTCTCGAATGTTCTTGCGGTAAAGAGCCATCCCGTCCTGCCATGACTCTTGCAACAGCTGTTCCATGTCGACATCTGCGTATTCTTCATCATCCGTATAACAATGAAAACGTACTTTTCCTTTGTCCTCGGACGTAAAGATAAAAGCAGTTCCTTCACCGACCAACATACTATCCAATTCCATTATCCCAACTCCTTCATTCGTCATCTGCGAAGTCAATTCTTACGCCGACGATTTGCCTCGAGACATCATACTGTATGTCAACATCATACAGTCCGTCTCCAAAACCTGACGTCGAGACAGCTCCAAACGAGACAATGCCGGCCTGGTCGTCGGACGAAACAATTGCCTCAAATTCCATCGCTTGATTCTGACGATAAGCTGTTCGATCGAAGATACCGGCCAGTGCCGAGTCCACGCCGACCAGTTTTTCCTGCCGGCGCCATTTGCCGCTCCGCTTTTTATCCCCTTCAAAAACAAGCAGCTGCTTAACCCACTCGTCTTCCGTGTAAATGGTGGCTGCGGTCCAGCTGCCTGACTTCACATTCGAAAAAATCAGCTGTGAATCCGTGTCTTCCTCTAGTCCGTAATAAGGATCCGTCACAATCAGTTCGTTGCTCTCGACCGTGAAACGGCCAAGTCGATAGGCCTGATTCGTTTTTCGTTTCGGGACATGCCAATCGATGAACTCTTTCAAAGAAGACGACGGATATTTTGCGATTCCCGTTTTTTCGTTCCATCTAAAGACGAGCTCCTGTAGGAAACGTTTTCGAATCCGGTAACACAGCTTGTCATCCGTTAGATTTTCACCGATACAAATCAAGTCATCGGGGCAAGCTAGCCGGACGCTTCTCATTGTGACGAACGATATCCTGTAAGACTTCTTGTCTGGTTGGTACAGGATGCAGGCTCCATTCGCCAAACTGTGCACCATTCGTCTGTAAAAAAAGGTCTTTGTATTCATCTGGAAACAAAACACCTAAGGCACGTTCTGCTTTTTTCAGGTCAACAGCTGATGCCCCGGGCACCCTTGAATCGGGATGGAGACGTTTAATGAGTTTACTCACGACATCTTCTCTCCTGTCTCTCTTAGTCAAACTGCGTATGACATCAACAACATCTTTTAGTATTTTGTATGTATGTTTGAAATCCAACTATCATTAAACACAGCATGACTATTCTAAAATCATTCCGAACACGAAAACGACCAAGGCCAACGTCAGCGACCAGACGATGGTTTTCCTATTGTTCCCTTCAATTCGTACGTACCAGAGCGGAAAGATATTCATGACTAACAAGCCAAAGGACCGGTGCAGCTTTTCCTCTGCAGCATCCCACCCAAGCAACGCCGTTACACCCACTAAAACTAGCAATAAAACGTTTAGACTGATACTGATTGTCCAGACACGATTGCCCGGTTGCAAACGATTAAACAGAAAAGCCACGACCGTTCCGATACAGGTTGCTATACACAGATAATACAAAACGTGCTCCATTCTCATTCCTCCATGTTCAGTTTCATCCTTCTTTTACGTGTACCAGGATCAATCGGTTTCGTCATCCAGTAACCAGTCCTCATTGAGTTGCGAAATGACGGTCCCTTTCGGAAATCGGGTCATCAGCTGGTCGATTGGTATATAGCCTTCATCGTTTGACAACAGGTAAAAACCGTTGCCATCGTGGGCAATCTTAAAACAGGTCATGTTTGCATGCATCGTCAAAACACCAATCGGACGGATTAGTTTCAATCGCCACCATTTTATCTCATCCAACTTAAATGACAGATTATCTGAGTACGAGATCGTATAAAACAGATTTTCCGATGCCAGCCAGTAGGTTTTGTTCAGGACAAGACGCAGTTCTTCCGCATTTTGAACGGTAATCGTATAACACGGATGGTATTCCTTATAACGGACTTTCACATCTCCACTTCGAAACTGTGTATCTAAATCCAACGCGACATACGGAAGATTGTTTTGCTTGAAGAACGCGTCATGTTCTTCGTGTAACTCGTACTCATCCACAAAACTGACATAGAGTGGAAACACCTGTTGATGAATTAAGAATTCGAGTAAAAATTCTTTACTTTCATCTGCTCCGTCTTTTTCAATTCGGCTTACATCAATGAAATAAGCTGTCGTCAACTCTCCACCCATTTCGAACGGGTATCCTAAGTTCATCGCATCCTTTTCGATAATCTTTTCTTCCATAATCATGATTTCTGCCATATTGCTCTCTTCACCCCATCATCGTATCGTTCTGTTCTTTTAAGCATAACGAACCTTGCCTTGACTTTCCATTTTTTCTAGTATCCGGTACGCATTTTGATATACTGAAAGAAGAAATGAAAGATGAGAGGATGAATTATATGTGGAAACCACTGTTGTTTTTTTCTGTTTGGCTCAACCTTACCGTACCAGTACAGTTGATTGCGGTCTTTACCATCTTCCAATCGCTCCTCGCTGTTGATAAGAATGGCATCATCATGCTCGGTCTCCTCTTACTTAGTACGATTGCAAATGTGTATCTTGCTACACGTGTTTGGATATGGATCGAAGATAAACTGTACAAACGAAAGACTTTTATGTAAAAAACGCAGATTCTCCTGTTCACGGAAGAACAGAGCATCTGCGTTTTTTTCGTTCACACCTGAAAGTGAGCTATAAACATCCTCTACATCAAATCTTGCATTACAAAAAAATCCTATTCACAATTATTGAACCGAATGAATACGCTGTAACGGTAGCCTAATTAGGATATCTTTTAGTTTTTCATACTTATTTAACACTTAAACTTTCTCCAAAGATATTAATAATGAAGTGGTCAGCTCCTCGCTTTCTATAACGATTGCAGTTAAACCCGTATCTGTTTTGGTTTCGTGCCATTCATCTTTATCCCAAAACACGGCTTCGCCACTGTGAACTTTGATGTATTCATCGGTTTCACCTCTAACCCAACCTTCTCCGTGCACAACTAAAAGAAGTTGAGGAACAACAGCTGGATGATAACCAATTAACCCATCCTCATCTAAATGCACACATCCTATATGTGCTACTTTGTCTGTCTGTGTAATACGTGACATCACAAAATCTGAGTCGAACTTTGTGATTTTCTTACCCACTTCTTTTTTAAATTGATAGATTTCCATATAATCCTCCCTTGACCAACCGTTTTTGAATACGACCGCTTTGCGACGATAAACCGCTACGTTTACAAGCTTTACAACCTTCAAGTGTCATGTCGTTTCACGCACGATCAGCTCGAGTGGAATCGGCTGACGGACGGGAAGCTCTTTTCCCGCAGCCAATCGATCGAGCAGTTGGACTGCCTCTTTCCCGAGACGTTCAATCGGTTGGGCAACGGTCGTTATCTCCATCGCTTCAGCAATCGGATGATTGTCAAAACCTGTCACAGCAAGCATCTCCGGAATGTTAATCCCCTGTTGTTTCGCATGATGAATGATTCCGGCAGCAACGTAATCATTCCCGACGATGATGGCAGTTGGTCTGTCCGTCAGTTTCAGCAAGCGTTTCATCACGTCCTGTCCATCCACAAAGGAATAGTTCTCCTCAAAATACCAGTCCGGCGACACGGATATATCGTGTTCTTGAACGAACGCATCGAAGGTGTTGCGACGAATCATTCCGACGCCACTCGCCGGATTTCCGAGACACAGTCCAAGAGAAGTATGTCCCCGTTCCACTATATGAGACAACACTGCCAAAATCCCGCTTCGATGATCAACAGAGACCTGCGCGAGACTGTCTTCCCGCTGTTCACAGACAACGACCGGACCATCGCGTCGGACACGTTCGAGTACTTCCGGCGGACTGACCGATGAACCGATGATCAGCCCGTCGATTTGCTTATGCCGCAGTTGTGTAAACGACTGCTGTTCCTGTTCCCTGTCATTAAACGTTTGATGAATGAGCATCGAGATGTTCCGCTCGGCACAGGCAATACCGATGCCCTCGATTAGTTGACTGAAAAACGGATGGTTGATTTGTGGGACCATCACACCGATGACATTTGTTTTGCCGCGCGATAAATGAACCGCATTTTGATTCGGTCGGTAATCCAGTTGCTTCATTGCCCGTAAGACAGCCTCCCGTTTTTCAGCAATGACATACGGCTGATTGTTCAACACACGGGAGACCGTCGAGCGGGAAACGCCGGCTGCCTTTGCGATTTCAGTAATATTTGCCATCCTGTACTCCTTTCTGTCCGACTTGAATCGAACAAAACGTTTCTAACGCCATGGCAACTCCATCGTCATCATGATGTCCTGTCTCTTCCGTCGCCTGTCGTTTAACAGCGTCTTCCGCATTCTCCATCGCAATACTTGTCCCAGCAACCCGAAACATCGGCAGGTCATTGTGATGATCGCCGATTGCTACGGTTGCTGTCAGTGGAATCCCTAACCGTTCAGCAAATTGTTGCAACGCCATTCCTTTGTCGCTTCCACTCGCCGTCACCTCAAGATTAAATAGGCCGGAGCTTGTAACGGTGCAATTTCGTGACGATAAGTCGTTTTCGATCCGTTTCAGTACAACTGCTTTGGGACTGACAATCATAAACTTCATGACTTTCGCTAAATCGACGTCTGAAAAATCCGTTACTTCCCGGACGCCGTATTGCGTCAATTGCGGTTGCACGGATTTAAGGAATTCGTCAGCTTGAAACGACGGATGGGTTCTCTGTTCCTCTTTGATTTGTTTCATCAATTGATCCGTCGCGTCAAACGTCATCAGAATTTCGTCTTCCAAGTAAATTTGAAGATATACGTCCTGCTTCAGCAAACAGTTCAAGATGGCTTCACTCTCATCAGATGAAACATAAGTATTGTTCCGTATCGTTGTTCCTTCGCGTTCTGCCCTGATTTCTGCTCCGTTTGAACTGATAATCGGACAATCCAACTGGTGGAGCCGTAACAAATGCGCTGCGTCAAACGCGGCTCGCCCTGTCGCAATGACGACGATGTCTCCGTTCTTCTGACATCGCTTGATGGCTGTGACATTTCGTTCTGAAATTATATGAGTTGAGTGTAACAAGGTACCGTCTAAATCAATCGCAAATAAGCGCATGGTGTTCCTCCTCACGGGATGATGTACTGTTCGTTTCCAGTCTAGCTTCTGAAACGTATCCCAGAGCAACCTCTTTATTCCCATTCCACACAGGTTAAAACCAATGTCTCTGTTCTGCGACCATCCCACATGAAGTTCATGCGAAATGTATCACTGGTCGTTTCGACCCGCTAACTTTCTGTCGTCTCGATTGTCAAGCCGCCCGGGAAGGTGCCCAGCGTATCGCTAAATTGGCTTAATCGATTCGGGAGTTCTTCATTCTTTGAAAGAAGACTGTCCACTTCCCATTGAACAGCTTGTTGCTTTCTCTATAGTTTTTCATTTAAGACCGGTACCAAAGTCTGATACCTGCCAAGCTGGCAAAGAGGATCGTTAAAACACCAACCAATTGAACTTTGGATTGATAAAGTGGATCGGTCATGTTCCCATCCAGTTCAAAGACATGCGGCCACGGCATAAATTGTCCTTTCGTGACGACTTCCAGTAAGGTATACATCAATACAATAGCGATCACATATTCAAATTTTCGGGTCCACAGCATTAAACTCATCCCGGCAAATAAAAAAAGTACGAGTAGCAGGATGTGATGGACATAGACTATCAACGCTACGCTTGTAAAGTTGATTTTGAGAATCGTCGCCATCAATATGAGATATCCGGTAAGATAGACGGATAAAAATCGTATCGTGTCTACCGAAATCCACTTTCGATAATAAGGGACTAATGTTTCATAGGCACCTTCTTCAAACAGTGGGTGCAAATGCAGCAGGATCGTCCACGCAATCCAGGGGATAAATACGGTGTGAACGATTTGAATAGTTAAAGAACCAGTCAGCGCTGATATCTCAAGAACAAGGAATACCAACAGCGGAAGCAGTATAGCGATACCATGCAGTTTCCAATCAAATACAAACAGACGACGCAACACTTGTCCCTTTTTCATTTAAATGCACGACCCGTTCATCCTGCATCCAACCGGTCAGCTCCGCTGTCGTAACATCCACCTGACCAAGATATCCGGTCGCTTGCGCCTTCAACTCGGCCGGAGTGCCTTCAAAGCGGACACATCCGTTTTTAATGATTCCAATCTTTGTACAAAGAAATTCGATATCTTCGACGAGGTGTGACGAGACAATAATCGTATGGTCTGCACCCAGCTCACGCAACAGATTGCGAAAGCGAATCCGTTCCTCGATATCTAAACCCGCAGTCGGTTCGTCAAAGACCAAAATTTCCGGTTTCCGTAACAACAGTTGAGCAATACCGACCCTGCGCCGCATGCCTCCGGACAACTCACTCATCCGTGTCTGTGCATTGTCTTGCAGATTGACGCGTCTCACTGCTTCCTCCACCCGTTCCTGCCTTTGCTTCATCTCCGTAATCCCTTGCAACAAGGCGAGATGGAGCAACACTTCTTCCACTTTCAAACCCGGATAGACATTAAAGTCTTGCGGCAAGAAACCGATTCGATCGGAAACATCGGCATAATTTCTCCGGACAACAGAATGACCGTCAATCACAATCTGCCCGCCGGCAATGGATGTCAGTCCGCAGAGCATTTTCATTAAGGTTGTTTTCCCGGCTCCGTTCGGACCGAGCAAACCGTAAATCCCTTCGATTTCAAGCGAGACTTGATGCAGGATGTGTTTTTTGCGGTAAGATTTGGACAGATGTTGCACTTCAATCATCACTGTTCCCTCCCTTCTGTTTGGCATTCAACTCACGGTACCATTGCTGTAACAGCACCAACTGCTGGTCATGACTGCGATCAGAAAACGTTTTGATCCAACGGTTAAGTTGCTTCATATCCCGTCCGGTCTGTTGCAGATAGAATGAATCAATCTCAATCGGTTCGAGTTTCAGTTCGATTTGCAACCAGTAGGCAAGTGCGGCATTAAACAGCTTCCATTTTTGATTCGTTTTGACGGTGCTCGCTGCTTCCGACCACATCACTCCCGGCACATACGCCGCAACCACCTCATTTAAACTTTGATCCAATCTCAAATTGGTACCAACTTGTAATATCAAATGCCTGTCATCTCGGTAACTGTTGCGCTCCTGATTAGGTGAAATCAGAATAACGTGATCCGGAAAGACAACGTTTTTCCCAAATGTACGCGTGATGATTTTATCTATCTGCTTCAGTACCCGTTCGACCGGCGGCCAGTATGTCGATGGATCCGACCAGGAGGTGTCAGATACGATTCGGGTCTTTCCTATCACATTACTCGCTAGATTACCTCGAAGAAATGTCACCCCGGAGACATCGTCCGCGCATCTTGTCTCGTCAAATTCGATACAAGATCTGTCGGTAAATCACCTGTAATTCTGACGTCGATTGACTTCCGTCGATCGACGATTAAATCAAGCGTCTCCACACCCAAACGATTCACAGGCTGTGGTTGGTGAACCGGATACCAGTTTGTCGTTGCAGGCAAATACCACTCTTCCTGCGTCACCGGGAAATAAGCGCTATTTTTAATTTGATAATGGACGGTCAGTGTATGAATCCGTTGCTTCGGGACGTGCGGAATCATGATAAAATCCCCCTGCTGCGCGTACTGTAATTTCTCTGCTTTTGCTGTGATGGATATGACACGGTACTCATGCCACAAAGACAGTGCCAGTTTCGTCTGATCTGACTGGATTTTTAGTTCTGCTGTTGCTTCGATTTGATTTCCGACAGGATTCAATATCAAATTCATGTCTTGAATCGTATAGTCGAGGCTTTCACGGCTCGGTTCAAACGGATACGGTATGTTGTAGTGTTTGACTAAATCGGCATCGTAACTTCGATCAAATCCCCGCTGACCATTCGCAAGGGCATAAGGGGAAATTGTAATCAACAGGCAGAGTGCAAGGAAAGAGGCTCCTGCCGTCATCCACCGGCGTAACAATCTGAGGTGCCACTGACCAATCAGCAAGAACAGCACAATTCCCTGAAGTGCAAGATGAATGACGTTTTTGAGCAATAGTGCCTTGCTCCCGAGGTAGCCGACGAGCGGCAGATAAACACTGCCCGGCTGCAAAGGCCCCATAAATAATAAACTGCGAACGTCTTCCAGTCCTCCTCCATAAAAATAAGCAGAAAAGAACTCGGTATTCAACGGTCCGAGTAAGACCCAAATGAGCACCAGCAGAAACATCCCCACTTTCCGTTTGCCAAAAATCATAGCGCAGTTCATCCCCCACAAAGCTGCGAGAATCAGTGGAAGAAAATAAAAAATCAAGATATGCCGCAATAAATCAACTTGGAAACCGGACCAGGGAACTTGTTCATACTGAAGATACATGAAGACTCCCACGACTCCGAACAAGAGAATGACTCCGGTAAATAGCAGATGATTGATTAGAATTGCGAGTACACGCTGATACTGAATCCGGACGATATCCGGAAAAAGAATACTTTGACGGTATTGAATCTCGTCCGCAACCAACTGGTACATATAAACAGCAACCAATAACATGATTCCTTGCACCGGGATGACCAGACCGTTCAGCAAACCGGCATAGTCCATATAAATGTAAGATTCTCGGACATCCGCCATGATTTTCATCGCTACACAAAAAGGGAACAGCAACAAAGCACCTATGTAAAACAAACTTGTCCCCATCTGCTTTCCGTAGAACCGTAATAATTCACGTAAGATGATTTTCTTCATGCCTTCCCCTCTCATTCTTTAATAACGATAAAAAAGAGTAGAACCTTTTGGCTCTCACCCCCATTTTACCACTATCTGGTTTTACACTTAAGTAAATGTTAAAATGATGGAAATGCATTACGGGCATTGTCCTCAACACTTTTTAGAATAGAATTTGAGATGCCTTGAAGTCTTCATTCATTTGAAGAAATCATGCAGTCCATTGAAGCGTCTATACACTATAGAAGACTTGCAGACAAGAGCTTAACAACTGCCAAGGAAGGAACACCTTATGAAACTAAACGATTATTTCCGCACTCATTTTGACAATCCACATGTTTTGGAAGAGTCTTTTTCGGAGCGTCCATTGACACTAAGTCTCGACTTGGAAAAAGAACTTTACCAAATACAACATAATTCAGACGAACTGAATATGGTGTATTTCAAGAAGGTCTATCAAAAATCCCTCACCTTATTTGAAGACCTGTTTCAGGAAGACGACCGTCTATATCTCGTTGTACGTGTCAGAAAAGACCGCCATTCTCCTCCGGCGAAAAGTACGGAGATTTTTGAGCGCTATCTCAAAAATAACAAGAATCGATACACGATTGAGTTTGAAAAAAAGAATGTCCGCGACGAGGAAGTCATTTTCCAATACACCCGCTTGTTGCCGAACAGACAGGTCATTTATTATACAAAATTGCTTGAAGCAATCTGTAATCAGGATTTTCCTGAGTTGTATCCCCGCTTCAAATCAAGACAAACGTACTATCCCGAAATCTTTTTTGTGAACGCCGATCAAGATATCATCCTGCATATTTTTGACGACCGAGGCTGTTTTATCTTAACTAACAATGAAACGAGATTTAAGCTTCTAAAAGAAACATATACATCTGATCTCTCTGAAGGATATGTACTTTTAAACGAACAGTCCGATTAACAGATGGGGACAGTATGCTTGTTGGAATATAAAACAACCGGTTTTCATAACTGACTATCAACAGAATGATTTAGTATCGCTAAACGAAAAAATCCGGTAATTCCTTTAAAGGAATCACCGGACATAACACAATTCACTTACATTTGTTTATTTCTTCGCTCATACCCCATGACCCAACCGTGCAACACCATTCCGATGATTCCCCAGAAAATCATCCCTAATCCGACAAGCGTTAAGACGATCTTCAAAAATGGAACCATCTCCGTGTTCGATAAAAAAGTCATAAATGCAATTCCACCCACCAGCAACATTAGTAAAAAAGAAAAATTCTTCACCATTTCGTTTCACTCCATTCAAAACATTAAATTTATTCGATCGTATTTTTTGTGTCAAGCGCCTCTTGTTTTTGAGCTTGTTTTCTCAAGTCTTCCTTCCACCAACCGTTGATCAACAAAACACATCCAATAATCAGCGCCGCAATTGGGAAGTACATTAAGTAATATTCGCCCAGCTCGTCTCCTACATAATCTGGAGAAAGTTCGATTAGTGCACTGAACAGTTGAACGATAAAGAACAAGAAAAAGCTGACAATCAATGCCCATGTGCCACAACGGTAACTTGAATTTTCCATTTCGTTTCCCTCCTATCTTTGAGTTATTTTAATCTAATCTCTCTATCACCACCGGTACTTTCACCTGTACCGTCACGAACGATATAGTCAATGTCATAGACACCCGCAGGAATGACACCGGCTTTGACTTTTCTCTTCAGCGTCACCGTTTTATGCGGTTGAACTTCTTTCGACAATCGTTTCGGCTCCACTTCTTGGTACGAGTCGTAGACGACTTTTTGCGTATCGTGTTTTCGGATTTTTACATTCAGCAAATGACCGGCACGGGAGACGACTTCTGTCGGATAATCCCCGGTGTTTGTCAGTTTGTATTCAAAAACAAATCCGTCTTTGACACTTCCTTGATAGCCGGTTTCGACCGACTCACTGCTTGGTTTCGTATCGAAGGACATACATCCGGCTAAACTGAATAACAACGGGATGACGATTAGTTTTTTCATTTCCATTCCTCCTTCTAAGTTCCGTTTTAAAAGAGTCTGAAAAATGAAGATACTCCTTGAACGTAAAGCTGTGCTTACTTCCAACCCGGTAACGGGCGTGGTAACTGGTCCGCAAAGGCCCGGTAGCCGTCATATCTGAATCCTTGTTGTTGTGGATTTTGATTTCGGGTTAAAGGGTGCTCTGACTGATCTTTGTTCACCCGGAGTAAATGTTCTCTTTGGAACACTCGGATTGATGAAAAATGATATTGTTCGTAGGACAAATAATCACGGACGGATTGAATCATCTTCTCAAAACCTCGACCTTCGTTATAACGCATTCCTAGTTTTTCCTGTTCAAACTTGCCCTCATAAATCGAAATCGTGAAATATGAATCGGTTTCTGAAACGGGATATTCGATTTCGACGCGAACCGAATCTACAAACCGAAGCGGAATCGGCGGCCTAACGTCTTCTTCCGGAACCTTTTCGTCGACGAAATAATTATCCTTTTCAATACTGAAGTCTTTAAATTCCCAAAACACGTCCCCTTGGGCAATGATCGAATACTCAAGGAATGTTCCGTATGAATTAAGAGATATCCTTCATTGAGTTCACCAATCACCCAAAAATAATCAAAATCTTCATCAATAAGACCATCTTCTTTTGCTTCTATTGTCGATTCGATTACTTTATCAAGAGAATACAATACTAGCCCAAGCCCATCATCGAGAATAAACAAATCCGCTCCGTCATGCAGTTCGAGAAACGTTTGGTATTCGCTCGGCAATTTTTGATTGAACTCAGCTTCAAATACTGCAAGTGATTCTGCTGTCACCGGTGCTGGCAAATTAAATTTTCCCTGACCGATTTCGTTGTATTTGCGTTGAATGAAGGTCGATCCATGGTCAATCTTTTGTTTCAATCCATCAAGTACAGCTGTAATTTGATTCATAATATCTATCCTTTTGTTTCTCTATGTATGAGCAGTCCTGCCTCATCTTCCTTTAGTCTACCATTTTACCAATAATTTGGGTGGTTCAAGATTTCTGTTTCTGTGGT
This sequence comes from Caryophanales bacterium, assembly GCA_902363455.1. GTDB lineage: Bacteria > Bacillota > Bacilli > Exiguobacteriales > Exiguobacteriaceae > Exiguobacterium_A. The sequence continues at coordinate 8,934 of CABJAC010000014.1, read as the reverse complement.
ATTCTTTTTCTAATCAAAAATGATCCTCAAACAGCATCTATGTCTATTAATCCGGAGGTAATCCATGCAGAAACAATCTTCGATGCTGCTGATCTTACTGGCGGCAATGCTGTGGGGGACGACCGGCACGTCACAAGCCTTTGCGCCGGAAGCCGCTCATCCGATTGCCATCGGCGCCGTTCGTTTAGCGGTCGGCGGATTATTTTTACTCAGTCTCGTCTTATTGACCGGAAAGTTGACGCTGAAAGATTGGCCGCTGCCAACGATTTTTCTTGCCGCCCTCAGCATGGCCGCCTATCAGCCGTTGTTCTTTTCCGCCGTTCTCATGACCGGAGTCGCCGTCGGAACGGTCGTCGCGATCGGCAGTGCGCCGATTTTTTCAGGAGTGATTGAATGGCTTGTCTTAAGAAATCGACCGGGTACCATTTGGTGGCTGTCGACATTGCTTTCGATTGCCGGTTGTTTACTGTTAGTCATGAATCAAGCATCTGTCTCGGTCGATCCGTTCGGGATCGTACTCGCACTTGGTGCCGGAATGTCCTTTGCCGTCTACACGTTTGTCAGCCGGGACTTAGTGAAAACACACCCTCCGCTATCCATCGTCGCAGTCGTGTTTACACTCAGTGCTCTCTTATTATCGCCACTGTTATTCCTGTTTGATCTGTCATGGCTCTTCAGTCTGCGCGGCGCCGGCATCAGTCTGCATCTTGGCGTCTTCGCAACAGGTATCGCCTACTTATTGTTTGCCCGCGGTCTTGCGCATGTCTCGTCTTCGACAGCCGTCACACTCTCTCTTGGTGAACCGTTGACTGCTGCCCTGCTCGGCGTGTTTGTCCTCGGGGAAACGCTCAGTCTGTTATCGTGGGTCGGCATTTCGCTTTTATTTTTCGGCATCGGACTACTCGTCTGGTCGTCGCGTTCGACACGACAGCCGGACATCCTCGAACTTGCCAAGGAAAAACACTCTTAAGGAGGGAATCCGTCATGCATATCACATTCGAGAAACTGACGTACCGGGAAGACTATCAAATTGCGCTTGATCACTTTATAATCGATCGGGCCAATGGCAATCGATTAACGTTTTACTTCCGCGGTCATACGGACGAAACCATGATTATCAGCGGTGATTACGCCTGCAATTATTTTGAACTGTCGTTTGAAGCAGACAGCGTCCTGCTTCGATCGTCGGATTTGCATGAACTGGATGACGGGGTGGAGTTTAATACGATTCCGCTCGTCCTGTATAAGGACTCGGCACTCCTGACCTTTGCGACGGCCTGGATGGGGCTGAAGCGGGACCCGTCGCGAGACTGGACCCACTACGCCATTCGAGCCTTCGAACAGGACTTTCATGTCCTGTCCCCGCGTTCGCCCGTTTTTACGGACCTTGGTCATAAGATGAGTGACTATATCGTTAAACAGACGTTCGATCCGCCAACGAATATTTGATAAAAAAAGCCCTACCTCGCCAAAGGTAGGGTGATGCGACTCGTCTCGCCCGACGGCTTGCGCCGGACGGGACGTGGTTTCATTATACATAGCGCACGAGTGTTTTTTCAATCGACTGAATCGAATCGACCGGCGCAAAGCGTTTAACGACCTCTCCTTGACGATCGACGAGAAACTTCGTGAAGTTCCACTTGATGTTCGACGACAATAAACCACCCTGTTGCTGTTTCAAGTACGTATATAACCGATGTTCCGTCGGTCCGTTGACGTCAATCTTCTGAAACATCGGAAACGTCACACCGTAATTCCGCTGACAAAATTGCATCGTTTCTTGCTGGTCCGCGAATTCCTGATTGTTGAACTGGTCACATGGAAATCCAAGGACCTTGACGCCTTGATCCGTATACTTGTCATACAACCGTTGCAGGTCCCCGAACTGACCGACGAGCCCGCATTTGCTGGCTGTATTAACGATGAGAAGCACCTCTCCCGCGTAATCTTGTAATGAAACGGTCTGTCCGGTTGCGTCTTTCACTTCAATCTCATAGAGTGATGGCATCCCGTTGCACCCCCTTTGCCGTCAGTATACGCCGCTGAAAAAACTCCGTCTTTTTTGAACATGCAACCAGTTGCTTACCAGATGTTTTCTTCCCGGTCACTCAGCTTAACGACAAACGGCATAATCAATAGAAAAAACAGGCTGACGTATCCGAGTGATAGATAATGTTGGGTATCTTTTGAAAGATACTGCTTCTTACCACAGTTCGGACATGTCTTTCCGCGCGTCGCAAAAACGACGACCACCACGTCTTTCTTTTTCCACTTGTAGTCACAATTCGTGCATCGTACCATTTCATCATCCCCTTTCCTCTTTTTACCTGTTTTTTCAAGCAAAGGTTTCATGATTTGGACGATTTGCTTGTATGGATTAGCAGAAGTAACAGGTTCGAGCGCACTGTCTTCTTTATAAAAATATAAGCAACCAATGGACATTCTGTTAGTTTTTAATTCTAGCTAGATAAATAGCACCAATTATACTGCTAAGTAAGAATACGGCAAAAATAATATTCACGCCTACGTCCATCGATACAAACGATAAACCAACTAAAACCATTACAGATGCAATCGATAGAAAGATAATGTTATACATCAAATTTACTGTTTTTAATTTGATTATTTCACCACGTTCATCGTTACCTTCTTTGCTGCCTGTAAAGTTCATGATGTAAAGATTGGAAATAAGTATGCCACCACCAAAAAGTGCAATTAAAATGTTCATTTAATTAATCTGCCTCCTCATAAGTAAATAATTCTATTATGCTTTTATCAAATGCATTCGCTATTTTAAATGCGAGTACCAAAGATGGATTATATTTATTTTTTTCTATGTTTGTTATCGTCTGCCTGCTTACATCAACGATTTCAGCCAAGTACTGTTGTGTCCATCTTTTTTCAGCTCTATACATAGCAATTTTGTTGTCCAGCAATTCCCCTCTTCCTTTCTTTGGTATGATTCCGTACTTTAAAAGTAATTTATTTCAAACTTTTTGTATAGTATTTTTGACAAAAAGATTAAAATAAATTACTTCACTCTATTTTTTGCTTTTAAAATAATTTCTTAGTTTTGATGATTATCTCCATCTTTCAACAATCCTTACTTAGCAATAAAAAACCGATTTAAAATTACAAATTTTGTATTTTAAAATAAAAAATGGTAAAATTAATGCGAAGTGTAATCAAGAAACAGAACACTTTGTACTAGTGAAAAATGCAATTATTGAAAAGAGATGGAGGTCATCCCGTTGAAAAAAGTAATCGCCCCTTTGCTTTGCATCCAATTCCTGCTGTTAGCATCCTGTACAGACGAAACAGAAAAAACAGTGACACATTCCGAAAGTAAAGAATTCAAACCGGAAACTGTGAAGATCGGTAAGGATAGTGAATTAAACATCGTGCCGCTTTATGCGCCCTATCAAAACTATTTGAAGGCATCTCTTAAAGCCGATACTTCAGAAATGGATGTAAAAAATTACGCGAAACACGTTCTTGGTTACATAGAGGAGATCGGAAAGAAAGAAAACTTTGATACAACTAGTTTAAAAGGCTACTTTTTGTTGCAATCAACTGCTTACGAGCAAGAACTGGTGGATCGGACAAACGAGTTGATGAAACATCATGACGAAATCAAAGATATCATTATAAAAAACTACACCGCTGCAAATAAGATACTTCCTAAAAAGAAAAGTACGATTTTCATCGCACCTACCAACTCGGAGTATTTTTCTATGAGTGAATCCATGAAGGGAGTATTTGCCGGAGCATATAAAGATACGTTCATTCTGTATCTCGATACAAACTTTGATAAAAATATACTTGCCTATTCAATCGCGCATGAATACCATCACTTGGTCCTTCATGATACACCTGAATATCAAATGAATGCGATTCTTGATTCCATCATCACCGAAGGCAAGGCGGATGCCTTTGCCGATCGTGTCGTCAAGGGTGTTTCAACGCCGTGGAACGTACCGATGGATGACAAGACCAAGAAACATGTAGCAAGTCTGATCGAGAGCGGTGAAGCTACTTATGAAGAAGTTGCAGGCGGTAACCAACAAAAGGATATTCCCCAATGGAGTAACTATATCTTAGGACGGGATATCATGGATCACTACTTTAAAACGAATCCTGACCGTTCCATATCGGAATGGACATTTGCAAATCAACACGATATTTTAAAGGGCTACAAGTACCAAGATGTTCTGGAATGATACATACATGCCGAAAAAATTTATCATTGCAGGATGGTTACTTAGTAAACGGATTTCAATCTTCTCTTAAACTTACGTTAGATAATGCCCGAATTACTTTTTCGATGATGTCGAGAGAAGCCGGAATCTGAATCCATTTTTCCATCTCCTGGTCAAATTGAACTACCTCCACCTACGCTTTGCTCAGAGGTGGAGGATTCCTGAGTTATCCGACCTACCGGTCGAAAATTGATCAGGCTAACCCCGTCGTCCCGACGGTTGAAGAAGCTAAGATGCGTTCAGCTTCTTGTTTGAGATTCAGTCCTGCATTCACATCCCGGTCGTGATGGATCCCGCAACTCGGACATGTCCATTCACGCAAGCCTAGATGTTTTACGTCTTTGTGTTGATGTCCGCAACTGGAGCACAATTGGCTCGAAGCAAAGGTCTTGCCAACCTTCACGACGGTCTTCCCGTACCAGTCTGCCTTGTACTCCAGCATGCGGAAGAACTCCGACCAGCTGACGTCCGAGATGGCCTTGCTCAACTTGCGGTTCTTCTGCATGTTCTTCACCTGCAAGGTCTCGATGCCGATGACGTCGTGGCTTTTGACGATCTCGGTCGATACCTTGTGCAGGAAGTCGGTGCGCTTGTTGGCAATCTTCTCGTGGATACGGGCGACTTTCCGTTTCTGCTTCTGATAATTCTTAGACTCGGAAAGCTTCACTTTCTTATTCAAGGCGATGAGCTGACGGCGGGAGAGCTTACGCTGTTCGCGCACCAGTTTCTTCTCGAGCGAACGGAAGTAGTGGTCGTTCTTGTATACCGCGCCGTCCGAGAGGATGGCGAAGTTCTTGAGTCCAACGTCGACGCCAACGGATGAACCGGTCTTCGGCAGTTCGTTGATCTCCTGCTCGACGAGCAGGGAGACGAAATATTTGCCTGAAGCGTTACGTCGAATCGTGGCGTTCAAGATACGGCCTGTGATCTGTTTCGAATGGGCGAAACGTACCCATTTCAGCTTCGGAAGTTTGAGCTTGTTGCATCCAATCGAGACTTCAGGAAGCTGGTTTTTGCCTTGGATGTTGGTCTTGTACGACTGGACGGGATTGCGCTTGGACTTGAAACGAGGACGTTCGTTCTGCTTCTTGAAGAAGCGGTCAAACGCATCAGCAAGATGTTTGACGCTGATCTGAACAGATGTACTATCCACTTCCTTCAACCAGTCGAACTCCTGCTTCAACAAAGGAATTTCTTTGGAACAAGAACCGTAGGACAGTCCTTTTCCAGTGGTCTTGTACGTTTCCTCCCACTTCGCCAAGAAGTGGTTGAAGATGAAGCGCGAACACCCGATCGTCTTCGCGATCAGGATTTCCTGCTCTTTTGTGGGGTAGATTCTGAATTTGTAGGCCTTGTGCTTCAACACCATTTTTCACCTCCTTCAAAGAGAATATACCCGAAAAACAGGCTGGCGATTCATCTCCCACTTTCACTAGGGCTTCGCCCTTAACGTTTAGAAGTGGGAGTATTCTCGCCTAATTTTGATAAATTCACCATTCCTATCTTCATATTCCAGAAGTTCATTGATTCGTAAATCATTTAGTTCAAGATAGTCCAACAATGGAACTGGTAGCTGCGCTTCTTCGCGAAATAAAACGCTAATATTTTTAATCACTTCGATTGTCATTTAGAACCCCCAAAAGGAATCAAGCAAGATAATCTTGCTTGATTTCAGAAGTTTTATTACTATTAAACTTAATCTCAATTATTATACAAATTATCATATTATTTTCTCTAATTTCAGTTGAACGACCTAGTGTTTGAGACTATTTAAAAACTTCTGGTAGTCTTTCTCTTTTGTATTGCGATATCTTAAACGTCGACTGACCCGAGTAGTTAATACGATACAACGCATGGTCTATCGATTAATAATTTTATACAACGAGGTGATCAGATGACATATGTATGCCCAGTTTGCGGCTATGATAAATTGGACGAACCTTCTTATTACTCTAACAATGACGCATCCTACGAACTTTGTAGTTGCTGCGGTTTTCAATTTGGAGTAGATGATGATGTAGAAATTAACGAGGGTCAATTTTTGACGAGAATAGAAGCTCATACTCTTTATCGAAATAACTGGATTGAAGATGGTGCAAAAGTATTTAGTGCTTATGCCTTTGAACCTGGTCCAAATGAAAACGAACCTTTAGAAAAAAATCTTTTGATAAAACAACTAAAAATGATCCATGTACATATAGATAGGGAAGATATACATCAGTAGTTGAATGAAATCTTTTTAATGGTTTCACCATCTCCAAACCCCTTACATATATCTACCTATTGAGCCTTTCGATTCAATAAAGCCACATGTCCTCTCTCCGATATTCAAAGCACGCTCATCTGTCAATACTAGAAGTCTCCATATGAAAGAACGCACATAGATAAATTTCATCACGTGTTTATCAGGTTCTTTCATCATAAGTCAGCAATAATTATCAAAAATTGATAATTCAGAATGACTATACTGAAGAAGAAATCAATACAAAAGAGGAGAGATTCAATTGATTATCGAAATCTGTACGTCTATCATCTCTGAAATCGTACGTAATATCGTTTTCTCGATGTCCTTCAAGCCACGTCAGAAGACAAACGATTCAGGAAGTAACTAAAGCGTCTTTGAAAGGATATGACAGTAAAATATGAGTAGTACCCCTAATCAAGTAATGTTTGCGTATACATTTTTAAATCAACCTGCTGCTCTTTCAAATCGTTCTGCAAAGGATATCCCAGCCATTCTTTCAATCGAATCATCGTTCACTATAACAATGAACGATGACATTTATTTAGAAACCTCATTGTCCATTTTAGAGTTTTATAAATCTCTATACCGTTGGAAAGAAAAAATAACGGAAACGTCAGTTCCTGAATTTCATTACTACTCAGTTGAATTTGATGCAAACGAAAAAGGAGCCATCATTTCGATGATTCCCTTCTCTAATCAAGGTCGAATTAAGTCTATATGGGGTGAAAGTGATCGATATAATGTATTTCCGTTAGACATGTTAGTTTCATCCTTACTTGACCTAGAACAGAGGCTAAAGTCAGACATTGAAACTTACTTCAATGTTCAGTTAGATAAGTTCATTCACCACATTCCATATACTTTATTAGAGGAATGAATTTCTAATCAAAATTTGTATATTAAATGTTTTTTATGAACTGCTCCTCATCAAGTAGACAGACAAAATAAAGCAAAAATTTCAAACGACTTATGTCTTAAATTTTAAGGGACTTAAACCATTTAAAAGTTGTTGTGATCAACCTTCGTTGTAGAATTGAATACGATATTGAATCGATTGTTCATTCAGATTCGTCTCTTGAGCGTAATGATAACCAGTCCTTGAACGATGAAAATTAGCGGAATCAGCAATCCAATAAAGTTTCTATAATCTACGAAGCTCAAATGAATGATATGCCGGTGGTATATCTCAATTAACAAAAAGCCAATCGGAAATAAAGGGAACGAATAAGTATAGGCGGTCGAAGTAATTCGTTGTCCTCGTTCGTCCTTCCCTTCCTTCCCGAAACTGAACTTTAAGCAAACAAACAAGCATATTAGAAAAATCGGTATCAATATGATATTTATCATCATTCTCCTCACTCTCCCTCTCGCGTGTATTGAAAGACGTCGTTGATATCCCTGCCAAACAAATAGGCAATCTCAAATGCCAGTATCAGTGATGGGCTATAGCGGTTACCTTCCAGAGAAATAATGGTCTGTCTGCTGACACCCACCCTCTCAGCCAGTTCCTTCTGCGACCATCCTTTCTCGGCTCTCAGGACGGAAAGTCTGTTCCCGATGGTTCCCTCACTCTTGATGCCCAAGTTATCTCCCCTCTCAAATATCCATAATATCCCTACACATAAATAGTAAAGTTTTTTTGACTTAAAGTAAAGTTTTTTTGACATACAGGCTATATGTGTCTGTTCCTCGTCCCGTGATTGATTTTATCGAATAATCTTACATACGTTCTAATCATTGTTACTTCATCAAAAATTTAAAGCAATCACTTTTTGTTATGAGACCACGTACTGTCTCGTATCATATTACTCAGTCTGTATCTCTCAACGATCTTTAATGTATCCTTTCAGGAATTAGGACTATGTCCAATTTTTCTGATAATACCATTTCCGTACAAAAAAATTCCTTTATCTTTTGGGACAATAAAGGAATCACTAGTTCACTTCTTTCTTCCGCCACCAAAGAAGATATACGTCACGAAAAGAATAAGCGTCATCGTTAGTGCCCCGAAGACGATTTTGAATGTTCCATCCGGAAGCAGTTTCGATATATAAAGAAACGTCATTAATAAAGAAAAAGTCAGATGATTACTTCTCATCTGAGAAGTGAGCTTATTCCAGTTTAAAAATACCAAGAGTACTGCTACAGGAGCTAAGAGTGCAGCAATTAAAAAAAATGGAACGTTTTTCATATAAGAAGGTGTTTTAATTTTTTCCCGCAATTTCACCACTCCTTGTATTAAGTCTCTCCATCTTTTGTGTACTTTTACAAGAAACAATTTATCTTATTATAAAAAGACTAGGGATCTTTTAAAGAGTACTAGACTGACCTAGCAATATGAGACACACATAAAACACCTTGATTAGGCTGCCAGTACACCATATTTTTTCGGTGTCAGGTAGCCTAATTTTTCTTGAATTCGTTCTTCGT
>CABJAC010000013.1 GCA_902363455.1 Caryophanales bacterium | reverse complement strand
GATTTCCCTTTGAGTAATCAAGAAAGACCCCTCAGAGACGATGAGGTAGATAGGTCACGGGTGGAAGCATGGCGACATGCGGAGCTGAGTGATACTAATCGGTCGAGGCCTTGTTCTAGCAGATGATCTTGTTGATGACTTCAGTTTTGAGGGCGCGAGCCTTTCAAAAAAAGTGCTTGACGTTATGGAGACATAATGTTAAGATAATAGATGTCTGGTGGCGATAGCCAAGTGGTCACACCCGTTCCCATGCCGAACACGGAAGTTAAGCACTTGAACGCCGAAAGTAGTTGGGGGCTTCCCCCTGTGAGGATAGGACGTTGCCAGGCGATCGTTCCGCAATAGCTCAGTGGTAGAGCAACCGGCTGTTAACCGGTAGGTCGTAGGTTCAAATCCTACTTGCGGAGCCATTTATTTACTTCTTCACCACAAGCAATGGAGAGCTGTCCGAGTGGCCGAAGGAGCACGATTGGAAATCGTGTAGGCGTCATAAGCGTCTCAAGGGTTCGAATCCCTTGCTCTCCGCCATAAAAATTTTACTTTTTAGATGGCCCGTTGGTCAAGCGGTTAAGACACCGCCCTTTCACGGCGGTATCACGGGTTCGATTCCCGTACGGGTCACCATTTTTTATCATCGCGGGGTGGAGCAGTCTGGTAGCTCGTTGGGCTCATAACCCAAAGGTCGTCGGTTCAAATCCGGCCCCCGCAATTACATACGGTCCTGTGGTGTAGCGGTTAACATGCCTGCCTGTCACGCAGGAGATCGCGGGTTCGAATCCCGTCAGGACCGCCATTGTTAAGGCTTTGTAGCTCAGTTGGTAGAGCAAAGGACTGAAAATCCTTGTGTCGGCGGTTCGATTCCGTCCAAAGCCACCATTTTTATTCAATTGAATTTCCCATAGTGGGGGGGTAGCGAAGTGGCTAAACGCGGCGGACTGTAAATCCGCTCCCTCGGGTTCGGCGGTTCGAATCCGCCCCCCCCCACCACTTAGGGGCATAGTTTAGCGGTAGAACTACGGTCTCCAAAACCGTCAGCGCGGGTTCGATTCCTGCTGCCCCTGTTTTATTAGTATGGCGATTGTGGCGAAGTGGTTAACGCACCGGATTGTGATTCCGGCATTCGTGGGTTCAATTCCCATCAGTCGCCCTCTTATTATTGGGCTGTGGCCAAGTGGTAAGGCACTGGATTTTGATTCCAGCATGCGAAGGTTCGATCCCTTCCAGCCCAGCTTTTTGTGCGGAAGTAGTTCAGTGGTAGAATACGACCTTGCCAAGGTCGGGGTCGCGGGTTCGAATCCCGTCTTCCGCTCCAATAAAATGGCGCCATAGCCAAGTGGTAAGGCAGAGGACTGCAACTCCTCTATCGTCAGTTCGATTCTGACTGGCGCCTCCAATAATTCTTAATTGAATAGTTTTGCAAGAGATTGTGCCGGTGTGGCGGAACTGGTAGACGCGCACGACTCAAAATCGTGTTCCTTTGGAGTGTCGGTTCGATTCCGACCACCGGTATCTTGCGGGTGTAGTTTAGTGGTAAAACCTCAGCCTTCCAAGCTGATGATGAGGGTTCGATTCCCTTCACCCGCTTTTACCTTTGTTACAATCTCAATCAAGATTCACCTGATTATGCGGGTGTAGTTTAGTGGTAAAACCTCAGCCTTCCAAGCTGATGATGAGGGTTCGATTCCCTTCACCCGCTTACCTGAAAAGAGCAACGTGTCGTTTTTAATTGACACATTGCTCTTTTTGTTTAGCATGGAGATAAATGAGCGAACTAGCGAAAGGAGAGATACGATGCAGGGCGAATTGTTGAAAAAAGAATTGCAAATGTATGCCAAAGAGATTGGAATCGATGAATGCCGAATCACGACGGCTGATCCTTTTTTGGTGATGAAACAGCGTCTCGTTCAGCAACAAGAAAAAGGCTATGCTTCTGGCTTCGAAGAGCCTGATCTTGAACGGCGTACGACTCCTACCTTGTTGCTTGATGATGCGGTCTCCATCATCGCAATCGCTGTTGCGTATCCAAGTAAGCTCAAGGATGCTCCACGTGGCAGAGAAGGGGAACGCCGCGGGATTTTCGGACGCTCTTCTTGGGGACTGGATTATCATCAGGCTTTGAAGCAACGCTTGACGTTGTTGGAAGAAAAAATTCAAGATTTGTGTCCAGGTGCCCGAACCCGCTCGATGGTTGATACGGGCGAATTGGTGGACCGGGCAGTTGCTGAACGGGCGGGCATTGGATTCAGCGGGAAAAATTGCTCCATTATCAGTGAGGAGCATGGCTCTTATCTGTATTTAGGAGAGTTGATCACAGATCAATATTTCCCTCCGGATAATCCCGTCGAAGAGTTGTGTGGTTCATGCAACAAATGTCTCGATGCCTGTCCGACTGATGCTTTGGTCGAACCGGGCGTCATCGATGCGAAACGATGCATCTCGTTCATTACACAGACGAAGACTCTGATTCCGGAAGACTTCCGCTATGCCCTCGGAAATCGATTATATGGCTGTGACACCTGTCAGCAGGTTTGTCCGTATAATCGAAAAAAACATGCCACACAACACAGTGAGCTGCAACCGGATCCGGAACAAGTCAAACCCTTGCTGATTCCACTGCTTTCGCTCAGTAACCGTGAATTCAAGACACGATTCGGTTCGTTGTCCGGAGCATGGCGCGGGAAAAAACCAATTCAGCGTAACGCGGTCTGTGCACTCGTTCATTATCAGGACCGGACGGCGCTGGAGGCGTTACGTGTGATGGCCGAAACGGATCAACGGGAAGACATGCGTGCGCTGGCGATTTGGGCAATCGGACGGATTGCAGGACAAGAGGAAAAGGACTATATCGAAGCACGTTTGCTCGTTGATTCTGCAACCGACGTCCAGATCGAGGGCGAACGACTATTGAGTGAATGGAGGGCGGAACGTGCCGTATAAAAAAGTCAGCTGTACCTTTGGCGAACTCGTTGTCGCCTGGGAAGACGAGACGGTCGTTTATCTCGACTTCGGACACGATATGACACGTCTTAGACAATATCTGCATCAAGACGCTTATTTTGAAGCAGCTTTACCGGAATTCCTTGCAGTTGCACTGGAATCATATGAAAAAGGGCACCCCGAAGCATTGGACGGTATTCCTTGCCGCCTACAGGTGACTGATTTTCAACGACGTGTCCTGACCGCTTTGCGAACGATTCCGTTTGGACAGACGGCAAGTTACGGACAACTCGCACAGATGATCGGTTCGGAGAAGGCAGCCCGTGCGGTTGGCGGAGCATTAAATCGTAATCCGATCGCGTTGATTTATCCGTGCCACCGAATCATCGGCGCATCAGGAAAGATGACAGGTTTTGCTAGCGGCATCGCCCATAAAGAAGCGCTACTTGCGCATGAGTTAGGAGAGGACAGTTAATGGCTATTCATGTAGTGATGTATCAACCAGAAATTCCACAAAATACAGGAAATATTTCGAGAACGTGTGCAGCGACACACTCTGTTCTTCATTTGATTCGTCCACTGGGATTTTCGACGGACGATAAACAATTAAAACGGGCGGGACTGGATTATTGGGAGTTCGTCGATGTGCGGTATCATGATTCGTTAGAAGAGTTATGGAGTAAACATCCGGACGGGACGTTTTATTACATTACGAAGTACGGCGAAAAGTATCCGAGTCAAATTGATCTGTCGAATGTTGAAGAAGATTACTTTTTTGTGTTCGGACGAGAAACGAAAGGATTACCTTTAAACGTCATCGATGAGAATCTGGAGCGTTGTATCCGTCTTCCGCAGTCTAATCTTGTTCGTTCGTTGAACGTCTCGAATACAGCGGCAATTATTGTCTATGAAGCACTTCGACAACAAGGATATGCGAATCTTCTGTAAAACAACAAATCCCCCTGACCCGAATGAACGGGCAGGGGGATTTGTTTTATTCGTTACCTTCAGGTTTTTTGTTGTAGCCTGCAGTAAAGATCGCTGTTAAGAAAGCGAGACTAACGCCTACCATTAAAATAAATGCCATTTTTGCTTCCCCCTTTAGTCTCAAGAACCGATATAATCTATTATAGTATACTTGTTAGTGGAATTGTGTGCTACATATGAAATTTCTATGAATGGAGCTTTGAAATGCGGACGAACGTTTATTTATTGAGTTATGCCCCTCTAATCAGCATTCTGCTGTTCAGTACGTCACTTGCGATTGCGACATCGGAACTGGCTTTGATGTGGTTAAACGATGTTGGTGTGTACGACGAGCTATTGCAGATATTAACTGCGCGCAATACGAAACTTCTTGTCTGGCTTGGTTTTTTAATTATTTACTTCATGATTTTTAGTTCGTTGAAGCTGATTTCAGACACAATCAATCAACTGGGCTTTGCCTTTTTCATCAAAGAACAGGTTGGAACGACGTTAAGCATGTTGCGTCCCGGAAGCATTCTCCTGTTGGTCGGAGGATGTATCAGTTTTGCATTCATGACGTCGTTCCCGCTCGTTTGTTTAGTTTTGACCAGTTCCTTTTTAATCTACTTTTTCTTTTACGTGTTTCAAATCAGTAAAATGACGTCTTCCGCCGGCGCGGTTGGGCTGGTCATCTTTCTTTTCCTCGCCTGGGGACTATTACTGGCTGGTCTGGCATGGGTCGGTTTAAGTTTGTTCAATTCACTTGGAGAGGCAGTTTTATTTCCGAAATAAGTCACTGGACGATGGAAGCCCATGTCTTGACTTGTAACGTGCTGTTCGCTTCGACAGGAAAGGCGCGTGGCAGATCGGCACCAAGCCAAATCCCTCCGACATGTTGATCTTTTATTCCGACGAACCACATATCCTTATTGTCGTTCGTCGTCCCCGTTTTCCCTCCAATATAAGAAGCAGTTCCATCATAACCCAAGCGTCCGGTTCCATATGTCATGACGTTACGAAGACCTTGACGGAGCAGTTGATTCGTTCGGCTCGACCAAATACGATCCGTTGATAACGTATGCCGCAACAACGTGCCTTGATCTGTCGTGATGGTACGAATCATCGAGGATGGACTGTACAGTCCGTCATTGACGAAGGTCGTATAGGAATTCGTCAGTTCAAGTGGACTGACACCATATTTTAGACCGCCTAGAGCACTGTTATAAGAATTGTCTTCATCGGTCCATTGGCTGAAACGAAATGGTCGAATCGTCTTCAAGCCTTCACTAAAGGAAACAGAGAATGCCCGCAAGGCCGGTGTGTTATACGAATATGCAATCGCATCCGCAATGGTCACACTTCCAAGGACGCGGTTACTGCTGTTTTGCGGACAGTATCCATCAAAACAAACCGGACTTCCATCAAGACGGCTCGATAAGGTTTTCTTTGTTTTTTCTAGATACGGACCATAGACGAGCAGTGGTTTTAAAGTCGATCCAGGTTGGCGATAGGACTGAACAGCCCTGTTCAGCTGACCGGAGACGTTTAATTTATTACCGACAAGTGCCGTGACTCCACGTGTTTTACCATCAATTCCGACATAGGCCCCTTCGATGGGAGACGGAAGCTTTTGAATGGCCTGTTTGGCGCGAATCTGCTCAGCCGGATCAAGATAGGTCTGGATGACGGCACCGTGTTCATGGAGGTACTGCTTCGCTTGTGGCAGACTGATTTTTTTTAGTGCAGAAGTTTTGCGAATTGCTTCCGATACGCTTGCGTCAATGTAATCCGGATAACGGATTACGGGTTTTTGGAACGAAATTTGAACGGGTTGCCGACGGACTTTCCCGGATACTGCTTTTGTCTGTTGCAGCGCCTTTATAATCCGTTGTTGCCGTTTTTCCGTATTTTTTGGGAAACGCAATGGATTGTAAAGGGAAGGATTATTCGGAATCGCTGCTAAATAGCTGACTTCCGACCAATTTAAATCCTTTGCGTGTTTTCCGAGATAAGAAGTCGCAGCCATTTCAATTCCATAAATATTATTGGAGAAATAGGCCTGATTGACATAAGCCGTCAGCAACTCTTTTTTTGAATATTTTTTTTCTAAAGCCGTTGCGATTAAAATTTCTTTTATTTTTCTAGTATAGGTTTTTTCGTTGGAAAGATATGTCATCCGTGCTAACTGTTGAGTGATGGTACTGCCACCTTGACCTTTATCATTTCCTGTCTGATTTTCTGTAAACGCTCGCAAAATACCAGTGATATCATATCCGTCATGCTGATAAAAACGCCGGTCTTCGATGGCGATAAACGCTTGTTCGACCTTTGGAGGTAAAGCATTTGCCGCTAAATCGTTCCGGCGTAAGCCGTCATACAATTCGAGGCGTTCTTTTTGATACGTGACGGTGATTGGTTGGTAAGAAGCGAGGGGACGATCTTCAGTCTGCCGTTCTGCCCAAGTGAACAGTTCCGTCGCAAGACCTAACTGATCGCGAACTGAAAAAAGTGTTAGTACTAAACCAAATGCTAGGGTGAAGACTAAGACATATCCTGTCGTGATTCTCATGAAAACTCCTTTCAAACGGCATTTCATTCCTATTATCGGTCTTTTTTGGAGAAAACAGTAGAAAAATTTAAGAAATTTGTATTTTAATAAACCTATTTTGCAGGAATGTTATATTAAAAAGAGAAAAGGTGGGTATATAAGAGTATCTGTATAAATTTATAGCAAATGATTGACGTAAAAAAAGAGCACAAACTGGAGGGGACGAAATGGCTAAAAAGAATGTAGTCGCGATGTTGCTTGCTGGCGGAGAAGGAAAACGTCTAGGAGCACTTACGAAACACACTGCAAAACCAGCGGTCGCGTTTGGAGGGAAATATCGCATTATCGATTTTCCGTTATCCAACTGTACGAACTCGGGAATCGACACAGTGGGAGTCCTGACGCAATATGAACCACTTGAATTGAACCGCTATCTTGGAATCGGAAGTGCTTGGGATCTTGACCGCCGTAACGGAGGATTAACTATCCTGCCACCCTACCAAGCCCAAAACGGGAAAAACTGGTATGAGGGAACAGCGAATGCCATCTATCGTAATATGAGCTACATCAACCAATACGATCCAGATTATGTGCTTGTGTTATCAGGGGATCACATCTATAAGATGGACTACGAAAAAATGATTGAGGAACATCGTCAAGGCGGAGCCGACGTGACGATTTCTGTCCGGGAAGTCCCTTGGGAAGAAGCACCGCGCTTCGGCATCCTGAATACGGACGAGGATCTCCGTATCAATGAATTTGAAGAAAAACCTGAAAACCCGAAATCGAACTTGGCTTCGATGGGAATTTACGTTTTTAACTGGGATGTCCTAAAACGTCACTTGATTCAAGATGCCGGCGATGCCGAATCAAGCTTTGACTTCGGGAAAAACATCATCCCGAACATGTTGTACGAGAACTTAAACATTCGTGCCTATAAATTTAAGGGTTACTGGAAAGACGTTGGAACGATCCAATCCCTTTGGGAAGCCAATATGGACTTGCTCGCAGCCGATCCGGAATTTGATTTGTATGAACCGTCTTGGAAAGTTCATTCCGTCAACCCGAACCAACAACCGCAATATATCGGAAACAATGCAACTATCGATACTTCAATCATTAACGAAGGATGCCACATTGAAGGCGAAATCAATCATTCGGTTCTCTTTTACGGGGTCGATGTTGCTGAAGGTTCGCTCGTGAAGGACTCTGTTATCTTCCCGAATGTCAAAATCGGTAAAGACGTTACGATTCACCGGGCCATTCTTGCAGACGGTGTCGTCGTAGAAGACGGGGCAACGATCGGTACACCAAACGGTGAAGTATTCGTCATTGAAGCGAACAGTATCATTCCAAAAAATGAAGTCATCAAAGAAGCGATCCAATAAGGGGGAAGTACCGATGAAAACAGATTTACTAGGAGTCATCAATCTGAGCGGCGAAGAAGGATTCTTTAAAGAATTAACGGAACACCGCAACTTGGCTGCCGTACCATTCGCAGGTCGTTATCGACTCATCGATTTTACATTAACGAATATGGTTCAAAACGAGATTGCGAATATCGGTGTCTTTACACTTGAAAAATACCGCGCCATGATGGATCACCTTGGATCCGGTAAAGAGTGGGACTTGGACCGTTCAAACGGCGGACTCTATATTTTCCCACCGGCTTTATCACAAGATGCCCATGAATTCCGCGGTGATCTATCAAACTTCCATTTACACCGCGATTTCTTCTTACGCAGTAAAGAGAACTACGTCGTGATTTCAGGATCCAACATCCTATCTGCCGTCGATTATCGGGATGTCCTACGTGAACATAAAGCTTCGAACGCAGACATTACAGTCGTTTATACGAAACGGGAATTACCGTGTAAGTATTGCCGTCCGATCCGTTTTGGCGATCAAAACCGTGTCATGGCTATCGGATCACGCGGGTTTGAACCAACAGATGAGACGTTTTATATGGAAACCGTTGTCCTTTCGAAGAACTTATTTGTCCGTCTCGTTGACGAAGCCATCGGACGCGGTGAATATGACTTACTTCAAAGCATCATCCGCTCGCAGTTAAACCGTTTGCATGTCCACGGTTACGAATATACAGGAACGTCACAAGTCATCCACTCGTTACGTTCGTATTATCGTGAAAGTATGTTGTTACTTGAACAGTGGGGCGCGATCAATGATTTCCAACACGTCTATACGAAAATCAAACATGAACCGCCGACACGCTACTTACCCGGATCAACCATCAAGAACTCACTTGTTGCGAACGGTTGTAAGTTAGAAGGAACGGCCAAAGACAGCATCCTCTTCCGTGGCGTCAAAGTCGGAAAACATGCCCGTGTCAAGAACTCGATCATCATGCAAAAATCAGTCATCGAAGAAGGCGCAGTCGTTGAATACGCGATCCTTGACAAAGAGGTAACGGTTAAACGCGGACAAGTCATCCGTGGTACGGCCGAAGAACCGATTGTCATCAAAAAACAAACAATCGTTTAAAGGGGATGTCATCATGAAGGTATGGTTTGCTGCCACAGAAGCGACACCATTCATCAAGACAGGGGGGCTAGCTGACGTCGTCGGCTCGCTCCCTTTAGCGCTTGCTGAAGAGGGTGCGGAAGTTTCGGTCATTTTGCCAAATTACGGTCAGATTAAAGAACAGTACAAGTCGGAAATGGAATTTTTATTCGATTTCATCGTGCCTGTCGGCTGGCGGCAACAGTTTGGAGCCGTTTTACGATTAAAGCAGGACGGCGTGACATTTTATTTTATCGATAACGAATATTATTTTAAACGTGACGGTGTTATCTATGGTCATTACGATGATGCTGAGCGGTTTGCGTATTTCTCACGAGCAGTGCTTGAAATGATTCAACGTGTTGATGTGGCAGAAGTGCCCGACGTCATTCATTGTCACGATTGGCAGACCGGTGTCTTACCGGCGTTCTTACGGATTCATTATCAACACCTCAACCGTTATCAAGAAATCAAGACGGTTTTTACGATTCATAACTTGCAATATCAAGGGGTATTCCCGGAAGAGGTTCTCGGTGACCTTCTAGGTCTCAGTCACGAACACTTTACAGCAGAAGGTCTTGCACATAATGGGCTTGTCAATTACATGAAGGCCGGTCTCGTCCACGCCAATCAAATCACGACCGTTAGCCCGTCATACCGTGATGAAATCATGGATCCGTATTACGGTGAGACTCTGGAACCGGTCTTACAACACCGGGCAGTCGACGTCCGTGGAATTTTGAACGGTATCGATTACCGGCAGTTCAGCCCGGATACAGACGAGCATTTAGTGGAAAACTATGATGTGAAGACGGTTGAAGAAGGTAAAGCAGCCAATAAGGCGGCCTTGCAAAAAGAACTTGGTTTACCGGTTAATCCGGATGTTCCGTTATTTGGTTTTGTCTCACGTCTGGTCGATCAAAAAGGAATCGATTTACTCGCCCACATTCTGCCGGATCTGTTTGAACTCGATGCTCAGTTCATCATTCTTGGTTCAGGAGAAGCCGAGTACGAAGGATTGTTCCAGCATGCTTCGACGATTCGTCCGGATAAAGTAGCTTCATACATCGGTTTCGATGTTGGACTGGCCCAACGGATTTATGCCGGAAGTGACGCGTTCCTTATGCCGTCCCGTTTTGAACCGTGTGGTCTCAGTCAATTGATTTCCATGAAATACGGTGCGTTGCCTGTCGTTCGTGAAACCGGCGGACTGCGCGATACCGTCCAACCATTTAATCAGTTTACATTAGAGGGAAATGGCTTCTCGTTCTCGAATTATAATGCGCAAGAGTTTCTGGATGCCATTAAACGGACGATAGAGACGTATCATGACAAGCCGGTATTCAAGCATCTGATTGAAACAGCCATGGAGGAAGACTTCAGCTGGATACGTTCCGCAGATGAATACTTGGCGCTTTATCGTTTAATCGCACCGTCTGCTGACTGAAGTGGATTACGGGAAATGGGGTTTTGTAATGTTCAAAGACAAAGAGAAGTTTAAGAAGAGGTTTAATGAGCGCTTTATTTCGATGCATGGTAAAGCGCTTGAAGATGCGACAGAAAATGATGTGTACCAGACGTTAGCCTACATGGTACGGGAACATGTCACGACCGATTGGATGCGGACAAAAGAAACATACATCCATAAAAAAAGTAAGCAAGTCTATTATTTTTCACTTGAATTCTTATTGGGGCGCTTTTTGTACAATAACCTGTTGAGTCTTGATGTACTGGAAGATGTTCGAAGCGGGCTTTCGGAACTCGGTTATGATTTAGCGGATTTGACCGAAGAAGAGCCGGAACCGGGTCTTGGAAACGGCGGACTTGGTCGATTGGCGGCTTGTTTCCTGGATTCCCTTGCGGCGCTTGGATTACCGGGACATGGTAACGGGATCCGTTATCAGTACGGATTGTTTAAACAAAAAATTATCGACGGCTACCAAGTCGAGTTGCCGGATAACTGGTTGAAGAACGGAAACATGTGGGAAATTCGACGTTCCGACAAAGCTGTCGACATTCCGTTCGGTGGACATGTCTGGTTGGAAGAAATCGAGGGTGGTGGGTATCGCGTTCACCATGAGCCGGCAGAAATCGTCCGGGCAGTGCCCTATGATATGCCGATCGTTGGGTATCAGAACGGAATCGTCAACAACTTGCGTCTCTGGAGTGCTGAATCGCCGTATGACGACGATGAATTGTTAAACCAACATCGGGGCAACTATAAAGATTTGCTGGTTCATAAACAAGCGATTCAGACGATTTCTGAATTCCTGTATCCAGACGACACGACATACGAAGGTAAGGTCTTGCGTTTGAAACAGCAATATTTCTTCGTCTCAGCCGGACTTCGGAGTATTTTGTTGTCTCATAAAAAACGAAATACGTCTCTCAAGCATCTTGGTAATCAAATTGCCATTCATATCAATGATACACATCCGGTCGTTGCGATACCTGAACTGATGCGGATTTTAATCGATGAAGAAGCGTATTCGTGGGAAGAGTCATGGCGGATTACAAAGAGTGTCATGTCCTTTACAAATCATACGTTGCTCTCGGAAGCATTAGAACGCTGGCCGGTCGATTTGTTCCGTGACCTGTTACCGCGGATCTATCTCATCATTGAAGAAATCAACCGTCGATTCTGTAAAGATGTACTCGATAATTACCCGCATCTTGAAGCGAACATGCGAGACGTCGCGATTATTGCGGACGGGATGATCAATATGGCGAACCTAGCCGTTGTCGGTACCCATTCGACGAATGGAGTAGCGCAAATCCATACAGAGATTCTCAAACAACGCGAAATGCGGCTGTTTTACGAGATGTTCCCGCTTCGTTTTAATAACAAAACGAACGGAATCACACATCGCCGTTGGTTCTTATTATCCAACCCAGAACTCGCGAATCGTGTCACGGAAGCCATTGGGGATAGTTGGATCAATCATCCGTCCGACTTACAAAAGCTGACGAAATTTGCGGATGACGTCACGCTTCAACAAGATATCCGGGCCATCAAGCTGGCGAGTAAAAAAGAATTGGCGGAACTGATTAAGCTTGAGACAGGTATCATCGTTGATCCGCATTCGATTTTTGATGTACAGGTCAAGCGACTTCATGCGTACAAACGACAGTTACTTAATGCGCTTCATATTCATTCTCTTTATTACCGTCTAAAAGAGGACAAGTCATTCCAAATGACACCTCGGACCTTTATTTTCGGTGCTAAGGCGGCTCCGGGTTATCATTATGCGAAAGAGGTTATCCGTTACATTAATGCGCTTGCCAAACTGATTAATTCAGATCCGGATGTCAGTCCATACATGAAAGTCGTGTTCCTTGAGAATTATCGTGTATCACTGGCGGAAAAGATTTTCCCGGCAAGTGATGTCAGTGAACAGATTTCGACAGCAAGTTACGAAGCATCAGGAACGGGAAACATGAAATTTATGATGAATGGAGCCTTGACCGTCGGGACGCTCGACGGAGCCAATATTGAGATTCGTGATGAAGTTGAAGATGCAAATATCTTTATTTTCGGACTGACGCCTCAAGAAGTCATGAATTATAAGAAGTATGGTGGATACAGTGCGTATGATCAATACAGTGCGCAACCGGAACTTCGCCGAGTCATCGACGGTCTCGTCGACGGATCGATTTTCCCGACTGGAGAATTTCAGGCAATCTATGATTCGCTGTTGACGTACAACGATGAATATTTGATTTTAAAAGATTTCTTATCTTATCAACAAGCACAAGAACGAATCAGTCGTGCCTATCAAAATCCTGAAAAATGGTACAAGATGGTCATCATGAATATCGGGAAATCCGGAGTTTTCTCGAGTGACCGGACGATTAAAGAGTACGCTAACGCCATTTGGAACATCAAACCGGTACAAATATAAAAAAAGTCCGATTCTCATCGGACTTTCGTTTGATTCATCGTGCGACGTCGTCAGTTTGACTGATCCAGTCACTGTAAGAACCGGCATACAACCGGACATCTGTTTTTCCTAACGCGTGAAGCGCCAAGACGTTGACGCAAGCTGTAACGCCGCTTCCACAATAAAGAATCGGGGAAGGTGCTTCGAGCAGATCTGCATACAGTTCTTTCAGATCTTCCGCATCTTTCAGGCGGCGGTCAGGTGAAATCGCCTCTTCGAAGAAACAATTCACTGCACCCGGAATGTGACCGGCAATGGGATCAATCGTTTCATGTTGACCTTGAAATCGATCGGGTGAACGGGAATCAACAAGAGAGGTTTCTGCCGGACGATTTTTAACCTCTTCATACTGAATCAGCATATCGTCTTTGAAGTCGGCTTGATAAGTCGATTTTTCAAAAACAGCAGATTCCGTACTCATTGGAAAATCAAACGCTAAATAAGATGATAATCCGCCTTCAAGGACGACGACCCGTTCATGCCCGGCCCATTTAAAAAGCCACCAAGCACGTGCTGCATAAGGAAAGCCATCATCATAGAGGACGATGAAATCATCGCGATGGACCCCGAGTGACTCCAACGTACGGATCCATTGCTCTTTTGCTGGTAATGGATGGCGTCCGCCTGTTTCGGAACGTGGTCCTGATAAATCAGTAGATAAATCTAGATACTGTGCGCCCTCGACATGGCTTTCCTTAAATGCTTCACGACCATAATCGGGGTGTTGCAAATCATAGCGACAATCAAACCAGCGGATCTGATCCGTATGAACAAGTTGTTGCAAGTCTGTCATTTGAATGGTTGGAAACATGAACATCACCTCGACCCTTTCTAAAGTAATCATATGAAAGGTGAGACGTTCCCGCAAGTCGTAAGAAAATCTCGTTTAAACAAATTTGAAGGAGTGGACAGCATATGTCATGGAAAGAAACGTATCAAAAATGGAATCAATTCTCGGGACTTGAAGCAGAATTAAAAGAAGAATTGGCAACACTTGCAACAGACGATAAGGCAGCTGAAGAAGCTTTTTATAAAGAATTGGAATTCGGAACAGGCGGAATGCGCGGAGAAATCGGCGTCGGAACAAACCGGATGAACGTCTACACCGTTCGTAAAGCCTCACAAGGGTTTGCGGATTTCATCAAAGCCGAAGGGGCGGAAGCAGTCGCCCAAGGCATCGTCATCGCCCATGACTCACGGCACTACTCACCGGAGTTTGCCTTGGAAGCAGCCAAGACACTTGCGAGTAACGGAATCAAGGCGTACTTGTTCGACGGACTTCGTCCGACACCGGAACTGTCATTTGCCGTGCGTGAACTCCGTGCAGCAGGCGGTATCGTCATTACGGCGAGCCACAATCCACCGGAATATAACGGCTACAAAGTCTACGGGAATGATGGTGGACAGTTGCCGCCGAAAGAAGCGGATGATCTTGTCTCGTACGTCGATCAAGTTGAAGATGAACTTTCAATCGAACTTGAAGCGGAAGAAGTCTTGCGGGCGAACGGCTTGATCGTTCGCGTCGGAGAACAACTTGATGACGCATACCAAGCACAACTCAAAACGATTCGTGTTTTACCGACGATTCAAGATGAGTTGGCGGATCCTTTAAAAATCGTCTTTACTCCGCTTCACGGGACAGGTCTTGTACCAGTAACGGTAGGATTAAAGAATTATGGTTTTGAGCATGTAACGGTCGTCGAAGAGCAGGCGAAGCCGGATGGTGCGTTCCCGACAGTTTCTTCTCCAAACCCGGAAGAGCATGCGGCCTTTAAGTTGGCGATTGAGTACGGAGACCGGGTTGACGCAGATGTGTTACTTGCGACGGATCCGGATGCTGACCGTGTCGGTGTTGCGACACGTGATGCGGACGGAGAATGGGTCGTCCTCACAGGAAACCAGACAGGTGCGTTACTGCTTGATTACATCTTGTCACAAAAATCGGCTCAAGGGACATTGCCGAAAAATGGTTTTGTAGCGAAAACGATTGTCACATCGGAACTGGGAGCATTGATTGCAAGACATTACGACTTACACGTTGAAAACACATTAACCGGCTTTAAATTCATCGGTGAAAAAATCAAACAATACAATGAATCAGGGGAATATGAATATCTGTTTGGTTATGAAGAAAGTTACGGTTACTTGATCGGGGACTTCTGCCGTGACAAGGATGCCGTCCAAGCATGCTTGCTGGCTGCTGAGATGACAGCGTATCACAAGAAGGAAGGACGGACGTTGTATGAGGCGTTACAAGCCATCTATGAGCAGTTCGGCTACTTCGAAGAGTCACTTCGCTCGTTGACGCTGAAAGGTAAAGACGGTGTCGCACAAATCGGACGCATCATGGATACGTTCCGGGAGCATCCGCCTAAACAAGTGGCAGGTGAAAAGGTCGTCTTATTTGAAGATTATGATGCCAGCATCTCGCATGATTTGATCCAACATCAACCATCACCCATCAATCTGCCGAAATCAAACGTCTTGAAATTTACGTTGGAAGACGGTTCGTGGTTCTGCCTTCGTCCATCTGGAACAGAACCGAAAATTAAATTCTATTTCAGTGTGACATCACCAGACGCTGCAGAGACAACACGCAAACGTCAGTTGATTGAAGATGAAGTGATGCAGGAAGTCGAGCAAATTCAATAATCGGATAAACCGAGAAGACGAAACTGGCAAAGAGACAATCCGTCTCTGCCAGTTTTTTTGGCTATTTGATTGAGAAGGGCGTAACTCGTGCAACCGTTCTCAAATTCATGTAAAGTGAACGGTGAAGTATGATTGAAAGATAGGGAGATGACTATACATGGAACGGATACACTTAACGGAAGAACTTTCATTTTCGAGAGTCATTCATGGACTATGGCGTCTGAATGAATGGAACATGACGGCACAGGAGCGACTCGAATTAATTGAGCAATGTTTGGCATTAGGGATTACGACATTTGACCACGCCGATATTTATGGTGATTATACGAACGAAGGACTGTTTGGTGAAGCGTTGGCACTGAAACCTGAATTACGCGAACGGATGGAAATCGTCACAAAAACCGGGATCAAAATGAAAGGAAACCATTTCTCGGATCAAAAACTTTCATTTTACGACACGACAAAAGAACATATCATTGAGCAGGCGACCCGTTCATTAAAAGAACTCGGTGTCGATTACATCGATACGTTACTGATTCACCGTCCTGATCCATTGATGGATCCAAATGAAATCGCCGAAGCATTCGTCGAATTAAAAGAATCCGGAAAAGTACGGACGTTTGGATTGTCGAACCATACACCGGCTCAACAAAGTTTGATTCAATCACGATTACCGTTCATGCTCGTCACGAATCAGCTTGAGCTGTCTGTCGCGGAACTGAAGCATTTTGAAGACGGTTCGGTTGATTTGTGCCACGAAAATGAAATGCCGCTCATGGCATGGAGTCCGCTTGCCGGAGGACGATTGTTCAAAGAAGAACAATTTGCGCCGCTTCGTGAAAAACTCGAGGAGATCGGCCGTGACATCGGCGCAGAGGAGATCGACGAAGTCGCCTATGCCTGGTTGCTCAAACATCCGGCGCGCATCATGCCAATCGTCGGTTCAGGAAAAATTGAACGGATTGAATCTGCTGTCCGGGCGACACGTCTCGAACTGTCGCGTGAACAATGGTTTGAAATCTTAAAAGCTTCCCGCGGACGGGACGTTGATTAAAAAATAGCCTTCGGGCTATTTTTTGTGCAAAAAAAAGTCCCATCTCAAGGGGGAGGTGAGATGGGAGTATCTATAGGGTTATGCTTCGAGACGAAGCATTTCCTGACGATATTTATCTAAACGTTCTTTACTAGCGACAACAGCTGCTTGATCACTGACTTGAATAGCATCGAAGAGCGTACTGAGCTCATAATCGATTTCGAGGCGTAGCACTGGAATCCGCTGCTCTGCATCTTGTCTACGGAAAGCTTCAATTACTTGTTTCATCTCGGCCACGCTCCTTTTAAAGTTATCAGATAATTCTGATTTTTATTAGTATACTTGATTATTCCCGGGATGACTAGTATTAAACCTTAAAAAGATTAAAAAAAACACTTGGAATGTGTCGCGCTTCCAAGTGCCTTACTTTTATTCTGGAATACTGAATCGGGCTTCGAGGCGGTGCTGAACCCCCTGGATCAAGGTCGACATGATCCAATAAATCGCAGCTGAGAACAGCAGCAAAGGCATGACAAGATAGGTCGTTGCCGAGATTTGGTCGGATACATACGTCAGTTCTTCGACGGCTACAATCGTTCCGAGGGACGTCGATTTGATGATATCGATGACCGAGTTCGAAAGAGGCGGAATCGCCCGCGACAAAGCCTGCGGAAGAATGACATCCTTAAATGTCTTCCGGCGTGGAATACCAAGTGAATCCGCTGCTTCCCATTGTCCACGATCGACAGAGGAGATCGCGGCCCGGAATGATTCCGAGATATAGGCCGAAAAGTGAAGCGACAGACCAAAGGCCAACGCTTGGAAACCGGTCAGTTGAAGAACGACCAGACCATTATACAAAATCAAGATTTGCAGCAACAAAGGTGTTCCTCGGAAAAAGGAGACGTACAATCGTGCGAAGCCGCTTAAGACGGCGAAACGGCTATCCCGCATGACCGCAAGAATCAAACCGAGAAAAAGCGCAAAGACGATGGCAAATCCACTTGCAAGAAGTGTAGTGCCAATCGCCTTTCCGTAAACGTCCGCATTATCACGGACGATTGTAAACAATTCCATCATTTACTGATGTCCTCGTTAAAGTATTTTTTCCCGAGATCTGCGAGCGTGCCGTCTTCTTGCATCTCTGCGAGTGCCTTGTTGAAGTCTTCAGTATATTTGCTGTCTTTCGCCATCATCAGACCTGATTCGTTTTTATCAAACGTCTCACCGACAGCTTTCACTTTATAACCGGCTTTTTTGAGTTCTGTCAAAACAAACAGACGGTCGTTCATCGCAGCGTCGACACGACCTGCTTCAAGATCTTTTAAGACTTGGTTTGCGCCTTTATAATACTTGACTTTTGCGCCTGCTTCTTCAGCTGTTTTGGCATAAAGTGATCCTTGTGTCGAACCAACCGTTTTGCCTTTCAAGTCCTCAAGTGTTTTGATATCGTCTGTTTTGTTATTGACGATGATTGTTGAACCGGAAACCGTATAGGCATCAGAGAATGCATATTTCTTCTTGCGATCTTTATTTATGCCCATTTGGTTGGCAATGACATCGATTCGTTTTGAATCGAGTGCCGGAATCAATCCTTTGAAGTCCATCGCTTTGTACTCGACTTTGTAGCCGGCGCGTTTTGCGACTTCATTCATGACTTCGATGTCATACCCAGTGAGCTTGCCTTTTTCTTTATACGTAAATGGCGGGTACGTTGCTTCCGTCCCAACTGTCACGATTTTTTCATCTTTGCTTGCTTCTTCGTTAGAAGCGCCGCACGCCGCTAACACCCCCGCTGTTGATAGTGCTGCTACTGCTAGCTTTAGTCCGTGTTTCATAGCGCTCTCTCCTTTAAAAATAAATGATTTCAATTCCTAGTTTTCGAATAGGATTAATTTAAGACTACAAGCAGTATCATACAAAGTTACAGGAACGTCTGTCAATAAAAAAGACTGCCCAAACGTGGGCAGCCTGAATACGTTCACTGAATCTGATAGATTAACGAATTGTTGCTTCAGTTGCGGCATCAAAGAAATGCGCTTTTGTCATATCGAAGAACAGATCTAAATCTGAACCCATCTCGACGTGTGAACGCGAATCAACACGTGCTGTGAAGGCTTGGTTGCCGACTTTGGAGTAGAGGTAAGACTCGGCTCCCATGAGCTCAGAAACTTCGATATGCGCCGGGAAACGGTGAGCTGTTTTTGTGTCTTGATAAATCAACTCAGCGTGAATATCTTCCGGACGGATTCCGAGGACAAGATCTTTGCTTGTGTATCCACGTTCGCGGAGTACTTTCATTTTGCCTTCAGGCACTTCAAATTTCTCTTCTGTGCCTGTGACATGGAAGAGACCGTCTTCCGCAAGCTTTCCTGTCAGGAAGTTCATCGATGGTGAACCGATGAAACCAGCAACGAACATGTTGTCCGGGTGGTCGTACACTTCTTTTGGTGTACCGACTTGTTGAATGAGTCCGGCTTTCATGATAACGATTCGAGTCGCAAGGGTCATCGCTTCCGTCTGATCGTGCGTCACGTAAATCGTCGTCGTTTCGAGACGTTTGTGCAACTGGATGATTTCCTTACGCATCTGAACACGGAGTTTAGCATCCAAGTTCGAGAGCGGCTCATCCATCAAGAAGACTTTTGCATCACGGACGATGGCACGACCGATGGCAACACGTTGGCGTTGTCCACCAGAGAGGGCTTTTGGTTTACGCTCCAAGTATTCTTCAAGACCAAGAATACGGGCCGCATTGTCTACACGTTGCTTGATTTCGTCTTTCGGGAATTTACGAAGCTTTAATCCGAAAGCCATGTTGTCGAAGACGTTCATATGTGGATAAAGGGCATAGTTTTGGAAAACCATGGCGATATCACGGTCTTTTGGTGCCACATCATTCATTCGTTTGCCGTCGATGACGAAATCTCCGCCTGAGATTTCTTCGAGACCGGCAATCATTCGAAGCGTCGTTGATTTACCGCAACCTGATGGTCCAACGAAGACGATGAATTCTTTATCTTTAATATGAAGGTTGAAGTCATCAACCGCTTTTGCTGTTCCAGAATAAACTTTATCAATATGCTCAAGACGAATATCTGCCATGTGTACATCCCCCTGTAAATTAAGTAGTCGATTAAAATAACGCTTACAAGAATTAGTATAGGAGAAACGAAGCAAAAAACATATGGACAACATGACTGAATGTAACCGTTATCATTTGGTCACTATGCTACGCGTAAAAGGGTGTACAAAAAACTTGCCCCTTCAAACGACCGGATGTCGATTTCGGTTTGTTCTGTCAGCCGGTCCAGTCGGTACTGAAGACTGTTTCGATGTAAAAAGAGATGTTTTGCCGTCAATGAGACATTTAAGTTGGCGCGGCAAAAGGCATCAATCGTTTCACGCGACTCATATTCAAGAGGAGTGATAAACCGTTCAATCAGTTCCTGGCGTATGTCCGTCGATAATAACGTCAACCGCGTTAATGCGGGAAGAAACCGCTCGATGTGCAACAAAGGGGTTTCCCGTAAGGCGGCTTGTTCCAATCGAAACTGAACGGCAAGATCACCTGATTTCCGTTGTTGACCAATCAAGACTTTTCCATCTGTTAAAAAATCAGATTGCAAAGCGGTGAAGAAGTCATGTAAATCGTTCTCCGAGACGAATTCTTCCCGTTCGATGACGACGAAGCGATTGGCCGTCAGCGGGATGACGGCACTCGGTGCGTGGAAAAAGGAACGGAGCAACTGTTGTAAATCTTCTCCTGTCCGGGCATCGAGCTGTTCAAATAAGAAGTGAACCATTCGAAACGGTTCGGCTTCTTCACTGTGCGTCTGTTCCAGTCGACGCCGCCATGAAACAGTATCATCGGAAGTGGATGTGACGACCCGTTCGGCCAGCAAGTCGAGCAAGTCCACTTCACGGGCAGTAAGAATCGTATTTTCGATCCCGAAACGAAGTCCATCGGTCAACTGATATACGGTATACTTATCGGTAGAGTAAACAGCAGGGTCAGTCGAGAGATGATCTTTAAACAAGACGGTTAATTGTTGTAACATACGAGGCGCCTCCTTAAAAAAAAGTCCTATTAAGACTTTACCACAATACTAAAATCGGAAGGAACGAGATCTATGCCAGTCGAAGTCGATTTAGTCATCAAAGCAATTGGAATGATCATCATTGGAGCAATGATTGGGGCAGTTACCAATCATCTTGCGATTCGGATGCTGTTTCGACCGCTTGAAGCGAAATACATCGGAAAGTACCGGATTCCATTCACACCGGGATTGATTCCAAAGCGCCGGGACGAGTTGGCCGCGAACCTTGGGCGGACAGTCGTCAAACATTTACTGACACCAGAAGGTATCAGCAAGCGTCTCCAGCAACCTGTCGTGTACGATGCCATCATTCAGATGCTGCAACAGGAAGTACAAAAATGGACACGGTCCACCCGGACGATTCGTGAAGTGGCGGAACGATTCGTCAAACATCCGGAAGAACAGTTGCATCAAAAGATCGAAGAACGGATCGATCAAGAACTGTCGGCACTGGTAACCAGCATCAAAACAACGAGCTTGTCTGAAGTCATTGGAGAGACAGGAACAACAAAAATCAATGAGTCCATCCCTAAAGTCGTCGATGCGTTACTCCAACAGACCGAACGGTATTTTGAGAGTCCTGACGGGAAGATGAAGCTTGAAGAAACAGTCGCCGGTTTTATTCAAGGGAAGTTAGGCGGCGGGATGTTCGGAATGCTGCTCGCCAATATTAATATCGTCGAGATGATTCAACCCGAACTCAAACGGGTATTACAAGGAGAGTCTACACGCCGATTCATCAGCGATATGGTTGAACAAGAGATCAATCTGCTCCTGTCGCGCCCGGTCGACTCGCTTCTCGATACAGAGACCGAACAACAACTCGTCACGCGGGTGAAGGCAGAAATCTTGGCTCGTATTCCGCTGACGAACATGTTCGATACGCCACTACACGAAATATTGAAGTCGCTTGAGGTGCGCATCACACAAGAAATGGTCCCGCTGCTCGCCAAACGATTAGTCGATCGAATGGTGGAACAGGTGGAACGGATCATGGCGACACTCGATCTCGAGACGATTGTCCGGGAAGAAGTCGGACTGCTGGATACCGCGTATCTTGAAGAAATCGTCTTGTCGATTTCCAGAAGAGAATTCCGGGCTATCACTTGGCTTGGAGGGCTGTTAGGTGGTTTAATTGGGATGATACAAGCGATACTTCTTATCGTTTAACAAAATTGGAGGGTTCAAACATGTCTGAAACAAACTTATACGACCACGCGTACACACTCGAGCGTGCACTCCGCGAAACATCGGAGTACACGACATTAAAAGATCTCTATGCTCAAGTCAACGCGGATCCGATGTCAAATGAACTATTTGCTTCATTCCGAAATGTTCAATTGGAGTTACAACAAAAACAAATGCAAGGTGAAGAAATCACACCTGAAGATATGGCATCTGCGCAAGCAAAAATGTTAGAAGTCCAAAACAATCCATTGATTGGTCAACTGATGCAGGAAGAACAACGTATGCACACGATGTTGACGGAAGTGACACAAATCATCATGAAGCCGCTTGAAGAACTCTATGCACCGATGATGGAGCAAAATCAAGACGACGTTCAATAAACGAATCGATTCAAAAGCCTCGGTCTACCTGACCGAGGCTTTCAGACTGAAGACAAAGTAGTGGTTTTTCTCTTGATTGAGAAGAACCGCTTTTTTGTTCGCTTCGAATCGTTTTCCTGGGACAAGCATCGCGCCGCATCGCTTCGCTGCT
>CABJAC010000012.1 GCA_902363455.1 Caryophanales bacterium | reverse complement strand
CTATAACGAAGAACGAATTCAAGAAAAATTAGGCTACCTGACACCAAAAAAATATGGTGTACTGGCAGCCTAATCAAGGTGTTTTATGTGTGTCTTATATTGCTAGGTCAGTCTAGATGTCAGATGCTTTTTTGTATTAAGCCGCTGCTTGTTTGGAAAACGAAGAAGGGGCGTGTTGTAGCGGTGTATCTTTTTGTAAAAGTCGTAATCCGTTGAGGATGACTAAAATCGTCGATCCTTCATGACCTACGACAGCAAACGGCATAATCAGGAACTGTGAAAAATTTGAGATGATCAACAGCAGGATGACACTGATGGCAAGTGTGATGTTCTGTTTGACGACACGGTTCATCTTGCGTGCTTTATTGACAGCGTATGCTAAACGGCCTAAATCGTTTTTCATCAGCACGACGTCTGCCGTTTCGAGTGCTGCGTCTGTTCCTTCACCCATCGCAATTCCGACGTGAGCAAGTGCCAGGGCAGGGGCATCATTGATGCCGTCCCCAACCATCGCGACTGTTTTGCCTTCCGTTTGATATTGCTTGATGTAACGGACTTTATCTTCCGGCAGACATTCTGCGACGTAATCGCTTAATCCGGCTTCTTTGGCGATGGCAGCAGCAGTAACCGGATTGTCTCCTGTCAACATGATCGTCGTGATGCCAAGTGAATTGAGGGAAGAGATGGCTGCCTTTGCTTCCGGACGAATCGTATCCCGTAAGGCATACAACGCGATGATGGATTCACCGTTGCTGACGTAAACCATCGTGTTGCCTTGCTCTTTTAAGGACTGTTCCATAGAAGCAAACGGATCATATAATCCTTCTTGGAAGGCATATTTACCGATGCGGTAGGTGGTGCCGGACACGGTTGCTTCAATCCCGAACCCTGTAACATCCTTGAAGGCGGAAGGTTCGATGACATCGGCTTTTAAATGGGTCACGATCGCTTGCGCCAATGGATGGTTGGACTGGGCTTCAATCGATGCGACGGCTTGTTTTAAAGTGACGGAATCGATTCCGTCAGCGTAATGGCTTTCGGTGACAATCGGTTTGCCTGTCGTGAGGGTCCCCGTTTTATCAAAGACGATCGTATCGACTTGACCAAGCGTCTCGATGTGCGCTCCACCTTTGAACAAAACACCGTTGCGGGCAGAAGCAGCGATGGCAGATAAGGCGGCTGGAGTGATGGAAGCGACAAGGGCACAAGGCGAAGCTACGACAAGTAAAATCATTGCCCGATAGATGCTTGTCTCAAACGACCAACCGACGACATAGTGGGGAACGACCATCATCAACGCGACGACGAGTAAGACAATTTTGACGTAACGACTTTCAAACCGTTCAATGAACTGGGCGGAGGGTGACTGTTCGCTTTGTGCATTTTGTACCATATGGATGATTTTTTGGAACAACGATTCATCTGCCGCTTTCGTCATCTCAATCGTCAAGACACCGTTCATATTGACCGTCGAATTGTAGACCGTATCACCGGCTTGTTTTTCAACCGGAATGGATTCACCGGTAATCGATGCTTCTTCAATCGCTGCTTGACCGCGGATGATTGTGCCGTCGACCGGAATGCGTTCACCGGGACGAACGTAAACAATATCTCCAACGAGTAACTGTTCAAGACCAACGACTTCAAGCTTACCGTCGGCGTTCAGCCGAGTGGCTTCTTCTGGCTGCAAGGACATTAAACTTTGTAAAGCACGCTCATTTTTATTCATAGTATAGGTTTCAAGGGCACCGGATAAAGCAAAGATGAAAATTAAGATGGCCCCTTCCATCCAGTAGCCGATCGCGGCAGCGCCGATGGCTGCTAAAATCATCAACAACTCGACGTTTAAAGTTTTCTCCTGATAGGTTTCGGTCAATCCTTCTTTTGCTTTTGCATATCCTCCGATCACATAGGCGGAGAGATAAAGCGTGACATAGCCTGCAGCGGGAACCTCGACTTTTTCAAGTGTGTAGGCAATTAAAATCAATATTCCACTAAAGAGTGCTAAAATCAATTCGTGATGTTCCTCCCAAGCATGACGGAGAGCGGAACGCTGATGGACATCAGTAGTAGTAGAGGTAGTCATATGGAAAACTCCTTTCAAGTCTAAATGAGAAAAGAAATCATTATGTTAAAACAATGAGAATGTTGAATACCAACGTTTTCTCATCAATGATAATGAGTTTCATTGTCGCTAGATTATAATAATTATTATCTGTAAAACTACTATACCATGTCTATGTCAAAAGGAACAGGAAAGGAAACAGCAAAAATGAAAAAAATATTGACCGATCGATTTGGTATGGTTGCCCTCGCGTTAGTGACGACCTTCCTTTGGGGAAGTGCCTTTCCCTTCATTAAAAAAAGTTATGACTTGCTCGCAATCGTCTCGACAGAATACGGGGAGCAACTTTTGTTTGCGAGTTACCGCTTCTTTCTCGCCGGTGTCTTATTGCTGATTGTCAGTGTGTTGGTGTTTAAACAACCGATCACGTTAAAAAATCGGACGTTTGCTTACAGCCGTCTGGGCTTCTTCCTGACTTTTCTTCAATATGTCTTTTTCTATATCGGACTTTCATTGTCGACCGGGGTGCAGGGATCGATCATCGCAGGATCGACCTCCTTCTTTCAAATGTTGCTCGCACATTTCCGTTATGAAGATGATCGGTTGAATCGGTTCAAAGGACTTGCTTTGTTTTTAGGATTTACAGGTGTCATTCTGGCGAACTGGCCGCAAGGATCGGCTGGTGTATCGTTTGGCGTCGGAGAGATTTTACTGATTTTAGCGATGATTTCCGGTGCTTTCGGGAATTTGGTCGCAAAGGAATATTCAGCGAGTTACCCGGTCGCACCGATGACCGGCTGGGCGATGGTCATCGGATCAATCGGTTTATTCATCGTCGGAGCGGTAATGAACGGGGACTGGTTCCCGTTTACATTCACCAGCACGACGGCATGGATGCTGCTGTATTTGGCATTTTTGTCAGCGACTGGTTTCACATTATGGAACTTGCTGATGAAATATAATCCAGTCAGTCGTGTTTCTTTGTTTATGTTTTTTGTCCCGATTTTCGGCGTGACGCTGTCGGCGCTTATTCTCGGCGAATCGATTCCACCTCAGGCGTTCGTCGGTTTATTGTTTGTCGTCGCCGGTATTCTAGTCTCGACCTATCTGCCGGTTTGGTTTCAAAAGCGGAGTTGACGAAGATTCTGAATCGTGCAAAAATAGTCTCAATCAATCTGTTAGTGTATCGTTTTGTTGCTTAAGCCGACTAGTTCGGCTTTTTCTGTACGGTCATAAAACCACCGATTCGGCCTTGCCAAAAAGGCTAGTGCAACCAAAAAACGAGAGGAGATGAGAGAAGTGGAACGGAATGAGATCGTTCGAAAGATCATTGCCAATCGTCGTCCACGCGATGAGTTTGCTCGGTTCGTCGTCACCTGTGTCAGTCAGCAACTAAAAGAGACGCATGGAGATGTCGATGTGGAAATCATTGAGGCAGAAAGAGGATACGACTCCGTTTGGTCAATCAACGGTCGAGAGGTCGTCGTCTTGCTGGAAACAGAAGAGTTGAAGCGGGCAAAAGAACAACCGTATGCAATCGACGATAAGCTCTGGCATAGTTTTCGGCAGGTGGGAATCGTAAAATAAACGTACGATTTCAACATGATCCGTAGACGGAAAAAGACAAAGACGGTCGTTCCACGATAAGGAACGACCGTCTTTGTCTGTGATGTAGTTAAGGTGACACCGGTTTAGAACGAAACAGAAGGTAGGCGAGTGTCGCGAGAACCAGTACAAACAAGCTGAAATAAAAGCTTGGGGGTAACGCGACGAACAGACTCCCTGAAATCGGTCCAAGTATCGATCCGAGGCTGAAGGAGATGCCGGCAAGCAGGTTCCCGGTCGGCAGTAAATGATTCGGAAGTTGTTCCGTCATATAAGCGACACCAAGCGAATAGGTGGATCCGAGGGCCATCCCGCTAATCGCAAAAATCGTGAACAAAGCACCGTAACTTTGGAACAGAAAACAGGCAATTAGAAAAGCAATGCTCCCAATACTGAGGACGGTGATCAGCGTGTTCCGTTTTCCGAAGTGATCCGCCAAGCGACCGAGTGGTAACTGCATCAATAAAGAGCTAACGACAAAAGTTGTAATTAACGTACTTGTCTGGGATAGCTCATACCCGTTGCGAGTTGCGAATACTGGAAAACTGGCGTTCAATGTCGCTTCCAAAAAGCCGTACGTGAATCCCGGTAATAATGTAAACCAGGCACTCGTCAAGACGAGCCGGTAGCGAGAAGCGGCGGATTGAAGCTCTTCCGGCATGATATCAGATGGTTTCTCATTCGGCATTTGCCGCAAGAAAATCAAAACGAGTACAGTCAATGTCCCCGTCAAGACGAAAGGAAGCCAGTCGATGACATCAACAAGCGGCGCAGCGAGAGGACCAAGGGCAAAACCGAGTCCAAACGCCATCCCGTATAAGGACATCGTGCGTCCGAGTCTGTCATTTGGTGTGATTGAAGTGATCCAGACTTGTGATCCGTAATGAAGCGTCTGGTCACCAAAACCAACGACGAACCGTAACACCATCCAAGCAAGGACACTTGGAATAAGAGGAAAAGCGAAGACGGCGACAGCGACTAGTGCCAGTCCAAAGGAAATGACCGGGACGTAACCGTGACGACGCAACGGCTTTTCCATCAATGGAGCGGCGACGATGACACCGATGTAGAGAACAGCAGCACTTAATCCATTTATGTAAGCAGGTGTTCCTTGACGTTCAAGCAAAATGGAAAGCAACGGGATGAGTAGTCCTTGGGTAAAACCGGAAATGAAGACGATTGAAAGAATCAGAGCAAAACGACGTGACACAACAAACAACTGCCTTTCTTTTTTACTAAGCATAACATGCCCCGGATGTACATCTGTACACCGGGGCATGTTCGTTTTATTGATCTTTTTGTTCGAACCGTGTCGGACGTGGCATATGCAAGAGATGTTCGTCCCAATCCGTTTGATCGAACACTTCGTCGTGTTCAATACTGTGAGACGCACGAATGCCAATCATCATGATTCCGAGTACCATGCTAAACATGCCAATAATCGCAACAATCCCAACGAGCCATTCCATTTTTGAAACCCCCTTCGAACAAGGAAAGTGTGTCAACTTTGTGACAGACTTTTCCCGTTTTCAAAGAGACTCAAACCTGATCAGAGGCGGCTGGATTGTTTGAGGAAGTCTACTTCCGGATAATATGCATTTTTGACAAGGGCGTTTGGACCGAGGCATTGAACGGCCGGACAGTGACAGGACAAGCTTTGATTCAGTTCCGTTTGGCGCCACATCGCGTAGGCATCATTAAAGGATGTCTCATGAATCGTGCCGAGTGATGCCAGTTCGTCCCCGAAGTCCGTGACGATGATTTCTCCGTCGAAGATGTTGACGTTAAGACGCGAACGACCGTCGGGATCGTTTCGAACGGAGACGTTCGTTTCGCTTTGAAGTCGGCGATGGAGCGTTAAATCGTCTTCTTTCATGGAGCACGCATAAAACGGCAGTGTTCCAAACAGCATCCAGACGTTTTTGTTACGGGCATCCAGTAGACGGTGAATGCCGTCACGGATTTCATCGAGACTGGCGGCTTCGATCATCGACGCGAAGTCTGCCGGATACATCGGGTGCACTTCATGCCGGACACACCCCATGTCGACGATTTCCTGATGGATGGCTTCGAGGTGCGGTAACGTCCGCTTGTTAATCATCGTTTCGGCGGAGACAAGGACACCACGCGCATTCAGGATCCGTGCATTTTCTTTCATCTGTTCAAACAGTTTTGTCCGGGCTTCACGAGAGGGTTTACGCTCCATCATGGCGAAACCACCATCGATGAAGTCATCGGCTGTTCCCCAGTTATGTGAGATATGCAAAACATCCAGATAAGGGATGATCAACTCATATCGTGAGAGCGGAAGTGTTAAATTTGAGTTGATTTGGGTTTTAGCCCCGCGTTCGTGGGCATACTTAAGTAGAGGGACGACGTATTCCCTGACCGATTTCATTGACAGCATCGGTTCCCCGCCTGTAATCGAGAAGGCGCGGAGATGTTCGATCTCGTCCAGTCTTTTGATGAGGAGTTCGACTGGAATGGTAGGTGTTTCGCTGTTCGACAACATGTATCCGACGGCGCAATGTTCACAGCGCATATTACAAAGGGTCGTGGTCGTGACTTCGATATTCGTCAGTATGGAGTGCCCGTACTGTTCAATATCGCGGTATGCTTCCCATGGATCGTTCTCGATGGTGATGGGTGATTTTAATGACATGATCATATTCCTCCTTTTAGTGCTCCATTATGTATCGTATGCTAAATGAACGATGGAAGAAAGAAGAAGAAGGGAAGTCAGAATAATGGGAAAAGCAAGAACTGATAAACTTGGGCAGATGAATGTGCTAAAATCAAGAATGCAGCTTTTATGCCATACGATTGATTCATTGGATGAAACATCAGATATTGAGGATTTGGAACGTTTAGCCGCTTCCTTGGATCAGTTGAAAGCCAAGGTGCTTCGTTATGCAAAAGATATGAAGGAACATGAGGAATCAGAAAGCGGTTCGTAAAGACCGCTTTTTGATTTGGATCATGGAAAGGATGGATCAGATGACAACAAAAATTAAATTACAGGTAGGCGAAACACGTTCCGTGACTTGCTTACGCATGGGGATTAACGGTGAAGGGATCGCAACACTGGAACGACAAATCGTCTTTATACCAGGTCTGCTTGTCGGCGAAACCGCTCAAATCGAAATTACAGAAATTCATAATAACTTTGCCAATGCTAAAATCCTCAAGCGGGATGTCCGTTCACCGGATCGTGTGACGCCGTTATGTCCGATCTACAGCCAATGCGGGGGATGTCAGCTTCAGCACATGAGCTACGAAGGACAACTCCGGTATAAAGAAGAGATGTTACGGAACGCCTTTACCAAATCAACAAAACTCAATGTTGAAAAGGCGGATATCCGCAAGACGATCGGTACGACAGAATGGGAATACCGCAACAAGTCACAATTCGCCGTCGGAAAAGAAGGCAACCAAATCGTCAGTGGTCTGTACTCCGCAAACTCGAACCGTTTAGTGGCGATTGATGAGTGTGTAGTGCAAAACAAAGAAACATTACGTGTCAACAATGCGGTCACGCAATTGTTGAACGACTACAATGTGCCGGTTTACAGTTCAGCCAAACAAGATGGTGTCATCCGTAACATCGTCGTACGGACTGGAATCAAGACAGGTGAAATTCAAGTGGTCTTAGTGGCGTTCAAGGACGGGTTTAAGGATCTTGAAGGATTGTCACGTGACATCTATGACATTCCCGGTGTCATCTCAGTCGCCTTGAACATCAACGATAAATTAACATCACGTGTGTTTGGGGAACAAACAGAAATCCTCCGCGGCGTGGAACGGATTGAGGAACAGATGGGTGAATTCACATATCAACTGTCACCACGGGCGTTCTTCCAGTTAAACCCGGAACAAGCGGAGCGGATGTATGGAGAAGTCGTGAAAGCTGCTGCCTTGACGGGTGAAGAACGTGTTGTTGATGCATACGCCGGTGTTGGATCGATTGGTCTTTGGGTGGCGAGCGGAGCAAAAGAAGTCCGTGGTATGGAAATCGTCGAAGAAGCCGTTGAAGATGCGACAGCCCACATGAAGCAGTATGGTTTTAATCACGCCCATTATGTGGTCGGTAAAGCAGAAGCTTGGATTCCACGTTGGGTAAAAGAGGGCTGGGTACCTGACGTCTTCATCGTCGATCCACCACGTGCCGGATGTGATACACAGTTATTAAATGCGATGATTTCTTCTAAAGCGAAAAAAATCATCTATGTCTCGTGTAATCCACAATCACTGGCACGGGATTGTGATCATTTGATGAAAGCCGACTACAAAGTCAGCTACATTCAACCGTATGATATGTTCCCCCAAACGGCGCATGTCGAAGCAATCGTCGTCTTGGAAAAAAAGAAAAAGAAGAAATTTTAATGAAAATGCCTCATTCCTCTTTAAAAGGAACGAGGCATTTTTTTAGGTTTGTTGAAGCCAATTTTGATCTTGTTCCTGAAAACGGCGTTTTAGATCCGCGACACGTGCCGTCGACAAGGGACCCTGTTCGAGCAAACGGACGTTACGAATTAGATGCTCCGGGTTCGCCGTGCCGATGATGGCACTCGTGATCCCGGGCTCAAAGACGGTAAAACGAAGAGCCGTCTCAAGCCAGGACGATTCCTCAAGCGGGAAGTCAAGCTGCTCTGCCCGCTCCCAGTAAGGCTCGACATATTGTCCGACCGGTCGTGTGTCAAACCGCCAAGGGGCGTTGGCAAGCGGTCGTTTAGCGATGATTCCTTTTTGTTGCCGGTGAATCTCCGGTACGGCATCAGCCAATACCCGTTGATCGTAAAGGTTGACCGACGTTTGAAAACTGTCGAAGCGTCCGGTTTTGACGGCGTAATCCAAGTCATCTCGATCGCCTGAATAAGCAATCAGCCGGACTTTTCCCGCCTGTTTCGCCCGTTCCAGCGCCTCGATGACGTCATCTTGAGCGAGTATCTCCTTGCTGCAAGAGTGAAGGTGGACAATATCGATGAAGTCCGTCTGCATCGTCAAGAGTGCTTGATCGATGCCACCGGCGACAGCTTGAAAGGTCCAATCCTTTGTACCCGGTACATCATATCCGACCTTCGTCGACAGGACGATGTCATGGCGGCGTTGTTTTAAGAAGTGACCGAGTCGTTTCTCGGATAAGCCATAGCCGCGCGCCGTATCAAATAGGCGGATGCCTAGGTCTAAGGCTTGGTGCAAGACCCGTCTTGCTTCCTGATCCGATAAAGCGTCGGAACCGATGTGACCGGCACCAAAGCCGAGCGGGGAGACTTGAATATCGGTCTGACCAAATGAACGTAATTCCATGCTCTTTTCCTCCTTTGTGTACTTCTCTACACTAAACGAAGAAAACGGTTGCATCAATCGTTAACCCCTGATTGTTGCCGTCGTTTCTTCCTCCAAAAGAACAGATAGCAGATCAGGAACGGACCGGCAATCAGCCAAGGGATGAGTGAGTCACGCTGAATCAATTCATTGACGGCAAACGCTTCGAGTAAGAGGGCCGGTACTTTCCCGATTGTACTGGCGCTCAAAAACACGAGTGCCGAGACACCGCTTGTTGCACTCAAGAAGGTGACCAGTCCGGACGGGGCAAACGGCAACAGCCGTAAAAAGAGGATTGACCAAAAGGCGTCCCATCCCGTCTGTTTTGTCAATTTCTCGAGCCATTTCAAGACAAGGGGTGACCGAATCAGCGGCTCGATCTGCCGGAACCCCCGGCGGTAAACGTAAAACGCGACCCCGGCACCCAAAGCCTCGCCGAGAAAGGACAACAGAAGCCCTTCCCAAAAGCCAAAATAAAGCAGATTGGCGGCAGTGATGAATGCACTGGGCAACACACCAAACAAACTAACGAGTATGCTGACCAACAGACTGATCGGTACAGCAAATGTATCGGCTTGCTCCAACCAATGAAGAAATGTCGCTTCGATAGTAAAACGTCCTTTCTGAGAAAATCAAAAGACCAAACCGGCGGTAATCAACCGGTTTGGTCAACGTGGATCAAGCGAATCCATCTTCTTCGTCCGGCAACAACGGTAAAATGATTTGGACCGTCGTTCCTTCACCGAGTGCCGATTCAAAGGAAATGGTTCCGTCATGCCGATCGATGATATGTTTTGTGATGGCGAGACCGAGACCGGTTCCGCCGTCTTTGCGGGTCCGTGATTTATCGACCCGGTAAAAACGTTTCGTCAATCGTTCCAAATGCTCAGGTGGAATGCCTTCTCCTTCATCCCGAATCGTGCAGACCGTCCGTTCACCGTCCGTTTTGGTCGAGAGATAGATGTTTTTAGAAGCAGGTGTGTAACGTAAGGCATTATCGAGAATATTCCCGATGACCTGTTCCAACCGATCGTTATCACCAAGGACAATTTGACTCGGATCAATCTCTGTGATGATGGATACTCCTTTAGCTTTCGCAATCGGTTCCATGCGGTAGACGACATCTTCCAGCACTTGGCTGAAGACGAGCGGCTGTTTCGTCATCGGATACGAGTCCCGTTCCAGTTGAGCCAGGTCCAGTAAATCATTGACGAGTCGTTGCAAGCGTTCCGTTTCCCGTTCGATGATTTGATAATACTGATCCCGCGTTTTGTCATCGAGTGCTTGATCTTGCATCATTTCGGTATAGCCTCGGATGTAGGAGAGGGGTGTCCGTAATTCATGGCTGACATTGGCCAAAAATTCTTTCCGTTGTTCATCGACTTCGCCGAGCGATTCCGCCATCTTATTTAACGTTTCCGCCAGTTCGCCGATTTCATCGTCGGATTGGATCGGAATCCGGTAATCAAAATCACCTTGTGCATAAACCGTCGAAGCCCGTTTCATATCAATCAGCGGGCGGATGATCGTATCGATGATCTGGCGTCCAAAGATGACGAGATTGAGGACAATCAAGCCGATCATGAAGAAAATCATCAACCGGAGCGGACGGAACGGTTCACTGATTTGACCCAGTTCAAGATACAGAATCAGTGTTCCGACAAGACGGTTATTTTCGATGATCGGAAAACCTGTCATGAGAATATCCGACCCCTCGATCGGGTGCGTCCGGCTTGAGACGACCGTTTCACCGTTACGTAACTGTTCAATATCCGCATTCGTCAAGAAGCGCAGACCGGCCGGATTTTTCTTCAGAAAGTCGATGAAAAAAACTTTCGATTCGGTCAATTCGTTCGTATAGGTCATGCCATCGTAAAAGGCGCCGGACAATCCTTCCGATTCATAGATGTTGATCAATTTTTCCCCGCGGTTAAGCAGAAGATCTTCCTGCGTTTGTAAATAAAAGCGGTCATACAAGTAAAATGTCAGCAACACGAATAAGACGGCAGAAAACACGCTTGTGAACCAAATCGTAATCCAAATCCGACGTCGGATGGTATACCGCTTAATCATACTTCCTCGAACTTATACCCGATGCCCCAGACGGTCTGGATTGAGCCACCAGCCTCACCGAGCTTCAGACGGAGTGTTTTGATATGGGTATCAACGGTCCGGAGGTTTCCGATGTAGTCCGCACCCCAAATTTGATCAAGCAGTTGTTCACGGGAAAAAACTTTATCGTTGTTTTGAACAAACAAATGCAGCAAATCAAATTCCTTTCGCGTCAAACTGATTGGTTTTCCACTGACATGGACACTCCGGCTTTCCGTATCCAATTCAAGTTTACCGATTGTTAATGTCGCTGATTGATCGACTGTAAAGCGATGCGAGCGACGCAGAGTCGCTTCAATACGGGCTAACAATTCCCGTGGACTGAACGGTTTGGTAATGTAATCGTCGGCTCCGATTTTCAAACCGTGAATCCGGTCGAGTTCGTCGGAACGTGCCGTCAGCATGATGATTGGGACATTCGAAAATTCGCGGATCCGCATACAAGCGGTTAATCCGTCCATTTCCGGCATCATGACATCGAGTAACACAAGATGAAACGTGTCTTGTTGCATTTGGTCAAGGGCTTCTTGACCGTTTGAAGCGGTCGTCGTGTGGTAGTTTTCTTTTTGAAGGTTTGAGACAAGCAGATCGCGCATTTGTGCTTCATCGTCTACGACCAGTATTTTAAAGGATTGTTCCGGCATCAGTAATCACTCCATTTCATATGGGAAGAGGTGATAGCTTCTTCCGACAGGTGAATTTTCCTTATTATCATACCATTTGAAGCTTTCGATCCGCATCAAAAGTACGACAAAAAAGCACAAGAGGAAGGTTCCTCTCATGCTTC
The DNA here is from genome assembly GCA_902363455.1 of Caryophanales bacterium. Classification (GTDB taxonomy): domain Bacteria; phylum Bacillota; class Bacilli; order Exiguobacteriales; family Exiguobacteriaceae; genus Exiguobacterium_A. The sequence goes on along the minus strand of CABJAC010000012.1, from coordinate 17,469 downwards.
GAGTTGCTGTTCGTAGACCGTTTCGAATTCGCGGCCGTGAATATACATTTGAAAACTTGATTTCGAGACTTCATACAGTGTGAACTGGGTTTCTCCCATGTTCAACTGTTCGAGTAGAGTTGGGCGCAATTCATCCGCACAAAAGGCGTACGGCAACTTTTCCGCTGCTTTTTGAGAACGGATGTTGGTCTTGCGGATTTTCATGAAGACACTTTCGAATTCGAGGTCAAAAAATAATTCCGCAAAAAAAGCTTCCTTTGCGAGATTGTTGTACCCTTTCCCATGATACGGTTTACCTAACCATGTACCGAGAAACCCATACTGTCCTTCGATATCGAGTAAACTGATTGTACCGATTGGTTGGTCAAATTCGTCTAGGATGGTGCGTGAAACCAGTTCTCCACGCTCTTCCTCTTCGATTGCCTGCTTTGTAGTAAACAGAAATTCATCAAAGTACCGTGTTTTTTGGCGGACGTACGGATATACGTCTTGATGCTGCATCAGTTCGAACAAATCAGCGCAGTCGCTCAGCTCCCGTTGCTTGAGCATACTTCCATTCCTCCTTCTTAAGACCGCTAGAATGATTGTCGAAAGCTACCTGTCTGACTCGTTTGAACCGCGCATGGTATGCCTTCTTCAGTTGTCGGATAAGATAATATTACCTTCTTTTTTTAAAAAAGCAAGTAAATAATTTTTGTGAAAAAACATACAAAAATAAGACATTTCCTGCAAACGAGAAAGCCGTATTTTCATAACAAAAAAAGCCTTTGATTTCCAACGAATTTTCGTTAAAATCAAAGGTTGTTTTTTTAAGACATCGATGTCAGGTGAGTATGCTCAAAAATGACTTTTCCGTCAATCATCGTCATCAAGGGCTTTGCGAGATAATCGAGCGGGAAATGACTCCAAAGGACGAGATCGGCATCTTTTCCGACTTCAATGGACCCGACGCGATCCGCAACGCCAATCGAACGGGCCGGATTGATCGTGATGGCACGAAGCGCAATATCGACAGGTAGTCCTTCACGGGCAGCAAGACCGGCACATAAATTTAAGTATTGAACCGGTGTGTACGGATGGTCCGTCGTGATCGACACTTCAAGACCATGTTCATGAAGAACCCGGTATGTTTCCCATGTCTTATTTTTGAGTTCGATTTTTGACTTTCGTGTAAACGTCGGACCGACTGTAACGTGTTCAATGGGCAATTGTTGCAGCTCTTGGGCAACGAGATGACCTTCTGTACAATGTTCGATTCGGACATTAAGATCGAACTCTTCCGCAAAACGAATCGCCGATAAAATATCATCGGCCCTGTGGGCATGGACGCGAAGCGGCATTTCCTTTTTGAGGACCCGTTCAATCATCCGATGGGCAAATGTATCTGCGGTCCGTTGCATCTTCACTTCAAGAAACGCTTCCCGCAACATGCCCATGATTCCCATCCGCGTCAATTCGCCGGCGCGACCGGCACTATGAACACGTTTTGGATTTTCACCGAGAGCAATTTTTAATCCGGCGTATTTCCGTAAAATCATGTCATCAATGAAACGACCGTGTGTCTTAATGACACTCGTGACACCACCGATGATATTCATACTGCCGGGCATGACCTGTACCGTCGTGACACCGTGTTCAATCGCTTCTTTAAAACCTTCATCGAGCGGATATACGCCGTCGATTGCCCGTAAGTGGGGCGTCATCGCAAAAATGGTCTCGTTGGCATCATTTCCGACTGTACCGGTTCCTTCATCGTACAAGCCAAGATGCGTATGGGCATCGATGAATCCAGGCAATAAGAACCGTCCTTCCGCTTCGATGACCCGTTCGTCCTGTTCCGCGTCCAGCAATTCGTTGATTTCATGGATTTTTCCATCTTTGATTCGGATATCCCCATAAAAATTATCTGATGTGATGGGAAAGATATGTGCATTGCGTATTAAAACATCCAACATTGTTCAACCCCTGTATTAGTTTGTATGCTCGAGACTCTGAAGTGCATCCTTTAATTCAGCATACCGAAACTTGAAGCCGTTTTCGAGTGCTTTTTTAGGAATAACACGTGTCCCTTCGAGGACGATGACACTTTTTTCTCCTAGAGCAAGCTCAAGCGCAAAGCGTGGAGCCGGTAACCAGTGGGGACGGTGCAATACCTGACCAATCGTTTGACCGAAACGACGCATCGTCTCCGGATGAGGTGCTGTGATGTTCAACGGTCCGCTGACGGAGTCAGTCTTCAAGGCAAACACGAACAATTCGACAAGATCATCGATATGGACCCATGACACCCACTGCTTGCCATCACCCATTGTTCCGCCCCCGAATAAAGTATAAGGAAGACGCATTAAAGGGTAAGCGCCACCTTCAGTGCTTAAGACGACGCCGATACGTGGGTGGACGAGACGAATGCCGAGTTCGGCAATGGGTTGGGCAAGATGTTCCCATTCGACACAGACATGACTCAGAAAATCGGCTGTTGGAGGCAAGACAGTCTCTTCTGAAAAGGTTTGGTGACGATCCTGACCGTAAATGCCGACAGCGGATGCTGACAGAACGACATTTGGTTTTGAGTCAAGTGCTTGAATGATCCGGACAAGTTCTTTCGTCGAATCAATCCGGCTTTCAAGAATCACTCGTTTCCGTTCTTCCGTCCAACGCCCTTCATTGATGGAGGCGCCGGCCAAATGGATGAACGCATCCACATCATTTAATTTATGTTCCGGAGCCGCGGTATCCGTCAACCATTCGACGTAGGAGACGGCACCTTCCGCTTCTTTTGGTGAACGAGTCAGAATCTTAATCTGGTGTCCTTCGTTAAGTAAACGTTTAGTCAAAGCTTGTCCAATCATTCCCGTTCCGCCGGTAATTGCAATATTCATAAGATTATTCATCCTTTCGTTTTGATACTTGTACATATGTTCCCGTTTGTCTGTTTCACTCAAACCTTATTCAACATGTTATCGTTGCAAGAGAAGATAAAAAAGGAGGAACCGACTTGAAAATCAAACGGATCTCAACCCAAAAGAAAAATACCGAGCGTTTTAATATTTATATTGAACGTGAGGGCAAGGAAGAATACGCCTTTGCCGTCGATGTCGATATTCTAATCAAATATAATCTGCAACGGGATAAAGAGCTAGAAGATGATTTCGTCAAGGAAGTACTGACGGCAGAGGAACAGCAAAAAGCCTATCGTTTATCCCTCAATCATTTGTCTTACCGGATGCGGGCGACGAGTGAAGTCGAAGCCTACCTGATGGAAAAGGAAACACCGGAGCATGCCGTCACACATGCGATCAAACGGTTGACCGACCAAAAATACCTGAATGACCAACAGTTCGCCTTGGCGTATACGGCAACGAAAAAGGCAATGACGCCGCAAGGACCCGGAAAGATTCGCCGGGATCTCGAAGCCTTGAAAGTCCCAAAGTCGTATATCGACGAAGCGCTTGCGGAGTTTACGGAAGAAGAAGAGCTTGAAAAAGTCTTGAAGTTTCTGCGGCAAAAACAAAAAGAACTGGCCCGCCGGTCGGTTCGGGAGCTCAAACAAAAATTGCAGCAAACATTGATGCAACGCGGCTTTTCGACAGAAGTCGCAAGACAGGGGTTGCAACTTGTTTTTGAAGAGGTCGAAGCGGAAACGGAAGAGTCTGCTGCGTTGTATCAAGCCCGGAAGTACTATCCGAAATACCGGAACCTGGAGCCGTTCGCCCGGGTTCAAAAAACGCAACAAGCATTGGTTCGAAAAGGATTTCCTTATGCACTTGTTGCGGAAGTAATCGAACAGGTCAAGCAGGAAGAAGCGGATGAAATATAAGTTTTGGCTTCTTTTCAAAAGATTAGACACAAAATTGACAATTGTTCGATAATTATGCTATTCTACGCTCAGATTAAGAAAAGGAGGAACCGTCACATGAAACAGCCAATTGTCAACACATCGACTAAACAGCTAAATATGGCGGAGACTCTCGAACTCGTATAAACACTCATTCAGTGTGCGATTGACAGGGGATCCGTTCCCCGAGCATGCAGACCATATCGTCGATTCAAATCGTCTTTAGAAAGGCAGATTGATTCTCGGACTGCTCCGGAAATCCGTCTGCCTTTTTTGCGTGCTTGGAAACCAGATAACACCATTATGAACGACAAAGGGGGGAACCATCGTGCGATTATTTCGCCAACTCAGTTGGTTTCTGAAGGAACATAAAAAATCGTATTTACTTGCCGTGTTGCTATTGATTGTGACCGGCTTCATCGACCTGACACCACCATGGTTGATTGGAAAAGTCATCGACGGATTACGGTCTGGTTCCATGGACCGGACGACCTTGATTCAGTATGTGGTGGGTCTGACCGTTATTTCCATTACGTCCTTTATTTTGACATATTTGTGGCTTGCGAAATTGTTTGGAACGGCCTTTTTACTGGAGCGGACGTTACGCAGTCAGTTTTTTACGCACTTGTTAAAACTGACACCCACCTTTTATCAGCGTAATCGAACAGGAGATTTAATGGCACTTGCGACCAATGACTTGAAGGCAGTGGAACGGACAGCTGGTTTTGGTGTCTTGACACTCGTTGACTCATTGAACATGACGGCGATTACGCTCGTCGTGATGGGTGTCGCCATTGATTGGAAGCTGACGCTTGCGGCATTATTGCCGATGCCGATTCTTGCCTATGCGATGAATAAACTCGGTAGTCAGATTCATGGACGGTTCATGACGGCACAGGATGCTTTTGGCACGATGAATGATCAAGTCGTGGAATCAATTTCCGGACTGCGGGTCATTCGCTCATTCGTTCAAGAAGACATCGATGTCAAAAAGTTTGATGACGTCACGAGCGATGTATTCGATAAAAACATGCATGTCGCAAAAATTGATGTCTTGTTTGAACCCATCATTAAATTATTAGTCGGTATCAGTTATTTGATTGGTTTATCGTTTGGGACCTACCTTGTCTTCACGAACGACATCACGCTCGGACAACTCGTCGCCTTCAATATTTATCTCGGGATGTTGATTTGGCCGATGTACGCGTTTGGGGAATTGATCAACGTCATTCAGCGCGGAACAGCAAGTCTTGATCGTCTGCAGGCGACGATGCGGGTCAAACCGCTGATTACGTCGACTCCGGTCGTAGATGTCGTTCTTCCTGAAACAATTGTTTTATCTGATTTGACGTTTACGTATCCGGGAACGAAACAACCCGCATTACGTGGCATCAACGTGACGATCGAACAAGGAAAGACAATCGGAATCGTCGGTCCGACAGGTGCCGGAAAAACGACGTTGTTACGCCAGTTTTTACGCGAATATCCGGTCGGTCGCGACATGTTGCAAGTCAATGGGACGCCGTACGAAGATGTGGCGCTTGAGACGGTCCGGGGCTGGACAGGTTATGTCTCGCAGGAACATCTACTGTTCTCGAAAACTGTCCGGGATAATATTTTGTTTGGTGCCGGAACGGCAACGGAAGCGGAATTGCAAGAAGCGATTCGTTTGGCATCGTTCACGACAGATGTCACGATGCTCGATCAAGGTCTTGAGACGTTGGTCGGCGAACGTGGTGTTACGTTATCCGGGGGACAAAAACAACGACTCTCGATTGCTCGGGCGATGTTGAAGAAACCGAAATTATTATTGCTCGACGATTCTTTATCCGCTGTCGATGCGAAAACCGAGTCGCATATTATTGAAGCGATTCGAACCAATCGGGAGCAAGCTACGACATTGATCGTCGCTCACCGCCTGTCAGCGGTTGCCCATGCGGACGAAATCCTTGTCCTCCAAGACGGTCAAGTGACGGAACGCGGCACGCATGGACAGTTGATGGAACGTCAAGGCTGGTATGCCGAACAGTTTGAACGACAAAGTGAAGAAACGTAAGGTAGGAGGTGTCAAACATGAATGAAGAAGAATTGTATCTATTAGATCCCGTTCGTCGGAAAACGACGATCCGATCGCTTGTCCGTTATGCGATGTATGAAAAGCAAGCGATTTTCCTGGGATTGTTCCTATTGATTTTGGCAGTCGGAGCAGAACTGACCGGACCCTATATTGCGAAAGTCATCATTGACGAACATATCGTCGCGATTGAAAAGGACTGGGTGGAAGTAAAGGATGGAGGAAGGGTCGAGTATGACGGGCGTCAGTTTGCGAAGACACAGGACGTCCCGTCTTCTGCTATCATTCAATCCATTTCGATTGTCCAGTCAAAAGACGGTTATTATTTTGTACCGAAACAAGTCGTCAGCGGTGGCGAACGCAGTGTGACCGACGGGACGTTGACCGTCACGCGTGGCGATGAGACGTTTCGATATTCGGGCGTCGCAAAGCTGACGCAAGGCCAAGTGTATGATTTTTATGCCTCTGACTTAAAAGCAGTCGGCTGGCTGTCCTTGATGTACATCATCTTGCTGTTAATCGCAGCGGGTCTGAACTGGGTCCAACAAATCCTGCTTCAGCGGTCGGCGCATAAAATTGTCAAAAGAATGCGGCTCGACGTCTTTACGCATTTACAACGGTTGCCGGTCCGCTATTTTGACCAAACACCGATTGGGAAGATTGTCAGCCGGGTGACGAATGATACGGAAACAATCCGTGATCTATATTTAGGGGTGTTGGCGCGGGTCTTTTCCGGATTGATCACGATGGCTGGAATTTTAGTAGCGATGTTTTTCCTCGATGTTCGTCTCGGACTCATCTCGCTCCTGATCATCCCGATCGTCTATTTCTGGATTCAGTTATTCCAAAAGCTAGCGACGGAAAATAACTTCAAAGTCCGTTCGCTTGTCGCGGATATGAATGGTCAACTGAATGAAAACATTCAAACGATGCCAATCATTCAAGCGTATGCGCGGGAAAAAGAAGTGTTGGCGGAATTCGAACAGAAAAACGAAGAGAATTATCAGACCCGTTCGAAGTTATTACGGCTTGATGCCTTGATGTCGCATAACTTGTCATATTTCTTAAAAAACCTGACACTCGCTTTGTTGATTTGGGTCGTCGCCGGAAAGAGTTTGACCGACGGGACGTTTTTATCGCTCGGTATTTTATATGCTTATATCGACTATGTATCACGTCTCTTCGAACCGGTCACTCAAATCATGAACCAGTTGTCGCCCTTGCAACAGGCACTCGTTTCCGCAGACCGGATGTTCCAGTTGCTCGACGAAAAAGGAGAAGACGTCGGAAAAGGACGTTTACCCCGTTTCGCCGGTCGCGTAGAATTCAAACAAGTCGGCTTCAGCTATGACCCGGGTCATCCTGTATTGCAAGACATTGAAATTGATGCGCGTCCGGGGGCGACTGTTGCCCTCGTTGGACATACGGGCAGCGGAAAAAGTTCAATCATGAACTTATTGATGCGTTTTTATGATCCGTCCTCCGGGCAGCTGTTGATTGACGGACAAGATGTCACGCAACTCCCGAAGCAGGCGGTTCGGGATCATATGGGAATCGTCTTGCAAGATCCGTTTTTATTCACGGGAACGATTCGGTCGAACATCACGCTCGGAAATCCGGCCATTTCGGAGGAACGCATCCGCGAAGCCATCGTTGCGGTGGGCGCGGACCGATTCATCGACCGGCTCCCGAAAGGACTGGATGAGCCGGTCATCGAAAAAGGAGCGACCTTATCCGCCGGGGAACGGCAGTTGATTAGTTTTGCCCGGGCGCTGGCCTTTGATCCGGCCATCTTGGTGCTCGATGAAGCAACGGCGAGTGTCGACTCCGAGACGGAAGCGATGATTCAAGAAGCGTTGTTGACGTTGACGAAAGGGCGGACGACGTTCATCATCGCCCACCGTTTATCGACGATTAAAGACGCGGATGAAATCATTGTTCTTGACCAGGGACAGATTGCTGAACGTGGTACACACGAAGAGTTGCTCGTAAGACAAAACATCTACGCCAAAATGTATGCATTACAAAGCAAACGAAATCTCGAACTGAAATCAAGCTAACCCTATGATTCTCCTCTCTCTTTTCGTATATACTAATGACGAAGAGGGGGAGTTTTTTGATGGATACACGAATGAGTCAACTGTCGAAGTATGAATTAGAGATGCTCGTGACGAAGTTGAATGAACAAAAACGAAAAGCAGAGCAACACGGAAACATGAGTGAAGTGGAAGTCATCATTCGAAAGATTGCGATTGCCCAAAGTTATTTGGTCGATGCCAGCCGGTTCGAGACGGGACGCTTTTACCGGATTGACGGGGAAGAAGCACGATTCGAGCTGCATTTCGTCAACGGTGTGATGGGGTGGGGACATTTCGAAGGGACGGTCAATGAAGTGGCGATTCCACTGGCATTGATTCAAGAAGAGGAGGAATGATGATGGATCAAAATCGTTCGGAAGCACTAAAAGGATTGGCGGAAGAATTGCAAGGCGTCAACGAGACGCTGACGCCGCTTGAAGCATTGACGTGGGTTGAGGTCTTATGGGAAGATTTCGAAGCGACGCTTGCACGAGCGGGAGAGAAATACCAAGGTGAGGCCGTGGCTGTTCGTTTCGTCCAGCAACAAATCAAGCAACATGGAGCGATGCTTCATCGTTTCAACACGACAAATGAGAAATTCAAACATCTGATGATTGGGCGCGACACCCAGTGATTCAGATGCAACAAAAAAAGGACTCGTTGACCCGGAAGTTGTTTCGGATAACGAGTCCTTTATTCATAGTGCAGGGACAACCAGTTTTTTTTGTAATGTGCGTTCACTAAAGACCCAGCCGGTGTACGAGCTGACGATCTGGCGGGAGGCCGCATCGATTCGGACAACCGCGACGAACGGATACACTTCTTTCGTAAAGTAACGTAAGTTCGTGAAACGGTATTCGACAATCCCGTCTTTTCGTGAAACGGTATACGTGTGAATTTTTGAGAATTCGAGAAAAGCTTGCAAATCTGCATTTTCTTTGACGATTTCGTATAATTCGTCTCCATGCGGTTCGTCCTTAATCCGGAAATTACCGCATTCGACGACGGTACCGGCATTGATTTTGACGACCGCATATTCATTTCGCAAGCGGGCCGCGACGTGCCATTCATCCCATTTCATACCGGGCGAGATAAACAGCTTATGCGCTCCGCCGTAGTAACGGGCTGCTGTTGCCAAAGCGTCGTTTCGCAATTTGAACTGAACCGCGTAATAGATGATGACGATCGCAATCAAAATCGGGAAGATGACGATTGTTGCACGGGTCAATAACCAAATTCCGAACGCACCGTAGTACATCGTAAACAGATAAGGGTCAAACGTATTGATGACACCCCAACCAATCCAAGCCCTTTTAAAGGGATGGAGCGCCTGCGTGCCGTAAGCATTAAACAGATCGACGAAAACATGAAGGGCGACAGCGATCTGTGCCATCAGCCATAATGAAGTAGGTGGAACGCCGAACAAGGCACCGATGACGATCGACAACAACAATGGCCAAGCGATTAAAGCGATTAAACCGTGTGATTTACCACGGTGTTGTCTAAGGTAGGCACTGTTGCCTTTAAATTTAAATACAGTATCAAAGTCTGGAGCATGGGAACCGACCAACGCCGTAGTCGTGACTGCCGCAAACAGCGTGGCGCTTGCTGCGACATCCGGTTCAAGTGTGGAAATGGCGGCGAGGCAAAGTCCCATTCCGATATGCGTACCAGTATCCAATGCGAATTCGCTCCTCTATCAAAGTATTCAGAATCATGAACGTAAATTGATTTTAAGGTTAATTGAACTTACTATAACGTATCAAATAGAAAAGAGGTAATATTTTGACTCTTGTTACAGAATATTTCACAAACTTCAATAAGCAACTTTTTACGACGGAATTGGTTCAGTGGTTTTTAAGGGAACAACGGCAATTGCCATGGCGTGAAACGAAAAACCCGTATCATATCTGGATCAGTGAGATCATGTTGCAACAGACACGTGTCGATACGGTAATTCCGTATTACCAACGATTCACGGAACGATTTCCGACACCTCATGATTTAGCGGCGGCCGATCAAAGTGAAGTCTTAAAATATTGGGAGGGCTTAGGGTACTATTCCCGTGTTAAGAACCTTCAAATCGCCGTTCAGGAAGTTGTTGAAAAATATGATGGAATCGTACCGGATGAGAAAGAACGGTTTGAAAGTTTACGGGGAGTAGGTCCCTATACGACCGGGGCCGTCCTTTCCATCGCATATGGTCATCCGGAACCGGCTGTTGACGGGAACGTCATGCGTGTATTATCACGGGTTTTGGGAATTTATGATGACATTGCCGCACCGAAAACACGGAAGGTATTCGAAGCTGCCGTTCATGAATTGATTGATCATGCAGATCCTTCGAGTTTCAATCAAGGATTGATGGAGCTTGGCGCGATGGTTTGTACGCCAAAATCACCGATGTGTGGACTTTGTCCGGTCAATGATGTCTGTTTTGCTTACGATCGATCCGTTCAGGCGGAGCTTCCCGTTAAAACAAAAAAAGGAAAAACACAGACGATCCAGTATGACGCTCTTGTCTATGAGGAAAATGGGCAAGTCGCAGTTATGCAACGTCCAGATACAGGACTCCTCGCAGGTATGTGGCAATACCCTTTGGCCGAAACGTCAGAAGAGCTTCCGGGAATACGCGTCGGTAGTGTCAAACATATCTTTTCGCACCGGATTTGGGACATCACCGTCTATCGTGTTACGACACAACCGGAAGGGACCGTTCTCATGGATGAACAGACATATGAAAAACAACCGATTTCCGTCGCCCAAATGAAAATTGACCGTTTATTAAAGGAGGAAATCTAATGAATCATTTTTATATAGAAACGAAAGTGCCGGCGACTAAGGAACAAGTCTGGTTATTTTTAAGTGATGCCAAAGCCTTGACCGGCATGACGACGTTTCCGAAAGTACAGACTATCGGTGATACACGGACGTATGCCGGCAATACGATTCAGCTAAATGTCGGGGTACCGCCGATTTTTGTAAAGTGGGATTCGATCATTCCGATGGTCGGGAGTGATGCGTTTGTTGACGTGGGAGTGAAGGTGCCGTTTCCTTTCTCCGCATGGTGTCATACACATCGTGTTGAAGAGCGTCATGATGGGGTTTATATGATTGACGACTTAATCTATAAATCTTATTTTCCGAAATGGTTGGTGGATTTGTTTGTTTTAAAACCGATGTTTCAGCAACGGAAACAGGCGATCTTGCATCATTTTTCAAGTTAAATACCAGTCATTTTCCTGAAAAAGTAGCCTTTCGTTTTTCATGTGTTCTGAAAATGGGTATAATAAGCACGAGAGTATAGAAAAAACTGAATAAAAAGCTTCAGAAAGGAGTAGCACATGAGTCGATTCCCAAAAGAAAGTAGCAAGATTGAGATTCAAAGTTTCAAACATAACGGCAGCTTACACAGAGTTTGGGAAGAAACGCTCGTGCTTAAATCGACGGAAGAAGAATTGATTGGATTCAATGACCGGATCATGGTCAGTGAATCGGATGGTCGTCAGTGGCGGACACGAGAACCCGCGATTTGTTATTTTTCGACAGAACTCTGGTTTAATGTAATCTGTATGATCCGTGAAGACGGTATCTACTATTACTGTAACTTAGGGTCACCTTCGACGTTTGATGAAAAGGATCGAGCAGTCAAGTACATTGATTATGATTTAGATATCAAAGTCTATCCGGACATGTCTTACATGATTTTGGATGAGGACGAGTACGAGAAACATCGCCGGGAGATGAACTATCCGAAAGCGATTGATCGTATTCTAAAGGACAACGTTCAGATTTTGATTCAATGGATCCGCAGTCGTAAGGGTCCATTCAATCCAGCTTTCGTGGAAACGTGGTATCGTGAATACGAAACAAGATATCGGAGATGATGGTTCGCCATCGTCTTTTTTTAGTGGAAAGAAGGGAAACACATGGGTAAAACGAAACAAAAACAGTTAAAAAAGAAGGGTTCCATCCGGCGGTACATGGAATTCGTCAAACCGTATAAAAAACAAATTCTATTAACGGTATTCGTCGGAATCATCAAGTTTTCGATTCCGTTAGGATTGCCTCTGCTCTACAAGTACATCATCGATAATTTGCTCGATAATCAGACGGTTCCACTGGCGGAGCGCAGTAAAGAGTTGGCGTACTTGATCGGAGCCGGATTCTTCGTCTTCCTCGTCATCAAACCACCGCTTGAATATATCCGGCAATATCTAGCTCAGTGGTCAGCGTCCAAAATTTTATTTGATGTCAGGAACCGTCTGTTCGATCATGTTCAGAAACTGTCACTTCGCTTTTATTCAAACACAAAAACCGGAGAAGTCATCTCCCGTATTATTAACGATGTCGAACAAACAAAGGATTTTGTCGTAACCGGATTAATGAATTTATGGCTCGATATGATTACGATTTTAATTGCCATCGCAATCATGTGGACGATTGATCCGAAACTTACGCTCGTCGCCATCATTCCGCTGCCGTTTTATGCGCTTGCAGTCAAGTTCTTCTATGGACGACTCCGCAGTTTGACGCGGGATCGTTCCGCGGCACTCGCTGAACTTCAGGGACATTTGACGGAACGGGTCAACGGGATGGCGGTCATCCGTAGTTTTGCTCTTGAACCCCATGAAAACCAGGCGTTCAAAAAACAAAATGATGGTTTCTTGACGGCAGCATTACGTCAAACGAACTGGAATGCCCGGACGTATGTCGTCGTCTCGACGATTACCGACTTTGCGCCGATTTTGATTTTCGGAGCAGCAGCCTTCCTCGTTCTGAACGGACAGGAATCACTTGGGACGATGGTTGCCTTCATCGCCTACATTGATCGTCTGTACGCACCGCTCGGTCGTCTCGTCAACTCATCGACGACCTTGACCCAGTCAATTGCTTCGATGGACCGGATGTTTGAATTCCTGGATGAGCCGTATGACATTACGGAAAAAGCCAATGCGAAAAATCCGGTTAGTGTCAAAGGGAACGTCCAGTTTGAAAATATCAGCTTCTCCTATGAAGAAGGCGGCGAACGAGCGATTGACCGGCTGACGCTCGACGTTCAGGCCGGAGAACGCATTGCCTTTGTTGGAATGTCAGGAGGAGGGAAATCGACCCTTGTCAGTCTGATACCACGTTTTTATGACGTCTCTTCCGGACGGATCACGCTTGACGGTGTCGACATTCGCGATTTGAAGTTGCGTGGTCTCCGCGATCAAATCGGTATGGTGATGCAAGAATCGATTCTGTTCAGTGAATCGGTCGAAATGAACATTAAGATGGGAAATCCTGAGGCGACGGATGAAGAGGTGGTCGCGGCAGCGAAAGCAGCCAATGCCCATGAGTTCATCGAACGTTTGGCGGACGGCTATAAAACACCGGTCGGCGAACGCGGGGTCAAATTGTCGGGGGGACAAAAACAACGTCTGGCGATTGCACGGGTATTTCTCAAAAATCCACCGATTTTGATTTTGGATGAAGCGACGAGTGCACTTGATTTGGAAAGTGAATCGATGATTCAAGATTCGCTCGCTCGTCTCGCAAAAGGACGGACGACGTTTACCGTCGCCCATCGTCTCTCGACTATCACTGATGCCGATAAAATCGTCGTCATTGAAAACGGTCAGATCACGGAAATGGGACGTCATGAAGAATTAATGCGAAAACGCGGCGCCTATTTTGAACTGTACGCGATTCAAAACTTAGAGCTTGTTGAATGAAAAAAAGGCTGTTCCGGAAAACGGAGCAGCCTTTTTAGTGGATGATGATTGATTTAAAGTTGGGCGAAAGCACGGTTGACGGCAACGATTGTTTCGTCAATGTCTGTTTCTGTGTGGGCTGTCGTCAAGAACCAGGCTTCGTATTTAGAAGGAGCGAGATTGATGCCTTGTTCGAGCATGAGTTTGAAGAAACGACCGAACATTTCACTGTCGGCACGTTCTGCACCCAAATAGTCGACGACGGTTTCATCTGTGAAGTAGACTGTCAACGCACCTTTCAGGCGGTTGATTGTAATCGTGACGTCATGCGTGTCGGCAGCCTTTAAAATCCCTTGTTCGAGTTTTGCACCGAGACGGTCGAATTCCTCGTAAACACCAGGCTGTTCCAACAACTCGAGGCAGGCAATTCCAGCTGCCATCGAAGCGGGGTTACCGGCCATCGTGCCTGCTTGATACGCCGGACCGAGCGGAGCGACGTGTTCCATAATATCTTGGCGTCCGCCATATGCACCGATCGGTAAGCCGCCGCCGATGATTTTTCCGAGTGCCGTCATGTCCGGGCGGATGTTCAGGAGTTCTTGCGCACTACCGTACATGAAGCGGAAAGCCGTGATGACCTCATCATAGATGACGAGCGCACCGTGTTCGTGGGTAATGTCATTGATGGCTTTAAGGAAACCAGGTTGCGGTTCAACGATTCCAAAGTTCCCGACAATCGGTTCAACGAGCACACAGGCGACTTGATCGCCCCATTCTGCCATAATTTGACGGTAAGACTCGATATCATTAAACGGTGTCGTGATAACTTCTTTTGCAGTTGCTTTCGTGACACCAGCGGAGTCAGGTGAACCAAGTGTTGCGGGACCGCTACCTGCCGCGATCAGCATCAAGTCTGAATGACCATGGTAACAACCGCTGAACTTAACGACGAGTTCGCGTCCTGTGTAAGCACGGGCGACACGGATTGTCGTCATGACGGCTTCCGTTCCGGAGTTCGTGAAACGGACTTTTTCTAACGAAGGAATCGCTTGTTGCAGTTTATGTGCAAAGTCGATTTCCAAACGATGGGGTGTTCCATATAATAAACCGTTGCGCGAAGCGTTCGTGATCGCTTCTGTAATATGTGGATGACCGTGACCGGTGATGATCGGACCGTAAGCTGCTAAGTAATCGATGTAACGATTGCCGTCGACATCATAGAAGTAAGCTCCTTCTCCGCGCTCCATATAAACGGGGGCACCACCTCCGACTGCTTTATACGAACGGGATGGACTGTTCACACCTCCGACGATACATTCTTGGGCTACTTCATATAAAGCTTCAGAAGTTGGGCGATTTGCATGAGTTGACATGATGATTCCTCCAATCATTGATACGTGAAAAATATCACGATATGATTGTATCATGTCCGTCAAACATAGAGCAGAGCCGTTGACGGAAAGAAAGAATGTAGGTAGACTAATTATAAAGATTACAATCTAATAATCAATGAAAGATAGAAATGAGGGGATGACGTGGCGAACGAAATGCTAGATGATGCAGTACGCTCTTTACGTGAATCAGGCGTTCGGATGACACCACAACGTCATGCGATTTTGGAATATTTAACGACGGGACATACCCATCCGACGGCAGATGAAATTTATCGTGCGCTCGAACATCGTTTTCCAAACATGAGTGTGGCGACAGTTTATAATAATCTACGGGTCTTCCGAGAAAAAGGAATCGTAGAAGAGATGAATTATGGAGATGCTTCAAGTCGTTTTGATTTCGTTACGACACGTCATTACCATATGATTTGCGAAGGATGCGGTAAAATCGTTGATTTCAATTATCCTGTTTTGGATGACGTCGAGACAGTTGCGGCACATTTAACAGGATTTAAAGTAGACCGTCATCGTCTTGAGGTATACGGGACTTGTCCGGAGTGTCAATCAAACGTGCATTAAAAAAACGAGCTTCCTTTAGTGGGGAGCTCGTTTACTGTGTTTGTTGTACTTTTCATCAAATTCTTTTCCTTCAAGGTTACGATCCATCGTCAGCGGCTCGTCACAGTGCATACATAAATCAACCCGGCCCAGAACTTTTGTTTCTTTTCCGCAATTGGGGCAGGTGACGACGGCGGCTTTCGTAGAAGTGAGTCCGATTAAGAAGTACAGTGCTGTGCTGGCAAGGACCATGACAAATCCGACGAGCATTAAAATGACCATGATGATTTCGAATTGTTTTAACAAAAGACCGCCGTACATGACAAGCATTCCGCCGAAAACAAGGAACATTGCCAAGTTACGGGCACGGTTTATTTTATTTTTACGTTGTTTTTTCACATGAATTCCCCCTGTAGTCAGTCTAGCATATTGTTCCATCTAGTCTGAAGCAGGAACGATTGATTTTTTGTCGAAAATGGTAACGGACGAATGATCAGGGTAACAAGTACGGAATAGAGAAGGGTGAGAATTGAATGGAACAAGCGACACGAACGATTTACTCGGAGTATGCAGCGTATCCGGAAACACAGGGAATCATCTCTGTTGAAAAAAGACAACCGCGTGACTCCTTGACTGATCAATTTGATGTTTTACTGTTAGTGATTACGCGTGATCCCTCGATTGAATGGACGGTTAAACATTACCGTCTGGATACACTACGCGTTTCGTTGCATCTTGTACATGAACAGGTGCTTTCACGTTGGTTGGTTTTAAATGCGAATCGGCGGGCAGTGCACTGGATTTCGGAAGGTGCGATTATTTTTGAACGAAACGATTATTTAACGGAACTAAAACAACAGTTACTGAATTTCCCTGAAACGGAACGGTGTTTACAGATGTCACTTTCCTTCGCGAAATTGTTGCGTCGTTTTCAGGACGGTAGAAATTTGTTCAGTCGCGGGAATTATTATGATGCGTACACGCATGTGCACCATGCCTTGCATCATTTGGCCCGGTTGTCGGTCCTTGAAAAAGGAGCCCATCCGGAAGTTGTTGTTTGGGAACAGGCACGTTTAGATGATCCGGATGTCTACAAGTTATATGAACAGTTATTATTAAGTGAAGAAACGTTAGAGCAACGGATTCATTTGGCACTGATCGGTTTGGAACATCTGTTGCAATCTAAAGTATTGTCTGGCGGAAAGTATTTGTTTGAAGTCATGCGGGAACGCGAACGTCCTTGGACGATGTACGAGCTGATGGAAGACGACCGCTTGGAAGAGTTAAAAGTAGATTTGGGCAGTCTGATTGATTTCTTCATTCGCAAAGGATTGGTTCGTATTTCTTATCAACAAACAAAAGGATTAGGAGTAGAGCTTGTGACGTATGAACCGGTCGTCTAATAGACCGGTTTTTTGATTGATAAAAAACGTCAACATATTATAGAAGAAAAAAATAACGCAATAAAAATTAAAGAAAATGTATTGACGTTATTATCCCGAGATAGTATATTAATACATGTCGACAGGCACACGCCGATGACGCGATAAATTAATTTGAAAAAAGGATTGACGCATAAGTTATTCCGTGATATCTTATTAAAGTCGCTGAAAACGACACGACGAACTTTGAAAACTGAACGATGAGGCAAAAAACGTATCTTCGGATACAAACAATGAATGAAGCGCAAGCTTCGTCAACGTGACCTCGGTCACAAAAACGAGCAAGTCAAACACTTTATGGAGAGTTTGATCCTGGCTCAGGACGAACGCTGGCGGCGTGCCTAATACATGCAAGTCGAGCGCAGGAAGCTCACGGAACTCTTCGGAGGGAAGTG
>CABJAC010000011.1:1563-45812 GCA_902363455.1 Caryophanales bacterium | reverse complement strand
GTCGTCTGGTGACGATAGCCAAGTGGTCACACCCGTTCCCATGCCGAACACGGAAGTTAAGCACTTGAACGCCGAAAGTAGTTGGGGGCTTCCCCCTGTGAGGATAGGACGTTGCCAGGCAAGTGAAGAAGCCGATCTGCAGATGCAGGTCGGTTTTTTTGTACTTTAAATTGGAAAGGACTGTACGAATATGAAAGGTCGGATGCCGATTGTTGAAGCACTGTATGCTCATGTAGAAAGGAAAGCTGTTTCTTGGCACGTTCCCGGTCATAAAAACGGAACATTACTAAAGGGCTTACCTTCTTTTTTGGAATGGGATAAAACAGAGTTGAATGGTTTAGATGATTTTCATCATCCAGAAGAAGCCATCTACGAAGCAAAACTTTTGTTGCGTCAAATCTATGATGCCTCGGACAGTCATTTTTTGGTGAATGGATCGACTGTCGGAAATTGGGCAATGTTAGCGGCGGTTGCGAGTCGTGGAGACCGGATCTATGTGCAGCGGAATTCGCATAAGTCTGTTTTTAATGCATTGGAATGGTTGGGGTTATCCCCCGTTTTAATGGAGCCGGACTACCATGCAACAGGAATCAGTGGGAATGTTTCACGTGAAACATTAGAAGAGGCCTTGAAGCTGTATCCTGGCGGAGTAGCAGTCTTTTTGACGTCACCGACTTATTATGGAGAGACGGCTGACATTGATGAATGGGTTCAATTGACAAAGTCGCACGGGTTACCTTTACTCGTCGACGAAGCACACGGTGCCCATTTTGGAGAAGCTTTTGGAATTCGCTCTGCCTTCGAGATAGGTGCAACCGCTGTTGTTCAATCCGCCCATAAGACCTTACCTGCATTGACGATGGGGGCTTGGATCCATGAACGTTTCACGGATGACGAACGAAGACGGCTAACACGTGCGCTTCAAGCCTTTCAAACGTCCAGTCCGTCCTACTTGTTGATGGCTTCACTTGATTTTGCCCGCGATTACCGTCAACAATTTACGGTTGAACAGATGTTGAAAGTACGGAACAGCCATGAGCGCTTTCACCAACAACTCAATCAACACACTGAGTTGGACGTATTTACGTTTGATGATTGGTCGCGGATGATTGTGTCCTGCCGCGGGTATTCCGGGAATCAAGTATTAGCAGCATTGGCTAAGCAGGGTATAGATGCAGAGTTTGCTCTCGGAGAACATGTCGTTTGTATTTTACCTTTGCGGATCATACCGGAATCAGAACGTCATGCATGGATCGAACAAATCAAACAAGCACTCGATATGATGAAAACAGAAGGAATTCCCGATAAAAGGTATATGGAACAACCTATTATGGGTAAAATAAAGGTATCATCACTTGCTTGTCCACTCGATCAACTGGAACGTACCGTGGCAGTCGAACGGTCTTTTGAAGAGGCAGTTGATTCTGTTTCACTTGAGACAATCATTCCCTATCCCCCTGGAGTACCACTCTTACTACGGGGTGAACGGGTGACGCAAGCACACATCGAAATGATGAAGCAGTATATGACCACATCCGTCCATCTCCAAGGTGGGGAGCTTCTATATGAAGGGAAATTGCGTGTGATACAGGAAGGAATTACAGAATGACAGGGACTTTTATTACCGTAGAGGGGCCAGATGGCGCCGGGAAAACGACTCAATTACAACTACTTGCAGATTATTTGAAAGCCGAAGGATATGAAATCGTGATGACGCGGGAACCGGGTGGCACACGAATCGGTAATGAAATTCGATCTCTGATTTTGAATCCGGATTTTAAAGAAATGGATGAGATGACCGAAATTCTACTGTACGCGGCGTCACGCGCGCAACATGTCAATGAATTGATCCGCCCGGCCCTTGAAGCCGGTAAAATCGTGTTATGTGACCGGTTTATCGATGCATCGATTGCTTATCAAGGATATGGACTAGGTTATTCCATTGAACAGGTTCAGGAAATCAACCGGCAAGCCACAAATGATTTAACACCCGATCGGACGTATCTGTTTGACTTGACGGTCGCGGATTCGAAACGACGGATGGTGGAGCGGGGGGCGCTGGACCGGATTGAACAACGAGATGACGATTTCCGACAACGGGTTTACGAAGGATTTTTGACATTAGCCGAACAGGAGCCGGAGCGGATTCAACTGGTGGACGCCAACCACTCAATCGATGACTTACAACAAATCTTGCGTCAGGATGTCCTGACCTATTTAGAGAAAAGGGAGCGATTATCATGAAAATGGTTATTACGATTGTTCAAGATAAAGACAGCTTACGTTTAGCAGAAGCATTGGTCGAACATGATTTCCGAGCGACAAAACTTGCAACGACGGGTGGATTCCTGAAAGAGGGAAACACGACGTTCATGATTGGTGTTCAGAGTGAACGTTTGGATGACTTGATGCGTCTGATTAAAAAGAATTGTTCGAGCCGGGAACAGATGGTTTCGCCAATCTCCCCAATGGGCGGTCATGCTGATTCCTATATCCCTTATCCTGTTGAAGTACAGGTGGGTGGAGCGACGGTGTTCGTCTTGCCAATCGAAGGGTTTCATCAATTCTGATGCAAACATTTCATGAACTAGAACAAACACAATCGGTCATCGCGACCATTTTACAAAACTCGTTACGGACCAATCGGATCAATCATGCTTATATCTTTACCGGAGACTATGAGCCGCTTCTTCTGGAGGCGGCTCAGTTGTTCGCCAAGAGTCTGTTTTGTGAGAAAAAAGATCAAATCGAGCCGTGTCAAACATGCCGGAGTTGCCGCCGGATGGACAGTGGGAACTTGGTCGACTACTATCAAATCGAACCGGATGGGGCGACGATCAAGAAGGAACAGATCCAGCAGTTGATGCATGATCTGTCGTTACGTGGTCTCGAAGGAGATCGACAAATCTATGTCGTGACGCAATCGCATAAGATGACGCCGCAAGCCGCGAACAGTTTATTGAAGTTCTTTGAAGAACCAGGTGCGGGGAAAATAGCAATTTTAATCACGAATCAGCCGCAACTGTTGTTGCCGACGATTCGTTCACGCGGTCAATTGTTAAGTTTTCGACCGGCGGATCGTCTGTTGATTGGACAGGTCTTATCCGAAAAAACGGGACGGGATAGCGAATTAACCCAACTCGCTGCACGGGTCTATCCAAAAATCGAGGATGCGGAGCAGGCATTGGTCGAAGACTGGTTTGTAAATGCGCGAGTGTCAGTGTTACAATTGATGGAGGAATTAGCGAATCGTCCGGCTGATTTGCCCCTGTTCGTCCAAGAGAAATGGATCACTCAATTTAAAAACCGGCAAGATGCCCGGATTGGTCTGGAACTGGTGACGTGTTTCTTTGAAGATGTCCTGCATCTCAAACTGAATCCGTCATGGGAAATGATCACCTATGCAAACAGCCGACCATTACTTGAACAGATGGGTGGAAAAAGTCAGACGACGATCACACGTTGGTTGCAGGCAGTACTCGCAGCCGTTAAACGGATCGAAGCAAATGTTAATCCTCAATTAACAGTTGAGCGTCTCATGTTTGACTTACAGAAAGGGTAGAGCGATATGCTAGAAGTAGTAGGCGTTCGCTTTAAAGAAGCGGGCAAAATTTATTATTTTGCACCTGGACAAGAGTCATTATCACGAGGACAATCCGTCATCGTTGAGACAGTGCGGGGCATTGAATATGGTGAAGTGGTAATTGCCGATAAACAAATGGACGAAGATGATGTGGTCTTGCCGCTGAAATCGATTCTTCGCGTCGCGGATGATAAAGACGCGATGATTGTCCGTGAAAATAAAATGGCGGCGTTTGATGCGCACGCTGTCTGCGTCGAAAAAATTCGTGAGCACAAGCTCGATATGAAATTAGTCGACGTCGAATATACATTTGATCGAAATAAAGTCATTTTCTATTTCACAGCGGAAGGTCGTGTCGATTTCCGTGAACTCGTCAAAGATTTAGCCGCGGTCTTCCGGACCCGGATTGAATTACGTCAAATCGGCGTACGGGATGAAGCGAAATTGCTTGGTGGAATCGGTCCATGCGGCCGCGTCCTCTGTTGTTCTTCTTTCTTAGGAGAATTTGAACCCGTCTCGATCAAGATGGCAAAAGATCAAAATCTATCCTTAAATCCAACCAAGATTTCTGGTGTGTGCGGTCGTTTGATGTGTTGTCTCAAATACGAAAATGACACGTACGAAGAAATGCGACGCGATTTGCCGGATTACGGAAAACGTCTGACCGTTCCTGAAGGGGAAGGACGGGTCGTTGGTCTGAATATCCTCGATCAAATCGTCCAAATCGAATTAAAAGACCGTTCCCGGGTCCTCACATACTCGATGGAGGAATTACTGTCCGTCGGTGCCGTAAAACAAAAACGACCAAAAGAATGACGGGGTGCATACGCGTGGAGAGAGTCGATAAAAAAGAAATCATTACGCGTGTCGATGCGATCGAGCAACAGATTCACTTGCTGACGGAGCATCTGAGCGTGTTAAAAGATCAGCTTGCTTATATGATGGAGGAGAATCAACACCTTTATCTTGAGAATCATCACCTCCGTGAGAAAGTGGAGCGTGATGAACAACAACCGATCACGGAAGAAGCGGAAGCCGAAGCTGGGATTGGAGCCGGTTATGACAATTTAGGACGGCTCTATCAAGAAGGGTTCCATATTTGTAACCTGCATTATGGTCAAGTCCGGAAAGACGGAGACTGTCTGTTCTGCTTGTCCATGTTAACGAAACATTGAGAGGCTGACTTCCTAGGAGTCAGTCTTTTTTTAAGAAAGGAAGAACTGTATGGCTGAATTATTATCAGATGAGCGACTCGATCATCTGCTTGGAAAAGAAGGACACATCATTCAAAGTCCCAGCGTCTTTTCGTATTCGCTTGATGCCGCGTTACTCGCACAATTTGCCTGGGTACCGATTCAACAAGGGAACTTAGTGGATCTTTGCGCCGGCAACGGGGCCATTCCATTATTTTTATCGTATCGGACCAAAGGAACGATCACAGGTCTTGAAATTCAACCGCGTCTCGTCGACATGGCGCGGCGCAGCATCGCGTTTAACGAGAAACAGGACCAGTTGAAGATGGTTGAAGGAGATGTCAAGGAAGCGGGAAAACAGTTGGGATATGGTCTGTATGATGCCGTCACGTGTAACCCTCCGTATTTCTTGGCCAATGAATCTTCGAACCGGAACCAGAGTGAACATTATACGATTGCCCGTCACGAAGTCTTATGTACACTCGAAGATTGTATCCGGTCGGCCGCCGCTCTTTTGAAACAGGGCGGAAAAACGGCATTTGTTCATCGTCCGGAGCGTCTGCTCGACATCGTGACCTTGATGCGTCAGTACCGGATTGAACCGAAGCGGATGCAATTGATTTATCCGAAAGAGGGCAAAGAAGCGAACATGCTGTTGATTGAAGGAATCAAAGACGCCAAACCGGGTTTGAAAGTATTACCTCCATTCATCGTTTATGAACAGGATGATACGTATACGCAGCAGATGCGGAACCAGTTCGATGTCTGAGCACCACGCCGTCTATATCGTCCGTTGTCGGGACGGCAGTCTCTATACCGGGTATGCTGTCGATGTCGAAAAACGGTTGGCGACACATAATGCCGGACAAGGGGCAAAATACACCCGGGCCAGACTGCCGGTCGTGCTCGAATATACCGAAACCTTCACGACGAAGTCAGATGCCTTGAAGCGAGAGTATGCAATCAAACAACTGACACGGACCAAAAAGGAACAACTCATTCAAGAAGGGATGGCATCGTATGAAAGCAACCAGCAGTTTTAAAGGACAAACGGCGGGACTGTACATCGTTCCGACGCCGATCGGAAACTTAGAAGACATGACATACCGGGCTGTCCGGATTTTACAAGAGTCGGATCTCGTCGCGGCGGAAGATACACGACAAACGATGAAACTCTTTAATCATTTTGAGATTGAGACGAAACTCGTCAGTTACCATGAACACAATAAACAGGTCAGCGGAGCACGTTTGCTCGCGGACTTACAGGACGGAAAACAAGTCGCACTCGTCTCAGATGCCGGCATGCCAGGGATTTCCGATCCGGGCAGTGATTTGATTCGATCGGCGATTGACGCCGATGTACCAGTCATCGTCTTACCCGGTGCCAATGCAGCCTTGACGGCACTTGTCGCATCCGGTCTTGCGACGGAACGGTTCCTCTATTACGGATTTTTACCGCGTAAGAAAAAAGAGCGCCGGGAGGCACTGGAGACGGTTCGGTATGAAAGTGGGACATTGATTTTTTATGAAGCACCTCACCGCCTGAAAGAGATGCTTGGCGCGTTGCGTGATATACTTGGTGACCGTCAGCTGACGTTAGCCCGGGAACTGACGAAACGGTATGAGGAATACATCCGTGGATCGGTGACGGAAGCTCTGGAGTGGGCTGCGGAAGAGGTCCGCGGTGAATTTGTTGTCATCGTTGAAGGATCAACCGAGGAGCGACCGACTGAAGTCGCGCAAGAAGCCGATCCGCTGCAACAAATCGAGCGGTATATTGCAGAAGGTGAAAAACCGAATGCTGCCCTGAAACGAGTTGCCAAAGAGCGGGGACTCGATCGTCAGGAATTGTACCTGCGTTATCATGAATCGTAAAAAAAGAAGCGACTCCATGTGGAATCGCTTCTTTTGCTTATTCGTTTCCTGCGTAATGACGGTCGAGGAAATCTTTTAACTCAACGAGGACACGTTGTGCGCCGTCTGGAGAGAGAATTAATTTACCATCTGCCAATTTGAAGTTATCTTCTGATACTTCGCCTGTTACTTGGCAAGTCATGTTTGGTTTGTATTTTTTAAGGATGATCTGCTCGTTGTCTACATAAATCTCAAGCGCATCCTTCTCTGCGATTTGAAGTGTCCGACGGAGTTCGATTGGAATAACGACCCGGCCGAGCTCGTCTACTTTACGTACAATACCTGTTGATTTCATTTTGTTGTTCCTCCTCTGATGTCTAGGTTCTCTTTTTTTTTGGAAAATCGTCAAAATTCGACATCACTTCTATAGAATGTAGAATACTAAACTTTCCAAAAGTAGTCAATCAATCTGAATAGCTTGAAATCAAAATGTCATTTATTTCTCAAAAAAACCATATCTGAAACGATTTATTAATAGTTTTTCCCTTTTTAAAGGAAATCAAACTATTGAGTGTGTTTTTCTGTAATTTGATGTCTGATGTCAAAAAATGTTTCGATTCGACAAAAAACGAGTTTCGACACAGGCGGCAGAACAGCGTATAATAATGAAATGAAATACAGAACGGAGGAATATCATGGCAAAAACATTTTATATCACGACACCGATTTATTACCCTAGCGCAAAGCTACATATCGGTCATGCATACACGACGGTCGCGGGAGACGCGATGGCGCGTTATAAACGCCTGCAAGGATTTGATGTTCGTTACTTAACAGGAACAGATGAGCACGGACAAAAAATTCAGGAAAAAGCAAAAGAAGCGGGCGTGTCGGAACAAGAATTTGTCGACGGCGTCGTTGAACAGATCAAAGTCTTGTGGGACCGCCTGGATATCTCGTATGACGACTATATCCGGACGACAGAACCGCGTCACAAGGAAGTCGTGGAACGTGTGTTTGAGACGTTACTCGAAAAAGGGGACATCTATCTCGGCGAATATGAAGGATGGTATTCCGTTCCGGACGAAACGTATTACACCGAGTCACAACTCGTTGACGGCAAAAGCCCGGACAGCGGTCATCCGGTCGAACTCGTTCGGGAAGAGTGTTACTTCTTCCGAATCAGTCAATACGCGGATCGTTTAGTCGAGTACTATGAAGCGAACCCGTCATTCATCCTACCGGAATCGCGGAAACATGAGATGATCAACAACTTCATTAAACCAGGTCTGCAGGATCTTGCGGTCTCACGGACAACATTCGATTGGGGCGTCAAAGTACCGTCGAACCCGAAACACGTTGTCTATGTCTGGGTCGATGCGTTGACGAACTATATCTCGTCACTCGGCTATGGAACAGATGATCAAGGAAACTTCGATAAATACTGGCCGGCGGATGTTCATCTGGTCGGAAAAGAAATCGTTCGTTTCCATACAATCGTTTGGCCGGCATTGCTGATGGCGCTTGACCTGCCGCTTCCGAAGCAAGTCTTTGCACACGGCTGGTTACTGATGAAGGATGGAAAGATGTCGAAGTCAAAAGGCAACGTCGTCGATCCGGTTCCAATGATCGATCGGTACGGACTCGATGCGTTACGTTATTACCTGCTTCGTGAAGTGCCATTTGGATCAGACGGGATGTTCACACCGGAAGCATTCGTCGAGCGGATGAACTTTGATCTCGCGAATGATCTCGGGAACTTACTCAACCGGACGATTGCGATGATTACGAAATATTTCGATGGCGTCATCCCGACGTATTCCGGAAATGTCACGCCGTTTGATGAGACATTGTCGACGCTTGCGAAAGAAACGGTCGAGAAAGTCGAAACATCAATGGAGCACATGGAATTCTCGGTCGCCTTGTCGCACATTTGGCAATTGATCAGTCGTGCCAACAAATACATCGATGAGACGCAACCGTGGGTTCTTGCAAAAGACGAGTCAAAAACAAACGAACTGGCTTCTTCGATGATTCATTTGGTCGGTGCGTTACGCCACGTCGCGATCATGTTGCAACCATTCATGACCCGTTCGCCGAAAGAAATGTTCCGTCAACTTGGTCTTGAAGGACAACCGATGGACTGGACGGCACTGCAACACTTTGCGGCCGTTACAGAAGGAACAAAAGTCGGTTTGGCTGAACCGATCTTCCCGCGCCGTGATATGAAAGAAGAAGTCGAAGCCATTGTCGAGATGATGAAACAAGCGTCAGCGGCGCGTGTCGAAGAAGAGACAGAAGTCGAAGAAGTCGATACGGATGTTCGTCCGGAAACGACGATTGACGTCTTTGATCAAATCGAGCTGCGTGTCGGCGAAGTCGTCACGGCAGAAAAAATTAAAAAAGCGAAAAAACTACTGAAGTTAACCGTCGATATGGGGAAAGAGACACGCCAAATTGTCTCAGGAATCGCTGAATGGTACGAGCCGGAAGACTTGATTGGTCGGAAAGTCATCGTGGTTGCCAATTTAAAACCGGTCACATTACGGGGAGAATTGTCACAAGGGATGGTGCTTGCTGCCGAAAAATCAGGTAAACTGGAGTTAGCTACTGTTCCGTCAACGATGGCGAATGGAGCAAGTGTAAAATAATTCGGATGCCTGTGGACTCGATGTCACAGGCATTTTTTTGAAAGAGGGAATAGCAGATTATGTTGATTGATACACATACACACTTAAACTCGGATCAATTTGACGGCGATGTCGATGAAACGATCGAGCGTGCCCGTGCGAACGGTGTCTCCCCGATGATTGTCGTCGGATTCGACCATAAGACAATTGATCGGGCGATGGAACTTGTAGAACAGTATGATGACTTGTACGCTGTCATCGGCTGGCATCCGGTCGATTCGATTGATTTTGATGAAGCAGCCTATCAGAAAGTCGAACGCTTGATGGACCATCCGAAAGTCGTTGCCCTCGGAGAAATCGGTCTCGATTATCACTGGGATACGTCACCGAAAGATATTCAGGAAGAAGCATTTCGTAAACAAATTCGCTTGGCTAAGCAAAAAAATAAGCCGATTGTCATTCACAACCGGGAAGCTACGGAAGATACACTGCGGATTTTAGAAGAAGAAGAGGCCAAAGACGTCGGCGGTATTCTTCATAGTTACAGTATGAGTGCCGAATTATTACCGCGTTGTCTGGCAATGAATTTTTACATCTCTTTAGGTGGACCGGTGACATTTAAAAATGCAAAAACACCAAAACGGGTAGCACAAGAAGTACCGCTTGACCGGTTATTGGTCGAGACAGACTGTCCTTATCTCACACCTACACCGTACCGCGGGAAGCGGAATGAGCCGGCGTATGTCCGCTTTGTTGCGGAAGAGATTGCCCAGTTACGCGGAATGATGTATGCCGACATCGAACAAGCAACGACTGAAAACGCGAAGCGCGTTTTCCGCCTTCCATGATTCGATCGGCCGCTTATATGACGATTGGTGCGACATTGTTGCTGATCGCCAGTTTACTTTATGTATCGATGGATAATCCACGCGACGTCACCATCATGATTGATGGTCGCGAAACGAAGGTCGAAACACTCGAAACGTCGGTCTATGGCGTGTTAAAAGAAGCAGGAATTTCGGTTCAGACACAAGATGAAATCGAACCTGCCCTCAGTGCGGACCTTCCGGACAATGACTTGATTGTCATTCAACCGGCTAAGGAGATTACACTGATCGTTGGATACGGAAAAGCAAAAACTGTCAGAACGCAGGCACGTCGTGTAGATGATTTACTGAAAGAACAGGGCATTAGTCAAATGGAGACGGATGACATTTATCCCTCAAAAGATACGGTCTTAACGACCGGTATGACTGTCCGGTTCCGGGAAGCATTTCCGGTCGAGCTAATTGTCGAAGGGAAAGCACGGGAAGTGTATACGTACGAGACGACGGTTCGGGAACTGCTTTCCATGCAAGGTGTCAAACTGCAGCCGGAAGACAAAGTTGCTCCGAAACTCGAAGCGACGGTCACGAAGGATATGCTCGTGACAGTGAATACGACGCGTCGTGCGGTATTGACGGAAGAACAGCTCCTGCCATTTGAAGTCGAGACGGTTGAAGACAATACACTTCCGGTTGGCGAACAACTTGTGACGAAAACGGGTCGTCCGGGCATCCGGATACAAAAGTATCAGCTGACACTCGCCGATGGTCTGAGCAAGGACAAAAAATTGATTGCGGATGACGTGACAAGTCAACCGGTGAAACAAATCGTGAAGGTCGGAACGAAACCGGTCGAGGCTGCTGAAGCAGCTGCAGCTCCGGTATTTAATACCGACAAGGCGACAGTTCCGCTTACAGAAGTACCAAAGGCGGCAACGGATCTTGACTTTAAACAGGCAAAAACCTTAATGGTCGAAGCTACGGCATATACGAACGATCCTGCTTCAAACGGAAGTCGTCTGTATGATGGCCGCGCTTTGACGGCGACCGGTTATGATGTGACGGATACGATTACGTATCAAGGATTGGCCATCATTGCCGTTGATCCGAAAGTCATCCCGCTTGGAACAAAGGTATATGTC
This sequence comes from Caryophanales bacterium, assembly GCA_902363455.1. Lineage (GTDB taxonomy): Bacteria > Bacillota > Bacilli > Exiguobacteriales > Exiguobacteriaceae > Exiguobacterium_A. The sequence continues at coordinate 34,586 of CABJAC010000011.1, read as the reverse complement.
GAAGGGATCGGGCTCGCGATTGCCCTTGATACAGGAGGGGCCATCAAAGGAAATAAAATTGATGTACTCGTTGACGGGGAAACAACAGCCAAACAGTTTGGTCGGAAGACGATTCAAGTATGGGTCATCCCGGATGACAAGAAGACGGAAGCGGTCAGTTGACGCTTCCTTGTTTTTTTTGTGGAAACAGGTACAATTACGGAAGTGTTTGAAAAAGGTGGAGAGATGATGCGGAAACGCTTAAAAGAAGTCATCGTCGTTGAAGGACGCGATGATACGACACGCTTACAAGAAGTATTTGATGTCGATACAATCGAAACAAACGGCTCGGCTGTTAATGAACAGACATTACGACGGATTGCCAAGGCACTGGAACGCCGTGGAGTGATTGTTTTTACGGACCCTGATTTTCCGGGAGACCGGATCCGGGCACGAATCAACGAGCGGGTACCGGGATGTAAACAGGCATATCTGCCACGGGCGGACGCAAAAGATAAACGCGGTAAAATCGGCGTCGAACATGCATCGCCGGAAGCTATTGAACGGGCGCTCGGTGCTGTGTACGAAACGGAAGAAAAACAGGAAGCAGAAGTGACACGGGAGATGATTCTCGCGGCGGACTTGATTGGCGGACCCGCAGCCTCTAAACGACGGAAGCGGTTGGGACAGGTCCTTGCAATCGGTGAACCGAACGCCAAACAACTCGTCAAGCGGGTGGCATCGATCCGAATCACAAAACAAGAGTGGGAAGATGCGTTGAAACAGATGGAGGAGGAACAAGATTGAAAGATATCGCAACATTACACCGGACAAAGGAAATTTTGGCGAAGCACGGATTTTCCTTTAAGAAGTCTCTTGGGCAAAACTTTTTAATAGATTTAAATGTACTGGGTAACATTGTCGGTGCTGCTAATTTGACACCTGACAGCGGAGTGCTTGAGATTGGCCCCGGAATCGGCTCGTTGACGGAACAATCGGCGAAACAGGCGAAAAAAGTCGTGGCACTCGAGATTGATCAGCGTCTCTTGCCGATTCTTGAAGATTCCCTCGCTCCGTATCCCCATGTCAAAGTTATTCATGGGGATGCACTCGAACTTGATCTCGAAACAATCGTCGATCAAGAGTTCACGCAGCAAGGGATTACGGATCTCGCTGTTGTTGCGAACCTTCCATACTACGTGACGACACCGATCATCATGCGCATTTTAGAAGCCCGGACACCGTTCCGGACACTCATCATGATGATTCAAAAAGAAGTGGCGGAACGGATTGGTGCAAAACCGGGAACAAAAGCGTACGGTTCATTGTCGATTGCGATTCAATACTATGCAGAAGCAGAAGTGTGTTTCACGGTACCGAAACACGTCTTCATTCCGGCACCGAACGTTGATTCGGCGGTCATCCGTTTAAACATCCGAAAGGAACCTGCCGTGAAGACACTGGATGAAAAGCTATTTTTCGAAGTGACCCGTGCCAGTTTTGCACAACGTCGGAAAACGATTTTGAATAACTTGTCCAGTCATTTTGGGAAATCTGAAAAAGAAGCGGTTGAGGCAGCTTTACACGAAGCGGGAATTGATCCACGCCGCCGCGGGGAGACACTCAGCCTGCAGGAATTCGCACAGTTGGCTGACGCACTTTTGCCGATTAAAAAACGTTGACGGTAGACAAAAGAACGGATATAATATTTCCCCTTTCTAATATTTAGTTCATATGCTATAATAAATGTTAGTGAGGTGAAGCGTATGCCAAAGACGTTGAACGAAATCAGACATGTATTTGAAACACATGTAGGTGAAAGACTGACGCTAAAAGCAAGCGGCGGTCGTAAAAAGGTCGTAACCCGAATCGGAACGCTCGTTGAGACGTATCCATCGGTGTTTGTAGTCAAGCTAGACGCAGAGCGCCACAACGTCGAGCGAGTTTCTTATAGCTATGCCGACGTGTTAACCGACTCCGTACAAATCGAATTTGCGAATTCGTAAACTTACCTTCCGAAGTGGACAGAAATGTTCGCTTCTTTTTTTGTGCAAAGGTTGATACAATTCGTACAGGATACGTACTAGAGGAGGAACGGCACGATGACGATTATTGTAAAAGCACCGGCAAAAATCAATTTGGTATTGGATGCGACGGCGAAACGTCCGGACGGTTATCATGATGTACATATGGTGATGACGACAGTGGATTTAGCAGACCGTCTTGAATTAACGGAACTTTCGTCCGGCGAGATCCGGATGAATGCCCAACATGCGTATGTTCCGAACGACGAACGTAACTTAGCGTACAAGGCGGCGGCGGTCTTGAAAGAGCGGTTTGATATCAAGAGCGGGGTCGAGATCTACCTTGAAAAACACATTCCGGTCGCAGCCGGTCTTGCGGGTGGATCAAGTGATGCGGCAGCAACGTTACGTGGATTAAATGAGTTGTGGAAGCTCGATTTGACGCTTGAACAGTTGGCGGAAATCGGGGCAGAGGTCGGTTCGGATGTTCCCTTCTGTGTCATGGGTGGAACGGCCATTGCGACGGGACGCGGAGAGAAACTGGAAAAACTGATTTCCCCACCACCGTGCTGGGTCGTCCTCGCCAAACCGACGATTGGTGTCTCGACGGCAGATGTGTACGGGGCACTCGATTTAGAGACAGCGGAACGTCCGAATGTCGAGGCAATGATTGAAGCCGTTAAACAACAGGACTTCCCTGCGATTTGTGATGCACTGGGCAATGTCCTTGAATCTGTTACTTTGCCGATGCATCCGGAAGTGGAACAGATCAAAGCATTTATGACGAGTTGCGGGGCGGAAGGTGTTTTAATGAGCGGAAGCGGGCCGACTGTCTTTGCGTTGACGGAACATGAAAATCGTGCGCAACGTCTTTATAATGGCTTGCGAGGATTTTGCAACGAAGTCTACGTCGTTCGTCTTTTAGGCGAAAACCATTGATAGTTTCCGTATGAAAATGATATATTCACTATTGAATATTCGGAATTACGGAGAGGTGGAACGATTTAGATGAAAATTCGGAGAAGTGGTCGCTTGGTAGACATGACACGTTACCTGTTGGACCATCCGCATCATCTGATCTCATTGACGATCTTTGCGGAGCGGTACAGCTCGGCGAAATCTTCGATCAGTGAAGATTTGGATATTGTCAGTGAGATGTTAGAACATGAGGGAACAGGACGGCTCGTCACGGTTCCGGGTGCTGCGGGAGGCGTCATGTTCATTCCGACATGGAGCAGTGCGAAGGCATTACCGTTTATTGACGAGTTGTGCGAACGGGTCGCACGGCCAGACCGTCTGTTGCCGGGTGGATACTTGTACTTGACGGATTTACTCGGCGATCCGCGGATGGTGAAACAGATGGGGCAGGTCTTTGCTTCTGTCTTCAGCCAGAAGAAAGTCGATGTCGTCATGACAATTGCGACAAAAGGGATCCCGCTTGCCTATGCAGTGGCGGAACAATTGGGTGTACCGTTCGTGATTGTCCGCTCGGATAGCCGGGTGACGGAAGGGTCAACCGTCAGCATCAACTACGTCTCCGGCTCATCTAAAGCGATTCGGACGATGGCTCTTGCCCGACGGAGTCTGCCGCGCGGCGCCAATGTTCTGCTGATTGATGATTTCATGAAAGCAGGCGGAACGATCCGGGGGATGATGAGTCTGCTCAGTGAGTTTGAAGCGAACGTGGCCGGTGTCGGTGTATTAATCGAAGCAGAAGGCGCCGAGAAGAAAATGGTCAGCGAATATGTCAGTCTGATGAAACTGGCGGATGTCGATGTCGACCTTGGTCAGATTCAGGTGAAACGCGGAAATGTTGACCAATATTTCACAGACGGGCAGACTACCTAAATTTGACACTCGATTTTTTTGTAACTATACTGTAAATATCAAACTTTTGGAAATTATGCGTGAAATGATTGGCAAAAGCTAAACCTTTGAATGTTTTAAGCCGTAAGTAGAAGTAGACAACGAAGAGTTGTGACAACGGTTAAAAAGGGGTGCGGACAAAATGAATGTCACCGACGTCAAGATTCGTCGCGTCGTAGCAGAGGGTCGAATGAAAGCACTTGCCTCGATTACGCTCGACCACGAATTTGTGGTACATGATTTACGCGTGATCGAAGGGAACAGCGGTCTTTTCGTCGCGATGCCGAGCAAGCGGACACAGGAAGGCATCTTTCGTGATGTCGCCCATCCAATCAATGCATTAATGCGAAAAAAAGTCGAAGATTCAGTATTAGAAGCATATGCGATACGTGAAGAAAACGGTGAGGCACCAGAGTATGAGCTGGCGGCACTCGAAGTAACCGATCCTTCATAACGTAACAGGCAGGTCTCTTTCATTGGGAGAACCTGTCTTTTTTTTGCGTATTTTCACGATTTCCGGTCGGTCCTGTGATTGATTCGTTGCGTCATTTTCGTTATAGTTGGAACGAGTGGACTATTTCAGAACGAAATCAACACTAATTTACATGGAGGAGCGACAAGGATGAATCATTTCGCGGTAATTCTAGCAGCGGGTAAAGGCACTCGGATGAAATCAAAGCTTTATAAAGTACTTCACCCAGTAGCTGGGAAGCCTATGGTACAGCATGTCGTTGATCAGTTGACGACACTTGGTGTCACGCGTCAAGTCGTCATCGTTGGTCATGGTGCAGAGTCTGTGAAAGAAGTGCTCGGCACATCGGTGGAATATGCACTTCAAAGTGAGCAGCTTGGCACGGGTCATGCTGTTCAAATGGCAGAACCTGTGCTTGGACAGGAAACGGGTTCAACGCTCGTCGTATGCGGAGATACGCCGCTTCTGACAAGTGAAACGTTGAAATCGTTGTTGCAACATCATGCAGAAACCGGCGCGAAAGTAACTGTTTTGACTGCGCACGCTGATGACGCAACGGGTTACGGAAGAATCGTCCGCGGTGAGGATGGAAACGTCTCGAAGATTGTCGAGCACAAAGATGCGAACGCCGCAGAACTTCAAATTAAAGAAATCAACACAGGCACATACGTCTTTGACAATGAGATGCTGTTCGCGGCACTGAAACAAGTCAAAAATGACAATGTCCAAGGGGAGTACTATCTGCCGGATGTCATCGAAATCGCAAAAGCAGACGGTGAAACGATTGCAGCATATGCGGCATCGACATTTGAAGAAACGATTGGTGTCAATGACCGGGTAGCGCTTGCGCAAGCTGAAACATCGATGCGGAAACGGACGAATGAACATTGGATGCGTCAAGGTGTCACGTTCATCGACCCGGCATCGACGTACATTGGACCGGATGTCGTCATCGGTTCGGATACGATCTTATATCCCGGCACACAGTTGCTTGGCAAAACAACGATTGGATCGGAGTGTATCATCGGTCCGAATTCAGATATTCGCGACAGTGAGATTGCAGATCATGCAGTCGTTCGTCAATCCGTTGTGACAGACAGCCAAGTCGGTGCTGCAGCCCAAGTTGGACCGTTTGCCCACTTACGTCAGCAAGCGGTTCTCGGAGCCAACACGCGGATCGGTAACTTTGTTGAAGTGAAAAAATCGACCTTTGGCGAAGGCAGCAAGTCTGCCCACTTGAGTTATGTCGGTGATGCCACAATCGGTAAAAACGTCAACTTAGGATGCGGTTCGATCACCGTGAACTACGATGGAACAAATAAATTCCAAACGGTCATTGAAGATGATGCGTTCATCGGTTGTAATGTCAATTTGATTGCGCCTGTCACAGTCGGTAAAAATGCGCTTGTCGCAGCAGGATCGACCGTTACAGACGATGTTCCGGAAAACGGTCTCGCCATCGCGCGGGAACGTCAAACGACCAAACCGGATTACCGTTAACTTTTAATCATTCATTACCTGTCGTTCTACTCGTCTAAACCCAAACAAATGGAGGCCACCTAACCATGTCTACTGTCTTAGAACATGAAATTCGTATTTTCGCACTTAACTCGAACAAACCACTGGCAGAGGAAATCGCTAAAGTTATCGGAATCCCAGTCAGCGAAAGTTCAGTCAAACACTTCAGTGACGGCGAAATTTCAATGAACATCGAAGAAAGCGTCCGTGGGGATGATATCTACATCATTCAATCGACAAGCCAACCGGTCAACGAAAACTTGATGGAACTTCTCATTATGATCGATGCGTTGAAACGGGCATCTGCTCGGACGATCAACGTTGTCATTCCGTATTACGGATATGCCCGTCAAGACCGAAAAGCGCGTTCGCGTGAGCCGATCACAGCGAAGTTGGTTGCAAACCTGCTTGAAGTCGCAGGAGCGACACGTGTCGTGACAATGGATCTTCATGCTGCTCAAATCCAAGGTTTCTTCGATATTCCAGTAGATCAATTAATGGGTGTTCCGCTGCTTGCTTCTTACTTTGAGAAGAAGAACATCGACCCGAACGAACTCGTCATCGTTTCTCCAGACCATGGTGGTGTCACACGGGCACGTAAATTAGCAGAACAATTAAAAGCACCAATCGCGATTATCGATAAGCGTCGTCCGAAACCAAACGTGGCGGAAGTCATGAACATCGTTGGTCAAGTCGACGGAAAAATCGCAATCATCATCGATGACATCATTGATACAGCAGGGACGATTACACTTGCTGCCAATGCGTTGATTGAAAACGGAGCGAAACAAGTATATGCATGTTGTACGCACCCGGTTCTCTCAGGCCCTGCCATGGAGCGGATCGAGAACTCGGCAATCGAAGAACTTGTCGTTCTGAACACGATCGATTTAACGCAACGTGAATGTGCAAGTAAAATCAAACAAATTTCAGTAGCACGTTTATTGGCAGAAGCCATCATCCGTGTCCACGAACAAAAATCAATCAGCCCGCTCTTCAGCTGATATCAAACTGATAGATACACCGAGGTCCGATTTTTAAAAATCGGACCTCGGTGTGTTGGCGTTTTTTAGGAAACAGGCGGTGTGGAAAAAATTAGAGGAGGTGGCGGTATGAAGTGTATCGTCGGTTTAGGGAATCCGGGTGCCAAGTATACGAACACACGGCACAACATTGGATTTTTAGCAGTTGATGCTTTAGCTCAAGAGCATGGCATAAAATTAACGGAGTCGAAGTTTAAAGCCGTCTTCGGAACGGGAATGATTAAAGGGGAGCGGGTCGTTCTCGTCAAACCTTTGACGTATATGAATTTATCGGGTGAAGCGGTTCGTCCATTACTCGATTTTTATAAAATTGCGGTTGAAGATGTACTTGTCATTTATGATGATTTGGATCTTCCTCTCGAGAAGATGCGTTTACGCTCAAAAGGAAGTGCCGGTGGTCACAACGGCGTTAAATCATTGATTCAACATTTAGGCACACAAGATATCAAACGGTTGAAATTAGGGGTGGGTCGTCCTCCCGCACCGATTCAAGTCATCGATTGGGTCTTGATGCCGTTCGCTAAAGCAGAACAGACGACTTTACAACATGTGTTGTCTGATTCTGTTGCTATCGCAACTGATTTTATCGATACGCCGTTTTTGGCCTTGATGAATCGTTATAACTGAACAAAACGCTTTGGACATCCAAAGCGTTTTTGCTGTCGTCCTAGGAGGGAAAGTATGAAACAACTACAAAATCTGTTACTTGGCATTCCGGAAATCAAAACGGTCCGGGAACGGTTCCGTGACGGTGTCAATGCCCAACTGATCACAGGACTGATGAACAGCGGGAAAGCCCTGTTTGTCGCGGGTATTTATCAGGAAACAAAAAAACGGTTCGTCATCGTGACGCACAACATGTTCCAAGCACAAAAATTGTACGATGATCTGATTGAATTGGTTCCGGAACAAGACGTGATGTTGTATCCGGTCGACGAAACGCTTGCAGCGGAATTGTCTTACGGCGCGAGCCCGGAACTCCGGGCGACACGCATCGAGACGAGGCACCGTCTCCTGACGACGGATGACGGAATACTGATCATTCCGCTCGTCGGTCTGAGACGGTATGTCCCGACGGCGTCCGATTTTTTAGGACATACGAAACGGATCAAACCCGGCGACATCTTATCGATTCCGGATTTCATTCAAGAATTGGTTGATGCCGGATATGAACGGACCGCTACAGTCACGACGCCGGGCGAATTTGCGGTTCGCGGAAGTATCATCGATTTGTATCCGTTGACGGTGGAACGTCCGTATCGTCTTGACTTATTTGATGAAGAAGTCGATTCAATTTATACATTTGACGCCGAGACGCAACGTTCACTTGGAGTGATTGCGGAAGCCCTGATTCCGCCTGCGACGGAACATTTTGCGACCGATGAAGGGTTGCGGACCGCCGGGGAACAGTTGCGCCGGTTGTATGATGTGACAAAGGAACGGGTGCAAAGTACGGAAGTCTTGGCTGCGCTCGAAGAGGGCATCGCCTACGATGTCGAAGTGCTTGAAAGCGGCGAACGACCAAAACAGCTTGCAAAATACGCACCAATGCTCTATCAAACGACGTTACTCGACGACATCAAGGATGCCGTCTTGATTGTCGATGAAATTGCCCGGATCGAAGAAGCAGCGGAAGTGCAGGATACGGAAGAGGCGGAATGGATGGCTTCCTTGATCGAACGGGGACAGAGTGTCAGTGATTACACGTTAGCCGTCCCGATGCTGAACGTCTTTAAGCAACGACAACTGTTGTATTTATCGCTTCTGCCGACACGGCGCAGCGGCGTTCCAGAGAGTGCTGCGATTCATTTCAGCATCAAACCGATTGCTCCTTTCCATGGACAGATGGAACGACTGAAACAGGAAGTCAGTCGATACGGTCGGGCAGATATGTGGATCGTTTTCTTGGCCAGCAACCGGGAACGTGCGGAGCGGATGCGGCAGACATTATCCGATTACGGTGTCGAAGCCTCGTTGCATACGACTGAAGATGAGATCCGCCGCGGACATCCATCGATCTTGATCGGCGGCATTCACGGCGGATTCGAGATGACGAACGCTCGTCTCGTCGTTATTACCGAGGAAGAAGTCTTTAAGCAACCGGCACGGCGCCGGAAGCAAACGACCAAACTGACGAACGCCGAACGGATTAAAAGTTATCAAGAGCTGAAGACCGGCGATTATGTCGTCCACATCCATCACGGAATCGGTCGTTATCATGGGATTAAAACGATTGATGTCGCGGGCAACCATCAAGATTACCTGCATCTGATTTATGCTGGAGAAGACTCGTTGTACGTCCCGGTCGACCAAATCGACTTGATTCAAAAGTACGTCGGGGCAGAAGGAAAAGAACCAAAAATTTATAAGCTCGGCGGAATGGAATGGAAGAAGGTCAAAGCGAAGGTCCAGAAATCGGTCGAAGATATTGCGGATGAACTGATTAAACTGTATGCAGCACGTGAAGCGGCCGTTGGATTTGCTTTTCCGGAGGACGACGACAGTACGCAGGCATTCGAAGCATCCTTCCCGTATGAGGAAACCGTCGATCAGCTCCGATCAATCGAAGAGATCAAAAAAGACATGGAACGTCCACGCCCGATGGACCGCCTGTTATGCGGCGACGTCGGGTATGGAAAAACAGAAGTCGCCATCCGTGCAGCCTTTAAAGCCGTCATGGCAGGAAAACAAGTGGCGTTGCTCGTTCCAACGACGGTATTGGCCCAACAACATTATGAAACGATGCTTGAGCGGTTCAGTGATTGGCCGATCAACGTTTCTGTTATGAGCCGTTTCCGCTCGGCAGCAGAATTGAAAGCGACGAAAAAGGGATTAAAAGAAGGGACGGTTGATGTCGTCGTCGGTACCCATCGTGTCTTGTCCAAAGACGTCCAGTTCGCAGATGTCGGTTTGCTGATCATTGATGAAGAACAACGCTTTGGCGTGAAACATAAAGAACGATTGAAACAGTTAAAAACGAATGTCGATGTCCTGACGTTGACGGCAACACCGATTCCCCGGACGCTGCATATGTCGATGATCGGAATTCGAGACTTGTCGGTCCTTGAGACACCACCGGAAAACCGCTATCCGGTCCAAACGTATGTCATGGAATATGACGGAATCGTCATGCGGGAAGCGTTGGAGCGGGAACTCGGACGGGGTGGACAAGCCTTTTTCCTCTACAACCGGGTCGAAGGGATTGAACGGAAGGCAGAGGAAATCCGGGCACTCGTTCCGGAAGCACGTGTTGTCACGGCTCACGGGCGGATGACGGAAAGTGAACTGGAGAGTCAGCTGATTGCTTTCTTTGAAGGAGATGCGGATGTCTTGGTCAGTACGACGATCATCGAGACCGGTATCGATATTCCGAACGTCAATACATTGATTGTCAATGATGCCGATCAAATGGGGCTCTCGCAGTTGTATCAACTACGGGGACGTGTCGGTCGTTCGAGCCGGGTCGCCTATTCCTACTTCACGTATCGTCCACAAAAACGGTTGACCGAGGTCGCGGAAAGTCGTCTGCAGGCGATCAAGGAGTTTACGGAACTGGGCAGTGGTTTTAAAATCGCGATGCGTGACTTATCGATTCGTGGGGCAGGGAACTTACTCGGGTCACAACAATCGGGCTTCATCGATTCCGTTGGATTTGATCTGTACTCGCAAATGCTGTCGGAAGCGGTCGAAGAACGGAAAGAGCGGATGAAAGGAAAACGGAGAGTCCAAAAATTCGTACCGGACTTTACGTTCAGCCTCGACGCCTATATCCCAAGTCATTATATGGCGGACTCTGAATTGAAAATTGAATTTTATAAACGATTGAAATATGTGGATACACCGGAAAGTCTTGAGTCGCTTGAATCCGAGATGCTGGAACGGTTCGGAGAATTCCCGGTCGAAGTCGCACGGTTGATTCAGTTGACGCGGATGCGGATTTTCGCGGAGCGTGCGCGGATTGAACGCGTCAAACAGACGGATCCGAAAATTGAAATCGTCCTTTCGGCACAAACGACCCAGTCGCTTGATGTCGCTGACTTTGTCAAATGGACGGTGCCGATCGGGCGTGGTCTCGGAATGGGACAAGAAGATGGAAAGTTGGTACTGACACTGAATCGCGGCAAACAAACGTTGCAGCAGACGACGGAGCAAGCGGAACGGTTGCTCGCTGAGATTGATCGCCGGATCCTGCAATGAGTAAACGAATGACCATTGCTCAGGGCGCAGCACTCCTGGCGATTTCGAGTTACGTCTCCAAACTGTTGAGCTTTTTCTATCGCATCCCGTATCAAAATATGGCGGGAGACGTCGGTCTGTATGTTTATCAGACCGTCTATCCGTTATTTGCGATTGCAGCAGCACTTGGTATTTATGCGTTGCCGGTGGTTGTCGCGAAGTTGACGTTACATCATCCGGAAGAAAAACGGGAAGTGTTATGGGCGATCTTTTGGGTCTTGTCCGGTATGTCGTTGATCCTCGGGACGCTCGGTTGGTGGATTGCTCCTGAAGTGGCTTTGTTGTTCGGGGACGCACAACTGGTAGAACCGCTCCGGGCAGTTACGTTTACGTTTTACCTGTTGCCGGTCATCGCCGTTTTACGGGGGATGTTTCAGGCGGATCTTGAAATGCGGCCGACGGCGTTTTCACAAATCACGGAAAATGCCGTTCGTGTCTGCCTGCTGTTACTTGTGACCTACTACGGTGTCCAAGTCGGGGCGAATCCGTATCAGATCGGAGCATCAGCCCATATGACGGCACTCGGCGGCAGCGTTGCGTCGCTCATCTTATTGTTACGCTTCGCGAAAGGGCGGATTGGTCGCCCGGTCGTGTCGAAACAGCATATCCGTCGTGTCGGACGGGTCCTGTTGACGAGCGGGATGGCGGTCAGTATTGCCTCGCTCGCGCTGTTATTGATGCAGTTGATTGATGGCTTGACCTTTGTAAATCTGTTAGGCGATTCCATCGAAACAAAAATTGAAAAAGGGATATTCGACCGAGGTTATCCGTTGCTACAATTTGCGATTTTGTTTGCGACGTCAATCAGTCTCGCGAGTGTGCCGACATTACTGTTAGAATATCGGAAGCGCAATGACACGGCGACGAAACATCATTTGGAGACGTTGTTGCGTTCCGGTCTACTGATTGCGGCCGCAGCGACGGTTGGTCTTGTCGGTGTCATGCGACCGTTAAATATCGCACTCTATCAGGATGACAATGGGACGATGGCACTCAGTTGGCTTGCGGCAACCGGATTCACGGCGTCCTTGTCGATGATCATCGTGTCGTGCCTTCAATCCGTTGATGCAGAAAAATATGCTTTTGTTGGTGTTGTCGCCGGCCTATTGGTAAAGCTCGGATTAAACATCGGGTTGATTCCACTGTATGGCATGACAGGGGCCGGAATAGCAACTTTTGGTGGATTCGGCATTATGGCGGCAGCGCAATTGATTTTATTGAACCGGAAGTTTGGTCGCGTGACGGCCGGTCGTGCGTTTTACATCAAGTTGATGAAAGCGGTCCTGCCGATGGCCATTTTCTTATATGTGATCGAACAACTGTTTCAGTTGTCTGGCTGGGAGAGTCGAATCGGAGCGACGATTGAAGTTGGCTTGCTGGTCATGGGTGGAGCCGTCGTCTTTTGTATCTTCGCGTTACGGATCGGTGTCTTGACCGAACGCGAGTGGGCGCTGTTGCCTTTTGGAGAGAAATTATATCGTATTCATCAACGTAGGGGGATTATATGACACATCAAATCACGGTCGTCGGCTTAGGTGTTGGCGAACTGGAACAATTACCGTTTGGCATCTATAAGTTACTCAAGGAAACGACATTACCCGTTTATTTGCGGACAGCGGATCATCCTGTCGTTTCGGAATTGATGGCAGAGGGAATGAAATTTACATCGTTTGATTTTATTTACGAGAAACATGACCGATTTGAGTCAGTCTACAGTGAAATCGTCGCCACCCTGCTTGAACAGGCCCGGACGGAACCTATCATTTACGCCGTCCCGGGTCATCCGCTGGTTGCGGAAAGCACGGTTCAGCAACTGTTGAGCCAATCGGACAACATTAAGATCGTCGGAGGACAAAGTTTTCTGGATCCAATGTTTGCCGCGGTGGGCGTCGATCCGATTGAAGGTTTTCAATTGCTGGATGCGACGGCGTTCGACATCGATGAAGCCCAAATCCGGCAACATCTGTTGATCGGACAGGTCTACGATCAGTTGGTCGCGGGTGATCTGAAAGTCATGCTGATGGAACGTTATCCCGATGAACATGACGTGACACTCGTCACGGCAGCGGGAACCAGCCGGGAACACGTCGTGACCGTCCCGTTGTATGAATTGGATCACGTGACGACGCTCAGCAACTTGACGACGGTCTATGTATCGCCCGTCAAGGATCAAACGATTTTAAATCGAGATTTCACGACGCTCAAACAAATCATCGCCAGGTTGCGTGGCGAAGGCGGGTGTCCGTGGGATCAAGAACAGACACACGAGTCGTTGAAAAAACATTTAATTGAAGAATCGTACGAATTACTGGAAGCAATCGACCTTCAGGACGATAACTTAATGATTGAAGAATTAGGCGATGTCTTGCTGCAAGTCATGCTTCATGCCCAAATCGGTTTGGATGAAGGCTATTTTGATGTACGGGATGTCATTGGCAGTGTCAGCGAGAAGATGATCCGCCGGCATCCTCACGTCTTTGGAGATGTAAAAGTCGACTCGGCAACCGACGTCGTCAATAACTGGCAGGACATCAAGGCACAGGAAAAACCGGAACGGACCTCTCTCTTGGATGGTGTCACGAAGGGAGCTCCCGCCTTGATGCGGGCGGAACAGATTCAAAAGAAAGTCGCGAAGGTCGGCTTTGAATGGGAAACCGTCGCCGGGGCACTTGATAAGGTCCGGGAAGAGATTCAAGAATTACAAGAGGCGCCGGCTGAAGAGCAGTTAGGTGAATTTGGAGATATCCTGTTTTCGCTGGCGCTCGTCGGAAAATATATGGAGTTGTCGGCAGAAGATGCGTTACAGCAGACCAATGATAAATTCATCCGGCGTTTCACGCGGATGGAGCAACTGTCTGACCGACCGTTGACAGAATTGTCGCTTTCAGAACAAGATGCATTATGGAATCAGTCAAAGCAGGAGGAACAGTCATGAGACTTGATAAGTTTTTAAAGGTATCCCGTTTGATTAAGCGCCGTACACTGGCAAAAGAAGTGGCGGATCAAGGGCGGATCAAGATTAATGGGCTTGTCGCAAAAGCAAGCAGCACGGTAGCAGTCGGAGATGAAATGATGATCCGGTTCGGAAACAAGATTGTTACGGTTCAAATCGATAGCATTAAAGAACACGCGAAAAAAGAAGAAGCTTCAGACATGTACCAAATCATTCGTGAAGAAAAAGTGAATTCCGAAGAATCGATGTAATTTGGTTGAAAAAGGAAGTATACTAGAGAGTGTCAGAGATGACCACTCGGAGAAGGAGGGATGATATGCCAGCACCGTTGGAATCGGGGCGTACTACACCGCCTAAGATTAAACCGCTGAATGACCGAAAAAAACAGTTGAGTCAAAATGCAATTGAAAACCGTTTACGTCTCAAAAGGCGCTTCTTAGTCTGTATGTCGATCTTTCTTATTGTCCTGTCCCTGATGGGGTGGTCGTATATCGAAAAGAAACAACTGATCGCTGAACAGAAGCAGTCGTTCCAGGTAGCGAGCCAAGAACAGGCGAAAGCGGAAAAAGAGACAGCTCGTTTGAAAGAAGAGATCGAACGATTGAATGATAAGAAGTACGTTGCGAACTTAGCGAGAAGTGAACTGTTGTACTCGAAAAAAGGCGAAACGATTTTCTATTTTTCACCGGAAGATTAAACGATGCTTGTCGATTGATTGAAAAAATATAGAATCACTCGTATAATAAGAAAGAATCAACTAAAAAGGAGCAATACAATTTATGTCGATTGAAGTAGGCAGCAAAGTACAAGGGAAAGTTACAGGCATCACCAATTTCGGCGCGTTCGTAGAATTACCGACGGGTAAGACCGGTCTTGTTCACATCAGTGAGGTAGCCGATTCTTATGTCAAAGACATCAATGATGTGTTGACGGTCGGACAAGAAATCACGGTTAAAGTATTGAGTGTAGAAAACGACGGGAAGATTGGTCTTTCCATCAAAAAAGCTGTCGATCGTCCTGAGGGCGAACGCCCGCGGCCTCCAGCTCGTCAATTTGACCGTGGACCACGTCCAGCGGGTCAAGATCGTGGACCACGTTCGTTTGATAACAAGGGACCACGCGGCGGAAGCGGCGGCGGTGGAAATCGTGGCGGCTTTAACAAAGGTGGCCGTGGTGCACCAGCTCCACGTAAAGAGCAAACGTTCGATACGTTGATGACTAGTTTCCTAAAAGATAGTGAAGATCGTCTTGCGACATTGAAGCGTCAAACTGATTCAAAACGTGGCGGACGCGGTGCTAAACGTCAATAACTTGCTGACCTGTTCTTTATAAGAATAGAGATGGAATGACGCTGTTCATTCCATCTTTTATTTTTTTGAAATTATTTTTATAAAAAGCGTTGACAATTATTTGACTCCACCGTATTATAGAAAATGTGCTTAAGACGCACGCGTTCAAAATATGGCGGTGTAGCTCAGCTGGCTAGAGCGTACGGTTCATACCCGTGAGGTCGTGGGTTCGACTCCCTCCGCCGCTACCATATTTTTTGGCCCGTTGGTCAAGCGGTTAAGACACCGCCCTTTCACGGCGGTAACACGGGTTCGATTCCCGTACGGGTCATTTTGTAAAAAAGCTATCTCTATTTCATAGAGGTAGCTTTTTTCGTTTAACTCATTTATTCATCAGGGGGGACCAGACATGGGATTCGAGATTAATCTTCCGAAAGAACCGCTGTTGGTTGCTGTTTCCGGCGGCTGTGATTCAATGGTACTGGCACATCTTTTGCATGAAGCGAATTATGATCTAATGATTGTTCATGTGCATCATGGTCTGCGCGAAGAATCGGACAAAGAAGCAGAAGCAGTCCGTGCGTGGGCGGATTCCAGACAAGTGGCAATTCGGACGACGCGTCTCGAGTGGAGTGGTCAGACACCGAGTCAAGCCGCTTGCCGGACGAGACGCTATGCCTTTTTTCAACAAGTCATGGCTGAGACAGGGCGACGGCACCTTGTATTGGCGCATCACCGGGACGATCAGTTAGAAACCCTGTTGATTCAATTCATCCGGGGCGAGGCAGGCATCGACGGCATTCCAAGAATCCGTTCCTTTGCGACCGGACAGATTCATCGTCCATTGTTGACGTATTCCAAACAACAACTGTATGACTACGCAAGGAACCATCAAGTGGCATGGTACGAAGACGAAACGAATGCAGGCATGAAGTATCTACGGAATCAGATGCGGCATCAAGTGTTGCCGTTACTCGCAGACATGCGTCCCGGTTATGAAACGGCGGCCGTCGAAGCGGCGATCCGTCGTCATAAACAACAACAGGAACATCTTGCATTCGTTGAAGGGTATGTGAGGGAACACATGACGGACCGTGGACTCCCGCTTAGCGTGGTTCAAAAGCTGCCGTCAGACTTCAAGCGATTTGTCCTGCGTCTGTTAGTGCCGGATCGGGAATTTACTTCTGAAGAGTACAATCGATTTTTGACATGGTTACGAGTAGATATGCCGTCCAGTGAAGTGTATTATGGAAACTGGAGGATACAACGTACTTATGGCTATTTAACATGCGTACATTGTCCTGATAAGAAATTGATCCTGAAACCAGTCGAAATCGGAAGTGATTTGGGCATCTATCATTATGGTGAACAAACGATTCGGTTTTCACGTTCGACAAAGGGAATTCCGTTTTCGGCGATTCATTTTCCGCTGACGGTTCGCCAACCGTTTCCGGGTGACCGGATTCAGTTGGCGGTCGGAGTAAAAAAAGTGAGCCGCATTTTGATTGATGCCAAGGTTCCGCGGACATTACGGGCGGAAATTCCGGTTGTTGTCGATGCGACAGGTCAAGTTCTGGCGGTCATCGGACATCGAATTGCAATATTCGGGTCATTTGAACTCCTCGCAGAATCGTGTTTAATGATAGAATGGTAATGTAGTGTTTAAAATGGAGGAGGAATACCTAGCATGACCTTAATGAATGATATGGAAAAAGTACTGATTTCGGAAGAAGAGATCCAACATAAAGTCGGTGAACTCGCAGGTGAACTGACAGCGGATTACGGAGATCGTTTCCCGCTCCTCGTATGTGTCCTTAAAGGCGCAATGCCGTTCATGTCAGATCTCGTCAAAAAGATGGACATGCATCTTGAAATGGACTTCATGGATGTCTCGACGTATCACGGCGGTACGACATCGACAGGAGAAGTCAAAATCGAGAAGGATTTAAACACATCAGTAGAAGGACGTGACATCCTGATTGTCGAAGATATCATCGACAGCGGATTAACGTTAGGCTACCTCGTGGACCTCTTTAAATACCGGAAAGCAAAGTCGGTGAAAATCGTGACGTTGCTGGATAAACCAAGCGGTCGTAAAAACGATTTACATGCGGATTACAGCGGTTTTGTCATTCCACATGAGTTCGTTGTAGGTTATGGTCTTGACTACGAAGAAAAATATCGTAACCTTCCTTATGTTGGAGTCTTGAAACCAGCAGTCTACGGCGGCTAATTATTTTTAATCTTGACTGTCACATGATAAGATAAAACCAATTACAAAGCGCGCTTTGCCGCGTTAGGATTCGTATCGATTGAAGAAAATCAATCAGTTGATGCGGAGAGGAGGCCTACGATGAACCGAGCAGTGAAGAATACCCTTGTGTTTGGGGTCATTTTTCTAGCTTTGATCTTGTTTCTGCAATACTTGCAGAGTCCAGTGAACAAAAGCAAAGAAATCAATTACACACAGTTTGTCGAGTCTGTTGAAAAAGGTGATGTGAAGACGGCGACGTTCCAGTATGAGGGACAGACGTATAATGTCACAGGGGAATTACGTGAAAAAGATACGACATATGAAACGGTCGTACCGGCTGTTGATACGGAACTGACGGATTTGTACACGCAATTGCGTAGCCAAAATGTCAAGATGGACTTCAAAGCAGCAGAAACAAACGGTGGTTGGATTGCACTCTTGACGACAATCGTGCCATTCATCATCATTTTCATCCTATTCTTCTTCTTGATTAATCAAGCACAAGGTGGCGGCGGCGGTGGTCGTGTCATGAACTTCGGAAAATCGAAGGCGCGCCTGTATGATACAGAAAAGAAAAAGATTACGTTTGATGACGTTGCGGGAGCGGATGAGGAAAAACAAGAACTCGTTGAGGTTGTTGAATTCTTGAAAGATCCACGCAAGTTTGCCCGTCTCGGTGCCCGTATTCCAAAAGGTGTCCTCCTTGTAGGTCCTCCAGGTACAGGTAAAACATTGCTTGCCCGTGCAGCAGCTGGTGAAGCCGGCGTCCCGTTCTTCTCGATTTCAGGTTCTGACTTCGTTGAGATGTTTGTCGGTGTCGGTGCATCACGTGTACGTGACTTGTTTGAAAATGCGAAGAAAAACGCACCATGTATCATCTTCATCGATGAAATCGATGCGGTTGGTCGCCAACGTGGCGCCGGTCTCGGCGGTGGACATGATGAGCGCGAACAAACATTGAACCAACTTCTCGTTGAGATGGATGGATTCAGTGAAAACGAAGGTATCATCATGATCGCAGCAACGAACCGTGCGGATATCTTGGACCCGGCTTTACTCCGTCCAGGTCGTTTTGACCGTCAAATCACGGTTGAGCGTCCAGATGTCGTCGGACGTGAAGCGGTATTGAAAGTGCACGCACGCAATAAACCACTCGATACAACGGTTGATTTAAAAGCCATCGCACAACGGACACCAGGTTTCTCTGGTGCGGATCTTGAAAACCTGTTGAACGAAGCAGCACTTATTGCCGCCCGTACCGACCGTGACAAGATCTCAATCGTCGATCTCGAAGAAGCAATCGACCGTGTCATCGCTGGACCAGCGAAGAAGAGTCGGATCATTTCACCAAAAGAGAAAAAGATTGTTGCATGGCATGAAGCTGGTCATACGATCATCGGTGTCACACTCGATGATGCGGATGAAGTGCATAAAGTAACGATCGTTCCTCGCGGAAATGCCGGCGGTTACGTCATCATGCTTCCGAAAGAAGATCGCTACTTCATGACGAAGCCAGAACTTGAAGATAAGATCACTGGATTACTTGGTGGTCGTGTCGCGGAAGATATCGTCTTCGGTGAAGTTTCAACCGGAGCAAGTAATGACTTCCAACGTGCGACAGGTCTTGCCCGTAAGATGGTCATGGAGTTCGGGATGAGTGAAAAACTCGGACCGCTTCAGTTTGGTTCAGGTCAAGGTGGAAATGTCTTCTTAGGACGTGACTTCCAAAACGAACAGAACTATTCGGATGCGATTGCCCATGAAATCGATAAGGAAATTCAAGCGATCATCAACAAGTGTTACCAAAAAGCGAAAACGATCTTAACGGAAAAACGCGATCAGCTTGATTTGATTGCGACGACGTTACTTGACGTGGAAACGCTTGATCAGAAACAAATTCACCATCTCTTAGAGACGGGCGAATACAAGAAAAATCAACCTGAAGTGATTGCAGAACCAAAAGTGGATGAGAAAAAGCCGGAATCGACGACACCTGTCATCGATCAACCGACAGAATCTCCGACACAACGCGGCTCTGTCATCGACGAAGGACAAAATGTCGATACGGAAAAACCAGATCAACCACGTCGGGATGATCAAATCTAATCACTCATCAAACACCGTTCAAACGAACCGGTGGATGAGATGAAAGATGAATGGATTTCGTTTGACCAAGAGATCAGTATTCCCAAATGGGAGGCTGGTCTCTTTTTTTGTAGAGGTACTAGTCGGCAGCACGCACTTCGATAGGTGATGCCTAAACTGCATGGTATAATCACATCGTATATAGTAGTTATCGTCAGAGAAAAGTGGGGAATCAGATGATTTTAGTAATTGATGTGGGAAATACGAATATCGTACTTGGCGTTTATGATGAGCAGACACTTGTCCAACATTGGCGGATTGCCACGGATCGTACACGGACAACGGACGAGTACGGCATGTTGGTCAAAGCCCTGTTTCGGGATGCAGACTTAAACGTGGAAGACATTGAGGGAATCGTGTTATCATCTGTCGTACCCCCTGTCGTGTTTCCGCTCGAGAACATGTGCGTCCGTTATTTTAACCGACGTCCATTTGTGATCGGACCGGGAATCAAGACGGGACTTGACCTGAAAGTCGATAATCCAAGAGAAGTCGGGGCAGACCGGATCGTCAATGCCGTCGCAGCGACGGTCAAATATGATGGTCCTTTAATCATCGTTGATTTTGGAACAGCAACGACCTATTGTTATATCGATTCACAAAAACGTTACTACGGTGGAATCATTTCACCGGGTGTCATGGTGTCGACAGAAGCCTTGTATAACAAAGCAGCGAAATTGCCACGAATCGAGATTGCGAAACCGCAGTCGACGATTGGCCGCAATACGGTACATGCGATGCAGTCCGGTACGTATTTCGGATACGTCGCGCAAGTCGATGGACTGGTCCATCGGATGAAAGCAGAAATGGGAGAAGCGACTGTCATTGCGACAGGTGGACTCGCCCGATTAATCAGTGAGGAATCCGCGACGATTAAAATCGTTGATCCATTTTTAACGCTTGACGGGTTGCGGATTATCTACGAACGAAATAAGTGAGGGAAAAATAATGAAACGTGAAGAATTATTAGCACAATTAAAAGATGATTATTTGGTCAGAGCATTAGGGTTTAACGGCGAAGTCCGCGCTTTTGCGATTCGTTCGACGAAAACTGTTTACGAAGCACAACTCCGTCATCAGACGACACCGGTCGTCACGGCAGCGCTCGGTCGGACGCTGACGATTGGTGCAATGATGGGAACGATGCAAAAAGGGGATACCCGTGTGACGCTGAAAGTCGAAGGGGATGGTCCAATCGGAAAAATCATCGTCGATGCGGATGCGAAAGGGCAAGTCCGAGGATATGTCAGTCATCCGCGTGTCGAGATGGATACGTACGTCAACAGTGACGGTTTGACGAAATTAAAAGTCGGCGACGCAGTCGGCCGCGGAAACATTTCCGTCATCAAGGATTTAGGTCTGCGTGACTTCGTCGGTGGACAGTCACCGATTCAAACAGGTGAGATCAGTGAAGACTTTACGTATTACTTCGCGGTTTCTGAGCAAAGTCCATCTGTCGTCGGAGCAGGCGTCCTCGTCTATCCGGAAGATGAGTCGGTCATCGCAGCGGGCGGCTTGATCGTTCAATTGATGCCGGGTGCATCGGAAGAAACGATTGCGGCACTCGAACAACGAGTTGCTGCCTTAAAACCAATCTCGATTTTGGTCGGTGAAGAAAAAACACCGGAAGAGATGTTACGTCTCGTTTTAGGAGAGTCGTTCGAAGTGCTCGATACGATTCCAGTGTCATTTAACTGTACGTGTGAACGTGAAAAGTTAGCGACGGCGATTGTCGCCCTCGGACCGGATGAGATTCAAGCGATGATTGATGAAGATGGCGGCGCGGAAGCGGTTTGTCACTTCTGTTCGGAACATTATCAATACGATGTCGAAGAATTGCAATCCCTTCGTGAAAAATCACTCGAAAGAGCATAAGAGGGTCTGAAAATGGGAACTGTAAACTCTAAGTACTTGTGGATGTTGATTTTCATTTTGTTACTGACGAACTTTTTGACAGGTGCCTATGCGTTTATGGGAGAATTGCCGAAAGTGGATTCACCGAAAATTGTTCAAGACAGCATCGGTGGGCCACTGGAAGAAGTCGTTGCAACAGTCGGTGACGAGGACATTACGCGGGCGGATGTGTATCAAGTGATGCGTAAGGAACACGAAAAAGAAACACTCGATCGTCTGATTGCGGAAGCAGTCGAAAAACAGTCGGAAAAAGGATCAAAGCCGACTGTAAAACGCTTTGATTGACAATTTTCATCCAGTCCGTGGATAATTGATCTATCGGATTACTTGGAATTAAAGCTTTTCATTATGAGGAGGAATGGTCATGCGCATTGCGAATTCAGTATTGGATTTAGTCGGCCGCACGCCGATCGTAAAATTAAATCATTTGACAGGACCGGAAGATGCAGACGTATATTTGAAGTTGGAATATATGAATCCGGGATCAAGCGTCAAAGACCGAATCGCTTTAGCGATGATCGAATCGGCAGAGGATGCCGGACATCTGAAGGCGGGTGACACCATTATCGAACCGACCAGCGGAAACACCGGGATTGGGCTTGCGATGGTCGCTGCTGCCAAAGGATACCGTTCGATTCTCGTCATGCCGGAAACAATGAGCATGGAACGTCGAACTCTTCTTCGTGCGTACGGTGCGGAGTTGATTTTAACACCCGGTCCGGAAGGGATGAAGGGTGCAATTGCTCGAGCGACGGCAGAAGCGGACGAACATGGTTATTTCATGCCGCAACAGTTCAACAATGAAGCGAACCCGGTCGTTCACGAAAAAACGACGGGACCCGAAATCGTCGAGGCGTTCGAAGGATTATCCCTCGATGCTTTCATCGCAGGAATCGGAACGGGCGGTACGATCACCGGTGCTGGAAAAGTCTTGCGTGAGGCGTTCCCGGGAATCGAGATCATCGCAGTTGAACCAACGGATTCACCTGTTCTTTCGGGTGGAAAACCCGGTCCACACAAGTTGCAAGGCATCGGTGCCGGATTCGTTCCGTCGATTCTTGACACACAGATTTATGATGGTGTCGAGCAAGTGACGACGGAAGAAGCGTTTGATCATGCACGTCGCGCGGCCAAGTCGAACGGAGTGCTCGGTGGTATTTCTTCCGGTGCAGCGATTGCTGCCGCCTTGAAGACGGCAACACGCTTAGGAAAAGGTAAAAATGTTCTGGCGATCATTCCGTCAAACGGAGAACGCTACCTCAGTACACCGTTGTATCAGGTGGAAGAAGAAGCAGACAGCTCAAAACTATAATCTTAACAGACTCAGAGGTTCATTCCGGTTGTTCGGAATGGACCTCTTTTTCCTCGTCGGAAAAAATAGGACTTGCGTTTGAGTCGTCCGTCTGACTGATTTTTTGCGTATAATGAAAACAGAATAGCTCGGAAGTGGAGGAACAAGCGTGCGACAGACAGTATACGAAGCATTTACATGGACGAAGGAACAATTTTATAACCGGTACGTCGAATTGACGGCAAACCGGACCGGACACGTCTGGCTCGAAAGTGGACGAATCGGGGCTTATACGATGGCGGGGGTCCGACCGGTGGGACACATTCGGACAAAAAATGGTCTCACGACGGTGACAGTGTCCGGGGAAGAAACAGAGACGACAGATGCCCCGTTTACGATCTTGGAGGACATCCGTTCACGATACGCCTCGGCTCGACCGACGGGAATGCCGCCGTTTTTTGGAGGACTGGCGGGATACGTCAGTTATGATGCTGTCCGTTATTTAGAACGCCTGCCGCAGCGGGCGGCGGACGATCTGGAGACGGCTGATCTTTCGCTCTATTGGTACGATGAGGTGGCCGTCTTTGATCACGAGAAAAATCAATTATTTGTTGCCGTCACCCGTGACACGGAAGTGGAAGCCCGTCTGGCATTAGTCGAAGAAGTCGCTTTGTGGCGGCAAGTGAGTCCGGTACCGGTGTTTCAAGTTCCAGGTGTCAAGCGTCCTCAGCGGGACCGTTCCTTTAAGCGGCGTGATTTCATTCAAGCCGCTGATCAGATCAAGCAGTATATCGAGGCGGGCGATGTTTTCCAAGTGAATCTCGCCGTCCGGCAACAGGAGCCGCTCCACACGACACCAGCACATATTTATGATGTGTTGCGGACCGTCAATCCCTCTCCCTACATGGGCTATTTTGCGGATGAGGAACTGGTTCTCGTGTCGGCGTCACCTGAGTTGCTCGTTGAAAAAATCGATTCAGCCCTCGCGACCCGTCCGATTGCAGGAACCCGTCCGCGCGGCAAAGATGAAGAAGAAGATTTTGCCTTAGCGAAAACGTTGCTCGATAACGAAAAAGAACGAGCGGAACACGTGATGCTCGTCGATCTCGAACGAAATGATTTAGGACGGGTCAGCCGCTACGGTTCGGTTCATGTCGATGAGTTGATGGTGATTGAGAAATATTCACACGTTCAACACATCGTCTCGAACGTCCGGGGTGAGATTGCGGAAGGTGAGACCGGAAGCAGTGTCCTTGCCGCCATGTTCCCGGGAGGTACGATTACCGGTGCGCCTAAAATCCGGACGATGGAAATCATCGAAGAGCTTGAACCGGTCCGCCGGGGAATTTATACCGGCTCACTCGGTTTTATCAGCTGGGCAGATGATGCGATTTTCAACATCTTGATTCGGACGCTTGTCGCAAAAGACGGGATGGCGTATATTCAGGCGGGAGCCGGAATCGTGACGGATTCCAATTCAGAAAGTGAATATGAAGAATCACTCAGTAAGGCGAAGGCGCTTTGGGTCGCCAAAGAATTAGCGGAGGGAACGACATGATTGTACTGATCGATAACTATGATTCATTTACGTATAATTTGGTACAGTATTTTGGAGAACTTGGACAAGAAATCCGTGTTTTCCGAAACGATGCGATTACGATTGAGGAAATTGAAGCACTGGCTCCGGATCATTTGGTCATTTCCCCGGGACCATGTACTCCGAACGAAGCCGGAATCAGTTTAGAAGCCATCCGCTATTTTGCCGGTCGTCTGCCGATCCTTGGTGTCTGTCTTGGGCATCAGGCAATCGGTCAAGTGTTTGGTGGAAAGGTGGTCCGGGCAAAGACATTGATGCACGGAAAAGTGTCCTTGCTTACCCATGACGGTTCCGGCATGTTTACCGGAATTGAACAGGAGACGCCGGTGACGCGCTATCATTCGCTTGTCGTCGAACGAGAAAGTTTCCCGGACGCCTTGACGATGACGGCAGAAGCAGAAGGGGAAATCATGGCCCTTCGTCATAAAGAGTTGCCGATCGTTGGCGTCCAGTTCCATCCGGAAGCGATTTTGACACGTGACGGGAAACAGATGTTAAAAAACTTTTTGGAGTTGACACACTATGTATCTTTGGCATGATGGACAGATAAAACAAGAAGAAGATGTGCGCATCTCGCCGCTCGATCACGGTTATCTATACGGGATGGGGGTCTTTGAGACATTTCGGACATACGCGGGTCATCCGTTTCTCTTTGATGATCACATCGAGCGTCTGCAGATGAGTTGCGCGGCAATCGGCATCAAATTGCCTTACGGACGTGATGATTTATTGGCGGCGGTTGAAGAATTGTGTCGTATGCACGGAACGGGAGATCTCTACTTCCGTTTAAACGTCTCCGCCGGTGCCCGTGAAATCGGTCTTTCGATTGAACCGTATGAGCAACCGACCGTTTTGTTGTATGCGAAATCGATCGGTTCCAGACAGATGGCGGAACGGGCGCTTGAAACCGTTCGTTTGCCCCGGAGTACACCGGAAACGAGTTATCGATTGAAGTCACATCACTACATGAACAATCTTGTCGCCAAACGTCAGTTGTTTAATCAAGAGGCAGAAGGTCTCTTTTTGACAAAAGACGGTTTTATCTGTGAAGGTATCACGTCGAATATCTTTTGGCGCTATGGAGAACGATGGTACACGCCACCACTTGAGACAGGCGCCCTCAATGGTATCACCCGTCAATTCCTGATGGAAGAGTTGCCTGTCGAGGAACGGCTGGCATTATTGCCGCAATTGACGGAAGCAGATGAAATTCTTTATACAAACTCGGTTCAAGAAGCGGTCGCGGTCTCTTCCTTGGACGGGCGAACGTTCCCGGGTGTCAAAGGACACGGGTATCAAGCAGTCCGGAGATTGTTTGATGACGCGATCCAGTCGAAGTGGTCGAGGAGGGAAAAAGGATGACGAAAATCATGGGGATTCTTAACGTGACACCGGACTCCTTTTCCGATGGTGGAAACTATGTGGATATCGAGCAGGCAGTCCGGCATGCAAAACAACTTGTCGCGGACGGAGCGGACGCGATTGATGTCGGCGGTGAATCGACGAGACCGGGCGCTTCATTTGTCTCGGCTGAAGACGAAATCGACCGTGTTGTCCCGGTCATCCGGCGTTTGAAACGTGAACTGGATATATTGGTGTCGATTGATACGTATAAACCGGAAGTCGCCGAAGCCGCTGTTCGTGCCGGAGCAGACATCATCAACGACGTCTGGGGATCGAAATGGGGGGACGGCTCGATGGTCGACGTGGCAGCCCGGCATGACGTCCCGATTATTTTAATGCACAACCGCTCAGAACCTCATGGACCGGATATGCTGGCTGAAGTACGGGCGGATTTGGAAGATTCGATTCGATTGGCGAAACAGGCCGGGGTGTCGGAAAACCACATCTGGTTGGATCCCGGCATCGGGTTCATGAAGACGCATCAAGAAAACTTATTTTTAATGCGTCATCTGTCGATTACGACGGACTTTGGTTATCCCGTCCTGCTCGGGACATCCCGGAAGTCGATGATTGGGCTGACGCTTGGCTTGCCGGCTGATCAGCGTGTCGAAGGGACGATTGCGACAGTCTGTTACGGCATTCAACAAGGATGTGAATGGATGCGGGTGCATGATGTACAGGCGGTCAAACGGGCAGCCCTCATGATGGATACGATGTTGGCTGCGGAATTACCGGGAGGAGAATGAAGATGGATCGGATACAGGTGACCGGTATGCGTTTTTACGGATACCATGGTGTGTTTGCAGAAGAAACAAAGTTGGGTCAACGCTTTAACGTCGATCTGACGATTGGTCTTGATTTATCAAGTGCCGGTAAGACAGATGATTTACGCGAAAGTGTCAATTATGCGGAGTTATACGAAGTCACGAAGCGGGTCGTCGAAGGGAAGCCGTTGCAACTCGTCGAAGCGCTCGCAGACCGGATTGCGGAGCAGGTGCTGTTGCTCGATTCTCGAATTCTTGAGACGACGATCAAGGTCATTAAACCGGATCCGCCGATTGCGGGACATTATGAACATGTTGCCGTTGAAATCCACCGGAAACGGGGCGATTATGCATGAATCGTGCCTACATCGCACTGGGATCAAATATCGGTGATAAAGCGGGACATTTGGCAGCTGCGATTGACGCTCTGCGTCATCTTCCGACGACACAGGCAATCCGTCCTTCATCCGTTTATGAGACGGCTCCTGTTGGCTATACTGATCAAGATCTGTTTTATAATATGGTGATTGAACTGGAGACAGATTTACCGGCGGAACAACTGTTGGACGTTCTCCAACAGATTGAACAGCAGGAAGGAAGGAAACGGCTGTTTAAAAATGGGCCGCGGACACTGGATCTCGATATCCTTTTATATAACAGTGAGATGATTCAAATGGATGGACTGACAGTACCGCATCCACGTATGCAGGATCGGGCATTCGTACTGGCTCCGCTGGCCGAACTCGTATCCTCTTATATTGTTCCCGGCTTAAATCAGACGGTTGCTGAACTCTATCAGGATTTACCGGAAGCAGAACGAACAGATGTCAGACGGATTGGGTCGGGATTGGTTGAAGGAAGAAGGGAAAAAAAGAATGACAGGATTTAAAATTGGAGAAGTCGAATTGAACAACCGTGTCATTTTAGCACCGATGGCGGGTGTCTGTAATCCTGCGTTTCGTTTGATTGCAAAAGAATTCGGGACAGGTCTCGTTTGTGCGGAAATGGTTAGTGATAAGGGCATTCTTTATGAAAATGAACGAACGATGCAGATGTTATACGTCGACGACCGGGAAAAACCACTCAGTCTACAGATTTACGGGGGATCCAAGGAAACGCTTGTAAAAGCTGCCCAGTATGTCGATGCCAATACGAATGCCGATATCATTGATATCAATATGGGCTGTCCTGTACCAAAAGTGACGAAGTGTGATGCCGGAGCGAAGTGGTTGCTTGATCCGGACAAAGTCTATGAGATGGTCCAGGCGGTCTCGCAAGCGGTCGATAAACCTGTTACGGTCAAAATGCGGACCGGTTGGGACAGTCATCATATTTATTGTGTCGACAATGTCCGGGCCGCAGAAGCAGGAGGGGCGAAGGCTGTCGCGATTCATGGACGGACCCGTTCGCAAAAGTATGAAGGGGTCGCCGATTGGAACATCATTGGTGAAGCAAAGCGGGCGGTCAACATTCCGATTATCGGAAATGGTGACATTCAAACTCCGCAGGACGCGCAACGGATGATTGATGAAATCGGGGTGGACGGTGTCATGATCGGTCGGGCTGCACTCGGAAATCCGTGGATGTTGTACCAGACAATCCAGTATCTTGAATCCGGTACGTTACCGACTGAACCGACACCACGAGAGAAAATCGACATTTGTCTGTTGCATGCAGCACGTCTTGTCGCGCTCAAAGGAGAAGATCTTGCGGTGCGTGAGATGCGGACGCATGTCGCTTGGTATTTGAAAGGTTTGAGCGGGAACGGTCAAGTACGGAAAGCTTTGTTTGACATTCATACGCATGCCGGTCTGCAAGAGTTGTTGCGTCAGTATGTCGAAACATTGGAAACAACTGCCGTACATGCGTGACACGTAAAGTATGGTCGGGATTACCCGTTTTATGGTACGCTAATGCCATTGAAGATGAGCGAATCGGTTTTACTAGAGCTGTCGGTCATACCGGCAGCTTTTTCATCGAATAAGTAAAAACCATCGTGAACCATTATAAAAGGAGTGAAGACAGTGAGTCAGGACATGGAAATGAACGATCAAATGCAGGTGCGTCTCGGTAAGATGAACGCCATGCGTGAACAAGGACTCGATCCGTTTGGCGCCCGTTTCGAACGTACGACAGATACGACGAGTATTCGCGCTGCTTACGGCGAACATGAAAAAGAAGAATTGGCAGAACTGAAGCCTGACGTTTCCATCGCGGGTCGCGTCATGACGACACGTCGTAAAGGGAAAGTCGGTTTTACAAACGTCCAGGACGTGAATGGTCAAATCCAATTGTATGTACGTAAGGACGATGTCGGCGAAGAAGCATATGAAATTTATAAGACGTGTGACTTAGGCGATATCGTCGGAATCAGCGGTTATGTGTTCAAAACGAATGTTGGTGAACTGTCGATTCACGTCACGTCGTTTACTTTGCTGACAAAAGCATTACGCCCGCTTCCGGATAAATACCACGGATTAAAGGATGTCGAACAACGGTACCGTCAACGCTACCTTGATTTGATTACGAACAACGAATCACGTGAGACGTTTATTGCACGCAGTAAAGTCATTCGCGGTATTCGTCAGTACCTCGACAGCCTCGGATACTTGGAAGTTGAAACACCGATGCTGCATACAATCGCGGGTGGTGCATCGGCACGTCCGTTCATTACACATCACAATGCACTCGATATGACACTTTACATGCGGATTGCCATCGAATTGCACCTCAAACGGTTAATCGTCGGTGGACTTGAGAAAGTCTATGAAATCGGTCGTGTCTTCCGCAATGAAGGAATCTCGACACGCCACAATCCAGAATTTACGATGATTGAACTGTATGAGGCGTACGCGGATTACAACGATATCATGAATTTGACGGAAAACCTGATTGCTCATGTAGCACAAGAAGTGCTCGGTACGACACAAGTCACGTACGGCGAAGATGTCATCGACTTGTCTGTTGGTTGGAAACGTGCGCATATGGCGGATCTGGTCAAAGAAGCGACAGGTGTTGATTTCTTTGAAGAGATTTCGAAAGAACGTGCCCATGAACTCGCACACGAACACGGTGTAGAAGTCCAAGCGCATATGACGACAGGTCATATCCTCAATGAATTCTTTGAACAGAAAATCGAAGAGTCACTCGTTCAGCCGACATTCGTTTACGGACATCCGGTTGAGATTTCGCCACTCGCGAAGAAAAATCCGGAAGATCCTCGATTTACGGATCGATTTGAATTATTCATTGTCCGTCGTGAGCATGCCAATGCCTTTACAGAGTTAAATGATCCGATCGATCAACGTGAACGTTTCGAAGCCCAGCTGGTTGAAAAAGAAGCAGGGAATGATGAAGCGCATGAAATGGACAATGACTTCATTGAAGCACTTGAATATGGTATGCCACCGACTGGTGGACTTGGAATCGGAATTGACCGTCTCGTCATGTTATTAACGAATTCTCCGTCGATTCGCGATGTACTGTTGTTCCCAACGATGCGTCATCAACAAAACTAATTTGGAACGGTTATTCCCTCGTCTTTCTTCATATAGAAGGAAGCGGGGGGATTTTTATTTATCAAAATTAAGCGATTCGGGTATATTTTCCTTAAAGGAGGTGAAAAATGGTGTTGAAGCACAAAGCCTACAAATTCAGAATCTACCCCACAAAAGAGCAGGAAATCCTGATCGCAAAGACGATTGGGTGTTCGCGCTTCATCTTCAACCACTTCTTGGCAAAGTGGGATGAATTGTACAAGACCACTGGAAAAGGACTGTCATACGGTTCTTGTTCCAAAGAAATTCCTGTGTTGAAGCAGGAGTTCGACTGGTTGAAGGAAGTGGATAGCACATCTGTTCAGCTCAGCGTCAAACATCTTGCTGATGCGTTTGACCGCTTCTTCAAGAAGCAGAATGAACGCCCTCGTTTCAAGTCCAAGCGCAATCCCATCCAGTCGTACAAAACCAATATCCAAGGCAAAAACCAGCTTCCTGAAGTTTCGATTGGATGCAACCAGCTCAAACTTCCGAAGCTGAAATGGGTTCGTTTCGCCCACTCGAAACAGGTCACAGGTCGTATTTTGAACGCGACGATCCGACGTAACGCTTCAGGCAAATACTTCGTCTCCCTGCTCGTCGAGCAGGAAATCAACGAGCTGCCGAAGACCGGTTCATCTGTCGGCGTCGACGTTGGACTCAAGAACTTCGCCATCCTCTCGGACGGCGCGGTATACAAGAACGACCACTACTTCCGTTCGCTCGAGAAGAAACTGGTGCGCGAACAGCGCAAGCTCTCCCGCCGTCAGCTCATCGCCTTGAATAAGAAAGTGAAGCTTTCCGAGTCTAAGAATTATCAGAAGCAGAAGCGGAAGGGCGCGCGTATCCACGAGAAGATTGCCAACAAGCGCACCGACTTCCTGCACAAGGTATCGACCGAGATCGTCAAAAGCCACGACGTCATCGGCATCGAGACATTGCAGGTGAAGAACATGCAGAAGAACCGCAAGTTGAGCAAGGCCATCTCGGACGTCAGCTGGTCGGAGTTCTTCCGCATGCTGGAGTACAAGGCAGACTGGTACGGGAAGACCGTCGTGAAGGTTGGCAAGACCTTTGCTTCGAGCCAATTGTGCTCGAGTTGCGGACATCAACACAAAGACGTAAAACATCTAGGCTTGCGTGAATGGACATGTCCGAGTTGCGGGATCCATCACGACCGGGATGTGAATGCAGGACTGAATCTCAAACAAGAAGCTGAACGCATCTTAGCTTCTTCAACCGTCGGGACGACGGGGTTAGCCTGATAAAGTTTCGACCGTTAGGTCGGATAACTCAGGAATCCTTCACCTCTAAGTAAAGCGTAGGTGGAGGTAGTTCAAATTCCATCCATAAAAACCCCTTAATCAATGAGGAGTTTGTCGGAATAATCTTGAGTAAAACCGGGAATAAAAACATTTTAAATGTTTTTCTAATAAAACACTTGTGTAAACAAAAACTCCATGGTATATTACTTCTTGTGCCGCGAATGGTTGTGACACACCGAAAAAAATATCAAAAAAAGTTGTTGACAATCGTGTCAGTAACTTGGTAAGATATTAAAGTCGCTGAAAACGACACGACGAACTTTGAAAACTGAACGATGAGGCAAAAAACGTATCTTCGGATACAAACAATGAATGAAGCGCAAGCTTCGTCAACGTGACTTCGGTCACAAAAACGAGCAAGTCAAACACTTTATGGAGAGTTTGATCCTGGCTCAGGACGAACGCTGGCGGCGTGCCTAATACATGCAAGTCGAGCGCAGGAAGCTCACGGAACTCTTCGGAGGGAAGTGAAGGGAATGAGCGGCGGACGGGTGAGTAACACGTAAGGAACCTGCCCCAAGGATTGGGATAACTCCGAGAAATCGGAGCTAATACCGAATAGTTCTTCAGACCGCATGGTCTGATGATGAAAGGCGCTTCGGCGTCACCTTGGGATGGCCTTGCGGTGCATTAGCTAGTTGGTGGGGTAACGGCNCACCAAGGCGACGATGCATAGCCGACCTGAGAGGGTGATCGGCCACACTGGGACTGAGACACGGCCCAGACTCCTACGGGAGGCAGCAGTAGGGAATCTTCCACAATGGACGAAAGTCTGATGGAGCAACGCCGCGTGAGTGATGAAGGTTTTCGGATCGTAAAACTCTGTTGTAAGGGAAGAACAAGTACGAGAGGTAATGCTCGTACCTTGACGGTACCTTGCGAGAAAGCCACGGCTAACTACGTGCCAGCAGCCGCGGTAATACGTAGGTGGCAAGCGTTGTCCGGAATTATTGGGCGTAAAGCGCGCGCAGGCGGCCTTTTAAGTCTGATGTGAAAGCCCCCGGCTCAACCGGGGAGGGTCATTGGAAACTGGAAGGCTTGAGTACAGAAGAGAAGAGTGGAATTCCATGTGTAGCGGTGAAATGCGTAGAGATGTGGAGGAACACCAGTGGCGAAGGCGACTCTTTGGTCTGTAACTGACGCTGAGGCGCGAAAGCGTGGGGAGCAAACAGGATTAGATACCCTGGTAGTCCACGCCGTAAACGATGAGTGCTAGGTGTTGGGGGGTTTCCGCCCCTCAGTGCTGAAGCTAACGCATTAAGCACTCCGCCTGGGGAGTACGGCCGCAAGGCTGAAACTCAAAGGAATTGACGGGGACCCGCACAAGCGGTGGAGCATGTGGTTTAATTCGAAGCAACGCGAAGAACCTTACCAACTCTTGACATCCCCTTGACCGCTTGAGAGATCAAGTTT
>CABJAC010000011.1:0-1536 GCA_902363455.1 Caryophanales bacterium | reverse complement strand
CAAGGGTGACAGGTGGTGCATGGTTGTCGTCAGCTCGTGTCGTGAGATGTTGGGTTAAGTCCCGCAACGAGCGCAACCCCTATCCTTAGTTGCCAGCATTTAGTTGGGCACTCTAGGGAGACTGCCGGTGACAAACCGGAGGAAGGTGGGGATGACGTCAAATCATCATGCCCCTTATGAGTTGGGCTACACACGTGCTACAATGGACGGTACAAAGGGCAGCGAGACCGCGAGGTGGAGCCAATCCCAGAAAGCCGTTCCCAGTTCGGATTGCAGGCTGCAACTCGCCTGCATGAAGTCGGAATCGCTAGTAATCGCAGGTCAGCATACTGCGGTGAATACGTTCCCGGGTCTTGTACACACCGCCCGTCACACCACGAGAGTTTGCAACACCCGAAGCCGGTGAGGTAACCGCAAGGAGCCAGCCGTCGAAGGTGGGGTAGATGATTGGGGTGAAGTCGTAACAAGGTAGCCGTATCGGAAGGTGCGGCTGGATCACCTCCTTTCTAAGGAAAACGTCCCTTACGGGACATGCCCATCGTTCAGTTTTGAGAGCTCGTCTCTCAGTCTCGCAAGAGACACTCGCACCTTGAAAACTGAAGACATCAACAAGACATCAAACTTTTTATAACCATGTCATTAGACGTGTGTTCTTAGAATACCAAANCAAGGGTGACAGGTGGTGCATGGTTGTCGTCAGCTCGTGTCGTGAGATGTTGGGTTAAGTCCCGCAACGAGCGCAACCCCTATCCTTAGTTGCCAGCATTTAGTTGGGCACTCTAGGGAGACTGCCGGTGACAAACCGGAGGAAGGTGGGGATGACGTCAAATCATCATGCCCCTTATGAGTTGGGCTACACACGTGCTACAATGGACGGTACAAAGGGCAGCGAGACCGCGAGGTGGAGCCAATCCCAGAAAGCCGTTCCCAGTTCGGATTGCAGGCTGCAACTCGCCTGCATGAAGTCGGAATCGCTAGTAATCGCAGGTCAGCATACTGCGGTGAATACGTTCCCGGGTCTTGTACACACCGCCCGTCACACCACGAGAGTTTGCAACACCCGAAGCCGGTGAGGTAACCGCAAGGAGCCAGCCGTCGAAGGTGGGGTAGATGATTGGGGTGAAGTCGTAACAAGGTAGCCGTATCGGAAGGTGCGGCTGGATCACCTCCTTTCTAAGGAAAACGTCCCTTACGGGACATGCCCATCGTTCAGTTTTGAGAGTCCGATCTCTCAATTGAACATCCCATTTTGAATGGGCCTATAGCTCAGCTGGTTAGAGCGCACGCCTGATAAGCGTGAGGTCGGTGGTTCGAGTCCACTTAGGCCCACCATTCAATTTTATAGCCATCACGGGGCCTTAGCTCAGCTGGGAGAGCGCCTGCCTTGCACGCAGGAGGTCAGCGGTTCGATCCCGCTAGGCTCCATTTGTCTTGTCCTAACGGAGAAGGCACTCGCACCTTGAAAACTGAAGACATCAACAAGACATCAAACTTTTTATAACCATGTCATTAGACGTGTGTTCTTAGAATACCAAA
>CABJAC010000010.1 GCA_902363455.1 Caryophanales bacterium | reverse complement strand
AGTTTTTCTTTGACTACCGCCCATTTCACTTCACTTGAATATACGTTTTTGCCCATGCAAAAACACCTCCGATGTTAGTACTTTTTAAAAGTGTACCACTCCGAAGGTGTTTTATATTGTCTCAAAATTTTAGGTTAGCCCACATCAGGACAAACGAGTGAAGCTTTTTTGTTCGTATCAAGTGGTAGGAGAACACGCGATTATGTGGTAATTTGATTAGTATACACTACTTAATTTTTTGAAAAGCTTCACCAATCACTATACCGTTCACGAACGGTGACAGAAAAGAGGGATTTGATGACGTCACACTTGTCCACTCCATCCTACCGTCATTGGCAGGGGATTCAAAAACTCCATCACCGCTACATGAAAGAAGTCAATGCTGTCTTAAAGGACTGGGGCTTATCAAAATCACAGTTCGACATGCTGGATACGCTTTACCGCGAACAGAGTGCCACTCAAAAATCACTGGAGGCGACACTTGAACTGTCAAGCGGTGCAATCTCCCAAACCTTAAAAAAATTGTTTGAGCAACACCTCATCACCCGGAAGCGGATTGACCGGGAAAAGCGACTCGTCTTGACACCGTCCGGAGAGACGATCGTTCAAGAGTCGGCCCCTGTCGTCGAAGTCATCCATGAGCAGTACTTCAAAGCCTTTACGATGGACGATCATGAATCGTTTGACCGCCTGCTTCACAAGATGCAAAGCAGTCATTTTTGATTTTAAGTCATTTCCGCAAACAAAGGAGCGTTGCCGATGATTTTGCGTCACTTCACCCACCGCCGGCATCTAAAAGCCATCGTCGCCCGTGGCGGTCTATCCGTAAAGGATACAGCTGAACCTTACTTACAGTTCGAATTCAATCCATCAAGCGACCACTTGAAAGAGACGTTCCATTCGCTTCATCAATCCTCCAGTGAGCCGTGGGATGAGACGGATACGGTTGCTCTCGACTTTGATTTCGTTAAGATACAGGCCGCTGACATCGACGTCCTGGAACAGGTTGAACCGTTTACGGGAAAAATCGAGTCTGTTCCTACCAGTGGTCCAGTCCGCTTCGTCAAAAACTTTTTGTCGCTCGGCTATTTAACGGAAGAATCACGGGAACAACTGTCTGAATATTACTGATCACACGTCAAGAACAGGCCGATCGGGCCTGTTTTTTTGTCGTCAGCTGCGTCGATTGTAGATAAACATCATGACCGGGAAAGTCAGGACCTGAATGAAGAGGACAGACAACAAAGCTGTCATGATATTATCGATGACGTTCCACTGGACGAGCAGCAGCATGACAAAAACATAGACGATACTCAAGAGATATGACATGTGACCACTTTTCCGCTTGATCTCTTCCTGCCGTTCGTCATAGGTTTCAGTAGCCGGAAAAATCAGATCGGCGGCCAATTGACTCAAACCCGCTAATATCATTATTATACTGAGTGGACTCGGTCCATCGAACAGCGTCAGATAACCGCCGTAAATCAACAAAATTACGGCGAGTAACCGATTGATCATTGGCATGTGTTTCATCCTACATCGTCTCCTTTTTTCTTCGATTCGGGAATAAAAATCGCTTCAATCGGACAATCAAACAAAGCCGCAATCGAAAATGCGAGTTCGAGCGACGGATTGTACCGCTCCTTTTCAATCGAAATGATGGTCTGCCTCGAGACGCCTAACGTCTTCGCCAAGTCCCCTTGCGACCACTGACGCGCTTCACGTAACGCCTTCACCCTGTTCTTCATCCCTATCACCTCTCACTCCCAATAATAGGAAAACATTTTCTGTGTGTCAAGGTTCCTTTACATATCATTCTAAAAAAAACCACTCAATCCGTTTTGATTGAATGGTGAACGATCAAACATACGCGATCTTATTTCCGAATCGTCCGATACCTTGGATGAGTCGCCAGCATGGCGTTTTTAATCGCCAGAACATGCGGATCCGTCGCGTCGGCAAAAGCCTTATGGGTCGGGTACTCTCCAACGATTTGCCCTTGATCTAAAATCACGAATCGGTCGCTGAGCGCCTGAGCCGCTTGGAGATCATGAGTAATGAACAAATAGGACAGGTCATATTTGTCCTTTAATTCCCCTAACAGCGCGAGGATCAGTGTCTTATTGACCATATCGAGACTGCTGACGGCCTCATCGAGGATGATCAGTTTCGGGTTTGTCGCAATCGCCCGGGCGATACAGATCCGTTGCAACTGCCCGCCGCTGAACTGATTCGGATATTTCGCCAAATCCGCGCGGGTCAATCCGACCTGTTCGATCAAGGTGACCAACCGGTGCTGCAGGGCATCCGGTGCAAGATGCGTGAAATTCGTCAACGGCTCGGCAATGATTTGTCCCGCCGTCATCTTCGGATTGACTGCAGCAAACGAATCCTGAAAGACGACTTGGATGTCTTGCCGGTAATCGTTTGCTGTCGTCCGGTAAATGTCCTGTCCTTCGAACAGGACACGCCCTGCTGTTGGTCGTTCGAGACCAAGCAGAATCCGTCCAAGCGTACTCTTTCCGGCACCACTTTGACCAAGTAATCCAAGACAGGTCCCGGCTTCAAGCGTCAACGTGACGTCCTGTAAGACGGTCCGTGATGTCTGCCGCGACAGAAACCGTTGGCTACCGTACCGGTGTGACACCTGTTCCATTTGCAGAAGGCTCATGCGTTCATTCCTCCTGCCTGAATCCCGTGTTGGGCTAGCAATCGTTGTGTGTACGGATGTTGCGGACGGTCAAACAAATCAAAGACGTCCGCCCGTTCGACGATTTCCCCATGCCGCATGACGAGAACCTGATCCGCCATCTCGGCGATGACACTTAAGTCGTGGGAAATCAACAGGATTGCGGTGCCATAGGTCGCCCGGACCTTTTCGAGATAGTACAACACGAGCTTTTGATTGTAGACGTCAAGCGCTGTCGTCGGTTCATCGGCAATCAAGACATCCGGTCGCAGGCAGACGGCAAGGGCAATCATGACCCGTTGCAGCATTCCACCGCTCAGTTCAAACGGATAGGCTCTTAAAATCCGGTCCGGCTCCTCGAGATTCACTTCCCGTAACGCTTCGAGCGCTCGGTCCTTCGCTTCGCGTTTGCTGCACCGGTCATGGGTCCGGATCGTCTCGATCAATTGATGACCAATCGTGTAGACCGGTGTGAAAGCACTCATCGGATTTTGCATGATGAAGGCAATTTGTCCACCGCGGACACGCCGAAGCGTTCGGTCGGACAGCGTCATCAAATCCGTTTCGTCTAGCTGAATCCGACCTGACTGACGGATCACTTTTTCGTCCAGCAGACGCAGAAGGGCCAGACTCGTCACCGTCTTGCCGCAACCACTTTCGCCGACGAGTCCGACGATCTGACCGGCAAGAAGTGTAAACGAGACATCCCGGACAAGCGGGGTGTCGTCAGCGATGGTTTCGACGGTCAATCGTTCGACGGATAAAACAGGTTTCATCATGGCGCCTCCTTTCATTTAGGTGGTTTCGTCACGCCGAATCGTTCCGATAACGATTCACCGAGTAAGTTAAAGCTTGCAATGACGAGCATGATCATCACGCCGGGATAAATCATCAGTTCCGGATTCGTCCGGATATACGATTTGCCTTCATGGATCATGGCGCCCCATTCCGCTGCCGGAGACTGCACGCCAAGACCAAGGAAGGACATGGCGGAAATATCCATGATCGCCCAGCCCATCTCGAGTGTCCCGATGACAAGCAACGGCGGCAGGATGTTCGGCAACAGATGGGTCCGAAAGATTTTCCAGTGTGACGACCCATTGACGCGTGCCGCTGCAATAAAATTCTTTTCCTTCAGTGTCATGACGAGTCCGCGGAACATCCGGGCATAGTAGACCCACTGGACGAGCATCAAGGCGATGATGACCTGTTTGAGTCCCGGTCCGAAAATCCCGACGAGACCGAGCACAAGAATCAGACTCGGAAATGCCATTACCCCGTCACAAAACCGCATCAACAGTTGATCGACCCAGCCGCCGATGTAGCCGGCGAGCGTGCCGATCAATAAGCCGATCAGCAACGACGATGCAAAAATCAGGACGGCAAATCCGAGTGACACCCGGGCGCCGTATAACAGACGCGATAATGTACAGCGGCCGAGATGATCGGTCCCGAGCGGATATGTCCAGGACGGTTCCTGCAGTTTCACCGCCAAATTGACGAGAAACGGATCATGCGGCGCAAGCCACGGTGCGGCCAGTGCTGCGAGAAATAACAGCCCTAAAAAAGCGGAACAGCCGATCAAAATCAGCCGTTGGTTTGACAAGCGGTGCAACAGGTTCGGTCGTCCAAGCGGAATATTCATCGTCTGTCCCCTCCTTTCCGGGCAATCCGGGGATCAATCGCCAGTTGTAATAGATCCACGAGCAGACTGCTGCCGATGAATAATAGTGCCGCCAGAAACACATACCCTTGAATGATCGGCATATCGCGGTCAAAAATCGCTTCGATGAAGTAGCGGCCAAAGCCCGGCCATGAGAAAACCGTTTCGACGATGATCGTCCCCGTCAACAGTTTTCCGAGATTCATGCCGAGACCGGTGATCATCGGTGGAATGGCGACTCGGAGAACGTGTTTGGCCAAAATGACTGTTTCGCGGATGCCGCGTGTCCGGGCAAACAAGACGTACGGTTCGCGCATCGTCTCGATGACACTCGTCCGCAGCAGCCGGGTATAAAGCGCAATCAGTGGTAACGCAAGCGTGATTGCCGGCAAGACGACGTGACTCGGACTGCCGATACCGCCGACCGGTAACAAATCCAACTGGACGGCAAAAAAGAAAATCAACAGATAGCCGAGCCAAAACGACGGAATCGATGCACCGATGAAGGCAATCACCCGACTCAACTGGTCAAAAAATCCGTTTTTCCGAATCCCCGCGAGAAAGCCGAGCGGGATGCTGACGATCACGGCCAGCAACAGACTCGACAGTGCCAGTTGTAACGTAGCCGGCAGACGGAGCAGAACCTCATCGAGGACCGGTTTGCCGGAGACAAAAGATATCCCGAAATCAAATTGGGCCAACCGGACGACGGTCGTCGCGTATTGTGTCATGAACGATTGATCGAGACCAAATTCGGCCCGCTTTTGCGTCAGCACCTCTTCCGTCGGTTGGATGTGAGCGGCAGCGAGATACGCTTCCGCCGGATCGACCGGTGACAGGTGAATCATCGCCGTCAGTAATAAAATCGCCAGGAGCAGGATCGGAATGACCGACCCGACCCGTTTGAGAATATAGACGCCCATTCCGTACACCTCCTTTTATCAAAATCAGCCGAGAATACTCCCACTTCTAAACGTTCAGGGCGGAGCCCTAGTGCAAGTGGGAGATGAATCGTCTTCGGGCAAAGCGTGTCTTGCGACACGTTAATTACCCGACACTCCTGGTTTGAAAGCAATTAAAATCAGGAATAAAAAAAGAGTCATGTTCTTTGAAAACTGAAGGTATAGGGTTGTGACAGGAAGTTCGTCTGTCACGTAAAATCTTCAACGTTCACCTTGCGGATGACCGAAGTAGCGAAAACCAAGCAGAGTAGGCATCCGCATAAAAGAAACGGACAAGATCAACGTTCAACCGTCGGGACGACGGGGTTAGCCTGATAAATTTTTGACCGCTAGGTTGAATAACTCAGGAATCCTCCACCTCTTAGCGAAGCATAGGTGGAGGTAGTTCAATTAATGCCGATTTGTGCGAACGGACTTTCATCCCGATTCGCCGCAAATTTAAAGTTCGTCACATCCGACTGGTAAATCGCCATCTTCTTCAAATACGAGATCGGCACGAGCGCCCCTTGATCTTGAAGCGACGGCAGAATCTCGGCATACATCGCTTGACGTTTCGTCTCGTCGGTCGTCTTCAAGACGTTCTTCATGTCCTGTAACAATTCCGTCTTGTTCGGATAAGCGGAAATCGCTTCTTTGAAGCCGAACCCGTCCGTACCGATGATGTTGACGAACGTGTGTGGATCATACGGTGCACCGAAGTTACTGTACATGTTGATATCGAACTTATTGTCCTTGAAGCGCTGGACTTGATCCGGCAACTCGACACCGACGATCTTCAAATCGACCCCGATGTTGGCCCACTCCGACTGTAACGTCTCGGCCATCGCCTTTTGGACAAGTTCCGCCGCATCATACATCATCTCGACCTGTAACGGTTGACCGTCTTTTTCACGGATCGTTTTCCCGTTCGGCAGTTTCCATCCGGCTTCGTCGAGCAACGTCTTCGCCTTTTCGACATCAAAATCCCGTTTCTCGACCTTCAATTTCGACGTGTACGGCAAATTCGGCGGCAGGATGAAGTCCGCCGGTGTTTCCAGACCGGACGTGATGCCTTCGACTAACGTTTTTTTGTCAAAACCGTATTGCAACGCCTGACGGACCCGTTCGTCCGCCAGCTGCTTTTTCTTGGTGTTCATGATCAACAGCCGGGTCGCAACCGGCTCGGACATCGTCGTCTTGTAAGACTTCGTTTCTTTCAGCTGATTAAACGCATCAACACTGATGGCACCTTCTCCGTAAATCAAGTCGATGTCTCCTTTTTCAAAGGCGAGCACGCGGGTCTCGGCATCGGGAATGATGTCGACCTTGATTTTCTTGACTTTCGGCATCGGACCCCAGTAGTTTTTATTGACCTTAAACGTCGCGTATTGATCCGCTTTGTATTCGTCAAGCACCCATGGACCGGTCCCGACTTCTTCTTCGACACCTTTTGACGTGTCGCCGTTTTTCGGGAAACCGGCTTCACCGAGGAAACGGACCGGACGGACGACCGCCAGTTCCTGAATCGTCGGGTAGTAGGCTTCCGATAATGTCATGCGGAATGTCTGCTTATCGACGGCTTCCGTCTTGTCGATTTTGGAGATAAAGCCGAGCCAGCTATGTAAGGCTTTGTTTTTGAGGACGGCATCAAAGTTCTTTTTGACGATCGTTGCGTCAAACGCCGAACCGTCGGAGAACTTGACATCGTCACGCAAAGTGAACGTGTAGGTCTTTCCGTCTTTTGAGATGTCCCACGACTTGGCGAGGAATGGCTCAAGCTTTCCGCCTTCTGCGTAATGGACGAGCGGCTCATAGACCATCGATTGGGCAAACAGTTGCGACGGGTTATAGACATGTGGATTCATCTCGCCGATATCGCGTGGCCAAGCGAGCGTCAATGTATCTTTATCTGTTGTATTGTCAGCACCTTCGTTCGGATTGGAACAGCCGAACAGCAGCGTCGTGATCGAGAGGATGGAGACAGCTTGGATGATGGATTTCTTACGGCGTGAAACGTTCATAGTGGACAGGACTCCCATTCTTATTGATAATCATTTTCAATTGTAAGAGTGGGTGTTAAGAATTGTCAATGGATAATCTGTGGAAGCGTTGATTTTGCTGCGTATTATGGTGAAGTCGAATCATTTTTGTATTGCGTGTAATCTGCCTCTAGTGTTTTGATGATATTTGCGGCAAAAGTGTAAAATACAACGAGGACCCCAATTAATGTAAAACGGATATTTATACCACTCACGTTGACTAAACTCTCCATCAACAGTGAATAATTCAATATACTAATTACTAAGAGAACGATTTGAGCACATTCCCTTTTTTGACTAAGCTGCTTGCTTATTGCTTTATCTAGAGGCTGATTATCCAGTAGTTTTTGATAATAAAACCGTTCTGGAAGTATCGTATTAAAAGACAGTGCCAAGAACCACACCCATCCGATTAAACCACCGGTCAACCACAATCCATTCCATTTTAGGAACGGCATCAAGATAGTCAGTACACTGGTAGTTACTATGAACGGCATGAGAACGAAAAATAAGACTTGATCAACGAAGGCAGAGTAACGATTTTTCAAAAAGATCCAAAACGTTTTTTTGTCTCGATTCGGATCAACCTGATTTTCCTCGTTTGAAGATTCATCTTCTACAATCAAAGGACTGATTGTGAGAAGAAAAATAAGTGCCAGGACGATTAAGGCAATTCCTTTCAGTGAAACGGTATCACCTCTTTGTAGATTCTCTAAAAAAAGAGCAGTCGCATAGAAAATAAGGAGAAGATATCCCGCAAACAGAAGATAGTTGCTCCATCCTTTACGCTCAACGACGATCCGCCCACGAACTAGTTGCCGGATCGTCGTTTCATACCAACAAATGAAACGATTTACAGGACGGTTTACTTGATGGATGACGTACATCAATCGGCTAACAATACCATAAGAGAGAAAGCACACTAAGAAACTACCAAAGACCATGCCCATACCGTTTGTCCTCCCTTCACAAATAAGCACTCATAAGACGACATGAGTGCTTAAGTAATCTGATTTTTTTACACTGCGCGACAGTCAAACGCCAAAACTTCAACGTCGCTCCCTTGGCCTTCAAGATTCGGGCTGCACGCGTACGGACCGACTTTCCAGTCCCCTTCTCCGTGCAGATGCGCAATCCGTAACTGTTCCTTCGTTTCACCTTCCACAAAATACAGTTCCACGTCCTGGTTTTTGAAGACAAGCTCGAACGTCAGCGGCTGTCCAAAGACCGCGTTGTCGATATCACGCGACGACCAGTCGGAAAAGCCGAACGAAGTAACGACGGCACCGAGATGCGATTTCCCGTCCGGAATAAATTCTGCTGAAACTTTTAGCCAGTGATCTTCGTTTAGATAAAGAAGGATCCCTGCCTGATCATACGTCTGACGTGGATCCAACTTCACTTCAATCCGGCATGAAAACGATGTTGACGGAATCGATTGAAGTAAGGCGTGACCGGTCATCCGGTTAAACTGATAATAGGTATTGCGCCAAAAGTCGGTATCGCCTTCTGTTTTAAAGGTCAGGCGTTCCTGCATATTGAATTCTTTTGGTTCATTCAACCAAGTAAAACCTTGCCACATATTAATTCCTCCTGTTTTTAAAACTGTTTGTGTTGAAACATCCTATACGTACGCTTACGGTTCATCTTTGAACTGTTCAAACTCTATATGTTCAGGTGCACGGAAGTCATTCTCGTCCCGTGGTCCATCTCGAAAGCCATAGCCCGAATAGATGGCAATGTATTCTCCATTTTTTTCTCGGACGTTAAAGGAATACGATGTCCGCGGTTCATCTTCAAGGATGAGATCGTAGCCGTAACCGTATTTTGAGATATAACTTTTCACCTGATACTCGTCTTTTTCCAGTCCGTACTGTTGTTCGAGTTGGTCCTCCAAGTATAATTGACGTAGGATTTTCTGATGAAAAGTATACAAAAAACATGAGACCAACACCAGCAGTATCGCAAGGAAGATGAACCGTCCAATCCGCCACTTGCCGTTTGCTTTCCAAAAGTTCGTCATCGGTACTCCTTTCCTCCTGCCGCCACATATGTTACGGTACGGATAAGGAAGATATTGTTAATAAACTGCCCTATTCTTAAGAAAGAAGTGATTTACTTGAAAAAACATCTCTTGATTCTCTTTTTCCCGATTGTCTTCTTAATCGTTCCGTTATGGGCTGATCAACTGTCACCCTTGTTACAGACACTCTTTTTCCTGATGTTATTCATCTCAGTCTGTTTATCGCTACATACCGCGTGGACAGTGCTCAGTCCACGGTTCCCGAAATGGACGGCGCGCGTCAACAAACTTCATCCGGCTCTCGGCATCTTACTTGGACTCGGTCTTTTGGCGGCATTCGGCTATTTGTTCTTTACAGCCTTTTCGCTTGTTTCATTCGGAATCATTCAAAGTATGCTGACGATTGTCTTGATGTATATCGGACTGGCGATTTTTGTCTTCCTCCTCAGCTGTTTCGTCGAAGGGATCACCCGCCAATCAAAAGACACGTTGTTTCAACCCGTCTTAATCTTCGTCTCTGTCTCTTATGTCGTCTTGACCACATTCGGGATTTTACAACTCATGGCGTAATCTCCAAACCCGTCTGCGCACGGGTTTATTTTTCGTGATGCAACGTACCGTCCGCATCGATCTGGACATGCAGCTTGCCGTCGAGTTCGAGAATAAGTGGACTCGTGACCGCCGGTTTCGGTGAGAACAACCACGTCCGTCCCGCTCGTCCGAGCAACAGATGGGTCCCGTCTTCCGGCGCCCCGAGGAAGTTTAAGAAATCGACGTTAATCGGCTGATGGTAGCGGTGAAAGACACCGAGTTCAGCAAATCTAGCCCCGACACCGGCGACGTCCGGCGTCGTGACGTTCATTTCGCCGATATCTAAAATATCACTCACCGTAAACGTCTCAAGCGACTTATTCGGATTGACGTCATGCCGGGCAATCAATTCGACGACGTTCTCGTCCGGGTCGTAAAAGTAGACGGAATGGGCATTGATGTTTTCAAAAAAGATTTCGTCTGCTCCGTCCTCGATCAATAATGGCACCTGCCGTTGCAACCAGTCCTTGGCCAGCTGAAACGCATTCCCCGGA
This sequence comes from Caryophanales bacterium, assembly GCA_902363455.1. Lineage (GTDB taxonomy): Bacteria > Bacillota > Bacilli > Exiguobacteriales > Exiguobacteriaceae > Exiguobacterium_A. The sequence continues at coordinate 38,779 of CABJAC010000010.1, read as the reverse complement.
ACGTTGAACGCAAAGTGGTATTGTTTCGGTTGCTGTGTCGTATCCTGTTCAAACCGAAGCTGACTTGTCCCGATTTGTACCGTAAAGGATGTTGCCGTTTCTTCGACGAGTCTGAAACCAAGCGTCGTCGTATAAAAGTGTTGCATCGGTTTTACGTGATCCGTCCAAAGTGTTGCTGCCGTAATTTTCATTCCACATTCCCTCCGTCTGTCTTTTAAATTCACTCGCTTCATTATACAACAAATGATGTATAATACTGGTTAAAAAGTAAGTACATACCTATTCAGAAACGGAGGAAAACAGATGAAACGTTACAGTATCACATGCGCCGGAATTTCAACACAAGTCACAGAATGGGGCAACCCGAATCACCCGGTGATTTTTTGTCTGCATGGCCTCGGTGGAACGAGCCTCAGCTTTATTGAACTGGCTGATGCGCTGAAAGACGACTACCGCATTGTCTCGATCGATGCACCGGGTCACGGGAAGACCGAACCGTTTCCAGATGAACGGGATTATCAGTTTGCCCGGTTTTCCGATTGGCTGAATCAGCTGTTCGAACAGTTGCACATCGAAGACTTTTATTTCCTCTCGCACTCCTGGGGCAGTTTCATCGCGCTTTTCTATCAGAAGGAACAGCCGGAGCGCGTCCGCGGATCGATTTTAATTGACGGCGGTTATCAGAGTAAACGGTTGCGGGGCACACCACTCGAGGAGGAATCTGCATTTTACGATACGGATTTTGAGGAGTCCGTCGCGACGTGGGAGGAATTTCGGGATGTGGCCGTGTACGGACCAAAGATGCGCCGGTCACCGTTGCTTGATCTGGCCGGAAAAGATTTTGTCCGGATGCAGGACGGGCGTTACTACTGGCATGCCCGGGCGAAGACGGCACGCGCCATCTTGACGGAAATGTATCAAGACGAGATTCTCGACTTCCTCGACGATGTCCCCGGTGACAACCTCCTGTTGCTCCGTGCGACGTTACCCGTTTCAGAAGAACCGTTCCGCCAACAAGCAATTGCCCTGTGGCAGGAAAAAACCGGTGGGACTGTGATCTCCGTTCCGTCGACTTCCCACATCGTACACTGGGATGATCCGCAGTTTGTTCTGCAGGTGATTCAGGAAAACTGGTCGATTTCAAAATCGCTTCGTTCATAACATATGAAAGAAAATCATCATGGATTTGGTATTTGATTTGATGCAGTTTCGCTATCATTCCATTCAGAAAGGAGGAAGACAACATGCCTGGCATTGATCCGTTTTTGATGCAGTTGTTCATTGTTCCGGCGGTCGTCATCGGAGTTGGCGTATTTGTGGCGTCGCTTACTAAAAAAGTAGTGTTGGCCCCGGTCGTCACTTTACTGCTTAATTTGCTGTATGAGATCTGGTACGCAAAGTTTTATTATCAGTACGATGCGATCCATTTCAGTTCTTGGAATATCATCTTACCTGTCCTCTCACTCGGAATCGCTTGGATCGTCGTCACTGTAATCAAGCAAAACAAAACGATCTAAAAAATGCGTTTCATCTCATCCTGACCGAGAATGTTTACTTTTTACCTGAGTGTCAGGTTCAATGTACAAAAGATTTCAACCAGACAAAATGGACATCAACTCTCTGAGCGATTCTTCAGAGGATGGATGTCCATTTTTTGAGGATTTCGATTAAGTAGCTGTCTCTAAAAACTGCCGAACATCGTTCCGGGATTTCAATACGATGATGGTTTTGGTCGACGCCACCTGGTCGAGTTTCGATTGGATGTCCGGTCGTTGTACGTTCGGATAATTCCAAATCCATTTCAAAAAAGCAAAATCGATTTTTTCCGGACACCCTGCTGCCATATCTGTTCTTGGTTCATGGCGGTGGCGGACTGTCCGTTTCAAGACGCGGTACACACATGTCGTTCGCGGCAAATCGAGAAAGATGATTGTATCCGCCGCTTGCAGCCGAATGTCCATCGTTCCGCCGTAATTCCCGTCGATAATCCAGTCGTCCCGCGCAATTAACTCAGTCTGAATGCGGGTTTGTTCTTCCCGTGGAACACCTTGCCAGTTCGGCTTCCAAAACAATGTATCCAGATGATAGACCGGAATGCCCAAGGCATGGCTGAGCTTTTTGGCTAATGTCGATTTGCCGGAGCCCCCGGAACCGATCAGGACGATTTTTTTCATTTCGCTTCCTTCCTCGTTTCCTGCGTTCGCTCTTTTGACGGTTCGTCGGCTTTTGTATTTCGTTCAAGATAGACAGAAACCAACTCGTTGATATGAAACGCTAAGCCGTTTCCCCCGTCAACTGACAATCTAAAAAACTGGGTTGTATAATGTGCAGCTGTCTCGTGGTGTTCCAAAAAACCATCAATCGATTCCATGAACATATTAAAATCAACAAAATTATCAATAAAATGTACATCCCCGTTTTTCAATTTCAAAAAAAGTTTGTCCTCCATCGTTGTCCTCCTCTAGCATTTATATTCGGTATTGCTGTTTCATCCTTTCGGTGAGTAAATTGCTTACTTACAACTCTACCCACTCAAGCCGAAAACGTCCACCGGGTCCGATCTGGTACAGCAACGCCCGGTCCGCCTCGATGATACGACCGATGACATTAACACGCTCGTCGGCCGCAAGATCCCGTTTCGTCAGCTGCAACTCGCCGGCATACCGACCGTACTTAAGATTGTCGATCGTGACCGATCCGACAGGCCGGTCTGATAAGGTCGCGGGGTCAAGCCATCCATTGCCCGGTCGACCGTAAGCCCGTGACTCGACCGATCGGATGACATCCCGCGCCGGATCCATCCGGTTCGTCTGAATACTCGTCAACAGCGGATCATCGCCTTGACCCGTTACCCGGAGGACAATAATCCCCTCCTGATACGCAGCAAATTGCCGCATCGAGCTTTCCGACAAGCCCGGGTCCCCGATCAGAATCCGGTCAACGGACGCTTCCAGCTCGAGATAACAGGCAAACGGTGATTGTCCGCGGTGGTCTTCGAGCGTCGGTAACGTTTCGTGCAGCGGACCACGCAGTTGTCCGTCTCCCGGAATGAAGGCTTGGACACGGATTCCCTGTTCACGGAGCCACCGGTTTTTATCATTGAACCAGTCACGATCCAGTCCCGTTTCCGGTCGCGGATAAAAGTTATGCCACGCCTCGACCTGTTCAAGTACGAGCCCCTCCGCTTTCATCGCATCGAGTTCTTCCGCCGTCAGCGTACTGGCGTTTAAGGCAACCATCATCTGTTTCGATAAGTCCGCGACCTGTTTCGGTGTCACGCCGTAGTCGACCCGCAGTCCGGTCACGCCCCATTCGGTTAAGGTATCGGCATCCTCCCACGTCTTGCCGAGCGCGGCAAGGGAAGTCGGGGCGATATCCGCGACGAGTTCCATCTCGAGCTGTTGCGCGAGTTGCCCAAGCGTCCGCAAGCGTTCCGTGTACAACGAAGGATCGTCTTCCGGAATATGTAACGAGGTAAAGATTGAGGTAAAACCAATCGTCCGCATCTGTCGGATGCTGTCTTTCGCCTCATCTGTCAGTGGTTCACTCAAATAAACGGCAAGTCCTTTCATCTGTTTCACTCCTTCTTGTCAGCGTAGTGTTCAAAAACCGTCAATTGTTATTAAAGTTCCAATATAAGAATTTTTTAGGAGATACTTCATGAATTATGATACCATTAGTTCGAGATCCATAAAGGAGAGATTGTATGAAACGAATTTTGATTCCATTCCTGTCGATTGCCTGTCTGGTATTGATCTGGAACGGCTACAGTCAACATGCCGATTCAAAGACGGACCTGTTCCAACATAAACATTCTTCTGTCGGCGGCAACAGCGCCGTCGCGAATATTGTCAAAGAATTGGCACACCATCAAGAGTTGCATCAAATTGCCCTCGAAACGAAACAAACACCGTATGGCATCCATTTGACTTACAAGGACATCGAGACGGAACAAGTCGAACAGGAGATCAAAGAAACGGTCCTGTTCAACGCGACCTACCTGTTTGTTCTCGTCGATAACGTCGACCGGATTACGTTTACCTTCCCGGATTATACTTTCACCGTGACCCGCGATAAACTGGACGGCTGGTACGATACGCAACTCAGCACAATCGAACAGGAACAAGCAGTCACAAAATTGATTCAGCGTCATTTGAAGTCTGAAACCAAGATCAACCAGTTTTTTGCTGACTGATCTTCACCTATTAGAAACCAATGGAGGTCATCTGTATGTTCGCTTGGTTCGGCATGACACACGTTAAAAAAACGGATCGTCAGTTCTTTGGGAATCTGCAAAAACGGACTGTGACCTTGATCCTGCTGACAGCCCTTCTCGTGTTGAACGGTGTGAAGTCTCTGTTGACTTATCTGATTCCTGCAACATACCTGACTGACTCAATCATTGCTGTTCTGCCAGGGACAGCGGGCGTTCTTGTGGCTTTGGTCTATGTCTTGGTCCTTGAACGTATACTCCAGGACAAGACCGTCGACACGAAAATTCAATAGGCAGGTCAAACGTAAAAAGATGGAACATCACCTCAATGTGATCTTCCATCTTTTCATTTCCCCTGATATCCTCACACACAGTTAAATCCCGTCTGCCATTTCTTCTTTAAAACCAAACCAGAAGGTAAACAAGAAGCCAAAGACATACGAGATGACGAGACCGCCGATATACGTCAGGTACATCCCGTTAGCAATCAACGGTGTCAACGACAGACCGGATACACCGACTCCGAGCGCCGCCGTTTTCATCGTCGCCTGGAAGGCACCGCCGACTGCGGCTCCCATACAAGCCGTCAAGAACGGACGACCGAGTGGTAACGTGACCCCGTACAACAACGGTTCACCGATACCGAGGAACCCGACCGGAATCGCTCCCTTGATGATGTTGCGCAGCCGTTGATTCCGTGTCTTGACGAAAATCGCCATCGCTGCCCCGACTTGCCCGGCTCCCGCCATCGCAAGAATCGGTAATAACGGTGTATTGTTCATCGTATTCAGGAATTCCAAATGAATCGGTGTCAATCCGTGATGGAGACCGACCATGACAAGTGGTAGGAAGAATCCAGCCAGTAACGCTCCAGCGAATGGTCCGCCCACTTCGAGAATTGCATTGATGCCTTGCATGATGCCGTCAGACAAGACTCCGGCGACCGGCATGATCGCATAAAGTGCCGTAAAACCGACAATCAAGACGGTGAAGAGTGGCGTAAAGATGATATCAATCGAGACCGGCATGAAGCGGCGAATATGTTTTTCGAGATACGTCATCAACCAGGCGGCAAAGATGACCCCAAACAAACCACCCCGACCGGCAACAAGCGGTTCGCCGTAAATGACGATATCCGCCAGTAGCGGGTTAAATAAGATACCGCCGGCAATCGCTCCAAGAACCGGTGTGCCGCCAAATTCCTTCGCCGTATTCCAGCCAACGAGAATTGCTAAGTAAGCAAAGACCGTACTGCCGATCAATAAAAGAATTTTCATCCATGTCGCATCCTTGTCGACATCGGCATTGATCGCAAAGTTCGCCGCTCCGTTGATGATCCCCGATGCGACGAGTCCCGGAATGAGCGGTATGAAGATATTTCCCAAACGGCGTAAAAAACGTTTGAACGGTGACTTTTGTTTATCCTTCACTTTTTGCCGTTCGATGGCAGCCCGTTCTTCAAACGTCAGATTCTCATCGACCGACTCCTCACCGATCGCCAGCCCCGTCTCACGGCTTAAATGATCGGCCACCCGATTGACCGTTCCCGGTCCGACGACGATTTGCAGTGTCTCGTCATCGATGACACCCATGACACCGTCAATTTGTTTGAGGGCCTGGATGTCCGCTTTCGTCGAATCTTTCAGCGACAACCGGACACGTGTCATACAGTGGGCCAGTTGCCGGAGATTGTCTTTTCCCCCGACATGTTCAAGGATGGCAGATGCCAACACTTCTTCCTTCTTCATGTTCATCCCCCCCTTAAAGCGCGTCGCGGACGAATCCGTGCGCACGTTGTAATCGTTCGACCGCCTCAGTATACGAAACGTCCGCTAAAATCATGACGATCGCCGTCTTGACGTGACCATTCGCCGATGTGAAATAACGCGCGGCTGTCTCAAGCTCAACCCCTGTCGCTTCCACGATCATCCGTTTGGCCCGGATTTCGAGTTTTTCATTCGTCGATTGGACATCGACCATCAAGTTTTGGTAGACCTTCCCGACACCAATCATCGCCGCCGTCGAAATCATGTTCAACACAAGCTTTTGTGCCGTCCCGGCCTTCAGGCGTGTCGAGCCGGTCAAGACTTCCGGTCCGGTTTCGACTTCGATTCGAAAGTCCGCGTGTTCACTGATTGCCGCCTGTTTGTTGCAGGACAATGCAGCAGTCGTCGCACCGACTTCACGTGCATAGTCCAGACCGCCGATCACGTAAGGGGTCCGGCCGCTCGCAGCGATGCCGATGACGGTATCATTCGCTGTCAGCTGAAGTGCCTGTAAATCTTCGACAGCAAGCGTTTTGCTGTCTTCCGCCCCTTCGACGGCTTTGATGAGTGCCCGTTCGCCCCCGGCAATCAGACCGACGACCATGTCCGGTGAGACCCCGAACGTCGGCACACATTCGGCCGCATCCAGCACACCGAGTCGACCGCTCGTTCCGGCTCCGATGTAAATTAATCGTCCGCCCGCTTGAAACGATTGAATGACCCGATCGACGACTTGTTTGATGACCGGTATTTCCTGTTGAATGACAGCGGCGACCGTTTGATCCTCCGCATTCATGACCGTCAACATGTCTTCGACCGACATGTCGTCGAGACGCATCGTCTTTTCATTCCGACGTTCTGTCGCTAATTTTTCTAACATGACCTTCATCCTCTCTGACAACTCCTTCTACTTCCTATATACAAAATATAATAACAATTTAATTTAATAATAAATGAAATTTAATTACAAAAAGAGTCAATAGGGAAAGCCCAATCAGAAAGATTGAGCTTACCTATTTTCATCTTCCTTACCGGTTCCAGTTCTTGAACCCGTCCCCAAACTCAAGATGAAGTGGGTTCCGGAACGTGCCGTCTTTGAACTTTGGAACATCAACCGGCAATTTTCCTTGTGGTTTCACTTCACCAAAGATGGCACGGATTCCTGCCGGTAAATTTGGTCCGGCTGATTTCGTGTTCCCGGCTTCCGAGTCCGGACCGTTCGGATCTCCCTTAAAGCCATAGACAAGCAGTTGCGCTTTTGCGTCCGGTTGTACGGCGACATCATACGGATTCCGAAGACTGAGCAGGACGGACGGTGTTTTGGTCCGTTTCGCCTGACGGAACACTTCCGCTGGTACATAGTGATCCGCTGACGTCGCTTTCAGCTTGTCACTGTTGTTGACGTTTGAGCCGACGATGATGTAGTCCGCAGCTGCGACCTTTTCTTGCAGATTCGGATTTTGCTTCAGGTGCGGCGTCGATGCCGTATAATTTTCCGTCAATATGTTCACGTGTTTCAGGTTGCCGGCGTTTTTCTCAAGCGACCGGATTGTCTTGACCATACTGTCCGTCTGATCTTTTGCCGGTGACAAGACAAGGATCGTCTCCCCTTTTTTCGGTTTGAACGGCAATGTTTTCTTGTCATTTTTAACGAGCGTGACCGCCGCTTCCGTCATTTTCCGCTCAAGTGCCTTATGTTCCGGACTGCCGACGACTGTTTTCGCTTGCGCCAGCTTTTCATCGAACGTGACCGGTGTGTCCGTTTCATTCCAAATGCCGCGTGTTGCTTTTAACGTCAAAATCCGCGAGACAGACTGATCGATGTCCGCTTCCGACAGCTCACCGTTTTCGACAGCTTCCATCACGTCGTCAAAAATCGTCTCGAGTTTCGTCACGTCTTGTGCCGACCGGAGAATCGTCGGCATCAAGGCGATATCGACGCCGGCTTTAAACGTCTTGATGACGGCTTCCGACTCCGTGAAGTTGTCGGCAATCGCCTGCATGTTCAAGGCATCGGTGATGACAAGTCCCTGATACCCGAGCTCTTCCCGCAAGACGCCGGAGATGACGTCATCCGATAACGTCGCCGGCAACGGGAACGTGCCTTGTGTCGATTCGACGACCTCATCCTCGATCTGCGGCATCCCGATATGTCCCGTCATGACCATATCGATTCCTTCGGCTATTGCCCGTTTAAAGGGGACGAGTTCCAGTTGCTTCAACTCTTGTAATGATTTATCGACGACCGGCAAGCCATAATGCGAATCCACTGCCGTATCCCCGTGTCCTGGGAAGTGTTTTGCCGTCGCAGCGACACCCTGCTCCTGAATGCCTTGTGTCATCGCCGAACCGAGTTTCCCGACCAGCTGTGGATCACTTGAAAATGACCGGACGCCGATGACCGGATTCCCTGGATTGTTGTTGACGTCTAGGACCGGACCAAAGTTGACGTTGATTCCGAGGGCGTTCAACTCGGACCCGATGATGCCGCCTGCCGCTTCCGCGTAGGATGCACTCCGGGTTGCGCCAAGTGCCATGTTGCCCGGTAAATTCGTTCCCGTTCCAAGTCGTGTCACGATGCCGCCTTCCTGGTCAATCGTCACGAACAACGGGATATCGTTGCTTGTATCCTGCTTGACGACCTCCTGCATGTCATGGACCAATTTCGTCGTCTGCTCCGTCTCACTGACGTTTTCCGCAAATAAGATGACGCCACCTAAGTCAAACCGGTCGATGACCCGTCCGACTTCCGGTGCCAGCTTCGTATGATTGGCCCCGTCCCATAACCGGAAATCCGGCATGATCATTTGTCCGATCTTCTGCTCAAGTGTCATCTGATCCAGTCGTGTGTCGACCCGTTCCGTAATGGATGGTATCGTTTCCGCCGTGACCGGTTGCATTGGCAGCGACGCGGCGAGTAGCGCCGTCGTCAATCCGAGTGTTGCTGTCCAGTTGAGTTTCTGTCCCATATGCTCAGCTCCCCTTTTGTTTTGACCCCTGCTTGAACTGCTTCTACATCCACTGTTTGGCGTTTTTCCAACCGCCGTTGGTACTTTCCCCTGCGTTCACGGTTAGTATAGCAACCACATTAAAAAGAAACAATGTTTTATTCGAAAGCGTTACCAATATGAAATAAAATTTCTTTACTACATCGTTCAACCGGTTAGATTTTACTATAAATTTATTTATAGATAGACCTATTTTTATTAATTTGTTTTTACATCAACTACGCGCTATTCTAATCACGTAGCGAATCACTGAACACATCCAAGGAGGAAATAAACATGAGTAAACACGTATTAATGGTCGTCACAAACGCCAGCGAAATGAAAGAAGGACATGCAACAGGCATTTGGTTATCCGAGTTCGGCGAAGCCTATGTTGCGTTCCAAAAAGAAGGCTATACGATTACGGTCGCCAGTCCAAACGGTGGACTTTCGCCAATCGACGCCCGCAGCCTCGAAGACGAAGTACCGGCAGACATTCAAGCCACGGCGCCGCTGCTCGAAAACACACTCGATCTGAAATCGATCAGCGACTTCAGTGCGTTTGATGCCATCTTCATGCCGGGTGGTCACGGTACGATGTTCGACTTGCCACACAGCGATGCCTTGAACCACGCACTGCGGACGTTGTTTGAAGCGGGTAAAACCGTTGCTGCCGTCTGCCACGGACCAGCTGGACTCGTCAGTGCGACACTGACAGACGGAACACCACTCGTCGCCGGTAAAACGATCGCAACATTCACGGATGAAGAAGAACGCGCGACAGGACTCGACATCTACATGCCGTTCCTGCTTGAAACACGTCTGCGTGAACTTGGTGCGAACATCATCGTCGCTGGTAACTTCACAGAAAACGTCCAAGTCGACGGAAATCTTGTGACGGGTCAAAACCCACAATCTACAGTTGCCGTCGCAAATGCCGTAATCAAGACACTTAACTAAACAATCAAGGGAGATCCTTTTCACGAAGGATCTCCTTTATTAGGAGGTTCGATTCATGATTCAACTGATCGCCCGTATCGAAGCGCATCCCGGACAAGCGGAACAACTCGCTCATGTCATCGAAGGTGTGATCCTGCCTTCCCGTGCCGAAAGCGGTTGCCTGACCTATCAAGCACACCGCGCTGAGGACGATACGCATGTTTTTTACTTTTATGAGCAGTGGCGTGATCAAAAGGCGTTTGATGATCACGTTGCTTCGGTGCATTACCAAACGTACCGAACGGATAGTGCCAACCTTGTCGCCGACCGTTCGTTGACGTTTTTACAAGATGTTTCTAGGTGATTTCGAAAATGAACCTACTCAAGAAACCTCGGATGGATTTCAGACGGAAGACAAAAAAACGATTTTTCTCGTAATCGAGAAGAATCGTTTTTTTGCTGGATTCTAATCGTTTTCACTAAACAAACATTGTTTTTGAACTTTATAATTTCTACGTGTGATCATCTGGAATGCTAAGTATGAATATGTCATACTACTCTCGAGTAACACGGAGTTCATACAAAATACTGAGGACAAAGGAGCAATAATATGTTGAAAGAAGCATTTCACATTGCTGTACCAACTGCATTTTTTCCAGATGAAACTTTGAATGTCGACGGAACAATTGAACATATTCGATATTTGGTCGACCAAGGAGAAAAGTCGATTCTTGTGTGCGGATCGACTGGAGAGCAACATAGCCTGGAACTGAAAGAAAAATTAGTTTTACTCGAGGCGTTGATGAATGAAGCATATTTACTTAATGACGAGATAGAGGTTTTATTTGGCGTATCCGCAATTAGACAAAAAGAAGCCGTTGACTTAGCTCACGCCATAAAAGAGACTCGAATTGCGGGAATATTGCTAGGATATAGTCCGTATCTCCTGCCATCACAAACAGAAGCTCGAAGGTACTCCGAAAAAATCATTCAAGCTAGTCAAAAAGATACCATTCTCTATAATAACCCCGGTCGGACAGGATTTGATTTATCCATTGAAAGTATCATTCAATTAAGTGCTCAAGACAAAGTCATCGGAATAAAAGAAGCCGGTAATAAGAATAAAGTAGAACGATTACAAGAACACATCAGTGACTTTTATTATTATGCGGGGGGAGAAGTGGATTTGAAAGATAAAATCGCTTTAGGGTTCAATCGATTATCTTCCATATCAGGTAATGTATATCCGAAGGAAATAAGAAAATGGTTTTTTTCTTTGATCGAAGATACGCCACTTGCAGAGAGCGAGCAAAAAGAGGTCACCGCCTTGATCAACACAGTGTTTGCCGGTTCTCCTATCGTTCATCTTAAACGAGAGATCAATGCAAAAGGAATTGCGATGGGAATTTGTCGAAGCCCTTTAGGAAATTGTTAATCGATTTCATTCGCCTTCGCTACTTTTGTCATTCAAACAATGCGGAAACATCATATTCTCCATATGAGCTTCCCAATCAAGAAGAAAGTCGTTGTCCGTCTCTTCTTTCTTCTTGATTGAAGTTTATGTTTAGCCGGTCGAATCTGGACAAAACAACATGACAGTTCATGGTTCGATGACGATTGAGAGTTTGTAGTTCACATACTTACTTAACCCTTTCAAAAAGGCGTTCAGTTCACCATTCGATGGAAATCTGCACTCCAATAGGTAACATGATTCACCACTCAGCTTATAATTTCGCCTGACATATTTACGATGTTCTTCTAAGAACAATAAATAGGGATCATGGAACGAGGAAATCATAAAGATGTTCACCATCGCATGAACGGTGTTTCCTATCTTCTCTTCATCCACCGTAATGGAATAGTTCCGGATGACGTCAGATTCCTCAAGTTTCTTCACCCGAGTTGCTACCGCCTGTCCAGTCAAATGTACACGTTCTCCAAGTTCCCGCATCGTCATCCGACTATTTCGGTTTAGTTCTTCCAGAATTCTATAATCTGTTCGATCAAGCATGGCTGCTCCTCCTTTATTCGAAAAAGAACGATCTATCATGACATCACTTTCAAATATCAAGTTTTTTTATCTATTTACTTGATTTCTTCTATGTCTTATTCGCACATTCTTTTTTTATACTATAGTTATCATACGATAAAAGGAGAAATGATGATGAATATTCAACTTATCCGAAATGCGACAATCCGACTGGAGTACGCGGGACTTACTCTCTTAGTTGATCCATTTTTGGCAGATCAAGGTGCGTACCCTGCATTTCCGAACTCAGTCCGACAAGACCAAAAAAATCCTTTGGTAGACTTACCTCTGACGGTAGAAGAAATTATCGTTGGCGTGGATGCGGTGATTCTGACCCACCTCCATCTTGATCATTACGATGAAGTCGCCAAACAACATCTGCCGAAGGACGTGAAAGTATTCGTTCAAAATACCGAAGATCAAGCTCTAATCGAAAATGATGGATTCACCAACGTCGAACTATTGACAGATGAATCTACATTTAAAGAAGTAGAACTCATTAAAGTAAAGGGGGAACATGGACGAGGCGAGATTCTGAAACTGACAGGTGAAGTATGCGGAGTCATTCTCAAACATGATACAGAACAAACACTATATATTGCAGGCGATACTGTTTGGTATGAGGAGGTTGCAAAAAATATTAAGTCACACGCCCCTTCCGTCATCGTCGTGAACGCCGGCGACAATCAATTCCATGCAGGCGGCTCTCTTGTGATGGGGAAAGAAGACGTATATGCTGTTCATCAATCAGCACCAGATGCCTCCATCATCGCCGTCCATATGGAAGCCGTCAATCATTGGACTTTATCAAGAGAAGACTTACGCAGATTTGCGGCGTCGAAGCATTTTTCTAGTAAACTCGTCGTTCCTGAAGACGGTCAAATCATTAATACTCTATAAAAATCTGTATCCCGATGTTGATTCCGCTTGAACTTCCTCCCCCGCCTACACTTAGAGGGGGAGGATTCCTAAGTGAAAATGACACGGAGGTGCTTTCCGCTAAATTTCAAACATTTGAAAAGGAGTAGACTCATGAAACAAGAGGTGTTTACAGTCCGATCTTTCGCAAAAGATACCATTGGAGGAAATGAAGCAGGAGTAGTCTTAAATGCAAATCATTTGAAAGAAGACCAGATGAAAAAAATTGCGCTGCTTTTGGGTTACAGTGAAACAGCTTTTGTGAGCGAATCGGATATTGCAGATTTCAAAGTCCGCTTCTTTACTCCAGAATATGAGGTAGATCTTTGCGGCCATGCGACGCTCGCTGTTTTTCATATTTTATTCAGTGAAAAAATCATAAGTACAGGCACTTTTTCACAAGAAACCCAAGCTGGAGTGTTAGAGGTTGAAGTAAAGCAGGACGGGACCATCATGATGAATCAAAACCGGCCACAATTTTTGGATATATTACAGAAGGACGAAATAGCACGGTCATTAAACATTGATCCCACTGAAATATTAAGTGATTTGCCCATTCAGATCGTTTCTACAGGTCTAAGAGATATCATCATCCCGATTAAAAACCTTAAAACACTTCAGCGAATAAAACCAAACTTTTCCGAGATTGCAGCTGTCAGTAAAAAATATGACACTATAGGGTATCATCTATTTTCATTCGATACCTTGGGTAACGCAAATGCACATACAAGAAATTTCGCGCCTTTATACGGTATCCCAGAAGAGTCTGCTACAGGAACATCCAATGGTGCTTTAAGTTGTTACTTATTCAACTATAAAAAACTGGAGAACAAATCCGTAGAAAACATTGTGATTGAACAAGGTTATACAATGAAGAAACCTTCAGAAATTTTTATTGGATTGCTATGCGATGAAACCGGAATTACACGTGTAACCGTTGGTGGTAGAGCTGTCTTAATCGAAAAAAGAGTTTTGGATGTGTAAAAAAGAGACCGAGACATTATTAGCTGACTACACCTGTTTCACTACAATAAAATTCTACTGGAATGTTGTGAGTTGAAATCACTCCATTGGAAGAAAATTTCCCGCCAACAGAAATATCGTAGGTTCTTCCTCCATCGATCATAACAGTCGAATATCCTGACTGAGTCCATTTTCCTTTACTCGACGTATCTTTAGATTTTACCGAGTTAACATCTGAGAAGAATTGTCGACCTGCTGACTCTCGAAGCGCTGTATCGAATAATCCTGTAATTGCGATCCCGACTGAAGTACCTTGAGCATTAATCGTTTTTGTTTTTGATTTAGATACAGCAGCTTTTGCTGAAACATTGAAAGAAGGTTCGAACTCCAATCCGACTCGATCTTCAGCAATTCGCTTGAAGCTTTTAGGGGTAACCCAGTCAGATTTTTTAAAATCTTTTTTTGTTACCAATTCAAGATCTGCCTCTGGATGATCTTTGTTGATTGTATCAATTATGACTGAATACTGTTTGTAATACTTATTTTTTTGATTTTGAGTCAGTGAATTCTCTTTACTTTCTGCTGATGCTCCGTTGACCAATGAGACAGTCAATACAGCACCTAATGCCGTTGACAATAATGCATTTTTCACGTTCATTTTGTTCCCTCTTTCTTTTTTCAGCATATTTAATACACTGTAAAAATAGCACGATGTTGAATTTTTTTTATACTTTTACAATTCGTTTTTCTTATCTTAATCACATTATTTTTTAATAGTTAATTACTTACATTGAATTTATTGTTTGACTAAAAAGAAAACTATTATAGAGTTAAAAAATATTAAAATATGAATTGGTGATATTCAATTAATTTTTATTGAAAACGTATTTTTCACTTTATTTTTATCAATTCCTTATAGCAAAAAATCATTTCCAATATCTTCGACTCTATATTTTCAGTCGCAAATTTAGAGGCTACTCATGCATGAGCTACATTGCTCTTTTTACTCGAATGGAGAGACTGTGACATAACTAGCTGACTTTTATAGAAGAAGGCCCTCGAAACGTTTTTCGTTTCGAGGGCCTTCTCATTTATAAAGCTGAGTTATGTCCCAGTCTCATTTTTTTCAATAAACTTCTTTAGAATCAGCTAGTCATGTCCAAGCTTCTTTCCTTTTAATTTCTTAAACTATACTGTTTTTTTTATTTCAATTGTCTTTCTCCCCAATCACAAATCACATCCATAACCGGAATTAACGATAAACCACGTTCAGATAAGCTGTACTCTACTTTAGGAGGGACTTGAGGATATTCTTTACGTCGTATTAAAGAATCTTTTTCTAACTCTTTCAAAGTATTGGATAACGTTTTGAAGGAAATCATACCGAGTTGACGTTTGAGTTCATTATAACGAATCGGCCCGCCGTATATATACAATGTATATAAAATTTTCATTTTATATTTTCCTCCTATCAATGACAAAGTGTAGCCAAAGCCTGTATTAGTTAGAACACTTTGGGATATACAAGAGTCGACTTCTACCTTTACATTCACATTTACACTCTCCTTTTGGTTAGTATCTAACTTTAATTACCGTACTTGTCTTCTTTTATAACACAAAATACAATACATGTGTACCACAAAAAGAGGAGGAATTTTTAATGAAGACTATTGTTTATGCACACCCATGGGAGGGCAGTTACAATCATGCGATTTTAACCGCCATTACAAAAGACTTACGTGAGAAAAACCAAGAATTTCAAGTAATCGATCTTTATAAAGACGGTTTTAATCCTGTTTATTCTGCGGAAGAACTTAAACTATTCAGCCAAGGGGAAACCACCTATCCTTTAGTGAAAGAGTATCAACAACAATTAAACAAGACGACTGAGTTGATTTTCGTCTTCCCTATCTGGTGGTTTGACTTACCTGCTATTTTGAAAGGGTTCATTGATAAAGTGATGCTCTTTGGTTTCGGTTATTTGGAAGACGAAGAAGGAAATTTGACAGGATTATTGACACACATCACAAAAACAACTATCGTCACTACTTCTACTGCAGAGCAGAACTTCTTAGAGAACGAGGGTGGTAATGCAATTCAAGGTGTATTCATCAACCGGACACTTGCCGATATCGGTATTAAAAATGATCTGACTAAGTGGATTCATTTTTCTCGAGTAAACTTGACTACAGATGAAGACCGAAAACAATTCCTCGACGAAATTGCTCAGAAAATCTGAGGAGTACAGAAATTATAAGAACACTAAAACTGTCTTTGGACACAATCGTAAAGAATACGTCGAATCTTTGAACTACCTCCACCTACGCTTCACTTAGAGGTGGAGGATTCCTGAGTTATCCGACCTGACGGTCGAAACCTGATCAGGCTAACCCCGTCGTTCCGACGGTTGAAGAAGCTAAGATGCGTTCGGCTTCTTGTTTGAGATTCAGTCCTGCGTTCACATCTCGGTCGTGATGGATGCCGTAACTCGGGCATGTCCATTCACGAAAGCCGAGGTGTTTCACGTCTTTGTGTTGATGTCCGCAACTGGAGCACAGTTGACTGGAAGCAAAGGTCTTGCCGACTTTCACGACGGTCTTCCCGTACCAGTCTGCCTTGTACTCCAGCATGCGGAAGAACGCCGGCCAACTGACGTCCGAGATGGCCTTGCTCAACTTACGATTCCTCTGCATGTTCTTCACCTGCAAGGTCTCGATCCCGATGACGTCGTGTTTTTGGACGATTTCGGTCGATACCTCGTGCAGGAAGTCTGTGCGCTTGTTGGCGACCTTCTCGTGGGTACGGGCAACCTTCCGCTTCTGCTTCTGATAGTTCCTCGCCTCGGACAGCGTAACTTTCTTGTTCAAAGCGATGCGTTGACGGCGGGAGAGCTTGCGCTGTTCGCGCGCCAGTTTCTTCTCGAGCTTACGGAAGTAACGGTCGTTTTGGTATACCGTGCCGTCCGACAGGATGGCGAAGTTCTTCAGTCCGACGTCGACGCCGACAGATGAACCAGTCTTCGGCAGCTCGTTGATCTCCTGCTCGACGAGCAGGGAGACGAAATATTTGCTTGAAGCGTTACGTCGAATTGTGGCGTTCAAGATACGGCCTGTGACCTGTTTCGAATGGGCGAAACGAACCCATTTCAGCTTCGGAAGTTTGAGCTGGTTGCATCCAATCGAGACTTCAGGAAGTTGGTTTTTACCTTGGATGTTGGTCTTGTACGACTGGACGGGATGGCGCTTCGACTTGAAACGAGGGCGTTTGTTCGCTCGAAACCGCTTCCTAGGGAAAAACAAGCAAGAGCGACCCTGCAGCGAAGCGGCGCAATGCTTGTCTCAGGAAAACGATTCGAGGCGAATAAAAAAACGATCTTTCTTGTTTAAGAGAAAAATCGCATTTTGTCTTCAGTCTGAAGAGGCTGGGACATAACTCAGCTTTATAAATGAGAAGGCCCTCGAAACGTTTTTCGTTTCGAGGGCCTTCTTCTATTAAGAAAAACCGATTTTAAGTAAACAAATAAGGACTGCCTCTGATAAAGTTAAAGTGACCAAACCATAACTATCGGAGGTGTCCTTATGTTTAAAAATTATAACATGAACCAGCTGGTTCTGCCTTTAGATTTAGAAATTCGTCTTCAAGAAAACGATATCGCATTCGCCGTTCACCATCTTGTCGAGTCCTTTGAACCTTTTACTCGAACGACAGGATGCCCCGCCTATCATCCACGCATGATGATGAAAATCATTTTATGCGCCTATACGCAATCGGTCTTCTCTGGTCGGAAGATCGAAGGACTCCTTCAAGACAGTCTGCGTATGATGTGGCTCGCTCAAGGGAATGAACCGAGCTATCGTACGATCAATCGCTTTCGAGTGCACCCGGCAGTCACACCTATCCTGAAGCAGGCGTTCGTCACCTTCCGTTGCCATCTCGTCGAGATGGGAGAAATTAAGGAAGAAGCGATCTTCATTGATGGTACGAAACTAGAAGCGAATGCGAATCGATATACGTTCGTCTGGCGAAAATCCGTCGAGCGATATAGTGCGTCGCTCGTTGAAAAGTCTAATCTCCTCTATGAAGAACTCGTCGCACAGGAAATCTTACCGGAGATTGAACGGGAAAGTCCAGACGAACTGACCATTCCTGAACTCGAGCACATCGGTGATGTTTTGGAGGAACGAATCGCTTCTATCAATCAAGAAATCGAGGCAAGTTCAGATACGCAGGAGAGAAAACGGCTTCGTTCCGAACGAAAGCAGCCCCATCTTTTCCGAAAAAAGTTCGCTGAGTTCGTGGAAAGAAAAAGGAAGTATGCCGTCCAAAAGGAGACGTTCGATGGACGGAACAGCTATTCGAAGACGGATACGGATGCGACGTTTATGCGGATGAAGGAAGATCATATGCAAAACGGACAACTCAAACCTGGGTACAACGTGCAGATTGCGACCGAAGGTCAATATACCCTCGCTTATGATGTCTATCCTAATCCGACTGATGCCCGCACGTTCATCCCATTTTTAGATGAGGTGGCCTCGTATCTTACTTTACCGGAACATATCGTTGCGGACGCCGGCTATGGAAGCCAAGAAAATTATCAGGAGATTCTGATGCGCCGAGGGCGCATTCCGCTCGTTCCCTATACAATGTTTCAAAAAGAGAAGACGCGAAAATGGCGTGATCATCCTTTTAATCTCGCCAACTAGCCCTACGATGAAACGACCGATCACTTTGTATGCCCGAACGGCAGAACGTGACGTTCCGTTACATGTCTAAGAGGACGGATCGATATGGTTTTACCCGCGATTTCAAGGTGTACGAAAGTGAGAGTTGTGATGACTGCCCGCTTCGATCCCTCTGTACCAAGGCAGAGAAGGGTCGTCATCGCCAAGTCCGAGTAAACGTTTCGTGGGAAGAGCAAAAGGAACAGGTAAAGGACCTGCTTTCAGATCAAAAAACCGGGAAAATCTACGCGAAACGTAAGATAGACGTAGAACCAGTTTTTGGGAATCTGAAGGCTAATTTGCGTTTCACTCGTTTTTCCGTAAGAGGAAAAGCAAAGGTGAAACGTGAGCTTGGCTTCATCCTTATGGCAGTAAATCTGAGAAAGTGGCTCACCCAAAGTATTGCCCGAGGGGTAATTTAACAAGAGGCGATGAAAAAAATAAGGGATTGCGCATCGTGACGATGGCAATCCCTTATTTTCTTTAAAAGTCAGCTAGTTATGTCCCAGCCTCTTTTGTGTTGCAAGGCAACTAAAATATCGAGCATCAACGGATCATGCCGCGATTCGGTCCGGTACGCCATGTAGATATGGTTCGTCGCAAAACGCTCCGGTGCGATGACTTGAATCGTTTCGTCTTTGAGCGCTTGACGAATCAAATAATCCGGCAACACACTGACACCATGCGAAGAAGCGACGGCTTTTAATATGGCATCGACGTTCGGCAACACCATCTCCGGTCGAATGTCCGGCCGTTCCCCGAACTGTGTCTGGTAATACCGGCGGATGATCGGCAGTTCGAGTCCGTAGCTGATCCACGGCTGACGATCCATCCAGCCCTTCAAATCATCGTCCGGTTGCTCCCAGGCGTAAGGGGCGACCAGGAAAAATGCTTCGTCGGCAATCGGGACAAACTGAATGCCTGGTTCTTCGACACGTTTCGTCGAGATGACAAAATCGAGTTCACCTATTGCGAGCCGCTTCAGCAATTGGTCGGTCAAGCCGAAATCGCCGATGTACTGGGCGAGATCAAGCGGCAGGACCGGAATCACTTCGTGGGTGATGAATTCAGTCGGACCACCGAACTTCAACAGCGGACGCACCTGCTCACCTGCGACATATTTCATTTCGAGCGACAGTTCTTCCAAGCGGTCAATCAAACCGACGACTTGCGTATACAGCTCCTTGCCAGCATCCGTCGGAACCATCTGCCGCGGGGCGCGAATGAACAACGAGCTTTGCAATTCCGCCTCGAGGGCCGCGATATGCTGGCTGACGGCGGGTTGCGTCAAAAAACGGATCCGTGCGGCCGCTGAGACCGAACGTTGTTGGTACACATGGATGAAGCTCCGGTACCATTCAAAATCTATCATTGTATTCGCTCCTTTTCCTGCGATACTTTAAGTATAAGGAGCCGTCAGGCATTAGACAAATAACATTTCAAGCAGACATCCATAAGAATATTAATAGTCGGAAAGGATTGATCCATATGAAAAAATTCAGAGGCAAACGCCGTTACTTCCGAAATCTGCAAAAGAAACAACAACCTAGCGCTCATCCGCTCGATTTCAGTTCCGACAGCTGGTTCGATTTTTGGCACGTCCACCTTGATTTTGACGGGTTCGGAAATGGTCACCTTAAAATGCGAAAAGCACATGTCCAGGCATTGTTTCATCTGATGGATGAGTTAAACGCCGCCCTTCAAACGTGGGGTCAGCCGTACCAGCTCTGGATCGAACTGTCCCGGCTCGATGCAGGATTGGACGCCGTTTTTATCCATACACGGAATCCGAACGATGATAATTTTCCGTTTACCGATTCAACTTTAACGAAACCGACCGAAAGATTGCCGGACTATTTGCAAACCATCGAGGGTTTGGAGCAATACCAAATCCGGTTGTCCGAACGAATCACATATGATGCGTTCGACGACGAACCGGAAGAAATCACGGATCACATTCTCGTCATCGAACGACGAGGGAGTCGTTACCTTCTTTAACCACGTACATACGGACGGTCCTATGAAAGGAACCGTCCGTCGCCAGCGACTGACCTTTAAATTCTTTTGAAAATCATTTTGGAACCGGCAAGGAACACGATCAGAAGTACGCCGCCGAATACGAGATTGAACAGCCAAGGTAACGTTCCCATAAAGACTTCTCTTGCCGCACCGTTGAACCAGTAAGCTAGAGCCGTGAACAACACCACACTCATCAGCAGGATAAACGAAAAGCCGCTGTCCTGCTTCTGCGTTTTTTTGGCAATCCCGTAACCGATGAGAAAAACAACCACTGCCCCAATTGCAAAATAAATGTAAAACCATGCATCGACCGAAAACATTAACGAACTATTCAAATCGACTACCCCCTATTAAGAAATGAATTTCCTTAATAAGGAATACGTCATTTTACCCCCTAATTCCTTTCGCCTGATCATACAAACCAATCGCCTGCATCATTCGCTCCTGCATCTCGATGCAATTCAAGACGCCGAGTCCCCCGCTGTTTCGACATGATTGAGTCCACTGCTCGACTCCCTTTTTATAATGACACCTAAAAAAAGCTTGGGTGCCCAAGCTTTTTCCCTTCATCCAAATGCGCTTATTCTTTGAACGAGTTCGCCTCGAGATCAGCCGTCCAATCAACTTATTTCGGAATCGCCTCGATGACCGCTCTCATGAACGCGTCGGCAATCGGTGAGACCCATTTCTTTTTCTTGATCAGGATATGCGAATAGATCGGTTCGAACGCCTCGTCTTGCTTGATGATTTTCAGACTACCGTTCTCCAGTTCCTCTTGGACCGTGATATACGGTAACACCGCGAATCCAAGACCGCTCATGACCATTTTCTTGATGGCACCGATACTCCATAACTCCATCGTCTGAAAAGAAAGCAGATTTTGTTTGGTCAGGTGTTGCTCAAACATCGTCCGGTAACTGCACCCTTGTTCATTGGTGATATACACATGGTCCGACTGCTTTTTTTGGATGTCCTTAAACTGTTCAGGTGCGTCCGGGGCACCGACCATCACGATTTTTTCTTCGGTCAAAACATGATGGAGACATTTTTCGACTGCCATGGCAGGAAACAGCATCAAGGCTACGTCGACTCGTCCATTCAAAAGTTCCTCCTGGTTTTCGCCGCACGTCCCGTTCGTCAAAATCAGTTTGACATCGGGATGATGTTGTGAAAATCGTTTGATGACGGGACCGAGGCGGGAGATCGTCAAGGATTCCGGAGCCGCTACGCGCAACGTTCCGCGCAATCCGTCCGTTTTTTGTATGTTTTTAATCTTGTCATGGGTCGCAAGCAGGTCTTCCGCTAATGGAATCAGTTCTTTTCCTAAGGCGGTCAGCTGTAATTTCCGATTGAAGTACGTGAACACTTCGCCCCCGACACTTTGTTCCAGAGTTTGCATATGGGAGGTAATCGTTGACTGCGTGTACCCCAGTTCAGCAGCTGCTGCCGTATAACTGCCGGTTTCAATGATTTTCAAAAACGTGGCAAGATGCCTGATTTCCATTCGATTAAACACTCCTTTCGTTCATTCATCGAAATAAATGATGGTTTCATTTTTTATTTCAATTTTATTAATACATAGGTTCATCATACAATAATGAAAAATAGAGCGATAGCGATCAAAGGAGAATTTTCATGAACGTAGCAGCATTTTTGTCATATGTCATCATCACTTCCATTACCCCGGGTCCGAGCAACCTGCTCATGATGAACGAAGCGCGTCATTTCGGATTCGTCGGTGCGTGGAAATTCAACGGCGGCATCCTGACCGGTTTCGCCTTTCTCGGACTACTGAGTGCCGGGTTCACAGCAGGTTTGGATCAATTGTTGCCGATGTTGGAACCGTATTTGCAGCTGGCGGGTGTTGCGTATTTACTGTATCTCGCGTGGAAAATCGGTTTTCCGAAACCAACCAGCGGTAAAACAATCGATATGCAGGCAACGTTTTTATCCGGTTTTGTCTTTCAGATGATCAACGTCAAAAGCATCTTATTTTTTCTGACGGTCCTGTCGACCTTCATTCTGCCGCACAGCGGCTCGGCTGTGCAAACGATGGTGTATCTGGGGTATACGATTCTGTTAGGATGGGTGGCTCTTTTATTATGGTCGGCTTTCGGTTCCCTGTTCAGCCGCTTCTTCACGCGGTATGACCGCCTTTTCCGATTCACGATGTCCGCCTTACTGGTTTACTCGGCTGTGACGATATTCTAATTAAATGGACGGATGCCCATCTGACAGGAGCATCCGTCCGTTTTTTGTTATGATGGATATGGGGAAAACAGGATAAAAGGAGTGGTTCGAGCATGCCGATCCGTTGGAAAGAAGAAACCATCGTATTTGAGACCTTTCGTGAGGCAGACGTCTGGGCGGATGCACTCGCAAACGAAATCTACGGTCGTACGATTAACGGGTACTGTACACCAGACCATAAGATTGCCTGTGCCCTGACCTTTTATTTGGCACATGTGCCGGAATTCCGGGTTCAAACGGCAGAAATACCATTTGAAGATCTCACCTATTATCAAGTATGGGTAGAGATCGTTGAACTCCATGCGTAAGGAAAGGAGAACATCATGAGCGATCCTGTTGAAACGTTACCGTTTTACTTACGACGCTTTCCGTTTTTTGTGATTTCCTATATTGTTGCTCCTTTAGCCTTCTTATTGCTGTTGATCCACTGGAAATCGCTCCGTCCTCAAACACGGGACGCACGGCTGATTGTCTCCTCCTTGTTCCTGTTGTTGTTCCTCGTCGATTTTTTCCCGAGAGGATGGTACCAAAATGCGATGCTCGCATTTGCCATCACCGTCGGACTGTTCATCACTTTCATCGGACTTGAAGGGAAACAATCAAAACATGACAAATAGTACGGACCATTGCACTGTCCGTCATTCCGATAGAAAAAGACCTCATCCAAATGTGAGGTCTTTTTTCTTTTTTTAGTTGATTCAAGAAGACACGACTTCCTCGCCCGTCAAATCGATGTGTCCTTCGCCCCAGGCGCACATCGCGTCTAAGATCGGGCGCAACGACCAACCGTATTCGGATAAGGAATAGATGACTTTCGGCGGCACCTGTTCGTAGACGGTCCGGATGATGACACCGTCCTGTTCGAGCTCGCGCAGTTGTTGCGTCAACATTTTTTGCGTGATGTTCGGCATCAGCTTCTTCAACTCACTCGTCCGGCGTTCGCCTTTGATGAGATGACACATGATGACGACTTTCCATTTGCCTCCGATGACTTGCAGGGTCGCTTCGACCGGAATATTGTAGGCCATGCTGATTCGTCCTTTCGATTCTTGAAGTACAGCGGGACAGGTACTTTTTAGTGCCTATCGCACTTGAAGGTGCGTACTTCTCAAGTGAATTTGATGGGTTTATGATAACAACTGTCAGCGGAAAGTACAAGTCACCTTCGTCCATTGCTTCAATTGACGGAGGTAAGGTACTTTTTAGTGCCTATGGCACTTAAAAGTACGTACTTCCGCAAATATTTTTCCCGCTCTATGATGGGATCACGCAGAAACGTTCCTTCATCATTCAATGCGCACCGGGCCCGGTCGTTTGGGAAGACTTCCGTTATTTACTTTCATCATCCATCTCACTTTAGGAGGAATCATCATGAATCAATTAAACCCGCGTGCCGAACAGGAGCAGGTGCCGCAAAACGGTCGCCTCGCCCTGATCGCACTTGCTATTAGCGCCTTCGGAATCGGAACAACGGAATTTGTCCCAGTCGGCTTACTCGCAGCCATCGCCGGCGACTTAAACATCGGTATCACCCTGGCCGGTCTGATCATCTCCGGTTATGCCATCGGTGTCGCTGTCGGGGCTCCGATTTTGACTGCTTTGACGAACCGGATGAACCGGAAAACGTTGCTCATGGCGTTGATGGTCGTCTTTATCGCCGGTAATCTCGTCTCTGCCGTCGCTCCGAGTTTTGAACTGTTGATTGTCGCCCGCTTTATCACCGCCTTCTCACATGGTGTCTTCTTCTCGATCGGCGCAACAATCGCCGTTCAGCTCGTACCGGCGGATAAAAAAGCCAGTGCCATCGCCTTGATGTTCACCGGACTGACGGTCGCAACCGTCACGGGTGTCCCGCTCGGTACGTTCATCGGTCAAGCATTCGGCTGGCGCGCGACGTTCTTCGCCGTTGCCGCATTAGGTCTTGTCTCAATCATCGCCAGTTTCTTCTTGATTCCAAAAGACTTGAAACAATCTCCACCGGCGAAGTTTTCCGACATGTTTAAACTGTTGACGAACGGACGCTTGATGCTCGGTTTCCTGATTACGGCACTGGGTTACGGCGGAACATTCGTTGCCTTCACCTACTTGACGCCGATCATGCAGGACGTCACGAAAATCAGCCCAAGCCTGATCAGCATCATCCTGCTCGTATACGGCATTGCCGTCGCGATCGGCAACGCAGTCGGCGGAAAACTCGCCAACGGTAACCCGATCAAAGCGTTGTTTTATATGTTCATTCTCCACGCCATCGTCATGATTGCCTTGTCGTTCATGATTCCGTTTAAAGTTGCCGGGATCATCGGGATCATCTTGATGGGGCTGCTCGCCTTCATGAATGTTCCGGGACTCCAGCTTTATATCGTCCAGTTGGCGGAAAAATATGTCCCGGCTGCCGTTGATGTCGCGTCCGCGTTAAACATCTCCGCCTTTAACATCGGGATCGCACTTGGTGCAACGATCGGCGGACTCGTCGCCGACACAATCGGACTCGTCCACACGCCGTGGGTCGGTGGCATCATGGTCATTCTGGCCGTCATTTTGACTGCGGTCTCCCGTCGTCTCGAACGCCTATGATATGACGTCTGATTTACGCGGAGTTGTCGAACGACCGGCAGCCATCTATCGCCTGACACCAATTGGTGAGAGTTTGCAGCCGATCTTTCACGCCATCGAAAAACAAACCCAGCATCCGTAAGCGGAGGCTGGGTTTTATCTTGTCGCGACAATCGTGAATTCCCACGGGATGTTTTCGCCGTTCCACCCCTGATGTTCGTCCAGTTGTGCGAGCGTGAAGCCGCTGCTGATGACGGTGTTCACGATCTCACTCATCGTATAGTGCCGCAACATCACTTTTGGAAAATCCGCTTGTTCAGCCGGATCAAAATGGGATTGGTACGCAATGTTCTCTTCATATGTATCCTGATCAAAATAACGCGGGATGTAGTGCAACTCCTCGTTGATACAATGTTTGATCGGATGATAGTCGCTCAAAATCAGTTTTCCACCCGGCTTGAGCAGCGTAAACAAAATCGCCGTGAATGCCTCGAGGTCATGAAAATAATGAAGAATCCCTCCTTCAAGATACAAGACATCGAACTGGTGCTGATACGTATTCACATCAATCTCATAGATATCACCGACGATGTACTCAATTTCTGTTCCGGCACAGGCGGCAAGCTCGAGGGCATAGCGCCGGTTGGCTTCCGAGATGTCGAAGACCGTGACGTCCGCACCCAGCAGTGCAAGTGGAACCGCCTTGCGACCGTTTGATCCGCACAGGTTGGCAATCCGTTTGCCGGTCACTTCCTGAAAATAGTCCTGATGTTTCTTAAGACTTGCTTTCGGGTCGGCCGTGATTTCTTTTGCCTTGTCAGACGGCGCCCCGTCACGCTGATTCCAAAATTCATAGGCCCGGTATTCCCAAGCAGTTTTGTTGATCGCACTCTGTTGTTTCATCTAATCAACTCCTTCTCGTACTACATTGAATTATAAAGTGAAAATGTGGTAAATGTGTTATTTCTAAAAAAACAGCACACTTAACGCTTTACTTTGAGTTCTTATGAACTTATAATCAAAATATAAACAGAACACCACTTAAAAGGAGGAAGCGCTGTTGACACTATTGATTGTATTTTTAGCCATCGTCTTCATCATGCTCGCACTGGACCTTGGCGTATTTCACAGGAAAGCCCATGAGGTCTCGCTTCGAGAAGCTTGGACCTGGACGTTCGTCTGGATCGGACTCGCCGTCGCCTTTGGCGGTTGGTTATTCTATGCGCAAGGCAGCGACGCTGCAATTGAATACACGAGCGTTTATTTCATCGAAAAGGCACTCGCGATTGATAACGTATTCGTCTTCTCACTTGTCTTTGCTTACTTTGCGATTCCGTTAAAGTATCAGCACAAAGTCTTGTTCTGGGGAATCCTCGGTGCGATCTTCTTCCGCGTCATCTTCATCGTCGCAGGGGTTTCGCTTCTTGATAACTTCGCTTGGGTGTACTACATCTTCGGTGCTTTCCTCGTCTACACCGGTTACATGATGTTTAAGAACATCGGGCAGGAAACATCGCTTGAAGAGAACAAAACAGTCCGTTGGTTGGAAAAACGATTGCCGATCACACAAGACATCTCGTCTGGTAAGTTTACGCAGCGGATTAACGGTAAGTTGTTCTTCACACCGTTACTAATCGCACTGATCTTCATCGAAATCTCGGATATCGTCTTCGCCGTCGACTCGGTCGCCGCAAGCTTCGCGTACTCGCGTGATCCGTTCATCATCTTCTATGCGAACATCATGGCAATCCTTGGACTCCGCAGTCTCTACTTCGTCCTTGCGAACCTGATTGATCGCTTCTACTACTTGAAACACGGTCTCAGCTTCATGCTCGTCTTCATCGGGGCGAAGATGATTCTCGGTGATGTCTACAAAATGCCAATCTGGATGTCACTCGGAACAATCGTCCTCGTCATCTTGATCAGCGTCTTCTACAGCTTCTATAAGACGAAGCCCGGTAAGTAAATTCGTATAACAGTAAGCAGGGAGTGGATCATTTGATCCGCTCCCTGTTTTTGATGAAGTCCATCACCACAAAAAAGGTTAAAGCACATCCGATCATCATGGATGCCTTTAACCTTTTTTAACGTGAGCAGCATTCTTGAAGTACAAATCAGCCGTTCACAATTTTGTCAGCCGGTTCTTCAACCATGACTGGTTGATTGATTGACAGTTGCTCCCCTTCTTTTAAACGTTTTCTGTATTCAGCTGTCGCTGTAAACAGAACATCCGTCGAAGAGTTCAGGGCAGTTTCAAATGAATCTTGTAACACGCTGATGATGAGTCCGACAGCTACGACCTGCATCGCAATCTCATTCGGAATACCAAACAGACTGCAGGCGAGCGGAATCAAGAGGAGCGATCCGCCCGGAACACCAGAAGCACCGCAGGCACACACAGCAGCCAAAACACTTAAGATGATGGCCGTCGGAAGATCGACCGGAATCTCAAGCGTGTTTACCGCGGCAAGCGTTAAGACGGAAATCGTAATCGCGGCTCCTGCCATGTTGATCGTTGCACCAAGCGGAATCGAAATCCCGTATGTTTCTTTATGCAGACCAAGCTTTTTACACAATTCCATATTGACGGGAATGTTAGCAGCCGAGCTGCGCGTGAAAAATGCTGTAATTCCACTGTCCCGGAGACACTTGAAGACAAGCGGATACGGATTTTGACGGACGTTGATGAACACGATGAGTGGATTAACGATAAGTGCAACAATGAGCATCGTGC
This sequence comes from Caryophanales bacterium, assembly GCA_902363455.1. Lineage (GTDB taxonomy): Bacteria > Bacillota > Bacilli > Exiguobacteriales > Exiguobacteriaceae > Exiguobacterium_A. The sequence goes on along the minus strand of CABJAC010000010.1, from coordinate 10,684 downwards.
CGATCAAAACCAATAATACATTACCGTACTCGAGTAAGGATTTGAGTCCATTTTCCGTCACCGAACCAATGACAATCCCCATGATACCGAGTGGAGCGAGTTTAATGATCCATCCGACCATTTTCGCGAGCGCATCTGAGAAATTTGAGATGAAGGACTTCGTCGTATCCGACGAATTTTTTAGTGCAAATCCTAATACGATGGCCCATGTCAAAATACCGATGTAATTGGCATTGACTAAGGCATTAACAGGATTGTCCACCATATTCAAGACGAGTGTCCGAATGACTTCAATCGCATCATCTGGAGCAGCCAATTTCTCTGTACTCTCAGTCAGCGTGATCGTGACCGGGAAAAGGAAGCTGATGACGACAGCAATGGTTCCGGCTAAGAACGTACCCAGGAGATACAAGAAGACAATGGACTTCATGTTCGTCTGCTGTCCCTTTTTATGCTGTACAATCGCTGCCATGACCAGGAAAAATACTAAAATTGGCGCGACTGCCTTCAACGCAGAAACAAACAGTGTCCCGAAGATGGTCAAGGATTTTGCCGCTTCAGGAATCGTTACGGCTAAAAGAATCCCAACAATCAAGCCGATTGCGATTTGTTTCACTAAACTGATTTGGTTCCACATCTTCAACACTTTCATACTTTCCCCTCCAGGCTTAAAACGAATAAGTTATTTAGAATTTGAAAAATGACGATTTTCTCTCCTATCCCGAAAAAGCGAACAGGCTGTCCGTTCATTTTTCTAAAAATTCTTTCAGTTTGTTGTTCTCTATTTTTACATAAAACCCAAGAAATAAAAACTAGTTTTTTGCAAGAAATATGATTCGTTGATTATGAGGCGTAAGAAGAATAGGGATGCAATCGATTGCATCATTAAGAAAAAGAAGAAACAAATCAGAAAACTGTCCCGTAAGAAATTGACTTACAAAAGGCTTTATATCAGGTGATTTTGTGTACAAATCAATTCCAATGTAGCACGAAAAATGATCCCCTTTTTAACACAGGAATCATCTGTTTCAAGCATCATAACTTTTCATCATCCTTGATCAGAGAAACAGTTAGTGGTGCTCTTTCTTATTCGCAACTGGACTATGGAACTTTACGAACCAGCCCAAGACGCTTTGTTTGGAAGCCGTACGCTTCGATGATGTCGTCTGTGCATTTCGAGCCTAAATTGTTATTTGAGAGTATATCAGTTTTTCGCTCTGTCGATTACAACGTTGCCTTCTTGATCCAATAAGGGGGTCATTCCACTGAGTCCAAGACCACTTGTCATTACATAGTTCACACCGGTCTCTGTATCGACGATGATTTTGATGATTCCTCCACTAAGGTGTTGTTTGGATTTCACGACAAACCGTTTCTTCATTTTTTGATAATCCCCTTTCTTAATCTTTGACTGACAAAGTGGTTCAAGCTCTTCATTTTAGACTAAGTTCCAACGTTGTAACTCTTCCAAATAATCCAGATAAGAAGATTGATATTCTTCGTCGGTTAGTTGTCGTGCCTGAATGATCATCTTTTTCGCTTTCTCATTTGCGAAATGTGCGCCTCCTGTCAGAGACCATATATACGAACCGACTTCTTCCGATTGATTTCTGACTAAAAATCCGGTGACGTGTTCCCCGTCCAAACTTTCCAAGACGACATCAATCCGTCGTCCTTCCATCTCATCCAAAATCAGTTGAACGTAGGCTGTCTCTTTCTCGTCTTTAAAAGGATACGTTCGATTTCTGTGGAGATTATCGTTAATTTCCCATTGAAAATCCGCTTGTTCTTGTGACGTAAATATTTTTTGAAGCAAACGCGGATCATCGATTTTTAAGCAACAAAAAATGTAATCATACACAAGTTGATCATCATTGATTAAATCCGTGATTTTACCCTTGTCGATTTCAACAGCTTGGTATCGTCGCGCCAATCGTTCGACCACGATTTCTTTGCTGAAAACAAGCCGTTGACGGCGGTTTTTAAATTTATGATGAAGCATTTCATAATCCATTGATTGGTATTCCTCCAGTTCATTATAGGCTTTGATCATCAGGATATCGCTCTTCTTCTTCTGTAAGCCAGTTTCTTATGCTTAGTCTGTTTCTAACAGTTCAACAATTGTTGGATAGCGTACATGACGCTCCCTTTTGTTATTTCACTCTCTTTGAAGCTCAAGACCGATAATCATCCGCTTAAACTTCGGATGATCTACAATCCGATTCGTAAAGTTTTGAATCCAGTAGTCTGCAACCATCGGTGTCTCTTAACGTTGAACGACTTACAAAACAGTTAAAAACTGCGAAGCATATTCAAGTTCCATCAATTCAACAATCGTCAATCCTTTTAGGAAAAACCGACTCACTTCTTGCTCTTCGCCGAGTTCGAGATACAACGTACCGATATAGAGCAGCATACTCGATTTTGCTCTCGGTTCTTAAAGACGCATGACATGTTTCACTAACAACGCAATCGCAACAGCATAAAACCAGATCAACGAAACCACCATTCCTTGATGAATCAGGTACTTCCTTCTTGGTGATAGACGATGTGATAGACTTCATCGTCGATTTGTTTTAACAATTGAATCATGCTGGTATCTCCCTTTATTCTGTTCCATACGGATTGTTCAAGCCGATCATCATCGATTATCTTTCTGTAAGAGTGATACAATCATGAGCAATTCCACCAATATATGTATTGTCGTTTTTCCTGAATCAAACTGTTTTCTAGCCCAAAAATGTTATATTACTAACAAATGCGATTTTTTCTTTATTAAGTTTCATAAGAGAAAAACATCTCAACTTTAATTTTCTTACATCGTTCTATCCATTGAGTTGTCTGTTAGAAAATGGAGAAAATGCGATTAGGTACTTAGAAAGGACATTATTGTATGAATAAAGAACAGGAAACGATTCTCGTTAAATCATTCTTTGTCAAACGGGTGCAGGAGCGTGTACTCCATGAACTGTTTTCGCCTAAAAAACGGGATCAAGCCCTCTATCGACTGGATCATCTATATAAAAATATGCTCAAAAACGAGTACTTGATTGAAATCCCTCCACCCAATTCGTGGTACGAAGATATTTACGATTTATTAAAAAAGCATGGAGCGCCGGATACCTGTTACTGTTTGTCAGAGAATGAAGGGATCAACGGAAAAGAATTACCTCTGAAAGAAGCGCTTGAACACGCCGTCGGATTTGGCTTTTCTTCCATCATTTCCTGCATTCCTGGTGAACTCGCTTACTTTGAAGCAGAACAGTCATTCGGAGCCCCGCCTCGTTATTTACTGAAGAAACCTACTTAATAACTAAAACACGAAGGAGGACTTACAGATGTTTTTGATCAGAAACGATCTAATCGACAGTTCAGATCAAGAGGAGACGTTAATCTATCCCGATCACCTACAGAATTTTTTATATCAGGATGCTGAGGTCATTAAACACCGCTGCGCTTTACTCATCCAACTGGATGAATACGAAGATAAACTATTCAAGCCCACTGAAGTCCTTGAACTTCTTGGTATTTGTGAGGTTCTTTCTCATCGACATTGTTTCCCTCATGAACCATGGAAGTTGAAGTCAGCAGACCCCCTCATTCAAGATTTGCATTATTTTTTGCAAAAATTAAAAAGCATGTGTATACAGGCTGTTTATCAAGATCGACTAATTTTCTTCCAAGGGTTATCCTGATACTGATTTTTAAACGATTAATTTTCGGATGACATTCTAGTTAATCAGTCACCCCAAAAACAAATCAACGCGTTTTTGTACACAGACGCGATACACATTCGCTTGAGCAACTCTAAAAAATGATGCAGTTCCATTATTAACTCATCTGATTGATGGATCAGCCAAGGTTCGTTTGGATAATAATGTGCCTGATTCAATAACCACGGTTCCTTTGGCGTACAATACCGTTGAATGAGTAGTTCACAGATTCCAATCAGCTCGTTTACTTCTTTTGCTACAAACAATTTATTAGCATAGGAATCAAGATGAATCAGCAAATCACAACGATCCGAAACGCTGGAGAAGTCTTGAATTAAAAAAATATGGACGCGACTCGGGTAACGGAGAATATCTTTTTCTTCTTCCGGAACTTCTTTTAAACTCGTACTGATCCCAAACATATTCTCGCCTCCCCTTTCTTTAAGATTTGCCGTTTTTAATTTCCCTTACTCATAGTAGTCGATGCCTTCACCTTCAGGCAGAAATGTTTTCACCTTTTCCTCGGTATCAAAACAGGCTTCGTTCGAGAACAGATAATAGCCCATGAAATCATGCTCGATCGTAATGAATGACATTTCTTCCGTCGTATTAACAACAGGAACAATCATTTCCCTTTTAAAGAACCATCGTCTGATCATCTTCGATTCAAAAGTCAGGAAATTCTTAAACGAAAGGAAGTAAAAATCGTTAGCGGCAGCGTACCAGTATGTTTCGTCCAACAGACGTTCCAGCTCGCTAGCATCGTTCACTTGAACGCTGTAATAAGATCTGCGTTTATATGGTTGAATCTTTGTATATGATAGGTCTTCCCTTTGTAAAAACGGTTCTAATTCCTCATCTGTAAAGCCGCCACCGAACGTCACGAAAATTGGGAATCGATTCAGACGTTTCAAAAAATATTTCAATACATCGTTCGAATCAGCTTGATAGTCTCTTTTTTCATCGTTCGGGATGCAACCCATCGAATAGATCGACTTGATGCAATCTGGTTCCTCAATGTCTAGATAGCGGTCTTTGATCACTTTTGGATGATCGATATGCTCCTCGAGATAGATATACAGCATAAGTCTCCCTCCACGTATCCTACTTGTTCCACATTCACTAAACGAAACTTCCCTATACATCGTGATTCAGTTATTTACGCATGTTGAATATCGTCTGTATTTCCAAAATGGGCAATCTTTTCATTCGTACAAAAATGATCGAACATGCCAAAGCGTCCAGTCGCGTCACGCGTCAATATAAAATGATAGGGAATAATCAACATGAACTCTGTCATGAAGTTCTCGAGCTTTCGTTGAGAGGGCTTTGAGTAATTCGTTGGCAGGAATCCAGAGGTGATTTCTTTTCGGTTCAACAGGTGCAAGAGACGATCTTCGAAGACCGCTTGCCAATTTGTATCGTTCAACGTCATCGCATGGATCGAATCCTCATCGTCGAGCGTACCTCTGCCACAGAAAACGACTTCCAGTGGGAATGTCGCATGCGGCAATATGGCATCAAAAAAGTTTTCATACTCCGTTCCCCAGTCCTTTAATTCTTCATAGATGACACCGTGCATGGTCACCTCTTGATTCGAAACCAGAACGATGTCTTGTCTTTGTTTACGAATCCTTAATACCGTATTGGATTCTTCAGAGAGCATATCCATCGGAGGAATCGTCAAGCCTTCTAAAAACCGCTCCATTTGTATAGTTTCCGTCGCGATGAAATGGGATGCGACTCCCCACTCCTCATACTCATGCTGCTGTTTTGTGTTCCGGGGACGTTCCAGCAGTTTGATCTCAAACGGATAACTGTATTGATTCAGCTGAATGCGGACAAGCTCTTTCCAGTCATCACGGGGTAACAGTTGCCGGTAAACACTAACTGACTCATTTGGTTGAAATGTCATTTGTCGCTCCCCTCGTCGAATTACATCTGGAAATACTCCGCTTTCCTCAAACGCTGTCATTAAATTTTCACCAAACAGTGTCACGCTCTGTTCCCATGGATGACCAAGGTAGCCCCACTGAAAATCTCGGGCGATGAAAAAGCTATAATCTCCATCCGGTAAGGCCGGGATGATCCAGGTGCCCTCTTCGTCTCGTTCAAACGGCTGTCTTGGGTCGACCCAGTAGCCTTGATGATTCCAGTCGAGCGCCATGATGCGTTCGCCTTCATCTGTCAACGTAATCAGAATATGTGACAGCACCGTTTCAATTTCTTTCCACTTCACATCACGGGTCGAATACGTCACGAATGGATGTGGCACTTGAAAGGACGGAAATTCAGTCGTGCTTGGCGAAAAGTGAAACTGACGACAAATGACGTTCCATACCTGTTCATCTTCTGCTCCCGTCATCGGAATCCAGCTCCAACTATTCATTTGGAACGCTATCTTCCATCAGCTCGAACGTTGCACCCGGAGGATACAGGACGATATAACTTTCTGCTGATTGCACCGCAATTTTCGGGACACCACGGACATCATGTTCTTTCATCCCCTCAAAGATCAACGCGACTGCTGCCTCAACATCAACGACGTGGTAATAGATGTTCATCGTACCGCTACCGATATCTCCCCCTTCGCAGGATCCGTTTCCAGTGTGAAGCAGACCTTCATCAATCATCTCTTCCATCATATGACGTCGCTCCAGCGCTTCTTCATCCTGACCAGCGTCATATCGAAACTGGACGACCAGTTCTGTATAATCTGTCTCCTGTAACTCTCGATATCCTTGACGTTCTAACCCCTCAACCAGCTGCAGAATCTGTCTACCTAATCGTTTGAAGCGAGAGACGCGTATCTCATTCACGTCTTCTTTCACCCATGCTCCAACGATTCCTTGATGCTGGACGATCACGCGTCCTTCCGTATAAATGGTCTTGTAGAAAGTATCTGACCCATTCCGTTTCGTCAGCTGTATCATGTGATTCCTCCTCTATTCTCGTTGTCCCCTCAGGTTAAAGCGCATGCAAATCATGATCCTCTAAATAGCCTAAGAACGTATCTTGCAGTTCACCATCTGTTTCAATCGTCTCGAGCGGTTCTCCCTCTTCGTCGACTCGGACGAGAGTCAGTTTCGCTTCAAGCTCGGATCCACTCAGTTCTGAACTTCCATCGATAATACCAAAGACGTGAGAGACCGTGTCGATGATTGTCTGTTCCATCATCTGCATCATTCGTTTTTGATCCGCTTCGTTCGACTTCTGATATGGTGCGATGCAAGCTGTATAATCGTTGGCGTCGGGATCTACGTTCTCCTGATACAGTTCTTTGAAATCAGCCATCCCTTCCTGTACGACAGTTTGATAGACGGATTTAATGAACGCTTCCATGTCTTGATTCATTTTCTTGTCCTCCTTTTAAAATCATAGTGTCATAGTGATATATAAATAAATTACTAGCAATTCTTACTTCCATACTGCCAAACTTGTCCTTGGATTATTGTCATCCTTGACCCACTCGACATCCGTATATCTATGCTGCACTGCGTTTGTATAGAAAGCTCTTGAATCCATCTTCTGTTTACAATAGATGAGAATCGCAATCTGACAATCACAATCTGACAATCACTTTTTTGAAACCATTCATATGTCATTCCGACGTCTTCTATCTCACCGTTTTGAAATGCAAATAGCTCAGCAAAAATGATATAATTACTAGGTCTCTCTAACCAACAAGATAGTTCTCGTCTTGTTGCTTCACAATCCATAGTGAACTCCTCTGCCCCATCACCAATTCCATCATCATCGGTCCGGATGAGGAATTCAAAATTGCGGAGAATAAAAATACTGCAGTTCCTGTTCTTCACTAGAACTCCCCCACATACAAACCGCATATCCTTTTGCTGTCAATGTCGTGACCATCTCAAAGATTGATAAGTCCCCATCTTCTGTCAGACCGATTTCGAGCACTTGATCAAGTAGTTTCTGACAGTGCGACGACTCATCATTTTCTGTACAAAAAATCCCATACATTGACGGATCATCGCCGACGAGCGCAATCGCTTTCGGTAGCTGCTCGATGCCAAACTCGGCGATGCCAACGTAATAGGGGTCTTCCCCTATATGAACCAGAACTTCCATGCGAGATGTGAATCCCCTCAATTCTTCTTCACGTTCGAGTACCCGCCACAACTTGTAATAATCAAATATTCTCCGTGACTGAAAATCATTTCCCACCCGTGTTACTAAATAAAAGCGAAGCGCATCTAATTCATGTCTTTGCCCTAACTCGTTACGTAACATCTCACTGCTCTTCTGTTTGAATTGCACAATTTCTTCTGGAAACAAAAGCATCTCACCGACAATGCACAGACAACGAATCGCCGATTTGGTGCTTGATAACCAAGGGTACACGTGAGTCGCATCTTCATGTTCTTCTATATATACTTTCATGATTACGACTCCTCTCTTTATTCAATCCCACCGACAGGTCACGCTTTCGTCTACTTCAAGCCGTAGATGAATCAGGGTATTTGCGTTCAGACCTGAGAGACTCAGAGAGCGAGTCCCTCCACCCGTATAGGGCAATTCGAAAACCACACCTGTCATCTCTTTTAGTAAAAAGAATGCCCAGTGAAGGTCGTATTCACTCTCATACAAAAGATCCCACAATGCTTCAGTAAAGGGTGTTTCGTTTACCGTATACAGTTTCATGAACTCATTTTCATCCAACAGTTGAAGCGCAGTAAACACTTTCTCGTTTGGAAACCGCGGTTTTTGAATGATCAAGGAATAACCTTCCGCCAGCTTCTCAAGCAGTTTCGTTTTACTATCCGGAATATCCTCTTCTATCACGGATGAGGGCAGATCGTTGATCTTCAACGGGAGACCAAATTCATATTCAAACGGATCGTCGAGTTTTAGAAGCTCTGCCCGGGAATACGTTGTCTTCATGGAAATAGTCCTCCTTTCATCAGCTCGTCTTTTAAATGCTCTTTAACATCTTGTGATCAAGATTTCGGACATGGATATTGAAAAAATCTCACCCTCTACTTGAATGATTACTTTAACAAGCTTAGGTGAGATTCCTTTAATCACTAGTATTCAATTATTCGAAGTCCTCTTCAAAATCTTCATGTTCCCCGATGACGAGCAGGATGCCTGTAACTTGATCCCCGTTACGTCGTACACGAACCTTGTAGTGGCCGTCTCCCATCAACTGGACGGCAACACCAAACGGAAACAGAAAAATTTCCTCTTCCATCAATTGATCCGAGATCGCGATATAAAATGGATCAATCTCATCATCGAACTCAAGCGTGTTCCGAATCTCCCAATCAATGGCCTCGCGTTTTCCGTAATCTGCTGTATTCATGACGACGAGCTGTGAGGAATCCACCACTGCATAACCTTCAAGAATGTCAAAGTCATCCGCTGCAATATCTGCGTGATCATCAATCGTCAAGTACACTAAATTAATTTCCGGCTGGTCGTCCTCGTTATACCAGACCGTCCATGTCGAATCAGATGCAACCGGAATCGTGATGTTAAATTCCGGATCCGGTTCAAGAAAAGCTGGGTCCGAAACGATCATATCGCCTTGTTGATTATGAAAAGTACCTAGTTTTTTCATGTTTACTCTTCCCTTCGTTTCGAAATACAACACCACATTCCCGCTCGTCCGGCCGGAAAAGTGGTGCTTACTCTGTCGTCAGCCTTCGAGTTCCTCGAGAACGTTCTCCGGGTTCAGCTCGAGCCCCTGTAAACCGGCATCCCAGTTCAATCCGCAATACAAACCGTCCTGAATCATGTTCGGCAACCAGCCGTCTGTAAAGACATCGAGATCGAGGCGAATGAGATGATAATTCTCCCATCCGTTTGTCTGGCAGGCCCGCGCTCCTTCTTCCGTCGAGAAGAACAATAACACATCCGATTCATCTTGGTTCGACGGACAATAGGCCCAACCCGACTGTTTTAGTTTCGATAATCCGTAGACAGATCCTGTCTCGAGTACGGTTTCAAAGAATTCATCCGCTTGCATGGCACTGTCTGACAGCTGTTGCTCTTGTTCCAAAAAGGCTACGAGCGTAGGGGCGACCGGGAACAACTCCTGTTCTTCGTGATCCCACAGGACGATGGTTTCTGCGTCCGGCAAGAGATAGCCGAGCTCATCCCCGGAACCGTCCGCAGCAATCCGGAAGAACCCGTCCGGATAGTCTTCTGTATCCGTCGAGTTGACACGGACGATGTCTTCCCATGTCCGCTTGATATACAGTTCGTCCTTGATCGGATGGAATTGCCACTCACCGGCTTCGAACTTGTTTTCTTTTTTAAAGTACGCCCGCAACTCGGATGGCAGCGAAAATCCGAGTTCTGCCTCGACTTCCTTCAGACGTTCTTCTGAAATTCCGGGTAAGCCTGTTATCTGTTCCATATGATGTCTCTCCTTTAGTTTTGCAGATGTTTTGAAAATGAACTCAGTTCCGTCGCGTAAAGCTTTCGCCGCCCGGATATAAACCAATGAAACGCTCCTAATAATGAATCCTTGCCTGACCCATCTGTAAATTCGCAAAGGCGTAGTTCCCTTTAAAATATTCAACGATGGGAGCTGTAACGTAAACTCCTGCGAACCCGTATTGTTCGAACACCATCTCAAGCATTATGTGAAATTACCCCAAATCAAACACCCGTCCTGTTTCTAGAGCATGCGTCGTCAGCCGCACAGCAATTCTGTGACATCTTCCTCCGCTTCCGGCTGTTTAACCGACATCATTACTACCTGATGGTCAAACTCATATGTATCTCCTATAATTTTCTTTCTGCGCAACTTTTGTAATTCCTCGAAGAAATTCTATTTATACCTTATATCATATAATTAGCTAACATTATTGGGAATTTTTATTTTTAATTGACGGTTTGTCAAATTAAGTGCAACACTTCTTCCGTGAAGACCTCGTATGCAGTTTTCCAGTTGAGACATTTCCGAGGTCTCCCATTAATCCAGGCGAGCGCTTGAGCGA
>CABJAC010000009.1 GCA_902363455.1 Caryophanales bacterium | reverse complement strand
GTCGTCTGGTGACGATAGCCAAGTGGTCACACCCGTTCCCATGCCGAACACGGAAGTTAAGCACTTGAACGCCGAAAGTAGTTGGGGGCTTCCCCCTGTGAGGATAGGACGTTGCCAGGCAAGTGAAGAAGCCGATCTGCAAATGCAGGTCGGCTTTTTTTGTGTATCCGGAACGAAAAGACTAAATGGTTGCAATTCACTTTTAAGATGATTACTATTAAATCAAATAATAGTCAAAGATGGTCAGAGAGGTGGTGCCCATGCAAAACATCACAGATATCATCGAAGCCTATTTAAAGCAAATTTTACATGATGAGAAAAAAATTGAAATCAAACGTCAAGAAATTGCTGAGCGCTTTGATTGTGTTCCTTCGCAAATTAACTATGTCATCAATACCCGGTTTACGATTGAAAAAGGGTATTTTGTCGAGAGTAAACGTGGCGGAGGCGGATACATCCGAATTCAAAAAATCGTGATTTTAGATAGTCATGATTTACTAAATGAGATGAGTCGTTGGATTGAGAACGATCTAACAGAACAAACGGCGGAAGATTACCTGATTCGTTTGGTGAATGAGCAACTTTTAACGCGACGAGAAGCTATTTTAATTCAATCCTTGTTACAAAAGGAAAGCCTGCCGATGGGACTTGAAGATCAGCGGAGGATGCGTGCTCATTTGATGCAGATTATTTTACAAACGATTAAACGGCTGTGATACGGGAGGGATGCGTATGCGTTGTCAACGGTGTGGTGAAAGAGAAGCCGTCGTCCGTGTCAAACTTCCACAAGACCAAGACGGAACAGAACGAATTCTTTGTTCCGTTTGTGTAAAAGAACTCGCGAAAACCTATCAAGAAACCGCCTGTCCTTCATGTGGAATGACACGCCAACATCTTTTGCATATACGAAAAGTTGGCTGTGCGACATGCTATTCATTTTTTAAAGAAGAAGTAGACGGAATGATTCGTCAGTTCCAGCATGGTCATACAAAACACTATGGTTCACGACCGGAAGAAGAGTCAGTTGAAAAACGACTGTCTCAACAGCTGAGTCGATTAAAAGAACAGTTGAACCGAAAGATTTTATCAGAAGACTATGAGGAAGCTGAACTGATCAAGCAACAAATTGTTGATGTGGAGGAGGATTTGCGCCATGTTTGAGCAACTTTTAACGCACCCCCTCAGCGAAAAGATGGATCAGCAAGCTCCGTATGATGATATTGTAGTTTCAACACGGATTCGACTGGCCCGAAACGTGGCACATTATCCTTTTTCGACCAGAATGCCAGAAAATCAAGCAAACGCTTTGATTGACGAAACGGAACGCCAATTGTCAGGGTTAAAAGGATTTCAGTTCGGACGGGTCGATCAAGTCGATGCGTTGACCAGAACTGCTTTAGTAGAAAAGCATTTAATCAGTCCTGCTCTTGCGACACATCCACGGACCGGACTTTTCGTCAGCGAGGATGAACAGATCAGTGTCATGGTGAATGAGGAAGATCATTTCCGGATTCAAACCCTTTTACCGGGGCTGCAATTAGAAGAAGCATTCCGGGTGGCAAAACAAGTGGATCGTTTGATCAGTGAACGGTTTAAAATCGCTTTTGATGATACACTCGGTTATTTGACGACGTGTCCGAGTAACGTCGGGACAGGTCTTCGGGCATCCGTTATGTTGCATTTACCGGGACTCGTGTTGACGAATCAGATTCAAGGGTATATCAAACACTTGCGGCAGCTAGGTTTTGCGATTCGTGGACGGTACGGTGAAGGCAGCGATGCTTCCGGGCGAATGTTTCAACTGTCGAATCAACGGACGCTTGGAGCCAGTGAAGACATGCTGATTACTGATTATCAATTTGCCGTCGAAGCATTAATTGAAGCAGAACAGGCTGCAAGAAAAGGATTATTGGAGATGTATCAAGAAGAACTAGAAGACCGACTTTACCGGTCGTACGGCATCTTAAAATCGGCACGTTTGATTACGGCGCGGGAAGCAACCGAACGCTTATCTGATGTCCGTTTGGCAGACAGCCTAGGATTGGCCGTCACTTTGCCGCCAAACTTGTTCCATCATTTGCTTGTATCACTACAAACAGGTTTTCTACAAAAGCATTTCGGGAAACAATTAACATCAAGAGAACGGGACATCGAACGAGCGACAGTCATTCGTGAGATGTTAACCGAACAGACAAACAGGGATCACACACAAGGAGGTTTTGCGTAATGATGTTTGGACGATTCACAGAACGTGCTCAACGCGTACTCGCACTTGCACAGGAAGAAGCGGTACGTCTTGGTCACCATAATATCGGGACAGAACACATTTTACTCGGACTTGTACGTGAAGGAGACGGGATTGCGGCAAAAGCCTTAACAGCACTCGGACTCAGTTCAGATAAGATTCAAATGGAAGTTGAAGCTTTAATTGGTCGCGGTCAAGATGGTGCGACAACGATTCACTATACACCACGTGCGAAAAAAGTCATCGAACTTTCGATGGACGAGGCCCGTAAACTCGGTCACTCGTACGTTGGAACGGAGCACCTCTTACTCGGTTTAATCCGTGAAGGAGAAGGTGTCGCAGCACGTGTCTTGAACAATCTCGGGATCAGCCTTTCAAAAGCCCGTCAACAAGTACTTCAGTTACTTGGGAACAGCGAAACGACAGCAAACGCCTCACAAGCCGGCTCAGGTGTCGCAACACCGACGCTTGACGGTTTAGCACGTGACTTGACGCAACAGGCACGTGAGACACGCCTTGACCCAGTCATCGGTCGTGCCAAAGAAATCCAACGGGTCATTGAAGTCTTAAGTCGCCGCACAAAAAACAATCCGGTCTTGATCGGAGAACCGGGTGTTGGTAAAACAGCAGTCGTTGAAGGGCTTGCCCAACAAATCATCAATAACGAAGTGCCGGAGACGTTACGGAATAAACGCGTCATGGTACTCGATATGGGGACACTCGTTGCGGGAACGAAGTACCGTGGTGAGTTTGAAGATCGTTTGAAAAAAGTCATGGACGAGATTCGCCAGGCTGGAAACATCATTCTCTTCATCGATGAGTTGCACACGTTAATCGGTGCCGGTGGAGCGGAAGGGGCGATTGATGCCTCGAACATCCTCAAGCCGTCACTCGCTCGTGGTGAACTCCAATGTATCGGAGCGACAACGCTGGATGAGTACCGGAAATACATCGAAAAAGATGCGGCACTCGAACGTCGTTTCCAACCGATCCAAGTTGCTGAGCCGACGACGAATGAAGCGACACAAATCTTGTTTGGTCTTCGTGACCGTTATGAAGCACACCACCGGGTCACCATCACGGATGAAGCGATCCAAGAAGCCGTAACACTCTCGGACCGTTATATCTCAGACCGTTTCCTACCGGATAAAGCAATCGATTTGATTGACGAAGCGGCTTCAAAAGTCCGTTTACGCTCATATACAGCACCACCGAACTTAAAAGAAGTAGAAGCGAAACTTGAAGGGATTCGTAAAGATAAAGACGAAGCCGTTCAAAGTCAGGAATTCGAAAAAGCAGCCGGTCTCCGTGACACGGAACAAAAATTACGAGATGAATTGGAACGCTTAAAAGAAGAATGGCAGAATAAGCAAGGCAATGAAAAACTAGAAGTGACGAAAGACGACATCGCACAAGTCGTCGCGAACTGGACAGGTGTTCCGGTCACGAAGATTGCAGAAGAAGAGACGGACCGCTTATTGCGTCTCGAAGAAATTCTTCATGGACGTGTCATCGGTCAAAACGAAGCTGTTAAATCAATTTCAAAAGCCATTCGTCGTGCACGGGCGGGCCTAAAAGATCCAAAACGTCCGATCGGTTCATTCATTTTCCTCGGACCAACCGGTGTCGGTAAAACGGAACTTGCCCGGGCAGTCGCGGAAGCGATGTTCGGTGACGAGGACGCCATCATCCGGATCGATATGTCCGAGTACATGGAGAAACACGCGACAAGTCGTCTTGTCGGTTCTCCTCCGGGATATGTCGGATATGAAGAAGGCGGTCAGTTAACGGAGAAAGTGCGCCGGAAACCATACTCCGTCATCTTGCTCGATGAAATTGAGAAAGCACACCCTGAAGTCTTCAACATTCTACTTCAAGTGCTTGACGATGGTCGCTTGACGGATTCAAAAGGTCGGACAGTCGACTTCCGAAATACGATCATTATCATGACGTCAAACGTCGGAGCAAGTGCACTCAAACGCAACAAATACGTTGGTTTTGCGGTTTCGGATGATACGGATCGTGAGTATACAGACATGAAGGGGAAAGTCATGGATGAGCTGAAAAAAGCCTTCCGTCCTGAATTCTTGAACCGGATTGACGAAACAATCGTCTTCCACTCACTTGAGAAGAAACACATCGAAGAAATTGTGAAGTTGATGGCGAAAACACTGGAACAACGACTTGCTGAACAACAAGTTCACTTCGAGTTGACACCGGCCGCGCTCTCGAAAATCGCGGATATCGGATATGATCCGGAATACGGAGCCCGTCCAATCCGTCGTGCCCTTCAACGGGAAGCAGAGGATCGTTTGTCAGAAGCCTTGCTTGCCGGTGATATTCAAAAAGGTGAGCGGGTGGCACTTGATGTCGAAGATGGAGAATTCATCGTCCGTCGTCATCAAGCTGAACCGGCAACGACCGAATAATTGATCAACAGGGTCCAGCTTTCGCAAGTATGAGGCGAAAGCTGGACTTTTTTTCTTGATAAAGAGAAAGGATGGATCACTTGGCTAAACTAAAGACGAAATTTGTCTGCCAGAGTTGTGGAACGGAATCTCCGAAATGGATGGGCCGTTGCTCCGGCTGTGGTGAATGGAACACGATGGTCGAAGAAGTTGTCGAAGAGAAAAAGGCACGGCGGGGTTCTGCTTTCGTGCACACGACGACAAAACAGTTAAAACCGGAACGTTTATCTAATATCTTGTCACAAGAAGAAAGCCGTGTTTTCACGGGCAGCGGTGAATTTGACCGGGTCCTCGGCGGTGGTATCGTACCTGGCTCGATGGTTCTTGTCGGTGGTGATCCGGGAATCGGGAAGTCGACGATTTTACTTCAGACCAGTGCACGTCTTGCGGCGCGTGGAGAAAAAGTCCTGTACATTTCAGGAGAAGAATCGCTTAAACAAACGAAATTACGCGCGGAACGACTCGGGTTGCCGACGCAGGACTTGTTTGTCTTGAGTGAGACGGACATGAATATGATTGAACGGGTCGTCGATGAAGAAAATCCGGCCTTCTTGATCATCGACTCCATCCAAACGGTTTACATTGACGAAATTCAATCTGCGCCGGGCAGTGTCACGCAAGTGCGGGAGTGTACAGCGATGCTGATGAAAATCGCCAAGAGTCGCGGAATTGCCATCTTCATTGTCGGTCACGTGACAAAACAGGGATCGATTGCCGGACCGCGTCTACTCGAGCATATGGTAGATGCTGTTCTGTATTTTGAAGGGGAACGTCATCATACGTTCCGGATTTTACGGGCGGTTAAAAACCGATTTGGTTCGACGAATGAAATCGGAATTTTTGAAATGCGGGAATCAGGGCTTGAAGAAGTCTTGAATCCATCGGAGATTTTCCTCGAAGAACGGACGTCCGGTGTATCCGGATCAACGATTGTAGCTTCAATGGAAGGAACACGAACAGTTTTGGTGGAATTACAAGCATTGATTTCCCCGACTTCGTTCGGGAATCCGCGTCGTATGGCGACAGGTATCGATCAGAATAAAGTCGCCTTGCTGATGGCTGTCCTAGAGAAACGGTCAGGATTGTTGCTTCAGACGCAAGATGCCTATCTTAAGGCAGCAGGTGGGGTTAAACTGGATGAACCGGCCATCGATTTAGCAATTTGTGTCGCGGTCGCCTCCAGTTTCCGGGATAAACCGACCCGACCGACAGATGTCGTCATCGGGGAAGTGGGATTGACCGGAGAAGTCAGACGCGTATCACGCATCGAGCAACGAGTCGCTGAAGCGGCGAAGCTTGGCTTTACCCGTGCCATTATTCCGAAAAACAACCTTGGTGGGTGGACCTATCCGCCCGGGATTACGGTAATCGGGGTGGAGAGTGTAGATGAAGCACTGCGGGAAACCATTCCTTTCTAAACAGTTTCAACTACGGGAAAAGATGGGGAAGGTGTTAAGGAATTGTAAACAGTTTCCCCACCTTAAGCCGTAGGTGATTCAAATAAATACATGTTACAATGAACTTAAAATAATAAAAGGAGGTGGGAAGATTGAAAATTGTCATCAGGATCTTTTTTGCGTTATTAGGTCTTGCGCTTGGTATCTTGTTGCTTCCTGAATTATTTCAACTGATTGAAGCAGCGACGAAGATGGCTTTCCCGGAATGGTTGATGACCACATACGTTACAGGAACGATTGGTGCACTCATATTTTTATTAATTGGATTATTCATTACGGATTCTGTGATTCGACTTCTCCGGTTTTTAGAAGAAAAGTTAGTGAAAGCACCTGTCGCCGATTTATTTTTCGGCACATTCGGCTTATTAGTTGGTCTCGTCATGGCCTTTCTCGTCAGTATGCTAATTGAACTTGTCGGTATTCCGTTACTGAGTAATGTGTTAACCATGATTGTCGCAGTCCTGTTCGGGTATCTCGGATTTACGGTCGGTTACCGGAAGCGTCACGAACTGACAAAAGTCTTCTTACGTAACAATAATAATCAGACAGAGAAAAAGGCGGCAGAGCCTGTTGTTGTCGAAAAATCAAACAGTAAAGTCCTCGATACGAGTGTCATCATCGACGGTCGGATTACCGATATTGCGAAAACCGGATTTGTCGAAGGCAAACTGATTGTCCCGCAATTCGTCATCGGTGAGTTACAGTATATCGCGGATTCATCGGACACGCTGAAGCGAAACCGCGGACGGCGTGGGCTGGATGTCCTCAAAGAACTCCAATCGATTCCCGGCATGGAAGTCGAGATTTATGACGGTGATTTTGAAGACGTCCCGGAAGTGGACATCAAATTGATTAAGCTTGCTGAATTGATCAAAGGTATCGTCGTGACAAATGACTATAACTTGAACAAAGTGTGTGAAGTCCGGAACGTTCGTGTTTTAAACATCAATGATTTGGCGAATGCCGTCAAGCAAGTGGTGATTCCCGGTGAAGAGATGACGGTTCTTGTCATCAAAGAGGGGAAAGAACAAAAACAGGGAATTGCTTATTTGGAAGACGGGACGATGGTCGTCGTCGAAGAAGGAAAACATTTGATTTCGAAGACAATTGGTGTCGTCGTGACCAGTGTTTTACAGACGTCTGCAGGACGTATGATCTTTGCGAAACCCCAAGAAAAATAAACGACAGACTGCCAAAAATGATTTTGGCAGTCTTTACTTATGAGAAAAGAGGGAACTAGATGAAAGAACACACATATCGGATTGTGATTCCGGCCGCCGGAGCAGGCAAGCGGATGGGCGCCGATCGAAACAAGTTGATGCTGACGTTACGAAACCGTTCCATCATCGAATGGACACTCGATGTCTTTGAACAGGATCCTGCCTGTCTTGAAATCATTCTTGCAATTAATCCAGCGGAGCAATCATGGTTCGAACGCATCACTGAACCATACAAGACGCCGATCCGTCTCGTTCCGGGCGGACGTGAACGTCAGGAAAGTGTAAAGTGTGGACTAGAGGCGGTTACGGAACCTGGTATCATCTTAATTCATGACGGAGCACGGCCGTTCGTGACAATCGAATCGATTCAGCAGGTCGTCGAAGCAGCCGAACAGACCGGGGCTGCAATTTTAGGTGTTCCGATCAAGGATACCGTCAAACGGGTTGAGGGCGACTCAATTGTCGAGACAGTCCCCCGTGATGAGTTGATGGCAGCCCAGACACCGCAAGCTTTTCAGCTGGAAGTGATTCGGACCGTTCACGAAAAAGCGGCAACCGAATTTTTAGGTACGGATGACGCAAGTTTGATAGAATGGGACGGAGGAACGGTGACCTGGGTCACCGGACAATATGAGAACATTAAAGTGACGACACCGGATGATTTATTATTTGGAGAAGCCATTCTAACGAAACGAGGGAAATGATGATGATTCGAATTGGACAAGGTTTTGATGTACATGCCTTTGCAGAGGATCGGAAACTGATTTTAGGTGGAATTGAGATTCCGCACACGAAAGGGTTGCTCGGTCATTCGGACGCCGATGTCCTGTTACATACAATTGCTGACGCGGCACTCGGTGCCATCGCAGCCGGTGATATCGGGAAACACTTCCCGGATACGAATCCGGAATTTAAAGACGCGGATTCAGCGAAGTTATTGCAACACGTCTATGCGCTCGTTAAAGCACAAGGTTATGAACTGGGCAATTTAGACGCGACAGTCATTGCTCAAGCGCCGAAATTACGTCCGTATATCGATACGATGCGGGCACGAATTGCGGAACTGCTTGAAGCGGATATCGAACAGATCAATGTCAAGGCGACGACGACGGAATGGCTCGGCTTTACCGGGCGCGAAGAAGGAATCGCATGTCAGGCTGTGATTTTGCTGAAACGAATTGAAGAATAAGGTATACTAGTTAAGCGAATTTTAGACTAAAGGAGTGGATCGGTAATGGCAGAAGTACGTGTACGTTATGCACCAAGTCCAACGGGACACCTTCATATTGGAAATGCCCGAACAGCATTGTTCAACTACCTGTTTGCGCGACACGCAGGCGGCAAGATGATTTTACGAATTGAGGATACGGATCAGAAACGAAACATCGATGGTGGTGTGGAAAGTCAGATGAAGTATCTGGAGTGGCTCGGCATCGACTGGGATGAAGGTCCGGGTCGCGGTGGCGACTATGGTCCTTACTTCCAAATGGAGCGGCTTGATCTGTATAAAAAATACACAGACGAGTTACTTGAAAAAGGATTAGCGTACCGCTGCTACATGACATCAGAAGAACTCGAAGCAGAACGGGAAGCACAAATCGCCCGCGGCGAAGCACCCCGTTATTCAGGTGCACACCGTAATCTGACGCAAGAACAAGAAGAGGCGTTTGTGGCAGAAGGCCGGACACCGTCGATTCGGATCCGTGTTCCGGAAAGCGTCACATACACGTGGAATGATATCGTCAAAGAAGACGTTTCGTTCGAATCAAAAGACTTCGGAGATTGGGTCATCGTCAAAAAAGACGGTATCCCGACGTACAACTTCGCTGTTGTCATCGATGACCACTTGATGGCTATCAGTCACGTGTTGCGTGGAGACGACCATATCTCGAACACACCGAAGCAGATGATGATTTATGATGCATTCGGTTGGGAGTACCCGACATTCGGTCACATGACGTTGATCGTCAATGAAGAACACAAAAAACTGTCGAAACGTGATCAGTCGATCATCCAATACATCGAGCAGTATAAAGATCTCGGCTACTTGCCGGAAGCATTACTCAACTTCGTGACGTTGCTTGGCTGGTCGCCGGTCGGTGAACAGGAAATCTTTACAAAAGAAGAGTTCATCGAAATTTTTGACGCCTCTCGTCTGTCGAAGAGTCCAGCTGTCTTTGACCAACAAAAGCTCGCTTGGATCAACGGTCAATACATGAAACACCAGTCATTCGAAGAAGTATTCGAAGCAAGCCTGCCGTTCCTGCAAGACGCGGGACGTGTTTCAAGCGAACCGACGGAAGAAGAGTTTGTCTGGGCACAAAATTTGGTCGGATTATACCGGGAACAGATGACACACGGTGCAGAAATCGTTGAGCTTTCAGAGATGTTCTTTGAGGATGAACTGGTGTATGATGAAGAAGCAAATACTGTCTTGGCAGGAGAAACAGTTCCTGCAGTCTTGAGTGAATTCGCAAACCAGTTGCGGACACTTGAAGAATGGACACCGGAAGCTATCAAGGGAGCCATTAAAGCGACCCAAAAAGCAACCGGACAAAAAGGGAAAAATCTGTTCATGCCAATCCGTGTCGCTACGACAGGACATACACACGGACCAGAGCTTCCGAACACGATTCAACTATTAGGAAAAGACCGCGTACTTGCGCGTCTAGACGCATAAAATAAAGCGTAGATGAGGAAAGTAGAAACGATGGCTGTTATCCAGAGACAAGCTTGAATGGTGAGAGAGCTTGAACAGACGCGTTTCGAAATGCCCCTCTGAGTGCTGCCCGAAATCAGTGAGAGTAGGCGTAGACGTATCTCCGGCGTTAACGGACCGGAGAGGGATGATCGATTCATCCAAACAGAGTGGGACCGCGCTGATTGGCGTCTCTGTGCAGCGATGCACGGAGGCGCTTTTTCTTATGGAGAGGAGAACAAACATGACACGGATGCGCGAAGATATCCGCAACGTATTTAAGCAGGATCCGGCTGCCCGGAGTGCGACGGAAGTCGTCTTGACCTATCCCGGGTTGCACGCTGTCTGGATGCACCGGCTGGCTCATCGGATGTGGAAACTAAATCTGCATTTACCCGCACGAATGCTGTCTCAATTCAGTCGGTTTCTGACAGGAATCGAGATTCATCCCGGTGCGACGATCGGCCGACGTTTATTCATCGATCATGGTATGGGAGTCGTCATCGGTGAGACGGCGATTATCGGTGATGATGTCACCTTATTCCAAGGTGTGACACTCGGGGGAACAGGGAAAGAAACGGGCAAACGGCATCCGACACTCGGAAACGGTGTCCTCGTATCAGCCGGTGCACGAGTGCTCGGTGATATCACGATTGGGGATTCATCCAAGATTGGAGCAAGCTCTGTTGTTTTAAAAGATGTGCCGTCAAATGCGACGGTCGTCGGAATTCCCGGACGTGTCGTGATACAAGATGGAATAAAAGTCGACGCACCGCTCGATCATCAATTACCTGATCCGGTTCGTGAATGCCAGGAACGGATTGAACTGGAACTTGAACAATTAAAACGTGAGATTGAACGAATAAAAGGAGGACACCGCCATGATACAACTGTACAACAGCATGACCGGAAAGAAGGAACCATTTAAGCCGCTCGAAGAAGGAAAGGTCAAGATGTATGTCTGTGGACCGACCGTCTACAACTACATCCATATCGGAAATGCCCGTCCGGCCATCGTGTTTGATACGGTCCGTCGCTACTTTACGTATCGGGGCTACGAAGTCAAGTACGTCTCGAATTTCACGGATGTCGATGATAAAATCATCCGGACGGCGAATGAACTCGGAGAAGATTACCACGCTTTGACGAAACGATTCATCGAAGCCTATCACGCGGATACCGGTGCGTTGAATGTCCAAAAAGCGGATATTCATCCGTTGGTCACAGAAACGATGGATGATATCATCGCCTTTATCGAAGTGCTTGTCGAAAAAGGAAATGCGTATGCGTCAAGCGGAGATGTCTACTTCCGGACACGCAGTTTTGAAGATTACGGTCAATTGAGTCAACAGTCGATTGATGAACTTCGCTCGGGTGCGCGGATTGAAGTCGGCGAGAAAAAAGAAGATCCCCTCGATTTCGTGTTATGGAAAGCGGCAAAACCGGGTGAACCGGCATGGACGAGTCCGTGGGGAGAAGGACGTCCCGGCTGGCACATCGAGTGCTCGGCGATGGCGAAAAAGTATCTCGGGGACACGATTGATATTCATGCCGGTGGGCAGGACCTTAAATTCCCGCACCACGAGAATGAGATTGCTCAATCAGAAGCCTGCAATTCACAGAAGTTTGCGAACTACTGGATGCATAACGGCTTCCTTAACATTGAAAATGAAAAGATGTCGAAATCACTCGGCAATTTCCTGACGGTTCATGAAGCGATTCAAGCCGTTGATCCGATGGTCTTACGTTTCTTCATGCTGTCGGTCCAGTACCGTCATCCGATCAACTACAGCCGTGAATTGATTGATCAGGCAGCAAACGGGTTGGCACGAATCCGGGAATCGGTCGCAAACATCGAACATCGCTTGGCGATGACGGCTAATCTCGGAACAGCCAATGAGAAATGGCTGAACCGCATGGCTGAAATCAAACAACATTTCATTACATCGATGGACGACGATTTCAATACGGCGAATGCTGTGACCGATCTCTTTGACTTGTCAAAAGAGGCGAATCTATATCTCGGTGAAGACCAAGTGGCGACCGACGTGCTGGAGCAATTCCTGGCTGTTTTCGAAGAACTGTCGACGGTCCTTGGAGTGACATTGACGGTCGATAAAGGGTTGCTTGATGAAGAAGTCGAACAGTTGATTCGTGATCGTGACACGGCGCGTAAAGAACGGGACTTCGCCCGGGCAGACGCAATCCGTGATCAACTGCGCGACCAAGGCATCTTGCTTGAGGATACAGCGCAAGGGATGCGGTGGAAGCGCGGATGAAGAACTACAAACAATTAAATGCGTTGGCGCTCGCTTATATGGGTGATGTCGTCTACGAAATGCACGTTCGGGAACGGTTGCTTGAAAAGGGATTCGTTAAACCGGGTGAGTTGCATCAAGCGGCCATCCGGTATGTCCGTGCGCAGGCGCAAGCTTTCGTCGTGACACAATGGTTAAATGAAAATACGTTAACAGAAGAAGAACAGGCCGTCGTCCGGCGCGGGAAGAACGCTAAATCAGGTTCCGTTCCGAAAAGTACGGACGTCCATACGTACCGTTACGCAACGGCGTTTGAAGCTTTGTTAGGATATATCTATCTTGCAGAAGGAGGGGATCGTCTTGAAGAACTCATCGGACAAGCGTTCGAATTACTCGAAGCCGAAGCAACGGACGGAAAATAAGTCGTTCCAACCGGGGCGTAAACCGAAAGGCGACAAGCCGTATGGCGAAAAAGCAAAACAGAAGAAAATTGAACCAAAACAAGAAGAGACGATCGTGATCGAACCGCTCGAAGAAGGACAAGATTTCTTATACGGTCGTAATCCGGTTCTCGAAGCGTTGCGGACAGGTCGTGAGATGAACAAGCTCTTCATCCAAGAAGGACAGCAAAAAGGACCGCTTGCCGTTATCCATGCGATGGCGAAAGAAGCAGGTGTCCAGACACAAATCGTTCCACGTTCGAAATTACACGGTCTGACGGGAAGTGACAACCACCAAGGTGTCGTGGCTGCCGTTGCTGCATACGAATACGCGGAACTTGATGATATTTTTGCACTGGCGGAAAAGAAAGACGAGACGCCGTTGATGATTTTACTCGATGAACTCGAAGACCCGCATAATCTCGGATCGATTCTACGGACGGCAGATGCCGTCGGTGCCCACGGGATCATTATTCCGAAACGCCGGTCTGTCGGATTGACACAAGTCGTCGCAAAAGCTTCGACGGGAGCAATCGAACACATTCCGGTCGTTCGTGTGACGAATCTAACCCGGACGATGGAAGACTTAAAGAAAAAAGGGATCTGGTTCGTTGGAACGGATGCCCGTGAGAGCGATGACTACCGGACGCTCGACGGAACGATGCCGCTTGGAATCGTCATCGGCAGTGAAGGGAAAGGCATGAGCCGGCTCGTCCGTGAAAAATGTGATTTCCTTGTTCATCTCCCGATGGCAGGACACGTCACATCACTCAATGCATCGGTCGCAGCCTCGTTATTGTTGTATGAGGTCTACCGGACGAGAAAGCCGTATTCGCGATGAAATACGACCGTCTGATCGTTGATGGCTACAATATCATTGGCGCATGGCCGGAATTCCGGACATTGCGGGAGCAGGATTTTGAATTAGCACGGGAACGATTGGTCGATGCGATGGCCGAGTACCAAGCCGTCACAGGAATCAGTGTGACGATTGTCTTTGATGCCTACTTGCAACCGGGACGAGAATCCCGAATCAAGAAAAGCGGCATCGAAGTCATTTATACACGGGAAAACGAAACAGCGGATGAATGGATTGAAAAAACAGCGGCGGAATGGTTGCAGGATATCCGGGTCAAGTTGACCGTCGCGACAAACGACTTCACCGAGCAGTGGGTGATCTTCACGCTTGGCGCTCTCCGCATCTCAGCGCAGGAATTACGCCGGGACTGGAAGGCAGCAGTCGCAGTCATCCGCGGGCAGACGATTACGTCGAAGACTAGTAAACAACCACGTTCGACAATCGATCTGCCGGCCGATGTCATTGAACGTCTTGAAGAAATCCGGCGGCGTAAAAATTCAGATTCATGAAGAAATTCGAAGCGGATTCACGATTCAATCGTAGAATCCGCTTTTTTTTAATCTTTCACGTATCACTTCGGTGCACGATTGGACCAGACAAAAAGAGGTCATGCCAATTTTAATTGTCGTAGGATAGGAAATTATTGTATAATTAGAAACAATCGATTAGTTGGCTAGAGAAGGTTGGAGGGATGAAGGATGAGTTTGGTTTCGTTCGACCAGTTTGAGTGCATGACCGATGAGGCGCTTGTAGAGCAAGCGAAGGTATTTGACAACAGTGATGCGCTTGAATTTCTGATCGAGCGGTATCGGAACTTCGTGCGCGCAAAGGCACGGTCTTACTTCTTAATCGGAGCAGACCGGGAAGACATCATTCAAGAAGGCATGATTGGTCTATACAAAGCGGTACGGGATTACCGGACGGATAAGCTGGCTTCTTTCAAAGGATTTGCTGAGCTGTGCATCACGCGGCAAATGATTACAGCCATTAAAACGGCAACACGTCAAAAACATATTCCGCTTAATTCTTACATCTCGCTCGATAAACCGATTTATGATGATGAATCGGAACGAACATTGCTCGATATCATTACGTCGACGGCGCCGTCCGATCCACAAATCTTGATCGTCAACCGGGAAGAGTATGCGGATATTGAAAATAAGATGGATGAGATTCTCAGTGATCTTGAACGAAAGGTTCTGGCACTTTACCTTGACGGAAGAACCTATCAAGAAATTTCGGATGATCTCGATCGTCATGTCAAGTCGATCGATAATGCCCTTCAACGTGTAAAGAAAAAACTGGAACGGTATCTCGAAGCACGAAAAATGACGGTCTGACCGAGAGGTGGATTGACCACTGAATCCGGTTGTGCTACTGTATAAATAGCGCCTTACTAGCGAGACGCCGCTCATAGGCGTTTTTTTTTACGCTCTTTTTTCGAAGAGGGTTCTCTTCTTGAAGAGAAAGAGTGGCAAAGAAGGAGGTCGTTTGAGATGGCGAAGAGAGTAGGCCTTGCTTGTGATATTTGCGGTGCCCGCGACTACACGACGATGAAAAAAGAGGATGTCAGCATCCGCTTGGAACTGAAGAAGTTCTGTCGCCGCTGTAACGCGCATACGATTCATAAAGAAGCGAAATAAGGCTTCATCTATCCCGATTTAATACATCCTGGAGGGAAAGTACGATGAAATTTTTGCGTGACGTATGGAATGAACTGAAAAAGACGAGCTGGCCAAAACGAAAAGAACTGACGAAGTATACACTGACTGTAATTGGTATGGTCATTTTCATGGGTGTCTTCATCTTCGGTGTCGATTCAGGGCTCAGCGCATTCATGAGTTGGTTGATTAAGTAAAAAGAAGAGGTGACGTACCATGGATAAGCAGTGGTTTGTTGTCCAAACGTACTCTGGATTCGAAAACAACGTCAAGGCAAACCTTGAGCGTCGGATCGAGTCTATGAACATGGACGAGAAGATCTTCCGTGTACTCGTTCCGATCGAAACGGTACAGGAAGAAGTAACAAATAAAAAGGGTGAAACGAAAATCAAGGAACGTGAAATCAAGATCTTCCCGGGTTATGTACTCGTGGAAATGGTCATGACGGATGATTCTTGGTATGTCGTCCGTAACACACCGAACGTCACAGGTTTCCTCGGTTCGGTCGGCGGCGGTTCAAAACCGACACCACTTCTTCCGGAAGAAGCAGAAAACATTCTTGGATCAATGGGACTTGTCGACATGAAGAGTCGTTACGACTTTACGATGGGACAAATTGTTCGGATCAAAGAAGGTGCGTTTGAGAACTTGGAAGGAACGGTCGAAGAGCTTGACACGGAAACGGAAAAAATGAAGGTTTCTGTCGATATGTTCGGTCGTGAAACGAAAGTGGAGCTTGATTTCTCACAAGTTGAGAAAATAGATTAAGTTTCCTATTGCGAAACTTTTGTTTTAATGGTACAATTTTTCCTGTTTGATGTTGTGCTTATTTCGGTAAATTACTCGTCGAATAGAATGAGTGGGAGGACGCGCAACGTCCAATTAAACCACATTAAAGAATTAAGGAGGTGTGTCTCGTGGCGAAGAAGGTTATGAAACTAGTTAAACTTCAAATTCCTGCGGGCAAAGCAAACCCAGCTCCACCAGTTGGACCGGCACTCGGTCAAGCAGGTGTGAACATCATGGGCTTCTGTAAAGAGTTCAACGCTCGTACACAAGACCAAGCCGGCTTGATTATTCCTGTAGTCATCACGGTTTTTGAAGATCGTTCATTTACGTTTATTACTAAAACTCCACCAGCAGCAGTTCTCTTGAAGAAAGCAGCTGGAATCGAGAGCGGTTCAGGCGAGCCTAACCGTAAGAAAGTAGCGACTGTCAAACGTGACAAAGTTCGCGAAATCGCTGAAACGAAAATGCCAGACCTCAACGCAGCATCTGTTGAAACAGCGATGTTGATGGTTGAAGGTACTGCACGTTCTATGGGTATCGTAATCGAAGACTGAGTCTTTTGATTGCAATGAACAACGATGAGGGTCGCAGGCGGATAGTTACTTGAAGCCTTGCTACCCTTTCATTATGTGGGAGGATTTTCCGCACAACCACAAAGGAGGAACCTAAAATGGGTAAGAAGTATAAAGAAGCTGCTAAACTTATCGATCGTACGGTTTCATACGAACTCGCAGAAGCGGTAGACTTGACTAAAAAGTCTGCAACTGCGAAATTCGATGAAACAATCGAACTTGCTGTTCGTCTCGGAGTCGATCCGAAGAAAGCAGATCAACAAATCCGTGGAGCAGTCGTATTGCCACACGGTACTGGTAAAACACAAAAAGTTCTCGTCTTTGCTAAAGGTGAGAAATTAAAAGAAGCGGAAGCTGCTGGAGCAGACTTCGCTGGTGATTCTGAGTACATCACTAAAATCCAACAAGGATGGTTCGACTTCGATGTTATCGTTGCGACACCTGACATGATGGGTGAAGTTGGTAAACTCGGTCGTGTTCTCGGACCTAAAGGCCTCATGCCTAACCCGAAAACAGGAACAGTTACATTTGACGTCACAAAAGCAATCAACGATATCAAAGCTGGTAAAGTTGAGTACCGTGTCGACAAATCAGGTAACATCCACGTTCCTGTCGGTAAAAAATCATTCGATGACGCTAAATTGGTTGAGAACATCAACACAGTTATCGAAACACTCGTTAAAGTTAAGCCTGCTACTGCTAAAGGTGTTTACCTTAAAAACATCGCGATCGCTTCAACAATGGGTCCTGGTGTAAAAGTATCTGCAGCTGACTTCGCGAAATAATTTCGTCTAAAACGAACTTGACAACGTTCTAAGAACGCTGTTACAGTATAAAACGTTGATATATTCGACATACCGTAGACAGAAGGTGCTCATCGATTGAGCATAAACCCTTCCGAGGTGTTCTTGCTCAGAGAGCCTGTTTGTTCAGGTATCCTTTTTGACGATTACGCCTCCTCTGCCTGGCAGACGGAGGCTTTTTATTTGAAATCGAGCAGCCCCTCGCACCGGTACATTCCATTTACCAGGAGGTGCAACAGAAATGGCAAACGAAAAAGTTATCGCTGTCAAAGCGGATCTCGTATCTGAGATCGCTGAGAAAATGCAAGCGAGCGCTGGAACAATCGTCGTCGACTACCGTGGTCTCACAGTAGACGAAGTAACAGAACTTCGTAAACAACTCCGCGAAGCGGGTGTTGAATTCAAAGTTTACAAAAACGGTCTCCTCCGCCGTGCTGCAGTTCAAAGCAATCTTGAGGGTCTTGACGAAGTCTTTACAGGTCCTACTGCGATCGCCTTCAGCAATGAAGACGTTATCGCTCCAGCTAAGATCTTAAACAACTTCTCGAAAGACCACAAAGCTCTTGAGCTTAAAGGTGGTATCATCGAAGGCAAAGTCACTTCAGTAGAAGATGTCAAAGCCCTTGCGGAACTTCCATCACGCGAAGGTCTCCTTTCGATGCTTCTCAGCGTGCTTCAAGCGCCAATCCGTGGTCTTGCGGTGGCAACGAACGCAATTGCAGAGCAAAAAGAAGAACAATCTGCTTAATGTCCGCTTAGCGGGATAGGCAAACACACAATTTTTCACACCCCAACGCGGGTTAAATCAAAGGAGGAAAACCATAATGGCTTTCAACAAAGAGCAATTTATCGAAGACCTCAAGGGCATGACTGTTCTTGAACTTAACGAACTCGTAAAAACAATCGAAGAAGAATTCGGCGTATCAGCAGCAGCTCCAGTAGCAGCAGCAGGTGCAGGCGCAGCAGCAGCTGAAGAGCAAACTGAATTCGACGTTATCCTCACAAACGCAGGATCTGGTAAAATCAACGTCATCAAAGCAGTTCGCGAATTGACAGGCCTCGGTCTTAAAGAAGCGAAAGCACTCGTTGACGGAACTCCAGCTCCAGTTAAAGAAGGCGTTTCGAAAGAAGACGCTGACGCAATCAAAGCTAAGCTTGAAGAAGCTGGCGCTACTGTAGAAGTTAAGTAATTTTCTTCTTCCGTAAAACAAAAGAAGCTCGCTTTGCGGGCTTCTTTTGTTTTCAACTTTAAACAGAGAGGGGAAGGAAACATGTCAGATCATTATTACACCAATGATCCCTCCTCGAAACGGGATCCAAAGTCGTGGGAATTTATATTACGCGGTGAAACATTCCGTTTTACATCGGATCATGGTGTCTTTTCAAAAGGCGGCGTTGATTTTGGTTCGCGTCTTCTAATAGAAGCATTTGTTGAGCCGGAGATAGCCGGGCCGATTCTAGATGTCGGCTGTGGATACGGACCGATGGGTATTTCGCTTGCGAAGACGACGGGACGGGAAGCGGTTTTGGTTGATGTAAACGAGCGGGCGCTTGAGCTTGCGGCTGACAATGCACGTGCGAATGGTGTTTCCGTGACGACCGGTGTAAGTGACGGATATGCTGGCGTGGTTGATCAGACGTTTGCAGCGATCGTGACGAATCCACCGATTCGCGCAGGAAAAACCGTTGTTCACCGGATTTTACGGGAAGCGTATGATCATTTGGAAGTCGGCGGAGCGTTATGGGTCGTCATTCAAAAGAAACAAGGCGGACCATCAGCGAAGAAGTTGATGGAAGAAGTGTTTGGTTCGTGTGAAACGGTTGCCCGGGATAAAGGGTATTCGATATTTAAATCAATTCGGTCTTGACAAATCGAGTGATTTGTCGTTGACCTTGTCTATTGTCTATGATAGTATTATAAAATGCCATTGGAGTGATTTTTGGATAAGCAGTTTGAAGCAGCTGGCGTTCTCGACTACAGATGATTGAGTAGACAAGACGTCGCTTTTTTGCGCTTATCGGTCAAAAAATGGCTTCAATGTTCGATATTACACCCGTCCTTCTCAAGAAGAAGAACTGGGTCTGAGAGGTGAATCAGTTGACTGGTCAACTTGTTCAGTACGGTCGTCACCGTCAGAGAAGAAGCTATGCACGTATCAGCGAAGTTTTAGAACTTCCAAACCTTATTGAGATTCAAACGAATTCATACGAATGGTTCCTGCGGGAAGGTCTTCGTGAGATGTTTCATGATATCTCGCCGATTTCCGACTTCACGGGAAATCTCGTATTAGAATTCATCGATTACTCGCTCGGAGAGCCGAAGTATTCGATTGATGAATCAAAAGAGCGCGATGTGACCTATTCGGCACCACTACGCGTAAAAGTCCGTCTTCAAAACAAAGAGACGGGTGAATTGAAGGAACAAGAAGTCTTCATGGGTGACTTCCCGCTTATGACGGAGTCGGGAACATTCATTATTAATGGTGCGGAACGAGTCATCGTTTCTCAGCTTGTTCGTTCGCCAAGTGTGTATTACAACAATAAGTTAGATAAAAACGGTAAACGTGGATTCTCGGCAACGGTCATCCCGAACCGTGGAGCATGGCTCGAACTTGAGACAGATGCGAAGGATATCGTATACGTCCGAATCGACCGCACGCGTAAGATTCCAGTAACGGTTCTTTTACGTGCTCTTGGTTTCGGCACGGATCAGGAAATCATCGATCTCCTTGGAGATGATGAATACCTCCGTAATTCCCTTGAAAAAGATAATACAGAAACGACGGAAAAAGCCCTCATCGAGATTTATGAGCGTCTGCGTCCGGGAGAGCCGCCGACTGTAGAAAATGCGAAAGCACTTCTTGTGTCGCGCTTCTTTGACCCGAAACGTTATGATTTGGCAAACGTTGGTCGTTATAAAATCAATAAAAAGCTTCATTTGAAGAATCGTCTGTTCGGGCAGAAACTTGCGGAAACGCTTGTCGATCCGGAAACAGGAGAGGTAATCGCAGAAGAAGGAACAGTTCTTGACCGTCGCATGCTCGACAAAGTCTTGCCATTCCTTGAAGGATCTGTCGGTTATATCGAAGCGACGCCAACTGGCGGCGTAACACAAGGCGAAGCCTTCAACCTGCAGTCGATCAAGGTGTTCGCACCGGACGATGCTGAAGGTGAACGCATCATCAATATCATCGGTAACGGTAACATCGATCGTGACATCAAGCATATTACGCCTGCTGACATGATTGCTGCGATTAACTACTTCTTCAACTTGTTGCATGAAGTGGGAACGACAGACGATATCGACCACCTCGGTAACCGTCGTCTCCGTTCAGTCGGTGAATTGCTCCAAAACCAGTTCCGGATCGGACTTTCCCGTATGGAACGTGTCGTCAAGGAGCGGATGTCGATTCAAGACCAGAATGCGATCACGCCACAGGCATTGATCAACATTCGTCCGGTTATCGCATCGATTAAAGAGTTCTTCGGTAGCTCGCAGTTGTCACAGTTCATGGACCAAACGAACCCGCTTGCCGAGTTGACGCACAAACGTCGTCTCTCTGCACTTGGACCCGGTGGTCTTACACGTGAGCGTGCCGGCTTCGAAGTCCGAGATGTTCACTACTCGCATTATTCCCGTATGTGTCCAATCGAAACGCCTGAGGGTCCGAACATCGGGCTGATCAACTCACTGTCTTCGTTCGCGAAAGTCAATGAGTATGGTTTCATTGAAGCACCATACCGTCGTGTCGATCCGGAAACGGGTGTCGTCACGAATGAAATTCACTACATGACGGCCGACGAAGAGGATCTCTACGTCGTCGCGCAGGCAAACATGTTACTGACGGAAGAGAAGACGTTCCAAGATACACACGTCTTGTCACGTTTCCGTGGACAAAACTTGTCTGTCGAACCACCTCGTGTCGATTACATGGACGTTTCACCGAAGCAGGTTGTTTCGGCGGCGACGGCATGTATCCCGTTCCTTGAGAACGATGACTCGAACCGTGCCCTCATGGGAGCGAACATGCAACGTCAGGCCGTGCCTCTTCTTGACCCGGAATCACCGATTGTCGGGACTGGGATGGAGTACGTGTCTGCAAAAGACTCAGGTGCTGCCGTTGTTGCAAAACACTCAGGTATCGCTGAGCGTGTAACGGCTCGTGAAATCCTTGTCCGTCGTACGACGGAAGTCGATGGCAACATCGTTCAAGGTGAACTGGACCGTTACAAGATCCAAAAATTCATCCGTTCCAACCAAGGAACGTGCTATAACCAGAAACCAATCATCAAAGTAGGCGATCCTGTCGATAAAGGCGAGATCCTTGCAGATGGTCCATCGATGGACGGTGGGGAACTTGCGCTTGGTCGTAACGTACTCGTCGGTTTCATGACATGGGATGGTTACAACTACGAGGATGCTGTCATCATGAGCGAACGTCTCGTGAAAGACGATGTCTACACGTCGATCCACATTGAAGAGTATGAGTGTGAATCACGTGATACAAAACTCGGACCGGAAGAGATCACTCGTGACATTCCAAACGTCGGCGACGACGCCCTGAAAAACCTCGACGACCGCGGAATCATCCGTGTCGGTGCTGAAGTTAAAGACGGGGATATCCTGGTCGGTAAAGTTACACCTAAGGGCGTAACGGAATTGACGGCTGAAGAACGCCTGCTTCATGCAATCTTCGGTGAAAAAGCACGTGAAGTCCGTGATACTTCACTCCGTGTACCACACGGCGGCGACGGTATCATCCTTGACGTGAAAATCTTCGATCGTGATAACGGCGACGAACTGTCACCTGGTGTCAACCAGTTGATCCGTGCGTACATCGTTCAGAAGCGTAAGATTCACGAAGGAGATAAAATGGCGGGACGTCACGGTAACAAAGGTGTTATCTCGCGTATTCTGCCAGAAGAAGACATGCCGTACATGCCAGACGGCACACCAATCGACATCATGTTGAACCCACTTGGTGTACCATCACGGATGAACATCGGGCAGTTGCTCGAGCTTCACCTTGGTATGGCTGCACGCCAACTCGGAATCAAAGTCGCATCGCCGGTATTCGATGGTGCACGTGAGGAAGATGTTTGGGCAACGATTGAAGAAGCCGGTATGGACCGCGACGCTAAGACGATCCTCTATGATGGACGTTCTGGTGAAGCCTTCGATAACCGCATCTCGGTTGGTGTCATGTATATGATCAAACTCGCCCACATGGTCGATGATAAACTGCACGCACGTTCGACGGGTCCTTACTCGCTCGTTACGCAGCAACCGCTCGGTGGTAAAGCCCAGTTCGGTGGACAGCGTTTCGGTGAGATGGAAGTATGGGCACTTGAAGCATATGGTGCCGCTTATACGCTCCAAGAGATCCTGACAATCAAGTCAGATGATACAATCGGTCGTGTTAAAGCGTATGAAGCGATCGTTAAAGGCGAAAATGTACCACAACCGGGCGTACCGGAATCGTTCCGAGTTCTCATTAAAGAGCTTCAGTCTCTTGGTATGGATGTTAAGATGATGTCTGCTGAAGATGAAGAGATCGAAATGAAAGACGACGACGAGGACAACATCCCGAACGCGACTCCAGCACTCGAAGAAGTTCAAGCGCCTGTCGCACCAGTTGTTACTGAAGAGGAATAAGCGAAAGGGAGGTCCACCCCTTGGTAGATGTTAATAGATTTGAATATATGAAAATCGGCCTCGCTTCCCCAGAAAAGATCCGTTCGTGGTCTTTCGGGGAAGTGAAGAAGCCGGAAACGATCAACTATCGTACGCTCAAGCCAGAGAAAGACGGCTTGTTCTGTGAACGGATTTTTGGTCCAACGAAAGACTGGGAATGTTACTGCGGGAAATACAAACGGATCCGTTATAAAGGAATCATTTGTGACCGTTGTGGCGTTGAAGTAACCAAGTCGAAAGTCCGTCGTGAGCGCATGGGTCACATTGAACTTGCAGCACCGGTTTCGCACATCTGGTACTTTAAAGGAATCCCAAGTCGTATGGGTCTCGTCCTTGATATGTCACCGCGTGCACTCGAAGAGATCATTTACTTCGCGTCGTACGTCGTCACAGATCCTGGCGAATCGACACTCGAGAAAAAACAACTCCTTTCAGAAAAAGAGTACCGTGCTTACCGTGAGAAATTCGGTAGTTCGTTTACTGCTGAAATGGGTGCGGAAGCGGTTCGTAAATTGCTCCGTGACGTTGAACTCGAAAAAGAAGTTGCCGGTTTACGCGAAGATCTTCGTATGATTCAAGGCCAACGTCGTACACGTGCGATCAAACGTCTTGAAGTCCTCGATGCGTTCCGTAACTCAGGCAATAATCCGGAGTGGATGGTTCTTGAAGTATTACCGGTCATCCCACCGGAACTCCGTCCGATGGTCCAGCTTGATGGTGGACGTTTCGCGACATCTGACTTAAACGACTTATACCGTCGTGTCATCAACCGTAACAACCGTCTCAAGCGTCTTCTTGACCTTGGCGCTCCGAACATCATCGTTCAGAATGAAAAACGGATGTTGCAAGAAGCAGTCGATGCCTTGATTGATAACGGTCGTCGTGGTCGTCCTGTTACTGGACCGGGTAACCGTCCATTAAAATCTCTTTCACACATGCTGAAAGGGAAACAAGGACGTTTCCGTCAAAACTTACTCGGTAAACGAGTCGACTATTCAGGTCGTTCGGTTATCGTCGTTGGTCCGAACCTGAAGATGTATCAATGTGGTCTTCCGAAAGAAATGGCCCTTGAACTCTTCAAACCGTTTGTCATGAAAGAGCTTGTCTCACGTGGCATCGCACCAAACATCAAGAGTGCAAAACGGAAAATCGAACGTGTTCAACCTGAAATTTGGGATGTATTAGAAGAAGTCATCCGTGAGCACCCGGTTCTCTTGAACCGTGCCCCGACTCTTCACCGTCTCGGTATCCAGGCGTTCGAACCGACACTCGTCGAAGGTCGCGCGATTCGCCTTCACCCACTCGTATGTACGGCATACAATGCCGATTTCGATGGTGACCAAATGGCGGTTCACGTACCACTTTCAGCAGAAGCACAAGCAGAAGCACGTCTTCTCATGCTCGCTGCTCAAAACATCTTGAACCCGAAAGACGGTAAACCTGTTGTTACACCATCGCAGGATATGGTCCTCGGTAACTACTACCTGACGCTTGAACGTGAAAACGCAATCGGCGAAGGGAAAACATTCTCGACCGTGAACGAAGCGTTGATTGCCTACCAAAATGGGTATGTCCACTTCCATACACGTGTTGCAGTTCCAGCCGGCGTTCTCAAAAACCCGACATTCACGGAAGCGCAAAACGAGAAATTATTGGTTACGACGGTCGGTAAGTTGATCTTCAACGAGATCCTCCCAACGACGTTCCCATACTTGAATGAACCATCGATGAGCAATCTGCAGGAAGCAACGCCTGATCAGTACTTCCTTGAAAAAGGAACGGATGTCGCTGCTGAAATCAAGAGCCGTCCGATCATCGAACCATTCAAAAAAGGATTCCTCGGAAATGTCATCGCGGAAGTCTTCAAGCGTTTCGAAACGACTGAAACGAGCCGCATGCTTGACCGAATGAAAAACCTTGGTTTCAAACACTCGACACGTGCGGGTATTACGGTTGGTATCGCCGATATCATCGTACTTCCGGACAAACAGGAAATCCTCGTCGAGGCACAAGATAATGTTGACCGCGTTATGAAATCGTACCGTCGTGGTCTCATCACAGAAGAAGAGCGCTATGAGCGTGTCGTTAAATCGTGGAATGATGCGAAGGATGAAATTCAGTCTCGTCTGATGAAATCCCTTAACCGTCTCAACCCGATCTTCATGATGAGTGACTCCGGTGCCCGTGGTAACGCGTCAAACTTTACGCAGCTTGCAGGGATGCGTGGACTCATGGCCGCTCCAAGTGGACGGATCATCGAGCTCCCGATCAAATCTTCGTTCCGTGAGGGTCTGACGGTTCAGGAATACTTCATCTCGACGCACGGTGCGCGTAAAGGTCTTGCCGATACAGCCTTGAAGACTGCCGATTCAGGTTACCTGACTCGTCGTCTCGTTGACGTAGCGCAAGATGTTATCATTCGTGAAGATGATTGTGGAACGGATCGTGGTATCCGCGTCACGGCACTTCGTGAAGGAACGGAAGAAATTGAAAACCTCTACGACCGTCTTGTTGGCCGTACAGCGTTTGAAAAAGTCGTTCACCCGGAAACAGGTGCCGTTCTCGTTTCAACAAACGAACTCATCGACGAAGATATCGCGCGTGCAATCACGGACGCAGGCATCGACAACGTTGAGATTCGTACAGCCTTCACATGTAACACAAGTCATGGTGTCTGTAAGAAATGTTACGGACGTAACCTTGCGACTGGTAACGACGTCGAAGTCGGCGAAGCAGTCGGAATCATCGCGGCACAATCAATCGGTGAGCCAGGAACGCAGCTTACAATGCGTACCTTCCACACAGGTGGGGTTGCCGGAGACGATATCACACAAGGTCTCCCGCGTATCCAGGAGTTGTTCGAGGCCCGTAACCCGAAAGGTCAAGCGGTCATCTCGGAGATCGACGGACAAGTCATCGACTTTACGGAGTCGCGTGACAAGCGTGAGTTGACGATTCAAGGTCTGAGCGAGACACGGACATACACGATTCCTTTCGGATCGCGTCTGCGTGTTCAACTCGGTGAAGAAGTCAAAGCCGGACAAGTGTTCACGGAAGGTTCAATCGACCCGAAAGAACTCTTGAACGTCAAAGGTGTATCAGGCGTACAGAACTATCTTCTCCAAGAAGTTCAAAAAGTATACCGGATGCAAGGGGTTGAGATCGGTGACAAGCACGTCGAGGTCATGGTACGTCAGATGATCCGTCGCGTCCGCGTCATCGAATCAGGTGAGACATCACTCTTACCAGGTTCGCTTGTCGATATCAGCACGTTTAAAGAAGCATGT
Source organism: Caryophanales bacterium (assembly GCA_902363455.1). GTDB lineage: Bacteria > Bacillota > Bacilli > Exiguobacteriales > Exiguobacteriaceae > Exiguobacterium_A. Next base: position 28,085 of record CABJAC010000009.1, on the reverse strand, counting down.
AAAGAAGCGCTCCGTGCCGGTAAAGCACTCGCTTCGGCTAAACCAGTTCTCCTCGGTATCACAAAAGCGTCGCTTGAAACGGATTCATTCCTATCAGCTGCTTCGTTCCAGGAAACTACTCGTGTCCTTACGGATGCGGCGATTAAAGGGAAGAGCGACTACCTTCGCGGCTTGAAAGAGAACGTTATTATCGGTAAACTTGTTCCAGCTGGTACAGGAATGACACGTTACCGTCAAATCGGTCTCGAAATAGCAGGCGAAACACCTGTAGAAGCAGATTCTCCTGTAGAATAAAACGCCTTGACACGCCGGTATGGCGGTGCTACTATGATATAGTGTTGCCAACCGGCTGTGTTATTTTGGAGGATATCTTCATGTCTTACAAAAAAGTAGTCGGCGCAGATTTGAAGTTTGTCGGTCAAAAGCAAACGCTCAAAGCATTGCGATCTGGCAAGGCGTCGGAAGTGATCATCGCAGATGACGCAGATGAACACGTAAAGCAAGCATTGCTCGACGCGGCGAAACAAGCAAACGTTCCAGTCGTGAATGTTCCTTCTAAGCTTGAGCTTGGTAAGGCTTGTGGAATCGACGTTGCTGCAACTGCTGTTGCCATTAAGAAAGTTTGATAATACGTTTTGTGTGGCGATGGAATGCCTGAGCCACGCAAAACGTTTCATTATGACTTTCGATGAACCACCCGGCTCGGTGGTTTTGAAACTTGTCATGAATTCAGGAAGGGAGGATCTCAAAGATGCCTACTATCAACCAATTAGTCCGTAAAGGACGTCAATCAAAAGTTGTGAAATCAGATTCGCCAGCGCTGAACAAAGGGTACAACAGCTTCATTAAAGCTCGTACTGACATCAGCTCACCACAAAAACGTGGTGTTTGTACTCGTGTAGGTACAATGACTCCGAAGAAACCGAACTCGGCTCTTCGTAAGTACGCACGTGTACGTTTAACGAACACAATGGAAGTAACAGCTTACATCCCAGGTATCGGCCACAACTTGCAAGAGCACAGTGTTGTTCTTATTCGCGGCGGTCGCGTAAAAGACTTACCAGGGGTACGTTACCACATCGTTCGTGGTGCACTCGATACAGCTGGAGTTGACGGCCGTATGCAAGGTCGTTCGAAATATGGTACTAAACGTCCAAAAGCAGCAAAAAAATAATCTAGATATCAGAAGATATCACCTCACTATATGAAAGGAGGGACTCGGAATGCCACGTAAAGGTCAAGTAGAACGCCGTGATGTAATGGCTGATCCGATCTACAACTCTAAACTCGTTACCCGCCTTATCAACCGTCTTATGTTAGATGGTAAAAAAGGTACTGCTCAACAAATCTTATACAAAGCTTTTGAAACTATCGCTGAACGTTCAGGTCGCGATGCAATGGAAGTTTTTGAAGAGGCGATGAACAACATCATGCCAGTTCTTGAAGTTAAAGCACGCCGTGTAGGTGGAGCTAACTATCAAGTTCCTGTCGAAGTCCGCCCTGAGCGCCGTACGACACTCGCACTTCGTTACCTCGTGAACTACTCACGTCTCCGTAACGAGAAAACAATGGATGCTCGTCTTGCTAACGAAATCATGGACGCTGCAAACAACACTGGTGCTTCTGTTAAGAAGCGCGAAGATATGCACAAAATGGCGGAAGCGAACAAAGCGTTTGCTCACTACCGCTGGTAAATCCGGAATTAACCACCTCATCTATGCCATTTTGTATGGAAATATGAGGTGGCTTTCGGGTATAGTCATGACGTGTGGCAACACACGGACACTAAACTAAAATGCGAAAGGAGAATGTTTAAAGATGGCAAGAGAATTCTCCCTTAAGAACACCCGTAATATCGGGATCATGGCCCACATCGATGCTGGTAAAACAACAACGACTGAGCGTATCCTCTATTACACGGGTCGTATCCACAAGATTGGTGAAACGCACGAAGGTGCTTCACAGATGGACTGGATGGAGCAAGAGCAAGAGCGTGGAATCACGATTACATCGGCAGCAACAACTGCACAATGGAAAGGGAACCGCGTAAACATCATCGATACACCTGGACACGTAGACTTCACTGTTGAAGTTGAACGTTCACTTCGTGTACTTGATGGTGCGGTAGCAGTACTTGATGCTCAGTCTGGTGTTGAGCCACAAACTGAGACAGTATGGCGCCAAGCTACAACTTACGGCGTACCACGTATCGTTTTCGTTAACAAAATGGATAAAATCGGTGCAGACTTCCTGTACTCGGTTGGAACGCTCCGCGACCGCCTTCAAGCGAACGCACACGCAATCCAAATCCCAATCGGCGCTGAAGATGAATTCAAAGGAATCATCGATCTCGTTGAAAAGAAAACATACATGTACGGTAACGACCTCGGTACGGACATCGAAGAAACTGAAGGTTTCCCTGCAGAATTCGCAGAAGAAGCTGAAGAACTTCGTGCGTCACTTATCGAAGCAGTTGCAGATTACGAAGAAGAAATGATGATGAAATACCTCGAGGGCGAGGAAATCACAATTGAAGAGCTTAAAGCGGGTATCCGTAAAGCGACACTTACAGTTGATTTCTACCCAGTTCTCGTTGGTTCGGCATTCAAGAACAAAGGTGTTCAGCTTATGCTTGACGCAGTCCTTGATTACCTCCCATCACCAGTCGACGTAAAAGCAATCACAGGGATTAACATGGATACAGATGAAGAGATCATTCGTGAGTCAACTGACGAAGCGCCGTTCTCTGCACTTGCATTCAAAGTTATGACTGACCCGTATGTTGGTAAATTGACGTTCTTCCGTGTGTACTCTGGTACAGCTTCGGCAGGATCTTACGTCAAGAACTCAACAAAAGGGAAACGTGAGCGTCTTGGACGTATCCTTCAAATGCACGCGAACAGCCGTGAGGAGATCCCAATGGTCTTCGCTGGTGATATCGCAGCAGCTGTAGGTCTTAAAGATACAACTACTGGAGATACGCTTTGTGCAGAGAAAGACAACGTCGTTCTCGAATCAATGACATTCCCAGAACCAGTTATCTCGGTCGCAATCGAACCAAAAACGAAAGCTGACCAAGATAAAATGGGTCAAGCACTCGCTAAGCTTGCTGAAGAGGATCCAACATTCCGCACTGAAACAAACCCAGAGACTGGTCAAACGATCATCTCAGGTATGGGTGAGCTTCACCTCGACATCATCGTTGACCGTATGCGTCGCGAATTCAAAGTCGAAGCCAATGTTGGTGCTCCACAAGTAGCTTACCGTGAAACGATTCGCCAAGCGGCGAAAATCGATTCTAAGTTTGCTCGTCAATCAGGTGGTCGTGGTCAGTATGGTCACGTCGTCGTAGAATTCGAGCCAAACGAAGAAGGTGCTGGCTTTGAGTTCAACAACAAAATCGTCGGTGGTGTTGTTCCACGTGAATACATCCCAGCGGTTGAACACGGAATCGAAGAAGCGCTTCAAAACGGTATCCTTGCTGGTTATCCAGTAGTTGACGTTAAAGCGGCACTCGTTTTCGGATCGTACCACGATGTCGACTCAAACGAGATGGCATTTAAAATCGCGGCTTCAATGGCCGTCAAACAACTTAAAGATAAGAGCGGCGCTGTTATCCTTGAGCCAATGATGAAAGTTGAAATCGTTATCCCAGATGAATACATGGGAGACATCATGGGTGATGTTACATCACGCCGTGGACGCGTTGAAGGTATGGAAGCTCGCGGGAACGCTCAAGTCGTTCGTTCGATGATTCCACTTTCAGAGATGTTCGGTTACGCTACTGGTCTTCGTTCACGCACACAAGGTCGCGGAACGTACTCGATGCACTTCGATCACTACGAAGAAGTACCGAAATCAGTTGCTGAAGAAATCATCAAAAAAGCAAACGGCTAATCCTTCACAGGTTGTCACGCTTTTATGATTAGTGTAAGCTAAGGAAGGTGTACGTTATTCGACGATTCACCTTCCTAGTTATAAAATATTATTAGACACATAGAGGAGGAATTCAGAATGGGTAAAGAAAAATTCGACCGTTCTAAACCGCACGTTAACGTTGGTACAATCGGCCACGTCGACCACGGTAAAACAACTTTAACAGCAGCTATCTCAGCTGTACTTGCAAAAGCACAAGGTAAAGCTGCAACTAAGTTTGACCAAATTGATGGTGCTCCAGAAGAGCGCGAGCGCGGTATCACTATCGCAACAGCTCACATCGAGTACGAAACAGAAAAACGCCACTATGCACACGTTGACTGCCCAGGTCACGCTGACTATGTTAAAAACATGATCACTGGTGCTGCACAAATGGACGGCGCGATCCTCGTTGTTTCTGCAACTGATGGTCCAATGCCACAAACACGTGAGCACATCTTGCTTTCACGTCAAGTAGGTGTTCCTTTCATCGTAGTATTCATGAACAAAGTCGACATGGTTGACGACGAAGAGCTTCTTGAACTCGTTGAAATGGAAATCCGCGAACTTCTTTCTGAGTATGACTTCCCAGGCGATGACCTCCCAGTTATCCAAGGATCTGCTCTCGGCGCGCTTAACGGCGAAGCTAAATGGGAAGAAAAAATCATGGAACTCATGACAGCTGTTGATGAGTACATCCCTGAGCCAACTCGTGACACTGAAAAAGACTTCATGATGCCAGTTGAGGATGTTTTCTCAATCACTGGTCGTGGTACAGTTGCTACTGGCCGCGTTGAGCGTGGAGTTCTTAAAGTCAACGACGAAGTTGAAATCGTTGGTCTTCACGAAGAAACTAAAAAATCAGTATGTACTGGTGTAGAGATGTTCCGTAAGCTTCTTGACTATGCTGAAGCTGGCGACAACATCGGAGCACTTCTCCGTGGTGTATCACGTGACGACATCGAGCGTGGACAAGTTCTCGCGAAACCAAACACAATCACACCGCACAAAACTTTCAAAGCGCAAGTTTACATCCTTTCAAAAGAAGAGGGTGGCCGTCACACGCCATTCTTCGGTAACTACCGTCCACAGTTCTACTTCCGTACAACTGACGTAACTGGTATGTGCCAACTTCCTGAAGGAACTGAAATGGTAATGCCTGGGGACAACATCGAATTGACTGTTGAACTCATCGCGCCAATCGCTCTTGAAAAAGAAACTCGTTTCTCAATCCGTGAAGGTGGCCGTACAGTAGGCGCTGGATCAGTTACAGAAATCGTTGAGTAATTTTTAAGACAAAAAGGTCTTTCGTCTCCCGTGACGGAAGACCTTTTTTCATTTCTTTGAAAACAGTCTTGCAACATGATCAGACATCTTATATACTGAGGAAAGTGTTTGTGCGAGTGGTGAGAGACTTGAAAACAAATTCTATTTTTATTTTACTTGCTTTCCTGCTTGGAATTAAGTACACTAGAATATGTTGGTCACAAACACAACGCGATGAAGCGGGAGGTTATGACACACCAGGCGGCATTGCCATGGCTAGTGTGGAAATTTCCGCGGAGAATGTCTATTTACAAAATAGGCGAAAAGGAGGGAAACAACATGGCAAATGAAAAAATTCGGATCCGTTTGAAAGCATACGATCACCGCGTGCTTGATCAATCGGCTGAGAAAATTGTCGAAACAGCAAAACGTTCTGGTGCTACTGTATCTGGTCCGATCCCACTCCCAACGGAGAAGGCGATCTACACAGTACTTCGTGCCGTTCACAAGTACAAAGATGCTCGTGAGCAGTTCGAAATGCGTACACACAAACGTTTGATCGACATCGTTAACCCAACACCGAAAACAGTTGATGCGCTTATGCGTCTTGAACTTCCATCGGGCGTTGACATCGAAATCAAACTTTAATTTTTCTTCTATAAATAGTTGATACTAGCCAGAAGATCAAAATCATTCAATATTAGGAGGTGTATCTCATGGCTAAAGGAATCTTAGGAACTAAACTCGGTATGACACAAATCTTCAACGAGTCAGGCGAAGTAGTACCAGTTACTGTCGTTTCAGTAGAAGGTAACGTTGTTCTTCAATTGAAGACAATGGAAGTGGACGGTTACGAAGCAGTCCAACTCGGCTTTGGTGATATCAAAGAAGGTCGTCAAAACAAACCGCAAAAAGGTCACGCAGCGAAAGCTAGTGCGACACCTAAGCGCTTCATTAAAGAAATCCGTACATCTGTAACAGATTTCGAAATCGGTCAAGAGATTAAAGCAGATACTTTCGCTGCAGGCGAAATGGTTGATGTAACAGGTACGTCGAAAGGTAAAGGTTTCGCTGGAGCAATCAAGCGTCACAACCAATCACGTGGTCCAATGGCTCACGGTTCGCGTTACCACCGTCGCCCAGGTTCAATGGGTCCTGTCGCTCCAAACCGTGTATTCAAAGGGAAATTGCTCCCAGGACGCATGGGTGGAGAGCAAGTCACTGTTCAAAACCTTGAAATCGTAAAAGTTGATGTAGAACGCGGCTTACTCCTCGTCAAGGGTGCTATCCCAGGCGCACGTAAGAGCCAAGTTGTCGTCAAAACTGCGGTAAAAGGCAACTAATTTGTTTGCAAGGAAAGGAGGAATAACGAATGCCTAAAGTAGCTTTGCTTAACCAAACAGGTACACAAGTTGGAGACATCGAGCTCGCAGATGCCGTTTTCGGAATCGAGCCAAACGAAGCAGTCGTATACGATGCAATCGTCATGCAACAAGCTTCACGTCGCCAAGGTACACATGATACAAAAGGTCGCTCGGAAGTTCGCGGTGGCGGCCGTAAACCATGGAAACAAAAAGGTACTGGTCGTGCACGCCAAGGTTCGATCCGTTCGCCACAATGGGTTGGCGGTGGAACAGTCTTCGGTCCAACACCACGTTCGTACGCTTATAAACTTCCTAAAAAGGTTCGTCGTCTCGCATTACGTTCAGCTCTTTCTTCGAAAGTCGCTAACAACGAGTTCATCGTTCTTGAAGGATTAACAATCGATGCTCCGAAAACAAAAGACATGATTTCGGTCTTCGCTGCTCTTTCAATCGAACGTAAAGTCCTCGTCGTTACAGCTGATTACAACGAGACAGTCGTTCTTTCAACACGCAACATTCCTGGTGTCACAGTCGTTGACGCTGCTGGAGTAAACGTCCTTGATCTTGTCGCACACGACAAAGTCATCTTCACGAAGGATGCTGTTGCGAGAGTAGAGGAGGTGCTTGCATAATGGCAAACGCACACGACATTATCAAACGTCCTGTAATTACTGAACGCTCAGTGAACCAAATGGCTGAGAAAAAGTACACGTTCGAAGTAGACGTAAAGGCATCTAAGTCACAAATCAAAGATGCAGTTGAAGCGATCTTCGGCGTTAAAGTTGAAAAAATCAACACACTTATCTCAAAACCAAAAGCAAAACGCGTAGGTCGTCACGCTGGTTACACAGCACGCCGCAAAAAAGCGGTCGTCACGCTTACTGCAGATAGCAAAGAACTCGATTACCTCGGTTAATCGGTACTCTGTAGAAAAGGAGGGAACTCTCGATGGGAATTAAAAAGTTTAAACCGACCACTAACGGTCGTCGTAATATGACTGCACTTGACTTTGCTGAGATTACGGCTTCACGTCCTGAAAAATCGTTAACTGAAAAGCTTACGAAAAAGGGCGGACGTAACAACCAAGGTCGCTTGACAGTACGTCACCAAGGTGGCGGACACAAACGTAAATACCGTATCATCGACTTCAAACGGAACAAGGATGGCATCGCTGGCCGTATCGCTACAATCGAGTACGATCCGAACCGCTCTGCAAACATCGCTCTTGTCCACTACATCGATGGTGAAAAACGCTACATCCTCGCACCTAAAGGATTGAAAGTTGACATGCAAGTCATGTCAGGAGTTGAGGCTGACATTAAAGTCGGTAACGCTCTTCCACTTTCAAACATCCCAGTTGGTACATTGATCCACAACATCGAACTTAAGCCAGGTAAAGGTGGTCAGCTCGTTCGTTCAGCTGGTACTTCTGCTCAGCTTCTCGGTAAAGACGGTAAATACGCGATCGTTCGTCTTCAATCAGGCGAAACACGTATGATCCTTGCTACTTGCCGTGCAACAGTCGGCGCTGTCGGTAATGAAGAGCACGAGCTCGTCAATATCGGTAAAGCTGGTCGTTCACGCTGGCTCGGAAAACGTCCTACAGTTCGTGGTTCTGTAATGAACCCAGTTGATCACCCGCACGGTGGTGGTGAAGGACGTGCTCCAATCGGTCGTTCGGGCCCACTTACTCCTTGGGGTAAACCGGCACTCGGATACAAAACTCGTAAGAAAAACAAAGCGAGCGATAAATACATCGTCCGTCGTTCTAAAAAATAATTACGTGATTTTCGAACGGTTCGCAGGAACCGTTCCTGAATCATGCCAAAGGGAGGTACAACTATGGGTCGCAGCTTGAAAAAAGGTCCATTCGCAGATCACCATTTGCTTGCTAAGGTTGACAAAGCCAACGAAGCTGGTGACAAGCATGTTATCAAAACTTGGTCACGCCGTTCTACAATCTTCCCAGAGTTCATCGGTCACACGATCGCTGTCTACGATGGTCGTAAACACGTACCGGTTTACGTGACAGAAGATATGGTCGGTCACAAACTTGGTGAATTCGCGCCAACACGTTCTTACAAAGGACATGCTGGAAACGATAAGAAAACGAAACGTTAATCTGAGGGGAGGTACTCATTATGCAATCAAAAGCATCGGCTAATATGGTTCGCATTGCTCCTCGTAAGGCACGTCTCGTAGTAGACTTAATCCGCGGGAAGCAAATCGGCGAAGCACTTTCGATTCTTGCTTACACGAACAAGGCAGCAACGCCAATCGTTGAGAAAGTATTGAAATCGGCAATCGCGAACGCTGAGCACAACTTCGACATGAACATCGAAAACCTCGTAGTAACAGAGGCTTACGTCAACGAAGGTCCAACGCTCAAACGTTTCCGCCCACGTGCAATGGGTCGCGCAAGCCGCATCAACAAACGTACGAGCCACGTTCACATCGTGGTATCTGAAAAATAAGGAGGGATTACCGTGGGTCAGAAGATTAACCCAACTGGTCTTCGCGTAGGTATCATCAAAGACTGGGAATCACGTTGGTTCGCAGATAAAGACTATGCTGATCTCCTTCATGAAGACTACGTAGTTCGTGAATATATCGAAAAACGTCTTAAAGACGCTAGTGTCTCTAAAGTTGAAATCGAGCGCGCAGCAAACCGCTTGAACATCTCACTTCACACTGCTAAGCCGGGTATGGTTATCGGTAAAGGCGGTTCTGAAATCGAAACACTTCGTACAGACATCACTAACCTTGCAAAAGGCAAACGCGTTCACGTTAACGTCGTTGAAGTGAAAAACCCGGATGCAGTTGCTAAACTTGTCGCTGAGAACATCGCACGCCAACTTGAAGGCCGTGTATCGTTCCGTCGTGCAATGAAGCAATCAATCCAACGCTCTATGCGTTCAGGTATCAAAGGAATCAAGACTGAAGTTTCTGGTCGTCTTGGCGGCGCTGATATCGCTCGTTCAGAGAAGTATTCAGAAGGAACAGTTCCACTTCATACACTCCGTGCAGACATCGATTACGGTACTGCTGAAGCTGATACAACTTACGGCAAAATTGGCGTAAAAGTATGGCTCCACCACGGTGAAGTGCTTCCTACGAAAAAAGCAGCATCTAACGAACAATAATCCACATCCGTCTAGGGAAGGAGGCAACACAACATGTTGTTACCAAAACGTGTAAAATATCGTCGTGTTCACCGCGGCAACATGCGTGGTAAAGCGAAACGTGGTACTACAGTACACTTCGGCGAGTTCGGTATCCAAGCTCAAGAAGCTAGCTGGATCACTAGCCGTCAAATCGAATCAGCGCGTATCGCGATGACTCGTTATATGAAACGTGGTGGTAAAGTGTGGATCAAGATCTTCCCACACAAACCATACACTAAAAAACCTCTTGAAGTCCGAATGGGTTCAGGTAAAGGTGCTCCGGAGGGCTGGGTTGCAGTCGTTAAACCGGGGAAAGTAATGTTTGAAATCGCAGGAGTATCGGAAGAGATCGCACGCGAAGCTCTCCGTCTTGCATCACACAAACTTCCAGTAAAATGTAAGTTCGTAAAACGTGAAGAAAATGGTGGTGATACGAATGAAAGCAACTGATCTCCGTCAGCAAACTACAGAAGAGCTCAACGGTAAAGTCGGTTCGTGGAAAGAAGAGTTGTTCAACCTTCGTTTCCAACTTGCGACTGGTCAGCTTGAGAACCCTGCTCGTATCCGTGAAGTGCGCAAGTCGATTGCACGCGCGAAAACCGTTCTTCGTGAACGCGAACTCGGCATCAACAACGCATAATTCACTCGGATTCTGAGAGGAGGAACACTCAATGGAACGCACTAACAACCGCAAAGTGTTAACTGGACGCGTCGTATCTGACAAAATGGATAAAACGATCGTAGTTACAGTTGAGACTAAAGTAAAGCATAAGCTCTACGGCAAACGCGTAAACTACTCTAAGAAGTACAAAACGCATGATGAAAACAACACAGCTAAAATCGGTGATGTTGTACGCATTCAAGAAACACGTCCACTTTCTAAGGACAAACGTTTCCGTCTCGTAGAAGTCGTCGAAAAAGCAGTAATCATCTAAACTCTAATTAGTTCGGATGAATAAACATCCGGAGGGAGGTACAATCGTATGATTCAACAAGAATCTCGCTTGAAAGTAGCAGACAACTCAGGAGCTCGTGAAGTCTTGACGATCAAAGTCCTCGGTGGATCTGGTCGCAAAACTGCTAACATCGGTGACGTAATTGTTTGCACAGTTAAACAAGCAACACCAGGTGGCGTTGTCAAAAAAGGTGAAGTTGTACGCGCAGTAGTCGTTCGTACTAAACGTGGCGTTCGTCGTAAAGACGGTTCGTACATCCGTTTTGACGAAAATGCAGCAGTCATCATCAAAGATGATAAAAGCCCACGTGGCACACGTATCTTCGGACCAGTCGCACGCGAACTTCGTGAAAAAGACTTCATGAAGATCGTCTCGTTGGCACCGGAAGTACTTTAATTCCAAAGAATTCCTACAAGGAGGTGCTCTAACGATGCATGTCAAAAAAGGTGATAAAGTTCAGGTTATGACTGGTAAAGATAAAGGCAAACAAGGTGTTGTCCTTACTGCTATGCCTAAAAAAGATCGCGTTATCGTCGAAGGCGTTAACATGATCAAAAAACACTCAAAACCTTCTCAACTCAACCCGCAAGGCGGAATTGTCGAGAAAGAAGCACCGATTCACGTATCGAACGTTATGCTCATCGACCCTAAGACAGGAAACCCAACACGCGTTGGTTTCACTGTGGTTGACGGCAAGAAAGTACGTATCGCTAAAAAATCGGGCGAAGCTTTAGATAAATAAGAAGATTTAAAGAAAGGAGGTCCACTTTCTGATGAACCGTTTAAAAGCTAAATACCAAGACGAAATCGTCAAAGTAATGATGGAGAAATTCAACTATACTTCTGTAATGCAAGCGCCGAAAGTCGATAAGATCGTAATCAACATGGGTGTTGGTGACGCTGTTACGAACACGAAAGCACTTGACATGGCAGTCGAAGAGCTTCAGCTCCTCACTGGTCAGAAGCCACTCATCACGAAAGCTAAGAAATCAATCGCTGGTTTCAAACTTCGTGAAGGTATGCCAATCGGCGCGAAGGTAACACTTCGTGGAGAGCGCATGTATGAGTTCCTCGACAAGTTGATCAACGTGTCACTTCCACGTGTACGTGACTTCCGTGGTGTATCGAAGAAATCATTCGATGGCCGTGGTAACTACACGCTAGGCGTGAAGGAACAATTGATCTTCCCAGAGATCGACTACGATCGCGTATCGAAAGTCCGTGGTATGGACATCGTTATCGTTACAACTGCTAATACGGATGAAGAGTCACGTGAGCTTCTCACTGCACTCGGCATGCCATTCCAAAAATAAGGGAGGCCGCACACATGGCTAAGAAATCAATGATCGCACGTGAAGTAAAACGCCAAGCACTCGTAGAGCGCTACGCTGAACAACGCGCAGAATTGAAAGCACAAGGCGACTACATCGGCTTGAGCAAACTCCCACGTAACTCTTCAGCGGTTCGTTTACACAACCGTTGCAGTATCACTGGCCGTCCACACGGTTACATTGGTAAATTCGGTATCAGCCGTATTAAGTTCCGTGATCTTGCTCATAAAGGTCAAATCCCTGGTGTTAAAAAAGCAAGCTGGTAATTCATTAAAGTTGTGAAAGGAGGTACATCGCATGGTTATGACAGATCCGATTGCAGATATGCTTACACGCATTCGTAATGCAAACATGGTTCGCCATGAGAAGTTGGAAATGCCAGCTTCTACAATCAAACGTGAAGTCGCTGAAATCCTCAAACGTGAAGGTTTCATCCGCGATGTTGAATATCTCGAGGACAGCAAACAAGGTACGCTCCGCGTATTCCTTAAGTACGGCGCAAGCAACGAACGCGTCATCACTGGACTCAAACGTATCTCGAAACCAGGTCTTCGCGTTTACGCGAAAGCTGATGAAATCCCGAAAGTACTCGGTGGTCTCGGAATCGCTATCGTTTCAACATCTAAAGGTGTTATGACAGACAAAGAAGCTCGCCAACAAAAAGTCGGCGGCGAAGTGATCGCATACATCTGGTAATTCACGCATAAAAAGAACGGAGGTGTCTTAAATGTCACGTATTGGTAAAAAGCCAGTCGTTATCCCAGCAGGCGTTACAGTAACAGTTGAAAACAGCACAGTTACAGTAAAAGGTCCTAAAGGTGAACTTACTCGTGAGTTCAACCCGACTATGGCTATCAACGTAGAAGGTAATGAATTGACTGTCACTCGTCCAAACGACGAGAAAGCAAACCGTACAATCCACGGAACGACTCGTGCGCTTATCGCGAACATGGTCGAAGGTGTAAACAACGGTTTCGCTAAGACACTCGATATCCAAGGTGTTGGTTACCGTGCTCAAAAGCAAGGTAACAAAATCGTACTCAACCTCGGTTATTCACACCCAATCGAGTACACTCCGGAACAAGGCATTGAAGTCGAAGTTCCTACGAATACGCAAATCATCGTCCGCGGAATCAACAAAGAGCGTGTTGGACACGTTGCTGCATTGATCCGTTCGTACCGTCAGCCTGAGCCGTACAAAGGTAAAGGAATTCGTTACAGTGATGAAGTCGTTCGTCGTAAAGAAGGTAAAACAGGTAAGTAATTCGTTGATACGAATTGACCGGAAAGGAGTGGCATAAATGATCTCAAAGGCAAACAAAAATGCTACGCGTAAAAAGCGTCATGGTCGTGTACGTCGTACAATCATCGGGACTGCAGCTCGTCCACGCTTGAATGTATTCCGTTCGAACAAGAACATTTACGTACAAGTCATTGACGATGCAACACATGCAACACTCGCATCTGCATCATCACTCGACCTTGAAAAAGGCAACACGACTGACGCTGCATCAGCAGTTGGTAAGCTTGCAGCTGAACGCGCTCTTGAAAAAGGTATTGAAACAGTCGTTTTCGACCGTGGAGGATATCTCTATCATGGACGTATTAAAGCAGTAGCTGAAGCAGCTCGTGAAGCTGGTCTCAAATTCTAATAGAAAAGGAGGGAACCTCTACATGCGCCAGTTAGAAATTAACATGGATCAACTCGAAGAACGCGTTGTTACTGTAAACCGCGTCGCGAAAGTAGTAAAAGGTGGCCGTCGCTTCCGTTTTGCTGCACTCGTCGTCGTAGGTGACAAGAATGGTCACGTAGGTTTCGGTACGGGTAAAGCTCAGGAAGTGCCTGAAGCGATCCGTAAAGCAATCGAAGATGCAAAGAAAAACATGGTTAACGTTCCAATCGTTAACACTACAATTCCACACGAAATCAACGGAATTTTCGGTGCAGGTCACGTCTTCTTGAAACCTGCTTCTGAAGGTACTGGAGTCATCGCTGGTGGCCCAGTTCGTGCGGTTCTCGAATTAGCGGGAATCAACGACATTCTTTCGAAATCACTTGGATCAAGCACTCCAATCAACATGGTTCGTGCGACTGTTAAAGGTCTCACTTCACTTAAACGTGCTGAAGACGTTGCGAAACTCCGCGGTAAAACCGTCGAAGAACTTCGCGGTTAAGAAAGGGAGGGAATACAGATGGCGAAACTCGCAGTTACCCTCACACGCAGCATGATCGGTCGTCCGGAGAACCAACGCGTTACTACTCGTACGCTTGGTCTCCGTAAGATGCACCAAACGGTTGTCGTACCTGACAACGCTGCTATGCGTGGGATGATTAACCACGTGTCACACTTATTGACAGTTAAAGAAATTCAAGAGTAATAGTTCGATATAATTTTATGAGGAGGTGCCCCACTATGAAACTCCATGAATTGAAACCAGCTACTGGTTCACGTTCAGAACGCAACCGTGTAGGTCGCGGTATGTCTTCTGGTAACGGTAAGACTTCTGGCCGTGGTCACAAAGGTCAAAAAGCTCGTTCAGGCGGTGGTGTTCGTCCAGGTTTCGAAGGTGGACAAAACCCACTTTTCCGTCGTTTACCAAAACGCGGCTTCAACAACCCGACTCGTAAAGAGTTCGCGGTTATCAACCTTGACACACTTAACCGTTTTGAAGACGGAACGGAAGTAACACCAGAACTTCTTATCGAGACTCGCGCAGTCAAAGGTATGAAGGATGGCGTGAAGATCCTTTCTAACGGTAAGATTGAAAAGAAACTGACAGTAAAAGCTCACAAGTTCTCCGAAGCTGCGAAGCAAGCGATCGAAGCTGCCGGCGGTACGGTTGAGGTGATCTAATGTTTCAAGCGATCTCCAATATGTGGCGCGTAGCCGACATCCGTCGGCGCATTCTCTTTACCTTGGCCCTGATTATCGTGTTCCGTATCGGTGCACATATCCCAGTCCCAATGGTAAACACTGAAGTATTCAAGATCGATCAGAATGGTATTCTTGGTTTCTTGAACTCCTTCGGCGGGAATGCTTTGCAGAATTTCTCACTCTTTGCGATGGGAATCATGCCGTATATCACGGCCTCGATCGTTGTCCAACTCTTACAGATGGACGTTGTTCCAAAGTTTGCCGAATGGGCAAAACAAGGAGAGGCGGGCCGTAAGAAGTTAGCAACGGTAACGCGCTATGGAACGATCGTACTCGGCTTAGTCCAAGCGTTTGGAATCGCGCTTGGATTTAACCGTATCTACCCAGGTCTTGTCAATGAAGATTTTGGCACCTGGACGTACGTGATGATTGCACTTGTTTTGACGGCGGGTACCGCATTCTTGATGTTCCTCGGTGAACTCATCACGGAGAAGGGCATTGGTAACGGGATATCAATGATCATCTTCGCTGGGATTGTCGCAGGCTTCCCGAACGCGTTCCGTCAGATCTATGAAACAAAGCTCCAAAATGCAGGGGATGCTTTGTTCGTCAATGTGCTTTATATCGTACTGTTGCTTTTAATCATCATTGCGGTCATCGTCGGTGTCATCTATGTGCAGCAAGCTGCCCGGAAGATTCCGATTCAGTACGCCAAGCGTACGGTGAACCGTGCACCAGTAGGCGGTCAATCGACACACTTGCCGATTAAACTGAATGCTGCTGGTGTTATCCCAGTTATCTTCGCTGTATCGTTCATGGTGACACCACCAACGGTTGCAAGTTTCTTTGCAAGTCCGGAGAATGCGACGAAGATCCGTGACATTTTTGACTATACGAGTCCAATCGGTATGTCGATCTATGTGGCACTGATCATCGCGTTTTCGTACTTCTACACATTCGTTCAGGTCAATCCCGAACAAATGGCAGAGAACCTTCAAAAACAAGGCGGATACATTCCTGGTATTCGTCCTGGTAAGCAAACGGAACAGTACATCACGAAGATCCTGTATCGTCTGACATTCTTCGGCTCACTCTTCCTCGCTGTCATCGCGGTGACGCCAACGTTCTTTATTAAGTTCGCTGGTTTACCGAACTCGGTGCAGATTGGTGGAACAAGCTTGTTGATCGTCATCGGTGTAGGTCTTGAGACGATGAAACAGATTGAAAGTCAACTGGTTAAACGACACTACAAAGGCTTTATCCGATAAGGCGGGAGGAAGGGGACCATCCCTTTCCTTTCTGTTGTGTCTATAGAGTCTATAGAAGTGGAGGCTACCGACATGAATCTTGTATTGATGGGCTTGCCGGGTGCTGGAAAAGGAACGCAGGCTGCGAAAATTATCGAAGACTACGCCATTCCACACATCTCGACAGGCGACATGTTCCGTGCGGCGATCAAAGATCAAACACCGCTCGGGCAGGAAGCGAAATCGTACATGGATAAAGGGGAACTCGTTCCGGATGAAGTCACAATCGGCATCGTACGCGAACGTCTCGCCAAAGAAGACTGTGCAAATGGTTTTCTTCTTGACGGTTTCCCACGCACAGTGAAACAAGCGGACGCTCTTGAAGCATTGCTTGCGGATCTGAACAAACAAATCGATCACGTCATTCACATCGGTGTGAACCCGGAGAAACTTGTCCCTCGTTTGACAGGCCGACGGATTTGCCCGACATGTGGAGCAACGTATCACGTCATCTACAATCCGCCAAAAGTGGAAGGTGTCTGTGATATCGACGGATCAGCACTTGTTCAACGTGAAGATGACCAAGAGGAAACGGTTCGCCGTCGTCTTGAAGTCAACGTCGCGCAAGCGCAACCTTTGATTGACTTTTACGCTGAAAAAGGGTATCTTCGTAATTTGGACGGTGATCGTCCGATTAATGAAGTTTATTCCGATGTTCAAGCACTTCTTGGTGGTCAGTAATGATCATTACGAAAGCGCCGCGTGAAATCGATATTATGCGGAAGGCGGGACAAATCGTCGCCCGGACGCATAAAGAGTTGAAAGCTCATATTCGTCCAGGGATCACAACGGGGCAACTCGATGCGATTGCTGAACGGTATATTCGAAGTCAAGGGGCAACACCATCGTTTAAAGGTTATAATGGGTTTACTGGCAGCATCTGCGCGTCAGTAAATGAAGAACTTGTCCATGGTATTCCGGGTGACCGCGTACTCCACGATGGAGACATCATCTCGATTGATATCGGGGCGGAGTATAACGGATATCACGGAGATTCAGCCTGGACATATCCGGTAGGTACAATCTCTGAAGAGACGAAGCGGTTACTTGACGTAACTGAAGAATCTCTGTATAAAGGATTGGAGCGCGCCAAAGCCGGCGTGCACCTGACAGATATTTCGCATGCGATTCAGTCACATGTTGAAGCAGCGAATTTTTCTGTAGTCCGCGAATATGTGGGCCACGGCGTGGGACAAAATTTGCATGAAGATCCGCAAATTCCACATTATGGACCACCGGGGAAAGGGCCGCGCCTGAAAACCGGCATGACTTTGGCGATTGAGCCAATGGTCAATGTCGGAAAACGCTATGTTCGCACGCTATCCGACAATTGGACGGTAGTGACAGTGGACGGTAGCATGTGCGCCCACTTTGAGCACACCATCGCCATCACAGACGAAGGCTACGAGATCTTAACGGTCGATGCAGAGTGAGCTGTGCGCGTTATTGGTGTCACCTTTCTATAAGCCGCTATCCACTCGTGTTTGTGACCGATGATTCTCTCACGGCTACTGTAGAAAGCCCCTAAGCGCTACAAATCGTCTGGGCTCCCAATCAACTTTATAGAGAAAGGGGTATAATTGATGGCGAAACAAGATGTAATCGAAGTGGAAGGTACGGTTATCGAACCGCTTCCAAACGCGATGTTTAAGGTGGAGTTAGAAAACGGCCACACGGTCCTCGCGCACGTCTCAGGAAAAATTCGGATGCACTTCATTCGGATCTTACCAGGAGATAAAGTAACGGTTGAGTTGTCACCATACGACTTGACTCGCGGACGGATCACATACCGTTTCAAATAAAAACTCCGATTTTTTCAGGAGGAGGTATTCACAATGAAAGTAAGACCTTCGGTTAAACCGATCTGTGAAAAATGTAAAGTTATCCGCCGTAAAGGCAAAGTAATGGTTATTTGCGAAAACCCTAAGCATAAACAAAAACAAGGGTAATTAAACAAGGAGGTGCACACATGGCACGTATTGCTGGTGTAGATATTCCACGTGAGAAACGCATCGTTATCTCACTCACTTACATCTATGGTGTTGGTAAAACGACTGCTCAGAAAGTCTTGAAAGAAGCTGGTATCTCTGAAGATACTCGTACTCGTGAATTGACTGAAGAACAACTCAACCAACTCCGTGATGGATTAGATAAAGTAAAAGTTGAGGGTGACCTTCGTCGTGAAATCTCACTCAACATCAAACGTTTGATCGAAATCGGTTGCTACCGTGGTGTTCGTCACCGTCGTGGTCTTCCAGTTCGTGGTCAAAACACTAAAAACAACTCGCGTACTCGTAAAGGCCCACGCCGTACAGTAGCGAACAAGAAGAAGTAAGGGAGGGTAAACTAAGATGGCAAAACGTAAACAGAATGTTCGTAGTAAACGTAAAGTCAAAAAGAATATTGAATCTGGTATCGTGCATATCCGTTCAACATTCAACAACACAATCGTTACGATCACTGACATGCAAGGGAATGCAATCTCTTGGGCAACTGCAGGTAACATGGGCTTCAAAGGCTCACGTAAATCGACTCCATTTGCTGCGCAACTCGCTTCAGAAACTGCTGCGAAAACAGCAATGGATAACGGTATGCGTACTGTAGAAGTTAACGTTAAAGGTCCTGGTGCAGGTCGTGAAGCTGCAATCCGTGCGCTTCAAGCAATCGGTCTTGAAGTAACAGCGATCCGTGACGTAACTCCAGTTCCACACAACGGTTGCCGCCCTCCAAAACGTCGTCGCGTGTAACCCGTCTTGTACTGCAAAGCGGGAATTCGAGTAGACTTTCGTTGATCGTTTGACCAAGCAAGGCAGTAGAAACGTACACAAGACGGTTGGCGATTGAACGCGATGGCCAACATGACGATATTCAAGGAGGGGTTCAGATGATCGAAATCGAAAAGCCGAAGATTGAAACGGTCGAATTAAGCGACAACGCTACGTTTGGTAAATTCGTGGTAGAACCGCTTGAGCGTGGATTCGGTACAACGCTTGGTAACTCATTGCGTCGTATCCTATTATCTTCACTTCCGGGTGCTGCAGTCACTGCAGTCCAAATCGATGGCGTTCTTCATGAGTTCTCGACGATTGATGGCGTTGTAGAAGACGTTACCCAAATCATCTTGAACCTCAAGAAACTCGCCCTCAAAGTTTACTCGGAAGAAGAGAAAACACTTGAGATCGATATTCAAGGCGCCGGCGTTGTTACTGCTGCGAACATTACGCATGACAGCGACGTCGAAATCCTCAACCCGGAACTGCACATCGCAACACTTGCAGAAGGTGCATCACTTCATATGCGTCTGACAGCTCGTCGTGGCCGTGGTTACGTTCAGGCTGAAGATAACAAACGGGACGATATGCCAATCGGCGTTATCCCAATTGATTCGATTTACACGCCAATTCAACGTGTAAACTATCAAGTTGAAAAAACACGTGTTGGTCAAGATGCGAGCTTCGATAAATTGACGCTTGATGTTTGGACGGACGGTTCAATCCGCCCTGAAGAAGCAGTGTCACTCGGTGCAAAAATCATGACTGAACACTTAAACATCTTTGTTGGTCTTACGGACGAAGCGCTCCATGCCGAAATCATGGTCGAAAAGGAAGAAGATCAAAAAGAAAAAGTACTTGAAATGACGATCGAAGAACTCGATCTTTCAGTTCGTTCGTACAACTGTTTGAAACGTGCCGGCATCAATACGGTTCAAGAACTCGCGAACAAGAGCGAAGACGAGATGATGAAAGTTCGTAACCTCGGACGTAAATCACTCGAAGAAGTTCAAGCGAAACTCGATGAACTCGGACTGGGCCTACGTAAAGAAGACTAAACTATTAATTGCACGAAGGAGGGAATCCATCCATGGCATACTCGAAATTAGGCCGTACAAGCTCACAACGTAAGGCACTTTTGCGTGACCTTGCGACTGATCTCATCATCAATGAGCGTATCCAAACTACAGAACAAAAAGCGAAGGAACTTCGTCCAGTCGTTGAGAAACTCATCACTTTAGGTAAACGCGGTGATCTCCACGCTCGTCGTCAAGTTGCATCGTTCGTTCGTCGCGAAGCTGCTGGTCAAAACGAAGCTGGTAAAACACAAGATGCAATCCAAAAATTGTTTGCTGATGTTGCTCCACGTTTTGCTGAGCGTCAAGGTGGTTACACACGTATTATGAAAATGGGACCACGTCGTGGTGACGGCGCAGAAATGGTTATCATCGAACTCGTTTAATTTTTAAATGATTCGAATAAAAGGGCAGTGCGTAACTCGCTTCTGCCCTTTTGTTACAAATGAAATTATTTTGATTTGATGAAGGAGGAGCAGACATGACAAAGCTGATTGAGTTGGAACAGGTGACGTATCGTTACCCGGAACAAGAACAACCAGCCTTGCAAAATGTCTCTCTTTCGATTCATTCGCAGGAATGGGTCGCGATCGTTGGACACAACGGCTCTGGAAAATCAACGCTGACGAAGTTGTTTAACGGATTGTTGCTTCCTGAACAAGGAAAGGTCACTGTCAACGAGACTTTCTCGAGTGCAGTGCCGGAGCAACTGTGGGAGATGCGCCGCGCAATCGGTATCGTCTTTCAAAATCCGGATAATCAATTCGTTGGCACGACCGTGCGCGACGACGTGGCATTTGCCCTTGAAAACTGGGGTGTGCCACGCGAGGAAATGGTTCGTCGTATCGACGACAGTCTAGCGCGCGTTGGCCTTACGGATTTTGTTGATCGGGAACCCCATCAACTATCCGGCGGACAGAAGCAGCGTGTCGCAATCGCCTCGGCGCTTGCGATGCGCCCTGATGTTCTCGTGCTCGATGAAGCGACATCGATGCTTGATCCGATTGCACGAACTGAGGTTATGTCGACCGTCCAAGAGTTATATGAACAACATCCGATGGCCGTCGTTGCCATTACACATGAACTCGATGAAGTCTTACGGGCCAGTCGTGTCATTGTCATGGATGCGGGTCAAATCGTATTAGAAGGAACACCGCAAGAGGTGTTTGCACAATCCGCGTTTCTTGAGCAGATTGGACTAGATGTTCCGTTTGTCGTCCGGGTGCAGGAGCAACTTTCGGCACGTGGTCTTACTTATGAGGACACGATACTAGATGAAAGAGACTTGGTGAACCGCTTATGCCAATCTTAATCCAGGAATTAAACTATACGTACCAACTCAATAGTCCGTTTGAACGAGTCGCGCTGCGTGATGTGAATCTTGAGATTCCGTCAGGGGCGCTTGTTGCGTTTGTGGGGCATACCGGTTCCGGGAAGTCCACGCTTGTGCAACATATCAATGGCTTGTTGAAGCCGACTGCCGGTAAAGTACAGGTCGATGACATTATCATCGAACCAAAACGAAAACAAGATTTAAAAGCGTTGCGTAAACGGGTTGGTCTTGTCTTTCAGTATCCGGAATATCAATTGTTCGAAGAAACCGTCTTGAAAGATGTCATGTTTGGTCCGATGAACTTCGGTCATGCACCGGCAGAGGCAGAACGGTTAGCGAAAGATGCCTTACGTACCGTAGGACTCGATGAAGTCTTTTGGTCACGTTCTCCGTTTGACCTGTCTGGTGGGCAAATGAGGCGTGTTGCGATTGCGGGCGTACTCGCTAGTCAACCAGACGTGTTGATCGTCGATGAACCAACAGCAGGACTCGATCCGCAAGGACGAAAGCAGATGCTTCGTCTCTTTGCTGAGTTGCATGCGCAATCCGGGATGACCTTGCTGTTGATTACACACGATATGGACCAAGTGCTTGAGTATACGAACCGGGTCGTCGTGATGGAAAAGGGACAAGTCGCCTATGACGGAGAACCAATGGGTCTATTCCGTCAAGAAACGCTGTTGCGTCAATTCCATCTCGATTTACCCCATGTCTTGGCGTTCGCCTGGAACATGGCCGATCAGTTGAACCAACCACGTCCGTCGCTTCAGACGGAAACGGAATTGATTGAATGGATTTTGCGTGTACGGGAGGATAGACGATGATCGTAGGACAACATATACCAGGGACTTCGTATTTACACCGCTCGTCTGCCGTCGCGAAAATCATTTTTGCCTTTTGTTTTATTCCCCTTGTTTTTTTGGCCAACAATGCAACAACGAATATTTTTTTACTTCTGTTTACGTTTTTCGCGTTAGCCAGTAGTAAATTACCGATCCGTTACGTCTTAAAGGGGCTGCGACCGATCTTATTCTTAATCGTCTTTACGTTTATCATTCAACTGTTGTTTACGCGTGAAGGAGCCGTTCTGTTTGAATTTGGCTGGTTCAAGATTTATGAAGAAGGATTGCGTCTCGCCATCATCGTCTCACTTCGGTTCTTTTATTTGGTATCGATTACGACACTCGTCACGTTAACGACGTCGCCGATTGAGCTGACAGACGCGATTGAATTATTACTCAAACCGTTTAAGGTCGTCCGGGTACCGACGCATGAGATTGCCTTGATGCTGTCGATTTCACTCCGTTTCCTGCCGACATTGGCAGAAGAGACGGAAAAGATCATGAAGGCGCAACAGGCACGCGGCGTCGATTTGTCGGCAGGTCCGATCAAAGAACGGTTGCGGGCAATCATTCCGCTGTTGATTCCACTCTTTATCTCGGCCTTTAAACGGGCGGAGGATCTCGCAACAGCGATGGAAGCCCGGGGATACCGGGGCGGTGAAGGGCGGACACGGCTCCGGGAGTCCAAATGGACAGGACGGGATACGGGACTGATGCTACTTCTTGTCGTACTCGGACTGCTTCTAGTGTATTTACGGGGAGGATTTTGATGCGACGCTTTAAATGTACGATTCAGTATGACGGAACGGACTATTCCGGGTATCAAGTGCAGCCAAACGGTCTGACGATTCAGGAAGTCCTCGAGAAGACGCTGGAGCGGATGCATAAGCACCCGGTCAAGGTCATCGGCTCCGGTCGTACAGACGCCCGTGTGCACGCACAGGGGCAGGTGATCCATTTTGACACGGAGCTGTCGATTGCGCCTGCAAGCATGGTAAAAGCGTTAAATACGTTATTACCGGACGATATTCGGGTTCGGGACTGTAAAGAGGTCGCTTCTGACTTCGAAGCAAGGTATGATGTAGTAGGGAAAGAATACCGGTACTTCGTGCGTCAGACGGAAGATGCGTTTCGGCGTCATCAATCCGTGCTGATTCCGTATTCGCTCGATGTGGCGCAAGTTCGTCTGGGATTAGCGCATTTAGTCGGGACTCATGACTTCAGTTCGTTCTGTGTCGCGAAGACAGAGACGGACAATCGTGTTCGGACGATCTATGAAGCCGAACTGATCGAACAAGGAGCAGAACTGATTTTTCGTTTTCAGGGAAGCGGTTTTCTCTACAATCAGATTCGGATCATGGTCGGCACCTTGCTTGATGTCGGACGCGGACGTTTTGCACCGGAAGACATCAAACGGATGCTCGAAGCGAAGGATCGAAACGTCGCTGGTGTGACGGCACCACCGCACGGGTTATACCTTTGGGAAGTTTTCTACCCAGAGTCTAAAAAAGGCATTTGACATTAGCCGCTAAAAAACATACAATGTTTATTGGCATTTCATTTATTATGAAACCACAATCTTAGCCCCGTACACCTAAGATTCTGATAGATTCAAACAGTGAATAAATGAAAAATCAAAAAAGAAATTTTTAAATTCCTTAGGAGGTATTTTACATGCGCACAACTTTCATGGCGAAAGCTACTGATGTAGAACGCAAATGGCTCCTTATCGACGCAGAAGGCAAAACACTCGGTCGTCTTTCGAGCGAAGTGGCTTCACTTCTCCGCGGTAAGCACAAACCTACGTTCACACCACACGTTGACTGTGGGGATCACGTTATCCTCATCAACGTTGAGAAAATCGTTTTAACTGGTAACAAACTCGACAAAAAGGTCTACTACCGTCACTCTGGTCATCCAGGCGGCTTGAAGCAGACTGTCGCACGCGACTTACTCGCTAACAAACCTGAGCGTATGCTTGAACTCGCGATCAAAGGGATGCTTCCAAAAGGTAGCCTCGGTCGTCAAATGTTCAACAAACTCCACGTTTACGCTGGAGATACTCATAAGCAAGAAGCACAACAACCAGAAGTTTACGAACTTCGCGGTTAATACGAATTTAGGAGGAACTACACGATGGCAGATGTACGTTACTACGGCACTGGTCGCCGTAAACACGCGACAGCTCGCGTTTTCCTCGTTGCTGGAGACGGTAAAGTCACAGTTAACGGGCGCGATATCAGCGAATACTTCGGTTATGAAACTTTAATCATGACTGCAAAAGAACCACTTGTACTCACAGAAACAGAAGGCAAATACGATATCATGGTAACGGTCAAAGGCGGCGGCTTCACTGGTCAAGCAGGCGCAATCCGTCACGGTATCTCACGTGCTCTTCTTCAAGCGGATCCAGACTTCCGTGGCACACTTAAAGCTAAAGGTTTCCTCACACGCGATGCTCGTATGAAAGAACGTAAAAAATACGGTCTTAAAGCAGCACGTCGTGCACCTCAGTTCTCAAAACGTTAATCGTTTTATCTCTCATCCTTACGGGTGGGAGATTTTTTTTTGTAAAAAACCGCTTCTTGACCGGAAACGGTCAAAAAACGGTCTGATTTTTAAGATGTCCGCTGACGAATCCGGCGTATCAATAAGAAAAGCAAAAACAAGCCGACGAACGTGAGCGGTACACTCCATAGGAAAAGATCCTGTAAAAAGGCAGCCGGATTATGCACGGTCTGCGGACCGACCTTTCCAACAAATGACGTATCTTGGCTTAACACGGTGCTGCTTTCAGGGAGAGCGGGCTGATAAGTCGCGTTCGCTTCATATACCGTATAAAAGTAGATCGCGTAACCGATATGTAAGAGAACGGTCAAGATGCCTGCGAAGGATAATATTTTTTTCATCAAAAAACTCCTTTTTCTAAATGATGATTCTTTCATCGCCTAGTATACCGGATATCGTTTTCGGGAAAAGGCGAGAAAGGAGTGTGGTGAAAGATGACACTATCAGTCAGTTGGTTGCTTGAACGAGCCAATCGGAAACTAAATGTTCCAGGACTCTCGCCGGAAGTTGCCCGAAAGACACGTCAAGTCATCCGGGAGCTCCATGTCAAAGGAATTTATGTCGGGGTGGCCCAAGGATTCCGTTCCTATGCCGAGCAGGAGAACCTATATGCGCAAGGACGGACGACGCCGGGGGCGATTGTCACGAACGCCCGTGGGGGAAAATCCAATCATAACCGGGGGATTGCCGTTGATCTGTTTCAATACTCCATGGACGGAACGGAAGCGATCTTTAATACCGAT
The DNA here is from genome assembly GCA_902363455.1 of Caryophanales bacterium. Taxonomy (GTDB): domain Bacteria; phylum Bacillota; class Bacilli; order Exiguobacteriales; family Exiguobacteriaceae; genus Exiguobacterium_A. Next base: position 2,573 of record CABJAC010000009.1, on the reverse strand, counting down.
GCCAACTTTCAGCAAATCGTTCAGGCGATGAAACGGCAAGGGTTTTCATGGGGCGGGGACTGGAGCGGTTTTAAGGATTATCCGCACTTTGAATTAAATAAAGTGACGACGGATGTCTTAGTGGCTTATCCGGGACAGCCACTCTATCGAGGTGCCATTCAGATGAACAGCCGTGATATCGAGCGGATTCAACGGGCGGTCAAAGCAACCGTCACGAAACGATTTGATGCGGAGACGGTTGAAAAGGTCCGTGCCTACCAAGCACGTCAAGGATTAGCGGTTGACGGTGTCGTCGGACCGGCGACCTGGAATCGAATGTTTTAACAGGTCGGGAGATTCCTTTTGGCGGTAGCGAGAAGGCGATCTCTTTTTTGCCGTTCATCCGGATAGACAAGGAAATGTCATGCTTTATGAGCCGAAATGTGCAAGCGCTATCTTATTTTTGTTATACTGAAATGGATTAAATCGAACGTTCTCAGGGGGAAGGCACTATGTTGAATGAACAAGAAATTCGCGAGGTAGTCGGGCAATTGATCGATCCGACGATTGAACGCTCGCTTTCAGATACGAACGGGATTCGGGATGTCCGCATCAAGGGGGATTATGTCAGTCTGAAAATCGCCCTCGCCCAAGCGGGTTCCGGTGAACAGTTGACGTTACAGCAACAGATCGTCAAAGAGTTGAAAGAAAAAGGATTCAAGACGGTCGGCTTACGCTTTGAAGCACTTGGTGATCACGGGATCCAAGCGGCCACGACGCCGTCGATTCTAAAACCGGAGTCGGGCACGACCTTCATCGCGATTGCTTCCGGTAAAGGCGGCGTCGGAAAATCGACGGTTTCCGTCAACTTGGCGGTTGCACTTGCGCGAGCGGGGAAAAAGGTTGGATTGATTGACGCAGACATCTATGGATTCAGCGTACCGGATATGATGGGAATCGAAACCCGTCCGACCGTCGTCAATGACCGGATTGTGCCGCCTGAACGTTTTGGCGTCAAAGTCATCTCAATGGGCTTCTTCGTCGAAGACAATGCACCTGTCATTTGGCGTGGTCCGATGCTCGGAAAGATGTTAAATAATTTCTTTTCGGATGTCGAGTGGGGTGAATTGGATTATTTATTGCTTGATTTACCGCCGGGTACAGGAGATGTGGCACTCGATATTCATTCAATGTTACCAAGTTGTCAGGAACTGATCGTCACGACACCGCATGCGACTGCGGCATTCGTCGCTGCACGCGCGGGGGCAATGGCCATCAAAACAAACCACCGCTTGCTCGGAATCATCGAGAATATGGCGTATTTCGAAAGTAAGACGACCGGCGAAAAAGAGTATGTGTTTGGTTCAGGCGGCGGAGAGAAGTTGTCAGAAGCATTAAAAACAGATATTCTAGCTAAGATTCCACTTGGACAGCCGTATGCGAATGACACGGACTTTGCACCGTCGATTTATCGTGACGACCATCCATTTGAAACACATTATAATGAACTCGCAGCGCGTGTCATCGAAAAAGTAGAGGGATAATGAATGAAGACTAGAGGATTTTTGAAGCTGTTTTGGATGACGCTCCTAATCGGAACGCTCGCCGGCTTCGTGTTTAACCTTGTCGCGGAACCGGGATATGTCCGTAACCAATCGATCAGCGGATATGTCACGGCCTTGGCTTACAGCAGTACATGGACAGCTATCAGTTTGATGGGATTCTTTTCGTATTTGATCCTTCACCGGGTCGGGCTCGATATTTTCCGGGGAGCTAAGCTGTGGGACCGAGTCCAAATCGTCTTAATCGCGTTTGCGCTATTTGACGGTATTTACCTTCGGGGACTTGCATTTGGATTCGAAAAGACAAACTTGTACATTGTAGAAATGCTTGTCCTGTTGCTCATCGCCTTTTTTGTCGCCCGGACGAAAGCACGGGAAACGAACTTCACGGCATTCGTACCGACTCTCTTTTTAATGACAGTCATTACATTGATCGAGTGGGTTCCGGCTCTCCAGGCAACACAAGATAAGCGGATGTTGTGGGCAGCACTTGCGACACTTCTCGTATGTAATGCCTACCAGATTTTGATGTTACACCGCCTGCAGGAAAAACCTGCTGTAACAAAGGCAACTTCAGGGAAAAGAGCTTAAAGAACACGACGCTGTTCTACCGGTTTTTACGGGGAAGAACAGCGTCGATCTTTTTTTAATGTTTTTTTAGAAAAACAGTTGACGGGAAAAAGAAGAGTTGATATATTAATACATGTCGCTGAGGCATACGCCACACAGACACGCCAAACACGAAAATAACTTATAAAAAAGTTGTTGACATCAGTTAGCACTTTACTGTAAGATTTAAAAGTCGTCAAACGGCATATCGGACTTTGAAAACTGAACGATGAGGCAAAAAACGTATCTTCGGATACAAACAATGAATGAAGCGCAAGCTTCGTCAACGTGACTTCGGTCACACAACGAGCAAGTCAAACACTTTATGGAGAGTTTGATCCTGGCTCAGGACGAACGCTGGCGGCGTGCCTAATACATGCAAGTCGAGCGCAGGAAGCTCACGGAACTCTTCGGAGGGAAGTG
>CABJAC010000008.1 GCA_902363455.1 Caryophanales bacterium | reverse complement strand
ACGAAGAACGAATTCAAGAAAAATTAGGCTACCTGACACCGAAAAAATATGGTGTACTGGCAGCCTAATCAAGGTGTTTTATGTGTGTCTCATATTGCTAGGTCAGTCTATTTCGAGGGCCTTCTCATTTATAAAGCTGAGTTATGTCCCAGCCTCTTTTTTAGGCTATACATACTCCTAGTTTTCATCTGGTTGTTCGAAAAAACGTCCGACATGTAAATTTAAATCAATAGCGTCGACTGTAACGTCAATTTCTACATTTTTATTTACATCAGCATTTTCTTGTTTGTTTCCATCTCCTACGTTAGAAAACAATAACGAGGCTCCAATTCCAGCTACAATAATTAATTTTTTCATAATATTACTCCTTCTATTTATTTATTTAATACAAAGAAACATAGTTATTTTCAATCACTAATTTGTAGCAAATGCTAGCTTTTTTATATGCACCCTTTTTTTGATAATACTCGCCTAACAAATTTGAATATCTTTGAATTTGAATTTGAAGATTCATTTTTTTTAGTTGCGAAAAAAACTTTTCTTTTGCATAAGCTTCCCATTTTTCTTCATCTTCTTCTATGAAGTAATACAAAAACCAAAACTCCATAATACTGATATTCGTTTGAGATAAGCTTAGTACAGATTCCATATTTTCTTTTAGATACTTCTGACATTCATCTACTTGTTGCTCTCTATAAAGAATATAGATTAGCAAATTTAAAGAGATAATGTAACTAATACTGTTTTTTTTCTTATACTCAAGCGCTCTCGACAAGTATTTGATTGCTTTTTGATTATTTCGTTCGACTAAATACATACTAGCAATATTGTGTTCAATGATCCCTAGGTTCGCATCATCCTCATATTCTAAAGCCAACAACCTCGCATTTTTAAATTCTTTAATTGCCCTTGAAACATTTCCCATTTTACTAGTAGATATCCCAATTTGTATATGTATTTTCATACACCTTTCAAGTTTGTAATGTTGACGGAATATATCTAGCGATTTATTAGCATAGGTGAGGCTTAGTGAATCGTCTTGACTTCTATCTAAAACTAACGAGTATAAATAATAAAGATCGGCTTTTTCTAGTTCATGAAAAAGTCTATCAGTATACTCTGTAAGAGCTTTCTCCAGATATATTTTTGCTTCAGTGTTTTTTCTGAGAACAGAATAGTAATTACCTAAATGTTTATAGTAGAAAAAACGACTTCTGACATTTATTTTTTCATAGAAATACTCTAAAAATTTTAATGAGCTTTCAACTTCATCTAAATTTTTTAAGATAACGCATGATCTGATTCTTTTTACGTGAAACTCAATCAATAATTCCGTTCTTGTAATTGGACTAATTAAATTATTAAGTTGATCATACAGTCTCTCACAGTCTTTTATTTGATTATGTAGTAATGGCTTTTCCCATTCTATTAATAGCTGCTGAATTGTATTATCTTCGGACTGCAAATCACTAAAATTAATTCCAACCCTTTCAAATAGTAAAGCAATCGTATATTGATCAGCTGTCGTTTTATTATTTTCGATTCGTGATAAATAAGAGACCGATACGATTGATTCAGCCACTTCATCCTGAGTCATCCCTTTTTCTAATCGATGAAATTTTAGTAGCTTTCCTATCTCCATATACTTCTCCTTCATTTCAAAGACTTGCGCAAATTTGACTTTCTAACATTGAATCATCCTGCTTTTATTAACGCAATTTGCGAAATACACTTTATTCATTCCCAATGATACCATTATTTTACACAGAGGAAGAGGAGGTGAAATATAGTAGCGTTATTCCTACATATCGCTTAATAAATAGGTGTCAAATCGTTAAGTATACTTGGACTTGGAGAATCAGAATAAGATTTTGAATTTAATCAATTGAGAACTTGGTATAAATTGCATCGGCATAGCCAAAAAATTGATGAATTCTAATCTTTTAATTTGACGACTGGAGGTGAAATACAATGGCAACTTTCCTACGCTTGGTAGCGCAGCTTTCTGTACGTGGAGCAAAATGGGCTTGGGCTAACAAAGATACGGTTTTAAAGATGATTCACGATAGTGTTCGCATCGATGCTATTATTCGTTACATCGAATCTAAATCCTGATCCGATCGAGAGAACAAAGTCGTAATCTTTGTTCTCTCACATCAAATACTGAAACGGAGGTGAAATACAATGGCAACTTTCCTACGCTTGGTAGCGCAACTTTCTGTACGTGGAGCAAAATGGGCTTGGGCTAACAAAGATACGGTTTTAAAGATGATTCACGATAGTATTCGCATCGAGGTTATTATTCGTTACATCGAATCTAAATCCTGATCCGATTGAGAGAACAAAGTCGTAATCTTTGTTCTCTCAATTGATCCATCTCATGTCTAGAAAGAGGTTTTACCGAGGGAAGAGTATGCGCTCTTCCCTCGTACTTATTTTAAATTTTCCGTAGCACTAATCAAACACTTTTTAAATCTTCTTTTGAACAATGAATTTATTGCATGTCACGTGTTCTCATTCTGTCTAGCTCTTTTTCTTGATTTTTTTTGAATGCTTTTCTACCACGAGACCATTGCTCCAATAAAGAGGTTAAAACTAACCCTGTAATTAAAATATACCCAGTAAAGCTATTAAATCTACCATCAAAGTAACGCCATGTCATGGCTGATACAAATATTATAGGTATGATCGCTCCTAAATATGCGTTGCTTCTATTAGATAAGAAATACTGTACACCTAAAGCTGCTGCAATAGCCAATGCTGAAATAACAAAACTCATTACCTTTTTCCCCTTTCAAATTTGTATTTATCAATTAATTTTTTGGCATCATCTACACTTATTCTGTCTTCAATAGCTAATTGCTTGATATAACTAATCAACGGCTCGTTTTCTAGCTGCGTATTCATTTCAATTTTCTGAATAATACGATCTACTCTTATTCTGACAGTCGGATACGAAACTTTATAATCTTTAGCTACTTCTTTTAAAGATCCAGAACTTATAATGAATTTTTTTATAAACTCAACATCTTCAAGATTTAAAGATAATATCCAAGCTGGAACTTCATCTTTGTTCATTTAATTTCTCCTTCCTGATATTTAGAAATATAACAGGTTTTTCAATAAAGTTAAAGTATTTTTTTCTTAAGTTAAAAATTAAAGTTGTTTTTTATTTAATTTATTTCATTTTAAGCTTGAACATCTATAATCAAATATGTTACTTTGAACTTGAAATTAGAAAAATATAGAAAAGGGGCTGTTTTTTTTGAAAAGAACTGGTGAAAATGTATTTTCATTTGTTGGGGTTGTTTTATTCGGTTTGCTTTGTATTGGGGCTTTTATGATTTTTGGAACAATTGGCGAGAACGCTGGTGCAAAAGATCTGGTACAAGAATTTATTAATGACGAGAACATTAAAGATGTAACTGCTACTCAGATCATCACTTTCTTACAAAATTTCTTTTTATACCTAGGAATCGTTTCGCTTTTATGTACAGCAGGCGGTGTACTTTCGATCGTACGCATCAGAAAAAATGGATCCGCCGGAAAGGTATTGATTACGACTGCCATTCTTGGAGGCGTACTCACTTTGTTCGTAGGTCTCTTCGGATCAATCGCTTATTTGATTGCAGGAATCACAAACGTATCAAAAAACAAAAAATTAGCTCGACAAAATTAAAGCTATTAATAGAGAAATGAGGTCCATCAATGTTTGCTATTTCGCTTCGAGAATTTAAATCGCTCTTCCAAAGTATTCGAGCGATCATTATCATCGTTGTTTTATTCGGCGTAACGGTTGGTTCTGCTAAACTTGTCAGTCAGTTTAAAAGTGAATTGAGCGGGTTAGGATTAGGGAACAATGCTTATATCATTGGCCTGATGTTACTTCTCTTCCTGGCTGCTCCGTTATTTGTGACGAGTATCTCGCATAGCAGCGTCAATAAAGAGATGGAGTCGAAAACAATTCGCTTCTTAGCAACAAAAACATCTCGTGAAAGCATTATATTCGGCAAGTTTCTAGGAAATATGTCGTTCTGGGTAATCTGCTTAACGGTTGCACTCTTGTTGATAATACCGTTCTCAAAATCATTTTATTTTGTTGATTTGATTCAAAGTATTATATTTGTTTCTTACTTCATTGGCTTATCATTATTCCTTTCCACATTAGTAAATAACTCTTCTTTGACAATGTTTGCCGGGATTGTGATTTCTATCGCTCTACCGGTTATCGGTATGTGGAGTCTCCTTTCAAAGAATGTAGTAGTTGATACTATCTCTTATTTGACTCCTTATTTTTACTACACGAATGAAAACACTTCTTATACGTATTTCGTTTTAATACATACAGCAGTTTTTGTCATTTTAAGTTTGATTATCTTTAAAAGGAGAGATCTTTGATGCTAGCCCTTCGCGCTACCAATTTAACAAAACAATATGGAAGCAACACCGTTGTAAATAATTTAAATCTAGAAATTAAGAAAGGCTCCATTTTTGGTTTCTTGGGTCAAAATGGGGCTGGTAAATCAACATTCATTAATATGATTACGGGACTTGTTCGTCCTACTTCAGGTACTTTTGAAATATTGGGTGCAACGAGCGATTCATTAAAGGATGTACGTACACGAATCGGTGTTTTACCTGATTACTCAACTTTTTATGAAAATTTTACAGCTCTGGATCACTTAAAATATTTTAGTAAGGTTCTTCGTCTTAAGTTAACGACGGAAGAATTAAAAGAAATCTTAAGAGATGTTCAATTAGAAGATGCGATGAATACAAAGACAAAGAACTACTCATTTGGAATGAAAAAAAAGCTTGGTATCGCACAAGCTTTGATTAATAAACCAGATATTTTATTCTTAGATGAACCAACTTCTGGTGTAGATGCGAACTCTATTCTTGGAATTCATACATTGATTCGAAAAGTAGCTGCTGAAGGTACTACTATTTTTCTAACTTCACATAACTTAGATGAGGTCGAAAAACTGTGTACAGAAATTGCCATTATGAACAAAGGTACTATTCAAACAAAAGGCACCATGGATGAATTGAGGCAGCAACATCAGAAAAGTATCACTGTTTATGTGAAACACGGAATGATTACCAACGAAGTCCAACGTAAAGTAGAAACTGACTTGTCCAAAACTACGCGAGTTTTGAGCGTGTCCAGTACGCACTCTGAATTCATTGTGCAGGATGAATGCGATATCCCTGAATTGAACAAATACCTCGTATCTCAAAACATGAGTGTGTATCGCCTGGAAGTCGAAGAGGCTTCTCTAGAAGAAATCTTCCTTAATTTAGGAGTAGAACGAACAGCTTGATTTTGCAGATTTTCTTTGAGTTCGAGCACTTATGTAATAGAGGTATTTGTAGAACACAAATAGAGAGGATTGATTGATTGTGTACACGCTAAAAGAGCCTACTCGAAAAATCTCTTTAGATGCTATAAAAGTTTGGAGAATTTCAGATTCTATTAGTATAGTAGCAACGCTTCTCTTTTGGAGTGTTTTACTTTACCTCGACCATCTATATACATGGCCTAATTGGATTGAGATCGTCTTATACGTCTTGATTGGAATTACATGCATATCAGCAGTTGTAGAATTGATTATTTTGCCTGTCTATAAGCAAAAAACATGGCGTTATGAAATTGATGATCACTGTATTCAGCTGAAGCACGGTGGCGCCTTCAAACGAACACATATGATTATTCCAATTCATAAAGTTTATTTCGTAGACACGTATCAAGGACCTATTGTAAAAAAATACAACTTAGCTACAATCAAAATCGGAACGATTGGTTTCATACATGAAATTCCTAATCTTCCATTAGAAAAAGCTACTGAAATACGTAACCACATCGCTTCTTTATCGGAATTGTATAAGCCAAAGGAGGACGAACATGGAGTTGCCGGCAGAAACTAATACACATAGTGATTCTTTAAAAAAACTTCATCCTTCTTGGATTGGCTTTAAGTTATTCAAATCCATTAAAGGATTCATAATGTTTTGCTTGTTTATCACTTTTTTTTTAGATTATTCTTCGAATTCTATTTTTTCGATGCGTGGTCTAGTAATACTTAGTGCGTTTATTATATTTAAAATTATATCGACTATATTGGAATGGAAACATTTTAATTACTCTATCGATAACAAAGAATTATTTATCGAAAGAGGTCGATTTATCACAATGAAGAGACATTTTGCGGTCGATAATATCCAAGGAATCAAGCAAAACTCATCTCTCTTCCATCGTTTAACCGGTCTGACTTCACTTTCCATCGACATTGGTTCAAGTGAAAAAAATTCAGCGATCAAATTAGAAATGATCACAATGTCTGAAGCTGAGCTAATTAAACAGAAACTATCGCGTCGTTCTATCAATGCCCCAGTACAAGAAGAAAAACAGGATGATGTGCATTCATCTCATTCTGAAAAAAAAACTCATTATGAAGTAGAAACCAAAGAAATTTTAATTGCTTCATTAACATCGCTTAGCTTACTATTCTTTATTTTTTTGCTGCACTCCATTTACTCTGAACTAAGTCAATATTTTGCTATTGAAGTCTATGTAGACAAAGTCTTAGGATACTTTCAGTCTTCGACTATGATGTTAATTATCGGTATTTCGTTATTAACACTTTTCTCTTTAGTGTATGGATTTCTTAAAACATACATACAATACGGTGGTTTCAAGATCACTTCGGACCCACATAGGATTTACGTTGAAAAAGGCTTAGCGGATAAAACATATTTTTCGGTTCCTAAAAATAAAGTCCAGGCTCTATCGATCAATAGTGGCTTTATTCATAAAATGCTCAACATCGCTACCGTTAAATTAATCAGTTCAACAGACACAGATGATGAAGAAATGAAGGCTTCTAATATCTTATTTCCTTTCATAAAGCGAAACAAAGCGCATTCGTTAATCCCTGAAGTATTACCTTCTTTTAAAGTAGCAAAAAACCTTACAGCCATTCCGAGAATCTCAATTCTTGTAAAAATCTTGCGCACTATTTATGCTTGGCTCTTAATACCTGTTTTGATTTACTACTTCTTCCCCTCTTCCTGGTACGTTTCCGTACTATTAACAGTTATGGTGTTTGGTTCTCAAGTCTTTAATGGACTCTTTAGTGGGTACATTCTTGACGGTTCCTTTTTACAGTTTAAGAAAGGAGCTATCATCACTCGAACATTCATTATGAAGCAGGATAAAATTGAAAGACTCCAGTTTTCAGAAACATTCATCCAAAGAAAGTTAGGATTAGCCTCTTTAAAAATTACCATTCGTTCTATGCCAACTAAAGAAGTTGTTATCCATGACGTCCCTGTAAAAGTAGCGTATCTGTGCCAATCATGGTTCATCGAAAAGAAGGATAAAGTTGCTGTCTAAGTTTGATAATGTATTGAAAGTCGTAGCGAAAAAGGAATTGCGCATCGTAAAGATGGCAATCCCTTATTTTCTTTAAAAGTCAGCTAGTTATGTCCCAGCCTCTTTTTATCAAAATTAGGCACTTCATCTTCAATCACTTCTTGGCGAAGTGGGATGAAATGTACAAGACCACTGGAAAAGAACTTTCCTACGGTTCTTGTTCCAAAGAAATTCTTTTAAGCGAAGCGTAGGTGGAGGTAGTTCAAGGTTTTTTAGGGAATAAAAAGCGTTTGAGTGTTTTAATCCGATGTTTTGGTGTTAATAGAAGCAATTGATCCCGACCTTCAAAAATCGTATCTCCCCGCGGTGTCACGATTTGATCGTTGCGAATGATGGCCGTGATTAAAAACTCCTGCGGAAGATCGATGTCCGAAATGGCTTTTCCGACAAACGGATGAGAGTTTGGAATCGTCAATTCGATGATTTCAGCGTTTGGTTTACCGATCGACATGAACTCAATGACCGTTTGAATCGTGGATGAACCCGTTTCGTTTAAATGAAGCCGATCTGCTAAGAAAGTCAGCATGCTGCCTTGGATCAATGTCGATAAAAGAACCGTGAAGAAGACAATGTTGAAGATCATTCCGGCGTTGTCGATTCCGGCAACGAGCGGATAAGTTGCGAGAATGATTGGAACGGCTCCTTTTAAACCGGCAAAGGAAACAAACACTTTTTCCTGCCAGGAATATTTAAAAGGAATCAGGCTGAGCCAAACCGAAACGGGACGGGCGATGAAAATTAAAATCAAGGCGAGTGCAATCGATGATAAGATCACTTGCGGATCAAGTAATTGTTTCGGGAACACGAGTAATCCGAGTACGATGAACATCCCGATTTGTGCCAAGTGCGCCATGCTCATCGTAAAGCGGACGAGTGTCTGGCGGTAGACCAACTCATGATTGCTGATATAAATAGCGGTCACGTAAACGGCTAAGAAACCACTGGCATGAACCGTGTCGGCAATCCCAAATGAAAGAAAAGCAAAAGACATTAACAGGATCGGATAGAAACTGGATGAACTGAGGTCAATCCGATTGAGTAACGTCGAAGCAATCCAACCGATCAGCAGACCAAGCAATAAACCAATCATCATTTCCCAAATCAAGGACGTTAAACCGGAAACCAGCGAAGCGTCCTTTGGATTGGTCACAAATTCAAGGAAAAAGACAGTCAGAAAAACAGCCATCGGATCATTGGTACCGGATTCGAGTTCAAGTGTAGATCCGACTTTTCGACGGACTGACTGACCGCTGAGTACTGAAAAAATAGCGGCAGCATCAGTCGAACCGACAATGGCTCCTAACAGAAAGGCATTCGCCCAACTGAATCCGAGAATATAGTGAGAGGCGACGGCGACAATCGTCGTCGCGATGAAAACGCCAAACGTTGCAAGTGAAAGGGAAGGTGCCAGTTCTGTTTTGACTTCTTTCCAAACCGTCTGGAGTCCTCCCTCAAATAAAATGACGATCAGTGCAACGGTTCCGAGTAACTGAGCCAACTCGGCATCATCAAACCGGATAAAACCGGTAATATCACTTCCGGCAATCATTCCAAGTGCGATGAAAATCAATAAGGCCGGAATGTTGAGGCGACTTGATAATTTCGTCGTCCAAACCGCTGTAAACAATAATAAACCAATTAATAAAATCGTGAATTGTAGGGACATTGCATCAAACTCCTTCGTTAAGTAGTATCTAGTTTTATCATACACTAATTCCGACTTTTTTTATCGGATAACGATTGTTCAATATTTTCCACCGCACCGGACAAAATTATCTATTTTTATTGCAAGCGTTTTCATTTATTGTAAAAGCGTAGCACGGTAATTAATACGAAAATCAGGGAGGTATCCGAATGCGTAAACGTAAATGGGCAGCACTACCAGTTATGACGACCGCGATGGTCGTCGCACTTGCGGCATGTGGTGGCGGTGGAACACTTAATAGTGATGACTCAAAGGACAGTGGCTCTTCCAAGGATGGCAAGACCCTCAACGTATTCCAATTCAAGGCTGAAATCGCAAAAGACATGGAGAAGATGGCGAAAGCGTATGAAAAAGAAACAGGCGTAAAAGTCGTTGTTCAAACCGTTGGCGGTGGATCGGATTACGGAGCAGCCTTGAAATCTCAGTTCGCTTCAGGAAACGAACCGGATGTCTTCAACAATGGCGGATTCACGGAAGCGAAAACATGGCAAGATAAGCTGGAAGATCTTTCAGATGAAAAGTGGGTTAGTGATTTAACAGACCTCTCGAAAGAACCGATGACGATTGACGGGAAACTCTACGGTATGCCGATGAACTTAGAAGGATACGGTTTTATCTACAATAAAGAAATCTTCAAAAAAGCGGGGATTACAGAACTGCCGACGACGTTGACAGAACTCACGGAAGCGTCAAAGAAACTCAAAGCAGACGGCGTCACACCATTTTCAATCGGATACGGGGAGTGGTGGATTCTCGGAAACCACTTGATGAACATCCCGATGGCACAGCAGGACGATCCGGATCAATTCATTGCCGATTTAAATTCGGGTAAAGGGAAGTTTGAAGACAATAAACAGTTCAAAGATTTCATAAATCTGTTTGATTTGACGATCAAGTATGGAAACAAAAATCCGTTGACAACGGATTACAATACACAAGTCTCTCAGTTTGCTGAAGGGAAAACAGCGATGATCCAACAAGGAAACTGGGCGCAACAATTGATTACGGATGTTAATCCGGACATCGACATGGGCTTCATTCCGATGCCGATCAATGACGACAAAGAAAAAATGGACCGTCTTCCGGTCGGTGTTCCAAACAACTGGGTCGTCAATAAAAATTCGAAAAACAAAGAAGAAGGTAAGAAGTTCCTCGAGTGGATGGCGACATCGGACACAGGAAAAGATTACATGGTCAATAAATTCAAGTTCATCCCGGCTTTCAAATCAATCGAAGCAGCAGATCTTGGACCGCTTGCTGACGACATCATTAAATATTCAAAAGACGACAAAACGATTTCATGGAACTGGTTTAAGTACCCGGATGGTGCTGTAAACGAATTTGGTGCCATCATGCAAGCGTATGTTGGAAAACAAAAAACATCAGAAGAGATGTTACAAGACTTTACGAAGACTTGGGAAAAAATGAAGAAATAATAAAAAACGTGTTGCTTCCATTTTTATTTGGAAACAACACGTTTTTTATTATTTTAATGAAGGAAAAACAATTGAATGAAGAATAGAGCGGCAAATAGATAAATCAAGATGTGCACTCGCTGTTTTTGCACAGCTTTCATGATGGGATAGATGATGAATCCAAAAGCGATGCCTGTAGCGATACTACCGGATAACGGCATGATGATGATGACCATGAATGCGGTAAAGGCTTCGCTGAAATCTTCCCACTGGATATGTTTGATGTTTTGCAACATCAAGGCACCTACAAGGAGTAACGCTGGTGCCGTAATAGCAGGAACACTTGAAATCGATTGAACGATTGGACCGAACACTGCTGAAAGTGCGAACAAAATTCCGACCGTGACAGATGTCAAACCAGTTCGTCCACCTGCTGCGACACCAGAGGCAGATTCAACATAGGCTGTTGTTGGACTTGTTCCAAACATGGCTCCAGCAACCATCGCCGTTGAATCAGACAACAAGGCGCGTTCGCTGTTTTTAAGTGATCCGTCTTCTTCGATCAATCCAGCCTGTTCGCCGACTGCGACCATTGTTCCTGTCGTATCAAACATTGTGACAAGGACAAACGAAAGAACACCGCTGAAAAGTCCGTATTGAATGACATCTTGAACGGCAGTGAGCGGATTCGCGACAATAATGCCTTCCGGTAAGGTCGGCAAAGCAATCAGAACTTTCGAGAACGTCAACTCACCTGTTAAGAAAGCAAGCAGTCCGGATAGAATCATGGCATACAGAAGACCGCCTGGAACTCGTTTGACTGTTAGAATGGCTGCCACCATCAGACCGACTAATGTGATTAGGGCTTCCGGTGACGTCAAAGAGCCGATTGTGATCAAGGTAGCAGGATCTGCGACAAGAATACCGGACATTTTTAAGCCGAGGGAAGCGATAAATAAACCGATTCCTCCAGTAATCGCTAATTTAAGTGTCGTCGGGATGACTTCGATCAACTTAGTCCGTAACGGTGATAAGGATAACAGAAGAAAGATGATGCCGGCCACGAAGACGACGGATAAAGCCGTTTGGTAAGGGATTTTTTCACCGATGACCAATGTGTACGTGAAATAGGCGTTTAATCCCATTCCCGGTGCTACCGCAATCGGTAAGTTAGCATAAAATCCCATTAACAGTGTACCAATCAATGTAGCGATGATCGTTGCCGAAAACGCTTGATCCTGTGGAATTCCTGCTTCCGACAAAATGGTTGGGTTGACGAAAAGAATATAAGCCATTGTGATAAATGTGATGAAACCAGCTTGAATTTCACGTTTGACCGTTGTATCGTGTGCTGCAAGTTTAAACATGAGTCAAAGACCACCTTAATCTTAAAAGTTTGTTAAAAACGAACATTAACGATGTTATAGCAATATTCATTCGGAATCAAGTGTTGTTTTTCCGGAATATAAATTTAGTAGTGACAATAGAACGAACAAACTAATAAAAGACATACATGTAAGCGGATACAGCTATGCTATACTAATTATTAGAAGAAAAAGGATGGAGGGAGACGGCGGTGAAGAGCATCCGGACACGTTTGATTCGACTTGTCGTCTTAGCGATTCTGATTCCGACAACGCTTGCTACATCAGCTTCTTATTTATACGTACGCAATCAAAATGTAGAACAGGCAGAACGATCGAGCCTGAATACTCTGAAAAGAGGAAGTAACCAAATCAGTCATTATATGGAAGACGTGAGGCGGTTGCCGACAAGTTTATATGCGAATCGTTCGTTGATCAATATTATGAATGTCGGGGCAGATGCGGAACTCAGCGAATCAGAAGGTGTAATATCACGGGCATTGTTGGGCCTTTTTTTATCAAGGCAAGACATTGAGCAACTTCACTTCGTCATCTTAAAAGGAAATTCGGAGTACTCGGTCTATAACATGAAGACATCGAGTCGGGGGAAATTTGATTGGTTACAGGAAACAGATTACTTTCGTTTAATGAAACAAAAAAACGGTTGGCTGATTGATCCGATACATCAGATTACCGCCTATAATACACATACTATGATTTTGGACGACAAACAGATTGTCAGCTTCCGTTACCGGATCAACCGGGTTGAAACCGACGAACCGCTCGGCTTTCTTTCAGTCGATATTCCAACCCATGTTTTTGAACAGCAACTGAAGCTGTTTGAAAATTTTCCGGGTGAATCCCTCTGGCTGTTAAGTGGAAATCAATTGATGGCGAAGACCGGGAAAGAGCTTCCTGTGACGAATGACCGGTTTACCGGTAACAGTGGCAGTATGCGGGTCGGTGATTCGTTCATCGTTTATGCGAAAACGAAAACACAAGGTGTTCCCATCACGCTCGTCAAGACGACCCCGTATGCATCGGTCATCAAAGGAGCAAATGAAACCGCCTTGATTTTAATTTTGATTGGAATCGTCTCCCTAGTCCTGATGATTATCGCTGCCAGTCTCGCTGCACTCCAAATTACTAAACCGATCAAACAGCTGACGGCAAACGTATGGCGTGTCGAGCAAGGTGATTTATCGGCCCAATTCGTTGCGACGACCAATGATGAAATCGGCTTACTCAATCGACAGTTTCAGCGGATGATTCAACGAATCGACCGGTTGATCAAGCGGGAATACCGGTTGGCGCTTGAAAATCGGACAAATGAACTACGAGCCCTTCAATCCCAGTTAAATCCACATTTTTTGTTTAACGCGCTTCAGTCAATTGGGACGACGACACTACAAGGAGACCGGAAAATCGCGTACCGTTCGATTACGGGACTGTCGCAGATGATGCGTTATTCGATGAACAATGAACAGACCATCGTAACGTTAAAACAAGAGGTCGATCATCTTCAATCATACATGCGGCTTCAGCAACAACGTTTTCCAGATCGGTTTCGTTATATCGTCGATGTACCCTGGCATATGAATTCAATCGAAATTCCAAAGATGATTTTGCAGCCATTCGCTGAAAATTATTTTAAACATGCGTTTAATCAACAGGTGGATGCAACCAAAAATTATCTCGCCTATAAAGTAAGGAATGATGGTGATCAACTCATCATCCAAGTCGAAAACAGCGGTCTTGTCATGGATGCGGCAGTTCTCGATTCAATCGATCAAACGATGCGGATGCATCGCCGACCGGAAGATCGTCAAACATCCGGCATCGGTTTGCACAATATCTATGAACGTCTATTGATTTTTTATGGAGAGGAAGCAAGCATGGTCTTACAATCCCCGTCTGAAGGGGGTTTCAGAATCGTCATTCGAATTCCGGTTGAACAGGAGGAACTGTGATGAATGTGTTGATTGTAGACGACGAAAAACATGTGCGTGATGCTGTGAAATTGCTAGGCGAATGGGATACGTGGCAGGTGGATCATATTTTTGAAGCGGATGACGGTATCACCGCTAAACATTTTTTGGAAAAGGAAAAAATCGATTTAATGTTAACAGATGTCGAAATGCCCGGAATCGACGGATTAAGTTTACTCGAATGGACAAAAAATCATCATCCAAAGGTCGTCACGATTGTACTGACAGGGTATGATGATTATACGTATATGCGTCGCGCGATTTTACATCAATCGTTTGATTACTTACTGAAGCCGATTGATCCCGACATCTTAAATGATGCCGTCACCCGGGCGATGGAATTAATAGGTCCTGTTCAAGAACAGGGGGAGGCAATTGATCAGATTGCGAAATACATTGCGGCGCATTATGCGGAAGAACTAACTCTTCAACTCATGAGCGAACGCTTTTATTTAAGCCGGGAATACATTTCAAGACGTTTCAAACAACGTTTTTCAGTCAATCTATCCGACTATATTCAAACGATCCGTTTGAACCGGGCAAAAGAGTTGTTAAGCAGGACGGATGCCCGGATTTACGAGATTGCGCTTGAAGTCGGGTACCACGATGATAAGTATTTTCGGAAAGTCTTTAAAAAGCAGTTCGGGATGACCCCGAACGAGTTTCGAGAGTTGTTGTCTGTTTAGTCGATATTTAAGAGGAGGAATCGTACATGAGCGTACACATTAACGCAGCAGAAGGTCAGATTGCAGAAACCGTATTACTTCCAGGAGATCCACTTCGTGCAAAATACATTGCCGAAACATTCTTAGAGGACGTCGTTTTATACAACGAAGTTCGAGGAATGTATGGTTTTACAGGAACATATAAAGGTAAAAAAGTATCAGTTCAAGGAACCGGAATGGGTGTTCCATCGATGTCGATTTATGCGAATGAATTGATCCAATCGTACGGAGCAAAAAACTTGATCCGAGTCGGTACTGCCGGTGGGATTACGCCGGACGTTAAAGTCCGTGACGTCGTCATTGCGATGAGCGCTTCACATGATATGGCACAAAACCGTGTTCGTTTTAACGGACTCGACTATGCGCCGACAGCATCGTTTGATTTGTTGCATAAGGCCTATACGACAGCAAAAGAACACGGCATTGATGCAAAAGTCGGTCAAATCTTTACGACGGATCAATTTTATCAAGATGATTTCCATCACTTC
This sequence comes from Caryophanales bacterium, assembly GCA_902363455.1. Taxonomy (GTDB): domain Bacteria; phylum Bacillota; class Bacilli; order Exiguobacteriales; family Exiguobacteriaceae; genus Exiguobacterium_A. The sequence goes on along the minus strand of CABJAC010000008.1, from coordinate 42,430 downwards.
AAAAAATGGGCAGACTTCGGTTGCCTCGCCATTGAAATGGAAGCAGCAGGCCTTTATACGCTCGCGGCAAAACATAAAGTCAATGCCTTAACGATCTTAACGATTTCCGATCACCTGTTGACAGGCGAAGAGACGACATCGGAAGAACGTCAAACGACTTTCAACGATATGATGAAAGTAGCACTCGAAACGGCCATTCAATTATAAGCAAAAAGCGGAGACGGACTCTCCGCTTTTTTTATTTGCTCTGACAGCTATGGTAGAATGAAAAGGAAGAAATGAAGGAATTCAATAAGGGGGCACTGTTGATGGAAGTGACAACAAAAGAGTTGAATATAGCGGGTCGAGTTGGAATGCAACGGACGTTTTTCAAAACGGGAGCTACACGAAGTATTGCTTTTCGTTTAAGTATGTTGACATTTTTAAAACAAGCGATCGAGACACATGAAGAAGCGATTTATGAAGCATTAAAAATCGATTTGAATAAAGGACGCCAAGATGCCTTTACGACAGAAATCGGATTTGTTTACGGTGAAATTAATCGGATGGAAAAGCAGTTACGCCGTTTAGCCAAACCACGTCGTGTCGGAACTCCCTTACTGCATTTTGGATCAAAAAGTGAAATCCGTCTCGAGCCTTATGGCAACGTACTCGTCATTGCTCCTTGGAACTATCCGTTCCAACTCGCACTGGCACCGGTTGTTGGTGCGATTGCAGCCGGAAATACGATTGTGCTGAAGCCATCTGAATTGACGCCAAATGTGTCACGTGTCTTGCGGGAAGTTTTCGAGACAGCCTTCCATGAACGGTTTGGAGTCGTGATTGAAGGAGATGCAGATGTGAGTGCAGCCGTCCTTGAAGAAAAGTTTGATTATATCTTCTTTACCGGTTCAACACGTGTCGGGAAAATCGTCCATCAGGCAGCGGCGAAGCATTTGACGCCCGTTACCCTCGAACTCGGCGGTAAATCACCGACGATCGTTCATAAAGACGCAGATTTGAAGCTGGCCGCTAAACGAATTGCTTGGGGGAAATGGTTGAATGCCGGTCAAACGTGCATCGCACCGGATTATGTACTCGTGCACCGGGATGTACAGGAAACATTCCTGCGTTATATCGAGGAAGAAGCATTTTCGCAGTATGGAAACGGTGTAGGCGTCGGATCATACGTCAAAATTGTATCCGATAGCCACTTGGAACGCTTAATGGGCTACCTTGATCAAGGAACCATCGAATTTGGCGGACAAGTTGATCCGGAATCAAGAAAGATGGCACCGACGGTCATGACAAACGTTTCGATTGATTCGAAATTGATGCAGGAAGAAATTTTTGGTCCGATTCTTCCGGTACTTGTATATGACGAGATGGAAGAGGTCATCACGTTCGTCACGGACCGCGAGAAGCCGCTTGCCCTTTATTTGTTTACAGAAAATGAGTCTGTTAAAGAACGCGTATTAAGCCGGATTTCATTTGGCGGTGGTTGTATCAATGATACGCTGATGCATGTTGCGCAACACAACTTACCGTTTGGTGGAGTCGGTGCGAGTGGTATCGGCGGTTACCATGGCAAGTACAGTTTTGAGGCATTTAGTCATCAGAAGGGGCTTGTTCACAATACGACCAAGTTCGATCTGCCTTTCCGGTACATGCGTTCAAATACTGATTCCAAATGGATGCGCTTTTTGTTATGATGAACATTATTCATTTGTCCAACTAAGGGGTTACGATTTTGAAAAAGAAAGTTATCCGCGTGATAAGAAGACTAAAGTTAATTGAAATGATTCTGCATGTCCTCATGCGTATTTTTTCTTGGATGCCGGTTAAGAAAAATCGAATCCTCTTTGAAAGTTTTTTAGGGAAACAATTCAGTGATAACCCAAAAGCCATCTATGAAAAATTACGTATGGAGCATCCAGAATTAGAGTTGATTTTCAGCAAAGATCAACAGGTGACGTTTGAGAAAAATATGATGACGGTCAATCGGATGACGATACGTTGGATTTACGTGTTAGCCACTTCTCGAATATGGGTATCTAATAGTCGTCTGCCTTCTTGGTTATACAAAAGACCACAAACACTATATCTTCAAACATGGCATGGGACACCTTTGAAAAAACTCGCGTTGGATATGGAAGATGTCCAAATGGCAAATACGTCGACTGAGAAGTACAAAAAGGGATTTAAACAAGAAGCCGCAAAATGGGATATCTTGATTTCCCCAAATGCATATTCCAGTGAAATTTTCAGACGGGCTTTTCATTTTGAAAAAGAGCTTTTAGAGACAGGATATCCGCGAAATGATATTTTTTATCAAACGGAAAAACACGAAGAAATTATCAAACGAATCTATGCGCATTATCAGATTACATCCGATAAAAAAATTATCCTGTATGCCCCTACTTGGCGAGATGATCAGTTTATCGTACAAGGCGGTTATTCGTTTTCCTTGCCTTTTTCGTGTGAGCAGTTCGAAAAACAGTTTGGTGGCGACTATGTCATGTTAGTCCGAACACATTATCTTGTGGGGGATCAATTAAACTTTGATGGTCTTCCGTCATTTAGAAATGCCTCCAGTTATCCGGACATATCTGATTTATATTTGGCTGCCGATCTGATGATAACCGATTATTCATCCGTTATGTTTGATTATGCGCATTTAAAACGTCCTATGTTATTTTATGCCTATGATTTAGAGCATTATCGTGATCGGTTAAGAGGCTTTTATTTTGATTTTGAGGCAGAAGTGCCGGGCCCCCTCGTTTTGGAGGAAAGTCAATTATTTGCAGAAATTCAACAGTACTCTGATTGGCACCAGCGATTTGAGGATAAGTTGACGGTGTTCACTGAAAAATTTTGTACGTGGGATGACGGTCAGGTATCAAGGAAGGTATCAGATCGTATTTTAAAATCTGTTTATGAAAAGGGGAAATAAAAATGAAAAAAGTAATCACATACGGTACGTTTGACTTGCTGCACTGGGGACATATCAACATCTTGAGACGAGCAAAAGAAATGGGCGATTATTTGATTGTAGCCATTTCAACAGATGAATTCAATCGATTAAAACATAAACAGGCCTATCATAGTTACGAAAACCGAAAGTTGATTTTAGAAGCCATTCGCTATGTGGATGAAGTCATTCCGGAAAACAATTGGGAACAGAAGGTTCAAGATGTTCAAGAACGTGATATTGATTTGTTTGTCATGGGCGATGATTGGAAAGGTGAGTTTGACTTCTTAAAAGAATATTGTGAAGTGGTGTATCTGGATCGGACAGAAGGTATTTCGACGAGCCAAATTAAAAATGAATTAAGTTCAAACTAATCCAGTTTCGAGACCTCACCTATTGTGTGGTCTCTTTTTAAAGGAGTTCATCTGAAATGAGAACCATGCTCATTTTTATTTATTTACAGTTATTTAAGCTTATGTACAGATTTTTTTATGTTTTTACGATTCAAAGAAAAACGTTATTTTGGGTAACTTATGGTGAAAATGCTCGTCCCATCAATGATTACTTGAGGCAGCATGTGCCGGACGAAAAAAGAATTTTAATTTACGATCGACGTTTTGTGAAGGATGAGGAAAAATGGCATGTACACCAATCGATTCCATACCACCCTGTTCGTTTTATAATCATGGCATTTCATCTCGCGACATCCAAAACAGTGTTTATTGATAATTATATCGGTGAATTTAGTGTCGCATCCATTCGTAAAAAAACGCAACGTATCCAACTGTGGCATGCTGCGGGTGCATTAAAGAACTTTGGTTTGATCTCTTCGACGAGTAAAGCAGCCTCCAAACGAACACGCGCACGTTTTCAACGTGTCTATAAACGGTACGGTGATTTTATTGTGCCCGGAAATGAGTGTGCCAGTTTATTTATGGCACCCCATGATTTACCGATCACGCGTTTTAAATCGTTTGGTATGCCGCGAACAGACTATTGGTTTCATGAGAAACGTCAACGCATCGAGGCACAGCTTCGCAGTACCTATGAAAGAAAAAATCGCCGAATTGCACTATACGCTCCGACATATCGCGAATACGACGGGAGGGAAGATCAAACAATCCGTCAATTGGAGCAGTTGACGGATCAGGGATGGACGATTCTTGTAAAGTTACATCCGACAGTACGCGATCAGTTTACAGATCAAACAAAACACATCCATTTTGTGACCGACGATTTTTCAATCAATGATTATTTACTCATCACAGATGTTTTGATTACAGATTACTCTTCAATTCCCTTTGAAAGTTGTCTGCTCGATATTCCAACAATTCTTTACACACCGGATATTGATACGTATCGAAAAGATCCAGGTGTTCTTGATTCTTATCCCGAGCCGTTGCCGGTGAAATACACGAGTCGATTTGAAGATATTGTGCAGTGGATGAATTCGGATGCATCATTACAGAAAAGCCGAATGGAAATGAAAGCATTTAAAACGCTTTGGTATGCGGAACCACCGGGTGAAGCGACGCAACGAATCGTAAAACACTATTATTAAAAATAAATTGTGAAAAGGTGAACAATGTTTGACAATCTTTTGAAAAAACGCTATTTTGACATGTGATGTTCTATACTGAAGTCAGATGGAATAATAGAAAGGAGAATGCGGAATGCTTGCTTGTGGAACAACAGAAGCCAACACATTTGTCCTGTCGTCTGAGACACGGATGATACTGGAAGACTTCATGACAGAAGTGACGTTTAAAAAAGACTCCATTGTTTGCTGGGAAGGTGAATTAAACGATAAGTTGTTTTATGTAAAACAGGGCGGGGTCAAACTTTCGAAGCTGACGAAAAAGGGTAGTCCCTTAATGATGTTTTTATATTTTAAAGGCGACTTGTTTGGTGAATTTGATGTCGGGGAAGCAGCTCCAAGTTCTTATAGTGTTGAAACGATGGAAGACAGCATTCTCGGTGTCGTTTCCAAAAGCAAGCTGGAGGAATTAATGAAACAGGACGGTGTGTTTGCACTGGAAATTATGCGTTGGCAGGCACTGATGCGGAAACAGACGGAAACGAAATTACGGGACTTGTTGTTGTTTGGAAAACAAGGGGCACTGGCTTCCACCTTACTCCGGTTAATCGCGATGGATGGCAAGCAAGTCGGAGACGGATACGTGATTTCAAAACGACCGTCAGACAGTGAACTCGGTCAATTGATTGGAACACCGCGTGAAACTGTTAATCGTATGCTGTCCCAGTGGAAAAAAGATAAAATCATTTCGACTACGACAACTAAAATTATTGTTCATGATGCCAAATATTTACGAGACTTATGCCATTGTGAAGGGTGTCCGGCAGGGATTTGCCGGATCTGATACGCTAACTGCTCCTCTTGTCCTTGAGACAAGGGGATTTTTTTATGGACACAGCTCTCATATGTGAACTTTATGTGTGTTTTCTTAAAGGAAACAACGAAATCGTCACAAATAGTGTGATATTTGTCACGGTCTGACAGAATGATTTTTTTCTAGAATGAAGATATGACATGGAGTGAAAACAGAAAGGAGTCAACAAACTATGGACATGAAGCCAGAATCGAATCTACCTGGTACACTCGTCGCCGTTTTTCTCGTCGCTTCCGTCATCATCGGAATGTGGGGATCGATTTTTCTATTATTTAGTTCCAGATAAGGAGGAAAGACGATGCATATTCATCGCCTAGAAAAAATTTGGTTGGTATTTGGTTGTGTGATGTTAGCTGTATTTTTAATGATTATTGGTATTTCTGCTTTTGCATCCGGCAATCAACCACCATCTGATGCCACATTGATCGATCCGACGCAAGTCGATCAAACAAAACCGTTCGACAAACCGGGACTTAAAAAGATTGATGATAACCGTTATGAAGCAGTTATGGTATCACAAGCTTTTCAGTTCACTCCACAAGATATGGTAATCAAAAAAGGTGCAACGGTCGATTTCCTTGTTACATCAAAAGATGTTGTACATGGTTTTGAAATCGTGAAGACGAACGTCAACATGATGGTTGTTCCCGGTCATATCAATTCAATTGAATATACCTTTAAAAAAAGTGGGGACTATTTGATCGTCTGCAACGAGTATTGTGGAAGCGGTCACCATATGATGTCGACAAAAATTAAGGTGGTGGATTAAATGAATGCCATTTCGAGAAAATTAAAAGAGTTTGAGATGGAGCGTGGAATGCCTGCGACGGCAATTGGTGTAAAAGAGGCTAAACTTGCCTTTGCCCATGTCAGTTTTGCGCTGGTAGCACTATTGATCGGCGGATTATGCGGATTATTACAGACCCTTGTCCGGACGGGTGTCATTCCGGAAATCGCCGGAGTCGGATATTACGAATTATTGACTGCCCATGGATTGATGTTAGCCATCGTATTTACGACATTATTTATTTTTGGATTATTATTTGCATTTTTAGGTCAGTCATTTGGTCGTTTTGAAGAATTTCCGAGACGACTCGGATGGGTTGGTTTTTGGTTCATGATGCTTGGTGTCGTACTGGTCACTTGGATGGTCCTTGCCGGTGAAGCTTCTGTCTTGTACACATTTTATGCTCCGCTAAAAGCACATCCCGTCTTTTATATCGGATTGGTCATCTTTGTCATCGGGACATGGATTTCTTCCGGCGCGATGTTTCGGATGTACGCTGATTACAAGCGGGAGCATAAGGGAGTCCATCCGCCACTTCAAGCGTATATGAGCATCATGACCGTATTATTGTGGGTCGTTGCGACACTCGGTGTTGCCGCCACGATTTTATTCCAACTGTTGCCGTTATCACTTGGTTGGACGGATAAGGTCGGAATCGAATTATCCCGGACGCTGTTTTGGTACTTTGGTCATCCGCTTGTCTATTTTTGGTTGTTGCCGGCTTACATCGTTTGGTATACCGTTATTCCGAAAATTGTCGGTGGTAAAATTTTTTCTGATGCATTAGCCCGGATGTCGTTTTTATTATTTTTACTGTTTTCCTTTCCGGTCGGTTTTCACCATCAATTGTTGGAACCGGGAATATCGGCTTTTTGGAAGTATATTCAGGTTGTTCTTACGTTTCTCGTAATTATTCCGTCACTCATGACGGCGTTCTCGATGTTTGCGACCTTTGAGTTGGCAGGACGGCGTCAAGGAGCGACCGGATGGTTTGGATGGATCAAGAAGATGCCGTATCGGGATGTCCGTTTTTTGGCTCCTTTTGTCGGGATGTTGTTCTTCATCCCTGCCGGAGCGGGTGGTGTCATCAATGCCTCCCACCAACTAAATATCGTCGTCCATAATACACTTTGGGTCACCGGTCACTTTCATATCACGGTCGGAGCAGCGGTTGCCTTGACCTTTTTTGGAACAGCCTATTGGCTCGTGCCATTACTGAGAGGACGGACGTTAACGAAAAAAATCAATCGAATCGGATTGCTTCAAACGGCGACATGGACGATTGGGATGTTGTTCATGTCGACGGCGATGCACATTTCGGGGTTGCTTGGTAATCCGAGACGAACCGGACCGGCTGCGTATTTCAAAGATTCCCTTGTCGCTGACTGGATTCCGTACCACGTTGCGATGGCAATTGGCGGAACGATTCTATTCCTTTCGATTCTGTTGTTCTTATTTGCGATGTTCCAACTCGCTTTCCGGGCACCAAAAGGTGTCGAAGAGTTTCCGGTCGCTGAAACAGAAGAAGCAGCGATGCAGACACCACTTTTCTTTGAAAATTGGAAACTGTGGATTTTCATGACGTTTGCCTTGATTGCGTTTGCCTATACAGTCCCGATTTGGCATATGATTGAGAGTGCACCGCCGGGAGCTCCTGGCTGGAAACTGTGGTGACACGACTGAAACAACAAACGACCGGGTTCCTCTGAGATACAGGAGGAACCCGGTCGTTTTCATGAAGTATAAGAGCAATTATAAGTATGGAAAAAATGATGAAGATTACTTGACGATGTTGTGTTTAAACGCATACACGACGGCTTGCGTCCGGTCCACGACATCAAGCTTCGATAAAATGTTCGAAACATGTGTTTTAACCGTCTTTAATGAAATGAAGAGTTCATCGGCGATTTCCTGATTCGCCATACCACGGGCCATCAGTTGCAGGACTTCCTGCTCACGTTCCGTCAAATCATCATGAAGGTGACTGGTCGGTTTGCGTAATCGTTCCATCATTTTACCGGTCACTTGAGCTGCCATGACGGATTGACCCTCTGCCGTTTTGCGGATTGCTTCCGCGATTTCAAACGCACTTGCCGTCTTTAAGACGTAACTCATCGCACCGGCTTCAATGACCGGATACACTTTTTCATCGTCTAAAAAACTTGTAACGACCAAAATTTTTGCTTCCGGCCACTCTTTGCGGATCAAGCGTGTTCCTTCGACTCCGTCAACCGGTTCCATGACTAAATCCATCAAAACGACATCCGGACGATGTTGCAGGGCGAGTTCTGCTCCAACCTGCCCATCCGATGCTTCCGCGACGACCTCGATATCTGGCTGTGTTGATAAAAAAGCGGATACACCTGCACGGACCATCTCATGATCATCAACTAATAACACACGTATCATACTTGCACCATCCGATCTTTTCTTAATTTTACTTCAATTTGAGTCCCTTGTCCCGGAACACTGACGAGGCGAATCGTTCCACCCATCTCAGCTGTCCGTTCCCGCATCGAATTGATCCCGTAAGAAGCGAGTTTTTTCTCATCGACGATGAAGCCGACACCATCATCATTCATGCTTAAGATGACCGTATCATTAAATTGACGCAACTCGATATCCATATGTGACGCTTTCGCATGGCGTAACGCGTTGGTCAATCCTTCTTGGACGATCCGGAACAGTTCATTCTCAATCGGACGGGGGAGTTCGATGGCTTCGAGCTTCCAACTCAACTCGGTAGACTGTTTTCTAGATAATTCTTCTAATAGTTGTGTTAATCCTTGTTGGAGGGTCATGCCTTCCAGTTCGACCGGGCGTAACTGTAACAACAGGGAACGCATTTCGGACTGAGCGGTCTGTGCCATCGTTTCGACCAAATCGATTTGTTTTGCAGCGGTTTCGGGCTGGGTTAGAATCGTTTGTTTCGCGGCCGTCGTCATCATCGAAATCGCATACAGCTGCTGGGAGACGGAGTCGTGCAAATCACGAGCAAGCCGTTTTCGTTCCTCCGTGATAGCCTGAACACGGACTTGTTCAATGTGTTGCGGACGGGTGCTGATTTTTTGAACAGTTTCGACCTGTTCATCAATCCGTTTGCCGATGCGGGATAAGCGGGTCAACGTATGGAAGTAAGGACCATTGACGATCGTGACTTCTTTTCCCTGTTCCAGTTCGATGATGGCCGTCGTGACTTTCTTAAAATCACGACGCAAAAAGAAGTAGTGGATACTGCCAACTGCTAACGGCAACAAGAGCGATAAGCCGACGACAAGCAGAAAAACGGGAAAGTCCTGTTGACGGACGAAAAGTACATGCCAATCCACTTGGCGTGTACTTAAAAACAATAACGTCGTCATTACGGCAGTCAAAAAACCGGTCATGACTTGGAGAGCGATGACACCAAGCGGGAATTGATCACGTTTCATATGGAAGTCACCTCGACATTCCCGATGCCAAGCATGACGTGAATCCGGACTTTTCGAGTCGCTTCATCATATTCAGGCGCCCGGTACTGGATTCGGCGGTTAAAGAACGTCGGAATACGTCGGACATCTGTTTTGACGCTTCCGAACCCGATCGACGTATCGAGTGTATAGTCGTAGCCGGATGGCAACAAAATCCGGACGTCTCCGACGACACCACTGACGACGATTAACGTTTCGCCTTCCGGGACATAGGCGTGCGTCAAGTCGATTTCCAAATCGCGGACGATGAACTGTTCGCTCAAATCTTTTAAGACATACGGGAGCTCTTGTTGTGTCGCAAACGAATAGGCCGGTTGAATCTTAATGCCTTCTTCTTCATAGAGACTCGGTGAAATCTTAGAGAAGAAAAATTCCCGGACAGAGTGGCGGGTCACAAGAATGATTCCGAGATACAGCAGGATTCCGGCAATGACGAATCCGATTGCTGCTGAACTGAGGACGACACCGGCTAAGATGATGGTACCCACGACATAAAACAAGATAGCCAGTTTTTCATGATTTCTTTTTCGGAAATGAATGCCGACATAATACAGCAAGAACGGGAACAGAACCCCGAATAACACATTTCCTGCACCTGTCATCAAATCATAAAAGAGTCCGAGGGCGAACAGGATCGACACGTAGCCGACTAGTTGTTTTGTACTTAATCGTCGCACGGGCAATCTCCTTCCTGACATGACAAAGGGAGGCATCAATGCCTCCTTCGTCCGAATACTTATTTTTGGAAACGACGTTCGAGATCGGCAATCCGGGCATCGATATCATCTTCTGCGATAGGAGCTTCCTCTACCTTCGTTTCAGTTTCCTCTGTTGTGAATGGATGTGCTTCTTGTTTAATAGTAGCATTTGGTTCGCGTTCTAGCACCTGGTTCATCTTCGATTTTAAATTCGAGACGTTTTCACGCATCATCCATTCATACCGTTTGTTTTGTAAATCTTCGAGTTTCAGTTTTAATTCAAGTGCTTCCCGCTCAAGTTCGTTTAATTCACGTTTCGTCTCTTCGATCAGTTCTTCGAAGAAGCGGAATTGTTCGCCGTAGTGCTTCGACTCGATGGCAGCCCGTTCGGCAAGCTCTTGTTCGCCTGCTTCTTTGGCGATTTCGACCTGCGTAAAGCGTTTGTCTGCCAACTCTTTAGCTTCATCTTGTTTATGCGTCAGTTCGACAAGCAACGTCCGCTGACGTTCAAGTAAACGATCAATTTCTTTTAAATCCGACTCAGTCGTCCGAATGTGGCGGACCAGCTTCTTAGCAGGCGCTTCCCCTTGATCGGCCGCTTTTTTTACTTCCGTCATCATTTGGTTCGCAAACTCGTTTAATTGATCAAATACATTTTTCATGAAAAATTCCTCCTTGGATGTTAGGCCAACAAAATGTTTGGCAGTAATGTACTATCTGCGTATTAGCGTTTTTGATCGAGGTCTTTCCAATCGGCTTCAAAGTGGGTCGAAGTGGTTGGACGACGGTGGGCAAACAATTGATTTAAATCGACGCGTTGCATTTTCATGCGCATGTATCCGATGTAAAGTCCGAGTGCAGCGGCGATTCCGACGACAGCCCAAATGTTCGACAAGGCAAGACCGATTCCGAGTGCAGCGAGTAATCCGAATCCGATTTTCGCAAAAACTTTTGATGTTTGGACAAACTTACTGATGGCATAAAATGCGAGGAGCGCACCGAGCCCGAGTCCGATCATGTGCGGTAATGTACCGATGACGACAGCGAGAAGGGCGAGACCGGCAAGTGCCATCAAGACCTGTTTTCCTTTTGATTGCTTCATGATGAAGCCTCCTTTTTCTTGATACTCTTATCTTAAGGGAAGAAGCAGGGAGGCACGACGCCCTTCGGACCGTAATTGTCTCGGACTTGAGGCGGAGTGTGAAGGTCTGACTTCCATAGCTTCGCTAGGTCCGGTCCGTATAATATGGTAAAATTCGACTAACAGAAACGAGAGGAGTGGTGTTTGATGAGTGCAACTAGCCACGTAACAGATCACATTACCGGAGTACAGGGAGGGGTTTCCCTCCCTTAAAAACAGAGGAGGAAACCATTTGAACGAATGGGGTAAAGTACCGACAGACAAGGTCGGAACAACTGAACAACTAGGACGTGTCACGGCGGTCTTCCAAAAGCAGTACCGTGTGATGACGGCTGATGGGGAAACATTAAGTGAATTATCGGGAAAGATACGTTTTGACGCCTTGACGAAAGCCGAATTGCCGGCAGTCGGTGATTGGGTGATTCAGACTGAGCGAGAAGCTGGAAAAGGACGAATCGAACGTGTCCTTCCGCGGACCTCACAATTTTCCCGAAAGGCAGCCGGGACGGAGACCGAAGAACAAATCATTTGTGCGAACGTTGATGTGGCATTACTCGTCATGGCGTTTGGACATGATTTCAACGTCCGCCGCCTAGAACGGTATTTGACGCTTGCTTGGGAGGCGGGGGTCACACCACTGATCGTTTTAACGAAAAAAAGTTTAATCGATTCAGTGGACGATTCACTTTCCGAGATTGAAGCCATCGCCTTCGGAACACCCTATTTTGCCGTTGACTCGCTGACGGGAGACGGGCTGGGTGCGTTACAGGAAGTATTGCAACCCAATGAGACGATTGTGCTGGTCGGATCGTCTGGTGTTGGAAAATCAACACTCGTTAATGCCTTGGCAGGAGAACAGCTGATGGAAACGGGTGGCGTTCGGGAGGACGATGAGCGCGGACGTCATACGACGACACACCGGGAATTAAAACGGTTGTCGAGTGGCTTGTTACTCGTCGATACACCGGGTATGCGTGAACTTGGATTATGGGATGGAACTGAGGGATTGGCATCGACGTTTTCAGACATCGAGACGTTGGCAGAGTCCTGCCGTTTCCGTGACTGCCAGCACGGTGAAGAACCAGGTTGTGCGGTTCACGCCGCTTTGGCCAACGGAAGCTTGTCACACGAGCGCTGGGAAAGTTTTCTGAAGTTACAACGCGAGGTGGCATATGCGGAACGAAAACAAAATGTCGCTTTGCAGGCAGCGGAAAAAGAGAAGTGGAAGAAGATCCACAAGCAGGCACAGGCCCGAACGAAACTAAAATATCAAAAACGCTGATGTGAGTTTAACATCATAAACGAACGACGCCCTTCTGATTAAACAGAGAGGCGTCGTTCGTTTTGTAAAGAAATAGATAAAGGATTTAATCCTGATCAAAATGAATCGTTCCCGTCAATTCATCGAGACGTCTTAAATCGTTCTGAATCGCTTGAATGTCACTTGGTTGTTGTTCCCGGAGTAGTTTCGTTCCGACAGGATGGACAGTAGCTTCTTGATCTAACAGGATTGTCCGGTTCGAGAGTCGGTCATTGAAGTAACGATCGTGCGAAACGAACAACAGTTCACCTGGAAAAACATCGAGAGCCGCCTCGATTTGTTCACGGGTCGTTAAATCCAAGTAGTTGGTCGGTTCATCCAAAATCAACAGACGGGCACCGGAAAAATAGAGCCGTAAGAAGGCAATCCGGCATCGCTCGCCCATACTCGCTGCGGCAATGGGTTGATAGACCCGGTCACGCCGAAATAAAAAACAAGCGAGAAGCGTCCGCGCATCGGTCTCGGAAATCGTTGTCTCTTCCATCAAAGCGTCCAACAGGGAACCGGAAGTCGGCAAATTCGAAAGTGCCTGAGAAAAATAGCCGGTCGTCAGGAACGGATGACGTGTGATTGTTCCGTGAGTCGGATTCAGTTCACCTTGAATCAGCCGGAGCAGCGTCGTTTTTCCGGAACCGTTCCGACCGATGACGGCAATCCGGTCTCCTTGCTGGATGGAGAAGGACAGCTGTTCAAACAGTGGGAGACTCGCGTAAGAAAAGGAAACGGTATCCAATGAAAGCAACTGCTTGGCTGCAAAGGATGCGGCTTCAAACGCGACATGAACGGACGGTGCCGCTTCTGGTTTGGCAACCCGTTGATCCAGTACCTGTTCGAGCTGTTTTTCTTTTGCTTTGAACTTTTTCGCTTGTTTGGCTGCCTTTTTCTTGGCGTATGGATTGCGTTCGCTTGCATGGGCGACAGCTTGTTGATGCCAGTTTTGGTATTGATGGATCATCCGCTTCAGTTCTTTGCGTGTTTTTTCCTGTTTTTCATATTCGCGTTCTTGGGTCAGGCGTTCCTGTTCTTTTTGCTGGCGATACGTTTGATAGTTGCCTTTATAACGTGTTGTGAGACTCGGTGTCAGCTCAATGACGGCATCGGCCGTCGCATCGATGAAGGCACGCTCATGTGACACGTAAAGAATCGCGATGGGTGTCTGGTGCATCCATTCAATCAACCAATCCAATGTGTCGGCATCCAAGTGATTGGTCGGTTCATCTAGCAGAATGAAATCGGGTTGTTGGACCAACAGACAGGCGAGTTGGATGCGGGTCTGTTCGCCGCCGCTGAGTGTGTCAAAGGGGTGAGACCAGACGTGTTCAGGCAGTTGAACTTCTTTTAACGCACGTGCTGCGTCCGCTTCGAGTGAAAAAGCATCAACATCCAGAGCGACTTGGTACGCTTCGATGGATGTCGAGTGGAGTGTTTGTTCCCGTGCCTGATAACGAACTTGATCGGCTTGTTCGACCAGGCGGAGTGCCGGTTCATCAGAAGAGAGGTGTTGGGCGACATGACCGGCGTTTGTATAGGCACGGAAGATCTCGCCGGACGTTGGCTTGATCTGCTGGAGGATGATCTGTAATAACGTGGTCTTCCCGACGCCATTGGCACCGACCAAGGCGACATGCTCACCCGGATGAACGGAAAACGAGATGTGTTGGAACAACGTCTGTTGCGGAAGCTCAACGTGTAGATCGTGAATTGATAAGATTTCAGTAGGCATATTCTCAGCTCCTTAGGAGTTCATTTCGATACAGATGAAATGAAAACACACCATCCGAAAGCGAGCGGATGGTGTGCAGGAGTGCAAATCAAAGAAGGTATCTTCCTGATGAGGGAAATACCGAAAATGAGCAGACTCGTAGCGTCAGTCATCCGCAACTCATTGCGAAAGTGATGAATTCTTTCATCATTAGACAGTAGCGAGTGAATGCTTCATTTCGGTATTGTACCTCCTATTCATAGACTATGTGTTCAGTGTAGCAACTTGTAGTCAGCAAGACAAGTAAGAATCGAGTAATGCTTGAGCAGCCGTTGCTTCTTCCATGCTCGGGGGAAGGACGTCTTTTAACGGATAGTCAAGACCAAGTGCTTCCCACTTGTAGACGCCGAGCTGATGATAGGGAAGGACTTCGACCCGTTCGACATTGCCGAGCGTTCGGATGAATTCACCGGTCTGACGGAGGAAAGTTTCCGTCATCGTCAAACCCGGGACCAGCACGTGGCGAATCCAGACCGGAATATTTCGTTCGGCTAACCGTTTCGCAAAGGCGAGCGTATTGGCATTACTCCGACCGGTCAGCAGCCGGCAGGTCGCATCATCGATATGTTTGATATCGAGTAAAACCAGATCCGTGTAGTCGAGGATACGATCGAGATTTTTAGGCACGACCGAGCCAGCCGTATCAATGACCGTGTGCAATCCTTTTTGTTTCGCTTCTCGCAGGGCAGCTTCAAGAAACTCCGGTTGGGCAAGCGGCTCTCCGCCGGAAAACGTGATACCGCCGCCTGTCGCATCAAAGAAGGACCGATAACTTTCCGCTTCTTCGACAATCGCTGTCGCGGAAACGGAACGACCACATCCGAATTCCCACGTATCCGCGTTATGGCAATATTGGCAACGTAAGGGGCAACCTTGCGTAAAGACGATGAAGCGAATACCGGGTCCGTCCACTGTCCCGCAAGATTCAACAGAATGAATCGTTCCGTATGTCATAATCCTTCAGTCCTTTCTTCGTTAAAGTGCTCCGTGGAATGTCCGGTTGATGACGTCGATCTGTTGTTCACGGGTCAACTTGATGAAGTTGACGGCGTAACCGGAAACACGGATTGTCAGTTGTGGATAGAGTTCCGGATGTTCCATCGCATCGAGCAAGGTTTCGCGGTCAAAGACATTGACGTTTAAATGGTGTCCTTTCGAGGTGGTTCCGCCCATATAGCCGTCGAGCAATCCGACGGTGTTTTGAATCCGTGTCGGTTCATCCTTACCGAGTGCTTTTGGAACAATCGAGAACGTATAGGAGATGCCGTCGAGTGCATGCTCATACGGTAATTTCCCGACGGAGGTCAGTGCAGCAACAGCGCCATTCGTATCTCGTCCGTGCATCGGATTGGCCCCGGGTGCGAACGGCTCGCCGGCACGACGACCGTCTGGTGTATTACCGGTCTTTTTGCCGTAGACGACATTTGAAGTAATCGTCAAGACGGATTGAGTCGGTAAGGCATCGCGGTAAGTCGGATGTTTTCGGATTTTTTCCATGAAGAGTTTGACAAGATCAACCGCCATCTGATCGACACGGGCATCATTGTTTCCGAATTTCGGGAAGTCTCCTTCGATCTTGAAGTCAACGGCGAGTCCGTTCTCGTCGCGAACCGGTGAGACTTTGGCATAGCGGATGGCGGACAGACTGTCAGCGACGACGGACAGCCCGGCGATCCCGCATGCCATCGTCCGGAGGATTTCCGGATCATGCAACGCCATCTCGATGCGTTCATAACTGTATTTATCGTGCATGAAGTGGATGACGTTTAATGTGTTGACGTACAGTTCGGCCAACCAGTCGAGCTGACGGTCGTAAGCCGCCATGACCGTTTCATAATCCAAGACATCGTCGAGAATCAAATCGGTTTTCGGCGCAACTTGGATTTTGAGTTTTTCATCGATGCCGCCATTTAACGTATAGAGGAGCGCTTTTGCCAAGTTCGCGCGTGCTCCGAAAAATTGCATCTGTTTTCCGATTTTCATGGCAGAGACACAACACGCGATGCCGTAATCATCGCCATAAACCGGCAACATCAAATCGTCGTTCTCGTACTGGATCGAACTGGACAGAATCGACATTTTCGCACAAAATTCCTTGAAGCCGCGCGGCAATTGCGTCGACCAAAGGACGGTCAAGTTTGGTTCAGGGGCCGGACCGAGATTGACAAGTGTTTGTAAGAAGCGGAACGAACTTTTCGTGACGTTTGAGCGGCCGTCTTCACTCATCCCGCCGATCGATTCCGTAACCCAGGTTGGATCGCCGGAGAACAAATCATTGTAGTCCGGTGTCCGAAGGAATTTGACGATCCGCAGTTTCATGACAAAATGATCGACGAGCTCCTGAGCGGTTTTTTCCGTTAAGCGTCCGGTCTGCAAATCACGTTCGATATAAATATCGAGGAACGTTGAGACGCGGCCAAGCGACATCGCGGCACCGTTTTGTTCCTTGATGGCAGCAAGATAAGCGAGGTAGACCCACTGGAACGCCTCTTGTGCCGTTTCCGCAGGACGGGACAGGTCACAATCATAACGATTGCCGAGTTCGGTCAGTTCCTGCAACGCACGAATTTGCTCATTCATTTCCTCACGGTCGCGAATCATCGATTCGGACAAAAAGCCACCACGGTTCTGTAAGTCTTGTTTCCGTTGCTCAATCAAGTACGCTGTTCCGTATAACGCAACGCGACGGTAATCACCGATGATCCGACCACGTCCGTAAGCATCTGGAAGTCCGGTGATGATACCTGCTTTTCGAGCGGCGCGCATTTCGGGAGTATAGGCATCGAAGACACCTTGATTATGTGTTTTCCGGTATTCACTGAACGTCCGTGTCACGGTAGGGTCTGCCTTAAAACCATAAGCCTCGAGCGCATCGTTGACCATCCGGATGCCGCCGTTCGGGTGAATCGAGCGTTTGAACGGTTCATCCGTTTGGAGACCGACGACTTTTTCTAAGTCACGATCGAGGTATCCAGGACCATGTGACAGGATTGTTGATGGTGTCGCAGCGTCGACGGCATATACACCACCGCGTGTCCGCTCTTCGCTTGTCAAATTCATGATTTGTTGCCACAGTGTTTCCGTAGCAACTGTTGGACCTGCAAGAAACTGATCATCCCCTCGGTATTCTGTCCGATTTCGACGGATGAAATCAGCTACGTCAATCTGATCGTTCCACGTTCCTGTTTCGAATTGTTGCCATGCTGGTGTTTTTTCAAGTAACATCACGAACACTCCTTTGTTTGTAAGGTGATCAGTCCAAGATATATCCCTTATGTGAATAGTGTAACAAACATAAGGTGAGAAGAGTTTTACATCCCGGTGAAAGCGTGGGAGACTTGAAAAACGTTGGTATATAAGGAGTCACTCAAATGTGTACCAGTTATCGGAATATGCTCGGAAAACAGAAAAAGGGCGAAATACAGCCATATTTTAGAATCTGTATCACTATTTTCATACTCATCTGAACAAGACAGTTTGAAGGGTGATAAAAGTCACACCAGGTTATCTTGTATTTTTATGACGTATCGTTGACAATGAAAAAGGGAATATAGACCGTGGAGGTGCATGAAATGGATTTTTTGCTGTTGGAAGACCGTGCCGATTATAGAACAGGTGATTGGGTGACGTTAAAAGTATCGACTGAAGGAACGCCACGAACGGGAATGATTACGGAGTTTGAAGAAGACGGGTTTTGGATTCGTTTTGAAGATGACTTTGATTTTGAAGACTTTATCGGATACAAAGAAAAATACTTGGCGAAGCTGATACGTCGTCCGAGTGATGTCCGATTCGATTATCCGGTGCTCAGTCAGTTTCCGAAACTGGCGGACGAGCTTCAAGACCGGGTCATTCAAGGGTTTGAAATTTTGACGGAAGAAATAAAAAATGACAATGAAGTGGTATATCATATCCGGCTCATCGATGCAGGAAATGAGTATACGCAAACGTTGCGTGGTTTACGTGACGAAACGACCGATCAATTTGAATATGTCACAGAATGATGCATAAGAGAGTAGGAGAATACACGTTATGGACTTTATGAAACCTTTTATTACAGAAGCATGGGAACGCGCCCGCTTCGAAAAAATGATGCCGGTTCAAGAACAGGCAATTCCATTATTACGCGAAAGAAAAGATGTGTTGGTTGAAGCACCGACTGGGACCGGGAAAACATTAGCATATGTCATCCCGGCATTAGAATTGATCGATGAGAATGAACCGCATATTCAAGTCGTGATTACAGCACCGACACGTGAACTGGTCATGCAGATTCATCAAGTCATCCAACTGTTTTCGCAAGGAAGCGGCATTAAATCAGGTGCTTTTATTGGCGGCGTCGAACTCAAACGTCAGCATGAGCGTCTGAAGAAAAAACCACAGATCATTGTCGGGACGCCGGGACGACTTGTTGAACTGATTGATTCTAAAAAACTAAAGATGCATAAGGTAAAATTGATTGTTCTCGATGAAGCCGATCAAATTTATGAGAGTGGAATGAGTGTTTCAGCAACTCGGATTGCCAACAGTGCGCTGCGTGATCGTCAACTGGCCTTCATCTCGGCGACTTTACCGGAACGGACAGCCGAATGGGGAAAAACGTTATTTGCGAATGAGCCTGCACGGATTAAAGTGGAGCGTGTTATGAGTACGCAAGTGAAATTTGGTTATATCGAGATGTCACGCCGTCTTAAGCCAGAATATTTGCGTCGACTGGCGAACATGCAGGGTGCGAAGGTATTGACGTTCATCAACAACCGTTCATTCCTCGGACCGTTAAACGGCGAACTGAGTAAGTTCTCATTAAAATACCGAATTCTTGACGCTGAAAAAGGAAAACGGGAACGGATGGAAACACTCCGCTCATACAAACGGGGGGAATTCCCGTTGCTCGTGACGACAGGACTTGCGGCCCGCGGACTCGATATTGAAGCCGTTACGCATGTCGTGCACTATGATTTACCTGAATCCTTTGATGATTTCGTACACCGTTCTGGACGGACGGGACGTGGAAATGCTTCTGGAATGGTATTGGCCCTTGTGACAGATCACGATTTGAGACACCTGAAGACGTTAACTAAACAAATGGGTGTGGAATTAGAAGAAATGGAGATTTATCGTGGGGAAGTGATTCCAAAACGGGAAGAAACTGAACCCAAAACCATTAAACGCCCGGCGAACCCACACCGGAAAGGACCGACACGATGAAGAGCGAACGAAAAATCATTCCTTTTCCGACGTCAGTATCTGAAGCGGAGATGAATACGGCGCTGAAAACGATGTACCAAGAAGCGGCGACAGCGAGAAGTACGGATTGGGTCGCATTCATCGAAGAAATTGCAACGGAAGGACGATGGTATTTAAAGGACGCCGAGTTATTCCGTGATTTATTCGTCGATTGGGCCATCTTCTACGAGACAGATGAACAAGGGAAGACACCACACGGTCGTTTTCTCGAACAAGTCAAAGAAGATATGTCGCCTGGGCTGTATCGTGCTTTACGCGGCTTGGCGGATCCGGTACCTTCCTTGTTTCTCGTTGAAGAACATGGAGTCGTTGATATTATGTCTAAACAAACCTATCAGACTGATTTAGCAGAGATCGAAGTCGAAATCGGTGATTTATTGATTGGAAAACTTCTCTATATTTCCGGGAAGTGGCGATTTGCGATTGCCTACATGAAGGTTGCGAAAGCACTTGTGCCGGAAGTCCGGATTCTGTTAGCGGATTTTGTGGATGAGGTGGGTGACGATGCCTTGTTACGGCAGTATCCGGAATTTTGCGCCGAGCTGATTGATTTGTTGCTTGACATCGAAGAGGGAAATATTGCACCACGTCCTGAAGAATAAGAATCAGTAAAAGACAATTTTAAAGCACGCTTCCTGCATTTTCGAAAAGAAAATGCAGGAAGCGTGCTTTTTTGTAGAAACAGGAGAAGTGTACTTCGATTCCGACTTCAAAAATCGAATGGATAGATGCTGATGCCGTTTTTTTCTTGATGTTTAACCCGATACATGGCGAGATCAGCATGTTTCAACCATTGCTCAAGACTGGAGTCTGCGGGATAGTGCGCCACGCCGACGCTTGCTGTAATGTGTAATGTTTGTCCCTGATGCATGTAAGAAGAACTAATCGGCTGCATCAACAGTTTGCAGCGCCGTCTCAAGGACAGCTCATCTTCAGCAGTGGTCAGGAAAGCAAACTCGTCACCACCGAGACGATAAACGGATTCATCGGACTGGAGCCCTTTCGAAAGACGCCGGGCGACTTCCACCAGCACATAGTCGCCTGCTTCATGACCGTAGGTATCGTTAATCTGTTTGAAACCGTCCAAATCAATTAAGGCTAAATAATGAAGTGCAGGTACCATTTGATGAAAGGTTTTTTCGAGCGCCCTGCGGTTCCTGATACCTGTTAATCCATCATGATAGGCATGATATTCAATTTGTCGTTGTCGGTTCATTCGATCGGTTACATCATGAAGAATCAAGAAACGACCGACTGGAGCCTGCGCAATCACGATTGGAATGGTCATTAACTCGAATTGTTGTTTTAACTCATTTTCATAAGACGAAACACCTGAAGTCAAAGCGGTTTGGAGATGATAAAGGGCATCAGTGGTCTTCTCAATGGTCATTGCGGGAAGACCAAATATGTGTTGCGCTGCCCGATTCGCATAAATTGGTTGCTCCATTTGATTAAAACGGATAATCGGATCAGGATGTCCTAAAAACAGCGGAATTACTTGCTGTTCGCTTTCCTTAATCTGTTCCGTTCGTCGTCCGACGCGTTCAGCTAATTGTTCATTACGGGTATCGAGTTGTCGGACGATCGAGGTATGCTGTCTCGTAATTAAAATTTGCCGGATGATCAATAAAAATAAAATGATGAAGAGATCTCGTTTTTCTCCTTGTTGTTCCATAAGGTAGTGAAAAAACAACGGGAGTGACAGAAGGGGAAGCCAGGCCCGACGTACAATCGATGAGGTGTTGGTTCCTTCATGGATATGATCAATGTGCCAAAGAATTGCCGCACTTTGGGCCAATCGAATCAGAATCGGCGAAAACATCAAATACTGGCTCGTAAATGCCGGAAAGTAAACGGATGATATCTCATACAGACCACGAATGAAAATCGATAAAAATAATAAAAACAATGTTGTCCGCGAAACCCAGTGTGTGTCTTGAATAAAGAAAAAGTAGAAAAAAACAAACAGACCAAGCGATGTATTGACGAAGACGACGAGCGAATAGGGGAACATGTTAATCGTCGGGTCCACCAATCCGTTTAGAATATGAAAGGCGACAAGTGCTAAAAAAATCACTAAAATCATCGCATCCATAAAAGCTAACACATGTTGACCAAAACTTTTTTTAGAGACAATCCGGTAAAAAATCGCATATAAAAATAAATAATGGGACAAAGAGAATAACATCAGACTATGGAGTCCTGATATGTAAGGAAGTGAAGTGAACAGGTGAAGCGTTTCTAAAATTGAACCGATTACGGATAACGATAAAGAACCTAAGGCAAGCAACCAAAAGTTACGCCTTGGAACGATAAGCAACCGTTCTTTTTGATAAGCAACGAGAATGAAGAAAGCAATTAGAATCAAGGAAAGATATTGTGAAACTTGTTCGATGACAAGGGTTGGAATCGATGGATCAGCATAGGAAATCATGACCGGGACAGCCGAAATTAAAAATAGAACGGGAAACCATTTGATGAAATAGGAAGAACGTTGCATTAAACTGCCTCCTGACATGACGGATGACGAAAAAGTAGAAACCGCTAACTTTTTTTCTTTTTTCTATCATACACTGCTTTTTGCCGGTTCATTCATTTCAAAAAAATAAATCGTACGCTCCGCCTGAAAGACGCGAGGGTACGATTTATTCAAAAGAGCAAATTACTTTTTAAACTGTTCGTAGGCTTCGATTTTTTCGGACAAGTATGTCCAATACTCCATCAACTGATCAATTTGGGCTTTAGCATGTTCGATTTGTTGGTACAGATCGTTAACCTGACCTATATCACTTCCGGACAATGCGAGTTGTTGTTCAAGGGATTCGGCAAGTAACTCGGCTTCCTCGATTTGAGATTCAATCGATTTCCAGTCGAGTTGTTCTTGGTAACTTAATTTTTTAGGTGCCTCAACTGTCCTTGTCTCAGTAACGGTCGGTTCTTTCGGCAAAGACAGAGCATCCGTTGGTCCGGTCGGAAGTTCCCGCTGCTCCAAATAATCCGTGTATTGTCCATAATAAGAAACGACGTGCCCCTCTTCGAATGCCAGCAACCGATCGACGGCACGGTCAAGGAAATAGCGGTCATGGCTGACCGTGATGACGGTACCGGGAAATGAGTCCAAGTAATCTTCCAAAACGGAAAGTGTTTCTGTGTCTAAATCATTGGTCGGTTCATCGAGGAAAAGTACGTTTGGCTCGTCCATTAAAATCGTCAACAGCTTCAGGCGGCGCTTTTCACCTCCGGATAACTTGCCGATCGGTTTGTACTGTGCTTCCGGTTTGAATAAAAATTGTTCAAGCATTTGGCTTGCTGTAATTTCTTGACCGTCGAGCGTAGTAATGACTTGGGCAATCCGTTCGACTTCTTCGATGACACGACGCTCCGGATGACTGAACTCTGCAAACTGTCCATAAAATCCGACCTTTACGGTTTCACCATGGATGACTTCACCGCTCGTCGGCTCCAAACGTTTTGCAAGAATGGACAAGAGGGTCGACTTTCCACTGCCGTTACGACCGACGATCCCGTATCGTTCCTTGCGGCCGAATAACCAGTTGAATCCGTCAAACAATGTCCGGTCACCGAACTGTTGACCGACTTCAAGCGCCTCGATGACTTTTTTTCCGAGTCGTGTTGAACCGACCTGCACTTCGAGGGTGGCCTCTTCTTCTTCGTAAGACAGTTCTTGCAGAGCATCCACACGTTGAATCCGTGCTTTTTGTTTGGTTGTCCGCGCTTTTGCTCCCCGACGTAACCAAGCAAGTTCCCGGCGTAGAATGTTTTGGCGTTTTTCTTCCATTGATGCAGTCCGTTCCCGCCGTTCTGAGCGCTTTTCCAAAAAGGATTCATAATTGCCTACATAAAAATAAGCCGTTCCGTTTGCGATTTCCATCATGTGGTTTGTGACCCGGTTTAAGAAATAACGATCGTGGGTGATGATTAGGATGGCACCACGGTATTCTTTGATTTGCGATTCGAGCCAAGTAATGGTTTCGGCATCGAGTTCATTCGTCGGCTCATCGAGTAATAAGAGGTCGGCTTCGTCGAGCAGAGCCTCTGCCAGACCAACCCGTTTTCGTTGTCCGCCGGATAGGGAACCAATCGTTGCCTCAAGGTTCGTGATGCCGAGTTTATTTAAAATCATTTTTAGGCGTGATTCGGTATCCCAGGCATTTGCCGCATCGATTTCCGTTTGTGCACTGATGAAGCGTGTCAATAACGTTTCGTTCGTCGGATCCTGCTCGAGAGCGAGGCGGGCGACTTCATAATGCCGGAGTGCATTAATGGTCGGCGTATTTCCTGACAATAAAACCTGCATGACGGTTTGATCTTCCGGATAATCCGTTGACTGGGAAAGTAGACGGATCCGGTAGTCGTTCGGATGATGCAACTCACCGAAATCAGCCGTTTCTTGTCCTGCCAAGATATGGAGCAGGGTCGATTTTCCGGTACCGTTTACACCGATGATGCCGATCCGGTCACCCGGACTGACGGAAAATGTGACGTCTTCGAATACAATTTTATCGGCGAATTCTTTTTTTAGTTGATCGACTTTAAGTAACATGTCAGACTCCTTCTACAATTTCCTTGATTTGTTGTTCGACCAAAACGACCAATTCTTTTTGAGACATCGTTTTAGGATCGATGGGTTTTAAAATCGTGACATCGACGGTCGCCGGTCGGATACGACCGGTTTCCTCCATGACGCGGTAGCTGCCAGAAATCGCAATCGGAACGACGAGTGCTCCGCTTGACGTCGCGAGTGTAAAACTGCCAGCTTTAAATTCAGCGACCGGACCACCTTTTGAACGTGTTCCTTCCGGGAAAATGATCATCGATTGTCCATCTTTGATCGTCTCGATCCCGGACCGGATTGCTTTTAAGGACTGGCGCCGGTCTTTGCGGTCAATCATGACACATCCCATCAGATTCATCCAGACATTGACGATTGGGATTTTATTGACTTCGATTTTCGAGATGAAGGCTTTGGGTTTATCAATTTTTCCGAGTAGAATCGGAACGTCAAAATTACCTTGATGATTGGCAATGAAGACGACCGGTTGATCGGCCGGAATGTGTTCTTGACCGGTCAGACGGACTTTTACGCCGGCAACCCGTAACAACGAGTTTGCCCAGGCGTGTGCAACTTTTTGTGTGTACGCGTACCGTGCGGCATGCGTTCGACGTTTTGCCCCCGGAAGAAATGGTAATGTAAGGGGTAGAACCAGTCCAAAGTAGATGAACCAGATGATTGTACGTAACATAGTGGCATCAGACTCCTTTTCTTCTTTCGTTATTATTGTACAAAAAAAGACCGGGTATCGCACCCAGTCTTCGTCATCATTCCCAATAACGTGGTTCAGACTCTTCTTCAGTCTCTCCAAGTTCAAACGTCAAGCGTCGTGTCGTTGGATCAATTGAAAAAGAAGCGTTGGTATTGTCGATTTGTTTGATTTCCATCGTTTCCTCGTCGAGGATGAGGGTGAGGCGGACTTTATCTTCGTGATCGACGAGCAAAACACCATCTTCTTTTAACCAAAGATCGATGACAGGCGAATAACGAAGGGTCCAACCGTTGGATAAGGGAATTTCATTCATAATGACTTGGTTCCTCCTAATGCGAAGTTAAATCAGATTCATTATTTATCATGCTGTTCTGTCGCGGATAATGCAAGTGGCGGAATCGTTTCCCGTGGATTATAAGACAGTTGATACGATTGTTCACGTTTTTTCATGCGCTCATACTGTTTTTTGACCCGACGATGCTGCACATATTCAAGATAGGACTGGTGAGACGTCCGAATGAGTTGTCTGAGAGAAGAGAGTGATAAACAAATAGCGAGTGTAAAGACAAATACACCGATGGAATCCGTATAATAACCGGACGTATAACTTAAGTATGTACTCATGAGACCCGTAAGCGTCGTGAACAGGTAAAACCACATGATCGTGCCCTCCTTGGTTTAGATGATCTACATCTGTTAAGAAATTCGCGATGAAAGTCTGATTTCCTGTATCGCCCTGTAAAACTTCGGAAAAAATAAAAAAATCCACACCATGAGTGCAGATTTTAAGGTGTATCAATATGTTGAAGCGCTGGCGTTTTAGGTGAGAGGTCTGTGCTGCTCGAACCTTCTGCGAAAACAATTCCGATCGTCGCAAGGAAAGCGAAAAAAGCAAATACCAATGTTTTAGTAAAGCGTCTTGCAAAAGAACGCGATTGAATGTTATGAAACATATTAATCCCCCATATTTAACTAAACTAAACCTTCTTTTTCCTATTGTTTAATCATAACGTGTTTTATCAAAAAAATCACTCAAATCAGAACCGTTCACAGAAATGTCATATTTGTTCGCTTTTGCTTTGTGTCGGAAGAGGGCTGAAAAAGAGTATAGTATGGTAGGTGAACGGTACAAACTAGGAAAAAACAGATGGAAACGACAGAAGGGAGATGACCGTACATGGCATTACGCGCAGGACAGGTTGTCACATTAAAAGTAGAACGAGAAGCGGACTTTGGTGTTTTCTTAAGCGACGGCGAAGAAGACATCTTACTTCATAATAATGAACAAACGAAAAAACTGGAACTCGATGAAGAAGTAGAGGTCTTCCTGTACCAAGATAACGAAGGGCGGCTCGCTTCTTCGATGACGATTCCGGAAGCTTCGTTTGAGGATTATGTGAAAACGACGATTAACGGAACACGTTACAATACAGGAGTGTTCGCGAACATCGGGATTCAAAAAGATGTTTTAGTATCACTCGACGATTTGCCACAGCGTCGGACGTTTTGGCCGGAAGA
This sequence comes from Caryophanales bacterium, assembly GCA_902363455.1. Classification (GTDB taxonomy): domain Bacteria; phylum Bacillota; class Bacilli; order Exiguobacteriales; family Exiguobacteriaceae; genus Exiguobacterium_A. The sequence continues at coordinate 15,840 of CABJAC010000008.1, read as the reverse complement.
AGGCGATCAGCTTTATATTCGTCTGAAGCATGACCAAAAACTTCGATTGCTTGGAGATCCGGCTCCTTATGCTTACTTCAACTTACAAGCAAAACCAGCCCCGGAAGAGTGGAATAACATGGACGTCGAAGGACTCGTCTTTGCTCAACGGGACCCTGGTGTAAACGTCTGGGTCAATGAACAGACGATTGGTTTTCTTCATGAGCAAGAGATGGAACGGTGGCCGCGACTTGGAGAAGTTATGAAATTACGGGTGACAAATGTGAAGCCAGATGGTACAGTATTACTTTCAGCAAGACCACGTGCTCACGAGGCAATCGACATCGATGCAGATTTGATCATGAATCACCTGCTTGAACATGATGGTCAGATGACGTATGGTGATAAGACACCTCCTGAGACGATTGATGAGGTATTTGGCCTAAGTAAGGCTGCCTTCAAACGTGCTTTAGGTCGATTGTTGAAAGACAAAAAAATAGAAAAACATGAAACGGGTATTCGGTTAACGAAATAAGTTAACCAACTTTAGCCTACGTTTCGAATAAATAGTTAGGAATTCATCATTTTGGTGGTTGCGGCTGGTACGTACCGGCGACCATTTCCAAATAAAACCCCATCACTAGTGGGGGCAAGCGGCGCGAATTCGAGCGTTGTACGGTCCGGGCATCATGCCTTTCCCTCGCCCTTATGGCAACGATTATGATGGTGACTTCCCTAAACATTATTATACGCAGAAATAGCCTCTATCTTTAAGGATGAGCTTCTGCTATAATAGGTAGTCGATTGTATTCGTTACGGTAGCGTCTGTTTAGTGGCAGACGCTTTTCATATGACAAAGGAGAGTATTTAGCATTGACAACATTTCGTGAATTAAATCTTAGTGAGGCACTTATCAAAGGTGTCCTAAAAATGGGCTTTGAAGAAGCAACTCCAATCCAAGCAGAAACAATTCCAGTCGGTCTTAGCGGCGTTGACTTAATCGGTCAAGCACAAACAGGAACAGGGAAAACAGCAGCATTCGGTATTCCAACGATTGAGCGTCTTGACGCAAAATCACGTCATATCCAAGCTTTGATCCTTGCACCGACTCGTGAACTTGCGATTCAAGTAGCAGAAGAACTTAACCGCATTGGTGAAGTAAAACGTGTTCATGCCTTGCCAGTATACGGTGGGCAGCAAATCGACCGTCAGATTCGTGCGCTTCGTAAGAACCCACAAATCGTCGTCGCGACACCTGGTCGTCTAATGGACCACATGAACCGTAAAACATTAAACCTTGATCACGTTCAAACTGTCATCTTGGATGAAGCAGATGAAATGTTGAACATGGGCTTCGTGGAAGATATCGAAAAAATCTTAGGTACACTTCCACCAACTCGTCAAACACTCTTATTCTCTGCAACAATGCCACCACAGATTCGTAAAATCGCAGATCGTTTCATGACGACTCCGACTCACATCAAAGTAAAAGCAAAAGAAATGACTGTCGAAAACATCGATCAATCATTCATCGAATTAAAAGAAAATCAAAAATTCGACGTGCTTTGCCGCTTGATTGATACGGATTCTCCTGAACTTTCAATCATCTTTGGTCGTACGAAAAAACGTGTTGACGAGATGACAGAAGGACTTGTTCAACGTGGATACACGGCTGACGGTTTACACGGTGACTTGACACAAGCGAAACGTGACCAAGTTATCCGTCGTTTCAAAAAAGGAACAATCGATATCCTTGTAGCTACAGACGTAGCGGCACGTGGACTTGATATTACAGGCGTCACACACGTTTATAACTTCGATGTACCACAAGATCCGGAGAGCTATGTTCACCGTATCGGTCGTACAGGTCGTGCTGGTAAAACAGGATCAGCGATCACGTTTGTTACACCACGTGAATTTGGTCAAATCAAAACAATCGAACGTGTCACAAACAAAAAAATGTCACGTCGTCACGCACCGACACTTGATGAAATTCTAGAAGGCAACTTGAAGCTTGCTGCACAAGAATTAATCAAACGTGTAGAAGCGAAAAATGCACAAGAGTATACAACACTCGCTCAAGAACTCCTTGAAGAGTACGAAGCAGTTGAATTAATCTCAGCAGCGCTTAAAGGATTGACGAAAGAGCCGGATGCAACGCCAGTTCAAATTTCTTCAATCGAACCAATCCGTGTGAAACGTTTTGGTAGCAACGGTGGCGGCGGTAACCGTCGTCCTTACGGTAACAAAGGTGGATCAGGTTCTGGATCTTCTTCTAACCGTAGCAGTGGCGGCTACCGTGGTAGCAACCCGCGTGGTGGAGAACGTCGTGAAGGCGGTCGTCCTTCTGAAGGAAACCGTAGTTCTTCTTCATCCTCATCAGATCGTCGTGAAGGTGGATACGCTGGTCGTAACCGCAGTGAAAGTGATCGTAACCGTGGTGGACGCAAACCACGTTTTGAAAAGTAAGAAAGTTGAACCGATTTGTCACAGACAAGTCGGTTCTTTTTTTTGAAATCTCATGCTAAAATGAGCAATGAACGATATAGAGAGGGCGGAATTTTGTGTATATTACCTACGCTTTGGCATTCATTTGTCTCATTGTGCTAGTCGTCGCGACGAAACGGATCAGTGAACGGACGACGAAAGGGCACTTCCGTTATATTCCTTTGGCAACTCTTCTATTTGGCGGGATTATCTTTCTTGTCTTGGCGATTGGAAAAGGTGGGGCGACCGGTATTCAATACGGAGTGCTCAGTATTATCTATTTAACGGCGACATTTGGTGTCTATTTGTACATCGCAGTCAGAAAAGATACGACCTTATTTTAAAGACAGGACCTCTCTGATTACAGAGGGGTTCTTTTTTTGATAAGATGGAACAAGAGAAGAGGGGGGAGCAGAATGGATGCATTAGATGTCATTGTTCATCCCGAACAGATTGAGGCCTGGTTCCAACCAATCGTTGGTGCGGCGCCTTTTAAAGTAGAAGGGTATGAAATTCAGTCACATTTCCGTGGAGAACCGTTAAAACCATTTTTTCAAGAAGATGACGTCCCGATTGAGTACCAATTGGAAGTGATGAGTCACGTCATCCGGCACGCGTTTCAAAAAGTGCCGGCTGATGCGCACTCCTTTGTCTTGATTCGTTGCCGACCGGCTTGGTTGTTTGAGAACGGCGGGGAAGATTTCTTGAGTATTTTACGTGATGCGCAAATTGATTTTCCGGAAGATCGGTTGTATGTCACATTAACCGACGTGCAAGTGGATGATTTTGACCGTCTCGGTCGAATCGTCGCCTACTATCAGAACTCAGGTCTGAAAGTGGCACTCGACAGGGCGGAAGCAACAAGTCTCGAACGGGTGTTTTCGATGTCACCGGACATGCTGATCGTCGATTTAGCATCGATGATCGAGAAAAAAACGGTTTCCGCCAGCTATCCTCATCTGTTGCAAACGATGGAGCACTTGTGCGACCAGCTCGGGGCACCATTACTTTACAAAAACATCAGTCACCTTGGTCAATTGCGGTATGCTTGGCAGCATGGTGGACGGTACTACATGGGGAATCTGTTAGGCGAAACGACGCCGAACTGGGTGACGACATGTCCCGGCATGGAGATTCTTCTTCATGAGGTACCGATGTTTTACAAGTATGACCGGGAACAGATGAACCGATTGTTTCAACTCGAGCAAGACTGGACGATTCGCTTTAATGAATATTGCCAGACGGTCAAACCAGATGAAGCACTTGATGATTGGTTGCTGATGTTAGCGAAGAAAATGGAGCCTGAGTTCATTCGGTTTTATATTACGGATGCCAATGGGTTCCAACAATCGTCGAACATCAGTAAAAAGAGCGGGGACTGGAAACGGTACTCCTTCTATCGAGGATATAATTGGAGTTTCCGGCCATACTTTATCCGGACGACGGTAGCAATGGAACGGAGGCATACCGGGTACTTATCTGACCGATACGTCGATTTCAGTTCGGGTGAACAGACACGGACGTTCAGTATGCCGCTGAATAACGGAATGTTCTTATTTGCTGATATTTCAGCAGAGTATTTATATCAAGCACGATTAAGTGAATGAGGAGGAAATGAATGATGTTAGATTATGATTATGAGGCATTACGCGAAATTGGACGGATCGTTGCGATTGCACGCGATGAAATGGCCGATGCCGTAAAACCAGGTATTACGACGAAGGAACTGGACGATATCGGAGCACGTATCCTAAAAGAACAAGGAGCGGAATCTGCGCCAATCGTCATGTATGATTTTCCGGGGGCAACTTGTATCAGTGTGAATGAAGTGGCAGCGCACGGTATTCCCGGGGCATATGTCATCCAAGAAGGCGACATCGTCAATGTCGATGTCTCTGCGGTAAAGAATGGCTACTATTCCGACACAGGTAAGACAGTTATCGCGGGGCAAGCCCGTCGTCCGGAAGATGTCCGTTTGGTTGAAGTCTCTTTGTCTGCCCTTGAAAAAGGATTAGAGAAAGTGAAAGCCGGAACGAAAGTCAATCAAATCGGTAAAGCGATTTATGCCGAGACGCGCAAGAGCGGTTTTACCGTCATCCGGAACTTGGCGGGACACGGTTTAGGGAAGACGCTGCACGGCGAGCCGGAGTCCATTTCCAACTACTTCAGTCGCGAGGAAAATGATTTGTTGAAAGAAGGACAAGTCATTGCTGTCGAAACATTCATTTCGACAGGGGACGAGTTCTGTATGGAAGACGAAAAGGACGGTTGGACATTATATACACCAAATAAAAGTTTGGTATCTCAATTTGAACATAGTGTCATCGTTTTAAAAGACGGATATGAAATTTTAACGAAGGTCGATTAACAGGATTAGTTCAGAACATCAGACAAAAGAGCACACTTTTCTCGATTTCCGGGAAAGTGTGCTCTTTGATTTAAAGCATCTGTTTTGAATGTGTCAAACGGTTCAGACGGTCTGCTGAAACAGGATGTTCGGCATAACGGATGTTCCCTTGTTCGACGACATAGTTCTGTTCGAGGACGTCTTCGGTAAAATAAGAATCGGTTCCTGACATATCGATTGGATAGGCAAGACCCGGTAAGGTAGCGAAAGCAAGCGTCTGCCTTCGTCCGATTCCGCTTTCGAACATCCCGCCGAGCCAATAACGGGACAGGTTCCGGACACGAAGAGCTTCCGTCAGACCACCAAGACGCGCTGGTTTAATATTAATGATCTGCCCTGCATGCAACGACTGCATCAAGACAGCATCTTGAGGACTCTGAATCGATTCATCAAGACAAAGCGGGGTTTTGAGCAAAGAAGCCGCGTGTTGATGACTGATCCAGTCTGTGGCAGGAAACAATTGTTCCATCATGAGGAGAGAAAAAGCATCCCATTCTTGAAGAAGCGGAAGATCAGATAGTTGGAAACTACCGTTGGCATCAAACATTAACGGAGCGTCCGGAAACGCTTTTCTTACTTGTTCGAGAACACCTGTATCCGTCGGTGCCAACTTTAACTTAATTCGGTCAAATCCGTTTGCGATGGCTTGGCCTACGGTCTCAATGGTCTGTTCGGCAGATGTCCGTCCGAGTGCCTTTCCGCACGGAATGGCGGTCTGTTCGTCTCCACCCAAATAAGCAGCAAGTGATTGTTTTTCTGCTTGAGCAAATAATTCATAAACGGCACCGTCAAACATTGCTTTCGCCATTTGGTTTCCTTGAATCGGCTGGAATCGTTCCCGGACAGTCTCTGGCGAAGAGAGGGGGCGTTCCACAAGAAGACGGTACAGAAGGGGTGAAACGGCGCGCAGGGACGCTTGTGTCTCAGATGTATACCACGGTGTATCAAAGGCAACACCTTCCCCGTAACCGACTCGACCTTCTTGATCTGTCAAACGTAAAATGGTCGTTCGTCGTTGATTTAGCGTAGAAATCGCCGTCTTCATCGGTTGTTGGAACGTCAAGCGGACATCAAACAGTTCAGCATGCCGAAGTGTGATGGTCATAGCGACTCCTTCAGCTGACGCCGAAGCAGCTTTCCGTTTGCATTCCGGGGTAATGTATCCCGGAAGAAATAAGTGACAGGACACTTGTATTTTGCCAGTAACTGTTCCATTTCCTGACGAACGATGGATTCTTCCAAATGACTGACGATAAAAGCAACAGGAACTTGCCCCCAGGTCGGATCAAATCGTCCGACAACACCTGCTTCCGTAATGCCAGAAATGGATAATAAGGCCGCTTCGACTTCGGCCGGATAAATGTTTTCACCGCCGGAAATGATTAAATCACTTCTGCGGTCAAGAATATATAAGTAACCGTCGGCATCCAGTCGTCCAAGATCACCTGTTTTAAGATAACCGTCAGCGGTAAATGTTGAAGCGGTAGCTTCGGGGTTGGCAAAATAACCGTTCATGACAGTAGGACCTTTGACTTCGATTTCTTGATACCGGTTAATCCGGATATCTGTCGGAGCAATCGCTTGGCCGGCTGAACCCATTTTGCGGATGGCATCTTCCGGTAGAAGGGTTGCGACTTGTGACGCTGTTTCCGTCATACCGTACGTTTGCATAACCGGAAGACCGCGATCAAGTGCACGCGTCAAAATCGGTAAGGGGACAGGTCCACCGCCGGTCAGGACAACACGCAGGTCGTGGCGGCGTAAACCGGCTTCAAGTAACCGATCCAACATAACAGAGACAAGCGAGATGTGAGTAATCCGTTCTGTCTGGATCCATGTCAGCGTCTTGTTTGGTGAAAAATGTGGTTCAAGTACGAGTGGTACACCATAGATGACCGAACGGTAGACGACAGCCAAGCCGCTCATATGGAACAATGGCGTGACGACAAGGAACCGGTCATCCGGAAGCGAACCGGTATGGCGTGCAGCATTCATCGCACTTGAAAAATGATTGAGCATGGTTTGTTCGACGGCTTTCGGTCGACCGGTCGTCCCGCTTGTGAATAACATCGATTGAATGTAATGTTTCGGCATATGACGAACGAGAACATCAGGCGCCGGATGGACGACTTGAAACGGAAGTCGTTTAACCGGTCCGTCAATCGGACGATCTGAGATGACGAACCGAACATCGGCTTGTTTAAGTTGCATATGAACTTCAGTTTGACTCAAGCGGGTATTGATTGGAACGATAGTTAGTTCCAGTAACTGAGCAGCATGGATAGCGATGATATAATCGCTGCTCGAAGGACCATACAGGGCGATGCGGTCTCCACGTGACAGGATAGGTACCCAGGAACTGGCTAATGCATGGGATTGTGCGTACAGTTCAGACCACGTTAAACGGACGGTGTCCATAATGAGAGCCACATCATCCGGTTGTTCTTTTGAGCGCGTATAAATCCAAGGATACACTGACAATCACGTCCTTTCTTTAAGATGATACGAAAAAGGTTCAAACGTCTTTCGACATTGAACCTTTTTTGTATTATGGGAAGCGTGGGAACTTTCCGAAGTCCGGATCACGTTTTTCTTTAAACGCGTCGCGTCCTTCTTTTGCTTCATCTGTTGTGTAGTACAACAATGTCGCGTCACCCGCTAATTGCTGGATACCTGCAAGACCATCTGAATCAGCGTTGAATGCAGCTTTTAAGAAACGAAGTGCTGTTGGTGAATGCTGAAGGATTTCAGAACACCATTGGATTGTTTCTTGCTCCAAATCGGCAAGTGGAACGACTGTATTGACGAGACCCATATCAAGGGCTTGCTGTGCATCGTATTGACGGCAAAGGTACCAAATTTCACGTGCTTTTTTATGACCAACGACGCGTGCGAGGTAACCTGAACCGTAACCAGCATCGAATGATCCGACTTTAGGACCTGTTTGACCAAATTTAGCGTTATCCGCTGCAATTGTTAAGTCACAGACGAGATGAAGGACGTGTCCACCACCAATAGCGTAACCTGCAACCATCGCGATGACTGGTTTCGGGATGACACGGATCAAACGTTGTAAATCGAGGACATTTAAACGTGGGATTTCATCCTCACCGACGTAACCGCCATGTCCGCGGACTTTTTGGTCGCCGCCTGAACAGAATGCAAGATCGCCTTCCCCTGTTAACACGATGACACCGACATTTTGATCGTCACGTGCCCGTGAAAAAGCATCGATTAATTCATGGACCGTCTGCGGACGGAACGCGTTGCGTACTTCGGGACGATTGATTGTGATTTTTGCAATCCCATTCCATTTTTCATACTTGATGTCTTCATAGCTGCGGGCAGCTGTCCATTCTGGAACGTATCTCATTTCGATTCCCCCATTTGATTAGTTAAGAGTAATTTCTCTACTATTGTAACAAACTTTTCCGGTTGGTCGATATGCGGGGCATGCGATGCGGCGGGAATTAAGTGAATTTTTTCCGGTAAAGCGGCTTCGTCGGCGATTTTTTTAAACTTCACGTCCTCCTCACCGACGATCCAATCAATCGCCGCAGCATCAAGCAAATGCCAAACCGGAGCCATATTACCTGTTCCTTGAGCAATCAAAGAAGCGGCCAGACCTTCAGCCGATTGTCCAAGGCGTCCACGGCGAATCGACTCCTGTACTTCAAGCGGCAGGTGACGTTGACTTTCAAAGAGCGGGAGTGACTCCCAATAAGCGATGAAATTCGGCAACCCGTCCGTTAATAAACGATCGGCAAGACGGCGATCGGCTTGCCGTCGTAATCGCCGCTCATGTGCCGAACGGATGCCTGGTGTTGTACTGACGGCAATCGTCTGTTTTACCTGTTTTGATGTCGCGGCGAGCATAAGAGCAATCCGTCCGCCCATTGAATAGCCTAAAACAGACCAGGTTTCATCGCGGGTCGCAAGTAAGTCTTGTAAATCCTTCACCTGTTCCGTCAGCCGCATCCGCTGATAGGGAGCAGCAACTGTCTGACCATGTCCAAGTAAATCAATACAGTAGACAGTATAATCCGACTGCAGTCGGCGTCCGAGCATTTCCCATGTAGCACTACTGCCGGTAAATCCATGCAACAGCAACAAGGGCGGACCGCTTCCTATAATTTCGACATGGTAGGAGTGATGACGCAGTTTCATCGGAATTCATCCTGCAATGCTTGGTTTGTCTGATCCCAAATCAAGCGGTGGAGCCGAACGTTTTCCGGACGATTGGTTACGATTTCCAGGACCCGGGTCGCAGTCGCTTGTTGTCGCAAGGTCGATTTAAGATGCGCAATTGATGAAATTCGTTCATAATCCACGCCATAGCCGGCAGCCAGGTGACTGAAATCGACCTCTTGCGCTGTTCCAAACAGTGGTTCAAATAAAGCGGAGTCAAGCTCATGTTGCGGAAGAAAGCTGAAAATACCGCCGCCTGTATTGTTGATCAAAAGAATCGTAATCGGAATCGTTCGTGCCATCATTAACCCGTTGATGTCATGAAGAAACGCGAGATCACCGACGAGAAGATATCGATTGTTGGATTCGTATGTTGATCCGAGTGCGCTCGAAAGAATGCCGTCGATGCCGTTGGCGCCGCGATTGGCAAGGATCCGGAGTGGTGTACCGGTCGGTAAAAATGTATCCAAATCACGAATCGGCATACTGTTGGAAACAAACAAGCTGCCCTCAGGTGCAGCGTTTAATGCCCGGACGACGTTGTACTCTGTCAGTAGTTCGGCGTCTAAATCGGAAAATACGTTCAGGACCGTTTGTTCCGCCCGTTGCAGTGTTTCGAGATAAGACGGCTCGTGTATCGTGACCGGAAGTGTTTTCAGTTGACTCGGATGACCACTCAAAAACTGTGCCTGCAACTGGGGATCACGCCAATTCAACGCATGACCGACGACTGTCGTCGGGATTCCTTTGGACCAAAGCAGATACGGTTTAGAGGTCGGCATCGCCCCAAACCGTAAAATATGATCCGGACGGATGTATTCATGAATTGTTTCTTCCTTTAACCAGGTATCATAATATCCAAACACCGTATCATTGGAAAAACGGCGGCCTTGACTGAGCGGGTCCGCTAACACCGGAATTCGTGCTTGATCGGCATACTCTAAAATAATTTGAGTGTCGTTCAACGAAAGTTGGGGTCCGATGACGATCAAAAGACGCTCGGTCGATAAAATATCCGTCCACTTTGTCGGTTGTGTCTCCATTTGAAATGGACCGGGTTCACCGACCGATTGTCCCGTTCTCAACAAATCGAGCGCTGGAACCAAAGGCTCACGCAAAGGAACATTGATATGAACAGGACCGGCGGGTTCGGTCAACGAAAGGAGGACAGCTCTTTCTGCCACATGTTTTACATATGGAAGAGCCGTTTCTTCCGGCAACGGCAAATCAAAAGCGTGGCGGACTTGTTTGCCGTACAGACCGACCTGATCGATGGCTTGAGGTGCTCCGACGCCCCGTAACTCATGAGGACGATCAGCCGTTAACACGATTAACGGTAATTCAAAGATGTTTGCTTCCGTAATAGCGGAATAATAATTAGTCGCAGCTGTTCCGCTCGTACAAATTAAAGCGACAGGACGCACTGTTTCTTCCGCTCGGGTTAAGCCAAGAGCAAAAAAACTAGCCGACCGTTCGTCGATAAGGACGTGGGTACGGCTGAACGGATGAAGAAAAGCGGCGATTGCGAGTGGTGTCGAACGTGATCCCGGACTAATGACGAAATCCCGGACACCGCCCTTTACTAAGTTATCGATTAAGAGATGCATCCATTTAGTCAACATAAATATCATCCTTTTCTACCGTACAAAGATGCGAGAGCGCCCGGAGCATCGGTGATAGTTTGGTATCAGTTTCTTCCAGCTCACTTTGCAGGCGTGATCCTTCAACAATTCCGCAACCGGCATAAAGGACAGCTGTTCGATCGGTAAACAGACCGGACCGAATGGCAACGATGAATTCACCGTTTTCCTGACCGTCCATCCACCCGACAGGCGAACCATACCACCCGCGTTCAAATGTTTCGATGGATTGAATGGCTGCAACGGCAGCTTCTTTCGGTTCTCCTCCGAGTGCAGGAGTCGGATGCAGTTTCTCAATCAGCTGAAAAAGGCTGACCTCCGGTAATAAGGTAGCGTTAATTGGTGTATACAGATGTTGGATATGCCGATTTTTTAATAGCATCGGCTCATGTGGTTTTTCAATGCGTGTCGAAAGATTTTGAAGTGTATTCTCAATCGAGTCGACGACAATGGCATGTTCCATCCGATTTTTATCATCCTGTAACAACGATTGACCAAGATCGATATCTGTCTGTTCCAACATATGGCGCGGAGCAGAGCCTGCGACAGCAGCAGTTTTTAATTCAAGACCGGTTTTTAAGACCAATCGTTCCGGCGTAGCACCGATAAAAGCTTCGTCAGTCGTCGGTTGGAAGAAGAAGATGTAACTTCCAGGCTGGGAAGACTCCAGTTCCTGTACGAGACCGGCTAAATCAACCGGTTGATCCAACTCGTATACTACTTCACGGGCCAAAACGATTTTTTTAAGCGATGTTTTCAATAATTGCGCTGCTTGATGGAATGAAGCTTCAAAAGCATCGTTTCCGTCGCGTGTCAGACGAATTCGTGTGACGAATTGACCAGACTTTGGTGTATGCAACGCTGCATATTCGACGGCCAACTGATTTAAAATCTTTTCTGCGTTAGATTGCGGTTCAATCAACGCAAAAACCGTTACGGTCGTATGACCGTCTTGTTCCAGGTACAAATATTTCGGAACGGTCATCGATGCTTCCCCGAATGAAGACCATCGATATTCCGTATGCTTCAGTTCAGCAAATGAAAAACCGCAAAAAGCAAATAAATCGGTGCCGATATGATCCCGATTCAAGTTCGACCATTGTGATTGCATACGTAAGAAACGATCGGGTCCAGCTGTATTCAGTTGTTGTGCGATACCGAATCCAATGGCACGCATCGACCGATCGGGCGTCGTAAAATAAAAGCGTTCTTCTGTGCCGGATGCCAGCACACTTACATCCTGCGCCTCGATATTCCATGAATATGCGGCGACGATTGACCGCTGACATGCGTTCGCATGTGCAACAGCACGTTCGATACATTGTTTAAGCTCGTGTTGAGCGTAAGCCATACCGCTCATTGCCCCCTAGTCTAAAGATCCTGTGATATGTTTCACTTATTCTAAGTGTAAACTTTTTACCTGAAAAAAAGAAGGAATAAGCTATCTGGGATTGAGCATTGACAGTAAAAAACGAAACCCGATACACTTAGACAGGAAAGGGGTTTATTATATGAATAAATCAATCGCTGTATATTGGCGAATGACACGACCACATACGTTGACGGCAAGCTTTGTTCCTGTCGTCGTGGGGACGGCGATCGTTGCACCGCGCATCGAATCGCTGCGGTTGGATCTGTTTTTTGCAATGTTGATCGCGTCGATGTTGATTCAGATTGCGACGAACTTATTTAATGAATATTATGACTATAAGCGGGGTCTCGATACGGAAGAGTCTGTCGGGATTGGTGGATCCATCGTCCGCGATGGGTTCAAACCGGGTACGATTTTGGCATTTGCCTTGACCTTATATGGTATTTCCGCTTTACTCGGTATTTACTTGTGTATCGAGACAACGTGGTGGTTGCTGTTGATCGGAATTGTTTCGATGTTTGTCGGCTATATCTATACGGGAGGACCTTTGCCGATTGCTTATACACCGTTTGGAGAGGTCGTTGCCGGTTTTTTTATGGGCTACGTGATCATTGCGATTTCCGCTTATCTGCAAATCGGTTATGTTCCGACGGAAGCCGTCGCTATCTCGATTCCAGTGGCGATTCTGATTGGTTCGATTTTACTCGCGAACAACATTCGGGATCTCGATAACGATAAGGTCAACGGGCGAAAAACAATTGCTTGTCTCGTCGGTCATCAGGCAGCGGTATATGTGTTGATTGCCTTCTTTACGGCAGCCGTGCTGTCGTTGCTGATTGCCGTGGTAGCCTTTAACGTCACATGGTGGGCACTGTTGGCACTCCTGAGTATTCCGTTGATGATCAAAGCCGTGAAGTTGTTCTGGCGTGATCTACCGCCGCAGGAATTGATGCCGGGTATGGCGCAAACAGGAAAGGTCAACACGATTTTTGGTCTGTTGCTTGCCGTCAGTTTAACTATTTCGAATTTCTGATTTTCAATGAAAAAACCTTTTTCCAAAAATGGAAGAAGGTTTTTTTGTGATGTAGAGTGATGGTTCGATTGGTTGTCACCGTTTTGAAATTTTACTATAATGGAAGCAATGTGCCTAGAACGTATGTCAGATCCTCCAGGTTCATGAAATTTTTTTAGAGGTGGAACAGGAATGAAGAAAATTGCAGTAATCGGAAAAGTATTCGTCGATATAAAAGGAACTTCGTTTGCACCTTTGCATAAAGATGCGAAAAACGTCGGGGATATCACCTTCTCGAACGGTGGTACAGGACGGAATGTGGCGCAAAATCTCGCCGTGCTTGGTAATGATGTTCGTTTTATCTCGACGGTTACGAACGATCAAATCGGTGTTGGTGTACTCGAAGAGTTAAAGTCATACGGAGCGAACGTGGATCATGTCGAGATGCTCGAAGATCGTGGAATGGGCATGTGGCTTGCTGTTATGGATAATGAAGGGGATCTTCAAACTTCAATCTCTAAACAACCGGATGCGAAGCTGTTGGAAGAAGCAATTCTCCGTCAATCCGTCTATGCGCTGGATGGCGTCGACGCTGTTGCCATCGACCTGGATTTATCGGTAACGGTACTTGAACGCTTGATCCATCTTTGTCGTAAAATGGAGTTGCCATTATACGGTGTGTGCGGACATTTGAGTGTCATCGAGCGTAACCGTCACTTGCTACAAGGGTTCACAGGCTTCATTTGCAGCCGGGAAGAAGCTGAAATCCTGTCTGATTTATCGATTGTGACCGTTGAAGATGCGATTCATGTAGCGAATGAGCTGGCGAAGAAAGGTGCTCCATTCACTGTCGTTACGATGAGTGAGTTAGGTGCTGTTTATGTTGATCGTCGCACGGCAACATCCGGTCACGTCGGAACAAAAAAAGTGAAAGTAGTTGACTCAACAGGTGCGGGGGACTCGTTCTTCTCTGCGGTACTTTCTGAGCTGACAGACTCGAAACAAGCAGAGGATGCTTTAAAGCTGGGAATGAAAGTGGCGGCAAAAGTCATTGCGTCCACAGAAAATGGATTAATTCCAGAGATGCTTGAAGCCATTCGTTGAGTCCTCATATCCGAAAGGGGAACAAAAGTAATGCCGATTCAAAGAAGTGCGATTATCTTGATTAATGAAGCGGATGAAGTGGCATTAATCCGTCGAGATAAACCGGGACAAACTTATTATGTATTTCCGGGCGGCGGACGAGAAGAAGGAGCGACACTGGAAGAGACAGCAGTTCGAGAAGCTCATGAAGAGCTTGGACTGGACGTCGAACTGGAAGGCGTCGCGGCAGTTGTTCGTTTTAACGGACTCGAGAATCCTTATTACTGGGCAAAAGTGACCGGAGGTGTATTTGGAACCGGGACCGGAGAAGAGTTCGAAGATAAGTCTTCCGGTTACACGCCGTTATGGATCAAACGAAAAGATTTATTAAATTTACCTGTCCGTCCGACGTCACTTGCCGAACAGCTAAACAGCACATCGGAACGGTTTTATGATATCCGGCTAGAAGATAATTGAGGTTTTTAGTTGGATTAAACAGGGGAAAAGTATAGTAAGACAATGAGGTGGTCCTAGACTGCCTCTTTTTTATGAAGGAGAGATGACGATGGCACATACACGTGATCCAAAAGGGTTAGCCCTTAATCTAAAGCAACGCATGTCTGATCACAACATTACGGATTATGCCGGAACGTTAGCGTATTACTGGTTTTTATCTATTTTCCCAGGTATCATTTTTGTTATTTCGGTATTATCTTTCTTTGACATTGATCAACAGACGCTTGAATCACAAATCCGTGACTTGGCACCGGGTGGATCGGTCAACACATTTACGGATGTCATCTTCCAAGCGATCAAAGAACCGCAGGGAGGTCTCTTGTCAATCGGGGCGATTCTTGCGATTTGGTCGGCTTCTAAAGGGGTAGACCGTCTGATTACGACAGCAAATCATGCATATGGTGATTTTTCACCGCGTAGTTTCGTCGCCTCACGTGGAATTGCCTTGATCTTAACGATTGTTCTCGGAATCGGGATGCTGTTACTGATCGTATTAAACGTCCTCGGCGGACCGATCATCAGTTATTTAGCAAATTTTGTTCTCCCGATTGATATGGGTCAGAAAATCTTATTGACCGTGTTACGGTATACGATTTCAACCATCTTGTTGATTTTTATCCTCTCGATCTTTTACCGGGTTGCACCTAAACGACCAATTACCTTTAAACAAGCCATTCCTGGTGCCGTGTTTGGTGTCATCGTTTGGCAACTCCTATCAGTTGGTTTTGGTTTTTACGTATCTAACTTCTCGAATTACAATCAGACGTACGGGTCACTTGGTAGTGTCGTCATCGTCTTATTGTGGTTATACTTTACCGGATTGATCATCTTGCTGGGTTCGGAGCTGAATGCTTCTTGGGAACGTTTCATGAAAAAGGCGGATCCAAAAAAAATGGAAGAAAAACGTTTAAGAGAACAAGCAGATCTGGATTCGATTCCGACCAATACGTTTGGTTAAGAGACGCTTCAACGACAGCTCACAAAAAAAGCATCTGACATCGTTTTTTTATCGATTGGGCTAACCTAAAATTTTGAGACAATATAAAACACCTTCGGAGTGGTACACTTTTAAAAAGTACTAACATCGGAGGTGTTTTTGCATGGGCAAAAACGTATATTCAAGTGAAGTGAAATGGGCGGTAGTCAAAGAAAAACT
>CABJAC010000007.1 GCA_902363455.1 Caryophanales bacterium | reverse complement strand
AACGAAGAACGAATTCAAGAAAAATTAGGCTACCTGACACCAAAAAAATATGGTGTACTGGCAGCCTAATCAAGGTGTTTTATGTGTGTCTTATATTGCTAGGTCAGTCTAGCGGTTCGCTTCCTTTTTGTTCAGACCTGATAACGGGATAAAGAAAGTTTGCCCGCCCGGTCAAAGACAACACCTTCTGCTTCGAGTGCCAATTGTTGCTCCTCCCCCTCAAGGGAGATTTCGCCTTTAGCATTCAAGACACGGTGCCATGGTAACTGTTCCGTCCGACTCAGGCTGTGGAGAATCCGGGCGACTTGTCGTGCTGCGCGCGGATTACCGGCGAGACGGGCAATTTGTCCATAGGTCATGACCCGCCCTGGTGGAATCGAACGGATGATTTGAACGACTTTCAGCGTAAACGGATTCATCGTGTTTCGTTTGTCGAGACGATGTACTGTTGGATGTTGTCATCTTCATCAAATCCGATGGTCACATCAATGATGCCTTGTTGCAGACGGATTTGAAGTTCAAGCCGGTCTTTGATGTCATCGGCCTGGGCGATGGTCAACGTCGGATCGACTTCGATTTCGACTTCGACATGGAAATGATCGCCTTCCTTGATGACTTCAAGTTTACTGATATCCCGGACATCCGGATCGCGCATGATGATGCCTCCGATACGTGCTGCCATCGTCTCATCCGCTTCTCCAAGTGCACCGGCCGCATTTTGTAAAAAGACGTTACCGACGACGTAAAACATCATGAAACCAATGAGGATGGAAGCAATCCCTTCCGCCTGATGAAACGGTGTCAGGTGCGAAATGATGACGGCAATCATCGCGACGAGACCCCCCGCCGTTGCGACCAAATCTTCGAGGAAGACGAGCCGAGTTGCCGGTTTCGCCTGTTTCAAGGCCCGAAAACTGTCGAGAATCAGCTTTGGACCCTTTGACGTCAAGCGGGCATCGTGAGCGATTTCTTGCATCGCTTTATAAAAGACACCACTTTCGAGCACGACACCGACAAACAAAACGGACAGCGTGATCCAGAAGCCGGTCGATTCCGTCGGTTTGATGATGTGGGCAATCCCTTCATGAATCGTTTCATATGCCATGATGCCGACGAATAAGATGGCGCCGAGCAAAACGAGATTGACGAGACGGCCAAACCCGTTCGGGAATCGTTTTGTTGGTGCCTTTTTACTGAGGGCAGAGCCGATGAAAACAAAAAATTGATTGGCGGCGTCCCCAATCGTGTGCATCATTTCCGCAAACATTGCGACGTTACCGGTTAAGACATAAGCGACGGCTTTGATGATGGCGATGACCGAGTTGACGATGCCGGCCGTCAGAGCAGAACGATTGCCCCGTTTTAATAATGTAATGAATTCTCCCATGATGCGTCTCCTTTAGCTAACAAACTTGATTACTAATAGTAGTATGTTACACCAGATGACGTGATTAAAACCAATTTGAACAAAAAAAAGACCATGTCACCAAACGGCGACATGGTCTAAAAGGGAACGGATCAAGAAAGGTCCACTTTTTTGTTGATTTCGTTCGAGTCATCGTTACCGACCGCTTTTTTCAAGAGTTGTTTTACGGATTTTGTCGTATTTCCGGTTTCCCAGTATTCGGCGCCTTCCGTATTCACCTTGATTAAGACGACTTTTGGATCTTCGTATGTCGTACCGAGATACGCTTCGTATCGTGGGCTCCACAGTTCTTTTTTACGATTGATGTCTTCAACGAATTCTGCTTTCCCGCGAATCGAGACATATGATTTGTCAACATACGCGACGTTGACGTTCGGATTTTTAAGAATTTCGTTATATTTGCCTGTTTCTTTTGATGTAAGGAACCAGAGATCGCCATCGAACTCGATATCCTGAGTTTGCATTGGACGTGAGACAAGACCTTCATCAGAGATGGTTGTCAGCATCGCCGTTTCGATTTTATCGATTAATTTTTTGACCGTTTCGACTGCTTCTTGGTTTGATGTATGATTCGTTGACATGAAAAACACCTCATCCTTTGAGTTTTTTTTGCGGCTACTCTAAGAATGTTCCCTGATTTTCAAATTGAAAACGTCGCCATCCGGTAAACAGGCAGTTTTATTGCATTCAATTATCCGACAGGCGTACAGTTTAGACATGAAGTCAACACTAGAGGAGAGATTATATTGAAATTAAGTATTTTAGACCAATCACCGGTCTCAAAAGGACAAACACCGTCAGAAGCCTTACACGAAACGGTTGAACTTGCAAAAATCGCTGATGAACTCGGGTATACACGATTATGGGTGTCGGAACACCACTTTGCGAAGACACTTGCCGGATCAAGTCCGGAAGTTCTGATCGCCTACATGGCAGCCGTCACAAAACAGATCCGTCTTGGTTCAGGAGGCGTCATGTTACCGCATTACAGTCCGTATAAAGTCGCCGAGAACTTCCGTGTCCTGGAAGGACTCGCACCAAACCGGATCGATTTAGGTCTCGGTCGGGCACCGGGCGGCATGCCACTCGCCACCCGCGCCCTTCAGGAAGGATCGTCCCCACGATTCGGAGGAGCCGATTACGGCGCACAACTCGATGATCTCGTCGATTATTTAAAAGACGGTGCCCCGGCTGATCACCGTTTCGCAGGCCTTGTTGCGACACCGGAAATCGACACGACACCGGAAGCCTGGTTGCTTGGGTCAAGCGGCGGCAGTGCCTTAAATGCGGCGCAGCGCGGATTCGGTTTCGCCTTTGCCCACTTCATCAACGGACAGGGTGGTCAAGAAGTGATGGATTATTACCGTCATAACTTCATGGCGACGTCGTTTAATGAGACGCCGCAGACACTCGTCTCGATTTTCGTGACATGTGCCGAGACAACGGAAGAAGCGGAACGATTGGCTTCGAGTCTTGATTTGTCATTGCTCCTGCTTGAGAAAGGTGTCTCGTCAACAGGTACACCGACACCGGAAGAAGCTGCGGCTTACCAGTACTCGTTCCAGGATCAGTTCCGGATTGCGGAAAACCGGAAACGGATGATCGTCGGTAACCCAGAATCTGTTGCGAAACAATTGCAAGAGCTTGCCGATTCATATGGAACCGATGAAGTGATGATTGCTTCGATGATTGCCGACAAGGAAGCGAAACAACAATCACTCCGTCTGATCATGGACGCAGTCAAAGCAACGGTTTAAAAAACAGAGACGTTCATCTCAGCTCGCTGAGATGGACGTTTTTTCTGTTTCAAGCGACGGATTTTCTTCTGAACGTTCTGCTTGGAGATCACGCCGCAGGATGAACATTCCGCTGCCGACCGTCAGCAACAGACCAAATGAGCTGATGCTAAACAACAGACTGAGCGAGACATAATCGCTCAAATAACCGAACAGTAACATACCGAGCGGCATGATCCCCATCGCGAGTGATTCCATGACGCCGATGACGCGCCCTAAGTAAGCAGGGTCCGTCCGGCGTTGTACGATCAATTGGAGCGGGATGTTGGCCCGTAAAACAAGAAAGCCTTCAATAAAAGAAAAGAGGAAAAAGTAAGCAAACGACCAGCTGACCGGGATGAGACCAAGTAACGGCAAAATTGGGATGATAAAAAAGACACCAAGTAAAGTAAGTGATTGAAAGACCGTCAGCAACGGACGTTTGATGGTGAAACGGGGTAAGGCAAGCAGCAGGGAGGAAATTAACAGTCCGACCCCTAACACAGCTTCGATCACTCCAAATTGAAACGGTGAGAACGACAGACGATCCAGTAGTATGATCGGATACATGACTTCAAAGGCAATAAAAAAGAAATTTAAGACCAGTGCCATCATGATTAATGTCGTCAAGAGACGTTGTTTGAATACATAACGGTAACCGTCGCGGAAATCCGTTAAAAATGAAGCAGTGGTTTCAGCAGATGATGGGAGTACCCGGAAAGTCAGACGTGTATTCCAGATCGCCGCCAAGGCGAATAACGTTAACGGCAGGAGGGAAAAGAGATCAATTGGAGCAAACGATAATAAAAATCCGGCGAGCATCGGTGCACCGATCGAAGAGATGGAGCTGATGGTTGAAATCAAGGAATTGCCGCGTTGAAGTTCTGTTTCTTCAAGCAATCGGGTTAAGGAACTCATCAACGTCACGGACAGGAAGGTCGACAAGGAAGTAAGGATTGCGCTGACAATCATGTAGTGAAGTGTGTGAATCGGGAAAAAGAAGGCGTAACCTGCAAATACTGTTAGCGTCAACGCACTGAATGTCTCCGTCAAGACAATGATTTTTTTACGATTCCAGCGGTCGGCGAGGACACCGGCAACTGGAGACAGTATAATCCGCGGTGCAGTTCCCGCTATGAGAACTAAAGCGAACTGAAGCCCAGATGACGTTTCACGCAAAACAGTCAAACCGGCGACGAACGTAAAAAGACTGGCGGCGAATAACGAACAAAACTTACCGAATAACAGTCGTTGTAAATTTTTTGACATCATAATTCCTCCTTTTTGTTCAATTAAATTGAACTTTCCTTTATACTAGAGGAACAGGGAAGAATTGTAAATATAAAAGTTAAATTAAATTGAACTTTATGTTCGGGTGAGGGTGACAAGATGCTGGGAACACGAATCAAAACATTACGAAAAACGCAAAAAATGACACAGTCGGAAGTCGCTGAAGGTATCATGACCAAATCGATGCTCAGCATGATCGAGAATGGAAAAGCAACACCGTCCTTGCCGGCGCTGCAACGGATTGCTGAACGGTTGCATGTCTCGGTGGACGAACTCCTGCTTGATCCGCGTGTCACAGAAATGAAGCAACTTTTGGAACAAATTGAGTCGCCGAAAAGTGAGTATTACAGTGAACAACAGGTCATTGAGATGTTAAGTCCATATCTTGATCCGGCCGTTCCTTCCTATTGGCAGGGGCAGATCTATCATAAATACGGTTTTGCTTTACGGTTTTTAAATCCGGAGGAAGGTCTTCGTTATTTTGAATTGGCATTTGATATTTTTAAAAATCTTGATCTACGGGATCAACAAATCGAAGTGCAAATTTCAAAAGTCTATTTCCTGTTTTTCCTGCGTCGGTATGAAGAGGCCTATCAATTGATTGATTCAATGATGGTCATTCAGGATATTCCGCTTTCGCATGAGACGTTTCTTGATTATCAGATGTTACAAGCACTTCGGGTCAGTGTGAAAGAGGACAACTGGACCGAGTCCATCGTCTTATTGCGGGAAGGAATTGCCTACATGCGAGAGAAAGGGGTTTATATTGAGGTCATTTCCTATCACCGTTTGTTGGCACTTTTCTTGAGTCTGACCGGGAACTATGCGTCGGCAAAAACTGAACTCGACAAATTAAATCATTTCTTTTTATTTACCGAAGCGAACGTGTATGAGCGTCTTCTCGTCGAATTGACGAAAGGAAGCATCGCGATTCATCAAAAAGATTATGCCGGCATTCGTTATGCCCGAGAACGCTTGGTAGAAGTCGATATCGAAGCCAGTTACCATTACATCGGACAATTTGAAGTTTATCTTTGTATATGGCAAAAGGATAACTCGACATTTGATTTGCAGGACGCCGTAAAAAAAATCTGGGATAATGTACATATTTGGCGGGTCGCGAGCGAATATGATCTGTCGGAAATGTTACGGACGCTAGCCCTTGCGATGACGAAAGGCGCCGGCCTTGAACACCGGGACGAAATCGAACGGATGACGGCGCCACTCTCACGAGGTTACTTCAAGGGGGAAATTGAGCAGCTATTAGCAAAAATCTAAAAAAACTCCGTCCGGAACAGTTTTCCGGGCGAAGTTTTCAAATCAAAGCGCTTTAAAACCAAGTAATTTTTGTGTCCAGTAGCGCTCAGACAGACGGCTGATGCCGAGTGACGGTGTATTGGCATGAATGAACTGATCGTTGTTCAACATGATGCCAATGTGGGTCGGACCTGCTGCGTACGTATTTTCAAAGAAAATGATGTCGCCGCGGACCGGTTGACGCAATTTCGATAACTTTTGACCGAGATAGCCGTCGTTGTTCCAATAGCCGTTGACATTTGTCCGGGCCACTTTGTAGCCAGATGTATTTAATGCATAGTTGATGAAACCGGAACAATCAAATCCACCGTTGACCGGACTACTTGAACCCCATACATATGGTGTTCCGAGATATTGTTGTCCGATGGAGATCGCTTTTTCCATAATATCCGATGCTGGAATTGTTGGCTTTGGCGGCGTAACCGGAGCGGTGACGGAGCCTGTCGTGATGTAACTCTTCGCAACGTAGTAATAAGCCGTACCAATTTTAATCTGATACCACCCCGCGGATGTACCCGTCGTTTCACCCGAAACTTGAACCGTAGATCCGTGTGCAAGTTGGGTAAAGACAGTGGATGCCGTAGACGGAGCTGTCCGGACATTTAATCCGGTCGGTGCATTAACCGTGTAAGTTTTCGTTTGATCGACCGGAGTAACAGAGACGCCCGGTGCGGTGGGTGCTTCTTTTGTTGTTGCGAGAACGTAATTCGATGCCACGTAGACATTTTTTCCATCGAGCTGAACTTGGTACCAGGAATCAACGGCGCCAGTTACTTTCAGGACAGTTTTGTGTGCCAGTGTTTTATAAATAGATGCAGTCGCCGATGCGGACAGACGAGCGTTTAAGCCTTCTTTCGCATTGACTTCATACTGCTTCGACGTATCGACCGCTTTGACGGCTGTTGATACCGGAAGTGTGACGGGAGTTGTAGCAGCCGGTTTAGAACCTGTCGCAACCGTCGAGGTTTTTGCCGTGACGAGTGTTGTATGAACATAAGCTGATTTGTTGTTGTACTGGATTTCGTACCAGTCACCGGTCTTCTTTTTGACAGTTAAACTGACGTTTTTAGCGAGTTTACCAAGTGATTTCGAAGTCGTTGTCGCTTTCTCACGTACATTGACGGCCGAGGTGTTCGTTATGTAAGTCGTAGATGTCGTTGGTTTAGCCGGAACAGCCTTGACGTAAGCAGCTGTGATGAATGCTTTTTTAGATTGATGACGAATTTCATACCAGGATCCAGTCTTTTTGACGGCTGTGACGGTCGTCCCTTTTTTGAGAGTCGTAATCACAGGTGCGGAAGTTGTGGCAGCAGTGCGGATATTGACGTTATCTGTCAAGATGAGTGTCGTGGATGCAGCTTCGACGCCGGTTGCTGAACTGATCAGCGCAAGAGTCGTCAAAGTAAGAAAAGTCTTTTTCACGTAGTGTAGCTCCCTTCCAAAGATAGTGATTCTAGTTTAAATCTTATTCGAATCATTGTTACTAGTTTGTCATATAAATAGTGGAATTTACCTATTTTAAAAATATATTTTTAGGGTTAGATTTTCTAACCGCACGATGAAAACAATAAGAAATGAAAACAGGAACAGCGGACGATTATCTTGTACACTAAGAAAGAGATCAGAAGGAGGACTTATATGTTAAAACGGTTTTATCATTACTATATTCCGCACAAACGCTTGTTTTGGCTCGATTTTTCATCGGCCTTGTTCGTCGGATTGTTGGAACTGGCATTTCCACTCGCCGTCAAATGGTTCATTGATTCGTTGTTACCGAAAGGCGAATTAAACTGGATCATTCTCATTAGTGTCGGATTACTCGGATTGTATGTGATCAGTACGCTGATGCAGTTCGTCGTCAACTACTTTGGTCATAAACTCGGCATCAACATCGAGACGGATATGCGGCGGCAATTATTTGGTCATGTTCAAAAACAGTCGTTCCGTTTTTTTGACAATACAAAGACCGGTCACATCATGAGCCGGATTACGAATGATCTGTTCGATATTGGCGAACTGGCCCACCATGGTCCGGAAGATGCTTTCATTGCCGTCATGACGCTGCTTGGTGCTTTTTCGATCATGCTGACGATTAACGTGCCACTCGCACTCGTCACAATCATTGCCGTGCCATTCTTGATTTGGCTGATCAGTTATGCCAATGTCCGGATGAACCGATCGTGGGACCGGATGTATGGCAATATCGCTGAAGTCAACTCCCGGGTCGAGGACAGTGTGTCCGGCATTCGTGTCGTGCAGTCCTTTACGAACGAAGCTCACGAAGTAGCACGTTTTGAAAAAGACAACACGACGTTCCGGCAGTCAAAGATTAATGCGTATAAAGTCATGAGCACGAGTTTGTCGGGTATTTACTTGACGACACGTCTGATGACCCTTGCCGTGCTAGTCGTCGGTGCTTACCTCAGTTACACCAAAAAACTCAGTTACGGGGAACTTGTCGGATTCATCCTCTATATGAATATTCTACTCAAACCGATTGATAAGATTACAGCCCTGCTGGAGTTATATCCAAAAGGAATGGCCGGATTTAAACGTTTTCTGGAAATGATTGATCATGATGAAGAACTGAAAGATGCCCCGGATGCGATTCATGTATCAACATTACGTGGTGCGATTCGGTTTGATGATGTCAGCTTTGGTTACGAAGCCGAGCGTCTGATTTTAAAAGACATCAGTCTGACCGTTGAACCGGGACAGACGATTGCCTTTGTCGGGACATCGGGTGCGGGGAAAACAACGATTTGTTCTTTAATTCCGCGATTTTACGATGTACTCGACGGAGCGATTACGATCGATGGAATTGATATCCGTCACATGACGAAAGCTTCACTCCGGCAACAAATCGGAATCGTTCAACAAGATGTCTTTTTGTTTTCCGGTACAATTGCCGAAAATATCTCGTATGGAGATTTGACGGCAAGTCGTTCCGATGTCATTGAGGCAGCGGAGCGGGCACATCTCGGACAGATGATCGCCGATTTACCGGAGGGGTACGATACGCAAATCGGGGAGCGGGGCTTGAAGTTATCCGGCGGACAAAAACAGCGGTTGGCAATTGCCCGGATGTTCTTAAAAAATCCACCAATTTTGATTTTAGATGAAGCGACGTCGGCCCTCGATACCGAGACGGAAGCCATCATCCAAGAGTCGCTCGCTGAATTATCAAAAGATCGTACGACATTGATCATTGCCCACCGTTTGGCGACAATTCGTCAAGCGGACCGCATTTTAGTTGTCACGAAAGACGGGATCGTCGAAGACGGGACACATGAAGAATTGGTCGAAAACGGCGGATACTTCTCACGCCTTCTTGAAAAGCAACGTGTTTAACCTAAAGGGAAACCGGATCGCCTGAAAGCGAATCTGGTTTCCCTTTAGTTGTCTGTCCGCTACAGAAGAAAAGCGGAATGATTTTACAAGAAGCGGGAACATATAAGGGAAGGGAGGGCAGGCATATGTATGGGCTATTTTGCGAAAATTATAATGAGACGTATGCGACGCTGCACGGCGAATCATCGCATGACTTTCACCGTTTTTTTGCGTTGTCGTATACGATTCATGAGACCGAATTTAACCAAGCATCGTACGACCGAATGATACAAATCATCAAGAAGAAGACAACCCGTTTTTCAGCGCTCCGAAGCCGTTACACGCCACTGTTGATTTCACATATTCAATTAAACAGTGTTGAACCGGAACGATTGCTTGAACGTGTGATTGAAGCAGAACGGCATATTAAACGACGTTTCATCAAAGAAAAGGCCGTGCGTCCTTTTTTTGCACTCGGGGAAGTGTTAAATCGTGAACAAGGAATCGATGCCTTTCCGATCGTCGAGCGGCTGCGTGAAACGCGACCTGTCCTCAATCTTGCCAAACAATACGTGGTGACATCAACGTTGATGGAGACAGGGAGCTTGCCGCTGGATTTTATCGAAGTAGTCGACGAAGCGGAGCGGTGGCTTGAACGATGGATGGCGCCGTCGAGTGAACGCTTAATGACGGCACAGATTCTTGCAGCGTCTTCATCATTGTCAAATCAAAAAAAGCGGATCCAGATTTGGTGTGAAATGCTTGAAGAGCGTGAAATCCGAATTTGGGACCGGATTTTTCCACTCCTTGCGTTACTTGAGACGACCGAGCGGGTCGACATGATTTATGTGACCCGGATTGTTGATCGGGAACGATCACGAAACCGGTTTTCAGATGAAGTCAATTGGCTGATTGCTTTTCATTTGTTGCTGGCGAAATCAGGGAACAGTCGTCTGCAGTCGGCTTTATTGATTTTGGCAACACTCGAATTGACAAAAAAACCATGATGTAATCCAGATGAAAATGATCCTCAGCGAGTTGGCTGAGGATCATTTGAAATTTCTGACAATCAAGTAAACGTCGTGAATGTCGCATGCTGTTCCACCGGATACAATTCTTTGCCGGCCACATCATTTAAAATCAACTGATTGCGTGAGACGGACATTCCGAGGTTATCGGCAGCCGGTCCGTGTGACAGTTCAAGATTCGTCGTCGCATACAAGTGATGGTTTGTGGAAACGGTTCGGCTGATACGGTAGTTGGCATCGACCTTCCAAGCATTTTCTGCCTCAAATGCGATATCGAGACGGCTGATGAAGCGGGGCAGAGAGGGAATGAAACCGGTCGCTGCCACGACGGCTCCGGTTTTTGAAGTCCGTTGATCGTTCAGTTCCGTATGCCGCATGTTGATCGTGAAATGTGAATCACGTGTGATGGCATCGACCTCAAGATTTGCGCGGATGTGGACGCGGGCTTCTTCATCCGGTGCCAAGTCGTATAAATGTTCGTAAATCGCTTGTAACGTCTCCGGACTGATTCCATTTTGCGACCGAGTGAATTTGGCAACGGCTTCTTGACGCGTTGTTAACGGCAGACTGTTGAAATAACGAACGTAACTCGGAGAAAAAATTTCTTCCCCCAGTTTTCCGGTCTCGAGCGTTTCGAAAATCGTTGAGCGGGAAATCCATTCGAGTTCGAAGGTTTCCGGACGGTCACTCGTCAACAGGTCGAGGAAAATTTCGGCTGCGCTTTGACCGGAGCCGACGATGCTGACTTTATCCTGTTGCAGAATGGTGTCTTTTTGCATGACATATTGAGTGTTGTGGATGACACCTGAGTCAAAGCTTTCTGGAATCGATGGTTTGGAGCCGGTGCCGAGTACGACATTCCGCGTTTCGTAAGTCGTCCGTTTACCGGTCGCGACTTCTTCGACCAAGACTTCATAACTGTCACCGGTATCCTGAATATCGATGACACGAGTTGAAAAATGCAGATCTTCGAGCTGCGTTGAGACCCATTTCAAATAGGCATTGTACTCCTGACGGGAAATCAATAATTTTTCATAAAAATAAAAGGTATGCAAACGGTTGATGGATCGCAAGTAGTTTAAGTACGTAAAAGGACTCGTTGGATCGGCGAGTGTGACAAGATCCGAAATGAAGCTCGTCTGCATCATCGAGTCCTTAATCATCATCCCGGGATGCCATGAAAATTGTTCGCTTTCATCAAAAAATAACGTGCGTAAAGGTGTCGTATGAGCCAGAGCACTTAACCCTAAATTCATTGGTCCTATTCCTACCCCAATCAAATCATACATAAAAAAAGCCTCCCAATCGATATTGTTCTAAAACAATACCCGATATAGGAGGGGGTTGAAACGTACCATGTCAATTGCTTACAGTTGATCGGTCGTCGTTGTTTTCGTTGAGACCGTTATTTTTTTACCGTCTCGGATGATTGTCAGTGTGACATTTCCATCCGATTTGATGAGG
Organism: Caryophanales bacterium; assembly: GCA_902363455.1. Lineage (GTDB taxonomy): Bacteria > Bacillota > Bacilli > Exiguobacteriales > Exiguobacteriaceae > Exiguobacterium_A. Next base: position 64,114 of record CABJAC010000007.1, on the reverse strand, counting down.
GCGGTTTTGATGTCGACAAAGCTTTTAATGTCTTCGTTGTTGATTTTTGTGATGACGTCGCCGGTTTTAAGTTTAGCCGAGGCGGCAGGACTGTTTGGTTCAACCGACATGACGACGACACCTGTTTTTTGTGATTCCGGCAACTGGACTTGATCGAGCAGGTAACCGGCCGGGAATGCCGACACATCCTGGAGCGCGACGCCGAGCGTCGGGTGTTTCACTTCGCCGTCGGTCTCGAGCTGTTTTAAAATCGGCAGTGCATCATCAATCGGGATACTGAAACCAACGCCTTCAACACCGGTTTCGGCAATTTTCATTGAGTTGATCCCGACCAGTTGACCTTGTTCATTGATTAACGCTCCACCGGAATTCCCGGGGTTGATGGCGGCATCTGTTTGGATGACCGTCGTATTGAAGTCATCCTGTCCATCCTTATTCGTATCAACAGGTACGGTCCGGTCGTTTGAGCTGACAATCCCTCGGGTGACGGAGTTTTGGAACTCACCAAGCGGGTTCCCGATGGCGAGGACCGTTTGTCCGGCTTTTAAGTCTGCTGATTTTCCGAGTGTGATGACGGACGGGACATCTTTTGCCTCGACTTCGAGGACTGCGAGGTCATACGTCTCGTCACTGCCCAATAGTTTGGCACTGATCGTTTTTCCGTTGTTTAAAGTCACATCCAGTTTCGAAGCGCCGTCGACGACGTGATGATTGGTGATGATGTAAGCTTTGCCGTCTGATTTTTTATAAATGACGCCTGATCCGGATCCTGCTGCCGCTTCTTCCTGACTCATCGAATTGCCTGACTGATAGTTCGTGACCGTCACGACGGATTTTTGTGCTGTTGCGACCGCATTCGTTACCGGATCACTCGTTGTCGTCGAAATTTGTTTTGGCATCCCGTTTGATAAAGGCGTGTCAGCGACTTTTTGTTCTTGATCCATCAAAATCGGAAAGGCGACCGTTGCGGTAAGTACGGCACCGATGATGCCTCCGGTCAGTCCCGGTAAAAGTTGTCTCGTTTTTCCTGCCATCAAAATCAATCCTTTCGTGTGTGTTGTTCTGTCCTTAATGTATCAGATTCATCTGCGGGAAATGAAATTACGGTCGTTTTTCCGAAATGACTCATCATTCCCCACAATTTGACGACAATCTCAAACAGTTGAGCGAAGGCGGGGAGTTCGGTACACTGAGTGTGTTTCGTACTTAGTAACAAACTTAGTCACAAAGGGAGATGTTTCAGATGAAGTATGTACTGCGTGTGTTGTATGGTGGCGGCTTGCTGTTCGCCGGGATCGGTCATTTTCGAAATGAAAAGGGATTTGTTAAGATTATGCCCGCTTTCATCCCGTTTAAACGCTTTTTCGTACAACTGACAGGGGTCATCGAAGTATTGTACGGGCTGATGTTACTGTCAGGTCGCGGCGTCGACATCGTCCGCAAGACATTACCGGGCTTCCTCTATGCCGTCTTGCCGGCAAACATCAACATGGCGGTCAATCCAAAACCAATCAACGGAAAAAAATTGCCGGCTTGGGCTTTATGGACACGCCTGCCGTTGCAATGGGTGTTGATTGCACTCGCTAAACGCTTGAAATAAGTAAGTTGTTGCAGGAGGTTATTTGTTGGACTTTAAAGACATCAGAATCAACCGTGTCGACATGATCGAAAAGTTTGTCGCGGAATTTGATATCACGGCTTTAAGATTTTTTGAAACGATTTATGCAGGGGATACGATTCATTACGGGGCATTTAAAGTGAAAATTTATGAAACGAATTACAATAACGACGATGCTCCGGAAGAAATCGGATTTACTGGATACACCAATTTAAGATTGAGGGATCCGGACGGTAACCATGAAGGTGGAATCGGATATGGTCTGACCGTTGAAGAATCCTTGCAAAAAACGACTGCTTATTTTTTAGATTTGATTGAAGAGTACAAATTGGATAAGGGAACAGGTCTTTCAAAAGAAGATTTCGTGATCATCCCCTATGATGAATTTTAATCAATTTATTCAAAGGATCTTCGAATCCAAAAGCATCAAAAGTTTTACGATGGATATTTTACGCAATAAAAGGGTTACCGGAGCACAGATGTCGCTCCAGGTAACCCTTTTTGATTAAAAACGTTTTTCGACAGCAAGAATGGCTGCGTTGGCGATGTCTTCATATGTGGCATCGTTTGGATGGAACTGGTCGCTTGATAGATCACGTTTGACATCACGTACGAGGTTAAACGTATCGATGATTTCAATATCATGTTTGAGACCGAGTGTCCGTGATTTAGCATTCCACTCTTGAACAATGGCGTCAAACGCTTCTCCGTTTTCGCTTGCACGGAACGGATTATACAGTCCGACATAGAAGATGACGGCATCCGGATTTTCTTCCCGTAAGATGCTGAAGGTTTTTGCCAGATTGTTTTGAGCAGTCTCGATCGTGGCTGCTGTTTTTTTGGCATCAAAGTTTGCGACACCTTCACCGCGGTTAAACAAATCATTCCCGCCGATTGTCACCGAAATGACTTTTGCTTGCGACAACGTCCGACGGACTTCTTTTTGTTCGAGCTGTTTTAAGAGATCCTCCGTCCGTGCTCCGCTGACGGCTAGATTTTGGAAACGTTCGACACGATCGTTTTTGACAAGATCGCGACCGACGATGGCGGCATAACTGTTTCCGTTTGAGGCACCGACACCACGTGTCAGGGAGTCACCCAGCGCGACGTACGTCCCGCCTTTTTTGACCGGCTCTTCCTTGGTTGGAGTCAAGACGGCTCGTTTTGGTGGATTGACGACATCGTTATAGGCACTGGCGAAACCGTACCCGAAGACTGCCGTTAGAATAAGAGAAACTACTAAAAAAAGTGGCCAAACATATCGTTTCATGAACCGTTCCTCCTTTTGCTGTTACTATGATTGTAGCAAAACTTTTCGAAATGTGCGGTTTTGAAGTGTTCCGATAAGGTAAATCATTCATTATTCCGCTAGAATAGATACTAAGAGGTGAGAGACGTGAAACCAACTGTAAAATTAGAATCAGTCACAAAGGTCATTGGAAAAAAGACAATCATTGACAATATTTCATTTGAAATCTTCCCAGGTGAAGTCTTTGGATTCCTTGGACCAAACGGTGCCGGAAAGACGACGACCATCCGGATGCTCGTCGGTCTGATTAAACCGACATCAGGCAAAATTACTGTGTGCGACTTTGATGTGCGCAAACAATTTGTGCAAGCGATGCAACGAATCGGTTCGATCGTTGAAAACCCGGAGCTCTATAAATATTTAACGGGGCGCGAAAATCTGCAAGTCTTTTCACGGATGTTACCAAACGTCGATGAGGCCCGGATTCAAGAAGTCATCGACTTGGTCGATTTGACAGCGCGGGTCGACGATCAAGTCCGGACGTATTCCCTTGGGATGCGTCAGCGTCTCGGGATTGCCCAAGCCTTGCTTGGCCGCCCGGATGTCTTGATTCTCGACGAACCGACGAACGGACTCGATCCGATGGGAATCCGTGATTTACGTCAGTTCATCCGGAAGTTAGTGGATGAGACCGGCTTATCGGTCCTCGTCTCGAGCCATATCCTGGCGGAGATTGAGATGTTGGCGGATCGTGTCGCCATCATGAGTTACGGAAAGATCGTTCAAGTCGGAACGGTCAAAGAACTGGTTGAATCGCTTGCACCGGGTGTTGACTGGCGTGTCGATGATGCCTTTAAGGCGAACGAGATCCTGTCGGCGTCTCCTGACGTCCAAGTCTCGGAAATCGTTGACGCGAACACCGTCCATACGTTGATGGATGCCAGTAAGACACCAACGCTCAACAAACAATTGTTTGAAGCGGGCGTCGAAGTGTGGACGATCGAACGGAAAGTCCAGACGCTCGAAGATCTCTTCATCACATTGACAGGAGGAGATCATATTGCGTAACCCGAACATGCTCGGACTGATCCGAAACGAAGTCATGAAGATTGCCTCGAAAAAGCGGTTTGCCGTCGTCGCCATCATCTTAGTTGTCCTCGTCTCGATGTTTACGTATGCCCAGTACCGGGACATTCAAGAGCAAATCAAGAAACAAGGCACACTCGACTGGCGTGTCGAATTGCAACAAGATATCGTCGATACGCAAAACCGTTTGGCCTCAAGCAGCATTCAAGACGAGTTTCGTCAGTTTCTTGAGTTTGACTTAAAACAAAATCAATACTATCTCGACAATGACATCAATCCGAACTATCCGGGGGCACCAACCTTCATCCGGATCTTCTTCTCCCAAGGATTGACGCTGATTCTCCCACTCTTCATCATTGTCATCATGGCGGATATCGTCAGTGGGGAGCAAAATGACGGAACGATCAAGACCTTACTGTCGCGTCCCGTCCGGCGTTGGAAAATCTTGATGGCGAAATGGCTGACGACGTTGTTGTATACATCGATGCTGATGGCCCTGACCGCCGCCGTCTGTTATGCGATTTCCGGAATCGTCCTTGGATATGACGGGTGGACCGCGCCGATATTGACCGGTTTCCAAGCCTCGCCGAGCGGAACGTTCTCGACCGAATTCGTGCATACGATTCCGATGTGGGAATACCTATTAATGGCAATCGGTCTCGCCTGGATTGTCACAGCTGTAGTAGCGACAATCGCCTTAATGGTGTCGGTTCTGGTCAAGAACACAGCAACCGGTATCGGAATCATGATGGCTGTTTTGATTTCCGGAACATTGTTGACGACACTTGGTTCAAGTTGGACGAGTTCGAAATATCTCGTCAACGTGAACTTTGGATTAATCAACTACCTTGATGGACAAGCACCACCGATTGAAGGAATGACGTTACCGTTCTCGCTTGCTGTCTTACTCTGTTGGACAATTGGTGCGTTGATCGTGGCGTTCTGGAACTTCACGCAAAAAGATATGTACTGATACACGACAAGAAAGCCCCTTCTCCATAACGGAAAAGGGGCTTTTTGCAGATGTCGGGCATCTGCGTGGAATCAAGAGGGGAGTCCCTCTTCAAAGAAGCCGATGCAGGTCAGCTTCTGCGCTACGTAACAATCGTACTTTTATCATAGCGATTCCAGTAATTGGTGTCAAACCTGCTGGAAAGGGTTTACGAACGCCCGGATTTGTCAAAAGGTATGTAAAGACGACAGAGGAGGTGCCAAAAATGGCTGATTGGGGAATTATGCTGACAGGCTTAGTCATTTGTGGATGGTGTGTGTTTAGTGCGGTATACGACGATTTCATCCGCCGTGTGTAACAGAACTCATTGAACCGTCTCCTTTCATAAGGCGGCGGTTTTTTTGTCGTGTCTGAGCCGGAGACAGATATGATACACTGACTACAAACACGTATAAGCTAGGAATGGTGATGTCATGAGTAAACAACCCGTCATCGTCATCGTTGGACCGACCGCCGTCGGAAAAACGAAGACAGGGATTGAATTAGCAAAAAAATTAAACGGCGAAATCATTTCGGGTGACTCCGTTCAAGTCTACAAACAGATGGACATCGGATCAGCGAAGGTGACGCAGGAAGAAATGGAAGGGATTCCGCATCATTTGCTCGATTTGGTTGAGCCGGACGACGAGATGAGTGTCGCCCGTTTTCAGACGTTGGCGCGAGCAGCAATCGATGAGATTGCGGCAAAAGGCAAGTTGCCGATCATCGTCGGCGGGACAGGGCTTTATATCCGGGCGATTTTATATGATTATCAATTTACCGTCCAGGCGGAAGATAAGGCATTAAGGCAGGAGTTGGAACAGTTTGCCAAAGATGAGGGAGCGCAAGCCCTCCATGATCGCTTGCGGCAGCTGGATGCAACCCGGGCGGATGCGATTCATCCGAACAATGTCCAACGGGTCGTCCGGGCGATTGAAGTCGCGATGAGCGGACAAACACAAGCCTCGGGCAGCGAACCGAGTTTGTACGACAGTCTGTTGTTCGTCCTACATATGGAGGACCGGGACCAATTGTATGCCCGGATCGACCAGCGTGTCGACCTGATGCTCGAACAAGGACTACTGACGGAAGTCGAGCAACTGGTCGCAGCCGGTTACAAGGAGACGAAAGCGATGCAGGCGATCGGCTACAAGGAAATCATGCCTGTGCTCGACGGTGCGCCGCTTGAGCCGGCTGTCGACGCATTAAAACGAAACACACGCCGCTTTGCGAAACGGCAGTTGACATGGTTCCGTCATCAATTCGACGGGAATTGGGTTGAAATGGGAAGGCTTTCATTTGAAGAAAACTTCAAAATTATCTATGATAGAACAGTAGGGTTCCTGAAAGCGGTTAAATCGGAGTAGCCTGAAGAGAAAAACAGATAAAAAGAGGGGGCACGGGGGCTTATGAAAGCGACGTACAACATTCAAGACTATTTTTTAAATCAGTTACGAAAAGATTCGGTTCCGACGACAGTGTTTTTAATCAGTGGATATCAGTTACGGGGATTGATTAAATCGTTTGATAACTTCACGGTCATTTTAGAATCGGAAGGCAAACAGCAATTGATTTACAAACACGCGATCTCGACGTTCGCACCGGCACGTAACGTGACGTTGTATGAACAAGAGACGGAAACGGAAGAAGTCACACGTTAAAAAAAGACGGCCGGGGGGCCGCCTACTTGATGGAGCAACGCTGCGGCGTTGTTCCTTTTTTGTTACAACAGATCTTTCAGCTCGTCGACCGCTTCCGCATAACGTCTCAGCGAAACTTCTTTGTAGAGACAGGTCTTCGTCAACCGTTCCTCTTTCGTCAACTCCTCGAGATACGTTCCGAGAATGAAGCTGTTGCGTAACATCGACGGGGTGATGATCCGTTTATTGTCCGACCGTTCATTCAACTGGCGCATCATCTTCGTGATCATGACGATTGACAATTGTTTCGGGGCATTTTTGCTGTAGACCCAGCGGAATGTCATCCGTGAGAAATCAAAGGCGACAAAAAACGGATCAGTCGAGTGGTACCGCGGACGGACCGGTTCCGGTATCGTCTTTAAATACGTGAGCATCAGGTCTTGATCGTCACGTTCGAGGTGGAGCAGGTACGCATTGCCGAGCCGGTCGTGGACCGTCATCTCGCGTTGCGCAAAATTCAAGTCCTGCATCTTCAGACCGATGATATGGTGAACCCGAAGACCGTAACGGTAAAAGAGCCGTAAAATCAATTCGTTGCGGTCGATCAAGTAGGGACGGGCGACGAGTTGGTGATCCGTCAGTCCGCGGTCCGACCGGTTCGTCCGGATCAATTGTTCGTATTCAGCAAGGGACGCGACATGCTGCGGCGTCAGCTCATGCGTCGGCTGGGCGTATTCGATCAGTTTTGATTTCGTCTGACGGATTTGATAGTTGACCTGGTTGAGGACACTGACGATTCGGGCGACGGTCGCCTGTTGGTACAGTTTTTCCTCGATTAAATACTCGTTGATGAACGTTTTCCACGTCTCAATCGGAATCGCCTTAAAGTCGTCGATCGTCTCGAGTGGTTGGTCGACTTCGGTCATGTAGCGGTGGATTTCAATCAAATCGTAGCGGTACCGACGGATCGTCGAATCCTGTCGGCCGCTTGCGCTGAGGAAGAACAGATACCGTTCGATGAATTCCGGCAAAGTATAATCGAGTCGTTCTCGTGCCATAACGGACCTCCTGTTTTAGGTGCTTTTCTTTATGATAAACCGAACGGATGTTTCCTGTCCAAAAAAGTTCAGAGGACAGGGTGCATGTGGTATGATTAGGGACGCAGAAGGTTTGTTATTTTGAAAGGAATGATTATATGTCAGAACGCGTCATCGTCGTCGGTTGTCAGCTCCCCGGTGTACCGGATCATATCTATGAAGAATCGGTCGCGGAGCTTGAAGCACTCGTTACGACTGCGCACGCCGTCGTGGTAGGGCGACTCGATCAAAAGCGTCAATCGATCGACCGCCGGACGTTTATCGGAAAAGGGAAGGTTGAGGAACTTGTCGCATTAGCACAGGAACTCGAACCGGATTTGATTATTTTTAATGCAGAAGTCACACCCGGTCAGATGAAAAATATCCGGATTGCTCTTGAAGATCCGGAATCAATCAAATTGATCGACCGGACACAATTGATTCTCGATATCTTTGCCGGACGTGCCCAGTCACGCGAAGGGAAGTTGCAAGTCGAACTCGCTCAGATGAGTTACCTGTTGCCGCGTTTAAGCGGTCAGGGCACGCAGCTGTCGCGGCTCGGCGGCGGAATCGGGACACGTGGTCCGGGGGAATCGAAACTTGAGACCGACCGCCGGCACATCCGTCGTCGTGTGGATGAAATCAAGAAGCAACTCGAAACATCCGTCGCCCATCGCGCCCGGTACCGGGAACGCCGGAAAGAAAACCAGACGTTCCAAATTGCACTGGTCGGCTATACGAATGCCGGGAAATCAACAATTTTCAATCGTTTGACGAATGCCGACACCTACGAGAAAAACGAATTGTTCGCGACACTTGATCCGTTGACACGTCAGTTTGACTTACCGGAAGGCGGACAGATTCTGCTGACCGACACGGTCGGATTCATTCAGGACCTGCCGACGAAATTGATTGCCGCGTTCCGCTCGACACTCGAAGAAGTGCTCGAAGCCGATTTGATCATTCACGTCATCGATGCATCAAGCGAGCATTATCTCAATCAGATGCAGACGACAAATGATGTGCTCGACGAACTTGGTGCCGGTGACATCCCGCAACTCGAAGTCTTTAATAAAAAAGACCAGTTGACGGACTTGTTCACGGGTGGAAAACTGCTGATTTCCGCTCTTGACCCGGCGGATATCGAGCGGCTGACCGTCGAAATCGAAAAAGCAATCAGTGAGATTCTCGAATATCTTGAGATCCGGATCCCAGTCAATGCGTTTGCGCATTACAATCCGGCCAAAGAAGTGATGATGAATTTAACAGAACAATATGAAGAGGACGGCTCCGTGACCTTAAAAGGCTATTTACGCAAGGATACGCGCCTTTATTCGACATTGAAACAATACGAGGTGTAAGCATGTTTACAGAGTTAACGCATTATGAAACAATCCGTCCGTTCGTCGAGCAGGCGGAAGAAAAAATCGCACCGGGAATCCGCAAGGCGCAGCAAGTCGCGGAACACAACCAGTTCCGTGTCCTGAATGCGTTTCGGGAGCACAAAGTGAGTGATTTCCACTTCATGCCGTCGACCGGTTACGGTTACAACGACGAAGGACGCGATAATCTCGAGCGGATTTACGCATCGGTCTTCGGTGCGGAAGCCGGTCTGTGCCGGGCGCAGATCATCAGCGGGACCCATGCGATCGGCATCGCCTTGTTCGGTTTATTGTTGCCGGGGGATGAACTGCTGTATATCACCGGAAAACCGTACGATACACTCGAAGAAATCGTCGGTATCCGCGGTGACGGACGCGGCTCCTTAAAAGAACTCGGTGTCACCTATGACGTCGTCGAGATGAAGCAGGCGGAAACGATTGATCTTGAGGCGGTCCTCGCCCGAATTACGGACAAGACAAAAGTCGTCGGGATTCAGCGTTCAAAAGGATACGCGACGCGTCGCAGTTTACCGGTCGCCGAGATTGGTGAAGCCATCACAGCGATCAAAGCAAAATATCCCCACGTCATCATCTTCGTCGACAATTGTTACGGAGAATTCGTCGAGACGATTGAACCGACCCATGTCGGTGCCGATTTAATGGCGGGGTCACTGATCAAGAATCCGGGCGGTGGTCTTGCGAAGACGGGTGGTTATCTCGTCGGACGCCGTGATTTGATCGAACGGGCGTCGTTCCGGATGACGACACCGGGAATTGGGGCGGAGGCAGGTCCCTCGCTCTATTCGCTCCAAGACATGTACCAAGGTTTCTTCATGGCACCTCATACGGTCAGTCAGGCGTTGATGGGAGCGATGTTCACCTCGAGCATGATGGAACAGTTCGGCTTCGATACGGCTCCGCATTACGCCGTTGAACGAACGGACTTGATTCAATCGGTCTCCTTCCATGCACCGGAGCCGATGATTGCCTTTTGTCAGGCGATTCAAGCGGCATCTCCCGTCAATGCGCAAGCCTTGCCGATTCCGGACTATATGCCCGGGTATGCCGATGATGTCATCATGGCTGCCGGGACGTTCATTCAAGGATCGTCGATCGAGTTATCGGCAGATGGTCCGATCCGGGCGCCGTATACAGCATATGTCCAGGGCGGGCTGACGTACAGTCACGTCAAAATCGCCATCGTCTCGGCCGTCAATCAATTAATGGAACAACAACTGATTCAAACACAACAGGTTTAAAATAACTGCTTGATGTGAAAAGACCTCTGTTACGCAGGACGTCTGACTTGTAAGAAAGTGATGTTAACTTTCCTTACATCTCTTGACAACTTGCCTTACAGAGGTTTATTCTCATGAGGTAAGGAAAAAGGAGGAACGAAATGGCAGACTTATCACGACAGTCCAAGCCACTATTCCCCATCGGAGTCGTTCAAGAGTTGACCGCGTTATCTGCCCGACAAATCCGATATTACGAAGAACAGGGATTGATCAAGCCGGAGCGGACAGAGACGAAGCGTCGCCTCTATTCGTTTAACGATGTGGATCGCTTGTTGTCGATCAAGGAATATTTGGATCAAGGGCTCAATATCGCAGGGATCAAGATGATTTTTGACAATGATCTCGTCAAACGGGAACGAGTTGCGGAGAAGGTCGTCACGACCCGTCCGGAATTATCTGATGGCGAATTATATAAACTCCTGAAAAACGAATTGCAGGAAGCAGGGCGACATGGAAAAACGTCACTCATCCAAGGTGAGCTCGGACGGTTTTTCAAGTAAGTGCCTGTTACCATATAAAAAAGAGCCGGAGAGGGGATTTGTCACATGACACGTCGCAACATTACACGAGAAGACATTATGAAAATCGCTAAAGCTGAGGATGTACGTTTTATTCGTCTACAATTCACAGATATCCTCGGTACAATCAAGAACGTTGAAATTCCAGTCAGTCAATTGGAAAAAGCACTTGATAACAAAATGATGTTCGATGGTTCATCAATCGAAGGATTCGTTCGCATTGAAGAATCAGATATGTATCTCTTCCCAGACCTCAACACATGGGTCGTTTTCCCATGGACAGAAGACGGAACGGGTAAAGTTGCACGACTCATCTGTGACATCTACAATCCAGATGGCACACCGTTTGCTGGAGATCCGCGTGGTCAACTCAAACGGGTACTTAAAGAAATGGAAGAGCTTGGTTTCTCTTCATTCAATGTTGGTCCTGAGCCAGAATTCTTCTTGTTCAAGAAGGATGCGAACGGTCGTCCGACACTTGAGTTAAATGACCAAGGTGGTTACTTCGACCTCGCACCAGTCGACCTCGGCGAAAACTGCCGTAAAGAAATCGTCATCGAGCTTGAGAACATGGGCTTTGAAATCGAAGCATCTCACCATGAAGTCGCACCAGGACAACATGAAATCGACTTCAAATATGCAGATGCCATCACGACTGCGGATAACATCCAAACGTTCAAACTCGTCGTCAAAACGATTGCGGCGAAACATAATCTTCACGCAACATTCATGCCGAAGCCGCTTTACGGGGTCAACGGTTCAGGTATGCATGCTAACATGTCTCTCTTTAAAGGCAAAGAAAACGTCTTCTTCGACGAAGGTAACAGCAACATGCAACTTTCGGATGATGCCCGTGCGTTCACAGCAGGTATCTTGAAGCACGCCCGTGCCTTCACAGCTGTCTGTAACCCGACAGTCAACTCGTACAAGCGTCTTGTGCCTGGTTATGAAGCACCTTGCTACGTCGCATGGTCAGCCCGTAACCGTTCACCACTCGTTCGTGTACCGGCAGCCCGCGGTCTCTCAACACGGATCGAAGTTCGTTCAGTTGACCCGGCAGCAAACCCGTACTTGGCACTTGCGACATTGCTCGCTTCAGGTCTTGATGGAATCAAGAACAACTTGAAAGCACCGGCTCCGATTGACCGTAACATCTACGTGATGGACAAACCGGAACGTGTCGCAAACGGGATTGACGATCTTCCGTCAACACTCAGCCACGCACTTGAAGTCCTGAAAGCGGATGACGTCGTCATGCACGCACTCGGCGATCATATTGCAGAGCACTTCATCGAACTCAAAGAAATCGAATGGGATATGTTCCGGACGCAAGTTACGGAATGGGAACGCGATCAGTATATGGTCTTGTTCTAATCGAAGTATAGAAAAATGAATGAATAGGCTAAGAGATAGTCAATACGCTTCCGTATTGCTTTTCTTAGCCTTATTTTTTTAGAAGGGATAATGATGATAATGATTAAACGTATTTCAATTTATGATCAGCTCAAAAGCATTTTAAAGCATAGAAAAGAAGAAATAATAACACCGAATGAAATAAAGGAAGAGTTATTTCATAAATATGGAACAAATAAAGACAGTGTGATTTTATCTGATTATTGTTACAATCGATCAAATCGAGGGATTGCTTTTAATAAACATTTATTTGTTTATCTGAATCATGGTATGTATAAATATATTGGTGAGCATGCGAACTATAGCGGTTTAATATATGCGCGTACACGTGCTTCTTCTAAAGATCAAGTAGTGGGATTGTGGAAAGACGGACAAATGAGTTTATCAGTACAACCTTCATCAGTTGCTTTAGAAAATCAGGAATCACTCGAAAATAATTATATAATTGAACTATTTGAAGAATACATGGATATTTTAAGGTTTGAAATGAACGTGCTTGGTTGTGAAGCTACGGAGTTGCGTCATTTAATAGGTCGATTAGGAGAATTTTATTGTGCTATACATACTAAAGGCAAGTTAGCTCATGTAACTAACCAGCACGGCTTTGATGTAACTAGTAATGGAAGACGTATCAGTGTGAAAACAACTGCTCAAAAAACTGGTTTTGTTTCATTGAATATAAGAACTTTGGAACAATTTGATGATATTTTCATAGTGCAATTTTTAAAAAATGAATTCCATTTATTATTTTATGCATCAAAAGATCAACTGCCTAAAGGACGAATTTATAATCAAAGGTTAGAGATTGATATATCTTCATTGAAAAAGAAACAGTTATTATGATGAAAAACAAATGATCTATTTCTCAAACATATATTTATTTAAAATATTAATTATAAAAATTTAGATTATACATAGGAAAAGTAAGGATAATGTCAAATGAAATTATATATAGTAAACTTTGCAGAATGAAAATAGAAGATTGGAGTTTTTTTATCTAAGGAGGCGTTTTAAATGAAAAAGGCGTACGAAGGAAAAGAAATCACGGTCTATTTTGATGCTGAAGTTTGTATCCATTCCGGTCATTGTGTGAAGAGTCTGCCGACGGTCTTTGATGTCAAAAAACGTCCGTGGATTGAAGCGGACGGGGCACCAGTCGAAGATGTCATGCGGGTCGTCGACGGATGTCCGAGCGGCGCCTTATCTTACGAACGGAGGGAAGCTTAATGGAATTAAAACGAGGAGACCAAAAGATTGAAGCCTATCTAGATAATCAAGCTGTTGGAGAGATCACGTACAGTGATACAAGAGGCGGTAAATGGATCATTGACCACACGTATGTCGACCCGAAGCACCGGAACCAACAAATTGGCGAACAACTGGTCAAAGCGATTGTCGAGTGGGCGCGGGAAGAAAAGGTCAAGTTGTTGCCGCTTTGTCCGTTTGCAAAACGGGAGTTTGAGCAGAAATCGGATTATGAGGATGTATCCGCTGAATAAAGAAATCGATACAAACACTCATTTATAGAAAGGCGAGGGCAGTGGGTTTACATCCACTGCCCTTGTCTTGTTTCAAAAGTATCGTTCGCTTCTACTCCTACAGAAAAAAGCGGATCAGTGCCATCGACAAGACACCGGTGATGACCGTGAAGGAAAGACTTTTGCTGGTCAGTGCGACAAGGACTGTCGGTACCGATGCTGCGAGGTGGAGAGAAGACAGTGTGGGATAATCATCGCTTTGAGCAAGCAGCAGGTTCTGAAAAAACAAAGCGCTGAGCAGGCAGATTGGGATGAACGATAACCACTCGGTCAACAGGCGGGGCAATGTCAATCCATGCATCAGCAGAAACGGCAAAATCCGTGGAATCAATGTGACAAGACCACAGGCAGCGAACAGGATTAAAAGCTCTAAGCGGATTTCCATCGTGAGATCACTACTCCTATGCTGGCGGCTACCATCGTCGCAAACAAAACAGCGAGTTCCGGTGAGAGGTAGCGCATCGATATGTACAACAACAAGAAAACGAGTACCAGTAAAATTCCGTTCAAGGCAACACGTGACCGTTCACTTTCAAGCTGCAGGTACAACAAGCCGATGAACATCGCCGTCAAGGCAAAGTCCAGTCCGAACCGTTCCGGATCCGGAAACCAACTGCCGACGAGTGCACCGAGGACGGTCGAGGCAATCCAACTGAAGTAGGCGGTCAGATTCAACCCATGCATGAATTTAGCATCAATCTGTTGTTTCAAAGAAGTATTCATGGCGACGGCAAACGATTCATCGGTCAGCAGGGCACCGATTCCGAACTGGTCGAACCGGTTCCGGCTTGCGACGCGTGGAGCAAGTGTCATGCTCATCAGAAGATGCCGGGAATTGACGATAAAGGTGGTTAAGATAATAGCGGAAAATGGGCTGTTTAACAGCAGCAGGCTCGTAATGATGAACTGAGCGGCGCCGGCATAAATCAGGATGGACATCAATCCGATTTCAAGCGGACTGAGTCCGGCGGCGCGTCCGACGATACCGGCGGAAAAACCGATCCCAAGGTAACCGAGAACGGTCGGAAGACAGGCTTTGACACCTGCTTGAAACGAGCTGGTCATATGGCAGGACTCCTCTCAATCTAGTGTGTTATCAGCATAGCATTCCGAAAACCGATTGGAAATGAAGTGGTCAATATTTTCATATGTTTCCTTGACATAAGTCGACCCGATTGGTGGTAAAGGGTAAGTGGTACGGCAAAAATTCGTTAGACGAAGGGGCGTTCAAGATGGATAAATTAATGCAAGATGCGAATCGGTTTGTCTCGGATATGGTCGATGGTCTCGTTTTAGCACATCCCGATCTTTATGCGAAAGTCGACGGAGTCAATGTCATCAAACGGAAAGAACCATTAAAAGGAAAAGTGGCCCTTGTGTCCGGGGGAGGAAGTGGTCACGAACCGGCCCATGCCGGATTTATCGGTGACGGGATGCTCGCGGCAGCTGTTTGCGGCGAAGTCTTCACTTCACCGACACCGGACATGGTCTTAGAAGGAATCAAGGCAGCAGACGGCGGGAAAGGGGTTCTGCTCGTCGTCAAAAATTACTCCGGTGACGTCATGAACTTTGATATGGCGAAAGAGTTGGCGGAACTTGAGGACATCGAAGTCGAGACGGTCATTGTCAACGATGATATCGCCATCAAAAAAGAAGAGGACCGTCGAGGCGTCGCCGGAACGATTTTTGTTCATAAGATTGCCGGAGCTGCGGCGGCAGAAGGCAAGTCACTGGCGGAAGTCAAAGCGGTCGCGGAAAAAGTCATCGCTGGCGTTCGTTCGATCGGAATGGCTTTATCACCTTGTTATATGCCGGAGAGCGGAAAACCAGGCTTTGATCTTCATGAAGACGAGATGGAAATCGGGATCGGGATTCACGGGGAAAAAGGACTTGAACGGAAACCAATTGCCTCTGTCGAAGCGATCGTAACGGAATTACTGGATCGGCTGACAGCGGAAGTATCGGACAAAAAAGTCGCGGTCATGGTGAACGGAATGGGTGGAACGCCGGTTTCGGAACTGTATATCACGTACAAGTATGTCGCCGAGCAACTGCAGGCAAAAGGGTATGACATCGTCCGACCATTCGTCGGCAATTATATGACATCGCTTGAAATGCATGGTTTCTCGATCACCTTGCTTCCGGTGGACGACGAACTGGTCGGCTACTTGGACGCCAAAACAAACGCGATTGGATTCTAACTAGAAGAGGTGCAGACAGATGAAGTTATCAACGGAAACATTTCGAGAGGCATTACTCGAAGCTGCAAAACAAATCGAGCAGCATAAAGACGAATTAACGGATCTCGACCGGGAAATCGGTGACGGCGATCATGGCATCAACATGTCCCGCGGCTTCCAAGCGGTTGAGAAGGAACTCGAGGCGCAGACAGAGTATGAAGATCTCGGTGCTTTATCCAAACAAGTTGGGATGACGTTGATCAAGACGGTCGGAGGCGCTTCCGGACCGCTTTATGGGACGGCATTCGTCAAGTTTGCCGGAGCCTTCAAAGGAAAAACCGAAGCGGAAGGCGATGAGTTGGCAGCTGCTTTCAAAGAAGCGACGAACGGGATTAAGATGCGCGGAAAATCGGAGTTCGGACAAAAAACGATGGTCGATATCTGGACGCCGTTTTATGAAGCGCTTGAGCAACAAACTGATTTAAATCAAGCGCTGGATCAAGCGTTGACAGATACAAAAGAACGGGTCGCGACAAAAGGACGGGCTTCTTATTTTGGTGAGGCGACGGTTGGTGTTCAAGATCCCGGTTCAATGTCCAGTGCTTTGTTATTACGTGCGATCGTGGAGGTGCTTCGATGATTAACTTGATTTTGGTTTCCCACAGCGAGAAGTTAGCTGCTGGTCTAAAAGAATTATTGGCTGAGATGGCACCGGATACGCCGGTATTGCTCGCAGCAGGGCTTGCAGATGGCAGTATCGGGACCGATGCATCACGAATCGAAGAAACGATGAATGAACTGACCGATGACGGATTGATTTTAACGGATATCGGTTCAGCTACGATGAACGCAGAACTTGCGCTCGAGTTTTACAGTGGGGACCGGAGTGTGCAGTTCGTCGAGGCTCCGCTTGTCGAGGGTGCTTTTTTAGCGGCAGTCTTAAGCGGACAATCCAAGTCGTTAGATGAAATCGTCACCGGCGTGAAGTCTGAATTTGGATGAACGTTTTTTATAGAAGGTCAAAACCAGCGTGCTCCAGAACGACGGAGCACGCTGGTTTCATGGAGTATAAAAAAACCTGACGTTCCGCTGGGAACGTCAGGAATATCGAGTTACGCATTAACTTCTTTTTTGCTTGGTTTAAACGCCATTGTCGCTTCCACCGCTTTTTGCCAACCGGCATAACGTTGTTCACGATCGTTTTCTTCCATCTCTGGTTTGAACTGACGGTTGAGTTTCCATTGCTTTTTGATTTCCGCTTTATCTTTCCAGTAGCCAACCGCTAAGCCGGCGAGGTAAGCAGCACCAAGGGCAGTTGTTTCGTTGATTTCCGGACGATCGACTGGGACGCCCAGGATATCTGACTGGAACTGCATCAAGAAGTCGTTTGAAACCGCACCACCATCAACACGCAATGTTTTTAGTTCGATGCCTGAATCTTTTTCCATCGCTGTCAAGACATCACGTGTCTGATAAGCGAGTGACTCGAGTGTCGCGCGGACGAAATGTTCTTTATCCGTTCCACGTGTTAAGCCGAAGATGGCTCCGCGAACGTCGCTATCCCAGTAAGGGGCACCGAGTCCGACGAAGGCAGGGACGACATAAACGCCTTCTGTTGAATCAACTTTTAACGCATAGCCTTCTGAATCCTTCGCGTTTTTTAACATCCGTAAGCCATCGCGCAGCCACTGAATTGCTGATCCGGCAACGAAGATCGATCCTTCGAGTGCATATTCGACTTTACCGTCAACACCCCAAGCGATTGTCGTCAGTAGACCGTGGTCAGAAGAAACAGCCTTTTCACCGGTGTTCATCAGCATGAAGCAACCTGTACCGTATGTGTTTTTTCCTTCACCTGGTTCGAAACATGTTTGACCGAAGAGGGCAGCTTGTTGGTCACCGGCAATACCAGCGATTGGGACTTCAAAGCCGAAGAAGTGGTACGGAACCGTATTGTCATACACTTCGCTCGATTGACGTACTTCCGGCAACATCGATTTTGGAACTGTCAGGATTTCAAGCAACTCGTCATCCCATTTTTGCTCGTAAATGTTATACATCAGCGTTCGTGATGCGTTGGTATAGTCCGTGATATGCGTTTTGCCGCCGGACAGTTTCCAGACGAGCCACGTATCGATTGTACCGAAGAGAAGTTCTCCGTTTTCTGCTTGTTCACGTGCGCCTTCGACGTTATCGAGAATCCATTTGACTTTTGTTCCCGAGAAGTACGCATCGATCAATAAACCTGTTTTATCGCGGAATTTCTGATTGAGCCCTTGTGCATTCAACTCATCACAGATACCGGATGTTTGACGGGATTGCCAGACGAGCGCGTGATAGACCGGCTTACCTGTTTCTTTGTTCCAAACGACCGTCGTTTCACGCTGGTTCGTAATTCCGATACTAGCGATTTCACTTGGTTTAATATCAGCCGTTCCGAGGGCGTCAGCCATGACAGCGAGGATCGAACCCCAGATTTCATTGGCATCATGCTCTACCCAGCCTGGTTGCGGGAAGTATTGTTTGAACTCCCGTTGTGCCGAGTTGACGATTTGACCATCGTGATCAAAGATGATGGCACGTGAGCTGGTCGTTCCTTGGTCGAGTGCTAAGATATACTTGTTTTCCATTGTAAAATCCCCCTTGAGATATAGGTGTCAACGCTAGAATCAGTTTTGTAACAGTTGATAAAGGAGAACGGCAACTCCGCCGCCGACGATTGGACCAACAATCGGAATCCACGAGTAGCTCCAATCAGATGATCCTTTGTTTGGAATCGGTAAAATGGCATGGGCAATCCGCGGTCCAAGGTCACGGGCCGGGTTGATGGCATACCCTGTTGTACCACCAAGTGAGAGACCGATGACAACGACGAGTAGACCGACGATCAATGGTTTAAGACCGTCACCAAACGTCGTCAGACCAAATGACAGAATTCCGAATACCAAGACGAATGTACCGATGATTTCCGAAATCAAGTTTGAAGGTGTGTGACGAATCGCAGGTCCCGTTGCAAACACGCCTAATTTTGCTGCTTGATCATCAGTCGCTTCAAAATGTTTCATATAATGAAGCCAAACAAGTACGGCACCGATGAATGCCCCGATCAATTGACCGGCGATGTAGACAGGTACATCAGCCCACGGTAAATCGGAATTCATGGCAAGCGCCAATGTCAATGCAGGATTTAGGTGTGCGCCACTGGCTGCTGCGATGTAGGCTGCAGTCATGACGGCGAGACCCCAAGCAAATGTGATGACGATCCAGCCGCTGTTCTCAGATTTCGTCTTTTTCAAGACAACCCCTGCAACGACTCCATCCCCGAGCAAAATCAGAATCATGGTTCCAATCAGCTCACTAGTAAAATTACTCATGCAAAAACCCTCCCTTTGGATTGAAGCAGATATTGGCCTTTCCATTTAAACCTACATCTAATTGATAACGTTTTCAATACAAATAATTCAAATCTTCAAATTAAATTTTCCTTAATTTATGTTTAAAAAAATGAAAGCTGGATATTAAAAAACCCTTTGTTCATTTTTACGATGAACGAAGGGTTTTCAGCGACGCTTTTTTCGCTTCTTTTTTGTTCGAAAGAAGCTGCTGGAATGATCGAGAACGATATGGATCGTACTGGCAACCATGATGCCGATGACAAAGGCAGGCATCGCTGCAAACCATGAATCGACCGTACTGGATTCAATAATTTTCGTGTAGAGTGCTAAAAATAAAAGCGGGATTACAAAAGCAGCACTATACAACAGTCGGATGATATCACCGATAATCAGCCCGTGCGACCAGATGGAACGGTGCGGCATGATTTTGACATAGGGCATCCACAGGACGCGTAACGGTCCGTGCCGATAATAAGGTTCAGACTTCAAGTCGAGGTCTGGTGAAAGCCAGAGCGTGCCGACGGCAATACCGACGGCAGTAGGAAGCCAATCCGTTTGCTGCGTTGCGACCGAATACGCAACATAGCCGGCTAAAGCAACGGTATTGACTGTATCATGTACATTTCCGGAAGGCATAAAAAAAGACCAGCAGAGCTGGTCCCTCGCTTAGTGAATCGTCCGATACACGCCGATGACCTTGCCAAGAATCGAGACATTATCGAAATACATCGGGTCCATCGAATCATTTTCGGGTTGAAGACGTACTCGTTGATCTTCTAAGAAGAACCGTTTTACCGTCGCTTCGCTATCTTCGGTCATAGCAACGACAATTTCACCATTCTCTGCTGTATTTTGCTGACGAACGATGACTCGGTCACCATCTAGAATACCTGCATTGATCATCGATTCTCCGTCAATCGTTAACATGAAGACATTTTCATTCCCGACGTAGTGTGCCGGGAGAGGGAAGTGCTCTTCGATATTTTCGATGGCAGTGATTGGAAAACCAGCAGTGACTTTCCCCATAACAGGGATATGCACGATGGCTTCGTGATTTTCGTCAGGTTTATCAAGCAATATCTCAATCGCACGTGGCTTTGTCGGGTCACGGCGAATCAGTCCGCGTTTTTCTAGACGATCCAAATGACCGTGTACCGTTGAGCTTGAAGCAAGACCAACAGCTTCACCGATTTCACGAACTGAAGGTGGATACCCTTTCAGTTTCACTTGAGCAACGATGTAGTCAAGGATTTCTTGTTGTCGTTTCGACATTTTCCGCATATGAATTGCCACCTCTTTTCGGAATGGTTTTTTGAAGGTTATAGGAATACATGTTTCTAAAATCACTATAACATAGAACAAATGAGCGTACAAACAATTGTTCGACATTTTATGTTGACCGAACACTGGTTCTTGGTTTAAGATGAGTTATGCGAACAATTGTTCCGAGAACATCTATTCTAAATCATTTTTAATTGGAGGGATTTATCATGATGCATACGATTCGTACCCATGCCTTTTCCATTGTTTTTTATACGCTCAGCCTTGCTTTCATTCTTTTCCTCTTAACACCCCGGCCGGATGAAAAGGTCGATCAACTCCTGACCGCTTCTGTTACGGTCGATCAAAATGCGACAGTTGAACAAGTCGCTGAAGTCTACAATGACGGTTCGATGACTGATCAAGAATATGTCGAATGGTTGATTGAGAACAATGAACTGAAGACGACTCATGTCATTTCGAAAAACAAAATCGTTGTACCAATCGCGCAACAATGACAAAATGTAAAAGTTGTCATTGAACGAACAGGGGTGTGAAGTAGTATGAGAGTCGTAATCTACTGTCGCGTCTCGACGGAAAAAGAAGCACAGGATAGCTCGCTTGAGCGGCAAAGATCAGAACTGTCGGGACTCGCTGCAACAAAAGGATTTGAAGTCGTGGATATCATTACGGAAAAAGAAAGTGGTTACGATGTCGATCGGGAGGGCATGTTGTCCGTCCTCGATTACGTCACCCGCCAGGCAGTGGATGCCGTCCTCGTGACGGATGATACCCGCATCGGGCGTGGAAATGCCAAAATCGCGATTTTACACACGTTCCAAAAACATCAGGTCCAACTGATGACGATGGAATCAGACGGCGAATATAAATTGGCTGATGCCGAGGCGATGGTCCTTGAAATCGTCTCGCTCGTCGAGGAATACCAGCGGAAATTGCATAATGCGAAAATTGCCCGCGGTATGCGACGGGCAGTTGAAAATGGTTTCCGTCCCGAACAGAACCTTAACCGGCAAGGTGAGAATGCCGGACGCAGCCGGAAAGAAGTCCCGATTGAAGAAATCGTCCGATTACGTGACTTGGGTCTGACATTTGCTGATATCGCCGTTACCTTAAGAGGGATGGGACACGATATTTCAAAGGCGACCGTCAACCGTCGTTATCTCGAATATAAGGAAGTCGTCAATACGTATGAACAATGAAGCAGGTGGGTGTGCGAGAAGCGCGCCACACTTGCTTTTTCTGTTCGTGTCTTTTAAAGTAAGGTTACTATTGAAAGCTCGATGTCGAGTCAACAGAAAGAGGGATATTATGTTATCACAAGAACAACTGGACCGGATTAATGAATTAGCGAATAAATCAAAAGTCGAGCCGTTGACGGATGCGGAAACAGCGGAACAAAAAGAATTAAGAACAGCGTATTTAGAAGCCTTCCGCGGTTCATTCAAAAATCAGATGATGGGAATCAAAATCGTCGATGAAGAAGGAACCGACGTTACACCGGAAAAATTAAAGCAAGCGCAGGAAGAAGAGCGCAACAAACAATAACCGAAAAAGCTATGTCACTCAATGGACGAGTGGGATAGCTTTTTTTGATAAAAAGTTCGTAATGTGTATCACAAAAGTGTTAAGAAAACGGCAATAGAGAGCGCATTCATTTTAATGTGACATACTATTTAGAAAAGTTGTATCACATTTCCGGGTGTGCTAAAATGATAAAGAATTTGTGAAAAAGAGAGAGGATGATTGTTTTGACGAACATGACAACAGTAGAACTATTAGCAGTAAATACGATTCGTACATTATCAATTGATGCAGTACAAAAAGCGAACTCGGGTCACCCGGGAATGCCGATGGGTGCAGCACCGATGGCATTTACATTATGGGCGGATCATATGAACCACAACCCTAAAAATCCAGAATGGTTCAACCGTGACCGTTTTGTACTTTCAGCAGGACACGGTTCAATGCTTCTCTACTCACTCCTCCATTTATCAGGCTATGATCTTGCGATGGATGACTTGAAGTCATTCCGCCAATGGAACTCAAAAACACCGGGTCATCCGGAATACCGTCACACGGCAGGTGTTGATGCGACGACTGGTCCACTCGGACAAGGCATCGCGATGGCTGTCGGGATGGCGATGGCAGAACGTCACTTGGAAGCGAAATACAACCGCGACGAGTTAAACGTCGTCGATCACTTCACATACGGCATTTGTGGAGACGGCGACTTAATGGAAGGTGTTTCAGCAGAAGCGGCATCACTTGCAGGACATTTAGGTCTTGGTAAACTGGTCGTTCTGTATGATTCAAATGACATCTCACTCGACGGTGATCTCGATAAATCATTCTCTGAAAACGTCCAACAACGTTTTGAAGCATACAACTGGCAAGTCATTCGCGTGGAAGACGGAACGGATCTTGATTCGATTTCAAAAGCGATCGAAGCAGCGAAAGCCGAAACGACAAAACCGACGTTGATCGAAGTCAAAACGGTCATCGGATTTGGTTCACCAAACAAATCAGGAAAATCGGCTTCGCACGGTGCACCACTCGGAGATGCAGAAATCAAGTTGACGAAAGCAAGCTACGTCTGGGATCACGAAGAATTCTACGTGCCGGACGAAGTTAAAGACTTGTTCGAAGAGCGGATCGTCAAACGTGGCGCTGACACAGAAGCAGCATGGGCTGACAAGATGGAGCAATACAAAGCAGCACATCCGGAATTGCATGAAGAACTCGTCCGTGCCATCGCAAACGAACTTCCAAGCAACTGGGAAGCAGACCTTCCGACATACGATTTGACATCGAAAAAAGCAACACGTCAAACAAGTGGAGAAGTCTTGAACGCACTTGCGAAAAACGTCCCTACGATCTTCGGTGGATCGGCTGACTTAGCAGGTTCAAACAACACGATGCTTAAAGGGGAAGCGGACTTCGATATCGATCCAAGCGGTCGTAACATCTGGTTTGGTGTCCGTGAGTTCGCGATGGCAGCAGCGGTCAACGGTATGGCGTTACACGGTGGTGTCATCCCTTACGGTGCAACATTCTTCGTCTTCTCGGATTACTTGCGTCCGGCTGTCCGTTTAGCAGCGTTGATGGGAATCCAGTCAATCTTCGTCTTGACACATGACTCAATCGCAGTCGGTGAAGATGGTCCGACACATGAGCCGGTTGAACATTTGATGAGTTTCCGCGCGATGCCAAACTTAACGGTCTATCGTCCGGCAGACGGAAAAGAAACAATCGCAGCATGGAAAACAGCGGTTCAATCGAAAAACAAACCGACACTTCTCGTCATGACACGTCAAGGGTTGCCTGAACTCGAAGGCACGACAGTCGAAGGTGCTGAAAAAGGCGGATACGTCATCGCGGGTAACATCGAAACAGCGGATACGATTTTAATGGGAACAGGTTCTGAAGTGCATCTGTTAGTCGAAGCACAAAAAGAACTCGGCGAAACGGCAGCTGTCGTCTCACTTCCATCATGGGAATTGTTCGAAGCCCAATCAGCTGAGTACAAAGAATCGGTCTTGCCAAAACGCATCACGAAGCGTCTTGCGATTGAAGCCGGTGCTTCACTCGGATGGTACAAATATGTAGGAACAGAAGGTCAAGTCATCGGAATCGATCGCTTTGGTGCTTCTGCTCCTGGAGATCTTCTCTTAAAAGAGTACGGCATGTCTGTTGAAAATGTCTTGAACACAGTCAAGCAACTCGGTTAATGAAGAAAGGTGCGCAAACGCGCGCACCTTTTTTTTGCATTATCTATGCAAAGGCTTTAAATTATAGTATAGTAAAAAGCGACGTTTGAAGTTAGAGGAGGAAGCAACTTGGCTACATGGATTTGGATTTTAATTGCCCTTCTTTGCTTGGTAGCTGGTGTCGCCCTTGGTTTCTATATCGCTCGCCGATACATGATGAACTATTTGGAGCAAAACCCACCAATCAACGAAGATATGATTAAGACATTGATGATGCAAATGGGTCAAAAGCCATCACAAAAGAAAGTCAACCAAGTGATGCGTTCAATGAGTGGTTCAATGAAATCACCAAAAAAATAATGACTTGTAAAAGGAGACCGCTTTGGTCTCCTTTTGTTTGCTATTTTTTAGGAAGATGGCTAATCTAAAATGTGAGACTATTAGAAATACTCAATCGATTTGAAAAAAGGGGGGACTTGTATGGGAGTCTTCAAGAAACTGAGTTGGTTTTTCCGACTCGAATGGAAAGCGTACAGCTTAGGCATCATTGCGTTGATTTTTGTAGCCGGACTGGAATTGATTCCGCCGAAAGTAATCGGTACGACGGTCAACGGACTGAGTGAAGGCAGTTTGACGAAGGATGACTTGATGCGACTCGTCGGCACCTTGTTGTTAATTGGTGTCTCCACGTATGTGATTCGCTATTTTTGGCGGTTCTTTATCTTCGGGGCATCGATTCGCCTCGGACGACTGTTACGCAGTCAATTGTATGGTCATTTCTCCGATTTGGATCAGTCCTTCTATAAAAAGTATCGGAGCGGGGACTTGATGGCACACGCGACGAATGATGTGCAAGCTGTCTCGATGACGGCAGGAGCGGGTATTTTGACGCTTGTCGATTCGGTGACGATGGGAAGTTTCGTCATCATTACGATGGTCACGACAATCAGCTGGAAACTGACACTTGTTTCGCTGTTGCCGATGCCGCTGATGGTTTATTTGACCTCACGCTACGGGAAGATGTTACATTCGCGGTTCCATGATGCGCAAGAAGCGTTTTCCGATTTAAATGATAAGGTCGCGGAAAGTGTCAGTGGGGTCCGGGTCTTAAAAGCAACAGGGGAAGTCGAATCTGATGTCGGGACGTTTACCTCGTTATCGGACGATGTCGTTCAAAAAAACCGTCGGGTCGCAAAAATCGATGCCTTGTTTGATCCGACGATTTTCGGATTGGTCGGTTTATCGTACATCATCGCGGTCGGATACGGTGCCTATTTACTGCAACAAGGTGAAATCCGAATCGGAGACATCGTTTCATTCACTACATACTTAGGTTTACTGACATGGCCGATGCTTGCGTTCGGGTGGTTGTTCAACATCGTCGAACGGGGACGGGCATCATACGATCGGATCGAACGGATGCTGGCGGTTGAACCGGAAATCAAGGATGCGAAGGAAGCGGCGACGATGGTCACGTCATCCGATCTGCATGTCGCGATTGACCGATTTATCTATGACACGCAACCGGTCTTACAAGATATCGATGTGACGTTACGACCGGGGCAGACGCTCGGAATCGTCGGTCGGACCGGGGCGGGGAAATCGACGTTCGTCCGGTTGTTGTCCCGGGAATACGATGTCAAATACGGCTCGGTGTCAATTGGCGGTCAAGACATCAAACAATTGATGCGGGAGACCGTCCGAAAGCAAGTTGCGATCGTTCCGCAGGATCACTTCCTGTTTTCCGCTTCGATTGCGGATAATATCGCGTTCGCAAAACCGGATGCTTCGATGGAACAGATCATGGAAGCCGCACGGGTCGCTGCGGTTCATGAGGATATCCTCGGCTTTACGGAAGGATATGCGACGATGATCGGGGAGCGGGGTGTGACGTTATCCGGTGGTCAGAAGCAACGGATTTCAATTGCCCGCGCGTTGCTGGCGGATTGTCCGATTCTTGTCCTCGATGATGCGTTATCCGCAGTAGATGCCAAGACGGAAGAAGCAATCATCGAACACTTCCGGACGGCTGATAATCAGCAGTCGCAAATCATCGTCGCGCACCGCTTGTCTGCCGTGTCGCATACAGATGAGATCATTGTCCTTGACGCCGGGCGGATCATCGAACGCGGAACGCACGACGAATTGCTCCGTCAAGACGGCTGGTACAAGGAGACGTATGACCGGCAACAGCTGGAGTCACTCGTCGAACAGGGAGGTGGAGCGTTTGAATCATGATATTAATGAAAAAGTGGTCCTGAAACGATTGCTCGGATTCGTCAAACCGTTTAAAAAACAAGTGATGGTCGCCTTTTTCCTGTTACTCGTGACGACCGGAGCGAAGCTCGGCGGGCCTTATCTCGTCAAAATCTTCATCGATGACTATGTCGCGGTCGGGAACTATCCGGTTCAGGAAGTCGCCTTATTGTTCGGTGTCTATTTACTCCTGCATACGACCGGAATCGTCGTCGATTATTTACAAGCCTTTGAATTTCAAAAGATTGCCTTGAAGGTCATTCAGCGTCTTCGGATTGATGTATTTCGTCACGTCATGCATCTGAGACTCGGTTACTTCGACCGGACACCGGCCGGCGTACTCGTCTCGCGGATCACGAATGATACGGAAGCCATCAAAGAGCTGTATATCGGCGTCTTGTCGACCTTTGTTCAAAGCGGGGTTCAGTTGATCGGGACGTATCTATTCCTTTACCTGCTGGAACCGCGTCTTGCGACGATTGCCTTAGTGCTATTGCCGCTGTTTTATTTCATTATCTGGATTTACCGCCGTTATTCGACAAAATATTATGCCGAAGTTCGGGATTTGTTGTCGAAGATTAACGGTCAATTGAATGAGTCGATCAACGGAATGGCGATCATTCAACAGTTCCGCCAAGAAAAACGATTGATGGCGGAATTTGAGGAAACGAATATCGCCCACCAGAACGGTCGTTATAAGAACCTGAAACTCGACAGTTGGTTACTGCGTCCGATCATTGAATTGATGCTTGCCTTGACGATTGCTTCCTTGATCACCTATTTTGGAATCTTGTCGTTCTCACAAACGGTCCAAGTCGGGGTCGTTTATGCGTTCATCAGTTATATGGAACGGATTTTTCAGCCGGTCCAACAAATCATGCAACGGCTGTCGGAGTTCCAACAGGCGGTCGTCTCAGCAGACCGCGTCTTTAAAGTCCTCGACACCGATGAACCGGAACCATCAAAAACATTAGCAGGGGAAGCGTCTGTATCCGAAGGCCATATCGTCTTTGACAATGTCCGCTTTAGTTACGATGGGGAAAAAGAAATCCTGAAAGGAATTTCGTTCGAAGCGAAAAAAGGTCAGACGGTTGCTCTCGTCGGTCAGACCGGTAGCGGGAAAAGTTCGATCATCAACATCTTGATGAGGTTTTATTCGTATCAGTCCGGTCGGATCTTGATTGACGGACAACCGCTGGAACAATTGCCGGAAGACGAATTGCGACGTCATGTCGGTCTGGTGTTACAGGATTCGTTCCTCTTTACGGGAAGTGTCGCCGATAACATCCGACTGTTTGATCCGTCGATTCCATTCAAGAAGGTGGAGGAGGCAGCGCGATTCGTTCAGGCGGACGGCTTCATCAATCAGTTGGACGATCAGTACGACAGTCCGGTCGCTGAGCGGGGAGCGACGTTCTCGGCCGGAGAACGTCAGCTGGTGTCATTCGCCCGAACGATGGCGCGGGACCCGAAAGTCTTGATTCTAGATGAAGCAACAAGTTCGATTGATACAGAAACCGAAGAAAAAGTCCAAGTCGCCTTAAAACGAATGCGGCAGGGACGTACGACGATTGCGATTGCCCATCGTCTGTCGACCATCCAAGATGCCGATTTGATTTTGGTCCTGCATCAAGGAGAGGTTGTTGAGCAAGGGAATCATCAGACGTTGATTGAAAAGAACGGGCTGTATAAAAAGATGTATGAATTACAGTCGGGACATGTCTCATCTGTTTCATGACACAAAAAAGCCTGCCAGGCGATCTCGCCCGGCAGGTTGTTCGTGTTTTAAATTAGTAGACAGTGACAGTGACGTTTTGACGTCCCCAGTTGAGTGCTTCTTGTTGTGAACCAACGAGAAGATCCAATTTGTTCCCTTGGATTGCGCCGCCACGGTCAAGTACGATGGCTTCGCCGATACCTTCAATGTGCATGCGTGTACCAATCGGGTATTGTGCTGATGCAGCAACGATACGCATACCGTTGTACGTGATCGTATTTGTCACATCATAACCGCTTGCAGTAAGGGCACGGCCGTTGTAAAGCTGACTGCCGTTGTTCGATGGATCGTTTGTGTACGCGGTAACGTTCATCGTTACTTTTGTACCTGATTTTGCTGCTGTTGTTTGTTTTGTTGCTGCTGCAGGTTTAGCTGCCGCTTTTGGAGCTTCTTTTGCTGCAGGAGCTGCTTTAGCCGCTGGTGCTTTAGCTGTTGATCCTGCTAGAGTCGTATAGTCGCTGTGTACATAACGTGTTTTGCCGTCGATTGTTGTTTTGATCCAAGCACCGACTTTGCTTTCCACGTTAACGGATTGACCTTTGTACAGGTTGCCTACGTCTTTAGAGTTAGTTGTTGGTTGCGTCCGAACGTTTAATACTGCCGTAGTGACTGTAGCTTTTTTAAAGTCGAATGAAGAACCGGCAGAAGTGTATGCGCCGTGTACATAACGTTTTTGGCCATTGATGTTTGTTTTGATCCATGCACCAGAACGTCCTTCGACATTTAATTTTTGACCTTTATATACGTTACCTACATCCGCTGATGCCGTTGTAGGTGCTGTGCGTACATTTAATACCGCTGTATTTACTGTTACCGTCTCTGAGGCAGCCTCTGTCTCTTGGGCGAATCCTACTGATAGAGCCGTTGCTGCAAGACCTGCAGCGAAAACTGCTTTTTTCATTATTGATGTCCTCCTGACATGTGCTGTGTTTACTGTTCCTACTTTACACGGTAATTCCGGTTTGTGCGTTTACAGGTCAGAGTCATTCAAGTTACAAACAAGCCGAGTATGACAAACAGATTGCAAAAACACGGATTTTGTCACCAGTAGGTCATAATACATGGAAAAACTTTGGTAAAATAGGTCTTTTGGCATGTGGTAGAGGGAATATTCTAATTATTCTTCTAACTAAAGACTCAAAAAACGACTTTGAAAATAAAAGTAAAGCTATTTCTAATGTTTTTTTTAAAGTTCAAATCAAAAACAACTTTAAAAAAGCTATATATAGAAGAAACACGAAAAAACCGCCGACGTTTGATGAACGTCAGCGGTTTTTATACATCATCTATGTGGAGCAAAAAGACCGTCCTTAAAAAACGATAAAAGATGAATTATCCCAAAACCGTTTCGTTTGTACCCGGATACGTGTACTTTTGGACGAATCGTGAATACTCAAGAAGTAGTAAATCCAATTCGTGACTCAGCTTTAAAACATGCGGGGAGGTGAAACTAGACCGATCGGCCTGATGATACAGTTCACTTCGCTTTGCTTCAATTGCTAAAGTCAATAGATGTTGGCTTGTCATAGCATCCTCCCTTACATTGGTGACATATCCATATTCTAGCAAGTGGATTTACCGAGCACAACAAAATTTCATCTGTTTTATGGAAATGTAATTTTTTTGTCATTTCAATCGTCACGAAACTTTTTTATCTTTCGGAAGATAATAGGTGCTAAATGTCGATTAGTTTGGCAAAATAGAGAAGGAACTTCTTCTTATTAGAAAGGAGCTGCTGAAATGGAGCTCTCGCTTTGGTTAGCGTTTGGTGCAGGGTTATTATCGTTTGTCTCACCATGTACACTTCCGTTGTATCCGGTGTTTCTTTCCTACATCACCGGTGTTTCTGTAACGGATTTGAAGGAAAAGGGAGTCAGGGAAAAACGTTCGTTGTTGCATACATTAGCGTTTTTGATTGGTTTTGCGATGGTCTTCGCGGTTCTTGGATTGTCGACTTCGCTTATAGCGGATGTGTTCATTACGTATCGTGACACGTTACGGATGATTGGTGCATTGGTCATCTTCATATTTGGAGTCGTCCTGCTTGGTTTGTGGCAACCGACATTTTTAATGCGCGAAAAAAAGCTCGATTTAGGAGAACGCAAGGGCGGTTACATCGGAACAGTCCTCGTCGGAATCGGTTTTGCTGCCGGATGGACACCGTGTACCGGTCCGATTTTGGCAGGAGTCATTGCACTTGCAGCAACAAACCCGAGTCAAGGGATGTTGTATATGATGTTTTATGTCTTAGGTTTTTCGATTCCATTTTTATTGATGGCATTTTTCGTCGGCCGTTCAAGACTTTTTGTCAAATACAGCTTAAAAATGACGAAATTCGGCGGAGCTTTGATGATGTTGTTTGGGATTGTCCTTTACTTTGACGGACTCAGCGCCTTTGCAGCATGGATGAGTGATCTTGTCGGATTCACTGGATTTTAATGAGGAAGTGATGAGATGATTTGGATATCAACAGGGGTGGCGCTTGTCATGGGGTTGCTG
Source organism: Caryophanales bacterium (assembly GCA_902363455.1). Classification (GTDB taxonomy): domain Bacteria; phylum Bacillota; class Bacilli; order Exiguobacteriales; family Exiguobacteriaceae; genus Exiguobacterium_A. Next base: position 33,210 of record CABJAC010000007.1, on the reverse strand, counting down.
ATCAGCTTTATTCGTGTCAAAGCGTCAGCAAAACCGACGAATGCTAAAAAGATTTTGATTCCGCCCTTCGCCATGTCGACCGGCATGTTGCAATTTTTGTATCCGGCGTCTCGTTTGACGTGGACAGAAGTGGCGGAAGCGTTACTGATCGGAGCAATCTTCAGTATTTTTTTGATCAAGACGTCCAACTTTTATGAAGCCGAAGGACAAATTTATTTACAACGTTCGAAAGCCTTTTTTATCGTCTTATTTGGTATCTTGATTGTCCGGACGGTTGCGAAGTTTGTCATCGGGGGACAGATTGATATCTTTGAAACCGGAGGGATTTTCTATCTTGTCGCGTTCGGAATGATTGTCCCGTGGCGGATTGCCATGTATCTGAAATACAAACAGGTCAAGTCAGGAATTGTTCCAGTCGAACATTTACCGCAAAACTAAACGGAAGGATTCTCACTAGAGAACCCTTCCGTTTAGTTTTGGAAATAAAGTTCGTAATCGCGCCAATCGATGGCGTGTTCACGGAGCGCTTTTTTCAGGAATTTATGATCGCGTTTCGGTGTCGCTGAAATATATCCTTTGACGACAAGTTCGGATGTCATCTCAGAAGCGCGTTCTTCCAGCGCATACTGTCCGATCCGTCCTGCTATTTTTCGCCGTGCCACATCCCGAAAAGCTGTCGGAACCGGCATGACCAGTGCGTTTAATAAATCAAGTGTCTCATCCGTCCATAAATGGCGGGTCTGATCGATGTATTCATCTTCCCAGTCCATCATCGATTTGCCATCTTCTTTCGGAAGTTTCTTAAGGAACTTCCGGAACATGAAGAAACCACCAATCGCCATCAATGTGATCATGATGAAGCCCCAGAGCAAAATTCCGTTCATGAACCATGCCATCCGTGACCCATCCCCCTTTCAACATCACTTATAGATTAGCATAATTTTTTCGGTCATGCTATGATAAATGACGGAGAAAGTGAGGCGGAACGATGTTACAACCATATGTACAATTGGATGATTCCGGACGACCTCAAAAAGGGTTGTTACCGGAGACGGCGGATGGTCGTGTCGTCGAATTTTATTATGATACGAGCGGAACAGACATTACAGTCGTGTTCGTGACGATTCCGTCTCAAGATGCGAGCCGTAAGCGGGCATTCACGGTCGGAAAAACGTTTAAAACGATCTCGACACTGGAAGATTTTACGTTGTTGCGGTATGACTTGACGGATCACACCATTCTCGCGACACTTGAGATGTTCGCGGATGGATCGAAGCGTCAAATTGATGCTTCGAGATTGCTCGACTATTAAAAAGAAGGAGGTGCGGATCGCCGCGACTCCTTCTTTTTTTAATGACTGATCGAAATGATATCGTCCTTGATTGTTGCCTGACCGCCAATCGGGAATGTGAACAGCGGCATCGTATGCCCGAAATCTGCTCCGGAGATGACAGGAATGGAAGATAAAGCAGGATACAAATCCACTAAATAACGAAGGTGTTCATCCGTCATCTGTGTCGCGAGTTGAAAACGTCCGAAGACGATACCGCGGATTTGATCGGCTCCAGGCTGGGCCATCAAGGAGGCGAAGTCACGAGCGAATGTCGCCGGATGGACTTCATAATCATCCTCAAGAAACAGGATGGTGTCACGCAAGTCGGGAAAATAGGAAGTACCTTGCAATAAATTCAACGTACAGAGATTACCGCCGAGTAAACGTCCTTCGGCCAGACCGGAAGACAGGATGACATGACCCGGATTAGCGTGAGTCATCTCTTTTCCTTCAAAATCATCCTGCCAGTTTTGGCTGGGTTTGATTGCCGTTTCGCCGTCAAATAACATCGTACGGAAAGACGTCAACGTGTAGGCATCCCGCGATGCGAGCGCCCGTAACATCGGTCCGGAATAGGTGATGAGTCCCGTCTTTGTGAAAATCGCATGACTTAACGCTGTGATATCCGAAAAACCACATAGAATTTTTGGATTCTGACGGATTAAATCGTAGTTTAGATCGTCGAGCAGCTCATTGGAACTGAAGCCGCCTCGGACACAAAGGATGGCATCCACCGTCGGATCGGCAAATGCCGTATGCAAATCTTCCAGCCAATCAGCCGGATCGCTAGAGCCGAAAGGATTCAGCGAGCGGGCATGTTGACTGATGGATACATGCAAGCCGAGTGATTCCAACACCCGGATGGCATCGTCGACAATTTTTACCGAAACGGACGCAAGGCTTGAGGCCGGCGCCAGCAGACGGACGTGTGAACCGTGGGTGAGACGGTTTGGAACAAGTATCGGCAGAGTCTGTTCGATGCATTCAACCCGGTTTCCGAACGGATCGTCCGTAAAAAATCGGCGGCGCGGTGCCAGTCGATCGTCGAACTGAACCGGGTATCCGGCAGATTGAAGCCGGCTCGCGACTTCATCCAGACGGGCGAAGGTCAGACCGGGATGGGCCTTTGTTGCAGGACGGAACGGTTCTTCGATCCCGATGTGAAGAGCGGCAGCGTGTGATTCAAACCACACACCACCGCTTGCCCGAACACCGACCGGTTTTTCGACTTCTTTCATATGTAAAAGCCCGGCATAAAAAGCCCGAGCCTGTGCTTCTGAGTTTTTAGGGGCAGCTAGCTGTACATGATCCAACATTCGAGCACGTCCTCTCCCATTAAAATTAAACGATGAACTCCGTGACGCGCTTTAGTTCCCGTTCGACGAAGTTTAAATAAAAGTGTCCATCGATCCGTCGGTCCAACTCTTGTGCGACTTCGTAGATATTCGAGCGGAGTACGCCGAGATAAGCAACTTCTGCGTGACGAGCTGCCCGGTGGGAAGCAGCATAATGAGCAAGTAAAAACTGTAAATATCCTCGGTCGGTCAACAGAGGAATCAGTTGTTTTTTCTCTTCCATCGACCAGACGTAATCGGCGTCGTAATACATTTCTGCATACAAGTGATAAGGTTCGTCTCCGCCGGTGAAGAGAGGTTTGACACGCTTGATTTCCTGAATCAGTTGTTCCGTCCAGTCGAATCGGTCTTTTTTCCGGCTGATGAACAATGGAAGAATGTAAGGATGGGCTTGATCCGGCATCCGCGAGCATCCGCGTTCATGTCGGATTGCTGCATACAGCAGTAAGGCCCGGTCTTCAAAGCCACGTTCAATGGCATAAATCATCCGGCTGAAGCCTTCACAAGACGGACAATCACTTAGTTCGTCGGGTTTCGCCTCGACCCATTCCGCCAAGTAATGATCGGCTTGCTCTTCATCCCCGAGTTTGCTGTAAATCATGAATCCGATATAGTCACGGGTCCGCACAAAGCCATGAGCGTCACAAAAATCAACGAAACGGTCGAAGTCTTCTTCGAGTAAAGCGACCGGCATATCTTCCTGCTCTGCCGCGTAAATCAAATACGATTTATAATTCCAGTACAGGTCAAGTTCCTGTTTCGGTGTCAACGTTAATTCGTCTTTACGGATCCAGTCCATCAATAACGAAAACGAAACTAAAAAGGAACGGAAATGACCCAAGTCAAACTGATTTTGGGAAAAGGTCCATAAAGCAAGGGGACGGAGTGTAGCATCGGTTGTATCTTCAAAGATGGTCCAAAGCGATTCACCACGTTCGATTGACGGGTCGGCTTCCTTCAGACGCAGATATAAGCTGTTTAATTCTTCATGAGGGTTCATCTGTCCCCCTCCTTTCTTATATAAGTATACCACGCACGCCGGTAGAAGTTGCTTTTGAGGTCAAGGAACAAAAAAATGATTCCGCCCACGATTAATCGCGGTTCGGAATCATTTCAAGGATCTGTCGGTGTGTTGCGTTTGTTGGATGAAGTAAATCGCTAATCGTGTAGCTATTCAGGACTTGATGGAACGCGGCAATCGCGTCATCAAAAGCTTCACGTGCGGGGTCAAGCGAGGGCAGCTCTGCTGCACCTTCAAGTGGATCTAAAAAATGAATCGTTGGTTCGAATAGCTGCACAACGTCACCGATATAAATTTCATCCGGGGGACTCGCTAAGCGAAATCCACCACCGCGACCACGAACAGAATGGATCAAACCACTTTGTCCTAAACGATAGACGACTTTCATCAGATGATTTTTTGAGATGTCGTAACAATCCGCTACTTCCTGAATTCGGACGAGCCGATCAGAGTGTGCCCCGGCAAACAACAGGGATCTGATTGCATAGTCCGTATAACGTGTCATGCGCATTTTTATCACCTACTTAACAACAATCCTAGAGAACTATTTATGGAAGTACAAGTTTAAATGTGCCAAATCAAAGATGCATTTTATAGATTGAATTTAGAATAAGATTTTGCCATAATTAACGTGGGAAGGTAGGTCATATCATGCATTTTGATCAAGCGTTACACCTGTTGCAGACGGTTGGGCCAGAGATGGAACAAAAGGGATTACGGATTGCAAGCCGTTTTTATAAACAATTGGAAGATAAGTATAGCGTGATCTTGGAAGAATTTAAAAGTCGAACGATTTCAGCACAAAGTGTGGAGCTGCGGATTTTACGACTTACACAACTATTAAAACATGTGACGGATCAAAACGAATCCAGCGAACTGTTTAAATTGATTTTATTAAATGAAATCAATCAGACGAAATCCTTTCTGATGACGTATCCCGAGATCGTCAGTGAAGAACTGCTTGCAGCCATTCGAACGGAGCTCGAGTTAGAGGAATTGGACCCTGTTATGGTTGCCTGGGAGACCGTCCATCATCAACTGGTCGAGACATGCCGTCATTTTTACAAGTATAAAAGCAAAGGCGATTGGGCACGTCTTGACGTCTTATTGGTTGCAGAAAATCATCATTTGGGAGCTATTCTGGATGAAGCCCGCTATGCGCTGACGAGTGGGCGGAAAACGACGATTCTTCACGTGCGAAATCAAAAACCGTCTTCTAAAAAACTAATGATGACGTTGAACGTTCTGACGAAGCAGGGATTAATTTTTCACAGCATGCAGACAGAGGAATGGGACGAGCAACTCGAACAGTTCTTGGAGCTAATCTCGATCGGCGACCCGATTACCTTTGCGAGTGGATCCAGCCGGTTCATTACCGAAGTACAACGGACGTTGGAACCGTTACCGGTCATATTTAGTCCATTCGTCGCAGACGGGATCTTGCCTTCTTGACGGAACTCAAATGGTGAGATGACTTCAGAAGAACGAAGAAGTCCTGTTTGTCGTGAACGTATCCTTAATGGTAAAATAATGGATATTTCACGCATGAGGAAAAGAGGGACAATGGATGCCGATGATTTATTTGACCCGTCACGGTGAGACGGAATGGAATATCGAAAACAGATTGCAAGGGTGGAAAAACTCTCCGTTAACCGCCAAAGGACAACTGAATGCCGAAAAATTAGGGCAACACTTGCAAGACATCCCGTTTCAAGCCGTCTACTCGAGTCCGAGTGAACGTGCACTTCAGACGGAGACGGCGCAATTGATTTGTGACGGACGAACGGCACCGATTCAGACCGATGCCCGGTTAAAAGAAATTCACATGGGCGAATGGGAAGGCAAGACACATGATTTCTTAAAACAGAATGACCTGGAAGCCTATACGGCGTTTTGGGAGACACCTCACCTGTACGTTTCAAAGACGGGGGAGAGTTTTGATGTATTAAAGAATCGTCTCCTTGAATTTTTAAAAGTGATACAAGTGAAACATCGAGAAGAAACGGTTTTAATTGTCACACACGGTATCGCGATTAAAGTGCTGTTATCTCATTTCAAAGGGACTGCCATGGAGCACTTGTGGACGTCTTCCTTCATTCACGGGACCAGTCTGACGATTGTCGAGTCGACGGATCAGGGAGACGTGGTTCTGCTTGAAGGCGATATGACACACGCAAAGCAGGAAGCGTGATCTTCATTCTGTACATACAAAACCCCCGGACCGGACACTTACAACAAGTGTCTGATCCGGGGGTTTATTTGATGTCAATCTTGCACGATCAAGCGGATTGTGATAACCGTTTTGCCCGCCGGATTGATCGGTCGAGTGCCAGGTAAACGAGACCGGACAAGCAACAGGCGACCCCGACACCGGCGAGCGCATATTGTCCGTTTCCGGAATCAAGGAACAGGGATCCGAGCAGCGGTGCCGTGACACCGCCGATCAACCACTGGATGCTGGCAGCACCGTTATAGGTTCCGCGCAAGTGTTCCGGTGCAATCAAGGCGATAAACGTCATTTGGACCGGGGACATGATCATCTCACCGAGGGTATAGAGGGCGTAGATGACCAGTAACACCGTCACGAGCACCAGATACTCCGTTCCGAGTGAGAAAAGATACGACGGAATGAAGGCGAGTAAAATCATGCCGATTCCAAAAATACAGGCTCCGAGCAACATGACCTTTCCGAATGCTTTTCCGGACAAGCGGGCGGCGATCGGGAACTGGAACAAGACGACCATGATCCCGTTTAAGCCCATCAAGTACGGGAATGGGTTTTTGTCGTTCGGCAGACCGGGCAAGGCTTCTTTCAGGAAAACCGGCAACATGCTTTCGACGAGGGCAAAGCCCATTGAGATGAAGACACCGGCTGCGATGAAAATCAAGAAGACATTGTCTTTGCGCAGGACGGTGAAGGCGGATAACTTCGGTTCGTCACCGGTATGTTCGATCTGATCCGGTTTTGTTTCTTGGATGAAGATCAATAAGACGAGTGCATATACGAAAAAGACGGCGGCGGCAGCGTAGAAAATCAGCGATCGGTCGACGAATAAAACGGCACTTCCGATCAACGGACCAAACGCAGCACCGACATTATGCCCCATCCGCAGGAGCCCAAACGATTCATTGAGCCGTTCCGGCGGCGTGACATCGGCGACCATCGCACTTGCTGCCGGGTGGAACAAGGAGTTCGTCAGACCGAGTAAGGCATTCATTAACAATAACGGCCAAAACGAATCAGCGAATGAGAAACCAATCAAAGCGACGACATCGCCGACAATCGAGATGATCATGAGCGGTTTACGGCCATACAAGTCGGCGAGATACCCGCCGAGGAAGGAACCGAACAATGAGGTGATCGGTCCGGTCGCCATGATGAGACCAACCAAAAAGTACGAATCGAGTTGTTCGGAATAATACAGAACAAGAAATGGTGCAATCATGAACATCATGACTCCGGTAATCGTTTCCCCGACGAACCGGATCCAGATGTTGCGGTCAAGCTGTTTTAATGCAGTAAACATAAACAAAACCCCTTATACTTCCGTTTTTAGACCATAAAAAAGACGGATACGCACAAATATGGGCATACCCGTCCTGATATAAGAGGGCAGCATGTACGTATACGCATACGTACACCCTGCTTAATTAAAAATTAAACGATTGGGTGACGTACAGTTGTAGCCAATACGTGAATCGATGGTTGCTGATTAAATGATTGTGACATTGTACGTCTCCTCCTTTTTGTAATAGTAACTTCCTCGTCATCGTATAGAAGATCGAGCGGAGTTGTCAACCTGAAATCTGAAAATTAAGTCAACAAAGTGAAATGGACGAGACTGCGAAAATTCGGTATGATAGACTAGTTGCGAAAATGAGCGAGTTAAACACTTTTTAAGAAGATTTTTAATATATAGGTGAAAGGAATTACCCTACATGACAAAATTACTCCAAACCGAAGTCGAGAAACGCCGGATCTTCGGAATTATTTCCCACCCGGATGCCGGGAAAACGACATTAACTGAAAAATTCTTACTCCACGGCGGCGCGATTCGTGAAGCCGGATCGGTCAAAGCGCGGAAAAACTCGAAATTTGCAAAATCCGACTGGATGGAGATCGAAAAACAACGGGGAATCTCCGTTACATCATCCGTCATGCAGTTTGAGTATGACAAAAAAATCGTCTCGATCATGGATACACCGGGTCACTCTGATTTCGGGGAAGATACGTACCGGATCCTGACAGCCGTCGACTCGGCGATCATGGTCATCGATGCGGCAAAAGGGATCGAGTCGCAAACGAAAAAACTATTCCAAGTCTGTCGGATGCGCGGGATTCCGATCTTTACGTTCATCAACAAGATGGACCGTCAAGCGCGTGATCCACTCGAATTGATGGAAGAACTCGAGGAAGTCCTCGGTATTCCATCAGTCGCTGTCACATGGCCGGCCGGATCGGGTCAACAGTTTGAAGGCGTCTATGACCGCGTCAACGAGAAGTTCCACTGCTTTAAGAACGACCGTCTGACGATTGATCTAGGCGAAGAAGGACTGGCAAACGATCAGTTGGCGTCGACGATCAACAATGAGATGTACGATACATTGGTGGATGAAGTCGATCTGCTCGACGGAGCGGGAAATGCGTATGACGAAGAGTTGATTGCGAAAGGTGAATTGACACCGGTCTTCTTCGGTTCTGCCCTGGTCGATTTCGGAATCACACCGTTGCTTGAGCATTACCTCAACTTGTCACCGTCGCCGACACCACGTGAGTCGAACAAGGGACAAATCGAGCCGGCACAAGAATTCTTCAGCGGCTTTGTCTTCAAGATTCAAGCAAACATGAATCCGAATCACCGTGACCGGATCGCTTTCGTGCGGATCTGTACCGGAAAATTCGACCGCGGGATGGAAGTCGTCCTGACGCGGACCGGCAAAAAAATGAAGTTATCCCAATCGACGCAGTTCATGGCAGACGAGCGGGAAACGGTCAACGAAGCGTTTGCGGGAGATGTCATCGGTTTGTATGATTCCGGCAACTATCAAATCGGCGACACGATCACGAACGGTGATCCAAGTCTTCAGTACGAAGCATTGCCGACGTTTGCACCGGAATTGTTCCTCAAAGTCTTTACGAAAAACGCACTGAAATCAAAACAGTTCCAAAAAGGTGTGGAACAGCTCGCCCAAGAGGGAGCGATTCAGGTCTACAAGACGGAATACAACGAGATCATCCTCGGCGCGATCGGACAACTTCAGTTTGAAGTCTTCGAACACCGCCTCAAAGGGGAGTACGGCGTTGACATCTTAAAAGATGCGGCGAACTTCCAAGTGGCGAAGTGGGTCAAGGTGACGGAAATCAATGAAGTCAAGAAATTGACGGATTCGCGGACCGTCCTCGTCTACGACCGTTGGGAAAATCCGGTTCTGTTGTTTGCCAACGATTTCGTTTACGAACGATTCGTACAGAAAAATGAGGGTGTCATCACGCTCGTCGATTCACCACAGTTACTCAAAGATTAATCGAAATGAGACGTGTTTTTCCGATTCAGCGGAAGACACGTCTTTTTTTCGTTTTGAGATGACCAAACAAGGGTAAAAAATGGAGTCTGTAAATTCATATCTCTTTGAGAGGAATGGTGTTGACGATGGCAAAGAAATTTATCGGGATTTTTCATGATGAGTCGAGCTTACATCAGAAAATGCAAGCGTTAAAAGAGCAAGGTCACAAGGACTCCGATTTTTCAGTGGTTGGACGGGACGAAGCGGCGGATGAGGCATCCGGTGCGTCATGGATCGACCAGATCAAATCAAAATTCAGTCACGAACCGCCACTACGTGAAACATTGAAGCGGGTGGGGCATTCCGATCAAGAGGCAGAACAACATTATCAAGAAGTCGAGCGGGGCGGAATCGCGCTGTTCGCAAAAGACCGACATGACGATCATGACCATGGACATAATCATGATCACTCACGCGACCACCTGCACGACGAAGGGCACCGGCATGATGGAAAAGTTGAAAATCCGGGCGTCAACGATTATGAGTCGGAGCATGAATCCGATCACGATAAAAGCGACCGTTCGAAATGGAAAGCGGACGATTTAGACTAAATCCTAGACGTAAAGCTGAGATACTCAGTTTTACGTCTTTTTTTAGGGAAAGTGAAGTTTGTTCATTACCGCTTTAAAAATCACCGATGCTATACTGGACGTATCAAAGAGGTGAAGAGAAATGAAAAAAACAGTAGCAGCATTAGCCGGACTCGGCGTCCTTGGAGCGGTCTTCATGACCCGTTATCCGTTATTCGGTCGCCGGCCGTCAAAAGCAGATCAACAGCAGTATACGCGTTCGCGTCAGTTTTCGAACGGAAAGTTTCAAAATGAATTACCGTTCCAACTGAAGATGGAATGGGAGACAATGAAAAGTATTTTAAAAGATTACGGTCGGGAATTACCATCGTTAAAACCGGTCAAGCCGTTACCGGTCGTACCGTTTAAACGACGGACGGACGGAACTGAGCCGCGCGTGACCTGGTTCGGACATTCGGCGTTCCTGCTTGAACTCGATCAACAGACGATTTTCTTTGATCCGATGCTCGGTCGTGCGCCGTCACCGTTCCCGAAACTCGGGGGCGGGCGGTTCCAAACGACGGCACCGGTCGATCTCGATGCGTTGCCGCCGATCGATTTGGTCATCTATTCGCATGATCATTACGATCACTTGGATTATCATTCGATCTTGGCGTTAAAAGACCGGGTCGGTCGATTCATCGTCCCGCTTGGTGTGGCAAGCCGCCTAAAAGGCTGGGGGGTAGATCCGGACCGGATTACGGAACTCGATTGGCACGAATCGGTCGAGACGAACGGTCTTCGTTTGACGGCAACACCAGCCCGGCACTACTCGGGGCGAAATGGTCTTGATCAATTTTCGACGCTTTGGGCGTCATGGGTAATTGAGGGATCGAAGAAAGTCTTCTTCAGCGGAGACAGTGGCTACGGTCCACACTTCAAGGCGATCGGGGAACAATATGGTCCGTTTGATGTAACCATCATGGAATGTGGTCAATACGATACCCGGTGGTCGAGTTCACACATGTTGCCGGAACAGACACTCGCTGCGCATCTCGATGTCAGAGGGGACGTGCTGATTCCGGTCCACTGGTCGGCGTTTACGCTGGCGTTTCACCCGTGGTACGAACCGGTCGAACGTTTGCTGAAAGAAGCCGCGAAACATGAGGTGTCGGTCGTGACACCGATGATCGGCGAAAGTGTCACTGCTGCCAGTGAGACACGCAGATGGTGGCGTGAAGTACGGTGAAGTGAAGTGAAGTGAAGTGAAACTCGTCTTCTTTTTCCGTGCTTTACTCAGGCGAGACATGGGAAGAATACGAGTTTAATGAACGGCTTTCATATGATTTCAAACACAAAATCCCCACTCTGTCGCGTTTTGCGAGAAAGTGGGGATTTTACTTTAACATAAAGATTAACTGGCAAGTCGTTCTGATTTAGCTTCACGTCGTGAACGGAACCGTTCGATGACTTCAAACCCGAGCACAAGCATCGTCCCAATTAATAAGCCGTTACTGAAGAACGGACGTAACGTCAGCGGCAGGATTTCCGCCAGAACCGTCGATTGCAACAGAATGCTGATCCCGATGACGGCACAAATCGCAAAGGCATGTTTCCGGCGACTGGTCGTCATGCTGCTTTCAGCAGACTGCCAAGCAATCAGGAACATGTGCGGTAACGTTGCGAGTAAAGCCGCACTGGCGACACTGCGCGGCAACGTCGCGATGATGCCGATGATACTCGGGAAAAACCCGACCAAGGCGATGACAAGTGAGGCAATCAAAAACGGACGACGTTCCTTACTTCCCGTCTGGGCGATGAAACCACTTGTGATCGGCAACGGGACCGGAACGAGCGTCGAGAACGTCGCCGCGATCAAGTGAATGATCCCTTCGACCGTCAGCCCCTGATTCAAGGCCCCTTTTTTCTGAATCGTCGCTTCGACGGCGCTTAACGCGGCAATCAAGTTGACGATCAAAAGAATCGCAAACGGAATCGCGACCAGAAAAGCACTGCCGTCAAATTGCGGCATTCCGAACGGTAACGCGGTCGGAACGGCGAAGACACCGGACGCTTCCGGTAACGACGGACGGCTGACCAACCAGCCGACGACTATTCCGATCATCAAGGCGAACGGACGGAGGCGGGTCGGACCAAATTGACTGAGTCCGAGGACAAGCAGGAATGTCAGAATGCCGGCAAGACGTGTTGCTTCGACGGCGAGAACGGCACCAAGCATGACGCCGGTCAGTTGAATACATAATAAAAGCAAAAACGTTCCGCTGACTAGCGGCGTAAAGACCGGTAATAAAAAGCGGGTCCATCCCGTCAACCCGAGGAAAATCAAGACAACGCCGGCAATGACGACAGCGGCCATCGCAATCGTGAAGGCCGTCTTTGAATCGACCGGCAACGCGGCGATGACGACAAAGATGCTGACCCATGAGCCGGCAGGACCGGATACAATCGGTAAACGGTGACCGAACAATCCATGGAGAAAACAGGCAATTCCTCCGACAAAGAAGGAGCGTTGGACAAGTGCGGCCGTCTCGACATTCGAGAGATCAAACAGGCTCGCGACGACGATTGGCAAGGCAATCGTATTGGCTAATAAGAAAATAATCCACTGGACCGTGGACGTCGTACGTTTCACAAAAATCGTCTCCTTTAAAAATCGCTGATTTCAGCATCGTATCATATGATTGATGTTATGATTCATACATATTTATGACCGAAAACATATGAAAGAGATGATGAATATGGATTTACGCCAATATCGGTATTTTTGCGCGGTCGTCGAAGAACAATCCGTCACACGGGCGGCGGAACGACTGCGGATGGCACAGCCTGCGTTGACCCAACAAATTCGAAAGATGGAAGAGTTGCTTGGTGTACGGCTGATTGAACGGGCGGGACGCGGCATCCGGATCACGGCGAGCGGCGAGCGGCTGTATGAACGCGCCGTCTCCTTGTTGCGGTATGAAGCGGAAACCCGGATTGAAGTCAGTGACATCAAGGAAGGACGGACCGGCATCTTACGGATCGGCGTCAATACGTTATCCGCCGGTCGATTGACGGGATGGGTGCAAGAGATGAAACGACGACATCCCCGGATCACGTTGCAAATTCATCAGGGGGAGTCTGCTGCCTTGATTGATCGTTTGAAGGATCATGCGATCGACGTGGCACTCGTCCGGCTGCCGATTGAGGCACAAGGCGTCACGATCGAGTGGATGGAAGAAGAACCGTTTTATCAGATCCATCATCCTGATTTTCCGGACGCTGACGTCATCATTCCGAGTCAGGAAGGACTTGGTGTCTTTCAGACGCTCAGCCAGCAGTTCGGGGTCGTCTCGCAGGAGACCTGTTCCGACGTCTTGACCTTGATTGGACTTGTCCGCAGTGGACAAGCGGTGACACTGTTACCGGAAAGTACGCTCCGCGAGCTCGATATGACGGGACTGGTGCGGGAACGGTTACCGGACGCGACGAGTACGACGGCTCTGGTCTGGTTGACGGAAGACGGTCAATCGGCGCTGACCCAACAATGGGTCTCGATTGTCCACGAGTAAGAACGAATTGTTAAAAAAGGGATTTTATAGGATACTTGAACAAGAGACAGGAAGGTAAGGGGGAGGATGAAATGAAGACGATTCGCGGAAAGTACGGCGAAGCGAAGATTTTTACACACAATGTCGATGACATGACGATTGAACAGGTGACGGGGATGCTGAACGAAAACATTGCTGTCGATGGTAATGTCCGAATCATGCCCGATTGTCACGCCGGCAAGGGCTCGGTCATCGGCACGACGATGCGGATTCACGATAAGGTGGTTCCGAATCTCGTCGGTGTCGACATTGGTTGCGGGATGTTATGTACACAAATCAACCGTGAAGGAACAGCCGGCGTCGATTATGAGAAGTTGGATGCTGCGATTCAGGAACTGGTTCCGAGCGGCATGTCCGTCCGCAATCAGCCGCACCGCTTGTCGGAACAGATTCCGTTTGATCAAGTATTGGCACCGTTCAACGAAACGCGGGCCCGATTGTCGATTGGTACGTTAGGCGGCGGCAATCATTTCATCGAATTGAATACAGACGAGGAAAACAATCTCTACCTCGTGATTCATTCCGGCAGCCGGAATCTCGGAAAAACGATTGCCGAACATTATCAAAAGCTGGCGGAAAGCTCACAATTCACCGTCGATACCGAGGCGATCGTCGCCTCGCTGAAAGATCAGGGACAGGAACAGGACATTCAAACAACGTTGGTCGAGCTAAAGAGTCAATTTAATGAAACGAATAAAGATTTAGCGTACGTGTCCGGTTCCGATATGGACAACTACCTGCATGACTTAAAAATCGCCCAACGTTACGCGGCGCTGAACCGTCAAGCGATGACCGATGTCATTGTTGAAGCGATGGGCTGGTCGGTCATGGAACAGTTCGATACGATCCATAACTACATTGATCTCGAGCAGATGATTCTCCGGAAAGGTGCGATTTCGGCGCAAGCCGGTGAAGTCGCCATCATTCCAATGAACATGCGTGACGGTTCACTGATTGTCAAAGGAAAAGGCAATCCGGACTGGAACTATTCGGCACCACACGGGGCAGGGCGGATCATGTCCCGTTCGAAAGCCTTTAAATCCGTTGATCTGAAAGCGTTTGAAGCGACGATGCAGGACGTCTGGTCGAGTTCGGTCGTCGAATCGACACGTGATGAGTCACCATTCGTCTATAAGCCGATGGAGGAAATCATCCGGAACACAATGGATACGGTCGAATTACTCAAAGTCATCAAGCCGCTCTATAATTTTAAAGCGAAGTAATTGGCGGAAGCCGGAGTGAACGTTGTTAAAAAAGTAGACATACCAAAATGCAACCTTTTGATTGGAAATGAATCAGAAGGTTGCGAGGTGTTTGCTTTCACAAGGGGAGTCAGGGAGAAATGAATTTATCAAAATTAGGCGAGAATACGCCCACTTCTAAACGAAGTGAAAGTGGGAGATGAATCGCCAACCTGCTTTTCGGGTATATTCCCTTTGAAGGAGGTGAAAAATGGTGTTGAAACACAAGGCCTACAAATTCAGAATCTATCCGACAAAAGAGCAGGAAATCCTGATTGCGAAGACGATTGGGTGTTCGCGCTTCGTCTTCAACCATTTCTTGGCGAAGTGGGATGAAACGTACAAGACCACTGGAAAAGGACTGTCCTATGGTTCTTGTTCCAAAGAACTTCCTGTGTTGAAGCAGGAGTTCGACTGGTTGAAGGAAGTCGATAGTACCTCTGTTCAGATCAGCGTCAAACACCTTGCCGATGCATTTGATCGCTTCTTCAAGAAGCAGAACGAACGCCCTCGATTCAAGTCGAAGCGCCATCCCGTCCAGTCGTACAAGACCAACATCCAAGGCAAAAACCAGCTTCCTGAAGTCTCGATTGTCGGAAAAAAGCTCAAACTTCCGAAGCTGAAATGGGTACGTTTCGCCCATTCGAAACAATTCACAGGCCGTATCTTGAACGCCACGATCCGACGCACATCTTCAGGCAAATACTTCGTCTCCCTGCTCGTCGAGCAGGAGATCCACGAACTGCCGAAGACCGGTTCATCCGTCGGCGTCGACGTCGGACTTAAGAACTTCGCCATCCTGTCGGACGGCACCGTCTACCAAAACGATCGTTACTTTCGTTCGCTTGAGAAGAAACTGGCGCGCGAACAGCGTAAGCTCTCCCGCCGTCAGCGCATCGCTTTGAACAAGAAAGTCCCGCTTTCCGAGGCGAGGAACTATCAGAAGCAGAAGCGGAAGGTCGCCCGCATCCACGAGAAGATCGCCAACAAGCGCACCGACTTCCTGCATAAGGTATCGACCGAGATCGTCCAAAACCACGACGTCATCGGGATCGAGACCTTGCAGGTGAAGAACATGCAGAAGAATCGCAAGTTAAGCAAGGCCATCTCGGACATCAGCTGGTCGGCATTCTTCCGCATGCTGGAGTACAAGGCAGGATGGTACGGGAAGATTGTCGTGAAGATCGGCAAGACCTTTGCTTCCAGTCAACTGTGCTCCAGTTGCGGTCATCAACACAAAGACGTGAAACATCTCAGCTTGCGTGAATGGACATGCCCGAGTTGCGGCATCCATCACGATCGAGATGTGAATGCAGGACTGAATCTCAAACAAGAAGCCGAACGTATCTTAGCTTCTTCAACCGTCGGAACGACGGGGTTAGCCTGATCAGGTTTCGACCGTTAGGTCGGATCACTCAGGAATCCTTCACCTCTAAGTGAAGCGTAGGTGGAGGTAGTTCAAACGTGTCTTCGTCATGCGTACTCTTTACGAATCCGGCTTTTAGAAGCACGGATTGCGAGGCGTGATTTTCAAGCGCGGTATAGGCGCAAATCTGTGTGACCTTCATGTCTTGCAGTCCGAACCGGGTAACTGTTTTAACGGCTTCTGTCATATAGCCGTAACCCCGAAAATCCGGTTTTAATACATACCCAATTTCGGCGATGTTATTTTGATAGCCTCTGCAAAAACAGCAGTTCCCGATAAATTCACCGGTTGACTTTAAATACAGTCCCCACGTAATGCCGTCTCCATTCAGGTAATCGAGGGCAATCTGACTCAAAATCCGGATGACATCCCGGCTGTTCTGTGCCTGGTGACCATCGTAGACCGTAATCTCAATCATGTGGTTCGCTTCACTTAACCGGATTTCTCTTAAGAGGAGCCGTTCGCTCGTCAGTTCAGGAAAGACGTCAAAGTAGTATTTTTCTTTCACGGGGCATGCCTCCTTGAATTTGCTTCTTACCTCAAGTGTACGGTGTCCAATCCGAATCGGAAGCAAAACATCATCAAAACTAAAAATCCGTTCATTAATTCAGGAGGAGTTTACATGCAAAAGAAAGCCTTAGTTGTCATTGATATTCAAAATGACATGACAAAAAACTACAAAGAAGTCATCGGTACGATCAATCAGTCAATCGATTGGGCGGTCGAACAGGACATGCATGTGGTCTATATCCGGCACGAGAATTTATCAGCCGGGACAAGAACGTTTAAAACCGGGACACGTGGTGCCGAGTTAGCACCTGATTTGAATATCGTTTCGGATCACATTTTTACGAAATATAAGGGCAACGCCTTAACAAGCGAAGCGTTCGCAGCATTCATTGAGCAAAACGACATCACCGACTTTTATCTGACCGGCGGAGACGCGACGGCTTGTGTCAAATCGACTTGCTTTAACTTACGTAAACTGGATTACGGTGTGACGGTGATCACGGACGGCATTACAAGTTACAATAAAAAGAAACTTCCGGAGATGATTGAATACTATGCGAAAAAGGGCAGCAACATCGTTCAGTTCAATGATCTGATGTCGATTAACTAACACTTTTGAACAGAAAGCATCATGAATCAGCTTGAGAGGAATGGAGTAACGTGAAATTAATTTTGATGGGAATCAGTATTATTTTATTTGGAATCGCTCTGATGATCGGCTTTAGTCCAATGGGTTTGAATGATGCACTGGGAATTAAAGTGGGAATGACAGCATCGTTTATTGGTTTACTCGTCACGTTCATTGACTTTTTCATTCGCGTGAAGGAATGAATGGAGGGCGTTAAATGAAAGTCAGAAACAGATTCTTAATGGTACTATCGAGTGCTTTTTTCGTTGTGGGATGCACGGATGATGCAGTAACATCTAATCCTAAACCAGAAATCAAAAAAGTCACTTCTGCTAATCAAAAAATAGTTGGAAATCAGAATCAAATCATGAATCACGACCGGTTTGAGAAGCTGTTTGAACAGATGGATGAACACTTGAAGATTGATCATTTTCAACTGAAAGCAAGTACGCTGGGATCAGATTTTACAATAATCGACAGGGAGTTAAGCTTTGGCAAAAGAAAATGGCTAACCGTTGATGGAACCAGTGACAGTGCCTCAACACAAGAGAGTTTGTATTTCGAAGACGAAAAACAGACGACTCAGTTATCTATCCACTTTGCATACACAGACCACTACATAGGGGAAGACATGATCCAGTATCCAAGCAATTCGGGTTACAACAAATTGAATCAAAAACTCGCGAATAAATCAGATTTAATTATTATCAGCTATAAGAACATAGTGATTTCGGTTCAGCAAAACACATTAAGTAAAATAGATCCGGAAACGACACGACTTGCAGTAAAGAGGGTAATCGATGAGTTAGAAAAACGAAAATAATTACTTACTAAAATGAGAGAACTCCGCCATGAAGGAGCTCTCTCATTTTTTGTCTCTATTCAAACATTCTTCAGTATCATTAGATGCGATTAAATGATCAACGAATCGTTTTTAAGGCGCCAGCCCAAGGAATGACTTGATCGAGCATTTGGTTGACGGAATCTGCTTGAACCGGTGCTGCTTTTAACACGGCTCCACTCTCAAAGTCAGTGAACAGCGAGAGGGCAGGGTGGACCCGGACGTCTGCGATCAATAATTCGCCTAAAATACCGCGTAAATGTTCTGCTGCGCGTGCGCCGCCGACTGAACCGTAGGAGACGATACCGGCTGCTTTGTTGTTCCACTCGACACGGAGATAATCGAGGGCATTTTTCAATGAAGCGGAAATCGAGTGGTTGTATTCCTGTGTGATGAACACAAATCCATCTTGAGCGGCAATCGCTTCAGACCATGCAGCTGCACCGGATGCATCGCCGTCCTTTTCGCCGAGCAGCGGCAATTTGTAGTCGGCGATGTCAATGATCGTATAGTTGGCGTCTCCACGTTTGTCCGCCAGCTCTTTCACCCAGTTCCCGACCTGTGGGCTTAAGCGACCTTCACGTGTTGATCCTAAGATAATTCCGATGTTTAATTTTGTCATGTTCGTTTCCTCCTCTTGTTGTGGTGTTTTCTTCGAACCAAATAAATTCTTGAACATACTCAATTTAATCCCTCCGGATCATAAATATTCTTTTTCGATCTTGCGTGTGCTGCGGACGGTATCGATCGGGCGGACCATTTGTTCGATTTGTTGACGTTGCGATTCGAGGAACGGTGGTAACGATAATTTCTCTCCGACTGTTTCGTACGGCTCGTCTCCCAAGAAACCGGGACCATCTGTTGCCCATTCGAACAGGACGCCGCGTGCGACACGTGCATACAACGATTCGAAGAAGAAACGATCGACGTAGCCGGATGTGTTGAATTGTAAGTCTTGCATCCGTTCGATCCATTCATTTAAAGCGGCTGTATCTTCCACCCGGAACGCCACGTGATGGACGGTTCCGAATCCTTGGCGTCCGCTCGGAAGGAGGAGGTTATGTTCGACGACGACCTGTGCTCCGTTACCGCCTTGACCCATTTCAAACAAATGCAGTGATCCTGCTTGATCAATTTCTCGCATCAGCATCGCTTTTTCTAAGACTTCTTTTAACCGGTCAAATTCGGCAATCCGGATGTGGATTGGACCTAAACCGGTGATTGCGAATTCTAATGGAACAGGACCGTTTTGCCACGGAGTTCCGGAGGCGATACCTTCGTTATGCTCGTCTGAGATCAGCATGTACTGCTGGTCATCGAAATCAACGAACGAGAGGGTCTTCTTACCGAACTGTTCTTTGATGCCGCGATGCTTCACATCGTATTTATCGAATCGTTTGATCCAGTAGTGAAGTGCTTCGTCCGTCGGCACGCGGAAAGCGGTTTTAAAGATTTCATTTGTTCCGTGTGTTCCTTTTGGAATGCCCGGGAAGTCGAAGAACGTCATATCGGTACCGGCTGATCCTTTATCGTCAGCGAAGAATAAATGATAGGTCTGAATATCATCCTGATTGACAGTTTTTTTGACCAAACGCATGCCTAGGACGTTTGTGAAGAACTCATAGTTTTTCTCGGCACTGCTCGTGATGGCCGTGACGTGGTGGATTCCTTTTAATTCATTCATGTAAATCGCTCCCTTAATCGTTATTATCTCGAATTCGAGATATATAGGTAAAAAAATTTAATTATTTTGGGCTTGGTAGCCTATTTTTTTAGCAGTCTTAATGAACAATTCAATTTCCGCCTGGTCAATCCCTTGGAAAACCTGATTAATGGCTTGTTCATGTTCCGGAAAAATCGTATCCATTAAAGTTTGACCTTCTGGGGTGAGTTCCGCAAATGTCACACGCCGATCCTCCGGACAGGCTTGGCGGACGACGTAGTTCTTTTTTTCGAGTTTATCGATGACGTAGGTGATGCTGCCGCTGGTAATCAATACTTTTTTCCCAATCAGCTGAATCGGTTGCCTTCCTTTGTGATACAACAACTCGAGTACGGAAAAATCAGTCGGATTTAGTCCGGACTTCGCAACATCTTGTTTGATGACTTCATGAAGCGCGTCGACTGCGCGGACCATGACTGTCAGTACTTTTAAGTTCGGATTCGGCTGTTCCATTTCGTTCACCTCTTTTTATCTTCAATTCATATATCTTTAATTCGAGATAAATGTACCATCTGTTTTTAATGGTGTCAATTGTTTTGATTGGTTTCTGATTACTGGAGCCGAGATTCATACAGCAGCATGAAAAAAGGCAGCCCGTATCGTACGGGTTGCCTCTATGAGGGGGGAATACTTCACCATTTCAGTTCATTTAAAAAGCTAAGAATGTCTTGGTTGATTTCATTCATGTCTTTCCCTAACGTCATTAAGTGTTTCGAATGCGCAAATCCTTTAATCGTTTTTTGATCCGAAGTTACGCTTTGAAAAATCTTCTCGGCACTCGTCTTGTACGAGGGGTCATCCATTTCCCCATACATGACGCAAACAGGAGAGACTACGGATGCTAAGTTGTCCCTTGTCCGGTTAATGAGTTGTTCAAAGTCGACCAATGAATCGAAGGGGAGGTGATCCAGTTCAGTCATTTCAGACTCAATCTGTTGCTCCTCTTTCCCTTCGAGTTGTTTATACCGCCGGGCATAATAAAATATTCGTTCTTTTAGAACGGCCGCTTCCTTATCCATCGGGACGGACAGGGTGATTACCCCGTTGATCTGCAACTCCTGTGCCGCTTTTAAAGCAAGAACACCACCCAGTGAGAGACCGACGACTGCTATACGTTCGAACCCTTTGTCTTGCAACAGTTGATAACCGTCGAGTGCATCTTGCCACCAGTCGGCTGGTCCGTAGTTCAGAAGTTCTTCTGCCGGCAGACCATGTCCACTGAGTGTAGGCGCGTAGCAGGAGTACTGATTTTGTTGCAAGTAGCGGCCGAGCTTTTTCATGTCGTTTGGATTGCTGGTGAAGGAATGTAAGAGCAGAACAGCTTTTTTTCCACCTTCATAATAAAAGGGTTTTGGAGGTAATAGTCTCATGGTTATGTGATTCCTCGTTTCGTAGTGTTCATTATCTTTATATCAAATAGTTGCTAGCGTTTCATTTGCCTAATTTGTTAGACTTATTCATTTTACTTGTGATAATAGGTAATTATCACAAGTAAAATGAATAAGTCTCCACTAAAACTATCTACATCAAAAACGTCCCCGAAACAACGGGGACGAAGTATACACCTTATATTTTTTAAATCAAACCGTCTCATCCGTAAACGTTTCACCGGTCCGGCGCACGGTCGCTCCGAGTTCCGCCGCAATCGCGTTGATCGCTTCCGAATCCTCGTTGACCTCACTGATGATGATGACGCCGTAGTGGTCGGGATTGATTTGGTTGAGCGTCCGGTTAAACAAATCAAACGAATCGCGTTCGTTTTTTTCGTCACGGTTCGCCCCAATCAAGTATCCGGCGACGGAACCGACGAGCATGCCGAATGGTCCACCGACCACACCGACCGCCATTCCAATCAACGAGCCTTTAAACGATTGATCCTGCTGCGTGAAGTCGATCGCATCGATGAACGAAAAGCCGTCCGTCTCATTGCGCTCGGCGAGGACCATCTGTTCCATTTCAATCTCTTTGATTGCTTCGAGATCCTTAATCATTTCAAAACCGGTTTTTGCCTTTTCCAAATCATGAAAAACGATCGTCGTGACGACGTGTGTTGCCTCATTGTTTTTATATTGTGCCATAATTTCCGCCTCCAGAAAGTTCTGATATCGTTCTACAATTTAGTAGTACCCGTAACAGAACCATTAAAAACTAGAAACGGGACGTCGTTATAAGCATATGATTGATATAGCTTCTCAATTAGACGATAAGTAAAACTTATTGAAGGTCTTTTGTTCTTTCAAATTGTAACGGGGCTCATATTATACTATGATAGAGCTGTACAAGTAAGCGGTATCAGGGGCTTGATGTCGTCAACACTTAAAGGGGGAATCAGCATGAAGCAAACGCAACCAACGCAAGACGTGTTTGGTGCACGCCGTTCGTTTGAAGCAAACGGTAAAAATTACAACTATTACAGCCTTGAAAAATTGGAAGAACTCGGTCTGACGGAAGTCAAACGCCTTCCATATTCCATCCGTGTGCTGCTTGAATCCGTCCTTCGTCAACAAGACGGTCGTTCGATCACACAAGAACATGTCGAAAACTTGGCGAAATGGGGAACTGCCCAAGTATCGAATGATATCGATGTGCCGTTCAAACCGTCACGCGTCATCTTACAAGATTTCACGGGTGTTCCGACAGTCGTCGATCTCGCGTCACTCCGTAAAGCGATGCAAGACCTCGGTGGCGATCCATCGGTCATTAACCCGGAAGTCCCGGTTGACCTCGTCGTCGACCACTCGGTTCAAGTTGATTCTTACGGATTCGCCGGCGCACTCGCTGAAAACATGGATCTTGAGTTCGAACGCAACGAAGAGCGTTACAAATTATTACGCTGGGCAACAACGGCATTCGATAATTACCGTGCTGTACCGCCGGCAACAGGAATCGTCCACCAAGTAAACCTCGAGTACTTGGCATCTGTCGTTCTTGAAAAAGAAACAGCAGACGGTTCGGTTGATGTCTACCCGGATACACTCGTCGGAACGGATTCCCACACGACGATGATCAACGGACTCGGTGTCCTTGGTTGGGGTGTCGGTGGAATCGAAGCAGAAGCCGGCATGCTCGGACAGCCTTCATTCTTCCCGGTTCCTGAAGTCATCGGTGTCCGCATCACGGGCGAAATGCATCCTGGAACAACAGCAACGGACGTTGCCCTTCGCGTAACGGAAATGCTGCGTCAAGAAAACGTTGTCGGGAAATTCGTCGAGTTCTTCGGACCATCCCTTCACCTGATGTCACTGTCTGACCGCGCGACAATCGCTAACATGGCGCCTGAATACGGTGCGACATGCGGATTCTTCCCGGTCGATACGGAAACATTGACGTACCTCCGTCTGACAGGACGCGAAGAAGCGTTGATCGAAAAAGTCGAAAACTACTCAAAAGCAAACGGCTTGTTCTACACGCCGCAAAACGAAGATCCAACGTTCACGAAGACCGTTGAACTTGATCTGTCAACGATCGTTCCTGCCCTGGCTGGACCAAAACGTCCACAAGACCGGATTGATTTGACGGACGTGCATACGTCGTTCCAAAAAGCGTTGACAGCACCACAAGGAAACGCTGGTTTTGGTTTAGCGAAAGAAGAAGCAAGCAAAGTCGCTGTCGTTCAATACGAAGACGAAGCGGTTGAAATGCGTACGGGAGACCTCGCGATTGCAGCAATCACGAGCTGTACGAACACATCGAACCCGTACGTCATGATCGGTGCTGGACTCGTTGCGAAAAAAGCGATCGATCTTGGATTGACGGTTCCGAAATACGTTAAGACATCGCTTGCACCGGGATCAAAAGTCGTTACGGATTACCTTGAGAAATCAGGACTTCAACCGTACCTCGATCAACTCGGCTTCAACACAGTTGGTTACGGTTGTACGACATGTATCGGAAACTCGGGTCCACTTGACCTTGCCGTCGAAAACGCGATCCTCGGATCAGACCTGCTCGTCTCGTCTGTCCTCTCAGGAAACCGAAACTTCGAAGGGCGGGTTCATCCGCTCGTGAAAGCCAACTACTTGGCATCACCACCACTCGTCGTCGCCTATGCGATTGCCGGAACGGTTGACGTTGACATCATGAACGCGTCACTTGGAACAGGCAAAGACGGACAAGAAGTCTTCTTCGCGGACATCTGGCCGTCACGTGACGAGATCCAAACAATCATCAACACGGTCGTCACACCGGAAAGCTTCCGTGCGGAGTACGATTCAGTCTTCACAGGAAATGAACGTTGGAACAACCTTGACGTGCCGACAGGCGATCAGTATGACTTCGACGAAGCGTCGACATACATCCAAAACCCGCCGTTCTTCGAGAACTTGGCGAAAGAAGCCGGTCATGTCGAAGCATTGAACGACCTCCGTGTCTTCGGTAAGTTTGCGGATTCTGTCACGACAGACCACATCTCACCAGCCGGTTCATTCTCGAAAACGACACCAGCCGGACAATATCTCGTCAGCAAAGGGGTCGCACCAAAAGACTTCAACTCCTACGGTTCACGCCGTGGTAACCACGAGATCATGATGCGCGGAACATTCGCGAACATCCGGATCCGTAACCAAGTCGCTCCAGGTACAGAAGGCGGCTTCACGACGTACTGGCCAACAGGCGAAACGATGGCAATGTACGATGCTGCAATGAAGTACAAAGAAGATGGCACAGGTCTTGTCATCCTCGCTGGTAAAGATTACGGGATGGGTTCATCACGTGACTGGGCAGCAAAAGGAACAAACCTTCTTGGTGTCAAAGCCGTCATCGCTGAGAGCTTTGAGCGGATTCACCGTTCGAACCTCGTCATGATGGGTGTCTTGCCGCTCCAATACGCGGCTGGCACATCTGCTGAATCGCTTGGCTTAACAGGCGAAGAAGCAATCAGCATCGCGATTGACGAATCAGTTCGTCCGCGTGACGTCGTCGAAGTCACGGCAACAGCTGCAGACGGAAAAGTCACGAAATTCGAAGCGATTGCTCGTTTCGATTCAGAAGTCGATATCGATTACTACCGTCACGGTGGAATCTTACCGATGGTTCTTCGCGAACGCTTGCAAAACTAAACCGTTTACATTAACGTTTGAGGTGGGGGCAACCCCACCTTTTTTGATGCAGAAAGGGGCGAGACCGTGAACCGCTTTAAAAAATGGTTTCAAGCAAAAGAAGAACCGCCGTTGCCCGTTCGCGATGTCACGCTCGATGAAGTCAAACGGGCGACACACGATTTTGAACTGGCGTTGCCGAAAGGAACGAACCGGACGATTTTACTCGATCAGGAACAACGAATCGATATGGCGCGACTGGCACCGCACTTGGGTGTCCGCACGACGCAGGTCTTCTATATGTCACGCGAGACGTTTGCAATCATGGAAGCGAAGGACCGCGCGACAGTTTACGAGATGGATCATGTTCAGGTCGCGGTCGACCGGTATTTTGACAAAGAGCGCAAGTTACCCCTCAAACCGTACTCGAAGACGTTTCAAGTCGACTGTGCCAAATTGTTTGAACAAGGTTATTTACGCGAGTTGCCCCATCACACGTATTACCTCGTCGATGAATCGATGATTGTCTCACTCGAACCGAAAATGGATTAAGCTTACCGGACTGCCGTTCATCAGCAGTCCGTTTTTTGTGCACAGATACCTGTCTTTCGAAAATAAGAGCAATTGTTCAAAAGTCTGACGTATTTTCTCGGAAATGCGTGATTCTTGGACAAACCCTTTGTATTCTAAGCCTAAAACCGATACCATTAACATGAAACGAGACAAATTTAGGATGGTGTACATGGCATGACGAAACGAACGAGCACATGGATTGCAGTCGCAATCGTGGCAATGGCGATACTCCTTGCCTATAATTTTTACCTTTTGAATAAGACACAGACCGCTAATGAAGATAAAGCTGCACCGGTCAAACCGTTTTATACGATGTCGCGCATCCAGTATGTCGAAAAGAAATTGTCGACGACGGAAGATGCACTCGAAACACGGACGTATGAAGTCGTTTTTGATGATAAAGGACATTTCCGGACAGAAGTCATCGACGGTCCATCAAAAGGAACGATGGCCATCTGGGACGGGAAGATGTTTCGGGAATACGATGCTACCGGTAAATTGTTGAACGAGACGAAGGCATCGAAGAGCGTCAGCGCACCGCGTCCATTCTTGTCACGCGGGTTCAACGAACAGATCATCAAGTTCATCGAAGGCGGTGACTTTGGTCAAGTTGAAGGGGAAGCGGACATCGCCGGAAACGCAGCCGACGTCTTCGTCAAAAAAGAGCCGTCGAGTACGGTGCCGAAAGAATGGATCAAGCAGTATCCATCCTTCTTCGATAAGGATAACAATGCAGAAGAAGCGACGTATTATGTCGCGTCCGACCGTTCGAAAGTACTGGGAGCCGAGTCACGCAACAACGGAAAGCTGTTTTATTCCGTCAAGATGAAAAAACTCGAGACACTGGATACATTCGATCCGAACTGGTTAAAAGCTAAATGATGAGAAACCGACTGGAGCGTCACATCGTGACGGTCAAAGTCGGTTTTTTCGAGAAGTAGGAGGGATTAACGAAGATGGAGACGTTCTCAAAAGAGGAGATGTTCAAACAAATCGAGGCGTGGGAAGGCGGCGCGAAAGTCGAGGAAGTCCTGGCATTACGCTATGCGCAAAGCAGTCGTCTGTTGCAGGAAACCGGGGCACTCGTCCGGATTTTAGCGTTACTGGTCGAGCACCGGTATATCATGACCGGACGAATCGATGCGTTGGCAGAAAGCTGGATGCAGGAAATCCGTCAACACGACCGTCTGCCGGAACGACTGGAACAGTTGCTGATCGAGCAACAGTTGCAAAGCAGCTACCAGTTGCTGGTCGCTAATACATTCCCGACGATTCGTGAGACGGACAATGCCAATGCCAAACGCTCGGCGACAAAAGAATTGATTCAACAGGCGGGACAAATCCTGCATGAAACGGAGCAGGTCGTCGAACAAACGGAACGGTTGCGCCGGATGGATGCCGTGCGCTGGTCGGAATTGTTTGAAGCCGGCAAAGCCTTGCTGCTGTCGAGCGCGACGCTCGAACAGATTGCGACGGAGTTTCTCGACAGCTTACAGGAACGGTTTTATTCCCGCGATGCCTTCCGGGAGATGACGGAGCTGAAGGCGACGGCAATTCAAGACTTACGTCGTGTCGTGTCCTTGTTGCCGGCAGAGATCAAACAGGTCGAGCGGTCGGCGCTTGAGGAACTCGACGCGATGATCGGACTGGAGGATATCAAACTGCGGGTCCATCAGATGTACCGTTTTTTGAAGTATCAGCAAAAACGGACGTCGGACGGCTACCGTTCGAGTGACCAACCGTCGCTCCACATGATCTTCATGGGGAATCCCGGAACCGGGAAGACAACACTTGCTCGGTTGATGGCGAAGATTTACCATGAGCTTGGACTGCTCGAACGCCCGGAAGTCGTGGAGACGGACCGGTCGTCGCTTGTCGGAGCGTTTGTCGGACAGACGGAAGAACAGGTCATGAGTAAAGTTCGGGAGGCGGTCGGCGGTGTCTTGTTCATTGATGAAGCATACGCCTTAAAACGGGCCGGTCAAAGCGGCAACGATTATGGACAAGCAGCGATCGATACACTTGTTGCCGCAATGACGAGCGGTGAATATGCGGGACGGTTCGCCGTTGTTCTCGCCGGTTATCCGGAAGAAATGCGGGACTTCTTAAAGGCCAATCCCGGTCTGCGAAGCCGGTTCCCGGAATCGAACCATTATCTGCTCGCGGACTATACCGATTCGGAATTGCTTGAAATCGGACGCTCAATCGCGACTGCGAATGATTATGTCCTGACGGAACAGGCAGAACGGGCGTTGCTGTCCCGGCTCGAACGGGAACGGGTCGACGCCAGTTTCGGAAACGGACGGGCGGTCCGCAACATCGTCCTCGACGCTATCTTTAAAAAAGGGGCAAGCCTCGGCGAGAGTGCCAGTCATGAGGATTTTGCGCTGCTCGAACAAGCCGATTTCGAACTTGTCGCGTCAGACGACAGTACGGTCGAAGAACGGCTGAATCAACTGGTCGGACTTCAGCCGCTCAAAGCAGAAATCAAACAGATCCAAGCCTTGTTGTCGATGCAAAAACGTCGGCAGGAGGCGGGTTATAAAGTTTTGCCGGTTGAACTGCATGCCGTCTTCAGCGGAAACAGCGGGACCGGAAAAACGACGGTCGCGGCGCTTTATGCGGATGTTTTACGCGAGTGTGGTTACTTGAAACGGGGGCATCTAAAAGTTGTCAGTCGCGCTGATCTCGTCTCGGGTTATGTTGGTCAGACGGCGCAACAGACGCGGGATGTAATCCGTGACGCACTCGGCGGTGTCTTGTTCATCGATGAAGCCTATGCGCTGAACGGCGGAGCAAACGACTTCGGCAAGGAAGCAATCGATACGCTCGTCGACGAGATGACGAAACATGCCGATAATCTGGTCGTCGTCCTTGCCGGTTACGAGCAACCGATGCAAGCGTTACTCGCCAGTAATCCCGGACTGAAATCCCGGTTTAAACGCGAGTTCCACTTCCCGAACTACGCGAAGGACGAGCTAATCGAAATCATCATCAACTATGCTGCGCAATATGGGTATCAGTTGACGGATGATGCGAAACAGGCGCTCGAGCAAATGATTGAGACCGTACCGAACGGAAATGCCCGCGCCGC
Organism: Caryophanales bacterium; assembly: GCA_902363455.1. GTDB lineage: Bacteria > Bacillota > Bacilli > Exiguobacteriales > Exiguobacteriaceae > Exiguobacterium_A. The sequence goes on along the minus strand of CABJAC010000007.1, from coordinate 4,744 downwards.
GATTACGATCGTCGAACGGGCGATTGCCAAACAATCCGTCCGATTAATTGACAAACTTAGCTTAACCGGTTCAGAATGGTCCTATCTTGAAAAAGAGGATTTTTAAGGGGGAAGTTGCATGCACACGATTGAAATACCAGTTCGTTACGCTGAAACCGATATGATGGGGATCGTCTATCATTCCAATTATCTCGTGTACCTCGAGATTGCACGGACGGAACTGATCAAGTCACTGGGACTCGATTATAAGGAAATGGAAGAAGAAGGATATGTCTCACCCGTCACGAACGTTAACCTCGACTACAAACGGTCGTTGACATATGGCGACGTAGCACACGTCTCTGTCTGGATCGACCATTATGACGGCTTACGGACGATTTACGGCTACGAAGTGAAGAATGCCGACGGTCAACTGGCCGTGTCGGCGAAGACGACACATGTCGTCGTCAAAAAAGAAAACTTCCGGCCGATCCGTCTGCCGAAAGTCTTTCCGAACTGGCATGCCATCTATGAACAGATGCGTGCCGAGGATGCCGTACTCATCTCAAATTAACCCTCAGCCCTCAGCAGGATTTCTTGCGTGAGGGCTTTTCTAATCGGTCGATTAGAGGTAACATAGAATAGCATCAAGGAAGTGGGGAATTAAAAATGAAAAAAATCGTAGCAGTCAGTACATTGGCGCTCCTCCTTGCAGGTTGTAATCCTGGGGATCAGGAAGCGGAAAAAGACACAAAAACAGAAGAACAGGCGAATAAAAGCGCAGACGAAAAGGTCGCACAAGATAATGAAAAAAGTGATGCCGAAGTAGCAAAAGAAAAAGAAGCAGCCGAAGCGAAAAAAGAAGCCGAGGCACAAGCAGCAGCTGAGAAAAAAGCAGAAGAGCAGGCAGCCGCTGACAAGAAAGCTGCGGAAGAAAAAGCAGCAGCGGATAAAAAATCAGCTGAAGACAAGGCGGATGAACCGGCAACAGAAGACAAAAAAGATGAGACAACAGAAGACAAAAAAGATGACGGAAAAACCGATTCTGCACAGGATCCGGAACCGTCTAAACCATCAAAACCGGAGTCGGAAACACCGGAGACAAATAAATCAGATACAAAAGCCGACTTGGGTCTTGGAAACCTTGTCGTCGTCAATAAGAAATACAGCTTGCCGATTGATTACAAGCCGTCTGATTTAGTCGTTCCGAACGTCAGTTTCTCGTATTCAGGAGTGCTTGAACAAAGTTACATGCGCGCACCGGCAGCGAAGCAAATGGAAAAAATGTTTGCGGATGCGAAAGCCGACGGCGTGACATTAAACGCGGTCAGCGGATTCCGCTCCGGTTCACGTCAGACGGTCCTCTACAACAACTATGTCGCACGTGATGGAAAAGCGGCAGCAGACCAATATTCGGCCCGTCCCGGTCACAGTGAGCACCAAACCGGACTCGTGTTTGATATCTCGGCACCAAGCGTCGGTAATGGTTTGACAGCATCACTTGGCGATACAAAAGAAGGAAAATGGATTGCGAACAACGCGGCGAAGTATGGATTTATCGTCCGGTACGATCGTGGATTCCAAGCGCGGACCGGATACACGTACGAGCCATGGCACATTCGTTATGTCGGTGTCGGTCCAGCCACACAAATTAAAAATAATGGACAGACTCTCGAAGAATATATGAAGGTCGGTCACTAATAAGTTGGAGGTTGACCATGATTGAAATCATCGGGATTTTAATTTTAGGCTATGTACTCGGATCGATTCCGTTTGCCTTGCTAGTCGGAAAGTGGGGGCACGGGATTGATATCCGCCAACACGGCAGTGGAAACTTAGGGACGACAAACACGTTTCGGGTGTTAGGAAAAAAGGCGGGTATCATCGTCTTGATCGGTGATCTCGGTAAGGGAGCAGTAGCCAGCCTCGTTCCGATCTTACTCGCTTCGGAGTTACATCCGTTGTTTGCCGGACTAGCGGCCGTCATCGGGCATATCTATCCGGTTTTCGCCAAGTTCAAGGGTGGCAAGGCGGTTGCGACGTCGGGCGGCATGTTGCTCGTGACGAGTCCGATTCTGTTCCTCTTTTTGCTCGTCTCGTTTTTGACGACGTTACGACTCAGCCGAATGGTCTCACTCAGCTCAATCGTTGCGGCAAGCATCGGCATCGTTGTTTCGATTACGATCGGCATCATCGAGCAGGACTGGATCGTACCGACGTTCTTTACGATCCTCGCTTTATTCGTGATCTTCAAGCACCGCGAAAATATCAGTCGGATCCGTCAAGGGACGGAATCGAAGATCAATATGTTCGCGAAAGACAAAAAAGAAATCGATTGATGCGAACCGGTCCATGTCCTTTTTCCTTTCAGGAAGCGGGAGTTGGATCGGTTTTTTGCCGTAAATCAGACAAACGATTCAGCATGCCGGCGCTCTTTCTGAAAAATAAACGAATTCAACAACATTTCATAGGAATTACACGTTTTTTTACACCGGATTTACAAGACCTTTACAGACGTTCGCTACACTAGAAGTAGTACTTGTCTGTGAAGGGGGAAGATCATGTGTCGTTATTAGGAGAGGAACGAAAATCACGAATCATGCAATGGCTTGAAGAAGAAGGGAAAGTCATGACGAAGGATTTGATTGATCGTCTGGATGTTTCCGGGGAGACCGTCCGGCGGTATCTCGAAGAACTGGAACGGGAACGTCAACTGAAGCGGGTTTACGGTGGAGCCATCTATCAAGGTGGAAAACAAGAGTCGTCGATTTCCAGACGAACCGATCAATTGTCCCGTCGGCTGGCACGGTACGCAAAAGGCTGGCTTGCGGACTATTCCTGTATCTTTTTAGGCAGAGGCGAACCGGTCGAGCATCTTTTACCGTATTTGAACGGTGGAGCGACGATCGTCACGAATTCTTTATCGATTGCCAGTCATCTCGAACAGTGCCGGGAAACAGGACCATTTCACGGTGAAATTCGGTTGCTCGGCGGAACCGTCGATTCATTTGGACAGACGGTCGGGGTCGAAGTCTTACAGGCACTGGACGCATATGCCTTTGATGCATCATTTTTGACATTCGACGGTGCGGAAATCGAACGGGGATTCGTCAGTGATGACATCGAATCATCGTTGATTCAAAAAGCCATCATCGGTCGGACGAAGGATGTCTATGCCTTTTTAGCGTGTGACGAATTTGAAGGCAATCGGAAATATAAGGTCGCGGAATTCCGCCGCGCTAAAATCGTTCTCAGTCCCTCGACCTATCCCCCGTCGTGGGAGATGAAGCTGTTTAATGAACGGGTGAACTGGACCGTCGTCTCATGATACACTAGGGCGGGAGGGATGTATCATGTTAGAAATCATTGCAGCAACAGTAGAAGAAGCAACAGCCGCCGAGCGGGCGGGAGCCGACCGGCTTGAACTCGTCTCGGCCTTGTCAGAAGGTGGATTAACACCGAGTTACGGGTTGATCCGGCAAGTCTTGTCTTCAGTCGAGATTCCGGTCCATGTCCTCGTGCGACCGCACAGCAAATCGTTTGTTTATTCGAAAGCCGATCAGGAAACAATCATCACGGACATTGATTTGATCCGGGAACTCGGAGCAGCCGGAATCGTCGTCGGTTCCTTGACGGCAGACGGACGTGTTGACGAAGGATTCCTTGGACGAATCATCAAACATAAGGGCGATTTGTCGCTGACGTTCCACCGGGCAATCGACAGCAGTCGTGACATCTTGGAAGCAGCTGAAGTATTGGCTGATTTTCCCGAGGTCGACCGGATCTTAACGTCAGGCGGACACGCGACGGCACTTGAAGGTCAAGCCGTCATCGCCCAGTTGATTGAGCAAAATCCCGACTTGATCGTCTTGCCGGGTTCCGGCATCACGGTCGAGCGGGCGGAAGAATTACTTAAAGCAACCCAGGCGACCGAATTGCACGTCGGATCAGCCGTCCTCGTCGACGGTCAAGTTGATGCTGATAAAGTCGCGGCGCTGAAACAGCTGCTTGCGCGTTAATCAAAGCCATCAGTTGGCGTGACAGTCCATCTTAGGAGAAAAGAGGAGCAGACTTGCATCTGTTCTTCTTTTTTATTTTGAAGAAACCACACATTCACGAGACTCCTACAGGAAAAAGCGCAATTTTTTGCGCTGTCTGAACTACTCCCCGTCAAGTAGACAGGTAAAATAATATAAAATTTTTAAACGGCTTGAGCCCTGAATTCCAGCGGACTTAAGCCGTTTAATCGTTTTTGATACCGTAGCTCATTATAAAATCGAATGTAGCGTCGGATTGCATCGTGAAGTTCATCGAACTTCTCAAATGTTTGAAGATAGTAGCTTTCACACTTTAGTGCTCCCCAAAAAGATTCGATTGGACCATTATCAATGCATTTACCGGCACGCGACATGCTTTGTGTGATCCCTGCTTCTTGAGTCATACGATGAAAGGCATTCGACGTATATTGAAACCCACGGTCACTATGAAGAAGAGGGGAACTACCCGAATCACCATCCAGAGCCAGTTTGAGCGTATCGAAGACGATCTGACTGTTATTCGAGCGACTCAGCACGAACGAGCGAATTGATCCATCATACAAATCCAGAATTGCACTTAAATAAGCCTTTTTTGAGACACCGTATTTAAATTCTGTGATATCTGTTAACCATTTCTGATTCGGTTTTTCCGCATTAAATTCACGATTCAGAAGATTTTCCGCCGTTTGTCCGGGTATGATTCTCATATATTTCGGTCGTGTTCGACG
>CABJAC010000006.1 GCA_902363455.1 Caryophanales bacterium | reverse complement strand
AGTTTTTCTTTGACTACCGCCCATTTCACTTCACTTGAATATACGTTTTTGCCCATGCAAAAACACCTCCGATGTTAGTACTTTTTAAAAGTGTACCACTCCGAAGGTGTTTTATATTGTCTCAAAATTTTAGGTTAGCCCACGCATCTCTCGATGCGATCCGCTTCTTTTTTTTAAGCTTTTTGCTTCATTTGGCGTAAGACTTCTGCCTCCAGTTGTGGTTCCGGCGGCAACCAGCCTTCCGGTTTCATGACCTTTTGGTCCGATTCCCGGAAGATCGGTTGACCATTTGGACCGAGTTTTGCCATATTGGCTTGTTGAACGATCTCAAACAATGGACCGGGTTCAAGTCCCGCTTCAACGAAACTGCCCATGATGAAGTACAGCGCGTCCGTCAACGCATCCCCTTGACCAACAAGTTGTTCCACTTCCGTCGTCGGATACGTCTCACGTAACGATTTTTCAACTGCCCGATCAAGCCCCGTCTTAAAGGTCTCGATTGCTGCTAAAAATTCGTTTTCATCACGCGAGGATTGGTGCAGAAACTCAACGACAGCTTCTTCCGCCGTCCAGGTCGCCCGCTTGATTCCGCGTTCCAGTGGAATCGGTGTCGGGTGGTCTGCACCCGGATGATGGAACGTCTGATGGAACTGTTTGACGTCTTGATAATAATTTGGTTGTTTCAAATCGATCACTCCCCTGTTCCGTTTCACTCTCGAACGGTTTTCATTCTAACAGACTTCGGGAGATTTCTCGATGTGTTCATCGGTTATCGGACGCGATCCACCAACCGGATTCCCCGGCTAATCAATTCCTCACGTTCTTTTGACGTCTGCTTGAGACGGTCGAGATCAGCTAGCAGTCGGGGTTGATCCACTTCATCCGCCAGTTCTAACAATTCAAGGCGCAGTAACCAGGCGTCCGGCAGTTGACTGAGCGTCTGATCAATCAGTTGTGGCAGCAATTGACGGTCCGCTCGTCCTTCGCGCATTTCCCGAACGGCTTCAAAAATTGGATCAGCGGCTGTCAACGGACGTTCAATCCGGTCGAATTCGACCGTCTCCGGAATCGGTTTTAACGCTTCGACTTCTGTTCCCGGGAAGGCTGACGTGATGTCACCGACAATTAACTCCATCCGGCTCATCGTAGTCGTTTCTCCGTCTTTTGTTAACTGAGCGTCTTCCAAAATGACGAGTGCACGGTGGCCGTTGACGTTTTGGATTGCTGAAATCCGTCCTGTGATATGCACCGTACCTTCTGTCCAATCCAGTTGTTCGCCGACCTTGACCTGCATCAGGACTTCGTTCAGTTCCTGTCCGTGAAGGAGTGTAAAACCTTCCGGATGATCGGCAAGTCCTTGTCCAGTTAGGACTTCCCCATTCGTCGCAAGCGCCGTCGGACCGGTCAGCTTGACGAGGTGCAGTGATTCATGAATTTCCTGTGTTTCCGGTACACCGACGAGGGAGACGCCACTTTCAAAGACGAGCGTCGACAAGTTGCCCGATTCAACGGCTTTTGTCAGACCGTGGATACCGCCGCGGACATATGACATCGTCTGTGCAAATTCTTCTAACGCATCACGGAGCTGCTCAAACGATTCGCAGACAAACAGTTCCTTTTGCATACTCGTCACGTCATGTTTTGTCGCCAGTGCTTTCGCGAGTGAAAACGGATGTTTTGTGACGGCATCCGTCAAGCAGTGACGGCTTTCGCCGACCGATGACAGAAGACCGGCACCGTAGATTTGTGGATTGTTGATGTCGCCGATGAGACCAAACTCGACGGTCCACCAAAACAGACGTGAAATTTCATTGGCTTCGGAAATACCGGTCACATGGGTCCGGGTTTCGGCGAGCGCAACTTCTGCCTGCTCGATATCTGCGGGCGTCGAGAACGGACTTTCTTTGACAATCGTCAGTTTCTTCAGTGCCTTGAAGACATCATGCTCAGCTTTATGGTTAAAGGCATGTGCTCCGATTTCACCGAACCGGCGAACGAATTCCGCGTACGTCGGATTCATCAAGATCGGCGCGTGACCTGCCGCCTCGTGTAAGATGTCCGGTGCAGGTGTGTAGAGGATATTGTCGACTTTTCGAATATCGGTTGCGATCGGCAACAAACCGTGACCTTGGAAGTCAAAAAACGCGACGCCTGGAATCAAGCCGTCAACAGCAACCGTTCCCCAACCGCCTCGACTTAAGTTCGCCGTCATTTCGCGGACATCCGGAATCCGTTCCGGACTGATACCGGATGCAGCCAATCCTTCAAGGTATGCCGGATGTGCCGTATCTTGTAATGTATTTAAATTCAGTCGCATGACGTAACGCCAAACCGCGTGATCCGTCGGCGTGTAATCTTCGTAGTGCTGCGGTGCGACGTGTGGTTGTAAGTGACTTGGAATGATTGGTGTAGACATATGAATTTCCCCCTTAAAAGTAGATGAACAACAAAAAAATCCCTGCCGAACAAAGATGTTCGACAGGGACGACGAAAGGCCGCGGTACCACCCTGATAATCTACATAGACATAGATCGCTTCATTACGGGATAACGGTTTTCTCCGCTTGCGTGGCAAGAGACTCGGAAACTGTAATTCGATTCAATCTGTGTACACGTTCGCAGCGCCACGTGCTCTCTGAAACAGGGAGATTGTTTCTACTTCGGTTTCGTCTTCGTCCAACTTCTTTCACTCTGTTATGCTGTTACGCTGTTAGCAACTAAAGTGTTGTTAAGGAGGACTATACGCTTACTTTTTACTTTCGTCAATCGCTTTTTTTCGTTTAAAGCGATTAAATGTTTTATCCCGGACGGATTTCTGTTCGATCGACAGCGATGTCACATGGCGTCGAAGCGCACCATTAAGCCGTTTTTCGAACAGTTCCAGTTCCTGTATCCATTCATTCATCGCGACGACGATTGGCAAAATTTCCATGATCAATTCTTCTTCGAGCTCATCCCGATCGAGGAAGGAATGTTTAACGAAAGCGATATTTTCTTTGACGAGATCTTCCATTGCGAGCGGTTCTTCCGTCAGTAACAGATCATACGTCAACAAGACCTTTTCCTGACGCTGGGCAATGTGCATCAGATGATAAAACAGCTCACTCCGTAACTCATCTGCAATCGAATTCAGTGCCTTTTCCCGCTCCCGGAACCGTTCTGCCGTCGCGACACCCCGTTCCAGGCACGCCTGCATGTGTTGCAGGATGATCAAGTTACGCAGTAACGAGACATGCCGTTGCCGTGACCCGCGAATTTCTTCCCGGTGCAGATTAAACAGTGTCTTTGTCTCAAGCATCGAACGGCTCATTTTGTCGATTGCTGACCGGTATGGTGTGACTTTTCCTTCAAAGGCGATTGCCCGTGTGACGACGAGCAACTTTTCAAACAGTTTCGAGGCTTTCTGGTAATAGACGTTCCCGTAACGCGGCGGGAAGATCAAGGCATTGACACCAAGCGCACAACCAATCCCGAGCATAACGAGTAAGTAACGGATCAAGACGATTTGCCATAACGGATCCGTCGCCCCTTCGACACTCTCCAAAATGACGATAATCATCAAGACGACATGAGGAATCGTCCGGCCGAAGCCAAACGCGAGCAAAATCGAGATCGCTGCCATGATGACGATTCCGATTGCCAGTGGATTGGCCGGATTGTCACCTAAAATCCAGAGTGAGACGAGCGTTAAGAAGGCACCGATTAAGTTGGCTTCTGCTTCCTCAAGAAATTGTTTCCATGTCTGATAAACGGACGGCAACAAGGTGGTCGCCGCTGAAATCGCAGGTAGGATTGGGCTTAAATTAAACAGATCACTGATGATCAAGGCCAAGATGACCGCAAGTCCTGTTTTGATGGTACGTGGTCCGATTTGTAGAGATTGACCGCCCATATACGAACCTCCTTCATATTGTAGATACGTCCCCTATTCTTGCTCTAATACCAGAAAAACGCAATTAAAAAATCACTCCAAGACGATCTGGAGTGATTTTAGAGAACAGTTTATTCTTATGATGCTTTTGTACCGGTGCCTGAAGTCATTTCTTTTTTCGCGACTTCTTGATCGACGAGCGGTTTTTTCAAGATCGAGAGGATGGCGGCTCCGACGAGTGCTCCGATTAAGATCGCACCAGCGTAGCTGAGAACTGCCATTAATGTGCCCGATGGTCCGTCAAGTAATGGGAAGACGAACACACCGCCGTGTGGTGCCGGAAGCAACACACCGAAGACGATTGTCAAGGCACCAGCGATTGCTGAACCGATGACACTTGACGGGATGACACGAAGTGGATCTGCTGCTGCGAATGGGATTGCGCCTTCTGTGACAAATGATGCCCCCATTGCGTAAGCCGCGATACCAGCTTCGCGTTCTTGTGGTGTAAATTTCTTACGTGCGAACAACGTAGACGAGAATGCGACGAGAAGCGGTGGAACCATACCACCTGCCATGACGGCTGCCATGACTTCCGTGTTTCCTGCTGTTAATGCGGCTGTTCCGAAAACGTAAGCTGTTTTATTGATTGGACCACCCATATCGATCGCCATCATCGCTGCGACGAGCATACCGAGCAGGATCGCGTTACCGCCACTGAGACCGTTGAGTGAATCCGTCAACCATGTCATGAAGGCAGCAATTGGTTCGTTGATGACAAGCAACATAATCATACCTGTGATGAATGAACCGAATAACGGATAAAGCAAGACCGGCTTGATACCTTCCAGTGCTTTCGGAAGACCTTGTAAGACTTTGATCAATAAGAGGACGACATAACCAGCAAGGAAACCGGCGATCAATCCACCGAGGAATCCAGCGTTCCCTTGGCTTGCAAGGAAACCGGCAATCAAACCTGGTGCGAGACCTGGTTTATCGGCGATTGACATCGCGATGAATCCAGCAAGAATTGGAATTAAGAGACCAAAGGCTGCTTTACCAATCGACATCAACTGGGCGGCAAATTCGTTGTATGAAGGATCTTCAGGGTTCGCTGAGTTGATGCCCCAGAAGAAGCTGATCGCGATCAACAGACCACCGGCGACGACGAGTGGCAACATCGCGGAAACCCCGCTCATCAAGTGTTTATAGAAACCACCACGTGCTGGTTTCGAGCTATCGCTTGATCCACTGCCTTTATAAACCGGTGCATCTTGTTTGACGGCACGATCAATCAATTCTTTTGGTTTACGAATTCCTTGAGCGACTGGAACTTCAACAACGTGTTTCCCGTTGAATCGATCCATTTCGACGGCTTTATCCGCAGCGACGATGATTGCTGTCGCTTCTTGGATGTCTTGACTCGTCAGACCGTTTTTGACGCCGGTCGAACCGTTTGTCTCAACTTTGATCCGTACACCCATTTCTTCCGCTTTTTGACGAAGGGAATCGGCTGCCATATACGTGTGGGCAATGCCGGTCGGACATGCTGTAACGGCGAGAATGTATGGTGCGTCTTTTGCGACGTTTGAAGACGAGACATCGACTGGACCTTCTTCTTCCCGTTCTTTTGCTTCAATCGCAGCAATCACTTCATCTTCCGAACGGGCGGAGAGAATCGTATCGCGGAACTTCATGTCCATCAGATAGACCGACAGTTTGGATAATGTTTCAAGGTGAGCGTTATCGGCATTTTCGCCAGCTGCAATCATGAAGAACAAACGGCTTGGTTGTCCGTCGAGTGCTTCGTAATCGATGCCTGTCGAACGTCCGAAGGCGATAGCCGGTGATTTGACGGCTGCCGTCTTTGCGTGCGGAATCGCGATTCCTTCACCGAGTCCTGTCGTGCTTTGAGCTTCCCGCGCCAGGATAGCTTCGCGGTAAGCCGAGCGGTCATTTAATTTTCCGGCGCGATCGAGTACGTCCACCAATTCATCAATGACGGCCGCTTTGTTCGACGAACGTAAATCGAGTTGGATCGTATCACGTGTTAACAGATCTGTAATTTTCATGAGTTTGTCACTCCTTTTAGGATTGAATGAGTTCAACGACTTGGACATCGGTCAATAAACGGTCAATATCTTCTTTTGTACATAAACCAAACGAGTACGCAGATGCACTGCCAGTCGTGACGGCATACCGGAATGCTTCTTCCGGTGGTCGCCCGAGGGCATAACTGGCGACGAATCCAGCGACAAGGGAATCACCAGCACCGACTGAGTTGATCAACTTACCGGCCGGTGTGTTCGCCGTGTAGGCGCCTTGCTTGTTGACGAGCAACGCTCCGTCTCCTGCGAAAGAGATGATGACGTTCTCCGCACCGCGCTCAACCAGTTGTTGGGCATACGGAACCGCCATTTCTTTTGATGTGATATCGACATCAAAGATTTCACCGAGTTCGTGATGGTTCGGTTTGATCATGAACGGACCGAGCGGTAAGACTTCAAGCATCGCTTCCTTCGTCGTATCGACGGCGAATTTCACGCCTCGTTCTGTCAGGACTTGCGCAATCTTACGATACAAATCTTGCGGCAGACTGCTTGGAATGCTGCCGGCGAAGACGACGATATCGCCTGTCTGCATTGTTTTGAACGCTGCCAGTAATGCCTGTAATTCTTCCTCCTTGATTTTAGGACCTGCTGCGTTGAGTTCCGACTCTTGATCCGCGCGAATCTTGACATTGATCCGCGTTTCGTCAGCAATTGGTGTGAAGGCAGTCAAGACGCCTTGCTTCTCCAGTTCATTGCGAATGAATTGTCCCGTGCTGCCGCCTAAAAATCCAAGAGCTTCCGTCTCGACATCGTAATTTCTTAAGACAAGTGAGACATTGATTCCTTTACCGCCTGCTACTTTTTCCGCTTGTTCCACACGATTGACTTGTCCGGCCTCAAATACCGGCAACGTGACGTAATAATCGATGGATGGATTGAGTGTCAGTGTATAAATCATTTCGCGTTCACCACCTCTGTATATTGACTGTATTTCGCTTCTTGTTCGCTTGATGTCATCGTAATAATCGTTGCCGCACGAAGTGACGCGACCCGGCTAAAACTGATTTCATCAAGTTTCGTCTCATCGACTAACACATAAGACTTTTTTGCTAACTCAATCGCGGTCTTCTTGACGAGTGCCTCTTCCGGATCTGGTGTCGTAAAACCTTGCGTCGGATGAACACCGTTCATCCCAAGGAAAGCGACATCAAAGTGGTAAATCAACATTCCTTCACGTGCATTGTAACCAACAAGTGCCTGGGTCGAATGCTTGAGTTGCCCTCCGACGACAAACGTCGGGATACGGTGATAGAGTAACGTATTCGCTAGAGGAAGACTGTTCGTTACGACTGTAATCGCCTTTTGTTCGAGGTAAGGGACGATGGCTAGTGTCGTCGTCCCTGCATCGAGATACACGTACATTCCGTCTTCAATCAAGTCGGCCGCTGCTTGCGCGATTCGATCCTTCTCTTCAACGAAACGGTCACTTTTCTCGAAATAACTCGGTTCATCAATCTGCATATGGTTGGCGGTTGCTCCACCGTGAACCCGCCGTAAGTGACCGGCCGATTCAAGTTGTGATAAGTCCCGGCGAATCGTTGACTCACTGGCTCCCGTCTGGTCAACAATGGTTTGCATTTTGACGACTTCCTCTCGGGCGAGTAGCTCGAGAATCAGTTGATGGCGTTTTTTCGTTAACATGAGTTTCCCTCCACATCCTTAATATAAAGCGTTTACATTCAAAAATCAATCAAAAACGTTCATTTTTTTATGTTTTTCATTAAAAAACCTTCAAAATACGACTTTATTCGACAATAACATCCTGTTATACGTCCATTATACATCAAAAACGGTCACGAAATGACCGTTTACACAAAAAACCGCTCATTTTGTGAGCGGTTCTAAAAAAGACGGTCATCGACTATTTAATTTCACGCTTTGACTTTATTTTGCAGATGACCGATCCCTTCAATCGATACATCGACGACATCTCCATCCTGAAGATACGTCGGCGGTTTCATACCGTGTCCGACGCCGGCCGGTGTTCCTGTTGCGATGACATCGCCTGCTTCAAGTGTCATGCCGCGGGAGACTTCCGTCAGGATCGTCACGACATCACGGAGCATCAATTTCGTCGACCCCGATTGACGGAGCTGACCGTTTACCCGTGTCTCGACCAACACATCCGTCGGGTCAAAGCTTTCTTCCGTCACAATGACCGGACCAAATGGACAAAATCCGTCGAGTGATTTACCGCGGAAAAACTGCACGTGTTCTTTTTGCAAATCACGTGCCGTCACATCATTGACGATGCTGTATCCGAAGACGTGATCAAGCGCATTTTCTACCGTCAAGTCTCGACCCGTTGTTCCGATGATGATGGCAAGTTCTCCTTCATAATCCAATTGCTCGGTCAAATCAGCATGCCGTTCAATGGGTTCAAACGGACCGACGATTGAACTGGGCGCCTTCGTGAACAAAACAAACTTTCCTGCCCCCGCCGTATCCATCTCTTTAATATGATCCGCATAGTTTTTCCCTACACAAATCACATTACGCGGCGGTATGTAGGGTGCCAGCAATCGGACTGAATCCTGCAGACGAGGTGCCACGTCCAAATCCAAATCCATCTCAAATCCCCGGACGATGACTTCGAGTAATGAATCGGTATACACTTGTTCGGTCACATCATACCGTTCCTGCTCCACCTCGACACCGATTCGTGCACGACCTTCTTGCTCAAAACGAAACCATTTCATGTGTACTCCCCCTTTTTCCCAGTATACCGAAAAAATCTTCAATACAGTTTGCTTTTCCAACAAAAAAGGTTGCCGGATTTGATATCCGCCAACCTTGTCTGTCCTAAGATAAATGTTAAGTCAGTCTGTTTATCGTCAAGCAATCCGACGTGCCAACCGATCGACCAGCGCTTGTGATTCTTCATTTAAAGAAACGAGCTCTGTCTTGATCCCGGCCGCTTGATATTTCAAGACCACGGTTTCGATCGCTTCCGTCGCCGAATCATCAAACAGATGTGCCGCGGTGAAGTCGAGTGTGACCTGCTTAAACGAAGCATCTGCCGTCAAATCAAATCGTTCAACGAACGCTGTCGTCGAAGCAAAGAAGATTGGACCGTTGATTGCGTAGACGACGGTTGTCCCCTCTTCGCGCCGTTTGATATCGATTCGCGAAATCTTCGAGGCAAACAAAATCGCGGCCAGTAATATCCCGACGAGGACACCCATCGACAAGTCATCCGTCAACACGGTCACAAGCACCGTCGCCAACATGACGGCGGAGTCGCTTTTTGGTGAATCCTTCAGCATCTTAAATGATCCCCAATCGAACGTCGCATATGAAACGAAGAACATCACCCCGACGAGAGCCCCCATCGGAATCGTCATCAGCAGGTCGTTCATCGTCACCATTAACAGCATCAAGAAGGCACCGGCCGTAAACGTCGACAGACGCCCCCGTCCACCGGAAGTCACGTTGATGACCGATTGACCGATCATCGCACACCCCGGCATTCCGCCGAAGAAGCCGGCGATGATATTGGCAATCCCTTGTCCGCGCGACTCGGTCGCTTTGTTCGACGTCGTATCCGTCATCTCGTCGACGATCCGTGCCGTCAACAACGACTCAATCAATCCGACAAACGCCAGTGATAAGGCATACGGGAAAATGATTTGCAGCGTCTCGAGAGAGAACGGAACGTTTGGTAAGAAGAAGCTCGGAAGAGAAGCAGAAATTTGTCCCATATCCCCGATGACACGTGTATCGAGCGACAAGGCGACCGTCAGGACCGTCATGATCGTAATCGCGACGAGTGGTGCCGGAATCACTTTCGTGAACCGTGGAAAAATCAAAATGATGGCAAGTGACGCCGCGACCATCGCGTACATGATCCAGTTCTGTCCTGCAAACTGCGGCAGTTGAGCGGAAAAAATCAAGATCGCCAAGGCATTGACGAACCCGACCATAACAGCCCGCGGAATGAAGCGCAGTAACTTCGCAACTCCGAGCACCCCTAATAAAATTTGAAACACACCGGCGAGAATACCGGCTACTAATAAATAATCGACGCCGTGATCTTTGACAAGCTGTACGACAACGAGCGCCATCGCCCCAGTCGCGGCTGAAATCATCCCCGGTCGTCCACCGGCAATCGAGATCACAATCGCGATGATGACCGAAGCATACAAACCGACCATCGGATTGACACCGGCAATCAACGAGAAGGCGATTGCTTCCGGAACAAGTGCTAATGCGACGACAATCCCGGACAGGATGTCGGCTTTGGGTTGCAACACCCATTCTTTCCTCCATTGTGAAAACATACCATTCCTCATTTCATTTCGTTCTGACACATTTTGTTATCTTATTCCCTTTTTCCGGTTTCGACAAGTTGTTATTGAACACGTGTCCGAATATGAGCGATTTCGTCGACCATGCCTTGATACCGTGTCATGATTTCCTGCCCTGTGAAGATCGGATCTTCCGCCAGTGTCTCGAGTGCACGACGCAACAAATGAATTTTTGGTTTCTTTCGTTCGAGCAACTCTTCATAGATGAAATCGAGCACTTCATCATGTGCTTCCTTCGATTCTTCTGAAATCGGCGACAGTGTAATCAGCCGTTTCATGTGGGCATTGGTTTTTTCGAACAGTTCTTTGCGGATGACGACTTCGTCTTGCGGCCGATCGAGCCAGACCGACAAAAAGCGTGGCGGAATCAGCTGTTCTTCCGTCCGGCTGACATCTTCGACGAGATGGGTCAGACGGTTGAAGACGTAACGGACAACCCGTTCCGGCTGTGTATTTGGTTCCGACTGCCGGAAGAAGTACATCGCGTACTGCAACATCCCGGTATAGATGACGGCAAGATCAAGCAAATACGGTGTTTTTGCTTCCCCGAACAGATCACGCAGACGGTGATACGTCCATTCGATCTCGAGTAGCCGGTTATTTTCCATGAACGCTTTTAATTCTTTTTCATTAGAAGCAATCGCTTCTTCAAACAACGTATACAGTTTGTATTTTTGCATCAGTTCCAGATAAGAGTTCCCTTGTTGAATGAAGGTTTCGTAATCCGAAACATCCCGTCCGACCAAGATTTCTTTTCGCGCATTGCGCATTTTTTCAAAAACCGTATTGAAGACATCGATGAAGAGTTCATTTTTCGAGGAGAAATAGTTGTAGAAGGTTCCTTTTGAAACGACACTTTGATCCAAGATATCTTGGATTGAGGTCGACTGGTAGCCTTTTTCGACAAACAGTTGGTAGGCAGCATCAAGGAGCTGTTTCTTTTTTGGGTTCATAATCGTATCCTTTTCTTTAAATATGGTCTATTTTTCAAAAATCAATCATATACTTTAGTGTATAAAGCAAATAATTTGTAATCCGTTGCTTCAGACGGTAAGATAGCTAAGTTGTAGAATCAGTGTATAACAAATTAGACTTACTGTACAAAAGGAGCATAACGAAATGCAAGCAACCAAGCAATCATCTCGACTTTATTTAATTTTAGCGGTCTTAATGGCCGGTGCATTCGTCGCCGTCCTCAATTCAACGCTGTTAAATATTGCTTTACCATCCATCATGAAATCATTCAACATCGAAGCCAGTACAGCACAATGGCTGACAACAGGCTACATGCTGGTCAACGGAATCATGATTCCGACGTCAGCGTTTCTTGTCCAAAAGTTCTCGACCCGTCAATTGTTCTTAACGGCAATGGGGCTATTCTCGATCGGGACGATCGTCGCCGGTCAAGCGGATCTGTTCCCGCTCCTGCTCGGCTCCCGGATGTTACAGGCGTCCGGCTCTGCCATCATGATGCCACTCTTGATGAACGTGCTGTTGAACGGCTTCCCGATTGAGAAACGGGGACAAGCCATGGGGATCTTCGGTCTCGTCATCACGTTCGCTCCAGCTATCGGTCCGACCTTATCCGGGTGGGTTTTAGAACATTACGAATGGCGAATGTTGTTCCATATCGTCACACCGATTTCCCTGCTTGTTCTCGTCATCGGTTTTTTCTTATTAAAGAAAGAAGTCGTCACGAGTACACTTCGTCTCGAAAAACTTTCACTTGTCTTGTCGAGCTTTGGATTCGGTGGATTACTGTACGGTTTCAGTTCAGCCGGTTCTGCCGGTTGGGGATCTTGGACAGTGATCGGCGCTCTTGCCATCGGTGTGATCAGTCTCGCTTCGTTCATTATACGCCAATTCCGGTTGGATGAACCGATGCTTGAGTTCCGGATCTTTAAATACCCGATGTTTGCCTTGTCTCAAGGGATTTCAATGGTCTTGAACATGTCGATGTTCTCGGCGATGATCCTCATGCCGATTTACGTCCAGACGATTCGCGGCATCTCACCATTCCATTCCGGATTGTTGATGCTGCCGGGTGCACTCGTCATGGCCTTCATGTCCCCGATCACCGGTCGTCTGTTCGACCGGTTCGGCGCCCGCATCCTGGCCATGATCGGATTGTCGTTGACCGTGTTGACGACCTTCTTCTTCAGTCGTCTGACAGCGGATACCGCGTATTCGTTCCTCGTCATCATGTATACGTTACGCTTCCTCGGCATCTCGATGGTCATGATGCCGGTCATGACAAACGGATTGAACCATATCCCGCAACATTTGACACCGCACGGAACAGCGCTCAACAATACGTTGTCGCAAGTCTCCGGTGCGATTGGTTCAGGACTGCTCGTCACCGTCATGACATCACGGACTGCTGATTATGCAAAAGAACTGACGGCAACCGCCACGCCCGGAACGAATCCACAAACGATCATTACTCAATCAATGGTCGAAGGAATCAACGATACGTTTTTCATCGCTACTTTGCTGGCATTGCTTGCCCTGGGTTTGTCTTTCTTCATCAAAAAACGGAAGGTCGATCAAGAAATCGTCCAAGTCGAACCAGTACGTGAAAAAAAATACGCATAACGCCGCATAGACCGTTTTCTTCTGTTATTCGACAGAGGAAACGGTCTCTTTTTTTACGACAGATAGGTTTTCAGCGCATCGGCTTTCAAGATGCGTTGGTTCGTGCTTCCCCGAATCAGTAAGGAGTGGTCCGGGAGCGCCTGAACGTAACGTCCGTCAATCAGACAATCGATGCGGGCTAACACCCCTCTCACCTGCTCGTCCCGCACCAGGTGTTCCACTTTGTATCCCGTAAAGAGATAAATGTCATAACCCGCCAAGGCGGCGACCAATTCCGCTAAAGCAGCCGGTTGAAAAAACGGCTCTCCGCCGGAAATCGTAATCCGCCGTGAACCGATCTGCTCAATCTGTTGGATCACTTGATCAACGGTGTAGTCCTGTCCGCCGTCACTCGCCCATGACTCCGGATTGTGACAGCCGGGACAGTGGTGGGGACAACCGGCAAAAAAGATTACAGTCCGCAAGCCCGGACCATCGACGACCGAGTCAGCGAGAATCTGGAGTAGTCGCATGTCGTACCCGATTCTGTTCTTCCGCCCGCTTCGCATCGTTCCACCGGTCCATCGTTCCGACCAGGTAGCCGGTAATCCGGCGGATCCGTTCAATGTCTTGTCCCCCACAGACCGGACAAGCCTGCTCCATCGTTTGTTCCGTCCGACACGATAAACACCGGTCGATCGGATGATTGATGGATCCGTACCCGATTCCGGCCTCCGCCATCAAACGGACGATGTCTTCAATCGCTTCAGGATTTTCAGCGAGCGCTCCGTCCGTCTCGACATACGTGATGTGTCCGCCGTTACATAAAGCATGAAACGGTGCTTCCAACCGGATTTTTTCACGAATCGTGACCGGTGCCTCGACCGGGAGATGGAACGAGTTTGTATAATACCCTTTATCGGTCACGCGATGGATACGTCCAAATTGTTGGACGTCCGCAGCCGTAAACTTGCCCGATAAACCTTCCGCCGGTGTCGCGAGCAAGGAAAAATTTAACCCCGTCTTCTCACCGTATTGATCGACGACCGTCCGCATGGTCTGAATCAAGGCCTGCCCGATTCGATGGGCCAGTTCCGACTCGCCGTGGTGTTGACCGGTCAGCACAATCAATGCTTCCGCCAACCCAATGAAACCGACCGACAACGTTCCCTGCCGTAAGACCGGTTCGACACGGTCTGACGCGGCGAGTATCTGCCCTTCCCGCCATATGTGTTTATACAAAAAGGCGAACTCCTCCGCCGTCCGGTCCGCCTGATACTGATACCGTTCCAGTAATTGCTCACAGATCAGTCCGGTATAGGTCGCGACCGCTTCGAACATCCGGTCGAGACTTTGCGTCGTCAACGCCAAACGAACGAGATTCAGACTCGTAAAGGACAGGTTGCCGCGCCCGATGACCGTAGCCGGACCCTGCCGGTTTTCAAGGACACGTGTCCGGCACCCCATGTAGGCCACTTCTGCTTCCGGTCCATCCTGCGACGAACGGTTAAACGGCGCATCGAGAAATGCAAAATTCGGAAACAACCGCTTTCCGGTCACTTCTGCCGCCAGTTGAAACAAATCATAGTTCGGGTCAGCCGGATGCAGCGTGACACCTGCTTTGATCTTAAAAATCTGAATCGGGAAAATCGGCGTTTCGCCTTTACCGAGTCCGGCTTTGGTGGCGTTCAACAAGGCCCGGATCAGCAGCCGTCCAAACTCGGATGTATCGGTTCCATAATTGATCGAAATGAACGGGACTTGTCCCCCGCCCCGCGAGTGCATCGAGTTCGTGTTATGAATAAATGCTTCACAGGCTTGATAGGTCATTTCATACGTTTCCGATAGCGCATACGCCCGTTTTTGGCGATTCGACCATTTCGGAATCAACTCACGGATTTTCTTGAGTTGCCGTTGGTAAGTTTTCTCGACGAACGGTGCGAGATCGTAATCGAACATCGGATAGGACTGTCCCCCGTGCTGCATGTTTTGATTCGCCTGCATGATGATCGCAGCAAGTGCCAGCGCTGACCGGATGTCTTGCGCCGGACGGATCGTTCCGTGTGCCATGTCGAATCCTTCTGTCAACAGACGACCAAGCGGTAATTGGACACAGGTCGTCGTCCCTGTCACGTAGTAATCCGCATCATGGATATAGATGAGGTTCGCGGCAACGGCTTGTTTTGTCTCCTCTGACAACAACAGCTCCTGCATCATTTGTTTTGCTGCCACACCCGCAATCCGGTTCAGCTTGGCAAGCGGGGATTTTCCGTCCACATTCGCATTTTCCTGGACTTCATCCGCGGACGGATTGCGGACGACCTCCTCGTATAAGGTGCTCAGTTCCATGTTCATCTCTCCCTCGATTTCGTGATGATGGTCTCTTCGCCTACTATAGCGAGCACACCATCTGACCGGCAATCCCTGCACATCTGAAACGATTTGCAAGCAAAACCGTCACTTCGTCACGAAATGTTTCGAGAAATTCATCCCCATCCCGTCGAGTCGGCTTTTCTCCCATTCAAATCCAATATGAGAAAACTCACTTTACATCAGGCGATCAAAAAAAAACAGAACCTGACAGACGGTTCTCACTTCCGTCTGTCAGGCCCCGCCTTTTCATATTCAGTCCATTTCAATCAACGTATCCGATACGCTCGGCAGGAGAACTGTAAAGACCGTTCCTTCGCCTAAAATCGATTCGACATCAATATTTCCGTCATGCGCCCGAACGATTTCTTTACAAATCGAGAGACCGAGACCGGTTCCGCCGATTTTCCGGCTGTCTGAATTATCGACCCGATAAAACTTACTGAACAAGTGTGGCATCGCACTGCTTGGAATCCCCAAGCCGAAATCCCGGACACTCAATTCAATCTGATTGTGGTGATGGGTCAAGGAGACAACAACATCGCCGCCATCCGGTGAATATTTGATTGCATTATTTAATAAGTTTCCAATCAGTTGTTTCATGCTGTTTTTATCCGCATTAATCAAGAATTCATGGTTTTCATCCACATCAAGTTGTAAGCGATGTTGTTCCGTCGCTGCCTGATAAAAACGTGTCTGTTCCTTCAAGACATCAATCAGATCGAACACTTCTTTATCATACGACTGTTTGCCGGACTCCATTCGTTGGACATTCAAAAAGTCACTGACCAAATCCGTCAGCCGTTTTGATTCGTCATGAATCGTCTGGAGATACCGTTTATTGCGTTCCGGATCAAGCTCTCGTTTCAGCATCAGTTCGGTGAATCCGTAAATCGACGAGAGCGGTGTCCGCAGTTCATGGGAGACGGTCGATACGAGTTCCGACTTCATCCGGTCGATTTCCGTCTCCGCCGTGACATCGCGGAAAACGAGGATCGTTCCTTTCGCCTGTTCACCCTGAGTGATTTCTTCCGCATAAACCTGAATGAAGTATTCTCCTTGATCAATCGATAACGAGAACATTCCCTCCGGAATCTGACCGGACAAGACTTCTTCAAAATACGCTTCGAATGCCTCTTTTTGATCCACCTGTTCAAACATCGTCTCGGGTCGTACTTCAAGGAAGGTCATCGAATCATTGTCTTCTTCAATTTGCAAGGATTCGAAGATATCAAATAAGGCTTTGTTTCCGAGAATCGTTTTTTCATCATGTTTGATGTATAAAATCGCTTCCCGGACAGAATTGAGGAGCTGGGCCGTTTCCTTGCGTTCATACTCCATCTGCTCATACAGCGACATCCGCATCAAGGAAATGGCAATCTGTTTCGAGAACGATTCCAGTTCGTTTAATTCCTTTTTATTAAAGGCTTGATCGAATCGCGCCAAGTAGAGACATGCAATCAACTCTTCTTTTGCCGGATCCATGATGGGAATGACCCCTTCATAGATATAATAAGGAAAGCCAATCAATGTATCATTGGCTACTTTTTTCGACGAATTTGCCATCTCTTTTGAAATCATCACTCGTTTGAGCAACAAAGATTCTGTTTTCAAACTTTCTTGTTGTTCCTCCGTCATCTCTTTTGGAACAACAGAAGAAATTTCATTATTCTTGATGAGTAACAATGCGCCGAACTCGGTTTTCGTCAAACGCACAATTGTACTGATGACCGAAGAGTAGTCAAACAGACTCTCCTTCGAAGCCAACGTCTCAATCAATTCGTTTCGGTCTTGCAGATGCAGTTCGTTCGAACGTGTCACTTCCAGTGCCCGTTCAAGCTCATTTTGTTTTTCTTTCAGCGTTTCCTGATTTTGTTCCATCAGTTGATTTTTACGGGATAATTCCGTATGTTGTGAAGAAATTGAACGCGCCATTTGATAAAAGGATCGTGTTAACTGACCCACTTCGTTTTCAATCGGAATGTCGTGTTCAAGCGAAATCGATTTTCCTTCCGCCAAACGCTGACTTTTGATATTCAATTCGTGTAACTGCATTGTCGACCGATGAACAAGCGGCCGGACAATGAACAATAAACATAAAAGAAAAATCAATAAGTTCAAAAACCAAAACCATTGTGTTTGTTGCAACTGGTCAAGAACCTGTTCTTTCGTCTGACCCGCCGCATTGTCGACATACAGATAACTGACAACAGACGTCATCACACCCAGTGCGAAGACGCTGTAAAAAATCGCCATCAACTGTCTCCCTAATTTTTCAGTCATCCATTGTTTCATATTCATAAAAGCCTCCTACTAAAACTAAAAAAATAAAGATCTGATACGAGACTTGCCTGCCGCATCACATCTTTATTTCCCTCAATCATTTGGTTTCAATCCTTCTATTCCCAACACTTAACTAGGTGGCGACAGCGGAATGTCACACAATAGACCAATTACATCGACGATTTGTTGTTTTGACAAATCATCCGTATCGACATGGTGGGAAAAGACCGGATGTGCCAAGGCACACAACCGTTCAGCCGCCTGTTGCCCTCCCCATGATTGTGCGCGTTCAAAACGACTTCTCAAACGACGCCGGATCGTTTTTGGACTTGCCATCAGCGTCACGTGTTGTACCTGATGCCCCTTGTTTCTTAAGCTACCGATGATTTCGTCAAAATAATCCAGATTGGTCAGCGTCATCGGTACGATGATGACGGCTGACGGCTGGTCCACTTGTTCCAGTAACATCAGATTCAACTGACGCCAAAGCGGTTCATCTTGAAAATCATCTGTCTGCGTCTCGCGCGGGAGTTGCTGTCGTAACAGCTGACCTGTTAATTCAGGATCGAAGAGATGTGACCCTTTGATGCGTTGTTGCAACCCACGGGCTGCAGTCGTCTTTCCGACACCAAACGTTCCATTAATCCAAATAATCATTGTCCGGATGTACCACCTTTGTTTCCCCTTGGAATTATTTCCCTTTAATATACCATTTGAATAATCCAAGGTGCAAGGACACTGGCTAGGATGGCCGTCAACACCATCGTCAGCAGACCAACCGCCCCTTCACGCTGATCGAGACTCATCGATTTCGTCGCCCCCATGACATGGGCAATCGAGGCCAAACCGACGCCGCGACTCACGAAATGCCGAATCTTCAGACCGGTCATCAGTCGTGGACCAACGATCGAACCAACAAGCCCTGTCACGAGAACAAATGTCGCCGTCAAGGCGAGTGTTCCGCCGGACCGTTCCGAAATCGCCAAAGCGACAGGTAACGTGACCGACTTCGGCAATAAGGCCAGATTCGTCGTCCGTTCAAGATGCAACAGCAGTCCGAGCATTACATCCGACGTCAACGCAATCAGCGTTCCAATGCCGACACCAAGAAAGATCTCCGGAATGAAACGACGGACGTGATGACGGACATGGTAAAGCGGAATCGCGAATGCCGTAATCGCCGGTCCCAACATCTTCGATAAATACTGTCCACCTGACATGTAAACAGCATGTGATGTCCCGCTCAGCGCTAAGATAACAATGACGGCAGCCGTCACCGTCAAAATCGGCAACATCCAGATAAACGGATATTTCTGATACAACCAAAAGGCTCCGGCAAATAGCAGAACCGTCAACATGAACCAAAGCAGTGCTTCACTCATGAACGGTCCCCTCCTCTTTCCGGCGTGCCAGACGGTCGACGATGTACGCCGATCCGGTCAAGGTCAGTAAACTGCTGATGACCAGAATCACAAGCACTTGCAGACCCGATTGACGCATAAAATCGGTATAGTCCATGATGCCGGATAACGCCGGGACAAAAAACAGCGGCATGACTAGCAATAAGAGCTTTCCCCCGCGCTCCACATGTTCGATTTGCAACAGACGGCTCTTTAATGCCAGATACAATAAAATCAATCCAATGATATTTCCCGGTAACGGCAAATGGAAGGTCAGACTGACCCAGTCGCCGATCATGGCAAAACATGAAATCAGGACGATTTGTAAGATAACGGTCACACCAAGTAAAGTTTTTGAACGCATAATGATTTCCCCTTGTTTAACGTATTCGGGATTCATTATCCGCCTCACTTTGTGAACAATCAATGAAATGAGCTAGATTTGTTGAAGTAACCGTTCTCACAGGTGGAGAACCGTTTTTCTGTCACAATACAGAGAAAAACAAACCCATCTGTTCAAAAACAGATGGGTCCTTCTTTACATGACACGCTTAAACAGTTTTTCCAGCTCATAATTCGTCCATTCGATGATGACCGGTCGACCGTGTGGGCAGGTGAACGGCATCTCGGTTTTCGCAAGATCGGCAATCAATTGGCGCATCATCTCGTGATTAAGAGGATGATTCGCTTTGATCGATTTTTTACATGCCATCATGATGGCGGCGTCCTCGCGGTAACTTTCGAGATCCACCTTCCGTTTCATCAAGGCTTCATCCATCAATTCCTGAATCGTCTCCTCTTGACGGTGGGACGGGAACCACGTCGGAACTTCACGAACGATGAAACTTTGTGGACCAAACGATTCCAGTTCAATCCCGACGTCACGCAACAACGGCAGGACTTCATCCATCCGTCGCATGTCATCGCTTGCGATCTCAAACGTGTACGGCAACAACAGTTGCTGCCGTTGTTCAAGCGGGCGCCCGAACATGACTTTATACGTTTCATATTTAATCCGTTCCTGGGCGGCGTGTTGATCAATCAAATACATGCCGTCCGCTCCGGCACAGACGATATACGAAGAATGGAGCTGCCCGATGACATCAAGGTGCGGAAACTTCGGACCGGTCGCGACCGGCTCGTCTCCTTGTTCCGGTTGCAGCTGTGCTTGCGGCTCGATTGATGGTTCCGACGCCCCAGTTCGGCTAGGTGCCACCGTCCGGTCATCCCCCGCCTCCGTTCGTTTCGGGATCGGATAGTTCCAGACTGACCGTGATGACAGCTCCTCAACCGGTTCCGCCACGTAAGAAAACTCTAATTTTTCCTGCGCACTCGGATCTTTTTTCGGTTTCGGCGGGGTCACTTTCGGAATCAACGTCTGGCGGCTGAGCGTCAACCGGATCGTTTCCTGAATCAGTTGACCCAGTTCTGCTTCTTTTGACAGACGGACTTCCCGTTTCGCCGGATGGACGTTGACATCTATCAATAAGGGATCCATCGTCACTTCAATTACAGCAATCGGAAAACGACCGATCGGCAACAGTGTATGATATCCATTTAAGACTGCTTGCGTCAGCGCGAAGTTTTTGACCGAACGTCCGTTTAGAATCAGTGTGATATAGTTTTTCGAAGCCCGTGTCACTTCCGGTTTGACGAGATGACATGTCAGCTGGTAATCCGCTGTCGAGCCGGTCGCGACGAGTGTCCCTTGAATCGTCTGATGTCCGTAGACGCTGGCCAGTGCCTGCCGGACGTCTCCGGATCCGTTCGTCTGAATCAAAACTTTTCCTTCATGGACGGCATACAGTTTGACGTCCGGATGGGCAAAGGCGACCCGGTTCAGGATATCCGTGATGGCTGCCAGTTCGGTATGCGTCGTCTTGAGGTACTTCAGTCGGGCCGGTGTATTAAAGAACAATTGCTCGACCGTCAGTTCCGTTCCGCGGTTCATCGCAATCGCCGAACGCTCCGTTAATGTCCCGTAATCAAGTGTCAGCTGAACCCCTTCCTGGTCTTCCCGCTTCGTCTTCAGCGTCACTTTACTGACGGACGCAATCGA
This sequence comes from Caryophanales bacterium, assembly GCA_902363455.1. Taxonomy (GTDB): domain Bacteria; phylum Bacillota; class Bacilli; order Exiguobacteriales; family Exiguobacteriaceae; genus Exiguobacterium_A. The sequence goes on along the minus strand of CABJAC010000006.1, from coordinate 79,643 downwards.
CGCCAAGGCCTCTCCCCGGAACCCAAGTGTCTTGATCCGGAACAAATCGTGTTCGTCCTTGATTTTACTTGTCGCATGACGGACGAAGGCAAGTTCTGCATCTTCCGGATAAAAGCCGTGACCGTTGTCACGGATTGTCATTCGTTTCATGCCGGCTTCTTCCAGTTCGACATCGATTTGCGTAGCACCCGCATCGAGTGCATTTTCGACCAGTTCCTTGACGACCGAAGCGGGGCGTTCGACGACCTCACCTGCTGCAATCCGGTTCGCTAATGAATCCGATAGTTCCCGAATGATTCCCATGTGTTACGCCTCCTTACTTTCTTGCTTCTGCCTGCAGACGATACAACGTATTTAATGCTTCAAGCGGTGTCATGTTAATCAGATCAAGCGTCTGAATCATTTCCCGCATCGGATCGGGCTCGGCAAAGAGACTCAGTTGATCGACGGGTTCCGCTTGAACAACCGGTTGTTTTGGTGACTCAGGCGTTTGTTTTTCCGTCTGTTCAAATTCAGACAACAATACTTCCGCCCGGTCAATCAAGGAATCCGGCAGATCCGCTAACCGCGCGACATGAATCCCGTACGATTGATCGGCTTTTCCGTCGCGGACTTCGTGCAGGAAGACGACTCGTCCATCCTGCTCGACCGCCCGGACATGGACGTTCGCGAGCCGCGGCATCGATTCCTCAAGAACGGTCAGCTCATGATAATGCGTCGAGAACAATGTTTTCGCTCCGACATGGTCGGCGATATGTTCGACGATGGCTTGCGCGAGTGCCATTCCATCATATGTCGATGTTCCGCGACCAATCTCATCGAGGAGAATCAACGATTGGTCGGTTGCCCGGGTCAAAGCCTCTTGTGTCTCGACCATCTCGACCATGAAAGTCGATTGTCCGCTGACCAAGTCGTCGGCTGCTCCGATCCGCGTAAAGATTTGATCAAAGACCGGCAATTCGGCCCGGCTTGCCGGTACAAACGATCCAATCTGATGCAACAAGGCAATCAGGGCGAATTGACGCATGTACGTCGATTTACCGGACATGTTTGGTCCCGTGATCAACAGCATTTCGCGTTCCTCGTGCAAGGCGATGCCGTTCGCGACATATTCCCCGCGCGGCAGAACCGTCTCGATGACCGGGTGACGTCCGTTCTCAATCTTCACGTTCCGTCCTGTAATCGTTAACGGTCGGACATAGTCATGACGTTCTGCGATTTCCGCCAAGGCGACGAGAACATCCAGTTCGGCAATCCGCCGACTGACCCGTTGCAGGCTTTCAATCTGTGTTTTGACTTGATCCCGGACTTGGCAGAACAGTTCGTATTCGAGGGTAATGCTTTTTTCTTCAGCCCCAAGAATCAACGCTTCCTTCTCTTTCAGTTCCGGCGTGACATACCGCTCAGCGTTCGCAAGCGTTTGTTTACGTTCGTACCGTCCTTCCGGCAACAGTTTGGCATTGGCCCGCGAGACTTCGATATAGTACCCAAATACCCGGTTATAACCGATCTTCAGCGTCTTGATCCCAGTCGCCTGCCGTTCACTTGCTTCAAGTGTCGCCAGCCATGTCTTTCCGTCTTTCGACGCCATGAGCAGTTCATCCAGTGCCGGGTCGAAGCCCGGTTGGATCATCCCGCCTTCTTTCGTCGATATCGGCGGCGCCTCGACAAAGGCACGGTCCAGCAAGTCGGTCAGTTCCTCATGGGGATCGAGTCCGAGTGCCAGTTGTCCCAAGCGGTCACTCAACAGTTCTTCAAGCGCGGCTTGAATACGCGGAATCAAGCGGAGCGTCGATTTCAATTGGACGAGATCACGGGCAGAAGCCGTCCCGTATCCGACTTTCGCGACCAATCGTTCCAAATCGTATACTTCCCGCAGCGTATCCTTCAGCTGTTGCCGCTCAAAATAATGCGCCAACAACTCTTCGACGGCGTCGAGCCGTTCTGTAATCGTTCGTTCCGACAGCAATGGTTTTTCGAGCCAGCGTTTCAGCATCCGTCCGCCCATCGCTGTTCCGGTCACATCCAGCAGACCGAGCAATGACCCTTTTTTATCGCCGGTCCGAGCAGAACGGACCAGTTCCAGATTCTTGACGGTATTCGGCTCCAGTTGCATGAAATCGGCTGCTTCATAGACCAGTGCCGGCTGCAAATGCGCCAGCGACCGTTTTTGCGTATCATGCATATATGCGTACAACACAGCAAAAGCGTCTGCTTGTGCCGCATCGATCGCCCGGTCACCGTGGGGATGACTTTCCCGGCGTGTACTTTCCGTCAGCGGAATCTGCAGATGGTTGAGTGCCGCTTCGTGTTCACGCGTCGTGATAATGATTTCGCGCGGTAAGATGATACTCAATTCCTTGGCGACGGCCTCGATTGTCGCAACACTCGTCAAGGCACTTTCTCCGGTCGAAACATCGCCGCGGGCAATACCGAATCGTCCATCCTGTTCGACGACTGCAACGAGATACCGGTTTTCTTTTTCCGTCAACGACGACATCAAGGTCCCCGGCGTGATGACTTGGACGACTTCACGTTTGACGAGTCCTTTCGTCAACTTCGGATCTTCGACCTGATCGCACAAAGCAACTTTATAACCACGTTCGATCAATTGTTCAATGTAGCCGTTTGCCGCATGGTGCGGCACACCGCACATCGGAATCGGGTGTTCGGCATTCTTGCCGTTTTTTGCCGTCAGTGTCAATTCCAGTTCATGTGCCACTTGTTTGGCATCCTCAAAAAATAACTCATAAAAATCACCGAGACGATAAAACAAAAAGGCATCGGGATAATCCGCCTTAATGGAAAAATATTGTTTCATCATCGGTGTGTTGTGGACTGCTTCCATGATTTTCACCTCATTCGCGTAAAAAGCCGACGGGAATCCGTCGGCTTTTCCAATTCAGTTCCTTGATTAATAGCCGCAACCGCCGCTTTTGTTTTCTGCTTCCATGCCACTGCCTGTTTTCCCCGCCAGCACATCACCGTCTGTTGCTTCGATGATTTGATCCGTGATCCCGTTTGAGATCGTCACGGTGACATATTGCAAGAGACCGTTCACTTCTTCTTGTGACTCTTGGAATTGTTGAACGACCGGCATCTCATCGAGTTCTGCGAATAATTTATCCAGTTTTGCTTCGACACGTGCCAATGCTTCTGTCTTCCCGTAATGTTGGCAGTTGACTGCTTCTTTTTGCAGGAACTTGATTTGTTTCATCATCTTTTGGACTTTTTCGTTCCCGTTGATGTTCGCTTCAGCGGCTTTGAACCGTTCCACCTCTGATGTCTCAGAAATCATTTTCGCGATTTCATTTGCCTTTTCGATGATTTGTTCATCTGTATACATAAACATTCGTCCCCTCTATCGGAAGCGGTGATTCCGCTACGCTTATCATGTCTACGAACGATGACTCGTTCTTATCGCATTCATTATACCGTTCTCTTCAAGGGGTGACAAGAATAGTTCCTTATTCAATCGATCGCCACAACAAATAGGCGGCGTGACTCCGGTATGGCGCAAATTCCTCCGCTAACAGGAGCGCTTCTTCGACAGTCGGACGACTGCCATGTAGCCGTTCAAACGCCCGTAAAATGCCGATGTCGGACGCCGGAAACAAATCTTCCCGTCCATAACCGAACATCAAGACGTTTTGCACCGTCCACGGACCCACACCCTTTAAGGCAATCAACGTTTCGGCAATTGCCGCATCCGGCGCCGTCATCAACTGTTCAAAATCAATCGAGGCTCGGGCCGCACCGAGCAGATAATCGACCTTTCTTCCGGACAGTTGAAGTGTTCGAAGTTGCTCCGGTTCAAGGTCTCGTAATGCTTCAGCCGTCGGTGGAAAAATGATTCCATCCTTCTCCGTTCCAAACGTCCGGCAAACCCGTTCCATCAAGACTTGCGCAAAGGACAGATTGATTTGTTGATGGATGATCGACCGAATCAAGGCCGTGAAGGGAGTAATATCGAGCACAAGCCGCTCGGCCCCAAACGTTGTCACAATTCCGTCAAGTGACGTCCCGGCTAAACCACGACTCGGGTTCGGTGTATCCAGACGAAACCGATGGCGCAACTGGTGCACCATCGGCTGTTGTGGTCCTTCACCGGACAAGAGGATCACGCGACGCTCGGGCGCCTCAATCCGACCGACGAACTTTCCTTCCGGCAACAGAATCGGTACGAGCAGCTGATCGTTCCGTTCGACTTGGAGCCGATCGCCCCGCAGTCGTCTCCGGATACCGTCAAAGTCATAGTCATCCTCTAGAAGCAATTCCTCTTGCCACATGTTATCTCTCCTCATCCTACGAATAGTTTGATTCCACCGAGAATCAGCCCGATGAAGAAGCCGCAAATCGCGCCATTGACCCGGATCCATTGCAAGTCGTTCCCGACTTTATCTTCAATCATATGAATCAATGTTTCGGTATCAAACCGATTCAAGTTTTCGCGGACCAGTCCACCAATCTTTTGGTGATTTTGATCGACAAACCGGACGAGTTGATCTTTCATCCACCGGTCGCTTTCTTCTTTGAACGTCGGATGCTGATCCCATTCGTCGAGTGCTTGGTTCATCAACGGCAAAGCTCGGTTCTCCCAGAACGAATCAGATGCCAGATACGTCTTCAATTCCTCGACGCCCGCGGTGTACGCGCGGTCCAAGACCGGTTGGAGATCAAAGCGGTCCACTTCGGTTGCTTTCCAGTGGTCGATTTTTGCAAGACGTTCCTCATCCTGAGTCAACTGGGCCAGGTTGCGGCGCAGATGGTCAAGAATCGCCAGACGGTTCGGATGATGGACCTGCTTCATATCTTGAATCACACTGAGCAGGACCGATTGAATGACGAGACTCAACCGTTCTTCCGAATAGACTTTTTGAACGGTTTTCGCCGTGACCCGTAAAAAGGTATTTTTCTCCTGATCAATCATCGCGTGATAAGCCAGACGACCAATCTGATCGCGAATGACGGGGTCTTCCAGCAAGCGTTGACCATATCCGAGCAACTGGTCAATCGCCAACTCATCGAGACGGCGTTCGTCATTCAACTCCATCAATCGTTCAGCCAAGCGTTTGGACGGATAGGCTTTGACGGTATCGGAAATCCGCTCATCAACGACCTTTAAAATCGCATCCCGCGGAAGTTTATGCAAAATACCGGTCAACAACTCCGTGACCGTCGAACGAAACGCCGGCAACAGGACGATTGAACGAAGCAATTTGATGAAGCGATCGGCAAGTGTCATATGCCGCAACTTTTCGACGATACTTTCTTTATTCAGCAAATCTTTCTCGAGCATCTGAACAATCGACTCGATGACCCGTTCCCGGTTTTTCGGCAACAGATTTGTATGCGGAATCTTTAATCCGAGCGGATGACGGAACAACGCCGTGATGGCGAACCAATCGGCGATTCCGCCGACCAGACCGGCTTCAAATCCGCTTTGCAACCAAAAGACCCAATCGTTTTCTTTAAACGGCAACGAGGCAATAAAGCCGACGGCCATAAAAATCAGCGACACCGTCGCCAGGCGGCGTGTCGATGACTTCGGTGTTTGTGCGTGTTCTTGCAAGATGGTTCCTCCTTCTCGCTGCATTTTTCCTCATACTTGGTATACGTTCAAAGACCGGTGCAAGTTTCGACATGAAAGAGTCCCAGCCTCTTCCGGACTGGGACTCGTTATGTAGTTAAAACGTAAATTCCCCAAAATTTTCGCCGTCCCATGTCGCGGTCGCTGTCGAAACAAAATAGACGAGTCCGTTTCCGAATGTGTTCTCCATCAAGGAGACGATTTGATGTCCTGCCGTTTGTTCCACAAACGCTAACCGGACTTCTTCTTTCCCTTGGTAAATCCGTTCATAAACGCTTAATCCGCGGGCATTGATAAATGTGCGAGCGTTCGTGAAAACCAGTGGACCGACTTCCGGTCGCCGTTCTTGAATAAAATGTTGGCACTTGTCCTCAAACTGATTCAATCTCGTTCACTCCTTCTCTCTTTTTCTGCTCATGATTATCTACTTCCCGTCTCGCCTCAATCATAATCCTGTTCTTAAAAAAAAGCGACCATCCGGCCGCTTCTTTCATCATTTCCCAAACTCTCTGTCAGATGCTGACTCCGAACTGACGCGCGACATGAATTGCTGATGTCGTCGCACCAATCGTTCCGGCTCCCGGAAAGACTGTATCCCCGATGATGTAAAGACCGGGGACACCGGTCCGAAACGAAGCCGCCCGGAACAGACTGGTCGACGGCAGCTGGGGATAACCTCCGACACCGCCGTCCGGACGCGATGTATAGCGGACCCAGGCACCCGGTCCTCCCGGATGCCGCTCGATCGCATGCTCCCGAAATCCGGGAAACTCGCGCTCAAGAATCGTCTCGAACTTGTCCTGCATCGAGGCAATTTGTTGAGCATAACGCTCTTTGTCCTTGCGTTCGAACTGACCAAGCGGAATGTGACAGGACATCGTCAACGTCCGGCATCCTGCCGGCGCCCGGTTCAGATCGCCTGCTTGCGACAAGGAAATGAAGGCATGACCGGATGGAAGGATCGGATCGTGAATTTGGCGAAAAGCCAAATCGTCTTGGATGATCGTCTCGGGTAAAGCCGCATAATACGTAAACGTCGCCCACTGGGACAAGGCCGCCTGTCGTTTATACGTCCGACGCAACGTCGGTTGCAAGGAAGGTCCGACCAGCTCTTGCATCGCTTCGATCGGTAAGGCGCCGATGACTTCGTCCGCAAGAAGCAGGCGTCCCCGGCGGTCTTCGAGTAAAAACCCATCCGCCGTTTGACGGACGGAGATGATTTTCCGGCCAAGCAGGATGGTCGCGCCGTCCTGTTCAGCAGAAGTCTTCAGTCGTTCAGCGACTTGATACAATCCGCCCGGTACATAATAAGCGCCATCATGATAAATCGACAGCGCAACGGCACCAAGCAACGCCGAAGCTTCCGTCCCGGTTTGCATACTGTCGAGTAAAATCCCGTCAATCAGTTGGGCGAAGGTTGTCCCGTCAAGCTGATGGTGTCGCAAGAGGTCACCGATCGTCCGCGTCAAGTATCGCATCAGCGGAAGGCTCGACGGTGCTTCTTTCATAATCATCCGGGCGTCGGACAACGTCTTGACCGGCAATGCCGGCAATGCCTCCATCAATGGTCTTACATGGTGTTGAATCTTATCGATTTCGTCAAAAAATGATTGGATCGCATCGGCTTTTGGTTTGAACTGCTCTTTCAAATGCGCGATGAAACGGGTCCGATCACGGTAATACAGAATCGTTCGTCCTTCGAGTTTGATCGCCATGACGGTATCGAGTAACTCGACAGGTTGTTCCAGCTGCAGATGACGCAGCACCCGGTCGTGGATGCCACCGGGCTCAAATCCCATGCCAAGTGTCGCTCCGACCGGATAGGTGAAATCCTTCCGGGTGAACTTGCCGGCGGAGCCGCCCCATTCACGGCTCCCTTCGCACAGCGTCACATCATGCCCTTCCCGTGCCAACAAAGCTGCCGCTGTCACGCCGGCAATCCCACCACCAATGATCACAATCCGCTTCATGAAGACTCCTCCTCCGTGTCCAGATTTTCTTTTTCCGGGATTAAGTTTTCTTTAAACAAAAAATTACGGACTTCACGGAAGACCTTCTCCCGACGGTGAATCGTAAAGTGATCGTATTTGTAAGATTTCGTCTCGATGTTATCCGTATAGGCCTCAAGCGCAAACGAACTTTTCAGCGGAATCAGGTTGAAATCGCCGCCTTTTGCCCCGAATGAATATACAAGGACGTCACGCGGCCAGGTCTCGAGCCGGTCCTTCAAATTTTTCATTGCCGCCGAATTTTCCGCCAAATCCTGAATTGCCGGACTGTTCGTATTCGTTCCGAACGGCGCGAGAGTCAAGCCGAGTGTCGCATAATCCGATCCGCTGATCGGTGCATCAAGCGTCACAAGTTTTCGGACGTTGTACGGAATGTCTTCTTTTAACGTGTAGGCGACGACGTCGACTCCCCCCATGCTGTGCCCGACCAGCTGAATGTCGGTAAACGTCGCCTGTTGTTGCCGGTCATATTGTTCGATAGCGGCATTGAGCCATTTCTGCTGATTGACGAGACTCGCTTCATCGTCTTCAAACACAATTCGTACAAGTGGATACCCGGTCGTCGAAGGGTTGACGCTGCATGCGACTTTTCCGTTTCGTGAGACATCACACCGTCCCCCGTCATCTGCCAATTTCTTGTCGGTGAAATTTTTGATCATCGGCAAAAACGTCCGTTCCGTCCCGAACAGCCCGTGTACCATGAAGGTCGGTGTAATTTCTCCAACCTGTTTCGTCACAATCTGTTTGGTCGGTGGTGGCGCACTGGACGTCTCATCCGCAAAAATCAACCACGCTGCACCGCCGACGATGAGACAAATGACCAGTGAAAGACCAATCGTCTTAAACTGTTTCCGTCGTAATTTCCGAACATGATGCACAATCCAGAAAATTAACAACCCGAGACCAATCAATAAAACAACACCGGTAATGATCCAACCGGTCGGATTCGGAACATAGGCGATCAGTTGCAGTTGATTGGCTTTTGTCCCGTACAATTTCCATGAGACATTATTATGATTGGCCCAGTCAATTTTTTCGCCATTTTGCAGACCAATCACTTCTGGACCATGTAAATTGATTTCGATATCTGCCTGACGAATATACCGGTCGGCTAACTTCTTCACTTGACCGGTCGGTTGATACCCTTTGATATTCAGACGGTCGATACTCAAATCAATGTTTGTATCCAAACGATACGTATTAAACCAAAATCCTTTTTCCGTCTTGACCTCATATGTCGTATCCGGTGGAATCAAAATTCCACCGATCCCAGTTTTCCATTCGTCTTTGATGGTCGCTAAATCCTCGAACTTGGCAAATTTCTTTTCCATCTTGATGCCTTCGTAATCATCGTCCGTCTGGAACGTCTCGGCGGCGTAACCATTCTGTTCTGCCTGCTTGACGTACGTCTTCCAATCCGGATTTAAGTTAAGTAACCGCGCCACGGGATGTTCTTTTGCCGCATACGTCGTTTTTAAGGTCACGCTTTGATCCGTATGGACGGTCGCATCGTATTGGATTCGGATACATCCCCCAAGCACCATTGCCATTAAGACGAACGACAGTACAATTAGTTTTTTTCTCATCCTGATCAAACCGTCACACGTCCTTTCTCTCTGTCTTGTTCTTGTCATCTTTTCCCTATCTTACAATTGATTACGCCGGCTAATCAAATTGTCTAAGAAAATGTAAAAGTTTGCTTATTCCCCTAAAAATGATTTTTTAGTAAATCAAATCATTTTTAATTTGAAAGCAATTTTCCTTTATTAACGCCCTTATCAAGTCACTACAACTAATCACTAACCAGTCTTTTTTATTTTTATATAGTTTATAGAAATAAAAAAAGTGGATCTTCGTAAAAATAAAATTGTCGTTGCATATTCGAATGGTGTTTGCTATTATTTCCCTTGAAGATGACAATGATAATCATTATCAATAATACCTGTACTCGGATTCAGACTACATACAGCAACAGATGAATTGAGATGAGGGATTGTCAGCAAAAAAAAGGAGATGAAGAATAGTGGGAACATTAAAGACATCCGTTATGATGAGTTCGCTTGCCGTTTTACTCGCGGCATGTGGAACGGCAAACGAAGCCAACACGACAGCGGACGGAGAAACAAAAACATCTAAAATGGTAGAAATCACGGATGCGCACGGTACGATCAAAGTACCTGTCAATCCAGAGAAAGTGGTCGCCCTCGATAACCGAACGTTTGAGACGCTCGCCGCATGGGATGTCGAGCTCGCGGCTGCTCCTGTCGGCTTGTTACCGGCTGAATCCCCGTATGCCAAAGACAAAGACATCGTCGACGTCGGGATGCATTTCGAACCCAATTTGGAAGCCATCGCTGGTGTTGATCCGGATGTCGTCATCGTCGGTCAACGTTTTGCTGATTACTATGACGATATCAAGAAGCTAGTGCCGCAAGCAGCTGTCATCGATCTGGATGTCGAGCTGCCTGAGGATTCCGGTACTCCAGGTGAACTGTTAGTCAAGGGACTTGAAGATACGACACAAACGCTTGGTCAAATCTTTGCCAAAGAACAAGAAGCACAACAACTCGTCACGACATTCGAACAGTCGATTGCAGACGTCAAAAAATCATATAATGGAAACGACAGCATCATGTCGGTCATCGTCTCAGGAGGAGATATCGGTTTCTCAGCCCCGATGAGCGGCCGCGTGTTCGGACCGATGTATGACATATTCGGGTGGAAACCGGCTCTCGAGGTCAACAAGAAGTCAGGGAACGATCAAGGAGATGAAGTTTCCGTTGAAGCCATTGCGCAAAGTAATCCGGACTGGTTGTTCGTGTTAGACCGGGATGCGCCGCTTGGTGACGCGGAAGGTGCGGTTCCGGCGGAAGATGTCATTGATCAAGCACCCGCACTTCAAAAAACGACGGCAGTCAAACAAGATCATATCGTCTATACGCCAAAAGACATGTATTTAAATGAATCGATCCAGACCTATTCGGAGTTTTTCCAAAGTGTGTCGGAAGCGCTCGTGAAGTAAATGGAACAGAGGCAGCCCCAACAAGTAAATGGAAGAGTTGAGCCGAACGCTCGACCTTCCTTTTCTGCCGTTTGGACCCCGTCGTTTATCATAGCGTTGCTGATCATTTTCCTCCTTGCTGTCACCTCTTTATTTACCGGCGTGTACGAACTAGGCAGACAGACAAATGATTTTGATATGTTTTGGATTACACGGGTTCCGAGAACCTTAGCGCTCATGCTGACAGGTGCAGCCATGTCGATGGCCGGGCTCGTCATGCAACTCATTACACAAAACCGTCTCGTGGAACCGACGACAACAGGCACCATCGAATGGGCAGGACTTGGTCTTTTGACCGTTTATCTGCTGGTGCCCGCTCCCACGCTCATGATGCGCATGACCGGTGCCATCATCTTTGCGTTCATCGGAACGATGGTGTTCTTTTGGTTCTTGCGATCGGTTAAATTACGCTCTTCACTGATTGTTCCGATCATCGGTCTTATGCTCGGTGCTGTCATTTCTGCCATCTCGACATTTCTCGGATTGTTTTTCCGGGCAAGTCAAGCACTTGAAGGATGGTTTGTGGGCTCATTTGCGTCGATTCAAGTCGGTCGTTACGAATACTTATGGATTATCATCGGTGTCACCATTTGCATCTTCTTTCTGGCCAACCGGTTGACCGTAGTCGGTCTCGGAGAAGATATCGCCACGAGCCTCGGCATCAATTACAACCGTCTCATGATGATTGCTACCGGATTAATTGCCTTGTCAGTCGGAATCGTCGCAACGGTGATCGGAAATTTACCGTTTCTTGGTCTGATTGTGCCTAATCTCGTCTCCATGATTCGCGGCGATGATCTCCGAAGTAACTTGCCGTGGGTATGTGTCATCGGGATGGGAACGATCCTCGTCAGTGATTTGATATCACGGACGATCATCCAACCGTTCGAATTACCCGTTTCACTTATTCTCGGCACGGTTGGTGCGGCTGTCTTCATCATCATTTTATTACGACAACGAAGAAAAGGAGGCGTGCGATGAGTTCCCTCATGGATCCAACATCTAAAACCTATACACCTGAACTGACGACGTCTCATACACGTGATCGGGACACTTCGGCCTTCCAATCTAAGCAACTCGAACGGCGTTACTGGATCTTGCTTTGTCTTTTTCTCCTGGGTGGACTGTTCTGTTCATTTGGTCTCCTCGTCTACAACAATCCGGTGCCGTTTCAGTCATCTTCCTTTTGGCCGGTCGTCGAACGCCGGATCACGGCTATCGTGACAATGGCGATCGCCGCACTCTGCCAAAGCCTTGCCACCGTTGCCTTTCATTCCGTCACGAGTAACAGGATTATCACACCGTCCCTGCTTGGATTCGATGCGCTGTACTCAACGATTCAAACATCGATGATCTTTTTCTTCGGTGCGGGGGCACTGATTGGTTTCTCAGGGACCGGCGCATTTTTGACGCAAGTCGGTCTTATGCTTGTGATGAGCCTGCTGTTGTACGGGTGGTTGTTATCCGGAAAATATGCCGATTTACAGCTCATGTTGCTCGTCGGTATCATCCTCGGCACCGGTCTGAATTCTCTTTCAAGCTTCATGAGACGGATGCTCGACCCGTCTGAGTTCGATATTCTTCAGGCACGACTGTTTGGTTCGGTCACGAATGCCGATGCTGCCTACTTTCCAATCGTGATTCCGGTCGTCATCGTCGTCAGTGTCTTGTTGTTCCTGTCGGCGAATCGACTCAATGTCATCGCCCTCGGAAAAGACGTCGCGACGTCGTTCGGCATCAATCACCGTAGAAGCGTCATCTATATACTGGTTCTCATTTCTCTGCTCATGTCTATGTCGACGGCACTGATTGGACCACTGACATTTTTCGGTTTTTTGGTCGCCACGCTCAGTTATCAGGCCGCTTCCACGTATGACCATAAGTACGTGTTGCCGATGGCATTTTCGATTGGTTTTCTCGTTCTGACGAGTGCCTATTTCTTCATGTATCATATTTTCAATGCACCGAGCGTCGTTTCCGTCATCATCGAACTGTTTGGCGGTCTGATTTTCTTAACGGTGTTATTACGAAAGAGGTCCTTATGATTAAACTCACGCAAGTCAAAAAATCGTATACCGATCATGTCCAAATCGGTCCGCTTGAGCTTGAAATCCCGAAAGCAGGTCTGACGGCGCTGATTGGTCCGAATGGAGCGGGTAAATCGACGACTCTGATGATGATCGGTCGTCTGTTACACCTCGACGAAGGACAGATTCAGGTCGCTGGACTCGATGTATCGAGTACAAAGTCAAAAGATTTGGCAAAAATCATTACGATTCTTCGCCAAGAAAATCACTTTGTGACCCGGCTGACGGTTCGCCAATTGGTCGGATTCGGTCGTTTCCCCTACTCGCGAGGACGAATGACTTCGGAAGACGAAGCCATCACGTCAAAATATATCGACTTCCTTGACCTGACACCGCTTGAGAACCGTTATCTCGACGAACTGTCAGGCGGACAACGCCAACGGGCTTATGTGGCCATGGTCTTGTGTCAGGAGACGGACTACGTGTTGCTCGATGAACCGCTCAACAATCTCGATATCGCCCGTTCTGTCCAAATGATGGGCTATCTTCGGCATGTCGCGGATGAGCTCGGACGAACCATCATTACCGTTTTACACGACATCAATTTCGCAGCGAAATATGCAGATCATATTTGTGCCATGAAGCATGGACAAATCGCTGCCTTTGGTACGGTCAAAGAAATCATGGTCGCCGAAACGCTTTCGGATATCTTCGAGACCCCGCTCGAAATCATCGACGGACCCTATGGACCGATTGCTGTTTATTAATCGAACGCCATGAGTGAAGAACATTAAAAAGGGACGGCGCATCGGAAGATGTGCCGTCCCTTTTATCGTTTCGTACCTTTTGGTTAAATCAATTTTAATTCTTGACCCACTTGTTTAAACGCTTCGAGCGCTTGCTCCAAGTCTTCTCGTGTATGTTCCGCTGTGACGATGGTCCGGACACGTGCTTTGCCTTTTGCAACAGTCGGGAAGGCAATGCCTTGTGCAAAGACACCGTGTTGACGCAGACGGTCTGACAGCTGATGGCATAACGCTTCGTCGCCGACGATGACAGGTGTGATCGGTGTCGTTGACGTGCCGATATCAAAACCGAGTTCCCGTAATCCGTGTTTGAAGAACTCCGTGTTTTCCCACAGGCGGTCAAACAGTTCCCCTTCTTCTTCCATGACGCGGAGTGCTTCCCGGTTCGCTTCGACGACTGCCGGCGGATGCGACGTCGAGAATAAGAATGGACGACCTTTATGGATCAGATAGTCTTTGACGTGTTGTTCACACGCGACATACCCGCCGAGGACACCAATCGCTTTTGATAACGTCCCGACTTGCAACGCGACCCGTCCATCGAGTCCAAAATGATTGACGGTTCCGCGGCCGCTTTTTCCGAGTACACCTGACGCATGGGCATCATCGACCATGACGAGGGCATCGTATTTTTCAGCCAATTCAACGATTTCCGGAAGCGGTGCAATGTTTCCGTCCATCGAGAAGACGCCGTCCGTTACGACGAGACGTGTCCGCGCGTCCTGTGTTTCTTGCAAGGCAGCTTCCAAGTCCGCAAGATCCACGTGGTTGTAGATACGACGTTTGGCTTTCGTCAGACGAATCCCGTCGATGATGGAGGCATGATTCAGCGCATCGGAAATGACGACGTCTTCCGGTCCGAGTAAAGCGGATAGTACGCCGAGGTTCGTTGCGAAGCCCGACTGGAAGACAAGTGCGGCTTCCGTATGCTTAAACGTCGCCAGTTCCCGCTCAAAGGCTTGGTGCATCTCGAGTGTTCCGGCAATTGTCCGGACCGAACCAGTTCCGGCACCAAATTCTAGTGCTGCGTCGGCTGCCCGTTTCGCGAGACGCGGGTGCGCTGCGAGTCCAAGATAGTTGTTCGACGATAATTGAATCAATTCTTTTCCGTCAACCGTCACCCGGTTGTGCTGGGCACTTTCAAGCGCCACGAGTTCGCGGAACGTCCCCGCTTGTTTCATCTCTTCCAATTCTGTCCGTAAATGCTCAAAACCCATCAATTCGTCCCCCTTGGTTGTAGTACGACCTTTCCACATTTCCCTTGTCGCATCAATTCGAATCCTTCTTCAAACCGTTCAAGTGGCAACGTGTGCGTGATCAACGGCTTCACATCAACTTTTCCGCTCGACAAGAAAGCGGACACTTGACTCCATGTCTCATACATCTTCCGTCCGGTAATCCCCTGAACGCGGACTCCTTTAAAGACGACATGGTTCGTCAAATCGATTTCGACCGGTTTGACCGGCAGACTCAAGATATTGACATCCCCGCCTGCCGTCACCATCTCAAATGCTTGACTGATGGCGACCGGATGACCGCTCATTTCGCAGACGACATCAATGCCGTCACCGTCAGTCATCATCCGGACGCGTTCAAGAACATCTTCATGACGGGAGTCGATGACGACATCCGCGCCCATCGTCTTCGCGAGTTCGAGCCGGTATGGATTGACATCAATCGCCACGACTTCTGCCGCCCCTGCCGCTTTCGCGACGGATACGGCCATCAATCCGATTGGACCGCAACCGACGATGGCCACCGTCTTGGCACTGACGTCACTGGCAAGGACCGTATGAACGGCATTGCCCATCGGCTCTTGAATCGACGCGATGCCGGCCGGCATATCTTCCGGATTGACCCAGAGGTTTTCTTCCGGCATGACGACATACTCGGCGAAACAGCCTTGCGTATCGACGCCGATGATTTTTGTGTTTTTACAGATATGATATTGTCCCCGCAGACATTGTTTACATTGGTGACAAACGATATGTGTTTCCGCCGAGACCCGGTCGCCGAGTTTCAGACGTTTTGTCCCTTCACCCAGTTCGACGACTTCTCCTGAAAACTCATGACCAAAAACATACGGTGGATTGACGCGTGACGCCGCCCAGGCATCCCATTCATAAATATGGACGTCTGTCCCGCAAATCGATGTCGCCTCGACACGAATCAACACTTCGCCCCGATTCGGTGTTGGAACGGCTACTTCTTTTAAGACCGCACCAAATCCACGTTCTTCCTTGACGAGCGCCCGCATCGTCTTTACTTTTGTCGTATCCTCTACAGCTGTCACTAATTTTGTCATGTCTCCCCGACTCCTTCATGGGTCTCACCTATTTCTCTAATCGGTAATGACCAAGTGTTGAGCATCCCCAAATCATCAAACAATCATTCTACTCTAGTTTACATGAATTCAGCAGCAAGTTTATCAAATGTTTCTTCATTCATGTCGAGATCGGCAAAAGTCAGTCCGTTTTCGGCATATCCGTCAATTTGAGACTGATAATCCGGACGCGAATCGTCTTGATAAATCAAGCCCATGACGAGCCCGTTATGTTCATGGACCACTCGTTTGGCAACGTCTAAATCAGTCGCATCATAGTTTTCAAGATCGTCCAGTTTCGTCAAGTTCTGCTTGAACCAGTCGTACGTGTTGACTTTGTTAAACGTGACACAAGGACTGAAAACATTGATGAAGGCAAATCCTTTATGTTGTGTCGCCTGTTCGATCAGACTCGTCAATCCTTTTAAATCATTCGAAAAACTTTGGGCGACAAACGTCGCGCCTGCCGTCAAAGCCAGTTCCACCGGCGAGACACTTTTTTCGATGGATCCTTTTGGTGTTGATTTCGTCTTGAATCCAAGCGCCGACGTCGGTGACGTCTGTCCCTTCGTCAAACCGTAAATCTGATTGTCCATGACGATATACGTCATGTCGACATTCCGTTTGAAGGCGTGGATCGTATGTCCCATCCCGATCGCAAACCCGTCACCGTCTCCTCCGGAAGCGATGACCGTCAATTCCCGGTTCGCCATCTTGACGCCTTGGGCAATCGGTAACGAGCGACCATGGACCCCGTGGAAGCCATAGGTGTTGATGTAGCCGGAAATCCGTCCCGAACAGCCGATACCGGAAATCAAAGCGAGTTCTTCCGGCTCCAGTCCGACGTTTGCGACCGCCCGTTGAATGGCCGCTTGAATCGAAAAGTCACCGCAGCCCGGACACCAGTTGGGTTTCACATCGTTTCTGAAATCTTTAAATGTTGCCATGGAAAACCCCTCCTGCGACGACTTGTTCCACCACTTCCGCCGGATAGAACGGGTCGCCGTTGAATTTTAGAATGTGTTCAATTTTTTCCGCAAAACCACAGTTCATCTGAATCAGTTTTGCCAGTTGCCCCGTCGCATTGTATTCGACGACGACCACTTGTTTGGCCCGTTCGAGATGCGGACGGACCAGTTCACTCGGGAACGGGTGCATCTGGCGGATGTGGAGATGATCGACATGAATCCCCTGTTCCTCAAGACGCGGCATCACTTCTTCAATCGTACCGCGCGTCGAGTTGAAGCCGACAAACAAGATGTCCGGTGTCGCATGCTGTTCTGTCACAAGGACCGCATCCTTCATCCGGAACTGGTTCAACTTTCTTAGTCGTTTCGTCATTTGATCGACCCGGTTCTTCGTCGCTTCCGACGGACGGCCTTCTTCGTTATGTTCGACCCCGGTCACGTGGTGAATTCCGTGTTTCGTTCCTGGGACGACACGTGGACTGACACCGTCTTCCGTGACTTCATAACGTTTAAAGTACGCTTTGCCCTCGAGTTCCGGCAAATCACCTGAGATCAGTTTCCCGCGACGGATTTCAACCCGATTGACATCAAGCGGTTCGACGGACTGTTTTCCAAGCGACAGCATCAAGTCCGTCAAGAGAATGACCGGACACTGATACTCTTCCGCAATGTTAAAGGCTTCCGCTGCATCATAAAAGGCTTCTTCGACGGTCGACGGCGCCAGGACGACTTTTGGAATCTCGCCATGGGTGCTGTAAATCATCGCCATCAAGTCCGACTGTTCCTGTTTCGTCGGTAATCCGGTTGACGGTCCTCCGCGCTGGGTATCGATGATGACGAGTGGTGTTTCCGTCATGCCGGACAGACCAATCGCTTCTGCCATTAAAGACAGACCCGGTCCGGCTGATGCCGTCAAGGCACGGACACCGGCGTAGTTGGCCCCGATTGCCATCGTCACGGCTGCGAGCTCATCTTCCGTCTGGACGACCGTTCCGCCGAATTGCGGTAATTTTTTAATTAAGTACTCCATGATTTCCGATGACGGCGTAATCGGATAAGCAGCCATCAGACGGGCGCCTCCTGCAACCGCACCAAGCGCAATCGCATCATTTCCAATCATGAACATCCGTTGCTGACCGTCGGCAGGATCCAGAATAAACCGTTCCGCTGTTCCGGCCATCGCTTCAAACGCAGCCGCTCCTTCACGAATCGCCGATAAGTTTTTCTCGACCATCTCCGGTCCTTTCCGTCCAAAAATCTGCTCGACGACGGCCTGAAACCGTTCCGGGTGAATGCCGAGAATGGCGCTCGACGCACCGATTGCGACCATGTTCTTCATCAAGGATGTGCCGAGTCCTGCCGCAATTTCCGTAAAGGGAATCGGATAGAGGACGGCCCGTGCTTGATCCGGGTTCGTCGGATTAAACTTTGCATCGGCAATGATGATCGCCCCTTGACGTAACTCATGGAAGTTGACGTCAATCGTTTCTTGATCAAACGCGACCAAGATATCTAAATCATCGGCAACGGTCCGGACTTCATGTGTCGCGACCCGGATTTTATTGTTGGTATGTCCACCTTTGATCCGCGATGAAAAATGACGGTATCCATATAAGTAATAACCTAGACGGTTCAAGGCAATGGCGAAGATTTCACCAGTCGATTCAATCCCCTCACCCTGCTGACCGCCTACTTTCCATGACAATTGATTGTACATCGACGTTCGCTCCTTCTATCCCCTGAAATGATTGAAGCTGTCTGCTTCACTATCCTCCCCCATGATACCGATTTCCGGATAGTTGCACAATCCTCCTTCAGGGAATCGAGTGAAAAATTAACTGAAAAAAAGACCATCTACTCCAACGAGTAAATGGTCTACCTTTGTTAGGACCTATGTCCAATGATGCATCATCGTGGTTCAATGATGAGTTTGATTGCCGTCCGTTCTTCTCCATCAATCATGATGTCGGTAAATGCCGGGATACAGATCAGGTCCATCCCTGCCGGTGCGACAAATCCTCGGGCGATTGCAACCGCTTTGATGGATTGATTGAGTGCACCTGCACCGATTGCCTGAATCTCGACAGAACCCTTCTCTCGAAGTACACCCGCAAGCGCCCCTGCGACCGCATTCGGATTCGATTTAGCTGATACTTTCAGGACGTCCATGCACGTACCTCCCAATCAAAAATCAACACTCAATCAAAGAAAATCGATTGATCCGTTAGATGAATGCGTTCAATTTTCGTAGCTTTTTTCGATACATCATCAATATGAATCAAGACTCCATTTAACTGTTCCCGTCCTTCTGCAACTTCAAACCGGGTTGGGAGTTGTGTTTTGAATTTCCGCAAGACATCTTCCTTGCGCATACCGAGGACACCGTCCAGCGGTCCTGTCATCCCGACATCCGTGATATAGGCGGTTCCCCCTTCGAGAATCCGTTCATCTGCCGTCTGGACGTGTGTATGCGTTCCGACGACGGCCTGGACACGACCTGCCAGATGATAACCCATGGCAATCTTTTCACTTGTTGCTTCCGCATGAACATCGACGAAGATTGCATCGACCTCACCCTCGACTTCAGCAATCAATTCATCGACCGTCCGGAATGGATCGCCGAGTGGTGGTAAGAAAACAGTTCCTTGCACGTTGATGACGGCGATTTTTTTGTTGCCGACTTTTAAGACCATCATGCCGCGTCCGGGTGTCCCTTCCGGATAGTTAGCAGGACGGACGATCCGGTCCGCATCATCAATCCAATCAAAGATGTCGCGGTTATCAAATGTATGATTCCCCATCGTGACACCGTGGAACCCAAGCTCAAGCAACTGATGGTAGATTGATTTCGTGATCCCCCGACCGTGTGCAGCGTTTTCTCCATTCACCAGCATGACCGTCGGATTATACTTCGATTTGATACGTGATGTGAACTGTTGCAGGATATGACGACCCGGTGCCCCGACGACGTCACCAATAAATAAGATTTTCAAAAAAATTTCCTCCAATCATTAAAAAAAGTGGCGGTCGCCCGCCACTCTGCTTATTTTGCGTATTCGACTGCCCGTGTTTCCCGAATGACCGTGACTTTGATGTGACCCGGATAATCGAGTTCTTCTTCGATTTTTTTCCGGATATCACTTGCCATTTTATAGGCAAGGACATCGTCGACGACATCAGGACGAACGATGATCCGAACTTCACGACCGGCTTGGATCGCAAAGGACTTCTCAACACCGTCAAATGATTCTGAGATTTCTTCCAGACGTTCAAGACGTCGGATGTAGCTTTCAAGTGTTTCTTGGCGTGCACCTGGGCGTGCGGCAGATAAAGCATCGGCTGCTGCGACTAACACAGAAATGACAGATGTCGCTTCCGTATCCCCGTGGTGGGAAGCAATCGCATTGATGACGGTTGGGTGCTCTTTGTACTTCGTACCGAGCTCAACCCCGATCTCAACGTGACTTCCTTCGACTTCATGGTCAATCGCTTTCCCGATATCGTGCAGAAGACCGGCCCGCTTCGCAAGCGTTACATCTTCTCCAAGCTCCGCTGCCATCATGCCGGCAAGATGCGCGACTTCAAGCGAGTGGAACAGGACGTTTTGACCGTAACTCGTCCGGTATTTCAAGCGGCCGAGAATTTTGACAAGATCCGGGTGAATCCCGTGAATTCCGACATCATACGTCGCTTCTTCACCGATCTCACGAATCCGTTCATCCATTTCACGGCGAGACTTGTCAACCATCTCTTCAATGCGAGCCGGGTGAATCCGACCGTCTTGGACCAGTTTCTCAAGCGCCATCTTCGCCACTTCGCGGCGAATTGGATCAAATCCGGACAAGATAACGGCTTCCGGTGTATCATCGATGATTAAATCGATCCCCGTCAATGTTTCAAGCGTCCGGATGTTTCGTCCTTCACGACCGATGATCCGACCCTTCATCTCGTCATTCGGCAAGTTGACGACAGAAACCGTCGTCTCCGCGATATGTTCTGCGGCGAACCGTTGAATCGCGAGTGAAAGAATATTTCGTGCTTTTTTGTCCGCTTCTTCTTTTGCTTTTTGTTCGATTTCTTTTTGAAGAATTGCCGCGTCATGCATTGCAGCTTGTTTCGTCTCATCCATGATGATAGCTCTGGCTTCGTCTTGCGAAAGATTCGCAACACGTACGAGCTCTTGGCGTCCCTGTTCATACAGGTCCTCTACTTTTCGTTCTAACTCTTCAGCTTGATGCTTCCGTTTCGCGATCTCTGCATCCCGCGTATTGATTTGTTCTTCCTTACGGTCGATGGAATCAACACGGCGATCGAGTGTCTCTTCTTTTTGGAGCAATCGTCCTTCTTGTTTCGTTAACTCTTGACGACGTTCACGAAGCTCTTTTTCGACTTCTGTCCGAAGTTTAAAAGCTTCATCTTTCGCTTCGAGTAATGCTTCTTTTTTCGTTGCTTCCGCTGATACTTGAGCACGTTCCACGATTTTCGTCGCTTCTGTTTCCGCGCCTTGAATCTTCGCTTCTGCAATCGATTTCCGCAAGAAGTAGCCTACGATGAATGCGATCAGTATTGCGAGGAGAAGTATGACAATCCAAGTTGTTGTACCCATGGGTTCACCTCCCCTTTACAAGGTGTTTCTTAGTTCATTTCGGTTATTCATCGAAGCTGTCTAAAAAACGTACATCTATATTGTAAGGATAGCACTCGTTCATTGTCAACGAACGGGCGGGAAAGAATTCCTGTGATTTCCTCTTTTCAACAAAAAAAGAGTGAAATCTCAATCGATTCCACTCTTTTTCCCGCTTATTCCGCAAACATATCTTCTGCTTGACCTTCTTCGAAATCAACAGGTTCCTTGCGATCGACAAGACCATGATGCTCACGAATCAAGCGTTCGACTTCATCTGCGACATCCGGATGTTCCATCATGTATTGTTTGGCGTTTTCACGCCCTTGACCAAGACGTTCTGAGTTGTATGAATACCAAGCACCGCTCTTTTGAACGATATCGAGATCCGTTCCAAGATCAATCAACTCACCAAACTTAGAGATTCCTTGTCCGTACATGATGTCAACTTCCGCCTGTTTAAATGGCGGAGCGATTTTGTTTTTAACGACTTTCAACTTCGTCCGGTTTCCGACGATGTCTGTCCCGTTTTTCAGTGCTTCCGCACGACGGACTTCAAGACGGACAGATGAATAGAACTTCAGCGCACGTCCACCAGGTGTCGTTTCCGGGTTACCGAACATCACACCAATCTTCTCACGGATTTGGTTGATGAAGATGACGATTGTTTTAGATTTATTTGTCGCACCCGACAGCTTACGTAAAGCTTGGCTCATCAAACGGGCTTGAAGACCCATGTGTGAGTCACCCATTTCACCTTCGATTTCGGCTTTTGGTACAAGCGCGGCTACGGAGTCGACGACCAAGATATCAACTGCACCTGAACGGACCAGTGCTTCTGCGATTTCGAGTGCTTGTTCTCCTGTATCCGGTTGTGATAATAACAACTCGTCAATATCTACCCCGAGTTTACTTGCATATGCCGGATCGAGTGCATGCTCGGCATCGATAAATGCCGCTTGTCCGCCTTGTTTTTGAACTTCAGCGATGGCATGAAGTGAGACTGTCGTTTTACCAGAAGATTCTGGACCATAAACTTCAATTACCCGTCCACGTGGATATCCACCTGCACCAAGCGCTATATCTAATGTGATCGATCCAGAAGAGATAACCGAGACTCTCTGATCTGCACTTTCACCTAGTTTCATGATTGAACCTTTACCAAATTGTTTCTCAATCTGACGTAATGCCATTTCAAGTGCTGCTTTACGATCACTCACGTAGCAGGCCTCCTTTTATTTATCTTACTGAGATTATTGTACTTCTTTTGAGACCAAATAACAAGCTTTTTACGAACATTTATTCGCATACTTGAAAGAATTCAACTTTTACCCATTTTGTCTGTCGACACGCTATTTTGGATGAGCAGGAAGTAAGCATCCTTTACAGAACGCAATCTAATCATACCACGGTCAAAGGCCGGATATGTCAGTTCAAGCACTTCCGTACCCCTTTCCTGAGCGAGTGCGCAGTAGACAGTCCCAACGTTCCGACCGCTGTTACTGGTCGGTCCCGCCTCACCGGTCAAGGCGATTGCAAGATCTGTTTGATAGAGTCTTCTTGCTCCTTCAGCCATCGCAATGGCTGCTTCACGGCTGACAGCTGTATGCGCGTCAAGCAGTTCTTGAGGTACACCTAGAACATTAACTTTTGCCGCATCGTCATACACGACGGCACTGCCCCGGAAAACGTCACTTGCACCGGCAATGTCCGTCAATGCGCTTCCAAAAGCTCCTCCTGATAAGGATTCAGCTGCTGACAAGGTCAAGCCGGCTGCCCGACACCGATCAAGAACGACTTCCGGTAAACTCGTTTCCCCGTAACCGTAAAAATGAAGGCCTACTTCATCGAGAATCTGCCGTTCTAATGTATCAAGCATCTGAAGCGCAACGTGTTCGTCAAGTGCCTTTGCGGTCAAACGAAGACGCACTTCCGCCAGTTCTGCGTAAGGTGCAACGGACGGGTTGCGGGCCGTCCGGATCAAGTCTGCCAATCGATCGTTCAAAGCGGATTCACCGATTCCGAAAAAGCGTAATGTTCTTGATTTAATCGTTTCTTTACCAAGCAGATGATCAAAATGATCCGCAATGATCCGTTTCATCTCCCGCGGTACGCCGGGCAGCAAGATATACTGGTGCTCCGATGTATGCACTGACATACCCGGTGCAAGACCCGCCTCATTCGTCAAAACATCTGCCCCTTCGATGACTAAAGCTTGTTTTTTCTCATTGTCTGTCATCTGTCGTCCGCGTGTTTTTAAAAATGCTTCAATCCGGTGATAAGCCGGTTGATCGACATATAACGGACGACTGAGTAACTCTGCTACAACTTCTTTTGTTAAGTCATCTTCTGTCGGACCAAGTCCTCCAGTAATGACAATCAGTTCCGTCCGTTCCTGAGCACGGGTGACGACCTCAATCATCCGCTCCCGGTTATCGCCAACGACGGTATGATAATGGACATCAATTCCACACGTTGCAAGCCACTCCGACAAGTACTGGGCATTCGTATTTGCAATCTCTCCTAGTAATAATTCACTTCCGACAGCAATGATTTCTGCTTTCATCCTGCATCCCTGCTTTCCTAAGTATAAGAAAAGACTGTTCGATTTGACGAACAGTCTTGTTTAATGTAACTTACATCGATTTCGTGATTAACTTAATGTTTTTCGAGAAGTATTCAACACCTGAATAGATCGTTAAGATCAAAGCGAGCCACATCGTGATTTCAGCAAACGGAATATTAAATAAAGCAAATCCGATATCGTGTAATAAAAACGCGATGATCGAGGTCAACTGGACCCACGTCTTCGCTTTACCGGAATTTCCGGCTGCTAGGACGATTCCTTCGTCTGAGGCGACGAGACGTAGACCCGTCACAGCAAATTCACGGCATAAAATAATGACGACGACCCAGGCAGCAACGAAATCCAGTTCAACTAAATAGACGAGTGCAGCGGCGACGAGCATCTTATCGGCAAGCGGATCCATGAATTTACCAAAATTCGTGACCAATTTGTTTTTCCGTGCAATATATCCGTCGAGCCAGTCGGTGATGGCAGCGACGGAAAAAATCATCGCCGCGACGAAATGGGCAACAGGAAGTTCTGCACCTAAGACATCCCATTGTCCCCAGTCTGGATTAACAGCCAAGACAGCAACAAACACGGGAATCAACAAGACGCGTAAGACCGTCAATTGATTGGGCAAGTTCATACTCGTATCCCTCCTTTTTAGATTATGTATGCCAGCAACGCTGGCATGAAGAAGACACGCCTTATGGCGTGGCTACTTTCTTCAAGTAAATATTTTGAACGAGGAGGGAGCGGTTAAGCTTAAGCTCCTGATCATTGACAAGAATCTTGTCGATTCCTTTAATAGAGCCGATCCGAATTCGGATGACATCCGTTTTCGCATTTTTGACGACAATCGGATTAGGATCGGACGCATTGATATGATCCGGTGCGAGTGCTTTTCCTTCAAGCGATGTGTCACGAATTCCGACGAACGGTGACGGCGACGCATCTTTTTTGATTTGGATTGACACGCTCATCGTATCATCTGCCGGTACTTCATAGGTGATGTCTTGTCCGGCCGTCGTTTTGACAGCCAATGGTTTTTTCTCTTCTTTTTTTGCAGGTTCTTCTTCTTTTTCTGTTTCTGCAGGCTCTTCTTTTGGTTCTTCTGAAGGAGTATTTGTCTCCTTACTCGGCGCATCGCCTTCGTCAATCGTGACTTCACTTTGTTTCGGTGTAGCCGTCTTTGTGCCGTCTCCGTCTTGGAATGCTTGGAATCCGTAATACAGCGCAACACCAATCGCAAAGATTAAGGCGATGATAATGATATTTGGAATCCAGCGCTTCGCGACACTTTTCTTCGGTGCCGCTGATTTCGAGTACGTCGCACGCCGTGACAGTTCAACAACCGGCTGTGCTTCCGGTTCCGGTAAATCCCGTTTATAGGTCGCAAATACTTCATCCACATCCAGACCAAGTGCTTCCGCGTACGTTTTGATGAAAGCCCGGGCATAAAAAGCTCCCGGCAATTGTTTGTAATCGCCTTCTTCAATAGCGAGGATGTAACGTTTTTGAATTTTTGTCGTGCTTTGAATTTGTTCAAGAGAGATGCCTAGCGTCTCCCGCTGTTCTTTTAAGTAGGTTCCGAGCTCAGTCATCGGTAACACACCTTCCATTTTCAATACTTATTCGAAATTGAACCATTCGTTCCCGCCATGGGCACGAGGTGGCTCGGTGACAATGATTTCTTCCGTCGTGTTGCGCAGTTCAATGATGTAATCAAAATCATCCCACGTGTATTCGCTCGATTTAACAAAAGCATCCGGATGTTCGACGATTTTCGTAGCCGGTAGTCGCATGACTTCACGTAAGATCTGCCAGTGTCGTTCATCAAAGTGACGTTGCGACACAAGAGCATCGATGATATAGACGTAATCACCCGTCCGCTCATCGTCAAACAAGGAAGTCCGGACAGTCTGCTTGATTAACGTAGATGAAAGGAACAACCATTTTTTATTGGCACTGACACTTGCCGCAACAATCGATTCCGTTTTCCCGACGCGTGGCATACCACGGACACCAATCAACAGATGGCCCTCTTGTTTACAGAGTTCCGCCATGAAGTCGACGAGAATACCGAGGTCTTCCCGGACAAAACGAAACGTCTTGATTTCTCCACTGCTGTGATCAATGTAGCGTCCGTGACGAATCGCAATCCGGTCGCGTAATTTCGGTTTACGCAACTTGATCACGTCAATGGCCGGCATCGTCTTTAAGATGGCTGCGAGCCGCGGGATTTGATCCGGCTGCTTCGTTTGAAGCAACATGCCGCGACGTTGGTGATCGACACCATTAATCGTGACAATCGAAATATGTAGCATCCCCATGAGTGACGCGATGTCCCCCAAAATTCCGGGACGGTTGACGTTCAATTCATACTCCAGATACCACTGTTCGAATTCACTCACGCGCACATCCTCCTCTTAAAATCGGTTATCCATCCCTCATGTTAAATGATTTTTTGAAAAATGAAAAGCATTCCCCGGTCAAATTTCACCGGATCACATCCAACCTCCATCAATTTTAAGCACGGCACCGTTTACATATCCTGATGCGTCATCCATTAAATACGTGATAGCAGAGGCGACCTCTTCGACCCGACCAAAACGACCGGCCGGAATTTCAGCGTATGCCTGTTCTCGTTCGGATTCTGTGAAGACCGCATTCATCGGTGTGTCAATCCATCCTGGTGTAACGGCATTTACCCGCCCGTTCATCGCGCCGAGTTCCTTGCTGTAGGATTTGACGAAGCCAAGTTGCGCCGCTTTACAGGTGGAGTAGACGACTTCTCCGGCGACACCGAACTCTCCGAGCACACTGCTGACGACGACAATCGAGAGCGGTACTGAAAAGTCTTTCTTTTGCGTCAACGCTTGACTGATCCGAATTAACGATTCGACATGCAACGTCATCATCGATTCAATCGAGGCATAGGATTGATCGACGAGTAATCCACTGAAACTCGTACCGGCAATATGCACGAATCCATCAACAGCAGGCAATGCCCCGCAGAACGTCGTCAAGCGCTCCCGGTCAGACAGATCGCCTGTGACGATTTCCGTCGTCACAGGCAACTGTTGCACCATTTGTTCCAGTTCGTGCTGCCGTTGGTGAGTGTGGAGAACAAGCTCATGCCCTTTCGCCGCTAATTGCCTGACGGTCGCCAGACCGATTGCTCCGCTTGCGCCCGTGATTAAAATGCGCATCGGTCAAGCGTACGGTTTGACGATCGAAATCGCACGGTTTTCAAGAGCGAACAGTTCGTCGAATCGTGCTTCGATTTCTTCTTTAGTAATCGAGGCAATCAATGTTGGTAACGTGAACAGGTTTGTTCCTGCAAGCGCATGGCGTGAAAACTGATTGGCAATGAATTCAGGTGAATTGAGCGAACGTAAAAACTTACCTTGCATCATGTTTCGTTTCCGGACGACTTCTGTTTCTTCGAAATCCGGGCGGTTTGCCAGCAGCTTTTCATAAGCCGCGATGAAACGTTCCGGATCTTCCGTCTCCATACCGAATGTCGCAAATGCAAATTCCTCTTCACTCGAATAATCAAAGCTGAATGTATCGTCAATTAAACCGTCTTCATACAGTTCAAAGTACGTCGATGAAGTCTGATCGAATAACAGGTGTAGCAACAGTTCACTTGTCAGTTCGCGACGTAATTGTTCTTGACCGCCGAGTGAACTGTCTTTATAACCAATCAAGACTTTTGGTGTTTTCACATCGAGTTCAAGTTCAAATCGCGGCTTCGCGACACGCGGAGGCTCGACTCCGTAATCCCGTTCAATAGCCGGACGGTCGGTGTAATCTTTTTTCGCTTGATTCGCTTTGATTAAAGCAAGCGTCTCTGCCGGATCAATGTTTCCGACGACGAACAGGACCATATTTGACGGATGATAAAACGTCCGGTAACACGTATACAAATCGTCGGCTGTGATTTGATCAATCGATTCCGGTGTTCCGGCGATATCAATCCGGACCGGATGCTTCGCATACATTGATTCAATCAGACCAAAGAATAAACGCCAGCCCGGATTGTCTTGATACATCTGAATTTCTTGTGTGATGATGCCTTTTTCTTTTTCAACACTTTCCGGCGTGAAGTACGGATCCTGTACAAAATCAATTAAAGTTTCTAAATTTTGTTCAATCAGTGACGTCGCGGAAAACAGATATGCTGTCCGGGAAAAAGAAGTGAACGCATTTGCCGACGCTCCGAGTCGTCCAAATTCTTGGAAAACATCGCCCTGCTCCGACTCAAACATCTTGTGCTCGAGGAAATGCGCGATACCGTCCGGAACATTGACCCAGTCCCCGTCCTTCTTAAAGCGGTTGTCGATTGATCCATAACGTGTTGTGAACGTCGCATACGTCTTTTCGTACCCTTTTTTCTGAAGTAAATAAACAGCGAGTCCATTATCGAGCTGTTCAAAAAATACGGTTTCATCTGTATCGTGATATGTCAATTGTTCCATTATTCTTCACCTCGCAATAGATAAACTGCTTCGAGTTCGATGGTCGTTGCCAAACGGACGACATCTTCGCGTGTCGCTGTCTCGATAATATGAATTTCATCTTCAAGTGTTAATCCGCGCATCTTCGATCCATTCAACCAACCGATCAATTGGCCCGGCTGATCGAGAATTTGACGGCGGGCGTTAATGAGCATCGCTTTCGTCTGTGTCAATTCTTCAGCAGTAAACTCACCCGCTTTAAGATCTTTTAGTTGTTCACCGATGATCGTTTCAGCACGTTCCGCCTGTTTCGTTTCCACTCCGGCATAGACGTAAAGAGCGCTGTTCAGCGCTGCGTAACGGGACGCGGCATAATAGGCGAGACTTTCTTTTTCACGGACGTTCATAAATAGTTTCGAGTGCGGGAATCCTCCGAACAGACCATTCACGATTTGCATCCGAATCGAATCAACGGACGTCGGATCGACACTGACACGATAGCCTAAATGTAACTTCCCTTGTTTGATCGGTTGCGTCTCTGACGAACGTTTCACGCCCACCACCTGTTTTTGAGCCGGAATGTAATGACTCGCTTTTTCGTTATGGGAGGGCAGGAAGGACAACGCATCTTCCATTTCATCCTGCGTGACATGTCCGACGACAAACACATCAATCCGGTCGTCTTTCACCATCGAACGGTATGTATCACGCAGGGAAGACGATGTGATTTGTTCGAGTGCTTCCAGCGTACCGAGTGACGACATCGAGACCGCTTCTCCCGGTGCCATCAATTCGAGCAGACGTTGTTGCGCGAAACGCATTTTATCGTCATACAACGAACTGATCCGTAAAGCATGCAAGCGTTTCTCTTGTTTGACGAACTGTTCCCGGAATCCGCCTTCCGTCAAGTCTGGATAAAATATCATCTGTTCGAGTAGATCAAGTGCCTCCTGAAGCAACGTCTCATGTCGGACAAGGTCGCCGCGAACAACATCGAGTTGGAACGAGATAACATGTTCTTCGCCGAATTTCGAGGCATCGGCATATAGACCCGCATCGTATAGTGTCTCAAGAGGTTCCCGTAAAGCTTTCATTGACGGATAAGCTGCCGTCGACTTCTCCATGATATACGGTAACAAGGCACGGCTTGTCAGCGTCTTTTCTTCGAGTGGTGCCGAAAACGTCACGAGAACCGTCGTTGTCTTGAATTTATCGGTCGGAACAAGATGAAATGTCGTTCCCTGTTTGTTCCACGTTTGAAATGACTGACTCATACTTCTTCATCCTTTCGTTTAAATACATGGGCACTGCGTAAATATTCGATATCCGCTTTTTGATTGACAGCATTTTCATACCGCGCTGCCGTAAAGAAGAAATCGCTTAATCGGTTGATGAACGGCAATAAATGATGTGCCTGTTCGACATCAATCATCGCCCGTTCGACACGACGGCAGACCGTTCGGGCAACGTGCAGACAAGCCGCTGCTTCCGTACCGCCTGGTAAAATAAATTTATCGAGCGGCGGTGACAGTTCCGTTAAACTGTCGATCCAACTTTCCAAATCTTCCGTGGCTGTTGCGCTCAGACGGGAAGCCTTTGGTTTAACGTACATCAAATCGCTCCCACAATCGAATAAGACGTGCTGAATAACCGTCAATTGTTCTTTGACTTCGATTGAAGTTGCTTTTGTCCGGGCGAGACCAACAAAACTGTTCAGTTCGTCCAGTTCTCCCATTAACGTAATCCGGACATCATTTTTTTTGACACGTCCACCGACGAGGGACGTATCCCCCTCATCACCTGATTTAGTGTAAATTTTCAAACGACTCACTCCTATAGCGAAAGGAAGCGAATCATAAAGTTCGCTTCCTTTGTTTTTTTGGTAATTGAATTCGGAAAACGGATCCTTTGCCCAGTTCACTTTCAACTTGAACTTCCCCATCATGCGAGCGGACGACGTTTGCGACAATCGCAAGACCAATCCCTGTCCCCGTCTTCCCGCGTGTCCGTGCCTTGTCCGCCTTGTAAAAACGGTCAAACACGAACGGGACATCTTCTTCCGGAATGCCGTCCCCTGAATCAATTACAGATAAAGATATAGTTTCCCTATCTTCCGTAATTTCAATCTTGATTTGTCCATCTTCCGTATACCGCAACGCATTTCCAAGCAAGTTTGTCATTACTTGGTCCATTTGATCCGGATCGGCTTCAAACTGAACGTCCGGACCAATCACTTCAAATGAGACCCGCTTTTCAAGTCCCATCTGTTTGAACTTCTTGGTCATCCGTTTCGCAAACGGAACGGCATCAATCGGTTCAATCCGTTTTTCCTGATACCCGGCTTCCATCCTTGCCAGATCCAGTAAATCATTGACGAGACGCGACAGTCGTTGCGATTCGTCGTAGATGATAGACGCAAACTCTTTTGTCGCTTCGTCGCTTTCCGTCATTCCGTCGACAATCGCTTCCGAATATCCTTGCAACATGACAAGCGGCGTCCGGAGTTCATGACTGACATTCGCAACAAAATCAGCACGCATCTTCTCGAGTTGCTGGGCTTCCGTCATATCCCGCAAGACAGCGACGGCGCCAATCTGTTCTTCTTGCTCGAGCAACGGACTGACAATGATGATGTAGAACCGTCCTTCCCGTTCAAAGGACACCGTCATCTCTTTTTCTTTGCGCATGACCGTTTGGAACAATTCAATCAGCTCATCCGGGACCGGTGCACCGGCCAAAAAAGCTTCCGCCGGTGGATTGGTCGCGAGTAACTCACCCGAGTCTGAAAACGTCAACACGCCGTCCGCCATACATTTTAAAATCGACGACAAGAGATGCCGCTCTTTATCAAGATCCGTCACGTATTGATTGAGCTGACTGCTCATCTCGTTAAATGCCAGTGCCAGATCACCGATTTCGTCGCGTGAGCGTTGCGTCAGACTTTGATCAAACTTTCCTTCACCGGCCTCGACGACCGCTTGACGAATCGTCCGGAGCGGTGCTGTGATGCGTGTTGAAAGGAAGAAGGCAAAGACGGTCGTCCCGATGATCGCAAGCAGGACACACAGCTGAATGATTTGTCGTGCGCCTTCATTCGCCTGTTCGATGTTCGTCAACTGTTCGATCAGATACATCGTCCCGCTGCCGCTCTCCGTAATGAACGGAGCGCGGTACGCGAGTGCTGCCTTCCCATTAAACGTCTCGTAGTTACCGATTGCCGTCTCCCCTTCTTCACCGTCAACGGCCTTCCAGTTCTGACGCTCAAGTTCCTTAATGATGCGTGTTGCCTTTTCTTCCGAGATGTTTGTTTCGACCGTATCGTCCTTTGTCGTCGCAATCAAAGTTGCCCCATAAATATCCGTAATCTCAATCGCGGTCGCCGACCCTTCTTCAAGTCCGCTGTGCGCTTGAAAAACCGTTTCGACCTGCTGACCGAGTTTTGCGAGATGTCCCCGCTCTTGTTCGATATGGAATGAGTTAAAAAATTCAAGTAACAAAATCGTCAACGCAATCAAGACGACGGAAACGAGTAATAAAATCGTCCCCCATAGTTTAATGACGACACTCTGTAACCATTTCATCGTCAAGCAGGATTATTCTCGAACTTGTAGCCGACGCCCCAGACCGTTGTGATCATTTGGGCCGCACTTGGTGACAAGCGGTTTAGTTTTTCACGCAACCGTTTGACGTGGGTATCGACTGTTCGTAAGTCACCAAAAAACTCATAGTTCCAGACTTCTTTCAGCAATTGTTCCCGCGAAAAGACTTTATCCGTCTGCTTGGCAAGGAAATACAGCAGTTCGTATTCTTTCGGCGTCAAATTGACTTCCTGTGATTCGACGGTCACGCGGTGAGCATCGTTGTCGATCGTCAAATGCGGGAAGACGATGACATCTTTTGTTTTCGCATCTGTATGCAGGAACTTCGTTGCACTGGCACGACGCAGAATCGCTTTGACACGAAGAACAACCTCACGCGGGCTGAACGGTTTGACGATATAATCATCTGCTCCCATCTCAAAGCCGTGGACCCGGTTTGTCTCTTCTCCTTTTGCGGTCAGCATGACAATCGGTGTCGCTTTCGTTTTCCGCAATTCTTCACATACCTGCATGCCATCAAGCTTCGGCATCATCAAATCAAGTAGAATCACATCATATTCCGTTTCAAGTGCCATCTCGAGAGCCGTTTCACCGTTATCGGCTTCTTCAATCGTAAAATTCTCACGTTCGAGATACATTTTTAATAAACGCCGAATCCGTTCTTCATCATCGACGACTAAAATACGCGCTTCTTCTGACATCAGTTGATTCCTCCCATAAACTAATCTGTCTCACTTTATCCTACTACTCTTCTAGTATACTATGAAACAAAAGAAATAGCGTCTCTGACCGGCGAAATCCCTTTCCCCCAACAAAAAAAGGATGAACAACGGAAACTTTCGTCCGTCGTCCATCCTGAATGAGTGACTCTGCTATCCCATCATGCGTATGAGTGTAAACCGGCAACGACCAAGTTGACGAACACGAGGTTGAACATGATGACGGCAAATCCACCGACACATAACCACGCTGACTTTTTCCCGATCCAGCCACGCTGAATCCGCATGTGGAGATAAAATACATAGAAGAGCATCGTGATCAAAGCCCATACTTCTTTTGGATCCCAACCCCAGTAACGGCTCCAAGCCATCTGTGCCCAAATCATCGCGAAAATCAATCCACCGAGAATGAAGATCGGTAAACCGATCGCAATCGCACGGTAACTGATTTCATCTGCTGTCTCGAGATCAATTTTACGGGCGATCGGTTTGAGGCTTTCTGCCAAACGTTTCCGTAAAATGACGAAGCGAAGCAGGATGTACAAGACTAAACCACCAATCAATGACCATAAGACCGTATTGACTTTATTAGCATTGAGGAAGTTCGGTAATTCAACGACGGCACTTGAACCTGAAATGATTTTTCCATTTTCAGGACCGGTCAAGACCGGCATCGTATAATCATGTTGCATCGTCGCACCGTTTTTCGCGACATATTCAATCGTCGAGTTCGTTCCGAGTGCGTTAAACAACAATCCGACCACGATATAACCGACGACACAAGCGAGTGAAAACATGACAACTTCAAGCCATGTCCGTGTTTTTGATTCTTTACTGAAATCCGTCGCATGGATCAAATACAACAATCCGGTCGCGAAGCTGACAGCAAGAATTCCTTCTCCGAGTGCTGCTGTCGTAACGTGGATTTTCAACCAGACACTTTGAAGTGCCGGAATCAACGGTTGAACTTCATCCGGGAACATTGATGCATAGGCGATGACAAGCAACGCAACCGGCATCGCGACAAGTCCGAGGACGTTATTGCGGTAAATGCCATAGACGATCAGGAAGCCAAGAACCATCATCATTCCGAAGAATGTCGTGTACTCATATAAGTTCGAAACCGGAACGTGTCCGGCTCCTGCCCATCGCGTGAAGAAATAACCGAGTTGCGCCACAAATCCAAGGATTGCGAGTGAAAAAGCAATCTTACCGGAACGGGTCGGTCCCTTTTTACCACTGGTCGCTACTGCAAAGAATCCAGTGCTGATCAGATATAAGATAAAAGATGTCAGCAATAAATTGCTGCTCAAACTAAGCAGATTCATTTCGATTCCCCCTCTTCCCGCAACTTCTGCCGGTCTTCCAGTTGCGGAAGTCCCACTTCAGTCAAGGCGAGATTGACTTCTTTTTGAAGTCCAAGTGCGTTTTTGTTCGTAAAGCCGGCAATGTTAATCTGCCCGTTCGTTTCTTTTAACCAAATTCTACGGTGTGGCCAGTACATGCCGAGTAACAGCCCGACCATAAAGATGATACCGCCTGCAAACAAGAACGGCAGTGTCAAATCCTTTTTAATGCGGACACCGGAGATGTTCGACAATTCTGTTCCGGCGAAGCCCATTTTGTATTGGTTCTCATCGCCGCCGACATTTAATTTAATCCCGATCAGACTGCGTTCTCCTTTTGGGTGTTCCGGCGACTTAATGGTAAAGACGAAAGCCGGATTAACCGGACGAGACGAGTTCGTCGTCGGTTTTCCGTCTTTGACGACGAAATCAGGTAGGAAGTCTTTCAGTTCGACTTCATAGCCTTCTTTTAATTTGTAGGTTTCTTGCGGGTTACGCAAATCCACTTTGATGGTGTCTACGACTTTACCCGTTTTTTGATTCTCAATGTTGAATGACATCGTCTTGAATTCCGGATCTGCCGCATATTGCTCCTGGAAGACTTGATAACTTCCGAACTCAAACGGTTGGTTGACGGCGGTTTCACCGGATTTGACTTTTTCAAGTTCCGGTTTAAAATTATCCGTCATCCCGGTTTTTTTATACAGTGTCATCTGTGTATCGTAGTTTTTCGGCACACTTCCGCCGGCCCGCTTTAAAGCCTCCCTGAATTTCTCAGGTTCTTTTGCCGGGTCATAAAACTCGATGTTAAAAGAATTATTCTCGAGATAATACTGATTGTCTGTCGCTTCGACCGGTAACGTCTCTCCTTCACGAATCCAAAGCAATTCATCCTCATGCATCCCCGGAACGATCCGTAACATTGCTCCGCCGAAGAACAGGACGAGCCCGATATGGTTGATGTAAGGACCCCAGCGGCCAAAACGTTGTTTCTCAGCAAGCAGTGCACCGTCTTGACGACGGACTTTATACCCTTTTTTCTTGAACAAGGGTTCGATGGCATCAATCTGTTCAACCGTCCCAGTCGCTTCAGCGCCAAATCGCTGACCGCCCATAAAACGGTCGGACTGGATGACCGGTTGTTTCTTCAACGCACGATACAGCGGGAAGAAACGGTCGATCGACACAATAATGATGGATAACAGTAATAACGTGATCAGTCCGATATACCACCAGGATTCGAACAAGTTGTGAAAGCCGAGAGCATAATAGATTTCACCGGCTGTCCCGTATTCTTTTCCGTAAAACTCTTCTGGCGGAACTGCCTGCGGAATGTACATTTCCTGCGGGAAAATGGTTCCGACTCCACTTGCGATGATGATTAAGCCAATCAGCCACAGTCCGACCTTGACGGATGAAAAGAAGGTCCATGTCCGGTCGATCCACGACTGATTTTTTCGTTTTGACCGAAGTTCGGCTTCCTCATAACGCATATCCAGTTGTTTGTATTCCTGCTGCATCATAAATTCCCCCTCGATGCGTTACTCGTTTGCTTTTTTAATCATTTCTTCCAACTTCGCTTGGTCAATCTCACCTTCATACTTTTCAACAACTTTACCTTCTTTGTTGATGATGAACGTCACAGGTAAGTTGTAAATTCCGTACGCTTTCTCAACGGCACTGTTCGTGTCCATCAAGACCGGATAATTAGTTCCACCGATTTCCTTGATGAAGCTTGACACTCGGACCGGTGTCTCCCCGACGTTGACTGCCGCAAAATTAACGCCTTCTTTTTGCATCATGTCATAATTATCGTTGATCAACGGCATTTCTTTTTTACACGGCTCGCAGAATGTACCCCAGAAATTGAGTAAAAGTCCTTTGCCTTTGTACTCGTCCATCGTATGTTGTTTTTCCCCATACAAATCGACAAGCGCGAATCCCGGCGCGTCATCTCCTGCAAGAACACGTCCGTCTTTGTCACGTGTCGCCTGATCGACAAATTGCATAATAACGACCGCACCGGCGAATAGCACCATCGTCATGATCATCAATCGCCAAAATGAACGTTTTTTCTTCTTTTGCTTTGCGGCTGCCAGCCGCTCATCCGGATTTTGATTCGTTTTTTTCATGTTGCACCGCCTCCACCCATATTGTACTTGAAATCGCTTAATTGTTGACAGAATGTGAAATACGTTAATCGTTTTGTCACAAACAAAGAAAACTCAACCCGCAGGCTGAGCTTCTCGCTTTACAAATTAACGTTTTTTTGTGTTCTTACGTCTTTTCGTAGGGGGAGCAACAGGATCCGCCAGCTCACGCAATTGATTAACTTCTTTTTTCGAAAGTTCACGCCAGTCACCTGATGTCAGTCCAGCCAGTGTCAAGAAACCGAATTGTTCCCGCTTCAGCTTAATCACTTCTGCCCCAAGTGTTTCGACCATTTGTCGGACTTGGCGGTTGTGGCCTTCATAAATGACCATTTCCAAGATTGCCGTGTTTTTCTTCTTATCGACATCCCGCATCTCGACACGTGCTTTACCGGTTTTGAAGCCATCCGGTAAGACGACACCTTTTTCGAGACCTTTCACATGATAATAATCCGGCACACCTTTGATTTTGACAATATAGCGTTTCGGTACTTTGTATTTCGGATGAAGTAAAAGATTCGAAAACTCACCATCGTTCGTCAAGAGAAGCAATCCGCTTGTATTGTAGTCGAGACGACCGACCGGGAACACACGGTGACCCGGTGGAACGAGATCAACAACCGTTTTGCGGCCTTTGTCATCTTCCACTGTCGAAACGACACCTGTTGGCTTGTAAAGCATGTAGTAGACGTGTTCTTCGCGTTCGAGTTTGACACCGTCCACTTCGACTTCTGCACGTCCGCCAACTTTTGTCCCGAGTTCCGTGATGACTTTCCCGTTGACTTTAACGCGTCCTTCTGTAATCAGTTCTTCCGCCTTGCGTCGTGATGCGACACCGGCTTGGGCAATAATTTTTTGTAGACGTTCCATTAATTTATTCTCTCCTCTAGTGACGGTTCATTCCGGAAAAACAAATCCCCATCCGCTTCCAATGTTTCTTCAAACTCAAGCGGCGGCAATTCTTCGATACTGTTCAGTCCGAAGTGATCCAAAAAATGATCCGTCGTTTTATACAATTTTGCACGCCCGACGCCTTTGGCGCGCCCGGCTTCATCAATTAATCCTTTGGCACTCAACGTGTGGATGACACGCTCCGTCTTGACACCGCGAATGACTTCGATGTCCGCACGGGTAACCGGCTGTTTGTAGGCAATGATGACAAGCGTCTCCATTGCGGCACGCGATAGACTGTCTTCTGCCAAGGAACCGGCGTAAGCCTGTACATACGGTGACATTTCTTTTCGGGTGACCATCTTAAACACACCACCGGACTCGACGATTTGCAATACCCGTTCATCCGCTTCGAATGTCTGTTGAAGCGCATGCAGTTGTTCCCGTGCCGCCGCCTCACTGATTTCAAGAACTTGACTCAGACCACGCGGATCAATCCCATCATCTCCGACGACGAACAATAAACTTTCAATGATTCGATCAAACGCCAATCTGATTCTCCTCCTTTACTAAGGCACGCAACAGAATATCGTCACTCATCTGTTCACAAACGATGACCCGTTGCTTGACAAGTTCGAGTACTGCCAGAAAACTGACGACCAATTCTTCGACGGTCGGTTGTTCCGTGAAGAATCCAAAAAATGTCGTCCCTTTATTGCCGAGCACATATTCAGAAACTTGAATCATCTGTTGTTCAAGCGTCCGCTCTTCCCGTTTGACCGTTTTCGAACGGCGCACTTTCCAGGCAGCGCGTTGCCGCATCTTTTCATACGCGCGCAACAAGTCGCTGAAAGACAGGTTTCCATTATAATCCTGTGTCTCCGTATCCAGATAAGCCAACAAATCTTCCGGTTGCTTTGAAAAAAGTTCAA
This sequence comes from Caryophanales bacterium, assembly GCA_902363455.1. Taxonomy (GTDB): domain Bacteria; phylum Bacillota; class Bacilli; order Exiguobacteriales; family Exiguobacteriaceae; genus Exiguobacterium_A. Next base: position 41,566 of record CABJAC010000006.1, on the reverse strand, counting down.
GCCGTGCTTCTTCTTTTTCCTTTAAAACAAGTGCGGCTTCCTTGTATGCTTTATATTCAATCAGTTGCTGAATCAACCCTTCACGTGTCGGATCCTCTTCAAAATCAGGAACTTCTTCGAAATCCGTCTGTTCGACAGGTAACAGTTGTTTACTTTTTAATTGCAAGAGTGTCGCGGCCATGACAAGATATTCACTGGCAACATCAAGTTCCAGATGTTGCATCGCCCGGATATAGGACACATATTGATCCGTCACGATTGATACGGAAATATCATACAGGTCAATCTCAAGTTTTCCAATCAAATGCAACAACAAATCCAACGGGCCTTCAAACGCATCCATCTTTACACTGTATGATTCCATGATTCTCCCTGCCCATCAACGTTTTTTGCGCCTTAGTATACCACACATCACAGGACTTCGACTATGCTATATTAAAAGGAAAGGAGATCACCCCATGCATCCGATCGAACAATTTGCATATGAATTTAATGTACAGCATGACTATTTTGAATGCCATGAAGTACTTGAAGAACTATGGCAGGCTGGACAACGGCAAGATGAATCGCTCGTCGCATTGATTCAGCTCGCCGTCGCCCGCTATCATCACCGACGAGGCAATTCAGCAGGTGCCATGCGGACCTATCCAAAAGCGTTCCAAAAACTTGAGTACCATGCCGGTTCACTTTCCACTCAAGGCATCGATGTTCATCGTCTGCTTGCCTTACAACCGGTATTCATGCAGACCGACTACGAGCATATTCCGTTGCCGCTCACACCCGACTTGGAACAACGAATCAACAATCTGCCGATTGAACGGTTGCAGGACTTGTCGTTTTTACGACATAAACATGTGCTGCGAGATCGACAGGATGTCATCACGGCCCGACAGATAGCACTTACAGCGCGGCAAAAAAAATGAAAAACCGGTCCGTAATTACATGGACCGGTTTTTATTGGTTTTTCCATTTCTCAACAAGCAGACGCGTTTCGTCCGTTGCACCTGAAATCTCCATCCGCAACATCTTTTCCGCTTCATCGAGCAACAGATATGACATGCGTTCCCCGCGAAAAGATGGGGACAAGGCGATATGTTTCAATTCAGCGTGGCCATCCACCAATTGAAACCCGATGACACCGATAAAGTCTTCTTCCTGTTTATAGAGATACAACTGTTGATTCTCATCTTGTTCATAGGTTTGAACCGTTTCAAGCAAATACTTTGGATCCTTCACTTCGCACGAATAAGCGATTAACCCCATCGCGGTCCGTTCATTCAACTTTTTATATTTTACGAGCATCTGATTCTACACCTTCCTAGTTTCAACAACTCTCAGGAATATGATCGACTGAGACTTGTTTATTCTACACCTTCTCGACTCGAAATGCTTCATTTTTCGTCAAATCAACTAAAAAATGCAAGCTGAACCGGTATCCCCGATCCAAAACGATGCCTCCCTGTCACGTGACAGGGAGGGATATTCGAACGGTCAAGTTGTGCTTAATTTTTCCCTTCAAGTACCTTGATGAATTCGCGCATGTAATCCGGTAAATCGGGTGGACGACGGCTCGAAATGATATGGCCGTCAACGACGACCGCTTCATCGTGCCACGTTGCTCCGGCGTTTGTCATATCATCCTTGATTCCCGGTGTACTCGTGACATGGACACCATTCAAGACACCTGCAGAAATCAAGACCCATCCTGCGTGACAGATCTGACCGATCGGTTGCTTCGTTTCATCAAAATGGCGGACCATGGCGAGGACGGAATCAAACCGGCGTAATAGATCCGGTGACCAGCCTCCCGGTACAAGAATCGCATCATACTCAGACGGTGTGATGTCGTCAAACGCTTTATCCGAGACGATCGGCACACCGTACTTTCCGATGTATTTTTCACCGGCCTTTTCTCCGACGATCTCAACAATCGCCCCTTCTTCACGCAAGCGGTGGACCGGGTACCACAGTTCTAGATCTTCAAAATCATTGCTGACAAGTTGGATAATTTTTTTCCCTGCTAAACGCATCATGAATCGCTCCTTCATTTTTCAGTTCTTGTTCTCATTTCCCGTATTCAACGAAAAAAAAACTTCCCTTCTTTGATCAAAGAAGGGAAGAAATCACTTACGCTTCGACACGAATTTCTTTAATGCCAGCGCCTTGTTTCATTTTTGTAGCGTGCTCAAGACCTGACGTCACTTGTCCAAAGACTGTGTGAACGCCGTCTAAATGTGGTTGCGGCTCATGAACGACGAAGAATTGGCTTGATCCCGTGTTGCGACCAGCATGTGCCATTGAAAGTGAACCGGCTTTATGCTTGTGCGGGTATGATGTTGACGTTTCACACGGAATCGTCTTACCTGATCCGCCTGTACCGTTTCCGATCGGGCAACCGCCTTGTGAGACGAAACCAGGGATGACACGGTGGAAGTTCAATCCGTCGTAGAAGTTCGAGTTCGCAAGGTTCTCGAAGTTTTCTGTTGTGATTGGTGCATCGTCGTTAAACAATTCAAACTCAATTTTATTTCCGTCTTCTAATAAGATATATCCAGTTTTTTGCATCGTATACCAACCTTTCGCGCTTTTCAGCTATGGTGTTCGCCACGACATTCGCGGCTCCGTTACCTAGTGTATCAAATCTTCACGCAAAACGCAGGTTTTTTACTCATTCGACAGCGGATTCAAGAATTTCGAGTACAACCGTTTCCCCCGCGGTCACCGATGCCTGAATACCGTTTGGTAACGGGAAGACCGGATCGGTATGTCCGAAGTCCGCCTCAAGTACAATCGGGAAGTCATATCCACGGGTCGCCCGCAGGAGAATGTCCTTCAGCGTGAAGTCAGGATCAAACTCGACTTTTCCGTGAAAACGTCCGACGACAATCGCCGAAATCTTTTCATATGCCCCGAGATGACGGAGTTGTGTAAAGTACCGGTCGATTGTCGCCGGTGTCTCACTTTCGTCATCTTCAAGCATTAAAACAGCACCGTCGAGCGACGGCATATACGGTGTCCCGGCAAGCAACAGCAGTGTCCCGAGATTGCCGGCGATGATCGGTCCTGTCCCTTCTCCTGCGCGGGCGACGACGTATCCCTCATTGACGACGTGCGTCCGTCTCCGGTCATCATTGATGTCCCAGCGCAAACCTTCATCCGTCCATTCATCCGATGCTTCAATTTGACCGATCGGCTCCGTCTGCATGAGCGTTTTTTCGAACCATTTTTTTGTATACTCATCGAGACCATGCAGTTGACCAAATTGCGGTAAAATAGCAGGTCCGACGAACGTCGTCAAACCGGTTTTCGTATGAATGCCGGACAGAAGAGCCGTAATATCACTGTAGCCCATGAAGATTTTTGGATTGTTGCGGATTAAATCGTAGTCGAGTTCATCGAGCAACTGATGTGAGTTAAAGCCGCCAATCGTTGAAATGATTGCTTTGACGTCTGGATTTTGAAATGCCATATGTAAATCTTGAATCCGTTCCCCGATTGTGCCTGCCGTATGACTGTGAATCGCTGTCGTGTTCGGCATCACGAGGACCTGAAAACCCATCCGTTCAAGTGTCTCGATCCCTCGTTGCAGACGACGCGGTACATACGCTGCGACCGCTGATGCCGGCGAGAGAATCGCAATCGTATCGCCTTTTTGTAAGCGTAGTGGTTTCATGAAAGTTCCCCCTTTTCCATTACAAGTATTTCCAGTATAACAAATCAAATGGTAAGCGAACACTCTCGTTTTTCAATCCATTTTTAAAATGTCACGAATAGTGAATTTCCGTTCTCAAGCAATTCACCCTTTTTCGAAACATAGTCTATCTTGACCGTCATATGTCGAAGGATCTTTTGCTCGCGTAGCGACTTTGCCCACGCCGTGATCAGCGCTTTATCCCGTTCGTGTCGCTTGCGTGGCACGTCAATTAAAATCGTCGGTGCCACGTCAGCACGCAAATAGGCGTTTGAGTCAAAACGATCGGTACCAAGCTGTTGGATCTCATCGTTATCATAAAGAACCCGCACAATCAACTCCTCATCCAACCTTTCGAGAGTAGGCGACGTGATGCTTCGTTCTAAGCGATCTTCCCAAAGTGACGCATGATACGAATCAACGAATGTCCCCGATTCTTCAGTCTGATAGATTAAAAATTCCGTATTCGTTTTTTCATCAACAGCTCGAGCTGCGTATTCAAACGAAAAATTCCCCATACTATCGTAAACACTACCGGTCACCCGCGCGTCTGGAAGGTACTTCTGCTTCTCTAAGTAAATCTTGGCTTCGCTTTTTATTTTCTCTTCTTGTGCTGCGTCTGGCTTCGCATCTTGCCAAAAGGCAAAAACCAGTATTACAACTCCACATCCGATGACTCCGATTAGACTGAAGATCACGATGACCAAACGCTTCATAAGCTTCAATAAAAACCCTCCTCGTTTTTGGAATACCAATTTTTTACACTTTCGATTTTACCATAAAAAAAGAGTAGCAGACGAAGTCCGCTACTCTTTTTTTATGATTGATTACTGAATGACAGCATGAACGAGCGGGCGTGCTTCCGGCTTCGTCTCACTGATATGGTACGCATGATCCATTTTTTCAATTGCTTGGTCGAGTGTTTCTTTGTTCGAACGGAGTGTCGCGATGACATCACCGACTTCGACTTTGTCGCCGACCTTTTTGAATAATGTAACGCTTGCTGCGTGATCGATGACATCTGTCTTCGTCGCACGGCCTGCACCGAGAATCATCGCTGCGACACCGACTTCATCCGCGATGATCTCTGAGACGTATCCTGCTTTAGACGCCACGAAATCTTTTTCGAACTTCGTTTCGAGTGCTTTTGACATATCGTCAACGAGTGACGCGTCGCCGCCTTGCGCTGCGATGAACTTCTTGAAGACGTCGAGTGCTGCTCCGTTTGCGAGACGTGTCTCGAGATCCGCGTATGCTTCGTCAAACGTCGGGTAGAACTCACCAAGGACTGCCATGTGCGAAGCAATCGTCAACGCGATGACTTTCAGATCGCGAACGTCTTTGCCTTGGAGCACTTCGATCGCTTCCTTGACTTCGTTTGCATTCCCGATTTCGTTTCCGAGCGGCTGATCCATGTCCGTGATGACGGCAATCGTCTTCCGGTTAACACTTTTCCCGATCGATACCATTTCCGTCGCAAGCGCTTTTGCGTCTTCAAATGACTTCATGAAGGCACCTGAACCCGTTTTAACGTCAAGGACGATGCTGTCCGCACCGGCTGCGATTTTTTTCGACATGATGGAGCTTGCGATCAACGGAATCGAGTTGACCGTCGCCGTCACGTCACGTAACGCATACAATTTTTTATCGGCTGGTGTCAGGTTACCCGTTTGACCGATGATTGCCATCTTGATGTCGTTGACTTGAGAAACGAACGCTTCTTCCGTCAATTCCACGTCGAATCCAGGGAATGCTTCGAGCTTATCGATCGTTCCACCTGTGTGGCCAAGACCACGTCCGCTCATCTTCGCGACAGGAATTCCGATTGACGCGACCAGTGGTGCGACGATCAGACTGATCTTATCGCCGACTCCGCCTGTTGAGTGTTTGTCGACTTTTTTACCGTGGATGCGTGATAAATCAATCACGTCACCTGATTCGACCATTGCCATCGTTAAATCCGCGATCTCGCGGTCCGACATGCCTTGATAGAAAATTGCCATCGACATGGCTGACATTTGGTAATCCGGGATGTCACCGTTCGTGAATCCTTCAACCATCGCTTTAATATCGGCTGTTGGTAACTCGCCACCGTCTCGTTTTGTTGCAATCAAATCTACCATACGCATAATAAGTTCCTCCTCAAGGGGTCGTTCGTATTTTTATCAGGCTACAATTCTTACATTTTTTTGATCGAACCACGGACAAGTGACAGGAAGTGCGCACGGACACGTTCCGTCGTTTCCATGACTTCGTCGTGGTGAAGCGGCTGATCGAGAATGCCGGCTGCCATGTTCGAGACACATGAAATACCAAGCACGCGCATATCCGAGTGGCGGGCGACGATGACTTCCGGAACCGTCGACATTCCGACGACATCTCCACCGAGCAACCGGGCGAGTTTTACTTCCGCCGGTGTTTCGTACGTTGGACCTGTATTGCCGAAGTAAACGCCTTGACGCACTTGAATACCAAGTTCGTCTGCTGTTTCTTGGGCAAGACGCAACAATTCTGCATCATACGGCTTCGACATATCCGGGAAACGTGGTCCCATCTCATCAACGTTTTTCCCGATCAACGGGTTTGTGCCGAAAAAGTTGATATGATCCGTGATCAACATCAAATCTCCCGGTTCAAAGGCTTCGTTGCAAGCGCCGGCTGCGTTCGTGACAATCAGTGTTTCAACACCAATCGCTTTCATGACACGGACAGGGAATGTGACCATCTCCATCGAGTATCCTTCATAGAAATGGAAACGTCCTTGCATCGCAACGACTTGTTTCCCTTCGAGCGTTCCAAATACGAGTTGCCCGGCATGACCTTCAACCGTCGAGACGGGGAAGTTCGGGATATCGCTGTAAGGAATCGCAATCGGATTTTCGATATCATCCGCCAGGACACCGAGTCCTGAACCGAGAATCAAACCGATTTCCGGTTTCGCCTGCATTTTGCTTTCTAAATACGACCGTGTTTCATTCCAATTGACTGTCATCTGAATCGCTCCCTTAAATTAAAGTTCTGACAAGAAACTCTTACCGTGCGCCGGCAACTTCACATTGAAGTTATCGGCAACCGTCGCCCCAAGATCGGCAAACGTCGAACGGATTCCCAAATCGTTTGCGACACCATTTTTGCGGTAAGCAAGTAATGGCACATACTCGCGTGTGTGATCCGTTCCTGGATGAACGGGATCATTTCCGTGGTCCGCTGTAATGATCAACAAATCATCTTCTTGAAGACGTTCAAAAACTTCCGGCAGACGAGCATCAAATTCCTCGAGTGCCTGACCATACCCTTGCGGATCACGACGGTGACCAAACAACGCGTCGAAATCGACGAGGTTCAAGAAGCAAAGTCCTGTAAAATCACGGTCGAGTTGGTTGACGAGTTGGTCCATACCATCCATGTTCGATTTCGTACGGATGGCGTCCGTCACGCCTTCGCCGTCGAAGATATCAGCAATTTTCCCGAGAGAAATGACATCGAGGCCGGCTGTCTCGAGTTCGTTCATGACAGTCCGGTCAAACGGTTTCAACGCATAGTCATGACGGTTAGACGTCCGGACCCATGCGCCTTGTTCTCCGAGGAATGGGCGGGCGATGATTCGACCGAGCATGTACGGGTCATCACGCGTGATGTCACGAGCGTACTCACAAATCCGGTACAATTCTTCGAGCGGAACCACTTCTTCGTGTGCTGCGATCTGAAGTACCGAGTCTGCCGACGTATATACAATCAATGCACCGGTCTCGACATGTTCTTGTCCGAGCTCATCCAAAATTTCCGTTCCTGACGCTGGTTTGTTGCCAATGATTTTCCGACCCGAAAACGTTTCGAGACGACCGATTAAATCTTCCGGGAACTTCTCAAACACACGGAACGGCGTATCGATTCGCAGACCCATGATTTCCCAGTGCCCTGTCATCGTATCTTTGCCGGCCGATACTTCTTCCATTTTTCCATACGCTGCGAGCGGTGCTGCTTCTGCTGAAACACCTTGAATCGGTGCGATGTGCGAAAGACCGAGTTTTGCCATGTGCGGCATGTTCAGACCATTACGCTGCTCTGCAATATGTCCGAGCGTATGGGCTCCAAGATCACCAAACTGTTCGGCATCCGGTGCTTCTCCGATTCCCACTGAATCCATGACGACTAAAAATACACGTTTAAATGGTTGAGCCATATTAAAATTCCTCCTATTGACATAATGCTGACGACAAGTAAATCCCGTTTTAATTTTCCCACAAACGGACTAGACAAAACACCCTATTTGTCTGAAGTCAGACCTTTTTACGTTAAAACCATCACGCCCGCGGATGATGGTTCTTATAAACATCATGCAGTCTTGCTTTATTGACATGCGTGTACATCTGAGTCGTTGACAAATCCGCATGTCCGAGCATTTCTTGCACGACGCGTAAGTCCGCCCCATTCTCCAGCAAGTGCGTCGCAAACGAGTGCCGCAAGACATGAGGCGTAATCTCTTTTTCGATCCCCGCATCTTTCGCCCGGCGTTTAATCATCTTCCAAAACCCTTGCCGTGATAGACGATTCCCACGGCTGTTGAGAAAAACATAATCGGTTTGTAAACCACCCAGGCTGTTACGTGCCAGTTCCAAATACGTCGTGACACTGTCGATTGCCGTTTGGCTGATCGGAATGATCCGGGTTTTATTTCCTTTTCCGAGACAAGAGAGATAACCAAGCTCGAGTTGCAAATCATTCAGCGTCAATTGCAACAGCTCACTGACACGCATTCCGGTTCCATAAAGCAATTCCAGCATCGCTGCATCGCGTCGGACGAGCGGATCGTTTCCGACGACGGAATCAAGCAATCGTACGATATCGGTCTGACTCCAAACAACCGGTAATTTTTTATCGGGCTTGGGTAGGTCGAGATGGCGCGAAGGGTCATGCCGGACAATCTGCCGTTCCACTAAAAATTGATGAAACGACCGGATCGAGCTGGTCGATCGTCGGACCGTCGAACGCGATTTTTGAGCCTGTAACAAGGATTCGATGTGAAGAACGATATGGTGGCGTGTCACTTCATCGGCAGAAGAAATTCCTTCCCGTTCAAGCGTCGTCACGTACTGGTTTAAATCATTTCGATACGCAGCTGCCGTATTCGCCGACATCTGCCGTTCAATTACTAAATAGTCGATAAATGTCTCCAGTTGTTGCCTCACTGAACTCATCCTCTATCATTAAGAAATCGCTTACTTTCCCATCATATCAAAGGTGTAAACCGTTGTGAAGAGGTCTGACCTATATTTTTCAAAAAGAAAAACTGTCCTCTATTTGAAGAGGACAGTCAGACGGTTTGCGTTTGTGATTGATCCAATGCTTCCTGCGCATGCCGCTCCTGGCACACCCGGCATACACCATGAAACGTCAAACGATGATCCTTGATTTTAAATTGAAACCGTGTGACGATTTCTTTTTCAACTTCTTCTAACATATCATCTAAAATCTCTTCAACGGATCCACATTCGATACAAACGAGATGGTGATGCGAGTGACTCGCTCCTTCTTGCCGTAAATCAAAGCGGGATACGCCGTCTCCGAAATTGACTTTATCAACGACTTCCAGCTCCGTCAATAATTCAAGCGTCCGGTAGACTGTTGCTAAACCGATATCCGAGTTTTTTTCTTTCACCAATAGAAAAACATTTTCCGCACTCAGATGGTCCGACTCATGTTCCAGTAAAATTCGTACGGTCGCTTCACGTTGGGGAGTCAGCTTATATCCTTTACCGCTCAGCTGTTTTTTAATGCGTTCAACACGACTTTCCATCATAGCGCCCCCTTTGGTCGAAACTGATGGTTTTATCATAGCTGATAATCAGTCCTTTTTCAAATTAAAATGATTATCAACTGAAAATCACTCACTTTATAATGATTTTAATGTACGAATGTGCCAATGCTGAATCGCCATGATCGTTTTGGCATCCACGATTGTTCCGTCTGCAACAAGTTCAAGTGCCCGTTCAAGCGTCAACGTCTGGTTTTCCAAAAATTCATCGGCATCCAGTTGCCGCGGACCAGCTGTTAATCCAGTTGCCTCATAAATATGTACCCGTTCGCTGCAAAATCCCGGCGCGCCGTAGAAATCAAAGACATGCGAGAGCTTGCTTGCTGCATATCCCGTTTCTTCTTTCAGCTCGCGTCCGGCACAGTCGATCGGGTCTTCATCTTTTTCAAGTTTTCCAGCCGGAATCTCAATCGATAATTGTTCAAAGGCTTTACGGTACTGCTCGACGACGAGTAAATCACCTTTTTCATCAAAAGCAATGATAGCAACTGCTCCATTATGATAAACCAACTCGCGGACGGATGTATTACCGTTCGGTAGACTAACGACATGCTTTTCGACGTTAAATACTTTTCCTTCATAAATGACTTCCCGCTCCAACGTTTTTTCTTCCATCGTAGACACCTCTTCTAATCGAATTTCTTCTCTTTCACAGTATGCCTGTTTTAGGATTGTCGATGCAAGTCTGTTTCACCTCATGGATTGCCCACTTCCTGCAAATCCGCCTGAGAACACCTTCATCAAATATGCTAAACTGTTAAACAGTAGCACAGTTGAAAGAAATGAGGGATTGAAATGACATTAGGACTAGGTACGATGACGATTTTAAAACGCGGTCAAGAAGAAGCAACAGAAATTCTGCGGACAGCATTAGATGAAGGAATCGTCCATTTTGATACGGCAGATGTTTATGCAAATGGCGCTGTCGAGTCACTGATCGGTCAAACTTTTTCGCAAGAAGACCGTAGCCGGTTATTTTTAGCTTCAAAAGGCGGAAACCGGATGAACGATACCGGTACAGGCTGGACGTGGGATCCGAGTTACGACTACTTGAAACAGGCTTGTTTTGAAAGTCTGAACCGACTTGAAACGCCCTACCTTGATCTCTATTATGTTCATGGCGGAACGATGGATGATGATCTCGACGCGTCCATCCGTGCCATGAAGGACCTGCAGGAAGAAGGACGCATTAAAGAATACGGCTTATCGTCGCTCCGTCCAAACGTCATCAATTATTGGCTCGAGAACAGTGATTTCACTTATCTGATGACTCCCTATTCTTTACTGGACCGTCGGATCGAAGAACTGCTGCCCCGTCTTCAGGAACGTAATATCAAAATCGTCGCCCGTGGACCACTTGCAAAAGGTCTTCTGACGACAGAAAGCATGTCGCGCCTGCAATCGGTTGACCGCTTTGAACAATATGATAAAGAACAACTCGAACATGTTTTGACTACCCTGCAGGATTATCCGCTTCCGGCACTGGCGCTGCAAGCGATTGATCAGCAAGCAAGTATCGTCCTCCCCGGTGCTTCGAGCGTCTCGCAATTAAAATCCAACTTGCAAGCGATGCGGGAACCGTTGACCGCTGAACAGATTGCGCACGTCTTATCAGTTCTTCCCGTTCATATGTATACCGAACACCGGTAAGGTTTGAATTTTTTCGGACAAGGGAATCTCCTTCTTTGTAACGTTATTACAGAGGAGGAGTTTTTTTATGTCAAAAATTTTAATCGTATCTACAAGTGCCGACGAAATGAATGGTCACAAAACAGGATTATGGTTTGAAGAATTTGCTGCACCGTTTAATCTGTTTAAAGAAGCTGGTCATGACGTCACGGTCGTTTCTGTTAAAGGCGGCGACGTTCCGATCGATAAAGCATCAATGGTCAAAGAAATTCTACCTAAATTCCAAGAAGCACGCCGTGCATTACACGACACGACACCGCTTGCTGATGTAGAGGCTGCTTCGTTTGATGCTGTCTATTTCCCGGGCGGCCACGGTGCAGTCGTTGACTTCCCGAACAACCCGCTCGTCGCAGGCGCTATCGAAGCGATGGTCAAAAAAGACGGCATCGTTGCATCAGTTTGCCATGGTCCCGCTGCTTTTGCACATGTCACGATTGATGGAAAACCGTTCGTATCAGGTCGTCAAATCAACGGTTTTACGGATGAAGAGGAAAAATCAACAGGACTCGAAGACAAAGTCCCGTTCTTGCTTGAAACAACATTACGCGGTGAAGGCGCAACGTTCCTGACTTCAGATGCAGGAAAAGAATTTGCTGTCATCGACGGTAATGTCATCACAGGTCAAAATCCTGCATCAAGCGAAGCCGTTGCAAAACTCGTGATCGCTAAACTGGCAACTGTCTAAACCAATACTGTACACGAAACCCCCTTTCCGATGTTCTCATCGAAAAGGGGGTTGTTGTGTTGTCTGCCGAAAAATCTGATTTATTGTAAAACCCGCTCATACGCTGCGATTTCAAGGCTTAGTTCCTCTAACTTCTGTTTTTGTGTTTTATATTGTGGTGTCAGCTCGAGATGTTCCTGCTCCAAACTCGTTTGTTCCGCTGGAGTAAAGGCACGGGGAATGACGCGTTCCCGCCGGTACCACCGTTTTGGAATGATCGTCGGTTCCGGACCCGACTTCAAGAGACGATCGACTTGAACATACGCCAACTGGACTTCTTCAAACTGATCTTTGACAGACGGATGCTCCTGACGCAATTGTTCAAGTCGCTTTACGACGAACGGTTGCGACTTCAACACCAGCTGCTGTTTGATCGATTGCTTCAAAATCTGTTTAACTTGTGACCGTTGCACATCTGATTCTGCTTCGTCCGCTACGATTTCAAGATTAAGCTCTCCTGCTTCGTCTAAAATCTGCTCCATTTCTTCGAACGATAACCAGACCATCTGTTGTGTGACAAACCGGTCAATCAGTCCGGACTCTTCATAATAGTCACCGATTTCTCCACCTAATTTTAATTCAGCAACGGCATAATGCACTTGATGTTCAATCATCTCATCCGTCACTTCGTCTAACCACTCTTCATAATCTGTAAATACACTCACGTTCTGTCTACCTCCTCTAATCCCATTACAATTCATTTACTGTACCACAACGTCTAATCCGAATGCGCTTTTGACGACACAAAAAGATCAATCCCTTGTTCTGACAAGTGGATTGATCAAATGGATACATCGCTTAAACATTTGTCTGACTTTTTTTGATTTCTTCGATTGCCCAGTCGCACCAATCGAGATAATTCAACATCATCCGCAAGCCGTATTCACTCGTCAAGGTTTCCCCAAGTGTTGCCCCGTTCTCAAGATGATCTTTTCGCCACACCCGCATCAAGTCAACCGCAAACTGATGATGCCGTTTGGACTCTTCCAGGTACAGGACCGCTTCATCCGGAGGAAGCAAATGCAACAAAGACACCCGCATCAGATTCTCATCCTTCATCTTCGGTTTGAATTCACTCGGCGCCCGCAGCCAGGCAACAAGTGCCGTTTGTCCTTGTTCCGTGATCGAATAGACTTTTTTATCGGGTAAGTCTTCTTGAACGATATAGACACTTGTCACCAGTTGATCGTCTTCCATTTTTAATAATTCACGATAAATTTGTGTATGATGCGCCGTCCAAAAATGCGTCATCTGTTTTTTGAACGTCGTACTTAAATCGTATCCGGTCGCTTCTCCCTGAGTTAGCAGTCCGAGCAATGCAAATCGTAACGCCACTGGCTGCACCTTCTTTCATCAAATGTATATATTGTTAATTATCTCAGAGAAATGTTTATTATGCTACTTTCTGCCTAGCTTTCGGTCAAAAAGAAAAAGAACTGCCGCGTTTTCTACGCTAGTCAGTCCTTTTGTTGCGTTCACCGTTCAGAAAAAGCTAGAATCCCTGTATACACCGTCTTCCAGTAGTCGGTCGGATGCGGCACGAATTGATTGCGTTGAATGGTTTCACCTTCGACCGTTGTTAAGACCGTCGTTTCTTCTTCCGCCAACCGGGCGAACTCAGCGAACGAAAAAGCGAGGAGCCGGCGGACTTCCGTCGTCTGCAACGAATAGCCGGTCAGTGGTTTTGCCGAGTCCGTCAAGAAAAGATGAATCCGTTCCCGGTCGATGAAACCCGGTAAGCGTAATTCTTCTTGATACACACCGAGTCCATGCAGTTCCTCAAAAGACTTGACGAGTCCGATTTCTTCTTCAAGTTCCCGGACTCCGTCAGCAACTGACTCGCCGGCCAACAGATGACCGGCCGCCGTGATATCCAGCATCCCGGGAAAGTCTTTTTTCTGATCCGCCCGTTGCTGTAACACGACCTGCTGTTTTATACTGTCGATGACAAAACAATGAAACGTCTCATGCCACAGACCTTGCGTATGCACGTCTTGCCGCGTTGCCGTATACAAAGGTTGTCCGGCTTCATCCACTACCATCAGCTGTTCCGATTCACTCATCGTAACACCTTCGAGGCTTGATAAAACCGTTCGCCGACTGTATACAATTCAGCAATTAAAAAGACGAGCGCAATCCAAATGATGGCACTTGGGAACAGTAACATCGCGGTCAAAAAGAGGAAGCCTTCCGTCCGTTCAACCAATCCCGGTTGATACTGGAACGACTTGAACCCATAATTCTCGCTGACTGCTCCAATCGCCAGAAACATCGTCATCCCGATCACAAAGGAAGCGATTAAAAATAAGATGACGACTTGTGTCTCCGGAAAGCGGAGCGCAAGTCCAAGCAAGACGGACAGTTCGACGATTCGATCGAGCACCAAATCAAGAATCGTTCCGATCGGCGTCGTTTTCTCACGCCGCGCCATCGTGCCGTCCACGACGTCTAACATACCCGAAATCCATAATAGTAAAATGGCAATACCCATCATATCATTGTAAACAAAAAAACCTGTCGCACCCCCGATGATTCCGGAAATGATAGTCACTTGGTTCGCTGAAAGTCCCATTTTCTTTAATAAGGTCGCTACCTGTTCAAAAAGGGGCTGGACAACTTTTCTGGCCCGTGTATCTAACATATTACCCCTCCTTCCTGACGATATAAGCTGTCATTGCTTCAGAAAACGTCTCACTCGTCTGCACGATCAGACGCTCTCCTGCTTCGCGTTCGACTTCATAAAATCGGACGCCGTACTGGATCAGCTCTTTCGTAATCGTAACACGTTCAAAACTTTCCTTCGTCGGTCTTAAGACCAACTTCACATCGGACAAGGAATACCATTCACCGTTCAGATGAACTCCATCCCCGAAAAACGGACTCGTCTCCGCCAGCCGGACCGGATTGCCTTGATCAATAATCCGTCCCTGTTCCATGACGTAGACATAATCCGCCATCGCCATCGCTTCTTCCCGGTCATGCGTCACAAGTAATGTCGTGACGCCTTCTGCTTCCGTCAGCCGTCGAATCAGCGTCCGCAGTTCCCGGCGCCGTGGCAAATCAAGACTTGAGAACGGTTCGTCCAGTAACAGGAAGTTTGGTTCGCTGGCCAGCGCCCGGGCGAGACTTGCCCGCTGTTGCTCTCCACCGGACAGTTCATGGACAAACGACTCCGCCCGCCCGGTCAAACCGACACGCTCCAGCCATTCGTTCACATCCTGCCGGCTCCCTTTTTTCATTGCCAACCGGACATTTTGTCCGACGGTCAGATGCGGGAACAGTAACGGACGCTGAAACAACATCGTGACGCCCCGTTCGTTCGGCGCGACACGTGTCATCTCCGTTGTTCCGAAGTGAATCGTTCCGCTCGAGACACGCTCCAGTCCGGCGATCAAACGGAGTAACGTGGTTTTCCCGCTACCGCTTGGTCCGACGAGGGCAACACACTTCCCGGAGGAAATCGTCAAATCAATCTCTTGTAACACCTTTTTCTTTCCAAATGTCTTCGTTACGTGCTGGATCATTACGTCCATCTAACAGCCTCCGAACAAGTCGAACCCACGATGAGAACACCATGAGTTGAACAAAATAAATCAAAAATGGTAAAGCAATCAACCAAATCGTCGCTTCTTTCGCCGCAACCAACGAATTTCCCGTATAGAGCGGAAAGGCTTCGAGGGCGATCATCCGGACGACACCACCACCGATCAGTGCGACAAGTGCGTACTGACTTAACGCAATCACCGTCACGAGTAAGGTGACGGACTGTAACGACGACCGCATCATCGGACCGGTCAGGAAAAAGAACCGTTTGAAGCGGTTCGGTTGGATGAGAATCATCTGTTCCATCATCTGTTCACCGAGTGCTTGAAATCCGTTCGTATAGATACGGATCGTATACGGCAATGTCGGCAACAGCAACACCAACAAGACGCCTAAAAATTGATCGGCGAGCCCCAGTCGAATCCAGGTCAGGTACAAGCCGAACGATAACAACAAGACGGGCAGGAACAGCGGCAAGCTGATCAACAGTTCCATCAACCGAATCAATCTGCCGGTGCGAAATGCAATCGCTTTTCCGGCTGCATAGCCAATCAGGTGATTCAGCAGCGTCACAGCCGCAATCATCAGGACAGTCGTTGTCACTGTGTCCAGTAAACGCGGGTTCCACGTCCAGGTCGTCGGGATAACACCGATCAAGGGCAGGACGATCAGACCAATCAACAGACTTTTCACAAGGGTGGGTCTCATTCCGCTCGCCCCTTACTGATCCGTTCCGTCAACGGTCTGACGAAACGCGTGAATGTCAATAACACAACCAACAAACTGACGGTCAGGACGACACTGATGGCGAAAGCTGCCGGTTGGCTCGATAAATCGCCTTGTGTGTATAAATCAAAGGCGTAAACCCCAATCATCTTCGGATAGGTGACGCCGAGTAACGCCGGCACCTCATAAGCGAACAACGTAAAAGCAAAGACGATGAAGGCCGCTTCCAGCACCGGGAATAACAGAAACACACCTTTCCCGTGCCAAAACCGCCGCATCCGTGACAGCCCTAACATCAAGCCCAATTCTTCATAACGGTGATCGAGACGTCGATATACCGGCAGAAGATAAAAGAAGACGAACGGCACTTCCTTATAAAGATAAGTCAGGATGATGCTGAGATGATTCGCTTCATGCGGTCCGATGACGGGCAGGTCACTTAAATACAGAATCGACAGATATGCTGCACCGAGGTGCGGGATGAACAACGGCAATGCCAACAGTTGTTCCGTAAAACCCGTCCGTCTCGCAAAATAATCCGCAAGTGTCGCCCCGACCAGCACGGACAGGACCGTACTGCTCAATGCGACATAGAGGCTGATGCCGATACTTTCCAAAAAGACGGCATCAGACGCAAGACGGCTGTAATCGTTCCAGGTCGTCATCGACAGACTGACGAACAGACCATACACCACCATACCGGCAATCAGAAGTGTCGCCGGCCAGGCATTACCTCGCCACACGTTCCGGCCAGTCCTTCCGGATCAGATCAAACAGTTCCGGATTGAGCTCCGCCCGGACTTTTCCGTTAAAGTCAGCCGGCTTCGGTGTCGAGGCTGCCGCCGGAATATCGGCGAATGCCGCTTGTTCCTGCTGATTGAGCTTCGAAAGATCGAGGCTTGTTCCGTCGCCCCAATAGGTCGCATCAAACTTCTTCAGTTGCGCTTCTGCTGACAACAGTTGATTGATTGTCACGAGAGCACCGTTTGGATTAGGCGCATTAAATGGAATTGTCAAAAAGTGTGTCGAGGCAATCGAACCCTCTTCTAAAATCAAAGGACGTGTCTGCTTCGGAAACGTGCCTGTTTTCACTTCTTGCTCCGCCCGTCGTTCGTTGAAGCCCATCGTAAACGAGACATCGCCTTTCGCATACAATTGGTCCAGTTGCGCCAATGTCTTCGGATACGTTTTTCCTTCTTTCCACAAATACGGTTTGAGTTCGTTCAGATAAGCCCATGTTTTCTTGAAATCGGCTTTCGGATCTTGTAGCGTCTCTTTCGATTCAACACCGTACATGACGTGACGGACAAACGCATTTCCCGTAAAGTCTGTTACTTCCGGATAAGTGAACTTACCCGGATTCTGTTTGACCCAACTCTTCAGCGTCTTGAGATCTTTTGGTGGATTCGCGACACTCGCCTGATCGTAGTGGAACGTATACTGGACTTTTCCCCATGCGGCTTCCAGCTCGTCAGTCGGCGTCCCGCTGTCTGAACCTTGTGCTTGTGGATCCACGTACTTCATATTCGGCAGCACCTTCGTGATTTCACCGTACAATAAGCCGTCTTTTTTCGCGTTTCGGAAGTTATCTCCGTTGATCCAAATGACATCGATGACACCCGTCTCTTTGCCGGCTTTTTTCTCGGCCCGTAACTTTTGAATGATGTCTGCTGTCTCAATCGGCACACGCTCTAGTGTAATCTGATGCTCTTTTTTCAAGCGGGGTGTCAGGTACTCATCGATATAAGCATTGATCCCGTCATCGCCGCCCCACATATACATCCGGACCGTCGTATCAGCAGCTGCTTTTTCAATCGTCGTATACGAAGAACCTAGTACTTTATCTTGTGTCGGCGCTGCCGGAGTATTGCCGCAACCAGCCAGTACGAGACCCGCTGCCGCTATTCCGATTATTTGTTTTCTCATCCGTAAAAATCCCCTTTTATTTTTTATCAAAACCTGATTTCCCGAACCACTCGATTATGCTTGGAAACAGCGCATACGCTTTGGCGGAACCTTCCATCCAGAAAGGAGCGTTGACTTCCCGCTTTTTTTTGCCCATCGCCCGAACGATTGTTTGCGCCAATTTCTCTTTTGATAAGAGAATGTTCGCCACGTTTTTTTCGTATTTCCGGCTGATATCTGCACGAACGAAAAATTCCGTTGCGATCGGTCCCGGATTGACGGTCATGACATGCATTCCTTTTGGCTTGAGTTCCAGACGCAAGGCGTTTGAGAACTGCAGCAAGGCGGCCTTCGTCATGCAGTAAATCGTCGACTTTGGTGTCGGCAACTTGCCTGCCTGACTGGCGACGTTGATGACCATCCCGTTTGGACGGAACAGACGCAGGCACGCTTTTGTCAGTCGAATCGGACTGAGGACGTTAATCCGCGTCATCGATTCGATCGTCTCGATTGTCGTATCTTCCAAAAAACTAAACTCCCCGAATCCTGCATTGTTGATCAGTACATCAATCATGCCATACCGTTCTGCGATCTGTTCTGCAAGAAGCTCCGGTGAATGTTCTAAGTCATATACAAAATACTCGGCATTCAAGTCTTTTGCCAGTTGACGTAACCGATCTTCCCGCCTCGCCACTAAAATCAAGTTTGCCCCGTGCCGATTCAGTTCACGCGCAAGTGCCTCGCCGAGACCACTCGAGGCACCGGTCAAGACGACGACTTTATTCAGTAGATTCATGAGCTTTCACCTTGTTTGGCGTAATACAAAATCCCGTCTCGTTTGACGACAGTAATCTGTCTACTGGCGACAAGGTAGTCGAGACGTGCCTTCATCTCACTCATGACAAGCGGAAATGATTTTTTTAACCGGTTGCCGTATGTCATACGAGCCAATTCGAACAGTGTCTGTTCTCCTTCTATGTGCTTCAGCAACTGTTCCCCTCTTGCCTTGCGTTGTAATAACCGTTCTTCAATCAAGGACGGAACATCGCGAATCGGTTCACCGTGACCGGTGTAGGCCATCTCGATCTGTTCTCCCTGTAATTTCCGAAGCGAACGCATATAGGCCAAGACAGGACGTTTCGCGTCCGACGTATCGCCGCTCTGCGGTTGCTCAAGCAGCGGGTTGGGTTCGACTCGGGCCAACAGATGGTCGGCTGCAAACAGAACACCGGATTGACTTAAAATACCGATTTGATCACTCGCATGTCCCGGTAGCTCGAGGACTCGGTATGTACCGGACTCACAAATCGAATCCCCCTCTTGCAAGACATGATCCAACCGTCCTTTTCCGAGCCATTTCAAGGCGGACATATAACTAGGCAGAAGCGTCCGGATTTCTTCCGGTACACCAAACGAAATCGCCAAACGTTGTAAGAAATCGTCCCCTTGGCTCAAAAAAGTCTCGTCTTGTTCCAGATATGGACGTAATCGGGCATGTCCGTAAATCGGAATCCCTTGGTCCGAGAAACGGTACGCCATGCCCGCATGATCCGCATGATGGTGCGTCACGATCACTTTATCGAGCATGGAAACGGTTAAGCCGATGTGTGCCAGTCCTTTTTGCATAGCCTGCCAAGCCTGTTCCGTATCCGGACCACAATCGATCAGGATTGTTTCTGTTTTTGTCCGTAAGACGTAACAGTTCACATCACCGACTGGAAACGGTGTCGGTATAGGTAATACGAAGATTTCATCTTCTTGTGACATGGGCAAACCCCTCTTTTCTCTCCATCGTTTCCTTCATTATAGAGAGAAAGGAGTGACAGCGGCAAATTTTGTCTGCTGTCATCGAATATTCAGGTAAACAGCATACGTCCTTAAGCGTCATTTGGATGCAAAAAAACGACCTTTCCGCAGATTGAAAGGTCGTTTTACTGCTTATTTTAAGTTGAGGACGGTTAATTTATCGCGTGTCATCGAAGCTAAGCTTCGTCCGACGCCTTGTACGCCGAGACCTGAAGATTTCACACCGATGAACGGGAAGTGATCGGGACCACGTTCCGTCCGACCATTGATTTGAACCGAACCGGTTTCGAGCGCGTCAGCAACACTGAACGCTGCGTCGATGTTTTCCGTGAAGACACTTGCTTGAAGACCGTATTCCGATTCGTTCGCATAGGCGATCATTTCTTCGACCGAGTTGACACGAATGATTGGTAAGACCGGTCCGAACGGTTCTTCCCATGCAATCCGCATATCGCGTGTGACATGGTCAAACAACGTTGGTTCGATCAAGTTCGCTGTCCGTTTTCCACCTGTGACGAGCGTAGCGCCTTTTTCGTTCGCATCCGTAATCAGACCTTCGACGAAATCAGCTGACTTCGCATCGATCAATGGGACGACAACACTCTCGTCTTCCGGTGAACCGACTGTCAATTTCGCGATCCGGGCAGAAAGTTCTGCGACGAGCGCGTCTGCCTGAGGTTCGAGAACGAATACACGTTTAATGGCTGTACACCGTTGTCCGGAATACGAAAACGCACCGCTGATGATGTGATCTGCCGCGAGCGAGAGATCCGCATCCTCCAGAACGAGGGCCGGGTCTTTCCCGCCAAGTTCGAGAACGAGTGGAATCATCGACGATTGACGCGAGAGATGTTGTCCCGTCGCCGTACCACCTGTGAACGTAATCATGTTGATGCCGGGATGAGCTGTCAAATAATCACCGATGACCGATCCGCGACCAGTTACGAGATTGACGAGTCCTGCCGGCAGACCTGCTGCGACAAGAGCTTCTACCATCAAGATACCGCTGATTGACCCTTGTGTCGCCGGTTTGAAGACGACAGCATTTCCTGTCATCAAGGCTGGCGCAAGTTTCGCCGCTGCCAGGTTGACCGGATAGTTAAACGGTGAAATTGCCAGTACGACGCCGAGTGGTGCTTTTTTAATGACAGCGATTTTTTTAGCGCTTCCGCCCGGGAACGAATCCCCTTGCATCATCTGTCCATCAAAACGAAGACCTTCTTCCGCTGTATAACGAATGATTTCAGCTGTCCGTTTTACTTCCTTGATCCCGTCCGCAAGTCCTTTACCGACTTCACGCATGATGACTTGCCCGATTTCATCCGCTCGTTTCTCAAGTTCAGTTGCCCAAGCATGGAGTAATTCCGCCCGTTTGTTGGCCGGTACTTTTGCCCACGCAGCTTGCGCTGTTTTGGCTGAAGCGATTGCACGGTCGACTTCTGATTTTGTCATGGCCTGAACACGGCCTACTACGTCTTCTTTATAGGGAGAAGAAATCTCAATCGTTTCATTGGATTCACTTTCATGCCATTGCCCATCTAATAAGTATGTGTATGTTGTTGCTGTCGTCATTCCACTCGACCTCCATTTATTTTTTCTCTCTCACTTCAGTGTGTGGCTGCATAGCTTATTGTAATCAATTGGTCAGACAAATGCCAAACTTTTTGCTTAACATAATATGAAAGCGATTACAACAATTTTTTTATTCTTTTTCATATGTAATTTTTTACGTTATCTGCCGATAACTAGTCAGAAGTGCAGTGCAGGATTGAAAGGAGCTCGATAGCGTGTACAATCAACACGATATTTTATTAGAAGCCGGAACAAATGAATTGGAAATTGTTATTTTCCACTGTGGTCCGTATACGTTTGGTATCAATGTCATGAAAGTCCGGGAAATCATCGTCCCGTTACCGATGACCCCACTACCGGGAACGCCGGATGCCGTCAAAGGATTAATTGAACTACGCGGTGAAGTGATGACCGTGATCGACTTACCGACAGTGATCGGCGTAGCGCATGATGAGGCGACCGAAGACCGATTGATCATTTGTGAATTTAACGGGGAGAAAAGTGTTCTACGCGTCGATTCCGTTACCGAAATCCGTCGTATTTCGTGGGAGCAGATCGATACACCAAATGAACTTGCCCGCGGAATCGAAGGTTTGACGAATGGTGTCGTCAAAACGGGCGATAAAATGATCATCCTGCTCGATTATGAAAAAATCGCACTTGAACTTTCGAGAAAAGATATTTTTGCCCGCGAAGAAGGCCGCCGTGTGTTACCGCGTAACCGGTCCAACAAAACGATTTGGATTGCGGAAGACTCGGAAATGTTACGGACCCTCATCATCGAGACGCTCGAAGAAGCAGGCTATCACGGACTGAAATGGTTCATCAACGGAAAAGATGCTCTAGATGCATTTGAAGCCGGAAGCGACTGTGACCTCTTGATCACGGATATCGAGATGCCGAAAATGGACGGGCTCCATCTGACAAAACGTCTGCGGGAAGATGACCGGTATACCGATTTGCCGATTATCGTGTTCTCGTCTCTGATTTCCGACGACCTCCGTCATAAAGGAGACTCGGTTGGAGTCAATGCTCAGATTACAAAGCCTGAAATCGGTCGACTGATTGAAACGGTGGATACATACGTCCTTTAATCTTAGATCACGAAAAAACCGTTTTCCGGAACACTCGGAAGACGGTTTTTCTGATTCGCCGGAAACGAATTCACTTTATTTTCATTGGACCGAATCAGGATTTTTGCCGAGAAAGACATCCAGCCACACTTTCCTGAAATCGACCATACATTGCTCGACCCGGTGTAAGATATCGGGGGCAGTCGTTAACGAACCAGTTTCCGCCTCACGCTCTAGAAGTTCAAAATCATCTGCTAAGTCATCCGCTGCAACGGAATAGGAGGCGCCTTTCAGTAAGTGAGCCAATTTTTCAGTCTGCACCGCATCATTTGCTGCGACTGCGTCTTTCAATTCTGGAAACTTGCGATCGAATTGAGCGATATAGGTCTCGCCGATTTTTTGTAGAAACACTTCATCGCCACCCGCAATCATACGCAATTCTTCTAATTTTTTTGTATTGAAAAAAGGCATCGTATTCCCTCCCTTGTTTGTATTTTATCATTAATCATTTCAAAAAAAAATCTGAGAATCATTTACACGCCCTCTATAGTGTTCCTATAATAAAAAAATGAAGAGCAGGAGGGATAGACAAATGTTGACGATTTATCGAAGCGATGTGACGGGGGCAGTCAACGAAATTCAAGAATTCACGAAAGGTTCTTGGATTCATCTTGTCAATCCGACAAAAGACGAAGCCGATCAAGTTATCGCTGCCACAAAAATTCCTGAGGATTTTATTTACGATCCACTGGATGTCGAGGAAAAACCTCGTTTCGAGAAAGATGATGAAGGGTTATTGATGATCGTCGATGTACCCTACATTGAAGAGGAATCATCTGGACGACGTTATAATACGATTCCACTCGGTATCATCGTAACTTCGAGACATTTCATCACCGTCTGTTCGCAACAGCTTGATGTGTTGACTTTGTTCTCAAGCGGAAAACTCCGCACGTTCCGGACGAACTACCGCTCACGGTTCGTCTTTCAAATCTTATATAAAGTCAGTTCTTCGTATCTCCGGTTCTTGCGGCAGATTGACCGCCGGATGGATGAACTCGAAGAAGAGTTACAACGTTCGATGCGAAATCAAGAAATCTTTCAATTGATGAACCTACAAAAATCGCTTGTTTATTTCATGACTTCTTTAAAGTCAAATGACGGAGTCCTCGATCGTATCATCAAGACACCAAGTCTTGAAAAACATGAGGATGATGAAGACTTGCTGGAAGATGTTTTTGTCGAACACCGTCAAGCGATGGAGATGGCCCAAATCTACAAAGACATCATCAGTTCGACGATGGATACGTTTGGTTCCGTCATCTCGAACAATGTCAACTTCGTCATGAAGTTTTTGGCGTCCATCACGATTGTCATTTCGATTCCGACGATGATTTCCGGAATGTTCGGGATGAACGTCCACGTCCCGTGGGAAGGCGAAGTCATCGGATTTTGGATTGTCTTCGGCATGATGATTTTCTTTTCCGGTTTAGCTGCCTTTATTTTATGGCGCCGGCGATTCTTCTAGCAAACAAAAAAACCACCCGCTTTTCGAGACGTTCGCAGAAATGGAAGAACGGACAGCTGTCCGCTCTACATCCCATCTAAACGACTCTTGAAGGTGAGTGGTTTTTTCTTTAATTGATTTCAACCGTGACGAGACATAAATCGTCCGCATCATCGCTCTGATCCGGTTGAATGAGCTGGTGAATGCCCGGCCCTTGTTGCTGGATCAATTCACGAATCGCGCTGATCCCCTCATCAATTCCTTTGCTGTACAATTCCATGAAACCATCTGTATACAAGTAGACACATCCAGGCGAAACGAGGTCAATCGTATGGCTCGTATACTCGGAATCCTCGAACATCCCAACCGGAAGCCCTGTGTTCTCAAGCGGAATGATTTGATTGCCCATCCGTAATAAACCGGGTGGGTGTCCCGCATTGGCGTAACTAAGTTTCATTTCGTCGAGTTCAATATACAAGTAGACGGCCGTAAAATAGATCTCCGTCTCATCTCCAGGAAACAGCCGACTCATCTGCTTATTTAATTCTTCGAGCACTTTTGCCGGATCCCCGATGCGGTGAACGAGTTCAAATAAAATCGAACTCATTCCCATCGTGATTAAGGCGGACGATACACCATGTCCCATCACGTCAAATAAAATAATGCCGTATTTCTGAGGAGAAATCCGGTACCAGGCGTACATGTCCCCCGCCAATTTTTTGGAAGGGATGTATGTCGCCATAATCCGAATATCTTCGTCCTCAATATTTGCACTCAAGACACTTTGTTGAAGCTTTTGAGCTAAATCAAAGTCTTCTTGCAATGCTTTTTCGTAACGTTTTCGGGCGTCAATGGCCTGTTTAAGCGACATCGCATTACGGACACGGGCAAGCAGTTCCGTTTTCCGAATCGGTTTCGTCGTATAATCAGATGCACCGGCATCCAGACCGTCCGCGATATCTTCTTCGTTTGACCTACCGGATACGATGACAATCGGAAGTTCGTCGAGACGGTCAAAACGGATGCTTCGTCTGTGAAAGACACAGTGAACGAAGCAAAAGGTGATCTCAATTCGATCAGCACTAAAGTGGTCGAAGCCAAAGACGTGGCGCTCGGGAAAGAAGAAGCCCCAGCTGAGCATCAACCTAAAAATACACAACAAAGCGGTTCACAGCAAAACGATTCACAGCAAAATAAATAAGTGACTGACACCTTCACAGTGAACTGAACCCTGAATGGTGGACACTTGATAAAAGACCCCATTCGGGGTTTTTTGTGTTTAAAGAAATCGATATACTGTACCTATTCAATTTAGACGGGAGAACTATTCATGAACAGACGCACCTTCAATCCAGATCAAATCAGACAACTTGAAGCGAATCTTCACGTAGCCTCGGTATCAGATCGTACGATTCAATACAAAGGAGAATTTAAGATTCACGCTGTACGTGAGAATTTAGCTGGTAAGCGACCGATTCAAATCTTTGAGGAAAGCGGCTTTGACCTGGACATGATTGGTAAGCGAACAACGAACGAAGCGTTGAAACGATGGAGGAAGACCTATCGCATTTATGGAGAAGAAGGACTCTTGAATGAGAGACGTGGAAAATCAAATCTTGGAGGTCGACCGAAAAAAGACGATTCCGTCGAACGACGCCTTGCGAAAGCTGAAGCACGAATAAAGTACCTCACAGCGGAGAACGAATTACTAAAAAAGCTCGACGCTCTCGAAAGAGAGGCGAAGCATCGAAACTAACCGCATCTGAGCGCTATCAGGCAATCAATATTGTCTTACGGAAACAATCATCTGGGCGGTTCGTGACGGATCTATGTACGCTCGCTGAAGTGAGCCGCAGTGGTTATTACGCCTGGCTCGTACGTACGGATAGTGTTTCCCTTCGGGAAGAACGCGACTATGCGGACTACCTACTTCTGAAAAGTGTTCATGATCGTCACAAGGGAAAAATCGGCTATCGTGGTCTTTACATGGAGATGCTTGATCTTATGGGGGGACCGATGAATCATAAACGTATTTTGCGTCTCATGAGGAAGTTTGGAATCGTGACGAAAATCCGTAGGCAGAACGCTTATCGTAAAATCGCTAAAGCGACATATGAACATAAGACTGTACCGAACCACTTGAACCGTCGGTTCGATCAAGGAGAGCCTGGTAAGGTTTTCGTTACAGACATCACTTATCTGCGTATTGGATCTGGGCAAACTGTGTATCTCTCTTGTGTGAAAGATGTCGCTACACGTGAAATTATGGCACATCATTTATCTACAAGCCTCCATATGGAACTTGTCCTTCATACAACGAATAAACTCGCAGAACGACTTCAAGGGAATATACACCCGGAAGCCATGATGCATTCCGATCAAGGATTCCATTATACGCATCCTGCTTATCAAACACGCATCCGTGAGATGGGAATGCTTCAATCCATGTCTCGTAGAGGAAACTGCCTGGATAATGCCCCGATGGAATCGTTCTTTGGGCACTTGAAAGATTATGTCGATTATAAATTAGCATCTGACCTCGATGAGGTCTGTGCCATGGTCGATGCTTATATTGATTATTACAATAGCGAACGAAGACAATGGAAACTACAAAAGATGACTCCGGTACAATACCGAAGCCATCTCATAGCAGCTTAAAACGTTAAGGGTGCTTTTATTAAACTATCCAAACTCTAGGGCTCAGTTCACAGTTGAACTGTGAAGGTGTTTTTTCATTGAAAATACTTCACGATGATTGCGACACGCTCGCGCATCCCGTAACGTAGTACACCCGAAAGGGGCGTCTCAGCCGGAATCGCATCGGTCGTCAAGTTCATCTGCTCGGCTTCCTTACGTGCGCGATACAAATGAAAATCTGACGTGACGATTGAAACACGGGATTCAGATTCCGGTAACAGCCGTTTCGAAAACGTCAGGTTTTCCGTAGTCGACGTCGATTGATCTTCAAGTAGCAAACGATTCTCGGCAATACCCGCTTCAATCATTCCCCGTCGCATCGCTTCGGCTTCGGAAATCGCCTCGCCCTTTCCTTGCCCGCCACTCAAAATGAAGGTCGTATCCGGAAACTGTTTACCGTACCGGGCTGCCGCCTCAATCCGGTTGCTTAAAATTAAAGATGGAGTCTCTCCTTTGACACCGGCTCCCAGCACGATGACATACGGATGTTTTCCATTTGCCAACGGTCGTTCTCCCTTAGCGACGAACAGACCCATGCTGAACCAAAACACGACCAGCATCGAGATGATACCGAAACCAACTTTATACATACGCCTTACACGAAATTTCATACGATTCATCTTCTGCAACGTTCCCCTCAGTGCCGATCAGTGCCGATCACTTTTTTGATCTTTCATCATTTTTTACACTTCTGTATATACGCCCGTTAACGAAAAAGGTTTCATCACTGATTTCTTAAAAGGCATCTTCATTTGGATGATCGACAAAAAAGACACATCCCGTGAGTATGGGATGTATCTTGTATTCATACCGTTGGTTCAATTTCCCCAAATTGACGTCACGTATTCCGGATGATCGATGAAGGGATTCCGGTTTTTTTGCCATTTCTCGAAGATGATATCGTTTCGTCTTTTTTCAATCGCATCGACTGGATCGAGCTTGTTCCATGCTTTTAACGTCGACAGTTTTCCATGAAGTGGATTTGTACCGTTGCTGACATTTTCTGATGCTTCCAAATCGATTTCGCCGGCGCCTTCATAACGGACCGCCATGTAGAAGATCATCCGCGCGATGTCGCCTTTGACACGTGTCGGAGGCTCCCATGAATCACCATCGCGGTAACAGTCACAACCGGCATACTTCGTCCCGCCGTTGTCAAAATCAAGATTTCCCCGTGCACTGTTGACGACAACATCTTCCGGACGAAGGTGGTGTAAATCTGTTCCCGGTCCGTTACTTGTTCCGAAGTCCCCGTGCGATTTTGCCCAGACGTGCTCCCGGTTCCATTGACCAACGTTTCCACCGTTATTACTTTTCGCAATCGATTTACCGGTATAGAGTTCAATGACGTTATTTGCATTGTTTGGATCCTGGTCTGTTTCCTTGAGGGCTGTCCAGACAGTATCATACGACACTTGTGTATGGTTATCGATGATGTCGTGTAACGATGCCTTTAACGCTGCTCCGGTTTTTCCTGACGCCGGTAAATAATAAGCATCGATCGTTGATTGTGACGTGACCATCTGTGGTCCGGCAACGATTTTGGTTGGTTCTGTTTTAGCAATGACTGGTGTAAACGAAATTGACCCAAGTGCCAGTGCCGCGACAAGCGCACCGCTGATTTTCGACTTCCAATTCATACTGTTTCCCCCTTGATCGCATATGTACGTGCTGGCGTTACATCCTCATTTTCACACCTCGTTTCGGATCTGAGAAGCTGGACAAAAGACCTTTAAATTCACGGGCCTAAACTGAATCAAAATTCACTCTGATGTTCAAGAGTCAGAAGGTCCTGTTTTTTTCTCAATATCAGATCAATTTCGCAATCATTCTTCATCCAAAAAAATATTCTAGGTTCAAAAGTCACGAAAACAAGATGTTTGCAAATAAGCGCAGCGGTTGATACACCAGCGCTGTCTGGTTGATATACTAAAGATGCAAACGCTTTCATAAACTCATAGGAGGTTCTTTCATGAAACAAAAACGCTTGATTGTCGCAACACTTGCGACAGCTACTTTTTTAGCGCCACTTGTGCAACCGATTGCAGTCGGAGCGACGGCGGACAATGGAACGATGATGCAGTATTTTGAATGGTACTTGCCAAACGACGGCAACCATTGGAACCGCTTGAGCAGTGATACGACGAAACTGGATCAGCTCGGGATCACCTCGGTCTGGATTCCGCCCGCTTACAAAGGAACGAGTCAAAATGATGTCGGGTACGGTGCGTATGATTTGTATGATCTCGGGGAATTTAATCAAAAAGGAACTGTCCGGACAAAATACGGAACGAAAGCACAGCTGAAATCGGCCATCAATCAACTGCATACGGCCGGGATCGATGTCTATGGTGATGTCGTCATGAACCATAAAGGCGGCGCTGATTTCACGGAATCGGTGACAGCTGTTGAAGTCAACGGCGGCAACCGCAATCAGGAAATTTCGGGAGATTATCAGATTCAAGCTTGGACCGGCTTTAATTTCGCCACACGTAACAATGCGTATTCGAACTTCAAGTGGAAATGGTATCACTTTGACGGGACAGATTGGGATCAGTCACGTTCCAAAAGCGCCATCTATAAGTTCCGGGGGACAGGAAAAGCCTGGGATACCGATGTATCCACGGAAAACGGGAATTATGATTACTTAATGTATGCTGATGTCGATTTTGATCATCCGGAAGTTCAGCAGGAAATGAAGAACTGGGGTAAATGGTACGTCAATGAGCTTGGTCTCGACGGATTCCGACTCGACGCCGTCAAACATATTAAACATGGTTATCTCGCGGATTGGCTTGCCAACGTCCGGCAAACAACCGGCAAACCGTTGTTTACGGTAGCCGAATACTGGCAAAATGACCTCGGCACGCTGAAAAACTATCTCAGCCGGACGAACTATCAGCAGTCGGTCTTCGATGCCCCACTGCATTACAAGTTCGAGCAGGCAAGCAAAGGTGGCGGGTATTATGACATGCGGACAATCTTTAACGGAACCGTCGTCCAAGACAATCCGACGCTTGCCGTCACACTTGTCGAAAACCACGATTCACAACCCGGTCAATCGCTTGAATCAACGGTCCAGCCTTGGTTCAAACCGCTCGCTTACGCAATGATCTTAACGCGTGAACAAGGGTACCCGTCGGTCTTCTACGGGGATTACTACGGGACAAAAGGTACTTCAACTCGGGAAATCCCGGCACTGGGCTCTAAAATCGATCCCCTCTTAAAAGCCCGGAAAGACTTTGCCTATGGAAAACAAAACGACTATCTCGACAATGCCGATGTCATCGGTTGGACACGCGAAGGGGTTACGGATCGCGCAAAATCAGGTCTCGCGACCATCCTTTCCGATGGACCGGGCGGCAGCAAGTGGATGTACGTCGGAACACAAAACAAAGGTGAGGTTTGGACAGATATCACCGGCAACAACTCGGCATCTGTCACGATTAACCAAGACGGTTACGGTCAGTTCTTCGTCAATGGCGGATCCGTCTCCGTTTACCGGCAACAGTAATGACCTAATCAAAAAAACAGCATGATAAAAGCCGACTTTCAGGACCATAACAAGGTCCATGAAAATCGGCTTTTTTTATTCGGCGAGTCCAATGCTCCCCCGGACGTGTTCGTCCTGCTCGATTGCTTCGAGTAAAAAGTGAGCGACATCGGCACGATTGATTTGTTTCGCTTGTTCCGGTACACCGGTATCGGCTTGCCGGTACAGTCCGGTCAACGGACCGTTCATGAGCCGCAACGGTCGTGCCACCGTATAGGCGACATCCGCTTGTTTCAACAGTTCGATGGCCTGACGATGATCTTTTAACGGGTTCTTCAGGATTTGCTGGGCCAGTAAGCCTTGGGCACCCGGCAGTTCCTGATCCACTCCCGCCGAAGCGACATACCCGATTCGTTCGACGCCATTAACCTTCATCGCATTGATGATTCGCAGAAGACTGCGTTCTAAAAATCCGCTGTACGCCAGACTTTCGGTTCCGAGGGCCGTCAATACTGCGTCTTGTCCCTGCACGGCTTGATTTACCGCTTCTTGGTTAAGTACGTCCCCTTCTATAATTTGCAGTTTCTCGTCCGTCAACTCGAGTTTATCTGGACTGCGGACAAAAGCCGTCACGGTATGCCCATGGGCGATTGCTTGTTTGACTAATTCTTGTCCCGTTTGACCGGTTGCTCCGAAAATAATCAGCTTCATCAAAAATTCCTCCTCTGGCGTGTTCTTTAATTGATGTACCCTTCCTTTTCTATCATTAATCGTGTTAGCTTTTTCATATTTTCAGAAAATGGTTCCTTCTCAATTTCAATTTGTGCTAAAATTCAGTTAATAACAATGGATATTTTTTCCTTATCCTGTTCTTTTTATGGAGATTCTTCACCATAATACGCTTCAAATCTCCCCAAAATGATTGTCATTCGAATTGAAATTAACTGATATGGAGGGAATTTTATGAAACTGCAACAACTGAAGGATCAATTAAATACGATTTATCTTGGAAAAGCTGATGTCATCGATTTGTGTCTGACAGCATTAATCGCAGAAGGTCACATCTTGCTCGAAGATGTACCCGGCACCGGGAAAACGATGCTTGCTAAAGCACTCGCCAACAGTTTTGACAGTGCCTTTTCCCGGATTCAATTCACGGCCGACCTTCTGCCGTCAGACGTCATCGGTTCTGACTTCTTTAACCTGAAGACGCAAGAGTTTGAGAACAAACGGGGGCCCCTCTTTGCCAACGTCGTTTTGATTGATGAAATCAATCGGGCCGTCCCCCGGACCCAGTCCGCGCTACTCGAAGCGATGGAAGAGCGTCAAGTTTCGATCGGCGGCACGACGTATCAGATGCCGGCCCCGTTTTTTGTCATCGCGACACAAAATCCGATTGAATCTGCCGGCACGTTCCCGCTGCCCGATGCCCAGCTCGACCGGTTCATGGTAGCGATTGAAGTCGGCTATCCGGATCTTGAGCATGAACGCCAATTATTGATTGAAGTATTGGCGAACGTCCGGAAACAAGCCGTCGGAATCGCGACAGGCGGTGACTTGATTACTTGGCAGGAAGAAGCACGACGGGTCCATGCTTCACAGGACGTCCTCGACTATCTGCTTGCAATCGTTCAGGCGACCCGTCATCATGCCTTGGTCGAAGTCGGCGTCAGTCCCCGTGGTGCGATTGCGTTACTGCGGGCTTCTCAAAGTTACGCTTTCCTCAACGGACGTGACTTCATCATTCCGGAAGACATCAAATACCTGGCTAAACATGTCTTGTCTCACCGCTTGACGCTGTCACTCGAAGGCGGTATTAAAACGACGAAAGCCGATCTTTTGGTGCATTTGCTCGACGACATTCCTGTTCCGGTCGAAATGGGGTGACACGATGCAGATTGAGCGTTCTGTCCCATTTTGGCTCGAAGCGCGGTTGTTCCCTGTTTATGTCATTCTGACATTCGTCTTTTTGTTCATACCGGGACTATCGTTAATCGGTTTCAGCTTCGCATCGCTTGCGACGGTTCATTACGTCGTCGGTCGGACGGAAAAACAATTGATGACGACCATTGCACTGGAATGGAAACATTATGAGCCGCTTATGTTCAATCATGAGTCGACGACGTTACGGTTGCAGTTGTTTGGTCTTGAAGCTCTCCAAAAACTGGGTCTCAAGACGACGCTTCGTCTGCATACCGACGAGGGGCTGGTCTTTCCGGACATGGATCCGCTTCATCCCCATACATACCATGCCGCCATCGGGACGCATGAGCAACTGGATATTCCAATCCGGACGACACGCCGGGGACCGTCCGCATTTGACGAAATCATCTTGACGATCAAACTGCCCTGGCGGATGGGCGTCTACTTGTTTACATTTGATGCCTTTCCCCGATTCACGGTTCTTCCCTCGTTGACGGCACAAGCGACACCACTCTTGTTGCATCGTCTTCGGATCGGGGACCGTGCCGATCGGTACTCTCCGCTTAAAAATAAACTGGTGCAACTCGGGGCAAAACCTTACACGGCCGAACCGTCGAAAGAAATCGATTGGTATGCGACGGCGAAAACCGGACGACTGCAGGCAAAGGTTTTTGAAACGAGCAACCAAGATACGTTCACACTCGCTTTGAATCTTTCCGGACCAAGCGGTTACGGACTGCATATGAACTTTGAGACTTTCATCGATCAGACGGCGTTTTTAGTCAGTGAACTGATCAAAGAAGGCTGCAAGGTTGAACTGTTCTTAAATCGTCTGGATGCGAATAATCAGATGACCCATCTGAAACTAAAGGAAGGACAACCCCAGCTTAAACAAATCCTGCTGACGCTGTCGACACTGTCGACGCGGGACGACTATATCGCGACCGGTCAATTCGAACGGTATGTCATGCGTCGGAAAAACCGTAACAGCCAGTTGATTCAAATTGGTAATGACAACATTCAAGCCATCGGGTAAACCGGTGGCGTACAGGAGGGAAAACATGCAGTCATTTGTCATCCGCAAGACCATCCAGCTCATTATGGCCCTACTCGTCTTGCTCGGCGTCAGTGCCTTACCCGGTCTGATCGTCCAGATGCGACCGGATTTTTCCAACTACTTCAAGATGGTCGAACAGCAACTCCAACTGCTGACGACGTGGGATACCATCACTTACTACAATGCGACGGCCGCGGAAAACAGATTGTTGTTTCCGGATCTCGAACCGTTTGTACAGGAAACGCTTCTGATCTTCAGCAGTGCCTTGATCTGCTCGGCAGTCGCAGCTTTACTGTATGCCTTTTTGTTTTATCAAGCCAGTCCCAAGATCCGTTCGCTCTTGACGCAAGTGACACGGACGCTGGAAATGGTTCCAGATCTGTTTTGGGTCATCTTTTCACAGTGTATCGTCATTGTTTTATTTAAGACGACTGGATTCAACCGAATCGAAATCGCCGGTGGAGCTGACGATCACGTTCGTTTTTTACCCATTTTGACGTTATCGTTGACGACGGTCTTTTTCTTCATCAAGTGGTTGACCGGACGCATTCAGGAAGAACAAGGGGCAAGTT
Source organism: Caryophanales bacterium (assembly GCA_902363455.1). Classification (GTDB taxonomy): domain Bacteria; phylum Bacillota; class Bacilli; order Exiguobacteriales; family Exiguobacteriaceae; genus Exiguobacterium_A. The sequence goes on along the minus strand of CABJAC010000006.1, from coordinate 7,773 downwards.
ACCTCGAACTCGCCCGTGCCAAGGGTATCCAATCGCCCCGTCTGTTTTGGCAACATTTGCTGCCGAACCTGTTTTACCGGTTTTATTTGTTTTTCCGGACGAATATCATTACGATTCTTTCAAGCCTTGTCGTCATCGAATATACCTTTAACGTTCAGGGGATGTTCCGGTTCATTTTGATCAATCAAGATTTTTCGATTCTGCTTGTTTTACTGCTCTTGATTTATGTTCCCTTTTTCATTTTTGATACTGTTGTGGAACTTTGTATTCCCCGCTCGTGGAAAGGAGGAATTTCATGAGACGTGTCTTGATACGAGATCCACTCTTCTGGATTGGTTTGCTCCTGTTCGCTGCGTTGATGACGCTCAGTGTCGGCAATACACTTTTTCGAGATGGTCAAGTCGATCAAATCACGAATCTTTATTCGGCCGATGGAACGCTGCTTGCGACCTCTCCACTCGAACCGTCGAGTGAGCACTGGCTCGGAACGGATCGTGCCGGGAACGATTTGTTGCAATTGCTGATTGAGGGCGCCAAGTGGACGATCGGCGTTTGTTTCACGGTCGCCTTTGTCCGGATTGCTCTCGCTTTGTTGATTGGTGTTCCGCTTGCTTTTCGTGGAAAACGCCTCTACACCGGTCTGCGACTCCTGTTGGACGGCTTTTTGATCATCCCGATCTCATTGCTCGCATTGTTTATTTTATTGCCTGCTTTATTGTTGACCGATCCGGCCTCGATTCCGTCCATGTCATCCCGGGTCTTGCTCGAAGTAAGCGTCCTGACGTTACTCGGTTTACCCGCCCTGTTGCTTTACTTAATCAGTGAAACCCGGCAGTTGCGCGCGCAAGAGTTCATGCTCGTTGCCCGGACGCTCGGCGGCAGTCCATTTTACCAATTCCGGACACACATCTGGCCGCATTTGTTGCCGACGTTGACGATCGTCTTCATGCAACAATTCGTCCAGACTTTGATGGTCTTGATTCACATTTCCTTGTTTGGTGTTTTCTTTGGTGGATCTCTTCTTTTATTTGGTGACGGGGTCGCGCCGACCATTTTCGAATGGGCGTCCCAGTTCGGTTATTATTTCCTGCAATTCACAGCGCTCTCCTGGATCAATCACATGTTCCTGGTCCCAGCCATCGCGTTAGCCTTGCTTGTGTTCTTCGCCAACCTATTGACGAGTCGGCTGGAACACGCGTACCGCTTGCGCCGGCAACAATTGGTCCATGCTCCCATGCAGGAACTTGCCGAGGCCGAAGCAGCAGCGACGCAACTATCTGATCCATTTGAACCTGTCCGCATCTCGACGAAACCTTAGGAGGCTGTATGAAACGAATCATCATTTTTCCCGTCATAGTTCTATATATGGCGGCTTTTTCTTGGTCGGTCTGGCAGTATCAACATCCAAAACCGATCAGCTCGGACCAGTCCAAGCTCTTACCGACCCGAATCAAACAAGTCCGTTCCGCTCAATCGCCGGATGAACTGACGGACTGGATACGGCAGGCAAAACGGAATCACGAAACGATTTCGATTGCCGGACTTCAACACAGCCAAGGCGGACATACTTACTTGGCGGACGCGACGGTCCTTGATATGACGAACTATGACATGATTTTGGACTATGCCCCAAAACAGCGGCGAATCACCGTCCAAAGCGGTGTCACCTGGGCCGAGATTCAAGAACGGATTCAACCGGACGGACTTGCGATCCAAGTCATGCAGTCGCAAAACATCTTCACAGTCGGAGGAGCGCTCAGCGTTAATGTCCACGGACGGGATATCCGCTACGGTTCGTTGCTCGACACGGTCGAATCGTTTCGTCTGCTGAACGCCGACGGTCATATCGTCAACGTCAGCCGGACGGAGCATCCTGATTTATTCCGGTTGGTCCCGGGAGGATATGGTCTGTTTGGTGTCATATTGGATGTCACCTTCAAACTGACGGAAGACGAGTGGTATACGGAGCAGACTATCGCGTTGGATTACCGTGAGTATCCAAGCTATTTTCAACAACACGTGCTTGATGATGCAGATGTCAGGATGCACATCGGACGGATTTCTGTTGCACCGGACGGCTTTTTCAAAGAGATGTATGTAACGAATTACCGCAAAACTGACCGGACGATCCCGATTGCAGGCGAACCGCTCAAGCAGGAAACCATCATCGCTTTACCGAAAGCCTTGCTTGGTCTCTCCCGTTACAGCGACTTCGGGAAAAATCAATTATGGTCGTTCCAGAAGTCCTATTTCCTGAAACAAAACGGTACGTTCCAATCCCGCAACAACGTCATGCGTTCCGATAGTACCTTTATGGACTATACGAGTCCCAATCGGACCGAACTGTTGCAGGAATACTTTGTTCCGGTCGAATCTTTTGTTCCGTACATCGATCAGCTCCGATCGATTTTGACGACGGAGGAACTGAATGTTTTAAACATCACAATCCGCTACGTTGAACGGGATGAATCGGCTGTGCTGTCCTATGCGAAACAAGATATGTTCGCCCTGGTCTGGCTGATCAACACGGAGACCGATGCCGCTTCCATCCGGCAGACGAAACGAATCGTCCAAAAATTGATTGATGCGACACTTGATCATCATGGCAGTTATTACCTGCCATATTACCCGTTTGCGACACGCGCCCAGTTTCAACAGGCGTACCCGAAAGTTGCTTCCTTCCAAGCAGCGAAACAGCAGTATGATCCGGAAGCGATTTTCATGAACCAGTTTTATATTGATTATTTCAAGTGAGGCGACGATGATGCACTATCCTCTTTTTATCCGTATTCAAAGTATGATTTTAATGAGCAGCAGCGTCATTTTTCCCTTTTATCTGCTGCTGGTTCGTCAAATTGGCGACTCCTATGCCCAGTTCGGTCTTGCTTACGGACTGTTCACCTTGACTTCCGCCTTCGCCTATCTCGGAATCGGTCGCCTCAGTGACCGGTTTGGCGACCGTTTTCTGCTGATGATCCATACCTTTGGCATGGCATTGATTTTGTTATACGTTCCAATCGTGACGGAAATCAGCCACGTCTATCTGATTCAAATCATCATGGGGGTGCTAGGTGCTCTCCAAAAAAACACTGAAAAAACCGTTCTTGCCCGGCAAGACATGGCTCCGACGACCATCGGACGTACCGTTGGTCACTATCATTTTAAGACGTCGCTTTGGTCTGCTTTTGGTATCATCGCGGCAGGTTACCTGATTGATTTCCTGACAATCGGAAGTCTGTTTTACCTCATTTCCGCCTGTTATTTTTATGTCACCTTGCGTTTATGGTTCAGCCGGCCCAGACCTTTAAAAAAATGACGTGATGGTTCACCGACCGGTCTTGAATCGGGTATAGGAAAAGAGAAGGGATGTGACGATATGATTGACGTAACGGATTATTCCCAACAGTTCGGAAAAATCAAGGTCCTGACAGATGTACAGTTTACGATCGGGCGCGGGGAAATCGTCGGCTTGATCGGACCAAGCGGATCGGGAAAAACGACCTTGATCAAGTCCTTGATCGGGCTTCAGCAACCGACGAAAGGGACAGTGACCGTCCTCGGAGCAAAACAACCTTCATTGGAACAGGCGGAACAGATCGGCTATATGGCTCAAGCCGATGCTTTATACGAAGATTTGACGGCGCGCGGCAACCTCCGTTACTTCGGAAAGCTGTATGGTCTGAAAAAAGACCGGCTTCGAGCACGAATCGAGACGGTACTCCAGTTCGTTGATTTAAAGAACGATGCCGCCCGCCCGATCCATCAATTCTCAGGCGGCATGAAACGACGGCTCAGCCTTGCCATCGCCTTGATTCATGAACCCAGTTTACTGTTGCTTGATGAACCGACGGTCGGAATTGATCCCGCTCTCAAAAAAACATTTTGGCACGAATTCGAACAATTACGCCGGTCGGGTGTGACCATCCTTGTCACGACACACGTCATGGATGAAGCCGAACGCTGTGACCGGTTGTTGTTGATTCAGCATGGTCGTCTGATTGATGCCGGAACCCCCGCCGAACTGGTGCAGCGCTTCGGCTCCATCGACGAAGCATTTATCCAAAAGGAGCGAGCTTGATGCAAACACTTACGGTAGCTGAACGTGTCATCTCCCAAATTTTTCGGGACAAACGAACGATTGCGATGATGTTCCTTGCTCCGTTATTTGTCCTCTTTTTGCTGTCGACGATTCTCGGCTCAAGTTCCGACGACGTGACGATCGGAACGGTTGAGGTACCGTCTGCCTTCGCAGACACATTAGCTTCCAAAACCGAGACAGCGTCTTTTAAAACAGAAGCCGAGGGCATGGACGCACTCAATAATCAACGGATTGAAGCCTTGATCACTTATCAGAACAGTCAACCGGAGATCTTGATAGAAGGTGGCGATGTCTCGAAAAATGCCGCGGCACTTCAAGTCATTCAAGAGACGTTGATCACGATTCAGGGACAACAGGCCACCGCGACGAACACCAAACTTTTGGAGACCGTCAAGCAGTTGCAACAACGACTCACCGCGTTGACGAACCAGACGTTCGACGCTCCGTCCCCTGTCGTGCCTGTGACCGCCAAACCGGACATCCAGTTTTTGTACGGTAGTCCGGATGCGGAATTGTTTGATCAAATCGCGCCTGCCTTGATGGGGTTCTTCATCTTCTTGTTTGTTTTTATCATTGCCGGTGTCAGCTTTTTGCGGGAACGGTCCAGCGGGACACTTGAACGAACGCTTGCGACTCCCCTTAAACGGTCGAGCATCGTCTTCGGTTATTTCGTCGGATTTTTCTTGTTCGTGACGATTCAGACGATCCTCATCCAATTGTTTATCGTCAACGTTCTGGACGTGACGCAGGAAGGAAACTATTTCCTGCTCTTGTTCGTGAATCTTTTGACGGCCAGCGTTGCCTTATCACTCGGTTTACTGTTGTCGAGTTTTTCCCGGACGGAATTTCAACTGATTCAGTTCATCCCGCTCGCCATCGTTCCGCAGATTTTTTTCAGTGGACTTTTTGATTTGACCGATGCTCCGACCTGGGTGGAAGTCATCAATCGTTTGATGCCGTTGACCTACGCGGCAGACGCCTTGCAAAACATCATGATTCGAGGCGCCGGTTTCACGGATATTTGGATGGATTTAATCGTTTTGACCGGTTTCATGACTCTGTTCGTTTTGCTCAATATGCGGGCGTTAAAAAAACAACGACCGGTCTAAAACCTCGAGAGCATCCGTGACAACGTTGACAATCCATTATTTTCCTTATACAATCAAAAAAAAGCGAAATGAGGGCGACCGATGTAAATCCATCTATTGATCCATCCACCAACTAAATACGAACGATGTGGAGGTTTTTTAGATGAACCGATTTACAACTTTACTGGTCAGCCAGTGGGTAGCGAATGCGGGAGATGCGCTCTACATCGTCGCGCTCATCGCTACCCTTTACCAACAAACGGGTCAAGCCAGTACAGCTGCCTTGTTTCCGATTGCCGTGACCGCCGGCATGACCATGAGCGGATTTTTCTTTGCTTCTCTTGTACGACGCTTTCGACATGCCTCCTTGCTGTTGTTCAGCCAACTGATTAAAACCATCACATTGGGACTGATCGTTTTTCTTGATCTTCCCCTTGCTTCTCTTCTCGTGTGCGTCGTTTGGATTGCGTTCCTCGATGGTTTTGCACGTCCCATCGAGAGTGCCTTCCTGCCCCGTATCACCGATGATTTACAAAAAGCCAACAGTTTGGTCCAAGGAACCAATCAAGTCGTCCAACTCGTGATGTGGCCGCTTGGAGCCATTTTCGTCAGTGTTGGTTCGCCGCATCTTGTTTTGATGATTTCCTTCGGCTTGTTTATCGGAGCGACCCTTTGGACAACGTTGTTTCATCATCAAGTGCGGCATCTGGCTGATCCGGTCGAAGATTCGGACGAATCGCCGACTTTCCAATCGAGTTTTCGGTATACCCGCACGCATCCAGCGGCCCGTCTCAATACGACGTTACTCGGCATCGATGCGTTTGCGAGCACTGCCTGGATTTCAGCGTTGTTTCTTGTTTATATCGATACGCACCTCGCGCTGTCCGGCAGTTGGTGGGGCATTCTCAATGCCTTTTACCTGCTGAGCATGATCGGTGGCAGTTACTATATGCTCCGTCGCACGAAACGGACACCCTTGTTGCTGAGCAGTGTCCTATTATCGATTGGCGCGACCGTTCTTTTCGCCTCGGCGCCGCATGTCGTGTTTGCCATCGTTGCCTGTATCGTACAAGGGGCAGCCAGTCAATTACGGGCCATTGACATGAATACCCGGTTACAGGAAGCTACACCCATCGCCCGGTTACCTTACGTGTACAGCATGCAGCAAACCGTCTATACCCTCAGTTTTTGTCTTGGCAGTTTATTGTTTGGTCTGCTGGCGGACCGCTTGAATATCGAAATCGTGTACTGGATTGCCGCTGTCATCGCGCTGTTGATGCTTCCTTCGGCACGGCGGCTTCAACAATCCGTCCCCGCCTCTGCGGAACGCCACGTTTCGTAATTGATCCACGCTTTGAATACGATCCATGAACATGAGGCTGACTTAAACGTCAATCTCGACACAGATGAGGGTGGCAGATTATAAGTCTGCCACCCTCATCTCGTAAAAGAAGAATTACTCGCTTCACGCAACTCCTACAGGAAAAAGCGCATTTTTGCGCTGTCATGAACTACTCCCCGTCAAGTAGACAGGTAAAATAATATAAAATTTTTAAACGGCTTGAGCCCTGAATTCCAGCGGACTTAAGCCGTTTAATCGTTTTTGATACCGTAGCTCATTATAAAATCGAATGTAGCGTCGGATTGCATCGTGAAGTTCATCGAACTTCTCAAATGTATGAAGATAGTAGCTTTCACACTTTAGTGCTCCCCAAAAAGATTCGATTGGACCATTATCAATGCATTTACCGGCACGCGACATGCTTTGTGTGATCCCTGCTTCTTGAGTCATACGATGAAAGGCATTCGACGTATATTGAAACCCACGGTCACTATGAAGAAGAGGGGAACTACCCGAATCACCATCCAGAGCCAGTTTGAGCGTATCGAAGACGATCTGACTGTTATTCGAGCGACTCAGCACGAACGAGCGAATTGATCCATCATACAAATCCAGAATTGCACTTAAATAAGCCTTTTTTGAGACACCGTATTTAAATTCTGTAATATCTGTTAACCATTTCTGATTCGGTTTTTCCGCATTAAATTCACGATTCAGAAGATTTTCCGCCGTTTGTCCGGGTATGATTCTCATATATTTCGGTCGTGTTCGACGGATGACGCAACGAATGCCGGCGATCCGCATCAAGCGACGAACCCGTTTATGATTAATAGTTCTGTTAAATTGGCGATCTAGATTTAGGACCATTCGCTCACATCCATAGATTCCATTTACCGACTCATGAATAGATGTCAGCTCTTCAATGATCATGATATTCTCTTCTTCGCGTACCGTCGGTACACGATTCAACCATTTATAATAGGCGGCACGGGAGACGTCCGCAAAACGACAGAGGGCGACAATCGAATAGCCAAACTGGTCCACCAACGATTGTATAGCCTTGTACTTATCCAAATTTCGAACTTGGTCTAATCTCTCCCCCTTTCGAACTCCTCTAGCTTTTTTAAGAACTCATTTTCCATTCGAAGAAGCTCGTTCTCCTGCTCAACTTTCTTCATCTCGATAGAAAGGCGTTCCACGTCCGTCAGTTCCTCAAAAGGTTTCATACGTCCACGGCCATCCAT
>CABJAC010000005.1 GCA_902363455.1 Caryophanales bacterium | reverse complement strand
GTCGTCTGGTGACGATAGCCAAGTGGTCACACCCGTTCCCATGCCGAACACGGAAGTTAAGCACTTGAACGCCGAAAGTAGTTGGGGGCTTCCCCCTGTGAGGATAGGACGTTGCCAGGCAAACGGTGGTTCTGGAGCATACGCTCAAGGGCCGCCGCTTTTTTATGGACTTTTTTTGGTTTTTTCATATATACAATAAGGAAGGAATGTGAGACTCATGGCAAAAAAACAAAAAATGCGCGTTGCCGTAGAAGAAAATGAAACGATCAGCGAGTGCATTGATCGGATTGATGCCATGGGTTATCGTCCGACCGTTCGACGGGAAGAACCGATTTTTGGACTTGATGCCAACGGAGAACCGTACCCTATCCGCCAACAAATTATCTTTGACTGTAAGCCGAAACTCGAATCTGAGAACGCATGAATCGAATTGTTTTTTCGCAAAGACCATCCTTTCTTTTATGAAAGGGTGGTCTTTTTTAGTAGTTTTTCTTTCTGTCAGGTTGACAGCAGTTTAAATTTCCGAATGGAAAACCAATCGAATGGGAGAAAACGAGTATAAAACCGAACGATGAATTTTCAGATAATTAAATTGTTCGCCTTTGGTTGACGAATGGAGTTCAGTCTTGTTAAGATGAAGGCGTGATAGGAAGATTGAATATAACACCTCGTATAATAGCAGGGATATGGCTTGCAAGTTTCTACCCGACGACCCTAAATCGTTGGACTATGGGGTATATGGATGTTCGTCGATCGTTTTTTGGCGTACCTTTTTATACCCTAAGCCACCCTTTTAGACGTGGTTTGGGCTTTTTTTATGCAAAAAGGAGGAGACGAAGATGAGTAAGGTGGAAATCGGAGTCATCATGGGCAGTCAATCGGATTGGGTGACCATGCAGAAAACGTGTGACGTACTGGATCAATTGGACATTGTATACGAAAAGAAAGTGGTCTCCGCACACCGGACACCGGACTTAATGTTTCGTTATGCGGAATCCGCTCGGGAACGAGGATTAAAAGTCATCATTGCCGGTGCAGGTGGGGCAGCCCACCTTCCGGGAATGGTGGCAGCGAAGACGACGCTCCCCGTGATTGGTGTCCCGATTCAGAGCAAAGCACTCCAAGGCATCGATTCCTTACTCTCGATCGTTCAGATGCCAGGTGGTGTTCCGGTCGCGACCGTTGCGATTGGGGACGCTGGAGCAAAAAATGCCGGTTTGCTTGCAGCTCAGATTCTTGCGACCGTCGATGAACGGATTGCCCGGGCTTTAGATCATATGCGGGTCGAACTGGAAGGGGATGTCATCGCTTCGGAGGTGCATCTGACATGACACGAATCGGAATCTTAGGCGGAGGACAATTGGGGCGGATGATGGCTTTATCTGCACGCCAAATGGGATATTCGCTCATCACGCTTGATCCGACGGAGAATGCACCGTGTGCGCAAGTTGCCGATCAACAGATTCAGGCACCGTTCACGGATGTCGAGGCAGCAAAACGACTGGCTGACGTTTCGGATGTCGTAACGTATGAGTTTGAAAACATCTCACACGAAGTAGCGGAAGCCATCGGTGGTAAATTGATCCACGGCACCGAACTTCTGTTTCGGACACAACACCGGATTCGTGAGAAGGAACTGATGGAACAGCTCGGTTACCAAGTGGCACCATACCAGGCAGTTCAGACGACCGATGATCTTCTCGAAGGGAAACGGCAGTTAGGTCTTCCCTTCGTCTTAAAAACAGCCCGGTTTGGGTATGACGGCAAAGGGCAGACGGTCATTCGAACAGAACTGGATCTAGAAACGGCCATCGCCCGTTTTGAACCGGCAGCATACGTCGCCGAAAAGTGGTTGCCGTTTGACCAAGAGATTTCCGTCATCGTCGCGCGAAGCGAGCGGGAAACGAAAGTCTTCCCGGTCAGTGAAAATATCCACCAAGACAACATCCTGCATCTGTCGATCGTTCCCGCCCGCATCTCAAGCGACTTGGAGCAACAAGCGATTGACCTGGCGACGCGTCTCGCAAACGATGTCGATTTGATCGGCACACTGGCAATCGAACTGTTCGTCGTCGGTTCCGAACTGATCGTTAACGAACTGGCGCCGCGTCCGCACAACTCGGGTCATTATTCGATTGATGCGTGCGAGACGTCACAGTTTGAGCAACACATACGAGCCATCTGCGGACTGCCGCTTGGTGATACCCGCTTGACGACACCGGTCGTCATGGCGAACATCCTAGGTCAACATATCACAGCATTAGACGAGGCATTACCGATGTTATCCTCGCGGACGAAAGTCCATTTATACGGAAAGCAGGACGCAAAACAGGGGCGGAAGATGGGGCATCTGAACATCTTGGCTGATTCGGTCGAAGAAGCGTTAGCCGAAGTTGCGCGCCTGCAGATATGGAAGGAGACGGTTAGATGATCGAACGCTATACACGTCCTGAAATGAAAGCGATCTGGACAGAACAAAACAAATTCGAAGCCTGGTTGAAAGTTGAGATTTTAGCATGTGAAGCCTGGAGTGAGCTTGGCGTGATTCCAAAAGAAGACGTCCAGTTGCTTTGGGAAAATGCTTCCTTTGATGTCAATCGGATCAATGAAATCGAGCAAGAGACACGACACGACGTCATCGCCTTCACACGTGCCGTATCGGAGATGCTTGGCGAAGAACGCAAATGGGTCCATTACGGACTGACATCAACGGACGTCGTTGATACGGCGTTATCGTATCTGTTGAAACAAGCCAATGATATCTTGGCGGCCGATCTTGATCGTTTCATTGAAATATTGAAGGTCAAAGCCAACGAACATAAATATACGGTCATGATGGGACGTACACACGGCGTACACGCTGAGCCGACGACGTTTGGTCTGAAGCTGGCCCTTTGGTACGAAGAAATGAAACGCAATAAAGTCCGGTTCGAGGCAGCACGGGAAACAGTCGAATACGGCAAGATGTCGGGGGCGGTCGGAACGTTTGCGAACATCGACCCGTTCATCGAAAAATATGTCTGTGAGAAGCTTGGCACGAAACCAGCACCGGTCTCGACGCAAACCTTGCAACGTGATCGTCATGCCCATTACATGTCGACGATTGCCTTAATCGCGACATCGATTGAAAAGATGGCGACAGAAATTCGTGGTCTTCAAAAAACGGAGACCCGTGAAGTCGAAGAATTCTTCGCTAAAGGTCAAAAGGGATCATCGGCGATGCCGCACAAACGGAATCCGATCGGTTCGGAGAACATGACGGGTCTTGCCCGTGTCATCCGCGGCCATATGGTGACAGCGTACGAAAACGTCTCACTGTGGCATGAACGGGATATCTCCCATTCGTCTGCGGAACGGATCATTTTGCCGGATGCGACGGGATTACTCAACTACATGTTGAACCGGTTCGGTAACATCATCAAAAATCTGACGGTATTCCCGGAAAACATGAAACGCAACATGGACCGGACGTTTGGTGTTATCTTCTCCGGTCACGTCTTACTCGCTTTGATCGAAAAAGGTTGGTCACGTGAAGCGGCCTATGACTTCGTTCAACCGCGGGCGATGCAGGCATGGGAAGAACAAATCATGTTCCGCGATGTCTTATGGCAGGAAGCGGACATTCAACAACTCTTTACAGAAGAAGAACTCGATGCTTGTTTTGATCCAACGTATCATACGAGCCGAGTCGATGAAATCTTTGAACGGTGTGGCTTGAACTAATCAACCTGGGACGGGAGCTCGGCTCCCGTCTACATCTTAGGATCATGGGGGACGAAATCGATGCAACCACTTTATGAAGGCAAGGCGAAACGGTTATACACGACGCAGGAGCAGGATGTGCTCCGCATCGTCTACAAAGACGAGGCAACAGCATTTAATGGAGAGAAGAAGGCAGAGTTTGCCGGTAAAGGAGAATTGAACAACCGCTTGACGAGCCACTTTTTTGAGGTTCTCGCAGCGGCGGGAATTCCGACCCACTTCATTGAACGGACATCGGAGCGCGAACAGCTCGTACGTCGTGTCACCATTATTCCACTTGAGGTCGTCGTGCGAAACGTCGTCGCCGGCAGCCTCAGTAAACGGCTGGGCATCGAAGAAAGAACGGTGCTCGAGACGCCGATCGTCGAGTTTTATTATAAAGATGACAGCTTAGGTGATCCGCTTGTCACACCGGCACACATTAATTTACTGAAGATTGCGACTACAGAAGAGCTTTTACAGCTTGAACAGGAAGCACATCGTGTCAATGACGTCTTGCGTCCCTACTTTGATAACAAAGGCATCACACTCATTGACTTTAAACTGGAATACGGTAAAACACCGGCCGGCGAAATTTTGCTGGCAGACGAAATCTCACCTGACACATGCCGGTTGTGGGATAAGGAAACGGGCGAACACCTCGACAAAGATGTTTTTCGCCGCAATATCGGATCACTCATCGACACATACCAAACACTATTCAATCGCCTAGGGGGAAACGGACAATGAAAAAGGTTACAGTAGCGGTCGCATTACGAGAAAGTATTTTAGATCCACAAGGTGTCGCGGTCAAAGGCGGTCTCAGCCAGCTTGGTTTTGCGGGAGTCGAAGAAGTTCGGATCGGCAAGCGGATCGAGTTGCTCGTTTCAGATGAGACAACGGACGCGATGATTCATGAGATGTGTCAAAAACTGCTCGTCAACACTGTGATGGAAGATTACCGTTTTGACGTAGAAGAGGTGACGACCGTATGAAGTTTGCCGTCATCGTTTTTCCCGGATCGAACTGTGATCTAGATATGTATCATGCTGTCAAAGACGCACTCGGTGAAGAAGCGGACTACGTCTTCCATACAGAAACGTCCCTTGAAGGATACGACGGCGTCCTGTTACCGGGCGGCTTCTCCTACGGTGACTATCTCCGGTGTGGCGCGATCGCTCAATTCTCACCAATCATGGAGGAAGTGAAACGATTTGCGGCAGAAGGCAAAACGGTCCTCGGCGTCTGCAACGGGTTCCAAATTCTTGTTGAAGCCGGGCTTCTCCCGGGTGTCTTACACCGCAATACGGGACTGAAGTTCATGTGCCGGACGGTTGAACTGAAAGTCGAAAACAATGAGACGCGTTTTACTTCGGATTATGCAGCGCAAGAAACGATTACGATTCCGATCGCACACGGAGAAGGCAACTACTACTGTGACGATGCAACGTATGCGATGTTACAGACGAACCGACAAATTGCCTTTACGTATACCGATAACCCGAACGGATCACGCGGCGATATCGCCGGCATCACGAATAAAGCCGGGAACGTTCTCGGCATGATGCCACACCCGGAACGGGCAGTTGAGCTGCTGACCGGCGGAACGGATGGACTTAAGTTATTCACTTCACTCGTCAAACAGGGGGCACATCATGTTAAAACAACAGTCTGAACCAACGATGGAGCAAATTCAGGAACAACGGATCTACGCAACGATGGGACTGAGCGACGCGGAATATGAGATGGTCGTCAACTTACTCGGACGCCAACCGAACTACACAGAAATCGGATTATTTTCCGTCATGTGGTCGGAGCACTGTTCGTACAAGACGTCGAAGCCGGTGTTACGTCAGTTTCCGACGACAGGTCCACGCGTCCTGCAAGGTCCGGGTGAAGGAGCCGGTGTCGTCGACATCGGGGACAATCAAGCCGTCGTCTTTAAAATCGAGAGTCACAACCATCCGTCAGCCGTCGAACCGTACCAAGGGGCAGCGACCGGTGTCGGTGGGATCATCCGCGATATCTTTTCGATGGGAGCCCGTCCGGTCGCCTTGATGAACTCGCTTCGGTTCGGTCACCTCGGTACACCGCGTGTCAATCAACTGTTTGAACAAGTGGTCGCTGGAATTGCCGGATACGGGAACTGTGTCGGGATTCCGACAATCGGAGGAGAAGTCGGCTTTGATCATTCGTATGAGGGCAATCCGCTTGTCAATGCGATGTGTATCGGCTTGATCAACCATGAAGACATTCAAAAGGGTCTCGCCAAAGGGGCGGGGAACTCGGTCATGTACGTCGGAGCCGCAACCGGACGCGACGGGATTCACGGGGCGACCTTTGCTTCAGAAGATCTTGGGGAAGATACGGAAGCAAAACGTCCGGCCGTTCAGGTCGGGGATCCGTTCATGGAGAAACTCTTGATCGAAGCCTGTCTTGAAATCGTTGGTCATCCGGCGCTTGTCGGCATGCAGGATATGGGAGCCGCCGGACTGACATCGTCGTCAGCCGAGATGGCTTCGAAAGCCGGTATGGGCATCGAGATGCATCTGGATGATGTACCGCAACGGGAAACAGGCATGACAGCTTATGAAATGATGTTATCGGAATCACAAGAACGGATGTTGCTGGTCGTTGAACGCGGACGCGAATCGGAAATCGAAGCGATCGTCAGCAAATGGGGACTTCATGCGGTGCACGTCGGAGAAGTCATCGACGAAAAAGTCCTTCGTTTGGTCCACCACGGCAAGATCGTCGCTGAAGTACCGGTTGATGCGCTCGCGGAAGAAGCACCGGTCTATAACAAACCATCCCGTGTCCCGGCATATTATGAAGAGTTCCAAACGATGGAGGAAACGTTACCAGTCGTTGACGATGTGGTCGAGACATGGCGTGCCTTGCTCAAACAGCCGACGATTGCTTCAAAACGTTGGGTCTACGACCAATACGATCATATGGTTCAAACGTCAACGGTCGTCGCACCGGGTTCCGATGCAGCCGTCATCCGGGTTCGCGGAACGAACAAAGCACTCGCGATGACGACAGACTGCAACAGCCGTTTCGTTTACCTCGATCCATTCGTCGGCGGACAGATTGCTGTCGCCGAAGCAGCCCGCAACATCGTTGCGAGTGGTGCGACACCACTGGCAATCACCGACTGCCTGAACTTCGGGAATCCGGATAAACCGGAAGGCTTCTGGCAACTACAGCAAGCGACGGCCGGAATGGCAGAAGCGTGCCGTGTGCTCGAGACGCCGGTCATCGGCGGGAATGTCTCTTTATACAATGAATCTGCCGGCAAAGCAGTCCATCCGACGCCGGTCGTCGGAATGGTCGGTCTTCACGAACAGACCGAATGGATTACGACACAACACGTCAAGCAAGCAGGCGACGCTGTTTACCTGCTCGGAGAAACGACAGCAGAATTCGGCGGCAGTGAGCTGCAGTACCTGCAATTCGAAAAATCATTCGGGAAAGCACCGCACATTGATTTAGCCGTCGAACAAGAGCGGTTACTGGCCTTGCAAGCGGCGGTTCAAGCGGGACAAGTCACAGCAATCCATGACGTGGCAGAAGGTGGTCTCGCCGTTGCCTTAGCCGAGATGACATTCGGAACGATGCTTGGTCTTGACGTGACATTTGACGGTCCGGCACTAAATCTATTCAGTGAATCGCAATCACGTTTCGTCGTGACGGTGAAGCCGGAACAGGAAGCCGCCTTCGTCCAACAGACGGGTGCTCACAAATTGGGAACAGTCACGGATCAAGACATCCTGCAAATCAAGACAAGCGATACACTCATCGAAGCGACACGTTCAACACTGCAAGCCGACTGGGAAGGGGCGATCGCGTGTTATATGACATCAAAGGATTAAATGAAGAGTGTGGGGTGTTCGGGATTTTCGGACAACCGGAAGCGGCGCAACTGGCGTATTACGGACTCCACAGCCTGCAACACCGGGGACAGGAAGGGGCAGGGATCGTCGCAAGCGACGGCAAACTGCTCCTGCCGCATCGGGGACAAGGGCTCGTCACGGAAGTTTTTTCGCAAGAAACCCTGGATTCTTTATCCGGGCACCACGCCATCGGACATGTCCGCTATTCGACGGCCGGGGGAAATACGCTCGAGAATACACAACCGCTCCATTTTAAATCACGGACGGGCGACTTGGCGCTTGCGCACAACGGGAACCTCGTCAATGCCGATTCGTTAAAACATCTACTTGAAGCAGAGGGAGCGATTTTCCAAACGACGAGTGATACGGAAGTTGTCGCTCACCTCGTCAAGCGGAGTAAGTTGCCGACGCTTGAAGACCGGATTGCCGATAGTCTGGCCCGACTCGTCGGCGCGTTCGCGTTCTTGTTCTTGACGGAAGATACATTGTACGTCGCCGTCGATCCGCACGGTCTGCGGCCGTTGTCGCTCGGGAAAACACCGGACGGCGGAATTGTCTTTTCGTCCGAGACGTGTGCGTTTGACATCGTCGGCGCCGAGTTCATTCGGGATATCGAGCCTGGGGAGCTCGTGACCATCACAACGTCCGGCATGTCATCGCGTCAGTATATGGAACCACATGAGCGGGCGATGTGTTCGATGGAATACATCTACTTTTCCCGTCCCGATTCGATGATTGATGGGGTCAACGTCCATACGGCACGAAAAGCACTTGGCAAAAAGATGTTCGAAGAAGCACCGGTCGAGGCAGACGTCGTCACCGGAGTCCCGGATTCGAGTATTTCCGCTGCCATCGGGTATGCGGAAGCGAGCGGCATCCCGTATGAAATGGGTTTGATCAAAAACCGTTATGTCGGTCGGACGTTCATTCAGCCGTCACAAGAACTCCGCGAGCGCGGTGTCAAGATGAAGTTATCGGCGCTGCGGGGTGTCGTCAACGGCAAACGGGTCATCATGGTCGATGATTCAATCGTTCGCGGGACGACAAGCCGCCGCATCGTCGGACTGTTACGGGAAGCCGGGGCAACCGAAGTCCATGTCCGCATCACGGCACCACCGATCACCAATCCGTGTTTTTACGGGATCGATACATCCTCAAAAGATGAACTGATTTCCGCCCGCTTGACACCAAGTGAGATTTGCCGGGAAATCGGAGCCGATTCACTTGAGTTTCTGACGGTCAACGGAATGGTCAATGCAATCGACCGCCCGTTTGATGGTCCGTTAAAAGGTCAATGTACGGCTTGTTTCACAGGCGAATATCCAACACCAATCGGTGCATTAGAACTAGAAGCCAAACTTTGAACAGATGGGGGAACAAAGCATGAGTAAACAATACGAAGCAGCAGGTGTCAGCCTGACGGCAGGATACGAATCCGTTTCTCGAATGAAAAAACACGTGGCCCGCTCGATGCGCAAAGAAGTCATGACGGGACTCGGCAGTTTCGGTGCAATGTTCGACCTCAGCCAATTGAATCTGAAAGAACCGGTCCTCGTCAGCGGTACGGACGGCGTCGGGACGAAGCTGAAGCTTGCCTTCGCCCTCGACCAGCACGATACGATCGGGAT
Source organism: Caryophanales bacterium (assembly GCA_902363455.1). Taxonomy (GTDB): domain Bacteria; phylum Bacillota; class Bacilli; order Exiguobacteriales; family Exiguobacteriaceae; genus Exiguobacterium_A. The sequence continues at coordinate 133,622 of CABJAC010000005.1, read as the reverse complement.
TGATTGTGTTGCGATGTGTGTCAATGACATCATCGTCCAAGGGGCGGAACCGCTCTATTTCCTCGATTACATCGCTCTCGGAAAAGCGGTTCCCGCTAAAATCGAGCGGATCGTCGCCGGTGTTGCCGAAGGTTGTGTCCAGTCCGGTTGTACATTGATCGGCGGGGAAACGGCAGAAATGCCGGGGATGTATGCAGACGGTGAATACGATATCGCCGGATTCGCGGTCGGTGCCGTCGAAAAACAAAAATTGATCACAGGAGAACACGTTCAACCGGGAAACGTCATCTTAGGTCTCGCTTCGTCCGGCGTTCACTCGAACGGCTTTTCACTTGTCCGGAAGATCGTCGCCGAAAGTGGTCTGCGATACGAAGATGAGTTGATGATGTTCGGCAGTACGATCGGCAATACGTTACTGATGCCGACGCGGATTTACGTCGAAGCGGTCAAAGCGGCCCTCGAAACAGAAAAAATTCAGGCGATGGTCCATATTACCGGCGGCGGTTTTTACGAAAACGTCCCGCGTGTTCTTCCTGAAGGATGCGGTGCGACGTTTGACCCGAAAAAATGGCCGACGTTGCCGGTCTTCGATTGGCTCGAACAAGCCGGAAACGTGCCGCGTCACGATATGTACAACGTCTTCAACATGGGCATCGGTTACATGATGATCGTTAAACCGGAAGATGTCGATGCCGTCACGGCACGCCTTGCCCGTGAAAATGAGACAGTCTATACGATTGGGACAGTCACGGATGAGCCGGGCGTCCGCATCCATGGAGTCGATCAATGAAAATCGCCTGTTTTGCCTCGGGAAGTGGCAGTAATGTCGAAGCATTGTTCGAAGCGATTGAAGAAGGACGTCTGCAGGCTACGATTGAACTCGTCGTCTGTGATCAAAAACAAGCGAAAGTGATTGAACGGGCACGCGCACGCGGTTGTGATGTCTTTGTCTTCACGGCCAAAGACTATCCGGATAAACGGTCGTTCGAGCGCGAAATCGTCGCTGAACTAGAGCGACGAGACGTGAAACGGATTATCTTAGCCGGCTATATGCGGTTGATCGGGGATGTCCTGCTGTCGCATTATGCGGGGCGAATCGTCAACATCCACCCATCTCTGCTTCCGGCTTTTCCGGGAAAAGATGCAATCGGGCAAGCATTTCGTGGCGGAGTCAAAATCACAGGTGTTACAATTCATATAGTCGATGAAGGCATGGATACAGGACCGATCATGGCACAAGAAGCAGTTCGGATTACAGAGAATATGACACGGGAAACGCTCCAACAAGCGATTCAGCAGGTGGAGCACAGATTGTATCCGCAAGTCATCGAAGAGTGGATGAAAGAGGAGGCAAACGTATGAGAGCGTTAATCAGCGTATCAGACAAAACAGGTATCGTCGAACTGGGGCAGGCGATGCATGAAGCCGGGATCGAATTGATTTCGACAGGCGGGACACATCAAGTCCTTGAAGCAGCAGGACTTCCGGTCATTGGTATCAGTGAAGTCACACAATTCCCGGAGATGCTGGATGGTCGGGTCAAAACCCTTCATCCGATGGTCCATGGTGGATTGCTCGGACGTCGTGATCTTGAAAGCCACCGCGAACAGATGGCCGAGCAACAAATCAAACCGATTGATTTTGTTGTCGTCAATCTGTATCCGTTTAAAGAAACAGTCATGAATGAGGATGTCTCTTATGCGGATGCGATCGAGAATATTGATATCGGTGGACCGAGCATGATTCGTTCTGCCGCAAAAAATCATACCGCCGTGACGGTCGTCGTCGATCCGGCAGATTATCAGGCGGTCATCCAGGAGATTCATCTTGGTGGGACGACGTTTGAAACGCGTCAAAAGCTGGCAGCAAAAGCGTTCCGCCATACAGCGGCTTACGATGCTTTGATTGCCGACTATTTCTTGACGCAGACAGGCGAAAAGTTCCCGGATCAGTTGACGATCACGCTAGAGAAGGTTCAGGATCTGCGTTATGGAGAAAATCCACACCAGGAAGCCGCCTTTTACAAAACACCGATTTACCGCGGGGCATCACTCGCTTCCGCGAAGCAACTCCACGGCAAAGAATTGTCCTACAACAATATTCAGGATGCCAATGCAGCGCTTGAGATTCTCGATGAGTTCCGTGAAGCGGCAGCCGTCGTTGTCAAACATATGAATCCGTGCGGCGTCGCGGTTGGTCCGACAATCGACGAAGCCTTCCGCCGGGCGCATGCAGCCGATCCGGTCTCGATCTTTGGTGGAATCGTGGCCTTGAACCGCGAAGTCGATCTCGCAACAGCAGAACAGTTAAGTGGAATTTTTCTCGAAATCATCATCGCTCCTTCCTTTACGGAAGACGCGTTTACGTTGCTTGCAGCGAAGAAAAATCTTCGTTTACTCGAACTGGATGTCAAACGTGTCCAAGCGATTCGTTATACGGCAGTCGCCGGCGGCATGCTTGTGCAGGACAGTGACGATGAGACACTCGATGATGCGTCAGCACGTGTCGTAACGGACCGGAAACCGACGGCAGCCGAATGGGAAGACTTAAAACTTGCTTGGCGTGCCGTCAAACACGTCAAATCGAATGCCATCGTCATTGCAAAAGATGAAGTGACGGTCGGTGTCGGTGCCGGGCAGATGAATCGTGTCGGTTCAGCAAATATTGCGATTACACAAGCCGGTGATAAAGCAATTGGTGCCGCAATGGGCTCGGATGCATTCTTCCCGATGGGGGATACGGTCGAGGCAGCGGCAGCAGCAGGAATTACAGCGATCATTCAACCGGGCGGTTCGATTCGCGACCAAGAATCGATTGATGCCTGCAACAAACACGGCATCACGATGATCTTTACGAACGTGCGTCATTTTAAACACTAAGCGGAGGCGATCCGAATGAAAGTATTAGTAGTCGGTAAAGGTGGACGCGAGCATGCACTCGTATGGAAATTGGCACAGGATGTCCGGGTCGAGACGATTTATGCAGCACCCGGAAACGTCGGAATGACGGAAGCGGTCTGTGTGCCGATCCGGGAAGACGCAATTGAAGAATTGGTTCGGTTCGCACGGGATGAGCAGATTGACTGGACGATTGTTGGACCAGAGGGACCGCTTGTGCTCGGAATCGTCAATGCGTTTCAAGCAGCTGGACTAAAGATTTTTGGACCGTCACGCGAAGCGGCGGCGATTGAAGGCAGTAAACAATTCGCTAAAGCCTTGATGGACCGGGCCGGTATTCCGACGGCCGACTATGCCGTCTTTACATCAGCGGTGGAAGCAAATGCCTACATCCGCAAGCAAGGGGCGCCGATCGTCATCAAAGCCGACGGCCTCGCGGCAGGGAAAGGTGTAACGGTTGCAACAACGACGGATCAGGCGATTCAGGCAGTCGATGAGGTTTTTGCCGGTGATTTTGGTCAGCAGAGCAGTGTCGTCATTGAAGAATGTCTCGTCGGCGAAGAATGTTCACTGATGGCATTCGTACACGAAGAAACCGTCATTCCGATGGTGTTGTCGCAAGACCATAAACGGGCCTTTGACGGGGATACCGGTCCGAATACAGGCGGAATGGGGGCGTACAGTCCCTTGCCGCAATTTGACGAACAAGCTGTGACGGAAGAAGCGATGCAACGTGTCATCCGTCCGCTCGTAGAGCAGATGGCAAGCGAAGGGATTCCGTTTACCGGCTTTTTGTATGCGGGTCTGATGTTGACGAGTCGCGGACCATCCGTCATTGAGTTCAACGCCCGTTTCGGTGATCCGGAAACAGAAGTGATTCTGCCACGGCTCGAGACGGAGTTGCTTGACGTCATCATGCCATTGATGCAAGGTGACATTCCCGAAGTCGTCTGGTCGGATGAAGCGGTCGTCGGTGTTGTCATCGCGGCAAACGGTTATCCGGAACAACCGATTACGGGGCATCCTATTCACACGTCGACGATCGGCTCTGATGTTCTCATTTTCCATGCAGGAACGGTCGCAGGCGATGACGAGGTCATCTTATCGGCCGGAGGACGTGTCCTTGTCTGTGTGGCTAAAGCAAAAGACATGGAGCAAGCCGTATCGACCGTTTACCGCGGACTCGATTCGTTTGACCGGACCGGCTTCTTTTACCGGACGGATATCGCCAAAAAAGCATTTCGTACGATATGATTTGTTAACTGCAACAAGCCGGTTCCTCTCACATCATTGAGGGAGGACCGGTCTTTTTTTTGAACAACACGGCGAACGCTACTTGTCTTCCGTGGCAGTTTTGTGTTAATTTGGCGAAATGAATCGAATTGACGACGAATAAGCTTGAAACTTTTCCGGTAACATTTTAGTATAAGAACTATAAGAAAGCGTTTTCATATAAAAAGGAGGTCGAGCTTTCATGAAAAAAAATTGTGGACGGTCCCCATGGACGAAAACAGAAGTCCGCACGCATCAAGCGGTCATCAACGGAAAGCTTGCACCTACACTCGTGATTGAAAATGCGACGTACTTAAATCAAGGACTCAAAGCATGGCGGACGGCTAACATTTGGATCAGCGGCGACCGAATCATCTACGTCGGACCGGACATGCCGGAAACGGCAGATGAAGTCTACGATGCGACGGGCAAATTCATCGTCCCCGGTTACATCGAACCGCATGCCCATCCGTTTCAGTTGTACAATCCGGCGACTCTCGCAAAATTTGCGGCAGAACGCGGCACGACGACACTCGTCAACGATAATATGCTGCTTTTATTAGAACCGACGGAGCAAGCGTTTGCGCAGGTTGACGCACTGGCAGACCTGCCGACATCGATGTACTGGTGGGCACGACTCGACGCTCAAACGGAACTGGATGCCGACAGCATCACGATTGATAACCGACGGATTCAAGCATGGCTGAAGCATCCCCAAGTCATCCAAGCCGGTGAATTAACAGGGTGGCCGCGTTTGTCGCAAGGCGATGACGAGCTGTTGCAATGGATGCAGGATGCGATGAAGCTCGGCAAGCCGATTGAAGGACATTTTCCGGGTGCTTCTGCCAAGACATTGACGAAAATGGCTCTGTTCGGTGTCACAAGTGACCATGAAGCGATGACGGTCGAAGAAGCGCTGACCCGTCTTGAACTCGGCTACACGACGACGATCCGGTATTCGTCGATTCGTCCCGACTTACCGGATATTTTTGCGGGACTCGTCGAAGCGGGATTACAGAACTATGAGAAGGTGCTCGTGACGACAGATGGATCGACTCCATCCTTTTATAAAGCCGGACTGATGGACGAGACCATCCGATTGATGCTTGCCGCGGGGATTGCTCCGGAGGAAGCGTACCGGATTGCTTCGTATAACGCAGCGCGTCACTTTAACCTTGACCATCTGCTTGGCAGTATCGCACCCGGACGGATTGCGCATTTAAACATCCTTGAGGCAAAAGAGAAGCCGACGCCGGTCGATGTCGTAGCCCGCGGCACCTGGGTCCGGAAAAACGATATTCCGTGTTATCCGGTCGAAGCATTGGATCGGGCAATCGATTTGATGCCGGCCTCACAGGTGGGAATTGATTTGACGGAACAAGACTTTTCCTTCAGCATGCCGGTTGGTCTTGAAATGGTCAATTCGGTCATCATGAAGCTGTATCAAGTCGAACATGATACAAGCATGCAGGTATTACCCGCCGGATGTGATGAGTCATTTTTGATGCTCATCGACCGCGAAGGCAAATGGCGTCTGAATACGGTCTTAAAAAACTTTGCGACGCATGTCGGCGGACTTGTCAGTTCGTATTCGATCAGCGGCGATATCTTATTGATCGGAAAATCGAAACGAGACATGCAGATTGCCTTTGAACGGATGAAGTCATTCGGTGGCGGTGTCGTCCTTGTCGATGAGGGGGAAGTAATCGCAGAAGTTCCATTGACCTTGATGGGGCAAACGTCCGATTTACCGCTCGAAGATTTGATTGTGCAGGAAACGGCACTTCGGGAAGCTTTGTTCGCACGCGGCTATCAGTATGAAGATCCCATTTATACACTCTTGTTCTTGGCGTCGACGCACCTGCCGTATGTCCGGATTACGCCGCAAGGAATTTATGAAGTGTTACGGAAAAAAGTACTTTTCCCGGCAATTTTGCGCTGACGCTTGAAATTTAAAACGTCGCACTTTAAACTGTTAAAGAGCAACACATGGGAAAGGGAGTTAGACGATGCAACTCGATAAATTGCGTGGAAAAGAACTCGATCAATTATTTACAGCCATCATGAAGATGGATTCATTAGAAGATTGTTATACCCTGTTTGAAGACTTAGCGACGGTCAATGAGATTCAGGCATTGGCACAACGTCTCGAAGTCGCCCGTCAGTTACGTGAAGGTAACACGTACCATAAAATCGAAAAGGCGACAGGTGCTTCGACAGCCACGATTTCGCGTGTGAAACGGTGTCTGAATTATGGTTCCGGCGGCTACGATTTAGCGCTCGCACGATTAGGTCTCGTAGAGGAGGAAGTAGCGGATAACTAACCGGTTATCCGCTATTTCTGTGAAGGAGGACGAAGCCGGATGGATTTAGCGTATCAACAAAAATTGCAACACTTCATTCGAAAACTGACGCCGATCCAGTCACTCGTCATTATTTATTTTATCGCCGTTATCATTGGCGTCATTTTACTGGGGTTGCCCTGGTCGACACAGGGAAATTACAACTGGGATTTCACGGATCTTGTCTTCATGGCGGTCAGTTGTGTCAGCGTGACGGGATTGACGACAGTCTCTGTCTCGGACACGTTCACGACATTCGGTTACTTCATGATCATGATTCTCGTGCAGGTCAGCGGAATCGGATTGATGTCGTTGCATATCGCGATGTGGGTTATCCTCGGCAAACGGATTGGTTTTCGGGAACGGCAACTCGTTGTCCGTGACCAAAACCAGACGACGATGCAAGGAGTCGTCAAATACATTCGCGAAGTCATTCTGATCATCCTATCGATTGAAATCATTGGAGCTTTGATTTTAGGCTTGTATTATACGAAGTACTTTCCGACGCTGGGTGAAGCGATGTTACAAGGATTGTTTGGTTCTGTCAGTGCGACGACCAATGCCGGGTTTGATATTACCGGAGAATCGTTATTGCCGTTTCGCGGGGACTTATTTGTCGTGTTCATGCAGATTCTGTTATTGACGCTCGGGGCGATTGGTTTCCCGGTCTTGGTTGAAGTCCGGCGCTATATCTCTTACCGGGCGACACGCCAATCAACGCGTCAACCGTATCATTTTTCATTATTCACGAAATTGACGGCTTCGACGTTCTTTATTTTGGTCCTGTTCGGAACAGCCAGCCTGCTGCTGTTTGAATGGAATCAATCCTTTAAAGGGTTGCCGGTCGGTGAAAAGCTGGTTGATGCCTTGTTCCAATCCGTGACGACCCGAAACGGCGGGCTGACGACGGTCGATATCACGACCTTCTCGCAAGCCTCGATTTTCGTTTTATCGATTCTGATGTTTATCGGGGCGTCGCCCTCCTCCGTCGGGGGAGGGATTCGGACGACGACGTTTGCCGTCGCCGTGCTCAGCGTCGTTGCCTTTATCCGCGGGGAGTATGGGATTAAGATTTTTGGACGTGAGATCGGACAGTCCGATATTTGGAAAGCGTTTGTCGTCATCGTCGTCTCGACCGGCGTGACGATGATCGGGTTGATTGTCTTATTGATCTTTGAAGATGCTCCGTTCCTGGTCCTATTTTTTGAAGCCTGTTCGGCGTTTGGAACAACTGGATTGTCACTTGGGATTACGAGTGAGTTATCCGATGTCGGCAAATGGACCTTATCGGTCTTGATGTTCATCGGACGAATCGGTGTCATTTCCTTTGTGCTATTGCTCAAAGCCAACCAGCCGAAACGGAATTACAATTATCCAAAAGAATCGGTCATCATCGGTTAAGGAGGTTGCGTCATGCAACGTGTATTTTGGATCAACTTTGGTTATATCTTCATGGTTCCGGCTTTGCCGTTTCTGGCGATCGTCAACGGACGGGCGCTCTGTTCGCCGGACTCCCCGTTACTGGATGTGCCGGTGCTTGGTTTTTTCTTGGCTGAACCATGGGCGTTTGCCGTCCTCTATGCCTTTGTCGCGCTGGGTCTTGCCGCGTTGTTGACGAAACGCCAAGTCCGGACTTGAAAGGCTTATCCCATCCCGCTCTGCGCGAGATGGGATTTTGTTTTATACTGGGTACAGAGAATGAGAAGAGAGGATGGAACGAACATGTTGTTACCCTATAATGAATGGCGTCATGTCTTTAAACTCGATCCGGCAAAGGAGATTGAAGAAGAGATTCTTCAGGCGATTGCGACTTCAGGAACCGACGCTATCATCGTCGGAGGAACTGATGACATCACACTCGATGCGACACTTGATTTACTGATGCGATTGCGTCGTTATCCGGTGGCTGTTGCCCTGGAAGTATCAGAGCTCGAAGCGGCGACGATGGGGTTCGATACGTATTTGACACCAAGCGTCCTCAACAGCGGAACGCTTGAGCACGTCATCGAAAAACAAGTCGAGGCGCTGGAAGAAGTCGGTCACATGCTCGCGCATCAAGATCTCGTCGGGGAAGGGTATATCGTCCTGAATCCTGATGCCAAGGTCGCTCGCGTCACGCAGGCCAAAGAGCTCACGGATGATCAAGTGGTCGCTTACGCGCAATTGGCGGACAGCGTCTTCCGGATGCCAATCATTTATTTGGAGTACAGCGGGATCTATGGAGATCCGTCGTTGGTCGCCTCGGTCAAACGTGTCTTGAAGCAAGGCCGTCTGTTCTATGGCGGGGGAATCGATTCCGTCGAACGGGCGCAGGAAATGTTGGCACATGCGGATACAATCATCGTCGGCAACATCATCTATGAGAATTTAGAAGCAGCACTTGCGACAGTCACGGCAACACGATAAAATATAAGAACAAAAGTTCGGAATATAGAAATGAGGCTATTTAGATGTTTAATTTAAGTGAACAGCTTGTCAGCGGTCTGAATCCGGAGCAAGCAAAAGCGGTCAAACATACGGACGGACCCCTGCTGATCATGGCAGGAGCAGGATCAGGAAAAACACGTGTTTTGACACATCGCGTCGCCTATTTGATGGCTGCGAAACAAGTCGCTCCGTGGAACATCTTGGCGATCACGTTTACGAACAAAGCGGCACGCGAGATGCGTGACCGGATTTCCCGGCTCGTCGGCGGTGTCGCCAATGACATCTGGGTGTCGACCTTCCACTCGATGTGTGTCCGGATGTTACGCCGGGATATCGAAAAAATCGGCTACAACCGGAACTTCACGATTCTTGATTCGAGTGACCAGCAGTCGGCGCTTAAACTTGTCTTAAAAGAACAAAACCTCGATCCGAAGAAATGGGATCCACGGTCGATGTTGTCGATCATCTCGAGTCAAAAAAACGAATTACGGAGCGCGGAGTTTTACGCCTCAATCGTCACGAACCCGTACGAAAAAACCGTTGCTGAAATCTACAAAGGATACGAGGCCGTCTTACGCCGCAACAACGCGTTGGATTTTGACGACTTGATTGGGAAGACGACCGAGTTGTTCAAACAAAATCCGGACGTTTTGGCGTTTTACCAACGCAAGTTCCAATACATCCATGTCGATGAGTACCAAGATACGAACAAAGCCCAATATGATCTTGTCAATCTGCTCGCAGCGGCGCACCAAAATTTATGTGTCGTCGGAGACTCGGATCAGTCGATTTACCGTTGGCGTGGGGCAGATATCGCCAATATCTTGTCGTTTGAGGAAGATTATCCGACAGCGAAAGTGATTCTGCTTGAACAAAACTACCGGTCTTCGAAACGCATTTTGGACGCAGCGAACCACGTCATTCAAAACAACAGCACCCGTAAAGATAAAAAACTGTGGACGGAAAACGCGGAAGGCGAAAAACTGGTGATCCATACAGCAGAAAACGAACGGGAAGAAGCGTTCTATATCGTCCAGGAAATCCGCAATACCTTGCGTTACGGAATGAAATTAAACGATGTCGCGATTCTGTACCGGACCAATGCCCAGTCACGGGCGATTGAGGAAACGTTACTCAAATCCAATGTTCCGTATAAGATGATTGGCGGCACGAAGTTCTACGACCGGAAAGAAATCAAGGACGTTTTGGCTTACCTGCGTCTGATTTCCAATCCGAACGAAGATTTATCGTTTGCCCGCATCGTCAATGAACCGAAGCGTGGAATCGGCGCGACGACGATCGATAAATTACGTGATTTCGCGGACTTGCAGGGGGTTTCCCTGATGGAAGCGATCCGTGACATCGAATTGTCGAGCATCGCCCCGAAAACGGCAGCAAAACTGACGGACTTCCGGACGATGATTCTTGGTCTGCAACAGATGCAAGAGTTCATCAGCTTATCCGAGCTGGTGGAAGAAGTGCTTGAGAAGAGCGGCTACCGTCAAGTCTTAAAAGAAGACAAGACACTCGAAGCACAAAGCCGTCTTGAGAACATTAACGAGTTCATCACAGTTGCGCAAAACTTTGAAAAAGAAACGGCAAACGCGGATCCGGAAGAACAGACGATCATTGCTTTCCTGACCGATCTGACGTTGGTCGCCGATGTTGATTCCCTGGATGAAAGTGATCCGGGTGAACAAGTGACGTTGATGACGTTGCACTCAGCGAAGGGACTGGAATTCCCAATCGTCTTCTTGATCGGAATGGAAGAAGGATTGTTCCCGCACAGCCGTTCGCTGCAGGATGAAGATGAGATGGAAGAAGAGCGCCGTCTCGCCTATGTCGGCATTACACGCGCTGAAAAACGATTGTATCTCTCACACGCGCGAATGCGTTCGCTGTACGGTCGGACGAATGCCAATCTCGAATCCCGTTTCCTCGCCGAATTACCGGAGGAAGTGCTCGAGCGGACCGGCAAAAAACCAAAACCGTTGCCGTGGGAAGATCGTCCTGTTCCTCAAGGAAAGGCCGTCATCGGTCGGTCGGTCACGAAACCGACGGCCATGAAGACGTCCGGTGCTGAATCACTCGGCTGGAACGTTGGGGACAAAGCAGAACATGGGAAATGGGGACGCGGAACAGTCGTTCAGACACGCGGATCAGGCGACAGCTTAGAAATCGATATCGCCTTCCCGGAAGTCGGCGTCAAACGATTGCTTGCGAAATTCGCACCGATCAAAAAGGTATGAGTGGAGGCACCAAGATGACAGGACAAGTACGAATCGATGAATTGCGCCAGAAACTGAACCAGTATAGTTATGAATATTACGTCCAAGATCAGCCGACGGTACCGGACAGCACATACGATCAACTGTTGCGTGAACTGACGGAGCTTGAAACTGAAAACCCGGAGCTGATCACACCGGACTCCCCGACGCAACGTGTCGGGGCGGCTCCGCTCGACGCGTTCGAGAAGGTGACACATGACTTACCGATGTTGTCGCTCGGGAACGTATTTGATGAGACGGAGATTCGGGAGTGGGTCGCCCGGATTGAACGATCGCTCGGTCGTTCGACGACATATGTCGCCGAATTAAAGTTTGATGGTCTGGCAATTTCCTTAAAGTACGAAGACGGAAGTCTCGTCCGCGGCGCGACACGCGGCGACGGAACCGTCGGCGAGAACATCACGCAAAATCTGCGGACGATTAAAGCCTTGCCGCTGCGGTTACGTCAAAATGAAACGGTCGAGGTCCGGGGTGAAGCCTATATGCCTAAACAATCGTTCGAACGCCTAAATCAAGATCGGGCGGAACGAGAAGAGGCCTTGTTCGCCAACCCGCGGAATGCGGCAGCTGGAAGTTTGCGCCAGCTCGACTCGTCAATTACGGCGTCCCGTAATCTGTCGCTGTTCGTCTACGGTGTTGGTGTCAATACTCTGAGTGCCCGTTCGCACAGCGAAGCGATGCAACAACTGGCTGAACTCGGATTACCAACAAACAAAGAAATGAAGACGTGTGAAACGGTCGAAGAAATTTTAGCCTACATTGCTCACTGGACATTGGAACGTTCAAATCTGCCGTACGAAATCGATGGCATCGTCCTGAAAGTTGATCGTTATGACGATCAGGAAGAACTCGGTTTCACGGCGAAAAGTCCCCGCTTTGCAACAGCTTATAAATTTGCTGCGGAAGAAGTCATGACGACGGTCGAAGAAGTTGATTTCAGTGTCGGACGAACCGGGAAAGTCACGCCGCGTGCACGTTTTGCTCCAGTCGTCGTCGCGGGATCAACCGTCAGTTATGCGACACTCCACAACGCTGATTTCATTACGGAAAAAGACATTCGTCTGCACGATCAAGTCATCATCAAAAAAGCCGGCGATGTCATTCCTGCGGTCGTCAGCGTCGTCGTCTCGGAACGGACGGGGAACGAACAGCCGATTGAATTTCCGGTCCATTGTCCGGCCTGTCAATCCGAACTCGTTCGATTGGAAGGGGAGGCGGATATCCGGTGTGTCAGTCCCGAATGTCCGGCACAACTTGTGGAAGGCATCATCCATTTTGTATCGCGTCAAGCGATGAACATCGACGGTCTCGGCGAAAAAGTTGTTCGTCAATTGTATGAACACCAAGCAATCCGGACACTCGCCGATTTATACCGCCTCGATCGGGATGAATTGTTGACGTATGAACGGATGGGTGAAACGTCGGTCGACAATCTCCTGACCGCCATTGAAGCCTCGAAGCAGAACTCCTTGGAACGACTGATGTTTGGTCTCGGGATTCGATTGGTTGGTCAAAAAGCAGCTTTCTTGCTTGCAGAGCGGTTTGATTCACTGGATGGGATTGCGCAAGCAGAGTATGAAGAAATTTTAGCGATTGATGGGATTGGCAGTAAAATTGCAGACTCCGTCACGAAGTATTTTGAACATCCGGAAGCGAAAGGCTTAATCAAGGACTTAGCAGAACTCGGACTGAATCAACAATTTCTCGGACAACGGATCGATCAATCGAACGCACCGCTCGCCGGGAAAACGATTGTATTGACCGGAACACTCGAAACACTGAAACGTTCAGAAGCCGGCAAACGGCTGGAGTTGCTCGGGGCGGACGTGACCGGCAGCGTCAGTAAAAAGACGGATATTTTAGTAGCCGGAGAAAAAGCCGGTTCGAAGTTAACGAAAGCTGAGTCGCTTGGGATTGAGATTTGGAATGAAGCCCAATTGCTTGAAGAGTTGGCAAAATACGAAGGATAATATAAAACCCGTCAAACGGCTGGTTTGGATAGAAAAGGGAAGGCGACAGATTCATGCGCCTTCCCTTTTCGTATACGTATACAGTGAATCAGAGCGATTCTGTTTTGATCAAAATTCCTTGTTTAATCAAACGATTGGTCGCTGTTTCCGGAGGATCACATGTGATGAGAGTGATGGTTGCTTGCTTGACGTCTTGATTCAAGACGGAGACATCAGTTGGTTGGACAAGTTTTGAGGTCTTCATTTGGTACGTATAACGGTGACTGGTTGTCGTCACGAAGACAAGCGCGCCTGTCTTCAATTCCGGAAGGCGGTTAAAATGCAATCCTTTCGTGAAACTGCGGTGTCCCGCCAAGGCATAGTTCCCTTTTCCAGGAGCACCGGTCGCTTTGAGATGACCAATGCTTTGATCGAGAGTAGTCGTCGAAGCTCCTTCTAAGATGACCTGCTCAAAATCAAGCGACGGAATTGTCAGTAATCCGCTACCGTTCGTTGCTACAGGCTTCTTCGTTTCTTTGGCATCGACCGCTTGTAAATTTTGTGTCCACTGTTGTTTTAGTTCTTCAGCAGCCCGCGATTTTTGGTGATTGGTATAGAGCGGCCAAAGAATGAGCAGGATGCCGGAAATCAAGAGCATGAGACCTAGAAATCGTTGTCGTTTCATAAAAAAATCCTTTCATCTGCTGAAAAGCAGTGTATACTTTTTTGAAAATCAGGGGAAAACTACAGCTTCCCCGATGGAAAACTATTCTGTTATGATAGAGAGAACGATTTTAAAAACATGGGGTGCGAAAACAGATGAAATCTAAAAAAATAGTAGCGTTGACATTGACGAGTACATTATTCCTCGGCGCGTGTTCGTTTGATTTATCACAGAAAAGCGATACAAAAGAAGTTATTACAGAGAGCCAACAAGGAAAAGAAGTTCAGGCCGTCGTTAGTCCGGCGATTGATACGACTGATTCCTATTACCGGACCGTCTTACCGTTCCGGCCGAGTGTCGCCCGCGGGATGACACAAAAGCGAGTCAGTTCGCGTCTGGAGCTTGACGAAATCGAGACAGGATTGATGCGTCACTCCACTCAATTTTTTGCACCAGATAAATACTATTATCAAGAAGGGCAATTGCTGGAAGCCGATCAAATTGCGCAGTGGCTTTTGCGAAAAGGGAAATCCGGCGATGGTGTCAGTGATCCGAACGGCTTGAACCCTGCGTATACGACCGGAAAATCTTACAAAGAAAAAAACCAAAAGTCTCCTTTGATTCTATCGCACATCTTGGAACAGGACTATATGTTGGAAGAAGATAAAAAACTCGAACTGGGTGGTACGTCCGTTGCTTTGGTGTTAAACAGCGAATATGTTTTCCAAGACGAAAACTATGGTCCGACTTATACCGTAAAACTCGACGAGGAAAAAGTCATCGCCCAAGGCAAAAAGTTGGCAAACGAGCTGGTCAAGAAAATGCGGAAAACAGAAGGAGTAAAAACAACGCCGATTCACGTTGCTCTGTATCTTCAGGAAAGTGAAGGGTCACCGGTCTCCGGGCATTATGTTACATCCGCCTTCATCGGTCGCGGAAATCAAATCAGCGGCAATGACTGGAAAAATTACGACGAGAAATACTACTACTATCCGTCCAGTGCAGCGACAAAGGATGTTCGGGATGATGCGGCGAAATTCGATTTGTTCAAAGATCGTTTGGAAGATTACTTCCCGAACTACACCGGAATGATGGGGGAAGGTTTTTATCAGGGCGAGGAACTGAAAAAACTCGAAATTAAAATTCCCGTTCAATTTTATGGAAAAGCAGAACTTGTAGCGTTTATTCAATATGTGACCTACTTGCTCGAAAACCGTTGGGAATACAGTCGGAACGTCCCGACGACCATTACCGTCACAAATTTAAACGGGGATACGGAAGCGATGTTGTTCATCGAGCCGGACACGAAAAAGCCAATCGTTAAAATCCGTTAATGTTACGGAAGAAACAGATCTTTGCACAAGCAGGATCTGTTTTTTTGTATTGTCAGATTTCTTTGGATTTACGAAAGTCGTCTTGAGAGCGCATAATAGAGAAGAAGCATAATGCGGATCGGGCGGATTGACACTGCGTTCGCCTGTTTTAATTCATGGTAAGGGAGCGAGTCGGATGAAAGGTGGTATTTTTTCACAAATTAGTGCCGTCCACGAAGAGTTGCCGTCTTCGTCACGGAAAGTAGCAGATTTTGTTTTAGCGCATATGAATGAGATTGCAGGAATGACGATTCATCATTTGGCAGAAGAATCGGGAACGAGTGCAGCAGCCGTGGTTCGGTTTTGCCGGGCACTCGGTTTAAAAGGATATCCGGAACTCCGGATGCGGATTTCAGCGGATACAGCACGGACAGATTTAAAAGGATATCATGATATCGAAAAAAACGAGCGCCCTGCCGATTTAGTAGAAAAGACGGTCAGCAACAGCATTCAAGCGTTACAGGATACGGCGAAACAATTGAGTGAAGTGCGGATTGCAGAAGCGACACAGGTTTTAGATCACGCACGGGCGATTTATTTTTACGGAATCGGTGCATCAAACGTCGTTGCGCTGGATGCCGCTCAAAAATGGACACGTGTCGGGAAGCTGACGATTCAGGAATCCGATCAACATCTCGTTGCGACGATACTCGCAAACGCAAGTCCGGACGATGTCTTTTTTGCGATTTCTTACAGCGGGGAGACCGAAGAAGTCGTGGAACTGATCCGCCTGGCGAAGATTCGGGGGCTGAAAATCATCAGTTTAACTCGTTTCGGAGATAATCGGATCAGTCAGCTGGCAGATATCGCACTCTGGACGTCACGTGCTCCGGAAGCTCCATTACGCAGCGCGGCTTTGAGCTCACGCCTCGCTCAGCTGTTTGCGATTGATGTGTTGTTTTTATCCTACGCGGCTGTCCATTATGATGATACGATCGAACGGCTACAGTATACACGGGAAAGTGTCAAAATGTTGCACAGTAAAAAATAAGGGGTGTACATAATGAAACAGACAGTGAAAGAGATGGTGGAGCAGTTATTTCCAGTGATGGTCGAACGGCGGCGGTATTTACATCAACATCCGGAATTGTCGTTTCATGAAGTCGATACCCCAAAATTTATTGCGGATCGATTGACGGAGCTTGGTATCGAAGTCCGGACCGGAGTCGGCGGGCGGGGTGTGGTCGGAACCATTCGCGGAGGAAAGCCTGGAAAAACAGTCGCCCTGCGTGCAGACTTCGATGCATTACCGATTCAGGATGAAAAAGAAGTGGATTACCGATCGACCGTGCCAGGCGTCATGCATGCATGCGGACATGACGGGCACACAGCCACGTTGCTTGCGGTCGCAGAAATCCTTGTCGGTCAGAAAGAACAGTTGGCGGGAAACGTTGTCTTGATTCACCAACATGCGGAAGAAGTGGTTCCGGGCGGCGCACGGGATATGGTTGCTGACGGATGTCTGGACGGCGTCGACGTCATATTCGGAACACATCTGTGGTCGACGACGAAACTCGGAACAATCGGTTACCGGGTGGGTCCGGTCATGGCGGCGGCAGACAAGTTCGAGCTGACGTTGTTCGGACGCGGAGGACACGGCGCGAAGCCGCACGAAACGATTGATGCCGTCGTACTTGGGGCAACCGTCGTCAAGGAGCTGCAAAGTATTGTCAGCCGGCGAATCGATCCGCTTCAGCCGGCGGTCTTGACGATTGGAACACTGCATGCCGGGAATACGTTTAATGTCATTGCCGACAGTGCGGAACTGACAGGTACGGTTCGTACGTTTGATCCTGAAGTCGCCGGACAAATCGTCCATGAAATGGAACGGACCATCAAGGGGATCTGTAATGCGGCGGGGGCGACCTATTCGTTTGCGTACGAAAAAGGATATCCGGCGGTCGTCAACCATCCGGAAGAAACCAATTTATTGCGGACCGTCGCATCAGACATCATGGGTGGGGATCACGTCTTTGAAATCGCACCGACGATGGGCGGCGAAGACTTTGCTTACTATTTGCAACAAGTACCGGGCACCTTCTTCTTTACGGGAGCAGGAGACGAAACATTTTATCCACATCATCATCCGAAGTTTGACTTTGAAGAACAGGCGATGCAGCATGCGGCTCGTATTTTAGTCGAAGTGACATTACGTTACCTCGAACACTCCGCTAGTTGACGAAAAGGCACCCGCTCTCCGGCAGTTGACCGGAAAGCGAGTGCCTTTTTTGATTAAGGGGTTATAAGATTTCCTGAACCCGACCGACTTGACCATCTTCGAGACGGACTTTGATGCCGTGGGGGTGATTCGGCGACTTGGTTAACAAGTCTTTGACGATCCCTTCCGTCCGTTTGCCTGTCCGCTGATCTTGTTTTAACACGATACTGACGTGTTGTCCGATTTTGACATCGGCTCGTTTTTTACCATCCATGTCTTGATCGCTCCTTTTTCCTAATGCTAGTTGTCAGTATATCATGGTTTTCTGAAACGAAACTTGTTTGAGGAAAATGCGTAAAGTGAAAAGAACAAAGCAACTGTTTAAAAAAAAGTTTGACTATATTTGACCAATTGAGCGATCAATTTTATAATTAATGTACAGGATGAAAGTTAAGGGAGTGATGGAAGTGGCGAAAGATTATTATAAAACGCTTGGGATCGAAAAAACGGCATCGAACCAAGACATCAAACGTGCGTACCGGAAGCTTGCGAAGCAGTACCATCCGGATGTCAACCAAGAAGCAAGCGCGGACAAGCGCTTCAAAGAGATTCAAGAAGCGTTTGATATTCTTGGAGATGAAGAAAAACGGACACAGTACGACCGGTACGGCAGTGATTTTGACCGCATGAGCGGAGCCGGTCAGACAGCCGATTATGACGATTTATTCCGTCAGTTCAACGGGCGGCAGACACGTACTGGATCAGCGGGTCAATCGTTCGGGTTTGAAGACATGTTTGGTTCTTTCTTTAATCAAGAAGAAGAAACCGATGAAGAACTGGAACTGACTGTCCCGTTAAGTCACCTCAGTACGAATGAAAAGGTGACGATCCGACTGGCGACAGGTGCCATTCAAATGAGTCTTCCGACAGACGTGTATGACGGGAAAAAAGTCCGTTTGCGCGGTAAAAGCTCGTTGAGAAACCGACAAGGAGTGGCAGGCGATGTGTATGTCACGATTCATTTAAAGGATGATGACCGCTTCCGTCGTCATGAGACGGACGTTATCTCGACGATTCGTGTCTATCCGACGTTACTCGTCTTGGGCGGGGAAGTCGTCGCGGATACACTCGAAGGGAAACGGGTCAAACTGAAGATTAAACCCGGCACGAAACCGGGTTCCCGTCTCCGGATTCCTAATCGGGGACTCAGCAACCGGGAAGGACACCGCGGTGCCTTATTGGTTCAACTGGAGGTCAAACTACCGGAAATGGATTCAGCATTTTACGAAGAGTGGGAAAATCGTTTATCTGTGAAGGAGTGACGGAAAAATGGATTTTGAAAAATTAACCGATCGGGCACACGAAGCCATTGTGTCGGCACAAGCCATTGCTAAGCAACGCCGCCACAGCGAAATCACAGAATGGCATCTGTTGCTCGCGTTGATTTCGCAGGAAGAAGGAATCGCCCGAATCGTCTTTGAAAAATTAGATCAACGATTGGATCAACTGGAAGCCACTGTCAATGATGCAATCGGCCGGTTACCGGCATTGAGTCAATCATCGACGCCGCGCATCAGCAACTCGCTTCTGCAAGTATTGACAGAAGCGGAAACTGAGGCGCGACTCATGCAGGACGATTACGTGTCGGTCGAACATTTACTGCTCGGTCTCGTGAAACAATCGAGTCCTGCGACGCAATACTTGCGGAGTCAAAAAATCACAGAAGACGTATTGCGTGCAGCGATCGTCGAGATGCGGGGAAACCGGAAAGTGACGACTAAAAATCCGGAAGCGACGTTTGATGTCTTGAAAAAATACGGACGGGATCTGGTCGCGGATTTCCGATCCGGCAAAACTGATCCGGTCATCGGTCGTGATGATGAAATCCGTCGGGTCATTCGCATCCTCAGCCGGAAGACAAAAAACAATCCGGTCTTGATCGGTGAACCGGGGGTCGGTAAAACAGCGATCGTCGAAGGATTGGCACAACGGATTGTCCGCGGAGATGTGCCGGAAAGTCTGAAAAATAAGCAGTTGTTCAGCCTTGATATGAGTACACTTGTCGCGGGAGCCAAATACCGCGGAGAGTTTGAAGAACGGCTTCAAGCCGTCTTGAATGAAGTTAAGGAAGCGGAAGGACAGATTTTATTATTCATCGATGAATTGCATACGATTGTCGGTGCCGGAAAAACGGACGGGGCGATGGATGCCGGAAACATGCTCAAACCGATGTTGGCCCGCGGTGAATTGCATTGTATCGGAGCGACGACGCTCGACGAATACCGGAAGTACATCGAAAAAGATCCGGCACTTGAACGTCGGTTCCAACAAGTCCTCGTCGCGGAACCGGATGTCGAAGATACGATTTCGATTCTACGTGGCCTGAAAGAACGGTTTGAGATTCATCATGGTGTCCGCATTCACGATAATGCGCTTGTCGCGGCAGCGACCCTGTCAGACCGGTATATTACAGATCGATTTATGCCCGATAAAGCAATCGATTTAGTCGATGAAGCATGTGCGATGATTCGAACGGATATGGAATCGATGCCGGCCGAATTGGATTCGTTGGTCCGGCGGGTCATGCAGCTTGAAATCGAGGAAGCAGCTTTGAAAAAAGAAACCGATGAAGCTTCACGAAAACGACTGGATATCCTGCAACAGGAACTGAGTTCGGTCCGCGAAGATGAAAGTGCCTTACGGACCCGGTGGCAACGTGAGAAAGACAGCTCGCAAAACGTCCAACAATTACGGGCAGATCTTGAAAAGGCGAAGTTGGCTTTACAGGAAGCAGAAGGTCGGTACGATTTAAATACAGCATCCGAAATCAAGTACGGTCAGATACCGGCACTTGAAAATCAGTTGAAAGTAGCGGAAGAATCAGCAGAACACGTAGCGCATGAATTGGTTCGTGAAGCCGTGACTGACGAAGAGATCGCGGATATCGTCTCGAAGTGGACAGGGATTCCGGTCAGTCGGCTTGCCCAAGGAGAGCGGGAAAAATTATTGTACCTTGAAGATACCTTGCATCAACGGGTGTTCGGTCAAGAAGAGGCGGTTCGTCTGGTTTCGGATGCTGTCATCCGGGCACGGGCCGGCATCAAGGATCCGAACCGTCCGATCGGTTCGTTCTTATTCCTCGGACCGACGGGTGTTGGAAAAACAGAGCTTGCCAAAGCACTTGCAGCGGCGATGTTCGACAGTGAAGAGCACATCGTACGGATTGATATGTCGGAGTATATGGAAAAGCATAACGTATCGCGTCTGGTAGGAGCGCCTCCCGGTTATGTCGGGTATGAAGAAGGAGGGCAGTTGACGGAAGCAGTCCGTCGGAGTCCATATTCGGTCCTCTTGTTTGACGAAATCGAGAAAGCACACGGGGATGTTTTTAATATCCTTTTGCAAGTCTTGGACGACGGACGTTTAACAGATGCCCAGGGACGAGTGGTTGATTTTAAAAATACGATTGTCATCATGACGTCAAACATCGGCTCGAACATCCTGCTTGAAGCAGCAAAAGACGGTCACATCGATGCAGGGGAAGAAGAAGCGGTCATGAACGAATTGAAAAATCATTTCCGACCCGAGTTCTTGAACCGGATTGATGATACGATTTTGTTCCATCCGTTGCAACGGGCGGAAATCGAGCGGATCATCGATAAAGCAGTTAGCAAAATGGCTGACCGTCTGTCTGGTCGTGAGATTACGATTGATGTAACGGACGCCGCGAAGACGTTGATTTTTAATGAAGCGTTTGAACCGCAGTACGGGGCACGCCCGATTAACCGGTATATTCAACGGACGATTGAAACGAAGCTTGCACGTGCTTTGATCAGTGGAGCTATCCAAGACGGCTCCCATGTTGCGATTGACACGGATGGGTTTGAGTTAGTCATTCGATGAAGAAATAAGAAAAGGTCGCCTCCTCCTTTAACGATTAAAGGAGAGGCGACCTTTTTAACGGGATGAAACAGGAAACCGAAGAACAGCATATCTCGTTTCTGTAAAGCATGATAAGCTATTAAAAACGACAGGAAGAGGGACTTCAATGAATGTAACGCAACAACAACTCGAAGAATTAATCGCTGAATGCCGTCCGTATACAGTCCTTGGACAGGTGGCCAGTTATATACCGGAACTTGCCAAATCGGAACCGACACAGCTTGGTATTGCCGTCTGTAATGCAGATGGCAGTTTTGTTTCGGCGGGAGACGCCGAAACGATGTTCACTTTACAAAGTGTATCGAAAATCATCACGTTGGCATTTGTCCTCGAGACATTTGGTGAAGACTATGTTTTCTCGAAAGTCGGAATGGAGCCGACGGGTGATGCCTTCAACTCGATTGCGAAACTGGAGGAGACGATTCCGACAAAACCGCTGAATCCGATGATCAATGCCGGTGCGCTGGCTGTTACGAGCATGTTGCCTGGAGAAAATGCTGCAGATAAATTGGACCGGTTACGTCAATTCATTGCCGATTTACTCGATATTGATTTCGAAATGGTCAAATATGATGCCGAAGTCGCCAAATCCGAATTTGAGACGACGGATTTGAATCGTGCCTTACTCTATTTCATGCGGTATCATGGGGTCATTGAAGGAAACGTCGAAGAAATCATCGATGTCTATACGAAACAGTGTGCGATTTTAACCAATTGTAAAGGACTCGCGATGATGGGGAAAATTTTAAGTCAGTCCGGTAAAACTCCTTCCGGCCATCAAGTCATTTCCCGACGTAATGCCCGAATCATCCGGGCAATCATGACGACATGCGGCATGTATGATGCGTCCGGTGAATTTTCTGTTCAAGTCGGATTACCGGGGAAAAGTGGTGTGTCCGGAGCCATCGTCGCGTGCGGTCGAAGCGATTTTGATATGGCGGATCTTGGTATCGGTATTTTTGGACCGGCACTGGATTTAAAAGGCAATTCGATTGCCGGAACAAAGATGCTTGAATTACTTGTCCAGCGCCATCCTTAACTAAAGGAGAGCTGATCGAGCCGTTTTGAAAGTTTTTTCTCCAAGCGGTCGATTTCTTTTTGTTGCTCGATCCGTTGAGCAGCTGGAACGGTAAAAATTCGCCAACGTTCGAGACGATTATACGTGTCGTTGATATCACCGAGCTGTGTTTGAATACGCTTCAGTCGATCGACGGAAGATTTGGGGACATCTGTGTACGGACGTAAATACTCGACTGTATAGCGGTAAAATTTTGTCGCGAGCCGAAGTTCATGCATCATGTGGATTCGTTTACGGCCTTCCTGATGTTGAACTTTTTCGTAGTGAAGCTTTTTTTTGTCAAATCGTTTTTCAGCCGTTTGCAACAACTCTTGTTCATCCATTCGTTTTAATTGTTTGGTCAAGCGGCCGGCCAAAAATCGCCGGACGGACCGGTCGAGCTCATCGGAAATCAGCAGGTGCATCGTTTCAAGCAACGTAGCCCGCTTGCCTTGAAGTTGAAGCGCCAAATGCTCGGCAAATAACTGTTCAATGGGAGAATCGACGGGTTGTTGACTCAGTTGGACGTCCAAATCCCGGACTTGACCAAAAGCAGCCATCAAACGTTTCCAAATCAAATAAATTGGTTCTTCCGTTTGATCCAACAGTTTAGCGAAAGTAATCAGCTTACGTAAACGGATCCGTGCCTGATGAACATCTTCCGGATTGTTAAACGTTTGCGCCTCTTTGGCATAATGATTAAACGTTGACCATGTTTCAAGTAACTCAAACGTCAAATTTTCAGCATCACGATGCTTCATATGAATCCCTCCTTCAATCATTTACGTAGAATAAAAAATAAACCTGAACAGTTTAATAAAAAATAGGGTGTCTATTGCCCCGAAATGTGGTGGAACAATGTTAGAAACAACTACGCTGTCGGGAAAGATTCAACAATTCATGAAGATTTTCTTTCCCATCCTGGTCACACAGGTAGCGTTTTACTTAATTAGTTTTTTTGATACGGTCATGGCAGGTCGATATGGTTCAGCAGATTTAGCCGGAGTCGGAGTCGGAGCCAGTTTATGGGCGCCGGTCTATACGGGATTGACAGGGATATTACTCGCAGTCGCTCCGCTTGTTTCGCAAGCGATGGGAGCGAGAAAAGAACGGGAAGTCAAACGAATCGTGATTCAGGCTCTATATGTGTCCGTCGCTATCATCGTACTGACACTTCTGCTTGGACTGGTGTTCGTTAATCCGATTTTGCGTCAAATGGAATTATCGGATGAGGCGCGTCACGTCGCCCGCGTCTATCTCATCATGTTGGGTTTTGGTATCATTCCGATGTTCGTTTTCTTCGTCCTGCGCACTTTAATTGATTCGCTGGGCAAATCGAACATCACGATGACATTATTATTATTCTCTTTACCCGTTAATGTCGCTTTCAATTATCTGTTTATCTTCGGAAAGTTTGGTTTTCCGGAACTTGGTGGAATCGGAGCCGGTGTTGCGACAGCAATCACGTATTGGATTTTATGTATCGCAGTTGTCGGTGTCGTTTTAAAAGGTGAACTTTTTCAACGGCTTGGGATTCTCAGACGATTTTATAAGCCAGATGTCAGCCGGATCAAAGAACTGGTTCTGCTGGGTGCTCCGATCGGCTTAGCTATTTTTTCCGAAGTCAGTATCTTTTCAGCCGTCACGTTGTTACTTGGTGCCTACGGCGATGTCGTCATTGGCGCGTATCAAGCAGCGATTAATTTTGCTTCGTTTGTGTACATGATTCCACTCTCGGCAGCGTCGGCCTTAACGATTACCGTCGGATTTGAGATGGGGGCGAAACGGGTCAAGGACGCCGTCCAGTATGTGTGGATCGGTTTATTGCTGTGTTTGGTCGTGTCGTTGTTTTCCGGTGGATTGCTGTATGTGCAAAACGAACAAATCGCAGCGCTTTACAGCAATGATCCTGCTGTCATCAAAATGGCGGCACATTTCATGATTTTAGCGATTTTCTTTCAGTTGTCTGATGCGGTTGCCGCGCCGACACAAGGCGCTCTTCGCGGATTCAAGGATGTAAACGTCACGTTTATTTTAACCATTACAGCGTACTGGGTTATCGGTCTTCCGCTTGGCTTTTACTTCGAGCGGTTTACAGCACTCGGACCAGACGGATATTGGTGGGGATTGATCATCGGACTCGCTGTCGGAGCAAGTCTCCTCTTGCTCCGCTTGATGCATCTGGTCAGAAAATCAAAGGAGGTCGTAAAATGAGATTCAATAAACAACGTCTGTTGACGGTGGCGAAAATCATTTTGCCGATTATCTTGATTGCCTTCATTTTTTATCAAGGACAAAATGAATTGAAAAGCTTATCGTTAAAAGAATCGATTCGGGCGATTCAGCAAATTCCATCCTGGGAATTTATTCTGTTGATTTTGGCGGGACTGGCTGCCGTCGCAACGATGTTCTTTTATGATTATTTTTTATTGCGCTCTCTCCAAGTGAAAGTTCCGCTTGGCTTGATTTTTCGGGCGTCCTGGATTGCCAACTCGTTTAACGGTATTATCGGCTTTGGCGGACTGGCGGGAATAGGGGTCCGGACGGCGCTTTACCGTCCGTTCGTAGAAGGAAGCCGGTTACTCAAAGCCATTGGTTGGATGGCTCCGACTTTAATCAGCGGGTTGTCGATTTTATCGGCTTTGTCGTTAGTGAATGTCTTTCCGGCATTTGAAGTATTGGAACTGAAGAAATGGCTTTGGCCGGTTATTATCGGTGTTGCCTTCTTTTTCCCGGTCTATCTGTTGTTTACGTTCCGACGGGGAAGCAGCAGTATCCGACCGTCATCGATTGCCCTGTATTCCCTTGTTTCGCTCGCGGAATGGTTCAGTGCCGGTGTGGTTGTTTATTTCATCTTAGCGGCACTTGGAACAGACGTCAGTTTCTCAAAAGTCATCGGTGTCTTCATCATCGCTGCGACAGCTGGTTTGATTTCGATGGTTCCGGGGGGATTCGGCTCGTTTGACCTTGTCTTTTTGATTGGTATGCAGCGTGCAGGTGTCGAAGAAGGTATCGTGTTGACCGGTTTATTGATTTATCGTCTGGTCTATTACTTGATTCCGTTCGTCATCGGTGTCATCTTCTCGGCCCGCGAATTCAGCGGACCCGTCGTCAAGATGATCGAAGATAAACCGATTGTTGGTCCGTCCGTCGAGGTCGGCGGTGTCATTTGGCGTCTTCAGTTACGGTTTTTAAGTAAGGTGCGGCACTTTACGTTAGCCTTGATTACCTTACTCGCAGGCATCACGATTTGGGGTCTTGCTATCCTGCCGCCGAATTCCACGCAGTATGAGTATTTGGAAGGACGTTTGCCCCACGAATTGTTGCTGCTTGCGAACAGTTTCTTTCTGATGGCCGGCTTATTGTATGTCTTGCTTGCCCCGTCTCTGTACCGACGGACGAAACGATCACTTTATATGGTCTATGGAGTCTCCGTTTTCGCTTTAATCGGAATGGCGTTGCGTGGATTTAATTTAATCTCCTTATCCGTCGTTCTGATTGTCTTGGTGTTGGTCACAATGTCAAGAAATGCTTTTCATCGTGAACGGACGTTGATTACGACGACACGTTTAATTCGGTCGGCAGGGGCATGGGTATTATACATCGGCGGGTTCGTCTTTTTCGGATACGCTTTTTATACACTTGGTTCGGCGGACGGAACGAAAGTATATCCGGCACACGAAATCTTTATGTTTGCAGTGAGTGCGACGATTTTTGCACTGGTTTACTTGCTCGTCTTTATCCGTTTATTCAACACATTCAACCAACCGATTCTCGGGGAAAAATTGGATTTACAAAAAGTAAGGAATGTCCTGACGGAAGAAGGCGGAAACTACTTAAGTCATCTCGCTTTTTTAGGTGATAAACGCTTTTTCTTCTCGGAGTCCGGACGTTCGTTCATTCAGTTCAGTCAAACCGGCAACCGGATCATGATGCTTGGCGATCCGAGTGGGAATTCTGAGGAACACTCGCAATTGATTGCTTGTTTTTTGCGACGTGTCGAGGACCTTGGATACATTCCGAATATCTATCAGATTCAAGCACAAAACATGTCGCTGTATCATGATTTCGGCTTTAACTTCTTTAAGCTTGGAGAAGAAGCGATTGTCGACATGACGACATTTACGGTTTCCGGAAAAAAACGGGCTGGCTTACGATCCATTAAAAACCGATTTGAGCGTGAAGGGATGACGTTTGAAGTGCTCTCTCCCCCATTCAGTGAATCTTTGATTCAGCAACTGCAGGAGGTTTCAGATGAATGGCTCGGCAGTAAATCTGAAAAAGGATTCTCCCTCGGTTATTTCGATGCGTCTTATCTGAATCAAGCCCCAATCGGTATTATGCGCGATGCGGGAAACGAGATGCTTGGTTTCATGACGTTCATGCCGGCTTATCAAGAAGGTGTCCTGTCGATTGATTTGATGCGTTTTCGCCCGGAGGGTCCAAACGGAATCATGGATGCGATGTTTATCCGTCTGTTTGATTATGCGACGGAGCAGGGCTATCATACGTTTAACATGGGAATGGCTCCGTTGTCTTCGGTTGGTGAAGACGAGACATCTTTTTGGCAGGAACGGGTGGCAGCCGATGTCTTCAATAATATTCGTTACATGTACAGTTTCACCGGCTTAAGACGTTATAAAGAGAAGTACGATCCAAAATGGGAAGGTCGTTATCTTGCGTATCGGAAACGTCAGTCCTTGACGCTTGCTATTTTGAAAGCGACCCGTTTGATTTCAAAGAAGAAAGATCGCATTTTATTACCGTAATGAGCAGAAGATTCCGATGGTCACGTCGGAGTCTTCTTTTTTGAATAATCATTTAAATGTATAAAGGTCTATACAACTAGAATAAATGGCAGTATACTGGACATGCAGAAGTTGAAAGTAGCGGAATTCAGAGAAGAAAGGAAGAATACCTATGACAAGTATCATCCATGCAGAAATTTATACAGGACAAACCGTCATTCAAAGTGGGTTTATCCGGTTTGGTCAAACGATTCAAGAAATCGGAGCGATGACCGACTATACGGCACAGGATGAAGAGGTTATTGATCTCAAAGGAAAACGAATCATTCCGGGAATGATCGATGTGCATATTCACGGTGGATATGATGTCGACACGATGGACGGGGACCGAGAGGCTTTAGTCCGTTTGAGTGAGGCGATGCTCGCAGAGGGTGTGACGTCATTTTTTGCAACGACGATTACACAAGACTGGGAACAAATCACGTGCGCTCTTCAAGCAGCGCGGGACGTCATTGAGACTCGTCAAACGACCATTGAAGGCATTCATCTCGAAGGACCGTTCATTAATCCTGATTATGCAGGGGCACAACCTCTTGCATTCATCGTCGAACCGGACGTCGAACAGTTTTTAAAATGGCAACAGGCTTCCGGGAATCACATTAAGCTCGTGACCTATGCTCCAGAACGTCCCGGGGCACGTGCCTTCGAAACTGCAGTTCGAGAAACGGGAGCGGTTCCGTCGGCCGGACATACCGATGCGACCTTTGAGGAAAATCGTACAGGCAATGTAACGCACGGAACGCATCTCTATAATCAGATGCGTGCCCTGCACCACCGGGAACCGGGGACGGTCGGCTATTGTTTGTTGGAACGGACAGTATTTGCAGAAATCATTCCGGATGGAATTCACAGTTCGAAAGAAATGGTGGAATTCGCTTACCGGATGAAGGGACCTGAGCGGTTGACGGTCATCACAGATGCGATGCGGGCGAAAGGACTATCTGACGGAGCTTATGAACTGGGCGGGCAGGCGGTAGAGGTAAAAGAGGGGGCAGCTCGGTTGATGAACGGAAGCTTGGCGGGAAGCGTCTTGACGATGGATCAAGCTTTACGGAATATCATCGCTTTTACCGGTTGTTCACTGGAACAAGCGGTACAGATGACATCAGTCAATCAAGCAGAAGAGTTTGGATTAACGCAAAAAGGACGGCTTGAGCAAGGGAAAGATGCCGATTTTGTTGTACTCGATACCAATCTGAACGTCGAACAAACGATACATCGTGGGATAATCCATCATTTCCAAAAACGAGAGGGGTAAAGATAAATGAAATGGATGATAGTAGAAAAAGGCGAGGAACTGGCGAACGTTTCTTATCAACTGATTAAACAAGAAATAATGAGACATCCGGAAGGACTGACGATTGGTCTTGCGACCGGAAGCTCTCCACTCGGTGTATATGAAGAATGGCGCAAAGACCAGCCGGACTGCCGGCACGTAACGACCGTCAACTTGGATGAATACGTCGGACTGGCACCGGATCATCCGCACAGTTACCATACGTTCATGAACGAACACCTGTTTAACAGCATATCGTTTAAACAATCCCACCTTCCAATCGGGAATACAGTGGATCCGGTTCAGGAAAGTGAACGATACGAACAGCTTGTCCGAAAGCTCGGAATTGATTTACAACTGCTCGGTATTGGATCAAACGGTCACATCGCCTTTAATGAACCCGGAACACCGTTTGATGCCAAAACACATGTCACGGAATTGACGGAATCGACCCGACAAGCCAACCAACGATTTTTTGATGAACTGAAAGATGTCCCGGTGAAAGCCATCACGATGGGAATCGGAACCATCATGGAAGCGAAAAAAATTCTGCTTGTTGCGTCAAGCGCACGGAAAGCGGAAGCTGTACGCGATATGATGGAAGGACCGGCAACGACTGAATGCCCGGCTACCATTTTGCAACGTCATGCGGATGTCATGGTCGTTTTGGACGAAGAAGCAGCCGGTCTGTTGTCGGAAGAAGCAAAACGAACCGGACGTGCAGCGTATATGAATTTTATGAAATGAATCTAACAGATCAACTCGTCTTTGATGAGAGCGGACTTAAAAAAACCGCTTTTATGAAGGACGGGTTTTCTTGTGTTGACTCTTAAATCGTGTGATAGGGCAATGGTGAATCACATGATTTTAACGGAAACGTAAATTGACTTTTTAATAAAAGTACGGATAATGGAGAATAGTGAACTTTACAGAAAATTTACATGAAAATGAGGGCTTACGGATGCAGACGAGATCAGCAAGAAAGAAGCAACCGAGTGCTGGCAAGATGTTCATCAAAGTGATTGCAGCCTTGGTATTACTTTTGACTGTTATCGGTTCCGGTTACGCGGGAGCGGTTTTCATAAAAACGCAGGAAACATTGGCACGTACACAAATCAAGATTCCGGGATCAAAAGTCAGTTCAAAATACGACGATGTTCCATCCGAATCGTTTTTGATTTTAGGGACGGATGAAACAAAAGCAAGTAAATCAAGAAAGGAGCCGGCACGGTCGGACGTCATGATTGTCGGGGTCTTGAATAAAAAGACCGAGCAATTGGTGTTAACCAGCATTCCACGGGATTCGCTCGTCAATATCGATTATTCGAAATACGACGTCCCTTACGGAAAGACCGGTATTGAACAAGACAAGATTACGCACGCCCATTATTTCGGTTCGATGGATCAATCGAGCTCATATAATGGAATTAAGCTGGCACGTGAGACGACTGAAAATTTACTTGGTATCGACATCAATCATGTTGTTAAAGTGAATTTCCAAGGGTTCGTTCAGTTGATTGATGCCTTAAATGGTGTGGACGTGGATGTCCGCTACGCCTTCAAAGAACAGGATTCAGCCCGTAAGGCAGGAACAATTACGGTCGATAAAGGCATGCAACATCTGACAGGGGAACAAGCATTGGCGTATGTCCGAAATCGTCATGATGATCCGCTCGGAGACATCGGTCGGGGACAAAAGCAGATGCAGGTCATTCAAGCGGTAGCGAAAGAAGCAGCAAGCTTCCGTTCGCTTGGCGCCTACCGTGACATCTTAGATGCTGTTGGAGACAACGTCGAAACAAACTTAGGACCAAACGATTACCTTCGTTTAGTAGATTTTACAACTGCGTTACGCAATACGACCGAGTATCAGCTCGCGGGTGAAGGATATATTGGAATCAGCGGCAAATGGGAGTACCATTTGGATCCGAATCAACTCGACCGCGTCAAATCAAACTTGATGAAGGCGATGCAAGGACAGGAAGTATATCCAATCAAGGATGAGACGGAAACGCCGGTAGACACAGATTCGACGACAGTAGAGCCAACAACCATTCAATAACTGTTTAAAACAGACAGTTCTCAAAAGCACACGTTTCAGATACTTTCTTAGAAAGCATCCTGAAACGTGTGCTTTTTTTATTCACAAACAGGAGAGGAATTGAATCCCCTCCTGTTTTCAGATAAGAATCAGCGTTGTCGTTCCATTTCGACCGTAAACGTATACCGGTCACCACGGTATGCTGAGATGACATATTCAAACGGTTGATTGGTCGCAAGGAAAGTTAACTGTTCGACGGACAAAACCGGAGAATTGACGGATAATCCCAAGTGCTGGGCTTCTTCCTTTGTCGCAAGACGTGATTCAAAAGTCTGGCTGGCACGACCGAGATTAAGCCCGCTTGCCTCGGCAAAGGCATAAAGGGAAGTGATGGCGACTTCTTGGTTTAAACCCGGCAACAACTGTTCCGGAATATACACGGTCTCCAGTGCAAGCGGCTGATCGTTTGCAATCCGTAAACGTTTCAACTCGTATACGTTCGCGCCTTCACGGATACCGAGTTTATTGGCAATCGTCATTTCAGCGGCGATCATTTGATACGACAACAGTTCACTCGTCGGCTCCAATCCAAGATGCTCCATCTCTTCTGAAAAACTGGTCAACCCAGACAATTGCATGACGATTTTTTTATTGGCGACGAACGTGCCGCGCCCTTTTTGACGGATCAGATAGCCGGCATTCACTAAATTCGAAATCGCTTGACGGACCGTCATTCGGCTGATTTGATGGGCCTCTGCGAATTCACGTTCGGACGGAATTAAATCACCTGGCTGTAACAGACCGTTCTCGATTTGTTGTTTTAAAGCAGCTTCGATTTGGTAGTAGATTGGAAGTGGTGAATTTTTATTGATATGCTGAATCACGGCATTTCGTCCCTTCGCGGTCGATAGTCTTTCATCTAGTGTACTAGGAAATAGACATGTCGACAAACGATTGCACGTGATTTGTGGCATAATAGAAGCAAATTCAGTGTAAAAAAGGTGGAATGAAGATGCGTTCTGAACAAATTTATCCAGACGTCCGGACTTTCGAATCGATCGTGACGGGTACAAAAGAAGAACAAGGATATTGGGTGACATTAGAACAAAGTTACTTTTATCCGGAAAGTGGGGGACAGCCTGCCGATCGGGGCACGCTAAACGGTATTCCTGTTTTGGATGTCCAGATTAAAGAGGGATACGTTTGGCATCGTCTGGCAAGTCCACTCTTTGAAACCGAAGTGCAAGGTGAAGTCGATGATGACATTCGAACGGATCATGCGGCGCAGCATACGGCGCAACATGTCATTTCCGCAATTCTTCAAGACGAATTCCAAATCAAGACGGTCAGTTTCCGGACCGGCACGGAAGAATCGACTCTTGATCTCAATCTCGATACCTGGGACGACACACTTCAAAATCGTCTGGAAGAACGGTTACGGATGGTGATTCAAGCTAAACTGCCGATCACGGCAACAGAGTATACAGAAGAAGCGGCACTCCAGTTACCCTTACGAAAAACACCACAGGTCACAGGTGAAATTCGAGTCGTTCAGATCGGAGAACTGGATTATAGTGCTTGTGGAGGGACGCATCTTGCCTCGACATCGGAACTGGAACTGATTTTATTCACGGGACTGGAAAAAGTGCGGGGAAATATCCGCTTAGCGTATGTGGCAAAAGATCGGGCGTTCCGATTACTGACGACCGAACGGCGTGCCTTAGCAGAGGCGGCACGGACGTTGTCCGCTAAAAAAGACCAAGTTCATCTTGTTGTGGATGAATTGAAGCAGGAGCAAGTACGTCTGAATCGTCAAATTGGACAGACTGAAGATATACATGTCAAAACGGTCTTAAAACAAATCCTGACTACGGACGAATCGATTCTCACCGTGCGACATGACCAGGAGGACATCCGCTTTTCAGAAAAGCTGGTGAAAGCCTTGGCAGAAGCAGGGCGGACAGGATTCGTTTGGAACGAGACAGCTAAAAAATTATTCATGTGCAGTTCCGGTTCCATTCATCTCGGACAATTTGCCAAAACATATTTAAAACAGTTTAATGGACGTGGTGGTGGAAGTGAAAATAATGCTCAGGCATTATTCCAGACCCACGAAGAGGCACAAGCTTATATCGAAGCAGTAAAGGAGGAATTACATACATGACAGTAATTCAAGTGAAAACAGCAGAGCAGCAACAAGCGGTTCGAATGATCCGTGAACGGGTTTTTGTCGAGGAACAAGGCGTTCCTCGTAATTTGGAATATGATACTCACGATGAAACAGCGATTCATTTGCTCGTACTCGATGAGCAGAATCGTCCCGTCGCAACAGGGCGGACCCGCCCGTATGACGAGCAACGGATGAAGGTCGAACGCGTCGCGACACTTGCTGCGACAAGAGGAAAAGGGTATGGCGGAGAGCTGATGCAGGCGATGGAACGGATTGCCCGCCGCGAAGGTCGGATGATTTTAACACTCGGTGCCCAGGTGCAGGCGATTCCTTTTTATCAAGGGCTTGGCTATGCGATTGTTTCCGATGAATTTGATGATGCCGGCATCCCGCACCGGACGATGGAGAAAAAAATTTAACCCTGTTTTTTTAAGAAATCCTGAAAAAAGGGTTTCTTTTTTTGAAAGTCTATGTATATATATAATTCATAGTGAATTTTTATACAGACAGATACAGTCGAATTCAAGGAGGAAATAAGAATGACAAAACAAAAATTGATTTTAGCGTATTCCGGTGGACTCGATACTTCAGTCGCCATCAAATGGTTAAGCAAGGACTATGATGTCGTCGCGTTATGCATGGATGTCGGTGAAGGAAAAGATTTGACGGTCATCAAAGAAAAGGCATTGCTTGTCGGAGCCGTTGAATCCATTGTCCTTGATGTCAAAGAGGAATTCGCGAACGAGTTTGTCTTACCGGCCCTTCAATACGGCGCTCATTATGAAGGCGCGTATCCACTGATTTCAGCTCTATCCCGCCCGTTGATCGCTGAAAAACTGGTCGAAGTCGCACATGCCCATGGTGCAACAGCGGTGGCGCACGGTTGTACCGGAAAAGGTAACGACCAAGTCCGGTTTGAAGTTTCGGTTGCCGCTCTCGATCCGTCACTCGAAGTCATCGCACCGGTCCGCGAGTGGAAATGGTCACGTGAAGAAGAAATTGCCTACGCAAAAGAAAACGATGTGCCGATTCCGATTAACCTCGACAGCCCGTATTCAATTGATATGAACTTATGGGGACGCAGTAATGAATGTGGGGTCCTTGAGAATCCTTGGACGGAGCCGCCGCAAGATGCGTACGCTTTAACCGTCGCACCGGAAGACGCACCGGATCAAGCAGAAGAAGTCATCATCGGCTTTGAAGCGGGCGTGCCGGTTTCCATTAACGGAACAGTATATCCACTCGCAAAACTGATCACAGAACTGAATATCATTGCAGGGGCGCACGGAGTCGGTCGGATTGATCACGTCGAGAACCGTCTTGTCGGAATCAAGTCACGTGAAGTCTATGAATGCCCGGGCGCAACGGTTTTACTCAAAGCGCATGCAGCACTCGAAACGATTACGTTGACAAAAGATGTCGCTCATTTCAAACCGATTTTAAGCAAACAATATGCAGAAACCATTTACAACGGATTGTTCCATGCTCCGTTAACAAAAGGGCTCAAAGCGTTCTTGTCAGCGACACAGCAGGATGTGACCGGCGAAGTCCGTGTCAAACTCTATAAAGGGAACGCAACCGTCACCGGACGTCAATCGGCTGTTTCGTTATATGACGAGAAACTCGCGACTTACACAAAAGAAGATGCCTTTGATCACGAAGCGGCAAAAGGATTCATCAAACTGCATGGTCTAGCGATTGCGACACATGCGAGTGTCCATCGTCAGGAAGGCGTGAAAAAATGACGAAACTATGGGGCGGACGGTTTACGGAAAGTGCTTCCGCTCAGGCGGAGGCATTCGGCGCATCGATCTCATTTGATCAAAAATTGGCGGCTGTCGATTTACAAGGCAGCCTGGCCCATGCGCAGATGTTATATGAACAAGGGATTCTCGAGGAAACGGAATGGCAGCAAATCGAAGCCGGACTTAATCATCTGCAAGCGACGATTGATCAGCATGTCTATTCACTGGCCGATGAGGATATCCATATGAACCTCGAGCGGTTATTGACGGAACAGATTGGTCCTGTCGCCGGCAAACTGCACACAGCGCGCAGTCGAAACGATCAGGTCGCAACTGATCTTCATCTCTGGATGGAGCAGCATGTTTTAGAACTCCTGTCGAGTCTTCGCAATCTGCAATCCGTCATCACGGAACAAGCGGATCAACACGTCGAAACGGTCATGCCCGGCTATACCCATCTGCAACGGGCCCAACCGATTTCGCTCGCGCATCACTTGCTGGCTTACTTTTGGATGTTTGAGCGTGATGCCGAGCGACTGATGGACAACTTAAAACGGGTCCGGATGTCACCGCTTGGTGCCGGTGCACTCGCCGGAACGACTTTCCCGATCGATCGGTTCAAGTCAGCCGAGTTGCTTGGGTTTGAACACGTCTATCCCAACAGTTTAGACGCCGTCTCGGACCGGGACTTCGTCATTGAATACCTTGGGATTGCGTCGACAGTCATGATGCATCTGTCACGGTTCTGTGAAGAAATCATCATCTGGGCGTCGCAAGAATTTTCGTTCATTGAGCTGTCCGATGCGTTTTCGACGGGATCAAGCATGATGCCGCAAAAAAAGAATCCGGACTTCGCGGAATTGATTCGCGGAAAGACAGGACGGGTATATGGAAACTTGATGGGGTTCTTAACGACGATGAAAGCATTACCACTCGCTTACAATAAAGATATGCAAGAAGATAAGGAAGGCGTCTTTGATACGGCTGATACGGTTTTACAATCGGTTCAGATTTTTACCGGGATGCTCGAATCCGCTACGTTTAAGACAGAAGCGCTCAAGAAGGCGACAATGCAAGACTTCTCGAATGCAACGGAACTGGCCGATTACCTTGTCACAAAAGGTATTCCTTTCCGGGAAGCGCATGAAATCGTCGGCAAAGCCGTCCTGCATTGTGTCCAGACCGGCTGTTTCTTGAAGGATTTGACACTCGAGACGTATCAGACATTCCATCCGGTCATTACGGAAGACGTCTATCCATTGCTCGATCCCGTTCAAGCCGTCGCAAGACGAGGCAGTTATGGCGGAACAGGTTTTAACGCTGTGCGCGAACAGCTGACCCAAGCCAAGCAGACCCTTCAAAAAGCATAAAAATCAAAAAAGTTTGGCAAATCACTGGATTTAACAAAAAATGTTTGCTATAACTGTAACTAACAACCGACAGATAGAGGCGCGGATGACATCAGTAGCAACACTTACAAAGGCAAGCATGCCAAGTGATGTGAAAGGGGAAATCCGCCGAAGTGAACAAGAAAATGCTTTTTCTTGGTTGCTGGTACAACGGTTAAGATCCGTTGTACTGCCGAAACCCACGTTTCGGAGCGCTATCTTACGTAAAAGAACGAATGACACTGTCATCGTTTGTCCGATCGTGATAACGACGGGCCGTAGGAACGCTCCTACCGGCCCGTCGTTTTTTTCTGTTTCGGGACAAAAGGAGATAGGATTGTGACAACTGTACTTAAATTTGGTGGTAGTTCGGTTGCGACTGTCGAACAGATTCAGTCAATTGCGAATTATTTGAAGAATCGGACGGATCAAGGAGAAAAATTAGTCGTCGTCGTATCGGCGATGGGGAAAATGACTGACTCATTGATTGCCCAAGCCCAGGCGATCACGGATCGACCGGAACGGCGCGAACTGGACCGTCTGCTTGCAATCGGTGAAGAACAGACGATTTCGTTGCTCAGCATCGCCTTGAACTCACTCGGGACAAAAGCCTTGTCTCAGACGGGCGCACAAGCAGGCATCAGTACGATGGGACTCCACACGAAAAGTAAAATCAAACAAATTGACGGCGAATTACTCCGGAAAAAACTGGAGACCTACGATGTCATCATCGTCGCTGGTTTCCAAGGGGTCAATGAACTGGGGGACGTCACGACACTGGGGCGCGGCGGATCGGATACGACAGCCGTCGCACTGGCAGCCGTTCTCGATAAACGATGCGAAATCTATACGGACGTTGATGGCGTCTATACGGCTGATCCACGGATCCATGCCGCAGCACAGCCGATTCCGCACATTTCATATGATGAGATGATGGAAATGAGTGCTCTCGGCTCCAAAGTCATGGAGATGCGGAGTGTCGAATTAGGTAAAAAATACGGTGTACACATCTTTGTCGGAAAAACACTTGAATCGGAAAGAGGGACTTGGATCATGGAGGCAACGGAAACGATGGAACAAAAAGCGGTCACAAGTGTCAGTGTGACAAAAAACGTCATGACGGTATCGATTAAACACGTACCACAGACAAACTCAGCGGTCGCAGATATCTTTGAATTGTTGTCAGGACGTCACGTCAACATCGATATGATCAGTCAGACGACGTTTGACAGTGACATCTTCCTCTCGTTCTCGTGTCCGCTCGACGAAGAAGAGTTTTTGGAAGAAGCCCTGCAGGATATCATCAATCGTTTCCCGACCGTCAAAGTCGACCGTCATAACCAACATGCCAAGTTATCGGTCGTTGGAATCGGAATGCGTGACGCAACAGGCGTCGCTTCGAAATTATTTGCGACATTCCGGGCGGAAAACATCACGTTTTATCAAGTCACGACGTCAGAAATCAGCATCTCGTATACGATTGCCCAAGCCGACATCGAACGGACCGTCGCAGCAATCGCCAATGCATTTGACCTGTAAGGAGGAAACCATATGTATCATGTAGCAGTCATTGGCGCAACAGGCGCCGTTGGACAAAAAATGTTGCAAGTCTTGGCGGAACTCGACTTTCCGGTTCGTCAAATTTCAGCTTACGCCTCAGCCCGTTCTGCCGGGAAAACCGTCCAGTTCAAAGGACAAGACGTTACGATTCAAGCATTATCGGAGCAAATCACAGAAGACGGCATCGATGTCGCACTGTTCGCAGCAGGCGGAACGATCAGTGAACAGTATGCCCCGTTACTCGCTGCAGCAGGAACACTCGTCGTCGACAACTCAAGTGCCTTCCGGATGCAGGCGGATATCCCGCTCGTCGTACCGGAAGTGAATCCGCAGTCAATCGGTCCGGACGATCGATTGATCGCCAATCCGAACTGTTCGACGATTCAATCCGTCGTCGCCCTGGCACCACTTCAGCAGTTTGGTTTACAGCGTATCAACTATACGACGTATCAAGCGGTC
This sequence comes from Caryophanales bacterium, assembly GCA_902363455.1. Taxonomy (GTDB): domain Bacteria; phylum Bacillota; class Bacilli; order Exiguobacteriales; family Exiguobacteriaceae; genus Exiguobacterium_A. The sequence continues at coordinate 95,806 of CABJAC010000005.1, read as the reverse complement.
TCCGGTTCGGGTCAAAAAGGAATTGAGGATTTAGCCCGCGGCAGTTGCGGCGAAGAACCGGTCAATTATCCGCACCCGATTCACGATAACATCCTGCCGCATATCGATGTGTTCTTACCGGATGGGTATACGAAAGAAGAGCAGAAAATGATTGATGAGACACGCAAAATCTTCCGCTTACCAGAGTTGCCGGTCAGCGCGACATGTGTCCGCGTCCCGGTCACGAACGCTCATTCCGTTGCGATCAACGTGACGTTTGAGCAGGAGACGACGGTCGAAGCAATCCGCGAAGCATTGCGTCAAGCACCCGGCGTCGTCCTGGTCGACGATGTCAGTCAAAATCAGTATCCGATGCCGCTTGATGCCAGTGGAACGGATGATGTATACGTCGGACGGATTCGACAAGACCAGAGTCTTGCGAACACCTTCCACATCTGGTGTGTCGCCGACAACATTCGAAAAGGGGCTGCTTCGAACGCCGTCCAAGTGGCGCGTCAAGCACTTGAAAGTTCAATCCATTCTTAAGAAACGGGGAGGAATCCGACATGTTTAAAGGAGCAGGAACAGCACTGGCAACACCGTTCACGTCAACGGGTGAACTGGATTTAACCGTATTTGAACAACTCATCGAACAACAACTCGCGGCAAACATTCAAGCATTGGTCGTCGGTGGGACGACAGGAGAAGGATCGACGCTGACGAATGAAGAGTTCGAGACGTTACTGAAAACGGCGGTCCGTGTGACGGCAGGACGCGTGCCTGTCATTGCCGGAACCGGAACGAACAATACGGCGCAGACAATCGAAAAGACACAAGCGGCGGAACGTCTTGGTGCCGATGCAGCGATGCTCGTGACACCGTATTACAACAAAACTTCACAAGCCGGGCTCGTAGCGCATTTCACGGCTGTCGCGGATGCGGTTTCGCTTCCGATCATGCTGTATAACGTCCCGTCACGTACGGGGGTAGCGATTTCAGTTGAGACTGCCGTGACGCTTGCGAAGCATCCGAACATCCAAGCGTTCAAAGAAGCGAGTGGGGACGTCAGCTTCATGGGTGAACTGATGACGGCTTTACCAAACGACTTTGCCGTTTTCTGCGGCAACGACGATCAAATTCTCCCGTACATGGCATGGGGGGCACAAGGCGTGATTTCCGTCTTGTCGAATCCGTATCCGGCTGAGACGCAAGCCTTGGCAGAAGCGCTGCTTGCAAACGACTACGACACGGCACGCCGGATTCAGAGTGATCTGATGCCTGTCATTTCCGCCTTGTTCAGTGACGTTAATCCGATTCCCGTCAAAGCAGCACTTGAAGAAATCGGGATTGCCGTCGGGGCTCCGCGTCTGCCGCTCGTCCGTCAGTCGGAAGCGGGACATACGCACCTGCTTGAGACGATGCGGAGTTATAAAGGAGTGGTTGGATGAGACTCGCCATTCACGGATACGGAGCGACCGGACATTACGTGCATGAACTGGCACCGGATGCCGTCGTTGCCGTCATCGACAAAACGAAAACGGCGGAACGTGTGCCCTCATACGGCACGCTCGCTGAAATGACGGAATCGGTCGATGCGATCATTGACTTCTCACACCCGAGCTTGTTGCCGGACCTACTGGATTATGGGATGAGAACGAAGACACCACTCGTCATTGCGACGACCGGTTTCTCGGAAGCCGAGCTGCAGACGATTCGTGACGCTTCCAAACAGATTCCGATTTTCCAATCGTATAACATGTCGTTTGGAATCGCGATGATGCAACAGTTGTTGAAAACACTCGTTCCGCTTGCCGGAGCTTTCGACATCGAACTGCTTGAAAAACACCACAATCAAAAAGTTGATGCACCGAGCGGGACGGCAGAGCTGTTGCTCCGGACCATTCAGGATTTACGAAATGTCCAACCGGTCTATGAACGGGAGTCGACGCGTGAAAAGCGGGAACCAAACGAAATCGGCATGCATTCGATGCGTGGGGGAACGATTTTCGGCGAACACGAAGTGTTGTTTGCCGGCGTCGATGAGTTGATCGAAATCAAACACACGGCGTTATCCAAAAAAGTATTCGCTTCAGGCGCCATCAAAGCGGCGGAAGCACTCATTCAAAAATCAGCGGGACTCTATACACTGGAGACGCTCTACACACAGGAGGATTCACATGTTATTAACTGATGCTTATGAAATTGCGAAGTTCATTAAAGATGCGAAAAAACAAACGCCCGTCAAATTGTACGTCAATGGTGACTTGGCAGGATTGACGATTGAAGGAGCAACAGCATTCGGGACGGATCAATCCAAAATTTTCTTCGCCGATGCAGGACTTGCTTCAACTTTCTTAGAAGAGAATGCAGACCGGATTACGGAAGTGCACGTCGAATACGACCGTCGCAACAGTGCCGTGCCCATGCTCGATACACGTCATTTGAATGCCCGGATCGAACCAGGTTCATGGATTCGTGATCATGTCGTCATCGGCGACAATGCGGTCATCATGATGGGGGCAATCATTAATATCGGTGCATCGATCGGAGATGGTACAATGATTGATATGAACGCCGTCGTTGGTGCACGCGGAACGATTGGTAAAAACGTTCATGTGGGTGCCGGTGCAGTGGTCGCAGGGGTCCTTGAACCACCTTCAAAAACACCGGTCATCATTGAAGATGGTGTCTTGATCGGAGCGAACGCCGTCATCTTAGAAGGTGTCCGCGTCGGAAAAGATGCCGTCGTCGCAGCGGGCAGTGTCGTCACAGAAGACGTTCCTGCCGGTAGCGTAGTGGCTGGTACACCAGCACGCGTGATCAAACAAAAAGATGCAAAAACAGCAGAGAAGACGCAATTGGTGGACGATTTACGTTCACTCTGATTGACGTCGAAGAGGAGGAAAACACATGGCAGTGGATACACAGTATGGAGAAGCAATTTGGTTAGACGGGGTTTTTCATGATCCAAAAGAGGCAAATACGAGCGTCATGTCCCATGCGATTCATTATGGAAGCGGATTTTTTGAAGGCATCCGTGCGTATGCGACACCGGATGGTCCGGCAATCTTCCAATTGACGGAACACATTGAACGATTGTTCCGCAGTTGTGCGTTCTATCACGTGACGATTCCTTATACAGTGGAAGAACTTGTCCAAGCGACGATTGATCTTGTCGCCAAAAATGGCTTTGAATCTTGTTACATCCGCCCGTTTGTTTTCCTCGGTACACCGTGGCAGGCACTGATGGCAAAAGATACGACGGTTCACGTCGGGATTTCTTGTTGGGAGCTTGGTGAATACTTTGATAAAGGTACCGGCATCCGTGCGAAGGTCGCTTCATACCGTCGCGTTTCGTCCACGATGATGCCGATGCAAGCAAAAGCTGCCGCGAACTACATGAACTCGCAACTCTTAAAAGGGGAAGCACTTCGTGATGGATTTGATGAGGCGATTGCCCTTGATATGAACGGAAATGTCAGTGAAGCGAGTGTCGCTAACTTGTTTATGTTGAAAAACGGCACGATCTATACACCTTCACTCGACTGTTCGGTTCTGGACGGTATCACACGTCAAGTCATCATGCGTCTTGCGCAGGATCAAGGGTATCCTGTCGTCGAGCGTCATATCGGTCGTGATGAGTTATACGTCGCAGACGAAATCTTCTTGACGGGTACAGCTGCAGAAATCACTAGTGTCGGTGAAATTGATCATATCGTCATCAACGGCGGAACACGGGCTGTCGCAGATGAGTTACTTGGTCTTTACCGTCAAGCGGTCTCGGGTCAATTGCCACAATATGCGGCATGGTTGACTTACGTGACACCTGCCATCGCAGAATAATGAGTTCACGAACTGTCGTTACAATCGATCGGGAAGCGGTGCGGCATAACGTCGCATCGGTTTTCGCCCGGTCCAATAAGCAGATTTTTGCCGTGGTCAAAAACAATGCTTATAACTTAGGAATGATTGAGATGGTCGCCACATTGATGGAAGCCGGTGTTCGGCATTTCGCAGTGGCAGAAGTCTACGAAGCAATTGAAATCAAAACGAATTTTCCAGACAGTTATGTCCTGGCGATGAATCCGGCGTCGCATTTTAAAGAAGTCCGGTTGCATGGAGTAGCACTTGGAATTCCTTCACTCGACTGGCTGAAACGTCATCAGGCGGAGTTATCAGGAATTGAACTTCATCTAAAAGTAAATGTCGGGATGAACCGTTTTGGTGTCAGTTCGCTTGAAGAAGCGTTAGCGGTACTTGAGACAGTGCGCGAACAGGAGCTTATCCTGACGGGGCTCTACACGCATTTCCCATTGGCGGATGAGCCGGGAGCCGATCATGATGGTCAGGTCGAACGATTCCTCGAAATCGGCGGACCATTACGGGCGGAACATGACTTTACGTATCTGCATGCAGAAAACAGTGCGACGATCGTCAAACATGATCCACGTCTCGCTTTTTGTAACTATGTCCGGCCCGGTATTTTCTTGTTCGGTTACTCACCGATTGAAAAAATGGACTGGCTCGTGCCATCCCTCCGGATGACGACGGAAGTCGTTGAGATTCGTCAAGTGGAGGCAGGGGAACACGTTGGTTACGGTACGTCGTATACGGCGCCGGAAGCAATTCGCGTCGCTGTTCTTCCGGTTGGATACGGAGACGGGGTCGTCCGCGGACGCTCATCGCTTCCGGTCATCATCAACGGGAAAAGATATCCGATCATCAGCAAATTGTTCATGAGTCATACATTCATCGCCATCGATTCGAAGGTTCAAATCGGTGACAAAGTTGTACTGTACGGGGACGGCATCGAAATCGATGATATCACCCGGACCGGAACAGCCAATAATTCGGAGCAGATGTGTGCCCGCTCGTGGCGTTTGACACATCGTTATTTATAAGGGGGAATCCAGATGTACGGAAGCCAATATTTGACGGAACAAGAGAATGAATTACAAATCGATGGTGTGGCGGCAACGGCGCTTGCGAAACAATACGGGACACCGCTTTATGTCATGGCAGAGCGTGAATTGACAGACCGTCTGGCGACCGTACGGGATGCCTTTTTAGAAAAATATCCGAACACGTATGCCTCGTTTGCTTCTAAAGCCTTAACGATTGGTGCCGTATATCAGCAAGTCGTCAAGCACGGACTTGGAATCGATGTCGTAACGGGCGGCGAACTGTTTATTGCCCGCAAAGCGGGTGTACCGGCCGAACGGATCTATTTCCACGGCTCGAACAAGTCCACACAGGATTTACGTTATGCCGTCGAAGAAGGTGTCGGTAAGATTGTCATCGACCATTACGGCGAAATCGCCCAACTCAATCAGATTGCCGCAGAAGCGTGTCAAACGGTCCACGTCCTGATTCGGATCGTGCCGCAAGTCATTGGCGGGGCTCACACGAAAATTCAGACCGGTGGTGTCGACACGAAGTTCGGTTTTTCGACGCATGACGAGTCGTACCTGGAAGCGGTGGAAGCCGTTTTAGCAGCGGAACATCTAGTGTTACTCGGCATTCATTGTCACGTCGGTTCGCAAATTCAAGAAATCGAGCTGTTTGAACGGACAGCCCGGACGATGATGGGGTTTGTGGAAACGATTCGTGAACGGACAGCGTTTGTCGCAAGTGAAGTCAATCTTGGCGGCGGATTCGGTATTGCCTATACGCAAGCGGATCAACCACTTGATTTTGAACAGACGATGGAGCGGGTGATGGCGATCATCGACGAAGAGACGTCACGTCTCGCCATCGATCGTCCACGAATCGGCATTGAGCCGGGACGTTGGGTCGTCGCGAATGCAGGAACGACCCTCTATACCGTCGGGGCGATTAAGGAAGTACAGGGTGTTCGAACGTATTTGTCCGTCGACGGCGGAATGGCGGACAACATCCGTCCTGCTTTATACGGAGCGGTGTATGAAACGGTCATCGCCAATCGAATCCAGGGAGAGACACGTCACGTAACAGTTGTCGGTGCAGCGTGTGAATCAGGAGATTTAGTCGCGGAGTCAGCTGATCTAGCGGAACCGGTCAATGGAGATACACTGGCTGTGTTCGGCACAGGTGCCTACAACTATTCGATGGCGAGCAATTACAATCAATTTTTGCGACCAGCCGTTGTTTTCGTCAACGAAGGCGAGTCTCGCGAAGTCGTTCGTCGACAGACGTATGCCGACTTGATCCAGTGTGATCTCGGACTGGAAAACATTCCATCTTCTTAAAATGACCCAAAAACACCCTCGTCTTTAGCGGACGAAGGTGTTTTTTAGTTACTTCGGAATGACAAGGACTTGTCCGACCGAAATCAAATTGACATTAGTAATCTTGTTGGCACTGGCGAGAGCGGTAACGGTGACGCCATATTTCGTTGCGATGGAATATAACGTATCTCCAGCCTTCACCGTATAACTGACGGTCGCAGGTGGCGGTGTAGTGCCCGGGATGACGAGAACTTGACCAACGTTAATCAGATTATAGTTCGTGATATTGTTGGCTTTCGCAAGAGCTGAAACGCTGACATTGTATAGATTAGCAATTTTGTACAGGGTATCGCCTGATTTAACGGTGTAGGTTTTACTGCCGCTTGGAGGAAGTTGCAACAATTCAGAAATCGTGACGAATTTGTAACCCTTCGCTTTGAGTTGCGAAATCATAGAAGGGAGAGCAACTGGAGTACCCGGCGCCCCTACACCGGTATGCATCAAGACGATGGAGCCCGGTACGACGTTCGGAACGACACGTGCTAAGATTGCGGTCGAACTAATGCCTTTCCAGTCCGTTGTGTCGATGTTCCATTGAATCGTTTTGGTGTACCCGGCATTTCCGACGGCAGCTAGGACCGCACTGTTGCTGGCACCAAACGGCGCACGGAAAATCGGTTTAGTCGTCCGACCTGTCAGTGATTTGATCAATGTCTCGGTTTTGGACAGTTCGCTTGTCATTTGAGCTGCGGTTAATTTCGTAAAATCGGGGTGCGTGTAAGAGTGATTCCCGATTTGGTGCGTCGGGGTGGCCGTTGCGATGTTTTTGATCAGTTGAGGGTGATTGTTCGCACCTGCACCGGTCAGGAAGAAGGTGGCTTTGACGTTGTTACTTTTCAAGATGCTGAGAATCTTCGTGATATTGCCACCATCTGAACCGTCATCAAATGTCAGTGCGACGACTTTACTCGTCGTCGATCCTTTCGTGACAAATGTCGAACTCGCTGCATCTGCTGTCAAACCATAACTGAAGAAAGGAAAAAGCGACATTAACATAATCATGATGATCCGAATCCACTTGCTGTGCATGTGTAGTTCGCCTCCTTTTTCTTGGATGACGCTGCCTCGTTTGTCTCTACTTATCTCTTACCCTTTCTCAGTAAAAAAACTAAAAAAGAGGGAAATAATTCCCGATTTTTTACGGATTCAAACTGAAAAAATTAAAATAATTGTTTAATCATGAAATGAACAGGGAAAAGATGGTATACGGAAATAGTAAAAGGAGTGGAATCGATGATCGAATTTAAAAACGTTGGGAAGCAATTTAAAGATAACGTTGTCTTAAAAGGCTTGACCCTCGAAATCAAAGAGGGTGAACTGGTTGTCTTTATCGGACCAAGTGGTTGTGGAAAAACGACGTCCCTCAAAATGATCAACCGATTAATTGAGCCTTCATCAGGTACGATTTTAGTGAATGGAAAAGACATCATGAAAACCGATACGATTGAATTGCGTCGTCATATGGGATACGTCATCCAACAAACCGGTTTATTTCCACATATGACGGTTCGGGAAAACATTCAATTGATTGCCGGTCTTGAAGGGAAAGATCATGATCAGATGGACCTTCGGACGGAAGAGTTACTTCAGATGGTCGGTCTCGATCCAAAACAATTTATTGATCGTTATCCGAGTGAACTCAGTGGTGGACAACAACAGCGGGTCGGTTTTGCCCGGGCGTTGATGAATGATCCGGACGTCATCTTAATGGATGAACCGTTCAGTGCCCTTGACCCCGTCACACGCAATGACCTCCAAGAAGAGTTATTCAATCTCCAAGAAGAAGTCAAAAAAACGATTGTATTCGTCACCCACGATATGGATGAAGCGATTAAATTAGCCGATCGGATTTGTATCATGCGTGATGGGGAAATCGTTCAATTCGATACACCGGAAGAAATCCTGCGTCACCCTAAAGATGAATACGTCGAATCATTTATTGGGAAAAACAAGATTTGGAGCAGTCCGGCGTTCATCAAAGCAGAGGACATCATGATTGAAGATCCTGTTTCGATCAGCGGGAAACGAACGTTGTTGCAAGGTATTGAAATCATGCGTGGACGGAAGGTCGACAGTCTGTTGATTACGGACCGCGACCGGATCCTGCAAGGAATCGTCAAGTTGAAAAATATTCAAACGGCACCGGATAAAGGGGTACGGATTGAAGACGTCATGGAAGGTGAACTTGTCGCAGTCGATGAACAAGACTCGTTGCTTGATGTACTTGAAGTCATGAACCATGAAGAAACAGGTTATTTACCCGTTACCAACAAATTGGGCCAATTACGTGGATTAATTACTAGAAGTAGCTTGCTTTCCGTCTTGAGTGAGCAGTTCATTCAGGAGGAGGAAGTACAATGAATGGATTTTTAGATTATGTGCAAAACAATACCGGTCAGATTTTTGACTTATTACTCGAACACTTACAGTTAACTGTGTTTGCCGTCGTCATTGCAGTCGTTCTCGGTATTCCAATCGGTATTCTGATTACACGGTATCAACGGTTTGCCAAACCCGTACTCGCCTTGACGAGTGTCGTCCAAGCCGTCCCTAGCCTTGCGTTACTTGGATTCTTGATTCCATTTATCGGGATTGGGTCAACACCAGCCATTATCATGGTCGTCTTGTATTCACTTCTCCCGATTGTCAAAAATACGTACACAGGTTTATCAAGCATTCCAGGAGATATGTTGGAAGCTGCAAAAGGGATTGGATTGACCGAACGCCAAGTTTTAGGAAAGGTACAGATTCCGCTTGCGTTACCGATCATGATGGCTGGAATTCGGATTTCTGCCGTGACGGCTGTTGGTCTGATGACGATTTCCGCCTTCATCGGTGCCGGTGGACTTGGTTATCTTGTCTTCTCGGGTATCCAGACCGTCGATAATAACCAAATCCTTGCCGGAGCGATTCCCGCCGGTATCTTAGCCCTTGCGATCGACTTCATCGTCAGTCGAATTGAATATTCTGTCGCACCAAACGGAATTCAACTGGCAGACGGTCGGATTAAAAATAAAGCGCGTAAACGCCGGAAAGCGATGACAGCCGGAAAGAAAATTGCGATTGTGAGTATCATTTTCCTCTTGATTGGCGGAACGGTCGCGTACTCGTTCTTAAAAACGGATAAAATCGTCATCGGTTCAAAAAACTTTACCGAACAATTGATTTTAGGAAACATGTTAGCAGACTTGATCGAAGAGAAAACCGATCTCGAAGTCGAACGCCAACTCAATCTGGGTGGGACGAAAGTTGCCTACGGTGCTTTAGAAACGGGTGAGATCGATGCCTACGTCGAGTATACAGGCACGTTATTGATCGATGTCTTGAAACAAGATGTCGAGACGGATCCGAAAGCCGTTTATGAAAAGGTCAGCAAAATGATTCCTGAGAAAAGCCAAGTCGATGTTCTCGATTCAATTGGTTTTAACAACACGTATGCGTTAGCAATGACAAAAGAAGATATTGAAAAGTACGACTTAAAAACGGTATCCGATATGGCAGCGGTCAGTAATCGTCTTATCCTCGGATCGACGATCGAATTCGCGAACCGTGAAGATGGATACCTCGGATTAAAAGAGAAATACCCTGATATGAAATTCCAAGATGTTCAGCCGGTTGATGGGGGACTTCGTTACACCGCATTGACGAATGGAAAAACGAATGTCATCGATAGTTTCTCGACAGACGGATTGTTAAAAAAGTTTGATTTGACGGTCCTAGAGGACGATAAAGAGTTTTTCCCACCGTACTATGCAGTCCCGATTGTGCGTCAAGAAACACTGGAAGAACATCCGGAACTGAAAGAAGTCTTGAATCTGTTGAAGGATAAAATCACAGATGAAAAGATGCAAGAACTGAACTTTAAAGCGGATGTCGAAAAAGAGCGTCCGGAAGATGTGGCACGTGACTTCTTGATTGAAGAAGGATTAATTAAAAAGTAACAAAAAGAGAGCCGAGGCGGGAATCCGCTTCGGCTCTTTGTTATGCGCGCTGACGCGCTATATCGTTTTGGAAAATAGGTAATCCTGATTAGATCATTATTTTTTGATTCGACTAGCGAGCCAAGCGCGAACTGTACTTTGTTGAATCATACAAGTTCTTCCTCTCTTGATTGAATTATTTCTAAACTAAAAGATTTTTGCTCGGCATCATTAACAATACGTGCTTGAAGCTCTTCTGTCAACCAATCTGTTTCATGCTCTAGCAAAGTAGGTAAACCGTAACTTGGATTGTTCGTAGATGAAAACAGCTCAACCATTAACCGTTCTTCGAATAATGGAATCATTTCAAATCCCCCTCAGTCTAGGTTCATGTCTTACACCTGTAGTGTAATCGATGGATGTAAACGATGTAGCAGGGAATTGTTAAAAACAGGTGAACTTTGTAAACGTTTTCACATTGTCGTCAAATCTTCTTGAACCGGCTCACATTCCGCAGCATACTGTTGACCACGCTTTATATATTTTCGAATGGTCCGTTCCATGATAAACCGGTCATGGTCATTGATCTCACGGACAACTTTAGCCGGCACTCCCATGACCATCGAGTTTGGTGGGACAATCATCTTCGGGGGAACGACGCTTCCGGCAGCGACAAACGAACCACTTCCGATTTCGGCTTCATCGAGAATCGTTGCGGACATGCCGATTAAAGCACCCTGACGGATAATACCGCCGTGAATCATCGCCATATGCCCAATCGTGACATCATTTTCAATGATGGTTGGGTACCCCTCATACTGGTGAATCATCGATCCATCCTGAATATTGACGCGTTCGCCGATAGTGATCGGTCCTTCGTCGCCACGGATGACCGTATTGAACCAGACCGTTGAATCTTTCCCGATCTCGACTTCACCGATGACTTTTGCACCGTCGGCCAGATAGACGCTCGGATCGACGTTTGGGACAAGTTGACCTACACGATATTTCATGTGGATTCCTCGCTTTCGCTTTTAAATGTACGTTTTCATCTTGACTTGTCGAAAAATAAATTGCAACTGCTTACATACTAATTGTAAGATGGTAAAAATACCGTTCACAACAGGAGGAAACAGGATGGATCAAACAGTTCGGGTACGACTTATCGCGATTGCTGCAAAAAAAGAAAAAGCAGCGGTCGTCTATCAAGGCATTCAAGTCATCGATGTGATGACGCGTGAAACCTATCAGGCGGATGTCGCAGTGGATTCCGGCTACATCGTTGCCGTCGGCGACGGATACGAAGGGATAGAAACGATTGATGGGAGCGGAAAATTCATCGCTCCAAGCTTCATCGATGGACATGTCCATATCGAATCGTCGATGGTGACGCCAAGTGAATATGAACAGGCGATTTTACCGCTCGGCGTGACGACGGTCATCGCGGATCCTCATGAGATTGCGAATGTGAAGGGAGCGGAAGGTCTTCAATTCATGTTAGACGATGCGGAAGGGCTTTCGCTGGACGTCCGGATGATGTTACCAAGCTGTGTGCCCGCAACTTCATTTGAGCACGCAGGCGCGTCACTCGACGCGAAATCTCTTGAGCCGTTCATTCATCATCCCGGTGTGCATGGCTTAGGGGAAGTCATGGATTATCCGGCGGTCGAACGGGCTGATGCGGATATGCTGAAGAAAATCGAACAGATTGAAGCCGCCGGAAAACTGGTCGATGGGCATGCCGCAGGACTCGGAGCACGTGAATTGAACATTTACGGCGTCGCAGGCATCCGGACGGATCATGAGTCCGTCAGTAAGCAGGATGCGATTGAACGTGCGCGTCGTGGGTTGTACGTCGAAGTACGGGAAGGGTCAGCTGCCCGGAACCTAAAAGAGGTGCTCGACGCTGTGACGGAAAGTAACGCCAGTCGATTCCTCTTCTGTACGGACGATAAACATCTCGACGATACGTTACGTGAAGGAACAATCGACTACAATATCCGCTATGCCATCAAGCATGGCATCAAACGAGAAACCGCGTATGCGATGGCGTCTCTGCATGCCGCAAACGCCTATCAATTGAACGATCGGGGAGCCATCGTGCCGGGACGTCGTGCCGACTACGTCATTTTAAGTGATGCCGATCAAGTGACGATTGATGAAGTGTTTGTCAGTGGACAACCAGTTGCCCGTGACGGCAGCACAATCATTACGTCAAAAAAAATACCGGTTCCTTCGACACTGCGCGGCGAATTGAAAACGAAACCGATTACGGATCAAGTCTTTGAATTGGTGTTAGAAAAACCAAAAGCGCATGTCATCGGAATCATTCCAAAAAGCATCGTTACCGAACATTTAATTTTGGATGTGCCCTTGAAAGACGGGAAATTCATCGCTGTACCCGAACAGGACTTGTTGAAGATTGCCGTCATCGAACGACATAATGCGACCGATTTTTCAGCAGTCGGTATCGTTAAAGGATTTGGTATGAAGCGTGGCGCCATTGCGGCAACCGTTGCGCATGATTCGCATAATCTCGTTGTCGTTGGGACTTCCGACGCTGAAATGAAGCTTGCAGCAGAACGATTGGTCAAGGCGGGCGGTGGAGTTATTGCTGTCAATGGAACAGATGTTTTAGCTGAATTACCGCTTGAAATCGCCGGATTGATGACGAGTCGACCTTTCCAAGAAGTCGGGGATACATTGGAGGCACTCAATGATGCCCTTGATGTACTGGAAGCGGATCGTTCATTTAATCCATATTTGACGATGTCCTTCCTCTGTTTGCCTGTTATCCCGAATTTGAAGTTGACAGACAGCGGATTGTTTGACGTTAAAACGTTCCAACACATTGCAGTTCAAGCGTAAAAAAAAGGTAAAGTCCACGATGGCACGTCACATGGACTTTACCTTTTCTTAATAGTTTTCCGGTTGAATCATTATTTGATCCTTGTTATAGTAGGTTTTAACATCTTGATGAAAAGTGCTGTTTTATGAAACCTTTTAAAGATGTAGTTCGTATAAAATGATAGAAAAAGAAGAAAGGAACGATTTGATGGATAAGTCATATTTTGAAGGACATGAACAATTGATTGCTGACGTATACCGTTCGTTTATTGACCAGTTTCACGAGTTACCGGCAAATCGGCGAACGAAACGCCAACTGCGAAATCTTGCATTTTCGGTCATTCGACAAGCGGGTCCGACCTATCAGGAACGAACTGTCCTGTATGCGTTTTTCGCTGAATTTTTCCGTGCCGTCGAAGAAGGACAGCGGGAAGAAATCGAATTTTATAAACAAATCGCACAGTAAAGACCCCGATCGGCTCCGGCAGAAGGGGTCTTTGTTGTATACAAAAACCGGTCACCAAGGGAAACTTGGTGACCGGTAGGAACAAACTTATTTGACTTCCATCCATTTGAAACTCATATCTGCTCCGAACGGGTGACGGTATAATTTGTCGATGTTCGCCCGTTGCAAGTAGGCTTCACCTTTTTGGTAGATTGGAGCAATTGCATAGTCGTCAGCCAAGAGCATTTTTTCAGCTTCTTGGAGTGTTGACCAGCGTTTCGCTTCATCCGGCTCCGCTTTCGCATCTTTGATCATTTTATCGAATTCTTTGTTCGAATACTCCATCCGGTTAAAGCTTCCGCCTGTTAACCACATATCGAGGAACGTCATTGGATCCTGGTAATCAGGTCCCCAACCGGCAGCTGAGATATCGTAATCACCTTTTGCTTCAAGATCTAAGAAGTTTTTGAACGGCTGTTGTTTGATGTTGATTGTCAGACCCGGTAAGTTCTTTTCAAGGTCGCCTTTTAAGAACTCAGAAACCTTTTTGAAGGCATCTTCGTCACGTGACAACATGTCCACTTCCACTGTTTTGACACCAAGTTCTTTTAAGCCGGCCTCCCAAGCTTTTTTCGCTTCGGTTGCATCAAAGCTTTGAAGATCCGGATATTTTTCACGGAAGTCTTCACCGTCCGGTGTGAACGTAAAGTCTTTTGCGACGATAAAGTTCGCTGGTTTTGAACCATCATTTAAGATGACGTCCGTGATGCCTTGTTTCTCAAAACCGAGCGCCAATGCTTTTCGGATATTTTCGTTTTTAAGTGATTTATTTTTTTGATTGAAACGCAGGAAGTTGATTCGTGCATCAGGACGTGTCTTATAATCTTCTGATTTTTCATATTGGGATACGAACTCAGAAGTGATCGGTGCGAAGTCAACGTCTTTTGATTCAAACAAGTTGACGCCTGTCGAAATTTCTTTTACGACCTTAACATCGATTTTTTCCATTTTGACATTTGCTTTATCCCAGTAATCCGGATTTTTCTTGTAAGTCCAGCCAGCATTGGATTGCCACTTATCGAGAACAAAAGGTCCGTTGAAGATCATGGATTCAACGTTTGTTGCGAACTTGTCGCCTTTGTCTTCAACAAACGATTGCTTGAGCGGTAAGTAAGTAGGGAAACTTGTCAAGCCAAGGAAATAAGGGGCTGGAGCTTCCAATTGAACTTCGAGTGTCTGATCGTCGACTTTTTTGACACCAAGTGAATCAAGTTCCGCTTCACCCGCCAAGATTTTATTGGCATTTTTTAAATCCTGAAGAATATAAGCATACTCTGCTCCTGTTTTTGGATCGAGTGCACGCTTCCAAGAATAGATAAAGTCGTCTGCTGTAACGGCTGAGCCGTCCGACCATTTCGCATCTTTACGGAGCTTAAACGTATACGTTTTTTTATCATCCGATACTTCGACACTTTCTGCGATTCCAGGAGTCGGTTTATTTTCACCGTCAAGGCGGTACAGTCCTTCAAAAACGTTATTCGTTACGATGATGGACGTAGAGTCCGTTGTTTTTGTTGGATCAAGTTGAGGTACATCCGTTGTCGAAACGAGCGTTACTTCTTGCTTCTTTTCTTTTGATGAAGACGATTTTCCATCTGATTCATTGCTTTGACCACAAGCTGCTACTGCGAGCAGCGCCATGCTAGATAATCCAGCAAAGACAATTTTAGTTTGTTTCTTCATGTGAAAGATGACCCCCCGATTAGATTGAAATGATTTCAGAAAAGTGTGAACATAATGTAAATTTAAGTGAAAGCGAGTAAAAATGCAACATAAATTTTCTGACAATTTCTATTGATCAAGGTCTATATGCTCAATTCCGAGTGTTTTCAAGTAGTCATAAAGTATGAATATAGTCAGTTTATGAGGGGAATACATACGTAAAATCAATTGTTGGGGATGACCGCGTAACCGAATGTTGGTGATGCGAATTCCTTGTTCTTCCAGTGCTTTTTTAACAGTTTGAGGATCTGTTTCTGGTGTGAGAGTGAGATGTGCGACGATGACATTTGCTTCGAATCGACTGTTGTTGAAACGTTTCATGATCCAAGTGATACCTTCTAAAGAAAAAAATAGAAACAAAACTAAAAAAGTTGCTTCATAGATGAAATTGGCACCGACGGCAATACCGATGCCGCTGGCTGCCCAAATGATGGCGGCTGTCGTCAGACCGCTGACAATATCGTGTGGTCGTCTTAGGATGACCCCGGCACCAATAAAACCGATTCCGGCGACGACTTGAGCGACAAGACGCATCGGGTCCATTTGGACATTCGGAGCGATCGTACTGTACAATACAACGGATTTGATGGAAACGATGGTTAACAGGCAGCTGATCAGGGTAATTACGAGGCTAGTACGTATACCAACAGGCTTATTTTTGATTTCGCGTTCGAATCCGATGATGATACCGAACAGTGCCGCTATCATCAATTTTAACAAGTCCTCTAGTTGGAGCGAATGGACCCAATTCATGTTCGTCAAATCCCTTCTTTACAATGGCTTTGATTTTGTTATAATGAATTTTGTGTCTTTCGAATGAATATACGTTTGATATGAATAGATATACAAGGAATAAAGGACGTGTTTGATAATGAATCAACAAAAAATCGGCTTTTTCGCTTTAGCTGCCATGGTCATCGGATCAATGGTCGGTGGAGGAGCATTTAATCTTCCTGGAGCGATGGCTCAAAAAGCGAGTGCCGGTCCGATTTTAATCGGATGGGGAATTACCGGTCTCGGTATGATTATGCTGGCACTTGTCTTTCAACATCTCGCCAACAGCAAACCGGAACTTGAAGGGGGCATTTATGCGTATGCCCGTGAAGGTTTCGGACGATTTGTCGGATTTAACAGTGCTTGGGGGTACTGGGTGTCAGCCTGGATCGGTACAGTCGCTAATATTACGTTAGTGTTTAATGCACTCAGTTACTTTTTCCCGATTTTCTCATCAGAAAATCGCATATTTTTATTGGTGATGAGTATTGTCGTGGTATGGGGATTGTTCTTCATCGTCTCCAGCGGGATTAAAGAAGCGACGCTCGTCAATCTCGTAACGACGATTGCGAAGCTGGTTCCGATTTTGATCTTTATTTTATTAGTGGCGATTGCCTTTCAGGTCAAAACGTTTAATCTGAGCTTTTGGGGAGAGGGAACGGAGCTAGGCAGTATCTTTACACAAGTTAAAGGAACGATGCTCGTGACGCTGTGGGCTTTCGTCGGGATTGAAGGTGCCGTTGTCCTGTCGACACGGGCGAAAAAGCGAAGTGATGTCGGGAAAGCGACTGTCGTCGGTTTAGTCGGTGTACTTGTGATCTATATACTGATTTCAGTCTTGTCTCTCGGTGTGTTAAGTCAGGAACAACTGGCCGGATTAAAAGAACCAACGATGGCGTATGTCTTGGAAGCGGCAATCGGTCCGTTCGGAGCGACATTGATTATGATCGGATTGATCATTTCGTTATCGGGTGCACTACTTGGATGGACGATTCTAGCTTCTGAGATTTCTTATCTCGTCGCAAAAGACGGTGCCTTTCCAAAGTTCTTTGCCAAAACGAACCGAAAAGGTGCACCGGTTGGGGCGCTGTTAGTTACACAGATTGCGACTCAACTTGTCGTCGGCATTGCGCTGTTTTCAGCTCAGACGTATCTCGTCTTATCAAGTATCGCCGGAATTTGTGCCTTATTGCCTTACCTTCTTTCGGCGATTTATAGTGTGCGTTTCTCAAAAGCCGAACGCAATACAAAAATGTTGGTTTTCTCAGCAATTGCAGCGGCCTACTCACTTTGGCTCGTCTACGCCTCAGGCATTTGGTATATCGTGATTGCAGCGCTCGTCTATGCACCGGGGATCATTGCCTATTTGATGGCAGAACGGGAACAGAAACGCGGCGGTATGTCGCGTTACGAGCTGATTGCCAGCGGTATATTAGTGATTCTAGCAGCCGTCGCGGTCTACGGGATGGTGGGCGGACAGATTCAATTATGACGTCTTTTAAACTAAAACAATCATGAGAACGCCCTCAACCGGAATGGTTGAGGGCGTTTGTCTGCTTGCTTGTAAGATGATAAGAGGTCACGGATTAGTATCACCAAACCGGACGGCAACTTCTTCGGCGGATAACGGTTCAGCAAAGATAAATCCTTGCATCTGCTGACAATCCGTCTTTTCCAAATAGCGGAGGGCACTTGATGTCTCGACACCTTCGGCGACAAGGTTCAAGTTCAAGTTCCGACCAAGTTGGATGATCGAGTTCAGCAAACCATGTTCACCTAAGTCGATGCCATCGATGAACACTTTATCAATCTTGAGTTCATCAACCGGAAACGCCCGAAGATACTGCAGGGAAGAATAACCGGTTCCGAAATCATCAATCGAGAGACGGAACCCCAATGATTTAATCAACTGCATGCGTTCGATGGTGCGCTGGGTTTGGAGAATGGCGATGTTTTCGGTCATCTCCAGTGTGATAAACCGAGGCTGGATTTTTTTCTCGGCGACGATGTGTTGCAACGTCCGGACGAAGGAATCGCTTTGGAACTGATGGGGTGAAATATTGATCGCCATCGTCAAGTCAGGTGAAATCTGTTGGTGCCATTTTGCGAGTTGATCACAAGCCTCAAGCACCACCCAATTATTGATTGGCGTGATCAGTGCCGCCTCTTCAGCAAGCGGAATGAATTCGTCGGGAGGAATACTGCCGAGCGCTTTATGATCCCAACGAAGTAATGCCTCAAAACCGTCAACGTGTTTGGTCTTTAAATTAATGATCGGCTGATAGGCAAGATGTAAGGCTTCGTCTTCGAGTGCCGTAAAAAGCGACCGTTCGAGTTGGAGTTTCCGTGTAAACTGTTCATCCATTTCGTGCGTCAAATATTGAATGGTTCCTGTTCCGACCGACTTTCCGGCATACAAGGCCATTTCAGAGCGCCGGTACAGGTCTTCAAGTGTCTTTGCATGAGATGGATAAACCGTGATGCCAAACGTACAGGAAATAATTAATGAATGTCCATTGATATAGTACGGACGTTGGAGTATCTGTTGTAATTTACGTACATATTGAAACAAGGAATTTCGATCCGTGACCGTAACAAGTAACCCGAACAAATCACTTGTCGGATGGAACGTCAACATCTGCTCCGCATGTTCCGAGAGTCGCGATGCAAGAGACTGAAGTAATTGATCGCCTACATGCGTCCCGAATGAATCATTGATGACTTTAAAACGATCGATATCAAATAAAATAAGAGAAATCGGAGCAGTCTCTGCTGCATGGGCAAACAAAGTTTCTCCTTCACGCAGAAAGCCGCGTCGATTCAGAAGATGTGTCATCTCATTATGATGGACAAGAAAATCAAGTTCTTGTTCAAGGTGTTCGGTTTCTGTGATGTCGGTTCCGATGAAGATATGTTGGAAGCGAACACCATCCACATCATAAATCGGAATCAGTGTCGCCTGTAGAATCTTTTCACCCCGGTCATTGGTTTGAATCGGTAATTTGCCTGACCAGGCTTTTCTGTTCTTAATTTGCGAACGGATTTCCGAAACTGCTTCTCCAGAAGGACTTAATAATTTTGTCCATGGTTGATCGACTAACATACGCGGACAAAATCCAGTCACTTCCGTCATATTCACATTCGAGTACTTAACCGTTCCACGCGCATCAAACACAAGCACACAAGCAATCTGGTCAAAAGCGTAACGTAGATCCATTAATCCCTGGAACAATGGTTTGGTACCTAATGGCGCATTAGAGGTCGGAAGGTTACAGAAGAAGGCGCCGGATATTTGGTCTTGTTCGTCAAACACTGGGGAGACAACCAGTGACGATGTCGTGCGCTCCCCTGATCTGTGCAAAAAGGTCGTATTAGGAAGCTGGATGGTTTGACGGCGTTCCAAAAAAGAGTGCCAAATTTGCTGGCTGAAAGCGACGTCTTCAGGGTCGACGAGAGGAATCGTGAGCCCTAATATATCTTCAGCCTTCCACCCCCAAAAGGATTCAGCAGCTTCATTCCACGAATGGATAGTTAAATCTACGTTTAAAATGAATGCGGGTAAAGGAAACCCTTGCATGACGATCTCATAGGAATCAATGGTCGAACGATCCATTACAGGCGCACACTCCTTTTAGTTATCCGAGTTGACGGTTCACTTGTCTTGTCTATTCCCGATATATTCAATTCTCAAGCAAAGAAATCCTGTATTTCGAGTGAAGATAATCACTAAAGTTCTGTTATAATCATATTGAAAGCGTTTTCTATATTAAGAGGGGGTCTTTTCATGAACCAAACAGAAAAAATCATCACACAGACAGAAAAATTCGGGGCACACAATTATCATCCACTTCCGATCGTCATTTCGGAAGCAGAAGGGGTCTTCGTTAAGGACCCGGAAGGGCGACAGTATATGGATATGCTTAGTGCCTATTCAGCAGTCAACCAAGGACATCGTCATCCGAAAATCATTGACGCCTTGAAGCGGCAAGCAGATAAGATCACATTGACGTCACGTGCGTTTCATAATGATCAACTGGGATTCTTTTATGAAAAAGTGGCTCAACTGACAGGAAAAGATATGGTCTTACCGATGAATACGGGAGCGGAAGCGGTCGAGACGGCAGTCAAGGCGGCAAGACGTTGGGCGTATGAAGTCAAACAAATTCCGGGAGACGCGCAAATCATCGTCTGCGAAGGGAACTTCCACGGTCGGACGATGACAGCTGTCTCGATGTCGACAGAAGCCGAGTACCAACGCGGATTCGGACCACTCTTACCGGGGATTAAAACGATTCCGTACGGCGATTTAGAAGCACTTAAAGGCGCCATCACGGAAAATACAGCTGCCTTCATCGTTGAGCCGATCCAAGGGGAAGCAGGTATCTTGATTCCATATGAAGGTTTCTTGAAAGATGCCCAAGACGTCTGTAAGGAGCAAAATGTATTACTCGTCTCAGATGAAATTCAATCAGGACTCGGTCGTTCAGGTAAATGGTTTGCTTCGGACTGGGACAATGTAACACCGGACATGTACATCTTAGGTAAAGCACTTGGGGGCGGAGTATTCCCGATTTCTTGTGTGGCCGCCAATCACGATATCCTAAGTGTCTTTAATCCAGGATCGCACGGATCGACGTTTGGTGGAAATCCGTTGGCTTGTGCTGTATCCGTCGCTTCACTCGAAGTACTGGAAGAAGAAAAGTTGCCGGAACGTTCGCTCGAACTGGGAACGTATTTCATGAATCGCTTGAAAGAAATCGATAATCCGATGATTAAAGAAGTCCGCGGACGCGGTTTATTTATCGGTGTCGAACTCACAGAAGCAGCACGTCCGTATTGCGAAGCCTTAAAAGAAAAAGGATTGCTCTGTAAAGAAACACACGAGACAGTCATTCGTTTTGCACCTCCACTCGTTATCACTAAGGATGAGCTGGACTGGGCCTTCGAGCGAATCGAACAAGTTCTCGGAGTATCGGTCGCTCAATAATGAAAAAAATTCCCTGTCGGAAACGGCAGGGTTTTTTCATCAGATAGAACAGCAAATAAGTATAATTCAGATGTTTGAATATAATTCATATGGGAACATACTATTATGCGTTAAAAAAAACAGGGGGTAATGAACATGTCAAACGATAGCGGATTGAATAAAAAAGTCGATGGTTTAGTTGATAAAGTTGCTGGCAAAGCGAAAGAAGCGCTTGGTAAAGCGACGGGAGATAAATCAACAGAACGTGAAGGCAAAAAAGATCAGCTTAAAGGCGATGCTAAAAAAACGGTTGGGAATGTTCAACAGAATCTCGAAGATACAAATCGTCGTTAATCTGTACTCGTAAAGATCCCTTTTGCCAAGGGATTTTTTTTATGAAAAAAATATGTATAAAGGTCTAGTCATTTGGACGTTCATGTGGAATAATAATAAATGTTAAAGCGTTTTCATTGTCACGCCATTATTTGTTTTATTTGAGAAAGGATGAAGTGTATGTTGCAGTTTCTTCAACGAATCGGTAAAGCCTTGATGTTACCGATCGCCGTTTTACCAGCCGCAGGAATTGTCCTTCGACTTGGATCAGCTGACATGTTGGATGTTCCTCTGATGGTCGCAGCAGGTGGAGCAATTTTCGATAATCTGCCGCTGATTTTCGCAATCGGGGTCGCGATTGGTTTATCCATTGATGCAAGTGGAGCCGCCGGTTTAGCCGGGGCCGTCGGGTACTTGGTACTTAAGACGGGTGTTGACTCGATGAATAAAGATTATTCGAGTGCCCAGATTCAGGCAAAGTATGATGCCATTGCCGCCATTGTCAATGATTCCTCGACGAAGGTCGACGGCGCCACCTTGACGTCCATCGCCAATCAGGCAGCGTTAGGCTCGATGGTCAACATGGCGGTTTTCGGCGGAATCATTGCCGGTATCGTCGCCGGATTGTTATACAACCGTTTCTACAATATTAAATTGCCAGATTGGTTGGCATTCTTCGGTGGACGTCGTTTCGTTCCAATCGTCACATCAGCAGCGATGTTGGTCTTGGCGTTTATCTTCGGTTACTTATGGCCGTTCATTGAAGACGGTATTAACAATGCCGGAGAGTGGATGGTCAGTCTTGGAGCAGGTGGAGCCGCACTGTTTGGTTTCTTCAACCGTCTATTGATTCCTGTTGGTCTGCACCATGTCTTAAATAATATTTTCTGGTTCGTCTTTGGTTCGTATGAGAAAGCAGACGGAACAATTGCAAACGGGGATATTGCCCGCTTCTTCGCAGGCGATCCTACAGCCGGAATTTATCAAGCCGGATTTTTCCCGATCATGATGTTTGCATTGCCGGCAGCGGCAGCAGCAATGGTCATGGCTGCCCGCAAAGAGAACCGGAAAGCAGTCGCAGGGGCAATGATTGGTTTGGGATTAACGTCGTTCTTAACGGGAATCACAGAGCCGATCGAGTTTTCATTCATGTTCTTGTCACCTGTTCTCTACGTCATTCATGCGGTTTTAACAGGTGTTTCAATGGCTGTCGTCAATTTACTCGGAATTCTGCACGGGTTCTCATTCTCGGCTGGATTCATTGACTACGTCCTGAACTTCGGAATCGCAACGAAACCGTTATTGTTACTTCTGGTCGGTCTCGCGTTCGCGGTCATCTACTACTTCCTGTTCTACTTCATGATCATGAAGTTTGATCTGAAAACACCGGGTCGTGAAGATGAGACGCTCGTCACAGACGCCGGACTTGTAGCAGACGTTTCGGATGATAAGTACGAACAACAAGCAGCCCGGATTTTTGCCGGATTGCAAGGAACGGATAATGTAACGTCGATCGATAACTGTGCGACACGTCTTCGTCTGCAAGTGAAAGACGCCAGTATTATC
Source organism: Caryophanales bacterium (assembly GCA_902363455.1). Classification (GTDB taxonomy): domain Bacteria; phylum Bacillota; class Bacilli; order Exiguobacteriales; family Exiguobacteriaceae; genus Exiguobacterium_A. Next base: position 72,928 of record CABJAC010000005.1, on the reverse strand, counting down.
GACGAAGCAGCCATTAAAGCTGCTGGTGCAAAGGGTGTGATGAAGATGGGGGCAAAAAATGTCCAGATCATCATTGGTACGGATGTAGAATTTGTCGCTGATGCGATGAAACGTCAAAAATAATGATAAAAAACAAACGGCCTTTCCTGAATGATCAGGAAAGGTCGTTTTGTTGAACAGAGGCATCCGATTGTTTTAGGCTACTGACATAAATCGGATAGAAAATACCGATGAGGATAATGATGATACCAATCCACTGTGAAGCAGCCAGATGTTCTCCTAAAATAAGGACCGAACAGATGACCGCTGTCGGCAGTTCCGCTGCGCCAAGCAACGAGACACTGGCAGGACTGAGGTGAGGAGCACCTGCTGCGAACAAGAGCGGAGGTAGAATCAGAGCAAACAGACCAAGCGGCAACGCATACCAAATCAATCCTTGTTCAAAATTTGCAACTGTTAAAAATGTCGTCGGTGGGTACATGATCATGACGAAAAGCAGACCGCCCGTCATCATATAAAAACTCTTTTTGATGACCGGGACATGGTTTGCAACTCGACCGCTTGCAAGTAAGAAAATTGAAAAACTGACAGCTGCTCCGAGTCCGAACAACGTTCCCCGAAGGTCGAGAGCACTGGAATATGCCGCACTGGCTAAAATGGCACCGCCGATCAATAGAATAGCAGATAAGAAGTGAGAACGTGACGGCAGGCGTCTTGCAAGAATTGAATCAATCACAACGCCGATCCATGTAAACTGGAACAGGAGAATGATTGCGACTGAAGCAGAAACGGTTTGCAAACTTTGATAATACAAGTAACCGGTCGTTCCGCTGGAAATCCCGATAGCCATCAAAGTAACAGCCGTTTTAGGATGGAGGCGAATATTTTTCGACAGCAGAGCTAAGATGAAAATCATCAGCCAACCAAAAAAGAATTGACTGCCGGAAACGGCTGCCGAGTTAAATCCTGCCCCGTAAGCGAGCTTGACAATAGTGGATAAGACGCCGTAACTAATGGCGCCGATTAAGACGAAAAGTGTTGCTTTTGAACGATTCATACAGTTCCCTCCATGTTTTAGAACGCACAAAAAAGGTTGCAACGGGGCCTTGTCCAGGTTTTTTGGACAGGGTTTGGTTGCAACCTGTGTGAGTTATTTAATATTGAGTCCAGCTTTTTCGTAAAAAGATGGCTTTAGTTCATTGTATCGGACGGTCAATTGATTAAACGTCTTTAATGCCTCAGTCGCTTGGCGAGACGTTCGGTTTAAATCAGCTGTCGCTTCGTCAATCTTAACGAAGTTTGGTTTTTCGGTCAAGTAAGAAAGCACTTTCTTTTCTGAAGCGATCGTCGCTGCGTAACGTTTCAAAAATGTATCAAATGCTTTCTCGCGCTCTTTGAAGACATCGAGAAGAGCGGTCCCGTCTTTTTTGGAAGCAGCAGGTAATGAAGATAACGTACTTGCTAATTTCGGGAGATCTAACTCATCAAAAGCACGGGTACGAATTATTTTTTCTTGTTTTAACAATTTGACACGGTCTTCGTTCAAAGCGGTTAATTCATCCCGTTCATTTTGCGCCCGGTTAATGTCATCGGCTCCAGCTTCGAGGACTGCTTGATACGTATTGACAGAAATTTCGTCTTGGCGCGTCCGTTGCTCCGCGACGACTGCTGCTTTTTGTTCGGACTTCGCTTGTTCTTCCAACTGATCGTACATCGAGGAGGCGGGATCACTCGAGCAGGCACTGAGGATCAAGAGACCTAGACAGGTCAAACAACTAGTGAGAATCATCCGTTTTTTGATCATGAAAGTAACTCCTTATAAATGAGAGAATTTTGCGAAATTATAAGGGATATGAAAATCTTCATCATAGATGGAGAATTGATATCCTTTTTTCTTTAATCCGGCAACAATCGCAGGTAATGCCCGCAATGTTTGGGGTTGTTCATGTAACAGGATGATTTCGACCGGATCTTCCGCACGGCGGATGACGGTTTTCGCGACTTCCTTGGCACTATCTTTGTAGTACCAGTCCATTGAATCAATCGACCAATCCCAAATCCGAAGTTCAGCCTGTTCAATTTCTTTTGCAATTGACTTGGTAATGCCGGGTGTTGATCCATAAGGAGGACGTGTCAACAAAGGGGTATGATTCGTCAGTTGTTTGATTTGCTTCTGAACCCGAAGCATCTCGGGAACATATTGCTTTTCCTTATACAAGGTGTCGTAATCATGTGTTTCGCTGTGTGGTCCGATGTAATGTCCATCCTTTGCCATCAAGCGGACGACATCCGGTTGCTCATTGATGTTACTTCCGATCACGAAGAATGTCGCTTTAACATCTTGCTCGCGTAACGATTTCAAGATGTCCGGTGTCAATGCGGTCGGTCCATCTTCAAATGTCAGATAAGCTACTTTTTTAGTAATCCCGTTCCATTTTTCAACGCGTGCCTTGTCCAAGTTCGGAGTCGGGATTTTCCGCAAAGACTGGACGGATTTTACACTAGCTTGTTGTGTCGAAGTAAGATACTGATACACGATATAACCACCAAGCGGAAGAAGAATTAGAGCCATCATGATAAAAAGCTTAGCGAAATACTTTCGTTTTGGTTTTCGTTGTCTTGGACCAAGTCCGATTGGATTACCCGAGTTGTATGAATCCATTGATGTCTGAGCTCCTTTGCGGAAAATCTTATGAGTTAAATGTAACATTTTGTCTGTTTCATTTGTAACAAAAATATTACAAAAAGATGACTCAAGACCCTGTAATTCAAAAAAAGTTTTATAAAATAGAAAAAAATACTTTTTTTAACTAAAAAAAGAAGTCTATCCGTTATCGGAGACTTCTTCTTTCGAACTTTTGATCAGTGTTCTGTAACAGCACACTCATCACATTCTGTTTTATACGATTCACATTGTTCGTCCATTTCTTTTCCACAGTGGGAGCAAGTTTTGACCGGAAGTTGACGGTAAAACTCTGGAGACGTTTCTTGGTAAAGGGGTTGTTCCATGATTTTATTCCTCCTCTTGATGTATGAATGGGCCAGCGAGTAATACTGAATTTATTTTATTGTACTAGTACAGAGGAGATGTGTCAATTACTGTTTTATAACAGTAGAATTTTAATGAGTCTTGTCATATGACAGGTAGCGTAGAGGATGATACGATAACAAAGTAAACAGATGTATTTAGAGGGGGGTCATTATGAATCAAACAGTATCTGACACACTATCACTTTTGACAGAACGTCGGTCGGTTCGTCATTACGATGAGACATTCAAGCTTTCGCAAGAAGAAGTAAAAGAGTTGATTGAATTAACGACAGCTGCACCGAGTGCCTGGAATCTGCAACATTGGCATTTCCTTGCTTTCCATTCGGAAGACGCAAAGCAACGTCTTGCGCCGATTGCTTACAATCAGCCTGCTATCAGTTCTTCTTCAGTCGTCATTGCCGTATTAGGAGATTTACAGGCAAACCGAAACTACAATCCTGTGTATGGTCCAGCCGTAGAAACAGGAGGTATGACAGAAGAACTATTCGATTCGATCAAAGGTCAAGTGGAAGGTGCTTATCAAAGCGAGGCTTATGCGAGAGATGCAGCCATGTCAAATGCCAGTCTTGCAGCGATGCAACTTATGTTGGTTGCTGAAGCAAAAGGACTGTCAACACTCGCAATGGGTGGATTTAATCATCAACTCTTTACAGAAACGTTTATTACAGAAGAACGTTTCGTCCCTGTTATGCTGATTGCTGTGGGGAAAGCGGTGGAAGATGCGAAGAAACGTCCGGCCCTTCGTCTGCCGATCAATCAGGTCACGACAATCCTATAAGTTGAAATGAAGGGACTGGCTCAAGTCAGAAGTTCAGTCCCATTCATTTTTTATTTTTCATATTTTTTTAGAAAAGTACTTGTCAGATTGTTAGTTTCTTGCTATATTAATACATGTCCTAGCAAGTACATAACGTACTGCATCATGATTCTGTAGCTCAGCTGGGAGAGCGCTACCTTGACAGGGTAGAGGTCGCTGGTTCGAGCCCAGTCAGAATCATACCAAAAAGCCCGTTCATCCTTTGATGAGCGGGCTTTTTTTAATTATCTGCCTGAAGTTCATCCTCTGTGACCCATTTATGATTCTTAACGGTTTTTCCACCCGACGTCGGTTTAAAATCAACCATATAGACCGTCGTCTGTTCAGCACTGTCAATCGTGGCTTCAGCACCGTCCATTCCTTTCATATGATCAGCGGCAAGTGTCACGTCGTCTCCCTTACTTAAAGTCGAAGCAGGGACGGGGTTAAGTTCTTCCTGGATGACCCATTTGTGATTGGTGACTTTTTTTCCGCCGGTCGTTGGCGTATAACTGACCGCATAAACCGTTGTGTCAAAGGCGTCGACGACCGTTCCTTTCGCACCATCCATCCCTTGCATATGATCAGAAGCAAGAATGACTTTACTGTTATCCTCGAACTTCGGATTTTCAGCTTGTTTGATTCCTTCTGGAACTTTTCCGTCACTTGAATGCATCATTCCATCATGTGAGCTGCTTTTATCGGCGTCATGGATGTCATGCGAACCGGAGGAATCAGAGTCGGTTCCACAAGCGCCAAGACTTAAAACGGCAGTGAGAGCCAGTGTTGTAACAAACAGTTGTTTCTTCATGTGTCTACCTCCTGTATGAATCTGATTACATTACGACTATACCCGTTGCGTGTGCAAAAACCGTGCAGAAAGCGTGACGATTTGTGGTTCCTGTGTCCTGAAACACATTTTCGAATCAAAAATCCTTATACTTAGCAGAGGGAAGATAAGGAGGGGGAACATGCGGCATATTTCTCATTACATCGGTCTGCTGTTTTTAACAGCGCTCTTTCTGATAGGGAGTATTCTTTTTAGTACGTTGTATTTAAATCTTGTGAATCAACGTACCGATGAAGTGTTGTCCGGATTATTGAATCGCGGAAATACGCATCGAGACGTTTTGGAGAAATCATTTGATCAACAAACAATTGATCATGTCAGTTTAATGGAATCTGCTTCTGAATTTACTGTCGTCGTGACCGATCAAAAGGGAAAAATCCTGAAATCTTCCAATCGTTTAACGGAAGAAATGAAAACAGAATTGACGCATACTGAATTTCAAGATCAACGAAAGGATTTAGTGCTACAGACGCCAATGGAGCATGGAAACTTTTTAATGACGGATAGTCCGATCACCATTGCGGGCAGCCATCGCGGGCATGTTTTTATGTTTGCTCCTGAAAGATTGATTCAACAAGTCGTCAAACCGTTGCAGCAACAGTTCATTCAGGTGGGAGTCATCGCGGTCCTGCTGTCACTGGTCACTGTAGCGCTCTGTACACGTTTAATCTCGAAACCGCTCATTAACATGGAACGGGCGACCGCAAAGTTGAGGGATGGAAACCTGGAAGTGGATTTACCGATTGAGCGTTCAGATGAACTGGGTGCATTGGCACGATCCATTACACAACTGGCAAAAGATCTCGACTATGTAAACCGTGAACGCACAGAATTTTTAGCACACATCTCGCATGAATTGCGAACGCCACTGACGTATGTCAAAGGGTACGCTGATATCTTGAGTCGTCCCGATTTGCCCGACTCTGAAAAAACGATGTATCTGTCCATTATCAAGGAAGAAAGTAATCACCTCAGCCAACTGATCGAACACTTGATGTTACTTGCTCGTCTGGACGAAAATCAATTTTCGGTCGATCGTTTGCCGCTTGCACTTAACGAGGTGATTTTATCGATTGCCGACAAAATGCGACCGGCGATTGAAGAAAAGGGACTGCGTTTTGTGGTGTCAGGTCATCCTGTAACTGTGATGGGGGACGAAATCCGGCTTGGTCAAGTCCTGTTAAATGTTCTGGATAACGCACGGAAATACACGGAAGTCGGTCAAATTGAAGTAGAGTACGGAAAAAATACCGCTGGAGCATATTTTCTGGTGAGGGACACGGGAATGGGAATTTCGGCAGAGGCATTGCCACATGTGAAAAAACGATTGTACCGGAGTGAACCATCGCGTTCCAGAAGCCACGGTGGATCGGGTCTCGGGTTAACGATTGCGACGGCAATCGTCCAAGCGCATGATGCAACACTCGACATAAAAAGCGAATGGCATGCCGGAACATGCGTCACAGTTCAATGGAAGGCGTGAAAAAAATGGCACGAATATTAATCGTAGATGATGAGCCACGGATGCTTCAATTGATGAAGTTATATCTGACACCTTATGGACATACATGTCATTTGGTCGATTCAGCCCAAAAAGCGCTAAAGCTGGTTCGAAGCGTCCCCATCGATTTGGCCTTGCTGGATGTCATGATGCCTGAAATGGATGGCTGGACATTATGCCAAAAAATCCGACAGATTGCTGATTTTCCAATCATCATGGTGACGGCACGTAATCAAAAAGAGGACATTTTACGAGGTCATGAAGTAGGGGCAGATGACTATGTCGCGAAACCGATCCATGAAGGAGAACTACTGGCGCGAATCGAATTATTGATTGGTCGAGTCAAACAGGAACAAGAGACATTTCATGGACTGTCTTATGATGCTGCTGCGTACCGTTGTGAATTCAAACAGCAAAAAATTCTCCTGACCAAAACGGAATTTCAACTGTTAGGGAAATTGCTCGCCTCTAAGAATCGTATTTTATCGAGGGAGCAGCTTGTCCTTTCACTGTGGGGAGATGACGAGTCCATTGAACCACGAACCATCGATTCACATATCCGCCACCTGCGCGAAAAATTACGCCGTGCTGGGTTTCCAATCGATGTTCATTTAGAGACGGTTCGTGGAGTGGGGTATCGATTGCTCGAAACAACAACTGAGAGTTGAGAAGGGAGACACCATGACAACCATTTATTTAGTAAGGCATGCCCATTCGACCTATTCGCCAGACGAAAAAGCACGACCCTTATCCGAGCGGGGCACGGTTGACGCCGAACAATTGCGTTTGTTTTTTCAAGAAATCACGTCGGATTACATCTATGCGAGTCCGTACCGGCGGGCAATCGAAACCGTTCAACCGATAGCGGAACACTATGGACTGCCCATCCAGGAAGCGGAAGCATTTCAGGAACGAGTACTGGCTCCCGGTCAATTGGATGATTTCCAGCAAGCTGTCGAGTACGTCTGGAACCACCCCGACAAAAATCCATACGGTGGAGAATCAAACAACACTGCACAGCACCGTGTTGTTGCAGGGGCACGGCAGTTGGTCAGGAAACACACAAATAAGACAGTTGTCGTCGGGACGCACGGGAATATCATGGTATTGTTAATGCAGCATTTTGATCCGGCATACGATTACTCCTTTTGGTCACGTTTAGCGATGCCAGCCGTCTATCGTTTAGTATTTGACGGCGAGACATGCCTTCAAATCGAAGAAATATCCCTAGCTTCATCATCAAAATAAAAACAAGAGATTATCCCCTATAAGGGACGATCTCCTGTTTTTATTAGTTGTCACGCTTTGACGGGATTTTCATGTTTCTGGATTAAATCAGCTGTGAGCTGACCAGACAATGTGACCATCGGTACGCCTCCGCCCGGATGCGTCGATCCGCCGACAAAATAGAGCCCTTCATACAGATCACTTTTCGATGGAATTTTGAATCCACCATTCTTTTTCCGGTCAGCAGCCACTCCATAAATCGAGCCGCCATTTGGACCGTACAGCGATTGTAAATCTTCCGGTGTGAAACGGTATTCGAACTCAATCGCTTCCCGTAAATCCGTTACCCCCATGCGTTCCAGCTTGTCGAGAACAACTTCGCGGTACGCATCCCAATCGGTTTCTCCACCTTGTTTCGTCAGTGGCGGAACGTGTGTCAGGACAAACAAGTTATCCTTGCCTTCAGGCGCCTGCGAAGCATCGGATTTAGACGAAACACCGACATAAATCGTTGGATCTTCCGGCGGTACACCTTCCTTGAACATTTGCGCGAATTCACGCTCCGGATCGTCGGAGAAGAAGAAGTTATGGTGCTTCAAGTCTTTATATTCCCGATTAACCCCGAGTAACAGGACAAGACCCGAGACAGATGGAACAAACGATTGATTTAGTTTTTTAGCCTGTTTTGGTCCTTTTTTGTCAGCAACGAGACACTCATACGTCGGAATGACCTCGAGATTCGACACGACGACATCAGCCGGATAGAAAGTACCATCTTTTGCTTCCACGCCAATCGCGCGTTTTCCTTCCGTAACGACCCGTTCAACCGGTGTGTTGACGTGAACCGTCACACGAAGCTCATCGAGGACTGTTTTCATGGCACGGGCGATATTATACATGCCGCCTTTCACGTAATAAATACCAAGCCCCATCTGGACATAAATCATTTGATTGAAGACAGCAGGTGCTTCGTACGGATTGGATCCGACGTACATGACCATATAGTTAAACAATTGTTCGAGATACTTGTTATTGAGATGTTTTTTCGTACCACTTGCAACGGTATTAAGCGGATCCATCTTCAGTAATTCTGACATCGTATGGTATTTTTTTAAATCTTTTAAATCTTCGAGACTATATTTATAGAAGCTGTCTAAGCAGAGATCATACATTTTTTTCGAATAGCTGAACAATTCGACGAAGTCAGCTTGATCAGAGACTTTTTTAAACTCTTCGAGCATCCCCGGCAAATCGCCTTTGACATCGAGCTGTGTCCCGTCTTCGAAAAATGTCCGCCATTGCGGTTCAATTCGTTCAATTTCTAAGTAATCGTCCAGGCGACGATGCACACTCGTAAAGAGCTGTTCGAGCACCCAAGGCATTGTCAAGATGGATGGACCGGTATCGAAGGTGAACCCTTGACCACTCCGTTGGTTCAACTTCCCGCCAACATTTCCGTTTTGCTCAAGCATCGTGACGTCATATCCGTCTCCTGCGAGACGAATTGCGGCGGACATACCTGCTAAACCTGCTCCAATGACTACAGCTTGTTTTTTCAAAAAAATCACATCTCCTTATGTCTTAGTAAATGAACGGAATTAATCGTTTTCTTTTACGTGCCCATGCAGTGTAAGCCGGTCCGAAGCCTTCGGTTAACAGCCGTTCTTCGATTCGAATGCGATGCAATAAAGCAAAAAACATCAGCACTGTCGCGAATAACGTCAATATCAGGTGTCCGAAGTACAGGGGAAAGCCGACCGTGATGAAAAGTAAACCGGTGTAAAGCGGGTGGCGCAAGGCACGATAAGGACCTGTGCTGACGAGTTGATCTCCTGAGTTGACAGTGACATGTCGTGTGAACTGATGCTTCAGATGATATATGCCCCAGTAACGTAAAAAAACACCGAGAGTTAATAACAGCAGTCCAATTTGTTGCGATAAAACATGAGATTTGGATGGAGCAAGTAAAATGGAAAAGATAATGGTGCCGAGCAAAGTAGCTAAAATCCAATAAAAGCTTCGTCGTTCTTCGAGTGGAGAAGGTTCCTTCTGACGATTTCGAAAAAGTAACAGTTCGAGTAACCAAAGAAGGGAGATGATGATGAAACCAACATCTAAAACAGTCATAAAGATTCTCCCCCTGACGGACCATAATCATTATTTAAAGAAAACGCATACAACGAATCTTTACCCATATGGATTAAAATTCAATCCTTTTGTAATGCCTATTTGACGTACAATCCACTAATTAATTCATTTTGATTACACCCTGACTAAAAAATGGTGAGATCTTGAAAGGAATGGTATTCTAAATATAAAAACTGATTCCCTTGTTTTTGAAAAAAGGAGCTTATAGAAAATATGACAAAAATGAAGCGAACGATGGTGATCGTCCTCTCCGCTACGGCAACAATTGCTAGTTTTTCACAAGTAGCGGAAGCTTCGAGTTACCGCCAAGCGAAGACGCAATTGAATCTTCGTACAGGTGCCTCGACAGAGAATAAAGTCGTTACGGTCATCCCGACTTCAGAATATGTCACTGAGGTCAGTCGACTTGGAACTTGGTCGAAAGTCCGTTACGGTACCAAGACAGGATATGCCAGTACAAAATTTTTACTGACAGATCAACAAATCGGCGGATTACGTATCGGGAAGACGTTGGTTGTTAATCCAAATTTGCCGTTACGTTCCACATATGCTCCAGGGGAAAGTCCGATTGCGCGGGCAGCCTTTGAAAAAATGAAACTCGCTGCTAAACAAGAAAAAATCACTTTAGTTGCATTTAGTACATACCGTTCTTATGCCTATCAGAAAGCCCTGTTTGACAAGTATGTGGCACGTGACGGTTTTGAAAAAGCAAGTACGTACAGCGCACAACCCGGGAAAAGCGAGCATCAGACAGGACTTGGTTTTGATATCGGCGGAGCAGACTCTTCCAAATATGCGAAGTTCAGCTTCTCGAGCACAAAAGAGGCAAAATGGCTGGCCACTAATTCCTATCGCTACGGTTTCCATCTGCGTTATCCGCTCGGTAAAGAATCATGGACCGGCTATACGTATGAAAGTTGGCATTTTCGTTATGTCGGGGCGACGCTTGCTGCTCAATTGAAAGTGAGCGGCTTGACGATGGAAGAATACTACAAGTTGGAACCGGGGAAACCGATGACGCCTTAACAGGTTTGGTTTCAAGCGACGAATGGTAAATAAATGGTGTGTCACTCATCGTCAAGGGTTGCGGTCTGTCTTTTGTGAAAGAGGTGGAAGCTGTGGCTAAAAAAGAAGAGAAGCATCATATCATTACCTTTACATTCGAAGAAGAGGCGACATCGTATCAAGTGTTCAGCGAACTGAAAAAGTATCATGCCAACGGTCAAGTTGATTTTGAACAAATCGCTGTCATTAAACGAAGTGAAAGCGGGGCGTTTTCGTTTGAAGATGCGGTCGATTTAAGCGGCTCCAATAAAGCCTTCAAAGGTTCCTTGATTGGGATGGCCGTCGGGATTCTCGGAGGACCGTTCGGCATTCTGTTAGGCTCGATGACAGGGATGCTGATTGGCGGCTCGAAGGATTTAAAAGAAAATCAAGCTGTCCAAGAAACGTTTAAACGCACACTCGGTGTGATTCCACCCGGAAAAACAGGAATCATTGCGATTGGTGAAGAATTTGAACCGTCTGTACTGGACGGTCTTGTCGCTAAACATAATGGAACGATTGATCGAACCGATGAAGTACTTGAAAAATAATCAAAAAAATCCTTCCCTCATAAATGAGAGAAGGATTTTTTGTTAGGACTGCTGTTCTTTTTTTACTTTTTTGAAGAAGAACAGTTCGTAGACGACAGGGACAATGATCAACGTCAAGAGCGTTGAAGTCGTTAATCCACCGATAACCGTCAAGGCGAGACCTTTTGAAATCAATGTGCCGGATGACGTAGTGAGTGCCAGCGGAACAAGGGCCATGATGGTTGCGAATGCTGTCATCAAGATTGGACGAAGTCGTGTTTTACCGGCTTCGATCAACGATTCGCGGATCGGTAAACCACGTGTGACATTTTGTCCAATCCGGTCGACAAGTACGATGGCATTGGTCGTTACGATACCGATGAGCATCAAGAAACCAATCATGACACTGACGGATAACGGCTCATTTGCCAAGAACAAGGTGACGAGTGAGCCAATCGGAACGAAGATGAGCGATGACAAGATGATGAACGGAATCCGTGCTTTTCCGAACGTAATCAGCATCGTCAAGTAGACAAGTCCGATGGCGACGACGATGGCAATACCAAGTGATTGGAAGATTTCGACCGTATCGTCGTTTCCGCCACCACTCGTTAAGGAGACACCGTCTGGCAAGTCGATTTTTTCGACAGCAGCTTTAACGTCACTTGAAACCGTTTGGACGTTATCGCCCTTCACTTGCCCAGAAACGCGGGCGTACACTTTGCCGTCCAGTTTCTGAATGGATGTGAACGTCTCGACTTCATTTACCGTCGCAACATCTTTTAAGGCAACAGGACCAGTTGCCGAGAACAACTGTACGTTTTCAAGATCTGCTTTTGATGTCAAATCTTCTTGGTAAGACAATTGAACGTTTTGGTCTTTATCGTCGAGGTTAAGCGTTCCGACGGTAACCGGTTTGGTTTGGTCGTTGACCGTACCAAGAATCTGGAAACCGGATAAACCACGATCACTTGCTTTTTCAGGATCAATCTCAACGAGGAACTGTTTCTGTTTCTCGCTGAAGTTATTCGTGACGTATTTCAAATCGTTGTTTTTAGTCATGTTATCTTCAACGAGTTTTGCTGCTTTTTGGAGCGCTTCTAGATCAGTCGAGAACAAATCAACATCCACATTGTTGTTCGATGGCGGACCACCTGTCGACAGTTCAGCAACACTGATTTTGACATCGACATCGTCTTCTTTTGCGATATCCTCCATTTGTGTTTCAAGGGATTTAATTGTCTTTTCGACATCAGCTCCGTCTTTTAAGTTCAAGAAGTAGCTGGCTTTGTTATCAAGTCGCAAGCCGGTCGTGAAATCACGGGCTCCGACGGATGTCGTGACATCAGCAATCGCTTTTTCCTGATCGAACATTTTTTCCATGTTGAGCGAAACATCACTCGTTTTCTCAAGAGATGTTGCAGCCGGCAGTTCAAGCGAAGCCGTCAATGTTTTGGAAGCTTCGTTTGGAATGAACGTAAACCCAAGTTGCGGTACGATCGCAAGTGAACCGCCAAGCAATAAGAACGAAACGACGAGAATAATCGCTTTGTGCGACAGTGATTTTTCAATCAGTTTGCCGTACCAACGTTGCAAGGCACCTTCTTTTTCTTCAGCAGGTACTTTTTTGAAGGCGAATTTCGCTAAGATTGGCACAATCGTGATCGCAACGAGAAGCGAAGCGAGTAACGAGAAGATGATTGTCAAGGCGAATGGCAGGAAGAACTTCCCTGTGATGCCACCGACAAACCCGATTGGTAAAAAGACAACGACGGTCGTCAAGGTAGAAGACGTGATGGCTTTTAAGATCTCTTTCGTCGATTGCTCGATGATTTCATTCGTCATACCTGACTCTGATTTTCGGACCCGCCGGAAGATATTTTCGATGACAACGATACTATCATCGACGACACGACCGACCGCAACCGCCATACCACCAAGGGTCATGATATTTAACGAGATGTCCTGCCAGTTCAAGAAGATCGCCGCAATTAAAATCGACAGCGGGATTGAGACGATGGCAATGATGGTCGCTCGGATGTTTCGTAAGAAGAGGAGGACGGCAAGAGAAGCAAACAAAGCACCGAGTAATCCTTCTTTTACGAGAGTGGCAACTGACTCCTCAATGTCTTTAGCTGAATCGATTCCAATCGTATAATCGATTTGATCATCATATTTGTTCAAGATGTTTGTGACACCATCTGCAATTTCAACAGTGTTCGCATCTTGTTTTTTCGTGATGGCCATCGATAACGAATCTTTTAAGTTGTAACGTGTTTTTTCACTTTGCTCGGAAACGGCTTCGATTTTTGCGATATCTCCGAGACGGATTGGTTCTGCTGGTTCTGCTTCTTCTGGTGCACCCGTTGTACCCGGTGCTCCGGACTCTGAACCGGATCCTCCTGTAGGAGGACCTGATGGAGCGCCTGTTGCTGGACTTGACGCAACAGAAGATGTCAGCTGGAGATTTTTTAACTTATCTAAGTTTTCCAGCTTTTCTTCGACCCGAATCGGGATTTTTGAATCACCTTCTGCAAGTTGACCAGACGGGAACGATACATATTTGGCATTGATTTGTTCTTTGATGCTGGTTAACGACAATCCGGCAGCGGTCGCTTTTTTATTGTCGACAGTAATCTGGACCAGATCATCTTTGTAGCCGCCAACAGAAACACTGTTGATGCCGGGAATTTTATTGAGTTCTGGTTCGATTTCATCCTTTAATAGAGATTCAATCTCTTTTCCATCTTTACTAAAGAAGGAGATGTTGTAGATCGGGAACGAACCAAATGAAAAACGATTTAACTTTGTTGTTGCTTCTTCCGGAAGATTGGCATCCTGAATGGCAGCATCGATTTGTTGTTCGACTTTGTCCATATCGGTATCAAAGGGGAATTCAATATTGATGATTCCGATACTTTCGTAAGCAGAGCTCGTAATTTTAGTGGAACCCTCGATTCCTTTGAGTGCGGTTTCCAGTTTTGAAACGACTTGCTTGTCGACATCATCTGGAGATGCGCCTGGGTAAACAGCTTCTACAGAAATTTGAGGAAATTCGATTTCAGGAAACTGATCTACTTTGAGTTGAGTAAACGAATACACGCCGCCTAAAATTAAAAGAATGGCAATAATAAACACGGCAACGGAGTTCTTCAAACTAAATCTTGTTAGAAAATTCAACGGGTACCCCTCCTTTATTTTATATGTGCTTATTTACATAGTAGAGGACGAAAGAAAACCCTGCAACTTTGAACTGTTACCGCAGAAGAAAAAAATAAAAGAAAATCATAAAAAATACTTTACAGATTTCAATATGTTGCTATAATAAACATATACCCAGTACGACATCACATGATTCTGTAGCTCAGCTGGGAGAGCGCTACCTTGACAGGGTAGAGGTCGCTGGTTCGAGCCCAGTCAGAATCATACCAAACCTCCGTTCATCACTTGATGAATGGAGGTTTTTTTCGTATAAAAAAGCTGTTCCCTCATATAATGAAGGAACAGCAAGATAAACACTTATTGAATTTCTAATCGAAGATCGCCCATCTTTGTCCAACCGGCCATCGTCGTCATCCGGTAAAAGACGAGCGTCAAGATACCAGGAAGTACGACACCAGTTGCGAAAAAGATCAGGAACGCGTTAAAACCTTGATTAACGAAGATGTTAAGCGGCGCGATCATCGAATTTAATCCAAGACCGGCAAGCTCATAAGGGACTTCGAGTGAAAGAACAAGTGTTGCAATTGGCGCGGAAATCATCGCGGCTAGGAATGGTGCGACGACAAGACGCGGATTTTTGACGATGTTTGGAAACTGGACTTTTGGTGTGACGAAGAAAGAAGCAATCAATCCACCGGGATCGGTCTGACGATAAGCCATCAACGTAAAGCCGACGAACTGAGCTGAACAACCGATCAAAGCAGCGGCGCTGGCAACAGGATCGAGTTGAAGGGCGATCGCGAGTGCAGCCGATGATGCGGGTGACATCAATAAGACACTGAAGATAAGAGCGATGACGAGTGAAGTCGCGATCGGTGAAGATTCGACGGACGCAGTAACCATGGCACTGAATCGAGTGAGTAACGGTGTCGTGACAGCAGCAGCAGCGAGACCAGTAAAACCACCGGCAAGGACAGCGCTGACCGGAATAGCCATCATATCGAATTTTGTTTTTCCGGTCATTCGTTTTCCGACGAAGACAGCAACGGCAGCAGCGAGCAATGCACTGATTGGTTGACCCGGCACGAGGACAAGCCCGGCGTCCGTTGGCTGAAGTGCCGCTCCGCCAATCGTTGCGGCAATCATGGCACTGAATAAAACAAGTGTATTCCCGCCGAGTTGATAAGCGATGCCGGCTCCAAGAGCAGGTGCAAGCAGGACCTTGGCAACACCGCCAATCGTGAGTAGCATCTCAATATGTAACAAGTTGCCGAACGTTTCAATCAATAATCCTACCCCTAACGTCACCAAGACGGCATTCGCCATACCGGCAGACACCTTCACCATTCGATCCATCGCATATTCCTTCAATTCACTCATCCTCTCTCTATTTTGTTTTGCCATAAAAAAAACCTATCCGTTATCGGATAGGCGCCATCATTCCTGCGGGCGCCTCATTCGATGCATCGAAAGAAGGGCCCAAAATCAATTCCGAAAATCAACGGAAAAGGTTTCAGTCCCTCGAACATAGAATAATCAGTCGGCCAGCAATTTGTTGTATATACATAAGATGATGCTCCTCTCAATGAATTTTTCTAAGCCTAACACGGTCAGGATGAATAATCAATATTTTCTGACAACTTATTCCCAAAGATTTTTTTACTTTAAAAGAGGGAAAAGTGAGAAAGACCATCATACTTACAATGGAGGCGTTTTCATGAAGTTCGCAGTCATTACCGATATTCATGGCAATGCCGTAGCAGTGGATATTATAGAAGTCGCATATGACGACCGACCTTGTCTTGAAGCGATTAATGCTGCACCGACGCCCGAAAAAGAACTGTTGCGGAAACTATTTCTAGTGGAAGAACATGAAAAAGCGATCCGCTGGACGACATACGGATCGTTTGATCGGGAACTTACGTCATGATAAAAAAGAACTTACCAAAATAAGACCTACAGGGACGGCAATAAGTAAAAGTCCGATGATTCGTTTCGCACGACTTCGTTTCCACTGAAAGGCGAGTGAAAGAAATGGAGATAAGAGAAATCCGACAAATACAGTAATCAACGTCAAAATAAAGAACAGAAAGTCTGTCTTGGAACTGGTACGGGTATACGATTTCCACATGTCGACGAGCGAGACGATGACGTATACCAGTAAAGCCAACGTGAACAGGAAATTAGACAGTAAAAGTTGAGACAAATAAAACACTCCATTCCAGTATGATTAGGAATCCATAACGCAAAACAGCCTCTCCATACATCGAGAGGCTGTTTCATTATAACAATTTTAACATCGCTTGACTGATTGTTTTTAAATCAAGTGGCGGACCAATCAACGGCCAGTCGGAAATCAAGGCAATATAGGTCTTGAACAACAGAAAAGCAGTGATTTCAACCGGAACATTCGGTGAACGTTTCTCCAGTTCAAGACGTGTTTCGAGCAGATTCTTGATATATTCAACGATGTGTTGCTCAATCCGGACGCGCAATTCAAACATTTCCTGCAATTTCAACGTATGGGTTTCTTGTATGATTTGCAAAATGAACAAATGTTGTTGCTGATGATTAACGATCGCGTCAATCATCGCCTGTTTATTTTCCTCGACCGAAGCTGTTGTTGCATAGGCATTTTCTGCTTCTGCTTTCATATCCTGCAGAACGCGCGTGACGAGCGACTCAAATAAATCAAGCTTACTTTCAAACAGTTGATAAACAGTCGGTTTTCCGACATGAGCGCGTTTCGCGATGCGTTCGATGGTCGTTCCTTTATAACCAAGTTCTGAAAAACAAGCCATCGCAGCATCTAAAATCAGATGTTCCTTATCAGACAGTGTCATGGCGTTTTCTCGCTTTCGTCGAAAGAAGAATTCGTTTTCCACCTAAAGCACCAGCAAAGCTGATAGCAAGAGCAGAAAACAGAATCAGACCAAGAACCTGACTGTTAGAAATCAATGTATCGGTGACACCAATTCCAAGTGCTTCACGGAAACCTGTGACCGAGTACGTCATTGGTAGGAAGCGGTGAATTGTTTGGAAAAAGGCTGGTGTCATTTCGACCGGGAATGTCCCGCCGCTTCCACCGATTTGCAGTAATAAGAGTAAGAATGCAGTGAATTGTCCAACCCGACCGAAAAGCATTGTTAACGTAAAGAGCAATGTAATGAACGTCATGCCTGTCAAGGCGGCAAAGCCGTATAAAGCAGGAGCGCTTGCGACGTCCGCATCCAGTACATAAATGATGGCGACTGAAGCAGCAATTCCTTGTAACGCACCGATTGGTAAGATGATGGACAGTTTTCCGACGAGGAAACGCCATGTCAACGTCTCACCATGTTCGGGACGGATTTGGTAAACGGAAGAGAACATCAAGGCACCGGCAAATAAAGCGATGCTGAGGATGTAAGCCGCAAGACCGGATCCGTAGTTATTGACAGTAGAATAATCATGTTCCTTTAAGACGACTGGTTCAGCCAGCATGTTATCCCGATCATTGGATGGTTTGACAGTAGCATCCTTAGCTCCTTTACCGAGTTCTGTTTTCAAGGTGTTGGCGCCATCAACGAGTTTTGAGTTCCCATCCGCGAGACGAGAAGCACCGTCCGTTAATTGTCCTGCACCGGATGAAAGAGAGACCGCACCGTCGGATAATTGACCAAGTGCTGACGTCAATTTGTCGGATGCCGTGCTCGCGTCATTCGCCCCCGTCGCCAGTTTTTGTGAACCGGCTGTCAATTGGCTGCTTCCGGCAGCTGCTTTACGAACACCGTCTGTATAGGCGGTCAAACCTTGATTGAATGCGATTTGACCTTGTTCTAATTGTTTTGAACCGGCAAGCAGTTGAGCTTGACCATCATTTAGTTGCGAAACAGCAGACGCGATATTTTGACCACCGACAGCAAGTTGATTGATTTTGTCTGTTGCATCGTTTGCTTGGGCAAGGCTTGCATCAAGTGATGATTCTTGTTGGGCTAAATTTTGTACATTTTGTTCCATCGTTGCGATGGATCCTAGCAAGGTATTTTTTTCTTCTTCCGTTAAGGTTTCGGAAGAAGCGATGACTGCTTTGATATTAGCGACATTTGCTTCAAGTGCTTCACGACGCGTGCTTAAATCTTGTTTTAGCGTATCTGCAGCATCGTTGACAGCAGCCAACGATGCATTGGCTTCCTGAGCACGGGCATTCAGTTGATCAAGACCTGCTGTAAATGCAGGTAGTTTACGATTGAGTTCGCTTGTACCAGCAGCGGCTTTTTCGGTTCCCGCACGTAACTTAGTTGCACCTGTTTGTAAATCGGCAGCACCTGCATTTAGTTTATTGCTGCTGCTATCCAGTTGGTTGAGACCACTTGATAGTTCACCGGATTTTTCTGCGAGCGTTTGTGTTCCGTCAGTAAGTGTGTTCAAACCTGTTGAGATTTGAGCAGAACCCTCATTCGCTTTCGTTAAATTCGTCGATAGAGTATTGGTTCCGCTCGTCAGTTTTCCGAGATTGGTCGTAAGTGTTTTAGCGCCGTCAGTCGTTTTTTTGGCACCGTCCTCGAGTTTAGCAGAACCTTCGGAAGCATCTTCGAATCCTTTGGCGATTTTTTTGAGTGATCCAAAAATCGCACTGCTGTATTGTTTGGTGACAGATTTACGGATTTTTTCGTTTAATTGTTTGGCAGCAGCACTGGAAACCTGCGTACCGGAATAGTTTTTGGCTGGATTCAGATAATATTCCAGCTCGATTTTTTTCGGATGATCGTCAAGTAACGTAGTGGCATTGTGTGAGAATTTTTTAGGGATGACGACTGTCATATAAATATCACCAGCACGCAGTTGTTTGGCTGCTTCTTTACGTGAAAGATACTGCCAGTCAAAGTCATCATTCTTTTTCAGTTTTTTAATGAACTGATTTCCGATATCAATTTTTTCTCCCTCGAATTTCGTCACCTTGTCTTCATTGACGACAGCGACTTTAATATTTTCTGTTTTACCGTACGGATCCCAGAAAGCGGACAAAAAGATTGAATTGTAAAGAAACGGGACGAGAATAAGTGCAAGAATCACGATGATCATCATCGGACTTTTTAATTTTTTCCATTCTGAGCGAAACATAAATCAAATCTCCTTCTTGAAACTAAAAACTAATTTAAGTTTCTGGTTTTGATGAGATTTACTCTACGCTTTTTTAGGAAGAAATGCAACTACTTAAGCTAACGAATTTCTGAGAAAAGAAATTGTCTCTCATTTGTAATCATTTCACGCGAAAAAAGCACTCAACCTATGTCTGGTAAGTGCTTTTCCGTTAAATACGATCAAGGAATCAATAAAATTTTTCCAGTGCTCTGGCGTCCTTCCAAATAATCATGGGCGCGTTTTCCGTCTGAGAGAGAGAATGTAGTAGGAGGAGCGACTTGTAAATGACCGGATTCTACCCAATTGAATAATTCACCGGCACGACGGACCCGCTCTTCTCGTGTCGTCAAAACATTCCACAAATCGCCGCCTGTTAAGGTTTTAGAGGTGTCCATCAGGAAACGGGGATCTACAGGTGCCGGATCACCGCCGGCCATGCCATAAAAAACGACCGTTCCATGTGTTTTCGTCGCTTGAAAACTGTCCATTAGGGTGGAGCCGACAGATTCATAGACGACGTCGACTCCCTGTTGGTCCGTCAATGTTAGAATCTGTTCCACCCAATCATCCGAGTACAAAAAAACATGTTCAGATCCGGCCTTTTTGGCAATCTCTGCTTTTTCTGTCGATGACGTCAAGCCGATTGGGATAGCTCCATGTAACCGAACGATTTGCGTCAATAATTGACCGACTCCACCGGCGGCTGCATGAATCAATACCAGATCACGCGGGTGGATATCATAACTGTCCCGTGTCAAATAGTGCGCGGTCAATCCTTGTAATAAGATAGAAGCAGCTGTTTCATAAGAAATCGAATCTGGTAACGGAATGACTTTATCAAATGGTGCCGCGACGAACTCGGCATTGGCATTTGGAACATCGGCGAAGGCGACCCGTTGACCGACCTGTAAATCCGATACAGTGTCTCCGAGTTTGGTAATGATGCCTGCCCCTTCATAGCCCAACAGGTAGGGTGGCGTTCCCTCTAAATGATAATTTCCTTTACGACGATAGATGTCGGCAAAATTCAGACCGATGGCTTTCATCTCAATCAATACTTCATTTGGCCGAATTTCAGGCGTCGGATGTTCTTGATAGGTCAGGACACTGGAATCTCCGAAGGAGCGAAACGTAAGAGCCTTCATAGGTACACTTCCTTTTTAGTAGTTGTCAGAAGTAGTATAATTCACTCAAACAGAAAATCCTTTTGATATGCGTTAAAGTTAGGAAAAGAAGGTGGGGAAAATGAAAAAAATCATGCTTGGTGGTATTCACTTTTATCAGAAAGTGATTTCACCGATGAAACCGGCGACGTGCCGATTTTATCCGACGTGTTCTCATTATGGCAAAGAAGCCATTGAAAAACATGGCGCTATTAAAGGCGGTTATTTGACAACCCGACGATTGATGAGGTGTCAGCCGTTTCATCCGGGTGGTCTTGATTTTGTGCCGGAGACCTTTGACTGGAAGGCACCGGTGCAACGTGAAAATCCGGCAGAACAACAAAAGTAATTGGAAAAGGAGTCTGAACTCGGCATACACTCGAGTCCAGACTCCTTTTTATAAAGGCAAAAACGTTTTAAAGATCACCTGTTAAAAATTGTGCTTTGCCGAGACCGAAGCTCCAATCTGCAGCGTCATTTTCAACAATGGAAACCATTAAATCACTTGGCGCCAATCCGCATACGGCTTCTAGCCGCTCAGCGAGTAAACGGTAGAGTGCCTGTTTCTTTTCCTCGGTTCGTGTCTTACTCGTCACACTGATCAGGACGACACGATTCGTCCGTGTGAGTCCAAGACCGGTATCTTGGATGACCATTTCGTTTGCTTTGTGGGTATGAACGATTTGATAGCGGTCCCGTTCCGGCACATCAAACGCTTCGAGCATCGCTTCATGTGCTGTATCGAGTAATAACTTTAATTCTTCATCCGAGCGTCCTTCGATGACATCAAAACGAAGTAATGGCATGTTACATCTTCCTTTCATATGTAGAAGTACGGGAGAACCCGTACCTCATGTCGTAAGATTATCTTATTCGAAAAATGGTTTGTATTGACGGCGTTCGTGCATGACAGATAACCATTGTACCGTCGAGAACTCTTCGAGGACCCATTCTCCGTTAAAGCGGCCAAGCCCTGAATCTTTTTCGCCGCCAAACGGCATGTGTGGCTCATCGTTAACCGACTGATCGTTGATGTGGATCATGCCTGTTTCAACTTGAAGCGCAAATTCTGTTGCCCGTTCAATAGAAGAACCGTGAACAGCACCACTTAATCCGTAAGGAAGTGAGTTGGCCAATTCAAGTGCTTCTGCATCATCTTTGAATGGAATGATGACAGCGACCGGTCCGAAGATTTCGTTTTTAGCGAGCGGCATATCATTTGTGACACCAGTGACAACAGTAGGTGCGATGACGTTACCGTCTGCTTCACCGCCGACACGAACCGTCGCACCAGCTGCTTTTGTTTTTTCGATTTCTTCCATGATGCGATCAACTTGTGATTGATTGATCAGCGGACCAACTTGTGTCCGACCGTTTGAAGGGTCACCAAACTGAAGTTCTTTGACACGAGCGACATATTTTTCGACGAATTCATCGTGAATCGATTGAGCAACGAGAATTCGGTTCGTTGACATACAGATTTGACCTTGGTGATAGAATTTGCTGTAAACAGCGGATTCAACGGCGCGATCCAGATCAGCGTCATCAAGAACGACGAAGACGTTGTTTCCGCCGAGTTCGAGTGCTGTCTTTTTCAAATGTTTCCCTGCTAGCTCACCGATATGGCGACCAACTTCCGTCGAACCTGTGAAGGAAATCAAACGTGGGACCGGGTGCTCGACGATGGAGTCGCCGATTTCTGATCCGCGACCGACGATTACGTTTAAGACACCTTTCGGAAGACCCGCTTTTTCGAAGAGACTGGCAAAGATCAAGCCGCCTGATACCGGTGTATCGGTTGCCGGTTTAACGACGACCGCGTTTCCGATTGCGATAGCCGTAGCAATCGAACGAACGGCAAGGTGGAACGGGAAGTTCCACGGGCTGATGACACCGATGACACCAAGTGCCTTCCGATAAATCCGATTTTCTTTGCCCGGTACAACCGACGGCCGGATTTCACCGTGCATCCGCAACGGGAAAGTCGCAGCTTCTTTAACGATTAAGACAGATGCGAGGAATTCACCTTCTGCTTTAATCCGTGTACTGCCGGATTCTTTAATCAGCCAGTCAATGATTGTTTCTTTTTCTTCGTACATGACTTTTAAAAATTGTTCGATGAGTCCTTGGCGTTTCAACGCTGGCACTTTTGCCCATTCTTTTTGAGCAATTTTCGCAGATTGATAAGCATCATCCAAGTCGTCGTTGTTTGCTGCTGAAATCTCAAATAATGTTTCACCTGTGAAGGGATTTGTGTTTGTCATATTGCTGTCGCTTGCGCCTTTGCGCCACTGACCGTTAATAAAAATCTTCGTGAAATCTGTATGGATGGTTGATTCTGTTTGCTGTTGCATGGATATTCATCTCCAATTCGTTTTTGATAACAGTTAAGTTATTCACGTTATGTGGAGAAGTAAAACACAAACTTACACTTTCACAAAATGAATTGACTCGGCAAGTTTTAAAAAGATAAATTGAACACGTTTTACTAGATGAAGAAACAGGAATTAAAAAATATAGCGGTATATTTAAGAGTGGAGTGATTGAAGCATGCAGAAGTTGAAGTTATTGTATCGAGAGACAAATTGGTGGTGGCCTCTCCTGTATGGTGTAGGGGGAGCGTTTTTGACAGCGATGGTTCTGGTCGTCGATTTATACGCAAAAGAGTTGTTCCCGAAGGATTGGAAAACGACACTCGGGCTGGCACAAACTATCCACAGCGCTGTATTTACGGGATTGCTGACGATGATGACATTCACGTTCTCGACGATTTTAGTCGTCCTGACGACCTATTCATCCCAATTTTCACCCCGGACGTTACCGAATTTCATTGAGAACCGGCAAGTGCAACACATCTTTGGAATTTTTATCGGGACCGTCACCTATTCGATCACGATGCTGTTTTTCATGCGTCCGTCGTTGAAAGACAGCGTCGTTGCTTCTGCCGTCGCAGTGATCGTCGTCTTGATCGCCGTCATCGCGTTTGTTGCGTTCATCCATATCGTCAGTCAATCGATCCGCGTTACGACCTTACTTGATCGTTTACATGAAGAAGGATGTACGCTGATTGACGAGCAAATCAAAGCGGTGGAAGAGGAGCAACACCAATTGTTACCGGATAAGCAGACGGATTATTCGTTTAATCTCACGGCTTCGCAAACCGGTTATTTACAGGCCATTGACTCCGAATTATTAATGAAATCAGGTGGGCATGTCGCCATTGATGTGGCGATTGGAAGCTACATCACGCAAGGGCAACGGATTGGCAGTGCCGAACAAGAGGATGTGGAGCAAGGGATTCTCATCGGACCGACGCGTTCAGCAGAACAAGATTTCCCATTTGTGATTCAAAAGCTGTCAGAAGTAGCGCTTCGGGCGATTTCACCCGGTATCAATGATCCGAATACGGCGCGCCATGCGATGCGGCAAATCGGTGACTTATTCAGACGTTACGCCGTGCTTCCAGATGGTAATCTTCTAGTAAAGGGGGAAGGTTCTGTTACGGTCAAGCGGCTCTCATTTTCTGAACTGTTGTATTTGACGTTTTATCAACTCCGGCATTACGGCGAGGAAGATATCTCAGTCCTTGCCACGATGCTTGAATCGCTCGAAATCATGAAGCGGAATGCGTTACCGGAACACAAGGCAAGCATTGACCGGTTCGTTCCGTTTGTTTGTTCGGAAATCGACTGGTCCGGACTGAACGAGTGGGATCGGAAGCATTTGGAACAGGCTCAGAGGAGGGCACTTTCATGAAACCTCTTGGAACGTTTTAACGTAATCAAGAGAAGAAAGAACACTAGAAAGTAGGAGATTGGCATGACCATCATATTATGGAGTTTGATTGCAATTTGTTTTTTAGCTGCGTTCGCAGGACTTGTTTATCCTGTCATTCCAAGTGCACCGTTACTCGTCATCGGATTTTTGATTTATGGATTCGGATTCGGTTTTACTGAGTTGACTGTCAGTTTCTGGATCATTCAAGCAATCTTTATCGTCTTGTTGTTTACACTGGATTATTTGGTAAGTTCTTATACCGTCGATCGGCGAGGCGGCTCACAGGCTGCCAAAATCGCGACGACTGTCGGTTTGATTACAGGACCATTTATCCTTCCCGGAATCGGATTATTGATTTTCCCATTTGTATTCGCCATTTTGACTGAAAAAATCATTAGTAAAAAGACGTGGAAAGAGTCCGTTTCTATCGGAATCGGAACGGTGCTTGGTATTCTTTCAAGCGCTCTTCTCAAAGGGATTGCCATGCTCTTGATGATTGTTGTTTTTATCATGTATGTCGTCTGATCAAAAAGAAGCATTGTCTGCAAGTACACATTTTGTGAGAGTTCCGTTATAGTATGAATATGAAAAAGTAGAGAAGCTTGTTCCCTAAAACAAGCTTCTTTTTGATGGAAGAGACCGGTGCCTCAAGCGTCGGCTTAATTAAATGGAGGTGAATCCCCTTAGTTTGGGGAAACGATTGGACAGTACACATGCAGTGGAAACATTTGATACAACAACGATTATCATTCGGCTTTTGATTATTGCACTCTTAATCGTATTGACTGCCTTTTTTGTCGCAGCAGAATTTTCAGTTGTCAAAATGAGAATGTCCCGAATCGATCAATTGATTACAGAGGGCAGTAAAACCGCCAAAACAGCTAAAAAGTTATTGGAAAATCTGGATTATTATTTATCTGCATGTCAGTTGGGTATTACCGTAACGGCGCTTGGACTGGGATGGTTGGGAGAGTCGACGGTGGGAGCTATTCTCGCGATGGTATTTAAAGAGATTGCCCTTCCGGAATCCGTTTCGACCGTTGTATCCTTTACGTTAGCTTTTTCTGTCGTCACGTTTTTACATGTCGTTCTTGGCGAACTTGCACCAAAATCATTGGCGATTCAAAAAACAGAAGCCATTACGATGCTCCTTGCACCACCGCTCTACTGGTTCGGAAAAGTGATGAAACCTGTCATTTGGCTACTCAACGGATCCGCTCGAGTTTTCTTGCGCTTGTTTGGTGTCGAACCGGTCGGACATGAAGATGCCCACTCGGAAGAAGAGATTAAAATCATCATGACCCAAAGCTACAAGAGTGGTGAAATCAATCAAACCGAGTTGTCTTACATGCAAAATATCTTTTCGTTTGATGAACGGATTGCGAAAGATATCATGTTGCCGCGGACGGATTTAATTACTATTTCAAATGATGCCACGATGCAGGACATCATTGCCTTGGTAGAAGAATACCAGTTCACCCGTTATCCGGTTGCGGAAGAGGGCGACAAAGATAAAATCTTAGGATTCATCAACGCGAAACAGTTGTTTACGGATCATATGGCGAACAAAGGTAAGGCATTGAGCTATTATGTTCACAACCTTCCGATTGTCTCGGAATACTCTCCATTGCAAGATGCGATGCTGAAGATGCAAGTCGAACGCACACCGATGGCTCTTGTCATCGATGAGTATGGTGGGACAGCCGGTGTCATCACGATGGAAGACATTTTGGAAGAAATCGTCGGTGAAATCCGGGACGAGTTTGATAAAGATGAAAAAGCAGATATCGAACAGATTCATGAACGGTTATATCGGATTTCAGGTCGTGTCTTAATTGATGATTTGAACGAACGCTTTAATCTCGGGATTGAAGAAGAAGATATCGATACGATTGGTGGCTGGGTGATGGCACAAGATACGGAAGTATCGAGTGGACAAGAATTCCGCTATAAAAATCATACGGTCAAAGTGATGGAAGTCGACAACCATCAGGTCAAATCAATTTACTTGCAGTTACCTGAAAAAGAACCCGTTACTGAAGAAATCGTTTGAATGTAAGGAACAGGACTACACTTCGGTGTGGTCTTTTTTTGTTAGAAAGAGCTCTCTCATTGTTTATTATTCTCATGACAGTGGTAATACAGTTTATGTGGCCGAAACAAGCTACTAAAATTAGCGGATAAAGGGGTTCTTATTCATGACGAAAACAATTCTTACTTCACGTGCAACAGCAGTAGGGGGACGCGATGGAAAGGTCGCCTCTGATGATAACGTAATTAATTTAGATCTTGTCATGCCGGGTACGAAAGGCAAAGAAGGGATTCCTACTTCAAATCCAGAACAATTATTCGCAGCAGGATACGCTGCTTGCTTTGATGGGGCATTCAACCTGATGGCCCGCCAAGATAAAAAACGAGTCGAGACACGTACCAATTCTGAAGTCAGCTTACTGGAAGACGAAGAAGCAGGCGGTGTTAAAATTGCTGCTAAACTTGTTGTCGAAGTAGTGGGTGTGACAGAAGAAGAAGCAAAGGATTTACTCGAGAAAACACACCAATTCTGCCCGTATTCAAAAGCAACGCGCGGCAACATCGATGTTGATTTGTCGGTAAAAGTAGTAGATTCCTTAGACAACTGATTTTTTTTGAAGAGGGAGGAAAGCAAGATGGCTCCAAAAGGAACGGATCGACCAAACGAAAAGTTTGAAGATGAACGAAAGCGTTTGACGGACAAGGAACTTGAGCTTTCACCCGAACAGCAAAAAGAAGTTTTAAAAGGAAAAGATCAGATGCCGGATGATCCGGTCTCATCAAGAGATCGAGGATTCGATAAGTAATGTAAACTTTTATTTGGGGGATGAACGAAATGGGTAAAAAAGTAGCAGTTGTGCTTGCCGATCATTTTGAAGATGTAGAGTTTACCGGACCTGTCGATGCGTTAAAAGAAGCGGGTCATGAAGTGACAGTCATCGGAACAGAAAAAGGTACAGAATTAGTCGGAAAACAAGAGGAAGCAAAAGTCACAGTCGATGTAACAATTGATGAGACTTCTTCTTCAGACTTTGACGCATTATTGATTCCAGGTGGTTTTTCACCGGACTTACTCCGTGAAGACGATCGTTTTGTGACATTTACAGAAGAATTCGATTCATCTAAAAAACCAATCTTCTCGATTTGTCATGGACCGCAATTGATGATCAATGCAAAAATCGTTAAGGGCCGTAAAATGACAGGATATAAATCAATTCGAATTGATTTAGAGAATGCGGGTGTGACGTACGAAGACAATGAAGTGGTTGTCGATGACAACTTCGTTTCAAGCCGTCAACCGGATGATATCCCGGCATTTAACCGTGAAATGCTAGCAAAATTGGTGTAACAGTTTTAAGTAAAAATGAGTATTCGTTGACCTAAAGTCAACGAATACTCATTTTTTTAGTTTTCTGGATAATCACAGAGTTCTGTGATGACCCCATGAGAGTGACGGGGATCCATATAGATTAATCGTCGACCGAGCGGAGTTTTGCGGTACGTATCTTCTAAAAATGTAATCCCACGTTCTTTTGCTTCCAGAATGGCTTGATCTAAATCATCGACGCGATAAGCAATATGGTGGACACCTTTGCCCCGTTGTTTTAAAAAACGGGCAATCGGGCTTTCAGGGCTTGTTGGTGTTAATAACTCGATATGTGCTTCTTCTTCAAAGGCAATGACTGCGATATTAGAGGCGACCCCGGGAGTCGGATTACTGTACTCACGAACCAAGGTTCCGCCTAAAACGGTCGTATAAAATGTGATGGCTTCTTGCATATCACGAACGGCTATGCCGGTATGATCCAAATGCATAAACAGTTCCTCCTTTACTTCGATAGTCTTAGTGTGTCAAACTCTTCCACAACACGCAATCGGAAAGACCTGTGTGCAGCTTTTCCATCAGGCGAAAAAATAACTTATCATAAATGACATCTCACTGAAATATAATAGAGCAAAAATGAATGCTATAATCAAAAACGTTCTTACAATTTCTAAAAACTATTATGAAATTTAAATAAAACTAACGGAATACTTACATCAACCATACAAAGTACTTATATAAACTACACAGAAAAAGAGGGAATACTACATGAAAAAAACGTTTGCGTCGCTCATTGTTTCCGCACTTATTCTTTCATCTACGCCTCATTTCGTAGCAGCTGATGATTTAAGTGAACAAAAAACGAAAAACGAACAAAAGCAAAAAGAAAATGCCGATACACAAAAAAACTTGGAATCTTCAGTGAATCAAGAAGGGCAAAAAATCTCTAAAACTCAACAAGAAGTCAATCGGTTAGATGAAGCATTAAACGAAAAAATGTTTGCGGTTGAAACAAAAGACCGTCAAATCAAAGCAACCGAAGCAGAGATTGTTGAACTTGGAAAACAAATTGAAAAGTATAAAGCGAAATTAAAAAAGCAGGAAAAATTATTGGGTGATCGTCTTCGTGTCATGCAGGAAAATGACGGGAACTCCATCAAATGGGAAGAAGTCATTTTCGGATCAAAAGATGTCGGGGATCTTGTGAGTCGTGTTTTAGCAGGAAAATCGATTTCACAACAAGATGATAAAATGATTACAGATTACCAAAATACGCAAAAGAAATTGGCAGCTGCCCAACAAGAATTAAAAGATAAAAAAGCTAAATTAGTAACAGAAAAGCAAGAGTTGAAACGTCAACAACAAGAACTTGAGAAACAAATCAAAGAGCGAAACAAACGTTTAAAAGAACTTCGTAAACAAAAAAAGAAATTTGAAACACAGTTGATGGACGCAAAAGAAGTTCAACAAATTTTGATTGCTCAAGAAAAAGCCATCGCGGCTGAAAAAGCAGCGCGCGAACGTGAAGCACGAATTGAAAAAGAGCGTCAAGCACAGGCAGCACGTGAAGCGAAAGCACGTGCAGAAGCGCAGGCTGCTCAAGCAGCGGCAGCTAAAAAAGCAGCGTCTCAACAGCAAGCGGCTGAAGCAGCAGCGGCGAAAGCTGCTGCCAAAGCAAATCAAAAATCGTCTGCTTCGACAGGGTCAACGAAACAATCGGCACCCGCTGTTTCAACACCAACGCCTGAACCAGCACCGACTCCAGCACCATCATCCTCTTCTTTGTTCATTCATCCAACGAGTGGATCGATTACACAAGGATACGGTTCAGCAAGCGGGTCAAACGGTTATTCATTCCATAATGGGATCGACTTTGGAGCACCGGTTGGAACACCGATTGTCGCAGCAGCAACAGGAACAGTCATTACAGCATCAAGCGGTGGTCCATACGGCAACCACGTTATGATTGCACATCAATTAGACGGTAAAACGTACACAACGGTGTATGCGCATATGAGTTCGTTAAATGCACATGCCGGTCAACGTGTCAGCCAAGGACAACAAATCGGCGCACTCGGAAGTACAGGAAATTCAACTGGTCCTCACTTACACTTTGAAATCCATGTAGGTGGATACAGCTACAGTGCTTCAGGTCCAGCGAATTCGGTCAACCCAATGTCGATGTTATAAAAAGGAGAAGAACGCTTGCTACGGCAATCGTTCTTTTTTTTGTTCTTTTCCAGGTTTTTAAAAGGTATATTACAAAATAACGCTTTCACTTGAAATATAAATGAAATTTTATTGAAACGATTACGGTGCTATAATCAATCTCAGACAGAATTACTTTGGATTAAGCACTTTTCAAATAAGAAATCATACATAAGTGAGGACATTGAATATGCTGAAAAAATTGCTTTCAACTGTTTTACTAGGAACATTACTTTTGTCAGCTGCACCAAGTGCAGGGCATGCTGCGACGATCAAAGAGAAAAAATCACAGAATGCAGCGGAACAACGCCAACTAAAAAAAGCAATCAAAAAACAAGAAGCTAAAATTTCAAAAGAACAACGTGAAATCAATAAAATCGATGCTGCAATCAATGAGAACATCTTTCGGATTTCAGAAAAAAATAAACAAATCGAGCAATTGAGTCTTCGCATTAAAGAAATGGAAGCGGAAATTGTTCGATATGAAGAAATGTTGAAGCGCCAAGAGGAATTACTAGGTGATCGTTTACGGGTGTTACAAGAAAATGATGGGAATTCCATCAAATGGGAAGAAGTCATTTTCGGATCGAAAAATCTAGGTGATTTGTTCAGCCGTGTCATGGCAGGTAAAAAAATTGCTGAGCAGGATGACAAGATGATTTCTGCCTATCTTGAAACTCAGAAAAAATTAGACGAGATGAAGCGTGATCTCGTAGCGAAAAAAGAAGAGCGTGTCAAAGAAAAACAAGTACTTTTGGTTCAAAAAAAGCAGTTGAAAAAGCAGATGAAAGAACGAAGTGCCACTTTAAAAAAATTACGCAAAGGTAAAACGAAATTTACGACCAAGCTCTTGGATGCAAAAGAATTACAAGCGACATTAGAAGCTCAGGAACGGGCCATTGCTGCGGCAAAAGCAGCTGCAAAGGCAGCGGCAGAAAAGGCTGCAGCTGAAAAAGCGGCGGCTGCACGTGCAGCAAAAGAAGCGGCGAAGTCGCAGGCGAAGAATGAAACAAATGATGCTGTCCCTGTTGTAAGTGTCCCGAATGGTTCAGCTAAATTCATTCGACCGGCTTCCGGCAGTGTGTCGCAAGGGTTCGGACCGGCAAGTGGAGCGAACGGCTATACGTTCCATAATGGCGTAGACTTTAGCGGTCAAGTCGGATCAGCGATTCGTGCAGCTGCATCAGGAACGGTCATCACAGCTGGGAGTGGCGGACCTTATGGAAATCATGTCATGATTTCACATTTTATGGATGGTCAAGTTTATACAACGGTTTATGGTCATATGAATTCGTTGTCTGTCCGTGCGGGTCAAACCGTCTCGCAAGGTCAATCCATTGGGACTTTGGGCAATACGGGTAATTCAACAGGACCACATCTTCATTTTGAGTTACATGTCGGTGGATACCAATACAGTGCGACAGGACCGGCTAATACAGTTAATCCACTCGGATATTTATAAAAACGAGCTGTGGCTCGTTTTTTTTTGAGGGCTGTGCTACAGTGGTAAAGAATTTAATTTAAGAGCAACTAGGGGAGCTGGAGGAGTCCGGCTGAGAGGAAAACCATTCTGTTTTCGACCCTGTCACCTGAACTGGATAATACCAGCGTAGGAAAGTTGAGATCGAAGACATGGAAGATTCAACCGTCTGAGCGGTTATTCATGGCGTCGTCTGCTTTTTTACAGCGGACGGCGCTTTTTGTCGTCTGTTTTCTTTCCTTAGATTTGCTCACACGAAAGTGAGGAAGCGATATGAAACATGTACTGACGATTGCAGGATCTGATTCCGGTGGTGGAGCGGGAATCCAGGCAGATTTAAAAACATTCTCCGCCCTTGGTGTCTACGGTATGAGTGTCATTACAGCAATCACTGCCCAAAATACGTTAGGAGTCCAGGCGGTTGAAGATGTGTCGCCGGCGCTCGTCGAGGCGCAACTCACCTCAATTTTTTCAGATATTCGTGTGGATGCCGTCAAAATCGGGATGGTCTCGAATCAAGAAACCATCCACGTCATCGCGCAACAACTCAAGCACTGTCAAGTTCCGATCATTTTAGATCCGGTCATGGTCGCGAAAGGCGGGCATGATTTACTGCAGACGGATGCAAAGCAGGCATTGATGGAGGAACTGTTACCGCTCGCGACACTCGTGACACCCAAT
The DNA here is from genome assembly GCA_902363455.1 of Caryophanales bacterium. Taxonomy (GTDB): domain Bacteria; phylum Bacillota; class Bacilli; order Exiguobacteriales; family Exiguobacteriaceae; genus Exiguobacterium_A. Next base: position 40,831 of record CABJAC010000005.1, on the reverse strand, counting down.
ATTCCGGAAATCGAGCGGATGATCGGTTACCCGGTTCAATCGGTTGAGGAGATGCGGCAGGCCACAATCGAGCTGTCTAAACAACGCGTGGATTCCGTTTTGCTGAAAGGCGGACATTTGGAAGGGCAACAAGCTACGGATCTTTTGTACACACAAGGTCAACACCATTTCTTTGAGCAGGAGCGTCTAGATCGTCTGCATACACACGGGACAGGCTGTACGTTGTCAGCTGCGATTGCAGCACGTCTTGCGTTAGGGGATTCGCTCGCCGACAGTGTAGCCTATGCCAAGCGGTATGTGACGGAAGCGATTCGTCATGGTTTTGCGCTTGGTCACGGGATTGGACCGACCCATCACTTTTATGAATTCTGGAGGGAAAATCATGTTACGAACCATTGAGGAAAAAAAACCATTAATCCATCATTTGACGAATACGGTGACCATTAATGATTGTGCCAATATGACACTTGCACTCGGCGGATCTCCTGTCATGGCAGACGATTTGTTGGAAGTTGAAGAGATGGTGGCGCTCGCCGATGCCGTCGTGATCAACACAGGAACGCTGAATCCTGCGATGCGCGAGGCGCAATTGTTGGCAGGGAAAACTGCCAACCGTTTAGGAAAACCGGTCATTTTGGATCCGGTCGGAGCAGGGGCGACTACTTTACGAACGGATTTTATGAAGGAACTGATGCAACAGATTCAATTTACGGTGATTAAAGGAAATGCCTCAGAAATCAAAACGTTACTTGGACAGGCGACGACAACAAAAGGAGTCGACGTCGCCGAAGGAGAATCGCTTGATTTTCATGCAGTCCGGGCGTTTGCAGCCGAATCCAATCAAGTCATCGTGGTCACAGGACCGGTTGACTTCGTGACGGACGGACAGCACGAGCTTCATCTTGATGTCGGAACGAAACGTCTCGGTCAGGTGACGGGGACAGGATGTATGACCGCTTCTTTGATTGCGACGCTGTTAGGGGCCAGTTATGCACGTTTTGAAGCTGCTGCTTTAGGTACTTACATGATGGGAAAGGCCGGGGAGCAGGCGGACGAGAAAAAGGGAATCGGCGATTTTCGGACCGGTTTGTTTAATGCCGTCAGCTTGATGACAGAGGAGACACTCCGGGAGGTACGTTTGAATGAAGCCTGATTACTTAGTGTATGCTGTGACGGATCCACGTCTTCAATCTAGACCCCGGCTGGTCGAAGCAGTGGAGTCGGCGATCAAGGGTGGGGCGACGATCGTTCAATTGCGGGAAAAATCAGCCACCGGAAAGGAATTTCTAGAAGCGGCCACTCAACTGAAAGCACTCACGGAACGGTACAGGGTTCCACTCATCATCAATGACCGGATCGATATCGCGCAGCTCGTGCAGGCAGGACTGCACATCGGGCAGGAAGACATTCCGTTATCTGAAGCCCGTCGACTCTTGCCGACCGCTACAATCGGTGTCTCTGTCTCGACAGTCGAACAAGCAATCTCGGCCGAACAAAACGGGGCGGACTACCTTGGGGTCGGTTCGCTTTTCCCGACTGCAACCAAAAACGACGCGACGTTCATGTCGAAAGAGACATTGCACGCAATCCGGCAAGCGGTTGAGCTTCCGTTGGTCGGGATCGGGGGCATCACGTTGGAGAATGTTTCAGAAGTAGGAACAGCAGTGGATGGATTTGCTGTCGTCTCCGCATTATTTGCCCAACCGGATGTCGAACGGGCGACGAGAGAATTTAAAGAAGCCGCCAAACAGGTGCATCAGAGCGTTTCAGACAGGGTATAATCACTGGAGAGGTGATATACGTGAAGTGGCAGTCTATTCGATTTCGGGGACGGTGGATTCGATATAAAATCGAACCACAAATCATTCGAGTCGAAAATCGTGGGAAGTATCATTTAGCAGCAAGTTTGTTTCCTTTTCCCAATCGATATTCGTACCAATTAGCCGTACTGTTAAAAAACAAATACCAACAAAGGTATAAACGATCCTTATTGATTCAAACCAGTTCGATTGCGACAGAGATTTGGGGGCATACTCACCTAGATCTTTTTTACCGGGGGATGTTACGGTTGCCCTTACCCGGTCAATTACGCACGCGATATCAAGAACGTTTACAAAGTACCGGTATCATCGATATCGGAGTTCGTGCGATTGACAACAATCGGATTGTTTGGGATATCGGAAATTTTTTAGGGGGATGGCTGCTGTATGCCGTTTCGAGACGAAACCGACAGAAAACGAAGTAAAAATATATCCGATGCACAAAAGAATCAAAGCTCGATTTCTCTGCTCCGTTTGGATAGAGAATCGGGCTTTGATTTTGTGTTGAAATGGATTTCCTTGCATTTCTTTAAAAACGATGGTGCAATGAAAAGGAAAGAGGTGATGGTAGTGGAGGCACCCCGCTGTGAAACAATTGCCATTGATCGAGCACGTGCGGAAGAAATCGGAAACGTCGTTGATACGATTCCTACAACAGACATTGGGAAGTTATTTAAAGTACTGTCGGATGCGACCCGTCTTCGGATTGCCTACGCTTTAACGGTAGAAGTGGAGCTGTGCGTCTGCGATGTTTCCGCTTCTGTTGACTGTTCGATTGCAACAGCATCGCATCATTTACGGACCTTATTAAAGCAAGGATTGGTCAAGTATCGAAAAGAAGGGAAAGTTGTCTATTACTCTTTAGATGATCATCATGTCTCGTCCCTTGTTCATTTAGCGATGGAGCACGTTAATGAAGGAAAAGCGTTATCGACTGAATGACTCAAACACGTATCTGTCCGAAGGACGGTGCGTGTTTTTTTAGAAAACAGGTTTTGACCGGTGAAACAAGATGATTGCCGTCGCAATCAGTATAAAAGCCAAAATAGATAAACTGAGACACATCTGCTTATATTCTGCCGTCATTTCGTTGGTCAGCTCAAGTTTTCGTTCCAAGTCACGGTACAATTGATCTTTAACTTGCGCGAGATCTTCCAAAATGGTTTGCGTTGTTTGTGTCGTTTGTTTCGCCAACCTTTTCGCAGCTTTCGGATGATCCGTCTCGTAAACGGTGAACACTTTTTCGATTTCTGTTTCCCATGCATTGTTGCGGAGCAATAAGTCTTTAATAGCACCCGGAGTTCGGACGGATGCATTTAAGATACGGCGTAAATCATGAACTTTTGAAGTAGAAAAATAATATTGCTCGATATAACGTTCATCTTCGTACAATAATAATCCCCGAACGGCATTGGCCCGATCACGGTTATGCTCTATCAGTTGATCCACTTGTTTAATCATCGGAACATCTTGTGTGTACATCTCGTGTGTCAGCTTTGAAATGGTTCGATACCCGCTCAACATGTAAAGAAGCGGGATGGAGGCAAACAGACTGACGATCAGAATAAGAATGACACGGTGACGCCAAAGCTGCTTCATACAATCCGTCCTTTTTAAATTCATTACGCTCTTAGCTTAACCACTATTTACCAAAAAGTGAAGAGTTATGCAAAAATAGAGATTACTTTTTTGGATTTACGTCACCTCAAGAAAAAACCGTCACTTATCTAGCAAGTGACGGTTCGATGAGAAAAAAGCTTTAGAAAGAATAGGAATGTTCTTTATAATTGCCGAATACGGTATGAATCTCCGAAAACGTAACAAAGGCGTTGGATTCGACGGAAGAAACGATTTCTTGCAGACGAAGAATTTCGTTATTTTGAACGACGACGTAGACCATCTTTTTCGTTCGGTTGGAATACCCACCGCGTGCATCGAGAATCGTCACACCCCGACCAAGTTCTTTTGTGATGACTTCATTGATCTCATCTGCCTTTTCGCAAATGATGATACATTGCTTGGAAGCAGAATAGAAACTATACACTGTCTGAAGTGCTTTTGCTCTGACGAAACTCATGATTAAGGCGTACATAACGTGCTTTAGGTCAAAGACGAACCAAACTAAAACATAAATGACTAAATCCTGCATTAAAAATATACGAGGGAGCGGCCAATTATGAAAACGTGCATAGAAAAATTTCCCGAGAATATCGAGACCGCCCGTCGAAGCGCCGCCGAAAAAAATTAAGGCCATTGCTAGTCCGGAAACCAGTCCGGCAAAAATAGAGGCGACGAGTGGATCGTTTAAAGATTCTGGTACGATTTGTGTAGGAATCCAGTCAATTAGGAAAGACGAAACCACGACGATGAGACCGGACAAAAACATGAAGCGTTTTCTCAAAAAACGGAATCCAAGTAAAAAAAGTGGGATGTTCAGCACCAACTGTGTTAATCCGATTGGTGTATGAAACAATTCTTTGGCAATCAGAGTGATCCCCATGATTCCGCCGGATCCGATATCATTAGGCGATAGCAGAAGACTGATATAAAGCGAATACAACAATGTTCCAACCAAGAGGAAACCGATTTTTTCTGTACGTTTTTTCTTTGTGTGTGTATTAGTTTTCATTGTGATTGATGAGAAATCTCATGCTCCTCCTCCGTTAAAGTATCTGCCTGCAAGAGTACGCTGATATGAAGATTAATTCAACCCTTGATTTGAAAATTAAGAATACAGTGAACGGATTTCAAGAAGGGAGATAATTCGTTTGAAAAGAATCCTGTTGATTGTGTTATGTGTCGGGATGGGTCTGACGACAGGTTCCTGGTTCGTGTTACATCATGAAAAGCAACCGGAAGAAGAAAGTTATAAAGACGGTTCTGTGATCGCACGACACGTTGGAATATCGGTTTCGAATACAGCAGCAATGAAAGAATTAGTCCGACAATTGCCGTTCTCGGAAGCTCTTGAAAATGTTTCCATAGACGGGACCCGTGTAACGATACGGTATGGGGGGACGGAACAAAGCCGGACAGACTGGCTCGGAAAGAATATAGAGCAACTTCGTAATGAGACGTCGACTTTTTTAGAGAGCCGCTTGTCAAAGGTCATCATGCACCATACACTGGGACTATTTTTAAGTGTATCCGATTTATCTGAACTTCAAATCACGTACCGGGATTCGTCCGTGAAAGTGGCATTTGAAGTGGAACGTCCTCAAATCGAAAATTATACACCGCCGGATATCGAACGTGCCGCTTCTTCTGCCAACCGGTTTAATCGCGTCGTCGTCGAAGACTACGTCTTGGTAGATTCAAGACGTGCAGCCTTCTTCCAAACGTTCGAGAGCGCTTTAAAAATAACCTTCAAATGATAGTTGTATATAACAAGAAAAAGCACTTTTCACAAACTTGACACATTGTTATCGTTTTCATCTCGTTCTTTTGATAAAACGCTAAATAAGGTCTATTCATCACTTGAACATCTTATAAGATGGAAGTATGATAATGAATGAACAGACATTGTGAAGTTTTGAACAAAAGAAAGCGGGGTTTCTACGATGAATGAGGTAGAAGCATTAGAAGGATTACGAAAAAAAGCCGTCAAATCGACGCAAATGTTACACATGCGTCCACTCGAGTATATGGTTCGAGCGATGCTAGCCGGCGTTTTCATTGGTTTTGCCATCATATTTACACTTAAAGCAATCAACGGTCTCTATTTAAATGAATCACCGGTTACGACACTCGTCGGTGGGTTGACGTTTGGTGTTGCGCTCGTCTTGATCGTATACGGCGGTGCGGAACTCTTTACAGGGAATACGATGTATTTCACGACATCAACGATGCGAGGGTTCACTTCGAAAATGGATACGTTTAAAGTCTGGACACTGTGTTTCATCGGGAACGGTCTTGGTGGCCTTGCCTTTGCCTTACTGTTTTCGCAAACAGGAATTATCCAAGAACTTGGCATGGAAAACTGGTTATTTGCTGTGTCTGAGACAAAAATTCATCATACGACATGGGAGATTTTCACACGAGCCATCTTCTGTAACTGGATGGTCTGTCTGGCGATCTTCATTCCGAAAAACATGAAAAATGAACTCGCGCAAATCATGATGATGATGATTTTGGTTGCTGTGTTCTTTGCTTCTGGTTTTGACCACGTCATTGCGAACATGGCATTGTTCTCACTGGCTTTAGTCGTTCCGCATCCAGAAGCGATTTCCTTTGCCGGTGCAATCCATAACCTGATTCCGGCACTGTTCGGAAACATCATCGGTGGAGCATTGTTCATGGGTATGGTTTACACATGGCTCAATAAATCAAAGCTCGAAGTAGATCAATCAAACGAACAGGCAGCAACAGTTAATATCGCTTCAAAACAAAAAGCGTAAAAAGATGTTGAGGATAGAAAAAAGAAGGGTCCGATGAAAATCGAATCCTTCTTTTTTGATGTCTGCATCCTTCAATTTTGTCATTCCAAATGTTGAAAACGATCGACATCTGCTGCCAGTTCTTCATAGATGGCCTCTACGATTTGGGCGTCATCGAACAGCCCTAAAATATTTTCGTCAGGCAGGGCGTCGACCGGGGACGTGAAGTACAAAACAGCGGTTAATAAAAGTTGTTCCTGTTCCGGTTGCATTTCAAAACGTTTGTTGTACAAAGCCCGTAACATACCGAGTAACTGTTTGAGTTGGAAATAAAGTACAAGTTCCGCTTCCCGTTCGATATCCGATTCTTCTTCAGACGCAAGATCCGTTGTGAGACGGGCAAGTCCGAGCTCTCCTTGGATCAGTAAGTCTTCTTGTGCTTTCGCATTTCCGACAGCGGCTAATGCTTGTCGGTGAAAATAGGTGTAAGCAGATTTAAAATCGCCTGGTGTAAATTCCATCATCAACACTCCTTCTGTATCTCTAGTTTCACCTTATTTCTTGCAAAATTGCAACTATTTCGTGAAAATAAGAGTAATAGTTGAAAGGGGATTACATAATGCCGACTCAAGAACAATTAAAAAAGTATGCCGCACTCGCGGTACGTACAGGAATCAACCTGCAAGCCGGTCAACAACTCGAAATTCGTGCTGGAATTGAAAATGCACCACTTGTCCGTGAAATTACGCGTGTGGCCTATGAAGTGGGGGCTTCAAATGTTTATGTCCAGTGGTCAGATGATGAAATGACGAAAATTCGTTACTTCGATGCACCGGAAGATTCGTTTGATGCGTTTCCGGAATGGTTAAAAGCTCGTTTTGATCAATTGGCAGAAGAAAAAACAGCGTTCCTTTCGGTCGTCAGTGAAGATCCTGACTTATTGAATGGAGTTGAATCCAGTCGAATTGCGCGGGCGAATAAAGCAGCAGGTATCGCTTTAGCAAATTGGCGTAAGTTCGTCATGAGTGATAATGTCAGTTGGTGCGTCATTGCGGCGCCTTCAGATGCTTGGGCTACCAAGGTCTTCCCGGACTCTGACAACGCGCTGGAGGACCTGTGGGGAGCCATCTTGAAAGCGACACGTGTGGACCAAGATAATCCAGTCGTCGCTTGGGAACAACACGATGCGAATTTACGGACAAAAGCCACCTTCTTGACAGAGAAAAAATACAATAAACTTCATTACTCGGCACCAGGAACAGAATTGACGATTGAATTGCCGGAACGTCATGTTTGGCTGGGTGGAGGTGGACCAAACGCGGATGGTGTCGACTTCATCGCCAATCTGCCGACGGAAGAAGTATTCACTTTACCGAAAAAAACCGGAGTCAACGGGCATGTTTCGAGTACAAAACCACTCAGCTACAGCGGGAATTTGATCGATGAGTTTACGTTATGGTTTGAAGACGGGAAAATTATCAAAGCCGAAGCGAAACAGGGACAAGCAGCACTTGACGAACTTATTTCATTGGATGAAGGTGCGCGTTACCTCGGAGAAGTGGCTCTTGTGCCGCACCATTCGCCGATTTCAGACTCCGGTATTTTGTTCTACAATACATTATTTGATGAAAATGCTTCCTGCCACTTGGCGATCGGACGCGCCTACTCGACGTGTCTTGAGAACGGACCGAGTCTGTCGAACGAAGAATTGGCAGCGCAAGGTGCGAACGATTCAATGACGCATGTTGATTTCATGATCGGTTCCGGAGACATGTCGATTGACGGTGAACTGTCTGACGGCACACGGGAACCATTAATGCGTGATGGGAACTGGGCCATTTAATACATCGAATTCGTTAAACAAACAGCGGGCTGACACGTGAATCGTGTCAGCCCGCTGTTTGTTTAGTTGTGTAACTCATCGCCGATAATTTTTACTTCCGGTTCAAGTAAAATTCCAAACTTTTCTTGGACGGTTTCTTGGACATGGCGAATCAGTGAAATATAGTCTGTTGCCGTTGCGTCTTTAACATTCACAATAAATCCGGCATGTTTTTGAGAGACTTCCGCGCCACCAATCCGGGCGCCTTGTAAACCGCTGTCTTGAATCAGTTTGCCGGCAAAATAGCCTTCCGGACGTTTGAAAACGCTCCCGCATGAAGGGTATTCAAGAGGTTGTTTCGTTTCGCGTTTATGTGTCAAATCATCCATCACTTCTTTGATTAAAGCTGGATCGCCTTCTGTCAGAGAGAATCGTCCTTCTAAGATGATATATTCTTTTTTCGAGAAACAGCTTGAACGATAACCAAGCTCAAGCTCTTCATGCGAGATGTTCAGTAACTCGCCTTTGCGGGTCAAAACGGTTGCACTATCCAGACAGTCTTTGACTTCTCCACCGTAAGCACCGGCATTCATGATCAAGGCACCACCGATTGTACCGGGAATGCCGCATGCGAATTCGAGACCACTTAAAGCATGGTCGTAAGCAATGCGTGAAGCTTGAATGATTGCTGCTCCGCTTTGTGCGACAAGTTCATGTCCTTCAACAGAAATATCAGTTAATTTTTCAAAAGATAATACGATTCCCCGGATACCGCCGTCACGAACGACAAGGTTTGATCCGTTTCCGAGCATGGTTAAAGGTAAATCATTTTCATAAGCATAACGGACAGCAAATGCTGTCTCTTCATATGTGGAAGGAATCAAGAAAAGATCCGCCAATCCACCCATTTTTGTATACGTGTGATTTTTTAAAGGTTCGTTGATTAAAACTGCTTCTTTTGCAATACCTTCGTACAACCCAGCTAATAGTTGCTCCGTCATCATGTCTCAGTCCTTTTTCATAAATTCCATTCAGCCAAAAACGCTCAAAATATATTTTACACTAATTCCGTGTTTGATGTTTAGCATACTGTTCCCAAAATACAGAGTTGACAGATAAAAAGCAAGCGCTTCTTAGAGAATGTCATGGAATAGTCATGTGACACACGGTATATTTTTTTAAAGAAAACGGTGGTATAAGGGGTGAATAAATGAAAAACAGGGGAAAAATAAAAGACACGATTAAATCAAGGAAGGGGGAGACACCATGGAAAGCGAACGATTAAACATGCGACCATTTGTAAAGACGGATTTTGATTTCTATAAGACACTGGTTCAAAACGAGCTTGTCATGCGTTACATCAACGGAGGGATGGGCTTGGATGATGCAGAAGCAAAGGTTTGGTTTGAACGGCAGTTTGAACGATATGAAGATGAACGACAAACAGGATTTTTACTGTTAGAAAAAAAAGAGACGCAGGAGCCGATTGGTTTTGCCGGACTTGTTTTGCAAGAAGTAGACGGTGTACAGGAACTTGAAGTTGGTTATTGGTTGACACCCATTCACTGGAAAGTCGGTTATGGACGTGAGGCGGCCCAGAGACTGATGCGTCAAGCACATGAACAAGGAAACGAACGCTTGATTTCCATCATTCATCCTGAAAATACATCTTCTCAAAATGTTGCCCGAGCAAATGGAATGCAATGGGAAAAAGAAACAGTATTTAAAGGAGTGCCTGTCATTATTTATGCTTGTCGACTGTCTCGTCTGTTTCGAGGATGATTTTTTAAAAAAGTAGGGAGCGAGTTGTCTATGTATCAAACAAAATGGTATTCATTTCATCAATTAGATGGAACGAGCCTGTACGAATTATTAAAACTCAGAACGGATATTTTTGTTGTGGAACAAAATTGTCCGTATCCGGAACTGGATAACCGGGATCAAGATGCATGGCACGGTTTGGCGTATGACGGAAATCAATTGATTGGTTGTCTTCGCGTCCTGCCGAGAAAGCCGTCTGGAGCAGTCGCGATCGGACGAGTAGCCGTCCGGGCCGATTACCGGTCAAAGGGAATTGCGAGACGATTGTTAAATGAAGCGATTGCCGATGTCCACAAACAAGGTGAACTTCAGATTGATCTTCAGGCTCAAGCTCATTTAGAGGGATTTTACGCCACGTTTGGATTTGAAAAAAAATCCGATGTCTATTTGGAAGACGGCATTCCCCATATCGATATGCAAATGCAGTTGAAAGAAGTTTCAAAAAGACTTCAGGAATAAGACGGATGATCCGATGATGAGAGCAGGAAGAACTCTATCTGGAGGTGAGTCAGTCATTGAAAAAAATACTGGTCATTCTCGCGTTAAGTCTGATTGGAGTGCTGTCGTTTGCTGTCGGTATTTCGTATGCTGAACTTCAAAGCAGTCAACGGAATTCAGAGAATCAGTTGGCGAAGATGTTACAGTCCCGAAACGGTATTGATAAAACGTCCCTTCTTGAAGTGAAAGCTTCTTTCTCACTTCAACATCGGCAAGTGATTAAAGTCCGATTACGTGGTGAACCAGCAGTTACTTATGAATTCATTCAGCCAAAACAAGAGATCGAATACAATGGTTCGGTGGGGACAAGTGTTGAAAAAGTCGGTAAAAAAGACGAAACTTTTCGGAATTCACATCTGAAAGTGAGTAAAAAATGAAAATCTTGGTTGCTTCTTTTCTTAGGAAGCACCGGGATTTTTTTTTGAGTCTTTCAAGAAGATTCAATTTTGCGTACACTACGAAGAGAGACACCATTCAGGGGGACAAGGAATATGAGAAGATTTGTTAAAAATGAAGCGATTGCTCCGGCAATCGATGCTTTCCTTAATTTAAAAACGACTGATTTTCAAGCATATGACAAACAATTGACAGAACAAGAGCGGCGGGCCTTGAATTTTATCAGTCGTGCGATTTCGTTGCAGTCAGAGGATCATCTTGCGTTGGCGCTCTCAACCCATCAACCGATGGTAGATGTAGATCGTCTGTTGATCCGGTTGACAGAAATCAAATCAGGGACTGTTTTCCTTCAAAAGTTGATCGCAGGTGGTTTGGATATTAATCAAATCGTGACGATTGAAGGACACCGATCGCTTGTCCGGCAACCGTTAGCTTTCCCGGCAGGTCTGTATACTGTATATGATCACACGATGTTCAAGCAAGCCGTCGCAGCAGGATTGAATTTATCGTACACAACCGAATTGCAACGGAGCGATCGTTTTCTTGAAACAGATGAAATTAATTCGTTAGATATTGTCTTGTTGCTGACGAATGAACAGCCATTGACCGGAGATAGTCTTTTATTATTCGAACACCGTACGACCGTCGGATTAGCAGAACGGTTGCAACGCGGACAGTTTGAAAGTCTGCGTCCTGTCATTGATTACGGCCATTATGATATATCTTTTCGTTATGCGAAACATTTCCCGTTGTTTTATGCTATTGTCGGACGGCAAGTGGAACAATTTCCTAGACTGTTAGAAGATGCGTTGAAACATCCGAAACATCAAGAAATCGTGGAAGATTCTTTATTGGCCTTTCATAATTATCAACCGGGGCTTGAAGCAAGTTTAGGGACAGATTATTACGAGAGACTACTCGTAATGGGTACACGGTTGAAATCAGAGGCACGTGTCGATTTTAATGATATAGATGATCAATACGTACTGACAGAATACATGGAAATCGTACAACGTTTACGTCGTTAAAGAAACCGGTTCGCAAGAATAACGATGCCAGTTTGAAAAAACTTGAATATCACAAAATGCCGCTGGTTGATAGAGGCGGAGGGCTTCTTGTTGTGTGGAATAACAAAATACTTCAAATGACAAGATATTCTTTTTTCGTAATTTCGTTTGGAAGGTATCCAAAATTCTCCGACCATATCCTTGGTTTTTCAGTTGAGGCAAGCAGGTGATTTCGAGAAGACGGACGACTTGTTGATGCTGTTCAATCAAAATCGTTCCGATGATTGTTTTTTCGTCGTACACCAGGTAGGGCAATACTCCTTGATCTAATAAGTAATCGAGATGTGCAACATCATAGGGGAAGAGAAAATCAGAACCGTCAACGGCGTCATTACGGATACTTAAGTATAACGGACGATTTCTTAAGGACAGAGGCTTGAAGTGCAGCGAGGCGTTTCGCTCGTGAGTAAGACCAATTAATCGAAATTGTTCACCAGATAAAGAGTAGCCCAAGGCGTTCCATGTCGTGACGAATCCGAAATCATGGGGCGGTATGACTTGCACATCGATATACTGAGGGGAAAGCGCGAGGGCTTTTTCGTGCACATAGAGAGCGAGTTGACGAAAAGCTGATAAATCAGAGTAAGCAGCATTTACTAATTGAATCGACTGGTGAAAAATACGAAGTCCGAGCGTTGCCTGAAGATCTTGTTCCTTCCAAATTGTCCATTGTTGATGTTCATCCGGTTGATGAGTAAGGGAGGAAGGGATAGACGGATGGTGTCGAAGAAAACGATGCACCAAGCGGCGTTGCGAATGAGTGAGTTGACGGTAAGATAAAATTTTCAATATAAACACGTCCTTTCAAAAAAATGAAAGCCAGTACAGTCAGTATACAAAAACCACAGAAATATTATGGGTTTAATTTGAAATTAAAGGTAAATAATTAGGTGGTGAAAGACAGTGAGAACACTACTTGTACTCGGATTCTTTTTCATTTTGATCGGGGTACATCCGATCCAAGCACAAGAGATTGAAAAAAATGAAACAACCGTCCGAGAATCTACGACGTACGGCAGTTATGGAACGATGGATGAAATCATTACAGATCAAAAAGAACCGACATATGATGGATTTGATTCTCCAAACGACATGGCTTTTTTATTCGCCTGTATCGCTTTATTAGCGACAGTTGGATTAGGTATTGTGAATGCGACGGACTAAATGAAAAAGACGGAGGATTCTCATTAAAGAGTCCTTCGTCTTTTTGGCGTATTATATCTTAAAAATGAATATGTTTTCGTCGTCCGACCCGTTCGATCCGGTCATGTTCTTCTTCTAGTCCGGCTTGCTGAAGCAAGTCAAGGTAATAACGGAATGGAGTCGAACGATGAGAAAAATAAGGAATATATTCTGTGAACAGCATGGCTTCGGCACGTTCAAGTTGACGTAAAGCAATGAGGGCATGCAGTTCGGCAAAACGAATTTCTTGATACAGCACTAACAAGTCCGTATCCATCCGAACCTTCATTTGAAGTTTTTTAGCGTGGGTGTTTAATAAATTCACGTAAGATTCCCGCTCACGAACACTTGTACAGTGGGTAAGAACGGCGAGGAACAAATCGCTCCGCTCCGTATCAACATCAATCGGGACTTTGACGGCAGTATAGATAGCTCGCTGCATCCATGTTTGGTCAGGTGTGTCGAGTTTATAGTAACCGACAAGTTCTTCAAACAGCTCCACCTGTGTGACTTTGATTAATCGGAAAGGATCATTGCTTAAAAAAAGCGGTTCTTCTCCGGCTGCCGAGGAAAGTAAAAAAAAGAACTCCTCAAAAGCAACCCGTGTCCCGTTTTTTCGACCGATGTAGTGACGGAGGTGTTTGAGCAGACGTTTTGCAGTTACATACCAGTTTTTTTGCTCACGGATGGTGACACGTGCGTTTGGTTCCAAATACTGCATATCATAAGCGAATTGGATGAATTGTTCGGTTTGTTCGATGGTTTGTTCGACGTTTGGTTGTTCCTGTTCTTTTTGTAGACCTTTGTACTTGGCAAACTGAGCTAACATCAAATCCAAATCTTTTTCTTCGATGACTTGTTTAGGAAGTTGACGATACATTTCTACGATAATGTCGCGAAGGGTCGTATCGCCGTATTGTTCAAGTAAAAGACGTAGTTTGCGAATTCTCATGACCGCCCTCCTTCGACAAAAAAGACACAGCGCTTCTTGTATCCTTTTCCCGATTTGTTTAAGAAGTAACCCGCGACAGATAAAATGAGATGATCGGTTGTCTTTGTATATCGATATGTATTATTTGCACTTAAAGAGATGTTTGCCTATCTTTAAGAGAAACATTCATTCAAAGGAGCGATTATTCATGAACGAAACAATTGAACACTTACTTCATCACCGGTCCATCCGGAAATTTAAGCCACATCAGCTTGATCCGAAAACGGTTGAAATTCTCGTCCGTTCTGCCCAAGCGGCTTCCACCTCTTCTTATCAGCAGGCCTACGCCATTATCGGAGTGGAAGAAAGCGCATTGAAGCAACAATTGGTGGATGTCGCTAGTGGACAAGCTTATGTCGCTGAAAACAGTTATTTTTTCGTCTTTTGCATTGATTACCATAAACATGTTTTGGCGGCAGAAATAGCGTCCGGATCAGTCGATCGGACGGTCGAAACGACTGAAGCATTAATCGTGGGTGCTGTGGATGCAGGGCTTGCGGCTCAAAATCTCGTCGTCGCTGCAGAATCGCTCGGATACGGTACGGTTTATATTGGATCATTACGAAACGATGCAGCCAAAGTCAGTGAACTGTTAGCCTTACCCGATCACGTTGTTCCGTTGTTCGGTGTTGCCGTCGGTCTTCCGGACCAAGAGCCGGGGAAAAAACCCCGCCTTCCGATGGATGCGGTTTTCCACCGGAATACGTATACTGATGACGACACGATGCGTCAGTTACTGTCTGAGTATGAACAAGAAACATCTTCCTATTATGGGGAACGGACAGACGGACGTCGAACAGAAGGCTGGGTATACCAGATGGCTGCTTCGATGAAAGATCCAAAACGGACATACATGCGTGATTTCTTACAGGAAAAGCGTTTAGCGCGAGATTAAAACGGAGGTAAGCTATGGAAGAGTCGCATTCAGGACGTTCCCGGTTAGAACGAAATCGTCAAGAGGAATTACGTAAGTCAGAAGAACAGAAGCAAGACAGTAGGCAGCGAGAAAGTGTGGAGTCGGTTGTGTCCACGGGTCACCGTTATGTCGATGAACCCTCGCATCGAGAACCGCAACGGACGGTTTCAAAACAGACTTCAACACGACGTCTGCGAACTGGAGTCGGTGCTGTATTACGCTCAGGGAACCGGCTTGTGGGTCTTGCCTTAAATCGTATGAGCCGGAGACGTGCGACGAAACACCGTCAAACAGATGAGCCGGTGCGCAGTCAAGCATCCGGTGACCGGTTGAAAAAACAACCGGTTCCGAAAAAGAAACGTCGGTTTAAAAGGAAACTGTTGGGTATCTTGTTCGTTCTCTTGATTGGCGTTATTCTCTTTTCGTCCCAACCGTTTACGTTTTTGCTGATCGGCAGTGATGCCCGGCCGGGTGAAACACTGCGTGGTTCAAGATCAGATTCCTTATCTGTCATGCAATTTGTTCCTCTTTCACGAACGATTCAATTGACATCCATTCCACGAGATACGTATACGCCGATTGCTTGCGAAAACGGAAAAAAAGATAAAATCACCCATGCGTTTGCATACGGTGGGGAGGAATGTACGAGTAGTGCCGTCAGTGGATTACTCGATCAAAACATTGACAGTCAGATTGTCATTTCGTTTGACAGTTTCATTGGTTTGATTGATGAAATTGGTGGGATTGATTTAGTTTCAACCGGTACGTTCAGTGAACAGGATGCAAGTGGGAAAGCCAACCAGTACTCGTTCCAAAAAGGGAAAGAATATCATATGGATGGTGCAATGGCGCTCGCGTATTCCCGTCACCGGAAAACCGATACAGACGTCGCCCGGGCCAATCGTCAGTCAGAAGTCATCCAAGCGGTGGCGACGCATTTGATGAAGCCGACCGGATGGAGCAGTATTCCTGCTGCGAACCGGTATATGAAAGAAGAGATGAATTTAGACGTCAGTGTCCGGCAAATGATGGCAGCGGGGTTATCGCTCGCCCTGTTTTCAAAACGGGAACACTTTGAAGTCGAAGGTGTCAGTGAACGGATGAATGGTATTTTTTATGATTTCCCGAAGGAAAAAGAATTAAACGAATTGCGTGCAAAGTTAGATACGACATTTTATGGGACACTAAAAAACGATTAATTTTTCAAAACGGGTTTGTTCTTTCTCGAACAGTGGAAATTACTAAAGGTGACTAATCTATCGAGGAGGGACCTATCATATGAAAGTATTAGTTGTAGGTGCATCAGGTACAATTGGAGCCCGTGTCGTCAAGTCGCTCGCAAAAGGTCATCAAGTTACTGTCATCGTTCGTCATCAACATCTGGTTGAACGATTTGAAAAACTCGGTGTCAAAGCGCACTATGTCGATATTGAAACAGAACTCGAGAAAGTCATTGAACACGGTGTATCCGGTCAAGATGCGGTCATTTGTGCCGCGACAGCCGGCGTTGATGGAGAGCCGACTGAAATCGAATTGCTCGACCGGACGGTTGCTCTGAAAACAATTGATGCTGCGAAAAAGGCGCGTGTTCGTCATTTCGTCCTCCTCAGTGCATACGGCGCTGACCGCCCGAATCAATTTAAAAAAGAAATGTATCCGTTCTATGCAGCTAAAAATGCGGCGGAAGAACAGATCGAGCATAGTGGACTCACTTATACCATCATCTGTCCCGTGAATATCGTCGATGGTGAAGGACGCGGATTGATTGAAGCGGACGAAGATTTAAAAGATGTCAAAGAAGCTACGATTTCTGAAACGGACGTCGCATCGATTCTAGTCGCAGCTGTCGACAATCGGGCCGTGTTTAATCGCCGTCTTGAAGTCAAGCAGGGAAAAACGGCATTGAATGAAGCACTTGGCGGAGATGAAGCGGTTGGAAGCGTCAAAGATAACCGCCAAGTCAAAAAACAATTGCCACGATACAATTAAGCAGATGATTGGAACAAAATCTCATAAAATATAGATGGCAAGGCAAGTGTCCGATTCCGATTCAGGGATTCGGACACTTTTTTTGTCACAAATGCAGCGAAAGATTCTGCTACACTGAATACATAGAGGAGTGAAGATATCAGTGAAAAAATATGTTTTTTATCTAGTGATAGCGGTCGTCTTTTCAGGTATTGCCTACACGAGCTACAACGCCTATCAAACCAAACAAGATCAACAACAGATTCAAGCAAAACAACAGGCGGAAGGCGGGCTCGAAACAGGAATGAAAGCGCCGGACCTCGAAATAGAACAAGAAGGTCAACCGATTCGTTTATCTGACTTGACGGATCAGCTCATCGTCATTAATTTTTGGGCAACCTGGTGTCCGCCCTGTCGGCAGGAAATTCCGGAATTGAACGCCTTTTCTGAGTCGACGTCCATTCCGGTATATGGCATCAACGTGACGACATCCGAAAGACGATTGACGGATGTCGAAGAGTTTTTAAAGAAAACCCCCGTGGACTATCCGGTACTTTACGATACGAAAGGGCAGTCAGAGAAAGCGTACCGGCTCCTCGCGATGCCTGCAACGTATCTGATTGACGAAACAGGCACGATTGTCGGGAAACATGTCGGACCGGTCACGGAAGAAATGTTGAAAGAGATGGTGCAGAAGATTGGAGGATAAAACATGGAACTGTCTTGCGGGGCCTGTACGTATCACCAAATCATTGAAGTCGGACAGCAAGAAGAATGGAAGGCATTCCCTTCCATGCTGACATACGGCATGGGAAACTACACGTCAGCGTTGCCGTTTTTATTCGTACCACCGTATCAGGAACCGCTTGTGAGCCGCCAAAAAATCACGGATTCCATGCGTGCTTATATCATCAAGACCTATCATGCACACATCGATGAAATCGAAGAGGGATGGGTGCCGCATCAATATGATTTGTTTCAATGCCCGTGTTGTCTTCGTATCTCGACGCACTTCTGGTGTGCTCTGTTTTTGAAAACGGAAATCATCGAACCGGTGCACCAATGTGAACACGACGGATCGAAACTGAGACGACTTTCGTTATCGGATATCCATCAAATTCAGTGTCCACAATGTTCCAACAGGGAACTTCGAATCCGTTAAACACCAAAAAAAGCCATCTGTAGATAAGGAAGGACTGAAAAAGACGAATGTGTCTACTAGTCAATTCTTATCACCAGAAGGCTTTTTTACGTATCAACCCATTTGCCGAAACGAAAACGTTTGAAAGGAAGATTGAGTTGAACTGGATGCGTCAATCGAGTAACTTGTACCATCAAATAAAATTGTATCACCAAGTCGTGCTTCAGTCGGCAAATAACGACGGGGAATAAAACTAGATCCATTCTCCCAGAGAAGAACAGCATATTTGCCATCAAGCCGTTCTAATGTGCCACGTTTGATCATAATCGAACTCCTCCTACAAATTACACCGAAAGCATCTCCTGAAGCAGGGTGCACGTTTCTCTCTCTCGATTCGCTGTAATTTTTTTATCTTATGTTTGGTATATTCCCATTTCACTTTAGATTTACACATCTTTCTCGACAATCGTTGCATTCTGTAGAGTTTTTGTAAAAGCAATTAAAAAAAGAGTAAAACTGAATACACAGTTTTACTCGAAAAAATACGACCGGAATACAGATTAAGCAACTAGATCCTGTGCCGGTTTTTTAGTGGGGCGGATAAAGGCGAGTAGGAACGTAAAGAACGGCGACAGCAACAAGAAGAACGCGAACGGAACGTACGCTGTCACGGGAACACCGAGTGTTGATGCGAAAAAGGCACCTGAAACGCCCCACGGAATTAACGGATTGACGAGTGTACCGCCATCCTCAAGAGCACGAGACAAGAAGCGAAGGTCAATCGAGCGCTCCTCAAAAATCTTTTTGAACGCTTGTCCGGGTAACAAGATGGACAAGTATTGTTCGCCAGCCATGATGTTGACACCGATGGAAGCAAGGGCAGCAGATGAAATGATGCTGCCGTCCCGTTTCAGTTTCGAAACAGTTTTCTCGATGATGACATCGATGACGCCGATGCCTCGGAGAACACCCCCAAAAGCAAGGGCGAGCATGACGAGGGAAACAGACCACATCATCGACTGCAGACCACCTTTACTGATGATACTTGTGACTGTTTTGTTATCTGACTCCATTTTTAAACCATTTTGAATGACGCTCATCCATTGACCGATATTCCAGTTACCTTGTGTTAATCCGGTCAACAGTAGACCACTTAAGATGCCGGCAATCAAAGTCGGTACGACAGGTGTTTTGCGTAATGCTAAAATCATGACGAGCAATGGAGATAACAGGGTCCAAGGAGAAAGAGTGAACAGACGCGTCAATTCTTGTTGGGTCGATCCGATTGTTGCTGCATCGATTGCACCGTCTCCCTGTCCAAAAATAAAGAACAGGATGAAGGTGATGGTAATGGCTGGTACCGTGGTTCCCATCATGAAACGGATGTGATCAAACACTGAAACATTGACGATGCCGGGTGCAAAATTTGTCGTATCCGATAAAGGAGACATCTTATCCCCGAAACAAGCACCGCTGATGATGGCACCTGCGGCGAGTGCCGGATTGACACCAAGCGCGACGGCGATTCCCATTAAGGCAACGCCAACGGTTCCAATCGTCGTAAACGAACTTCCGGTAAACGTTGAGACAATCATTGTAATGATCAAAGCACTTGGTGCGAACCAGGTGGCAGATAAGGTCTCGAGTCCGAAATGAAGCAGTGTCGGGACGGCGCCGCTCATCATCCAGACAGCAATCGTCATTCCGACGAGCAACATGATCAAAATCGGTTTGATGGCTTCACGGATTCCGTTAATCATATGTTGTTCGAGCGCCTCATAACGAAAACCACGGATGGCAGCGTAAGCGACGACGAAAATTAAACTGGATAAAATGGCAAGATGCGGTTCGGCTTTGGCACCGAATAAAACGGATAATAAAATAATGATACTGATTCCTAGGATAGCTGCGGATTCACGAAAGGATATACGCATGCTTCCACCTCCCTGTTTCTATAATACGTTTATGCTTGTTTGCTTTTACGCGTGAAAGTAAAATATGGAACAGTTGCTATATTATCGAAGATGCACCGGTTCGTCAACTGTTTGGATTTTAATTAAAAAGAAAAAATAAAACAAAATGTGACGATTTTTTGTCGTAAACGCTTTCTTTTTTACCGGAAATCTTGCACAATAGGAAATAAGAGATGTCTATTTTGTGAACAGGGGGAGAATACATATGTTTACTGCAATTTTTGTAGTGGTCATCGCATTAATGGGAGCAAGTGTTTTTGGAATCGATCATCTAGTCGCACAGCGTGCAGAAAAACGATAATAGTTAAAAAAAGGCTTTGATCAGTCACATCAGTTTTGATGTCATTGATCAAAGCCTTTTTTGTCGTTCTGCATAATATATAAATAAAAATACAGTTGACAGTATAATTATACATATGTTTAAATCGGTTTATCATTTATTTCAAAGGAGTTCCTCAGATGAGATGTACGATTGTTGGCGCAACAGGATATGCTGCGATTGAACTTATACGGTTGATTGAGCTTCATCCTCATCTAGAAATCGTTTCGCTGATCAGTGATTCGAAAACAGGTGAGAAGATAGAACGATTATACAGCTTCATGAATAAAAAACAGTATCCGGTCTTAACGGAATTTTCGATGGCCCATATTAAGGAGGTCGAAACGGATCTTCTGTTTCTCGCAACACCGAGCGGTATATCGACGGAATACCTCAAACAATTGACCGAGTGGGACGGGAAGACAATCGATTTGAGCGGAGACCTGCGGCTCGAGAAAACATTGTATGAGGCGTGGTATGCACACGACGCCATCGATTCATCCATTCAGGCACAAGCCACATATGGATTGACCGAGTGGAAGCGGGAAGACATCAAAAACAGTCGGTTGGTGGCGAACCCGGGATGTTACGCCACAGCCATCTTGTTAGGTTTACTTCCCCTGCTTGAGCAACAGATGATTGATCCGAATCAGATTATCATCCACGCCAGCTCCGGACTATCCGGTGCCGGAAAAACATTGACGGAGCAAACACACCATGTGCGATCGAATGAAAATGTTCGGATGTACAAACAGAATCGTCATCAGCACATTCCGGAAGTCGAGTCCGTCGTCGAAGAAATCACCGGTCAAAAGGTCGTCGTATCCCTTGCGACCTATCTGGTCCCGCTGAATCGAGGAATCATGGCAACGATGACGTTACAACCGCTTGTCGAGAAGACAGAGCATGAATGGCAAGCATGGTTCAGTGAGCGATACCAACAGGAGTCGTTCATTCGAATCAATCAGGCAGATCCGGAAATCAGATCGGCTGCCGGCAGTAACTATTGTGATTTATCCGTGTATCTGGACACGAGGACAGGACGGCTGACGGTCGTATCCGTACTCGATAATATGCAAAAAGGTGCTGCGGGACAGGCGATTCAAAATGCCAATGTCATGAGTGGATATCAAGAAACACTCGGACTGACACAACAGCCATTCTTTATATAGAAGGGACCATGAATATGTTAAATGTACAAGTGACACCAGTATTGACGGTAACGACACCAAAAGGATTTAAGGCAACGGGGATCCATGTCGGGTTGAGACGCAAACGAAAGGATTTGGCACTTCTGTTGTGTGAAGGCGGTGCGGCTGCGGCGGCTGTCTACACGACGAATCAAATCCAAGCGGCTCCGATCACCGTGACGAAAGAAGCGATGGCGGCGTCAGGCGGAAAAGTGCATGCGGTTTTGGTCAACAGTGGAAATGCCAATGCCTGTACAGGCGAACTGGGATTAACCCATGCCTATGCTTCACAACAAGCTGTTGCCGAGCAATTTCAACTGGCACCGGAACATGTCGTCATAGCCTCGACCGGCATCATCGGTCAACCGCTTCCAATCGACACGTTACTTCAAGGCATCGAACAACTGAAACCTGATACGAAAGACACCCAGGCGGAGGACTTTGCGACTGCCATTCTGACGACGGACACGGGGACTAAAACAGCCGGGCGACAAATCCTGCTGAACGGGGATGTCGTATCGGTGTGTGGTGTCGCTAAAGGATCCGGCATGATTCATCCGAACATGGCGACAATGCTTGGATTTTTGACGACAGATGCTTCGATTGACAGCGTGATTCTCCAAGAGGTCTTAAAAACAGCCGTCAACCGGACGTTCAACTGCATCACGGTGGACGGAGACAGTTCGACGAATGACATGGTGATGATTCTCGCGAGCGGAGCGGCACAAACCCAATCGATCGAACGGGGTTCAACAGAAGCCGAACAGTTCCAGCAGGCCGTCGAGGGCGTCTGTCAGGACCTGGCGAAACAAATTGCACGGGACGGTGAAGGGGCGACGAAACTGATTGAAGTCAAGGTCAATGGCACAAACGAGGAGCTGCTTGCCCGAAAGATTGCCAAACAAATCGTAGGTTCTTCGCTCGTGAAAACAGCGATTTTTGGAGAAGATGCAAACTGGGGACGTATCGTTGCTGCAATCGGCAGTATCGATGAACCGATTGATGTCAGTCAGATTGATATCCGGATCGGCTCCCAAACCGTCCTCCGCCAAAGCATGCCGGTCTGGTTTGACGAGACGGTAGCGTCCGCTGAGCTTGCGGCAGATGTCGTTCAAATCGAAGTCGATTTGAATCAGGGGACAAAAAGCGGACACGCTTTCGGATGTGACTTAACGTACGACTACATTAAAATCAATGCGAGTTACCGGACATGACGAAACGAAAGTTAATCAAACTCGGTGGCAGTGTATTGGAACAACTGGATCCCCGTTATTACGAGGAGTGGTCCGAATGGTTGAAAGCGAACAACGAATTGATTTTCATGCATGGTGGTGGACCGGCCTTATCTGCCTACTGCCAACAGTTACAGATTGAATCCGTCTTCGAACAAGGGGTCCGGGTCACGACAGATGACGTTTTGCTCGGGGCGGAACGTGTACTCGGAGGCGAAGTGCAGTCTAAAATCGTCTACCAGTTGAATCAACAGGCGTTACCTGCCGTCGGATTGACAGGCATCGACGGCGCGAGCATTCGGGGAGAACGACAGCCGGACGTCGGTGCGGTCGGACACGTCGCACACGTCGAAGAAAAGTTGTTTCAGACCCTGATGCAAACGGGGTTCATTCCAGTCGTTACATCATTGATCACCGGTTCTGAAGGGACGTTGAACTGTAACGGAGATACGTGTGCTGTCGCGTTAGCCACCGCTCTGGCAGTGGATGAGTTTGAATTGTTGACCGATGTGACCGGCATCAAGCTGAACGGTCGGATGCAATCAGAAGTGACCATCTCCGATTTGGAAGCGGGACTCGCATCGAACGAAATTAACGGTGGAATGATTCCGAAGTCGATGGCTGTCATCGAAGCGGCAAAACAGGGAATCAAGCATGTCCGGATTCGATTCGGACAAGACGTGACCAGTCCCGGAACTCAAGTGAAGGAGGAGAACAATGAGCGCATTATTACCGACGTATCAGCGTCATGATATTGAGTTGATTGAGGGTTCAGGATCGTTTGTGACGGATACGAAAGGGCAAAGCTATCTCGATTTCACGATGGGTATTGCGGTCTGTAACACAGGACACCGGCATCCGTTTGTTCAACAACGAGTAACCGAACAACTCGGGAAACTGTGGCATACATCGAACCTGTTCATCAGCAGTAAGCAGGAACGTGTCGCTGAGCTGTTGACAAAAGATAGTCACCTCAGTCACGTCTTCTTTTGTAACAGCGGGACAGAGGCGAATGAAGGAGCCTTTAAGCTGATTCGGAAATGGACACAAAAAACAGAAATCCTGACATTCAGTCAATCATTCCACGGTCGAACATTCGCGATGATGGGAGCGACGGGGCAAGAGAAGATCAAAGACGGTTTTGGAACGATGGTTCCCGATTTTAAGCATCTCACCTTCAATGATTTTGAGAGCCTTGAGATGATCAGTGAGCGGACGGCTGCCGTGTGGCTCGAGGTCATCCAAGGAGAAGGCGGTGTAATCCCGGCCGATCATGAATGGTTACAGGCTTTGATGGAACAAACGAAAAAATATGACGTCAAAGTGGTCGTCGATGAAGTTCAGACCGGAATCGGACGAACGGGATCACGATATGCCTTTGAACAAACACCGCTGAAGCCGGATATCATCACTGTCGCCAAAGGACTCGGAAGCGGCTTTCCGGTCGGAGCACTCATCACGACAGCTGAGGCGGCAACGGTGTTCACACCGGGAACACACGGTTCAACATTTGGCGGAAATCCGCTCGCCATGACAGCGGCAGAAGCGACGCTTGAATTGTTGCTTCCGGACGAGCAAATGCAACAGGTGCAGAACAAAGGGAAATATCTGATGGCACAGTTAAGTGAATTGCCAGGAACGATGGTTCGGGAAGTGCGTGGTCGTGGACTGATGATCGGAATTGAATGTCATCAAGCCGTCGCACCGTTGATTCAAGCGCTTCAGCAAACCGGACTGCTCGTTGTCAGTGCAGGTCCGAATGTCATTCGATTATTACCGTCACTATTCGTCACGGAGTCAGAACTGGATCTGGCGATCGAAAAAATCAAATCAGTATGCCAACAGGAGGTCATGATGTGAAAACAACAGGAGCATTACAACTGGCAGATGGACAGGTGTATCCGGGGGAACTGGCCGGAACGGCATCGGTTCAAGGAGAGGTTGTCTTTTTTACCGGCATGACCGGTTACCAGGAAGTGTTGACCGATCCTTCCTATCGTGGACAGATTATTGTCTTTACCTATCCGTTGATCGGACAATACGGTGTTTCTGCGACGGATTCAGAAAGTCAGCAGATTCAAGTGGCGGGTGTCGTCGTTCAGACGCTTGCGAATAACGGAACCAAATCGGATTTGGCCGACTGGCTGGCAGCATCCGACATTCCTGTCCTCAGTCAAGTCGACACCCGTGCTCTCGTCCATCACCTGCGTACTCACGGTGATCAAGTCGGCTCGATCGGGCTGAACGAGCAATCGTCTTCACAACCGTCGAATTTGATTGCGATGGTTTCGACAAAAACGCATCAGGTTCATGAGACGGATCAAGCGGACGGACACGTGGTCTGTCTAGACTACGGTGTGAAAAAATCGATGATTGACGCGCTCAATGCGCGTCGGATGAAAGTGACGGTCGTTCCGTTTGATACCCCGAAATCCGTGATTGAGGAATTAAAACCGGACGGATTACTCTTCTCCAATGGACCGGGAGACCCGGTGCAACTCGATCACCTGACTGCTGACATCAAACAACTGGCATTATCGTATCCGACGCTCGGCATATGTATGGGGCATCAAATCATTGCCAAAGCCTTTGGTTGTCAAATCGAGAAGCAACATCACGGTCACCGCGGGGCGAATCATCCGGTCCGGGAACTCGCGACAGGACGTGTTTTCATGACTTCACAAAATCATGGCTATGTCGTTCAAACGAGAAGTGTCGAAGCGTCTGAACTTGTTCCTGCTTATCAACATATCAATGATGGTTCAATCGAAGGTCTGCTCCATCCGGCTTATCCGATTTTGACCGTCCAGTTCCATCCGGAAGCTCATCCCGGACCTGTCGAAGCGATGGTGATTTTTGATCAATTCGTAGCAAATATTTTGAAACAGGAGGTAGCGTATGCAAGATCATAAAAAAGTGCTGGTCATCGGATCGGGTCCGATCGTGATCGGACAAGCAGCGGAATTTGACTATTCAGGGACACAGGCATGTCAGACACTTCGGGAAGCGGGATGCGAGGTCATGCTGATGAATTCGAATCCGGCTACAATCATGACGGATCCGTCGACGGCGGACCATATCTATATCGAAGCGATGACCCTCGAGAAGGCCACGGCCATCATCCAGCGTGAACGTCCCACCCACCTGCTCGCGACGGTCGGCGGACAAACGGCCCTGAATCTGGCACTATCGCTCGAAGAAGCCGGTGTGCTCGATCAGTATCAAGTGGAACTGCTCGGCACATCACTCGAAACGATTCGTGATGGCGAAGACCGCGAACGTTTTAAACAGCGGATGCTTGAACTGAATCAACCGCTCCCGACGAGTCAGACAATCGAAACATTGGCTGAACTGGAGGAGTTCATGGAAACGTGTGGTGTTCCGCTTGTCATTCGTCCGGCCTTTACGTTAGGGGGAACGGGCGGCGGAATCGCCAAGACAAAAGCAGAAGCCCGTCTGCTTGCGGCAAACGGCTTACAGGCGAGTCCGATTTCACAATGTCTCGTCGAAGCCAGCATCGCCGGTTATAAAGAAGTTGAGTACGAAGTGATGCGTGATGCGTTTGATACGACGATTATCGTCTGTAACATGGAAAATATTGATCCAGTGGGTGTGCATACCGGCGATTCGGTTGTATTTGCGCCCATTCAATCGATTTCCGACCAGATGAATCAACAGCTCCGAACGGCAGCACGAGAAATCGTCTCCGCCCTCGGGGTCGTCGGAGGGTGTAACATCCAATTTGCGATTCATCCGACCGAACAAACGTATTATGTCATCGAGGTAAATCCACGGGTCAGCCGTTCTTCGGCTCTCGCCTCGAAAGCAACGGGTTATCCGATTGCGAAACTTGCGACCCGTCTTGCTCTCGGTGAACGTTTGGATGACTGCATCAATCCCGTGACGAAGGAGACGATGGCAAGTTTTGAACCTACAATGGACTACGTAACAGCCAAAGTCCCCTGTTTTCCGTTTGATCTCTTCCCGGAAAGCGACCGCAGTCTCGGAACCCAGATGAAGGCGACCGGGGAAAGTATGGCGATGGGGAAGACGCTCGAAGAAGCTTTACAAAAAGCATGGCGCGGTGCAGGCGTTGAACAGGCTCCGCTTTATCCGACTTGGATGAAGCAAGCCGACACGACGGCACTCTGGGAGGAAGTGGAACAGATCACGGATCGCCGTCTGCTTGCGTTGCTTGCGTTATTGGATCGAAAAGAAACGACCTCGCAACAGATTGTCGAATTGACGCAGATTCAACCGCTGTTCATTACGATTCTCGAACGACTGTTAACGATTCAAGATACATTGGATCTGACGTCGGAAGAGTCGCTTTTAACAGCAAAACGGCATGGGTTTACCGACCAACAAATCGCTGGTGTATTGGGTGTCTCGGTGGAATCGGTGCAAGGTCAGCGTCAAGGATTCGGGATCGCACCGGCATTTCAAATGATTGACACGTGTGCTGCTGAATTTTCAAGTCCGACACCTTATTTTTACGGCAGTTGGTCAGGACGGACAGAGGTCACGCCATCCAATCATAAAAAGGTCGCCGTCCTTGGGGCCGGTCCGATTCGCATCGGACAAGGGATCGAGTTTGATTACTGTTCGGTGCATGCCGTTCGGGCGCTCCAACACAGCGGATATGAAACGATCATGATCAACAACAATCCGGAAACGGTTTCGACGGATTTTGAAGTCGCCGACCGGTTGTATGTGGAACCGTTGACGATTGAAGACGTCGTTCATGTGCTCGAAGCGGAGAACTGTCACGACGTCTTGGTGCAGTTTGGCGGACAGACGGCGATTGCCTTGGCCGCCGAACTGGAACAACGCGGCTATCATCTGCTCGGCACGACGGCAGATACGATTGATGAAATGGAAAATCGTGAGCGGTTTTATCAATTTTTAGATCGACTGGATATCGCACATATTC
The DNA here is from genome assembly GCA_902363455.1 of Caryophanales bacterium. GTDB lineage: Bacteria > Bacillota > Bacilli > Exiguobacteriales > Exiguobacteriaceae > Exiguobacterium_A. The sequence continues at coordinate 13,186 of CABJAC010000005.1, read as the reverse complement.
CCGGTCAAGAGGTCACGAACGAGGAAGAATTGAATGCGGTCATCATGCAACTCGGTTATCCGTTGATGGTCCGTCCGTCGTATGTCATCGGCGGGAAAGGCATGCATCGCTTGAAAACAGCCGCTGATTTGGAGGTGTTGTTACCTGAACTGGCATTTCCGATTTTAGTCGATGCCTACATCGAGGGGAAAGAGTTCGAAGTAGACTGCATCTCTGACGGGACAATAACATATGTTCCAATCATCATGGAACAGATTGAAGCAGCAGGTGTCCATTCCGGAGATTCGACGATGATCCTGCCGCCGGTTTCAGCGACACAGGCATTGCAGGATGAGACCGAAGCAATTGCGCAGGCCATCGGACAACAGCTGATGTATAAAGGGGCCTTTAACATTCAGTTCGTCGTCAAAGATCAAAGCCTGTATGTCTTAGAGATCAACCCCCGTGCTTCCCGGACATTACCGATTGTCGCTAAAGTCACGGGTCAACCGTTACTCGAATGGGCAGTCCAGGCAGCGAGTGGACAACGTGTTCATGCGTTACCGGTCAAACGGACGAGTTTGCCGTTTCATGCAGTGAAGACACCGGTTTTCTCGACGTTGAAGTTACGTCATGTGGACCCGATGACAGGACCCGTCATGCGGTCTACCGGGGAAACGTTGCAGTGGACGACAAACGGATTGGCGAAAGAACGTTTTGCGCATGATGAGACAACAAAAACGTTGTTGACGACACGAACGTTGCATATCGCCGGTAAAGGGACAGAAGGATGGACGGATGCCGTACCGCTAGACGATGGAACGGATTTCGACCAGTGTCGTGTCTTCTTCTCGATCAGCGAGGACGAACAAGCACAACGTTCCCTGGCTCTGACGAAGGGAGTCATCGTCATTACCGAACAACACCTTGCGCAGTATTTCGACAGTGTGGAGGAAATCGATATGTTGCCTGTCCAACGATTGGCAGAGTGGACGACACGAAAGGAGTTAATCCAATGACGAACACAAAACAGCAGTTACAGCATCTATTGACGCTCGAAGAATTGACGGCGGAAGGATTAACCGAGTTATTGGAGTTGGCGAAAGCGGTCAAACAGACGCCGGCGACATATAAAGAGGCACTGAGTGGAAAAAAAGTGGCGTTGTTGTTCGAAAAGGCATCTACCCGGACACGGATTTCGTTTGAAGTCGGGGTCATCGAGTTGGGCGGGCATCCCATCGTCTTGAATGGATCAGACATGCAAATCGGACGAGGGGAGTCGTTAAGCGACACGATACAAGTGATGAGTCGGTATGTCGATGCGCTGATGATTCGGACGTTTTCACATGAGACGGTGAAAACGTTAGCGGAGCACGGAACGATTCCGATCATCAATGGATTGACGGATTTACATCACCCGTGCCAAGTCTTAGCGGATTTACTCACGATTGAAGAACATTTCGGAAAACGAGCCGGGAAAGTACTGACCTATATCGGGGACGGAAACAACATGGCCCACTCGTTGTTGATTGGCGGGGCTTTAAGCGGAATGACAGTCCGGATTTGCAGTCCTGCCGCGTATGCACCGGACGCAACGATTGTCGCCGAGGCGAACCGATTGGCGCAAGCGACAGGCGGAAAAATCGAACAGTACACGGATCCGGTTCAAGCCGCAACGGGAGCGGATATCATTTATAGTGATGTCTTTGCGAGTATGGGGCAGGAAGAGGAGACGGCGCAACGACTGGCGGCGTTCTCAGGCTATCAAGTCAATCAACCGTTGCTGGATGTGGCCGCTGCCGACGTCATTTTCCTGCACTGTCTCCCGGCACACCGGGGAGAAGAAGTGACAGCAGACGTTATTGATGGTCCACATTCTGTTGTATTTGATCAAGCAGAAAATCGTCTGCACGCGCAAAAAGCCTTGATGTTGGAATTAATCGGATCGACTCCATGAAAAAAAAGACAGCGTCCATTGCTTCAGAAGCGGTGGACGCTGTCTTTTTTTTAGTCATACTGACGCCGAGCGAGTTGTTCGGTTTGTTCTTTCTTGACTTGGCGCTTGTTTTTTTCGTGTAAGCGGCCCATGAAAGACGTCCGTTGCCAAGACGGAGACCAGTTCGAGTCCTTTCCGGCACGCAAGGCTAAGATATAGTCATAGCTGAGGTGAAGCCGTTCAATCATTTCAGTCCGGACGTCACAAATATGACCATGACCGGGAATCAGTAACTTGATTTCATATTCATAGATAAACGATTCGAGCAGTTCGAGTGTGGTCAAATACTCGTTGGAATCATGTTCAATCAACGGAATTTCAACATCAGACGCATAATCGCCGCAGACGAGAAGGTGGAGCGGCATGACGACGAAGGACAGATGCGTCGCTTCGTGACCGGGTGTCAGGAAAAAAATCAGCTTGGTTTTACCGATGGTTAAAGTGGTTTCAGACTCGTCGATGACATGTGTGATGTTCGGAAACAAGACAGGGGATTCGATGTAATATTCATCATTAAAATTTTGAACTTCTTTCAGCGCAACGGCTTGATCGACATTAATGAACCGACGAGACGCAATTGCAATCGCATCTTTGAAGGCGTAAGCACCTAATATGTGATCGAAATGGGCGTGCGTATAAACGATATAAAGAGGACGATCGTGCCGGATGATTTCGACGTCCCGGCGAATCGTGGCGATTTCATCCGGTAGCCAGCCTGGATCAACGACGATCAGACAGTCAGGTGTTTCAATCAACGTCGAAGTCGTTTTCATTAACGTGCTTTGGTAGACCGTCACACCGGGCATCTTCATCTGAATCATAAGACTTCTCCTCATTCCTAAGTAGAAACGTTTATACCGAACTATACCCAAAAAGATGCGGCATGTATCGCGAACGACAAAAAAAGACGATTCGCATCGTGCGAATCGTCTTCCCCCTCGAGAGGGTATAAAAGTCGTTGACCTATGTGTCGTTGACCTATGTTATGTCATAAATTGGAGCGGGTGAAGAGAATCGAACTCTCATCATCAGCTTGGAAGGCTGAGGTTTTACCACTAAACTACACCCGCAAAAGTTGCTAAATAAAGTTGCTACATGAGATATAGTAGCATAGCAAAGAATAGATATCTATAACTTTTAGAAAAAAAGTCAATAGTTTTGATTTTTCTGGACGGATTGAACATGGTTCTTATGTCTTCAAGAACATTCCTCTAACATCAAATACTGGCTGTTCTTTTGATACGTCAACAATGATTGACACTAGGTGATGCCTATCATCGATCTCGTTCCAAGATTTCACTGTTTGAATCGGGCGACGGCTGAATCTTGTGATTCCAATCGGGCGCAGTTAAAGTGTACAATAACAATAGCTAAATCGTTTACATGAGCTTCCTGCGACGAGCATGAATGCCCGAGGATGGAAAGAGGAGCGAATGACTGGTGAACAAAGTTCGAGTTTGGAGCGAACAGGCGATGGGAAAAGGATGGAGGGCGACCTGTCACCATCAAATCGATCGTTATCGCTTCATGACAGGAGAGTGGTTTCTGAACACAAGCTTACTTGCCTTTTCAATCGAACAGGATGCGGATATGTTACCGGACGTGCTTCCGAACGAATTGAATATCCCGCTGGTATCGGAACGGATGAAACAGACATTGGAACGGTTGACTCCGTTTTCTGTACAATGTCTTCGGGTCCAGTTGAAGACGCGGTCGGGATTAAGCAATTACTATCTCATCAATATACTAGCGGTAAGACGGGTGGAGCATTTACATAAGACAAATATTTTCCGCACCATTCGGAAGAGACAGGTCTATTTCATGACGGAGCGGATCATCAGTGAGTCGCTTGGTCCCCACCACATCTTGCGAGATGAACGGACGGATCGTATTTTCCTTTCGGACACGCTAGCACGGTATTTGGAACAATTGACCGTGACAGGAGTACATTTTGGCGAGATAAATCGAATGGAGGAAATTATATGAAACATTACACGGTCGATAATTGGATTACTCTTGAATATCCACAGACGTTTGAATACCAGGAAGAGGAAACGTTCGTTAGTTTTTATTCGACGGAAGAAAATGCGATGGGCACCTTACAGTTGTCGATTTATGAGTCGGATGCAGAAGAACTGACACCGTTTGAAGCGGCTGAACAAGAAATCAATTTGTTGGTAGAAGAGTTTGGCATTGAATTAACGGGACCTCTTGAAGCGCGTCGGAATACACCAAAAGAAGCCTTGCTTGCTGTTGATGGAAAAGAAGAAGATGTGTTTATCCGTATCTTTGCCTACTCCGACGGCGAACGTCTTGTTCTGTTGACTTATTCTGCTGATCGAGAGTCTTTAGAATTAGAAGAAATCGAAACGATGATCCGTTCATTGAGCTGGATCCATTGATCAAAAAGGAGTCACCCTCTAAGCGATAGAGGATGACTCCTTTTTTGATTATGGGTGTCCTTGTCTCCGGACAGAAGAAGGAAGACGCGATCCAACCTGTTTATTCAGCCAGCCCGCAATATCTGCGAAGACACGAATCCGCTCAAATTCGTGAAACAGTTCATGGCGCAACCCGCGATAGACGGTGAGTTGAACACCTTCAACACGAACCCGGTTATAGGCGTCGAACAAGGTATGAATCCCTTTTCCGTCAAAGGCGACGGGATCATCTTCACCGGCAATCAGTAACAACGGAAGATGCCGCGGATGCTGATAAAGATAAGACAGGGAGTTCACGGCTTTTGTTGCAGAAAGCAATTCATGAAAGAATCCAAGTGTCACAGTTTGACCAGACAATACGTCTTCATCATACCGCATGACCGATTGGGGGTCGGACGATAACCAGGCATTTGGCGACAAGGCCGGGAAAAAGCGTAAGTTGTAGCGGCCAAAAACCAATTTACTCATGCCTTCCGCCGGGTGCTGCGCCGATGTTTGCTCGATTAATTGCCTAACGATTTTTTTACTGATATTTCCGAGTAGTCCGCTGTCGGTCGGGGGACCGCTGGCAATGACACCAGCCAGTTCGTGACCGAGTGTTTGTCCAAGACGTCTTGAAATCAGCGAACCGAAGCTGTGACCAAATGCAAAAATCGGTAAGTCCGGATAGCGGTCTTTAATGTCGTAAACCAATTCTTCCGCATCTTGAACCAACTGATCAAATCCTTGATTTGGTTCTAAGTGACCCAACTGAGGAGCCTGAGTACCAAAACAGCGTAGATCCGGGATGACGGTGTGATAGTGATGGGCATACAGAAACTCAGCAAATTCCTGGTAACGTTCCCCGTGTTCCATCATGCCGTGAAAAACGATGACGACACCTTTAGGCGCACTTGCTTCCAAAAGATGCATGTTCGTCGTATGACCGTCAGATGCAATCCAGTGTGTATGATCGATTGTCATGTATATCATCCTTCCTTGATTAAGAAAGCCCGAATATCGTTCCATCTTCAGAAATTCCCATCGTATTAGCAGCCGGTGTTTTCGGTAAACCTGGCATGGTTAATACATTCCCGGTCAAGGCGACGATGAATCCCGCCCCGATCGCCGGTCTGATTTCGCGGACCGTAATCATAAACCCTTCGACTCGTCCGTACTTAGTCGGATCATCCGTTAATGAGAATGGTGTTTTCGCCATACAAATCGGCAAATGGCCAAGTCCTTGATCCGTGCAACGTTCCAGTTCACGCAATGCTTTTTCTTCGAAATGGACTCCAGCTGCACCATAAACCCGCTGTGCGATGCGCTCGATTTTTTGTGTCAGCGGCAGTTCAGCCGGATACAGGGGAGTAAACTGACTTTCTTCTTCCAAAGCATCCATTACCTGTTCAACAAGTGCTTCACCGCCGGCTCCGCCTTGGCTGAACACTTCACTTTCCGCGACACGAATGTTACGTTCGCGACACCAGTCGAGCACGGTCTGACGTTCCGTTTCTGTGTCATTTGAAAAACGATTTAAGGCTACGATAGCCGGAACACCAAACAAATCCATCGTCTCGACATGTTTTTCGAGCAAAGCCAGTCCTTCGACCAAGGCAGATAGGTTTTCTTCGGCCAACTGGTCTTTTGCGACACCGCCATGCATTTTTAACGCACGGACGGTTGCAACGAGCACGACGGCATCAGGATGTAAATTGCCGATCCGTGATTTGATATTAAAGAATTTTTCAGCGCCAAGATCAGCTCCGAAGCCGGCTTCTGTCACGACATAGTCGCTCAGTTTGAGAGCCGTTCGCGTTGCAATCAGCGAATTACAACCATGGGCGATGTTCGCGAACGGTCCGCCATGAATCAAGGCCGGCGTCCCTTCGACGGTCTGTACCAAATTTGGACGGAATGCCTCTTTTAAGAGCAATGTCGCAGCACCGGAGGCCTGGATATCCTTGACTGTCACCGGTTGTTGCTCATACGAGTGGGCGACGACGATACGACTGATTCGGTCCTCTAGATCGGCAATCGAGTCAGCGAGACAAAGGACCGCCATGATTTCTGATGCAACGGTGATGTCAAAGCCGTCTTGACGCGGAATACCATGAGCCGCTCCACCGAGTCCGATCGTGATGTTGCGTAACGCCCGGTCATTCAGGTCGAGGACACGTTTCCATGTGATGCGACGCGGATCGATCCGCAAGTCATTGCCTTGATGAAGATGATTGTCGAGCAGAGCGCTGATTGTATTGTGGGCCGAGGTAATGGCGTGCATGTCACCTGTGAAATGCAGATTGATTTCTTCCATCGGCAACACTTGGCTGTAGCCGCCGCCACAAGCGCCGCCCTTTAATCCCATCGTGGGTCCGAGCGACGGTTCCCGTAGACAAATCATCGTTTTGTGCTTGAGCCGGTGTAGTGCCTGACCAAGCCCGACCGTCACCGTTGATTTTCCTTCACCGGCAGCCGTTGGATTGATGGCTGTGACGAGAATCAATTTCCCGTCGGCATTCGTCGCCAACCGTTCGGCTAGCCCATCCGTCAACTTCGCCTTGTACTTTCCGTACGAGTCATAATCTGCGTCCGTCAGCCCGATTTGACGGGCGATTTCAGAAATAGGTTGTAGAGTCGTTTGTTGGGCAATCTCTAGATCAGAACGAATGGTTTTCTCCATGGCATAATCTTCCTCTCAAGATGAATTTCTTTATATTTCTTTATAGTAGCTCATCCGAAAGGGTCGCGCCAAATAATCGTTCAATATTTTCCACCCAATGTGTCAAATGGTTGCGTTTTCATTTTGTGGAAAATTCCGTACGCTTAGAGCAGAGGAGGGATGAGCAATGGCAGTAAGCAATAAGAAAAAAGTAAAACGCGGACTCGAATTTTGGATGTTCGTCGGACCCGTCTTTCTGGTTTTCGCGGTAATTGTTCTCGTACCTTTTTTTAACGGTGTCATGTATTCGTTCACGGATTGGAACGGAATTACAGGTGAATTGAATTGGATTGGATTCGACAATTATGTACGCCTCTTTACGGTCGATGACCAGTTCCAACAGTCATTTTGGTTGACGACGAAATATACAGTTGTTGCCGTGATTCTGACGAATCTAGTCGGCTTCTTGTTAGCGTTTTTACTCACACAAAACATTCGGACCCGTAACTTTTTACGGACGATCTTCTTCATGCCGAACTTGATCGGCGGCTTGATTTTAGGATTCGTTTGGCAGTTCATTTATGTTAAAGGATTTGCATCGATCGGAGAGCTGACAGGTTGGAGTTTATTCGAACTTCCCTGGCTTGGTGACGCCCAGACCGGATTTTGGGGCATTGTCATCGTTTCGATCTGGCAAGGTGGCGGCTACATTATGGTCATCTACATTGCCGCCTTACAAAATGTCCCGCAGGAACTGATTGAAGCCGCAAAAATCGATGGCGCGAACCGCTTATCGACGTTACGTAACATCACGATTCCACTGATTATGCCATCGGTGACGATTTGTCTGTTCTTGACGATTTCATGGTCGTTCAAATTATTTGATACGAACTTATCATTAACGAACGGTGGACCTTTCAAATCAACCGAGATGCTCGCGCTGAATATCTATAAAGAATCGTTTACGAATAACAACCTTGGTCTTGGTTCGGCCAAAGCGATCATCTTCTTTATAGTCGTCGCAGCGATTACCGTAACCCAAGTCTACTTGACGAAAAAACGGGAGGTGGAAGCATGAGTACCGCGCAACCTTTACCGAAACCAGAACTGAAGCCGGAACAACCGGCACCGAAAAAACGGGGCCGTTACTCGGTGCGACTCGGGACTGTCGAAATCGCCGCCTTGCTGATGGGCTTACTGTATATGATTCCATTTTATTATGTCATTTCGAACTCGTTTAAGACGCAAGGCGATATTTTTACGAATACGTCAGGACTTCCGAAAGAATGGATCACCTCGAACTATACCGATGCCTGGGAAGCGATGAATTTTGGAAAAGTGTTCTTGAACTCCGTCATCATTACTGTCGGGGCGAATGCCGTCATCGTCATTTTTTGTTCGATGGCTGCCTGGAAGCTGGTTCGGACGAAAACCCGGTTATCGACAATCATCTTTTTCCTGTTTGTCGCCGCGATGATCATTCCGTTCCAGTCGATCATGATTCCGTTATCGAAGCTGTCTGGTGACTTGGGATTACAAAACAGTTATTGGGGCTTGATCCTCATGTATCTTGGGTTTGGATCCGGGTTGTCGATTTTCTTGTACCACGGCTTCATGAAATCGATTCCGGAAGAGATCGAAGAGGCGGCAATCATTGACGGCTGTTCCCAGTGGGGCGTGTTTTGGCGCATCGTATTCCCGTTGCTCAAACCGATCACGGTGACAATCGTCATCTTAAACACACTGTGGATTTGGAATGATTTCCTCTTGCCGTCGCTGATGTTGCGTGACGTCGAACTGCGGACGATTCCGCTCGCCACGTTCTACTTCTTCGGGCAATATACAAAACAATGGGATTTGGCATTGGCGGGACTGATCCTCGGTATCATTCCGCTGTTATTATTCTTCTTCGCGATGCAAAAGCAAATTATTCAGGGAATTACGAGTGGTTCAATCAAATAAATTGTAAGCGCGTTCTCGCTTCTGCGGGAACGTTTTTCTTCGAATTAGCTAATCTGATTAGTCAGATTATTTTATTTTTTTTTGAAAAAAGGGCTTTTCAAACACTTGTTGCATGGTGTACGATGTTCTCAATTCAATTGTAACAACGACGTTGAAGGGAAGAGTAACATCTTGTAAAACCGGATTAGCGAGCTGGGGACGGTGAGAGCCCAGTCGGAAACAAGTTGCGAAGAACATCCCGGAGTCGCTACCCGAACACACGAGTCAGTAGGCGTAGCCGGAGTTGCCTGTCCGTTATCATATGGCCGAAGATTGAGATGATAATTGATCATCAGTCTTTTGAGTGAGCAGCTGAGCTGTTAACATGGGTGGTACCGCGGAACCGAGTCTTTCGTCCCATATTCTTGGGAGAGAAGGGCTCTTTTTTATGGCTTCTTTTTCAAACACACAATTGAGGAGGAAGAATACCATGACAACACTCGTATCGATGAAACAGACACAGGAAGCCATCACACTCGTAAAAAAACGCTTTGAGGAGCAATTCTCAACACAACTCGGATTAACACGCGTCGAAGCGCCTTTATTCGTCGAAAGCACACTCGGAGTCAACGATCACCTCAACGGAATCGAACGCGTCATTCGTTTTGATGCGATTGATCATCAGGCTGAACTCGAAATCGTTCAATCTCTCGCGAAGTGGAAACGTCAAGCACTCCATACGTACGGATTCGCAAAAGGCGAAGGATTATACACGCTGATGCATGCGATTCGTCGCGATGAAGTCTTGGACGCGACCCACTCGATTCATGTCGACCAATGGGATTGGGAGCGGATCATCTCGAAGGAAGAGCGGACAATCGATTACTTGCAGACGACAGTACGTGCGATCTATCAATCGATTCATCAAGTAGAGCGTGAAGTCGAAGAACAGTTCGGAATCGAGGCCATCTTGCCGGAGACGATTCATTTCATGACGACACAAGAGCTCGAAGATGCATACCCGACCCTTTCTACAAAAGAGCGCGAGACGGAAGTGACGAAAGAATATGGTGCGGTCTTCTTGATGCAGATCGGCGGTGCGCTGGCATCTGGAGAAAAACATGATGGTCGAGCAGCTGACTACGATGACTGGACACTCAACGGTGATATTTTAGTCCACCATCCGGAAATCGGAGCATTTGAACTTTCATCAATGGGCATTCGTGTCGACCGTGAAACGTTACTGGCACAAATCGAGACGACTGGAGAACATGCGAAACTTGATTTCCCGTTCCATCAAGGCGTGTTGGAAGAAAAGCTACCGTTAACGATTGGTGGAGGCATCGGACAATCACGTATGGCGATGTTCTTGTTGAAGAAACGTCATATCGGTGAAGTTCAAGCGTCGGTCTGGTCAGAAGAGACACGGACTGCTTATCGTGAGCAAGGCGTACACCTGTTGTAAAAACGAGTGATTCACACATAAATCATAGAAACAAGCGATGTTCGCGCCGGTAATGGTGACGAACATCGCTTTTTTTCATGATGAAAGTAGGTTCATGAGACCTCAGACGGAGGGAAGACGTGTAAAAGTAAGGTATAATGGGGATAACAACTAATAAGAAAGAGGTGAAGACATGTCAGCGATACTCATTACGGGATTAGTGTTTGCCTTACTTTTTGTAGTTTTTCTTTGGTTCAACATCAAAGGACTTCGAACGATGTGGCGTGATTACAAACGAACAGGATCGATGATGGCGCTTGGATTCTTTATCGTCGGAATCATCGGAATCTTCACAGGTGTCTGGACGACCCTTGTCGTCATTATTTATTATCTTCTTCGTCCTGCACGAGGCTGATTTAGAGGAGTGGTTGGATGTTAGAATGGTTATTCTCAGCCGGAGAGTCGAATCTCTGGCTGTTTTTAGGAATCATGATTATCGGGCTCGGAACCGAGTTGATCCCGGCTGAAGTGGGATTACCGTTACTTGGCCTCTATGTCTCAAACGGGACACTAGGATGGACAGCAGCCGTCCTGATTGGATTTGTCGGCAGTTTGATGGGCGCCACATTGTTTTATTTTCTTGGTCGCTACGCGGGACGTCCGATTTTGGTTCGGTATGGAAAATGGTTGATGATCAAAGAACGTGAAATTGTTCAAGGAGAGAGGATCGTATCAAAATACGGTTCCTGGTCTGCGTTATTTGGCCGCTTTTTCCCTGTTGTGCGTTCCGTCGTCTCCATTCCGTGCGGCTTGTTCAACCTGTCTTTTAAACGGTACTTACTTGCATCGAGTCTAGGGTTGTTTCCCGTGTCGTTTTTCTATGTCTGGTTGGGCGAAAAGTTTGGGGTCGAACGGGCGGAATCGATGCTCAAGGGATTAGAGCAAGAGTTATGGTGGATCCTCGGAATCATCGTCATCGGGATTGTGGGATACATTTTGTATCGTCGTTTCAAATCGAAACGCTAAGAGTATATAAAAAGAGGCTGGGACATAACTAGCTGACTTTTAAAGAAAATAAGGGATTGCCATCTTTACGATGCGCAATCCCTTATTTTTTTCATCACCTCTTGTTAAATTGCCCCTCGGGCAATACTTTGGGTGAGCCACTTTCTCAGATTTACTGCCATAAGGATGAATCGAAGCTCACGTTTCACCTTTGCTTTTCCTCTTACGGAAAAACGAGTGAAACGCAAATTAGCCTTCAGATTCCCAAAAACTGGTTCTACGTCTATCTTACGTTTCGCGTAGATTTTTCCGGTTTTTTGATCTGAAAGCAGGTCCTTTACCTGTTTCTTTTGCTCTTCCCACGAAACGTTTACTCGGACTTGGCGATGACGCCCCTTCTCTGCCTTGGTACAGAGGGATCGAAGCGGGCAGTCATCACAACTCTCACTTTCGTACACCTTGAAATCACGGATAAAACCATATCGATCAGTCCTCTTAGACATGTAACGGAACGTCACATTCTGCCCGTTCGGGCATACAAAGTGATCGGTCGTTTCATCGTAGGACCAGTTGGCGAGATTAAAAGGATGATCACGCCATTTTCGCGTCTTCTCTTTTTGAAACATCGTATAGGGAACGAGCGGAATGCGCCCTCGGCGCATCAGAATCTCCTGATAATTTTCTTCGCTTCCATAGCCGGCGTCCGCAACGATATGTTCCGGTAAAGTAAGATACGAGGCCACCTCATCTAAAAATGGGATTAACGTGCGGGCATCGGTCGGATTAAGATAGACATCATAAGCGAGGGTATATTGATCTTCGGTCGCAATCTGCAAGTTGTACCCGGGCTTGAGTTGTCCATTTTGCATATGATCTTCCTTCATCCACATAAACGTCGCATCCGTATCCGTCTTCGAATAGCTGTTCTGTCCATCGAACGTCTCCTTTTGGACGGCATACTTCCTTGAGGAGATTAGACTTTTCAACGAGCGACGCACTATATCGCTCGACGGATTTTCGCCAGACGAACGTATATCGATTCGCATTCGCTTCTAGTTTCGTACCATCAATGAAGATCGCTTCTTCCTTAATTTCTCCCATCTCGACGAGATGGCAACGGAAGGTGACGAACGCCTGCTTCAGGATAGGTGTGACTGCCGGGTGCACTCGAAAGCGATTGATAGTACGATAACTCGGTTCATTCCCTTGATCGAGCCACATCATACGCAGACTGTCTTGAAGGAGTCCTTCGATCTTCCGACCAGAGAAGACCGATTGCGTATAGGCGCATAAAATGATCTTCATCATCATGCGTGTATGATAGGCGGGGCAGCCTGTCGTTCGAGTAAAAGGTTCAAAAGCATCGTCGGGAATGGACTCTACAAGATGATGAACGGCGAATGCGATATCGTTTTCTTGAAGACGAATTTCTAAATCTAAAGGCAGAACCTGCTGGTTCATGTTATAATTTTTAAACATAAGGACACCTCCGATAGTTATGGTTTGGTCACTTTAACTTTATCAGAGGCAGTCCTTATTTATTTACTTAAAATCGGTTTTTCATCATAAAAGAAGGCCCCCGAAACGAAAAACGTTTTGGGCTAACCTAAAATCTTGAGACAATATAAAACACCTTCGGAGTGGTACACTTTTAAAAAGTACTAACATCGGAGGTGTTTTTGCATGGGCAAAAACGTATATTCAAGTGAAGTGAAATGGGCGGTAGTCAAAGAAAAACT
>CABJAC010000004.1 GCA_902363455.1 Caryophanales bacterium | reverse complement strand
GTCACGTTGACGAAGCTTGCGCTTCATTCATTGTTTGTATCCGAAGATACGTTTTTTGCCTCATCGTTCAGTTTTCAAAGTTCGTCCGCGCCTGTTTTGGCGACTCAATTAGAATACCAAGTCTGAAACAATAAGTCAACAACTTTTTGAAAGAAGTTTTTTTCTTGTTTCCAGCAGTGCGCTCGTCCTCTTAAGGACAAGAAATAATATACCATGTGATTTATTATTTCACAAGTGTTTTTTATAAAAAAAAGAAAAACTCTTTTTTCCGCGGTTTCTTCAACGAAAAAAGAGCGTTTCTTCTATATATAACAGAATCAAAATATCAAATGAATCGATATTAATCCATAAGTTGAATGATATGGAGTTGTCGCTCTTCCATTAAATCTTTGACGATCCGTTGGTTGTGTTCTTCATATACAATCTCCGGGCGGTCAAATACCGCACTTTTTCGAAGGACCGTCGCAATTTTTCCATTACTGATCAGGACACGGTCGCCTACTTCAATCGGGAACAGCAATTGTCCGAGGAGTAGGACATATTTTGAATCATACTGCATCGGTCTTGCCTTTAGATGACGGTACGCATCATAAACTGTGTAAGCTTCCCGATATGGACGCCAACTCGTCATCGCAGCAAAAACATCCGCTACAATGAACAGCCGGGTATGATCCATGATTTTATCTCCTCTTACCTTTAACGGATAACCCGATCCATCCAACCGCTCATGGTGTTGGACAATAAGACGCTTGACTGTATCAGAAATGATGTTCTCTTTTTGCAACGCTTGGAAGGCCATCGCTGGGTGCCTGTGGAAAATCTCCTGTTGCATCGCTTCATATCGTTTTGTATGACGCCACTCCATGATTCGTGCTAATCCACAATCAGCAAAATAAGAAGCCACCCATAAATCATGAACCATCTTCCGCTCTTTCCCGGCTGCTTCCGCAAGCAGTTGTGCCACTGCTCCCCGATAGATCGCATGTCTGACCGCATACGCTTCTGTTCCACGATCAAGGAAGTAAGGTAGAATATCTTCCCGATTCATCTCATCGGGCATCGATTCCTTCACCCAACGCAATGCATCATATACATTCGGGGTCATTCCTTGTTCCCAGGAAGTAAATACTTGATTATACGTTTCGATTAACGAATCAAACATATGTTTTCCTGTTACGTCGTCCAACTCAAGGTTTGTCGGCAATTCAATCTGCATACCTTCCGGACGTTCTTCGATTTCAACTTCTTTGATTAAAAAACGTTTGATTCGCCTTAGCTCATCTGTCCCTATTTTTTTTCCCGCTTCTACGATTGGAATATCAGTATGTAAAAACAGAGACTCTGTTATCCGGTCACCCAAAATGAGTTGCTCACTTGCCACACGCATCTTTTTCTCGTTCCTTTCCTGTAAGAGATTTTTAGAAAAACAGCAGAGAAAAGACAAAATTGCCCTCGCTCTGCTGCACTTGCTTTATTCTTCCGTCTGTTCGGATTCTTCACTTACCTCAGAATCGGAAAGTGTCTGTTCCTCTGAAACAGGTACTCCTTCTTCTAAGACAGCAATTTCTTCTTCGACAGCTTCTTCTTTTTTCAGCTTCGCAACCGTTGCAACACGATCACCTTCTTCGATCCGGATGACTTTTACCCCTTGTGCGTTACGTCCGACACTTGAGATATTTTGTGAATCCGTTCGAATGACGATACCACTCTCCGTCATGATCATGATGTCATCATCGACATCCACAATCCGAAGGGCGACGATTTGACCAACACGATCGGTCACCTTACTGGCAATCAATCCTTTACCACCACGTGACTGCGTCCGGAATTCCGTCATTGGTGTCCGTTTACCGAACCCTTTTTCCGTGATGACGAGTACATCCTGTTCGTCCCGGGCCAGTTCCATTCCGATAACGATGGCATCTTGAGACAAGTTCATCGCCTTGACACCTCGTGCACCACGTCCCATTGAACGGACGTTCGTGATAGGGAAACGGATCGCTTTCCCGTTATTTGAAACGGTGAACACTTCATCCTCTGTCGAAGCTAAACGAACCGATGTCAATTCGTCATCTTCAAACAAACGAATCGCAATCAATCCGTTTTTATTGATTCGTGCATAGGCTGATAACGGTGAACGTTTGACACGGCCTTTGCGGGTCATGAAGATCAACGACTTCTGTTCATCCTGCATGACTTCTTCCGTCTCAAGTGCTTCTTCCGAATCATCCAGTCCTTCAACGATTTCGGTCGGAGCGACCTCTGCATCAATGATATTGCCTGTTGCTTCCGCTGCCTCTTGCTCTTCCAGATATCGTTTGAAGTTGACCGGAATCATCGTCTCGACTTTTTCATCCCGTTCAATCTGGATCAAGTTGATGATCGGGACACCTTTCGAAGTCCGGCTCATCTCCGGTACTTCATAACCACGGATTCGATAGACTTTTCCACGATTCGTAAAGAAGAGAATTGTATCATGCGTCGAACATGATAATAGACGTGTTACATAATCGGTATCATTTGTTCCGATTCCTTGAACACCTCGTCCACCGCGGCGTTGAGCGCGGTATGAATCCGTCGTCAAACGTTTGATGTATCCGCTGCTTGTCAACGTGATGATGATGTCTTTTTCCGGAATCAAATCTTCATCTTCGAATTCGATGTGGTCCATTCGAATTTCGGTCCGGCGTTTATCGTTGAAGCGTTCTTTCACTTCTTCGAGTTCCGTCCGAATCAGTTCGAGTAAAACTTCGTCACTTTCGAGGATTGTTTTGAGTTCCGTGATCAATTGCATGATCTCTTCGTACTCGGCGTCAATCTTCTCGCGCTCAAGACCGGTCAAACGTTGGAGACGCATATCAAGAATCGCCTGTGATTGTTTCTCGGATAAAGCAAACCGTTCCATCAACTGTTCACGGGCAGCATCCGCTGTCCGGTTCGCACGGATGATCTTGATGACTTCATCGAGATGATCAAGGGCGATCCGTAAACCCGCTAAGAGATGTTCGCGTGCTTCTGCTTTCTCGAGATCAAACTGGGTCCGGCGACGGACGATTTCTTTTTGATGCTCGAGATAGTGGTACAACATTTCCTTCAGCGTCAAGGTACGCGGACGACCGGCGACGATCGCGAGCATGTTGACCCCAAACGTTGTTTGCATCGACGTCTGTTTATACAGATTGTTTAAGATGACACTCGCATTGGCATCACGACGAATCTCCATGACGACACGCATACCGCGGCGATCGGATTCATCACGTAAATCAGTGATGCCTTCGATTTTTTTCTCACGGACGAGATCGGCAATCTTTTCAACGAGACGGGCTTTGTTGACCTGATACGGCAACTCCGTCACGATAATCCGTTCGCGGTCTTTTTTCGTCTGCTCAATTTCGGCTTTCGCCCGGACGATGATCGATCCACGACCGGTTTCATAAGCGCGGCGGATTCCACTGCGTCCTAAGATTTCACCGGCTGTCGGGAAATCAGGTCCTGGAATGTGTTGCATCAATTCCGAGATCGTAATGTCCGGATTATGAGACAAGGCAAGAACGCCATCGATGACTTCACCGAGCTGGTGAGGCGGAATGTTCGTCGCCATCCCGACCGCAATCCCGCTCGAACCGTTGACGAGCAAGTTTGGGAAACGGGACGGTAACACTTCCGGTTCCCGCTCTGACCCATCGTAGTTATCTTTGAAATTGACGGTATTTTTATTAATATCACGAATGATTTCCATCGCGATTTTTGACATACGGGCTTCCGTATATCGCATGGCAGCGGCTGAATCGCCGTCGACGGATCCAAAGTTTCCGTGACCGTCGACGAGTTCATACCGGTAACTGAAGTCCTGTGCCATCCGAACCATTGTGTCGTAAACAGCAGAGTCACCGTGCGGGTGATACTTACCGATGACTTCACCGACGATACGGGCAGACTTCTTATGCGGTTTATCCGCACGGATACCGAGATCATTCATCGCATACAAAATACGACGATGACCCGGTTTTAAACCATCACGGACATCCGGTAAAGCACGTGCGACGATAACGCTCATCGCATAATCCATGAAGGATGTACGCATTTCTTGACTGATGTTGATATCTTTAATGATCCCTTGTTGATCGGACATTCGTATGGCCACCCTCTCTATTCAACGTTAAATATCCAAGTTCTTCACATAGTGTGCGTGCGACTGGATAAAGTCACGACGTGGTTCTACCTGGTCTCCCATCAAAATATCAAAGACCTCATCTGCTTCGATCGCGTCTTGTAATTCGACGCGCAGCATTTGACGACCACTCGGATCCATCGTGGTTTCCCACAGTTGCTCCGGATCCATCTCACCGAGACCTTTGTAACGCTGAATGTCGTATCGTGCATTTTCCGGAAGTGCTGCTAATGCTTCATTCAACTCACGTTCGTTGTGGACGTACGTGATGTTTTTCCCTTGTTTAATCCCGTAAAGCGGCGGTTGGGCAATGTAGACGTAACCATGCTCGACAAGCGGACGCATGTAACGGTAGAAGAATGTCAATAACAGTGTCCGGATGTGGGCACCATCGACATCGGCATCGGTCATGATGATGACTTTATGATACCGGGCTTTCTCGATGTTGAATTCAGAACCGATACTTGTTCCGAGCGCCGTGATGATCGTCCGGATTTCATTACTACCGAGAATCTTATCAAGACGTGCTTTTTCAACGTTCAAGATTTTACCGCGGATCGGTAAGATCGCTTGGAAATGACGGTCACGACCTGATTTGGCTGAACCACCGGCTGAGTCACCCTCAACGATGTAGATTTCAGAGATCGTCGCATCGCGTGACGAACAGTCGGCAAGCTTTCCTGGAAGTGAACTGACTTCGAGAACCCCTTTACGTCGTGTCAATTCGCGGGCACGTTTCGCGGCCATCCGGGCGCGTGACGCCATCATACCCTTTTCAACGATCGCACGGGCACTTGTCGGATTTTCCATCATGAACTGTTCAAACGCAGACGAGAACAACGTATCCGTTGCCGTCCGGGCATCCGAGTTACCGAGTTTCGTTTTCGTCTGTCCTTCAAACTGTGGATTCGGGTGTTTGATCGAAACGATCGCCGTCATCCCTTCTCGGACATCTTCTCCAGACAACGTGCCGTCCGCCTCTTTCATCAGACCAAACTTCTTCGCATAATCGTTAATGACACGGGTCAACGCGGTTTTAAAACCGGTTTCGTGCGTTCCGCCCTCATGCGTCGGGATATTGTTCGTGAACGAGTAGATGTTGGCTGCAAAACCATCGTTATATTGCAGCGCCACTTCGACTTCGATGCCGTCGCGGTTACCGTGTACATACACCGGTTCTTCGTGAACGACTTCTTTCGAACGGTTTAAATGCTCGACGTAAGACTTGATTCCGCCTTCGTAATGGAAGCTGCGCGTAATCGGCTCGTCCGCACGATCATCCGTAATTTCAATCGTCAATCCTTTATTTAAGAATGCCAGCTCACGAAGTCGTGTCGCAAGCAGATCATAGTCGTATTCGAGTGTTTCTTGGAAAATTTCATCATCCGGGAAGAAACGGATCATCGTTCCGGTTTCTTCCGACGTGCCGATAATCTCCAAATCAGCCGCGGGTACACCGCGATGATACGCTTGGTAATACAATTTTTCATTCCGTTTGACGAAAACTTCAAGTTTCGTTGAGAGTGCGTTAACGACAGATGCCCCAACACCGTGCAGACCACCGGATACTTTGTATCCGCCGCCGCCGAATTTACCGCCGGCATGAAGCACTGTCAAAATGACTTCGACTGCCGGACGTCCCATCTTCTCTTGAATGTCGACCGGAATTCCCCGTCCGTTATCCTCGACCAAAATCGAATTACCCGGTTCAATCGTGACTTTAATCGTATCGCAATATCCTGCAAGTGCTTCATCAATCGAGTTATCGACGATTTCCCAGACTAAATGGTGAAGTCCCTTCGATGCAGTCGATCCGATATACATACCCGGACGTTTCCGAACAGCTTCTAGACCTTCAAGCACCTGAATTTGATCGGCACCGTACCCTTGTTCTAATTCCATATCTTCATGATTACTCATCGGTTTTCTCACCTACTATTTCTTTGTATGATGTCTCTTCCAAAATGACGGCCCCCTGTTTCACGTGGAACAACTTCGCCTGTTTGATCGTTTCATGTGCAATTCCATCGACACTCGTTGTCGTCAGGATGGTCTGCACCTTTTGTTGCATCGTATCGAGCAAATGGGTTTGACGATGATCATCGAGCTCGGATAAGACATCGTCTAGAAGTAGCAATGGATATTCTCCCACTTCTTCATGAATCAATTCAATTTCTGCTAACTTCAAAGAGAGTGCTGCTGTTCGTTGTTGCCCTTGTGAACCATAGGTCTGGACGTTCCGACCGTTGACTTCCATTTCGAAGTCATCGCGATGCGGACCGAACAACGTCACACCTCTTCGAATTTCGTTTGTCTTCATTTTACCAAACTTCTGCATGTAAGAAGCAGTCATTCCTTCAACATCGAGCAAATCATTGCTAAATGTATCCGAACGGTAAATAAGGACAAGCTGTTCCTGTCCACGACTGATTCCTTCATGAATCGGACGTGCCCACTTCTCAAGCTGGGCAATGAAGTGATGACGGCGCTGAACGATTTTAACGGCAAGCGTAATCATCTGCTCCGTCAAGACATCCAGGAACGTTTCATCCCCACCTTTGATCGATAACTGTTTAAGCAACGCATTCCGTTGTTTGAGAACTTTTAAATATTGACTCAGTTCATGTAGATAGACCGGGCTGACCTGACCAATTTCCATATCCAAAAAGCGACGTCTGATTTGTGGGCTGCCCTTGACGATGTGTAAGTCTTCCGGTGCAAACAACACGATATTCAATGCTCCGACGTAATCACTGAGCCGGCGCTGTTCGAGATGATTCAGCTTCGCTTTTTTACCGCGGCTTGAAATCGCGATTTCCTGCGAGTGCGATCCTCTTCTTTTATGAATTCGTCCTTCGACACGCGCTGTTTCGGCATCCCACTGAATCAATTCCTTGTCATGCGTCGTCCGGTGAGACTTCGCAAGAGCAAGAACATAGATGGCTTCAAGAAGATTCGTCTTCCCTTGCGCATTCTCACCAATCAGCACATTCGTCTTTTCTGAAAAAGATAATTCCAACGACTCATAGTTGCGATAGTGACTGAGCCGGACCGAATCCAGTCGCACGTTAGTTTCCCTCGTTCTTAATGATGAACTGACCGTAATCTTCTACGTCAATCACATCTCCATCCCGTAATTTACGACCACGTCGCTGATCGACTTCACCGTTGACAAGAATGGGTACCTCGGCGAGAAATGGTTTTGCTTGTCCACCGCTCGAGATGATATCAGAAAGTTTCAGGAATTGACCTAGTGTGACATATTCTGTTGAAATCTTGATTTGATTCATGGTTTGACTCCTCCTACCTACATATTATAAATGACGTACTCTTTATTGTACTAAAAAACTTACGATTTGGCAAAATGAACGAACGTATATACGGATTTCAAAAAAAGCCCAAGGAACACGAATGGTTCCTTGGGTATGAATCATGCTGTTCGGACAGGCAGGATCAGCTGTAAGACGTTATCTTGGTCAACCGGATGTAAGATGAACGGTCGGATCGAACCTGTGAATTGGATTTCAATATCCGTCGCATCCAAAGCTTTTAACGCATCCATCATGTATTTCGAGTTGAATGAGATTTTTAACTCTTCTCCTTCAAGCGACAAGATACTGACTTGTTCCGATACTTTACCAACTTCCGGTGAGTGAGACGAGATTTCGACAGCCGTCGTTCCTTCTGCTGCGAACTTGATGACGTTGTTACGGTCTTCTCGTGCCAACAGAGACGCGCGATCGATCGCCTGAAGCAATTCCTTCGCATTCATGCGGACTGCTGTCCGGTACTCTTCTGGAATCAAACGTGATGTATCCGGGTAGTTTCCGTCAAGCAGACGCGAGAAGAACAAGACATGTTTCATCTTAAACAGGATCTGTTGATTCGTAATCGTAATGTCGACGTGACCATCACTAAGTAATTTGGATAATTCGTTTAAGCTTTTTCCTGGAACGATGACGTTTTGGAACGAAATCTCATTGTCCGTCTCAAACTGTGCACGTCGTAAGGCAAGCCGGTGACTGTCCGTCGAGACGCATGTCAAGATGTCTTTGTCCGCTGAGAAGTTAACACCCGTCAACACAGGACGTGTTTCCTGTACTGCGACGGCAAAACTCGTTTGACGGATCATTGACCGTAACAGATCAGCCGGTAAACGGAACTGTTGTCCCCCGTCCACTTGCGGTAAGCGCGGGAACTCATCTGGATCGAGTCCGTTCAAATGAAATTCTGCCGTACCTGATTGAATGCGTGTCATGAAGTTTGGTGACACTTCCAAGATGACTTCGTCTGTGGGTAACTTTTTCACGATATCCCCAAAGAAACGGGCGTTTAAGACGACACTTCCTGCACGGTGGACGGTGACGTATGATGTACCGTTCTCTTCCGCATAGATCGTGCGCTCGATTGAGATTTCTGTATCACTTCCAGTGAGCGTCATGCCGTCTCCATGAGCCTCGAGTTTAATTCCTGTCAAAATCGGAATCGTCGTTCGGGATGAGACTGCTTTTGCTACATCTTGAATTGCTTGGATTAAAGTATCACGTTGAATTGTAATATGCATATTGTCGTTAAGCTCCTCTCAAAATGGGCGTTACATCATCATAACATAATAATATATTTTTTTAATAATAGTATTAGGGGCTGTGGATAGTGTGGATAAGTCGGTGGATAACTTGGTATAGAGCCAAAACGCATGTGGATAACTTGTGGATAACTAGCCTCTTTTATCCACAGCTTATCCACAGGTTTACGAATGTTTCAATTCATGCTTGATTTGTTCGATGACTTTTCCCGTTTCTCCATCCAATTTGACGAG
This sequence comes from Caryophanales bacterium, assembly GCA_902363455.1. GTDB lineage: Bacteria > Bacillota > Bacilli > Exiguobacteriales > Exiguobacteriaceae > Exiguobacterium_A. The sequence continues at coordinate 252,953 of CABJAC010000004.1, read as the reverse complement.
TGTACTGATTTTTTCATGTGCATGGATGACGGTCGTATGATCACGCCCCCCAAATTCTTCACCGATCTTCGGTAAGGAGCTTTCTGTCATCTCCCGCGACAGGTACATTGCAATCTGACGGGGAAAAGCAATCGATTTTGTTCGTTTTTTAGCTTTTAAATCATCAAACGGCAGATTAAAGTGTTTGCTGACTGATTCTTGAATATCACGAATCGTGACTTTTCGTGGTTCACTCGCCGGCATGATGTTATGCAAGGCTTCAGCAGCAACATTCGGATCAATCGTCCGTCCGACCAGATTGGCGTAAGCAATGACGCGGGTCAATGCGCCTTCGAGTTCCCGGATGTTCGTATCAATCTGGCTTGCGATGTAAAGCATGACTTCATTGGAAACATCGAGTTGTTCCGCATTCGCTTTTTTACGAAGAATGGCAATTCGTGTTTCGAGATCCGGTGGTGTGATGTCTGTAATCAAGCCCCACTCGAAACGGGAACGTAACCGGTCTTCAAGTGTCGGAATTTCTTTAGGTGGCCGGTCACTTGAGATGATGATTTGTTTCTGATCGTTATGCAACGCATTAAACGTGTGGAAAAACTCTTCTTGTGTTTGTTCTTTTCCGGCGAGGAACTGAATATCATCTATTAATAGAACATCGATGTTCCGGTACTTATTCCGGAACTGAACCGTTTTGTTATCTCGAATGGAATTGATGAAGTCGTTCGTGAACTGTTCGGAGGAAACATACGCAATTTTGGTTCCCAGCTTTTGATCCTGTACATACTGACCAATCGCATGCATCAAGTGTGTTTTCCCAAGTCCTACCCCACCATAGATGAAGAGCGGATTATAGGCTTTCGCCGGTGCTTCCGCCACAGCCAAAGAAGCAGCGTGAGCAAATCGATTTCCGGATCCGATGACAAACGTATCAAACGTATATTTTTCATTCAGCTGTCCCAGTTCACTCATGACCAGTTCATCAGATGATTTACGAGTCTTTGGTGTTTTGGTCTTCGGTGGTGCGACTTCCATCACTTCTACTTCCTCATTTTGACGATCGAGCATATGTTTTGCTTGACCTTCCTCGATAAATTGAATATCAAGCCGACTACCTGTTACTTCCTCGACAGTATCTTCTAATAGAGATAAGTACTGACGCTCCAACCAGGTTACGGTAAAAGCGGCTGGTGCAGAAACGATTAAAGTCGTGCCATTAAGCGTTACGCCTTCCGTTGACTTTAACCACATATCGTAACTTGCTTTTGGGGTACGTTGTTCTTCCTCGATTACAGATAATACATTGTGCCAAAGTTCGGCAGCGTTTTTCATAAATACCCCCCTTTTTCTATCATGATATAAAAAACTATACACAGGTTTATGCACAGGACAAGGTTAATGAAGGAACACGACTTATCCCCAGAACATAAAAACTGTGGATAACGTTATCCACAGGAGCTAATTTCTGTGTATAAAGTTATCCACAGGTTGTGTATAACTTGAAGAATCAATTTGTCTTACGTTCTTGTTATGCACAATTAGTGTATCAAATGAAATGAGGTCTGGCAATGCTTAGAACGATTTATCCACAAGTAAATCCACATATACACAGGCAGTTACCCACAGGCTGTGGATAGTGTGGATAAACTGTGGATAAGATGTGTATAACTTTTTAAAAGAGGAAGCGTTCAAAAAAAGTTATGCACAAAATAAAAAAAACGGGGATAAAAAATCCTAAAACAAACCTTGACGTTGATTTTAAAAAATACTATTGTAGACAAAGTGATGAGTTATCCACGGAAAGTGTGGATAATGTGGATAAGTCTGTGGATAGTTTGAAAAGGGGATTATTTCTTTCGTTTTTCCTGACAACGATCTACAACTTGTATCGTATGATATGAAATCGACTGGAGAATCCTATTTTCACAACTCCTGTCATTGTTTGCTGAAAATGCTCGTGATAATTCTTATGAACTTTCATTGACAAGGTCACTTTTGATTTATATAATATACAAGACTGCCTTAAAGTAGAAAACGATGATTTTTATAGAGTAATTTTTAAAGGAGGTGCAGACTAATGAAACCAACTTTCAACCCAAACAACCGTAAGCGCAAAAAAGTTCACGGATTCCGTGCGCGCATGGCAACGAAGAGTGGCCGCCGGATCTTGGCTGCTCGCCGTCTTAAAGGCCGCAAAGCCTTGACTGTATAATCGAGCAATGAGGAGATCACTTCTGGCGCTGCCTGGAGTGATCTTTTTTTTGTTGTTTTGAGGATGTTCGTCCATTTGTCACAAGACGACTCTCGCAGAGCGGGTTTATTCTATGATATGATGAAAGACGACGAATTTTCGTGATGTCAGGATGGAGTGTGATCAAGGTGAAGAAGGAATACCGCGTCAAGAAAGACAAGGAGTTCCAAGCGGTGTTTACTCGAGGAGCCTCTGTCGCAAATCGGCAATTTGTCGTATATGCACTAAAGAAAGAGCAGCAGACTCACTTTCGGATTGGTTTATCGGTGAGTAAGAAAATCGGGAACGCCGTTGTTCGCAATCAAGTCAAACGTTACGTTCGTGAAGCGTGTCAGCTTCATGAAGCGTCGCTTGCCCCGAATTATGATTTTGTGATCATCGCGCGCAATCCGGCTGCGAAGATGACGGCTCAAGAAGTCGCGGACAGTTTGCGCCACGTCTTTAAACGTTCTGGTGTCTGGAAGCGGCAAGTTAAATAAACGTGTAGTATATCCTGTTGATTTGTAGCGGCCGCTCGCCTACTTCTATCATATAGAAATACGAGGACCGACCACGTGTAAACATTACTAGGAGGAATTATGAACAAGAGAACTAAGATTTGGCTGACGCTTGGGCTGATGTCCGTACTCGCAATCGTTCTATCTGGTTGTACCCCTGGAACATACGGGACAGGTGAACCGATTACCGCTGATACAGAAGGTTTCTGGAAACACTACTTTGTTTGGCCGATGGCATGGTTGATCGGTACATTTGCTAAGTATTTTAATGGAGATTACGGGATTGCGATCGTTATCACAACATTAATCGTCCGCCTTGTCATCTTACCGTTGATGATTAAACAAACGAAGAGTATGGGTGGGATGCAAGTCATTCAGCCGGAAATGATGAAACTTCGTGAGAAATATAGCTCGAAAGATCAAGAAACACAGCAAAAACTGCAACAAGAGATGATGAAGTTGTACCAAGAGCACAACGTCAATCCGCTTGCCGGCTGTTTACCGATCTTGATTCAAATGCCGATTTTGATTGCCTTCTACAATGCAATCATCTATACACCGGCCATTTTCCAACACTCGTTCCTTTGGTTCGATCTCGGAAAACCAGATCCGTACTTCATTCTTCCGATTCTGTCGGCAATCTTTACGTACTTGCAACAGAAAATCTCAATGGCAGGTCAAGACGACAATCCACAGATGAAAATCATGTTGTACGTCTTCCCGATCATGATCTTCGTCATGGGTGTGACGTTACCATCCGCCTTGTCGCTGTACTGGGTCGTGGGTTACATCTTCTCGATTATCGTGACAATCGTCATCATGAAACCGATGCGTGAGAAGATTAAAGTGCAGACAGAAGCAACGATTGCTTCAAAACGTGAAAAAGAAGCGGCAGAAGTAGCACAAGCTCCGAAAAAGCCGAAAAAGAAACGTTAATCACAAATGAGAGCGATACTCCGTTTTACAGAGTGTCGCTCTTTTTCTTTTGCGCTATTTCGTGTATAGTTGTCACGTTATACCCATTTATATATTCCTGAACATTAACTATAGAAAAGATTGCAGAAAACGAGGTGTGAACAACTGATGATGGAATTTGATACGATAGCCGCCATTTCGACGCCGATGGGTGAAGGAGCGATCGCGATTGTTCGTTTATCCGGTCCTAAAGCAGTGGAAACAGCCGATCGGGTCTACCGGGGAGCAAACCGGCTGACTGAAGTCCCGACACATACAATTCATTACGGCAAATTGGTCGAACAAACGACAAAACAAGTTGTCGATGAAGTAATGGTCAGTGTCATGCGGGCACCGAAAACCTTTACGCGGGAAGATGTCGTTGAACTGAATTGTCATGGCGGAATCGTTGCCGTCAATCGTGTGCTCGAACTGATTCTCGAACAACCGGACGTCCGTCTGGCGGAACCGGGTGAATTTACGAAACGGGCTTTTTTGAACGGTCGGATTGACTTGTCACAAGCAGAAGCCGTCATGGACTTAATTCGGGCGAAAACGGACCGGGCGATGACCGTTGCCGTCGGTCAAATCGAAGGACGGTTATCGAAACTGGTCCAAGATTTACGGGAACAATTGTTGCAGACGATTGCTTCGATTGAAGTCAACATCGATTATCCAGAATATGATGCGGAAGAAATGACGCAGCAAATCGTCCAAAAAGATGCCGGCGAAGTCCGCCGGATTCTAACCGAACTGCTTGCGACGGCCCGACAAGGGAAAATCCTGCGCGAAGGCTTGTCGACCGCAATCATCGGACGTCCGAATGTCGGAAAATCGTCTTTGCTCAACACATTGGTGCAAGAAGCAAAAGCAATCGTCACCGATATCGCCGGGACGACACGGGATACAATTGAAGAATACGTCAATGTCCGCGGTGTTCCGCTGAAATTAATTGATACGGCCGGAATCCGGGAAACAGAAGATATCGTCGAACGGATGGGTGTCGAGAAGTCGCGTCAGGCGCTTAACTCAGCCGACTTGATTTTACTCGTCTTAAACGGGAACGATCCATTGACGGAAGAAGATGTTTTGTTATTCGAAGCGATTCGGGGCATGAACGCCATCATCATCGTCAATAAAAGTGATTTACCGCAACAGATTGATCTCGAGCGCGTAAAGCAGCTGGCAGACGGTCGTCCTGTCGTTACGACGTCCCTGCTCGAAGAAGCGGGAGTCATGGATCTGGAAGCGGCGATTGCCGCGCTCTTCTTTGAACAAGGTGTCGAAGGGCAGGACATGACGTACGTGTCGAATGCTCGTCACATTCAATTGATCAAACAGGCGAGTCAGATGATTGAAGATGCACTCGGTGCGGCGGAAGCGTCGATGCCGATTGATATGGTCCAGATCGACTTACGCCGGGCGTGGGATACACTTGGTGAAATTAATGGAGATACAGCGCAAGACAGTTTACTCGATAAATTGTTCTCGCAATTTTGTTTAGGGAAATAAACGTTGTCAGGTTGTTGATTTTTAAAAGGAGGAACCACAGTTATGGCTTATCAAGCAGGCGAATTCGACGTCATCGTCATCGGAGCCGGTCATGCAGGGATTGAAGCATCCCTCGCAGCCGCTCGTATGGGTTCAAAAACTGTCATGTTGACGATGAACCCCGACATGGTCGGATTCATGTATTGTAATCCGTCGATCGGCGGTCCGGCAAAAGGAATCGTCGTCCGGGAAATTGATGCTCTCGGCGGAGAAATGGCACGGGCGATTGACGCCACGTACATTCAAATGAAGATGCTCAACACATCAAAAGGTCCAGCCGTTCGTGCACTTCGGGCACAGGCGGATAAATTCGAATACCAAAATCGGATGAAAAAAGCCCTCGAAGATGAACCGAATCTGTTACTGCGCCAAGCCCTCGTCGAACGGTTATTGATCGAAGACGACACGTGTGTCGGCGTCGTCACGAATACAGGAGCCGAGTACCGGGCAAAAGCGGTCATCATCACGACCGGGACATTCATGCGTGGGAAAATCATCATCGGTGAGTTGTCGTATGAGAGCGGTCCGAACAATCAGATGCCATCGGTCAACTTGTCGAAACATCTGGAAGAACTGGGCTTCGAACTCGCGCGTTTCAAAACAGGCACACCACCGCGGATTGACGGGAAGACGATCGATTATTCGAAAACAGAAATCCAACCGGGTGATGCTGTCGCATTGCCGTTCAGTCATGAAACGACACAGATGATTACGGAACAGATTCCATGCTGGTTGACGTATACGACCGAATATACGCACCAATTGATCGATGCGAATCTCCATCGTTCCCCGATGTTCTCCGGGATGATCAAAGGAACGGGTCCCCGTTACTGCCCGTCGATCGAAGACAAGGTCGTCCGGTTCAGCGATAAACCGCGTCACCAGATTTTCCTGGAGCCGGAAGGTCGTGACACGGAAGAAGTCTATGTCCAAGGTCTGTCAACGAGTCTGCCGGAAGATGTCCAACATGATATTTTACGGTCAATTCCAGGGCTTGAGAAATCAGAGATGATGCGTCCCGGTTATGCGATCGAATACGATGCCGTCGTGCCGACACAACTCTGGCCGACACTTGAAACGAAACGGATTGCCGGATTATTCACGGCGGGACAAATCAACGGGACAAGCGGCTACGAAGAGGCAGCCGGACAAGGCATCATGGCCGGGATTAACGCGGCACTGAAAGTTCAGGAGAAAGATCCGCTCATTCTGTCACGTTCCCAAGGGTACATTGGTGTCATGATCGATGACCTCGTGACTAAAGGAACAAATGAGCCGTATCGTCTGTTGACATCACGTGCTGAATACCGCTTGTTGTTGCGTCATGACAATGCCGATTTACGTTTGTCCGATATCGGACATGAGCTCGGATTGATCAACGAGACACGCCATGCGAAATTGGCCGAGAAAAAAGAAGAAATCAAGCGGGAAATGAAACGGCTTGAAAAAGTCGTCATCAAAGCAACGAGTGAAGTCAACGAACAGTTGACGGCAATCGGTGTCTCCCCGTTAAAAGAGGCGCTACACGCCATCACGCTGCTCAAACGTCCTGAAATCACGTATGCGATGATCGCCGAGATGACACCGGCACCAGTCGCGCTGTCTCCGGAAGCAGCGGAACAGGTCGAAATCCAGGTCAAATACGCCGGTTATATCGACAAACAGCTTGATCAAGTCGAACGGATGATGCGGATGGAGAAAAAACGGATCCCGGAACGTCTCGATTATGACGTCATCAGTGGTCTTGCGATTGAAGCGAAACAAAAACTAAACCAAGTGCGTCCGCTCTCGATTGGACAAGCATCACGAATCTCAGGGGTCAATCCGTCTGATATTTCGATTTTGCTCGTTTACATCGAACAAGGCCAATACGCATTGACTGCGGAGTGAAGAGAATGAATCAACAGCAATTCGTAACCGCCCTGGCGGAACAAGGACTTGAGGTCTCGGAGCATCAATTGCAACAGTTCCGACGGTATTATGAACTACTCGTCGAATGGAACGAAAAAATGAATTTGACGGCGATCACGGATGAGGAAGGTGTTTATCTGAAACACTTTTATGATTCGATCACAGCAGCTTTCTATTTTGACTTCACGGAAGTCGAAACGGTCTGTGACGTCGGTGCAGGCGCCGGTTTCCCGAGTCTGCCGATCAAAATCATGTTCCCGCATCTGAAAGTCACGATCGTCGATTCGCTGAATAAGCGGATCGGCTTCTTGAATATGCTTGCAACGGAACTCGGACTCGAAGGTGTCGCCTTCCATCACGGTCGGGCGGAAGAATTCGGGAAAAATAAACAGTTCCGGGAACATTTTGATGTCGTGACGGCGCGTGCCGTCGCCCGGATGTCAGTTCTTGCGGAATACTGTCTGCCGCTTGCAAAAGTCGGCGGTCAATTCGTCGCCTTAAAAGCCGCTAAACTGGGAGAAGAGCTCGAAGAAGGGGCAACAGCCTTGAAAGTGTTAGGTGGAAATTTGCGGGAAAGTTTCCAATTCCAATTGCCAGGGGAAGAAAGTGAGCGTAATATCGTAATTGTCGATAAAAAACGATTAACACCCGGGAAATATCCGCGTAAAGCAGGTACACCGGCAAAAGATCCACTGGGTTAAACACCGTTTCACGTGAAACGATGACTGATGAAGGCGAGGTACACCAACGTGAAGAATGCAATTGCCAAACTGCTCGGTAAGGGAGGACAAACCGTTTCCCTTGAGCTAGATCCACACGATACCGTCCGTGAGTTGAAATTAACGGAACTGGTCGCAAACCAGTTCCAGCCGCGGACCGTTTTTGACGGGGAACGGATTACCGAACTAGCGACCACGATTGAAGAACATGGTTTACTGCAACCGATTGTCGTCCGAAAACAAGGCGAAGGATATGAAATCATCGCCGGCGAACGTCGTTTTCGGGCGGTTCAATCGCTCGGATGGGATACAATTCCCGCTATCATTAAACAGATGACAGACGAGACGACGGCTGCCCTCGCACTCATCGAAAATCTACAACGTGAAGAACTGACACCCATCGAAGAAGCAGAAGCGTATGCCCGGTTGCTTGCGATGCAAGAAATCACGCAGGAAGTGTTGGCGCGCAGACTCGGACGAAGCCAGTCGACGATTGCGAATAAACTGCGCCTACTCCGTTTACCGAATGCCGTTCGCGAAGCATTGAAGCAACGGAAGATTACGGAACGTCATGCCCGCGCTTTGTTGCCGCTAAAAGAGACGGAGCTGCAAGTTCAAGTCTTAAGTGAAATCATCGAACGGGAATGGAACGTCAAAGAAACCGAACAACGGGTCGAACGATTGTTAACACCGAAAGTTCCGAAAAAACGGCATAAAAGTTTTGCCCGGGACACGCGGATTGCCTTAAATACAATTCGTGATTCTGTGGATATGATCGAACGGACCGGTTTGACGGTCGAAAAAGAAGAACTGGATTGTGAAGAATATGTCGAGGTGCGGATCCGCATCGTGAAGGCACGTCCGTGAACAAGCGGTCGTGCCTTCCGCTACGTTTAGGAGAGATTAAAGCATGAATGAAATACCGATTGGGGTCATCCGGCCAAATCCGGGACAACCGCGTAAACAGTTCCATGAAAAGGCACTGGCCGAACTGACCAACTCTTTGAAGCGGCATGGCATGATTCAACCGATTGTCGTTCGTCCGGGCGACGGCTATTATGAAATCATCGCCGGTGAACGTCGTTATCAGGCAGCGAAGCAGGCGGGATTTGAACGTGTTCCGGTACTGGTCATCGAAGCCAATGAAACCCGTGTCATGGAGCTGGCATTGATTGAAAACATCCAGCGCGCTGATTTAAGTGCGATCGAAGAAGCGATGGCATATGCCGAGATGCTTCAGGAATTTCAAGTCACGCAAGTGGAGCTCGCAACCCGGGTTGGGAAAAGCCGGTCCCATATCACGAACAGCCTTCGGTTGTTGCAGTTGCCGACAGAAGTTCAACAGGCTGTCATGGAAGAACGATTATCGATGGGGCATGCACGTGCTTTATTGTCATTAAAAAGTCCGCGGAAGATTGAACAGATGGCGGAACGGGTCATCCGGGAAAATTGGACGGTCCGCCGTCTCGAACAGGAGTTACGGGAAAAGAAACAGGTCCAAAAAACGGTCCGGCAATCCACTGAACTGGATTTTATTGAAGATACATTACGGGAACGCATCGGTGCGATAGTTCGGATTAAAACGACCAAACAAGCCGGAAAAATTGAAATTGATTTTACGGATGAAGAAGACTTGAATCGGATTCTTGACTTACTTGTACCGGAAGAAGAGTAATTAAAAAGATCCATTCCAATTTTGGAGTGGATCTTTTTTGAACGGACTGGAGTGAATGAAAGGAAAAGCGACATGTTAAATCGAACGTGGAGTAAAGGAAATCGTTGTCCGTGTTGTTTCTGCTGTTAATTTCGTATCCAGCAAGGCGAAACTTTCGGCGACCAGTTCCGCCAATTCGTATACGAGGTGCAGGCGGGTATTTTGAAGAATCATCATTTCCATGAAGCCGCTGACGTTAACGACGGCTTTGATGTTGAAATCACCCACTGCCGGTAATTCTTTTTGAACACCGGCACCCGGCGCAAGCGGTCCTTCAGAGAAAAAGACATGACCGACGCTCGACAACCGACCGAGACAGGCATCGATGGCAATGACAAACGGACGATAATGTGTGGTTTGAATCGAATGAATGGTTTCTGCGAGATTCAAGGCATGGACCGGTTTGGACAAAGTTCCGTAGACATGAAGATTCGTCGGACGATTTTTTTCCAAAAAGGTACCAACGAGCGGACCGAGTGAATCGCCTGTCGATCGGTCGGAGCCGATACAGACAAGAACGACCGGACGGTTTTCCTGAATGGTGCTAATTTGCTCATGTAGTTGTTCGGCAAGCCGTTCTTTTGCGAAGGGCTCCGTATATTCTAAAAAGAAGGAATAGGGCTTTTTCTCATGGGAATGGAAACGGAAGTTCATTTAGATCATCCTTTCTTCTCCTGGTGTCGGCGTCATGGTGTCATGGTGAGAGTGAGGGTGTTCTGTAATGATTTTCCTTTCCCGGTTTTTAAGAAAATCTAACGTCAAAATCGGTTCTTTGGTTGAAAGTCATTTAAAATCACGTATACTGTCGTAATAGAGAGAGAAGAAAGGATGAAGAGAATGGCTACCAATAAAGATGTACAGGATTCAGTCGCTCAGGTGGACCGGATTTTTGAACAGGTAATGGATGCAGATATGTGGATCCGTTTTGGACTTAAGTTGTTGATCGCCCTGATCATCATCGTCGGCTTTTATGTACTGATGCGTATTTTGACAGGGGCGGTTTCACGATTATTTACGATTCGAAAGATCAATGAACATGATTCTTTGGCACAACGCCAAAACGAGACGTTGTTGAAATTGTTGCAAAATGCGATTCGGTACGTCCTTGGAATCGTCATGCTCTTGACGGTGCTCAGTCAGTTCGGGATCAATATCACCGGACTTGTCGCCAGTGCCGGTATCGCGGGTCTTGCGATTTCGTTTGGTGCGAAAAACCTGGTCCAGGATATCATTACGGGAGCCTTCATCATCTTCGAACGTCAATTTAAAGTCGGTGATTTCGTCCGGGTTGGCTTGATTGAAGGGGTCGTCACGGAACTCGGAATCCGGACAACGAAATTAAAAGGATTGAATGGAGAAATCCATATCATTCCGAACGGACAAATCTTGCAGGTGACGAACTTCTCCGTCGACAACAGTTTTGCCTTAGTCGATGTTCAAGTTTCGTATGAAGAGGATTTGGAACGGGTCGAACAGGTGCTGCATCAAATTGCTAACGCAACGACGGAAAAATATACAGATATGTTTATTGAACCGATTCAAATGCTTGGCGTCCAGACGCTTGGACCGTCTGAAGTCGTTTACCGTCTGATGGCGGAAGTCCCGCCTATGCAACACTTCCAGGCAGGACGCTTAATCCGGAAAGAACTGAAACAAGGACTCGAACTGGAAGGAATCAAGATTCCATATCCACGGATGGTCATGATGAACACAGAACAAGGGAATGGTGGTCAAGCCGATGATGCCAAAAACGTACAATCTTCATGATTATGTCGAAATGAAAAAACAACATCCGTGCGGAACAAACCGTTGGCAAGTCATCCGTGTCGGAATGGACATCCGGATCAAGTGCCAGGGATGCGGTGCGAGCATTTTGATGCCGCGCCGGGATTTTGACAAACGCCTCAAAAAAGTATTGCCTGAATGACTGTGAAGGAGAATCCGGAAATGAGCCGGGTTCTTTTTTTGTTCACACAACAGGAAACAAGTCATCCGTTGCCTCAGACTACGAAAAAACGTACGTTAAACAGCCGGACTGTTAAAAAAGAACCAGCATCTCCTTGCTTAAAAAAATTGAACTATCTATAATTGTGAAAGATGTGCTGACGTGGTGTAATCATTCTACCCACTGCGGCCGCTAGCACGGATTTCCTAGGAAATACCGAAAAGGAGGAATTCCAAGTGGGATTAACAGCAGGAATCGTTGGCTTACCAAACGTAGGAAAATCAACACTTTTTAATGCAATTACACAAGCAGGTGTCGAGGCGGCGAACTATCCGTTCGCAACAATCGATCCAAACGTCGGTGTCGTCGAGGTGCCGGACGCGCGTCTCCGTAAATTGACGGAACTCGTCAATCCGAAGAAAACGATCCCAACGGCATTCGAATTCACGGATATCGCGGGAATCGTGAAGGGCGCGTCAAAAGGAGAAGGTCTCGGAAACAAGTTCTTGGCCAATATCCGTGAAGTGGACGCGATTTGTCAGGTTGTCCGTTGTTTTATCGATGAAAACATCACACATGTCTCGGGAAAAGTGTCACCGATCGATGATATCGAAACGATCAACCTCGAGTTGATTCTCGCGGATCTCGAGCAGGTCGAAAAACGCATTCAACGTGTTCAAAAACAAGTGAAGTCACGGGACAAAAATGCAGCTGGCGAACTCGAAGCACTCGAAATCGTTTTAGCGCTGCTGGAAGATGAAAAACCGGCACGTCTCGCTGAATTGAACGAAGATCAAGCGGCAATCGTCAAACACTTCCAATTATTGACGATGAAACCGATGCTTTACGTCGCAAACGTCGGAGAAGACGAAGTCGCGGACGCGGACAGCAACGAAAATGTTCGTTTAGTCCGTGAGTTTGCTGCTAAAGAAGGGGCGGAAGTCATCGTCATCTGTGCCCGGATCGAAGAAGAGATCGCTGAACTCGAGCCGGAAGAACGCCAAGAGTTCCTCGTTGATCTCGGAATCGAAGAATCAGGTCTTGATCAGTTGATCCACGCGGCTTACAACACGCTTGGACTTGCTACGTATTTCACAGCCGGTGAAAAAGAAGTTCGTGCCTGGACGTTCAAAAAAGGCATGAAGGCTCCGCAATGTGCCGGTGTTATCCACTCTGACTTCGAACGTGGTTTCATTCGCGCGGAAGTTGTCGCATACGACGATTTGGCAGCAGCCGGGAACATGGCGACCGTCAAAGAACAAGGGCGTTACCGTTCTGAAGGAAAAGAATATGTCTTCCAAGACGGCGATGTTGTCACATTCCGCTTCAACGTTTAAGAGAAGCAGACGAATCTTTATTGCATAAACCAAAATACTTTGATAGTATTAACAAATGTGAGTAATGAATTATTGCTCCTTGCTCGATGAATCGAGCCGCCAGTCCAAGAGGAGGTGACAGATATGCGTAAATACGAAGTACTTTACATCATCCGTCCGGAAGTTGATGAGGAAGCACGAAAAGCTCTAGTTGAGCGTTTCAACAAAGTCCTCACTGACAACGGTGGTACAGTTGAAAAAACAACTGAAATGGGTAAACGTCGTTTTGCTTACGAAATCAATGATATGCGTGAAGGTTTCTACGTTCTTCTTAACGTGACTGCTGAACCAGCAGCTACAAAAGAACTTGACCGTCTCATGAAGATCAGTGACGATATCGTTCGCTTAATGATCACAAAAGACGAGAAATAAGCTGAAACAGGAGAGTGATTCTGATGATTAACCGCGTCGTTTTAGTCGGTCGGTTAACTCGTGACCCTGAAATGCGTTATACGCAGAGCGGGATTGCGGTAACGCGATTCACACTCGCTTGTGACCGTCCGTTTACAGGACAAGATGGGAAGCGAGAAGCTGACTTCATCGATTGCGTCGTTTGGCGCAAGCAAGCAGAGAACGTTGCTCAGTATTTGAAAAAAGGGAGCCTCGCAGGAGTTGAGGGTCGCCTTCAGATTAGTAGCTATGACGATAAAGATGGTCAACGTCGTTATCGTGCAGAAGTCGTCGCGGATAGTGTTCGATTCCTAGAATCACGCAATGCAAGCCGTTCTTCCGATAGTGATAGCTACTCTTCAAATTCAAATACAGGTGGAAACGGGAATGCTGCAGGATGGGGTTCACAGCAACAGCAGAACAACTCTTCCTCGCCAGCACCCGCTTCATCTTCATCGAACTCGGGCTTCGGCGCTGATCCATTCAGCGGCGGCAGTTCGATCGATCTTTCAGACGACGATCTTCCGTTCTAATCGGGAACGTCGGACTGAAAAATTTACTCTAAAAAGGAGGTTAATCACATGGCACGTCGTCCAGGTGGAAAACGTCGTCGTAAAGTATGTTACTTCACGTCGAACCACATCACTCATATCGATTATAAAGACGTAGAACTTCTCAAACGTTTCATTTCAGAACGCGGAAAGATTCTTCCACGTCGTGTGACTGGTACTTCAGCGAAATACCAACGTCCACTTACAATCGCAATCAAACGCTCACGTCAAATGGCTTTAATCCCATACGTAGCTGACTGATTACGGTCCAGCGCTTTTCCTTTTCGGAGGAAAAGCGCTTTTTTTCGCATCGCTTTCAACCGGTCCTGCTTTTCGGTTATAATATACAAGTTAACGAATTTTTCATATGAGTCTATTTAGTATATAAGGAGGACGCGATGGGGTTAGGTCAACAAGTATCACCTGAACGGGAACAACGGTTATTTCGTTTCGTTCCGTATCTATTAATCCTGGCTCTGCTTTTTGTCGTTGCCGTCGATCACCCTGTTATCGCAGCGATCGGTGCCGTCTTGACGACTGGGCTGTTTGTCCTTCATTTGTTGGAGGAACGACGTGGTCGCAAGTCGTGGGAAAGTTACGTCGCCGGTATTTCGATTCAAGTCGAAGAGACCGGTCAAGATGCTTTGACGAACATGCCAATTGGAATTTTACTTTATGATGAAGAGGCACATGTCACGTGGTTCAACGATCCAATGCGTGAAATTTTTAACGATCTTGCCATGGGACATGCTTTAACAGATCTCGATCCGTTGTTTGTTGAAATGATCGCCGTCGATGAAGATCAAGCGACGCTTGAAATCGGAGAGTCGGTCTATCGGGTTTTCTCAAATAATGAAAACCGGACGTTTTACTTGTTCGATATGACGGAAGAAGCTCAAGTCGAGCAACAACTGGTCGACAATCAAACGGTCATCGGCGTCATCTATCTGGATAATTATGACGAGATGACACAAGGAATTGAAGATCAGCTCCGCAGCGAATTAAACAGCCGTGTCACGCAATTGCTGAACCACTGGGCGGCCGATCACGGCACCTACATCAAGCGGACCGCTTCCGACCGTTACTTCATCGTGACGACGGAAGAAAATTTACGGATTTTAGAGCGGTCGAAATTTACGATTCTCGATACAGTTCGTGAAGAAACGAGTCAACGGGGTGTCCAGTTGACGTTGTCGATTGGTATCGGATGCGGCAGTGATCCCATTCCGGCGCTTGGTCTGATGGCACAATCCAGTTTAGATCTCGCCTTGGGCCGCGGTGGCGACCAGGTCGTCATCAAGCGAGATGGGAAAGTCCGTTTTTATGGCGGTAAAACGAATCCGACCGAAAAACGGACCCGTGTCCGGGCGCGTGTCATCGCCAATTCATTACGGGACTTGATGCAAGAGTCGAGCCGTATCCTCATCATGGGGCACCGGAATCCGGATATGGATTCGCTTGGTTCCTCAATCGGAATTCTGAAACTGGCAGAGATGAACGATAAAGAAGCACATATCGTTCTGCCGGAAACAGAGATTGGACAGGGAATCCGGCGGATGATGAACGAAATCAGTCAGGAACCGAAACTTGAGACCCGGTTCGTCAACGCGTTCCAGGCGGATCAGTTGATTGATGATCAATCATTGCTGATTATCGTCGATACCCATAAACCGTCGCTTGTCGTCGTTCCGGCGTTGTTGGAACGGTTTGAACGGATGGTCGTCATTGACCACCACCGACGGGGCGAAGACTTTATCGAAGAACCGGTTCTTGTTTACCTTGAGCCGTACGCATCGTCGACATCAGAACTCGTCACTGAGCTGATTGAATACCAACCGACGAACGAAAAGCTTTCGATGCTCGAGGCGACAGCTTTGCTTGCCGGGATCATCGTCGATACGAAAGGCTTTACCTTACGGACCGGCTCCCGGACATTTGACGCCGCCTCGTATTTACGTTCACAAGGCGCTGATACCGTCTTGGTTCAAGAATTCTTAAGTCAGGATCTTGAGACGTATGTCGAACAATCGCATATTTTGGAGCGAACGGAAGTATACACTGCCGGGATGGCGATTGCGACGGCAGAGCCGGGTGTTATCCATGATCAAGTCCTGATCGCGCAGACAGCAGATCAATTGTTGTCGCTTCAAGGTATCCGGGCCGCCTTCGTTATTGCCGAGCTGCAGGACGGCCGGACGGCGATCAGTGCCCGATCGCTTGGAGAAGTCAACGTCCAGCTGATCATGGAGACGCTTGGCGGTGGCGGTCACTTAACAAATGCCGCGACACAGATGACCGAATCGGTCCTGACTGTCGCAACAGAATTACGAAAAGCGATTGACCACTATTTAGAAGATGAGACAAAAGGAGAGGAAACAGAATGAAAGTTATTTTCTTACAAGATGTAAAAGGCCAAGGTAAAACAGGGGACGTTAAAGAAGTCGCGGATGCCTATGCAAACAACGTATTGTTCAAAAAGAAATTGGCAAGACCGGCAACGACCGGCAACCTCAAGCAACATGAGGCACACGAGCGCAGAGCAGCCGAAGAAGCAAAACAAGCGTTACTTGATGCCCAAGCGTTAAAAGACAAGATTGAAAAAGAAACGATTATCGTCTCAACGAAAACCGGTGAAGGCGGTCGTGTCTTCGGATCGGTCACAAGTAAACAAATCGCAGACGAGTTAAAACAGATGGGCTACAAGATCGATAAACGCAAAATCGAACTCGAGCACCCGATCAAAACACTCGGTGTCACGAAAGTACCGCTTAAATTGCACAATGAAGTCACAGCCACGCTCAACGTGCAGGTCAAAGAAGCGTGATTAGAAAAGGGGACCGGTGATGAGTGATCTAATGCAAAATACGCCCCCCCAAAGCATTGAGGCGGAACAAGCCGTCCTTGGGGCGATCATGATCGATGCGGATCGACTGATCAGTGCGTCGGAACGATTATTGCCACAAGACTTTTACCGTGCAGCCCATCAACGGATTTTCGAAGCGATGCTCGTATTGTCTGATCGCGGAGAAGCGATTGATTTGGTCACAGTCACGGCCGAACTCAGTACACTCGGCGTTCTCGAAGAAATCGGTGGATTGACGTATCTCGGTGAACTGGCAGAGGGTGTTCCGACGGCAGCGAACATCAGTTATTATGTCAATGTCGTTGATCAAAAATCCACGCTTCGCCGTTTAATCCGGACAGCCAATGAAATCGTGACGGACGGATACGAACGGCAAAATGAAGTTGATGTCCTGCTGAACGAAGCGGAACGAAAAATTCTTGAAGTCTCGCAAGGAAAAGGCAGTGCCAGCTTTATTCCGATTTCGGATGTTTTAACCAGTGCCTATGCGACAATTGATAAATTGCATAAACAAAGTGGTGAGACAACTGGAATTCCAACCGGATTCCGTGATCTTGACAAGGTGACGGCCGGTTTCCAGCGGAATGATCTCATTATCGTTGCGGCCCGTCCGTCTGTCGGGAAGACGGCTTTTGCACTGAACATTTCACAAAACGTTGCGACCCGTGCCGACGAAAATGTCGCCATCTTCAGTCTTGAGATGGGAGCGGAGCAGCTGGTCATGCGGATGCTCTGTGCAGAAGGCAACGTCGACGCCCAACGTCTGCGGACGGGACAGCTCGAAGATGAGGACTGGGGCAAGTTGTCGCTTGCGATGAGCAGTCTGTCTCAGGCCGGTATCTATATCGACGATACGCCGGGCATCCGGGTGAACGATATCCGGGCAAAATGCCGTCGTCTGAAGCAGGAACACGGTCTCGGGATGATCATGATCGATTACCTCCAACTGATTCAAGGGAACGGCCGTTCAAGTGATAACCGGCAACAGGAAGTCTCTGAGATTTCCCGGTCCTTGAAGTCGCTTGCCCGTGAACTCGAAGTCCCCGTCATTGCGTTATCGCAGCTGTCACGGGGAGTGGAGAGCCGGCAGGACAAGCGGCCGATGATGTCCGATATCCGGGAGTCCGGAGCGATCGAGCAGGATGCCGACATCGTCGCCTTCTTATACCGCGATGATTATTACAATAAAGAAACGGAAGATGCGAATACGATTGAGATCATTATCGCCAAACAGCGGAATGGTCCGACCGGTACCGTCAAACTCGCATTCCGGAAAGAGTTCAACAAGTTCGTTGACCTTGAACCGAATAATTCGTATGCACCACCTGCTTAAATCCATTCCATTCTCCTCTGCCGATTACGGCAGGGGAGTTTTTTAAATCGTTATGTTCGAATATCTTGAAGAGAAAGGAAAAAAGTGATTTAAAATCGTCTTTTAAACGAACGAAAAAGAAATGTAACAATTAATTGTTCGGTATTTGGTTGACTTCTGTTTTTTTCCGCGTTACACTTAGTCGTGGTTTTGAATCGTACGTGGAGGTGGATGAGAATATGTCATCAGTAGTAGTAGTCGGAACACAGTGGGGCGACGAAGGAAAAGGGAAAATTACCGATTTTCTTTCGAAAAAAGCCGATGTCGTTGCTCGTTATCAAGGTGGAGACAACGCAGGACATACGATTGTATTTAACAATGAGACGTATAAGCTGCACTTGATTCCATCAGGGATCTTTTACTCAGACAAGAAATGTGTCATCGGGAACGGTTTGGTCGTCAACCCGAAATCGCTCGTCAAGGAATTGAAGTATCTGCACGATCGTGGTGTTTCAACAGATAACTTACTTATTTCAAACCGGGCACATGTCATCTTGCCATATCACCAACTGCAGGATCAGCTCGAAGAAGAAGCAAAAGGCGATGCGAAGGTCGGCACGACACTCAAAGGGATCGGACCGTGCTATATGGATAAAGCAGCACGGATCGGAATCCGGATGGCGGACTTGCTCGATAAAGAAACATTCGCTGAAAAACTGAAAATCGTCCTCGAACAAAAAAATCGGATGTTCACGAAGATGTATGACGCAGAACCGATTGCGTTTGATGATATTTTCGAAGAATATTATGCATATGGTCAAGAATTCGCGAAGTATGTCTGTGATACATCGGTCGTCGTCAATGACAGCCTCGATAAAGGCGAAAAAGTCCTGTTCGAAGGCGCACAAGGTGTCTTACTCGACCTTGACCACGGTACGTATCCGTTCGTCACATCATCCAACGCATCTGCTGGCGGCGTCGCCTCAGGCGTCGGTGTCGGTCCAGCCCGGATCGATCATGTCGTTGGTGTCTGTAAAGCGTACACGTCACGTGTCGGCGATGGTCCTTTCCCGACAGAACTGTTTGACGAGATTGGTCACCAGATCCGTGAAGTCGGCCGTGAATACGGTACGACGACAGGTCGTCCACGCCGCGTCGGTTGGTTTGATTCGGTCGTCGTGCGTCACTCGCGTCGGACAAGTGGTTTAACAGACCTTTCGCTCAACTCGATCGATGTCCTGACAGGAATCGAGACGCTCAAAATTTGTACGTCGTACGAGTTTAACGGCAAACAGATTGACGAGTACCCAGCAAGCTTCCGTGATCTTGAAGCGTGTGTTCCGGTGTATGAAGAGTTACCGGGCTGGAAAGAAGATATCACGCATATCCGCAAGTTTGAGGATCTGCCGATCAATGCACAAAACTATGTGAAACGAATTGCTGATTTGACAGGCATCTCACTCGTGACATTCTCAGTCGGACCCGGACGGGAACAGACGGTTGTCCTGCGTGACCTGTACGAAGAAGCGTAATTCTTGAAGCAGTTTCAGATTTCAAATCTGGAGCTGCTTTTTATATATGACTAAGCGAAAACATTCACAAAATGAACGAAAAAAGCGTATACTAAAAGTAATGTTTCACGTGGAACGACGAGCGTGGACGAGTCATGTAGTCAAGCGAGTGGCGCCGGGAGTTTCCGTCGCCACCTTTCTATATGGATTAAAAACAGGTAAAATAGATTGAATAGAAATTTTCTAAGGGGGAACACCCAGTGACGGAACGTAAAATCCTCGTCGTCGATGACGAGCAACCGATTGCCGATATATTAAAATTTAAATTAGAAAAAGAAGGATATAGTGTCGCCGTAGCAAACGATGGTGTCGAAGCACTCGAGAAAGTTGAAGAGTTCAAGCCCGATCTGATTCTTCTCGATATCATGTTGCCACTGATGGACGGCATGGAAGTCTGCCGTGAAGTCCGGAAAACACTGGATACGCCGATCATCATGTTGACAGCGAAGGATTCTGAAATCGATAAAGTACTCGGACTCGAACTTGGAGCGGATGATTACGTCACCAAACCGTTCAGTTCACGGGAATTATTGGCCCGTGTTAAAGCCAATATGCGAAAACGCGGACGGGAAGAAAAACCGACGACGGACGATCCGGATGATATTACGATTGGTGAATTGACGATTCATTTGAACTCACATACGGTGACGAAGCGGGAAGAAAAAATCGAACTCACGCAACGTGAATTCGAACTGTTGCATTATTTAGCGAAAAATATCGGGCAAGTCATGACGCGCGAGCACTTGTTGCAAACGGTCTGGGGCTACGATTACTTTGGAGACGTGCGGACGGTCGACGTCACAGTGCGCCGTTTACGGGAAAAAGTTGAGGACAACCCAAGTACACCGATTTATATCATGACCCGCCGTGGTGTCGGCTATTATCTCCAAGACGGGGAGAATGAATAACGATGTTAAAAGGAACGAACTTCTTTAAATCGATCCAGTGGAAACTTGTCGTCATTTACGCATTGTTGATTTTAGTTGCGATGCAGGTCATTGGTGTTTACTTCGTTCGTTCTCTTGAAAAGCAGTACATTACGAACTTCTCAAAATCTGTTGAGGACCGGGCCGGACTTGTCGCGTACAACGTCGGTAAGGAATTCGATAAGACAGGCGATGATGAGACCTCCAAACGGCAGTTGTCTGAATCTCTTGGACAACTGCTGTCTGAGTTTAGTAGTGGCTCCACTTCAAGAAACGATATTCTCGAAGTCCAGATCATTGATCAGGACTCGATCATTCAAGCGACGTCTGACGAGGACAATCAGTCGGCGGTCGGACAACGGGCGACGAACTCGTTGATCAAAAAAGCACAGGCGACGAGTTCGTCCCGGATTGATACGGTTCTTGACCCCGGAACGGAAGATAAAATCCGGATTTTCGCGGTTCCCGTCACATCGGAACGAACCGGTGCGACGACCGGTATGATTTATGTCCGGGCTTCGATGGAGTCGATTTACGCGCAGATGCAACAAGTCACACGCATTTTAGCAACGGGGACAGTGATTGCACTTGTCATCACCTCGATTCTCGGGGTCCTGTTATCACGGACGATCACCCGTCCGATTTCGGATATGCGGCGCCAAGCAATCGAGATGCGTCGCGGGAACTTTTCCCGGAAGGTTAAAGTCTATTCGGATGATGAAATCGGTCAGCTCGCGCGTTCGTTTAATGAGCTGACGGATGAGTTGCTCGAAGCGAACGCGACGACGGAAGCGGAACGGCGGAAATTGACGAGTGTTCTTGAAAATATGACGGACGGCGTTATCGCCACGGACCGGACGTTACGTGTCATCTTGATGAACGATCAGGCGAAAGATATCGTCGGTGTGGATGAGACCGGTGTCGTCGGAACGAATTTGAAAGATTTACTCGCCTTGGGCGATGACTTCATGATTCCGGAAGACGGAACGATGCCGCCGCGTCTGCTTGATTTCAGTAGCGAGGATGAACTGTTCCTAGTCCGGGCCTTCTTCTCACCGGTCAAAAAGCACAGTGGACCGATTACCGGAATGATCATCGTCCTGCATGATGTCACGGAGCAGGAACAAGTCGAACAGGACCGACGCGAATTCGTCGCGAACGTCAGTCACGAACTGCGGACACCGCTGACGACGATGCGCAGTTACCTCGAAGCTTTGGCGGAAGGGGCATATCAAGATGAAGAACTGGCTCCCCGTTTCCTCGAGACGACACAAAATGAAACGGAGCGGATGATCCGCCTTGTCACGGATCTCTTACAACTGTCAAAAATGGACAGTAAGGAATACAAGATGAACAAGGTTCGGTTTGATTACATCCAGTTCCTCAATGATATCCTCGACCGTCATGATATGACGAAACCGGAACGGATCCGCTTCCGCCGGAAAATCATGAAACGGAAAGTCTACATCCGGGGAGATCAAGATAAGTTGATTCAAGTTGCGGATAATATTTTAACGAATGCGATTAAATATTCGCCGGAAGGCGGCACGATCACGGTCCGGACAATGTTGCGGGCAAAACGGATTGTCATCAGCATCAAGGATGAGGGTGTCGGTATTCCGAAGGCGAACCTGCAAAAGATTTTTGAACGGTTTTACCGGGGCGATAAAGCCCGTGCCCGTAAAATCGGAGGGACCGGTCTTGGTCTCTCGATTGCGAAAGATGTCGTCTCGGCACATGGCGGCGACATTTGGGCAGAAAGCGAGTGGGGACGCGGCACGACGATTTACTTTACACTACCGTATGAAGTGATTGAAGAGGTGGATGCCGGATGATCAAACAGCGGCTGAAATCCATTGCCTTGATTCTTCTTGTCAGCGGCTCGATTGTACAGACCGCGATGCTTTGGACTTATCATCCAAGCAGTGAATCGATTGAACAAGAACAGGTGTCGTTTAATGAAATTGATGCCTCGAAAACAGTTGAAGGGAATCAGCTCGTCAATCCGGAACTGGTCGTCTACTCGAACGGTGAAAAAGCGTATCAGACGCAAATCATCGGTCGGACGATCCTGAACCGGATCGGGGCATCCTTCGATATCGGCGTCCTCGTGTTGACCGATAAGGCGTCGAATATTCCGGTCAGCAAGCGGAATGTCGAGATGATTTTCCCGACGCCGATCAGCGCGAAGATGCTCGAGGAGTTACTCGGTGAAAAACAAATTGCCATGTCCGAGCCGATCAAACGGCTTTATCTGCTCGATTACGACGGTCCGATTCTAAGGCTCGAATCGACGAACGGACGATTCAAGGACTTTAAATTGATTGGTGACGACAGCGTCTTAAAACGACTATTCGCCTATGATAAGAAAAAACCGATGACGAAAGTCGAGCTCAAGGGCGGGGACTACACCTATGTTCCGAGTATTGCCCCGAAGCTTGAGGAAGTATTCGTCTACGATGATATTTCAGAAAATCCAAAACCACTCAGTCGAATTGAGAGTGCCTTTTTTACAGAAAATTCGAATGTCCAGCAAATCAAAAGCCGGGACGATCTTGACGTTTTGACGGACGGTGTCAGTGTCTCGACCTATGACCGGGATTACAATGCGTTTCGTTTTAATACGTTATCTCCGAACACGCAGACTTCTTCCGTCGACTATAGTACCGTTGTCAGCTATATCAACATCCACGGCGGATGGCTCGATCCCGTGACACAACGCAGCGGATTCCGCTATTATTTTGATCAGATGTCAAAAGTCGGTGAAGAACAGACGGCGACGTTCCGTTTGTATTTGAACCGCTATCCGGTGTTCGGTGAAGCCGGTCCTTTGCTAGAGCAACCTGATTTTGATTTAGCAACGATCAAGGTGACGTTTGAAGAGAATCAAATCCGTGCGCTCAGCCGGAGCATGCTCCGGGCAGACCGGAAACTGTTGCTCCGCGAAACGACATTGCCTTCGATCGAGGAAGTCGAACAACAACTCGAAGCAAAGGGTCTCCGGAACGAGATGACCGGCATCCGGATGGGCTATGAGATGACGTACGAAATCGATACCAGCCGATATGCCTTGTTTAAACCCACTTGGTTCATGAAACGAAGCGGAAAATGGATTCCGTTCGAAACTGTCGGAAAAGAAGGGTGAGGGATCATGGATTGGAATAAAGCAAAAATGTTATTGATTCTGACGTTCCTGATCCTGAACGTCTATCTTGCCGTTCAACTGATGGATCGGATGATTGATCCCCGGATCGTCACGACGAATGCGGACGGAAAAACCGTTTTGAAAGAACGAAAGATTGATGAGAAAAAATTGCAACCGGTCTCCAAAGAAATCGGTTATCTGACGGCAGAAGTCGATACCAGTTCCTTGGCGCCCAAAATCGGATCGACGATTAAAGATGCGGTGACCTCTGTTAAAAATCAAAGTGAGTGGTCGGTTCGGCTGACGAAGCCGCATCCGCTCGAAGCGAAGGCGATGCGTGACTCAGCGACTGCGTTCGTTCAGTCCGCGGCTGCCTACGGGACGGATTATACATTTTGGAAGTATGACAGCAAACACAACGAGATGACGTTCGTTCAGACGTATAAAGAACAACCGTTGTATTCGACGCCGCAACAGTCCCGAAAAGACGATGCGATGATTGGTCCGTCGTTACTCGTACTGCAATTAAACGATCAAAAAGAAATTGTCAGTTATAAGCAACGCCACTTAAATAAAGTCGTCCGTCAGGCCCAAGATGTCACGTTATTGTCAGCGAGTGAGTCCGTCATCCAACTGTCGGAGCAAGGTTTGTTCCCGGCGTCAAAACGGATGACGAGTCAACAACTCGGCTACTTCTGTCTCGTGACGGAAGGAACGAAATCGGTTCAGATTCTACCGCCGACGTGGCAGATTGAACTGAACGGAGAAGAACTGTATTTCGTCAATGCGATTGACGGCGGAGTCCAGACCATCGAACGGCTTGATACCGTTTCAGAGAAATGAGGAATGCACGATGAGCCTACACTACAGCGTTCTTGCCAGTGGCTCGACGGGGAATGCCCTCTACATCGAAAGTGAACAGACCCGCCTGCTCGTCGACGCCGGCCTGACCGGAAAAGCGATGCTCGCCCTGTTCGACCAGATCCACCGGTCACCGGATCAGATTGACGGTTTGTTCGTCACCCACGAACATTCGGATCATATCAAAGGCGTCGGCATCATGGCGCGGAAGTACAATATCCCGCTCTATGCGAACGAAAAGACGTGGGCGGCGATGGAAGCGAAGATCGGCAAGATCGATCCCGCACTGAAGTTCCTTTGGGAAGTCGGTGAGGTCAAACAGTTCGGTGACATCGAGGTCGAATCGTTTAACGTCAGTCATGACGCGGCCGATCCGATGTTCTTCCAGTTCGCCCACGAGGGAAAACGGCTGGCGCACATCACGGATACGGGTTACGTCTCGGACCGGATGAAAGGCGTCATCCGCGGCGCCGATGCCTATATTTTTGAAGCAAACCACGATATCGGGATGCTTCAGATGGGACATTACCCATGGAGCGTCAAACGACGGATCCTCGGCGATTACGGTCACGTCTCGAACGAAGACGCGGCAATCGCGATGAGCGAAGTGCTCGACGACCGGACGAAACGGATTCATATGGCCCACTTGAGTAAGGACAACAACATGAAGGAGCTGGCCCGGATGAGTGTCTCCCAGACGCTCGCGAGCCGCGATGTCGACCTCAGCAAGATCCAGTTGCTCGACACCGATCCCGTCATTCCGACGCCGCTTTTGAAGCTCTGATTATGGGAAATTACTGAATATGCTCAAAAGACCCCCACATTTGGCTAACTCGCCACGTGATGGGGGTATACTTGTGTAAAGAGAGTTTAGAAGGAGGCGTGTGTCGATGGATCGACCAGAAGAACCACGGAACGAATCAGATCAGCCTTACGCATCGACCGATGAGACAAGCGGCTTTCCGCCGCGACGACCAAGTGAAGACGAGCCGGTCAGTCCTTATCGTGAATCATATGAAGAAGAACCACCTGCACCAAAACGCCGCGGCGGCGGAAAAGCCTTTTTTGTCGGCTTAATCGGCGGGATCATCGGGGCGCTGTTGATTGCCTTGATCGCCTGGCCGTTCGTCCGTGACGAGATGACGGGTCCGGCACCGGTCTCGACGGCAACACCGGAACAAGCGGCATCAAACGCGACGGAATCGGAAAACGATATCGTCGGCGCCGTCAGTCAGACGAGAGAAGCCGTCGTCAGCGTGACGAACCTGCAAAACTCATTCCAAGGCGGTGCGCAAGAGACGGGTGCCGGATCCGGTGTCATCTATAAAAAAGACGGCAACAAAGCCTATGTCGTCACGAACTATCACGTCGTCGAAGGAGCCAGCCGATTGTCGGTCACGTTATCGGACGGAACGGCACTGGAAGCGAAAGTCCTCGGAGAAGATCCGACGTACGATTTAGCCGTGTTGTCGATTGATGCTTCAAAAGTGACACAAGTCGTGAAACTCGGTGATTCGGATACGTTACGTGCCGGGGAAACGGTCCTTGCGATCGGGAATCCGCTCGGGATTTTTGCAAACTCGGTGACACGCGGTGTCATCAGTGCCCAGGAACGGACGGTGCCGGTTGATACGAACAAGGACGGTCAGCAGGACTTCAACACCGAAGTCATTCAGACGGATGCCGCAATCAATCCTGGTAACTCAGGCGGAGCGCTCATCAATACGTCCGGTCAATTGATCGGGATCAACTCGATGAAGATTGCCGAAGCGAGTGTCGAAGGGGTCGGGTTTGCGATTCCAATCAACGAAGCGTTGCCGATCATGCGTGATCTCGAACAAAACGGTGAAGTGATTCGTCCGCAACTCGGGATTCAGATTCGGGACGTTCAGGAATTCCCGAGCGGTTTCCGGGAAGATCGTCTGAAGTTACCGAATGACGTCACCCGCGGGATTGTCGTCGTCGGTTTGACGGGCAACAGTGGAGCGGAAAAAGCAGGGATGAAAGAAAATGATGTCATCGTCGAGATTAACGGCAAGGACATCAACTCGTTTGCCGATCTAAAAAGTGTTCTGTACCGGGATGCGAAAGTCGGCGACAACGTCAAGGTGACGTTCTACCGGGGCGGCGAGAAGCAGACACTGGATGTCAAACTGTCGGCGCAAGCGGCGACAGTACAATAACAGATTCAGATCAACTACTCGTATACGTGCGGGTAGTTTTTTTGTGCACAAAAAAGATGGTCTCTCCGGTTCTCATCGTGATTCGCTGTCACGCGCTTTCCTCAGGCGAGGAACAAGCCGCGGGCTTACTTGCCTGTCGGCGTCGATGCCCGGTTCTCGTTTTCCTCTGACAGCGCGGGCGAGCCGCGCTTTTTCCTGTAGGAGTCGCGTGCAGCGGACACGATGAATGGATTGGTACTGAGAGGGAAGCTGATCAAAGAAGTAATTCCAAAGAAGAGGTGTGGATAACTTTTTTCAGTGAGGGAAGTCAATTTTTGTTATACTGGTAGCGGATAAATGTGGATAACTTAAAAGGAGGAAAAGACCTGTGGATAAATATGTCTGTTTAGAACACGTCGAGTTAGCGCTCGACGAAGTAGTCGATGAAACGGAAGAGTACCCGATTTTAGAAGAGGTGCCGGCAGAGAAAAAGGTCACGTGTGAGTACTGTGACCAGCCCGCGACATATCTTGTGTCAAGCAAAAAATAATTATCAACATGTGGACATGTGGATAACTCTGTGGATAACTCCTGAATTTTCTGTCAGAAAGCGAGAAAAATGATGCAAATTACCATTATCACGGTCGGAAAGCTGAAAGAGAAGTACTTGAAGCAAGGGATTGCCGAATATACGAAACGTCTTGGCGCCTATTGTTCGATTCAAGAAATCGAGGTACCGGACGAAAAAGCACCGGAACAATTAAGTGACGCCGAGATGCAGCAAGTGAAGAAAAAAGAGGGCGAACGGATTTTAGCGAAGATTGGACCGGACGTTCACGTCTACGCACTTGCTATCGAAGGAAAGCAACGGACGAGTGAACAGTTTGCGACAGAACTCGATCGACTGGCGACGTATGGCAAAAGTAAAATCGCGTTTGTCATCGGCGGATCGCTTGGTCTCGCACCGGAAGTCATGCAACGAGCAAACGATACGATTTCGTTCTCGAAGATGACATTTCCCCATCAATTGATGAAGATGATTCTGTGTGAGCAGATTTACCGGGCGTACCGGATTAATCGGAATGAACCGTATCATAAGTAAGTTCAGTCTATACAAAAGACCATCCCAAATGCTGTTACGCAATTGAGATGGTCTTTTGTATAGCATAGCTTTTCTGACAAGAAGAGATGATCAAAAAAATGCACCGGAGGTAACCTATGAACTGGATTGAACTAAAAGAGGAATCAGAAATCAGGGAATTACTTGAGGACTTTGGTTATTTTCATGACGGGTGTTTGAAGGAAATGCATATGTGGACCGAAACGTATGTTGATGAGAATCTGACGATGGCTGCTCCAAGCGGATTAGATACAAACGTCAAACTGTTATTTCAACGTCAGTTCAAAAACCCGTCTGCGATTGAATTATGGTTTGAAGGTGTAACAGGAATTCATATCCTTCCGACACCAGAAAATTTCCCCTCGATAATTTTTGAGGCTGTCATTTTAAAACAGCATGATACTTATTACTGGTCAGATGATATTGATTTCGATCCGAGCAATATCGAACAGAACGTAAGCTGGATATCAGCTAAAAAACTTAGATGGAGAGAAAGAAATGATTGGATGGGAAAACAGCAGCGATATGAGAGTAAGGAATAAAAATGAAGAACCTTTTATTTTAGGATTTCGTCAATTACATTTAGAACATATTCAAGTCAATAATAAATAAAAAGTCCACTTGAAAAAAAAACCGGTGAGGTGAGAAGGCATCATGTCATGGAAACACCAGATGTATTTACATATTTATGCTCAGCATACCAATCATCAAGAATCCTTTATTGTTGGCAATAAACAAGCATTATTGAAATTAAAAGATTTGATCGATGAAGCGCTGGTTGAAACTACAGCTGCTGAAGGCGGCTTTTTCTCATCAGATGATGAAGGGTACGAAGTTTACATTGGTCTGGTCAAAAATGAGGAAGTGTTTCAGTCATTGGAAATGCCCTATACGGAGCAGTTTGGGGATTGGAATGATCAAAGACATTTTATCAATTTGAAAAATGATCCTAATGCACCTTATGATCCGATGATACTTTTCAATGAAACAAAACAAAAAAAATAGTATCGATTCTGCTATTTTGATTATTAAAGTAGGAGTAGTTTTTCTACGTTTTTCTTTTTAGTTGATAGCGCTACGATCCATCTAAATGTGGAGACAATGAAAAAAATGGACAATTGCGGAATATGTCCAACAGAATGTCTAATTCAATCCAAAACACATGTAGGACTGACAGCGAGGTCAATTCCACATGTGTTTTTTGTAGGATATTCAATTTTTTTATGTTCGTTCCAGCACCGTCGCGAGCATCCGGTGCACGACTTCATGGTCGCGGACATCATGCAGCTGATAATCCTTGCCGGGTAATGTGTAAACGTCGGTTGAGCCAACATAGGAGATGGCGAGTTCGAGTGTACCGTCTTCCTGGCAGGTCGTTCGTAATTCCAGTTCGCCGCTGATGACACCGACTTCATTCGTCATCACACCGTGCGTGGCGGTAAACGTAGAGGTTTTCGTTTCCATCGAATCGACTCCTTCTTAGTATGTACAGGTGTTCAGCATCGTTTGCAGTGCTGTTTTTTCAGAGGATTGGAGACTTAAGCCCCAACGACTTTTCGTATTAATCCACATCTTCGAGTAGGCACAGCTTGCGCCGGCATGGGTGGGTTTCCATGTCGATGGATCCTGGTCACCCTTTGAACGGTTCGAGCTTGCGGAGACGGCAATCAATTGCGGACCGTTGAGATCGTTTGCGAATGCCTGACGTGTCGTTGTCGTCCAGCTGCTTGCACCTGAACGCCATGCTTCCGCGAGCGGCACGACATGATCGATGTCGAGATCGGACGGGTTCGTGAATGTCAGTCCATCATAATAACTGTACCATGAGCCGGACGTAACCGGACAGTTGCCGACATAAGAATCCGCATCGCGTTTCAAGACGACTTGACGGGTGTCACAGCCGCTTCCTTGGCTGCTCCAATGCGGGAAGAGATCACGGGAGTAACCGGTCATCGTACTTTCGGTCTTGACTGTCAGTGCGTTGAGCTCAGATTGAGCCGTCGCTTTTGACGGAATGCCGGCCGGGAGTGCGGAAACGGGTGAGAGGTCGAACTGAAACGCAGTGAGAAACAAAACAAACCATACGGCGAGTAGCTTGATTTTCTGGAACATGAACTGCCTCCTCTTATGTAAGTGTGATGAGAGAATCCTCTCAACTCACTCAGTATGCCATCGAATATTTTGGATAGGGTTAAAATAATGTAAACATTACAAAAGTTGAATACTTTTTACCGAAAATATTTTTTTGGAATTAAGCCTAAAGTAACAGAGAAATAAATTACTTAAAAATTAAAATCAATATCGGATCAAAACGAAGTGAATGATTTAAAATTACAGAGACTTTTAACACACAAAAAAGCACCCGCTATTGGGATGCTTTGGTTACAGACTTTTATCGTGTGCTGATCGTTTTTTGAAAAAATGGACGACTAAAAAAACTAGAACAATATTTGATAAAAAACCAAACGAATCAAAGAAAGCATCTAAGAGCGGCATTTTTTCCAGTGAAATGCGTATAAAAAACAAAGCAATCGAGCTTACGAACACTACCAGAAGGATGGTCAGAAGAGAACGATTGGTAAAAATCAAGGCGAGAATCAGGAAGACTGACACGAGACCGATGATTTGAGTCACCATGAGACACCTGCTTTCTTTTACATGATCTGTATGTATGATTTTTTCCTTAGTTAAACTTTTATTAAACAAATTTCCAACGAATCTGTATCATCCAAGAACGATAATGGGGAAATCTGGAACTTTACATAAGGAAAAACGTATGAATGAAGGAAGGAGCCGAGGGGATGAAAAAAGGATTACATACGTCAATTACACCAAGTTTTATTTTAGCAGGACTAATCGTCTTGATGATCATGACACTTGTTTTCGTCCAACGTCATCTCAACTCGATTCAGATTGAATCCATTGTTGAGCAGGCAGACGAACGAGGTTTTGGCTACGAATTGGTGATTCATGAACCAATCACGAACTCCTACAGTTTTAGAGCATTCGAACAGGAGTAACAAGAACCCCATCGAAAGGAGAAGTCCGTTGAAAGCCATCAGTCTATTTTTACTGTTTTATGCCGTCACCGTGATGATCATTTATGTCGTATCGATTTTTCTGCCGGTCGCGCTGAATTTCATCGTCTACTTTTCCATCGCGTTGCTGATTGTTCTTGTCGGTTATCTGATCAAACATTATTTATTCAGTTCACGAGCGAAGAATTAAACTCTGTCAGCGAATCTGATTCAAATCTTGTATAGTAAAGGGGTACCTCTGTTCGATTTGAACAGAAGGTACTCCTTTTTTAGGAGCCACGAGGAATTCAAACGCCAAGGAGCTGAGACCGTACCATGAACAAACAAGACATCAGTGATATCCGTCGCCATTTTAAGGTCGACTCGGAACTACTTAAAATCAACGAAATTTATAATGTATATATCCGCAAAGAAACGAGTGAAATCTTCTATGAGGAAAGCCGACCGTTCGCCTTTCTTGAACTCGAGCAACAGGAATTGTTCCTCGCGAACTTCAAAAAAGTCCTGACCGGGAAACTCGACATCAAGCTGTTTGAGGTCAAGTTCCAGCAGCCGGAAGAGGGCGCGACCGGACATACGCAACAACTGTTGTACGAAGGCCTGTACACGGAAGAGACGGAAGACTGGACGGAGCAGATGCAACAGATTGCGCTGAAGATGGTCCAAGACGTGCAGTACGAAAACGATATCGTCGTCACGTTCATCCGGGGACAGTATTACAAGACGACAAAACGGCAGGCAGACGAGACAGAAGTGGATAAGAACGATGAAGTCTATACGACACCGTTTATTCTCAGCAGTCTCAACCAGACGGAACTGCCGAAACAGTCGCTTGTCTTTGACTATGTCGATCTCGAGTTCAAGTCGAACCTGCTGATCAATCCGGTCATCAAACTGGCGTCACCAATCGGCGGCTTTTTATTCCCCTGCTTCACGGATAATGCGGCGGACGTCAACCGTGTCCTTTACACAGCAAGCAAGCCGAATAAACCGGACCTTTTGTTCATCGAAAACGTCCTGAACGGTGATCAGATCGTGACGGCGGAAGAAGACAAAGCGGTATTTGAAGAAATCGTCAAACTGGTCATCGGCGAATCAGTCGATTCAAAAACGCTTGCGGGTGTCTATGAGGAAGTCAATCATCTGCTCGTCGTTGAGGACGAAAAGGAAGACGAGCCGGAAGATATTCCGATGCTGGACGTCAAAGAAGTCGAACGGGTCTTAAAAGCGAGCGGCATCGAAGACGTCAGTACGGAACAGGTCGAACGGGCCTTCAAAACAGTCATCGATGATACGACATACGAAATGAAGGCGAGTAACATCGTCCCGAACTATGAAGCAAAATCGATTAAA
The DNA here is from genome assembly GCA_902363455.1 of Caryophanales bacterium. GTDB lineage: Bacteria > Bacillota > Bacilli > Exiguobacteriales > Exiguobacteriaceae > Exiguobacterium_A. The sequence continues at coordinate 220,749 of CABJAC010000004.1, read as the reverse complement.
ATCAATACGAAAGTCGCTAATATTTCTGTCAGTGCCCAAGACTTGAAGTACATTAAGCAGGTCAATTACAACGGCAAACAATGTTTGTTGATTGAAGTCGAGGAAGACACGGTCATCGACGGGTTCACGCTCGTTTCAGAAGAAAATATCTTAAGTTAATTCAAAAAAAGTCACTCGTTTCACGTCATTCCGACAAGGAAAACACGTGAAAGACAAGTGGCTTTTTTTGAATCATCCAGAATGATTGATTAATCGGATAAAGATGCGTATGATTGGTTTTGTAAGCGGTCTCTTTTAAAAACAAAGGACACCCAAAATTTTTTTAACGATTTACGAAAGCGGTTTCGATACTTATTTTTACAAATGAGTGATCTCTTATAAGTGCGTAAAGAATTCGATTAAAGGAGGCAGATTCATGGGACAGGATTATCAGCAATTGGTCGATCGGTTAGCGGAAAAAACGACTGGTGAACTGCAAGATGGTGTTGAAGTCGTCATCAAACCGGTACCCGACCGGCAAGCGCGTGGTGTACTCGATCCGCGCGTTTTGGAAGTCATGATGCAGCAGCAACAAGACAGTTCACCGGCAGCACCGTTTTCACTCGAAGCGGCGCGGGCCGGGATGGGTTGGGTCAATACCGATCTGACGACGACAGGCATCACGACGGAAGACATCATGATTTCAAGTGCCGAGCAACCAATTTCGGCACGGATTTACCGTCCCCGGACGACGGAACCGTTACCGGCGGTTGTCTATTTTCACGGCGGCGGCTTTTTCGGCGGGACACTTGATCCGGTCGAGCATCCTTGCCGGTTGCTGGCAGAACGGGCCAATGTCGTCGTCATTTCGATTGATTACCGGCTCGCACCGGAACATCCATTTCCGGCCGGTCTGAACGATTGTTTCACGGCCGTGACATGGGTCTACGAACAGGCGGAAATGCTCGGAGTCAACCATGAACAACTGGCTGTCGCCGGCGACAGTGCCGGCGGAAATCTGGCGACTGTCTGTGCCCTGCTTGACCGCGAACAACAGACAGAGATGATCCAGTATCAAGTCCTGCTCTATCCGGTCGTCAATCTTGCCGCCTTACCGACGGATGATTTCAAGTGGCGTCTTGACGACTACGAAGTAAACGAGAATCGGGAGTTGCTTGAAGGGATCGTCACGGCTCTTGCAGACACGGATGGTTTGTTGAACCGATTATACCTGCAAGGAACGACGGATGTGCAGGATCCACATGTCTCGCCACTCTTCAGCGACAAGCTGGCAGGATTGCCGGAGGCGTTGATCATCACGGCGGAATACGATTATCTTCGTCTCGAAGGCGAAGCGTACGGGCGGAAACTCGCGCGGGCCGGCGTCAAGACAAAACGGATTCAGTATAACGGCATGGATCACGCCTTCATCGAAAAACTCGGACAGTATCCGCAAGCGGAAGATTGCATCATGGAAATTGCGAACGGTCTTCAGAACCGGTTTGCGGTAATGAAATCTGATACAAACACCATAGGGGGATAAGCAGATGACGACTTATACATTAGATTGGAACGCTTATACGGCATTGGCCCGGAAAACGGTCGAAGAAGGGGCAGTCCTGTTGAAAAATGACAAGCAGACGTTGCCGCTTTTAGCAGGGACGACGGTCTCAGTTTTCGGACGCAATCAGTTTAATTATTATAAAAGCGGAACGGGATCGGGTGGGATGGTCAACGTATCGCACGTGACAAGTCCACTCGAAGCCCTGCAACAACATCCGGATTTGACCGTGAATCAGTCGTTGCTCGACGTCTACGAAGTCTGGCTGCAGGATCATCCGTTTGATAAAGGCGAAGGCTGGGCGGCGGAACCCTGGTCGCAGGAAGAAATGCCGGTCACGGACGAAGTCGTCGCCCAAGCGGCAGGGCAGTCGGATGTCGCCATCGTTATGATTGGTCGGACAGCCGGTGAAGACCGTGACAATACGGCAGACCCGGGCAGTTATCTGCTGACAGACGTCGAATTGACCTTGATCGAAAAAGTCTCGCAGGCGTTTCCGAAGACGGTTGTCTTGTTAAACGTCGGCAATGTCATCGACATGCAGTGGGCGCTTGATTTTGATCCGAGTGCGGTTCTGTATGCGTGGCAAGGCGGGATGGAAGGCGGCAACGCGTTGGTCGATTTCTTGACGGGAGCAGTCACACCGTCCGGGAAACTGCCGGATACGATTGCCCGTTCACTCGACGCGTATCCGTCGACGCCGTACTTCGGTCACGAAGACCGGGCGATCTACAAGGAAGACATCTACGTCGGGTATCGTTACTTCGAGACGTTTGCGAAGGATGACGTCCTGTATCCGTTCGGGTTTGGTTTATCCTATACGACGTTTGATGTCGTAACAGAAACGGTCGACATGACGGAGCAACAGGTCACATTGACAGTCACCGTCACGAATACAGGGACACGCAGCGGGAAAGAAGTCGTGCAGGTGTATCTCGAGAAACCGCAGGGACAACTCGGCAATCCGGCACGCGGACTCGTGACGTTCGCGAAGACACAACAGCTGGAACCAGGTCAACAGGAGACAGTAACGTTGACGGTACCGCTGACGGAATACTCAAGCTACGATGATGCCGGTGTGACGGGGCATAAATCGTCTTACGTCATCGAAGCGGGAGCGTATCATCTGTACGTCGGCACGGACGTCCGGACCGCGGCGCACGTGGCGACACAAACGATCGACACGTTACGTGTCACCGAGACGTTAAGCGAAAACATGGCACCGGTCACGGCGTTTGACCGCCTGAAGCCGCACAAGACGGAAACCGGTTATGACGTCACGTACGAAGCGACACCGCTGCGGACGATTGATCCGGAAGCCCGCCGCCTCGCCGAACGTCCTGCCGCGCGACTGTCTTCGGAAGATCAAGGTCTGACACTGAAGGATGTCTACGACGGTAACACGTCCCTCGACGTGTTCCTCGATCAATTGACGGATGAGGATCTGGCAGCGATCGTTCGCGGCGAGGGGATGAACTCACCGCGCGTCACACCGGGAACGGCAGCGGCCTTTGGCGGCGTGACTGACCGGCTGACAGCGTTCGGCATCCCGGCGGCCTGCTGTGCTGACGGTCCGTCCGGGATTCGGATGGATATCGGAACCAAAGCCTTTTCACTGCCGAACGGAACGCTCGTCGCGTCGACGTTCAACGTTGATCTGGTGGCCGATTTGTTTGAAATGACCGGGCTCGAACTCCGGAAAAACGGCATCGATACGTTGCTTGGACCGGGGATGAACATCCATCGTCATCCGCTCAACGGACGAAACTTTGAATATTTCTCGGAAGATCCGCACCTGACCGGGATGATGGCCGTCGCCCAGCTCGACGGGATGCACCGGGTCGGCGTCACGGGAACGCTCAAACACTTAAGTGCCAACAATCAGGAATTCCATCGCCATGATCTCGATTCGATCGTTTCGGAGCGGGCCTTGCGGGAAATTTATCTAAAAGGATTTGAGCACGCCGTCAAACGGGGGCAGGCATATGCGATCATGACGACATACGGTGCCGTCAACGGGCTCTGGACGGCTGGATTGTACGATCAAAACACCCGGATTCTCCGGGACGAGTGGGGCTTTGACGGTGTCGTCATGACCGACTGGTGGGCGAAGATCAATGCCGAAGGAACGGAAGCCAACCGGCAACAGACAGCGACGATGGTCCGTTCCCAAAATGACCTCTACATGGTCGTCGGAGAACCGGGGGCGAATCCGTTTGAGGATGATACGCTGTCATCGCTTGCAGGCGGCACGTTGACACGGGCGGAGTTGTTACGGAGTGCGGCAAACATTTGTCAGTTCATCCTGCGGTCACCGGTCATGGAGCGGACGCTTGGTCAGGAAGCGACAGTCGACGTCACCGGATTACCGGAAGAGGCAGATGATCTGAACGAACAGGCCGTGACGCATCAGCAACTTCAAAGCGGTATCCCGATCGTGTTTGATGAACTCGACACGTCGACCGGAAGCAGTCATGTCTTTGCCGTGACGGCAGAAGAAACCGGGATGTATCACGTCACGTTTGAGGCCCGGTCGTACGCTGGTGAACTGGCGCAGATGCCGGTGACGTTGTTTGCGAACAACATGCCGGTCGCGACGTTTACGTTCAACGGGACAAACGGCGAATGGGTGACACAGACAAAAGATGTCTTTGTCTTTAATCCACACAACTATTTTAAGCTGTACTTTGCACTCGGAGGGCTTGAACTCAAAAACATTACCTTTACGTTAACGGAATCGTTCCATATGAAAAACGGGTAAACTAAGCGTTAGGCGGTGGATGACTGCCTGACGTTTCATATGTTTAAAGGAGGAACCCATGCAATTCTCAAAAATCAAAAAACGGGTGATGTCGTTCGTCACCCCATCACTTCAATCACGTATAAATCTGTATGCCACAGTCGACCGTCATTTTCATGACGGCGAAAGCCGAGTCTGGATGACACTGGATGGAGAACCTTTTTTTAAGGCCGAAGATTTACGTTTTACATTAGAGTCGAACCGTCGTTATGAGCTGGCGAAAGCACGATTACCTGAAAAACCCGTCCGTTTTACACTGGATATCTTTCAATCGGATTGGTACAAGGCATCGAGTGAATTAAATGAGCAGATTGAACGTGAGCTGAAGGAAGAGGGATGGCATGCCAATTACGACGTGCAACAGGATTTGCTGCTGTATCCGACGCTCTCGATTGAGGAAGCGTTAACGCATCGCCATGCCTTTATCCGCGGCTTTGCGTTGCTCGATCGGCGGGTCGGGAAACGGCGGTTGGAACGGATAAACGGTGACACACCGTTTGAATTCACCTGTTTAAAGATTCGGCTGGAAGCGGAATCCAACTAACGACAAAAAAAGAGCAAGGCGCGATGCCTTGCTCTTTTGCATGTTCAATTCAAATCCTTAAATCGAAAACGAATTGACGGCGTGAATGCCTTCCTGTTCGACGAACTCGTCAAGGAGTGCCCGGACATCATCCGTTGAATTCGTGTCCATCAAACGGGCGCGTAATTCGCTGGCGCCGCGGAAACCGCGGACATAAATCTTGAAGAACCGGCGGAGCGGCTTGAAGAGGCGGGGTTCGAATTCCGCTGAATATTGATCGTGCAGGTCGAGCTGCAGACGCAACAGACCCAACAATTCTTCACTCGAATGCTCTCTCTTTTCGATTTCAAAAGCAAACGGATTATGGAAAATCCCGCGGCCGATCATCACACCATCAACACCGTACTGTTCGACGAGTTCAAGCCCGTGCTGGCGGTCGTTGATATCACCATTGATCGTCAAGAGGGTTTGCGGTGCGACTTCATCCCGAAGTTTCTTGATTTCCGGAATCAGCTCGAAGTGAGCCGGGACCGCACTCATCTCTTTGCGGGTCCGCAGATGAATCGAGAGGTTAGCGATGTCCTGCTCGAGAATATGGCGTAACCAGTCGTGCCACTCCTCGACTTTCGAATAGCCGAGACGTGTCTTGACGCTGACCGGCAGACCGCCGGCTTTTGCGGCTTGAATCAGTTCAGCGGCGACATCAGGACGGTTGATCAGTCCCGATCCCTTTCCGTTGACGGCAACGTTTTGCACCGGACAGCCCATGTTGATGTCGATGCCTTTAAAGCCCATTTCCGCCATCCCGATACTCATCTCACGAAAATATTCCGGCTTGTCGCCCCAAATGTGCGCGACCATCGGCTGTTCATCTTCCGTGAACTCGAGGCGTCCGCGGACACTTTGTTTGCCTTTTGGATGACAGTAACTTTCCGTATTCGTAAATTCAGTAAAGAAGACATCTGGTCGTGCCGCTTTCGCAACGACGTGACGAAAGACGACATCGGTGACATCTTCCATTGGTGCAAGTACAAAAAATGGTCGTGGCAGGTCCTGCCAAAAGTTGTTTTTCATTATATAAAACCCTTTCCTTAAGGTAATTCGTTTTGCTCAATTAAAATTTCATCAACTATATACTTTAAGCGTATTGGACAAAAAGTGCAAGGAGACGAGCTTTGCATGCGGGAATGTTAAAGCTGTTTGTCGAAACCAGGAATGAATCTTTTAGTCCGTTCATGTCGTAATAGATGTAACACAGTCGCCAGGAAAGGATGAAATCTCCATGTACACCCTATACATGAAACAGAAAGTCTTAAGTTTGCGCGGACGCTTCTCCATCCAAGATCAGCAGGAACAAGACGTCTATCTCGTCGAAGGCAGCTTTATGAAGCTACCGAAAACTTTTTCGATCTCGACGGTTGAGGGTGAGGAAGTCGCCGTCATCACAAAGAAAATGCTTAGCCTGTTGCCGAAGTTTTTTATTGAAGTCGACGGTGAGACACTGACGATTGAAAAATCGTTTACGTTCTTTAAAGACCGCTATACGATTGATGCGGCAGATCTCGAAATCGACGGAGACTGGTGGGATATGGATTTTGAAATCAAGCGTCACGGCGAAGTTGTCGGAAGTGTCGAGAAAAAATGGTTCACGTTTGGTGACAGTTATGAGATTCAAGTCTTTGATCCGGAAATCGAGAAGATTTTGATTGCACTTGTTGTTGCTATCGACTGTGTCAAAGAAGATGAAGAATCCAGCTCGTCATAAGAAAACAATCAGGAGAGGAAGCGCATATGAAGCAGCTTTTGATGAAACAGACGTTTGAACTGAACCGGCGATTTACGATTGCAGATGAAACCAGACAAACCACGCATGAAGTGACCGGACAGTTGTTGCAAATGCAGAAAAACTGGCAACTCATGCAGGAAGAAGCCGAGGTCGGCCGGGTAACGAAACAGACGTTCAGCATGTTGCCTCATATTTTGGTGGAAGTGGACGGGCGTGTCGTTGCGACCATTCAAAAAACCGGATTTTTGATGTTTGCGGATTACCGGATTGACAGTCGGGATCTGCAAATCGACATCAACTGGGCGACGATGACGTTTAATGTCACGTATCAAGGAAACAAAATCGGGCAAGGCAAAAGACGGTGGGTCCGTTTCGGAAAACAGTACGAACTGACACTGCTCGATGAAGCGGCGGAGACACTGTTTTTAAGTGTCGTGCTCGGACTCGATCGGGCGAAAGCAGACAAAACTGTCGCAACGCTCTTTTCGGATAATTGGGCAGGAGGGAAGAAGTAAATGGAACGATGGGATATCTATACGGCAGACCGCGAGAAAACAGGACGGACCTGGCCGCGTGGAACAGAATTAAAAGACGGCGATTACCATCTTGTTGTGCACGTCTGTCTGTTTAACAAACAGGGACAGATGTTGATTCAGCACCGTCAACCATTTAAGTCGGGTTGGTCGAATATGTGGGATCTCAGCGTCGGCGGCAGTGCGACAACGGGCGATACGAGTCAGATGGCAGCAGAGCGCGAATTGTTTGAAGAACTGGGGCTGTCCTTGTCGTTCGCCGGACGGCGTCCGCAGTTGACGGTTCCGTTTGAAGTCGGGTTTGACGACTATTACTTAATCGAAACAGACGTTGATCTGACGACACTGACGTTACAGGAAGAAGAAGTCCAAGCCGTCAAGTGGGCGACGGAAGACGACATCATTGCCGGCATACGGGAAGGAACGTTCATTTCGTACCATGAACCGTTGATCCGGTTGCTGTTCATCTTACGGCATCAATATGGTGCCCATCAAAAATAACACAACCCCCAGGTCGCGAGCGACTTGGGGGTTGTGTTGGGATCAGGCTGTTTTTTTCGAAGCCGGCACTGCATGTTTTGGTTTGGTCTCCGGTAAAAAGAAACTGAACAGGAGGTACGTCGAACAGCAAAGGAAAAAGACGACCATCGAAGCCGTGTATCCCATTTGTCCGAGCGTATAGCTCCAAAGAATCGTAAAAATCGTCTGTGTGGCGTACGCAATTGCCCAAAAAAGACCAAATAAGATGGTAATCTTTTGCGGGGTCATGCCTTTCATCTCGTGGGCAAGATTCATGAAAATCGGATACTGAATGTACATCGCAAATCCGGAGACGAAAGCAAAAACGTACGAAACGAGTGGCGAGATGTTACCGAACGCGACCGTGACGATAAAACTGCCAATCATGATCAGTCCGCTGGCCAGGAGAATCGGTTTTCGCGGTGTTCCGCGGCTGCCGATTTTCAGACCAACAAAGGTCCCGATGATCCCGGCACCAGATACAAGCAGATTGACGAGCGAACCGTTTAATTCGGTATAGGTGTCAAATACCGGTTTGAGTCCGACGAGCGACAGGATATAGAGCGTTAAGAAACCGCCGAACGCCAACGCATATTTCCATAAGAAGCTGTCTTTGATCGCATCTTTGTAACCGTAAGCCGTGACGACTTCGTTTTGATCACTTGCCGTATTTAAGTCGAATTCTTCACTGAAGATCAACCAGGCGAGGAACAGGACGGCTGTCAAAGCAGCAAAAATCGTCAATGTCAGTTGCCAGTTGTTCGTGAATTGTGTCGCGAAAAACGTGAACAGCAAGGAAACGACAAACGCTCCGACATTGTAAGACACCGTATTGAGTGCATTGATCCGCAGTTTTTCCGTCGGATCACTGATGTAGCGGGTGACGACCGGATTCATGTAGACGATGACCATCGAGCCACCAAGCCCCATGATCATCCTGGCTGCCGTATATGCCCAGTAGTTCGGCAGATAGATGGCGACGATCGACATCATCAGGAACAACAGGGCAAGCATCGGTGCTTTTTTGGGTCCGAGTTTCATCAGGATGAGTGCGGCCAAGATGTTCGCGAAGACACGTGCCGTCGTGATCGAATAGTTGACGAGTTGCGAAATCAACGGATCGACGGTCCGGTCACCGAAAAAATGGGCCGTGATCTGTGGTGTCAAGGAAGACCCGGCGACCCAGTTCATGGCGAACGTCGCATAGGCGAACCAGAGAACGGCCATCATCAAGTACCCTTTACGTGCGTGATTAGATTGTGTAGACATAAGATACCCCTTCTTTTCCTAAGCCGAATCTCCCTCTAGACGGGGATTCGAACTACTTCACTTTGTTATCAATTTGTTAAATGTAGTCGAGTTCGAAGGGGAAGTAAAATAGATAATTCTTATAAGAACTATAAAAAAATAGCATGAGTTAAACATTCATTCATTCTCTAAAAGAATGAATGTTATGTTCTTATAACCCATTTATTGGATATAATGAATGGAGTAAAGGGGAGATATCTACTCATGAGACCTAATTTATTTGATTATGCGACAAGCGAACTGTCGCAAGATGCTTTTTTATGTTGGCTTTTAAAGTGGGGAGAGCCACAGTTTTCAAAAACGGATCAAGCGTTACATGATGTCGCGGTACAGTTCATCCAAAGAATATTCGAAGCACACAAATGTAATTTAGATGAAAAAATTGAACAGGTACGTATACTCCGTCAATTTAAAAAAATCGATATTCTAGCAGTCATTAACGAAACGTATATTATTTTAATCGAAGATAAAACCTATACGTCGGACCATTCCGATCAGCTGAAGCGTTATGTAGAAATCATAAAATCGGAGCCCGCGACGCAACACTTCATCCCGTTACCGGTCTATTACAAAATTACCGAGCAATCGAACTACGAAGCACTCGATGAAGCCGGCTATCAACTGTTTGATCGTAAGCAAATGATCGAACTTTTAGAACAGCATGATCGAGAGGTTCCGATGAATGTGATTTTAGAAGATTATCTATACCACTTAAAGCGACTCGACAGTAAAATCAATTCGTATAAAACACTTCCGGTTCATGCATGGAATTCTTTTTCTTGGCAAGGATTCTACCACGATCTGCAAAAAAAATTGAAGGGAAGTTGGGGGTATGTAGCAAATGCGAAGGGGGGATTTTGGGGATTTTGGTGGAAAAATAAGAAGTTAAATTATTATATACAACTCGAAGAAGCTGTTTTAAAAATAAAGATTCAGTCGGACAAAAATTTAGATCCGAAGGTTTACAGAAATCAAGTGATGCAAGAAGTGTTCAGTTACTTCAAAAGTAATCAATTAACGATATCTGAGCCAAAAGTGTTAAGAACAGGAAAAACGATGACAATTGCACAAAAGGAAGACTATCTGCGTACTTCCTCCGACGGCTTTCTAGATCTGGAAGCGACAATTCAAGAGCTTCAACGTTATCTTGTACCGCTTTTACCTGTAGATGTGGACGAGTCTTGAGTTATCCGTCAAAATAATTAATTACGTGCTCATCGGAAAGGCATCCGTTCACAGGTCATCCCGTCGACAGTCTGAACGAGACGGTACACATCAGGGTTCTGCAATTGCTGCCAGTCTTCGTAGCCAAAAGTCGAATCGATGGTGTGCAACAACAAAGCCATCGCGTTTCCGTGCGTGACAAGCACCGTATGATGGGCGGGATGCAGCGATGCTTCTTTCAGAACAGACGTCATCCGCTCCATCACTTCCCGACTCGATTCACCGCCGGGAAAGCGGAGATCGAAATCGAAGAACGTTTCTTGTAAAGCGAAACGCCACTCGCTTAATGGCGAGGTACTGAGGATTCGTTCTTGGAGCTGATCCTCGATTTCAACCGGACAATCATGGAGAGCGGCGACAGGTAAAATCGTTTCCTGTGCCCGGCGGAACGGACTGGATAAAATCCGGTCGACCGGGATGGTTTTGAAAAAAATGGCGAGTGCGTCTGCTTGTTTGTGACCTTGTTTCGTCAACGGAGCATCGGGTGCTTGTCCGGTTGCTTCACAATGGCGAATGACATAATATGTCTTCACGATCAGTTCCTCCTCTTACGGTAGTCTTTGTAGGAGACTTCTGGAAACCGCACACAAAGTCCTGTTTCACGTTATGAAAGAAAAAATGAAAAAATAAAATAAAACGGTTGACAAACGATCATAAGATTACTAGTATTAGAAACAATTCAGGTGATTATGTCACCTCAGCAACCGAATAAAAAAAGAAAGCTATGATTGTCATGGGTCACACTATGGCAGGAGCAGCTTCTGGAGAGACCGTGTATACGGCGCCGAAGGGTTCACAATCTCAGGCAAAAGGACAGAAGAGTACTGAATTTTTATTTTTTGTGTTGGCTTTGCCAAGCAAAAAATGATTATTTGTTATTCTGATGATTTTTTTGAGATTGGACACCCGTCCAGTCTCTTTTTTTGTTGGACTGACAGAACAGTCCGACCGGGGGAAACAGAGAGATCATCAAAGGAGGAGTTCAGGTTTGGAACAGCAAGGATTAAAACGGGATTTATCGAATCGTCACGTCCAATTGATTGCGATTGGTGGAACGATCGGAACAGGGTTGTTTTTAGGGTCGGGGAAAGCGATTCAGCTGGCCGGTCCATCGATTGTGTTTGCCTACCTGCTTGTCGGGATTGCGATTTTCTTCGTCATGCGGGCACTGGGCGAATTGTTATTGTCAAAAGCCGGTTACCAGTCACTGACGGATATCGCGGAAGATTATCTCGGACCACGCGCGGCTTTCGTGACCGGTTGGACGTATTGGTTCTGTTGGATCATGACAGCAATGGCCGATATCATTGCCGTTGGTGTCTACGTCAAATATTGGTTTGATATTCCGCAGTGGATTCCGGCCGTCATCGCCCTGTTGATTTTACTCGGTTTTAACCTCCTGACGGTCAAACTGTTCGGAGAACTCGAGTTTTGGTTCGCCTTGATCAAAGTCATCACGATTTTAGCGTTGATTGGGGTCGGGATCGTCTTGCTCGTCATCGGCTTCAAAACAGATGCCGGACCGGTCACAGTCAAGAATCTGTGGCAGCACGGCGGGATGTTCCCGAACGGCATCACCGGGTTCCTGTTGTCGTTCCAGATGGTCGTCTTCGCGTATGTCGGCGTTGAACTCGTGGGTGTCTCGGCAGCAGAAACAGCCGATCCGAAAAAGAACATTCCGTCAGCGATCAACAAGATTCCGTTACGGATTCTGTTCTTCTACGTCGGTGCCTTACTGGTCCTTCTGATGATCAATCCATGGACAGGACTGAATGCAACGGAAAGTCCGTTCGTCAAAACGTTTAGTCTGATTGGGATTCCGCTTGCTGCCGGAATCATCAACTTCGTTGTCCTGACGTCGGCCGCTTCCGCTTGTAACAGCGGAATGTTCTCGACGAGCCGGATTTTGTACAATCTCGGGAATCAAAAGCAAGCACCGAAATCTTTTTCGAAGCTGAATAAGAACCACGTGCCGGCAAATGCCTTGTTCATCTCGACATTGGTCGTCTCGGGTGGTGCCTTGTTAAGCAAATTGATTCCAGGACAGGCGTTCAGTATCGTCACGACAATCAGTGCGATCTGTTTCATCTGGGTCTGGGGTGTCATTCTCGTCTGTCACTTGAAATACAAGAAAACACAGCCGGAATTGCATGCCGCCTCAACATTCAAAGCGCCGTGGACACCGTTCGTCAACTATCTCGTACTCGGTCTGTTCACACTGATTTTGATCGTCATGCTCGTCGCGGACGAAACACGTCCGGCCTTGCTCCTGACACCGGTCTGGTTCATCGGATTGTTTGTTTTGTACCAGCTGCGGACGAAAAAACATCAAAAAGCAGAACGGCACAGTGCGTGATGCATCAAGGAAAGAAACAAAGACCCGATTCCCTGCCGAACAAGACAGGGAGCCGGGTCTTTCTTGATGTTGATGAAAACTCAGCGATGGAACTGTCCGTCCGTCAACTGCTTTTTCAAGGCTGTCGCTTTTTTACGGATTGCCTGCTGATCCGCCTGGTCCCGCTTCGCCCACTGCCGGTACATCATCGACATCCGTTGGTTGCCGGAGAAACGTTCCTCGTGCCGGGCGATGAAATCCCAATACAAGGTATTGAACGGACAGGCATTGTCCCCAAGAGCATCTTTCTGATTAAAGGGACAGTTCCCGCAGTAGTCGCTCATCTTGTGGATGTAGTTCGCCGATGCGATGTACGGTTTCGTCGACAAGAGACCACCGTCGGCATGCAAAGCCATCCCGAGCACATTCGGCAGGACGACCCAATCATAGGCATCGATATACATTTCATTAAACCAGTCCGCTGTTTGTTGCGGCGAAATCTCAAACAGGTTGGCAAAATTTCCGAGCACCATCAGCCGCTGGATATGATGATTGTGCGCCGTTTCGATGACGGGGCGGAGCGACTCGGCGACGCAGGTCATCGTCGTCTGACCGTCCCAGAAAAAGTCCGGCAAGTCACGGTCGTGTTTGAGGACATTGACCTGTTCATAACCGGGCATCTCACTCAGATAGACGGCCCGCATGTACTCACGCCACCCGAGAATCTGGCGGATGAACCCTTCGACGGCATTGAGCGGCGCCTCCTGCTCTTCAAGCGCTGCGGCAGCGGCTTTGATGACTTCGTCCGGCGACAGCAAGCCGATATTGATCGATGAGGAGAGCAGGGAATGCGATAACGTATCCTCTCCTGTCAGCATGGCATCCTGATAAGTTCCGAATGTCTCAAGCCGTTCCTCGATGAAACGGGCGAGCGCCCGCTGTGCTTCCTGTCGTGTGACCGGCCAGTGGAACGCATCGAGCTGCCCCGGATGATCGGCAAACGTCGTCTCGACTTTGTGGATGACGTCACGCGTGATCTCATCCGGGCGGAATCGGATTGGTGCTTTAAAATCAACGCCGTCCTTCGCCGGTTTTCGATTGTCGGCGTCAAACGACCATTTTCCGCCGAGTGGTTTGTTTTTGTTCATCAACAGGCGGCGGTCCTTGCGAAGTTGTCGGTAAAAGCGGTCCATCTTCCACGGTTTGTCCCCGAGCAGGGCGACGGCTTTGTCCTGCGTCAATAAAAAGAGCGGAACATCGGAACGGATATCGACGGTGATTGATTTTGGGAGAGCATCCTGAAATTTTTGCATGACACGGCGCATCGGTTCGTCGGTGATCGCCGTATATAGGAGATGCGTCGGTTTGTATTGCTTCTGGTGCTGCTTCCACGCTTCATCAAACGAGTCCGCTTCCTGATAATCGACCGTGAATCCGTTGTCCCGAAGTTCTTCTGCAAAATGACGCATCGCTGAAAAAATCAGCACGAGTTTTTGTTTGTGGTACGCCTTCCAGGTGGAGCGCGATGTCGCTTCCACCATCAGGATGATATCTTCTTTTGGATTGGCTTCTGTCAGAAGCGGTAAGCTGTGATTGAGTTGATTGCCGAAAATCCAACGCGTTGCCATGCACGTTCCTCCTTTTTCTTCTATATGAGTATATAGCCCGTTTATTCGAAAGTATGTCTTCGGATGTGTCGCCTTATATCAGGAAGTGGATTTATTTTTAAGTGGAGACACCCAATATTTTAATTTATGAATGACCTGTGATAGGGTTATACTGGAAAGGTAAGTTGTCGTCATACGAGCGCTTTCAACTGGTATGACAGGTCCATAATATCAAACGGGGATAGGAAGGATATCATGAGCAGTATGCCTAAACAAACAGATGTTATTTTGATTGGTGCCGGAGTCATGAGCGCAACGTTAGGGGTCTTATTAAAAGAGCTTGCGCCGGACATGAACATTAAAGTATTCGAGAAATTAGCGAGTGCAGGGGAAGAGAGTTCAAATGAATGGAACAATGCGGGGACAGGTCACGCTGCACTTTGCGAACTGAACTATACGACGGAAAATGCCGACGGAACAATCGACATCAGCAAGGCGGTCAAGGTCAACGAACAGTTCCAACTGTCGCGCCAATTCTGGTCGCACCTCGTCAAAGAACAAGTATTGCCGAATCCGAAAGAATTCATCATGCCGATTCCACATATGAGTATGGTTGAAGGGGCGGAAAACGTCACATTTCTGAAAAAACGATTGGAAGCGCTCTCAGCTAATCCGTTGTTCAAAGGGATGGAGTTTTCGGAAGATCCGGAGCAACTCAAACAATGGATTCCATTAATTATGGAAGGCCGGACGTCACCGGAACCGATCGCAGCCACCAAAATCGATTCGGGAACAGACGTTAATTTCGGTGCGTTGACACGGATTCTGTTTGATCACTTAAAACAACTCGATGTCGAGATTAACTATGGTCATGGTGTCGAAGACTTGAAACGGGTCGACGGCGGTTGGGAGATCAAAGTCAAAAACGAACGTGACAACCGGATTGAACATCATACCGCGAAGTTCGTCTTTATCGGCGGTGGCGGCGGCAGTCTACCGTTGCTTCAAAAAACAGGCATTCCGGAATCAAAACAGATTGGCGGATTCCCGGTCAGCGGCTTATTCCTCGTCTGTAAAAATCCAGAAATCGCCGAGCGTCATCATGCGAAAGTCTATGGGAAAGCGAAAGTCGGCGCACCGCCGATGTCTGTTCCGCATTTAGACACACGTTACATCGACGGCCAAAAGTCACTCTTGTTCGGACCGTTCGCCGGTTTCTCACCGAAGTTCCTGAAAACCGGATCAAATCTTGATTTGATCACATCGGTCAAACCGAACAACGTCTTGACGATGCTTGCGGCAGGCGCAAAAGAGATGGGACTGACGAAGTATTTGATCGAGCAGGTCTTACTGTCGACGGAGCAACGGATGAACGAACTACGTGAATTCATTCCGAACGCGAAGACGGAAGACTGGGATGTCGTCGTTGCCGGACAACGGGTTCAGGTCATCAAAGATACACCGCAAGGCAAGGGGACACTTCAATTCGGAACGGAAGTCGTCAGTGCGGCAGACGGTTCGGTTGCAGCGTTGCTCGGCGCGTCACCAGGTGCTTCAACTGCTGTACCGGTCATGCTGGAAGTCCTCGGGAAATGTTTCCCGGACCAAATGCCGGAGTGGGAAGCGAAAATCAAAGAAATGATTCCGTCATACGGCACGTCACTCGTCGCGAATCCGGATCTCTTTGATCAAATTCATGCCGAAACAACAAAGACACTCGAATTAACGGAAGCACAGCCAATTCGTTAAACACATCATATGAAACAACGAAACCCCGTTCTCTTGAAGAGAGCGGGGTTGTTTGTGTGAAGTCAGCCGCGTTGACGGAAGAAACGTGTTTTCTTTAGGGCAATCCCGACTGGAATCGCGACGAGAATGCCGACGACGTTTTGCGTGATGTTTCCTGGGATTGAAGCAACTGGAGCCGCCCAACTGCTGAAGGCAATTCCTTCATGAACAAAGTAGACGAGCAACATGACCGGTACAGAAGCGATCATTCCAATCAAATTGAATCCGACATTCGTACCTTTTCGACCACCGGACCAAGCGATGTAACCAACGATCAATCCTTGAAGTCCACGAGCGATAATGGTACCAGGTGCCCAAATCGTATAGCCTAGTAGAATATCAAATAACCCCATTCCAACGGCACCGGCAATAAGTGCTGTACGTGGACCGAATAAAATCGCAATCAGGAACAACATGGCTGTTCCCATATGGATCAGTCCACCGTTCGCTGCGATGGGCAATTTGATATTGATGAACATTGTTGCGACAAGAACAAGTGCAATCGACATCGAAGTGATGACGAGTTGCCGGGTACGAGTGCTTGAATACGGTGCTGCTTTTTGCATGTGCCTGACCTTCTTTATGATAGATTTTGAATACTCTTAATCTATCAGATAACTGGTCTAGCTAAAAGTGTCAATTTTGAACAATTTATAGAGGTCAGTTTGAATCTGAATCTTTCATAATGAGAGCGTAGACCTAAAAGATGATTTTCCGTGACTTCTACGGGAAAAAGCGCGTTTACGCGCTGTCAGAGGCAGGCGAGACCCGGCTTTAAGACCTGCTGGTCGCAAAAGCCGCGGCTTGCGCCTCGCCCGAGAAAAGCACGGGAAAAATCCTCTTTAGTTGATGGAGATTGTGTTTACACTAGATTTTGCAATCAAAAAAAACGCCTTGCCGAAGCAAAGCGTTTCGATAATCAGTTACGAATCATATAATCGAAGGCACCGAGTGCTGCTGTAGCACCTGATCCCATCGAGATGATGATCTGTTTGTAAGCACTGTCCGTACAGTCACCGGCTGCAAAAACACCCGGGATGTTCGTTGCGCCATGACGATCG
The DNA here is from genome assembly GCA_902363455.1 of Caryophanales bacterium. Classification (GTDB taxonomy): domain Bacteria; phylum Bacillota; class Bacilli; order Exiguobacteriales; family Exiguobacteriaceae; genus Exiguobacterium_A. The sequence continues at coordinate 203,725 of CABJAC010000004.1, read as the reverse complement.
ACAAGAATTTCACCGAACTTGTTGCGTTCGATCGTTTCGCCGAGCCAGTCTGTGTTTGGCACAAGACCGATCTGGACGAAAACTCCTTCAAGCTCGACATGGTGCTCAGCACCTGTTTCGCGTTCGACATACGTAATGCCGTTCACTTTATCCGTACCTGTGATTTCCTTCGTCTGGGCGTTGGCAACGACCGTGACGTTCGGAAGACTGGCCAGACGGTCTTGTAAGACCGCGTCTGCTTTCAGTTCCGGTGCAAATTCAAGCACCGTCACGTGTTTGACGAGACCGGCAAGATCGATGGCGGCTTCGACACCGGAATTCCCGCCGCCGATGACAGCGACACGTTTTCCTTCGAAGAGTGGACCGTCACAGTGGGGACAGTAAGCGACCCCTTTGTTCTTGAACTCGAGTTCGCCCGGCACACCGATGTTGCGCCAACGGGCTCCTGTTGAAAGGATCAAACTCTTCGTTTTCAAGACCGCACCGTTCTCAAGCTCCAGTTCAACGAGGTCTTTTTTCTCAAGACGCGTTGCCCGTTGGAGATTCATGACATCGATGCCGTACTCTTTGACGTGTTCTTCAAGACTCGCTACGAGTTTCGGACCTTCCGTATACTTCATGCTGATGAAGTTCTCGATGCTCATCGTATCCATGACTTGACCGCCAAACCGTTCAGCGACGATCCCGGTCCGGATGCCTTTACGTGCGGCATAAATCGCAGCACTGGCACCGGCAGGACCTCCACCGACGACAAGAACGTCGTACGGGTCTTTATCGGCAAAGTCTGATGCGTCGACGCCTGTACCGAGTTTCGCAAGAATTTCTTCGAGCGACATCCGACCGTTTCCGAACGCTTCGCCGTTGACGAAGACCGTTGGGACAGCCATGATTTCTTTCGCTTCAACTTCTTCTTTGAACGCACCGCCGTCAATCATCGTGTGGCTGATGTTTGGGTTCAGGACACTCATGACATTTAAGGCTTGGACGACATCCGGACAGTTGTGGCAACTGAGACTGATGTAAGACTCAAAATGATACGTTTCTTTGATGCCTTTGATCTGATCGATCAGTGAAGCATCGACTTTGGGTGCACGACCGCTGACTTGGAGTAACGCCAAGACGAGGGACGTGAACTCGTGACCGAGTGGAATCCCGGCAAACGTGATCCCGCTCTCTTCACCGACACGATTGACGCTGAAGCTTGGTGTCCGGGCCAGTGACGCTTGTTCGATGCTGATTCGTGGTGACATGCTCGCGATTTCTTCGACGAGTTCGCTCATCTCAAGAGAAACGGAGTCTGTCCCGGCGCTGACCGCGAGGACAAGATCTCCTTCCAATAACTCCAAGTATTGAGCGAGTTGTGCTTTAATATCTGCTGCTAAAGCCATCTCAAATCCGCTCCTTAAATTTTTCCGACGAGGTCGAGGCTCGGTGTGAGTGTTGCAGAACCTTCTTCCCATTTCGCTGGGCAAACTTCGCCTGGGTTGTTGCGTACGTATTGTGCTGCTTTGATTTTGTTAACGAGTGTGCTTGCGTCGCGACCGATTCCGCCTGCGTTGATCTCAACCGTTTGGATGACACCGTCTGGATCGATGATGAACGTTCCGCGGTCTGCAAGTCCGTCTTGTTCGTTCAAGACTTCGAAGTTGCGTGAGATGACGTGTGACGGATCACCAATCATGACGTACTCGATTTTACCGATTGTTTCTGAAGTTTCGTGCCAAGCTTTATGTGTAAAGTGCGTATCTGTTGAAACCGAGTAAACTTCAACGTCAAGCGCTTTGAGTGTTGCGTATTGGTTTTGAAGATCTTCGAGCTCAGTCGGGCAAACGAATGTAAAGTCTGCTGGGTAGAAACAAACGACACTCCATTTTCCACGAAGGTTAGCATCTGTAAGATCGACGAACTCTCCGTTATGGAATGCTGATGCACTGAATGGTTTTACTTCACTTCCGATTAAAGACATGATAAAAATCCTCCTGTTGGGTTCTATTTAAGAATCTGTTCTAGTACTAAGAAAAAACTGTATCTATCACACTAGAATAATTCTAATCTAATACTAATTTCATATAACCGCTTTGTTTTGTCAAGAGATAACCTGCAATTTCCTATCCTGATAAACAAAGTGTGAACAAAAAAAGAACTCCCATTTCCTTAAATGAAACAGGAAACAGGAGCTGTATAAGTTATTGCCACTCGGTGTGGAACGTGCCTTCGCGATCGGTCCGGGCATACGTATGTGCCCCGAAGTAGTCGCGTTGTGCTTGCAGGATATTGGCATTGGAATCAGCGGTCCGGTAGCTGTCGTAATACGTCAGCGAAGTGCTGAGACATGGAGCAGCGAGTCCTGCCAGAGAACCTTCTGCGACGACTTGGCGCAGTGACGTTTGATAGTCCTGAACCTTCTCGGCGAAGTACGGTGCGAGCATCAAGTTCGCAAGCGATTCGTCCTTCGCGAAAGCCTCACTGATGACGTTCAGGAACTCGGCCCGGATGATGCAGCCGCCGCGGAAAATCAACGCGATTTCTTCGAGGCGTAAGTTCCAGTCATACAATTCGGAAGACGTCCGGTACTGGGTGAAACCTTGCGCGTAAGCTGCAATTTTCCCCATGTAGAGGGCTTGGCGGATCCGCTCGATCCAGACGTCTTTGTCGAGTGTCTCGCGGGCTTCCGGTCCAGTGAGGACGGTAGCTGCCGCGACACGTTCTTCTTTGACAGCCGAGAGATAGCGGGCAAAGAGGGCTTCCGTAATGATCGAAGACGCAATTCCGTTATCAATCGATTGCATGCTCGTCCATTTGCCGGTACCTTTTTGACCGGCTTGATCCAAGATGACATCGATCAACGGAAGGCCGGTATCGTCATCTTTTTTCCGGAGAATATCGGCTGTGATTTCAATCAGGTAACTTTTCAGTTCGCCTTCATTCCAAGACGAGAAAACATCAGCGATTTCTTCGACGTCGAGTCCAAGACGGAACCGGAGGAAACTGTACGCTTCCGCAATCAATTGCATGTCGGCATATTCGATGCCGTTGTGGACCATTTTGACAAAATGACCGGCCCCTTTTGGTCCGATGTAGACGCAACACGGCTCACCGTTCACTTTGGCGGCCATCTTCGTCAAAATTGGGGCAACCTGTGCGTAGGCTTCTTTTGTTCCGCCCGGCATGATAGCAGGACCGGTCCGGGCCCCGACTTCACCGCCGGAGACACCGACGCCGATGTACTCGATGCCGTGTTGTTGCAATTGATCAAAACGACGTTCTGTATCGAGGAAGTGAGAATTCCCACCGTCCATGATGATGTCGCCTGTCTCAAGATGCGGGACGAGTGATTCGATGACCGAATCGATCGCACTGCCTGCCGTGACCATCACGAAAATCTTCCGCGGGCGTTCAAGGGATTGGACAAAATCCGCGACGTCATAGTAGGGATGGATCGATAATCCCTCGTTATGGGCCATCAGATCATCCGTTAAATCACGTGTGTAGTTGTAGACAGCGACGTTTTCTTGATGGCTCGCCATGTTAAGGGCAATGTTGCGCCCCATGACGCCAAGCCCGATGACTCCGATTGAATGTAGCATATAGACCGACTCCTTTTTTTAGACGACGAGACTGAGCAAGAGAATGAAGCCAAGTCCAAAGACGGAAATAAGCGTCTCAAGCACCGTCCACGTCGCAAATGTTTCTGTCATGGTTAATCCAAAGTATTCTTTAAACATCCAGAATCCGGCATCGTTGACGTGCAAAGCAATTAAGCTTTAACTCTACGAGAATGAGACAATTTAAAACGATGAGTCATAAAATATGTGATTCCCTAAAAACGTTAAATTAAATTTCTTTTTGAATCAAACCCCGTTGATACGTAGCGATGCGCCGGTAATCGGTTTCCAGAACACGCGCCAAGCTGATGAAGATCGGTAATAACTGACGGTATTCGTGCATCGCCTCTTCGTTTGGCACGTGACGGTGTGTATCTCCGATCATGTCTGCGACCACCTCAAATGAATCGACTTCCCCCGTCGCATACAATCCGAGAATACAGGCTCCAAGACAGGAACTTTCAAAACTTTCCGGAATGACGACTTCTGATTCGAAGATATCCGCCATCATCTGACGCCATACTTCAGAACGGGCGAACCCCCCGGTTGCCTGAATCCGTGTGACCGGACCATCCATACATTCGATGAGCGCAAGGAAAACGGTGTACAAGTTGTAGATGACACCTTCCAATGCTGCCCGAATCATGTGTTCTTTTTTATGCGATAACGTCAAGCCGAAGAACGAACCGCTGACATCCGGATTCCAGAGCGGTGCCCGTTCGCCCGACAGATACGGGTGAAATAGTAAGCCGTCCGAACCCGGGCGGACCCGCTCGGCGATTTTCGTCAAGACAGTATACGGATCAATCCCGAGTCGTTTCGCCGTTTCGACTTCCGACGATGCAAGCTCATCCCGGATCCAGCGTAAGACCATCCCTCCGTTATTGACCGGACCACCGATGACCCAATGGTTTTCGGTTAAGGCATAACAGAAGATCCGGCCTTTTTCGTCAGTTTGCGGTCGGTCGATGATCGTCCGGATGGCACCACTCGTTCCAATCGTAATCGCGATTTCTCCTTTGCGGATTGCATTGACGCCGAGGTTTGACAGCACGCCGTCACTGGCTCCGATCAGGAATGGTGTAGAAGGATCCAATCCAATTTGTTTGGCGTATTCCGGTGCGAGGTTCGTAAACGAAGTCGTCGTTGAAACCGGGCGCGACAGTTTGGATGCATCGATGCCGGCGACGTGCAGGGCTTCTGCATCCCAGTCGAGTTCATGGATATTGAACAAGCCGGTCGCTGACGCCAGTGAATGATCGATGGCATACTCACCGAACAGGCGTTGGAAAACAAATTCTTTGATGCCGATGTATTTTTTTGTGTGGGCGGCAATGTCGGGATGTTCTTCGACGAGCCAACAAATCTTGCTGAGCGGCGACATCGGATGAACCGGTGTTCCCGTCCGGTGATAGATCGAATAGCCGTATTGTTCCTTGATCCGGTTCGACCAGACTTCACTCCGGCTGTCCGCCCATGTGATGCAGGCAGTCAGCGGTTGATCGTGTTCGTCCATCGCAATCAAGCTGTGCATCGCGCTGCTGAAGGCAACGAACTTCGGCTGCTGCGTTGGATGTTGTTTCGTCATCAACCGGATGCTTTCGAGGATGGCATGAAAAATCTCTTCCGGATCCTGTTCCGCCGTCGAACGGTTTGGTGTATAGAGCGGATAGCCGATGTTCGTTTGTCCGACGACTTCCCCTGTCGTCGTGAAGAGCACCGCTTTTGTACTGGTCGTGCCGATATCAATCCCTAACATGTATTCAGTCATGTGGCTCGACTCCCTTCGTCATCAGTTGTTGTGACTTCCTTGAACTACCTCCACCTACGCTTCACTTAGAGGCGAAGGATTCCTGAGTGATCCGACCTACCGGTCGAAACCTGATCAGGCTAACCCCGTCGTCCCGACGGTTGAAGAAGCTAAGATATGTTCGGCTTCTTGTTTAAGATTCAGTCCTGCGTTCACATCCCGGTCGTGATGGATCCCGCAACTCGGACATGTCCATTCACGCAAGCTGAGGTGTTTCACGTCTTTGTGTTGATATCCGCAACTCGAGCAGAGTTGGCTCGAAGCAAAGGTCTTGCCGACCTTCACGACGATCTTCCTGTACCAGTCAGCCTTGTATTCCAGCATACGGAAGAACTCCGACCAGCTGACGTCCGAGATGGCTTTACTCAACTTGCGGTTCTTCTGCATGTTCTTCACCTGCAAAGTCTCGATGCCGATAACGTCGTGGTTTTTGACGATCTCAGTCGATACCTTGTGCAGGAAGTCGGTACGCTTGTTGGCAATCTTTTCGTGGATACGGGCAACCTTCCGCTTCTGCTTCTGATAGTTCCTCGCCTCGGAAAGCGTGACTTTCTTGTTCAAAGCAATGCGTTGACGGCGGAAGAGCTTGCGCTGCTCGTGCGCCAGTTTCTTCTCGAGGGTACGGAAGTAACGGTCGTTTTGGTATACCGTGCCGTCCGACAGGATGGCGAAGTTCTTGAGTCCGACGTCGACGCCGACAGATGAACCGGTCTTCGGCAATTCGTTGATCTCCTGCTCGACGAGCAGGGAAACGAAATATTTGCCTGAAGATGTGCGTCGGATCGTGGCGTTCAAGATCCGGCCTGTAATTTGTCTCGAATGGGCGAAACGAACCCATTTCAGCTTCGGAAGTTTGAGCTGGTTGCATCCAATCGAGACTTCAGGAAGCTGGTTTTTGCCTTGGATGTTGGTTTTGTACGACTGGACGGGATTCCGCTTGGACTTGAAACGAGGGCGTTCGTTCTGCTTCTTGAAGAAGCGGTCAAACGCATCAGCAAGATGTTTGACGCTGATCTGAACAGAGGTGCTATCCACTTCCTTCAACCAGTCGAACTCCTGCTTCAACAAAGGAATTTCTTTCGAACAAGAACCGTAGGACAGTCCTTTTCCAGTGGTCTTGTACATTTCATCCCACTTCGCCAAGAAGTGGTTGAAGATGAAGCGCGAACATCCAATCGTCTTCGCAATCAGGATTTCCTGCTCTTTTGTGGGGTAGATTCTGAATTTGTAGGCCTTGTGCTTCAACACCATTTTTCACCTCCTTCAAAGGGAATATACCCGAAAGGCAGGCTAGCGATTCATCTCCCACTTTCACTTCGTTTAGAAGTGGGCGTGTTCTCGCCTAATTTTGATAAATCCTCGACTTCCTGCACATCATCAAAGTTCTGATGCAGCGAGGCAATCATTCGTTTGCGGTCACCGGTTTCGATGGCTTCGATGTAGAGGGCGTGGTTCGCGAGGATCCGGTCGAAGTCCTCGATGTCCTCGTCGATACGTTGGCGCATCGACAATAAGATGAAACTTTCCATGACGGGTTTTAGATTTTGCCACATCATACTGACGTAACCATGGTCAATCGAGCGGATGATCGTTTCGTGGAATAAGACGTCTTGATAGGAAAACTCGTCCGCATCCTTATACTTAATGGCGATTTTCATCATTTCGAGCACCTTGCTCAGTTCACGGACCAGCTCTTGCCGCTCCATCCGAACGATGCGCTCGAAGACAAACGTTTCGATTAACAGGCGGACATCGTAGATTTCTTGAATGTCTCGCTTCGACAGACCGACGACGACAGCTCCCATCCGCTCTAACCGGATGATCCGTTCTGATGCCAAGACTTTCAGGGCATCCCGGACCGGAGAACGGCTGACGGAAAAGTCGGCGGCCAATTTATTTTCAGACAAGACTGTCCCGCTTTCGATTTTGCCGGAAATGATCCGCATCCTGAGCTCATAGGCGACGCGATCACCGGCAGATGCTTTTGATAACCACTTAATCGGGTATAAAAGATCAGACATAAAAACACCTACTTTGTTTGAATGGTATACTTGTATACAAGTAGTATAAACGACGTAAACCAAAATGCAAGCGCTCTAATTAAATTGTCATCTTTGTCCAATTCGGTCTGATCTGTATGATAGGCTAGACAAAGAACATGTACTATACTAATGGAAGAAAAAATCAGAGATTCGGGGGAATGAAAATGAAAATTTTAGTCGTCGGAGCAGGGGCAGTCGGTGGTTACTTTGGAGGACGTTTGGCGGAAAAAGGGGAAGATGTCACGTTTTTAGTCCGTACACGCCGCATGCAGGAGTTGGAACAATCCGGACTAAAGATCAGCAGTCCGCACGGTGATTTCGAGTTGATCCCACGTTTAATTGAAGCTGGAACAGATGAGACGTTTGATCTGATTCTACTTTCGACGAAAGCGTACCATCTGGATCAAGTCATGCAGGATATCGAACCGTTTGTCGCGGAACATACATACATTCTGCCGTTGTTAAATGGAATGGCACATCTGGAACGGTTAACTGAAACATTTGGGGAACATCGCGTGCTCGGTGGACTATGCTTTATCGAATCGACATTGGATGAACAGGGACGGATTCTTCAAACCAGTCCTTCGCATCATCTGTTGTTTGGTCCATTGACGGGGGAACGGACGCAACGCCTGGAGGAACTCGAACGACACTTGACCGGGACAAAAGCACCAATCAAGTATTCAGAAACCATCATCCGTGACATGTGGAACAAGTATTTGTTCATTACAACATTTTCCGGTGTGACCTCGCTTTTCCGTTCGGCGATCGGTCCGATTCGAGAGCAGGAACAGGGGATGCACCAAATCCGGCAATTAGCTGCTGAAGCCAAGCTGGCGATGGAGCAACAGGGGGCGGTATTTGGTGAAGACATTGAGCAGATTCAAGAAAAACAGATCATGCAGATGAGTGAGACGATGAAATCTTCGCTTCAACGGGATATGGAAAAAGGAAACGATGTAGAGTCCGAGCATCTCTTTGGGATGCTTCTGACGGCATCAGAGACACAGCATTATCCGTTACTGCGGTCTGTCTATACCAACCTACAGATTTATCGCTCGAACAGAATTTGATTTATTTACTATACAGCAGTAAAAAAATCATCCGGTATATTCTGAATTGTGTTGACAATTCAGAAATAGGTTGGTACTGTTATGAAAAATTACATTCTTATCCAGAGAGGTGGAGGGACTGGCCCTTTGAAGCCTCAGCAACAGGTCGAAAGATACTGTGCTAATTCCTGCGGGTGTTGTACCCGATCGATAAGCTTCTTTTTATTGTCGACCGGCGCACCCATATATGTGGGTGCGTTTTTTTATTTTATCGAGAGAAAGAGGAGTGTGGAGGAGCAATGGAAGAAGGAACGTTTCGGCGGAAAATGGAATCGCGACATATCGTCATGCTGTCACTCGGCGGTGTCATCGGGACCGGATTATTTTTAAGTACAGGTTATACGCTCGAGCAGGCAGGACGGATCGGGACGATTTTATCGTACTTGGTCGGGGCGCTTGCGGTTTATCTGGTCATGCTCTGTTTGGGGGAGCTAGCGGTACATATGCCGGAAACGGGTGCCTTTCACAGCTACGCAACGAAATACATTGGATCCGGAACGGGTTATACGGTCGCCTGGCTCTACTGGCTGACATGGACCGTCGCGCTCGGTTCAGAATTTACGGCAGCCGGTTTATTGATGCAACGCTGGTTCCCGGACGTTCCGGTTTGGCTGTTCAGTGCCTTATTCGTTGTCATGATTTTAGGCATCAATGTCTTGACGGTTCGGTTATTCGCTGAAGTCGAGTTTTGGTTTTCTGCCGTCAAGGTTCTGACGATTTTAGTATTCATTATCTTAGGGGCAGCGGCGATCGTCGGATTTTTACCGCTCGCGGACGGATCACAGGCGCCGTTGCTCGCTCCTTTGACAGAAGGCGGATTGTTTCCGAATGGTGCCTTCGCTATCTTGATGACGATGCTTGCCGTCAACTTCGCTTACTCCGGGACGGAACTGATTGGAATCGCAGCAGGCGAAGCCGTTGATCCGAAGCGAACGGTGCCGCTGGCCATTCGAACGACTGTCTTCCGGCTCGTCTTATTTTTTGTCGGAACGATCATCGTTCTCGCGATTCTGTTACCGAATGATTCAAAAGGTGTCCTCGAAAGTCCGTTTGTTGCCGTGTTTGAGCGAATCGGTCTGCCGTTTGCCGCGGACATCATGAACTTCGTCATTTTGACAGCCATTCTGTCGGCTGCGAATTCCGGATTGTACGCCGCATCACGGATGCTGTGGTCTTTATCCGATCAACGGATGATTACGCCGTTCTTCTCTAAATTAAATACAGGTGGAGTGCCGACACGTGCCGTTCTCTTCAGCATGCTTGGTGGTTTACTCGCCTTGTTTTCCAGTGTTTATGCGCCGGGTTCGGTCTACATTGCCCTGGTCTCGATTTCCGGTCTTGCCGTCGTCGTCGTCTGGATGAGTATCAGCGCGTCACAGTTCATGTTCCGAAGACGGTATCTGCAGGAGGGTAATGATGTAGCCGATTTGGTCTACCGAACACCTTGGTATCCGTTTGTGCCGATTTTGTCATTTTTAATGTGTTTGGCTTCATTGATCGGTATCGCCTTTGATCCGACGCAACGGGTGGCGCTGTACTTTGGTGTTCCCTTCATTGCCTTATGTTACGTCGTCCATCATCTGACTAAAAAATCATGGAAACGGAGTGTGGAAGATGTCAAAGAACAACAATCCAGTTGAACAATTGTTAAAGGAAAAGCCCTATCTTTTATTGGATGGAGCACTGGCAACAGAACTTGAGCGCCACGGGAGCAATCTCGATGATCCGCTTTGGTCGGCGCGGGTACTGATCGAAGAACCGGAGCAGATTCATCGTGTGCACGCCGATTATTTTAAAATCGGAGCGGACTGTGCGATCACGTCGAGTTATCAAGCAAGTATCGCCGGCTTCAAGAGCCGGGGAATTAAAGAAGAGGAAGCGATTGAATTGATGCAACAAACCGTTCATCTCGCACAACAAGCACGGCAAGAAACAGGGGGAAAAGCGCGTCACGCACTCATCGCAGGATCGATTGGACCGTACGGCGCTTACCTGTCCGACGGCTCGGAATACGTTGGTCATTACGGAGTGGACGACGCCCGACTGGAAGCCTTCCATCGTCCGCGGCTCGAAGCTTTGATTGCAGCCGGAGCCGATCTGCTGGCGTTTGAGACGATTCCTTCCTTGCAAGAAGCCAAAGTGCTGTTTCGTCTGCTCGAAGAATTTCCGGAACAATTGGCTTGGCTTGCCTTTTCCTTACGTGACGCATCACATATTAGTGAAGGAACGCCGCTAAGTGAATGTGTCGAGGTACTCGGGAATCATCCACAACTGGCGGCAATTGGCGCCAATTGTTTTCCGGCATCGATTGCAACAGAATTCATTACAGGATTGAAGCAATTGACGAAGGTACCGATCATCGTCTATCCGAATTCCGGTGAACATTACGATCCGGTCAGTAAGACCTGGTCCGGTGAAGCCGTCTGTACCGCATTTGAAGACATTGCTCCGGAATGGTATGAAGCGGGTGCCCGATTGATCGGCGGGTGTTGCCGCACGACACCAGAACAGATTGAACGAATTCAACAGAAGGTGACGATCGGTTAACCGGTAATCCTGTCTGACGACACTTTCAGCGAAAAAAAAACAGAGGACGGATGTAACATTCGTCCTCTGAATCGTGCTGTTATTTCATATTTTCAGGAACTTAACGTTCCCGTAGTGCTTGGTTGAACTGTTTCAGCAACCGTCCAAATGATTCAGCATCCGTGTCCGGCCAGTCGGTTAACAGTCGTTTGATGCTCGTTAAACGGGCCGTCCGGTAAATCTCGAGTTCCTGCTGACCGTAATCTGTGATGTTGTAAAAGAAGGCACGGCCATCTGTCGGGTCTTTTATTTTTTCGACCAGATTTTTTTGATCGAGGGCAGCCGCTTGCCGACTGACAGTCGATACGTCGAGCTGCAATTCACGTGCGAGCGTCTTGACACCGACTTGACCGGAATCCGACAGTTGGCGCAACAGCAAGTAGGACGCGCGGTCCAAATTCCGGTTATCGGCCGTCGCCGTCGTCAAACGACGAATCAAAATCGCCAGTTCGAGTTCAATCGTTTCCAGGGATTGATTAGACATCTTATCACCTCTTCATATCAGCCTTTATTGCCCTCATCATTACGCACGAGACGACCGCTGTCAATACAAGAGCAGGGTTCTTGACACGGTTATAGTTGTATTATACAATCATAAATGTTATTTAATTGTATCGTGCAACTTATTGTTTTGAACTTATCTCATTACAGCGTCTGATAAAGGAGAATTCCGATGAAAGCTTATCAATCGATGAAAGAAACCGTCATTACTGTCAATGAACAGGATACGATCCGGACGGTAGTTGAACGTTTTATTACGTCCGGCATCAGTGGTGTCCCGGTCGTCAACGACAAGCAGGAAGTCGTCGGCTACATCAGTGACGGAGATATCATGCGGGCCATCGGCAAACATAAAGACATCATCGTCGATACGTTTTTGTATGTTGATGTCATTAAAGGCGATGATGAAAATTACGAAGAGCGGGTCCGCCACATTTTGACGCGTCCTGTCATGGACATGGCACGTCGAAAAGTCGTGACTGCAACGACAGAAACCGAGATGGAAGAAATTGCGGCGACGCTCGGCGCAAAACGGATTAAAAAATTACCGATTCTAAAAGACGACAAGCTCGTCGGAATCATCAGTCGCGGTGATGTCATCCGTCACTCATTTAAACAGTTTATTTAAGAAAGAAGGATTCATATGGCTCTTGCTGAAAAAACAACGACACTTGCGCCTGAAACGGTCTTGGCGGAAAGTAAACACGGTTTACTGCATCAGCCGATTGCGGTTTGGGCGGTATTTTTTGCCAGTATCACGGCATTCATGGGAATGGGACTCGTTAATCCGGTCTTACCGACGATTGCCGAAAATCTCGAAGCATCAAAAAGTGAAGTCACGCTCTTATTTACAAGTTATAACGCCGTCATGGCGTTTGCGATGCTGATTACCGGTGCGATTTCGTCGCGGATAGGTCAAAAAGGGACATTGATGCTCGGTATTGCGGTCATTGCAACCGTTGCTGGTTTTGCGTCACAGGCTGACAGCATCTGGACACTGGTCGCGTTACGCGGCGGCTGGGGACTCGGAAACGCCTTGTTCGTCGCAACAGCACTCGCAGCGATTGTTTCCCTGTCATCCGGCGGAACGGCGAAAGCGATCATCTTATATGAAGCAGCAGTCGGTCTCGGGATTTCAATCGGTCCGTTACTCGGCGGAACGCTCGGTTCAATCACATGGCGCGCGCCTTTCATGGGCGTTGCCACCATCATGGTCATCGCGTTCCTCGTTTTATTATTCCTGATGCCAAAACCGGTCGCAACGGCGACGCCTGCAAAAAAGATTTCGTTGATTGCACCGTTCCAGGCGATGAAACACCGGTCATTATTGACACTTGGAATCGTCGCGGCCTTATATAACGTCGGATTCTTTACCATCATGGCGTATGCACCATTCGTCATGAAACTACCGGCAAAAGGACTGGGCTTCGTCTTCCTCGGCTGGGGAATGCTGCTTGCTCTGACATCCGTTTTAACAGCACCAAAATTAAAACAATGGCTTGGAACAATTAAAGCAATGGTACTGATGTTGCTCTTGTTCGCTGTCCTGTTGTTATTAATGGGGATCTTTACCGAAACACCAGCTGTCGTCATCGTCTGTGTCATTCTTGCCGGAGCTGTGCTCGGGAACAACAACACGTTGATTACGACAGCAGTCATGGATGCAGCACCGGTCGAACGCTCGACGGCATCCGCTGCATACAGTTTCTTACGTTTTCTCGGGGCAGCCATCGCGCCATTCATGGCCGGTAAATTGGCTGAAATCTTTAACGCGAATCTGCCGTTTTATGTCGGTAGCGCGTTCGTCTTACTGTCTGTCGTCATTATCGGGGTCAATCTCAAACACATTCGTCACATCGACACAACAGACAGTGGACATTAATTTAAACAGCAAACGTCCCTTCTTTCGCAAAACCAGCGAAGGAAGGGACGTTTTTAAGTGTTCAAGACCGTGGATATGTCGTTTCCAGAAAAGCGACGGAGTGAACGATCAGCTCCCGTAAGACAAGCAGGTCGACATCTGCTAGTTTATTAATATAGATACAGCTTTTTCCGGTCTTGTGTTTGCCGAGACGTGCGAGGAATTGCTCACGCTCCGGACCTGTTGCGAAGTAGAGGCTGATGTTCGCTTTGCGGGGCGAGAATCCGACAAGAAATGAGTCGCCTTCATGTCCGGAAGAATACCGATAGTGATAGTGACCGAATCCAATCATCGTGTCACCCCACATAACGGCCGGATAACCCGTCATCTCTTCAAAAATCTGCCGCAATTGTTCACAGTCCGTCCGTTTTGATACTGGCGTGATCGTACTCAAAAAGCCATCGACGCTTTGATTCGTCGGTAACGTCTTTTGCTGATCGCTCATAAGAAAACCCCTTTCGTGAGTGGACGACAGTCATTTCGATTCGTTACAAAACCATTCCCTGTCTAACGGGTATTCATTCAAAAAGAGGTGATTTAGTTGAACCATGTGATTTCTTTTACAGGATATGACAAGACGATTGACTGGCACATCGTCGAAGTGAATCAAGCGTTGGCTACATTACAAATCGACGTTTGGCATCAGGATAAAAGAATTCATCAGATGACGTTATCGTTTGAAGAATATGACCAATTTGCCCTTGAATTTCGGATTGTTCATGAACAGTTTCCGGGAATCGTTTCCTTTGAAAACGCTGGTTTTATATTTGAATTGATATACGACCGGCTTGGCCATGTTCGAATCGAATGGCATCACACTGACAAATCCAAACATACACTACAGTCTGATCAAAGCTATGTTGGGCAAGCCCTTGCCTTGATTGGCGTATACACTTAAAAATCCTCCATTCGTCGTGTAAGAGACAAATGGAGGATTTCTTTAGGTATATGAATGGAGAGCTAAACGCGTGCACAACTCGATCGTTTCTTCATATTCCGATAAAGGAATCGACTCATCGATTTGGTGCGCCAGCCGGAAATCGTGGAAAGAAGCAACGGCAATCGGAAAGCTTCGGGCGGCCTGACTGAACATGGCGCCGTCTGTCCCACCAGGAATCGCGACGCGTCGTGTCGGCTGACGGCGAATGGATTCCATCGTTGTTGCGACGACATTCAAGAACGGGTCCTCGGAATCGGTTTCACAGGACGGAATCTCTTTGATGACGGTGACTTTCATCGAAAAACTGTCGTCCTGTTCACGCAGACGTTGATTGATTTCTTCGAGTGCAGCTAAGACCTGCTCTCGTCCGAATCCCGGAATCGTCCGGATGTCCATATAAAATGCAGCTTGGCTCGGAATGACGTTTGGACCTTCGCCGCCCGTAATGGACGTGATGGAAGCGACGACCGGACCGAGCTCCGGATGACTGTGAGTGGTGATCGTAAACCGGTCGGATTTGATTTCTCGAATCACACGATACAGATCATCGATGGCATTTTGACCGAGTTGGGGCGAAGAGCTGTGAGCGCTTTTACCTGTACACGATACTTCCACGCCGACGACTCCTTTTTGCGCATAGCCGAGAAAACCGCTTGTCGGTTCCGTAATCAACAGAGCGTCCAAATTATCAGCATCACCACGTTCTGTTAAATGACGGGCCCCGGTCATCCCGTTTTCTTCGTCGGATGTGATCAACAATTTCAGATGGTTTGGTAAGTCATCCCGTTGATTTAATTCCAGCATCATGCTGACCATCGCCATGACACCGGATTTCATGTCGGAGGCACCACGTCCGTAGATGCGTCCCTCCTCGATCTCGCCGCCGAACGGATCCTTTGTCCACTCGCTGAGTTGAACAGGCACGGTATCCAGATGACCCGAGAAGCCAATCGTTTTCGGGTGAACGGCCGAAACTCCGGCTTGGATCGTTGCGACGAGACAAATCCGTTTAGGTGACACCTCGATCCATTCCGTCTCGATTCCGTTCGATGTCAGTAAATCATAGACGTACGCAGCGACGTTCTCTTCCCCGTCGAGTGGATTGGTGCTTGGAATTTGTAAACAACGTTGTAAATAAGTAATCGATTCTGTAAGCATAGTTTCTCCCCCTTTGTTTTACTTTTCCCGTTCAAAAGTAGTTCAGTGAGGTAAACTAATGCCCAAAACATTTAAGCGTCTCGAATTTCTTAGGCTCAAACCGTTCAAAAATGAACAAAAAAAGCACGGCTCCACAAGTAGGAACCGTGCTGAAAAAAACGTCGCTTATTCCGCGTCTGTTTTCCATTTATCATCGATTAACATTTCACCCGGCCACGTATAGGCCATGATACCGCCGTCAGCCGTGATGTCTTCACCCGTAACGTATGAACTGTCATCTGAAGCGAGGAACAAGGCAACCGTTGCCATCTCACGCGGTTTACCGAGGCGACCGAGTGGTGTGATCCAAGCATTGGCATCACGGAACTGCTTCCCTTGATCTTCTTCTTTTCCGCCGACGAGTGTATCGATGAGCGGCGTTTCGATTGTTCCCGGCGAAAGCGAGTTGACGCGGATGCCTTCCCGGGCATAGTCGATTGCCATCGCGCGTGTGAAGTTGGCGATGCCGCCTTTCGCCGCGTTATATCCGGAACGATTCAAGTCGGCTGCACGTCCTGACATCGATGACGTGTTGATGATCGATCCGCCGTTTTTCAACATCAATGGAATGACAAACTTACTCGTCAAGAAAGTCCCCCGTAAATCGACGGCGATGATTTGGTCAAACAGTTCGATCGGATATTCATGGACTTTCCCGCCTTGCTGATCAATCCCGGCATTGTTGAACAGGACATCAACCGTCCCGTATGTAGACGCTAAATGGTCGGCGAGCTGTTTTACGCTGTCGACTTGTGAGACGTCGACATGAACCGCTTCTGCTTTTCCGCCTGCCTGCTCAATCTGTTTGACCGTTGCTTGTGCTTTTTCCAGATCAACATCCGCACAGACGACGGTCGCTCCCTGTTCGGCAAAGACGAGTGCCGTTGCCTGACCGATTCCTGTCGCCGATCCGGTAATGACGGCTACTTTATCCTCAAGTCGTTTCATAAAAAATCTCCTCCTGAAAAGTGATGTCCGATTTTGTGCTTTACCTTATGAAACATTCCCTCCGCGAATCGAGCTAAACCCATCGAAGTGTCTAACGTTCTGGAGGAACGGGAACATCAAAAAAACAGGAAAGCGCAAAATGAAAGGAATGAGAACGCTGACATCAGAGCAACGGGAACATGCAAAAAAATTATTGACGGAAGCCGTGCAGCACCAAATGGAGTTGGCACGTGGACCGATGCGAAACGAATTGATTGAGGGAACGACACCCGTCTTATGGTTTGGTGACGTCTCGAAGAAAAGCTGGTTGACGGTCGCGACGAATCCGTCAGCCGGACAATTTTTGAATAAGGAAGGAACGATGCGTTTTGATTCGACGGGTCCGTTCTTTTTGCTCGGGCCGGACATGTCTTTAGAAACTTATCTAACGGAGCAACACGTTGAACAAACGATCGACAAGTTTAATCACTATTTTCAACAACCGGATGTTTATAAGACATGGTTCGGAAAAGAACAGGGTGGAAAACTGGAAGGGTTCTTAAATGGATTTGGGGCGTCCTTTTATGATGACGCGCTCCTTCCGGTCATTCATACGGATTTTTTTCCGTTCCCGACCAGACGCTACATGGGGACGATCGCGATGCGGCAGGATCTCGAACAGACGGACTTTGGACAAACTTTTTTGAAAAAGCTGCTGCCGTTGTTTTCCCTGCATGGCATCATTTTGCTGGGACGCGAGCACACGGACCGTTTCCGGAAACTGGATCCAAGCATCACGTGGCAAGATCCCGTCGCTTTGACCGATTATCCGGATGCCGTCGTCGAATTTGGTTATTCTGCTGCATTCGAGATTCCGGTCATTGGACTTCACTTTAAACCAAGCGAACAGTTCCTTGGTCTCGGCAGTCGTCCTGACGAAAAGGGCCGGAGTCACGGGACATACGGTTCGACAAAAGGACTGCGTGATATCGGACGACAGGTGCGGCAAAAACTTGAGACACTCGATGAATTGGAGGATTGACAGTCGTTTTTGTATCCGTAATAATGGAAATGAATTAGCACTCTGTCTTATAGAGTGCTAAAAAATACATGGGGGTATCGAAAATGGAAACGAAACAATTTAAAGCAGAATCCAAGCGATTGCTCGAAATGATGATTCATTCCATCTACACACACAAGGAAATCTTTTTACGTGAGTTGATTTCGAACGCCAGTGACGCAATGGATAAGATTTACTACAAAGCGTTGACGGACGAGACGATTACGTTCGACAAGGATGCTTACAAGATTACGATTCAGCCGAACCCTGAAACCCGTCAACTGATTTTACGCGATACAGGAATCGGAATGACAAAAGAAGAGCTCGAAGAAAACCTCGGAACGATTGCCAAAAGCGGATCGCTCGCCTTTAAGGCAGAAAATGAATCGCAAGACGGTCATGATATCATCGGGCAGTTCGGCGTCGGTTTTTATTCCGCCTTCATGGTCGCCGACACCGTGACGGTCGTCACGAAACCGTTTGGCAGTGACGTCGCTTATAAGTGGGAGTCACATGGGGTCGACGGGTATACGATCGAAGAGGTCGAAAAAGAGACCGTCGGAACAGACATCACACTTCATATCAAAGCTAACGAAGACGAAGAGAACTACGATGAATACCTGGAACCACACCGTCTGCGGAGTATCGTCAAGAAATACTCGGACTTCATCCGTTATCCGATCGAGATGGAGGAAACGGAACAACGTCCGGTCGACGGATCAGATGAAACAGAGACGGTCACGGTCATGAAAACGGTCAATAGCATGGTTCCGATCTGGCGGAAAAACAAACGGGAGCTGACGGATGAGGACTACCGTAACTTCTATCAAGAAAAACGTTACGGATTTGATGCGCCGATCAGACACATTCACATCAGTGCCGATGGAGCCGTCCGTTATCAATCGATCTTGTTCATTCCAGAACAGCCTTCCTTTGATTATTATTCAAAAGAGTTCGAGAAGGGGCTTGAACTGTATGCGAATGGCGTCTTGATCATGGAAAAGTGCAGTGATCTGTTGCCGGATCATTTCAGCTTCGTCAAAGGGATGGTCGATTCGGAAGACTTGTCGCTCAACATCTCGCGTGAAATGTTGCAGCACGATCGCCAGTTGAAGTTGATCGCCAAAAACATTCAAAGCAAAATCAAGACACAACTTGAAGCGTTGCTTCGGGACGACCGGGAAAAATACGAGACGTTTTATCAAGCCTTTGGCCGTCAATTGAAGTTCGGCATCTACAATGATTACGGCATGCAAAAGGATACGGTCAAAGACCTCGTCCTATTCCATTCGGCAAAAGAGAAAAAACTGGTGACGCTTGCAGAATACGTCGCCGCGATGCCGGAAGAGCAGAAGTACATCTATTATGCGTCAGGGGAGAGTACGGACCGGTTGGATAAATTGCCGCAGTCGGAGCTCGTCAAAGACAAAGGATTCGATATCCTTTACTTCACTGAAGAGATTGATGAGTTTGCGATTCAGATGTTGCTCAATTACGACGGAAAAGAATTCAAGTCCGTCACGAGCAGCGATCTCGGTATCGAGCAGACGGATCAAGCCGAAACGACGGAGACACAAGTCGAGATGTTTAACGCGATGCAGGACGTACTGGCAGGACAGGTGAAAGAAGTCAAAGCTTCAACACGTTTGAAGTCACATCCGGTCTGCTTCGCGACGGATGGTGCGGTTTCAATCGAAATGGAGAAAATCCTCAAATCGATGCCGAACAACCAAGATGTCGCAGCCGTGAAAATTCTCGAATTGAACACGTCGCACGATGTGTTCCAAGCGATCGAGACGGCCTATGCCGAAGACCATCCAAAATTCGAACGGTATACTAAACTGATGTATCAACAAGCGTTATTGATTGAAGGATTGCCGATCGAAGACCCGGTCGCCTTTGCCAATGAAGTCTGCGCGTTGATGGTCTGATAATTATACGCACTTGATAATCAATACAAGCCGGTCCTGATGAACTCATCGGGACCGGCTTGTTAGTTAAAATAATTGTATGACGTTTCACAGATTTCTACTTATTGTGCACTAAAATAATCCTGTAACTGCTTCTTTAGATAGTCTTTATTTTCTTCAAACTGCCGTTTCCGGTGACCATTTGCGCCGGAAGGGTGAGGAAAACCAAATAAAACCGTGTGTTTTTGAATTCTTCCTTGATACAGCAATGTCTCGACCGTCGACTCGACGACCCGCCCAAATGGAACGAGCAGGACGGGTTGCGGCAACTGGCTTAACTCGGCAACAAAATGTTCATAGGCATAATGTTGCAATAACGGATTCCGCTCAATTTTTGGTTGGTGTCCTGTATAATTTTTACCGCGGTAAAAAACAGGATGTCTTAACAGCGAAGTTGTGTGCAACAGTTCTTGATGGGTATGAAACAGAGTCGCAGTGGAGGAAATTCCGAGTAATCGGTTTAGCTCCAGTTCATCCAACATCGTCGTCAGATTTCGTCGCATCGGTCCGGCGAAACTGGCGCTGTATTTGACAATTTTTGAAGTCTCTTCAATACTTGCACCGTTACGAAATGCGTTTCCGGCTTCTTCATAGGCAATCCGCATTTGTTCGAATCCGGGTGTAATGCCGAGGAAGACAATTTTTGCGGAACGATTGATGTACTCGCCGATTGGTGAGTAGTATACCGATAAATCTTGATCCTGTTGCAACAGGAAACTGTCCACACATACATCTTGACGGGTCAGCGATCGATCCGCCGGTAAAGCACGGATCGCCTGTTCAAAAATAGACAACGAATTCAGCATGATAGATCCTCTCTCTTTCCGTATTGGACCTATAATAACAAATAATGGTATTACATACAATTAAACCCTAAGTAAATATAGTGTGGGGTCCTGAGCATATAAAAAAGAGGCTGGGACATAACTAGCTGACTTTTAAAGAAAATAAGGGATTGCCATCGTCACGATGCGCAATCCCTTATTTTTTTCATCGCCTCTTGTTAAATTACCCCTCGGGCAATACTTTGGGTGAGCCACTTTCTCAGATTTACTGCCATAAGGATGAAGCCAAGCTCACGTTTCACCTTTGCTTTTCCTCTTACGGAAAAACGAGTGAAACGCAAATTAGCGTTCAGATTCCCAAAAACTGGTTCTACGTCTATCTTACGTTTCGCGTAGATTTTCCCGGTTTTTTGATCTGAAAGCAGGTCCTTTACCTGTTCCTTTTGCTCTTCCCACGAAACGTTTACTCGGACTTGGCGATGACGACCCTTCTCTGCCTTGGTACAGAGGGATCGAAGCGGGCAGTCATCACAACTCTCACTTTCGTACACCTTGAAATCGCGGGTAAAACCATATCGATCCGTCCTCTTAGACATGTAACGGAACGTCACGTTCCGCCCGTTCGGGCATACAAAGTGATCGGTCGTTTCATCGTAGGACCAGTTGGCGAGATTAAAAGGATCATCACGCCATTTTCGCGTCTTCTCTTTTTGAAACATCGTATAGGGAACGAGCGGAATGCGCCCTCGGCGCATCAGAATCTCCTGATAATTTTCTTGGCTCCCATAGCCGGCGTCCGCTACGATATGTTCCGGTAAATTAAGGTACGAGGCCACCTCATCTAAAAACGGGATGAACGTGCGGGCATCGGTCGGATTAGGATAGACATCATAAGCGAGGGTATATTGACCTTCGGTCGCAATCTGCACGTTGTACCCAGGCTTGAGTTGTCCATTTTGCATATGATCTTCCTTCATCCGCATAAACGTCGCATCCGTATCCGTCTTCGAATAGCTGTTCCGTCCATCGAACGTCTTCTTTTGGACGGCATACTTCCTTTTTCTTTCCACGAACTCAGCGAACTTTTTTCGGAAAAGATGGGGTTGCTTTCGTTCGGAACGAAGCCGTTTTCTCTCCTGCGTATCTGAACTTGCCTCGATTTCTTGATTGATAGACGCGATTCGTTCCTCCAAAACATCACCGATGTACTCGAGTTCAGGAATGGTCAGTTCGTCTGGACTTTCCCGTTCAATCTCCGGTAAGATTTCCTGTGCGACGAGTTCTTCATAGAGAAGATTAGACTTTTCGACGAGCGACGCACTATATCGCTCGACGGATTTTCGCCAGACGAACGTATATCGATTCGCATTCGCTTCTAGTTTCGTACCATCAATGAAGATCGCTTCTTCCTTAATTTCTCCCATCTCGACGAGATGGCAACGGAAGGTGACGAACGCCTGCTTCAGGATAGGTGTGACTGCCGGGTGCACTCGAAAGCGATTGATCGTACGATAGCTCGGTTCATTCCCTTGAGCGAGCCACATCATACGCAGACTGTCTTGAAGGAGTCCTTCGATCTTCCGACCAGAGAAGACCGATTGCGTATAGGCGCATAAAATGATTTTCATCATCATGCGTGGATGATAGGCGGGGCAGCCTGTCGTTCGAGTAAAAGGTTCAAAGGCATCGTCGGGAATGGACTCGACAAGATGATGAACGGCGAAAGCGATATCGTTTTCTTGAAGACGAATTTCTAAATCTAAAGGCAGAACCAGCTGGTTCATGTTATAATTTTTAAACATAAGGACACCTCCGATAGTTATGGTTTGGTCACTTTAACTTTATCAGAGGCAGTCCTTATTTGTTTACTTAAAATCGGTTTTTCATCATAGAAGAAGGCCCTCGAAACGAAAAACGTTTCGAGGGCCTTCTCATTTATAAAGCTGAGTTATGTCCCAGCCTCACTGATCGCGTGTATAAAATCATGAATTCCGTTCTTTAACAGAGGCTACCTCATAAATAAAGATTTCGCTTCCGAGCATCGGTGATTCTTCTTGTTTGTCTTCAGTTTGTGCCGGACGTTTGTGGGAGGCTTTAAAATCATCGCTGTTTCGCCAAGCTTCGAAATCCGTCATCTCTTCCCAATACATGTTGACGTTCATTTCATCATGTTCTTCAAGCCCCTGAGTCAATAAAACCTCGACCCGAACAAAACCTTTCATCGAGTCAAGTCCGCTTGGACGGGTAAAGCGTGGTGCCATTGCGGCAGCCATTCCTTTTTTGACTTTAATCCG
Source organism: Caryophanales bacterium (assembly GCA_902363455.1). Lineage (GTDB taxonomy): Bacteria > Bacillota > Bacilli > Exiguobacteriales > Exiguobacteriaceae > Exiguobacterium_A. The sequence goes on along the minus strand of CABJAC010000004.1, from coordinate 180,975 downwards.
ATTCGTTACGACGATCATGTATATTTCCCCCTTACGGAATAAAATGCGTACATTCATAGTATAGTACGATGAAACAAACAATGCTTGAAAGAAGGAATCCTAGATGAATGAAAAAGAGTACGAAGAACGATTGCGAATCGAGACAATTGATATCCAACATCTCTACAACGCCTTTAGTCACTACAACCGCTATGAACCGACTCCTTATGCAGCGCTTGAGGAGCTGTGTGCCGTTTATCCGTTTGATCAGACCGATACGGTAGTGGATTTTGGATGCGGCAAAGGACGACTGAATTTTTATCTGCACGATCGGTTTGATTGCTCCGTCATCGGTGTCGAGATGAACGGTCAATATTATCAGGATGCGCTCACGAATCAGATGGCGTATACGAAAAAAATGAAGAGGCGGCGTGGAAGCATCCGTTTTGAGCAGACCTATGCAGAAGCGTACTCGATTCCCGATGATGTCACGAAATGTTATTTCTTTAATCCGTTTTCTGTGCAAATCTTCATGAAGGTCGTGGACAATATCTTAGCCTCGATCGAACGCCGTCCGAGACCGGTGGATTTGATTCTGTATTATCCGGCAGACGAGTATCGGTATTTTTTAGAGCATCAGACGGTATTCGAGCAAGTCGACGAAGTTCGGTTAAAAGAATTGTTCGACAAAAACCATGACGAACGGTTTGTCATTTATCGGACTGATTTGTCCCAAGAAGTGCCAAAACGGGTATAAGGTACTAACGACGATCTCCAAAAGAAGTGAGGCGATTGGGATGATTCACTTGGACCACGTGACGAAGGAATTTGCCCCGAAACGAGGATTGTTTGACGTCAGTTTTACGGTGGAGCCGGGGATGGTGTTTGGTTTCATCGGACCGAACGGTGCCGGGAAATCAACCGCTATCCGGCAATTGATGGGATTGATTCAAGCAGATACGGGACGTGCGACGATCGGCGGATTTGATTGTTGGAATCAATCGGAAGAGGTCAAACGTCTGGTCGGTTATTTACCGGGAGAAATCAATCTGCCGGGTGACTTCACCGGAGAACAGGTGATGCAGTTGATGCAAAAACTGCATCACAGTTCGCCGCAGCGACAGCAAGAGTTGCTCAACCGATTTCCGTTTGAGACGAAAACCAAGATTCGGAAGATGTCAAAAGGGATGAAACAAAAACTGGCTTTGGTCGGCTGTTTCATGAAGGATACACCGGTCTACCTGCTCGACGAGCCGACGAGCGGGCTCGATCCGCTGATGCAGGAACATTTTTTAGACTTGATCGACATCGAACGGCAACGCGGAAAAGCGATTTTGATGAGCTCACACCATTTTCCGGAGATGGAAAAATCGTGTGACCGGGCCGCCCTGATCAAAGAAGGGCGGATCATCGTGGAAGCGGACATTCATGAGCTGGTCCGTTCGAGTCAGAAACAATATACGATCGAATTTGGACTCGAGGCAGAGGCGGAACAATTTGCGCTGCAGATCGGCAGTCAACGACTTCAGAAGCAGGTCTCGTTTGTCACGGGTCACGAACTGACTTTAAATCAGATCATTCACCTGTTAACAGCGTACGATGTCCGGATGATTCAATCGTCAGCGGATGACTTGGAACATGTCTTCTTACATTATTACGGTGAGGAGGAATCATCATGATGACCATCATTTGGTCGTTGTTGAAACACAACGTAAAACCGATCATGGCGTATGCGATTGGCACCAGTCTGTATTTATTGATGCTTGCGGCACTCTACCCCTCGATGATGAAGACCGGATTGCTCGAAGCGAAACTTCAAGCGTTGCCACCGGAAGTCTTAAAAGCTTTTCAATACGACAAGGTGACCGGTTTTGATAATGTGCTTGATTTACTTGGCGGTAATTATTACGGACTGATCTTTCAAATCATCGCGTCCCTGTTCTTGTTATCGCTTGCCGCCCGTCTGCTGGCACGACCGATCGATAATGGCGAATTGATTTTATACTTGGCAGCGCCGATTACCCGGCATCAATATACGGCGGCCGCAATGATCGTGATGATACTCGCCAGTACATGCCTGGTAGTATGCAATACGCTCGTCTTGCTGCTCGCAGACTGGTTTGTTTCCGGGGTGTCGATTGATGTGCTGACCTTGATTCGTTTTCAAGTGAACGCACTTTTGTTACTGTATGCCATTGGTGGATTCACGCTGTTTATTGCCACCTTGTTTGATGATGAACGGCGTGCTTTTTCGATTGCCGGCAGTGTCCTTGTACTGTCGGTCGTCTTGACGATCGGATCCGGTCTGAGTGAAAAAGTGGAATGGATGCGTTACGGCTCGATTTTCAGCTTGTTCAACACCCAACAATTATTAGAAGGAACTGATCAGTTTTTGATTCACCTTCTGATCCTTGCGAGTATCAGTCTGATCTTCCATGTCGGAGCATTTTTGAGTTTTCGGAAACGAAGTTTGTCGATTTGACACAACTGGACCGTAAAATAAGCCAAAGAAGACGCGGAAATTTACAGAAAGTGAACATTTAGGATTTGAACGTTGCGTAAGCGGCTGATTTTTACTAAGATAAAGGAATGTTATAGTTCTGGAAAAAGAAATGAGGTCTCACTAATGAATAAACCATCCATTTATGGATTAACACTTGAGCAGATGACGGAATGGTTATCGCATCAAGGTCACAAACCGTTCCGAGCAAAACAAGTTTGGGATTGGCTCTATCGTAAACGTGTCACTACTTTCGCAGAAATGACGAATGTCAACAAGGATTGCCTTGAGTTGTTAGATCAGAGTTTTGCGATTAATTCGATGACAGAAGCCGTGAAACAAGAATCAGCAGACGGAACAATCAAGTTCCTCTTCAAATTGTATGACGGCAGCTTGATTGAAACTGTTTTAATGCGTCATAAGTACGGACTTTCGGTCTGTGTCACGACGCAAGTCGGTTGTAACATCGGCTGTAGTTTCTGCGCGAGTGGTTTGATCAAGAAGAGCCGCGATCTCTCTGCTGGAGAAATCGTCGAGCAAATCATGAATGTTCAGCATCACCTCGATGCAGTCGGAAAAGAAGAACGTGTCAGCCACGTTGTCGTCATGGGTATCGGTGAGCCGTTTGATAACTTCGACAACATGGTCGATTTCTTGAACGTCATCAAGGATCACAACGGTCTTGCGATCGGTGCGCGTCACATTACAGTTTCGACAAGTGGGCTCGCAGACAAAATCTACAAATTCGCAGATTTAAAACTTCAAGTCAACTTGGCGATTTCATTACACGCGCCAAACAATGAACTCCGGACACAAATCATGAAGATCAACCGTGCGATTCCGCTCGAGAAATTGATGCCTGCCATCGATTACTACGTCAAGACGACGAACCGGAAAATCACGATTGAGTACATTCTCTTACGTGGTGTCAACGACCAAAAAGCCCAAGCAATCGAGCTTGCGAAATTGTTCGAAGACAAACGCCACTTGACGTACGTCAACTTGATTCCATACAACCCGGTTGATGAGCACGGTCAATACCAACGGAGTACGTCGGAAGACATTTCCACGTTCTACGACACGTTGAAAAAGAACGGTCTCAACTGTGGTGTGCGTCTTGAGCACGGTACGGATATCGACGCGGCATGTGGTCAGTTACGCAGTAAGCAAATCAAAAAAGATACAGTTTCAGCAAAATAAGCAAGTCGAGCTTCCCGCCAACAGGTGGGAAGCTCTTTTGACGTCCTGTCGAAAGTAGCGCATAATGAGAGGTCACGTCTGATTCACTAATCACACTAAAAAAAACTACAAAATAAATGAGGTATTCTTATGTCTAAAAAACCATTTACGGATTTTCAACTCAGTGCACCGATTCTAGAAGCGATTGAACAACTTGGTTACCATACGCCGACGGATGTCCAACAAGCGGTCATTCCGGTCGCCTTGTCAGAAAAAGATATCATCGTCAAATCCCGCACCGGCAGCGGAAAGACGGCATCTTTCGGGATTCCGCTCTGTGAGCTCGTCGAGTGGGAAGAAAACAAACCGCAAGCCCTGATCTTGACGCCGACACGCGAACTTGCACTGCAAGTCACGGAAGATGTCATGAACATTGGACGCTACAAGCGGATCAAAGCGACAGCCGTCTTCGGAAAACAGCCATTCCGCGGACAAGTGGCGGAACTGAAACAAAAGACGCATATCGTTGTCGGGACACCGGGTCGTGTGCTCGATCACTTGGAGCGGGGCACGTTATCGCTTGAAAAGGTCAAATACCTTGTCCTTGACGAAGCGGACGAGATGCTCAACATGGGCTTTCTTGATCAAGTCGATACGATTCTCAAACAGTTGCCCAAACAACGGACGACGATGTTGTTCTCAGCAACATTCCCGCAAGACATCCATCAGTTAAGTGACCGGTACATGCAGTCACCGAAAGAAGTTGAAATTACGACGAAGGCAACGGAAATCGCCGAAATCGAACACAGTTATATCACAGTAACCGATAAAACGAAGTTCGCGATTCTGAAAGACGTCACGGTCGTCGAAAATCCAGATCGCTGCATGATTTTCTGCCGGACGAAAGAACACGTCGATTTCGTCGCCCAAGGGTTGGCCTCGATGGATTATCCGGTTGAAAAAATTCACGGTGGCATGGAACAGGATGAGCGTCTCGCCGTCATGAAAGCATTCCGGGCAGGCGAGTTCCGCTATCTCGTCGCGACGGATGTTGCAGCACGGGGAATCGATATTGAAAACATTACGCACGTCATCCAGTACGATATGCCGGTCGAAAAAGAGAGTTATGTCCACCGGACGGGTCGGACAGGGCGCGCCGGAGCACTCGGAAAAGCGATCAGCTTAGTAACGGAGTCTGACATGCGTCGTCTGCGTGAAGTCGAACAGTACCGCGGTGAGACGATTGAAAAACGCCAGGCACCGACTGAGCGGGAATTGATTCGGACGGCGGATGCGTTTGAAGAGAAAATCACGACGGCAGACGTCCGGGCATCGAAAACGGAGCAACTTAACGCGGATATCATGAAGCTGTATTTTAACGGCGGGAAGAAAAAGAAACTGCGTGCCGTTGATTTTGTCGGAACGATTGCGAAAATCGAAGGCATGACCGCTCAAGACATCGGGATCATCACAATCCAGGATACGGTCACGTACGTGGAAATCCTGAATGGAAAAGGTCCACTCGTCTTGCGGGCAATGAAGACGACAAAAGTCAAAGGCAAACAGCTGAAGGTGTATGAAGCGTTTAAAAAATAAAGTGCCCTGCACGTTCAACCAGCCGTCTCAAGAGAACTTATCTCTTAGGACGGCTGTTTTTGTGTCAGGTGTTGTCCGAGATGGAGTCCGCTCGCAGCGGCTTGCGACAACGAATGCGTCACACCGGAACAATCGCCGATGGCATACAGTCCCGGGATGTCCGTTTCAAAGGTGACGGACGTCGACAGCATCGGAGCATAAAATTTTCCGTCCATGCCGTACAGCAATGTGTCGTTTGAGAGCGGCGTATCGAGCAACTGCTCAAGTCGTTCGAGGAACTCCAACAAGACCGTGATGTCCGTGCCCGGGACCTCCTCGATCAGATTCCCCGCTGTCGCTGTAAGTGTCGGACGCACTTTGTTTTCGGCGAGAGCACCTGACTGCGTCGAACGACCGGCCCGCAAATCCCCGAGTCGTTGCACGACAATCCGGTCCGTCCCTTGATTGATCTGTCCGATGACGGAAGCGGCATAATGATTCGCTTCTTCGAGTGTCGCAAAATAGCGCGGTAAAAACAGCGTGAAGTTTAAGTTGGTCGTGCCGAAATCCTGTTCGCGGAAGTTTTGCCCGTCCGGCATGACGAGACCTTCCTGATGTTTGCGGATGATCCGTCCTTTCGGATTCATGCAGTATGTAACGGCGGTCCCTGCTGCTGACGCGTAGGCCAATTTTGTTTCGAACGTATCCTGTAAAAATGTTCGGAAGGCCGTTTCTTCCATCTCGATCCGGATGCCGAGGTCGAGACGGGTTTTGCTTTGAGCCAGACCTAATGCCCGAAGTTGTTCCTGCATCCATGCAGTACCGGAGCGTCCAGTCGCGAAAACGACGCGTTGACTCGAAAATGTTTCGTGTTCAGTCGTAAGCAGAAATCCGTCCGCTTGCTGTTCGATTGTCGCAACAGCCGTCTCAAAACGAAAGGTAACGTGTTCGTGAAGTGCGGCTTCGAGCCGTCTTAAAATCCGTTCCGATAGTGCGGTCCCTAAATGCCGGACTGTCGTTTCGATTGTCTCAAGACCGGCCACTTTTGCCCGATCAGCTAAAACGGGATTAGACGTGGAGTACGACTCGACTTCATCTGCTCCGTAGCGGCAAAGGAGCGCATCGACTTGTTGCATCAAGCGGAGCGTCGTCTCTGCTCCAAGCTTCTCGGCGAGTTCACCTCCGAATCCGGCAGAATAGTTGTATTTTCCTTCTGATTTACCAAGTCCGCCAAAACCAAGATAGGCTTCCTGTTTCGTCCGTTGCGCAAGTGGTTTTCCGGCATCGATCAACAGGACCGTCTGACCCTGTTCCATCAGTTCATGGGCTAAAAAGATTCCGGCGATGCCGGCACCGATAATCGTGACATCATACATCGTTTGACCAGCTCCTTTTGGTCAGTATACAAAAAAACCGGATTCCTGTTGAGGAATCCGATTGGTTGTTTGTGATTATTTCCAGTCTGTGATGTCGTTGATCGGCAAACGAACCGATGGGTAACCAGCGTCAACTGCTTTCCCGATCGAAAGAAGCATGACAGGAAGGTAACGGTCTTTATCCATACCAAAGGCTTCAGCGATTTGATCTTTTTCGTAGCCGCCGATTGGGTTTGTATCATAACCGTGCGCACGTGCCACAAGCATCAATTGCATTGAGACGAGACCTGAATCGATCAAGATGCTGTCGCGAAGTGTCTCTGTATCTTCCGGGCTGTAGAAACCTTTGATGGCAGGGACTTGGCGGTCACGGACTTCTTGCGGCATCAAGCCTTTTTCAACAGCCATATCATAGATTGTATCGATGCTGTCGACTGCATTCATATCACCGAAGACAGCGATGACAGCAGATGATGTCTCGACTTGGACTTGGTTGAATTTAGCGAGTGGTGCAAGTGTCGCTTTCCCTTCAGCGCTGTCGATGACGAGGAAACGCCACGGCTGCATGTTGACTGAAGATGGAGCAAGTGTTGCTTCTTCAAGAATTTGTGTCATTTCTTCTTTAGAAATTTTGACGTTCGTGTCGTAGTTCCGGATTGAGCGGCGTCCTTTAACGATTTCCATAAAGTCTGTAGTTGTTTGAGTTGTCATAGTAATAATCTCCCTTTTTGTTTTTCTCTATTTTTGATTGAACTGCTTATTTCCAGTCTGCGATATCGTTGATCGGCAGACGAACGGATGGGTATCCAGCGTCGACGGCTTTCCCGATGGACAGAAGCATGACCGGTACGTAACGGTCTTTCTCCATGCCGAAGGCTTCTGCGATTTGGTCTTTTTCGTAGCCACCGATTGGGTTTGTATCATAACCATGCGCACGGGCGACGAGCATCAATTGCATTGAGACGAGACCTGAATCGATCAAAATGCTGTCTTTGAGAGCACTTGCCGGAACGCTTTCGTACATGCCTTGAATCGCAGGTACTTGACGATCGCGGACTTCTTGCGGCATGAGTCCTTGTGCGACTGCTGTATCATAAATATTTTCAAGTTGATCGATTGCATTCATGTCACCGAAGACAGCGATGACAGCAGATGATGTCTCGACTTGAACTTGGTTGAATTTAGCGAGTGGAGCGAGTGTCGCTTTCCCTTCAGCGCTGTCGATGACGAGGAAGCGCCATGGTTGCATGTTAACTGAAGAGGGAGCAAGTGTTGCTTCTTCAAGAATTTGTGTCATCTCTTCTTTAGAAATCTTGACGTTTGTGTCGTAGTTACGGATCGAGCGGCGTCCTTTAACGATTTCCATGAAATCAGTTGTAGTTTGTGTAGTCATCTGACATTCTCCTTTTTAATTAACCGTTGTTTTAGGTAAAGTGAGGGCATTCGTTTCAATTCGTTGCATCATTTGAGCCAACTGATGTTGTTCGTCTACCGTAAATCCTTCAAGCAGTTGCTCGAGGAATTCATCTTTTTGCTGGCGTAACCGTGTAATCCGGGCGGCGCCTTCTTGCGTCAATGAAACGAGAATGACGCGGTTATCTGTTGCTGAACGGACACGTTCAATCATCCCGTTCGTTTCGAGATGCTTCAAGTGGCGTGTCACGGCAGCATTATCGACGTTGACGCGTTGTTGCAATTCTTTTTGGCTGATCGTCGTATCCACCTCGAGTTGGGCTAATAAGTCCATCCGGGTTTGGCTGAAACCGTCCGTACAAAGATCAAATTTTTGAGCGATTGTCTTATTGACGGAGACGAGCGCATAAATCAATCGTCCTTTTTCAGTACAAGAAATACTCAAGTCATCACATCCTTCCCTTCGTTCGAAAAATCCTTGACGTATCAAAGATTGATATGTAAACGAATATAACGTGTCTGTTTTCATGCTGCAACTAATATGCTTCATCCACAAAAAAAGATACCATTTCGGATGAAAAGGTATCGAGTCAAACGACTTAACTAATTTTCTGTTGTTTCCGGGGAATCGTTCCGGCATCGATGGCAGCAATCATCCGGCGGAAATGACCCAACCAAAACTGCAGGAACGGACCGATCAAGAAAATCGATAAAATCGTTCCGAAGAACACCGGTCCGCCGAGTAGCCAACCGATTCCGCAGGCAGTGATTTCCATGAAGGTCCGCATCATCCGGATCGACGTTCCGAATCGTTCCGCCAGTGTCAGTGTCAGGCCGTCCCGTGGTCCGGCACCGTAACCGACGGCGACATAGAGTCCGGCGCCCATTCCGATGATGAAGATCCCGGCAATCAGCCACAGCGTGTTTTGCCAAACGGAAGCAAACGAGGGCAGAAGACCTGAACCAAGGACGAGGTTCATGAACACCCCGACAAAGATTGCATTGACGAGTGTACCGACTTGCGGTGTGATCCGGTCAAGCAAATACTTGACGAACACAAGCAACAATCCGACGAGGAGAATGATCGTCCCGACGGAAAACGGCGTTTTGTTTTGAAGACCCAAATGAAGGACGTCCCATGTCGAGACGCCAAGCTGTGCCGTGATCATTATCGATGAACCGACGGCGAGTAAAAACAGACCAAATAAGAACAATGTCCATTTCAGGACGGAGCGTAACAGCCAGGACGTTTGAATTGTTTGTCTCATTTACGGAAGACACCTCGTTTCGGAGTAAAATTGATTCATTAACTGTACCATGTTTGATGGAGAAAATTGAAGTGAATCCGATATTTTCCATCTTGAGATGGAGGGAATCACTTCTCTTGATGCGTATACTAATGAAAAGGAGGTCACCTCATGCAAAAAATCCGCCATTTCATCCGTTTTACATATCTCGAAGCCATCTGTTGTGTCTTTCCGGTTGCGATTTTCTTGGCGCTTGCGGTATCTCGTTATCTTCCGTCGGAACCGATTGCGCGCTATGACTTGCTTTTAGCATGGTGTCTTTTTGTTCAAATCGTGCTGCTTGTAGTACGGTACGAAACAAAAGAAGAGTTCAAATTGATTTTAATCTTTCATGCGATTGGTTTGGGACTAGAGTTGTTTAAAGTCCAGGTCGGTTCCTGGAGTTATCCGGAAGAAGCATGGAGCAAGGTGTTTGGTGTGCCGCTTTATGCCGGTTTCATGTATGCGAGTGTCGCAAGCTACATCTGCCAGGCCTTTCGCCGGTTTGATCTTCGGATCACCGAATTTCCCCGTCCGCTTCTCGCCTCCTTGTTAGGGCTGTTAGTCTACTTAAACTTTTTTACCCATCACTGGTTATTTGATTTCCGTTGGCTGTTAATGGGACTTGTTGCCGTTGTTTTCTTAAGATCCTGGGTCTATTACCGGTTGGATGAGACCGTCTACCGGATGCCGTTGGTTTTGTCATTTGGTCTAATCGCCTGGTTCATCTGGCTCGCGGAAAATATCGTGACGTTTTTTAAGGGATGGGTCTATCCGAATCAAGAAGAAGGCTGGGAACTGGTCGACTTCGGAAAACTGTCGTCTTGGTTTTTGCTTGTGATCATCACAATCTTAATTGTAGCCGTCGAAAAATACCGGTTGGGCGACCCGTCAATCGAAATTAAAACCTAACCCTAAACAAAAAAATACCTGGTTATTTTTAGACCAACCTACACGAAATCCCCTTGCTATAGTTGAAAAAAAGCAAAGGGGTTGTTTGAGATGATGCAACAAATCATGGAACGGGCGAAAGAATTGGTCGCCGGTAAATTACAGATCGTTGAAACGGCGGAAGATTGGGAGTTGCTGCTCGAGGAAATCCGGGGAATCGATGAGTGGGTCCAACTGTCGCGCTATTATACACCACGCGTACATCCGCAAGAGGTGCTTCAACCGACGAAAGAAGAGCAGCCGGCGTCACCCGGTCCGTTGACAGAACTGCCGAAATCGGACGAACCGATTGTCGAACAACGGTATGCGTACACATTTGTCCGGGAATTAAAAGGCGGATCGTTGCAGGAATGGCCGAACAGCCATATCTCGGAAAAGGAAATCCGTCAATGGAATCTCGAGCACGGCATGGAAGTCCGCGTCCAGATTATTCATCAAGACCAACGGCGGACGTCACTGGAAGTGCTCGCCGTCGTCGCAACCGATCAAATGAAGACGCTGGAGCAACGAATCGTCTTTGAAAAATGTATCGTCAAAAATCACGGCATCATCGAGTCGACGGTCAACGGTCCGTTGAAGGATGAAACGGGAAAACCGTTTTACTACGCAACTCCGGTCGAAGATATGCGATTCTTTCAATTGAAGGAAGGACAACTCGTCGACTTGGTCATGTGGAAAGGTCATCCGGAAACACTGACGATTGCCTGGAAGTATGCCTTCCAATATGAAGAACCGATCGTTCAACCGTTCGATCCGTCAACAGAATCGAAACCAACAGACGCGACGGCAGAAATGGACGTGACATCCGTATCAAAAAAATCGACCGGACGATATGCCAAGCAGATGAAGCGAAAACCGACTGTGAAAAAGGTCCGGCAACCACGCCGGATTCGTGAAAAGAAACAACAACCGATGACACCGCTCGTCACGACGTCGCTGCCGGGACAACCCATCGATTACGTCGACAAGGAGCCGCTTGAGTTTGCAGCGTTTAAAGGAATGCGGCTCGTCATCGTCGGAAACGAACAGCAGGCACCGGTCTACCGGACATTTTTTGCTGAGACCGGAATCGAGCTGATTCATTTAGCGGGAGATGCCCAGTCGGCGAAGAAAATTGCCAGCCTCGCGCAAAAGACGGATGCCATCGTCGTAATTACGAGTCGTGTTTCGCATGCGGCGTCAGCCCATGTCATCGCACAAGCCAAAAAACATGCCATCCCATTTGCGATGGAACGCCTCGATGGTCGTCGTTCGCTCTATACGGCCTGCCAACGTCAGCTCGAAAAAGCACGCCTGCACAAGTTAAAAACAGGAAAATCTTAAAAATAACTGAAACTCCTTGCCGCATAAACCGTAAATAGGAGTAGCACTTATTTTAAGGAGGATCTTATTCATGTCATCACAATTAAAAAAATCAGCAAAGGAAGCATTAAGCGGTCGTTGGGGCTTCACGGTCTTAATGTTCTTATTATTTGGAATCCTGCAAGGTATTCCAAACCTGCTATCGTCTGATTATGACGAACCTTTTCAGATGATTGACTTCATCGGATTGATTGTAACCGTTCTATTAATTCCGCTCAGTGCAGGATGGGGCTGGTTTGCATTGTCCATCGCCCGGGGGGAAAAAACGAAAATCAGCGATCTATTTGAGCCTTATAAATATTTCGTAAAAGTCGTCCTGCTTTCTATCGTTCAATTCATCTTCTTATTCCTTTGGGCATTGTTGCTGGTTGTACCGGCCATCATCAAATCATTCTCGTACATGTTGACATACTACATTTTGCGGGACGAACCGTCGATTGGTGTACTGGAAGCCATCACACGCTCACGCCAAATGATGGATGGACACAAAATGGAGGCATTCCTATTGATTTTGTCATTCATCGGTTGGTTTTTACTTGGCGTGATTACAATCGGAATCGGATTCTTGTGGATCATTCCTTATGTCAGTGTCACACTCGCGAAATTTTATGATCGTATCCGTGGTGAAGAAGCACCTGTTGAAGAGTCGACGTTTGTTGCCCCATATTAAGAAAATGAGGATGAGAGCCCAGCTCTCCTCCTTTTTTTAATGTCTTTTTAATTCCGATTGGAAAACAGGGTTTAATGGTTGCTTTACTCTGCTAAAAAGTGTACGATAATTCCAATAATTCTTATCAAGAGAAGTCGAGGGAATGGCCCGAAGACACTTCAGCAACCCCGCATCATGCGCGGAAGGTGCTACTTCCTAAAGGGATCAATCCCTTTACAGATAAGAGTCGACATGATGAATCCGTCGCTCTTTTCGATTTTCGAGAAGAGCGATTTTTTTAATAAGGGGGACATAACGGATGGAGTATGGATTTTGGTTACCGATTTTTGGAGGGTGGTTACGAAACGTCGAGGACGAACAGATGCCGGCGACGTTCGATTATGCCAAGCAGGTGGCGCAAACAGCAGAACAAATCGGATTTTCGACGACGCTGATTGCGGAATTGAACTTAAATGATATCAAAGGGCTGGAAGCACCAAGTCTTGAAGCCTGGACGACAGCAGCGGCGATTGCTGCGACGACGGAACGGCTGGAAATCATGACAGCTGTCCGTCCGGGGTTCCATAACCCGGCGACGACCGCGAAGATGGCAGCAAACATCGATCAACTCAGCAACGGACGCTTTACACTGAACGTCGTCTCTGCCTGGTGGGAAGAAGAAGCGCGGCAATACAACGGGATCTTCACGGCGCATGACGAACGGTATGCGCGGACGGAAGAGTTTGTCACGATCATGAAAGGATTATGGGCAGACTCGTCACCGTACAGCTTCGATGGGAACTACTATACGCTCGAGAAGACACAACTGCATCCGAAGCCGATTCAACGACCGGGCATCAAGTTGTACGCAGGCGGGGAAAGTGAAGCCGGCAAACAAACCATCGTCAATCATTGTGATGCCTATGTCATGCACGGCGGAACGGTGGAAGAAGTATCCGTCAAGATTGAGGATATGAAGGCACGTCGACAAGAGACAGGACAATCGCCGCTTGAAAGTTTTGGACTGGCTGCGTATATCATCTGCCGTGATACGGAAGAAGAGGCCGTTCAAGAGTGGCAGCGGATCACAGACGTCAAGGAAGACGGTGCCGGGTACGTCGGGTACGACGATTTCGTCAGCAAATCGCAACTCGAACAGCAAGTAAAACGGAACGATTATTCGGTCTCCAACCGTGGACTCCGTCCTGATTTGATCGGCACACCGGAACAGATTGCCGAACGGATTCTTGCGTTTGAGCAGGTGGGTGTCTCCTTATTATTACTTCAATTCTCACCACAACTTGAAGAGATGGAACGCTTCGCGCGCGACGTCATGCCGCTTGTCGAAGAAAAACGAAAGGTAGGTCAAACCAAATGACAAAAATTCATATCTTACACGAAAACCAAGAATGGACGGACCATTTAATTAAACGACTCGAGGAACTGGAGTTGCCGTATGAACAGTGGCATCTCGATGAAGGACAGGTCCCGCTTGATGAAATCCCGCCAGAAGGCGTCTTCTACAGCCGGATGAGTGCGTCTTCGCATACGCGCGGGCACCGCTACGCGCCGGAACTGACGGAAGGGGTGCTCGCATGGCTCGAGGAACACGACCGGACGGTCTTCAACGGAACACGTGCGTTGCGACTGGAAGTCAGTAAAATCAATCAATATACGGCTCTTCGAAAAGCCGGTATCCGTGTTCCGAAAACGACGGCTGCCGTCGGACGTGATCAGATTGTTGAAGCGGCGAAAAACATCGGGGTGTCGTCGTTCATCACGAAACACAACCGTGCCGGAAAAGGACTTGGTGTCCAGTTGTTCCATTCGATTGAAGCACTTGAAACGTATCTCGATGGTCCGACCTTTGATGAGCCGGTCGACGGCATCACCCTGATTCAAGAGTATATCCAAGCGCCTGAACCGTATATCACGCGTTGTGAATTCGTCGGCGGAAAATTCGTTTACGCCGTACAAGTTGATACATCAGAAGGCTTTGAACTGTGCCCGGCGGATGCGTGTGTGATTGACGATTTATTCTGCCCGGTCGGGGAAGAAGCACCACAAACTCCGATGAAGTTTAAAGTCGTTGATGGATTCGATGATCCGATCATCCAGCAATACGAAGCCTTCCTGCAGGCGAATCAGATTGCTGTCGCCGGGATTGAATTCATCAAGGATGCGGACGGGACGATCTATACGTATGATGTCAACACGAATACGAACTACAACTCGGATGCGGAAGCGGCGGCCGGTAAGTTCGGAATGCTGGAGCTCGCGAAGTTCCTTGGGAATGCGTTGGAGCGTCAAACGGTAAAATAAATTATGATTGCCGATTAAAATAAGCCAAATACCCTGTCTGTGTGTAGTCTGAAGTTAGAACTGCACACATCAGGGTATTTTTTAGTAAAGGGAGGTGTTCCGATGGTGACATGGCACGAAGAAAAAGTCCTCGACGTTCCAATCGAGCAGGCTTGGCATTTATTTGACCACGATCGGTTGCAACGGTTAATTCCGGGTGTCGTCCAGCACGAAGTGATTGAACGCAAACCGGATGTCGTCGGTTCGACGTATCGGCAAACGTACATGCAGGGGAACCGGTTAGAGACGTACATCGTGACGGATCTTGCGTATACAAGCGAACCGGACTTTAAGCAAAACACGATTGGCTTTACCCTTGCGAAAATCTTTCAGCTCGAGATGACGTTTACACTGAAACGGCTCGACGAAACGAGCTGTCAGCTGATTTATACCGGAAAAAACGAAGGCGCCAACTTTGTCGGCCGAAGCCTGTTGTCACTCGGAGGAGAACGGGAGACGGAAAAAATCGTACAAGGGTTACTCCGTCGTGTCGAAGAAGAAGCCAGTCAACTGCGTGCGTGATTTACAAGCGGCGTGAAAGCAATCATGTTCCTGTTGGAGTATGAGTCCTGAAAACAGAAATAGAGAGGTGGACTTCAAAGTCCACCTCTCTATTTCGTCTGAAGCTGATTTTTTGAATCGGCCTCTTGTGTTGTCTCAACGGTGAGAATATGATTTTTGACCTGCCGGCAGACCGGACAGGTAACCGACACCGCCTGTTTTTTGGATACCGATGCCATCTTGCATCGCTTGCTCCAATTTCTTCGGATCAACGGCCGTGATTTGTTTTCCGTTTAATCCTTCGCCCGGATGCTGATAGTTACTGAGCAAGTAACTGTAACCACCGACGTGATCGAGCGATCGGAGTCCTGTCGCTTCAGCACCGACCGGGACGGAAAGAATCCGTGAGAGCTTTTTCGTCTTCAGGTTATAGGCCCAGACGAAATTGTTAGTGTGGAGCGAGCTGTCTTCACCGATGAACAGCGTTTTTGATGTGGCCGAGTATGCGAGATTATCCGGATTAGCGACGAGGTTCGGGTTCGCCGTATTGCCGTACGCATCCGGTTTTGCTAAATCTTCACCGATGACGAGTGCCTGCATGTTAGTCGGGACATAACGACTGTCGATACCTTTGGCACGACCGAGATCGATTTCAAAAGTGGCACCGGATTCCCGTTTTTCAAGCTGGATGTCGTCTTGGACGGCACCTTCTTGTTTTTCTGTACTGCCGGAGACATAAGACAGGGCGATGTACGCTTTCTTATCCTCTTCATTGACCGTGATGCCTTCCATCTTGTTGAACTCAGACGTGGCACCGAGCATCGCACCATAACGGCGGGATTCGAGGAAGGCCGCTTCCTTCTCTTTGCCTGATTTAAGCTTCAGATACTCGACCTTTTTGCTGGCAGCTGTCTTAACCGCTTTAAATCCAGGCGTGGGTGCCTCAGCTGTCTCAAAGATGTCACTAAACTTCGTTCCTTTGTCGATTATACGTTTGACCTCTTTGTCGGATGCATGCCCGAGCTTGATCCATTCAAGATCCCCGGCTCCACCGTCCGTTGCTTGGGTCTGTTTGAATTTTGCGGCATAGAGCGTCCCTTTTGAGAAGTCCTTCTTTTTATCCGCGACATACATGAACATCATCGTATTGTTCCCGTCATCACCAAAGATGGCTGTCTTCTGATCCGGGAGGATTTGCATCATTTCGTGTGAGAAGCGTCCGGTACTGTAATGTTTGACGACCGATGACTTCCCTTTACGGTCCACCGAGATTTCCGGTGTGAAGCCGTAGAAATAAGGATTGGCTTTTGTTTTCGTTCCGAAGTAACGTTCGGCGAACGCGTTGACTTCTTTGGAGGCAGAGGAAGTCGGATCCGACTCAAAAGCACGGGCGTCCGGTTCGTATTCTTCCGAACCGAGGTGTGTGCCCCATGGTGTCGTTGAGCCGTTGCATGGTGTCCACAGACCGTTGACGTTCTTGAAGTCGATTTTACTTGCCTTCTTGACGGCGAGTTTTCCTGTTTTTTTATCTTGAACAACTTCTGTCAAAGTCATCGAGGCAGGAAGTCCCTTGACCTCATTCCCGGCGTTATCAATCGAATCATATTCGAAGTGTGAGACCATGTACTTTTTGCCGTGGACTTCGAGCAGACTGTTGGAGTCGGGTGCATCTGATACGAATGCTTCCGGTTTATCCGGTACACTCCGATCGATGATTGGATCGCCGTTGACGTCAATCGGTGTTCCAGCAGCGATCATATCGCCTTTATTCTCGACAATCTTATCTTGTGATAAGAACAATTGGTTGTAGTCGAGCGGTTTGATTTCCGTCTTGCCGTTTTGATAAGTCACTTTAACTTTGGCTTCCGTATATGTTTTGACCATTTGATTAATGGTGTTTGGTGCATCCATCGATAAAAATTCAACTTTTTTGATGTCACGCGTTGCGTGCGCATCAGCAGATGTCGGAATCAGACTAGACGACAGAACAGCTGCAGATAAACCGACGATCAGTGTACGTTTCATGATGATTTCCCCCAAGTTGTTTGTTATCTTGCTACTTTCTCATTTAATCAGTTGATTATGAAGAGGATGTAAACATAACAGGACAGTTTCATTTCACTTGGTTAATCTTTTATTTACAAAAGAAGAGAAGGCGTGTTTTTCAAAGCTGCCAAGACTTTGGAGACTTGTACGTCGTCCTTCCTTTCAGTAAGAGGATGCCAGTCAATTTCGGACAGCACTTGTTGATTGATTGGTCGTTCGGGATCGTACCCGATTAAAGGAATTGTTGTATCAACGCGTTCGACGAGAAAGCAGACTTCCTTTCCGGATGAGTCGATTTTCGTATACAACGGTCGAATGACACGGACTTTGAGATTGGCTTCTTCTCTGACTTCCCGAACGACGGATTGTTCGAAGGTTTCATTCGCCTCGAGACCCCCTCCGGGTAATGTCCAAAAACTTCGATCGTTTGTCTCTAGACGAACCATTAAAATCCGACCGTTCTCAATTAAGGCTGCACAGGCACGATGGCGCAACGTTTTTCCTCCTCTGATGGGCATGATATCTTCAGTCTACAAAAAAAGAGACCTCATCCGCTAGGACAGGTCTCTTGTTCAATGATTAGTTCGTTGCATATAACGTTGATAATTGTTCTTGGACAGAGTCATTGTTGAGGTATTCATCATACGTCGTTTCTTTGTCGACGATACCGTTTGGCGTCAATTCGATGATCCGGTTTGCGATTGTTTCAACAAACTGATGGTCATGCGAGCTGAAGAGCATTGCCCCTTTATAAGCGATCAAGCCATCGTTGAGGGCTGTGATCGATTCAAGATCCAAGTGATTCGTCGGGTCGTCGAGAACAAGAACGTTTGAGCCGCTAAGCATCGCTTTTGATAACATACAACGGACTTTCTCTCCCCCAGATAAAACAGACGCTTTTTTCATGACTTCTTCACCTGAGAAGAGCATGCGACCGAGGAAACCACGGAGGAACGTGTCGCTTTCATCGGCTGGTGAATACTGACGTAACCAGTCGAGGATTGTTTTATCCGATCCTTCGAAGAATGCCGAGTTATCTTTTGGCAAGTACGATTGTGACGTCGTGACGCCCCATTTGAAAGTCCCACTGTCCGCTTCGATTTCACCCATGAGGATTTTAAAGAGTGTTGTGATGGCAATGTCATTTTGGCTGATAAAGACGACTTTATCCGTTTTGTTTAATGAGAAACGAACATTATCCAGTACTTTGACGCCATCGATTGTCTTCGAAATGCCATCAACAATCAACAGGTCGTTTCCGATTTCACGTTCCGGTGTGAAGCCGACGAACGGATAGCGGCGTGAAGACGGACGGATGTCGTCGAGTGTGATCTTATCCAACAACTTCTTCCGTGATGTCGCTTGTTTCGCTTTTGAGGCGTTCGAGCTGAAACGGGCGATAAAGGCTTGAAGTTCTTTGATTTTTTCTTCTTTTTTCTTGTTTTGGTCGCCTGCCATACGTGAAGCGAGCTGACTTGACTCATACCAGAAATCATAGTTTCCGATGTAGAGTTGGATTTTTCCGTAGTCGAGATCGGCCATGTGCGTACACACGTTGTTGAGGAAGTGACGGTCGTGGGAAATGACGATGACCGTATTCTCAAATCCGATTAAGAACTCTTCGAGCCATTTGACGGCTTTCAAGTCAAGACCATTGGTCGGCTCATCGAGTAACAGGATATCCGGCTTACCGAACAAAGCTTGTGCAAGCAAGACTTTGACTTTTTCGCCACCAGTCAACTCAGCCATTGTTTTCGTATGCAGGTTTTCCTTGATTCCGAGACCTTGTAAAAGCATTGCCGCTTCCGACTCTGCTTCCCACCCGTTCATTTCAGCGAATTCACCTTCGAGTTCAGCAGCACGCATGCCGTCTTCATCCGAGAAGTTTTCTTTCATATAAATAGCATCTTTTTCTTTCATGACTTCATACAGACGTTTATGTCCCATCATGACAGTTTCAATGACTTGGAACTCTTCATATTCGTAGTGATTCTGGCGCAGGACACCAAGGCGTTCGCCCGGTGTGATGATGACGTCTCCTTGCTGCGCTTCGATATCGCCGGCAAGAATTTTAAGGAACGTTGATTTACCGGCACCGTTTGCACCGATGAGACCGTAGCAGTTGCCTGGTGTGAACTTGATGTTGACGTCTTCGAATAATTTGCGGTCCGCAAAGCGGAGACCGACGTTTTGTACTGTAATCATATAGAGATGAACCCTCGTTTCTAGTGTGTGATGTGCTGTTACGAGTGTACCACAAAATGATACGCTTCGTTTCAAGGACAAAGTTCTTTACATCTTAGACCGGATTGCGAAAATTAGCAACCATGCTTTTAATCAAAATGAAACATTTTCCAGTCTGAAGCGTAAGATGAAGTAAGGAGTTCACAAAGGAGGAGGACGGCATGGCAGCACTTTTCACATTATTATTTTTTGCACTCATCGTTTTGCTGGCCATTGAACTGTACAAGTACATCCAAGACAAAATTGATAAAGGGGATTCTAAATGAGAGAAATTAAACCGAAAAAACGTATACGACCATCGATGATCATCGCGGGGGTGCTCGTCGTCGCTCTGCTTGCAATGACGCCATTCATCGTCGAACAAATCGAACCAGGTCAAGTCGGTGTCGTATATAAACCATCGAGTGGTGTTCAAGATGAGACGTTGTCACAAGGCTGGCATATCGTGTCACCGATCACACGCGTAACCGAATATCCGATTCGGACACAAACGAAGTCACTTGATAATATGACACTGGCGACAAAAGACGGGAAAAACATCGTCGTCGACTTCACGTACAGTTTTTCTGTTTCGCCTGATCGAGTAACAGAAGTCTTTAATAAATTTGGTCCGATTGAAATTGATGAGATTGCTGCGGGTTATTTAAAGCAACGTCTCTATGATGCCTCGCGTGAGCAAATTTCAAAAGTCACGGTCCTTGAGCTGTTCGGAGAACAGTCCGGAAATGTCTCGACAAGCATTCAGACACAGTTCGCGGAAGATGTGAAAAAGATCGGGTTCATCATCGAAGATGTCGCACTCGGTGCGCCGAAACCAGATGCGAAGACGCAGGAAGCCATCGATGCGCGGGTCAAAGCCTCACAGGAACTCGATAAAAAGAAGACCGATCTTGCGATTGCAAAGGCAGAAGCAGAACGGTTGCGGGTAGAAGCGAAGGGGGCAGCTGATGCTCGACTCATTGAAGCGCAAGGGCTCGCCAAGGCTCAAAAAGAATTACAAAAAACATTAACAGAAGAAATGATTCAGTACGAAGCCGTCAAGAAATGGGACGGAAAATCACCGCTCGTCAGTGGTTCAGGGAGCATGGTCCAATTGCCGATTCAGGATCAACCAACAACAGAAGAAAAATAAGCGAACGATGCGCCTTTCGAGAGAAAGGCGTATTTTTCTTGCTACAAATTTAAAAAAAACTGTAATTCTGAAAAAGTAAAATAAAGTGAAAAACAAGCAATAGACACTTAAAATCATATTTCAAGAAAAAAATCTATAAAGTACATTTTTCAAATACCCATTAATTGGTTTATTTGCCTGTTTAAAAGGAAATTAACGATAATATGACTAGGTCTAACGAAATAGGTCAAATGGGAGGGGAAGAGATGCATGCATAAAAATTGTTCTCCGAATCTCATTGTAATCATAATTTTTCTTTGTTCCCTGTTCTTACCGGTCGACTCAAGCCGGGCGGTCACGAATCAGACGGAAGTGGAAGAACCGTTAACGATTGAAATTTGTAAAAAATTATTAGAAGAACTGGAGAGAGAGGCTGAATCGCCGGATGATTCTATACGTTTAGAAAAAAAGAAAACATGTGAAATACTTCTTGAACAAACAAATACGCAGGATCAAGAAGAAGAAGCGACAGTTCCAGACACGGAATCACCGGAAGAAACGAATGAAGAAGTGGGGACTTAGTGGTTTTTTTGTCGTATTGTATCTTGTATTCGGTATAGGAAGTCCATCTTTCGTCAAAGCAGATGCGCCTGTCAATTTTTCGATTGAAGCGATACCAAACGAATTTCAAGTCGACTCGGGTGTCACGTACTTTGATTTACGGATGGCGGCCAATCAAAAAACGGATGTCCGGGTTCGTATCTACAATCATGGTTCGGACGATCAAACGTTTTTAACATCCATTCGCAACGCGACGACGAATGGGAATGGATTAATCGTCTATGAGCAGAAAAAACCGCTTGCTCCTGTTTCCTTAACAGAAATGATTCGACCAGCTACGGAATCGACCTTCATCAAAGGCGGCGAATCGAAGGTTGTTTCCTTGCCCCTGCAAATTCCAAATGAACTGACCGGAACCGTTCTTGCAGGAATCCGAGTCGAAAAAAAATTCGACGAAAACGAAACAAAAGAAGATACAATCGGGATTCAAAACCGACATGCCTATATCATCGGATTGAAGGTCCGTTCCGAGATTAAAGACGTCTCTCCTGAATTGACGTATGAAGGAATTCAAACCAAATCCTACCTGACACGCCCGAACATTTTGGTGAAGCTTGCGAACCAAGCCGCGACGATTACGAAACCGATGAAATTTGAAGCGGTCATTTCGAAAAATAAAAAGGTTATCGTTCGAAAAGAAATGGACGTTCGCTTTGCACCATCGACCTACATGACGGTGCCGATTGAGACGATGGGGATTTTAAAAGCCGGCACGTACCAAGTGGTGATTCGCGTCGAGGGGAAAGAACGGACGTGGATATGGAACGATGAATTTACGGTGACGGAAAAACAAGTAAAACAAATGGAAGAGAAGATTCCAAAAATCGAAAAGAATTCAAACTCCTTGATTGGAGAATGGTCAAAAGAATTAATGATTGCCTCGACCTTGATTATTTTTCTCCTGCTCGGATACATCTATCGTTTAAAGAAGCAACAGCATTCTTGATGAAAAAAGCAGATTCTCGAGGCGAGAATCTGCTTTTCTTGAGCAATCTTATTTAGACGACTGAGCGAATCGTTCGGCAATCGCAACCACAACTTCTGTTGCTTTGACCATATTGTCGACGGAAATGAATTCAAACTTTCCGTGGTAGTTTTCGCCGCCCGTAAAGATGTTTGGTGTCGGAAGTCCCATGTAAGAGAGCTGAGAGCCGTCCGTCCCGCCACGAATCGGTTTGATGATTGGTGTGACACCACGTGACTCCATCGCCGCATGGGCGATATCAACGATTTCCATGTGTGGCTCGATTTTTTCACGCATGTTGTAGTATTGATCGTTCAGTTTGATTTCAACGCTTCCTGCGCCATATTTCTTGTTCCATTCTTCGACCAAAGCCGTCAGGAAGTGTTTCCGGGCTTCGAATTTTGCGCGGTCAAAATCACGGATGATGTACTGGACCGTCGTTTTTTCGACCGATCCTTCAAACGAGATTAGATGATAGAACCCTTCGAAACCATCCGTAAATTCAGGAGCTTCGTCACCCGGTAACCGGTTTTGGAAAGCCATCGCATGTTTTTGCGAATTGACCATCTTGTCTTTCGCCGTCCCTGGATGGACGTTCGTGCCATGGAAAACGATTTCTGCCGCAGCGGCGTTAAAGCTTTCATATTCGAGTTCGCCGAGTGGACCACCGTCGACTGTATACGCAAACTTCGCATCAAAGGCCGCGACATCAAAATGGTGGGGACCACGACCGATTTCTTCATCCGGTGTAAACGCGACCCGGATCCGACCATGTTTGATTTCCGGATGGGTGATAAGGTGGTGCATCGCTGTCATGATCTCGGCGATGCCAGCTTTATTATCTGCTCCCAGCAAAGTCGTCCCGTCTGTCGTCATCAGTGTATGTCCGACATAGTTTTTCAGCGCCGGAAAATCCTTTGGTGACAGGATGACAGGGAGCGTCGCGTTGAGAACCAAGTCTTCGCCATCATACTCTTCGACGATTTGCGGATTAACGTTTGTTCCCGTAAAGTCAGTCGCCGTATCGAGATGGGCTAAAAATCCAATCGTTGGAACGTCGGTATCCGTGTTTGAAGGGAGAGTCGCCATGACATATCCATTGGCATCAACGGTCACATCACTCATCCCAATTTCCTTCAGCTCGTCCACGAGAAGTCGAGCAAGCGTCCATTGTCCTTCGGTTGTCGGGACGGTTGTACTGGCGTAGTTCGACTGGGTATCGATTTTTGCATATGTAGTCAAACGACGAATCAAATCATGTTTCACGAAAAAAACGTCCTTTCTGAGTTAAGGTAACTTCATCATATCATGAAGCGAGAATGTTAGAGTATTCTGAATCATGGTGAACTACTCACCACGTATTTGCTTCGCAAATTGAAGTGGGAGCTTCTTGGGAAGATCGTACTTTTACTAGCTACGGTTATTTACCAAGCTCATCGGGTGGTTCCCACCCTGAAGGGTTTTCAGTCTGCTAACAGCAACAAGTTGATACTCGCATTAATATCTCTGTCATGATGAGCGCCACAAGTACACGTCCATTCGCGTACATCGATCGTTTTCTTCTCACCTTTTACTCCACAAGAAGAACAGATTTGAGTAGAGGCGTACCATTGGTCCGCTTTGATTAGTGTTCGTCCGTAGAATGTGCATTTGTATTCCAGCTGTCGGACGAACGCATACCAACTGACGTCTCCAATCGATTTGGCGATCTTATGGTTCTTCATCATGTTCTTCGACTTCAGTGTCTCGACGACGATGACTTGGTTATCGTCAACGATCCGTTTCGACAGCTTATTAAGAAAATCTTGACGTTGATGTGCAATCTTTTCATGCTTCTTGGCTAGGATCATCCTCGCCTTGTCTCGGTTCTTACTTCCGATTTTCTTGCGTGACAAGGCGCGTTGCGCCTTCTTGATTTTCTCTTCGGACTTTCGAAGAAAACGAGGATTGTCAACTTTCTCAGAAACACGCTCATCATTTGTCATGATGGCGAAGTGCTCCAGACCAAGGTCGATTCCTACTTTATTCTTGGCCGGAACCCATTGCTCTTCGGATTGATCGACAAGGATCGAGATGAAGAATTTCTTTGTCTTCGTCATCGAGACCGTCGCGGACTTGATGACACCATCAAACGGACGATGTTGTTTCAACTTCACAAAACCGATTTTAGGCAGTTTCACCTTACACTCTTCGATGCGGATGCTCCCCTTCAGATTGTTGGTCGTGTAAGAGGCTCGGTCGTTATGCTTTGATTTGGATTTCGGAAATCCGACAGACTGATCCCGAAAAAAGTTTTGGTACGCCCTGTTCAAGTCCATCTGAGCGTTCGCAAGGGAAAGACTGTCGACTTCTTTGAGGAAAGGGAATTCAGGCTTGTACTTCGCTGGGGTTGGGAGCTTTTGCTTTGCGCCAGGGTTGAGCTTCGAGTCTTCATACAGTCGAATCCGCTCTTCGAGCATCTTATTGTAGACGAAACGGACACAACCGAACGTCTTCATAAAATATTCTCGTTGCGGTTTCGTCGGATAAAGTCGAAACTTATACGCCTTCAGCAAAGTGATCACTCCTTCCCTTGTTTTTCGATATAGTGTCTGATGACGTCGCTTGTCGCACCTCCGGTCGTCACTAGACAATAATTTCGAGACCAAAACATTTCTTTCCATAGTTGTTTCTTGACATGCGGAAAGTCTCGTTTGATCAGTCGGCTGCTTGCACTCTTGTAAGCGTTCAGAAACTTTGACATCTCCGTGTTCGGGTGTGCTTTGAACAGCACATGGATATGATCGCCGTCATGATTCCACTCGTTCAGCGTGATATGATACGACGCGCCGATTCGTTCGAAGGTCTGTCTCGCGAACTCCGAGATGGCGTCATCGATCACTTTTCGTCTGTATTTCACGACGAGGACAAGATGATAATTCAGAAGGAAGACTGAATGTTTATTTGTATCCATTTTCATTAATATATCAGTCCTTTTGATGAGTTATACTGATTTTATCAAATAATTGCATTCTTACCAAGACGAGCGATTCATCTCCCACCTACGCTTGGCTTCGCCCCGGTATGCTTAGAGGTGGGAGAATTCTCGCTAAATTTAGTTAAACTGATGATGAAAAAAAGGGGGATTTAAAATGAAAGCATTTGTCGTTGAACAGTACGGGAAAGACGCTGCGTTAACAGAAAAAGACGTCACACTCGATCAAACGGGGAACTACGATTTAAAGATCAAAGTTGAGGGGACGAGCCTGAATCCACTGGACACAAAAATGTTTTTGGGTCATGTGGCGGCAGCTCCGTCAACTGGAATTCTCCAGGGAGATGTTACGGGGACAGTCATTGAAACTGGAAAGAGTGTGACGTCTTTTTCCATCGGCGATCACGTCATTGCCTTTGGTGGTGGACTCGGAAACCGGTCCGGGGCATTGGCAGAGGAAATGCTGGTTCCGGAACAGATGGCGGTCCACAGACCGGAACATCTTGACGTTGCGACTGCAGGGTGTTTGCCGGTTATCAGTCTGACAGCGATGGAAGTATTGAAGGAACGGGCAGCCGTTTACCCGGGGATGCGATTGTATGTAGCTGGTGGAACAGGTGGTGTCGGACATCTTGTCGGACAACTCGCCAAACACTATGGGTGTGACGTGACGGCAAGTGCGGCAAATGATGAAAAAGCAACGTGGCTGGACGAGCATGGGATTCGTCCACACTGTTACCGGGAAGAATCAGCCGAACAACTTTTAAAACGTCTTGGGCATGACGGATTTGATGTCATCATCGATACGGTCGGAGGAGATCATTTGCAAGAGTCCTTCATCCTCGCAAAAGAACGTGGCAAAATCATCTCTATCGCAACGCGGACGACACAGGATTTGACGCCGATGCACAGTAAGGCATTGACGCTCGAAGCTGTGTTTGTTGCCCTTCCATTACTGAAAGGGAAAGAGGAAGAGATGTTACGTCAAAAAAAGCATTTGGCAGAAGTCGTGCAACTCGTAGCGGATGGAGTCATTGATCTCGTGATCGAAGAGCACGTGTCACGTGAGATTGATGCTTTAAATGCTGCGTATCACCTCTTTGATCAACGGTCACATTTTGGAAAAGTGAGTATCACTACGTGAGTGTTTATTTTTCCTAAGAGTAATGATTCGCTATTCAGTATACTTTTCCTTTTAATCCCAAAAAAATTCTGCTGATGGTTTTTTCATCAGCAGAATCGTTGGATTATTGATTATTTACGGCGAACTAAAACCGATTTTAATGTGACTTCTTTCAAAGAAGGGTGTTCTGGAAAATCAGGTAACGACGTACTTTCCCAAACGATGTCGTACGTTTGGCGAAGCTTTTTGAAGGCTTGGTCAACCATCTTCATAAACCGAACTTGATCAAACAGCGGACAATCCGTCGTTACGAGCAACAACCCGCCACGATGCGTCATATGAATCGTCTGTTGAATCAATGCCGTCAAATCGACTTCAGCCCGGAAATGACGTGCCTGTGTTTTGACGAGCGCCGGTGGATGAACGATGACAAAGTCAAACCGTGTTTTTTTGTCCGCTTGATCGATGTAATCAAAGGCATCTTGTACAAGGATCGTTTGTGTCGCCGGATCCAGTTGATGCAGCTCGAGTTGTTCGATCGTCTTATTGCGGCTCCGGGTCGAGAAATCGACACTCGTTGTTTCAGTAGCACCACCGAGCAACGCCGAGGCGGTCAACGTCCCGGTATCCGAAAAGAGATTCAGGACATGTCGGTCTGCGGCATGTTCTTTGACGAGCGAACGGAGCTCGCGTTGCTGGATATCGAGTCCGGTACGCATACCGGCATCCAAATGGTACAACAACGGTAGACCGTTTTCTTGCAAGACTTCCGGGAAGTCACCACGTTCACCGGCCAAGAAGTCATCGCCTTTGACAGGTTGACCGTCAATCTGGAAAGCCCGTTTTTCGTAAATACTTTTAAAATGAATGAGTGACTCGAGAGCCGAGACGATATCCTGCTTAAAGGAATAGATACCTTCGTTCTCAAACGTGATTAAGTAATGATGATCAAAACAATCGATCGTCAGTCCACCGATGCCGTCGCCGGAACCGTTGAAGACCCGGAACGTATCAATCAAATCATTTTCAAAAAAATCATTTCGACGATCGAGGGCAACCTCGATTTTTTCTTTGAAGAAAGTTTCATCGATGTCTTGCAGTTCATCGGTTGAAAGTAACCAGCCAAGACCTTTTTCCTGCTTGCCAAAGTAACCGGTCGCAAGGTATTCTTTATCTTCTGTTGTCAGCCGGAGCAAGGCACCGGCTTCTTTTAGATGATTGCTCTTTTGAAACAGTTCTTTGTACAGAAGCGGTTGTCCGTTTGTAATTTGTTCGATGGCCGTCGTTTTAACGACGACCGGATAAATTTCACGTGGCACATAAGTTCCTCATTTCTGATTGTGGATAAGTAGTAAAAGTATAGCATATGGAAAGTTATCCACATGTGGATAATTTGAATAAAAAAAGATTGACCCAAATAGCTACTAGTGTGTGGATAACTTTTGTAAAAAAAGAATCGCTTCTTTTCCATGCGCTTTCCTCAGGCGAGACATAAGCCAGAATTCTCGATTCCATGGAATCGAGAATCGGGTCTTATTTGTCTCTGACAGCGCAGATTCCTGCGCTTTTTCCTGTAGGAGTCGCATGAAAGAAGTGATCCTTTTTCACGAGTCGTAGTTTAGGATAGACATAAATGATTGATTAAGAGAGGATGAACAGCATGTCAAAAAAGACGATTTCTGTTGTAGGTGCAGTAGTGACTAATTCAAAAAACGAAATTCTGTGTGCTCTTCGAAGCCCTGTCATGTCATTACCGAACCTTTGGGAGTTTCCGGGTGGAAAAATTGAACCGGGTGAACGTCCTGAAGAGTCTCTTTACCGCGAAATTCAGGAAGAATTAAATTGTACGATTCAAGTAGGCGATCATATTGAAACGACACGGTACGAATATGAAAAAGTGATTGTCGAGTTATCGACTTTTCAATCAACGATTGTATCAGGTGCACCGGAAGCACTGGAACATGCCGAATTACGCTGGGTACCCGTCAAACAGTTAAATTCTTTGAACTGGGCGCCGGCTGATGTGCCAGCTGTTGAAAAAATTATGAAAGCTTTTTCCACGAAATAAATTCTTCGCTAGTTAAAGGTTCTTTTAAAATCCATTCAACATTAATCGGTTTAGATCCGTGACTGTGTTTATGGATCAGTTCACCGAAGTACGTAAACGGTAAGGACCGGCCTTGTTCTTTTTCAGCCTTGCGGATAAACAGATGAATCTTGATTCCGCGTTCTTCGTGGTGGCGGTACAGCTCCCCTGCTTTTCCGTGAGCTGTAGCAATACTTTGGGATTGCCAATGGAAATGATCTTTATCAATAAAGTAGTCTTGGTAATTCAACTGATCTTCAATCGATTCATTTTTGTGTAAATTAACGAATAATACATAATCATTTCCGGCCTGAGCGACACCTTCACGCCATGAACCTTCCTGGCTTGGAGATTGTAATAATCGCTGGATGACAGACCGACTGTATGTCATTCTCGAAATCAGCGATTGACGGCTAGTCAACCAGTTTTCACCTCCGGAAAGTTGCTCAAATGAGTGGAGACCAGCTTGAATCAGCTCCTGCAAATAGTCGACTAACTGTGGTGACAAGGCTAAAATCCGGGTCATCTCTTCCGAGAATGTATATTCACCAGCGGCAGATTCCACGAGCAAAATAATCCGATCATGTTTTAAAGAAGTAGACCAGCGATTGAATAAATGCTGAATCAAAGGCAAACGATGTGTTAAGGCTTCCGGTGAAACGGCAAAGCGGCTTGCTGTCGCTCGAATGACATCATCAGCGGAAATGGTTTGCTGGTTGAACAGCAATCGAACCATCAACAAGCTGAACGGTTCACGGATCGGGAACCAACTTTCGAGATGTTGAAGCACACGTCGTGTATCCGGATTAAGCAACAAAGCCACTTCTTCATCGGTTGCTACTTTTTCCAGTTGTTTTAATCGCAGGACACTTTTCCACTGTTGAATAATGGTTTCAATGGCGGGAGCATCCGGATGCGTGACCAAATCATTTAATGATGGTGTGTCGCCGATCATGGTCATAAGACGCTGGTAACTTTCACGCAACTGCTTACTGGCCGAGAACTCAATTTTTTTCATTTGTTCAATGATAAATGTTTCTGTCACACGATCTAAAATCGCTAAAGATCCTTCAGGCAAAATCGGAAAATGATTTTGAACAGCATTCGCTACGTGATACCGGTCGATTGAATGGAAAGATTGCTGACCGGATAACACAAGTGGTGCTACAAAAGCTCGTTGACTATTGCCGATGAAATCTAAAATCGTAACGTATT
This sequence comes from Caryophanales bacterium, assembly GCA_902363455.1. Lineage (GTDB taxonomy): Bacteria > Bacillota > Bacilli > Exiguobacteriales > Exiguobacteriaceae > Exiguobacterium_A. The sequence goes on along the minus strand of CABJAC010000004.1, from coordinate 151,459 downwards.
CTTTGGATTCATGTTTCCGCAAGCCGCGACCGAGTTGCTGAATAAAGATGGTTGGAGATTCTGTTGGACGTAAAAACAGCATGACATTAATTTTGGGAATATCGACACCTTCATTAAAAAGATCGACTGTAAAGATAAACGATAGTGGATCCCGATCATCTTCCAGCCGTTGAATGGCTTGTTCCCGTTCTGATTCTGTTTGTTTACTTGTGATGGCCAATGACTCGATTTGGTGTCGATTAAACTCGGCAGCCATGTATTCCGCATGATCAATATTGACACAAAAGCCGAGACCGACCTGATTTGTACCGCTGTGACCAAATTTAGTCATCATCTCGAGAATATATTCCGTCCGGGAAGAACGTTCGAGTGCTTCCACTAAATCTTTTTCAATGTATAATCCATTTTTTTGCGGAATGGCTTCGTAATCAATGGCTTCATCATCTTGAATACCAAAGTAATGGAACGGCGTTAATAAGTCTTGGGCCAGAGCATCATATAATCGAATTTCGTACGCAACGTTGTGGTCGACCAACTTAAAGATATTTAATCCATCCATTCGTTCCGGCGTTGCCGTAATCCCGAGTAAAAATTGTGGTGTGAAGTAGTTGAGAATTTTTTGATAAGACTCGGACGCTGCATGGTGGAACTCATCAATAATGATGTAATCAAAGGTATTGGGATCAAATTGTTCCAAATGGACTTCTTTTGAAAACGTTTGAATGGTCGCAAACGTAAATTGTTTATCGAGATCTTTTTGATTCGCCTGATAGCGACCAAAAGTGGCACGAGCATCCGTAAAGATCTTTTTAAATGTTTCTTCAGCTTGAGATAACAGTTTTCCGCGATGGGCAACAAACAGAACACGTTTAGCTGCAAACTGTTTGACGTCGAAAGCAGCCAAATATGTTTTTCCTGTTCCGGTCGCTGCAATGACCATGGCTTTTGTTTGTTGCTTTAATCGTAAGCGGTGTAATTGTTCCAAAGCTGGAAGTTGCATTTCATTTGGTTGAATCACTTCGTATTCAACAGTTGGTTCTGCGACGCGATCATTCACAACAAACTGTTTGATCTTCGGAGAATCTAGATGGTGTTGTTCATATTGATCTAAAATAGCTGAGGTACAGGAAATTGCTTCATCACTGTTCCAGAGATTATTAAACAAGGTTTGTGCTTGAGAAACTAAAGAGGTGAGAGGAGAATGGGGAATTCGAACATTCCATTCTAATCCATTTGTTAAAGCTGACTTTGATAGATTGGATGAACCGATAATCGCACTATGTAAATTGGCTTCCCGTGTAAATAAATACGCTTTTGGATGGAACGCTTGATTTTTTTTGATTGGTTCATAAATTTTAATCTCGATATTTTTAAACTGCATCAAGGTGCGTAATGCCTTGGCTTCTGTAATGTTCATATAAAATGAAGTCAAAATACGAATCGGCTTATGGATACGTTCTGCTTCTTGAAGAGAAGGGACCAGAGCTTGAATTCCGGAATGGCGGGTAAAACTGACCATCCAGTCCGCGGATTGAGCTGTCGATAGTTCATCAATCAAGTGATGCAACAGTTTTTCTTGATTTTCTTGACCCGGTGCAATTAAGTCCCAAGCTCTCAGTGATCGTTCATATTGTACAGGCAGAGCCGCAGACGAAGTTAATTCTCGGTGCAGGGGAGTGGCTAAAAGCGGTTCGTTTAATGCAGAGAGCCAATGATTTGTTGTTTCAATCATTTCTCCTGTCAGTTGATTTTGTTGAAGCTCTACAATGGATTTATAGAAGAGTTCATTTAAATGTGTGAGTAATTCGGCTGTATAATCGGCTGGTTGAACCGGTGAACTTTTTCCGGATAGTGAAGCTGCGGTATTTTGACTGCGTAACTTTTCTTGAAACGATGACATCTGATGACCTCCAATAAATTCCAAACTAAGTTCAGTATACGAAGGAACGGAAAATCGTGCAGCAAGAATCGAATCAAACTACAAAAAACTTCATTTCCAATTAGGAAATGAAGTCAAAGGTATCATACTGCGTAAACATGGAAGATTAACCTGCCAACTCCACAACCACTTCTAACGAAACGTTCACATTACCGGCCAGTGCCCGGGTAATCATACACGAGCCTTCCGCTTTTTCGGCAAGACGGCGTGCTTTTGTCAGGTTCGCTTCTGTTGTGTCCTCCGGAAGAATCAATGTTGGTCGATGAATGATGGCGTCATAGGTGAAGACTCCGTTCGTGACGTCGACGATTCCTTCCGATTCCATCGTCAGGGACACTTTCGGAATGTTGTTGCGTTCGAGCATCGCGGCCAGCGTAATGATGTAACACGTTGCTGCCGCACCCAGCAACATTTCATCCGGATTGGTTCCGACACCGGGACCGTCCATCGCGTCCGGAATCGAAATCTTCGTTTTTAACTCGCCGGTCTCGATCTGTCCGACGTCATTCCGATTGCCGGGCCAGTCTGCTGTAAGGTGAAAATGGTGTTTCATATGAATCGCCTCCTGTTTCTTTATCATACGAGCCTGCCCAAAGATTTTCGCTTAATTTGCTCAAACAAAACCACGCCAAGTCAAAATGGCGTGGTTTTTATTGGGTCAGCTAAAGATGTGATCGATTTGGCGGATTTCCTCTTCCGTCAATTCCACATCGAGTGTCCGGATTGTATCTGTGACTTGCTCAGCCCGTTTCGCACCTGGAATGATGGCATCAATGCCGTCTTGTGCCAAATACCAGGCGAGGACGATATGGGCCACTTCGGCATCTTTCGCTTCCGCAATCGGGCGTAATAAGTCGACTTTCGCCAAGTTGTCTTTGAATACATCCTCTTGGAACAACGGATCATTTTTCCGAAGGTCATCAAATTTCGTTTCGGCATCGTATTTTCCGGCAAGCAGACCGGCTGCGAGCGGGAAGTACGGGACAAACGAAATGCCGTGTTCCCGGATGTACGGAAGAATCTCTTTTTCGGCATCGCGCTTAAAGAGGTTGTACTCTCCTTGATAGACATCGATATGACCGTCTTTGTTCGCTTCTTTTAATTGTTCGAGTGAGAAGTTCGAAACACCGATTGCCCGGATTTTTCCTTCGGCTTTCAACTCGGCAAGTGCGGCGACCGCTTCGTCTTTTGGTGTCTGTTCATCCGGGAAATGAATATAATAGAGATCGATATAGTCTGTTCGCAGACGTTTTAAGCTGTCCTCGACCGATTGTTTTAAAAATTCAGGTGAGTTGTTCATAACAACATCTCCGTTCACCAGTTGGTGCGCTCCTTTTGTCGCGAGAATAACCTCTTCACGCTCCACCGTTTCACTCCAGACTTCTCCGACCAGTTCTTCCGAACGTTCCGGTCCGTAAATGTAGGCGGTATCCAAAAAGTTGATTCCGTTCATCAAGGCGACGCGGACAAGATCCCGACCTGCCTGTTCGTCGAGGTTAGGGTAGAGGTTATGTCCTCCGACCGCATTGGTCCCAAGACCGATTGGGTTGACCGTTAAATTAGATTTTCCGAGTTTGACTGATTTGTTCATCATTGACTCCTCCTTAGACGATATCGAGTGGTTCTTTTTTTGTAGGTGCCGGGAACGCTTCGTCGAGTGCAGCCAATTCTTCTTCGGTTAAATCGACCAAAGCGGCTTTCCCGTTTTCCTCCACATGCTGCGCTTGTCCGGCTTTTGGAATCGCGATGACGTCACCGCTTCGGATGGCCCAGGCAAGCAGGATTTGTGCCGGTTTGACGCCGTGTTCTTCGGCGAGGCGTTCGACAGTCGGATGGTCCAGCAACTGATCCCGTAAACTGCCGCCTTCAGCGAGCGGACAATACGCCATCACCGGTATCCCGTGTTGTTTGAGAAGCGGCATCAGCTCGTACTCAATTCCGCGTGAACCGAGATGGTACAGCACTTGATTGACGGCGCATTGATCGCCTTGATCGAGCGAAAGAAGTTCTTTCATATCTTTGACATCAAAGTTTGAGACGCCCCAACGGCGAATTTTCCCTTCGGCTTTTAACTGTTCCAGTCCATCGATTGTTTCCTGTAGCGGAATACTGCCACGCCAGTGCAATAAATAAAGATCGAGATAGTCGGTGCCGAGGTTTTCGAGTGTCCGCTCGCAGGCGGTGCGTAACTTTTCCCCCCCGGCATTATGCGGGTAGACTTTCGAGACGAGAAACACTTCGTCGCGTCGCTCTTTGAGCACCTCGCGAATCAACTGTTCGGATGCACCTTCCCCGTACATTTCCGCGGTATCAATCAGTTCCATCCCGCTGTCGAGCCCGACATGCAACGCTTCGATTTCAGCCTGACGCTTCGTTTGATCTTCACCCATGCGCCATGTTCCTTGACCGAGTGCGCGTACGTGAGTCTGATCCGGAAGCGTGACGGTTTGTTGCTTCAGTGCTGCAAGTATGACGGTCCGTTCTGTCTCATTCATCTTTCTTCCTCCTTTAAAAAACACAATAGTAGGGTTTACCACGGATGTGGCAGAAAAAAACGTCTGCTTTCCAGTGGACGGAAAGCAGACGTGGCTACCAGTGTTCAAATAACGGTCCTTGTTTTCCATAAACGGGATCTGTTTGCGGTCGTTCGACCTGAGCAATCCGTTCCAGGTTCGCCGGGCGTTCGCACGGATCGCCCGTCAAAGTATCGTAATCCTGACCGTTTGGATACGCCCCGATGACTTTAAATTGTCGGCTGGTGTGCAGCGCCTTATGTCCCGTACCGGCAGGAAGAACGACGACATCACCGGCCGTCAGAGTAAAGGTTTTTCCGAGTGGTCCACCGAGTTGGATGCTGGCATGTCCTTCAAGAATACCGATGACTTCATGAGCGACGCTGTGATAATGATGGAAATCAAAAATGCCGTCGACCCAGCTATTCTGCCAATTGTGCGAATGAAAGGTGTCTTCGATGGAAGACGGATCGTCAAAGACATGACGATAAATCAGAACAGGTAGATCTGGGTTGTTTGGAATCTCGCCATCATCATCGAAATAAAAAATCTCGACCGTCATTTGAATGGACTCCTCTCTGATGTCAAAATGATACATTTTTTTACCCGAAATATAACTTCTTTAATCGTACAAGCATCTTAATGGAGAATCGAAAGGGAAGATGCTACTATACTTAAGTTAATGAAATTTTAGAGGAGGCTTTCCAATGATCGCCATTGAAGCAAAATTAGAAGTACAACCTGCAAAACGCCAAGAATTTTTAGAAGCGACGAAAACACTGATCGAAGGATCACGTCTGGAAGCAGGCAATATCAGTTACGATCTCTTTCAAAGCATCGAAGACGAAAATGTCTTCATGATGATCGAGAAATGGGAAGATCAAGCAGCAATCGAGTCGCATAACACAAGTGCCCATTTCGGTCAGTTCGTAGCATTTGCTCAAACAGCGCTTGCGAAACCATTAGATGTTCAATCTTTCAACGCCTAAACAGAGAACGTCGTAAAACCTGACAATTGTCAGGTTTTTTTGTGGTTTCTAATAAAGAAAAACCAGTGAATAATATATTACAAAAAAATTAAATGACGAAATACTCTGTTATTTTTTCCATAAATAGGGCATTATCTTTGAAGAGAGTAAAATTTTAAAAGTAGGTCAGGAGGCAAACGAATGAACGAACAGAAACCACAGACAGACGCTTCTGCCCGGTCTTTCTTCAAGATGCCTCACACATATGCTATCATCATGGGAATTTTATTGATTGCAGTCATCTTGACGTATACATTACCGGCAGGACAGTTCGATCGGGAAAAACAGGACGGACAAACGGTTGTCATTGACGGTACGTATCGTGCGGTCGAGTCGGCTCCAGTCAACTTGTTTGGTTTGTTTGAAGCGATCCCGAAAGGAATGGAGGCAGGCGCTGCCATCATTTTCTACATCTTCTTGGTCGGTGGCGTCTTCGGAATCATCCGACAAACCGGAGCAATCGAGTCCGGTATCAATCAATTGATCAACCGATTTGGTCAAAAGGGACACATCATGATTCCGATGACGATGTTCGTCTTTTCGGTCGCGGGCGCAACGATCGGAATGGCGGAAGAAACGATCATCTTCGTTCCGATCGGCATTATGTTGGCACGTGCACTTGGATATGATGCGATGACGGGTGCCGCCATCGTCAGTCTCGGAGCAGCAGTCGGCTTTGCCGGCGGGATGTTGAATCCATTTACGGTCGGTGTCGCGCAATCCATTGCCGAAGTGCCTCTGTTTAGTGGACTCGGTTATCGGACAGCAGTCTATCTTGTCTTTTTGGTCGTCACGATTCTGTATGTGATGAATTATGCGCAAAAAGTTAAAAAAGATCCGACGAAAAGTCTGGTTCATGATCTGGAACAACATCGGAAAGAAGAGACGACGACAACCTTTTCACGGTTCTCGAAAAAACATCTGTTTGTACTGGTCGTATTGATTGGCGGTATCACACTGAACGTCATCGGAATCTTCGAATGGGGCTGGTATTTGACGGAACTGACGGCCTCGTTCCTGATCATCGGTCTCCTTGCCGGGATTGTGACGATGGGAGTCAACCGGACGTTTGAGAGTTTGATTGACGGAGCGAAAGCGGTTACGTTTGGTGCTTTGATTGTCGGGTTCGCCCGGGCGATTGTCGTCATCTTAGAGGACGGTCGTGTCATCGATACCGTCATCTACGGTTTATCGAACGCCGTCGGACAGTTACCGACATCACTTGCTGTCATCGGTATGTATATCGTCCAACTGATTACGAACTTCTTTATTCCCTCAGGAAGTGGACAAGCGGCAACGACGATGCCGATCATGGCACCACTCGCCGACCTGCTCGGGATTGAGCGGCAAGTCGCGGTCCTGGCCTTTCAATACGGAGATGGCTTAACGAATATGATTTTTCCGACAAGTGCGCACTTAATGGCATTCTTGGCGATTGCCGGCATTCCATACGAAAAATGGTTACGGTTCGTTTGGAAACTGTTTGCGATTTGGATTGTTCTTGCGTGCGGCGCATTGCTTCTCGCGGTGGTGCTCGGAATTCAATAATCATCAAAAACCTTTCGTTCCAAGTGAGCGAAAGGTTTTTGACATGCAGGAAACGGGAATCCTTACGACGAACGAATACATATGACAATCGAGGGGGATTTTTGACAGATGACCTATTCAATCGTTGGGTATTGTGAAAAAGAACAAGCTTGGGGTGTAGCGGTTCAATCTAAATTTTTGGCAGTCGGCAGTGCAGTTCCATTTGCGAAAGCCGGTGTTGGTGCCATCGCGACACAATCATTTGCGAATACAGCTTATGGACCAGACGGACTGCGGATGATTACGGAAGGCAAGTCAGCGGATGAAGTGTTAAAACGCCTGACGGAAGCGGACGAAGGTCGGGCGGATCGTCAAGTCGGAATCGTGGATGCCTCTGGTAAAAGTGCGACATTCACAGGAGAAGGTTGCAATGATTGGGCAGGCGGGATTGCCGGTAAACACTTTGCGGCACAGGGAAATATTCTGGTCGACGGGAACACAGTCAAAGAAATGGCTCGTGTGTTTGAGACGACGGAAGGTCCACTAGCAGAGCGTTTACTGCGCGCACTGGCTGCCGGTCAAGCAGCAGGCGGCGATTCACGGGGGATGCAGTCCGCGGCACTGTTGGTCGTTAAAGAAGGCGGCGGGTACGGTGGCTTTAATGATCGGTACATTGATTTGCGTGTTGATGATCACACGAGTCCGATTCAAGAACTGGAACGGATCTATCAGTTGCACACACTTTATTTACAACCAAGTAAGCCGGAAGAAATCAAGCCGATTGATGATGCACTCGAATCGGAATTGATGGATAAGTTACTCGAACTCGGATACCGCGGTTCGTTTGCAGAAGCCTTCCGAACCTATCTGCATACTGAAAATTTTGAAATGCGGGAACAAACGGATCGTTCGATTGATACCCGGGTCTTGGCGTATCTTCGGGCACAATGAAAATAAGGCTGTTTCGACATAAGTCGGAGCAGCCTTATTTGATGAATCAGCCGGATGTTGCATGCGTCCGGACCGGTACTTTGTAGCCGGTCGCAATAAACCGTTCCAGTTCAGGTTCGGACTTAGCATTCAGACCAACCGTTCCATCCCCTTTAATGGCGACATTCGCCAATCGAACATGGTCGATATTTGGACCGATTGTGATACCATGTTTAGCCGAATCTTCAATCCGGACATCGATCAGTCGAACGTCTTCTGCCCGGTTATCTCCGCCGAAGACGTGAATATCCGTTTTGGCTTGTCGGAATCCACTCATCTTGACCTGACTCAATGTCACATTTCGTGCTTTATATTGAATCCCGATGACCGGTTGTTCCTCATAATCATAATAGGGATCACCGAGCACCGTGAAATCATGAATGACGACATTTCGATACGCTGAGACGACGAGCGCTCGCGGTTTTGAATTTTGATACAGCGACGTATATTGGGGTGTCTGGGCGATCAAACGGGTCGCGATGATGTTATAGGCTGTTTGTGACGTCGGATCCGAAGCCTGATGATGTCCAATGTGACGGAAGTTAAACGACCGGTGATCATCAATAGACAGATGACCCACGATTTTAACGGTCGACGCGGCAGACGACGTTGCGTGCGCTTTGATTTCAAGCCCGCCGAAGCAACGGGTCGTCGCATTGTTGAATAACCAGACATCACGGGAACCGTCGTCGATTTCGATTCCATTCGAGTTCGAGAACCCGGAGGCATGTGCACGACCGCTCGGGTCACGCATGAAACAATTCGAGATAAACAGGTGATCACTGTGGTGCGTCGTAATGCCGTCGTCCCCGAAACCGGATCCCGTCAGACCGTCGAACCAGATGAACGAACTGCTGAGGTTGGCACGTGCGCCGTCTCCATTGTAGTTGTAATAAGGTGTCGAAATATCAAAGCAGTGCAGTCCCGGATTAACGGCCTCGACGTCAAAGACCCAGCCATACGTGACATGAGCATAAGTCAAACAACTGGAATGATTACCCCATGTGCTACTTTTTTTCGCGTCGCCGATCCGTTCGATGTTCCAATCCAGTGTCATCCGTTCGACGAGCAGATGATGATTACCAAGTAAGTAATTTTGGTTTGTGATCAACCGTCGCCCTTTTGGTGCCGTGCCATGAAGTTTTAAAATCGTCTGTCCTTTGCCGTCTCCGGTCAAAATCGTATAGTTTGGCAGGCGGATGCCCCGAACAAGATACGTGCCGGCAGGGACATGGACTTGGCGGTGTCCGTCAGCGAGTGCTTCCTTAAAGGCGAGCGTATCATCCGTCACGCCGTCCCCGACCGCCCCATATGCCCGAACGTCGACTTTTTCGACCTGGCTGATTAACTGTTCGAATTCATATGTCAGTCGTCCGCACCAACTTGGTCGGATTTCATCCTGTTCACTGACGAAGGCTTTCGTCAACGGTAGGATATGTTTATCCCGGTCTGTCAAAAAGAGTGGTGAAATCAGTGAACGGAGATAGCGGCTCGGATGAGTCGTCCGACGCGGTGCAACGAATGGACTATCATTCATCAATTGTTCCGCCCGAAGAACAGCCTCTTTATTTGATTTCGTTTCTGTATATTCTGCAATTAGTTGACCATTCTGATACGGGTCGTGTGTTTCATCTAGTCTCAGCATATGGAAACCCCTCTCTAAAAACCACTCTTTTCCTTTTCCCGTCCCCTTCTGGATTCAAGCCCCTTTCTGTAAAAAACAAAAAATTCCGATAATTAGGACGGGACTCGTATATAATGGATAAAAATGACATTAAAGAGGTGGGGACATGCGCTTTCGAAGTCGGTTGTTCATTTTGATTGGTGTGGTCATTCTAGGGCTGGGTATCATGAAACCGTTAGTTCAGGCAGGATACAAGACGTTACAAACCGTTGAAGTATTTCCGGGAGGCGGTGCACAACAACAGTGTGTAAGAGATTGTGAATCCAAACCGTTGACGTTTTGGTGGTCGAACTTGTTTAAGAAAAAAGAGCCGCCAAAGAAAAAAATCATCTATGTATATGATACGGATGAAAGAGGAAAAGGCGACGGAAATGGGCGGAAAGTAAAGTTCATCTCCCTAGGATTTCATCCATTCTCAAAAGGTCAAAGCGAAGAAGGAGAAAACGGCTTTCCGTATCTGCTTGTCGCTGCCGGTCTCGCCGGGGTAATCTTACTGATTCTGATTGTTCAGCGTTTCCGAAAACGAAAGAAATGGGACAATACTGAAGACGAGTTAGTACCACGTTCGGTTCGAATAAAAAAACGCCTGGGAGAAACGAATCTAGAAGACGAACTGCCGCCATTACCGGTAGAGCAGGTCCGGCAACAAGTCGTCTTGTTTAACCGTCATCTCCCGCAAAAACTGAAACGACGGGAGACCGAGTCGTTCCGGGAATGGTTTGCCCGGATCGGTTTTCAGCCGTCACCTGAATTGCAACAGCTGTATGAGACGGTCCGCTATGATCCGAATCAATCGTCTGATGTGACAAAAAGGGTACTGACCGATATCGAGCAAGACTTTTCCACGTATCTCGGCCAATTAAAATGAAACTTTTCAGACCGGCAAGGCGTACAGGTTAGAAGAATGATATCAAGAAACGGGGGACTGAAGAGATGTACTTAGCAGATGCCGTGAAACTGAAAAGTATCTTACGGAAGCAGCTCGAACAGCTGGTCGAGGAAGTGGACCGGATTGCATTTGTTGATCTTGAAAAAGGGGAGGCCCTGCCGACCGGTCAAGAGCGGACGCTACTGGATGTCGAATCGGCGATGGATGAAGTTCGCCGGGATATGCGGACACTAGATCGGTTAGTCTACGCTGCGAACTTGTCGACGACAATTGAGACGACAGAAGGTGAAGTACCTCTCGTCGAAGCGATTGAACTGGCAACCCAACTCCGGGCAAAAGCCACACAGTTCCAAGAACTCGCCGCCCGTCCAAAACGCGAATTCCAATATGGATTTGAAGGAACGACCGTCATTCGGCATGCTTTGTATGACCCGGACGCCTACCGGATTAAAGCGCAGGAGATGGAACGGGCAGCACATCGGATTTCAAATGCAATCAATGCCGCCAATTACCGGACGGAAATTGATTTTGACGGTACACGTTACATGTGAGACTCTGGTCAGGTGAGACTCCTGATCAGGGACGGCGCTTCTGACACAAAACCTCTTCCAATAGGGAATTTCAACGGCCACGGCACACCCATGACCACTGACCGATGACGTTCTGACCTGTCACCAGTGACTACCTGCGGAAAAACGTTTCTTTTCGTCAGACGCCAAAAACCGTGAGTGCTTCGGCATTCACGGTTTTTTTGTATGAACAAAACGTGCATAAAAGGTATGCCGATGACTGTGTTCGGGTATAGCTTACTGGAAGTGATTCATGAAGGAGGACTTGGATATGAAAGAGACATTTAAAGCCTTTGTCGTTCGCGAACAGGACGAAACGTTTACAGGAACACTTGAACAGAAGCAGATTGTCGATTTGCCGGAAGGAGATGTCTTGATTCGTGTTGACTATTCCTGTGTCAATTACAAAGATGCGTTATCGGTCACGGGAAACCGGGGTGTGACGAAAGAATATCCGCATACACCGGGTGTCGATGCAGCAGGTCACGTCGTCCGCTCAACCGATGCACGGTTTCAAGAAGGAACAGCAGTCGTCGTCAATGGATTTGATTTTGGGATGAACACGTCAGGCGGCTTTCAGGAATACATACGTGTCCCCGGGGACTGGATCACACCGTTACCGGACGGACTCACGACGTTTGAAGCGATGGCATACGGCACGGCCGGTTTGACCGCCGCGCAATCAGTGGATGAACTGTTGCAACGGGTGAAGCCGGATGATGGTCCGGTGCTCGTCACAGGCGCGACGGGTGGAGTCGGAAGTATTGCCGTCGCACTACTTCTGAAGCTCGGATTCACCGTTCATGCCGTTACGGGAAAAGAAGCGGAAGCGGATCGTTTGAAACAAGCAGGCGTGACGGAAGTATTATCCCGGCAATCGTTTTTGGACGAAACGACACGTCCCTTGAAGAAGGGAAGTTATGCTGGCATCATCGATACGGTTGGTGGACCGTTACTTGCGTCCGTCCTCCGGTACGTACAATACGGCGGATTAGTCACGACATGCGGCAACGTCGGCGGGGCTGAGATAACGCTGACTGTCTACCCGTTCATCCTGCGCGGCGTTCGCTTGATTGGAATCGATGCCGTCCAAGTACCGGTTTCGGAGCGGACCCGTCTCTGGGAGCACCTCGCGGATGACTGGCGATTACCGGTTCAGGAATGGGTCGAAACAAAAAGTTTACACGATCTTCCGGACGTCGTAGCGTCCCTGCTCGACGGAACCCATCAAGGCAGAACTGTCATCGAAATTTAACCACTGCCATGATCCGATTCGATGGTATAGTGGTTAAAAAGTGTCTCGATCAATTCAGGAGGAACAATAGATGAGTCAAAATGAACAGCAAAATGAACAAGAACGGTTATCCCGCAAAGAACGCCGAAAACAAAAGCGCAACCGTCGGAGTATCGCGCTAGGTGGCGTTCTGGCAACCGTTTTGATTGTCGGCGGCTGGGGATATATGGTGTCAACGAATGATGCCAGTCAAGCGACATCGACAGTAGAGTCACCTAAGTCAGTGAACAGTGAAAAAGAGAAGGAAACCAAAGAGACTAAAAAATCCGCCTCAACCGATCAAAAGAAAAAAGAGCCGAAAGCAAAGAAAAAGACCGACAAACCGGAAGTCAGTCAACCGGCTTGGATCACGCGTCCTTTTGCTGATGTGTATCAAGATGCCAATCGGAGTCGTGTCATCTATAAAGCGGATTTAGGGGATGTCTACGAAATTTTGGATGCAAAGAACGGAATGGTGCATATAAAATTAAGTGATACTGTCGAAGGATATGTTCCGGAAACTGATGTCCGGATGGACGTTTCATCATCGGTCAAGGACAAAACACTGCTTGAGACGTTACAACAAGCAGTTGCGAATCAACCAATCGAGAAACCGGAACAATATCTCGGTCAATCGCTTGAGAAATTTGAAGCGAAGTACGGCAAGCTGGGGAATACTCAGAAAGACGCCGTCAATACGTATCACTTCTCAAACGCAGGTTATCTGCTTGTCGTATCCGACGGGATCATCGAAGCGATCGACTGGACGAATGCTTCAGCTTCCGGCTTGTCCGTCTTAGGAAAACCGGTTGTTGAAACAGCTTACGGTACATGGTATCAAGGTGAGAAGTTACAATTAAAAGCTTTTCCGGACAACGGATCAACACGACTCCGTCTCGCACGTGATCCAGGGAAGTAAGAAATCATGGTCTGTCTCTGACAGGCCATTTTTTAATGGACGGTTTGTCAAATTAAGTGCAACACTTCTTCCGTGAAGACCTCGTATGCAGTTTTCCAGTTGAGACATTTCCGAGGTCTCCCATTAATCCAGGCGAGCGCTTGAGCGAGTTCAGAACGGCTGACCTTTCCGAAATCTGTCCCCTTCGGGAAAAATTCACGGAGAAGACCATTGGCGTTCTCGTTACTCCCACGCTGCCAAGAAGAATACGGATCCGCAAAATACATCGGTACGCCTAACGTGTCACGAATTCGTTCATGACAACTAAACTCTTTTCCACGATCTGTCGTCGCAGTTTGGAACGTTCCCAACGGGAAGTAAAGATGCAATGCTTGAATCGCAGACTCCATCGATTGAGCGGACCGATCTTCCATCGGTACAGCGAGATAAAAACGGCTCTTTCGCTCGACGAACGTTGCGACACAGGCTTTGGATTTCCCTCTACCCGAGACAACAGTATCAAGCTCCCAATGTCCGAACGTTTGGCGCCCTTTGACGTCAGACGGACGTTTACTGATTGGCAGTCCGACGTTAAAGCGTCCACGCGTCTCACGTGGTTTCTGACGCTTTCCCTTTTGTCGAAGGAGTCCAGAATCGGCCTCGACGAGGCCCGTATAGATCCAGCGATAAATTGTCTTGAACGAGAGTCCTTCTTCTTGGAATAATCGTCCAGCAATCTGTTCAGGGGACCATGTCTCGCGTAACTTTTCGAGGATACGGTCTCCTTTTTCGAGCGTAAACTTCGTCCGTGCACCGCACTTCTTTTTGCGTTCCACATAACGCTGGTCAGCACAGGAAGCATCATAGTAAGGATTTCGTTTCAATTCTCGTGAAATCGTAGAAGGTTGACGCCCCAGGCGTCCAGCAATCTTTCGGACAGAGAAACCTAGCTCGAGATACGTATCTATTTTGACTCTTTCTGATGTGGTAAGATGAACATAGCTCATAACGAATCCTCCATTGAATTTTGTGTGGTAACTCTATTCTACACGAGGCCGTTATGGGTTTTTTTGTGTTTTCAGCTAGGTGTTGCACTTAATATTACAATTCGTCAATGCAAAAAACCTCCCGAGTCATGGACTCAGGAGGTCGAAAATCCTTGGGAGGAAGTTTTCTTAGTAGACGCCGACAGCATCAAATGATTTGGCAGCGGCTGTTGCTTCTGCACTTGTTGCACCGTAAAGATCTTTTGCTGACTGAATGACTGCCGTACGAAGTGAGCTGAAGTTCGAGTTCGGAGTCAAGTAGACGTTAAGCGCACGGTAGTAGATCGCACCAAGTTTTGGTACGCCGATTCCTGTAACGGATACATTGTAGAATGTACCGCCGTTTGCGAGGAGGTACGCCGATTTATTGATGATACCAGAGTTGATGTGGACACCACCGTTATCTTGTGTTCCTGTGTAGCGTTTTGAGTAGTGGTCCGGATCACCGTAAGCAGCAGGGTTTGACATTGAACGGAGTGCGTCGCCGCTGACACCTGGTGTATAGATGTCTTCCCCTACGAGCCAGTCGAAGTTTGATCCGACAGAGTACTCAGCAACCGTACCCATGATATCGGAAACCGCTTCGTTGATGGCACCAGACTCATTTTGATAGACGAGACCAGCTGTGTATTCTGTAACAGCGTGCGTCAATTCGTGCGCAACGACGTCAAGTGCACCAGAGAGAGCGACGAAAGTTGTTCCGTCTCCATCACCGTAAACCATCTTCGTTCCGTCCCAGAATGCGTTGTTGTAGTTCGTCGAGTAATGGACCGTCGAGTTCAAGCGTGCGCCCGCATTGTCATAACTGTTGCGGCCGTACGTGTTTTTGTAGAAGTCATACGTTTTTGCTGCGTTGACGTGTGCACTGACGGCAGCGCGGTCGTAAGTAGCGTTGAAGACGTTATCCGCATCTGCCCAGAGTGTTCCCGGAAGTGATGTACGGTTTTTCGCGTCGTATGTGTAAACACCTTTTCCGCGCGTCGTATCTTGAAGATAGTATTTGCCGGCACTCAACGTCGTGTTGAACGTTGCGCTTGTTCCGAGCACTGTCGTACCTGTTGCGTGAGCCAGTTGGTCGAATTTGTTGATGACCTTACCTGAGTTCGCATCGATGAAGTATGTCCAGCGTGACGGCTCGCCGCCTGCTAAGACAGTCGATGTGATTTTGTAAGCATAGACCGCATCATTTTTAACTGGATAGATGACGAGTTCAGCTTTTGGAGCCACTTCGAATTCAGTTGCTTTGATTGCTTTTTTGTATAGTTTGAGTGCTTTCTTCTCAGAGATTGCTGCTTTTTTAGCGAGGCCTGGTTTTCCTTTGACGTCAACGGCGTCGTTGACGACTGCTTTTAATGTACCGTCTTTCGCAACGTTACCGACGACGACACTACCGAAGACCGGGACGCCATCCACTTCTTGTTGGAGACGTACGATGTTAGAAGATCCATCTTTTTGGACATCTTGTACAGAGAAGTCACCTTTTTTATTGACGTACTCTTTGACGATCGATGCAGCAGGTTCTGATGAAGCTTTCGTCAGCTTACCAGATTGAAGACCTTCTGCTCCGACGACTGTAGGAACGACAAGTACACTTGCGACAAGCGATGTAGCGAGAAACTTTTTCAAAATAAATCGCCTCCTTGTTTGGGTTGAGTCTAACTATGCCAAAGAAAGGAGAAACCGAGAATAAGCCGTTCGCATTAATTAGAATTTTCAGATTATAGTACTTAATACCCGTACTGAATAGTTAAGTGACCGAAAAAAAGAGAAGAAGAAAGTAAAAAAAACCGCTTCAGACAGCGGTTTTAGAGAATGCGTTGATAGAGATGATGTGTCTTGTCACGTGTCTCATCAATTTTAAAATCAAGCGGGTCAAGGGTGATTCCCTGCTTCTGAGCGAACCGCTGAATCTTTTCAAACGATTTCCAAATCTCGATATCGGGACCTTCATGTTTCCAGAACACATAACGGGCAGATGGAATATGATGTCCTTTCATGCCTTTTGGGACATGATCGAGCGAAGCAACGGGAAGGCCGATACATTGTGTATGTTTCGTTCCGCGTTGTCCGAGTGATAAATCGAGCGGATAACTGCCCGGTTCTGCGGGAATCTCATGTGAGCGACGTGAGAACTCACGCCATAATTCCGGCATCAAGGTATGCAGTTCATTTTCTTCACAGGTCAGACCAAGTCCGATGACATACAGTTCGTGACGATCGACAATTTTAGGATGCATGAGAAACTCCTTTCATGGTAATCAAGAGGCAGTAATGACAGAACGTCTCTTCAAATCCAGGAACAGTTGCGTAAAGGAAGCATCCCACTGTGTCCCGCTACCGTCTTCCAAGATAGCGAGTGCTTTTTCGACGGGCATTCCTTTTCGGTAGGGACGATCGGATGTCATGGCGTCATAGGCATCGGCAATCGCCATGATGCGTCCGAAGACGGGAATCGCTTCACCGGCTAATCCTTCTGGGTATCCTTTTCCATCATAGCGTTCATGGTGGTACTTTACCCCGGGAAGAATCGGTTGTAACTTCATTGGAAGATGAACTTGCGATAGAATGTGCACTCCGATGACGGGATGTTGTTTGATTTTATCGAATTCCTCTTCTGTCAATCGTCCTTCCTTCAAAAGCACATCATCCCGGATCCCGATTTTTCCGATGTCATGCAAGAGGGCCGATTTACGCAGCAACTCGACTTGATCGTCGGCTAATCCGGCGGCACGGGCAATTTCAACCGAGTATTCCGCGACACGTAACGAATGTCCGGCTGTATAAGGATCACGGGCATCAAGCGTCGCGGCAAACAAGGTAAATAAGCTGTCGAGCAACTTTTCATTTTCCTGATCCCGGCCTTGGATGCCTTCGACCATCAAGTTGAATCCGCCGATCAATTGAGAGAATTCATCGGAAAACGGATTGGCAATCGTATTCAATTGTCCGGATTTAATCTGGGCGACGCCGTCCTGCAGAGCCAAAATCGGTTTTTGGATATTTTCATATAGAAGCAAACTGCAGAATGTGGCAAGACACAGGATGACGATCAGAATCAACGTCGACCAACTCCAGTACGAACGCAAACTTTCGTTTTCCGTCAATTGGACGGCAGAGGCGAGAACGAATAACAGGATCGGAAAAACACCGATGATCAAGGTGCTGATCAACATCTTTTGGCGGAGGCTGATGAAATCTTTTTTGGTCAGCATCAGCTCACCGTAACCACGCATGCGAGCCTGTGCCGTCAGTTCTGCTAACATCGCTTCCGTCACACGGTACGTCAGGAAGAATTCAATCAAGGCGTGTAAAATCGCGACAAGTACAGCCCCGAAACAAGCGAGACCAATCAGATAATAGGGCATATCGAGCCATCCAAACCGAATCGCCAGAGCCGTCAATCCGGATGAAGGAATCGAGAGACCGAGGAAGTGTGGACCAAGAATCCGTCTAATCGTCAACAAAGGGAAGCGGTGGGTTGTCCGAAAAGCAGCAGTCAATTGCTCCTGGCTCGGAAAGGTGTTTTGGAAAACTCGATAAAGCGGACGCATATGTTTTTTGTAAACCGTATATTCAAAACTGAACATCGTGATGACGGAAATCGTCATGATTGTCAATAAAACCACCCGTTCACGTACATCAAAGGTCAGTGTTTCAAAGATAAAGAGACAACCGACACCAAACACGGCGACGAATGAGCCGATCAAATAGTTTTTTAAAAGCTGCCGTTCGAATTTCTGTAGGGGTGACATGAAAGTCCTCCTTCAATGAGATATGGAATTGTATGTACCGAGCCTAGTAGATGGGCGAGAAACAGACTGTTTATTACCTCTATCGGCAGATTTCAGTAAACATGAACTAAATCCCAAAAATAGGTATAGTTACAAAGTACTAATTATTCAAAAACTAATTGATTAACCAACTAAAAGAACATATGATTTGAATATTCAGAAAAGTTATTTCAGTCGTGCTTTTCACTATTACATAGGGGGTCAGTTCACGTGGGAAAAAAGAAACAACTCAGCTTAGCGGTCTTATCCGGAATCACGGCTGCTGCATTTGTCGTTGGTCCAGTTTTACCTGGTGGGAAGGTAAAATCTGTGGAAGCTGCTGAAAAAGCAGCAGCCGGTGCACCGATGGACTTAAATACAGTCGATCAGGAACGCTTATTGAAAGTGCTTGAAAAACGTGGGGTCGTCTCAAAAGCAGCATCAGCAGAAGCAAAACAACAAGCCGTTCAGAAGTACTTGGACAAAAAGGCTAATGGAAAACCGACAGTTGATCATGAAGACCATGATCACGAATCAGGTAAAGAAGAAAAGTTCGATAAAAAAACAAAAGACTTTTTAACGAAACAAAAAGATCAACTGGCAAAACAACTCAAGAAAAACCATAACAACTACAAAAAAGGGAAAAAAGATGGATTTGTCAAAGTCGATAAAGCCAAGCAATCACCATACAATGGTGCTGTTCGCTCGGACAAAGTACTGGTTCTGTTAACAGAGTACAGCGACTTTAAGCATAACAATGTCGTACAGGAAGACGGCTATATGTATGCAGACAACTTCAATAAAGAGCATTATGAAAAATTGATGTTCGGTGATCAAGAGTTCAAACTCTTTAACGGAGAGAAAGTCAAA
Organism: Caryophanales bacterium; assembly: GCA_902363455.1. Taxonomy (GTDB): domain Bacteria; phylum Bacillota; class Bacilli; order Exiguobacteriales; family Exiguobacteriaceae; genus Exiguobacterium_A. Next base: position 132,463 of record CABJAC010000004.1, on the reverse strand, counting down.
ACGTTTAAACAATATTACGAAGAGCAATCAGGTGGAAGTTATACGGTTGACGGGAAAGTTTCTGATTGGTTGACGGTTCCGGGAACAGCTAAAGATTATGGTGCAGACAGTCCAAATGGTGGGAATGATAATCTTGGACCAAAAGGACCACGAGATCTTGTCAAAGACACGTTAAATGCAGCGGTCAAAGCCGGTATTAATTTAGCTGATTACGATACGTTTGATCAGTATGATCTTGATGGAGACGGCAACTTCAACGAGCCGGATGGCATTGTGGATCACTTGATGATCATTCATGCAGGTACAGGTCAGGAAGCAGGCGGTGGTACGCTTGGTGACGATGCAATCTGGTCACACCGTTGGACACTCGGCGGAGTATACCCGGTTGAAAACACCACTTCAAACTCAACGAACTGGGGCGGAAAGATGGCGGCGTATGATTACACTGTCCAACCGGAAGACGGTGCAGTCGGAGTATTTGCACACGAATTTGGTCACGATTTAGGTCTTCCGGATGAGTACGATACACAGTATACGGGTCAAGGTGAACCGGTTGCTTCATGGTCCATCATGAGCGGCGGAAGTTGGAATGGTAACGTAGCTGGAACAGAACCGACGAGTTTCTCACCACAAAACAAAGAGTTCTTCCAAACGTTGATGGGTGGAAACTGGGCGAATATCGAAAACGTTGACTTTGATTCTCTCGGATCAGCAGGAACGGCTTCATACCTCGACCAAAGTGTCACAAAGTCAAAAAATCCGGGTATCATCAAAGTGAATCTTCCGAAAAAACCGGTCAAAGGAATCGCACCGGCCTTCGGGAAAAAATATTACTACAGTACAAAAGGAAATGATCTCCACACATCGATGACATCACCTGAATTTGACTTGACAGCTGCAAAAGCAGCAAAATTCGACTACAAAGCATACTTTGATGTTGAATTTAATTACGACTTCCTGGAAGTCACAGCTACAGCTGATGGCGTGTCAAAAGTCATTGATGTAATTGGTGATGAAGATACAGACGGCGATCAACGTGCAGAATCTTCAAAAGGTGCATGGGTCGACAAATCGTATGACCTCAGTGAATTTGCCGGCAAAAAAGTCACATTGACATTCGACTACACAGGAGATGCTGGTCTTGCCCTCGACGGATTCGCACTTGATAACGCGAAATTGACGGTCGACGGAAAAGTCGTCTTTGAAGACGATGCAGAAGGTACACCGAAATTTAAATTAGACGGATTCATTGCTTCGGACGGTTTCAGCTATGCGGATAACACATACTACCTCGAATGGCGGAACTATGCAGGCTCAGACAAAGCGCTTGAGCATGCACGTGGCGTCAAATACAACACAGGTCTCGTCGTATGGTATGCCGATAGCAGCTTTACGGATAACTGGGTTGGTGTTCACCCGGGTGAAGGTTTCCTCGGTGTCGTCGATTCGCATCCTGAAGCCATCGTCGGAACGCTTAAAGGACAACCGGTCGTTGCAGGAAGCACACGTTACCAAGTGGCGGATGCTGCTTTCAGCTATGATAAAGCACCGGCTTGGGTCATCGATTCGCCGACTCGCGGTCTTTACGACTATAAAGGACTTGCAGGTGTCACGAAGTTTGACGATTCAAAATCGTACATCAATCAGTTGATCCCGGATGCAGGAAAACTGCTTCCGAACAACGGTCTTAAAATTCAAGTCATCGGTGAAGCGAAAGATAACTCTGCAGGAGCTGTCTGGATCCACCGTTAAGAAACAGAAGCAGGTTCGGATCATTCCGAATCTGTTTTTTTTACGTGAAAAGTGGAATCAAATGGAAATTTATTGGTCAGACAACTTGACTTTTAAAGCGCAATCATTCTATACTAACGGTAGCTTAATATTGTTATTGTCACTACTGATTCACATTGCGTCACGAACAATCTTTTCGTCGCTCCATGTATTTCGGGACAATAATGAATTTCTTTCATATGCCGTGCATATGTATTAAGTAATTTATTTTTGGAGGTTGTTCCCATGAACACAGGTAAAGTAAAATGGTTTAACGCAGAAAAAGGTTTCGGTTTCATCGAAGTTGAAGGCGGAGAAGACGTATTCGTACATTTCTCAGCAATCACTGGTGAAGGTTTCAAATCACTTGACGAAGGTCAAGAAGTTGAATTCGAAATCACTGAAGGCGCACGTGGAGCACAAGCTGCTAACGTCGTAAAACTTTAATCTTAACTATTCAATCGTCCTTTTTCGAAAGGGCGATTTTTTTAATGAGTAATTATCTTGAATTCAAGATAATTGTGCGATATACTGACGGTACAAATTAAAAACAACCAAAAGGACGTGACAAATATGGAATTACTCGGTATTCATCATGTGTCAATCTTAACCGGAATGGCAGAGCGGAATTATCAATTTTATACACAAGTTCTTGGGATGCGTCTCATCAAAAAAACCGTCAATCAGGACGATACGACATCGTATCACCTTTTTTACGGAGATGCTGAAGGCAATCCGGGAACGGATCTGACATTTTTTGATATCCCGCATCTAGGGACGGGGGTACCCGGTGCCTCGAGTATTTCTTCGACATCACTCCGTGTCAAAACGTCGGATTCACTCAAGTTTTGGGCAGAGCGTTTTACAGCACAAGGAATCGATCATGATGCCATCGTGGAACGGGCAGGACGGCAGACACTCGCTTTTCGTGATCAAGAAGGCACTCGGCTGATTCTCGTCGCAGAAGACGGGGAACAAGGTGTCGCAGGTGGTGTACCTTGGAAACATGAGGAAATTCCAGCGGAGCATGCCATCGTCGGATTAGGTGCCGTAACATTGACTGTCAATGATCCGGCACCAACAGCACTCGTCTTGACAGAAGTGCTGGGCTTTAAAAAAGTCGGCAGTTATCCGTCGCTTGCCGGTGATTTTGCAGAGATCGAAGTCTACTCGACAGGACAAGGCGGGATCGGGGCAGAGGTACATCTCGAAGCCCGTCCGGATCTCGACCGGGAACGCTTGGGTCGTGGTGGTGTCCATCACGTCGCCTTCCGTGTTCCGAACAGCGCAGAGTATGATTTATGGGTGGAACGACTCAACCAGTATCGTCTGCCGAATTCGGGGAAGGTCGACCGCCACTATTTCCAAGCGCTTTATTTCCGGGAACCGAACCACATCTTATTTGAGTTATCCACGGATACACCTGGATTTGCGACAGATGAATCGGTCGAAACGCTCGGCGAGACATTGGCACTTCCACCATTCCTCGAGCCAAAGCGCCAAGAGATTGAAGCACGGCTCCGTCCGCTCGAAATCTGACAATCCTGTGACACAGGTCACAGACTGGCCGACGTCCCGTATACTAAAGGAAGTAAACAGGAAAAAGGAGTGACGGGATGTTAGGAACTACGTTAGGTCAATTTCGATTGATTGCCGTGTTAGAGGGGATTTCATTTTTGGTCTTGTTGTTGATTGCGATGCCGTTAAAATATATGGCGGGCATGCCGGAAGCCGTTTCAATCGTCGGTGCCCTGCACGGTGTCTTGTTCGTCATGTACGCATTATGGTTAGCTGTCGTTAAATTTAAATACCGTTGGTCGTTTGTAAAAGCAGGGATTGCCTTTATCGCTTCGTTCATTCCATTTGGTACATTTGTACTCGATCGAAAGTTAAAACAGGAAGCAATGAACGCGTAAATTGTGTATACTAGTAAAAGCACGGCTGTGGATAACTGTTTTTGTCGATTCGAAGCAGGTTATCCACAGCTTTTTTCTGTGGATAATTTTTAGGAGGATACTATGTCAACATTTGAAGCATTACACATTCAAGAACAATGGGTGAAAAAATTACAAAAACAAGGCATTAAACAACCGACACCGATTCAGGAACAGGCGATTCCGCATTTACTGGCGGGTCGTGACTTAATAGGAAAAGCACAAACCGGGACAGGGAAGACGCTTGCGTTCTTATTACCAATCCTCGAACAAATCGATTTAGAGAGCAAAACCGTTCAAGCGTTAATCGTCGCACCGACACGAGAACTCGCGCGTCAGATTGCAGACGAAACACACAAGTTGATCCGGAACATGGAAGACATCCGTGCACTTGCGGTGTATGGTGGACAAGATGTGTTCAAACAAATCCAACGTCTCGGCCGGATGCCGCAAATCATCATCGGGACACCAGGTCGGATTTTAGATCATGTCGGACGGGGAACACTTGATTTGAGTGAACTGAAGACGCTGGTCTTGGATGAAGCCGATCAAATGCTGCAAATCGGATTTTTACCGGAAATCGAAGATATCATCGCGGCAGCACCTGTTGATCGTCAATTCGTCATGTTATCGGCGACGATGCCACCGAAAGTCGAGCAACTCGCAAAAACGTATCTCCGTGATCCGATTGAAGTCCAAGTCGAAGCCGAAAAAGTAACGGTTGATGCCATCGAACAATTCGTCGTCGAAACGACAGACCGCCGGAAACAAGCGACACTTCGGACGATGCTTGACGAGATGCGTCCTTATGCCGCCATCATCTTCTGCCGGACACAACGTCGTGTCAGCAAGCTGAACGAAGAGTTACAGATGCAAGGATATCCGACGGATGAATTGCACGGTGGTTTGACACAAGGAAAACGTGAAAAGGCAATGGCGAAGTTCTACCAAGGCAAAACACCGTTTTTGATCGCGACGGATGTTGCGTCACGTGGTCTTGACGTCACGGGTGTCACACACGTCTTCAACTACGATTTACCGGATGATGCCGAAAGTTACGTCCACCGGATTGGTCGGACGGGACGTGCCGGGAACGACGGCGTGGCGATCTCAATCGTCACACCAAGAGACGGTCGGAGTTTCCGCGACATGGAACGCGAACTTGGGGTCGAAGTGACACCAATCGTCGTCGAGTTATCGGACGAGATGATTCGTGCGCAACATGATCAAAGCAAAGGAACAAAGGCTCCTGCAGAAGGTCGTGGCAATACACGCCGCTCGAACAACCGCCGTCCAGGACGTGCCCATCGTAAATAAGTGAATTTAAAATGCCCTCTTATCCACAGATAGGAGGGCATTTTTTGTAATATCTGATTATTTGGCGTAAACCATTTGTCCGCCGAGATGACCGGTATAAGCGAGTAAACCGCTTCCGACGACGGCGACGAGCAGGCTCAACATGAGCATCGTTTTTTTGTTCGAACGGTAGCCAAGCAGCAAAAAGACAAACGCGATTCCAAAAGCGACAAGGCTGAATAACGCAAAGTGTTCATGATTCTCGATGGCAGCGTGCGTTACACTGCTGAGATTGGTTTCTGCATACTCTTCTGCGCCGTCACCGGATAAGTAAGCGGCGACACCAGACAGAAGACCTGCAAATAAAGTGATTAGGACAAATAATTTTAACTGCACCCATTTCAAACTGAATACCAACAGAACGGTCGCAAACAGTAACAGCGCGATTGGAGCGTGGACGAGTAATGGATGGAGCGGTACACCAGCTAACATATGAAAAACCTCCTCGATCAGTAATAAGAATATACTCTTACTGTAACGAGGTTATCTGACAGTTAGCTGACGGTCCATCAAGGAATTGGAAAAAGAATCGTGAAACGTGTTCCTGTTTGGGGTGTCGATTCAACGAAGATAGTAGCTTCGTGAGCATCGGCAATGGATTTGGCGATGGCGAGACCCAAACCGGTTCCGGTACCATGACGAGAGTGGTCGCCACGGTAAAAACGTTCGAATATTTTAGCTTGATTTTCGGGTGGAATGCCGATTCCTTGATCGGCAATGATCAATTGAACATGAGTTGACGTGTTCTGCAGTTGAACCTCAATATCAGAATCGCTGTAGGCCGCTGCATTTTCTAAAAAAATCGTCAACAAACGAATCAATTGGTTAGGGTCTCCCTTGATAAACAGATGAGGTGTGATAGTTAAAGACAATGTCCGATTGACTAACGTATGTTTAAAACGTTCAGAAGTCTGCGTGACGAGTGTACTCAAATCGACTGGATTCGTAGGTCCGGGTTGACCTTCTCGGGCCAACAACAGTAAATCAGAGACTAAATATTGCATCGAGGCCGTCTCTGCTTTCAAATCCGATAAGATCGCCTGTCCTTCCGTGCTGAGCGGTTCAGTTTCGAGTAACTCGATTCCACTGTATAAAATCGTCAGCGGAGTCCGTAGTTCATGGGAAGCATCTGACGTAAATCGGCGTTGCCGGTCAAATGCTTGTTGGACGGGGACGACGGAACGACCGGCCAAGATATAGCTGATTCCCATCAAGACGAGAGTCGAAAGAAGCGTGATACCGGCTAACATAGCAATCAACCGTTCCAACGTATCTTCTGTCGCGGAGATATCCTTCAAGAGAAGGGTGGATCCTTCCGGACTGGTCCGTTGATAAAGCAAAAAATGCTGACCGTCGGAAAAAATCTTTTCGGTCACTTTGTTTGAATCCAGGAATTTTCGGACATGTTCTTTTGGCAGGTCGTCGGGCAGTCGTGTATAGCGTTCCGTCCCATCCGGATTAAAGAGTTGAAAATAAATCGGATCCCGGATCACACGATCTTCCCCGTGTTCGATACGCTCGAACAGATCACGATTCGAGACCGACTTTAATTGGTTCAACTCCGTTTGATCCAGCAACCGGGCGGTCGTAAAATAGACCCCGATTAAAATCAAAATCAACAATAATAAAAACGTGCCGCTAAACAATAACGTCAAGCGTTTCCGGATCGTCTCAAGCATGTGGATCACCGAGCCGGTAGCCGAAACCGCGGACGGTTTTGATCAAGGAAGGTGCACCTGCTGCATCCAGTTTTTTGCGGACAAGCCGAACAAGTGCATCGAGCGCATTGTCAGTAATATCGGCCCCGATGCCCCAGACGATTTCAATGATCAATTCCCGCCCCATGACCTGTTCCGGACGACGCAGCAACAAGGATAAAAACTCGAACTCACGGCGCGTTAAATCAAGGGGATGGTGGGCATAGGAAATCGTCTGCGTCGTGATATCCAGTTCCAGTTCTTGATAAGAAACGATCGAGATGAATGCTTTTTTCTGACGGCGGCTCAGGGCACGGAGTCTGGCTAACAGCTCGTTTGCCTGAAACGGTTTGACGAGATAATCATCGGCGCCGCTATCGAGTCCGTGGACCAAATCAATTTCCGTATCGCGTGCCGTCAACATCAGGATACCGCCCTCGAAACGCTCCCCCCGCAACTCGGTTGCCACTTCAATGCCACTTTTATACGGCATCATCCAGTCGAGGACAAGCAAATCATAACGAAACGTCTGACACTGTTCGATGGCGGTTACCCCGTCATGGGCGACATCCACCTGGTAACCGGCGCGTTCAAGATGAAGGCGTAACATTTTAGCTAGACGTTCATCATCTTCTGCGATCAAGACACGCATTCTCATTCCCCCTGTCCCGTTGTTTTTCTTATTATCCCACAGTTGTCATCAGCTAGTTGTCAGTTTTTATCGATACAGTAAAGATAACAGGAAACGAGAGGAGCAGGGACAATGAAACCAAAACCATTTGCGAAGTGGATTGTTGGTCTGAGCAGCAGTGTCTTTTTAGGTCTTGCAATCGGTCAATTGAGTGTCGCTTCGAATGATCAGCCGACGAACCCCGTTAATACAGGCGATTCCTATTTCGATGAAACGACGATTCCAAGTCAGCCGTCGCAAGGTGATGACGATGAGTGGGGTGAATCAGATGAGGACAGTTATGAGGAGGACGATGATGAAGGGTGGCAGAGCAACGAAACATCCGGTTTTGAACAGCCGAGCGGTGGAAGTGACGGACAGTCCAGTCATTCGAAATAGGAGGTGAATCGGAATGAATCGTCAGTTGTATGCGATGCATAACACCATTCGGTTCGTCACCGATCAACCGATCACAGAGGACGAATGGAAAACCATCCAACAATTTTTTCAATATGTCGACCGTCAATGGTCACGATTTGATCCGGCGAGTGAGGTCAGTCGATTAAATGGTCTGATGGTCGGAGAATCGCTCAGTGTCTCGTTACCGCTTGCACGCTTATTGCAACGTGCAATTCGTTACTTTGAACAGACGGAGCAGTATTTTTCGCCCTTTTTACTGGAACAGCAACAGGCAAATGGATACGACCGCTCGTTTCCATTCCAACGCGCCGTTGAATCATTCAGGATCGAAGCCCCACCCGAGAGCAGTCCGTTTGTGATTGAAGGATGCGACGTGACACGAGTGAGTCACGGCGCGATTGATTTAGGCGGCATCGGAAAAGGTGCGGCGGCGATGCTCGCGGCACAACGGTTACGAAAAAAACAACCGCGTGGTTTGATTGAGGCGGGAGGCGATGTCATCGTCTGGTCGGATACACAACCGTGGAAGGTTGCAATCACCGATCCGCAGACGGAACAGGCAATTGCCGAAGTTCAGTTACGCCAAGGGGCGATTGCGACATCAAATCGGGTATATCGTTCGTGGAAGGTCGGAAAACGCACGAACCATCATTTGTTGAGCGGTAAGACGGGACGTCCGATTGAAAGCCGGTTCGTTCAAGTCACAGCATCAGCTCCGCAACTCTATGAGGCAGAGGTGATGACGAAGCTGGCTTTTCAGATGACGGAAGCCGAGCGACAGGACAAATTGTTCAAATGGTTTCCAAACGGACGATTGTTGTTAATGGATGAATCCGGAAAAATGGTGGCGGAAGAGAAAGGAGGGCAAGCAATATGGACTGGATGAAATGGTTGTTTTCAACATGGACAATGATTCGTTTGAGTGGAATGACCGGACATTTCTTTTTGACACTATCGGTTTTAGGCGGTTTACTCGGTTCATTCCCGACATTGAAAAAACAAAAAGCCCGTCTGCATCATATTCATCTGTACAGTGGTTGGGCGGGATTATTAGCGATTGTGCTTCATGCGACATTGATCATCGTTGATACGTATGCGCCTATGAGTTTACTTGAAATTTTGATTCCGGGGACTGCATCATATGAGCCACTTTGGAATGCCTTTGGAACAATCAGTCTTTACCTGTTTGGTTTTGTCTTAGTGACTTCTGATTTCTTGAAAGAGTTTCTCGGAAAAACGTTATGGAAATTAACGCACTGGCTTGTCCTCCCGGCTTGGCTTTTGATGACCCTTCACGGCATCTTCATCGGGACGGATACGGGCACACTCTTTACGACCATTTGGTACGCGTGTTCGACACTGACCTTGTTCACGCTCGTGTTGTACCGGATGCAGTTACGACCAAACGTCAAAACACAGACAAAACAGGAATCCTCCGTATCAGGGTGAGGATTCCTGTTTTTTTTAGCGTTGTTGCAACCACGTTGTCCAAGACTGAAAGGCTTCTTCCCGGTTGTCGATGTAGTTGTGATCGCTGTCGACGATGATTTCTTCAAACGTACTAGCATCTTGTAAGAGATCATGATGCAGGGATTTAATGGAGGTCTCGTCGCGCTCGGATGTGACAAGCAGTGCGGACCGAGTGCGCAGTTTCTCTTTTAGCGCCAGTAGATTCCATTCGGCATGATGCTCGGTCAACTCTTTCAGCAACGTGTCCCCATCGGTATGCGACAGGAAGGTCGCACCGCGGCTGAGGACACCGCGCAAGGCTTCCTCATGTTCCGGATACTCGAGTACCAGCTGTCCGATCAAACCAAAATTAAAGGGTGAGATGCCGATGTAATGGGCAATCATCGGGACATTTGCAAAGGCATGAAGTCCGGCAAAACCGCCCATGCTGTGACCGACGATTGAAATCTGGTCGGCTGAGATATCGTGTGCTTGTGTAAACACAGGGGAAACGACATGTTTCATGATGGCAGTCGCATCTTCGAGTACATGTCGGAAACGGAAGGCACCGGGGCTGCCGATCGTGCCGCGATACGAAGTGACGAGGACATGAAAACCAAGTTCCTGCAGTCGAACGGCCCAGTCCATGTTCAATTGTTTCCCAGGGAATCCGTGAAATAAGACAATCAAAGGAGCGGGGCGCGTTAAGGCTGGGGAATATAGGCGACAAAACAAGGACTCGTCTCCACCGCTAGGGAGTTCAATTAAAGATAGGTTTGCTTTTTTCGTGATGGTTTCCATGACATCCACTCCTTCTAAAAAGTTTCTTCTGTCATTTAGTGTGATACAAATCGACGAACAAGGCAATCGTTAAGTCTATGAATTAAAAAAAGAATGAAAAAACGACGGTTGTCTGATTCGATGAGACACCGAAATCAAAACCCCGTCGTATGTTTCCAGCGAAACTTAGAAGACCTTCGTCGTCCACGATTCACAATTCCATAAATCCGTCGCGACAGCTTCATAAAATTCCGGTTCATGTGAAATCAACAGAACCGTTCCTTTATACTCCTGCAAGGCGCGTTTAAGTTCTTCTTTTGCTTCGACATCCAAGTGGTTTGTCGGCTCATCGAGAACCAGAATGTTCGATTCCGTGTTCATCAATTTACAAAGGCGGACCTTCGCTTTTTCGCCACCACTGAGGACTTCGATTTTCGATTCGATGTGTTTTGTCATCAGTCCACATTTCGCGAGCATTGCCCGGACCTGCTGCTGCGTCAAGGACGGGAATGTGCCCCAAATTTCCTCGATACACGTATTCGAATTCTTTTCCTTAATCTCCTGTTCGAAATAGCCGATATGGAGATTTTCGCCGCGTTCGACCGTACCGGAAACAGATGGAATCTCACCAAGCAAACTCTTCAACAGAGTGGACTTTCCGATTCCGTTTGCTCCGTGTAAGGCGATTTTTTGACCACGTTCGATCATCAAATCAAGCGGGCGCGAAAGGGGTTCGTCATATCCGATGACAAGTCCCTTCGCCTCAAACATCAACTTACTTGGGGTCCGTGCCGTCTGGAAATGAAACTCCGGTTTCGGACGTTCTTGCGCGAGTTCGATGACATCCATCTTATCGAGTTTTTTCTGACGGGACATCGCCATGTTTCGTGTCGAGACACGTGCCTTGTTCCGGGCAACGAAGTCCTTCAGCTCGGAAATTTCCTGCTGTTGGCGTTTGAATGCCGACTCATGCTGCTTTTTCTTTGCCTCATGGACCGTCAAGAAGTTGTCGTAATCGCCGACATAACGGTTGAGCCCTTGATTCTCCATATGATAAATCAAATTGATGACACTATTTAAGAATGGAATGTCGTGTGAAATCAGAATGAAAGCATTCTCGTAGTCATTGAGATATCGTTTCAACCATTCGATGTGTTGGACATCGAGATAGTTGGTCGGCTCATCCAGCAACAGGATATCTGGTTTTTCAAGCAACAGTTTTGCGAGCAGGATCTTTGTCCGTTGTCCGCCACTGAGCTCTTGCACGTCACGATCGAGACCAATTTCATCGAGACCTAACCCACGCGCAATTTCTTCGACTTTCGCATCAATCGTATAAAAGTCATTGTTCGTTAAGATGTCTTGTAAGACACCCACTTCTTCTAACATTTTTTCGAGTTCGTCTGGTTCAACTTCGCCCATTTTCGTATAAAGGTCATTGATTTCCTGCTCGATGTCGAACAAGTACTGGAATGCTCCTTTTAAGGCATCACGGATCGTGAGCCCCTTCGAAAGAACGGCGTGCTGATCCAGATAGCCGACGCGGACATGTTTTGCCCATTCGACTTTTCCTTCATCCGGTTCAAGCTGTGAAGTGATGATATTCATGAACGTCGATTTTCCCTCGCCGTTAGCTCCAACGAGACCGATGTGTTCCCCTTTTAACAGGCGGAACGAGACATCTTCGAAAATCGCACGATCGCCAAAACCGTGGCTTAAGTTTGATACCGTTAAAATACTCATAACTACTCCCTTATTTCACGAATTCAATTAGACGCCTGTCCGTTTTTTCTGGTTGTTCGTTTTTTTCGTTTTTTGGCTTGTCATTTGTTTTGTTTCTGTTCCGCGCAAACCGGTCGGACGTTTTGTTTGTGATTGTTTTTTTGCTTTTAACTGTTCAATCATTGCTTCTTGAAGCGATAATTTCTTTGGTTGTTCGCTCATGTGTGTTCACCTCGATTAATTCGTTCTTATCCTCTAGTATGCCAAAAAAAACGTCTCTTGAAAACGAACTATGCTTATTTCTTTCATTAAATGATTTCTTCACCGAGATAAATGACGTAACAATTCCGGTCTAAATCGATCTCACAGCTGTCTCGTTCGAATACGCCGTGATCAGGAACGTTCAGTTTATCTTTGATTAAAAAACGCATCGCCTGAATATGATTCGGAACGGTGACGGTCTTGATAACAGGATGCGGACCACCCTCTTGAAAGCGTCTGAACTCCAAATGAATCTGGTGCGGAGGATAGACACGGTCGCTCGGCTCGCGGGGCGAAGCTTCGACATGATCAACGATCAACTGATCGTATTCCCCGTCCATTTCATTGGAACGTAATTCGTACAAATGACCTTCGATAATATGAAATTCACATAACTGATGGGCAATGATTTCATCCGGCTCAATGGCGAAACGACTGTATTGATAAATCGATTTAAATTCATTTTGATCCTCGACGTAATAAGCAAGTGACATCTGATTTCCTCCTCAAGTCTTCTTAGTTCTTTTACTGCGTGGAGCAAAAAAAGTTCCGATACGATAGAGAAACTTTTTCGGTGGAAAAAGCGTATACTTAGAATAACAAATGATTGCGAAAGGGGTATGAGATGTGAGTTGGATGAAACAAGCATCACTCGCGGCTACGTTATTGATTGGAACGACGCTTAGTGGGTGCGGATCTGATAATGCGAAAGCGGAGCGTCCGGATGATCCGGATTGTGACGATTACGAATATGATAACGATGAAGGTGTTTGGTATTGTGATGATGCCAACTCCACCCATTCTGGTTTCTTTTACTGGGGCGGAAGTTACTTTGCTTCGCGTGCGTTGATGCACAGCGCGATGCGGACGAAAGGATATACACCTAAATCAAAAGACGTCAAAAGTTACAATGCCAAGACGAAAGGTTTTGGAACAGGTTCTTCATCCGGTTTCTTCGGCGGATGAAGACGCGACAGGAACTGTACGGAAACATCGAATCATTTTGGGATGTACTGGATGGTGAGGTTTATGCTTTAGCAGAAGCGATGCCGGTTTCTCAAAAGACGATCAGTGAATTGCGGACAGCTGCGCGGGAGGCTTATCTGATTTTTGAAAAGGTCATTCCGATTCTTTGGGCGATGGATGATGCCGCTTTGATGGAGCTTGGTTTTCCGAAATCCGCGTTGCCGTTTCTCCGTCTGCAGACGATGCGACCGTTATCGATTATCAGCCGGTTTGATTTCATCGTGACAAAAGAAAAAATTTCAGTGATGGAATGGAATGCGGATACACCGACATTTATAAAAGAAGCCTTTGAAGTGAATGATCAAATTGCTGCACAAGTAGGACTTGCACCCATCAATGAAGGACAGGCCGGACAGCTGGCTGCAAGTGTGCGCCGTGCCGTCGAGGCGGCGCAACACCGGACGCGTCCCGTCCCACACATCGTCTTTACGTCACATGGAGACAACATCGAAGATCGATGGACGACTGAATATTTGCAACAGTTTGTTGAAGGTGCTACATACTGTCCACTTGACGAACTGGAAATCCGGGCGGAAGATGGTTTGTATGACCAAGACGGAAAACGCATCGATATTCTTTACCGCCAGACGTTTCCGATTGAAATGGCATTGCTCGATCGCGATGAAGAGGGGAAAGAACTCGGAGTATTATTGCTTCAACTTGTAGAATTAGGATTACTTGAAATTATCAATCCACCATCAGCCTTTTTAATGCAGGCAAAGTCGATTTTGGCCTTAATCTGGTTGCTTCATGAAACCAAACATGAATATCTGACGGCAGAAGAACACGCCAGCATTGCCCGTTATTTTTTACCTACCTATTTAAATCCGTCGTCCTTTTTAGAACGACATCAAGCGTTTGTCGAAAAACCGATTTTTGGACGGGAAGGTGACACCGTGACCATCCATCAGGGGGATGGAAAAGTCATGTATAGCAATGAACAACGGTCATTTGCCGGGCAATCGGCTGTTTATCAAGAGTATCAATCATTGCCAACACGGCGCTTGCAGGATGGAACGGACGTTTCGTATATGTTCGGAGTATTTGTTCTTGGAGGACAACCAAGTGCTGTCGGTGTTCGTGCCGGTGAACGGATTACCGGAAACCGGTCATACTTTTTACCAATCGGACAACAGAATCATTAAAAGGAGGATGAATCATGAAGGCAGCTATTTTAGGAGCGACGGGATTGGTCGGACAGGAGTTAGTCGACCAATTACTGGCGCACGAAGACTATCAAGAAGTACATGTGCTCGTCCGTCGTCCGATGAATCGGTTTCATCCTAAACTGGAAGAATGGGTGATTGATTTTGACCGGGTGACGGAAATCGAACTGCCGGAAGTGGACCATGTTTACTGTGCACTCGGAACAACAATCAAACAAGCCGGATCACAAGAAGCCTTCCGGCAGGTGGACTATACGTATCCGATCGAAGTCGGTCGTGAACTCATGGACTTAGGAGCTACACGATTTGCATTGATCTCTGCCCTCGGTGCCCATCCGAATGCCAAGACGTTTTATAACCGTGTCAAAGGTGATACGGAAAACGGTTTGCGTGTACTCGGATACGATGCCTTACTTATTTTCCGACCATCGCTATTGCTTGGGGAACGGGACGAGTTCCGTTTTGGCGAGCAGGCGGCAGCACGTGTCTCGACCGTACTCCGTCCATTACTAAAACGCAGTACGTTTGCTCCGATTGAAGCGGAGAAAGTGGCACAGGCGATGATTCGGCACACGTTACATGCACCACCAGGAGTGACCATCATTGAATCAAAAGAGATGCAGACATGAGCGAGCGGAATTTCCGTATCGCTCTTTTTTTCGTAACAGAATTAATATTTGACTCCTCAAATGATTTACGGTTGAATGATATAGTGCTGTCTCATAAACAAAAAAAGAAGTGAGACAATTCAGGCAAAACAGTGTATTTTCATTCAATCGCTTCGGTCGCGCTTATCGTTTGGGGAAAGCGGGAAAAAGATTGAGTGATATATACGTATTGAAGGTAGACGAAAGGAGCCGATCCTATGGCAGAGTTTGATCGCGATCAGGTCTACAAGACTGTTCCGCAAAAAGGATTCTTCGGAAATCCAAAAGGGTTGTTCACCCTGTTCTTTACTGAATTTTGGGAACGTTTTTCCTACTATGGAATGCGTGCCATCCTCATCTATTATATGTACTACTCTGTAAAAGATGGTGGTCTTGGAATCGACGAGAAAATGGCGTCTTCCATAATGGCGATCTACGGATCATTAGTTTACATGTCTGGCGTCATCGGCGGATGGATAGCCGACCGTTTGCTCGGAACATCGCGGACCGTATTTTACGGCGGTGTATTGATTATGACCGGACATATTGTTCTGTCTTTACCAGCAGGGGCTACAGCACTGTTCTTCTCAATGGGTTTAATCGTAATTGGGACAGGATTACTGAAACCAAACGTTTCAAATATTGTAGGTGACCTGTACAGTAAAACAGATAATCGACGTGATGCCGGTTTTAGTATTTTTTACACAGGAATCAATGCAGGTGCATTCTTATCTCCAATTATCGTAGACGGAGTACGTTTGCAGGCGGGTTTCCACGCTGGATTTGCTGTTGCGGCAGTAGGTATGTTTTTAGGTTTAGTTGTTTTTGTATTGACAAAGAAAAAAAATCTCGGACAAGCTGGTCAGTACGTATTAAATCCGATGTCAAAAGAAGAGAGAGTACGTTTTTATAAAGTAGCTTCTTTCTCCTTGGTTGGTATTGTAGTTCTTGGCTGGATTGCTTCAACAATCGGTTGGTTGACGATCAATACGTTTTCGTTTGTTGTGACGATTCTTGGAGTCATCATTCCGATCTTTTATTTCTATTTCATGTTGCGTAGTCCTAAAATTACCTCTGATGAAAAATCAAGATTGTATGCATACATTCCATTGTTTTTGGCAGCTGTTATTTTTTGGGCCATTCAAGAACAGGGAACGTATGTATTATCTAAATTTGCCGATCAACGTACAGAGTTAAGTTTCTTAGGATATGAATTTAGTCCGGCACTTTTCCAATCAGTCAATCCGCTGTTTATTATTGCATTGGCACCAGTCTTTGCAAGTATATGGATTAAGCTTGGGGATCGTCAGCCGACAACGCTTCAAAAGTTTTCGTTTGGTTTAGTATTTGCCGGCTTATCCTTCATCGTCATGATGGTTCCGGGTCTATTGTTCGGAACGGAAGGGTTGGTCAGTCCCCTTTGGTTAGTATTTAGTTTTCTGTTAGTCGTGATTGGTGAACTTCTCCTTTCTCCGGTCGGCTTATCTGCGACGACGAAACTTGCTCCATCTGCATTTTCGGCACAGACCATGAGTTTATGGTTCATGACAAATGCTACGGGACAGGCTGTGAATGCCCAAATCGTTAAGTTTTATGATCGTGATACGGAAGTAATGTATTTTGGTATCACAGGCTTAGTTGCCGTCTTCTTCGGATTGTTACTACTTGTTTTTTCGAAAAAGCTTCAAGTGCTTATGAAAGGAATACGTTGATTCTATACGGATAAAGTATGGAAAATCGTCT
The DNA here is from genome assembly GCA_902363455.1 of Caryophanales bacterium. Lineage (GTDB taxonomy): Bacteria > Bacillota > Bacilli > Exiguobacteriales > Exiguobacteriaceae > Exiguobacterium_A. The sequence continues at coordinate 115,822 of CABJAC010000004.1, read as the reverse complement.
ATTTTCAAGGCTTCTTGTCTTTTGAGACTCGATCGAACAAATAAAAAAATAGCGCTGTACAACGCCTACTATGACAGACAGTTGAAACAATCAAACTGTCTGTCGTAGTAGGCCTTTTTATTTTTTGTGATGGATATGTTACTTCAAAAACAGATCAAAAAAACAACTCCATAATCGTACTGGAGTTGTCTTATAGGATTTCTGTGTGAACTGTTATTTCGTAATACTGATTTTACCTTCTACATCATCTGTTTTCTTGGTTTTAATTGTTTTTGTCTGAGAAGATACTTGCCTCTTGATTGGTCCACTTAATCGTTTGTTCGAATATGACGCAGTGATTCGGCCAGTAATGCAACGAGTGTTCCAAGTACAAGACCGTTCGACATTAAGGTCGTAACGAGCGGTGGCAGATCGGCTGTCGCTCCTTTAGGCAATAACAAGGCACCGATTCCAACGAGTACCGGTAATCCGACCGTGATCATCGCTGTCTGCCTGTTCAGTTCGCGTGAGGCTTCCGTGACACCAATGATGGCCATCCCGGCAACGATCGGCGCCACCATTGCGTACCCGACAGCAACCGGAATTTTGGCAATCAGTCCGACGAATGGTGTAACGATACTGAGGAATAAACAAATAATGTTGGCGACTGCAAAGGCTTTACGATCTGTGTTATCGGTCGAAGCGATGAAACCGGCTGTCCCGGAAATCGCAACCGGACCAACTGTTCCGAACATCCCGGCAAAAATCTGACCGACTCCTGCCGTAACGCCGGCTGTCGCGACTTGTCCTTTGACCTTCTCACCGCGTTTGGCACTGATAATCCGCTCGATGACCTTGATATTCGCAAGAACATTGGTCATCAGCAACAGCGAGATAATCAGAGCAGTCGGGAGTAAACTCCAGTCCAGATGTATGCCGCCAAACGGCATCAGATCAGGGAACGTGAAGAACGGTCCATCAAACGTCGGCATTTCGGCGCGTCCGATCAGGGCAAACATACTCCAACCAACAAGGAGCGTGATTAACAAGGCATATTGACGCAATCGATCACTGCGTTCAAGATACAGCGAAATGATGACAGTCAAAACAGAAATGACGGCAGGAAGCACTTGAATTTTACCGTCTTCAATATTCAGCAACCCTTTCATGACGGAACCAGACAATTGAGCCGATAACAGTAACATATAAACACCAATGACTTGTGGTGTGAACAGCGGAACGAGTCGACGCAGGACACCAGTCAGGGTAAGAATGATACAGATGATCCCACTGAGAATCAGTAAGAATCCAAGCGACTGCAGTGTCGTGGAATAGCTGCCGTACAAAGTGACTCCGATCGACGAGTAGAGGGCGAATACACCCCACCAGATTCCGGCAGGTCCTTCCATGATCGGCAGACGGTGACCAAATAAAACTTGAATAAGACTTAAAATCGCAAAAACGAATAAACAACGTGAGAGGAAAGCGAGGGTATCCGCACTTGATAATTCAAATGAGGCAGCAATCGCGAGTGGCGGGGCAATGTTTGTACAAATGATAAATAAAAACCACTGAATCGTAGAAACAACAGTACGTGGCAAAACAAATGATTCCCCTTTCGAATAACAATACTTTTTTCATCTTAAACCAAATATTGAAAAAGAGATAGGTAAGCTTACATTAACTGAAAATTCAAAACATAATTTTCATATGTGATTAAGCACACTGTAAGGGGTAGTAAACATACAGGAGGGATGAAAATGAAAAAATGGTTGAAGCGTATCAGTATGGGCGTCTTTATTTTACTTGGAGTTCTCATCGCAGCTTTTATGATTTGGGCTCAGTTCGATTATGGTCCAACCGATGAAGCGAAAAAATATGAAGGAGAATCCGTTGGACAGGGATATCAGTTCGGAGATCCGAAGAGCGAAACCGGCTTTATTTTTTATCAAGGTGCCAAAGTGGACCCTGCTGCGTACAGTTATATCGGGCAACAACTCGCGGAGAAGGGACATTTCGTCATGATTCCAAAATTACCGTTTAACATCGCTTTACTCAACGCCAATGAGGGATTATCAATCATAGATGATCATCCGGATGTCAAACGGTGGTACCTGATCGGTCACTCACTGGGAGGGAGCGCAGCATCGACGATTTTAGGCGATAGTTCAAAAATCAAAGGAATCATTTTCCTCGCCTCCTATCCGATCGACGCCATTGATACGCCTTCATTGACGGTGTACGGTGGTCGTGACGGCGTTCTGCCAGTAAAGGATATTGAAGCGAGTAAAGCGAATGTTCGGTCTGACGCGACATTCCATCTGATTAAGGACGGAAATCATGCTAACTTCGGGATGTACGGAAAACAGAAGGGCGACAATTCAAGTCCGTTGAGCGCAAAAGAACAACAGGATGAAACGTTGACGGTCATTGAGGCGTTTCTGAAGGCTCAGTAAAAAAGTGAAGCAATACAAACAAGGGTGGCAGATTATAATTCTGCCATCCTTGTTGTGTGATGTGGGAAAGTTGCCTGTGTCACCAGGGTTAATTTAATCGTCGTGACACTTCGTCAAGCGTCGGCAAGGCAGCCATGGCACCTTTGACGGATGCCGCCAATCCTCCGGAAATCGCGGCGAACCGACCGATGTCCCGTAATTCTTCTTCACCCCAGTCAAACGAAAACGAGCGGATGGCACACTGATGCAGAAGTCCTGACATAAATGCGTCTCCGGCTCCTGTCGTATCGATGGCATCGACGGAAATCGCATTGATTTCTGCCATGGAGCGGTCCGAGTAAAGAAGAGAACCTTCAGCCCCGCGTGTCACAGCGAGCAAGCGAATCGGATATTCGGCCAACAGTTCGGCCGCTCCTTCGTCGAGATTCGTTTGTCCCGTCAAAAAGGTCAGCTCTTCTTCGGCCAGCTTAACGATCTGCGCATCCGGTAAAACAGAACGAATCGTTGAACGGGCTGCCTCTAAGTCAGACCACAAAGATTCGCGTAAGTTCGGATCATAGGAAATCGGCACAGCATGTTCTTTCGCAATCTCGATGGCGCGACGCGTCGCCTCGACCGAGTCCCCGGAAATCAATGAAATCGATCCGATATGCAACAGATCGGCATCTGCGAGTGAGGTGGGAATGTCTTTTTCATGAAAACTCATATCGGCGCGGTAACTGTTGATGAATTCAAACGACCGTTCACCATCGGCCGAGTTCGTGACGAGAACAAGACCGGTTTTATGCTCGGAATCCAAGACGATATGATCTGTTTTAACGCCATAATGATGCAACGTATCTTTAAGGAAATGGCCCATCGAATCATCACCGACAGAACCTAAAAAGTAACTGTCTGCACCGAGTCGCGCTAAACCAACCGCAACGTTTGCCGGGGCACCGCCCGGATTTTTTTGAAAAGTCAGGTTGTCTGTATCCAGTGGAATCAGATCAATTAACGCTTCCCCAAGACTATAAATTCTCATACGATTTGCTCCTTTCAAAATCAGGACGAATTCGTTCAACGTGAAGGGCCATATAGCCGACTTCCGAAATCGGGACCGTCGTCTGTAATTCCTGTTCGAGCCAAGCCGCCATGTTTTCGGCACAACGGAAGGCGTCGGTATAACGCGTTTGGACGGCAGACAAGATCACATCGTCCATATCGTGTAACGTTTGTCCCTGTTCAATCCGGGCCAAAACCAGTTTCATATGAGTGAAGAATCGATAATAAGTCATTGATGTTGTTTCAATCGTCTGTCCAAAAAAGGCTTCGATTTGTTCACGTAATTCATTTAATAAAGTAGCCGTTTGCAGGGCTGTGGCCATATTCGGATGCTGCTGACGGGCATTGTACAAGTGGAGTGCGATGTTCGCAGCCTCCTCTTTCGGTAAAGAAACAGCCAATTTCTTTTCGATGTGGGCTACGGACCATTCTCCGATCTGATACTCTGCGGTATAGAGCAATCGGATTTCTTCCGCCAATCGATTGTGAACGACCAATTCTTCCCGGGCGAGCCGGACGGCGTGGGCGAGGTGATCAGTCAGACTGACGTGAATGTAGTCATGAAAAGGTGTTTTCAGTTCTCCTTCTGCGTAGGAAATGATCTGCTCCGACAAGTCGATGATATCAAGTGGTGTCGTCGTCAAGATTTCCTTGAACTGTTCTGCATTTTCAAAAGACGGAATAAACATTTTTTCGATTTTGGACGGATCAACGGGATCCTTCTTTTTTTTACCGAAAGCAATGCCTGGTCCCATGATGATTCGTTCTTGACCGTTTTCTTTTGTAACAATCGCATTGTTGTTGAGTACCTTATAGATGATCAGTCTGACTACCTCCTTTCTATTTATATTATACGGCTAATCCGTCAACTAAGAAAACTGACAAATGCGACCCGAAGAGGATTCTCAAGGGGTCGCATCGTTTAGTTAAGCAGCCAAATCTGTCTGTTTTTGTTTCCGTGCGTCAAGACGCATCAGGATGACAGTGGCGACGAAAGCAGTTGCTACGGCAATCGCAAAACCAACCAGATAGTTGATCAAGTTCGAGGCACCGAGCGGAGCGACGATTGCGATCATCGGAATGCCGGTCAATCCATAGGCGTTTGCTGCGACTTGTGTCAAGACGACATAGCCACCGCCGATGGCACCACCGATGGCGCCGCCGATAAATGGTTTACCGAGTCGCAGGTTCACACCGTAGATGACGGGTTCTGTGATACCGAGGAAAGCAGAAAACGCAGAAGGGAGCGCCAGTGCTTTCAGTTTAACGTTTTTCGTCATGAAGTAAACGGCAAGTCCGGCTCCACCTTGCGCGACGTTGGCCATCGACCAGATCGGGAGGAGGAAGTTTTTACCGATACTCTTATCTGCCAGCAAACCGGCTTCAATCGCATGGAAGCTGTGGTGCATCCCCGTAATGACGATTGTTGAGTACAGACCACCAAACAATAGTCCGGCAACGACGGAGAACTGTTCGTAGAAGAAGACAAGAATGAATGAAATCCCTTTTCCGAGCAACGTTCCGATTGGACCGATGACGATGAGGGCAAGAAAACCTGTCACAAGAATCGTGACGAATGGTGTGACGAGCAGATCCAGTGTTTCCGGTGTCCGTTTGCGCACTTGTTGTTCAATTTTGGCCATGACCCAAACTGTCAGGAGAACAGGGAAGACCGTTCCTTGATATCCGATCAATTCAATGTTCATCCCAAGGAAGTTCATCACTTCCGGTTCACTGTTTCCGAGTGTCCACGGGTTCAGCAACGACGGGTGCGTCATGATTCCACCGATGACGGCACCGAGGTACGGATTGGCGCCGAACTCGCGTGCTGCTGAGAAACCGATCAAGATCGGTAAGATGATGAAGGCAGAAGACGAGAACATATCCAGCAATTGAACGATTGCCGAATCACCGCTGACCCAACCGAACGCTTTGATCATACCGAGCAGTCCCATCAACAAACCGGCTGCAACGATTGCCGGGATCAGCGGAACGAACACGTTGGACAGGGAACGTGCGAGACGGGCAAATGGATTCAGTTTTTGAGAAGCTGCTTTTTTTACATCAAGCGGTTCTTCTCCGTCGAGCTTCACACCAGCGAGTGGTGCAAATTCAGCAAAAACTTTATTAACCGTTCCCGTTCCGAAGATAATTTGGTACTGACCAGAACTGGAGAATGCCCCGCTGACACCATCCAAATCTTCGAGTGCCGCTTGATCGACTTTGGACTCATCGTGTAAAACGAGACGCAGGCGCGTCGCACAATGGGCGGCTGTGATGATGTTTTCTCGACCACCAACCAGTTCAAGGACACGTGCTGCAGTTTGCTTGTAATCCATGTTGAGTTCCTCCTTTAGGAAAGGCGTGCGATGGCAACAGGCCACAAAAAAAGGCAAGACCGAACAACACCTTCACGAACGAGGTGTTGAATCGGTCTTGCCAGCCGTACTGTCACAATCCGCACTATTTACTTGTTGCCCTCATCATAATGAGAAAAGAAAGCGTTGTCAACAGTTAAATCGGTTCTTTTTGAATGGAAATATCCACCTCGACACCAAAGTGATCGGAGACTACCGGTGCCAAGACACCGTCAAACACGACACCAACACGATCGACATCAATTTTTCGGTTCGATAAGACAAGGTCGAGCCGCAAGCCGTGTTGATTTTCTTCCCAACCATCAATTTTTCCTTCGACCGTCTCGACACCGACGGTTTCCTGTGCCAGCAAAAAGACATCGTGCAGTCCGCGTTGCACCATGTAGTCATAACCGGTCCCGCGTTCTAAGGCATCATTGTTGAAGTCGCCGAGGAACAGTGTCCATTCGAGGGGATCCATCCGTGCAATCAAATGATTAAACTGTTCACTGAACGGTTCCTCCGCATCTTCCCACCATCCGAGATGACAGGAGTTGAACGTGATGTGTGTTCCATTGACATCAATCGTCGCCCGGACGATTTTCCGGGATTTCCAGTCCATCGTATCCTGACTCCGGCTGATGTAATAGGAATCAGATTTGATGATCGGGTGTTTGGTCAAGAGGGCAAGACCTTCTTCGTAGGCATCATACCCGATATGCGAAAAATCCCAAACGAACGAATAGTCGAGACCTTGTTTGCGTAATTCTTGTTGAATCAAGTAGACAAAATTATCTTCACGGACATTGTCATAGAGGATTGGTGTATCCATCAGCTGACTCACTTCCTGTAAAGCGATCACATCATAATCCTGCTGGATGATGTGCGTGACGATTTGATTTAATTTAGCAAGTTGTTGTTCTTCCTGCCATGAGTGGCAATTTAACGTAAGTAGTCGCATCTGCTGTTCCTCCTGATTTTCAATAAAGAAAGGTGAAACTCATCATGAGCTTCACCTTTTCTTATTTACCCTAATCCATTTGGTTTATGCGCCGATTCGATCTTGGATATCCGATTTCAGGACATCCGCTTTTGGACCGTAAATGGCTTGCACGCCATTATTTTTTAGGATAAGACCAAGTGCGCCGTTTGACTTCCAATCGGATTCAGGCGCGACAAGGGATGGATCTTTGACGGTGACACGTAAACGCGTCATGCAGGCATCGACTTCCTCAATGTTCGCCGGACCACCAAGCAGACCGATGATTTTTGAAGCTTGTGACTGATCGGTTGTTGCAGCGGCTTCTGAAGTCGCTGCGGCACCGTCAGCTACCACTACGTCATCGAGGTAGTTTCCGTTCCGACCTGGTGTAGCATAGTTGAACTTTTTAATAACGAAACGGAACGTAAAGAAGTTCAAGAAGAAGAAGAAGATGCAGACGCCGATGAAACGAATCAAGTCACCGAGAAGTCCTGCTTTGGCAATCAGTGGAATACGCGTCAATAACTCGATGGCCCCGAACGCATGAATCCGGAGATGCATGACGTCAGCCAAAGCAAAGGCAACACCCGTCAAGACAGCATAGACGACGTAAAGTACCGGTGCGATGAACATGAACATGAATTCGATCGGCTCTGTGACACCTGTCAAGAAGACAGCGAGACCGGCAGACAAGAAGACAGGTTTGTAAGCTTTCTTTTTATCTTCGTCAACCGACATATACATCGCAACGGCGACACCGATTAAAGAAGCCAGTGATGTGACGACTTGTCCCTCTTTGAAACGTGCCGGAACGACGCTGTTGATTAAATCATTGTACCCTTGTGTATTACCGGCTTGTTTCAGGTTGACGAGATCGGTGATCCAAGCCAACCATAACGGATCTTGACCTGCAACGGTTGAACCTTGGGCAGCACCCGTTAAAATCTTATATGTTCCACCGAGTTCCGTATAGTTCATCGGAACAGTCAACATATGGTGAAGACCAAACGGTAAAAGGAGACGCTCGAGTGTTCCGTAAACGAACGGAGCAAGAATTGGTGCCGTATCACGTGAAGTTGCAATCCAACGTCCAAAATCATTGAGCAGTCCTTGAACGAACGGCCAAACGAGTGATAAGACGAACGCAGCGATGACGGATCCGCCGATGACGACGAACGGAACAAACCGTTTTCCGTTAAAGAACGCAAGCGCATCCGGCAGTTTGCTGAAGTTATAAAATTTATTGAAGAGTACGGCGCCAAGGAAACCGGAAATAATCCCGACGAACACACCCATATTTAACGCAGGAGCACCTAAAACAGATGTGAAATAATCTTTTACGATCAGATCAGAACCAAGTAACGAAGTAACCGTTGCTTTTGGATCTGCAAGCATCGTCGAGTTGACACCGAAGATGGCGCCTGTGACCCGGTTGACTAAAATAAAGGCAAGCAAGGCTGCGAATGCACCGCCTGCGCGTTCTTTAGCCCACGATCCACCAATGGCCACCGCGAACAGGACATGAAGGTTGGTAATAATAGCCCATCCTAAGTCCTCGACGATTCTTGCAATCGTTTGCATCAATGCAAGGTCGCCGCCGTACATCCCGATCAGCTTCCCGATTGAGATCATAATACCGGCAGCAGGCATAACTGCAATGACTACCATTAATGCTTTTCCTAGCTTTTGCCAGAAATCGAATGAAATCTTGTTTTTCATGTGTCTTCACTCCTCAATCTATCTTTTTATATGTAATCAGTGCAAATAATGTAAGCGATTAATGCAACCGCTTGCACTTAAAATTGTAAGCGATAACTTTTTAAAAAGCCAGTTCTTTTTTATGATTTTTTTGAAATTATATTTTAGTTAGTAAATAGTATGAAGAGAAGAAGTGTTGAAAAGTGAAATTCGGGAATAAATTAACAGGATTAAAGGTAGAGAGTCATGTGCTTAGAAAAGGAGATTACATCATGAGCGAAACGATAAGTCCTCTCGAAAATTATGGAGAGCGGATTCGTACATTACGTGAACGGCAAGAAATCAATCAAGAGCAATTGGCTGAACTGACAGAGACGACACCCGAAATGATGGAACGGATTGAGCAGAGTATCGCACATCCGTCATTTTCGATGATTGAACGTTTGGCAAAAGCGCTTAACGTCCCATACGAACATTTAGTGCGGCATATTTGGCCTGCTCAAATCATCCGGCTTCACGAAGAAGGGGCAAAAATCATTGATTTACCGTCCAGTTGATCGCGTTAAAAAAATCCTCCACTGCCTAAGGCAATGGAGGATTTTTCGAGTCTTAGCGATTGTCGATCGTTTCAGGATATAAATCATGATTAAAGAGACGGTGTTCGGCCATCTGTTCATATTTCGTACCCGGTTTACCGTAGTTGTAGTAAGGATCAATCGAAATCCCGCCGCGTGGCGTGAATTTTCCCCAGACTTCGAGGTAACGGGGTTCCATCAGTTTGACGAGATCTTTCCCGATGACATTGATACAGTTCTCATGGAAGTCGCCGTGGTTCCGGAAGCTGAACAGATAAAGTTTTAGTGATTTTGATTCGACTAATTTCTCATCTGGAATATAAGAAATATAGATGGTCGCAAAATCCGGTTGATTCGTGATCGGGCAAAGGCTTGTGAATTCCGGTGCGTTGAATTTAACGAAATAATCGTTTTCCGGATGACGGTTTGGGAAGGCTTCAAGCACTTCCGGTTGGTATTCAAAAATATAAGGGACGGATTTTTGACCAAGTAAGGATAAATCGTTTAAATCTTCTGGACGCATAATTACTCTCCTTAGACGCCGCGATCGTTCGCGAAAACGAGGGCATGTAGTTGTGGAAGAACCCGTGCGTGATTAAATCGTGCATCACCTGCGACACGTTCCCATAAAGTTTTTAAATCAGATAACATCCGCGGAGCAATTGTGCCTTCTTCCGCAGGATCAGGATTACCGAGTGATAAATAAAGGGTTTTCAGGGCATAACGATCGGAGATGGTAGCGGCAAAATCGAGATCCGCTTCATCAAAAATAACGATTTTGACAGCCCGTTGCTGCTCCGGTAACCGTTTGAAAAATACATCGAGACGGTCATAGTCAACAGTCATACCGCTCGACGGTGGTTTTGGACTGATCGTGACGTCTTCAATGTCGAGGATCCAGTTTTGCCAGTAGGAACCTTGTGTTTCGACCGACATCGTAATACCACGACTCTTCAAGATATCAACAAGTGTCCCGATGGACGCGTGCAGTAACGGATTACCACCGGAAATCGTCACATGACCGTAGGAACCAAGGGCATCAAGCTGCGTGACGATGTCTTCTGCTGTCATCAAATCCGGTTTCTCTGATCCATCCCAAGTAAAGGCTGAGTCACACCAAGCACAAGAGTAATCACAGCCACCGGTCCGGACAAACATCGTTTTTTGACCAATTGATCGTCCTTCTCCTTGAAAAGTTGGACCAAAGATTTCGAGTACGGGAATCTTCGGTGTTTTTTTCAGTTGGCTCATGACTCAAGCATCCATTCCCGGCGGACTTCCGCAAAAGCAGTTGGTGTTTCGTACAGTTTGACGAACTCGACACGCAAACCACGTTCGTCCGGCAAATGTTTTCCGAGCGTCTCAAAAATCCAGGCCGACATATTTTCAGCCGTCGTATTCATGTAAGGAAGCGATTCGTTCAAATACCGGTGATCGAGCAACGGTTCAAGGTGTTCTTTAAAAATCTTTTTCAAATCGCCAAAGTCGAGTGTCATCCCGCGGTGATCGAGAAATCCGCTGATCCCAAGATCGATATGGTACGTATGACCGTGCAAAGCCCGGCATTTGCCGTCGTAGTCATACAGATGGTGCGCTGCGTCAAACGTCAATTTTTTAACGATCATGACACGTGATTTTGTATAAATAAGCGAGTCGCCCGTCGGACGTTCGACTGTTTCGGGTGCTTCATAATTGAATTTCATGTATGTTGGACCTCCTCGATGTAGGCATCTAAGCCTTTTTTCCGTAATTCACATGCCGGGCAATCGCCGCAGCCGTCTCCGATGATTCCGTTGTAACACGTCAATGTCCGCTCGCGGACAAAATCAAATGCGCCAAGTGAATCAGCTAATGCCCATGTCTCTTTTTTGTCGAGCCACATGAGCGGAGTATGAATCACGAATGGATAATCCATCGCGAGGTTAAGGGTCACGTTCAGTGACTTGATGAAGGAATCACGACAGTCGGGATAACCGGAAAAGTCCGTTTCGCAAACACCGGTGATGATATGGCGAATTCCGCGTCCTTTTGCGAGGACAGCTGCGAAAGACAGGAACAAATGATTCCGGCCGTCTACAAACGTAGAAGGCAATCCGTCTTCATTCGTCGTGATCGATTGTGAGTGGTCAGTCAACGAATTACTTGTTAATTGACTGAGGAGCGAGAGGTCGAGCTCATGGTGTTTCACACCGAGTTCGGATGCAATCGTGCGGGCAACGTCAAGTTCTGCGGCATGACGCTGTCCATAGTTGAAGGTAACGACTTCAACCTGCGAATAATCGGCGAGTGCCTGAAACAGGCAGGTCGTCGAATCTTGACCGCCACTGAAGACGACAAGAGCACGTTCATTTTTCATAATGTACACTTCCATTCCTAGTTTTTATGACGGAGGAGGTTACGAACTCCGGAGACACAGTCTCAACTATTCACACTAGCAGAAGGAGACTCAAAAGTCGACTGACAATCGAGGATTTCATGAGACAAAAAAAGCACCCTTGGACCAAAATATGTCCAAGGGTGAAGAACTCATAACGGGTAATGGTAATACCGCTCTTTAACGAGTAAATCACGGATGTTTGAGTCTTCTGAGATGACTTTCATCAGACCGCCGGTTTGTGAAGCATGTGCTTGAAGGGCAGCGATTTTTTGATCGGTGTAGGCACTGACATCATGGATGAACGTTCCTTCACCGAGTTCATCACGCGTATTGTTGGCAAAGGCGACCGCTAAAAATTCAGGACGCTCACTTTCTTCGATTGCGCGAAGCGCCCGGACGACGGCACGTGCCGTTGCTTCGTGATCCGGATGGACGGCATATCCCGGATAAAAAGAAATCACCCGTGTTGGTCGGGTCTGTTCAATCAATTTGCCGATCCGTTCCGCAAGCATTGCTTCATCTTCAAATTCGACCGTCTTGTCGCGTAGTCCCCACATTTGCAAATCAGAGATCTTCATTTTTTCAGATGCTGCAATCAGTTCGCGTTTTCGGATCGTTGCGAGCTGTTCACGGTTCGTAAAGACAGGACGTCCCATATTACGTCCCATTTCTCCAAGTGTTAAACAGGCATACGTAACAGGTCCCCGATTTTCAGCGTGTTCAATAATTGTTCCAGCCGAGCTGAAGGCTTCATCATCCGGGTGAGGGAAGATGACGAGTAGATGATCTTGTTCGTTGTAAGCCATCATTCTACCTCCTCTGCGCCCTGAGCGAATGGGGTCGGACTGAGTTCGAAGGCAATTGCAAGACGCCCTTCGATGTCATGACCGGCAATCAAAAGCTGATCTCCGGCGAACTCGTAATCCGTTAATCCTTCTCCGTACAACCAGCCGTGTGCCAGTTTCAAACCGATCCGGTATGGACCGTTTCCTGTAATCAATCCACGTTCATACGTAATCTCAGCGTTGCGGAAAAACATGCCGGCACTGTGGAACGTCGGATCCTGGTGGGTCGCATATGCGCCGTTCGTCGTCTCAACGTGAACGTACAGTGGTGTATTGGCATGCTTGTCGATATAGTCTTGTACAGCGGTTAAATCAAGTGCTTGCATGGTGTATCCCCTTCCTATACAGAAAGAAGTCCGCGATCGTTGCGCGGACTTCTTGAGCGATTAAGACGTTACTGTTCGGTGAGCAGCGTGGTCAGTCGGACCGACATATTCATTCAAACGGAATGAATGACGAATCGCAGAAGTGATAAACGATTTCGCAGTGCGGACCGCTTGTTCCACGGAAGCTCCTTTTGCGAGTTCAGCCGTGATGGCGGCGGAGTAGGTGCATCCTGCTCCATGGGTGTAAGGTGTCTCAATACGCTCGTCCTCAATTAGGATAAACTCTTTTCCGTCATAAAGCACGTCAACTGCTCGTGGGTGGTCAATCTTGCTGCCACCTTTGACGAGTACGTATTGTGCGCCTTTTTCATGAATCCGGGCAGCTGCCAGTTTCATTTCATCGATTGTCGAAGGTGTTTTTCCGAGACCGGACAATTGACCCGCTTCAAAGACGTTTGGTGTCACGACAGTAGCGAGCGGTGTCAGGACATCACGTAAAGCGTTAGCTGTATCTGGATTGAGGACTTCGTCTTCCCCTTTGCAGACCATGACCGGATCAATGACGACGTTTTTGACGCCAGATGATTTGATTTTTTCAGCGACGACTTCAATGATTTCGACAGTCGGGAGCATACCCGTCTTCATCGCATCAACACCAATTCCTCCAAGGACCGTGTGGATTTGTGTCCGGACGAGTTCGGCATCGATTGGATACACCGCATGGTGCCAAGAATGATCAGGATCTTGAGCGACGATGACCGTCAATGCGTTCATTCCGTAAACTTCAAGTTCTTGAAATGTTTTTAAATCAGCTTGAATACCGGCACCACCACTCGTGTCAGAACCAGCGATTGTTAAGGCTTTACGTTTTGTCATGTGGAATTCCTCCTAAATGAAATAAGCGTTCCTTCTTGCCATCCATCATAGCGAATTATGGGCAGAGCGACAACTACGGGCGCTTTATTTTAAAAAAATCCCTTCTATATTGTATAGAAGGGACTGGCGTGGATTATTTAATGAAAAAGAAGTCAAGAATGTAATAGATGAGCGCCGCCACTGCCATTGAAATCGGCAATGTGATAACCCATGTAATCAACATCCGCTGTGCCGTACCCCATTTAACTCCTTTTTTCCGGTGTGATGTACCAACACCAAGAATCGCAGAAGAAATGACGTGTGTTGTTGAGACAGGCAAGTGAATCGCGGTTGCACCAAAGATGATGGCAGCAGATGTTAAGTCAGCCGCAACCCCGTTGACAGGACGGATTTTCATGATCTGTCCACCGACGGTCTTGATGATCCGCCACCCACCGACTGATGTTCCGAGACCCATGGCGATCGCACATGATAATTTAACCCATGTCGCGACTTCATGATCCGTTTGATAACCGGAAGAGATCAGGGCAAGCGTGATGATCCCCATTGCTTTTTGAGCATCATTCGTTCCGTGCGTATACGACTGAAGGGCAGCTGTTGCAATCTGCATGTGACGGAAGCGACGATTCGTCTTCGCCAGATTACCCTTCTTAAAGACTACTTTAAAGATGGCATACACGATGAAACCGAGTGTAAACGCAAGGATTGGTGAAATCAATAAAGCTTGGACGATTTTCAAAAGTCCTTTGGCTTCGATTCCGCCAAATCCGACTGAGGCAATCGCAGCACCGGCGATTGAACCAATCAGTGTGTGCGAAGAACTGGACGGAATACCGAAGTACCACGTCAAAAGGTTCCAGGCGATGGCAGAAAGCAGCGCAGCGATGACAACATAACTTCCGTGTTCAAGTGTCGACGGATCGACGATGTCGCCAGAAATTGTTTTAGCTACACCAGTAAACGTAATGGCACCTAAAAAGTTCATCGTCGCCGCAAGAATGATTGCGTGACGTGGTTTCAAAGCACGAGTCGACACCGAAGTCGCAATCGAGTTCGCTGTATCGTGGAAACCATTAATGAAATCGAAGCTAAGTGCGAGAATCACGATTATGGCGGTGATGATAAACAGACTATCCATCTCGTTAGCTCCTCACTTATGCGTTTTTCATGATGATCGTTTCAATGACGTTAGCTGCATCTTGGCAGTAATCGGCGATTGATTCGAGCGATTCATAAATTTCTTTGTATTGGATGATTTTAATTGGATCAGTTTCTGTAGCGAACAAGGCTTTGATCGACTTACGACGTAAGTTATCACAAATCGTTTCCTGTTCTTTTACTTTGATGACGTGTTCACGCATCGGTTGAAGTTTACGGGCAACCAACAGGTCCATCGCTAAAGCGAGTTCGTTGACAGCAAGGTGGATCTCATCGACGAATCGAATCATGTGCTCGTCTGCTTGTACGATATTATAAATTTCAAAAATGGCTGAACATTCTTCAAAACCATCGAGGACGTCATCAAGAGAATTAGCAAGTGCCAATAAATCTTCACGGTCGATTGGTGTAATGAAAGCATTGTTTAAATCAATGATGAGTTGGTGCATCAAATCATCACCAGCTGTTTCGAAATCTTTTACTTTATGGGCGAATTCTTTAACATCGGCAATTCCATTAATTTTAAAGTCTACGAAAAATTGTGACGTTTGTTTCAGGTGTCCTGCAATCTCAGATAATTTCACTGCGAATGGATCTTGTTTTTTACTGAACATTTCTTCTGCCTCCATATTAAGAACAAGAATAGAATAGTGAAGCGACTTCACGAGTTCGATTGTATCAGACGCTATTGTAAAAGAATACAACTATGGCTCTTCTTTACGAAATCTTAATAAATCTTAATATAAAAGAGATTGCTGATTTAATAATGAATTGAAAATCTTCTGAATCATAGGTATTTATTCGTGATTCTACAGTTAATTTGTGTTTTCGGTTGTTGTTGAGAAGGGAATAGAAGGAAAGCAGGAAAACAAGGACCAAAAGCGAATGATAAGCTAAGTAGGACGATAAGTATTTCAGTCAGAACCATGAAGAGGAAAGAGGAGGACGTTTTGTATGCTCGTTCAAAGTTTATGCATTCCGAAACACCAGTGTGTCAAAGTATCAGAAACAGCCACGCTCCGTGAAGCGTTACAGACGTTGGAAGAAACGGGATATCGTTGTGTACCTGTTTTGGACCAATCCGGTCAACAGTTCAAGGGGAACATCTACAAGATGCACATCTATCGTCACGGCATGAACGGCGGCAGTTTGGACGATAATGTCATGACATTGATTAAGAATACGACCAAGTTCATCTATACGGGAAGCAACTTCTTTGAAGTCTTTTTCTCCATTAAAGAATTGCCTTACATCGCTGTCTTAAATGACGATGGTCAGTTCTTCGGCATCTTGCCGCACGGAAAGATGCTTGGCATGCTGGAAGAAGCATGGAATCGTGATTCGGGAAGTTACGTTTTAACGGTAGCACTCAGTGAACAAAAAGGAGCGCTTGAAAAAATCGCCAAAATCGTCAATAAGTACTCGACGGTCGCAAGCCTCATGACACTGGATGCAAAAAGTAGTGTCATGCGTCGTGTCTTGATCACGTTGCCGATAGATTGTGATGACAAAACGAAAAAGAAAATCGTCAAGAAGTTGAATGAAAAAGGGCTGCGTGTCGTCGCTGTCGAAGATTTAGCCGTTCGTGTATAATGACTAGGAAATCCAAAAGGACCAGCAGCGACTGGTCCTTTTTTTGTTGGGAGGAATGAAAATGAACATTTTAATGGTAGGGGCGGGTTCGATGAGTGAATCCTTAGTCAAAGGGTGGATTGCTTCTGGTATATCGCCTCAAATGATCACAATGACCAATCGAACGGACCGGGTGCGTCTGGATGTATTAGCAACACAATACGGCGTCCGGACGACAGCGGAAGAACAAGTCGATCAATTTGATGTCGTGGTTTTAGCAATGCAACCGGATGGAGTCTTGGACTATGTCAAACAACATACTTGGACGAACCAGCTTGTCGTGTCCGTCGCAGCCCACATCACACCCGCTGAGATTGAAGCACATGTGACATGTGGCGCGGTTTGTGCGATGCCGAATACTCCTGTCGCCTTTCGAACGGGCATGACCGGCCTTTGGTTCGGCGATCATATTTCTGACATCAAGAAGCGACAAGCAACGGCGTTGTTTGAACGAGTGGGTGAAACGGTTGAAACGGATGCTTCGACCATGCCGTATTTGATGGCAGCAGCCGGATGCAGTCCCGCTTTCTTCTATGAAATCGTCGGTGCGATGACACCGGTGTTAACGAAAGCTGGTTTTAATGAATCCGTTGCACGACGAATTATTGCACAAGCCATGAAAGGTTCGGCGGAATTACTGTTGCATGAAGAACGTCCGACAGCAGAATTGATTCAAGATGTGGCAGCTCCTGGAGGACCGACGGATCGTGGGGTGCATGTCTTACGTGAACATCAGTTATCAGAAGCGATGCATGCAGCTTTGATGGAAAGTGCCCGTGAAGAGAACTAATAGTTATTTGGGAAGTTTCCCGGTTCTTGATCTTAAAGAGAGCCGGTGAACTTCTTTTTGTCTGGACTGTCCGGTCTGCTTGAGGTAACTAGTTTCACGTGAAACATGGATTCCGACTTGCAAAATGGAAAAGAAATTTGTATATTTAAAAAATAAACCGTCCGGACGGTATAGCAAAAAGAAAGGAGAGGGATGATGGTCAGTACAAAAGCATTAGAAACACGACGTCGAATTACGGATGCGACGGTTCAAATCATGCTTACCCGCGGGTTTCCGCAATTGACACTGGAAGAAGTGGCAAAACAAGCGAATGTCTCAAAAGGTGGATTGTTGTATCACTTTGCTTCGAAAGAAGAATTGCTGATGGGTGTGATCGAGGAACAAGAAACACGACAGTTTCAACAATATCAAGTATACCGTGAGCAAGGCGCTGGTCCGATGGAAGCTTTTGTTTTGTTGCAGGCGCGGCGTGATGAAGAGTTCTGTCTCGACATTGATACCGTATTGTTTTTATTGTCTCTGCTGAAAGAAAATGCAGCATTTGTTGAAGAACGAAAAAAACAGGTCTACCGATTTTTTGATCAATTAATGGATCAGGCGGATCCTGTAGACGGGATGATGATTCGGTTTACGTTGGATGGTTTAAAGATGTCGGAACATTTTCAGTTTGGACAACCGGAACCAAAACTTCGACAACAGCTAATCCAACGTTTACTGGAACAAGCACGGAAGATCGATCAAGCACCAGAAAAATAAGAATAACTTGAAAAAGAAGAGAGAAGGCGAAACCTTACCATGAAGCGGATTATTCAGTTTTCAGTTAATAACAAGTTTGCGCTTTGGTTACTGACCATCATTATCACAGTGGCTGGAATTTATGCCGGGACGACGATGAAGCTCGAAACGTTGCCGGATATCACGACACCAACAGTCTCCGTCACGACCATTTATCCGGGGGCGACACCGGAACAAGTCTTGGATGAAGTCAGTCGAGAACTCGAAAGTAAAGTCGAAAACTTGGCAGGAGTGGATACAGTCCGATCTTCATCCTTCCAAAATGCATCCAATCTCCAAATCGATTACACCTTTAGTACCGATATGGATGAAGCGGAGCAAAAAGTAAAAGAAGCTTTAGCCAACGTCGAACTACCGGAAGGGGCACAGGAACCACAAGTTTCCCGGATTTCTTTTGATGCCTTTCCGGTCATCGGATTTGCAGTATCGGATGAAAAACGTTCGTTATCCGACTTAACGAAATTAGTCGAAAATGAACTGCAACCGAAACTCGAAGGAATCGAAGGGGCGCAGACTGTCCAAATTGCCGGTCAAGAAATTCGTCGAATCGAAATTCGATTTGACGAAAAAAAATTACAGCAATACGGATTGACGGAAGAGAATGCCAAACAATTGATTCAAGCAAATGATTCCCGTTTGGCGCTCGGATTATATGAATTAGGTGATCAAGAACAAGCAGTCGTTTTAGATGGCAAGGTGACAACTGTCAATGAATTAAAAAATCTTCGTTTACCTTATACACCGCAATCTGCAGCGTCCGGACAAGCACCTGAAGCAACAACTGGACAAGCGCCAGTACAAGCAGCACCGGCGCAAACGCAAGAGGCGCAAGCTGCAGCTGCACCTACTCAGGTCCCGACCGTAAAACTGTCACAATTGGCGACGATTGAAGATAAAGGAATCGAAGAATCGATTTCACGTTCAAACGGAGAACGCTCGATTGGTGTCCAAGTGACAAAATCGCAAGATGCGAATACGGTTGAAGTCGTTAATGCAGTAAAAGAAACGATTCAAGACTTTGAGAAAGAGAATAACAGTGCGAAGGCATCCGTCACCCTCGACCAGGGAAAGCCGATCGAAGAATCGGTCTCGACGATGATCAGCAAAGCGTTGATCGGTGCCTTATTCGCTGTCATCATCATTCTTCTGTTCTTACGCAACATCAAATCGACAATCATTGCGGTCATTTCAATTCCGCTCTCCTTGTTGATGGCGATTCTCGTATTAAAACAGTTGGACATCTCGCTTAACATCATGACACTTGGGGCGATGACGGTTGCAATCGGACGCGTCGTCGATGATTCGATTGTCGTCATTGAAAATATCTACCGGCGATTGACGGATCCGGCTGAACCACTGAAAGGAAAAGCACTTATTATCGATGCGACACGTGAAGTGTTTATTCCGGTCGCTTCATCCACGATTGTCACAATCGCTGTGTTCCTGCCACTTGGATTCGTCACAGGGTTCGTCGGAGAGTTATTTTTACCATTCGCCTTGACGGTGGTCTTCGCTCTGTTTGCATCGCTGATCGTTGCGGTGACCGTTGTACCTATGTTTGCGGATTCATTGTTCAAACGTGGAAAGGCACCAAAACCGGAAAAAGAAGAGGGCGGCAGACTTGCGAATTGGTACCGTGGTGTGCTGAATTGGTCCTTGAACCATAAGCTGGTTGTTTTTGGATTGGCAGTCCTGCTGTTAGTCGGCAGTTTTGCACTTGTTCCGGCAATCGGTGTCAACTTCTTGAATCAGGAGAGCGAAAAAACGTTTTACGTCACGTACAATCCAAAACCGGGTCAGACGCTTGAAGATTCATTAAAAGCAGCAGATCAGGCAGAAGCTTACTTTGACAAGCAAGATAATATCGATAATCTGCAGTTTACGGTCGGCGGCGAAAATCCGTTGAATCCGGGGAATACGAAACAAGCTGTTTTCATCGCTCAATACGATCCGGATACAGCCGATTTTGCAGACGTAAAGCAACAGACCATTAAGCAACTGAATAAAGATATTCCGACAGGAGAATGGAAAGAACAGGACTTCAGCGGCGGAGCGGCATCTTCCGGCGTTTCGTATTCTGTCTATGCCAATTCGATTGAAGACTTACAAACGATGACTCCTAAATTCGTCAAAGCGATTGAAGGAGAATCCAAATACGTTCGGAAAGTAACGACAGATTTAAAAGAGTCGTATACGCAGTACACGTTCGAAGTGGATCAGCAAAAAGCTGCTGAATTTGGTGTCTCGACAGCACAATTGGCACAAGGTATTGCCAATGTGCAGGGAGAAGAAAAACCACTTTCTACTATAAAAGTAGACGGTAAAGAATTGGATGTCATTGTTCCGAATGAACAGACAACCTATGATTCAATTAATGATTTACAAAAAACAGATGTTACGACGCCACTCGGGGTTCGTAAATTATCGGATTTTGTCTCGGTGAAAAAAGGAACGACACCGGATTCTCTCAGTGAACGGGACGGGAAACTTGTTGCAACCGTTACGGCAGAACTGAAGACCGATAAAGCAACAGAAGCTTCACAGGCAATTGATCAATCCGTTAAAAAGATTGACCTTCCGACAGGCGTTTCGTATAAAGCGGGTGGCGTAACAGAGCAAATCCAAGAGTCGTTTACGCAACTTGGTTTGGCGATGGCAGCGGCCGTCGCAATCGTCTACCTCGTTTTAGTCATCACGTTCGGAGGCGCTTCGACACCACTCGTCATCCTGTTCTCGCTTCCGTTTGCCATCATCGGTGGTTTACTTGCACTGTTGATTACGGGTGAAACGATTTCCGTCTCGTCCTTAATCGGTGCTTTGATGCTGATCGGAATCGTCGTTACGAATGCAATCGTCTTAATTGACCGAGTCATTCATAAAGAAGCAGAAGGACTCTCCACACGTGAAGCCTTGTTGGACGCAGCCGGAACACGACTTCGTCCGATCTTGATGACAGCTCTTGCGACAATCGGTGCCTTGTCACCTCTTGCGTTAGGACTTGAAGGTGGTGCCTTGATTTCTAAAGGCCTTGGTGTCACGGTCATCGGTGGACTGACCAGCTCTACGTTGTTGACGTTGTTGATTGTGCCGATTGTGTACGAATTTTTGGCACGCTTTCGGAAAAAGAAGTCAATGGATTAAACAGTTGTAAGAGATTTCTCCATCAAACAGGTACTATAAAACGGCTTTAAGGAGCCGTTTTATGACCTGTTTTTTATTTTGTTACAAAATCATTACGAAAAAGAAGTGCTGTCAATAAAATGTAATACGAGGGAATAAATCAACATGATAGGATAAAAACAGGAATTATCTGATAATTTATTTTTTACATATATCGATGCATTTAAAAGGAGAGAGACGGATGAAGTGTTCATTTTTGGCTCGTATTACCGTGTTTGCCACATTACTGATCAGCAGTTTTGCAGCTGTTCCTGCACAAACGAAAGCCAGTTCCGTTCAAAAAGTCGTCGTATCAGTGGATGTATTGAATGTTCGGTCAGAAGCAGCGACGACGGGACAAAAACTTGGCCAACTAAAACTTGGGCAGACGGTAACCGTTTCGACTAAAACAGCAAACAACTGGTATCAATTCAAGTACGAGGGAAAAAATGCATACATAGCTGCTGCCTATACAAAAGCATTTAGTGCGCAAGCGACAACGGGACTTTCTAAGAGTGGTGCGGCTGTCGTCTCTGTTGCGGAAGGATTAAAAGGACGTCCGTATGTATTTGGTGCAACGGGACCTGTCAGCTTTGACTGCTCGGGTTTCACACGCTATGTGTATAACGCGTTAGGCAAATCATTGCCACGAACGGCTGCTGCCCAGTACAGCGGAACAAAACGGACAGCTCCCGCTGCCGGAGATTTAGTCTTCTTTACACACGGAAGCGGTATTCAACATGTAGGAATCGCGGTTGATGGATCGACTATGATCAACGCAAACTCTTATTACGGACAAGTCGTCAAAGAATCATTCCGAAGCGGCTACTGGGGCTCACGTTACGTTGCTGCCGGATCTTTATGAGAAAGAAATCATCCGAAAAACCCGCTCTTGACGCATTTGCGAGACAAGAGCGGGTTTTCATCTATCAAAATTAGGCGAGAGTACTCCCACTTTTAAACGAAGTGAAAGTGGGAGGTGAATCGCCCGCCTCCCTTTCGGGTATGAACCTTTCAAGGAGGTAAAAATCATGTTGAAGTATAAGGCCTACAAATTCAGAATATACCCGACGAAAGAGCAGGAAATCCTGATTGCGAAGACCATTGGTTGTTCGCGTTTCGTCTTCAACTACTTCTTAGCGAAGTGGGATGAGACGTATAAAATGACAGGCAAAGGACTGTCTTACGGTTCTTGTTCGAAAGAAATCCCGATGCTGAAGCAAGAGTTCGACTGGCTGAAAGAAGTCGATAGCCATTCGCTTCAATCGAGTGTCAAACACCTGACCGATGCGTATGATCGCTTCTTCAAGAAGCAGAACGAAGGGCCTCGGTTCAAATCGAAGCGCAATCCCGTCCAATCCTACAAGACCAATATCGAGAAAAAGAACCAGCTTCCCGAGGTCTCGGTTGTCGGCAACAAGCTCAAACTTCCTAAGTTGAAGTGGGTGCGTTTCGCCAACTCGAGACAGGTCGCAGGACGCATCTTGAACGCAACCATCCGGTGTAACGCTTCAGGAAAATACTTCGTCTCCCTGCTCGTCGAGCAGGAAATCCACGAACTGCCGAAGACCGGTTCATCCATCGGCATAGACGTCGGGTTGAAGAACTTTGCCATCCTGTCGGACGGCACGGTATACAAGAACGACCGCTACTTCCGTTCGCTCGAGAAAAAGCTGGCACGCGAGCAACGCAAGCTCTCTCGTCGTCAGCGCATGGCCTTGGACAAGA
The DNA here is from genome assembly GCA_902363455.1 of Caryophanales bacterium. Lineage (GTDB taxonomy): Bacteria > Bacillota > Bacilli > Exiguobacteriales > Exiguobacteriaceae > Exiguobacterium_A. The sequence continues at coordinate 93,045 of CABJAC010000004.1, read as the reverse complement.
AAGTGAAACTTACCGAGTCGAAGAACTACCAGAAGCAGAAACGAAAGGTCGCCCGCATCCACGAGAAGATTGCCAACAAGCGAACCGATTTCCTGCACAAAGTATCGACCGAGATCGTCAAAAACCACGACGTCATCGGCGTCGAGACCTTGCAAGTGAAGAACATGCAGAAGAACCGCAAGTTGAGCAAGTCCATCTCGGACGTCAGTTGGTCGACGTTCTTCCGTATGCTCGAATATAAGGCGGACTGGTGCGGGAAGACCGTCGTGAAGGTCGGGAAGACCTTTGCTTCCAGCCAACTGTGCTCCAGTTGCGGACATCAACACAAAGACGTGAAACATCTTGGCTTGCGTGAATGGACATGCCTGAATTGCGGGATCCACCACGACCGGGATGTGAACGCAGGACTGAATCTTAAACGAGAAGCTGAACGAATCTTGGCTTCTTCAACCGTCGGGACGACGGGGCTAGCCTGATCAGGTTTCGACCGTCAGGTCGAATGACTCAGGAATCCCCCACCTCTAAGCAAGGCGTAGGTGGGGGGAGTTCAATCAAGGACTTTAATTGCTGTTAATCCACTCAGAAGAGTGGTTGGAATTTCACTTTGGGGATGCTGTCTCCAGTTGTCGCTGATTGCGACGGAAAAGGCCTGGCGTCCGATGGTCTCATAAGGGACCGCAACTGTTGTTAGATTGAGGACGACCGCTAATTCACTGCCGTCAAATCCAATGACCGCTAGATCTTCCGGAACCCGATATCCCTGTTTTCGAAGCTCCAAAATAATACCAGCCGCGACGTGATCACTTGCAGTCAATAAAGCAGTTGGACGGTAAGCTTGATTAGACCACTTCCGTGCGATGTCGGCTCCGTCTTCGATTGTCAATGCGTGTTGATATGTCCATTCAGCATCAGCAAGCGGCACGGTGTCCTGATAAGCACGTTTTCGGGCACGGCTGTTCGTACTGTCCGGACGGCCGAGACAAATTCCGATATGAGTATGTCCAAAAGATTGAAGTGCTTTCAACCCGCTTTGAAACGCTGAATAATGATTGATATAAACCGAAGAGACTTCCTCGTGGTGCTCACAAAAAACAATCGGACCATACTGCTCATATGGGAGAATCTCATCGACGGGGAGACTGTGTGAAACGACAATCAGTCCATCGACTTCACGTTGGGCAAGTGCCTGAAGAACGGTTTGTTCATGGGATGCGATATAGTTTGTCTGCCAAGTCAAAAAACGATATCCTTCCTCAAAAGCACTTTGGGCGATTCCGTGTAAGATGGCAGCATGATACGGATGATCGACGTAAGGTAACATGACGCCGATTGTTTTCGTTTGACCGGTCGACAAATGGACGGCAGTTTGATTGCGGATGTAACCGAGTTTGATGATTGCGTCCCGTACGGCCTGCCGTTTATCTTCCGCGACGTACGGATGATCATTGAGGACACGCGAGACTGTCGTCACTGAAACATCTGCTTCACGTGCTAAGTCACGAATGTTGGCCATCAAAAGTTCCTCCTAACTGTTGGATAATTGTTGATGAATCTGAATCCAGTCCTGCTTTGTAATCGGACCTTCAAGCGAAGTCGAACGTTCGATTTGTTCGGTAACCTTTTGCAACAGTTCGATCTGATGAGCCGGCGTCAAGTCTTTGTACTGGGCGACCAACGTATGTTTGCACAGGTAGTAGCCGGTTGGTGTATACAATTGTTCAATCGCTAATTCAAAAGCTACATTTTTTTGGAAAAGATGCTGTAACCATGTTTGAAATGACATGAAGAAAGCCTCCCTTGTAGTGTATATCAAGACCGTAATCTATGGGACGCGTTTCATGGCAAGAAGAAATTAAGCAATCCGTCAAAAAGAGCTGAAAATCCAAACCGGAATTGACCGATGGAAAAAAGAGGTCTATGATTGTTTCGAATCAAGATAAAGAGGGGCGAACGTAAAATGGAATCGACAGACTCGAAGCTGGCATTGAAAATGCTCGTTGTTCTATCTCGTACCATGCATGCGGTAACGGAACAAGTAAAGGTGGATATTAAGACACATCAACTGAATTTATCGGAGTTTGGTGTCCTGGAATTGTTGTACCACAAAGGAGATACACCACTTCAACAAATCGGTGATAAGATTTTACTGACAAGCGGCAGTGTGACGTATGTCGTCGATAAATTGGAAAACCGTGGACTTCTTGCTCGACGGTCGTGCCCGACAGATCGCCGTGTGACATTCGGAACATTAACCGAAGCCGGACGAGCTTTGATGGAAGAAACCTTCCCGAAACACGAAGCATTTTTAACGGACTTATTCAGCGATCTTTCAATTGAAGAAAAAGAACAGTTGATTGACCAATTGAAACGGATTGGTCATAAAGCAGATCATTATACGCATGCAGAAAAAGCCTAATCTTATGATTACGCTTTTTTTTGTTGATTTCTTTGAAATCAAACTAATTGACAAACGAAAATGGTGTTGGTATATTTACTTACAGAAATTACTTTAGATACAAAGGGGAAATAAAAATGACTAAATTACTTTATGTAACTGTAAATCCGAAATCAACAGAACATTCATTCAGCCTTCAAGCAGGTGAAGCTTTCCTTGAAAGCTACAAAGCAGCTAATCCGAATGCTGAAGTACAAGTTCTTGATCTATATAAAGAAGACGTTCAAGAAATCGATACAGACGTATTGAGCGCATGGGGCAAATTCGCAACAGGCGAAGCGTTATCAGAAGTGGAAATCGCTAAAGTCGGAACGATGACAAAACACTTGGAGCAGTACATGGAAGCGGACGAATATGTATTCGTAACGCCAATGTGGAACTTCTCATTCCCAGCACGTCTTAAAATGTATATCGACAGCGTTCTTCTTGCAGGTAAAACATTTGCTTACACGGCAGAAGGTCCAAAAGGATTGATGGAAGGCAAAAAAGCACTCCACATTCAAGCAACTGGCGGCGTATACGAAGGTTCAGGCCTTAACTTTGGTGATGATTACCTCCGTCAAGCACTTGCTTTCACAGGCGTAACAGATTACAACTCGTTGTTCATCGAAGGTATGGCAATGAACCCTGAAAAAGCAGAAGAAATTAAAGAAGCAGCAATCGCAAAAGCAAAAGAACTTGGTCGTTCATTCTCAACGGTCAACGCGTAAGAAACGAAAATACCCGCTGTCCGGTCAACCGGACAGCGGGTATTTTTTTGTTTACAGACGGGATTTTTTACGTAAGACGAGAGAAACAAAAAGAAACAAGTCCTTCAATTTCTCCAATCCACGCGGATGACTGGAAATCCGGTACAGCCATTCAAGCTTTAGCTTTCGGAACAGCTTCGGAGCCCGTTTACTGTGACCGGACCAGACATCGAAGGCACCGCCGACACCGATAAAGAGACCGTGATCCACTTGATCGTAAACCGATGCAATCCATTCTTCCTGTTTCGGTGCACCGAGCGCTACCAAAATTAAATCTGGCTGAGCAGATGTAATCGCCTGTGCCGCTTCTGTCTCTTTTCCGAATCCGTGAAAGGTTCCGACAAACTGAATGTCCGGAAAACGAATCGACAATTGCTGGATCAGCGATTTCATGACTTCAGGACGACCGCCGAGCAGAAAGACCCGCTTTTTCAGGGCATCTGCCGTTCGAAGTAACTCACGTGCCGTCTCGATGCCGGGTAATGTCGCAGTAAGCGGTTCTCCCATTCGTTTACTGGCTGCGGTCACACCGATTCCATCAGGCGTAATGAATGTCGCTTGTTGTAAGATATGTTTATAAGCCGGATCGCGCAAAGAACGTAAAACTAGTTCAGGATTAGCTGTGACCAGAAAGGCTTTTTCGTTATGGTGTAACATCGTTTTAATATGGGTATACCATGTCGATGGTGTTGCGTTGACAAAAGGCAAACCAAATAACTGTGTTGTTTGAATCATGTTTATTCCACCTCATTACTCATCATAGCAGAATCAAGCCGAACGAACAGGGGCTTGAGACTGAAAAAGGAGCGAGCCGTATGCATTCAGCCTGGCAGGAAATCTTAAAAGAAGAGAAAGAAAAAGAATATTTTATCCGTTTATGGGATTTCGTTAAAACGGCTTACCGGGAAACAACCGTGTATCCGCCAAAAAATCAAATTTTTCATGCCTTTGATGCTGTGGCACCAGCCGATGTCCGGTGTGTCATTTTAGGGCAGGATCCGTATCACGGACCGAATCAAGCCAACGGATTAAGTTTTTCTGTCAATGACGGTGTCGCGATTCCACCTTCTTTGCGGAATATGTATAAGGAACTTGTTACCGATCTCGGATGTCCGGTACCGACGACGGGGAATCTTGAAGCCTGGTCAAAACAAGGTGTGTTTCTCCTCAACACCTCCTTGACGGTTGAAGCAGGGAAAGCGGGTTCCCATGCTAAAAAGGGCTGGGAATCGTTTACGGACCGTGTCATCGAAGTGTTGGGACAACAAGAGCAACCGATTGTGTTCATTCTTTGGGGAAATCATGCGAAAAGTAAAAAAAGTTTAATTGATACATCCCGTCACCTCGTACTTGAGTCCGTTCATCCAAGTCCATTGTCAGCCAGCCGGGGATTTTTTGGCAGCCGTCCTTACTCGCAAACGAACGATTGGTTAACACAACAAAATCGGACACCGATCAATTGGTGTATGTTGTAAAACATAAAAAACCAATTTACTCCACAAAAAAATGGAGTAAATTGGTTTTTTGAATTCTTTAATCCATCATGAATTTTTCGATGACGAGAGCGATCCCATCTTCATCATTAGAGGCTGTCATGTATTGGGCTTTTTCTTTGACGGTATCTGCGGCATTCGCCATCGCGACACCAAGACCTGCCCATTCAATCATCGATAAATCATTGTTTCCGTCTCCGCAGGCAATGACATCTGCCTGCTTGATTCCGAGACGGTCCGAAAGCAAGGCGAGACTCGTTCCTTTCGTCACACCGGCTTCCGTAAACTCGAGGAAAAATGGTTTAGAGCGGGCGACAGCGAGTTCACCGGCTAACTCGAGCTGAAGTTTTCGTTCGACTACCTCCAAACGATTTTCTTCAGCGAGCATCAAACATTTTACGACCGGTTCCGTAATGGCTGCTTTGAAATCCGGGACGACGACGATGTCCATGCCGGTCAGTTCCCCTTCAAGTGTCGTGTAGGAGTTCGGTTGCTCGGTGTAGATGTCATGCCCGACATACGTATGAATGTCGATGTCTTCCCGTTTACTTAACTCATAAAGTCGATGCACGGTTTCCGGTGAAAGGGTGCTCGAGAAGAGAGATTCATTCGTCTGACAGTCGATGATCGAAGCTCCGTTGAAACTCAGAATATAACTTCCATAACGGGCTAGTTCGAGTTCTTCTGCCAGATCAGTCATAGCATAAGTCGGACGACCACTCGCGAGCACGACCTTTTTTCCACGACGCTGGGCATCGAGTAAGGCTTGTTTGGTTTTCGGAGAAATCGTATGGTCACTTGTCAATAATGTATCGTCTAAATCAAGTACAATCATTTCATAAGCCATAAATGTGTAAACTCCTTTCGAATATCTGTTACATCTTAACAAGTTGACCCTGCTTCCACAATATACTCTCCTCGGAAAGAGTGTGATAAAGTTTGGAGAGAGCATGTATGGAAAGGATTTAAGTCTAATGAAATATTTTGTGATTTTCTTATCGACCCTATATTTGGCGGGCTGCGGTCTGACGTTACCGCACCCTGCTTCGTTACTTGAACATCCGGCATTGCCGGAATGGGAAAAGTCATTGAAGACAAAAATTGAGACGGATCTTCCCGCACAGGCAGAAATCGTGGCACCACGTAATCAATCAATCTCGAGGCTTTATGAATTAATTGATCTAAACCGCGATGGACGCGATGAAGCGGTCACGTTTTATCGAATGGAACAAAAAGGAACACTCCGGATCCATTTTCTGGTACACGAACGGTCGAATAAAAAATGGAAATTGCGGGTCGATCGTCCGATTGCATCAGGACGTTCGATTGATCAGTTGCATGTCATTACAAATGACTCCAAGACCTTGAATCATTTGATGATTGGCGTCACGAGCCTTGAAAAAAATACGGTGTATCTGGTAAAGGATGTTATGAAGTCGTCGATTCAGATTACGCAAATCGATACATACAATCGGTTGACGATTGCCGACTTGAATCAAGATCAGCATCCGGATATGGTCCTGCTGAAAAAAGGACAACCGGCAGAGTTGGTATATTATGAAGAAGTCTTGAACCCGCAGATCCGGCAGTCTCTTTCACTGCCGATCAAGGAAGGCGATTTATTTGCTGATCATGATCTGTTTGAAATCGACACGATCAATGCTGCAAAGGAAAAAGGAATGCTCGTCTCCTTTACCCGTGATGCGAAAATGCATTTGCTGGTGTTTCAACTCAACCAAGCGCAACTTGAACCAATTCGTTTAGGTGAAGCAGCGGAAATCATCGAACCGATGTATACGTTCCCGAAGGACGTCAATCAAGATGGTGTCATCGAGTTTGCCCATCAATATACACCGGAAAGAAGTATCGGACGGATTGCGGAAGAAAAACCTAAAATCACGGCCTATTATGCCTGGAATGGTGCTGATGTCCAACCGTTTCTGGAAAGTGGTTTCGAGCTTCGGGAAGAACAGTACATTGATTTGGAATATAATTTTGTCATGCGTTTCCCGGCCAGTTGGGCAACACGCGAAACAATCGAGAAGAAAGACAACCGTGTTCGTTTTATCAATCGTGAGACCGGAACGATTGATTTTGAGTTAGAGATCATTCCGAAGACTCAATATATTGCCAGTCATCGCAAGAAAAAAATCAAGGAAGGCATTGATTATGTATATGTCATCACGACCAATCAAGCCTATGAGAAATATGCAGCCAACGTGGCACTTGTGGAATAAAGAAAAAGCAGGAGGAAAACAAGATGACAAAAATACTAGTGGCTGAGGATGAACATGCAATCCGCAGTTTCATCGTCATTAATTTGAAGCGGGCAGGTTACGAAGTAATTGAAGCGGAAAATGGACGAGAAGCATTGGATCACTTTGAGCAAGAAACGTTTGATATCTTGCTGCTTGATATCATGATGCCGGAAGTGGATGGATTTGCGGTTTGTGAACAAGCCCGTGCCCAAGATGAAGTCGTTGGTATCATCATGTTGACCGCACGAACACGTGAAGAAGATAAAGTCATGGGACTTAGTGTAGGGGCGGACGATTATATCGCGAAGCCGTTCAGTCCGGCTGAATTATTGGCCCGAATTCAATCTTTGTTACGTCGAGTCGAGACATTGCGCCGTCGTAAACAGCCGCGTGAGCTGATATCCGGTCCTTTTCGGATTGACCTTGGGGCGAAACGAGTGCAAAAAGCAGGTATTGATGTCGAAGTCACACCAACGGAATACGATTTATTATGTCATTTCATCAAAAATGAAGATCAGGTAATGTCGCGAGACGAATTACTGGATGCGGTTTGGGGCGAAAATTATTTCGGTGATCGGAAAACAGTGGATGTCAATATCCGTCGTCTGCGGCAAAAAATCGAAGAAAATCCAGCAGAACCTCAATTTATCGAAACATTATGGGGACACGGCTATAAATGGCGTAACGAAAAATGAAACGACAGATTTTGATGCGGTTCATGACGATCATTACAGTGACGGTTTTGCTCGTCATCGGAATTTTATCGTTCGTGACGTATAACTATTATTATGTAACAGCGACGGATGTTTTAAAACGGCATGCGAATGCGAGTGCCGTCTTGTTTGCGAACAGCGGTTTGGCTTACGACTTTCAGGATTCAGAAGCGACGATTCATGATGTTCTCGATTCCTATGCCTATACGGATGCTGAAATTGAAGTGTTGGATGCAAAAGGCATCCCACGCTATTCGTCGACAGGATTTGTTTCGAAGCGGAGTATGACGAAAACGGAAGTGACCCGGTTGCTTGCGGGCGGGACGATTACAAAACGATATGAAGATCCGGCAACGGGGGAACATTTGTTGGAAGTAACCGAGCCTGTCGTGTCATTTGGGCAAACGACGGGGGCGCTGCGTTATACGACATCCCTTGAAAAAATTGATCAGCGGGTCATTGAAATTTGTTTAGCGATTCTTTTACTCGGGGTCGTCATTTGGGGGCTGGCATATATCTATTCCTCACGTCTCGTCTCTTCCATCGTCCGACCGATTCAGGAAGTCATCGGTGCATCCGATCAAATCGCCAAACAGCATTATGATGTCAAGGTCAACGAAGAGTATACGTTTGAATTAGGGGAGTTGGCCCGGACAATCAATTATATGGGACAACAGATCAAGCAGCAGGAAACGCTGAAAGACGAATTCATTTCCGGAATTTCGCATGAATTACGAACGCCTCTTACGTCCATCAAAGGATGGAGTGAAACGTTGCTCGCTGAACCAGAACGGCTGCCGGAAGAAGCCTCACTCGGGATGGGAATCATTCATTCGGAGACGGAACGATTGATTTCGTTAGTGGAACAGTTGCTTGATTTTTCGAAACTGGAGACGAGCCGGCTCGTCTTATACCGGCAGGAAGTAAATTTGACTGAAATCATTGAAACGGTGACGGCACAATTGCGTCAAAAACTGGAAGAAAAAAACATCCGTATTGTTCGTAAATTGCCGGCACAGGTGATTGGTCTTTACGACGAAAACCGTTTAAAACAGGTCTTTTTAAATTTACTGGATAACGCGATCCGCTTTTCGCCGATTGACGGCGAAATCACAATTCGCCTTGTCCGCTCAGAACGTGTCCTCTTTTTATCTTTCAGCGATGAAGGACCCGGTATTCCTAAAAATCACCTCAGACATGTCACGGAAAAGTTTTATCAGGTTCAAAAAGGGAAAGGTGGAACAGGGTTAGGTCTCGCAATTTGCCGTGAACTGGTTGAAGCACATGAAGGAAAATTGTTCATTGATAATCAACCGGAAGGCGGAGCGATTGCGACCATTCTCCTGCCGGTCACGAAAGCATAACGTGAAAGTCAAATGAGAAGCGCTTTCGAAACTGAACTGGTAAAGTAAAATGAGGATAACGATTTACAGCAAGACGAAACGAATGGAGGAATCGGTCATGGCACTTGGCGTATCAAATGGCACATTAAGTCCGCTTACAGGAAAACCGAACGCAGTATCGACACAGACGGATAAAGAAGCATTGAAAATGAATCCTTTACCGTTCAAGGGAACGCTGTCAGAGTCAAAGTTTCAAATCATGCGAATTCTTCAAAGTCTTGATCGGGTAACGGTGGTCAAAGAAGATCCTGACTACATTCACGCTGTTTTTTCCAGTAAAGTATTGCGATTTAAAGACGACGTTGAATTTTATTTCGACAGCTCATCCCAGCAAGTACACTTCCGTTCGGCTTCACGTGTCGGTTATTCTGACTGGGGCGTTAACCGGAAACGAATGGAAGACATTTCGGCACGTTACAAGGAGGCTTCCCGATGAAAAGTTATCAGTTGGTCGTAATTGGTGGTGGAGCAGCCGGTATGACGATTGCAGCAGGTGCAGCCAGTCTCGGCGCGCACGTCGCATTGATTGAGCGTCATACACATTTAGGTGGAGATTGTTTGCATTACGGTTGTGTGCCGTCAAAAGCTTTGATTGAAGCTGCACATGACGTCCATGTCATGAAGCAGACGGCAGCGAAATACAACGTGACATTAAACGGAGACGCAGTGTACAGCAAAACGAAGGCAAGCGTCGATCGTGCCCGGAATATCATTCAGTCACATGATGGAACGAAACGGTTCGAGGATCTGGGTGTAGATGTTTACATCGGCGAAGCCAGTTTCTTGAGTGCCAATGAAGTCGAAGTGGCAGGTCAACTTGTAGTCGGAGAGAAATTTGCCATTTCGACCGGTTCTGAGCCAATCATTCCACCAATCGATGGTCTCGATACGATTTCGTACTTAACAAACGAAACGATTTTTGAATTGACGGAGCGTCCCGAACGATTGCTTGTCATTGGTGGCGGGGCGATTGGTCTCGAGTTATCTCAAGCCTATGCTCATCTCGGAACAGATGTCACCGTCATCGAAGGTGCCAAAAGTCTGATGCCTAAAGAAGATAAGAGTATGGTCGAGGTATTACAACGACAAATCGAACAAGAGCTGACACTCCATCTGAATACGACGGTCACGAGTGTCCGTAAAGCCGCAAAAGGAATTGAAGTCACGGTTAAAACAGGTGAAGAGTCCCGTGTCATTGAAACGGATGCAGTCCTCGTCGCTGTTGGTCGCAAGCCGCGGATTGATGCGTTACGTCTGGATCGTGCAGGAGTTCGTGTTGAAAAAGGTTATGTTCAAGTCGATGGATCACTTCGGACGAACCAACGTCACATTTTTGCTGTCGGCGATACGATTCAATCGTTACCGTTTACACATGTGGCCGGTCTCGAAGGAAAAACGGTCGTCACGAATGCCTTGTTCGGCTTACGGACAAAACCTGATTACCGCGCCGTTCCGTGGGTGACGTTTACGACACCGGAACTGTTCCATCTTGGGCTGACAGAAGAAGAAGCACGTCAAAAGCACAGTGATATTAAAGTCTACGAAACCGGTCTTGATGAAGTTGATCGTTTTGTCATCAACGGTCGGACGGAAGGTCGCGTCAAATTGATCGCCGATAAACGTGGAAAACTGATTGGTGCCCATGCAATTGGCGAACAGGCGGGAGAATGGATGCAGGAAGTCGTCTACGCCATGGCTCGAAAAGATAAGGTCGGTCAATTGTCACGTGTCGTCCATCCTTATCCAATCCGTGGAGCAGCAGTTCAACGTGCAGCTGATTTATACTGGCGTGAACGTTTGTTTGACGGTCCATTACCGAAATGGTTAAAACGATACTTTGATTGGAAACAAGGAGAATAATACATGCAACAATCTGCTAAAAAACGTAATTTTGTTCCGATCGTCATTGTCTTGACACTCGTCATCAATCTGTTGGTCGCTTTGTTATTTTTTGCGCCTCCACTGCAAGTGAGTGACGGGTTTGACTGGACGCTTCTTCCTTTTTTAAATGCCATCTTCAACAGCTTTACGTTTATGCTGTTACTGGGCGCCTGGATTTCGATTCGCCGGGGAAATCGGGTCAACCATCGTCGCTTCATTGGCGGTGCCATGACGACGACGACGTTGTTCTTGATTTCGTACGTGACGTATCATGCAGTCAGTGAATCGACAAAATTTGGCGGGGAAGGATTTGTTCGTCCCGTTTATTTCTTCATTTTAATTTCGCATATTATTTTAGCAGCTGTCATCGTCCCACTCGTCTTGATGTCGCTTGCTCATGCATTGAATCAAAATTTTGAAAAACATAAGAAGTGGACACGTTTTACGATGCCGCTTTGGTTGTACGTCAGTTTTACGGGGGTCATCGTCTACTTGATGATTCGTCCGTATTATTAATAGGAAAACAGGCTCATCCCGTATATTTGGGATGAGCCTGTTTGTTGTGTAAAACATGCGACGTTTTTGAGAAACCGGCGTTTACGGTGCAGCTGTCGTTTGATCGATGACATTTTGTGCTTTGATATCAATCAAAGGACGAATTAGGACTTCGACACGACGATTTTGACTTCTGCCGCTTTCCGTTTTGTTTGAAGCGATTGGCTGATACTCACCGTAACCTGTGACTGTAAAACGTTTAGGGGTGAGTTGAGAATTGTTTTGAAGTGCACGCATGAAACTGATGGCTCGTTCTGTACTGAGTTCCCAGTTGGACGGATATTGCGCTGTACGGATTGGAATGTTATCTGTATGTCCAGACACTTGAATTTGACGTTGCCCCGCTTTGACGAGTAACGTACTCATGCCTTGAGCGATTTGAATGGCATCCCCTTTGACAGCAGCCTGAGCTGGAGAAAAGAGCGCACGATCGCGAATCGTGAAGACAAGTCCTTCGTTCGTCACTTCCACTTTAATATCTTTTTCAAGCTTTTGTTTTTTGATGTATTGATTGGCATCTTCCTTGATTTTTTCAAGTTCAGCAATTTCATAACTTTGAGCTTTTGTCCGGGCATCGGTTTTTTTCGAATCCTCCTCTTCCTGTGAAGTGGATAACGAACTGTTTGTAATCATACCGGAGCCGCCGTTAAATACCGAACTGAATGATTGGGACATCGCTTTCAGTTTGACGGCATCGACGTTACTTGAAGCGAACAAGACGATGAACAAAGCAAGGAGTAAAGTGAGAAGGTCGGCATATGGAATTAACCAACCTTCGGAAATATGTTCGTCATGCGGCTTCTTTTTCCGTTTCATAGGTCGCACGCTCCTTCGGTGTCAGATACACGAGCAACTTATCTTCGAGGTTTTTCGGAGACTCCCCGTTTTGGATCGATAAGATGCCTTCAATCATCATTTCATACAATTGAATTTCAGTGGCTGATTTTTGCTTGAGTTTGGTCGCGAACGGGAACCAAAGGACGTATCCTGTGAAAATCCCGAACAACGTGGCGATGAAGGCACCAGAAATGGCATGCCCAAGCTTTTCGATATCCGATAAATCGGACAGGGCGGCGACAAGTCCGACGACGGCCCCCAGTACCCCCAGTGTCGGTGCATATGTACCGGCTTGTGTGAAGATATTGGCATTGGCATGATGACGTTCCGTCATATTTTCTAAATCACGCGTCATGACATCTTCGACATATTCCGACGGTTGTCCGTCGATCACCATCATGACACCTCGGCGCATGAAGGCATTATCGACTTCTTCGAGTGCCGTTTCAAGTGATAACAAGCCTTCTTTCCGGGCTTGTGTCGACAGTGTTAGGAATTGTTGCAGCAACGTTTGTTTCGTCATCAGTTTTTGTTCGAAGAAAATGACTTTAAACAAAGCCGGGATGACTTTAAGACGCTCCTTTGGAAAAGAAATCATGATGGCAGCAGCTGTACCAACAAAAATGATGACAAGCGCTGCAGGGTTCAGTAACGCGACGGGCGGAGCCCCTTTGAGAATCATTCCTCCGACGAGGGTGATGAGCCCCAGTATAATACCAATAATCGACACGATATCCATTTTGGTTGTGCCACCTTTCTTCATGTTGTCCAATCGTGAACGAAAAACAAAAAGAGCAGAAGAGGCGTCTTCTGCTCGGAAATCCAAAAACCGAGAATCACGCGCCGTTTTCGTCGATCAGCATTTGAATGCTCTCGTTTCGTTCGTCACGCTCTATATCGGTTAATACATCGTATTTTTTTAATGCAATATACAATTCATTTAGAATTGATTGATCTACATGAAGCGATAATAACTCCTCGAACTGATAATACAACTGTGCGGGCATCCATTGTGATTGGCGTTCAAGCCTTCGCGAGACATCTTCAATCGAATGGTCAGCCGTCCTAGGGTCCACTGTTTCCTTCAACCTCCTTTTATGATTAAACGTCGACTTTTATCTATTTTACCAAAAAAAAACGAAAACGTTTAGCGGATTGCAGATTTAAATAGAACAAATGTTTTTTGGGGGGTATGATAAAGGCAATTGGGTCATTTCATTTAGGAGGAGTACGACTATGTTTTCGCATAAAAAACGTTCGCGGCTTGCTAAGTTCGGACGATTCGGAGAACTGCTTTACCATCAATTGTTTGATAAGCCGGCACGATTCATTGCCACTGGTTTCACCTTGACGATTTTGCTCGGCGGTTTTTTATTGTGGTTGCCGATCGCGCAACAAGACGGGCAAAACGTTCCATTCATTGACTGTTTGTTTGTCGCAACGTCCGCCGGTACGGTGACAGGACTTTCGACCATCAACATCGCAGAAGCGTTTAATCTATTTGGTCAAATCGTCATGATGCTGTTAATTCAGGTCGGGGGACTCGGGTTCATGACGATTGCCCTTGTCCTGTTGAGCGTGACCGGTCGGAAAATTGGGATTCGGCAACGGATCATCATTCAAGAAATGTTTAACCTCGACAGTCCGGGCGGGACAATTCGCCTGACCCGAAATATTATTCTGACGACCGTTGTCGTCGAGTTAGTCGGAATGCTGTTGATTGCTTTGGATTTATTTATTCAATACAAGTATACGTTCGGGAAATCGCTGTACTATGGGTTGTTCCATGCTGTTTCCGCATTTAATAATGCCGGTTTTGCATTATGGGGCGACAACTTGATTGGCTTCCAGCAAGATACGACCTTTATCCTGACGATTGCCGCGTTATTGATGATTGGTGGACTTGGGTTCACAGTCATCGCCGACTTATCAGCGAAGCGCAGCTGGAAGAAGATTTCGCTCCACTCAAAATTAATGGTCATGTCGTTGCTTGTCATCAATGGTCTTGGTGTCATCGCAATGATGATTTATGAATGGGTATCGAATTTAGGTTCATTAAAAGATTATCCATTTTGGGAAGCCTTACACATCGTCTTCTTCCAGGTCGTCACGACACGGACGGCAGGTTTTCAGACGATTGATCTGACGACAATGGTGCCGCTCTCAATCGGGCTCATGATGCTCTTGATGTATATCGGGGCAGGTTCAGCTTCGACAGGATCTGGGATTAAGGTCACAACTGCCGCCGTCATCTTAAAGAATGTCTGGACCTATTTGCGGGGACAACGGGAAACCGTCTTGATGCGGCGGACCGTTCGACCGCAGGTGATTCAAAAAGCATACGCAATCGCGGTCTTCAGTCTCCTGTTCATTGCTTTGATTACGACATTGCTTGCTTTGTCACAACCGAACATCTCGTTCATCGGTCTATTTTTTGAAACGGTCTCTGCTTTCGGAACGGTTGGACTTTCCTTGAATGTTACAGCGGAATTAAATGATTTCGGGAAAGCTTTGATTATGTTCATGATGTTACTCGGTCGGGTCGGATCGTTGACGATTCTCTTCACCTTTGCGACGCAGCATGACCGGACGATTCGTTATCCAAAAGAAAACATGTTGATTGGTTGAGTTTCAATAACAGTCAAAAAAGTGTCCTCCACCCCGTATTGATCGGGACGGAGGACACTTTTTTAATGGACGAAGGACAGGCGTTCTGAAATCGGTCGGATGGTGACTCGTTCGTCCGTCATCCGGTCATCGCGTGTCATGCTGTTGTCTTCGGTAATCTGCCACTTTGAACCGTGCAGGGTGTTCAAGGCTGTCACGATCTCAAAGAACGAATGATCGGAATTCCCGTTTGCCAGATAAAGACCAGGCGTATACGTCGTGACAATCGTGTATAGTGTCTGTGCCGTATCCTCTAAAAAGGCACAGGAAGGATACCACTGTGTACTGGCGGGAATCGGACCTGCGGCAGCATGGCGTTCCAGATAATCAATCATATTATTGGATCCGGCTGTCTGTCCGATCTGCCAACCGATCCGGACGATGTGTGCGTCGGGATTGACCGCTTGAATCAGACGTTCGCACGTTCGTTTGTATGCGCCGTATTCATCCGTCGCTGCCGGCGTGACCGTAGGAGCATGTGGTCCTTTTTGTTCGTCAGCATAGACGGAAGCAGTACTTGTAAAAAGAAACGGAATGTTTCGTTCAAACGACAGCCGCGCAAGCGTTTCGGCGAATTCAGCCGAACCCATCCCGATGTGCAGCAACAGGTCGGGCTGCACACGATCGACGAATGCTTCCATGACGGCAGGATCAGTTGTTGAGACGACGGATCGATCCCAGGCGGTGATGTCATAGTGATGGGACCGGAAGACGTCTGCGATGACGGGAGCGACCGTTCCGTTCATACCGGTGATTAAAACGTTCATGTTGTTTCTCCAATCTGTGAGTGTTTTGTTTTGTAATAGGTGACGAGACGGGGAATCAGTTCTGCTAAATCCGGACAGATGATACCCGTCCCGTCTAAATCACGCAATGCGTTACTCGTATCATACCGGGCCGGATGTACGAAGTAATCAAGCGTCTGGCGTTGCATCTGCAGGCGTTTGGCGATACGCGGTGTCAACAGGGAAGTGACGAGCCGAAACGGCACGATGCCGCGTGGGTAGGAACCGTAATAGACGACGTGTAACATCTCGTAAATCGCGCGGGCTCCATGTGGAAATGGATCTGTCAGATGATACGTCGTCCGCACCCCTGCCGGAGCATGACTGAGATACGTTGTCGCCTGGACGACATAATCATACGGCACAAGGTTGACTAAAGCGTTCGCTCGTCCGGCGTAAGGCAACGGAGCAAATGACTCCAGCAACCGTAACGCGTTCAGGACAAAGTAGACACCGTCCCATTTCGGCGTTTCACCGGTTTGGGAATGACCGACGACAATGCCCGGACGGATGATGGTATACGGTAACGTTCCGATTTCTTTTCGTAAACGTACCTCTGCCAAATATTTCGTTTCTTCATAGGCATTTTTAAAAGTAGTTGAATGGGATAAGTCATGTTCAAATATGGTCCCCGTCCGAAGACCGGAAACATAAGCTGTACTGAAATAGACATAGCGTTCCAAGTGTCTGCACGTGTGGGCGAAATGTGTCACATGAGATGTTCCGATGACATTGATCCGAAAAGCAACGTCAAAGGAGGTCGCCAAGTCGTACAGAGCTGCCAAATGAAAAATATGTGTTACACGAGAGGACAGTTCGTGATGGACGTCTTCCGATATACCGAGACCGTCTTTCGTGATGTCTCCCTCGATTAAAATCAGCTGTTCCGGCTGAAGTGCCGTCGTACGCAAAAAATGTTCTTTTTGTGCAAGGGCACTCGTCCGTTCCTGTTTGAGATGAAGTAAATAAAAACAATCGATTTGATCCGGGACTAAGGCCAGCCGTTCAATGAGTTTTGTCGCTAAAAACCCGGGAAATCCGGTCATCAGATAAGTTCGGTTCATGTTTTTTCAAAATCCTTTCGTGGATCAAGTTCTAACACGACAGTGAACGTCGATCCTTCATTTAATTCGGATTCGACAGAGATGGCGCCACCGTGAGATTCGATGATTTCTTTACAAATCGCAAGTCCTAAGCCGGTTCCACCGATTTTTCGGACTGCCGAATTGTCGACCCGGTAAAATTTCGTGAATAATTTATCAAATGCATTTTGAGGAATGCCAAGACCGTAATCCGTCACGGTCAGGACGGCTTGATCAGATAGTTTTGTAAGTCGGACTTCGACCTTGTTGGCTGCGTGAGAATATTTAATGGCATTGGACAACAGATTGATGATGACTTGTTTGATTTTGTCCTCATCAGCGTAAACGAAAATGGGATCCTCCTCCGCATAGGTGTGAATCGTATGAGTCTCTGCAGTCTCACTAAATGTTTCAATCGTTTCTGTCAGCAAATGACGTAATGAAAAATGAGTAAAGACGTAATCCTGTTTACCGGCTTCCATGCGTTGAATATCTAAAAAATCATTGAGTAGCGTCGTCAATCGTTTCGTTTCTTCGTGGACGATTTGGATGTAACGAGTCGTCTTGTCGGCTGTCTGTTCTCGATAACGCAACAGCTCCATGAAACCAAGGATGGAAGAAAGGGGAGTCCGCAGTTCATGTGAAACAGTACTGATCAACTCGTCTTTGACATGATCCATTTTTTGCTCTTCCGTTCGATCTCGGAAGACGAATAAAAAACCGTGACGTGAAAAACGATGGTGTTCTTTTTTGATGGATGTTGCATAGAATTCAAAGAAATTTTTACCCGAGTCATCCGGTTGCTGTAACGTGAAGCGGGAAGAGATTTCAGTATGCTTGCCGGCCAGTAATTCTTCGACTTGTTGCAACATGGTGTAACGCGTTGCTAAATCAAGATTCGGAATCATACTGATCCGCTCTTGGATTTTACTTGGTGCGATACCCGGTACATCAAGTAGTTTACGTGCTTTGACATTCATGTAGGCGAAACTGCCGTCTACTTCTGTCAGCAAAAAGCCCTCATTGGAAGCCTGAAGAATCGATTGCGTAATGTCCCGTTGGCGCATGATGGCATTTTTCTCGCGTTCCAACATCTTTTCGATTTTTTTTCGTTCACTGATATCGCGTACGACGGCAACGCGCATTCTTGTCTTTTCATACGTAATTTCGCGGGGGAAGACTTCGATTTCGACAGAAGTCGCATCGGCCCGACGACCGATGACTTCGTAAGGTTCTTCATGATGATTCGTTATTCGATGCATGACTGATTCTTGGAACTCAGGCTGAATGAAGTCGAGAATCTGATGTCCTTTCATCAACTCCAGTCTCGTCCGGAAGATAATTTCAGCAGCACGGTTGGCATCGAGGATGGTCCCTTCGTCGTGAAAAATGACGGCTTCTAAAACCGATTCAGCAATCAAGCGAAATCGTCGTTCGCTTTTGATGAGGTGCAGTTCGATTTGTTTTTGCGAACTGATATCTGTAATAAATAAGAAGAATCCGCCGTTTCGGAGTCGGGTCATGTATAACCGTCCATAGAAAGAAGAGCCGTCTTTACGATGGTACATCCATTCATTTTCAATATCCCGACCGTGTAATAAGAGAATATCGGCATCTGAAAGATTTTTTAAATTCAATTGTTCAAGATGCTGTTTCCGAAGCTGGAATTCTTCCGAATCGTGGAGATGGACGGGAGTCATTTTATGAAGAAACTCCGAAGGATCGAATCCGAACAATGAGCCGGCAGTTTCATTGACCGCAGTCACAATAAAATCTTCATCAGTTACAAGTAAGGCAGCATCAATATTTGAGTCCAACACTTGATCAAGATCAAGAGACTGGATGGTCACTAGAAATAACTCTGTTTGCTCCACGGGAGAAAGTGTCAACGTATAGGGTGGGGAGACGACTTGAACCCGGCTTGAAATCGGAAAGAGTGTGTCTTCCACCAAAAAGAACGATGAGAGAGACAATCCGGTAGACGAAAGTGAAAATTGCTTCTGGAAGGCTGGATTCGCAAAGTCGATTAAACCCAGTCGATCAACCAGTACGACAGGTTCTTCGAGCGCGCGTAACGTTGCGTGGATGACTTTGCTGGAAGAAGGAGATGAATGTTCTGCCATGAGCTGCCTCCTTAAAAAGAAATGAGCATTAACCATACGATAAGATTAGGAAAGTCTCGCTTTGAGACGTAGTCTCTTAATAGTATTCTCCATCCTTTCCGCTGTTCCTTTTTGTAGGCGCGGGACCCGTTTAAATTTAGTATGATGAAATCAAAGAATGACCGGCTGGAGGAGGAAGATACAAACGATGCAGAAACAAATACGTAGGAGAATGACAGCCTTGCTTTTTGCAGGAGTCGGAGCCATCGCGGTTTATTTTTTTTCGAGTTCATGGGAACCTTTAATATTGATTATCAGTATAGTAGGGTGTATACTCTTTTTAATCCTTTCTTTCCTGACACCAACGCTTGAAAATCGACTGGATCGGATGGAAGGCAGAGAGTTTGAAGAATGGTTGGTCGAGCTTTTTGAAAAAGCCGGGTATCGTGTCGAATTGACACCGGCCTCACGTGATTTCGGAGCAGATTTGTTGATTGAAGATGCACAAGGGTATAGGATTGCGATTCAAGCGAAACGATACAGTTCAGCAGTTGGTTTGGAAGCTGTTCAGCAAGTGGCTGCGGCTGTCCCGTTTTATGACATGGATGAAGGGTGGGTCGTCACGAATTCAACTTATACGGAAGCTGCGTATCAGTTGGCGGAACCGAACCGGATTCGATTGATTGACCGAAAAGAATTACTGGAATTTGCCCATGAGATTGGCTTTCGCTAAGGTTGTCGAATGATTGTCGACAAAAGGGGGTTGTCAATTTGTTCAAACGGTGCAATAATCATTTTCGTTAACGAAATATCAGTCAGATAAAGAAAATCAAATTATTCGGAATGTCTAAATATACTGGGGACGAAATACCAGCACTTTTTAGCAGTGAGAGGAGAATTTCTGTTGCGCAAAGTTGTCTATGTGCAGGGTTGCGTTTTTTCGCAAGGTCATGCCGCGATTTATGATGAATCGCACCAAATGATTGGTGCAGTTCAACACGACGAAACCGGTCGTGTCGAAGTAATGAATGGTGAAGGTAGAGGGGTAGCGTTTGGTAAGTTCATCCCGACATGTAAAAAATGGGTCGTGATGAACCACGATGGTCAAGAAGTAGGTCAAATGCGTGAGAAATTTTCACTCTTCTCGAAGAAATGTGAGTATAACGTGTATGAACGTGGCACGTATACAATTTCCTTCGACCTGACAAAAGGAAAATTCTCGGTTCGGAGTTCAGCGGGCGAAGTCGTCGCAGAATTGTTGCAGGACGGTGATGAGTACCGTCTTGTCAAAGATGCGGATAAACTGTCGATGTATGAACTGCTCTCTGTTTTAAAAAGTCTGACGAATCACGTCAACTACAAATCACTTACAGCAGTCTAAAAAAAGATGTCCCCCGATGAGTCGGGCGGACATTTTTTTTGTTAAGTGTGTAAGACCTGTTGCAGGCGTTGCTTCGCTTCGTGCGTCAGATGCGATATACGGCGTGCATAGAGACAAAGTTGGAGGACATGGACCGTTTCAGGGCGGTATGCATGGATGCGTTCCAATGAGCGTCTGAGACGTTTTTCCGTCAATTCGATCGGACCACTTGTTTCGGCATGTTGCGTATAGATAAGATAAAAATCGAGTGGACTGATCAAGTCATCTTCATCGATATTCGGGTTTTTAAAGACAATCGTCAATAACTCCCGTGTTTCTTCTAATGAAAAGAGGTGCTTCAAATCATCGAGCAAGTAGATGATTGCAGCTTGGTTGATTGAATATTTTTTACCGCGGTGCGGGACACCAATGATGTCTCGGACTTCCCGTTTCGTCCAGTTTTGAATCGTCGTTGCCGACATATGTTCCCCGATCAATGCATTGGCCAAATGGACAATTTCATTAATGGACAAGCCATTTTTCGTTGGATCAAACTGTTTGAGGCGTGTTATGACTTTTGGAAGCTCAGCTTCCTCTTCAGAAACGAGTGTACCGATTCCTTTGCCTTCTTTTAAACGAAGCAGGCAGCCGGACAACGTTTGAACTGCTTGAGCATCATACATGCAGAATACTTCCTCTCTAGAACGTCATTTGACCTTATGTTAACAAATGGAGGTTCGAAAGAGCAAACGTCAATCGAACAAAGTACAATGAAACTATCAAAAAAAGGGGGATTCGTATGGAGTGGATTGCTGCAATTGGAACAATCGTCATCGTTGGAATCGTGTTAGCCCTGATTGAATGGACGGGCGGAAAAATGCAGGTATCACCGGAAACCGTCCGCAAGTGGATTCATATTGCTGTCGGCCATTGGGTCTTTTTGGCACTTGCTTGGATGGAGCATTGGTATGTCGCCGTCACGCCGTTATTGTTCTTTACACTAGTCAATCTAATCACCTTAAAACGAGGGAAGGGGAAAATGAATCAGGTCGACCGGCGTTCATACGGTACCGTTTATTATCCGATTTCTTTAGCCGTGCTGGTCGTCTTCTTTTTCGAACAGGAACCGATGGCACTCGTTGCGGGAAGTATGGTACTTGCCTGGGGAGACGGATTAGCCGCTCTCGTCGGAAAACGATTCGGAAAAACATTCTACACCCGCGGAAAAATCCAGCGTTCGTTTGAGGGGAGTATTGCGATGTTTTTAGCTTCGTTTCTGGTACTGACAGTGACGTTCCTGTTTTACGAGGAACCGACTTGGCTTGCTGTCAGCTACGGATTTTTACTGGCCAATATCGCCACATTGATTGAAGCGGTTTCGTACCGGGACACCGATAACCTGTTGATTCCGTTGACGATTGGTGCCCTCGTCGCCTTCGCCCTCTAAGTCATCCGCGGTGCAGCAAGCGATTGATCCAGTACCGTGATCGGATGGACAGATACAACGGAACGGATCGTAGTCCGGCATGACGAAACGTTAAGTCGCGGCACATATCGGTGAAAATCTTGCGGTACATCCGTTCGTCGGATTGATCATGGATGGCTGCCCACATACTATGTTCGACCATCAGAGACAGAAGCGAATCGAGCCGCGCAGTGGTTGCTTCGTCTGGTTCACCGTCAAGTGTCTTACAAAAGGCGTCATATTGCATTTCAGCGTTATTAGCGGCAATGGCATGAAACACCATATCGTGCCGATGTTCAGGAATTTCGAGCAGTAATGCATAGAGCGATTCCAAGACATAGTCGTCATGATCTGGCATCGACTGCATCATATCGATCATCATCAGTGTCCCTTCTCTGTCAGGACCGATCTTTTTCAAATACTGGAGAGCGTGATGTGCAGCCTCCCCATGAAATGTACGGTCATAATAATGAACGGCAAGGTAACGATGGACGATCGGTTCGCCCGGGAAAAGCTTGAGGGCAGTCAAGAAATGTTGTTCCGCCTCATGTTGAAATTGCTCCACTTCGCTCATCAAACCGAGAAGCAGATGAGCCCGGACATGATCTCCCGTCTTATCACGTGCTAACTCGATTTGTTGACGTGCTGCTGAAAAATCTTTCGCATGGAACAAACCATAGGCATGTGCGATGCTGGGAAGGGGATGGGTCGGTGCTAACTTCTGAAGGTATTGGATTTTTTCATGCAGTTGCTCCACTTCGATTTCAGAAGTCAGGTGGTTCAGGAGATCAAGTTCCGCAAAGGGAATCGTGATGTCGTTTGAATGTGCGTGTAACGTATGTGTCATATCTAATCCACCTTATGTCATGTTATCTGTTCATCATATAGGATATCTGAGACAAGAAACAGTCCGTTGCGCAAAGCAACGGACTGTTTCTTATTTGCATGTTATGCGATTAAGCGTGCAAGTGCAGAACATCCTCAACGGATTTATACGTGTAACCTAAGTCACGTGCTACAGCTTCGTACGTGACGAATCCTTGTGCAACGTTCAGCCCTTTTTCAAGCGCAACATTCTCAGCGAGTGCGCGGTGTGTGCCTTTGTTTGCGAGTTCTAACACATAAGGAAGCGTCGCATTCGTCAAAGCAAGCGTTGATGTGCGTGGAACCGCACCCGGCATATTAGCAACAGCATAGTGGACAACACCAAACTTTTCATACGTTGGATCATCGTGTGTTGAAATCCGATCGACAGTTTCGAAGATTCCACCTTGGTCAATCGCAACGTCAACGATGACAGAGCCTGGTTTCATCCGCTCGACCATTTCCGCTGTAACAAGTTTCGGAGCTTTTGCTCCCGGAATCAAGACGGCACCGACGACAAGATCACTTTCAGCGACAGCTTCTGCAATCGTGTACGGATTTGAGATCAATGTGTTGATGGAATTGCCGAAGATGTCATCGAGTTGACGGAGACGTTCCGGACTGACATCGATGATGGTGACATCTGCACCAAGACCAACCGCAAGTTTTGCTGCGTTTGTTCCAACGACTCCACCGCCGATGACCGTAACTTTACCGCGACGAACGCCAGGAACACCTGCTAAGAGGATGCCCATGCCGCCGTGTGGTTTTTCGAGGAACTGAGCTCCGATTTGTGACGCCATCCGACCAGCCACTTCACTCATCGGTGTTAAGAGTGGTAACGTCCGGTTTTTCTCAACCGTTTCGTATGCGATAGCTGTGATGTTTGAATCGACGAGTGCACGTGTCAATTCAGGTTCTGCTGCGAGATGCAAGTACGTGAATAATGTGAGTTCCGGACGGAAGTATTGATACTCTGAAGCAACCGGTTCTTTGACCTTTAATGCAAGTTCAGCAGTAGCCCACACTTCAGCGGCTGTTTCGATAATTTGTGCACCCGCTGTGACGTATTCTTCGTTCGTAAAACCGCTCCCCATACCGGCAGTTGTTTCGATGATGACCGTATGTCCTTGACCCGTTAAAGCTGCTACCCCAGCAGGCGTTAACGCCACACGGTTTTCATTGTTTTTAATTTCCTTTAATACTCCGATGATCATAAATGCGATCCCCTTTCGCGAATAAACAAACAGTGTTTCACTTCCCCTTCAGTATACGAGAAATGAAAGCGTTCTACTTTATCGGCGATTTCAAAAATACAGACAATCCTTTGTGAAAAA
Source organism: Caryophanales bacterium (assembly GCA_902363455.1). Lineage (GTDB taxonomy): Bacteria > Bacillota > Bacilli > Exiguobacteriales > Exiguobacteriaceae > Exiguobacterium_A. The sequence continues at coordinate 69,039 of CABJAC010000004.1, read as the reverse complement.
TCACAAAGGATAACGGTCTGCTTTTAAATACAAGTAAAGGAGTGCACGTTCCGGGAGTGACTCCATCCGGATGCCGGCTTCTTCTTCAATCCGGCGCATCCGGTACAGGATTGTATTCGGGTGGACGTGCAGATGGGAGGCCACCTGCTTGACGTTCCCATCATAGTGAAGGAACCACTCCAACGTTTCACATAAGGAGGCGGCATGTTTGCCGTCGTACGCACGCAACCGCTCAATCTCTTCAAGCCGGACGGTCCGTCGGCGCAAGCGTTCGGAAAAGATCGGCAACAGTTGGAATAACCCGAGCCGTTCATACCGGGTCACCGCGTCCAACTCAAAGGGAAAGGCATCCTTTAGCCGTAAGACGATTCCCGTCTCTTCGTAACGGTCCGGAATGGATTGGACACCGGTGAACACTTCGCTGCTGGCAGAAATGAAGTTCGTATAATTGAACCGTTCCGCGAGCATTTGTCGAAACGATTGGATGAAGGCGTCAAATTGAAGCCGTTCGTGTTGGGCATCTTGATCGTTTGTGCTGATCCACAAAATAAAATCCGTTTCATCGTACGCATACAGGAGCGGACGAACAGTTTGCTGAATCGTCAGCAAGTAACGCAGCCGATCTGCGAGACGGGGGGTGATGGCCTCCGAGAAGCGGATCACCATCAACCGACTGATGCCGGGTGGAGCCAAGTGCAGTTTCGAAAAGGTCTTCAGGATTTCCGATTCAGGCATGTCTTCATGAAGCAATTCAAAAAAGAACTGTTCCGATTTTTCTTCCTGCCGTTTCTTTTGCATGTCAATCGCGAGCAGCTGACGTTGGGCAAGCAGGGCACCTTTTTTTAAATCTGCCAATTCCGTTGTTGAAAAAGGCGTGGTCCGAGCGATCGACCAAATGTAGCCGAGAATTTCCGTATCCTGTTTAATGGCGATTGCCACCCGGTCATTCAGACCGACACCGGTCCGAGCTGAAATGATGAGAGGTTCATCTTGGGCAGCCAGATTTTGAATGACTTCATCTTTCCAAAGTTGATCGATGACGGATTCCGGAACCCGTCGACCGATGATGGTTGCAATCCGGGCCGGGTCCGTATCGGCAGTATGGGTACTATAAGCCAATAATCGATGATTTCGATCCTCAATCGTGATCGGTGCGTTTAAGGCGATTCCGATGGCTTCCGCCAAATCATCGAGTGAATGGTAGGTCGCTTCTAACATAAAGACATTCCTTCTTTCTCTCTGAACGTGCTGATGTATTCAGTATATCTTGGTTTGTGTAAAATCACAAAAAGTTTCGTAATGGATTGTAAGATTAAACAAACTTGTGCTAAGGTGGGCGACAGAGTATAGGTTAAAGAGAGAGAGGATCAACGAATATGGATGTGTTACAACTAATTTCTTCATGGATCTGGGGGATTCCCAGCATGGTCTTGTTGGTCGGGACAGGACTGTACTTTACGATTCGTTTACGCGGCTTACAATTTCGGCGCTTAAAACAAGCGTTTCGTCTGGCGTTGACGAAATCTGAGCATGGTAAAGGGGAAATCAGCAGTTTTCAAATGCTGATGACATCACTTGCTGCGACGATCGGAAACGGGAACATTGCGGGTATTGCCGTCGCTCTGACGATGGGTGGACCAGGTGCTGTCTTTTGGATGTGGGTCATCGGATTGATTGGAATGGCGACCAAATACGCCGAAAGTTTACTTGCGATTCTTTACCGCGAACGAAATGATCGTGGGGAAGTGGTCAGTGGACCGATGTATTACATTGAAAAAGGGCTTGGAAAAGGATTTAAACCGCTAGCGGTTGCCTTTGCGATTTTCGGTTTAATCGCGTCGTTTGGTGTCGGGAATACGGTTCAAGCTAACGCGATGTCGACAGTATTGAATCAGACGTTCCACGTTCCGTTGCTTGCATTCGGGATCCTCTTGGCGATTGCGGTCTACTTTTCAATCCGAGGCGGATTGGAACGGATCAGCTCGATCTCGACGATTTTTGTACCCTTGATGAGTCTGCTCTACATTTGTGCTGCACTTTTGATTTTAGTCATTCAGGCGGATCAAGTGTTACCGGCACTTGGATTGATTGTGCAATATGCGTTTGAACCGCTTGCGCCGGCGGGAGCGTTCACGGGTATTTCCATCATGGTTGCAATGCAAGTTGGGGTCGCGCGCGGAATCTTCACGAACGAAGCAGGGCTTGGAACGGCTGCCTTGATTGCAGGTTCGGCCAAAAGTGAACGTCCGGCGGAACAAGGGTTGATTTCGATGACCAGTACGTTCATCGTGACCATCATCGTCTGTACGATGACAGCGCTCGTGTTGATGACGACCGGTTTTTGGGATCCGACGGGTGGGGAATTATCGGGTGTTGCCCACGATGCATCGCTGTCTGGCGCAGCATTGACTTCAGCGGCCTTTACAAGTGTCCTCGGTTCAAGCGGAGCCTGGATTGTTGCTTTTTCGGTGTTCTTCTTCGGCTATTCGACGATTATCGGATGGTACGTCTATGGAGAAAAATGTTTGGAGTATTTGAGTGGTGCGACACGTTTTAATGAAGCGTACCGGATCGTTTTTGCGGTTGCTGCATGTTATGGTGCGGTGGCGAATCTGGAGCCGCTTTGGCTGGTTGCGGATATCGCGAATGGGCTGATGATGATACCGAACTTAATCGGTATGTTGTTGCTGTCAAAAATCGTCATCGATCATACGAAACAATATGAGGCGGGAACGATTCGACGGGTAGCATGATAAAATCAGATGAAACGAGAAACGTGGCTGACTCAAAAAAAGAATCACTCGTCTTTTCACGCCCTTTCCTCAGGCGAGACACAAGCCAGTTTTCCTGCCTCATTCAGGCAGGAAAGCGGGTCTTGTTTGTCTCTGACAGCGCAAAAATGCGCTTTTTCCTGTAGGAGTTGCGTGTAACGAGTAATTCTTTTTTTACGAGATGAGGGTGGCAGATTATCATTCTGCCACCCTGATCTTTGTGGAGACTGACTTTGGAGTCAGCCCCGTTTTTTTTTTGCAATTGATGTTATGTGCAGACTGCTGCACGTAAGAAAAATAAGTTACCGTTTCGCAGAACGTCTTCGACCATAGACGACCAGAGTCAATAAAAAGACGAGACTGAGGGCAATCAGCACAATCAAGGAAGCGACGTTGAAATGAAGCACTTCAAGAAGTACGCTCAGTGCAACCGTCAAATAGAAAATCCCCAAATATTTTTTGACAAAGGCACTCTCAAAATGCGCCAATTGCTTGGCACCGATCGGCGCACCGAGCAAAGCGCCGATGATCAGCATGATACCGACGATGAGGTCAACATCGGTACTCGCGACCGTGTAGTTGACGAGACCGGATAACACAATCAATAACGCGGAGGCGATACTTGTTCCGACGGCACGCTTGAGTTCATAACCGGCAATTCCGACTAACAACGGCGTGATGATGAATCCACCGCTGACCCCGAGTAAAGACGAGATGAAACCGGCGAATAATCCGATGAAAGCAAGGGCAAGATAGCGGTTTTTCCAACCTGTCTGAGGACCGGTCGTTGATTTGGGGCGCAAGAATTTATTGGCGAAGTACAATAACAGACCGATGTAGACAATCGAGATGACCATATGTGCCCCGTTCACTTCCTCCAATCGAAGGACGAGAGGTGTAGCGATGGTGGAGCCGATGATACCGACTAAACCGACAACCAGACTGTCACGCCAAACGACGTTTTTTAAACGGAGATGGGACAGCGTACCGGAGACCGTTGAGCCCAATGTCAGCATCAAACTCGTCGCGATGGCAACGCTTGGTGCAAAACCGAGAATCAACAATAACGGAGTCAGAATGATTCCACCGCCGATTCCGAAAAAACCAGAGATGATCCCAATGAAAAATCCGAGCGGTAAAAAATAATAAAAGTCCATCTATGCCATTCCTTTCACGATCTATAATACGGTAAGTATGGCAATCTACCTGCAAAATGTAAAAGGGAACGGCTCCTTCAAGGGGGTTGAAGGAGCCGTCGAGGGGATTATTCTTTGGATGCAGCCACTTCCGTCGCTGTATCGATGCCGGTATTGGCTTTGACTAGAATCCGTTCGAAGTTACCGGCAACCTCGTCGGATTTTGTAACAAGCGTCCCGATGATTGCACCTAGAAAACCAAGTGGAATCGAGACGATTCCTGGATTCGCCAGTGGGAATAGGGCTTCCCCGACGAACAAGGCTGAACCGTCGACTGCCCAGATATTCGGACTGAGCGCAACGAGAATCAGAGAAGAAAAAAGTCCAACGATCATTCCGGTGACGGCTCCGCCAGTACTGAAACGGCGCCAGAAAATCGTAAGCAGAATGACCGGCAAATTGGCACTTGCCGCAACAGCAAAGGCAAGCGACACCAAGAAGGCGACGTTCATCGATTGGGCAAACAGGGCCAAGACCATCGAAACGAGCGCGACGGCAATTGAGGCCAACCGAGCAGCCGTCATCTGTTCTTTTTCCGTCGCCTGTCCTTTACGTAAGATGTGACTATAGAAGTCATGGGCAAAGGCGGAAGCGGCAGACAGGACCAGTCCGGCAACTACGGCGAGGATCGTCGCAAAGGCGACGGCAGCTACGAAGGCAAAGAGCAAGTCGCCGCCGAGTGCTTGAGCAAGCAAGGGGGCTGCCATATTTCCGGCAGCGTTTGCGGCAATGATGTCCTCTGAACCGACAAAGGCGGCAGCTCCAAAACCAAGGAAAATCGTTAAGATATAAAACGCACCGATGATCCATGTCGCATACACAACGGATTTACGGGCAGTTGGTGCATCCTTGACGGTAAAAAAACGAATTAAGATATGCGGCAGTCCGGCTGTTCCAAGGACAAGCGCCAAGTTCAAGGAAATCGTATCGAGCGGCAGCTTAAACTTATTCCCTGGATTTAAGAACGAATCGCCGAGTGGTGTTGCTTGTTTGACTTCGGAAAACATCTTCATGATTGAAAAATCAAACTTCGCAAATACCATAAAGGAAATGACGGCTGTTCCGGCCATCAAGAGTACGGCTTTGATAATTTGCACCCATGACGTTGCGGTCATGCCACCGAAGACAACGTAGACCGTCATCAGGATACCGACGATGATGACACTCGTTGTATACGGGATACCTAGCAACAGTTCAATCAAGGCACCGGCTCCGACGAGCTGGGCGATCATATAAAAAATCGAGATGACAATCGAATTCATCGCGGCGACACCACGAACTTTTGAAGCGTTAAAGCGAGCAGCAATCATATCCGCCATTGTGTATTTCCCTAAATTTCGCAACGGTTCTGCGACGAGATACAGCACCACGAGATAAGCGACGAGGAAACCAATCGAATAAAAAAATCCATCAAATCCGGCTAAGGCAATCATACCGGCAATTCCTAAAAAAGAAGCAGCCGACATATAATCACCAGCGATGGCCATTCCGTTTTGGGCTCCGGTCAGCCCGCCGTCCGCTGTGTAAAAATCATTGGCTGTTTTGGTCTTACGGGCAGCAAAATATGTAATGACGAGTGTCAAACCGACAATCGCCGCAAACAGAGCGACAGCTGTATAATTCATCGTGACTCCTCCTTGATCTGTTCGACCAAACGATCAAACGAACGGGCTTTTTTGTTATAGAGGGTACAGAACGTCCATGTCATGATGAATTGAAGGAAAGCAAATAACCAAGCACCCGTGATATCTCCAATCAATGGTTGATTTAAAAATGTAAAATAGCTTGTCATGATGGGAAGGGCGAAATAAAAGATAAGACAAAACAGAATCGCCGGAAGGATAAAGGTGTTTTTTTCATGCATCAGTTGTTTAAATGAAGCACTTTCGACGATTGTCTGCGCGGAGCGTGTCGTCTCCGTCTTCGTCGATTCCGATACTTGGTGCATAGGGACGCCTCCTTCAAAAATGAATTTAAATTCATTATAGAGACACTGTTGTTGGAAAATCTATCCTAATTTAATGAAGGTAAAATCTGAAATTATACTAGTATTGGTCTTACCAATTTAATGTAAGCGTTTTCAATGTTGAACAAAGTGTGAACGATATTTTTATATAATAGTCAGTTGCGAAAATGATTCAAAAGTCCTGTGTCTAAAAGGACTCGAAAATCTGACAAAAAAAGAAGAAATTAAAAAGCGACAGATCTCTTGATGGATGAAAGAGGTCTGTCGTTTTGGCGGATAAGTTATTTATTATTGTGTTCGATGTCTTGTTCAATCTCGCGGAGTACTTTTGAACGACGGGCAAGGGCACGTCGTTTAATGATTTCTTCCACTCCGCGGCTGACTCCCCAGATGGCGAGTAAAATCAGGAAAAGGAAGACAAGTCGAATCGGTCGTTCCAAAAAAGTGGACCATTCTTTACCGATTAAGGAAAAGATGATGACGACAATCAATCGACCGGCTCCGGCAGCAATCAAATATGTCCGAAGTGACAGCTGAATCATCGCCGAAATGGATGTAATGATGAATGCCGGCATGAACGGAAGTGAGAAAAAGAAGCCGAGCGAAATCGGACTCATATGGCGAACCCGTTCAATCCATTGTTGTGCGCCTTTATGTTGTTCAAGCCACCGTGTGACGGGGCGGCGAAATAAATAACGAATACAAGCGAAAACGACAAGTGAACCAAGCATACTTCCGACCCACGAGACTAACACACCCATCCAAAAACCATAGGTCGCTGCGTTAGCGGAAATGATGAGAACAAGTGGGAGGAACGGAAAAAGTGATTCCAAAAAAGGAGCAATCAATCCGGTCGAAGCACCACCCGGAAGATCCTGAAGAAACGTAATCATTTGTTCAATCCATTGACGGACGGTTTGGAGCATTCGAAATCCTCCTTACAAAATAAACTGCTATCTTCTATTTTAACTCTTTCGTCGTCAGAAAGGGAGAGACATTATGTAATCGTGATCCGTAACATAGCAATTGTACAATTCAAACGAAGTTGGTATCATACTTAAATGGGTGCGTTTTGCAGGCGTTCCCAGCTAGCTAATAGCTATGACGCTTCGTTCGCCAACGTTCGTTTTACTGCAAAAAACTGACATGGGGGCCAATGAGGATTATGAAACCTTATCGCGTACTATTATTTTATAAGTATGTTCCAATCGACAATGCGGAACAAGTAACAAAGGAGCACCTTGCGTATTGCAAAGAGCTCGGCATCAAAGGAAGAATCTTGATCGCACCGGAAGGAATCAACGGAACGTTGTCCGGAACGGTCGAACAGACAGAACAGTACATGCAAGACTTGCTTGCCGATCCACGGTTTAGTGACATCGAGTTCAAAATCGATGAGGTCGACGAGCATGCCTTCAAAAAAATCTTTGTCCGTTACAAGAGTGAGCTCGTGACATGGCGTTTTGAAGATGAATTCAACGTGCCGGAAGAACATGCAGCCTATCTCGAACCGGCTGAGTGGAAAAACATGATGCAAAATGAAGATGTCGTCATCTTAGATGTCCGGAACAACTATGAATACGATCTCGGTCATTTTAAAAATGCCGTCAAAGTCGACGTGGACGCATCACGGGAATTCCCACAATGGCTCGATGAAAATGAGCACCTGTTTGAAGGGAAAAAAGTCCTGACGTATTGTACGGGCGGTGTCCGCTGTGAAAAATTCACGGCCTACTTCCGGAAACGTCAAAACAGTGATGACATCTTCCACCTTAAGGGCGGCGTCGTCATGTATGGAAAAGATGAAGCGACGCGTGGAGAAGATTGGGAAGGCGAATTGTATGTGTTTGATGAACGTGTACAAGTACCTGTCAATGAAGTCAACCCGACCGTCGTCTCGACCTGTTACTACTGCGGGAAAGACGAGACACGTTATGTGAATTGTGCGAACCCGGAATGTAATCGTCAACACTTCTGTTGCGAGGACTGCGAACCGAAAGTGATGCGGTCTTGTTCAGACGAATGCCGTGAGCATCCGCGGAATCGTTATGTTAAAGAACAGGCGGAAGCACTCGTCAAGTAAACACAACCAATCAAAACAGGCTGACGGCATCCTCACGGGGAATGCGGTCAGCCTGTTTTTTAGGACGAAAACAAGAAGCGGAGAATATCCGGCATCCGTTTGGCCCATTCCGTTTCGTGGTGAACGGCGTTTGGAATGACAGTATAGGTCGCGCTGTCGACTTTTTTCTGTACCGCTTTGGCGAGCACATCATTCGTGTGCAAATAATCATTTTCGGTCATCGGTCCACTGACTTCTTTTGTGCCGACATCCATGTAGCAACGATGCTGTTCTGATAGACGGGGACTACGTTCGATGAACTCCAGTAAGGAGGAGAAGTTGGCCCAGCCGGCGGTCGACAAAGCGGCGACGCGTGTGATGATTTCAGGATAGGCGAACAACCCATAAAGTGAGATCACGCCGCCCATCGAACTCCCGATCATGGTCGTGTCGGTCGGGATCGTCGCGTAATGTGTATCGATGTGCGGTTTTAATTCGTGGACGATCCAGTCCATATACTGCTTGCCGTTTCCACCAATCGTTGTCCGGTGGGAAGGATAGGCAGTGCGCATGAGCAGAGCTTCATCCGTCCAAGGAGCATATTCGTCATATCGATCCATTCCGTCGTCCGGACTGTCGATGGCGACAATCATCGCATGCAACTTGACCGCATGTAACGCATGATGGACTTCCCAGCCTTTTCCGAAGGACGCGGTTTCGCCGCTGAACACATTTTGCCCGTCGTGCATATAGATGACAGGAAGTGCTTCTTCGGCTGACAGTTCCGTCGGGCGGTAAATCCGGATGGTCCGAGGTGATTTCAGCATCGGGATGGTCTGCTTGATTTCAATAATGGACAAAGTAGTCACGACCTTTCAAAGGTTAGCGTAATGGGCGGTACAGTTTCGACCGTTATGTTTGCCGCCGACATAAAGGGCATGATCGGCTTGACGAAGCGACTCTTCAAAGGTCCGTTCACCCGGATATTCGACGGTATCGACACCGAGACTGATTGTGATCGATAAGCGGTGTCCGTCGACCAAAAAAGGGCGGTCAAGGACAGCATGACGAATCATCTCTGCGAAATCAATCGCTTGGTTCTGCGGACACTGGCGGAGCAAGAGGATAAACTCCTCTCCACCGTAACGGGCGGCAAAGATATCTTGCCGTGTTTGCTGCAAGGACCGGATACGGCGTCCGAGTTCACGAAGGACGAGATCGCCGACTTTATGACCATACGTGTCATTGACATGCTTAAAATGATCGATATCGAACAGGACGATCGACAACGGATAACGGTCGGAGTTGAATTGATAGGCTCCTTCTTCATAAAAAGCACGGCTATTGGACAGTTCCGTCAACGCATCGGTTCGACTTTCGGCATAGAGTTGATGCGTTTCCTGGGAACGATGCAACGAACGGCAAAAAATCCGGAGTAAACGTGACAACTCATCCGCCTTTGCCTCATCGTAGGCATCAGCTGTTTGATGGAACAGCACAATCGATACATCGACGTCTTCATTCGTGATCGAGGGAATGGCGAGCATCGAATGCCGGTCGACCGGCAAATCGATTTGAATGTCTTTCCCCCAATCAAATCGGAGACCGTGGATGATGGGTGTCTGAAGCTGCTCGGCCGACAACGAATGAAACAAGGGAAGGACATCGATGACCGTCTTTGTCCGGATGTTGTAGATGATTTGTTTCCGTTGCTGTTGAATCGAAATCCAGCCTTCCGAGAAGTCTATCAGACGAGGCAAATCGATCAACAACGAGTCGATCGTTTCGCGTTCAAAACGGGAAATCAAGAGGTGCTCTTTTGCATCGTCAAACCGTTTGGCATTTTCGTTGGCTTCGATCGTCACGCCCCGTTGCTGAAGCAACCGTTTGAACAAAAGCAAGATCAGAGCCGAGACGGAAGCGGCAATGAGCGGGTTCTCATCATAAAACCAGATACCGAGAAACGCACACAGCATGCTTGTCCCGTAAACGAGCGTCTGCAAACGGACGAGGCGGATCCAATCGTACTTCAGATACAGGACATGATTGACGAAACGACACTGCACGTAAGAGACGAGCATGACCGCCGTCAAATATCCTAAAAAGGGAATGATGGCTTCCGAGTACGTGAATCCGGTACCAATCGGTCCGCCGAGCGCCAAGTAAACGAGTGATGGACAAGCGAGATAAAACAAATCAAACAAGACGTTGATTGGATACAAGTATAAAAATCGTTTGAGACGAATTTCTTTTTTATGAGAGAAAACTTGAAAGATGATGATGCCGATTTGGCTGAGCAGGATTGACGGCAACAAACCGTAGTTGAGGAAGATGAACAAGATGATGCCCTCTTGAAAGGTATAATAAATCCCGCCACGACGAACGTTATCGAATTGGAATAAAATGATGAGTGCCAGAAGATAGACGGCATTACCAAAAGAAAGTGGAAAGTCCATCAGCGTCGGACGTGCGAGTAAAGCAAAGGTGAACAGACCGGCAACGAGACACAACACAAGCCAACTCGTCCGTGCCACTTTTTGATAGTAGACCATAATGCGTCCCCTCCTTTAACAGTCCTTCCCTAACTTATACCCGTTTTGTGGAAATTATGATGAGCGATTGACAAAAAAATAAGGTTGAGAGAATGAAGCAGATTGCGTATAATGTGGAAGATATCAAACAATCAATGACGAAGAAAGTAACGGGATCATTTGATCGACCAGCGAATCAGGGAATGGTGGAAGCCTGAATAGATTGAAAAACCGTGAAACGCACTTCCGAGATGCTATCCGAATCAACCTGATCAGGCGTAGCCGGGGGTCCCCCGTTATCCCCAGTTAAAGTGGGTGTCGAACCGTCGACACCAAGAAGAGTGGTACCGCGGTCATTCCGTCTCTTTGCGTGTTGCGCAAAGGGCGTTTTTTATTGGAAAAAATAAACTGTTGGAGGGAATAATATGAGTTATAAGCAACAATATGCGGAAGTATTGCACGGTGTGATCGGTGATGCTTTGTCGCAGCAAGAGATTGAACAACTGATCGAACAACCGAAACATGAGGACCACGGAGATTTAGCCTTCCCTTGTTTCCAACTCGCGAAAGCATTCCGGAAAGCACCGATGATGATTGCGACGGAACTGGCTGAAAAAATCGATAATCCACTTTTTTCAAACGTTCAGGCGGCTGGACCGTATGTTAACGTCTTCTTAAACCGGGAAGTCGTTTCGCGTGAGATCATCAAACGTGTGTTAGACGAACAACAGGCATACGGTTCAAGTGAGCCGACCGGAAAAACGATCGTCACCGACTTCTCATCACCGAACATCGCGAAGCCGTTTTCGATGGGTCACCTCCGTTCAACGGTTATCGGAAACGCATTGAACCAGATTTCACGGAAAAAAGGTTACGAAGTCGTCGGCATCAATCATCTCGGAGACTGGGGTACACAGTTCGGCAAGTTGATGGTTGCTTACAACATGTGGGGCAAGGAAGAAGATGTCCGTGCTGAGCCGATCAAAGAATTACTCAAACTGTACGTTCGTTTCCATGAAGAGGCGGAAGAAAACCCGGGCTTAGAAGATGAAGGTCGTGCTTGGTTCAAAAAACTGGAACAGGGTGACGAGCAGGCGACGGCACTTTGGACATGGTTCCGCGAAGTATCGCTCGTTGAATTCAACCGCGTGTATGAAATGCTGGGTGTCAGCTTCGACAGCTTGAACGGGGAAGCATTCTACAATGACAAGATGCAACACGTCATCGATCTGCTCGAAGAAAAAGAGTTGCTGGTCGAGTCGGAAGGTGCGATGGTCGTCGATCTCGAAGCAGAAGGAATGCCTCCTGCCTTGATCAAGAAAAAAGACGGAGCGACGTTGTATGCGACACGTGATTTGGCGGCTGCCGTGTATCGTCTTGAGACATACGGTTTCGAGCAAGCCTTTTATGTTGTCGGCGGTGAACAAGCGTTGCACTTCAAGCAATTGTTTGCGGTCTTGAAAAAACTTGGCTTTGAAAATGTCGACGGTATGCACCATGTACCGTTTGGTCTGATCATGAAAGACGGCAAAAAGATGTCGACACGTAAAGGCCGGATCGTTCTCTTAGAAGAAGTCCTTCAAGATGCGATCAATGTTGCAAAACAGAACATTGCCGAGAAAAATCCTAACCTGGCGAATGCGGAGCAGACAGCACGTGAAGTCGGTGTCGGTGCAGTTATCTTCCATGATTTGAAAAATGAGCGGATGAACAACATTGAATTTGATCTCGAACAAATGCTGAAGTTTGAAGGAGAAACGGGTCCGTACGTCCAATATACGAATGCACGGGCAAATTCATTATTGCGTAAAGGTGAATACGACGGTTCAGCGTTTGCCGGAAGTGCGGACGATTACTCATGGGGCGTCGTGTCGATGCTGAATCAGTTCTCGACCGTGATTGACCGTGCGTTTACACGCCGCGAGCCTTCGATCATCAGCCGGTACGTGCTGGACTTAGCACAAAGTTTCAACAAATATTACGGACAAGTCCGTGTTTTAGAAGACGACGCAGAAAAACAATCTCGCCTTGCACTCGTAAAATCGGTTACGATTGTATTGACGGAAGGATTACGCCTGCTTGGTGTCGGTGCTCCAGAAGAAATGTAATGTAAGTAAATCAGATTAAAGATGGGGTTATTATATGAACAAAGAGACAATGGAACGGTTGCAACACGCTTCTACACAAATGAACGAGGAAGATTTGTCAGCATCAGTTGCCTTCCTTGCAGACTTCCACGGGAAAGTCGCAGCATGGCTTCCGGGAGAATCGGTCGATTTCGTATTGGATTTCGTTACAGCACCCGGAGCGGATCAAATTGCGCCGATCAGCGGTGATGCACTCGAAACAAAAGGAAATTTCGAATTCTTCATGGTGAAAAAGCAGACACGTAAAAAATTAGGTGAGCTGTTGGCACTTTGGAAAGCACCACGCACAAAAGAAACATTAAACCAAATCGATGCGATTGGTCTGAAGAAATGGTTGGCACGAAATGAGTTCCGCTCGGAAGATAAGCCGTGGGATTACTTGAACCGCCTGCATATCTTGTTATTCCTCGATCAAATGACGACGGTCATCGATGATCATCAATTGACGACGTTGTATGAGCAACTCGTCCGGAAAACACCGGTGCCGACAAGCTTCGTCCGTCGCCAAGGTGAAGTCCGTCGTGTCGTGAATCAGTTTGCGGATAAAACGGAGTTCACACAAGTCGATTTAGTCCGTGCGTCACTCGTCCGTTACTTGTAAAAACATACGAAAACGCAGAACCCCCCGTCTCCTCACGGTACAGTGAATGGAGGCGGGGGGTTGTTTAGTTAGCGGACACGATAAAAAGTGATCGTCTCGGCAGTCGTATCATAGAGCATCCACTCACGTTCGACGAGAACGGGTCCGACGTTGATCGCGTAACGTCCACGCTTGATTGAAATCGGGATACCGGGATGGACGACCAATCGTTTTCCATCTTTGAACAATCCCCGAACATGACTGTGTCCAAAAAACAACAGCCGGTCCGAATACTCGGATGTGTCGGGCGTTAAGTCGTAACTCCACTTCAATTGGTCGCCGTGGATGAAGCGTGCAGACGCCAGTTGTTTTGTCCGATCGGACAAGCGGAGCTGGTCGAGAAAACGCGACACCCCGACCGGAACCAGGGAAAACAACCGCTCTTCTTGATTGCCGAGTAACGTTTCAAAGAAAAGTAACTTCAAAAAATCCGGATCAAGCGTTACGACGTGTTCGATTTCTTCAAATACATATCGTTTTGCCCGTTTTTTACCGACATGGCACTCATGGACATCACCGAGTGAAAAAACGACCGCTTGTGGCGCGGTCGTCTGAATGTCTTTTAGGACAGCTCGGGTATCGGACAATGAACTGTGCAAATCCGTGATGAGTGCATACTGCATATGGCATCGCTCCCTTGTACTAAGAGTATACCCTGCGTCGCATGCGGCTCATCCTCTTTTAATTAAGCCGGATCAACGATAACGCCACGTTCGGCAAAAACGACTTTGGCGACTTCGAGTGCATTCAGGACACGTGGGAATCCAGTATAAGGAACGAGATGCATAATCGCTTCGACGATCTCGTTGCCTGTCAATCCAGCCGTTAATCCGGTATTGATATGAAGGGCAAGCTGCGGTTCAGTTCCTTGCGTGACAAGGGAAGCAATCGTGACGATCGCCCGGTCACGGTTAACAAGACCATTGCGACTGTAAACTTCACCGTAAGCAAAATCCGTGATCCATTCACCGACGGCGGGTGCAATGTCTTTTAATGATTCAGCGATTTTTTCGTGAGTCGACTGTGCCGAATTGACATCTGTGAACTCGTTTAATTTTTTAAGTCCAACTTCGTGTCGATTGTTTAAGTGTGTAGCCATGAGTAATAACTTCCTTTCTGTTATGAACGATACAATTTATCTTAAAGGAAGAATAATCATGCTACAAATACATGGTTTTTATACTTGTTATTCATTTTTAGAATAGATCTCTTGGACGAATCGGATCCACTCGCGTGTTACGTAAGACTGATAACGTCCGGTTGGTACGGCGACACCGAGTTTCCAAGGTACCCGGGTGTCGAGCGGTATCGTCTTAACACCTTTGATGGTCATCTGTTGGGCCAAAGAACGCGGAAGAACGGTTACGGCATTACCTTCAGCGACCAGTAAACATAGAAAGTCCCACTGTGAACTGACATGGGTGACGGTCGGTTGGAAACCGGCTGTTCCACAGGCTTGTAACACGACGTCATGAAGTGAGAAGGTTTCATTAAAAAGAACAAAAGGCAGGTCAGCGACTTCTTCCAAGGCAATTGAAGACCGGTCAGCGAACGGATGATGTTCCGGTAAAAACAGATGTAATTCTTCTTCAATGAAAGGATAAACCGTTAAATGTTCATCGGCCGGAAAGACCGTCGCAATCAAATCAACTTCGCCGGCAACGACAGCCTTTTCAAGTGCGTGCCCACCGGCTTCCGTGATTTCCATCGTAATCATCGGGTACCGTTCACGGAACAGACGAAGCAGACGCGGGAAAAACAAGGAACCAATCAGAGGCGGGATACCGATTCGGATCGTTCCCTTCGTCAAATGCATGACGTCGTAGAGATGAGACGGCAGATCGGCAAGTTGATTTAATATTTTTTCGCCTTCTGCAAGCAATGTTTCACCGGCATCCGTTAAGACGATCTGCCGTTTGCTTCGATCAAATAGTTCGATCTCAAGTTCTTCCTCCAAATGACGGACCATTTTACTGAGTGTCGGTTGCGTGACATGGAGATGATCGGCAGCCCGGGTGAAGCTTTTGAAGCGGGCAACTTCCGTAAAATATTCCAATTGACGAAAATCCATCTGATTCACTCCTATTCCTTTTTGTTATATCTATCATAACAAGTATTCATTTTTATTATTCATTGTCTAAGCGTACAGTAAAAGAAACAAACGAGTAAAGAGGAGTAGATGAAGATGAAACAATTGGAAGGAAAAGTCGCATTGATCACTGGAGCAGCAAGTGGGATCGGTCTTGAAATCGCGGAAGAGTTTGCCCAAGAAGGTGCGAAAGTCGTCATCGTTGATTTGCAGGAAAATGCGGCAAAACAAGCAACGGAAACACTTCAAAGTAAAGGATTTGAAGCTTTTGCAGTGGCGGGGGACGTCACGAGTGAAGCAGCCATCCAGTCAAGTATCGAGCAGACGATGAGTCATTATGGACGAATCGATATCGTCATCAACAACGCCGGTATGCAACACGTCTCACCCATTGAAGAGTTCTCGACTGAAAAATTCGATTTACTCCAAAGCATCATGTTACGAGCACCGTTCCTGTATACAAAATATGTTTTCCCAATCATGAAAAAACAAGGTTTCGGCCGTATTTTAAACATGTCGTCGATCAACGGATTGATCGGATTTGCCGGGAAAGCTGCATACAACAGTGCGAAACACGGTGTCATCGGTTTGACGAAAGTCGCGGCTCTGGAAGGGGCGACGTCCGGTATTACCGTCAATGCAATTTGCCCGGGCTATGTGGATACACCGCTCGTCCAAAAACAGTTGTCTTCGCTTGCCGAAACACGGAATGTACCACTCGACCGGGTACTCGAAGAAGTCATCTATCCATTAGTACCGCAACATCGTTTGCTTCAAGTCAAAGAGATTGCCGACTACGCCATTTTCCTCGCGAGTGACAAAGCAGCCGGTGTAACCGGACAAGCAGTTGTACTCGATGGCGGCTATACCGCTCAATAATAAGTAGGAATGAAAAAAATCCCTTACTCCGGTCGGAGAAAGGGATTTTTTTGTGCTTAACGGAAATTGATGAACTGAACGTCGACGGATAGTGGCAACTCACGCACGATTTGCATGACTTGTTGCAAGTCATCGCGCGATTTTCCCGTGACCCGGATTTGATCGTCTTG
Source organism: Caryophanales bacterium (assembly GCA_902363455.1). Lineage (GTDB taxonomy): Bacteria > Bacillota > Bacilli > Exiguobacteriales > Exiguobacteriaceae > Exiguobacterium_A. The sequence goes on along the minus strand of CABJAC010000004.1, from coordinate 52,588 downwards.
AATCTGCGTCTTCACTTTGAGTTTGGATTCTTTGACCGCATTGTTGATTTTTTTAGCATCATCACGGTCGATTCCGCTTTTCAGAATGACACGTTGACGGACCGTGTTTCCGGCTGCCTGCTCGACTTTTTCATACTGCAGGTTTTTCGTCGGGACTTCCCGCTTAATCAGTTTAGCGGTCAGGACGTCTTTGACTTGATCGAGTTTAAAATCGTCATCTGAGATCAGAATCAAGTCTTCTTTCTCCAATTTCATGTCGCTCTTAGAACCTTTGAAATCAAAGCGGTTCGTGATTTCCTTTAAAGCGACCTGCATCGCATTTTTGACTTCCTCGATGTTGATCTGTGACACGATGTCGAATGAATTATCTTTTGCTGCCATGTAAATCTCCCCTTTCGTTCCACAATCATTTTAGCATATTTGTCCGTAAATGCTTTGACTTCGGATTGAAGTTTTGGGAAAAGAAAAACGAAGACAGACAGTCGAATCGTTCATCTGTTTAAAATTTTGTTATAATGAAAACCATGAAATGAAAGGGGTGCATGGCTTTGAAACAAACAGCAGATATGTTGACGCTCACACCAGAGGAACTGGACGAGCGGTATGCTTATAGAGGATCGGATTTAGGAGCGACGTTTGATGAACGGACGATACGTGTCCGCTTGTGGGCACCGACCGCAGAACGTGTTGTCATTCGATTGTATCGGACCTTGCGCGCAAGAAAAGTCGAAGAACTCGAATTGATGTCAGATCAACAGGGGACTTTCCTTGTCGAACTCGATCGTGCTGTGTATGAAGGTTACTTTTATACGTTTCAAGCCAGCATCAACGGACAAAAGGTCGAAGCAGTGGATCCCTATGCGAAAGCAGTCGGGACGAACGGCAAGCGGGGAGCCTTAATCGATCCGTCTGCCATTCAACCGGATCGTTGGATTGAAGAACGTCCACTGTTCCATTCGTCACAAGAGGCAGTCATTTATGAGTTACATGTACGCGACGCGACGAGCCATCCGGCGAGTGGTGTCATCGAACGGGGAACTTTCCGTGGACTGACGGAAGCAGGGACACGAACACCGACCGGAGGGTTGACAGGACTTGATTATTTGACGGATCTTGGGGTGACACATGTTCAACTGCTTCCGATCTATGATTTTGGTTCAGTCAATGAGGCGGCACCGAATGATCCGGATAATTACAACTGGGGATATGATCCCGTCAATTATTTTGCGCCGGAAGGTTCGTATGCATCGAATCCGGATGACCCGGCAGCGCGGATCCGGGAATTAAAAGCCTTGATTCAAGCGTTACATGATCGGGGCATCCGTGTGGTGATGGATGTCGTCTTTAACCATGTCCATGACGCGGAAACAGCACCACTCGGACAATTCGTTCCGGGCTACTTTTACCGGCAGGAGGCAGACGGGACACTCTCAAACGGTAGTTTTTGTGGAAACGATACAGCATCAGAACGCTTCATGATGCGTAAATTCATTCTCGATTGCGTAACATACTGGGCAAAAGAGTATCATCTGGACGGATTCCGGTTCGATTTGATGGGATTACATGATATCGAAACGATGAACCAAGTCCGTCATGCACTTGACCGGATTGATCCATCCATCTTGATCATCGGTGAAGGATGGGATCTCGATACGCCACTGGCGGTCGATCAAAAAGCCAACTACTTTAATGCGCCGCAGATGCCGGGAATCGCCCACTTTAACAACGGATTGCGCGATGGTCTGAAAGGCGATGTTCAGACGCCGGCTGACCGAGGATTCGTCAGCGGAGCTTTTGATCGGACGAACGAAGTCAAACGCGGAATTGCCGGGAATGTCTCTTCTCAAGGATTTGCGGATGAACCAAATCAAGTCGTTTCTTATGTCGAAGCACATGATGATTTGACGATTTGGGACAAATTGTCCGTGTCACGACCGGAAGATACGGATGAAATCCGGCGGAAGCGACAAATGTTGGCCAATGCGATTATTTTGACCGGACAAGGCATTCCGTTTTTACATGCGGGTCAAGAATTTTTCCGGACGAAAAACGGCATCCGTGATAGTTTTGACGCCGGAGAGGTCGTGAATCGACTGGATTATGAGCGGGCAGAAGAATTCCGTTTCGGCGTCGAGTATGTCAAAGGATTGATTGCTTTGCGCCGTCAGTATCCAATGTTCCGTCTCGAAAACACAGCAATGATCCGGAAACATCTCCGCTTCCTGGAAGAAGGAGAAGGAATCATCGCCTATGAACTAAAGCGGACGTATGAAGGATATGTTGAACGGCAGCGGATCTATCACAATGCGACGGAACAGGATGTGACAATCGAATTACCGGGCAGTGAGTTTGAAATTCTTGTCGAAGAAGGGGTCGTAAAAATCCATGCCCCTCGTCTGCATGAAGAAAAACAGCTGGTCGTTAAAGCATTATCGACGACAGTCATTGCAGAACGAAAAGCAGATTATAAAAAATATGCTGTGGCAGGCGGTGCCGCGCTGACGATTCTTGGTTTGCTGTATGCTGCAAACAAAAAACGTAAGCAGAACAAATAATGAGTTTCATCTAACAAGACACACAGAAAAATCGGAGTTCACGGATGTGGACTCCGATTTTTTTTGTGTGTCCTGACTGTCGACAACGTGACAGTCGTGTTGCAGTGTCATCGGAATGACTTGATGATTTTTTAGTTTTGCTGTTTCAATTCAATGCTTTTGGGAACATACTATAAGTAGTATTTAGAGTGCTGGTTTTTTGAAAGGATGTTTTACATGTTTGGCTTCAATGATATCTGGAAATTCTTCTTTTCGTTCTTTTTGTTGTTACCGGTCGTTACGTTAATTCATGAGATGGGTCATTACTTTTTTGCGCGTCTGTTTGGCGGCAATATGGAAATCAATATCGGATCGGGAAAATCGTTGTTACGCGTTGGTCCGATTCGTTTAAACCGCGTCTATTTCTGGGACGGTTGGTGTCAGTATGAGGCACTTCGTCATGAAAATAAATTTACGAACATCACGGTCTACGCCGGTGGAGCCATCTTTAATCTGGCGAGCATCTTGATTGTGAACGGTTTGATTTATGCAGGTGTTTTTGAAACTTCAATTTTTACGTATCAATTCGCTTATTTCTCGTTCTACTTCATTTTCTTCTCCTTATTTCCGATCGATCATCCGAACGGTTATCCGAGTGATGGAAAAGCCATCGTGAATGTCTTTCGTTACGGAAAGTCCGAATACAATCCACAAGCTTGACTATATGTAGAAAAATGCCCTTCCTCCAAAGCAATCAGCGCAAGAGAGAAGGGCATCTTTTCATTATTTGTCTTGTGAAGATGTATCCTCTGCAGATGAAGACTTGGATTGTTCGCTTTCTAACTCAACTAGTTTTTGAATTAAAATATGCCGTGGCATGTGCATTAACTGTTCGAGTGGCACATTGAGACGTTTCGAAAGTTCAACAGCTGTATCAGCAGACAGTTGTAAGGGTTTCATGGCTTGCATACCTCCTTTTTGTTTAGTTCCAGTATACAGGACGTGCTGCATGAGCGCATCGACAGTAGCTAGAAATGACGAAGGTTGATACCGTAGGAAGTAGGAAGTGATGCATATGTATAAACCAGCCGCTGAGCTGTTACTCCATGAATCTGTTTCACTGTTCGATCGATTCGGTGATGATCTGATTTTATATCGGGATCACAGCGGATTTACGAAATGTGATTTGGATTTAAGAATACGATGGGAAACAGCATGTGCGTATATTCCGTTTACTTGGTACTTTGAGCCGGACGGACACCGTGTGTTCATCGTTTTTGAAAAAACCTCGATTTTTGGATTACTTGATTTGACCGACGGACGTCTTCAGTATATGAACCGCCCCACCCTTTTTGCGGATGCATGGTTCAGTAACCTTTATGAATGGCAAGACAATCGGATCTTCATGTATTCAGCGGAGACCGATGTCGTTTGCTATGATTTTGAAAAACAAGCAGGGACTTTTTCTGATTATGACGAAGCTCCTTTATTAGGACGTCTGATTGAACGGGGCTATCACCCGCAGTACGCATTTGAACGGCTTCTGGCGCCGGCGACCATGATTTCCTATGATGTAACACAGTCCCGTTATGTCATTTGGGATGCGTTGACGGAACATGAACAATTGATTCCGTTTTCCGAGTATGACGATTATTTGCTAGTCGACAGCCGGCAACATCTGTTTTCAATTACAGATGCCAACCGATTTTATCTCTACGAAAAAGACCAACTGAAATTCAAATTTGACGGGTGCCAGTCGTCCGTCCTGTTAAAGACGGTTTTACTGGATGAAGCGGCACAGCGTCTTGCCATCGTGTCGACATCTTCAAATTTCGGAAATACGTGGCTCCAAATTTTTCAAAAAACGTAAACACATCCTTTGTCTTAGCAGGCGAAGGATGTGTTTCTTGTATACAGGGGGGAGATGACAGATGGAACGTTTTGGTCAATACGTCGTCCGTTTTCGAAAAGGTATCAGTATTATTTGGGTGATCCTATTGCTTGTGCTTGGTTATTTTGCGGTGCAGCTCCCGGATCAGCTCAAAGGAAACGGATTTACCCGAGACGGAGAGTTTCAACAAGTCGAACGCACGTTGGAACAAGAATTTAAGCAGGATCCGCATCAAATCATCGTCTTGTTTGAAGGAGAAAAGGAAGATATCCGGCAGGAGATGGAACGCCACGCGACCGCTTTCCGGACCGTTAAAGGAGTAGGACAGGTCGTCGGCGTACAGGAAAATCCGGAAGCCTTAAAAGGCGATAAAGGATATATTTCAATCGGGATACCAAATATTGAACCTTCTTGGGTGGAGGCGGTACGGGAAAAGCTGGATCCGCAAGACGGGAATACGATTCGGCTGACAGGAGAACCGTTAATCGTCGATGATTTGAATACAGCGTCGAAAAATGACTTGGTCCGGGCAGAATTGATCGGTGTACCGGCAGCATTACTTGTTTTATTTCTCGTGTTTGGCACCCCACTCGCGGCTGTTCTACCGCTCGTCATGGGACTCGTCACGTTCATCTTCGGGGCCGGGACATTGTATTTCATTGCCGGTCAACAAGAATTATCGATTTTTGTCTTGAATGCCGTGGCGATGATTTCACTCGCCCTCGGAATCGATTTTTCCTTGTTGTACGTCAATCGTTTCCGGGAAGAACGAACAGCCGGACGGTCAATTACAGCAGCTGCGGAAGTATCGGTGGCGACAGCCGGACGATCGATTTTATTTTCTGGGATTTGTGTGTTTGTCGGATTGGCGGGTCTGCTCGTCATTGATGTGGATGTGTTTCAAGCGGTCGCAATCGGCACATTAGTCTCAGTGCTGGGAGCAGTCATCAGCGCCGTCACGTTGCTTCCGGCCCTGCTGGCACTGCTGGGTGGCAGTCTCGAAAAAGGGCGGATTTTTAAGGGAGACTCAGAGCAGGGTGAAGTCCGGTGGCGCAAGCTGGCACGTTTTGTCATGAAGCGTCCCGTTGCCATCACGTTATTTTCTTTGCTGTTGCTGTTGCCGTGTTTACTTCCGCTGCGCGATTTGGAACTGAACATTCCGCAAGCAAGCGCTTTGCCGGAGGATTATGAATCACGTCTCGCCTTTGAAGCGTGGGAAAAAACCTTCGGCGACGATGGTACCGATGCCGTCGTCTTGCTGAAAGCTGATTTTCAGACGGAACAGGGTGTTGAGAAACTGGAGGCATTGACGACACGCCTCGAAGCGGACGAAGGAGTCCGAGGAGTGGTTTCCGCAAGCTCGCTCGCTGAAGCGAACAAACTCGATATCACGCAGGTCGCGGCAACGGAGCAGGGGAAACAACAACTGGCCTCCCTGATCGCGTTTGAGAATGGGATTGCCCGGTTGAATGTGAATTTGACCGGGGATCCCGGCGATAAGGTGTCACAAGAATGGGTCCGTGGAATCCGGGAGCAGGGATATCAAGTCGGAGGACCTGCTGCGTTTAACCAGGAAATCTATGATGAAATCTACTCGAAAATGCCGCTTGCGTTAGGTCTTGTCTTACTGGCGACGTTTATTATCCTGTTATTTGCCTTCCAGTCGATCTTGATTCCGATCAAAGCCATCCTGATGAACCTGCTCAGCCTTGGCGCAACGTTTGGTCTGCTTGTCATTTTATTTGAATCGGGCTGGGTCTTTCCGGCGGAGACGATCGGCATCTTAACACCGGTCTTCATTTTCTCGCTCGTATTTGGATTGTCGATGGATTACGAAGTGTTCCTCGTCTCACGGATGGAAGAATACTACGATGAGACCGGAGATAATGATCTTGCGACGGAAATGGGACTGGCGAAGACCAGTAAAATCATCACCTCAGCCGCTCTAATCATGATTGTCGTCACCGGGGCGTTTGCTTTTACAGGAGTCAGTCCAATTAAACAACTCGGCGTCGGAATTGCCTTGGCGATTTTCATTGATGCGACCATCGTCCGGATGTTCCTCGTTCCGGCACTGATGAAGCTGTTCGGACATTGGAACTGGTGGTGGCCGGGCGGGCGGCGAAAACGGAAATACCGGATTGGATAAGCGGTCAGAACATCAGTGAAGCACATCATTAGTCATTTAAAGCAGAGCGGGCGTATACTGACGATATTCAAGTTAAGATTTCAGAGGAGGATATGCTTCAATGGCTAATGAAAAGATGTTTGATACGTTTACACTTCCAAACGGAGTAACATTAAAAAACCGGATTATGATGGCGCCGATGACAAATTACGCGGCAGAAGAAAACGGTGAAGTGTCGGAAGCAGAACTTGCTTATTACGCAGAACGGTCGGGTGGTGTTGGTGCAGTCATCACAGCCTGTGCCAACGTCACAGCTGACGGGCAAGGATTCCCGAATGAATTCGGAGCAGAGCGCGACGAATTGGTACCGAGCTTAAAACGTCTTGCGACAACGATTCAAGATCAAGGTGCAAAAGCGATTCTACAAATTTTCCATGCGGGTCGTATGGCACCGCCAGAACTCGTCGGCGGACAAACCGTCAGTGCGAGCGCAGTAGCTCCGGAACGTGAAGGCGCTATGACACCACGTGCCCTCGAGGCAGAAGAAGTAGACGCAATCATCGAGGCGTTTGGTCAAGCAACACGCCGGGCGATGGAAGCTGGATTTGACGGAGTAGAGATTCACGGTGCGAACACGTACTTAATTCAACAATTCGTCTCGCCGCACTCAAACCGTCGCGATGATAAATGGGGCGGCAGTCTCGAAAAACGTTTGGCATTCCCGCTTGCGGTCGTTGATGCGGTCGAAGCAGTCGCAAAACAAGACCCGTCGTTCATCGTCGGTTACCGCTTCTCACCGGAAGAAGTCGAAAACCCGGGAATCACTCTCGATGATACGATGCAACTTGTCGACGCTCTTGCGAAAAAAGACCTCGACTACTTGCACGTTTCCGTCATGGACTTCTTTGCAGGATCGATTCGTGATCAAAACGAAACACGTTCGCCGATCAGTTTGGTGCAAGAACGTGTTGGACAATACGTTCCGGTCATCGGTGTCGGATCACTCCATACACCGGAAGAAGTCGAGCGTTCGCTTGAAGTGGTTCCACTCGTCGCGCTTGGTCGTGAACTGATCATGGAACCAAAATGGGTCGAAAAAGTTGAAGCAGGCGATACGGCTTCGATTCGGACTGAACTTGATCCGTCGGCACAAGCAGAACTTGTTGTACCGGATGCTTTATGGCAAGGAATCACAAGCCGTCCGGGCTGGTTCCCAATCAAACAAACAACGAAATAAGCAACAAACAGATAGAAAAGGAGCGGCTCACATTCTGAGCTGCTCCTTTTTCATATGAAGGGAGTTAATAAGCGACTTCACCCATCCGGACACCACAAAAACGGTGCAGTTCGACCGGATGTTCGATGTTCGTCCGGTCCAACATATCCTGCAGCAACAAGGCACAGATATAGGCATCTTCTTTCGCATCGTGGTGTTTAAAGGAAACCCCCAAAAATTCTGCCATCGTATTTAACTTGTGGTTCGGCAACCAGGGGTAGAGTTTACGTGACAACTTGACCGTACAGCCATACTGAAAAGACGGCATTTGATACAAATCATATTTTTGAATCGCTTTTTGAAGTGCGCCCATATCGAAAGAAGCGTTGTGTGCGACAATGAGTTCCGCGTTTTCAATCAGCTCGAATAAGCCGTGTGTTGCCATCGCTTCGGGTAGCGCCGGCGCATCCCAGACGTCGCTCGGACGAATGCCGTGGACACGAATGTTGCCGGCATCAAAGTCTTCCTCCGGATTGATCAAAACTTGTTGGCTTGTGATGACTTTCCCCTCAGATAAAACCGACCATCCGAAGGCACAGATGCTGCGACTGTTCCGGTTGGCTGTTTCAAAATCAATCGCCAGTGTGTAAGGTGACATATCAGCACTCCTTTTTTTAACAGCATACCGTATTTTGATTTAGAATGCATGTTCGTCTTTTCTTTTCATGAAAAAAGCCCGTCTGCCGAGCGGCAGGACGGACTATCGATTATTTGGCCTGTACAGCTTTTGTTTCCGGTTCGGCGTACTCATTGGGTTTGAAGAGCATAATCCGGTCCCGGTAGGCAAAGACGACGGCTGTCAAGACGGCCATCAAATCGGCGATCGGGAAGGCGAACCAGACCCCTTGCACCCCGAAGAAAATCGGTAAAATCAGGACGAGTGGAATCGTATACAACGTTTGTCGGGACAAAGACAGGAACAAGGCGATCCGTGCCTTTGCCAGTGATTGATACATCCCGTTGATAATCATCTGAACGCCGTAGACAAATGAGATCGCAAACAGAATCCGCATCGCCGTGGAACCATCATCCAGTAAGGTGGCATCTTCGGTAAACATCCCGACCCAGAAACGAGGGAACAGTTGAATCAACAGCCAAAGCGTGATGGATAACGTCAAACCATAACGAATCGCCAGTTTGATGGCTTGCGACATCCGGTCAAACTGTTTTGAACCGAAATTGTAGCCGACAATCGGTTGCATCCCTTGGACGATTCCCATGATCGGCATCCCGACGAGCGCCATGAATTTGTTGATGACGGCAAATGTCGCCAGTTCCGTCGTCCCACCGTACCGGACGAGCATGTGGTTGACGGTAATGAACAAAACGGATTGTGAGACTTGCATGATGAAGGAGGAAGATCCGATTTGTCCCATCCGAACAACGAGTTTCGGATCAAAGCGGAACGCTTCCCGATTAAGTACTAAACTCGTTTTTTTGGCTTTCGTAAAAAAGAATCGGAAAATCAGAATTGAACCGACGATTTGAGCGACGACCGTTCCGAGTGCCGCTCCTTGAATTCCCCAGTCGAGTCCGAAAATGAACAACGGGGTTAAGACAATGTTGATCGCGACCGTCGTCAGCATGACACGCATCTGGTAGCTTGCACGGCCTTCCGCCCGCAACATGGCGCTCGAGGCCATCGTCAGCATGAAGAACGGGGAACCGAGTAGCAGGACACGTAAGAAATCAATACTGTACGGCATGATTTCCGGTGTCGCCCCGAATACGCGCAATAGCGGTTCAACAAAGACGAACGCTGCCACGATGGCGAGCATACTGACAACAAAGACGACCATTAAAACATTCGCATACGCCCGGCTGGCCCCGTCAAGATTTTTTTGACCGAGCCGTTGGGAAGCAATTGCTGCCCCGCCGATCCCAACGGAGTTGGAGATTGCCATCAAGACGAGCTGGACGGGAAACGCGATTCCGACGGCAGCAACAGCCGCCGTCCCGATGCCTTGCGCAACAAAAATCGTGTCGACGATATTGTAAAGCGCAGTCACGAGCATACCGATCATTGCCGGGAGCGACAGACCGATCAGGAGTTTATTGATGGGTGCTTCTCCCAATCGAGCCGTATTTTTATTCATCATCAGGAGAGCCTCCTTTTTTTAAAACAGGTAGATTGATTTTCATTCAGATTAGTCGCTTCGACAACCGGATGCAAGCAATCGAATCAGGCAATGTGCAAAATGAGATGTTCTCATCGAAAAAGGCATCCCGCACGTGAACAGCGGAATGCCTTTTTTTGCTTATCGATTAAGACGGAGTCGGAAGATATCCTTTAGAGTATTCGAAGGCGATAAAGAGAATCGCACCAAGTGCCAAGTAGGCAAACAGTGTAATCGTCTGTTGTTTTTTCGGCATCTGATGATACTCGACCGACTTTTCCGCTTCGATCAACGGTTCGATCCGCTGGTCCAACCGACGTAACAACGCATCATAGTCATTGGCGGAGTCATATTGATAACGCAACATGTCGTCCGCATCTTTTTTTGCATCTTCGGGACTGGCACTGCGTAAATCTTGGAGATCTTGGCGGAGTGACCAGGCGATTGGATCATACGTCGCAACCGGCGTGTCGTCGGCTTCGTCGCTTGTCGATATAACGGTCTCCGTGGCCGACAACTGCTCCTGCTCGAGTTTGGCCTGAAGCACACGGCTGCGGGCTGCCCGGTAAAACATCAGGACGGATTTATTGTCCTCGTATTGTTTTGCGAACCGGTATCGTTTCCAAACGGCACTGCCGCCGAGGAACGCGATTAATAACAAAATGATGCTGAAATGCGTGATGCCGTATGCAATCAAGGCAGCAAGACCGGCGACCCAGACGACAATCGGCAGACCGGCTAAAATCCGTCCGCCGTCAAGTGGACTGACCGGCAACAAGTTGAACAGATTCAACAAAGCACCCAAGTGGAAAATGACGAGCCAAAAATCATTTCCGGTCACGGCGTATCCAATCAAAAGCGGGATGAGGGAGAATAGTCCGGCGAGCGGACCCCCGTAAGCTAAAATCGCTTCTTGTTTCGGCGTCCGGAATGTATCCTTAATCCCGATGACAGCCCCCATGAACGGAACAAAAATCGCCGGCCCCGTTTTGAAACCAAGCCGTTTGGCAGCCGCTAAATGCCCCATCTCATGAATGAACAAGAGGTAGAGCAAACCGACGCCAAACCAGACACCGAAAATTTGCGCATAAAACAATAATGAAATGCCGAACGAGATTAACGTCCCGCCGAATTTAGAGAACTTCAAGAGAGCGAGCACGACTTTACCTTTTGAGAGCAAAAATGCTCCGGCGACGGCTAAGCCTCCCCAACGTTTTTTATCCATCGTTCATAACCTTCCTTCATCATCTGACTACTGTCTCTAGTGTACGCTAAAAGACGATGGAAAGTTTCATTTCAGGTGTTAGCCGAATGTGATGAAAAAGCAACTTCCGCCACCGGGACGGGCTTCACTGCCGACGGACAGATGGTGATGTTCCGCCAATGCAGCAGCGATGGAAAGACCCAGCCCGCTGCCGGACCGATCGCGTGCTTCGTCAAGCCGGTAAAACCGATCGAATAGACGGGCGCGCTGCTCCGCCGATAAGCTGGTTCCACGATCAAGAACTTCGAGTCGGTCCGGTCGAAGACGGATTTCCGGATCTTTCGCGTATTTGATCGCATTATCGATGAAAATCGTCAAGATCCGGACAAGTGCTTCATGATTCGCTGTGACGGTACCGGTGGCATCCACCGGAATAAGGACATCGTAAGCATGGTGCATCCGGTCCGTAACTTCTGTTCCGAGCTGCTTCAAGTCGACCGTTTCCGTCGTCGTCTCGTCATATCCGAGACGGGATAACTCGAGCATCGGTTCAATCAGTCCACTCCGCATCGTATGCGTTTCGTTCAGGATATTACTGATGGATTCTTCGAGGACATCAGGATTCGTCTTGCCCCAACGTTTCAGCAGTTTCGCATACCCTTCGATGACGGTCAGCGGCGTCTTCATCTCATGCGAGACATCGGCGACGAACTGTCGTTGCTGTTCCATTGTTTGATCAACCCGTCCGATCATTCGGTTAAAGACTTTTCCGAGCTGGCCGATCTCGTCATTTTGTTGTTCCGGAACGGTCTCAAGTGTGCCGGAGTCGGAAATCCGTTCCATCGTCTGACCGAGCTGGCGAAGGGGACGTAACGTCTGATAGGCGATGAAGAAACTGCTGAGAAAGGCAATGATGACTGCGACGAGCAAAACGATTGAGAAGGCAAAAATCAAGGTTGAAATCGTATCATCAACCGTATCATCTTCAAATAGATACGCTTGATCTTGGTGGACAACACCAAACCAATTACCGGATTTAAACGGTTCGTCTCTTGTCGTTGGAATGCCGGGGAGATCGCGTGCCCGGACATCGCCGTTGACGCTGGCGGAATCATCATCTTCTTCATCGTTCGCGATGACCCAGCGTCCGTCGTCACGAGACAAGACGACGGAATCTTCATGCAACGTCAACAAGGCGCGAGTCGAGGAATCATCTTCCATCAGTTCTTCTGCTTGCTCGAGCTGTGTGAAACGGGATTCAATCAAATGATCACGTACGGTATAGGTGACGACTAAAAAGGATAAGAGTAATAAAAGTGTCGTAAACAACGTCACCGATAACGCCAATTTTGTCCGTAACTTCATCCCTTCTCCTCCCTTAAGACATAACCGATCCCACGAACCGTCTGGATCAAAGGCGATTGACTACGATCGATTTTTTTACGTAAATACCGAATGTAGACGTCGACAATGTTCGTTTCGCCGAAATAGTCATATCCCCAGACCCGGTTCAGAATTTGTTCGCGCGTCAGAACGTGTTCCTTGTTCTCCATCAAGTAGGATAACAAATCGAATTCGCGTGGCGTCAAATCAAGCGGGACGTCGTTACGAAACGCTTCATGCCGGTCCAAATCCAGTAAGACATCGGCATAATGAAGCCGATTGGTTTCGACGGTGGCACGTGTCGTCAAGCGGAGTAAGGCCCGGATACGTGCCAACAATTCTTCGATTTCAAACGGCTTCGTCACATAATCATTGGCACCGAGATCAAGCCCTGCGACCTTGTCATAGACTTCGCCTCGTGCCGTCAATAAGATGACGGGAACCGGATCACCTTTTCCGCGAAGCCGCCGAAGCACCTCGAAGCCGCTGAGCTCCGGCATCATCACGTCAAGTAAGACGAGATCGATGTCGTTCTCAGCAGCTACTAAGCCATCTTTACCGTTGAAGGCGACCTGCGTCGCGTATCCAGCGTGGTTTAATTCCAGTTCAAGTAGGCGGGCGATTTTCGAATCGTCCTCGACGATTAAGATGGTCGGTGCCATAGAGTTCCTCCTTACGACTGTTCGTCGATTTCTGTCACTTGCTTCGATCCGTTCAACTCAAGTTCGACTTGTGAACCAACCTGTACATCATTATCCTGTTCCATGTTTTGCGCCCGTTCAAACGTTACGTTTTTACCGTTTTGTTTAATGACGACTTCTGTGTCCGTCACACGGACCAATGCACCACGGATGTCTTGATCTTCCGTTGCATCGTCTTCTTGACGGTCATCGTTCCGGTCGTCCCGATCATCCGCATCTTCCCGGTCGAGTTCCCGGACGAGACCAGCTGCTGTCAGTTCAAGTTTGACGCTGTCGCCGGCTTGCGCTTGGTCGATCTCTGCGCGCTCGATGAAGCGGTACGTTTGATCCGAACCATTCTGAGTCAAAATGATTTGTGAATTGGACAGTTCTTTGACGACACCGGTGACTTCATTGCGGTCATCGTCGGATGAATCGTCATCTCGACCATCCCGATCATCTTCACGTTCGAGTTCCCGGACAAGACCATCTTGCGTGAAATCAAGTGTAATCCAATCACCTGCCTGAGCCGGTTCGATGTAAGCTGCTGAGGCAAACGAATACGACTTATCCGAACCATTTTGTGTGAGTGTCACCGATGTGTCGGATATTTCTTTTAACTTTCCTTCCATTTCTTGATCGTCATCCCGAAATGCACTCGGAAGCGATTGCTTAACGTTACTTGAAACTTTTATTGAAGCCGCTTCGACTTTTTGTTCAACTTGTTCTGAAGTCGTGACCGTTGAATTGACGAGAGAATGTCCCGGACCGGTGAAAAGTAAGAAGGCGCCGGCCCCCGTCAAAACGGTTCCTGTGATGGCGATTGAAGTGAGACCGCGTTTTACAAAATTCTTTTTTGGCTTATCCGTACGTTTTTCGTTTGTCATGATGATTTCCTCCTCAGTAGTGGTAGCTGCTTTTCTTATTCTTAGAATAGCGCCCGCAAGTGAGAGGAGACTGAGGATTAGATTAAAATTTGATGAGAAATCAAATCGGTTTGATGAAACGGGCCGGATTACCGCCGACGACAGTGTTTGGGGCGACATCTTTGACGACGACACTTCCGGCCGCGATGACGGCATTGTCCCCGATTGTCACACCCGGAGTGATGACGGCACGTCCACCGATCCAGACGTTGTCCCCGATGACAACCGGTTTCCCGAATTCATAACCGCTGTTGCGTTCGACGGGATCTAACGGATGCGTCGCTGTATAAATGTGGACGCCCGGAGCGAGCATACAGTTGTCGCCGATCGTAATCGGACAAATGTCGAGCAACACACAATCGTAATTGGCATAAAACCGGGCACCAAGCATGATGTTGTAGCCATAATCACATTTAAAAGACGGTTCGATGTAAAAATCCGTTTGTTCGGTCCGTAAAAGTTGCTGCAGGAGAGATTTTCGGGCAGGCAGCTCTTCGATGCTGAGTTGGTTGAATTGATGACAAAGCATCTGCGCCCGTTTTCGGTCTGCCACGAGCTCCGCATCCCCGGCTAAATACAACTGACCTTGAATCATCTTTTCTTTTTCTGTCACATGAATCATCTCCTAATGGTATGTATATCTTCATTAGACTAAATCAGACGGGGAGAAGCAACTGATACCAAAAAAAGCGATTTTGATGTCGCCATCAAAACCGCTTTTTACTCTAGTATTCCATTAAGCGAGTTCAATTCCGCCTGTGACCCCATAAATTTGTGCCGTGACATAACTGGCATCATCTGAAGCGAGGAAGACATAGACGCTCGAAAGTTCGACCGGTTGACCACTCCGTTTAAGCGGTGTTTCTTGTCCGAATTCCGGAATGTTTTCGCTTGGTTGACCACCTGAGATTTGCAACGGCGTCCAGATTGGACCCGGTGCAACAGAATTGACGCGGATGCCTTTTGGTGCGACTTGTTTCGCAAGTCCCCGTGTAAAACCGTTGATGGCAAATTTCGTTGACGCGTAATCAAGCAGGTTCGCACTCGGGTTGTAGCCTTGAACCGAAGTCGTCGTAATAATCGAAGCCCCTTCTTTTAACAACGGGAGGGCAGCTTTAACGACCCAGAACAGAGAAAAGACATTGATTTCATATGTTTTGCGAAGTTGTTCCGTCGACAGGTCCATGATGTCCTCGACGGCTTGTTGTTTGCCGGCGACGAGTGCCAAAATATCGATTCCGCCAAGTGATTCGTGTGCTTCTTTGACGAGTTGTTGACAGAACGTTTCATCACTGAGGTCGCCCGCCAGTAAATATGCTTTTTGTCCGGCAGCTTCGACAAGTGCTTTAACTTCTTCAGCGTCTTGTTGTTCTTCCGGTAAATAGTTAAGAAAAACATCTGCACCTTCACGTGCATAAGCAATGGCAGCGGCACGACCGATTCCAGAATCGCCCCCTGTGATCAAGGCTTTTTTCCCGATCAGTTTACCGGAACCTTTATAACTTTCTTCGCCACAATCGGGGATCGGCTCCATTTTTGCCTGAACAGCCGGTGCATCCTGATATTGTTTTGGGAAGTCATCATTAAAATATTGTGTAAGTGGATTGTTAGACTGGGACATGAATTGATTCCTCCTAGGTAGTGGTTTGATTTGCATAAGAAGTATGTTCCCTGTCACTTCACGTCTAAACGTCAATTGATTAATCAAGTGAAGTTTTCGTTAAGTGGAAAAGGGCACTCAATAAGGCTGTAGCAACAACTAACCGTATCGTATGAAGAACAAATAAAAAATCGAAGTCCACAAGTGTGAACTCCGATTTTGATTAAAGATAGGGTAGATGACCGATCAGACACGTGCCGATGTCAGTTCTTTCATTCCTTGTAAAGCCGCTTGATTCAGTAAGTTCCACGGTTTGTTGTAGTGCGGTTGGAAGAAGAAGTCGACGAAAGCCAGTTCTTCGAGCGTCATCTCATTTTGAATCGCCACCGACAAGGTGTTCATCGCCTGGGTGAGGTCAACTTTTGAGATGATTTGCGCACCGACGAGGCGGTGTGTCGCAGTTTCGTAGACAAGTTTCAACTGGACGTTTTCAGCTGTCGGCATGAACTCGGGACGGTAAGCATCTTGGACCGTCGTACTTGTCACTTCTAAACCGAAAAACGGGGCAGCATCTTCTGTCAGACCGGTCGAAGCAATGTTCAAGTCATACAACCGGAGACCGGACGTTCCTTGTGTGCCTTGGTAGCGGATCGTCGGAGCGAGTAAGTTTTTCCCGACGAGTGTTCCCATTCGGACAGCATTTGTGGCGAGCGGAATATAAGCGTGTGTCCGGGCCGGATTGTAGTAGACGGCACAGCTGTCACCGGCAGCAAAGATGTTCGGATTGCTGGTCCGCATATAGTCGTCGACGATGATGGCTCCGTTCGGCAACATATCGATTTGTCCTTTTAACAATTCCGTACTTGGTCGGAAACCGACACAGAGAATGACGAGATCCGTTTCGAACGTTCCTTTATCTGTGACGACTTGTGTGACATTACCGTCCACACCGGTAAAGCTTTGAACGGTCTGGTTCAACTCGAGGTGAATCCCGCGGTCTGTCAATTCACTTTCAATGATATCCGTGAATGAACGATCCAAGTATTTATTTAAAATCCGGTCGGCACTATCGATGAACGTGACATCTTTGCCGTATGCTTCGAATGCTTCAACCAATTCAGCACCGATATAACCGGCACCGACAACGGTAATCCGCTGGGCATCCGTTGCTTTTTTGATGATGGTTTGCGCGTGGTGATAGTTTTTGCAGAGCTCAATTTGATTCAGTTCAATCCCAGGAAGCATCGGGATGATCGGCCATGAACCAGTCGTCATAATCAATTTATCGTACGTATCATGAACGGTTTCACCCGTTACGAGATTTTTTGCAAGAATTGTTTGGTTCGTACTGTCGATTTCCAGGACGTCATGTTTTAAGCGCATCTCGGCACCGAGTTCAGTCAGTTCATCCGGCGAAGAATAAAACAGCGACTCCGCATGCTCGACGACGCCACCGACATGAAGCGCGATTCCGCAAGAAAGGAATGAGACGTTATCGTTTCGTTCGTAAACGGTGATATCCAGTTGTTCGTGTTGTGAAGCCAACTCTTTAACTGCTGCTGTTCCTGCGTGTGTACAACCGATGACTGCTACTTTCATGAGTAAAGTCCCCTTTTTGTTTTTGTTTGTGATAAAAATCACATTCATTTGATATTCTTAGTGTATTACTTCACAATATTGTTTTCAAGTACTTTGTTCACTGTTGAGCATAATAATGTCTAAATTGTGAATGGGTGAGCAAAAGTGGATATCGGAACCGAGGTATCCGTTCATCTGTATCGTTTCTGTTAAAAACGTGTAAAACTGTTTTAGTTTCTGAAGTTCGGGTTATAATGAAGAAGACAACAAAACGAAAGGGTGGAAACCGATGGATACCGAGAGGATCGATCATCTATTCAGCTTACCTGATTTTTAGCAGTGCCAATCTTCATTGAACAGGAAGGTAATGGCTTGAAAAAAATCAGGGAGAGCGAAAATAGATGAATACCCAAACGGGACAACTACACCCTCTCCCATGGAAGATACGGGAGAGGACAATAACACATGAAACGAATTATAACCATCTTGGCCGGAACGCTCATTATGGCGTTTGGCTATTACACCTTGAATGAACAATTTGGATTGGCAGAAGGCGGATTTATCGGTCTGTCTTTACTCGGACGTTACTTTTTTGACATTAATCCATCGATTTCGATGATCGTACTCGACATTCCGTTTTTTATCGGAGCGTTATACTTTAAAGGAAAACGTTTTGTCAGTGAAGCACTCGTATCGGCAGGCGCATTGTCGCTGTTTTACGAAATGTGGTACCGACTGGATCTGTTTCATTTTCCGGAACAGGCATGGCCGGCAACACTGATCGCTGCTGTCGCCAGTGGAATCGTGACCGGCTATGGTCTCGGTCTCGTTCTGAAAAGTGGCGCGGCAACAGGAGGAGATGATTTGTTGTCGATGGGCCTCAGTAAGCTGACCGGCTTATCAATCGGGACGATTTTATTTGGTCTTGATGCCATCGTCCTCGTCATCTCACTCGTCTATCTGCCATTGAGTCTAACGTTGTATACGTTGCTTGCAGTCGCGATTGCGGGACGTGTCGTCTCGGTCATGACACGCGAACCGGTCGTTGCACCGATTCCGGTAGCTGAACTGAAATGAACAAATCCCTCCTGACATCAGGAGGGATTTTGTTTTACGATAAAAGAGAGTAGAAGAAAGGGGACACATATATGATTAGACAAGCAACTGCCAATGACGCGGATCAAATCGCGCCATTGATTGAACAGGCGATTCATGAAATTGCCGAGACACTGACCGGAACACAGGAGAAGGAATTGATTTTGGAGAGGCTCGCGCTGTTTGTTACGCAAACGGGAAACCGGTTAAGTCATGAAAACATTCTCGTCAAGGAGCTCGACGGGCATGTCGTCGGCATCGTCATCGCATACGCGGGAGTGGATGCGGCACAGTTGGATGAACCGATTAAACGTCAGCTGGTTGAGTGGACAGGACAAGAGGTGCAGATTGATCAAGAGACGGAAGGGAACGTCTTTTATCTGGATACGTTGTCGGTGGATGCGGCATATGGTGGAAAAGGAATTGGGTCTGAGCTGTTGCAGGCAGCAGCGGACGAAGGGGAGCGGCGTGGATTACGGGCGTTTACGTTAAATGCGGATCAGACGAATGCTGGTGCGCAACGCCTGTATCGGCGTCTTGGATTCGTCCCGGTCAAGACGATTGAAATCAGTGGTGGACAATTTGATTATATGGAACGACCGTATTCAACTTGAATGACGAAGCAAGTACTTCGAATTCGTTTCAAGATTCGTTGATACGCAGACAAGACTTCGCTTTCCGCGGGCGAAACGTGAGCCTCCGCGTCGCCCGCGCGACTTACGGGGTCTCACCTGTTCCGCTTTTCCCGCAGGAGTCTTCGTCTTGTCTGCTTCTCAACGACGTTTTATTAAGCTGTTAAGATCGATACACTAAGAATCTGGATTCAAAAAATCACTCGCCTCATGCGACTCCTACAGGAAAAAGCGCAAGTTGCCTTGCGCTGTCAGAGACAAACAAGACCCGATTTTCTGCCTGATGGAGGCAGGAAAACTGGCTTGTGTCTCGCCTGAGGAAAGCGCGTGAAAAAGAGTGATTTTTTATGTTCAGCTTAATTAGGTGGCGATGATTTATGATTCGACCGGATTAATCACTTTAAAAAACGTTGTAACAGAACGGATTCGACAGGCGTAATTTGTTCTTTCAAGCGGGAAACTGCACACAACCTCAAACAAGCCTCGAATCCTATGACTTTTCTGATGCGCTTAAAGTAACAGACACGGTACAAATGACTGAGAACGAATCGGGAAACGCGTTCTGCCGGATTTCGTAAAGAGCTTCTTCCCCCATAACGGAACAATAAAAAAGTACGGGCGACGTCCATCAGTGGATTGCCGATGGAGGCATCCATCCAATCGATGACATAGACGTCTTCTTTGACAAGCAACAGATTATACGGGTGAAAATCACCATGACATAAAGTATGTCCCGCTACAAGTTCAGTGTGAGCAGGATATCGTTTTTGAAGAAGGGGTAATCCGTCGACGGATAACGTATGAAGATACCTTTGTAAGGCGACCATGGTCGTCATGTAGCGGAGAATCCGAACGGGATGACGTTTCATCAAATCTCCGAGCGATTCCCCTTTCAAGTACTCCATGCGAATGGAATGATCAACTTGATTATAGACACGAGGTGTCATCGGAAAGTGGTTCTGGATGGACAGATGATTTTGAAATTCCTGCTGGACCGCTGCATGCGGAACATGTGTGTGAAACTGCTTTCGAACAATCGTCGCAGTTTCTTGTTGAATCGTTGCCGTGTTGCCGGTTTCGATGATATTCATCCAAATCCGCTCCTTATCGTAAGATCATCCGGTACAACCGCGCTTCCGCATCTTCCGGTTCGAACCGGGGATCACTCGTAAAGCGGAAAACTTCCGTCACTTCGATTGGTACATCTTCCGCCCGTAACCGTTTGAGCAATCGTCCGGTCAGATAGACCTCCTGTGATTTTGGTTCCGCCCGCCATTTGCTGACGGATCCAATCGGGACAATCGTAGCGTCAGGACGTGCCATCAAAAACTGACGTTCTTCTTCATCCGTAAAGATGGTCGCGGACGCCGGTAAACCGGTAATGGCTTCCGCCAGCTGAATCGTAGCCGGTTTACTAGTCGCTTGTTGATACAAGGCGATACTTCCGATCAGCAATTGAATACATAAAAACGGAACGAGCCAACGGACCGACAGACGGCGGACGAGTAAAATCACAAGCAGTAAGACGAGTGGTAAGACATGCCGCGGTTTATCGATGTTTTGGGCAAACCAGACCCAGAGAAAATAACCGGTTCCGGTAACACTCCACCAAAGAGGGAACGAACGGAAACGTTGGCAAAACAAGAAAAGTCCTGATCCGAGACCAATCCAAGTGGCAAATCCAAGACCATGCCAAATCATTTGTTTGCTTGTCAATCCAAGTCGTTCCAGCAGGGTAGCGTCATCCGTTTGCGCCGTGCCTCCCCAGTCCGAGAAATGACCGGTCACGAAGCTGAGTGACAACTGGGCAAAGGAAGCCGGTCCGCCGACAGAGAAGGCGACCGGTAACAGCCAGGCGAGTTGAGCGAGGAGCAGAACTGCCATCTCTGACACGACTTGCCAAGAATCACGCCGTGCTTGCCACAGTAAAAATAAGAGGATGATTCCAAACGGTGCATAGGATAACCGGGTCGCCATCAACAGACCGAACAAGAGGTACGGTAAAAGACGGAACTGCCCCTGCCGTGCGCGTTCGACACTCCAGACGAACCAACAGAGAACACCAAGGGCGAGACCATCCGACATCCCGGTTGCGGACAAGACGACAAGGGAAGCCGTCGACACGACTGTAAAAGCAGCCAGCAGACGAATCGCATCGAATCGTCGGCGTTTGAACAGCAGGTACAGCGGAATCAGTCCGCTCGTGAAGCCAAGCATCGAGACAATTCCAAGGGCACGGACAGGTTCAAGCCCGAGTCGTGCGAGACCGGTCGCGAGTAAGATGAAAAACGGATACCCGGGGAAATGTGGCTGTAAATTCGCCAAGTCATACTGTCCGACCGCTAACGTGAAGTTGGCGATATCGTAGCTTGCTACAAACGGGCTGACCAGATAAAGGCGTCCGGCGGTGCACACGAGGATCAGAACGACAACCATGAAAAAAAGCGATCGTCCACGTTGTGGATGACCGCTTCGAACCGTCACGAGACCTCCTTCAGTTTCTTGACGGTTTTGGGTGCGCGATTTTGACGCATCAACATGAAGCCGGCGAAAGCGAAGTATCCCCACCAAGCGATAACTTGTTCGATGGACGGATTATGGCTGTAGCCGAACATCGCCCCCATGAACGTTCCGATTTGACCGCTGATCAATGTCGTATTGCCCGTATCACGTAAATATTGAATCTGATCGATATAGTGTTCCGGCATGAAAGCCACGATGTTATAAAGGGCGGCCGGTGTGCCGTCTGCATTCGTCAACAGACTGCCGAGCAATCCAAGATCCTGGAATCGGCCAATCGTTTGGACGAGCATGCCGGCAGCAATGAACAAGATCAAGACGCCGGTCACTTGGAAAAAGCGTTTGACGGGAATCTTCATCGTTCCGGAAACGAATAAGTAGCCGAAGATCAAGGCGAGCAGGAGACCGGAGACAGCACCGTAGCTGGTCAGAACCTTCTCGATTTCACCACCCGAAATCGCAGCGAAGAAGAAGACCGTTTCAATCCCTTCCCGGACGATGACGAGGAACGAATGGACGATCATCGTAATCGCACTGCCGGTCGAGACGGCGGCAGCGACTTTCGCTTGCGAGGCCTGCTGGTTTTCCTTTGCCTCCTTGCCCATCCAAAGCACCATATGGGTTAAGAGGAAAACAGAGATGATCATGATCCCAAGACGTAAATACGTATCGCTGCCGAAGCTTGCGAAACTCGTAAAGACGACTTGGAACAAGAAGGCGACACCTAAACTCGCGAGTAAGGCAAGTCCAACACCGGCGTAGACCCATTTTTTATATTGTGGTGCATTGAGCCGATCGAGATAACCGAGAATCAAGCCGACGATCAAGACGGCTTCGAGACATTCGCGAAGGGTGATTAAAAACGCCTGAAAATCCATGTGTCTTCCTCCTTATTGAGCGCGTCGTTTCTTACGCTGACCGATGATGACGATGACGATTAAGATGATGACAAGACTGATGGCGACCGTTTTCCAAATGTCGTCCGTCCCAAAGGATTGACCGAAAATCGAGTCCTCTTCATCAAAGACACCTGTCTTCTCTTCACCTGGCAAAACGAACAGCGGGGTGACGGTATCTTCAATCTGTTTAATGTTTTGATCAAATGTTTTTCGATCGCTCGCTTTTTTCCCGACTCCAAACAAACCGGGGTTTCCAAGCGCCGCAAGTGAATCATCAAAAGCAGTATACAATGAATCACTTGTCTTTGCACCCTCACTTTCTTTGACGTAAGGAGCGAGCACATCGTACGTGCCGCGTGCTTTAGCGAGCAACAACTTGGCCTGTCCGAAATCATCGAATTGTTCCTGTGCAAAGTGCAGACGACGTTCGATGTTTTGACGCAAAGCGACCCGGTAGGCTTGCTTGGCAGCATCGGCATCTTCCTTTGCCAACGATGTATCGATTTTTTCTTTTGCTTCCGGGAAGTAGAGTGTGAACTCCTTATCGTAGGCATCGATGGTTTCTTTGGCTAACGTGTAATCGTTTTGGTCAAGCTGTTCCTCAAACTGTTTATAAGCTTCCGCAAAAGCTTCCTTTCCTGGATCCCCGTAGCTGTAGGCGAATGCCGGCAACGGTGTAGTGAGCAGGAACAAGAAGGCGATAACGGTGATGAAAAGCGGTTTCCTCATCCGAGATGCTCCTTTCGTTCAAAACGTTCTTCAGACGACAATGGGACGATCGGGCGGCGCCATTCCCGGTAAATTGCAGGCAGGACGCGCTGGATATAGTTAAAGCGGATAAAGGACTTTCCGGCTTCCCGCACACGGTAACGAATCGGGACTTCGTGCAGCCGGAACCCTTTCCGAACAAGATTCAGTGTCAGCACTTGGGCGTAGTTATAGTCGTGGATGATTTCCGCATGTTTACACGCCGCGCGGGAAAAGGCGCGCATCCCGCTTTGTCCATCGTGAATCCGACGCTTTAATAAGAGGCACTGCAACCAAGTAAAAACGTGATTGCCGATGTACCGATATAAGCGCATCCCGTCTACGGTTCCGAGAAAACGGGAACCAAATACGTAGTCGGCCTCATCGAGAAGAATCGGTCGGACAATGTCCGGAATCTGATCCGCCGGATATTCGTTATCGGCGTCAATCATGACGGCAACAGTCGCACCATGGGCATAGGACCGGAGCAGTCCTTCCCGAACGGCAGCTCCGAGCCCGCGATTTTTAGAAAAACGATAGACATGGGCTCCGTGTTGTCGGGCAATCTCGGACGTCGCATCAGTGGATCCGTCGTCGATGACGATCGTTTCGACAGGCAGTCCATCGATTTCAGCCGGAATGCGTTTTAAGACAAGTGGCAAGGAGACTTCTTCGTTATGGGCAGGAAGAAAGACGACGATTTTTTTCATGAGAATTCCTCCTTAAAGGCTTCCGTCAGTAAGACCCCCCGGCTGTCGTGCGGGATATCGGCACCAAGCAGCTTCGTAATCGTTGGTCCAAGCGACAGGATATGCCGGTGCGTATCGACTTTCAGACCGGCATGGACGTGTTTGCCGTACATCCAAAACGGAACAAACCGTTCTCCTTCATCGAGATGACCATGACCGCCGATCCCATCGGCTTGCCCGTGATCCGCCATGACGATCAGTGTTGCATCGTCGAGCTTACCGAGCCGGTCCAGTTCTTCACAAAAATCAGCCAGTAAGGCATCGGCCTCTTCGATTTTCTGGATGTATTCGGAATACAGGGTGCCGCGGCTGTGACCGGTCTGATCGGTGCCAATCAATTGAATCGCGAGTAAATCCGGATCTTCTTGTTGGACGATTTGTTTGGCGCGATCGATGATGTTGCGGTCTGCGACATCGTTATGCATGACGGCTGTCACGGTATGGACGTCTTTGGCACCGAAGGCATCTACGAGATGGGCGATTCCAAGAATCTTACCGGTTTTCCCGACGTCACGCAACCGGTCAAAGACCGTATCGGTTTTGACCCCCGTCGTATTCCAGACCATGTTCGAATGGATACCGTGTTCTTCCGGACGGGCTCCGGTGAACATGGAACTGAAACAGACGACTGTTCGAGCCGGATAGACGGTTTCCATGTTTGTATACTCTGTTCCTTCTTGGCGGAGACGTTCGAGAAACGGTGTGTTCGCCGCCATGTAGCGATCTTTCCGCATGCCGTCGACAATCAGGACATAGACTTTCTGTGATGTCGGAATCGGTGCATCGACGGTTGACTCGGTCGGTAGTTTCGGTTTCCAGTCGAACAGGTAGTGATGCAGGATCCAGGCGAATAGGAACAGCCCAAGCGGAAACCAAAGATAGGACCAATCCAGTGTCTGTTCGATTGAAGCGGTTTGCCAATATGCGAGTAAAAGTCCGACTTTCGGCAGTTGTTCTTGGGCATTTCCGCTCGTCGAGTCACTATTTTTAAGGACCAGTTTCCAAAAACGTGTGAAGTTGAGCCAGTTGGTCCCGATCCGGAGATGATAATAGATCGTTCCCCAGAAAAAGACGGTGAAGAAGAAATAAAGACCGGCTCCATACGCAAACAGCGGTAGGAGACGCGTGTCCGTTCCTTCGATGAACAACCAGACGATCAATGGAAGCCAAAGATAATTCCGTAAGAACAACGGGAAATCAAACTTCCAATATAAGACGAGCAGCGGCAGGGTCATCAGGAATCCGAAGCCGACACCGCTGAGTGAGCCTTGCGTCAAAATCAGATAGCTGAGAAACACACCGATCGTAAAAATCGGTGTGAAGGGTTTGCCTTCATTCAATAAGTTCCACATCCGTGCGGCAACTTTTTCAAAACGGGAAGCACTTTTCATGCAGGTCATCCTTTCGTATCGTGCTTCTTAAACTGGGTGAACAGTAATGTAACAATCGGGAAATGGCGGATGAGCACATAAACCGGCGCTAAAAATGCAAACGCATATTTAAAGAGATGCGTCATCAAGGCGAGCTCGTACGGGTTGGCCACACCCGCAAGTTGCAAGACCGTTCCCATCGCAAGTTCATACGTTCCGAGTCCACCCGGGGTAAACTGGGCGATTCCGGACAAGACTCCGGCACTCATCGCGACGAGGACAAGCGGAAAGGCGATGTCGGCATCGGCACCTTGCAAGAGACAAAAAACAGCCACTGCTTCAAACAACCACGCCGCCGCCCCGTATCCAATCAAGGGATAGATCGTCTTGATCCATCTCCGGACCAGCAACAAGGCGAGCAGACCGCCGGCAAACGCAAGCCCGGCGACCCACATCGTCTGTCCTAATAATAACCCGGCAGCGACAAAAAGACCGAGTACGGATAGGTCGATGCCGCGTTGGGCGACAAAAATCGCCGTCGTCCGCTTCATCGGACTGCCAATCGCTCGCGCCGTCAGCAGGCGAACCGCTTCTCCTACCTTGACGGGGGAGAGGTGATTGATTGCCAGACCAAGATACAGACTCGTCAGGTAAACCGCGGTAGACGCATTTTTTTCGTCCGCCGTCCGCCAAGCGCGTGCGCGTAAATAAAAAGCGAAAGCGTAGGTGACGGTAGCGGCCACTGTCCAGTAAGACGTCAACAGGGTTTGGAGATAGTCATACACAACAGGCAGTTCGAGACCAAAACGGACGAGTAAAAAAAGAGCTGCCAACGTCAGAACGACGCCCGCAGCTCCACGTATCACAGACGATCGCGATGCCATGTGATCATCCGTTCCATTCCATCAGCGAGCGTGACGGAGGGAACATAACCGAACGTCTGCCTTGCCGCATCAGTGTTACTCCATGTCATTGAGACATCTCCCGCCCGGGCGGGAGCAAATGCCACCGGCACGTCAAACCGTTCCCCGAGCATCGCCGCAGCGTCGCGCACCGATTCCGGACGGTTGGCACCAAGATTGAAAACACCGGTTGCCTGTGCTTGCAGGGCTTGCTCCATTCCCCGTGTGATGTCGTCGATATAAGTGAAATCCCGAATCGGGTCACCGAAAACGGTCAACGGTTGACCGCGTAGCGCCTGTTCAATAAAACGATACAATGCCATATCAGGTCGTCCGGCAGGGCCGTAGACAGTAAAGAAGCGAAAGATCCCGATTTGTAGACCATACAGATTCTGATAAGCCTGGCAAAAGGTTTCCGCACTGTACTTGGCTGCGGCATAGGGACTCATCACCTGTCCGGTTGCTTGATGTTCCAACAGGGCACCCGTTTGTTCCCCGTAGACGGAGGAAGAAGAAGCGAAGAACAGATGCGGAATGGCATATGTGCGCGCTGCTTCGAGGACGGTCACCGTCATCGCGATATCATCCTCGATGTACCGATGCGGTTCCTGTAACGAACCGGGAACGCCGGGCAAAGCGGCGAGATGAAATACAGCGGCAAAGGAGTGACTGCCGAGCCAAGTCGGTAAATCCTCATGCACGTTTCCTTCAAACACCTCAATCCCGTTCTGTTGCAAAAGATGAGCCCGCTCCAGTTTCAGTTCGACGTCATAATAATCTGTGAAGGCATCGATGACACTTACAGTATGACCGCTGGCGTGAAGCCGAAGTGCAAGAGCAGATCCAATGAAACCCGCGCCTCCTGTAATTCCGATCTGCATGTCGCGTTCCTCCGATTTCAATCGATTAGTTGAGTGGCTCTAAGGCGTCAACGATTTTATCACCTGTCGTTTCGGCTTTCAGGTCGCCTTTTTCGACAAGGGCATACCAAGCGTTGGCGTCCGACAAGACCGTGCTGGCTTGTTCTTTACCGAGACGGCTCTCAAGTGTCGGTTTCATTGCGATGACGAACATGTTTGCTTCCATCGCCTCGACCCGTGCCGTATCGACGTCTTTTTTCTCAAGTGCTTCTTGTGTTTCTTCGTGGTAGCCGTCAATTTTTTCCGTTAAGGCTTTGGCGAATAAGCTTTCCACTTCTTTGAACTGAACACCTTCTGGTTTTGTTTTTGAGAAGTCATAGAGGTCTTTTAATTTCGCAACCGCTTCTTCATCTCCACCGGCAAGTGATTCCTCGATGGCAAGTAAGAAACCGTATCCTTCCGCTTGCTCCATCTGTAACTCTTTTTCATCCGTGCCGGCTTTGACGCCATCTTCGATTTTTTGAGCATATCCGAGAGCGGCAAGGTAGAACGAACGGTAGATGGATTTATCCGTCAACTGTTTCGCAACATTGAAGTCCGCGACGTTCTTCGCGGCAATCGCTTCTTCTTGTGCCGTTAAGCCGGACGAGATCGCTTGGGCAATTGCATCTTCATTTTTAAAACCGTAACTCGCGTCACGTTTTTCTGCCGTCGGGATGAAGACGGTCTCGGACATGTCTTTAATGTCTGTCAGAGCAGCTGTCGCTTCATCCGTTTTTCCGGCCGCAACGGCTTCTTCCGCTGTTGCTTGTGTCGATTTTTGAAGTTTATAGAAGTAAGACTGAATGCCTTTATCCACGAGTTGACGGGCGATGTTTTCATCCAGTTCTTTTGATTCGACACCGGCTAATGCAGAACTGATGACTTCTTCGATTTCAGGAGCAGCCGTCGTGACGCCGCCTTTTAATTTCGATTCATAACTTGTCTTGACCATTTTCCAGTCGATGGCTTGTCCTTCTTTTGCTTTGTCGAGCTCCGCCTTGATAGAACTGAAGATTGTCAGTTCATCTTTTAAAGTTGTAGCTGCGATCCCCGCATCTGTTTTTGTTTCAGATGTTTGCTCCGTTTTTTCTTTTTTTGGAGCTGTCGTTTCGTTATCGTTTGTCCCACAAGCAGCAAGTAACCCTGCTGTAATGAAAAGTGATGCTACCTTAATTCGCTTTTTCATAATCGATTCCCCCAGAATATATAATACGTTGATAAAAAAATGATGTCGTTTTCACAAATCTAACTATAGCGAGAATAATTCTCATTGTCAATTGAACTTCAAAATGAAAAAAATGGCTTCCGAGGTATCCCGGAAGCCATTTTAAAGTGATATTTTACTGAACTTGGTCATACAGTTTCGTGAGGTAGCTGAAGACTTCATCCGATGCTTGGAACATCATGACCGAGTGTCCGAAAATTGCTGCCGGATTGAAGCCGTGGTCCAAGTCAATCGTCGAAGCGATTGTAACGTCACGGTCGCTGTCGAGGACAACGCGGAAGTATTTGAATTCTTGGTTAAAGTCGTTGATGGCATTTAAGATTGGGAGATCCTCAACACCGTCTGGTACGTGTGTAATCGTCCGAGCAAACAGTTCAACGTCGGTCGCTGTTTTACTGAAGACGATCATCATCATCGGTTCAGCGCCCGCCGGCGTTTTTTCCTGTGTCATGAAGAAGACGTGTGTTTCATTCTCACGTGCTTCCATCGGAATACCTTTTTCGACTAAGAATGCTTGGAATTCTTCGAGATATTGTTGTTGCACAGCCGTTACCCCGTTTTCATTTGTTTCCGGCTGACTGTTTTGGTTAATAGGTGTGACTTTGTTATCGTTCGTGTCTTTTGAGTTACGATCCTGGTCCATGATTAAATCCCCCTTATAAATACTGTAATCTCAGTTTCAAGCATTTTAGATCGAATTGCAACTAATGTCCGTTATCCTCAAAGGAACATTTTGATTTTAAAGGAAGACATCTTTGTGAATGAACGAACAGATAACTTGAAAAGGTATACCTGAACGGGTATATTGGTACACATAGACCATAATGGATTCTACTCAAGGAGGAAGACGGAATGAAAACGATCATTGTAGGTGGAGTAGCTGGTGGGGCGACGGCGGCAGCACGGTTGCGCCGATTGGATGAAACGGCAGAAATCATCCTGTTGGAACGGGGAAAGGAAATTTCTTTTGCGAACTGCGGTCTACCGTATTACATCGGTGACATCATTAAAGACCGAAATAAACTGTTGGTTCAGACTCCTGAAGGAATGAACGCCCGGTTTAATCTGGATGTCCGAAACCTGTCTGAAGCGATTCAAATCAATCGTGAGCAGAAAACCGTGATCATTCGGAAAGTCGATACCGGAGAAAAATATGAAGAAACATACGATCAGTTGATTTTGTCACCAGGAGCAAAACCAATCCGACCGGGCATTCCGGGGCTGGAGGAAGCGGAAAACGTCT
This sequence comes from Caryophanales bacterium, assembly GCA_902363455.1. Classification (GTDB taxonomy): domain Bacteria; phylum Bacillota; class Bacilli; order Exiguobacteriales; family Exiguobacteriaceae; genus Exiguobacterium_A. The sequence continues at coordinate 22,987 of CABJAC010000004.1, read as the reverse complement.
TTACGCTACGGAACATCCCGGATACCGACAAGATGCGTCAGTATGTCGATGAAGCCCGTCCGTCTCATGCAACCGTCATCGGCGGAGGATTCATCGGTCTTGAGATGGCGGAAAACTTAGTCGAGCGTGGAGCACAAGTGACACTGATTGAGATGGCGGACCAAGTCATGGCACCGGTGGATCCGGAAATGGCAGCAATCGTTCATGAGCACCTCCGGGCGAAAGGGGTCGACTTGATCTTGTCGGACGGCGTGGCCCGCTTCGAAGAGGCCGGTACACGTGTCGTGCTGACGAGTGGAAAAGTAATTCAGACGGACATGAATATCCTGTCAATCGGCGTCATGCCGGAAAGTAATCTAGCGGCAGATGCCGGACTTAAGCTCGGAATCAAACAAACGATCCAAGTCGATGAGACATTGCGGACATCGGATCCTTCGATCTTTGCGATCGGGGATGCCATCGAGGTCAAAGATTACATTACAGGCGAACCGGTCCACGTTCCGCTGGCTTGGCCGGCCAACCGTCAAGGGCGCCTCGTCGCCGATATCATCAATGGGCGAGACGTTCGGTATACAGGAACACTTGGCACGGCAGTCGCAAAAGTGTTTGATTTGACGGTCGCTGCAACCGGCGTCAATGAAAAACGTCTTCGTCAGTCCGGACGCCGGTATGAAGCGATTCATCTGCATCCCGGTTCACACGCCGGATATTATCCGGGCGCAAGTCCGATCTCGATGAAGCTGTTGTTTGATCCGGTCGATGGAACGATTTTCGGAGCACAGGCGATCGGGATGACCGGTGTCGAAAAACGAATCGATGTTTTGGCGACAGCGATCAAAGGTGGTCTGACGGTGCTCGATCTCCCGGATTTGGAATTGTCCTACGCGCCTCCGTACAGTTCAGCCAAAGATCCGGTCAACATGGCCGGTTACATTGCCTCAAATATCGTACTGGGCGACAGTGAGAACGTCCATTGGCATGAGATTGACCAGATTGTCGCGAACGGTGGTTTATTGCTGGACGTCCGGGAACCGTCTGAGAATGAACTCGGTTCGATTCCGGGATCCGTCAATATCTCCTTACCGACGTTACGTCAGTCGCTGGATGAACTGCCGAAAGATCAACCGATTTACGTGACGTGCCAAGTCGGATTACGTGGATATGTCGCGAGTCAGTTACTCAAACAGCATGGTTTTGAGGTCAAAAATCTAAGTGGCGGTTACAAGACATGGGCAACGGTCAACCGTGACCGTGAAGCGAGAAGCCAAGTACGGGAGGAAACAGCAGTGACGATTACGAAAAGTGAGCCGAAACGAGCAACAAAAGAGCAGATTACGTTACTGGATACATGCGGTCTCCAATGCCCGGGCCCGATTGTGGAATTAAAGACGAAGATGGATCAATTGCAAGACGGCGATCAAGTTTTCATTAAAGCATCGGATCCCGGATTCCTGCCGGATGTTCAAGCGTGGGCACATAAGCTCGGTCATACCGTCCATACGGCGGAAATGAACAAGGGAATCGTCGAAGTCTTACTTGAAAAAGGAACGGCAACAGCCGCGCCGGTCCAGTCTGACGTCGCGAAAGCGGATGATGCGACGATGGTCGTCTTCAGCGGAGACCTCGATAAAGCACTGGCATCGTTTGTCATCGCGCAAGGTGCTCAGGCGATGGGCAAACAAGTGACGATGTTCTTTACGTTCTGGGGACTGAATGTCATTCGGAAACCGGACGCACCTGCCGTTGAGAAGGCACCGATGGAACGGATGATGGGCATGATGATGCCGAAACATGCCGGTGATCTGCCGCTCTCGAACATGAATATGGGCGGGGCTGGTCAAAAAATGATGAAAAAAGTCATGAAGGACAAACAAGTGGATGCGCTTGAGACGATGATGGCGAAAGCACAGGCCGCAGGAGTTCGGATGATCGCCTGCACGATGTCGATGGACATCATGGGAATCAAAAAAGAAGAATTGTTGGATGACATCGATTATGGCGGTGTCGCAAGTTATCTTGGCGCGACAGATGACGCCAACCTCAATCTGTTCATCTGATGTATTCGATTGTTAAATAAGAGAGATGTCCTCAACAAGCCTCCCCTCTACGGAGGTTTGTTTTTTACGTTAAACCTAACATTGGATGTGAGGTTTTGTGATTTTTTGTGCACTTGAACGACTTAAAAGAAGAAAATGAATTTGATTTTCTGAAATTATTTTCGTATCATAGAACACATGTGAAAAAAGGTTACATGATGGAACGTTTAATGAGGAGGAAGACACGTGGAAAAACAATTCATGGAGTTAGTCAGTAATATCAACGATTTATTATGGTCGAGCGTTCTCATCATTCTATTAGTCGGGTTAGGCATTTATTTTACGATTCGGATGGGATTCGTCCAATTTCGGATGATTCCGGAAATGCTTCGCCTGTTGTTCCAAGGAACAGATAAAGGAAAAGACGGTGTTTCGCCGTTCCAAGCGTTCGCCATCAGTACGGCAGCACGCGTCGGAACCGGAAACATTGCCGGTGTCGCGACAGCGATCGCGCTGGGTGGACCCGGTGCCGTCTTCTGGATGTGGTTGATCGCTTTAATCGGATCGGCCTCTGCCTTCGTCGAAAGTACGTTGGCGCAGATCTATAAAGTGCGCGATGATAAAGCATGGCGTGGTGGTCCGGCCTATTACATGGAAAAAGCACTCGGACAACGTTGGCTCGGAGTGGTCTTCAGCGTCTTGATCACAATCGCTTTTGGATTTGTCTTTAACTCGGTGCAGTCGAATACGATCTCATTGTCACTTCAAAGTCAGTATGGCATCGATAAGACATGGATCACAGTCGGACTTGTCGTATTGACGGCACTTGTCATCTTCGGTGGTGTCCGCAGTATCGCGACGGTCTCAGCGTTTCTCGTCCCGATCATGGCGGGTGGTTACATTTTAATCGCCCTGTACATCATGGTGACGAACCTTGAAGTTTTACCAAGCGTCTTCGGTTTGATTTTCCAAGAAGGATTGCTTGAATTCAAAACGCTTGCAGGTGGAGCGATCGGAGCAGCGGTCTTAAACGGAATCCGTCGTGGTCTCTTCTCAAACGAAGCAGGGATGGGGTCAGCCCCTAACGCTGCTGCGACGGCAGAAGTATCGCACCCGGTCAAACAGGGTTTGATTCAATCGTTTGCGGTATTCGTCGATACGTTGCTGGTCTGTTCGGCAACCGCAATGATCGTCTTGGTCAGTGGTGTCGCGACAAAAGATGCGAGTGGAGAACCGGTTGCCGGAATCGATTTGGCACAAGGAGCACTTGCTTCACAAGTCGGCTCGCTTGCGACTGGATTCATGGCACTTGCGATTTTCTTGTTTGCATTCAGCTCGATTGTCGGAAACTATTATTACGGTGAGTCGAACATCAGCTTCATCAATGACAACAAAACGTTGATGACGATCTACCGGGTGATTGTTTTAGCGATGGTCGTATTTGGTTCGTTGGTTCAGACAGCCGGACTGGTCTGGGCACTGGCCGATATCTTTATGGGACTGATGGCAATCGTCAATCTGTATGCGATTTTCCGGTTATCGAAAATTGCCAAATTGGCACTGGATGATTACCTCGTTCAACGTCGAAACGGTCAAGATCCTCGTTTCCATAAAGATTCGATTCCGAATCTTCCTGGGAAAGAAACGCTTGAAGCATGGCAAGATGACGATACAAAAGAAAAAGCAATGTAATGAACTGAGGGTCAGAGCAATCTGATCCTCTTTTTTTGTCTTTGGATTTCAGGAATCATCATTAAACAGGTGAGAAAATGGGAATACTAAAAAAAACGGTCGGAAGGAGGGGGAGGATGGAAAATGTTCATTATGTCCGAGTCGCAGATGCCGTTTGGGATTCTTTTGGTGATGATCCGCACATCATCATGGACTGGATTTTGTTCATCCATGAAACACAGCCCGACCATGAACAGTTGTTTGCGCTCGAAGAAACAACACCGTTGTACCAATTGATGAGTCAAATCGATATCTTTATCGATCAGGAAACCCATTATAATCTCGGTCGGGCAATTGTCGGGGAAGAACTGATTGTCAATGAAGATCACGCATCCATCGTCGGTATCCTTCCCTTACCGCTCTTAATCATTTCTTCCGAGGTCATGCGGAATTTTGATCGACAGGCGCTCGAAGTGATTTATCGGGAAGCGGGGCGTCAAGGAGAGTTCGATACGATTTGGGAGCAGTTCGGTGATTTGCGCGCCTATTTCCGTCGGGCAGAAGAAGCGGAAGAGACGATTCTTGTCTATTATGTATAGCGCGGTAATGAGCGCGAAAAAAAGGAATCACGCGTTCTTTCACGCACGTTCCTCAAACGAGACATCGTGTAGGAGTTGCGTGAAGCGAGTGATTCCTGATTAACGAGAAGAGGGGGGCAGATAAGTCTGCCACCCCTCTTCATAAAAGCAATCGTTCTAAAGCGTCAGCCTATTTTTTAACGGCAGTGCTTAAAAGTCGATTTCATCCGGATCTGGTCCAAGACGGACATCTGTTGCCAAACGATCAATCTTCTCGAGATCATCCGCATCGAGTTGGAAATCAAACACATCAAAGTTTTCCGCAATCCGTTCAGGCGTGACCGATTTTGGAAGAGCGACGATGCCGTTATCCAAATGCCAACGCAAGACGACTTGTGAAGGAGATTTACCATGTTTTTCGGCAATTTCCTTAAAGTCATTGATTTCAAGGAATTTCCCTTGCATGAGCGGGCTCCACGCCTCGACTTGGATGCTGTGGTCCTGTAGATATTCATGCAGTTCGTGTTGCGGAAGTTGCGGATGAAGTTCCACCTGGTTGATCATCGGTGTCATCAATCCTTCTTCAGCCAGTGTATCGAGGTGATGTTCCTTGAAGTTCGAAACACCAATCGCTTTGATTTTCCCAGCTTCGTAAAGCTCAACCATCGCTTTCCATGCTTCAATGTACCCTTCAACCGGCCAGTGAATCAAATAGAGGTCCAGATAATCGGTCTCTAATCGTTCGAGTGACTCAGCGAAAGCTTCTTTAGTGCGTCCGGCACGAATATCATCGTTCCATACTTTAGACGTTAAGAAGAGATCTTCACGGTTCACGCCGCTTTCTTTGATTCCTTTGGCGACACCACGTTCGTTTTTGTAAACGGCAGCCGTATCAATATGACGGTAACCGACACGAATCGCTTCTGCGACGGCAGCCGGTGCTTCCGTCTCTTCGTCGACTTGCCAGACTCCGAATCCGATCTGTGGAATCGTGACACCATTTGAAAGTTTTGCGTATTGCATGTATATACTCCTCCTTCAATGAAACTAGAATATGGAATTGCTCGTTTAGTTTAGCATGAACGGAGAACTACGTCCGTTTCGATGCTCAAGGAGGAAGTAAGCGGTTAGAGTGTAAAGAGATGCGGGTATCTCTATAGTGTCACAAGAAGCGAGGGGAGAAATCATGGCACAATCCGTCAAACAGTTGCCAAAAGGAATCTGGGTTGGTATTGCGATACTGCTGACTAGCCAAGCCGTGTTACTTTTTCGCGATGCTAAAAAAACAGGTCGTAATCCGTGGGTTTGGGGCGGAGCAGGACTGGTCCAGTTTCCGCTTCCGGCGATCGCATATTTCATCTTGAACCGTCGGAATCAGAAAAAATGACGACAAATAAGTCCGGTCGCGCTGCAGGCGGCCGGACTTGTTTGTTTTACGAAATATTTTCTTTGCGGACAGCAGCGGTTTTACGGCGTGGGAATCCGAAAAGGATCGCAAGGGATCCACACACGAACAATAAAAACGGATAAAACAGATACGGAATCAGCTCGGGAGAAGCCGTTTTCGTCAACTCCGCTGCAATCAGCAACTGGGCACCGTACGGGATGATTCCCTGGATGCCGCATGAGAAGATATCGAGAATACTGGCTGATTTCTTCCGATCAATATCATACGTATCGGCGATTTCGGCTGCGAGTGGACCGGCCACGAGAATCGAAATCGTATTATTCGCTGTTGCGAGATTTGTCGCACTGACGAGTGCTGCCATACTGAACTCAGCACCGCGGCGTTGTGAGATTCGTCGCGTTAAAGTTTCTTTCAGAAAAGCGATGCCACCGTTAAAGGTGATCAGGCTGACAAGACCACCCATCAGTAATGTCAAAATCGAAATTTCCGCCATGCCCATCAATCCTTCAGACATTGACAGCACGAAGCCGCTTAAACCAAAGCTGCCGTCGAGCATACCGATGATTCCTGTCAGTAACGTACCGCCGACTAAAACAAGAATGACGTTGACACCGAACAAAGCGAGAACGATGACGGACAGATACGGGATCAATTTGTAAAACTCAAACGCCTTCGCGTCGACGACATCTCCTGTACCCGAGACAAATGCCAAGATGATGATCGTCAGGATGGCTGCCGGAAGAACAATCAAGAAGTTCGTTCTGAATTTATCACGCATGTTAGTTTTTTGCGTCCGGACCGCTGCGATCGTCGTATCAGAAATGAACGACAAGTTGTCCCCGAACATTGCGCCCCCCACGACGGCGGCAGCTGCGATGGCAACATTGACACCAGTCGCTTCATGAATACCAAGCGCGATCGGGGCGAGTGCCGCAATCGTACCGGTTGAAGTTCCCATCGCCATCGAGATGAAGGCAGCGATGATGAACAATCCGCTCATCAAGAGGGAAGGCGGTAAAAATGTCAGCGAAGCGTTGACGGTTGCTTCGATGGCGCCGATCGCATCCGCTGTTCCAGAAAACGCACCGGCGAGTAAGAAAATAAAGACCATGATCATGATGTCCGGGTTTCCGGCACCCGTCGCAATCCGTTCAACGGTTTGATTGATACTGCCCTTGGTCGTCACGGCAGCAAAAATCAAGGCAATCAATGCGGCAATCAGAATCGGGAACTTATAAAAGTCGTCATAAAAGATGCCGGCACCGATAAAGAGAACCAAAAAGACCAGTAATGGTAGAAGGGCCCACTTGTTTGGTGTAATCGTCTCGTTCATAAAATCACTCCATTTCTGCATGTACAAAAAAAGACTCCTTCGCAAGAAAGAAGGAGGTCTTTACTGAAAAAGACGCTCTTCTTATCTCTCAAGCCGTAGCTTGCTGGATTTGGCACAGTACGATTCAATCGTCCGCTGCCGAAACATCATTGGGCCAGTCCCTCCGTCTCTCGCGATAAAAAGAAGTCATTTAATTGTCTGAAATACGTTTTCTACCGTAACGTATCTTTTAATGCATGTCAACACTACTTCACTGCAGTGCTTTTTTGAGTGTCGTGACATTTTCATTCATCAAGTCAAAATAAGAAGCGTCTTGTTGTTCTTTTGTGACGGATTCCAAGTTATGAATCGTAATCGCTTCGGCCCCGATTTCTTGTTGGATGACCCGGGCGACTTTTGGGGAAACCGTCTCTTCAAACGCAATATATTTTAAGTCGTGCAGCTTGGCTTCTTTGACGAGGGCAGCCAGTTCTTTTTGCGAAGGCTCGTCAGACGGTGAGATGCCAGCGATCGGCAGTTGAGAAAATCCGTAGCGTTCTGCTAAATACCCATAAGCGGCATGTGTCACGAGCAGTTCTTTTTTGGAGCCGTCAGCAACTGCTTGCTGCAAGTTTTGATCGAGCTCATCTGCCTGCGTATTAAATTCAGCGAGTTTCTTTTCGAACGTCGCTTTTTTGTCCGGCACTTCTTTTGCCAACGCCGTCGAAATCGATTGGGCCATCAATTTGGCATTGTTCGGATCAAGCCAGACGTGCGGATCGTACTTGCCGTGATCGTGTCCTTCTTCTGCGTGCTCGTCTTCATGAGCATGCTCTTCGTCGTGTGCGTCTAACTCTCCGTGAACGTGTACCGTGGCGCTCGCTTCAAGCAAATCGATGCCTTTGCTTGTCTCGATGAACCGGACATCGTTCCCTTTGAGACTGGCATTAATTTTTTCTGAATACGGCTCAAGTGTGGTTCCGGTCAAGAGGAACAGATCACCTTGTGCGATTTCTGTCAGTTGTTTTGAGGTCGGCTCATACGAATGGGGATCGGCACCCGGAGGAACGATCATCTTGACATCAACATCAGCGCCGCCGATTTCTTTGGCAATCGCCGCTGTGGCGAACGTCGATGTATAGACATTGAGTTTTTGGTCGGCCGCGTCTTGATTCGAACCTGAATCAGCTGATCCGCAGGCAGCGAGGAAAGTGGCGCTGGCGAAAGCGACCGTTAAAGCGGGAATTAACTTTTTCATATGTGTAAACCTCCAAGAAGTATTAAAACGTAATTATTCCGATTTGAACCTTTTCACTATAACGAATCCAAAACAAAGCGTCAAGCACAAGAGCGGGAAGAAGTTCGACTTCTAAAAAAATGGGGTAAAAGACTAATGAGATTAAAAATCGCGAGTATGCCTGGAGGTGATGAGGTGAGACGGGAAACAGCATGGTTGATGGGAGGGGCTGCCCTTTTGACGACGGCCGCTGCCGGTGCGAGTATTTGGAACAATTACGGTGCTCTTTTACGGTGGACGGAACCGGCGCTTCCGCTTGCGGAAACCCAACTGGCTCCACGGACCGTTGTGTATAAAACGATCGGCGAGAAGGAGCTCAAACTGGATCTGTATTATCCGGTCGGTGAAGGACCGTTTCCGGTGGCGATTTATGCACATGGTGGAGCATTTGTCAGAGGAGGGCGTGATGATCTCTTTTGTTTTGCCCCGATCGTCGACCGTTTGTTAGAGCTTGGCATCGCTGTTTGCAGTATCGATTACCGGCTGTTTGAAGACGGCAGCTATTTTCCGGATAATTTGGAAGACGTATGCGACGCCCTCTGTTTTTTAAATCAGGAAGCAGATAATCTGCGGATTGCGCGTGGACGAATGGTCCTTTGGGGGGATTCGGCCGGTGCGGCGTTGATGTTGACGACCGCCCTTGCGCCGATGGAGTTCATCGGTGACCGAAAAGCGGAACAACTCCCGCTGATCAGCGGCGTCATCGCCTTGTATCCACCAACGAACTTCTTATTATTTAAGTTCATTCAAACTTGGATTGCCCACATCAAATTTTATGGGGGAGGACGGGAGGAATGGCGCGCACTCATGACACGTGTCTCACCTGCAACTCATTTGACCGCCGATTCACCACCGATCATGCTGTTGCACGGGAAAAAAGATCCGATTGTTCCCTTTACGCAAGCGCTGCACTTCATTGAAAAAGGAGCCGATGTGGGGGCGGATGTCCGGTTGTTTTCGTTTCCGAACGGAACCCATTCATTAGCCAGCTTTGCGCAGACGGAAAACCCGCTCAAAATTGAACGGTTGCTCGACCGGATTGAATCCTTCAGTTGCCAAGTCCTTGTCCTGCCACCTCGTGAGCCTCTTCACTAAGTAAAGAAACATGATACAATCAGTCATATTTCTTTTTGAAGGAGACAATGAGATGACAGAAATTTGTTTAGTGCGCCACGGTCAGACCGATTGGAATTTAAACGAACGGATTCAGGGGCGAGAAGATATTCCGTTGAACGAAACAGGGCGATGGCAAGCCGGCTTGAGTGCGACGTATCTCGCACAGGAGAAATGGGATGTCTTGATTTCCAGCCCGTTGTCCCGTGCGGTCGAAACGGCGGAAATCATCGGCCGTGCCGTAGGGCTTGAGGTGACGGAAACGGATGACCGGTTGGTCGAGCGCGAATTTGGTTTGGCATCGGGCAAGCCGATCGCCGGAATTTATGAAGCTGTCCAGGCGAATGATACGGACCGTGTCCCGGGTCTTGAGACGGAACAGAAAATTCAGGCACGAGTCTTCGCAGCTGTCGAAGAGTTGACACAAAAACATCGAGGAAAACGTCTGTTGATCGTCTGTCATTCGCATACGATCAAAGCCGCTTTATCCTCGATTGATGACACATTCAGTTACCGGACACCGCTTAAAAATGCGTGTGCCAACTATATTCGTTTTTCCGACCGGTATGAAATCGACCGGATCAATGTCGCGGACCACATCCTGGACTGGACGAAACGTCCTTAACTGATTTTCGGATTTTCTTGTAAGTACTGTTTAAACGTTTCTTTGGCGATGCTTGTAATATGGGCACCGCGTTTGGAACGGCGGTCTTTATATTCCTGAATCAACGCTTCCCCTGTGAAATGGTCTTCGACGACTTCCCGTAAAATCGACTCGGATAAGTCATTTTTCATCATCACCATTTTTCCGGTGAACAAATAAGAGGTGCCTTCGTTTAACGGTGTACACTCGAGTGGTGTGACGATCATAGCAGCGGGATCGTTGTCCGGTCGGGAAATTGTGATTTCAATCAAGGCCCGTAAATTTTTTGCGAACAGTTCATCGATGATTGGTTGATCGTGCTTTAAGACGACGATTTCAGCCACCCACTGGGCTGTCTGATCGGTGCTGACAGTTAATCCGTCTTTGATCGTGACCGGAATCGTTGTATCCCGGCCGGATTCGTCCATCAAGATACGTAGTGTGCACAGTTTAAAGGTTTTCACGAAAACTCCTCCTTGCTTGAATGTACGCAGGTTTTCTTCAGTATAACGTGACGATACAGATGATGGGAAAGTTTTAACGAGGATTTTTAAGTGAACTATGTTTAAATGAAAGTAGAAATCAGAAACAGGAGGAACGTTCATTATGCCGCAAGCATTAATAGGAGTATTAGGAATCATTGGCATCATTTTACTTGCTCATAACGTCATTACGTATTGGCATGCTGAACCAACCGATCGTCCGACGCTTGCTTATCGTATAGCGCTCCTGATTGCCTGTTTGCTTCTCATCAGTGGAAGCGATCACTTAATCAGCATTTTTTATGCGGATTCATTGGCTGAGTTTGGCCAACGCATCACGTATATCGTCTTTATCGGAGGTGCGCTCGGTTTCGCGTGGTACTTTCGTCAACAAATGGAACAAGCGTCAATCCAAATGACGTCCACACCAAATGAAACAGCCTACTTCAGCTGAAGTAGGCTGTTTTTATACGCTTATTTTAAGCCGCTTGCAGTGCGCGTGTCGCGAATCATATCGAGTTTCAGTTTCCAGAGACGGTCACTGAATGTGATGGCGTACACTTCCGGCAGCCGCAGGCGCTTGTACTCTTCCCACAGACGACCGATTTGTTGTTCGTGGAAGTGACGACTCTCTTCAATCGTCGGTACCGTATAAACCAGTTCACCGTCTTTGAAGATAGGTCTGAGTAATCGTTCGACGTGGAAGTTCTCAATCCGGTTTCGGAAAGAGGGATCCCGGACATCGATTAAGTCAATCGACTCCAATGCAGTCGGATCTTCATCGAGCAACGTCACATAGTCACCTTTGAACTTGTTCGTGACACGATCGACGATCCGGTACACTTCCTTAATGTGCGGTGTCGTCGTTTTGGCTTTAGAAGAAGAAACCTTGATAACAGGAATGAGTTCACCATTGGATTCACGCGCGACCAGTTTGTAGACCATACCGAGCGCCGGTTGTTCGTACGCTGTGATACCACGTGTTCCGACGAGGAACGTATTCGCTTGTGCACCTTGAATGCGTAAGTCTTGAATGACGTATTCGTCGAGATCCCCGGACAAGACGATGTCGACATACGGGAAACCGGCTTCGTCGAGCATTGTCCGCGCCCGTTTTGATAAGTACGATAAATCGCCGGAATCAATCCGGATACCACGCAACTTATGCCCGTTTTCTTCGAGTTCCTTCGCGACGATGATGGCGTTCGGCAGACCGCTTTTCAGCGTGTCATACGTATCGACGAGTAACGTCGCCTGATCCGGATAATAAGCGGCAAATGTCCGGAAAGCCGTTAATTCGTCATCGTGGAACTGGATGTCAGCATGCTCCATCGTTCCGCCGCTTGGAATTCCGAAATCCCGTCCGGCAGAGGCGAGGCTCGTGACATCGAAACCGGCTAAGTAAGAGGCACGGGTTCCGAAGTAGGCGGCATCGATTCCTTGCGCCCGGCGTGCTCCAGCTTCTAAGAACTTCGCACCCGGCGCCGACTGGCGGATTCGGGCATACTTTGTTGCGATGAGTGATTCGTGGTTCGCAATGTTGAGGATGGCGGTTTGCAACAGCTTCGCTTCAAAAATCCGCGCCTCGATGCGGATCAACGGTTCGTTCGGGAAGACAATTTCACCTTCTTTGACACTTGAAATCGAACCGGAAAACTTGAACTTCCGTAACTCTTCTTTGAACTCGTCCGGAAAACCAATCATTTTTTGAAGATACGTAATGTCCTCTTCCGTGAAATGTAATGTTTGGACATATTCAATGATATTTTCAAGACCGGCGAAGACGACATACCCGCCCTCAAACGGATTCGTTCGATAGTAGACATCAAAAACAGCCCGCTCGTTGTGACGCCCTTCTTGCCAGTAGATGTACATCCACCGCGGCAGATACAGATCGGTATGGAGTGCGAGATTACGTTGTAACATGAAGACAGATCCCTTCTTATTCGCCGACGACGTCTGCGCCGAGCGATTGCTTGAAATGTGTAAGTGCCCAGTCATGACCGGCGGCATTAAAGCTCGCGACAGCATCGGCATGGACGACGATTTTATATCCCAGATTGTAGGCGTCGACAGCTGTATGCAGGACACAGATGTCTGTACAGACTCCGACTAAATGAACTTCGTGAATCGAACGTTCACGTAACCGTAAATCAAGATCCGTTCCGGCGAAAGCACTGTAACGTGTTTTATCGATGACATGATCCGCGACCCGTGCCATTTCCGCTACTTGTCCGAATAGATCCCTGCCGTGAGTGCCGCGTATGTTATGCGGCGGGAAGAGGACGGTTTCCGGATGGAAGGTATCTCCTTCTTCATGGATATCATTTGCGATGACGACATAATCCTCAGACGAAAACTCATCCATCAGCGAAGCGATTCGTTCTTCGATGACCTGTCCGGGTTTTCCGCACGTCAACTTTCCTTCATCGGCTACAAAATCAACCGTATAATCAATCACGATTAGTGCACGCATGAGCGTCTGCCCCTTTCTTTTTGGGAGATAGTGTTCTCTTTCACATTGTACTCTATCTGTTGCGAAAGACAAAAGGAAGAAATCCGTCGAGCAGAGGTATAAGAAACTGGAAAAGTAGGGTATAAGGTATAGGACGAAAACAATGGTGGAGGAGGAAAATGGCATGAAGAGGTTGAATGAGTATGAAGTGGAAGAACGTCTGGAAGGGCTGTCTGAGTGGCGCGTTGTTGAGGGCGAGATTGTCCGGATGTATACATTGGAATCTTTCCCGTCGGCACTTGATTTTGTACAAGAGGTCGGTGCGGTGGCGGAACAGTTGAACCACCATCCACGGATCATCATCGATTACAAAAAAGTCACACTTGCCGTGACGACACATGATTCCGGCGGTCTGACGGAAAAAGACTTCGAACTCGCGGAGGCCTGTGATGCCATCTAAACTTTCCATTACATTCGGTAGCGGCAATTTTGTTGATAAGATTCGATCCCGTGATCCTCAAATCCGTGCGGCAGGTGGAAGCGGAGAGGCCTTGTTATTTATTGAAACAGAGGGGAAATCCCCATTCCAAAGCGGCAACACCTATACGTTGCTTGAAACACGGGGAAATTTTAGCGAACAAGGCAGCCTGTTTTATTGGTCGATTCCAGCTGATCAAAACAGCGGCGATTTGTTTGTCCATCATGTCATGTCCGACCCGAAAGTGTTGGGGGCGGAATACGACAGTTTTCAAGCAGTCCGGATTGCCCGTGTCGAGCGGGGGACGGATTTGGTTTTACTGATTCAGTTTGATCATGAAGCAGACGCCTCGCGCTATGCGAAATCAGTTGAACGACTGACCGTTGACCAGTATGCTGAAGAGACAGGGAAGTCGTTTGCACCTTCTCCGGTCATGAAACGGTATCAGCTTTTACAACCACTTTAATAAACAGTTCAATTAGTCTAGGGGGAAAAACAGATGAAAAAGAATTATTTTTTAGCAGCAACACTCGGTGGCGCACTGGTTGGTGCGACATTATCAATGCTTCACAAAGATACGCGTCAAGCGCAGGTCGCATCGCTCAAACGTACATTTGGCGGAGCCGGCACACAGCTCTCAGCTGTTAAACAAGATCCAAAAGGCCGTTTTGAAGAACTTCGTGCCCTATATACAGACAACCAAGAAACCATTCATAACTTAATTGATGATATCAAAGATCTTGCGGAATCATTACGCAAATAAACACCTTAAAAAAGCGGGCCCTCCAGAATTCCGAAAGTCGGAAACCGGGGGACTCGCTTTTTTGTTGGTCTTCAAATGAATCGTGCCAGCAGACCGAAGACGGCGAAGGCGACGATGACGTAAAAGATGATCCGTCCGAGTTGTCCGGAACCGCTTGTATGAACAATCCGACCGCCTGACGCAGAGCGTCTTCCGGTGTTAAACGGCCGTGTAAACGGTACCGTCCCTTTTCCGAAGATGAATCCGGCGAGGAACCCGAGAACAAAACCATACAAATGACCAAAAACGGAGACGTTTGATCCGAGTAAGGTGAAGATGGCTGTGATGGCACTGAAGATATAAACGAGACGTGCATCATCCGCAGAGATCACGGTCCGTTTGAAACGTCCGAGGTAAACATAAAAACCAAGCAAGCCTAAAATGGCCCCTGAGGCTCCGGCTTGACCGTAAAACGGTTCATTGATTTTCGTGAAATACGTCAAGACATTGGCGAACGTACCGACGAGCAGATAAAAGGACGCAAACTTCGCATGACCAATCATGCGCTCTAATGCAGGTGCGAAAATGATCAAAGCAAACGTGTTGAAGGCGATATGCCAAAAATCATAATGCAGGAACGTCGCAGTCACGACACGCCACCATTCGCCGTTTCCGATGGACAGATTGATGGCCGCTCCGTAATTAAGCGGCGAAAAACCAAAGTTGAAAAAGGTATTCAACTGTTCGATGACAAACAAAGCGACTTGGATTAAAATGAACAACGACACGACCGGATAAGAACGTGTGAACGTTTGTAAGTTTTCCGTTCGACTAAACATGACAACACCTCGCTTCCTCTTCATTCTATATGAAGATGGCGAAGAATAGAACTGTGGAGGCGTCAAGAATGATTTTCGGAATAGGACTGGATCTCGTGGAACTGAAACAAATGCAACAGACGATAGAACGTCAGCCACGAATCGTCAAGCGAATCTTGACGGCAGAAGAACAAAAACGTTTTGACACTTTGTCATCCGGACGGCAGTTGGAGTATCTCGCAGGTCGATTTGCAGCAAAAGAAGCGTTCGTCAAAGCATTCGGAACGGGTATCGGTGCCGAAGTCTCCTGGCTTGATCTTGAAGTATTGAACGAAGCATCGGGACGACCTGTCATGACCGGACCGTTTGACGGGATGATTCATCTGTCGATCACGCATTCCGATCATTATGCAGCTGCGCAAGTCTTATTAGAAAAGAGGAGTTCAGATGTATCGACCAACTTGGATAGAAATTGACCGCGATGCAATCGCGCATAACGTACGGGAAATTAAAGCGCGGATAGGGCGACAGACAATGATGGCGGTCGTCAAAGCGGATGGATATGGACATGGTGCCGTCACCGTCGCAGAAATTGCTTTGGCAAACGGAGCAGATTTGCTGGCGGTCGCTTTGCTGGAAGAAGCGATTGAACTGCGGGAAGCGGGAATTCAGGCACCGATTTTAATGCTTGAAACGCTTTTGCCGGAACATGCGCCAATCGCTTCGAACTATGATGTCGCCGTACCTGTTTTTTCAGAAGAGTGGTTGCGTGAAGCGAAACAGCATTTAACAGACGTTGATCATTTACGGATCCATATCAAAGTCGACAGCGGGATGGGACGGCTTGGCTTACAGACCCTTGAAGAGTTGGATGCCGTCTTAAAAGAACTTGACGCAGATGTGATGGAACTAGAAGGGATCTATACCCACTTCGCGACAGCGGATGAATTAAACAGCCGTTTGTTTGATGCGCAACAAACCGTATTTCTGCGTTTTGTTGAACAGGTGCCCGATATTCGTTATATCCATGCTGCCAATTCGGCAGGTGCGATTCGTCTTGTCGGACAAGAACCGTTTAATGTCGTGCGGATCGGCATCGCATTATACGGGGCCATGCCGTCAGATGAAATGATTCCATATTATGATTTTTTGAAGCCGGCTTTCTCGTTAAAAAGTCGTCTGATGCAGGTCAAACGTGTTGAACCGGGTCAAACAATCAGTTACGGAGCGACGTATACGGCACCGACGGATGAATGGATCGGAACGGTACCGATCGGGTACGCGGATGGTTGGTCCCGTAAGTTTCAAGGTTATTCGTTACTCGTTGACGATTATCCGTGCGAAATCGTCGGCCGCGTCTGCATGGACCGCTTAATGATTCGTCTGCCGCGTGACTATCCGATCGGGACGGAAGTAACGTTGATCGGTCCGGGTGCCCCGATTGATGAGGCGGCCCATTGGCTTGGAACGATCAATTATGAGGTTCTCTGCCAATTCTCCAAACGAGTGCCCCGTGTTTAGTTTTTGAAAAGACATCAATATGATGGTAAAAAAATGTTATTTGTTTGAATTTTGATTGTATTTTCTGAATTCGACTGATATATTGAAGTAGAAAGTGAGTCGTTCGTTAAGGTTTCAGTGAATCTGGAGGTGCCATTATCTTGGTCCAACAACGGGAAAAGCAATTTGTTGAACGAAATGTAGCGAAGGAGACGATTGGGATGAAGTCGAACCATACGACCGAAGAACGCAAGCGTCAGCTACGTGAGGAATTGAAACGTGGTTACGAAGAGATGGCAGCGATCAATTTATCAATCGTTGGCGAAATGTTCCAGATTGAAACGGAGGCGGAGTTCTCGCTCCTACGTCAAGTAAGCGGGGTGTAAGCTTTGATAGTCAAACGTGGCGACGTGTTTTATGCAAATTTGTCACCTGTGGTCGGATCGGAACAAGGAGGCGTTCGTCCTGTCCTTGTCCTACAAAATGATATTGGTAACCGATTCAGCCCAACTGTAATCGTAGCTGCGATTACGGCACAAATCGACAAAGCCAAACTACCGACCCATGTGGAAGTATATCGAGAGCGACACGGATTAGAACGTGATTCGGTCATCCTACTTGAGCAGGTCCGTACAATCGACAAACGCCGTCTAACGGATAAAGTCACACATCTAGATCCGGACACAATGATGAAAGTAAACAGTGCCGTCGCGATCAGCCTAGGCTTGATTGATTTTTAGGCACTTACATAGAGAAGAGAGAAGAGTCGATACATCTGTATACGACTTTTTTTGAACATTTTTTTAAAAAGCGGTTTAAAAATGTTTGAATCCGGGAATTATGTCAGAGTGACCTTTTCTTTAAGAAGGGTCGTTCCGAAAAATAGATGAAATAGATAGAGAGAACACATAGCAGATTTTCCTTGAGGAGGAACTTGAAGATGGATTTAACAATTAAAACAGAGCAACTGGATGGTCAGACACATCTCTATATCGCAGGAGAGATTGATACGTATACAGCACCGAAACTTCGTCAAGAACTTGTACCAGCCGTTGAAGCCAATGATGTCGTCGTACATTTAGATGAAATTCATTACATGGATTCAACAGGTCTCGGCGTGTTTGTTGGTGCACTTAAGGCATCAAAGAAAAACGGAACATCGTTTACACTCGTCGGTGTATCGGAACGTATTCGCCGTCTGTTCGAAATCACAGGTCTTTCTAGCATCATTACAATCGACAGTGGTGTACGAGGTGGGACGCAATGAAGAACGAACAACTTGAAATGACACTCCCGGCAAAACCGGAATATGTTGCCATCGCACGATTGACAGTTTCAGGTGTCGCAAATCGAATGGGTTACACATACGATGATATCGAAGACATCAAAATTGCTGTTTCTGAAGCATGTGCAAATGCCGTGCAACACGCATATGAAGATGAGAAAGACGGATCGATGGCACTGACATGTAATGTCTACCCGGATGACCGCCTTGAAATCATCGTTAAAGACAACGGTGTGACGTTTGATAAAGACAGCGTCAAACGCCAAAGTGAACCGATTACAGAATCACATGATTTAGACTCTCTGCACGAGGGGGGACTAGGGATCTTAATGATTGAAGCACTCATGGATCAAGTCACGATCGAGAAAGCAAACGGCGTCACTGTCCATATGACAAAATATATGAATAGAGATGAGGTGGGTCAAAGTGCCAGCAAAGTCTCAACAACGCCATCACAGTGATGACGAAGTCCTTCGACTAATTGACCTATACCAACAAGATGACCAAGATGAAGAAGTCCATGCTGCTTTACTGGCCCGTTACTCGGATCTTGTCGAGGCACTGGCTCGTAAGTTCTCACGTGGCCGTCCGATTCATGATGATCTCGTTCAAGTCGGAATGATTGGGTTGCTTGCCGCCCTGCGCCGTTTTGATAAAGAGTTTGGTCGGAGTTTTGAATCATTTGCTGTGCCGACGATCATCGGAGAAATCAAACGATTTATCCGTGATAAGACATGGAGTGTTCACGTTCCGCGTCGTATTAAGGAACTTGGACCGAAAATCAAAAAAGCCGTCGAAGAATTGACGACAGAACTGCAACGTTCACCGCGTATTGATGAGATTGCAGCTCGATTGGAAGTATCGGAAGAGGAAGTCCTCGAGACACTGGAAATGGGGAAAAGTTACCAAGCTTTGTCTGTCGATAGTTCGATTGAAGCGGATCAAGAAGGCAGCACAGTGACCTTGCTTGACCTCGTCGGTAATCAGGAAAATGGATATGATTCCGTTGACCAAAAGCTGATTCTTGAAAAAGCGTTTGCTGTTTTGACGGATCGGGAACGTTCGATTTTGGAATGTGCGTATTACCGGAACATGAGTCAAAAGGAAACTGGGGAATTACTCGGTATTTCACAGATGCATGTCTCCCGTCTTCAACGCCGCGCGCTTCAAAAGCTACGCGAAGCAATCAAAGTAGAACCAAACGAAGTATTTTCAAAAGACTGATGCGGATGCATCGGTCTTTTTTTGTGTCCCGTCCATTCTTCGGTATAATGAAACAGAGGTGAGGAAAATGGAGAAGAGAATCGCAACTGAATTGAACATTAGACCGGCACAAGTCAAAGCCGTTTTACAATTGACGGAAGACGGAGGGACAATTCCGTTTATCGCCAGATACCGTAAAGAACAAACCGGTGAACTCGATGAGGTCGAAATCAAAGCGATCCTCGACCGCCATAAAAGCATCACGCAACTGGAAACCAAACGAGAAGATGTTCTCCGAAAAATCGAAGAGCAGGGTGTTTTGACGCCTGAATTGAGCCGGGGTTTACAAGAAGCGACGACGTTGCAACAAATCGAAGACTTATACTTACCGTTTCGTCCGAAGCGGAGAACAAAAGCAGAAATTGCCCGTGAAGCAGGACTGACACCCTTTGCTGACTTTTTACGTTCACCGAAGCCATACGATGAACAGCAATTTAACCAGTATGTCGCAGCGCACGGGGAAGGCGAAGCGATTGCCGGGGCACAGGCCATCATC
This sequence comes from Caryophanales bacterium, assembly GCA_902363455.1. Classification (GTDB taxonomy): domain Bacteria; phylum Bacillota; class Bacilli; order Exiguobacteriales; family Exiguobacteriaceae; genus Exiguobacterium_A. The sequence continues at coordinate 3,410 of CABJAC010000004.1, read as the reverse complement.
GCGGAAGAATGGGGCGAACAGGCGAGCGTCCGGGAGCACATCCGGAAAACCGCCTATCGTTTTTCCGATATCGTCACGAAACTAAAAAAAGACGCGGTTGATGAAAAAAGTGTTTTTGCCCAGTACTACGAATACAGTGAACGGATCCGCCAAATCGTGCCGCACCGGATATTAGCCATCAATCGTGCAGAAGCCCTAAAAATCGTCTCGGTGAAGATTGTGTTGGAAGAACAGCAAATTCTTCCGTATCTGCTCCGTCCATTTAACCGATTGGCGGAACAAAAACGCCGCTTAGTCGAGGAAGCCGTCCACACGGGTTACAAGAAATCAGTGTTTCCGGCAATCGAACGTGAACTACGGAATGAGTTGACGGAAAAGGCGGAAAACCAAGCGATTGAAGTGTTCGGGAAAAACTTACGGCAATTGTATATGCAGCCACCGATGAAAGGGAAGGTCATGCTCGGTCTTGATCCTGCGTACCGGACCGGTTGCAAGTGGGCGGTCATTGATCCAACCGGTGAAATGAAAGAAGTTGGTGTCGTCTATCTGACGATGTCGGAGCAAAAAGCGCAAGAGGCACGTCAAGTCTTAACGAAACTTGTCAACCGTTACGGGATTGAATTGATTGCGATCGGGAACGGGACGGCTTCCCGTGAGACGGAATCGTTTGTCGCCGACTGGATCAAGGGGCACGATCAAATTGCCTTTACGATCGTTGATGAAGCGGGAGCCAGTATTTATTCGGCATCTGAAATCGCACGCACCGAGTTTCCGGATTTGCAGGTCGAGCAACGTTCGGCAATCTCTATCGCACGACGACTGCAGGATCCATTGGCGGAGCTCGTCAAAGTTGATCCGCAATCTGTTGGTGTCGGACAGTACCAACATGATGTCACGCAGACAAAGTTAAAAGAGACGCTCGACTTTGTCGTTGAGACGGTCGTTAACCAGGTCGGGGTCGATGTGAATACGGCATCAGAGTCGTTACTCGGTTATGTGGCGGGGATTACAAAAGCGACGGCGAAGAAGATCGTCGAACGCCGATCGGAACTGGGGGCTTTCGAATCACGGAAGGAATTGTTGAAAGTCCCGCGTCTCGGGGCGAAAGCGTATGAACAGGCAGCAGGCTTCTTACGAATCCCGGAAGGCAGTCATCCGCTCGACCGGACACCGATTCATCCGGAGCAGTATAAAACCGTCGAATTATTATTCAAGCAACTTGATTTATCGTTACAGACAGTCGGAACAGACAGCTTGCGCTCTCGGCTTGGGGAACTTTCTGTATCTGAGACAGCTCAATTACTTGAAGTCGGTGAACCGACGTTGCGGGATATTATTGAAGCCTTACAGCGTCCGGAACGTGATCCGCGGGAAGCACTCGATAAACCGCTTCTTCGCCAAGATGTCTTATCACTTGATATGATTCAAGTCGGAATGGAATTTCAGGGAACAGTGCGGAATGTCCTCGACTTTGGTGCATTTGTCGACATCGGGGTCAAAGAGAGTGGTCTCGTTCATATTTCGAAGCTCAGTAAAAAACGGGTCAAGCATCCGCTTGATGTCATCGCTGTCGGAGACATCGTAACGGTGTGGGTGACGAGTGTTGAGCCGGAACGCGGACGTATCGGATTGACGATGGTGAATCCTTCATGACGAATGAACAATTACAGCAATACGTCGAGCAGCTTTCGCTCGACGTGTTTGCTTTACCTTTTGAACACAAAGCTATTTTTAACGACCGTTTGAAGACAACCGGCGGGCGCTATTTTTTGGCGGATCATCATTTGGACTTCAATCGGCAGTACCTGATGGATTTAAAAATCTTTCGGGGGATCGTTATCCATGAGCTGTGTCACTATCATTTACACTTACGCGGAATGGGGCATCGGCACCAAGATTCGGATTTTAAGGAGTGGTTGAACCGGTACGGTGGGTTACGTTACAGTCCACGTTTAAAAGAAAATGAAAAAAAGATGTATGTATATGAATGCAAAAAATGCAGGACATTATATAGAAGGAAAAGACGGATGAATACGGAACGTTATCGTTGCGGACGATGTCGTGGAAAGATTTTTTACAAAAGTAGTTGACGTTCATTTCGGAGCATGATAAATTATAGAAGTCGTCAAAACGACAGCAACTAAACAACTTCTCGTCACTAAAAACTTTTTTAAAAAAGCATTGACGAAGAGAAAGAAAGTTGCTAATATAGAAAAGTGTTCTGAAACGAACGTCACGTTCCGCAATAGCTCAGTGGTAGAGCAACCGGCTGTTAACCGGTAGGTCGTAGGTTCAAATCCTACTTGCGGAGCCATTATCTTTGGAGATGTACCCAAGTGGCTATAAGGGGCGCCCCTGCTAAGGGTGTAGGCCGGGAAACTGGTGCGAGGGTTCGAATCCCTCCATCTCCGCCAGACCTCTTATGTGAATTTGTTACTTGAGAATAATTATCAGTTTTAAATGGCCCGTTGGTCAAGCGGTTAAGACACCGCCCTTTCACGGCGGTATCACGGGTTCGATTCCCGTACGGGTCACCATTTTGGAGGATTAGCTCAGCTGGGAGAGCATCTGCCTTACAAGCAGAGGGTCGGCGGTTCGATCCCGTCATCCTCCACCATTTTTAATTTCATACTTAAGTTTCACAAAAATGTGGTCCTGTGGTGTAGCGGTTAACATGCCTGCCTGTCACGCAGGAGATCGCGGGTTCGAATCCCGTCAGGACCGCCATTTTTGGGCTGTGGCCAAGTGGTAAGGCACTGGATTTTGATTCCAGCATGCGAAGGTTCGATCCCTTCCAGCCCAGTTTTTCGTGTCATTAGCTCAGTTGGTAGAGCATCTGACTTTTAATCAGAGGGTCGCAGGTTCGAATCCTGCATGACACACCATTTTTTAATTTTAAATTAACTTTATATTTGCGGTCGTGGCGGAATGGTAGACGCGCTAGGTTGAGGGCCTAGTGGTGGCAACACTGTGGAGGTTCAAGTCCTCTCGACCGCACCATATCGCACCCTTAGCTCAGCTGGATAGAGTACTTGACTACGAATCAAGGGGTCGGGAGTTCGAATCTCTCAGGGTGCACCATATTTTGTTTGCTTTTGACGGGCCTATAGCTCAGCTGGTTAGAGCGCACGCCTGATAAGCGTGAGGTCGGTGGTTCGAGTCCACTTAGGCCCACCATTTTCAAAACAAACGATGACGAACTTTGAAAACTGAACGATGAGGCAAAAAACGTATCTTCGGATACAAACAATGAATGAAGCGCAAGCTTCGTCAACGTGACCTCGGTCACACAACGAGCAAGTCAAACACTTTATGGAGAGTTTGATCCTGGCTCAGGACGAACGCTGGCGGCGTGCCTAATACATGCAAGTCGAGCGCAGGAAGCTCACGGAACTCTTCGGAGGGAAGTG
>CABJAC010000003.1 GCA_902363455.1 Caryophanales bacterium | reverse complement strand
TAAAAAAATGATCCTGCGTCATGTCTGGCAGGAAGCAATGGATGAGGTGGAGCATTTACGGCATACTTCCGTGAATCGTGCATTGTATCGAAAACGACAGGAGACAATCGAATGCGTCTTCGCAGATGCAAAAGAAAAGCATGGCATGCGTTGGGCCCGATATCGTGGTCTGAAAAAAATAACGCTACAAGCGATGCTTACTTTTAGTGCCCTGAACCTCAAAAAATTAGCGAACTGGTCATGGGATTCCGGTGGGAATCCTTATTTTTCACATCACTTTATACGACTACATAAGACAAACCCTCATTTCAACGTTGAAATGAGGGTTTGTCTACGATCTGAAAGCCTCGGTCTACCTGACCGAGGCTTTTTCTTACGGTGTATTTTTTGACGGAACAAGACGGGGGAGATAGGCCCGCTCAAAATGAATCAACTGTCCGGCGCGTGTCACCCGTGCCCCACGGTGCTCCAAGTCTGCTTCTTTCAGGCGACGGATGCCTTCTTGACGCGCCTCGGAATCCGACGGAGCGTCAAACGTATCATCTAATAAGGTTTCTCCCCGATCCGAAAATGCGGTGATCGTATAAAGCATGGCTGGTTCCCCCTTGTCGTATTTCACTAATACAAGTGTAATGAATAGTCGTTCATTTTACAAGTAAGAATCAATATCCTGCCATGTCAATTGTTTGGAGGGGGAGGGGGATTCAAGATGGCTGACGCTCATGCCGATTAACCGAATCGGGCCTGAAAATTCAATTTCATTAAACAGTTTGGTCGTGATCCGGAGCAACGTTTCTTCGTCAGCCGTTTCTTCCAAAAATGTGTAACGTTTCGAGCGAGATTGAAAATCTTCTGTTTTCCATTTGAGTGTGACGGTTCGACAGACCAATTCCTTTTGATTAAGCGTCTTGACGACGGAAAGAGCTTCCCGTTTTAGTGTTTCGAAAATGGTGTCGATGTCTTCCGTATCTTCTTCGAAGGTGCTCTCAGACCCGATCGATTTTCGTTCACGGTGTGGGCGAACCAAGCGCTCGTCCTCTCCGTGCGCCATCGCATATAACTCCGTTCCCCGATCCCGACCGAGCAACCCGCGCAACTCTGTAAGCGGCGCTTGTTGGATATCGGAGATCGTTTCAAATCCGTGTTTTCGAAGTGTTTGTTCCGTCACCTTGCCAACTCCGTGTAAATCACCGATCTTTAATCCGGATAAAAACGGCAGAACAGCGTCCGGTGGAAGGACGGTCAAACCATTTGGTTTTTGGTGACCGGAAGCAATTTTAGCGACAAGTTTTGAGTTCGAGACACCGGCGGAAGCGGTCAAACTGGTCCGCCGCTTGATTTCAGACAAGATGTATTGCGCGATATGGGTTGCACTGGTTAGATTCAAATGATTTTCTGTCACATCGAGATACGCTTCATCCAACGACAGCGGTTCGACGAGCGGTGTGACTTCAAGAAATAACTCCATGATTTGCGCGCTGACGGCACGATATACTTCAAAACGAGGACGCAGGAAAACAGCACGCGGACAAAGCTGAAACGCACGACGTGAAGGCATCGCACTATGAATCCCGTACTTCCGCGCCTCGTAGGAACACGTAGCGACGACACCACGGGCATGAGGAGGTCCCCCGACGATGACGGGCACTCCTTTTAAGTGTGGACGGTCGCGTTGCTCCACTGAAGCATAAAAGGCGTCCATATCCACATGAATGATTTTCCGTCCCATCAAGGTTTCCTCCTTCATTTTAGAATCCAGTTCAAGTAAAATAAGTATAACGAACTTATGTTCTGATATCTATTTTTTTCGCTTTTGCTTATTTTCTGGCATCCGGACGAGTGCCCCCAACCAACCACGACGTTTCATCCAGTAGAAAATACCGCCTGTTGTCAGGAAGATTAAAGAAAGCGAGGCGGCGTACCCGTACTTCCAATCCAGTTCCGGCATATCCTTGAAGTTCATTCCCCAAATGGCGCCAAGGGCCATCATCGGCGTGGCGACAGCTGTGAAAATCGTTAGCGCCTTCATGATTTCATTCCCTCTGAAGTTTGAAACGGTCGTCGATAAATCGAGCAGAACCTCGATATCTTTTTGGTAATGCTCAATCAACATCAACAGACGGGCAATCCGTTTTTCAGCCAGACGAAAGGGCAGGACCTCTTCATAATCCGTTTGCCGGATAAAGGCTTCCGGACCTGCCAAAATCAGTTCCTGAAAAGGAACGATCAAGTCCGACCAATTTTCAATCGTATCCCGTAAACCGAAAATACTGTCGAGCGAATTTTCATTGATGCTTCCGCGGAGTTCGTCTTGTCTTGAAAACAGTTCAGTTTCAAAATTATCAATGCCGGTAAAATAGGTGTTCATCTGTAAGGCCAAAATCGCATAAAAGGCTTCGAAAGGGGTTGACGTTTTAAACGGTTCGATTAAGGAAACTATATGGTCAGACAATCCGATCGTAATCAACTCGTTTTCTGAAACGTAATAACAGATGGATCGGCGGTCACTTCGGTCGACCGGATTTTGCCAGGTGACAATAGAACCATACAGGACATCCAGTTCAGTTCGCGTAAAGTTCATATCTTTTGCCCGAAGTTCGTTCAGCCAATCCAGTTGAAAGGACGGCATCTCCGCCAGATGACTGACGTATTGTTCATAAGCAGAAATCGACGGATATCGATGCCAGGTAAATTGTGAGTTGAATTCCATGTTTTGAGCTCCCATATAGTAGAATGATAAAGTATGTACTGTAGTCAGATTTATCCGCGGATCTATCCGGTGAAAAATGAATTTTTATAAAGGACGTGTTGTGAAATGAAAGGTATCGGTCAATTAGCAGTGGGAGAGATGCTCGATCAACGAGTCATGATCAAACAAGCATTAAAAGGAATCGCCGCCAACGGAAAACCGTATCTGACATTGATTTTAGCAGATAAGACAGGCGAAATTGAGACAAAAATGTGGGATACGAGTGATCTCACTAAATATGCGCCGAAGTTCATTGTCCATGCTGCCGGGGAAGTGATGGATTATCGTGGACGGACACAATTGAAATTAAAACAGATTACCGTGCTTGAGGATACGAATGTCGAAGAATACATTCAATCTGCGCCGATCCCGCGGGAACAGATTGAAACAGAAGTATTGGGGTTCATTGAGTCGATTCATCATGCCGATATGAAAAAACTCGTCAAACATCTTGTCATCAAGGATTTTGATGCTTACTTCACCCATCCGGCAGCCGTCAAAAATCATCATGCGTTTTATTCGGGATTGTCGTATCATGTCCTGTCGATGTTGAAGCTTGCGGATCAAATCGCGCGTCTTTATCCGACATTGAACCGAGATCTGTTGATTGCCGGTGTCGTCTTGCATGACTACGCGAAAATCAAGGAATTGTCGGATCCCGTCACGCCGGAATATACGTTACCGGGAAAACTGGTCGGACATATTTCATTAATGGTCGCAGAACTGGAAAAGGTCGGAGCAGAGCTGCAGATCGACGCAGAAGTATTGACGGTCTTGCAACATCTGGTGTTAAGTCACCACGGTCGTCCGGAATGGGGATCCGCCGTCGCACCACAAATGCGTGAGGCGGAAGTGCTCTTCCTGATCGATAATCTGGATGCCCGGATGACGATGATGGACCGATTGCTGGAATATGTGGAACCCGGGCAATTCTCGGAGCGCTCCTTTGCGCTGGATAACCGCTCTTTTTATCGTCCGAAACTTTAATTGTGGAATGAACGAAACTAACGAACAGTATGCAAAAACGATGTAAGGAGAGTGCAAGATGAAAACCAAGCTATTTGAAGCAGTCCAAATCGGAAATCTGTTGTTCCGAAACCGTGTCATCATGGCACCGATGTGCATGTATAGTGCAAAAGAAGATGGAATGGTGACAGATTGGCACGTCACCCATTATGCGTCACGTGCTGTCGGTGGGGTAGGCGGTGTCATCTTGGAGGCAACGGCCGTCACACCGGACGGGCGGATCTCAGCTGGTGATCTCGGCGTCTGGTCGGATGCACACATCGAAGGATTAACGCGGATTGCCGATCAGGTCAAGGCAGCAGGAGCGAAAGCCGGTGTTCAGTTGGCGCACGCCGGACGAAAAAGTACGACGGCAATGCCTCCTGTCGCACCATCAGCCATCGAGTTTGACGATTCGTATGTGTCTCCACGCGAACTGACGATGGAAGAAATCAATATGATTAAACAGCAGTTCGTCGATGCGGCTCTTCGAGTCGAACAAGCGGGTTATGATTTTATTGAAATCCATGGTGCGCATGGCTATTTAATCAATACATTTTTATCTCCGTTATCCAATAAACGCCAAGACCAATACGGCGGATCAATGGAAAATCGGATGCGCTTTTTGCTTGAGATCATCGATGCGATTCAGGAGCGGACCACTCTTTCCTTGTGGGTTCGCATTTCAGCTGCAGATCATGCAAAAGGCGGAATGACGGCAACGGACTATATTCCGCTAGCGGAAGAGTTACAGAAACGTCAGATTGATTTGCTCGATTGCAGTTCAGGAGCAGTCGTCGCGAACGCTGTACCGGAAGTTTATCCCGGTTATCAAGTCCCGTATGCGGCGGAAATTAAACAGGCGACTGGCATAAAGACGGGTGCGGTCGGTCTGATTACGACAGCGACGCTTGCCGAAGAAATCATTCGCAGCGAGCGCGCAGACGTCATCTTGCTTGCCCGTGAACTGTTGCGTCAACCATACTGGGTCTATCATGCGGCGGCAGAACTGAAGGACGAGGTGAGTTTACCGAAACAATATGAACGGGCACCGGTTCGGTAACATCCATCAGTAGTTGAACTACCTCCACCTACGCTTCGCTAAGAGGTGGAGGATTCCTGAGTTATTCAACCGAGCGGTCAAAAATTGATCAGGCTAACCCCGTCGTCCCGACGGTTGAACGTTGATCTTGTCCGTTTCTTTTATGCGGATGCCTACTCTGCTTGGTTTTCGCTACTTCGGTCATCCGCAAGGTGAACGTTGAAGATTTTACGTGACAGACGAACTTCCTGTCACAACCCTATATCTTCAGTTTTCAAAGAACATGACTCTTTTTTTATTCCTGATTTTAATTGCTTTCACACCAGGAGTGTCGGGCAATTAACGTGTCGCAAGACACGCTTTGCCCGAAGACGATTCATCTCCCACTTGCACTAGGGCTTCGCCCTGAACGTTTAGAAGTGGGAGTATTCTCGGCTAATTTTGATAAAAAAATCCCTGCTTCCTTTTTGGGAGGCAGGGATTTTCTTCTTATTGTTGTGGTTGCTGTTGCATTTGTTGTTGCATCTGTTGTTGTTCTTGCTTATCAAGATCAAACGCATCTTTGAAGTCTTTATTTTCGATTTTGACATCATATTTTTTCATTAATGAACGGTAGATGTCGTTTGGATTAACTTGAGCGGCTTTTTCTTCAGCCAATGCTTTTTTAATCCGATCCGATTCTTTTTCAAGCGTAAAGTCTTTTTTCTCTTTACGATCCGTTACTTTAATGATGTGGTATCCAAATTGTGTTTTGATTGGATCGGAAATTTTACCTTCAACGCCATCCTTGAACGCATAATTTTCGAATTCCTCAACCATTTTTCCTTTTGTGAAGAATCCAAGATCGCCGCCTTTTGTTGCACTTCCTGTATCCGTCGATTTCGATTTGGCAATCTTCGCGAAGTCGCCGCCCTCATCCAATTGTTTTTTGATAGATTTGGCTTCTGATTCTTTTTCAACGAGGATGTGGCTTGCTTTTACTTCTACTTTCTCCTGATTGAAACGATCTTCGATTTCTTTATCGGTTACTTTAGATTTAGCTGATTTTGCTTCTGTTAAGAGCATTTGTGTACGTAACACTTTTTCGAAGTCTTTTTCACTTTTGATACCGGCTGTTTGAAGAGTAGATTTGAACTGTTCTTTGTCCGGGAACTGATCTTTTGTTTTCTTAACTTCTGCTTCGACTTCTTTGTCGGTAACTTTTTTACCATATTCTTTTTCGAGCAGATTATTCATTGTTTGTTGGAAAGCAATTTGAGCACCAGCTTTTTGGTACGCTTCTTCTTGAACGTCCGCTTTGTTGACTTCTCCGCCTTTATAGTTGATGACGGCTTCATCGTTTGAACCACACGCTGCTAATGTGAACACACTTGCCACTGCTGCTACACTTAAAAGTTTCTTTTTCATACATACACCCCTAATTTACCATTTATTTCAACCGTTCTATCATATCATATCTTCGTTACCTTGACAGCTTTCTGCAAAATCAAAAGTGAATTGCTCTTACATCATGCTACCATATCAGATGGGATGCAGGCGTACTATTTTTGTGGGAAATTGTGAGGTGCCGCAACGTTTTGAGACAGAATGGTAACCGGAACGTTACTTGCTAAAAAACAACAAAAAACGTCCTAGGCCTTGTGGCATAGAACGTTACCAACTGAAATTCATGCAAAGGTCATGCTTTTTTGATGGAGTCGATGACCGGATCCTGCGGACGCCGATCTGCTTCTTCTGTAATCATTTTTGACGTCTCAGCAAAGATGTCCATAAAACTATCGCCATAGAGACGACGGACAATCGCTGATATGTCTGTCAGTTCAGGAAACTTTCCATAAAGCTCCTGGAGCGGCAGCGAAGCACGGAAAACACCATTTTCTTCAGGACGGAATGCTTGGATCGTTTCCAGCAACAAACTTTCGCCTTCTGGTGTCAACTGTACGTAGGTATTGCGCTTATCCGTCTCTTTTTTTGAAAACGTCAAAAGACCACGGTCTTCTAATTTTTTCGAAAAGTTAAATGCCGTTGAGACGTGCATCACACCGTATTTAGCGATTTCGGAAATCGAGGCACCACCCAGTGCATGGGAAATCCATAAAATATGATGTTCATTAATGTTTAAATCAAAAGGTTTGATCCAGTTTTGCCAATCTTTTTCTACCGTTTTCCATAGTGCTTTGCTCAGTTGGACAATTTTGTGACTGTATAACAGTGCTTCTTGTCCAGGATATAATTTTTCGTGTTCCATATCTGACTCATCCTTTCGAAAGGTGACAATGGCTCAAACGCGCAAAATGCAAACTATACAAAAACAAATCGAAGCAGCGGATCGTTACTGTTGAGGAGTGAGATGATCGACGTCTTGTTTTGCCTCATCAGCAAATTTTTGAAGACGTGCCAGTGATTCTTGAACCTCTGACTGATACTGAGAGACATCTTTTGTTACTTCTTCTTTAAAGGTCATGCCAGAAAGTTTGGCTGTCTCTATTAGATTCTTTCCCTCCTGCGTTAAATCCTGCACGTTCGTTACGATTGTAGAATAAGAATTCCGACGTTGTTTACCATTCGAAGAGTCACTTTTAGTACCTTGGCGAAGCGCCTTCAAACCGTAAAAAGTCACAAGCGACAGCGTAGCACCAAAAGCGACCCAGTTACGTTGGGGACGCTTCGACATAATTAACCTCCTTTCGATACTAAAATATTTGTTTTATATTATTTTACCGAAAATCCGATATTAGAAACCTATTTTGACAATATTTCTAAAATGAGTGAGTAAATCAAAGGGATTAGAGACGATTTTGGACAGCCTGAGCGATATCAGCTAACTCTTCAGCGGTATATTCGTCATTGTGGACTTCCCATTTTGCGCCGAATCCATCGTGTTTGTTGTGACGCGGAATTAAGTGTAAATGGAAGTGAGAGACGGATTGTCCGGCTACCTTACCCGTGTTGGATAACACATTCATACCAGCTGCGTTTGTTTCCTGTTGTAACGCTCGACTGATTTTCGGAACAACCGAAAAAACAGCTTGTGCCTCTTCAGAGGATAAGTCATAAACGTTATCTGCATGTTGTTTCGGAATGACGAGCGTATGACCTTGCGTTACCTGTGATAAATCCAGAAACGCCAGAACGTGATCATCTTCATATACTTTGTGACTAGGGATTTCATGATTGGCAATCTTACAGAAAATACAGTTTTCTTTTTGCAATGAACTCACTCCTTTTGTTAAATGTTCTTTCAGTATACCTGAACCGCTTGAATTTGCGGGTATTTGACAAGAATCTGAAGGGTTTCTAAACTAAAAGAAAACTTGAAAAAGAAAGTAGGAGAAGCTAAGATGCCCTCTCGCATCACTGTATACGAAAACAAGAAGAAACGAAATCAACGCATCGTTTGGCTAACCGGATTGATATTGATGGTCATTCTGATGGCTTATGTCGGTTGGAGCAGAGTACTTCCGGCTGCAGCACGTGAAAAAACGGATCAAGTATTTCGCCAGGCAGTAAAGGATCAGGATGAAGAAACGTTCCGGCAACTGGTTTATGTAAACAATAAGCCTTTAAAAATGGCGGAAACGAATCGTCTGATGGTCTGGTTCCGAGCGGATGAAAATCGTTTGGCAAAAGCCGTTTCTGAAATTAAATCTGATCAAAGCCGTTATCCGAAGAAACCGGCATTAAGCGCCAAACAGGATTTATTTTCACTGAAACAGCAACCGGGTCGTTTTTGGTTTGATACGTATACGCTTCATTTAAATGAACAAACTTTAGAAGTAACGAGTGATGTGAACGCATCCAGTATTTTGGTCAATGAGACGCCGTCAGGTAACACGTTGCAAGGAAAGCCGTTAATCCTCAAGCGTTTCCCGGGTGAATATGAAGTGTCGGCACGTGTACAGGAAAACGGTAAGACAGGGCGTGCGAGTAAAACCATTCAACTGGGAGATCAGAAAAAGACAAGCATTGCTTTTGAACTGGCTTCACAGGTTGCGCCTGATCAAAAAGAACAGTACGGGATTGATATTGAAAAATTACTAGAAGCCGAAGTGAAAGCGAGAACAGGGAAGACCGTTAAGCAAATGACAGAATATCTTGGACGAAGTCAACAGAAATGGGAAAACACTTTTGGTCCTCCGGTAAACCGTTTAGCCAATAAGGACGTATACGAGGGGTTTGAAGTCGTATACGACGGTCGGGAAGTTCAAAGTATTGTCATTGACCTCAATAAAACCACGTCAGAACTCGAAAATGTAGCAGGAAAACCCGAGTCGAAGACTGATGAAGCGAACGGAAAGGTTTGGAAGTATCCGACAGGCTTTTTTGAAGAGTTGTTAGGATGGTTGAATATCAAATCAGAAAAGCGGATCATTGAACGGTCAGGGAAGATGTGGCTTGAATTGAGGTGATGGTTGAGTCCAGTTCACCGTAATCAAAAAACCACTCAGAGACGCCATGTCTCTGAGTGGTTTTTTCTAGAAATGAAATTATCGTTTGTTAACCGCACGAAGGATGAACGAAACGATCAAGATTAGGATGATTGCACCAAGAATAGCTGGTACGATAGCGAATCCAGCGACATCAGGACCCCAGCTGCCGAATAATGCTTGTCCGATCATTGAACCGACAAAACCTGCGATGATGTTACCGATAATGCCGCCTGGTACATCTTTACCGAGAATAAGACTTGCTAACCAACCAATAATACCACCAACGATTAAAGCCCATAAGAATCCCATTTAAAACACTCCTTTTAATTTTAGTAGTTTAAATTATTTACGACGTACTGAACGAAGAATCAACGATACGATGAAGATTAAGATGACTGCACCTAAGATAGCTGGAATAATTGCGAAACCAGCGATATCTGGTCCCATTGACCCGAAAATAGCTTGTCCGATCATTGAACCAACAAAACCAGCGATGATGTTACCGATGATGCCGCCCGGTACGTCTTTCCCGATGATGAGACTAGCTACCCATCCAATTAATCCACCGACGATTAAAGCCCATAAAAATCCCATTTTAAAAACACTCCTTTGTGATTTGTGCGTTATTTGTTATCTTAATAAATCATTTACGACGTACTGAACGAAGAATCAATGACACGATGAAGATTAAGATGATAGCACCTAAGATAGCTGGAATAATTGCGAAACCAGCGATATCTGGTCCCATTGTACCGAAGATTGCTTGACCGATCATTGCTCCTACAAACCCGGCGACGATGTTACCGATGATACCACCTGGTACGTCTTTCCCGATGATGAGACTAGCTACCCAACCGATTAATCCACCAACGATTAAAGCCCATAAGAATCCCATTTGGAACCCTCCTTTTCTTATTTTAGATTTACCTGTTTTCAGGCAGTTGTAAACACATCGAAAGAGGAAATCCGTTAAATACTTCTTTCGATCAAAAGGGGAAAATCACGAAAAGTAAAATAGCTAGACGATTATACCAGTTACCCCTCGATGAAATTAGTCTTTAAAATACTACTTTCGATTTTTGTAAGTCGTTTTCATATATTGATGTAACGATTACACTAAGAGTAATTACCGTAAAAAGATGTATTCAAACCTTTTCTTAATAAAAAAATGAGTCAAACTAGAAATGTGAGAATGAATTGTCTAGGATAGTTAATGAAGGGAGTGTCTGAACGTGTTATTGAAAATAAATGAATTATCAGGTGGGTATGGTTCCAAAAAAGTACTGCACGAAATCAACTTATCACTGAAGCAAGGGGAATTGGTTGGGCTGATTGGTTTAAATGGTGCGGGGAAATCGACGACAATCAAACACATATTAGGTTTGTTACCGGTAAAATCAGGTGAGATATTGATTAACGGAATCAGCCTTGAAACAGATGAGCAGGCATACCGGAAACAAGTCGCTTATATTCCAGAACAACCTATGCTGTATGAACAATTGACATTGCGTGAACATTTACGGTTGATGGCCCAGGGTTATGCGGTCGAAGAAGAACTGGCACAAGAACGTATTCTTCATTACGCTGCCCGGCTTCGCATGACGAAACAATTGGAGTGGTTCCCTAGCGTATTCTCGAAAGGGATGAAGCAAAAAGCGATGATTCTTTGTGCTTTGATCACCGGAAGTGAGTTATTGATTGTTGACGAACCGTTCGTTGGACTTGATCCGCTTGCCATTCGTGAACTGTTGATGATTTTCAGCGAATTAAAAGCAGACGGCAAAGGCATTTTAATGTCAACGCATATTTTGGAGACGGCAGAACGTCATTGCAACCGTTTCGTTTTATTACACGAAGGACGGATTGCTGCAGAAGGAACGACAGACGAACTTCGAGAGCGGTATGAACTGCAGGATGGTTCCCTCGACGATATCTACGTCGCCGCCATCGAGGAGGCAGAACGATGACGAGTTCCGTTTTATGGCGCACGCGTTACCAGGCGGCTATGGCGGAAATGACGAAATATACCCGGTACATGGCGAACGGTGGATTGTTGTTTACCGTCTATTTCGTTGTTTTGTACGGTCTTGTGGTATACGGTCGATTTTTGGATCAGCTGGACTCTGCATTTCCAGGAAATCTGGTCATGGGCAGTCTGTTCATCTTATTGGCTTTTTATCGATCGACACGAACCTTTTTAACCGAGGCGGATCAAGTATTTTTACTTCCAAGCCTGCCGCACCTTGCAAATTATATGAAGCGGGTCCGGGTGTACAATGCTTTGTTTGGTATGATCCGGACAGTCATTCCGTTTCTCGTGGTTGCTGTTTTGTACGTCAGAACGGAAGAGACCTCTCCAATCGGACTGGGAATTTTGTTTGCGGCACTAAGCATGATTGGCGCAGCGGCCAATTTATCGAAACTCGAAGGAATTGGTCATCGGATTGTTCTCTTATATGCAGCCGGGGCCGGAATTCTCGTTATGCTCGGGATGGGATCATTCAGCATCGTCGTCACGAGTTTATTATTGCTGACGCTTCATTTAAAAAAACAAGACCAGTTGCCATTGATGGACTGGATTGCGCTTGAACAGGAATCAAGGGACCGGTTTTACCGAATCGCGAACTGGTTTGTCGATGTGCCGCGATTGTCGACGACATACAAACGGCGGCGTATATTAAGTCATCTGGTGGAAAAAATCGGATTTGACCGAAACCGGACGTTTGACTATCTGTACATGAAACAATTCATTCGAAGTACGGATGGAATTGGTTTGATTGTTCGTCTGACACTGATCGGAGCCGTATTCTTGTGGCTTGGGAAAGACAATGAGTGGTTGGTGGTTCTTGCTGTGCCGGCCTTCAGTGGACTGACAAGCTTTCAATTGGCTCCGTTCACACGAGCCATCGATTCACACCTGTTGACCCGCTTATTACCGTTTGGAGACGCGACGGCTTCAAAACGGAAAGTGCTTCGGATTACTTCGTTTTTACAAGTGGTGGTTTTGACGATAGCCGGGTATCTCATCAGCGGTTTCCCGACCGTCGTTGCGGGAGCTGTTTTGGCACTTGTTGTCGCTGAATATTACGCGAGGAAAGAGTAACCATAGAACCGAAGATAAAAGACCCCTTTGCTACCTGTGGCAAAGGGGTCTTTGGCGGTACAACTTAGTTAACATTTTCAGTAGATTTTTCCTGTTCATACGCAGGACGCAACTCTTTGCTGACTGGCGCAGGGAGGTCGTAAGACGCTTGTCCGTGCTCTGCGACGTCAAGTCCTTGAAGTTCATCTTCACGTGTAATCCGGAGGCCGATCGTTACGTCCAGCAATTTGAGGAAGGCGTAACTCAAGACACTAACGACGACGACTGCAAAAACGACACCAAGGGCTTGAACCCCCAGCTGTGTAAAACCACCGCCATAAAATAGTCCGGCCTGTCCGATTCCTGTGATTTCAACAAGTCGGGGTGAAGCGAAGAATCCGGTGGCGAGTGTGCCCCAAATTCCGGCAATACCGTGAACGGAAAAGGCGCACAACGGATCATCGACACGACGGGCAAGCAGGATGCTTGTACCGTATGTGATGATACCGGCCAGGAAACCAATGACGACGGCTCCCCACGGTTCGACGAAAGCACAAGCGGCTGTGATGGCGACGAGGGCAGCTAAGACGCCGTTGATGATCGACGGGATATCCGCGACCCGACGATGCCAAAAGGAAATGGCGAGTGCTCCGAGTGCTCCCGCAGCTGTCGCAAGCAAGGTCGTTAAAGCAACATAGCTGAAGAAGCCGTCAGCGATTGTCAGCGTTGATCCGGCGTTGAATCCAAACCAACATAACCAAAGGATGAAGGCGCCGACAACGGAGTAGATGACATTATGGCCAAGTAAAGGCGTTTTTTCTGCTCCAATTCGCTTTTTCAAGATTAAAGCAGCGACGAGAGCGGCAATTCCACCCTGTAAGTGGACGACGGTTGAACCGGCAAAATCCTGCATCCCGAGCGAACTGAGAAAACCACCTGCCCAAACTGAACGGGCGATGATCGGATAGATGATGGCGACGAAAAATGTTCCGAACAGCAGGTAGACAGACAGTTTGGCACGTTCCGCAAAACCACCCCAGGCGATGGCGAGGGATACGGCAACAAAGGACAATTGGAAGAGGAACTTGACATCAATGGTTACATTGGACCAGTCGAGACTCGAAAACCCACCTTGGAGGAAAAATCCTTCCGTTCCAATCAAGCCGGGTCCGTCTCCAAACGTTAATCCAAAACCGATTGCCCAAAAGGCGAGAGCTGCGACGGAAAAACTGATTAATTGTTTGACAGCGACATGTCCTGCGTTTTTAGCACGTAACATTCCCGTCTCAAGTAATAAAAACCCAATTTGCATCGTAAAGACCAATAAAGTGGCGAATAAGACATAAAACGTATCGACCGAAATTAACATTTCTTCTAAATTCATCGTCGTTCCTCTTTTATCAATTTAAAGTATGTGTTTACTTTAGACGGAAATCCTTTCCAAGAAACGTCTTGTGTCAGAAAATCTGACATGGTATTTTGAAGGAAAGGAGTGACGAAGATGAATTACCGAGAGAAAAAGGTGATGACGATTGGTATTGTCTGTGAATTGACCGGTTTATCGGAACGTCAGATTCGTTACTACGAGAAACGGAAGTTGATTTTTCCGGAACGGACGAACGGGAAGACCAGAAAATACTCGTTTACAGACATCGAACGGTTAGTGGAAGTTGCGGAAAAGATCGAAGACGGTTGGCGGACGCATGAAATTCGTGAAAAAGAACGTAAAGTAACCGAACAACAACGTTCTGATTTGATTCGCGGACAACTAAATGCTGCGTTTGGTCTATATAAGAAACGGTGAACATTTGATGAACGGGTAACAGAACTGTAATTTTGTAAACGATTTATTGGCACACCGTTCTGAATTTCAGATATAATGTTTCTGTGTTCACAAACTTATCGTGCGTTATTTTGGGGCGTTAGAACAGTATAAAGGGGTAGTTAGGATGAAAAAATTTAATGATACATTTTTGCGGGCCATTCGTGGCGAAGAGGTAAGCCATGTACCGGTCTGGTATATGCGACAAGCAGGCCGGTATCAAGCCGAGTATCGTGAAATCAAGAAGACACGGACGTTGTTTGAGATTACACACGACCCTGAGTTGTGCGCGTATGTCACAGAACTACCAGTCAAACAGTTGGGAGTCGACGCAGCAATTCTCTATAAAGATATTATGACGCCGTTGCCTTCGATGGGTGTCGACGTAGAGATTAAAAGCGGCATCGGTCCCGTCATCGCGAATCCGATTCGGACAATGGACGATGTTCAAGCGCTCCAACCATTCAAAAAAGAAGATATTCCTTACATTTTTGAAACGATTAAACTGTTGCGCGAACGTCTTGAAGTGCCGTTAATTGGTTTTTCGGGCGCACCGTTTACATTAGCCAGTTACATGATCGAAGGTGGTCCGTCAAAAGGCTACCATAAAACGAAAGCATTGATGTATGGTCATCCTGATGTATGGCATGCTTTAATGGAGAAACTCGGAGACATGGTCATCGATTATATCAAAGCGCAAGTCGATGCCGGCATCCAAGCGTTCCAAATCTTCGATTCATGGGTCGGTACGACGAGCCGGAATGATTATGTTCTTTATATCAAACCGACAATGGAACGTATTTTCACGGAATTGAAAGACACGGGTGTTCCGATGATCATGTTTGGTGTTGGAGCAAGTCACCTGGCAGAAGAATGGCATGATCTGCCGCTCGACGTCGTCGGACTCGACTGGCGTTTGTCGGTCGATGCAGCACGTGAACGCGGACTGACGAAAACCTTACAAGGAAATCTTGATCCCTCTTACTTGCTTGCCCCATGGGAGATTCTCGAAGCGAAAACAAAAGAAATCCTTGATATGGGAATGAAGCGTCCCGGTTTCATCTTTAATTTAGGACACGGCATCTTCCCGGAAGTGGATCCGGAAGTCTTAAAACGTCTCACTGCATATATCCATGATTACTCGAAAGAAAAAATGGAGGTAGCGAAATGAAAACATTAGGATTACTCGTCATGGCGTATGGTACGCCTTACAAACCGGAAGACATCGAGCGTTATTACACACATATCCGCCGTGGACGGAAACCGTCTCCAGAAGCATTGGCTGAACTGACAGAACGGTATGAAGCAATCGGTGGTGTCTCACCACTTGCGCAAGTCACGATTGATCAAGCGGAAGAACTGCATCGTCAACTGACAGAAAAATATGCAGGCGAAATCGAATTCAAACTGTATCTTGGTCTGAAGCATATCGAACCATTCGTCGAAGATGCTGTCGAACAAATGGCAAAAGACGGGATTACGGAAGCCGTCACAGTCGTACTGGCACCGCACTACTCAACGTTTAGTATCCGTTCATACAACGGTCGTGCGAAAGAAGTGGCGGATAAACACGGCATTCATTTGGCTTCTGTAGAATCGTGGTACAAAGAAGAAGCGTTCATCGACTGGTGGGGCAAAGAAATCCGGAAAACATTTGATGCGTTACCTGTACCGGAAGAAAAAGCAGTCTTGGTCGTCTCCGCACACAGCCTGCCGGAAAAAATCATCGCAAACGGTGATCCGTACCCGGAACAATTAAAAGAAACAGCAGACTTGATTGCGGCACGTGCCGGTGTCCAACATATGATCACAGGCTGGCAGTCAGCCGGACAAACGCCAGAACCTTGGCTCGGCCCAGATGTGCAAGACTTGACGCGTGACGTCTATGAAGCGGAAGGATACGAAGCATTCGTCTACGTTCCTGTCGGATTCGTCGCGGATCACTTGGAAGTTTTGTTCGACAATGATTACGAGTGTAAAGTCGTCTGTGACGAACTGGGCATTCATTACGCGCGTCCGGTCATGCCGAACGCAGATCCTGCCTTTATGAAAGCAGTCACCGAGGCTGTTTCGAAACAGGTCGGCAGTTATGTCAAGTAAACGTCTCGTCATCGTCGGCGGTGGTATTACGGGTCTTGCCGCTGCCTATTACGCAGAACGTACTTTTCCTGATTTGAATATCACATTGCTCGAAGCCGGAGAACGCCTTGGTGGGAAGGTCGCGACGTATCGAGAAAATGGTTTTACGATTGAACGCGGACCGGATTCTTACGTCGCCCGAAAACACATCTTGACGGATTTGATTGAAGCAATCGGACTTGGTGAAAAATTGGTCCGAAATAACACGTCCCAAGCGTTTATCCTTGATACGGGCGGTCTTCATCCGATTCCAAAAGGTGCCGTCATGGGGATTCCGACGGATCTAGATCTGTTCCGAGAAACGACGTTACTGACAGAACAGGAAAAACAGGAAGTCGCTGACTTATTGTTGCATCCGTCTGACGAGTTAAGGATTCCGGAACAGGACATTCCGCTTGGGGAGTATTTACGTCCGCGGCTTGGGGATGCATTAGTTGAAAAACTGATTGAACCGTTACTGTCCGGTATTTATGCCGGCAACATCGATCAGATGAGTACGTTTGCGACGTATCCTCAATTCGTCGCGAACGAACAAAAAGCCGGTTCATTGTTTGAAGGCATGCGTTTGATGCGTCCGCTCGATCAATTGCCGCAAGGTCCACAAACAACGATCAAAGCGACCGGGCAGTTTTTATCGCTCGAAACAGGGCTCGAATCGTTGATTGAACGATTGGAAGAGATGTTGGAACGTTCAGAAGTCCGTCTTGAGACACCGTTACTTGAGATTTCACGTGAAGACGGACGATACCGGCTGAAAACGGACCATGGTCCAGAGTACGCGGACTATGTCCTCCTGACGATTCCACATCCTCAAGTTGTCCAACTGTTGCCGGATGCTCACTTGCCGGAGCTTGAGCAGTTGACGACCCATTCGACGGCGACGGTCACGATGATTTTTGATCAACAAGAGTCGTTACCGATTGAAGGAACAGGTTTTGTCGTCAATCGGCGGGCACCGTATTCGATCACGGCCTGTACGGCGATTGATCAAAAATGGAATCATTCGGCACCGGATCACACGGTCCTCCGTGCGTTTATCGGTCGACCGGGCAATGATCATCTTGTCCATGAGTCGGACGATGTATTGCGTCAAGCCGTATTGCAGGATTTAGAAAAAATCTGCGGTCGGACATTAGAACCGAAGCAGGTCATCATCAGCCGGTTGGTGGATGGTCTTCCTGCTTACACCGTCGGTCACGCCGAACGGATTCAACGTGTCCGGGAGGGAGTATTGGTACAGTATCCAGGCATCTATCTCGCAGGGCTTGCCTATGACGGAGTAGGATTGCCAGACTGTGTCGCCAGTGCAAAAACGATGATTGAGTCGATTGCACTGGAACAATCACATGCTGACGAGTCGGTCAACTGACTTTCAGGTTTTCATAAAGTGTACGAACATCAGGAGTGTTATGATGTTTCGTACACTTTTTTGTTTCAATCTCTACAAAAACAAGGAATAGCTTATACACTGGGGAAAAGAAATCCTGACAGACACAAAGGAGGGGATGACTTTGCTTGAGATTTTAAGCACGTTTCTCGTCATTTTGGCGTATGGATTGATCATCATGAATTTGTTGGCCGTCGTCACCGTCATCTTTTTGGAACGGCGGGATATCGGTGCAACATGGGCCTGGGTCTTGATTCTGTATTTTGTGCCGCTCATTGGATTTCTCATCTACTTATTTTTCGGACGTCTCTTGAAAAAAACAGACTTCTATCATGTCGAAGAGGAGGAAAAACAAGAACAGAAACGGCGTGTGGCATTACAACTTGAAGAGCTGAATCATCCGCAGACACAGATGCGTCATCCCGCTGTCGTACGGTACGACCAGTTGATCCGAATGAATTTAATATCAAACGATGCGTTACTCAGTTTTAAAAATGAGGTCGTAATTTTATCAGACGGGGAACAAAAATTTAATCGGATGATGACCGATATTTTGAATGCGGAGCACGAAATCAATATTCAATACTACATCATTCAAAAAGATTCTTTGGGACAGGCTCTAATCGCAGCACTGACAAAAAAGGCGCAAGAAGGGATAAAAGTCCGTTTACTTTATGATGCCGTCGGGTCCCGCGATTTAAAACGGTCTGATTTCAAAGAATTAATGAAATATGATGGAGAAGTATTCGCTTTTTTCCCACCGACGATCGGATTGATCAATTTCCGCCTCAACAACCGGAATCACCGGAAATCGTGTATCGTCGACGGGAAGATTGGCTATATCGGCGGTTTCAACGTCGGGACGGAGTATTTGGGAATCGACGAAAAGTTTGGATACTGGCGCGACACCCACTTTCGGTTAGAAGGAGAAGTCGTACATGATCAACTGGACCGATTTATCTTGGATTGGAATCAGGCGAGTGACAGCTATACCGAAAAAAATACTTTTTATTACAGCGCCCACTCGATTGAAAAGGAATTGCCGATGCAAATTGTCACATCAGGTCCGGATTCGAAGACGGAGCATCTCAAGAATCTACTGATAAAAATGATTTCATCCGCTAAGCAATCGATTTATATCCAGTCGCCTTATTTTATTCCAGATATCAGTTACATGGATGCCTGTAAAATGGCGTTACTGTCAGGTGTCGAAATCAGAATCATGATTCCGAACAAACCGGATCATCCATTTGTCTATTGGGCGACGACAGCGGCAGCCGGGGAACTGATTGATTACGGGGCAAAGATCTACACGTATGAACCCGGGTTTTTACATGCCAAAACGATTGTCGTCGATCAAGCAATCGCCTCCGTCGGAACGACTAATATCGATGCCCGCAGTTTCAGATTAAATTTTGAAATGAATTCGGTTGTTTATGATCCACATGTCGCTTCTGAATTAGCACAGTTGTTTGAAGAAGATTGTCTCGTCTGTGAGCGGTTGACGGCGGAAAAATATGCAGAGCGCTCCCGGATGATTAAATTCAAAGAGAGCATTTCAAGACTCTTGTCTCCGATTTTGTAAAGGAAGAAGGAGGATTTGGTAAAGGAACAAGGATGAGAACAGGAAACTGAGAAGAGAAATGGTATAGTGGAACTGAAAAAGATAAAGGAGAGTGAACGTTTTGGCAAAAGCAATCAAATTATTGATCTCAGACATGGATGGTACCGTATTATCCAGCAAACAGAAAATAGAACCGGAAACGATTGCGGCGATTGAAGCGGCAAAAGAACAGGGCATTGATTTTGCGATTGCAACAGGACGAAATTACTTAAATGCAAAAGAATTGGCGGATCAGGCAGGAATCACGTGCCCGATCATTGCGTCGAACGGTGCACGTGTGCTGACCGCAGACGGGGAAGAGTTAAGTGCGACGACGCTGACATCGGAGCAAGCCCAGCAGATTTATGGCATCATCAGCCAGTACGAAGTATTTTTTGAGATGTTTTGTGACCAAGGTCTCGTCACGGCACAAGGATCAACGATTGATGCTGCTTATGACTCGCTCAAGGAAATGAGTCAGGAAAGTGACCGGGCGAAGGATGTGCTCGACTTCTTCCACAATCGTTATTATGTCAATGAAGACGTCAAGATGATTGATGGATTCCGCTCATTCATTCGTAATCAAGCGGGACAAGTCTTTAAGTTCATCTCCTTCTCGTTTGATCAGGACTTGATGAAGAAGATTTGGGAAGAAATCGAACAAAAAGTGGACGGGATTTATGTGACGTCATCCGGTCATGACAACATCGAAGTCATGGCGCTTGGAGCAGACAAAGGAACGGCCGTCAAAACACTGGCGAAGCATCTTGGGGTATCGATCGAAGAAGTCGCCGTCATCGGGGACAATTTAAACGATGTGCCGATGTTTAAAGTCGCCGGAATGGCGATTGCGATGGGAAATGGACATGAAGATGCAAAAGCGATTGCGCATCAAGTGACGAAAACCAACGACGAACATGGGGTCGGATATGCGATTCGTCAATTGGCCGATCGGGCATGGACGTAACAAGAGAGGGGTAAGTTTCATTGTTCAAAGCGTTTAAGGAGTTTGCGTTTCGCGGGAATGTAATTGATTTGGCAGTCGGTGTCATCTTAGGGGCAGCCTTCAGCGGGATCATTAAATCCTTGGTCGACAGTATCTTCATGCCGTTGATCGGTATTATCATCGGCGGGATTAACGTCAAGGAGTTATCCGTCACGGTCGGTAACGCCAACTTATTGTACGGCCAATTTTTGCAGGCAAGCATCGAATTCATCTTGATTGCCTTTGCATTGTTCCTGTTTGTGAAAGGTATCAATGCGTTTCGTCGAAAAGAGGAAACACCGGAGGAAGTGGTGGTTCCGACAACGGAAGAAAAATTACTCACGGAAATCCGTGATGCACTGGTGCGTCAAAATGATAACCGCATGACATGATAAAAAAAGACTCATTTTTCACCGGACGAACTCCAGTGGAAAATGAGTCTTTTGTTTAAAGAATCGTTAACAACTGATTTTCGGAACAGACTTGAAGGGACAGTTGTTTATCGATACCCTTGTCAAACTGAATCTCCAGAACATCGTCCATCAAATGCACGATTGTTCCTTCTCCGAAGGATTTATGCCGAATTCGCATATTCTTCTCGACCGCAAGAAGCGGACCAGCTGATTTATGCTTCAAACGCGGAGCATAGTGGGCTTCTTTTTGTGCCTTTTGATCCGGATTGAGAATCTGCCGGATATTCGTGATGAATAAAGATTCTTCGACCGGTTTTGACTTATACCGGTAAGACAACAGGTGAAGATCATGCCGTGCCCGGGTCATACCAACGTAAAACAGGCGGACCGCTTCTTCCATCTCTTCAAGTTGCCCGTCTTTGTAGGACTTAATGTTATCCGATGATGGAAGGACGCCGTTAATCAAGTCAATCATGAAGACACGATTAAATTCGAGTCCTTTGGCACTGTGAAAGGTCGATAAGGTGACAGCATTTTGATGTTTGTTGGATTTTGCCTGACGCATTAAGTTTTCGAGGTGTAAAATCCGTTCTTTAAAAGCAAGTGCAGTCGGCAGGTCACTGGCGACATTTTCGATTGTATTGAGCATTTCAAGTAAAAAATCAATACTGAATCCAAGGCTGTCACTCATCTTTTTCAGATTTTTTTCATAGCCCAGTTCGTTTCGGATCAGTGTTAAAGCCGCAGCAGGACGGGCTGTTTGCATGGCAGCAAAAACCGATTTAATCGTTTTCAACTGTTTTTTTTGGTAAAACTTCATATCGACATGTTGGATCAGTAAATCAAATACATTCTCTCCGTTACGCAGTTCATAAAGACGTTGTAATTGAACTTTTGAGATGTATCCTGCAAATTTCGTATGAATTTGCGCTAAAATTTCAACATTCGAAGGGTCGTTTGCCAGTTCGATGAAATGTAAGACATCCTTTAAAACCCAATGGCTAAAGAATTTATGATCAACATCCTTGATATAAAAAGGGATTCCGGCTAAATCGAGTGCATTCATCATGTTGATGGATGATGAGTTGTTACGGTATAAAATCGCCACTTCTTTAAAGTTCGTTTCCTCGCCTAATTGACGAATGACATAGCGCGTTTGGTCTTCATAAGCCGGTAAAGTCTCGACCGTGATAGGGCACGAAGGCGGATTCTCTGTATACATCTTTTTAGGATAACGCACTTTGTTACGTTGGATGAACCGATTGGCCGTTTCGACAATTTCTTTTGAGGAACGATAGTTTTGTTCCATATACAGTACAGTTGCATCAGGATACGTGTCCTTGAAATGAATGATCTTCGATACATCCGCACCACGCCAACTGTAAAGCGTTTGATCATCATCGGCGACGACACAAAGATTATTGTGGGGCAACGCTAATTTTTCGACAAGTTGATGCTGGACTAAAGAAGTATCCTGACTTTCGTCCGTCAAAATATATTCGAAGCGTCGCTGATATGAAGCAAGTAACGTTGCGTCCTCGGCAAGGATGGTATTGGCATACGTCAACATGTCATCAAAATCCATCAACGGGTGAGACGGATCCTGTAATTTAAACTGTTCATAAGCAGAGTAAATTGCCGGAAACTGTTTGATGGTCGTCTTTAATGTTTCGAGATCTTTTGGCAACAACAAACGATTTTTGACGAAAGAGATCATTCGTAATAATTCGTCCATTTGATCTTCCGTAATGACACTTCGGTTGATCTCTTGGAAGATACGACGCAACACCATTCGTTTGTGCAGGGGTTGGTCTGTACGATGTATTGCTGATTTTTCGATGGTACCTTCAATGATTGTATATTGAAGGCGATTCGCGGATGCATAATCGCGGACGACTTGAAAGGCAAAACTATGAATGGTTGAGAAGGAAGCAGTCGTTCCAATCAAATGATGAAACCAATCGTGAAAACGTTCCGCCATCTCGTGTGCAGCAGCTTTACTAAACGTTAATCCTAGAATCGATCGTGGATTCACCTTTTTTTCAAGAATCAAGTAAGCGATTTTAAAGTTGAGTGTCGTTGTTTTTCCTGAACCGGGAGCAGCCAGTAATAAAAGAGGACCTTGATCATGTTCGATTGCTTGACGTTGGACCGCGTTCAATCTAGTGCCGGTTTCTTGTTCCATGCGTTCAAAAAAGTCTGGAGACATCGTTCTGTTCACCTCTTACCTCTATAAACTCAATTTTTCTTTTCTTAGTTTAGCACTTTCGGTCTAACAATTGATTAAGTCTACAAAAGAAGTGGAATATAAGTAAAGATATAACCTTTCACTTGAACGGTTCGGAAGCATTGGCTAAAAACATCTAGAACATGTAAAATGGAAATAGATGTAAGGGGAGCAACATGTCTCTTCGACGAATGGAAGGCGGAGAAATTATGTCTCAAGTCAAATTATTTATGTATACCAATGAACATTATGAGCAGTGCGACGCGTTTATTCTTCCGGAGGAACAAATCCAGTTTACGACGTTTCCGACTGAGGTCGTGTCGGAAGCGTTAAACAATCCGGATAAATTCCCTGTCGTCATAAAAAAAGAATCGGAAGTCGTAGGCTTTTTCATTTTGCATTTGAATCCGCCTAAAACACATCGTACGGATGAACGAAGTGTTCTGTTACGGGCATTTTCAATCGATGCAAGACATCAGCAGCAAGGATACGCCAAAGAAGCGATGATGCAATTGCCTGCATTCGTGAATAAACATTTTCCTGAAGTGACTGCGATTACCTTGGCTGTGAATAAAAAAAATATTGCAGCAAAGTCGTTATATTTTAAAACCGGTTATGTCGATACTTTACAATCAGTGATGGGTCCAATCGGAGAACAACATATCTTGGCATTTGATCTTCAAAAGGAAATCTCGTTTGGTTGAAGCTCGTCAGGTTAACCCCATTATTTTGACGTGTGAAGATGGAATGTATTCGTTTTCCCGCTGAAGGCTCGTTTCTGCTTTTGGTTCGCGGAAGGGAAACGTCTCATTTGAAAAAAGCACATTCCTCAGCAATTTGTAGCTGGACAGAAATGTGCTTTTCACTTTGTCAGAGGGTATAAATCGCAAGATGACCTGTTGCTTCACCCGCCAAGATAATATCTTGACTAGTTGACTTCGGGAAAATCCGAGCGGAAGCAACCGCTTCACCATCATTTAAAAAGACTTCAACGGAAGAACGGTCGACGAACAGACGTAAAGCGTGTAAAGGCTCGACTAATGTAACGGAGCGGGTGGTGCCGTAATCCGTTGCTGGAATTTCGGCTCCAGAATGTGTCCGGTCGAATGTAAATCGTCTGGTTTGCGCCTCGTACCGCAGAACGGTTTCTTCCTGATCGCTTACACGAATTTTGAATGTCAACGTATCTGAAAGAAGTTGAAGGTGAGAGAGTTCCAGTTCAAACGTTTCCGCGTGAGCGGGTGAAAAAGAATGTTCCAAAACAAACTCGTCCGCATACAGTGTTTCTTTTCGTAAGGCGGTCAGTTCACGGACCGGTCGTTGGCGCAAGTGTTGATTTTCAAGTGTCAATTCGCGGGGTAATGTCAAACCATGAGCCCAATTGTAACGATCGCTTGGATACGTAATATCTGGTAATCCCATCCAACCAACAAGAATCCGGCGTCCGTCAGCTGCGAGCGTCGTCTGCGGTGCATAAAAGTCAAATCCAAAATCCAGTTCAACAAAATCCTCATGTTGGAACGTTAAATCCGGAAGCGTGAGTGGTTTTCCGATGAAGTAGCCGGACTGGAAGATATTTTGAAAGTGATCGCCTTTCGGCTCAATCCCTTGCGGACTGAACAGCAATACACCCTGTCCTTCAAGCTCAAAGTAATCCGGGCATTCCCACATGTAACCAAAGCGGGGATAGTCCGTCTGCAGTTCACCGATCAGTGTCCACTGCTCGGCGTCTTCTGATTGGTAGATCACTGCACAACCTGTCAAATCAGTACGCTGAGCACCGATGATGCAGTACCACACATCCTGATGTTGAAATACTTTTGGATCCCGGAAATGTTCCGTATAGCCATCCGGGACAGTCGGAATCGCCGGTGGCAGATGTTTTTCAATCCGACCATCCGAACGAAGGTGTCCGACGATTTGACTTGTATGCCGATTCCACTCCGCATCCCGTTTATTGCCGGTGTACATGATATGGACTTGGTCATTTTTGATGAAACCACTTCCGGAATAGGCGCCGTGTGAATCCGGATCATCGTTTGGAATCAATGCGGCTCCTTCATCAAACCAATGCACTAAATCTTTTGATGTCATGTGGTACCAATACTTTAACCCGTGAACGGGTCCAAGAGGGAACCATTGATAAAAGAGATGATACGTGCCGTTATGATAAACAAAACCGTTTGGATCATTTAACAAACCGGTTGGTGGTTGGATATGGAAAGAAAAACGCCAAGGCGATGTCCGGACTTCTTCCTTCATGAGTTGATACACTTCCGGTGCGAGATCGGAAAGCGGGCGGTAACGTGCTTCGCGTGTCCACTGATTCATGCTGTCAGCTCCTTGTTGTAAGTAGTTGGATCGGTTGTTCTATGCGTTCACATTACGAAGAACCTTTGATCTTGTCAATGCCGATTCTCACCCGTGGAAGGTCAAGCGTCCTTTCCCGCGTTTTTTAGAATCATAGAGGGCGATGTCTGCACGATGAAGGACTTGTTCGATTGATTCTTCCGGTGAGCGGACAGAAATGCCGATACTGGCTCCGATTTGAAGGAATTGTTGATTTAAGATATACGGATACGAAAGGGTATGGATGATATCCTTTCCATAACGGTCCACTTCCGCTGTCGAAAGTTCTACGTTGAGAACAATCAAAAATTCATCCCCCCCGAGACGGGCAACGATTCCTTTATAACGCAACGATTTTTGAAGACGGTCCGCAACTTCGATGAGTAAAAGATCACCCATCGCATGACCGTATTGATCATTGATTGCCTTAAATCCATCCAAATCGAGATAAAGATAGATTTGGCGGGAGACATGGATTGATTCTAAATAATCCGCCAACCCGTTCCGGTTAGGCAAGCCCGTCAGCGCATCATGAAGGGCGAGTGATTCATATGTCGTACGTTCCTGTTCAGAATCTTTTAGTTGGGTCGTCAGTTTTTGCAGAGCAATCGACAGCACCTCCACTTCACGAATTCCAGTATGGGAAGGAAGGGTCTTGGACGGATCCTGTTGCATCACTTCGGCAGCGTCTGTGATTTTTTGCAACGGGCGTGTCAACAGTCTGGCCATGAAACAACCGATGACAGCGGTCAACAAAGAAGCGAGCAGACCGGAGATTAAGATGTAGGATCGTAACGTACTGGCATCTGAAAACGCGATTTGTGTCGGTTGGCGGACAAGGATTGTCCAACCGAGACCGTCATAGTTTTTGTAGCCCTTACTCTGAGCGATTCCAGTCAAGTACTTTTGTCCGTTCTCCCAATCGGAGATCCGGTATCCAGTGGAGTGTCCGGGTGACCAATCCGCCGGAAGTTGTTTTCCGCGCCATTGTTTTGGTCCCAGTAAAACAGTTCGATTTTGTTTGCTGACGATAAAAAATTCGACATCTTTGATTTGAGCAGTCGAACTTTGAAAGCTTTGTTCGATTTCCTTGGCCCATGTAAAGCTTAAATGGGTAGCGAGTACTTCCGTCTTCCCCTTATTCGGTGACAAGGGGGTACTGATATCAACAAACTGTAAAGGTTCTCCGCTCGGATTCGGAAGCAGCTTGGCAAGCAAGACGGCATCATGGACGTCACCAATGAAAGGTTTCGCCTGTGCCTCTTGAAAAACAGGGCGTTCTTTAATGGATTTTCCTTCTAGAATCTTTCCTGTTGAAGCAAATACACGACCATCTTTATCCATGACACCAATCCAGGAAAAGTCAGGAATTTGACGTTGCAGCTCCTCTAACGTATCCCGTGTCGCAGTACGATCGGTTCTGGACTGAATCGTCGGCAATGTTCGCAAGACGTTGACTTCAGCTTTTCGCGACCACATGTAATGATCGAGCTTATCAGACAATTGAAAAGCAGTGGCAGACAATGTGGTTCCGACTTCATTTTGTAAACGATCTGTTGCACGGTCACTGATTAAAAATGTCAGACAGAGTGTCATAATAAAAAAAAGACCTGCAATCAATGAAGCCAACAAAACATCAAAACGGATGGACAGTTTTTGCATGTAATAAACTCCAATTCAAAAATAAAATAAAACAGTTCCTTACTATTTTAGCATATGATCCTCAAAAGATTGGATACGAAAAAACTTTGGTTGTCACTTATTTGAATATAAAATAAAAGCAATTTTTTTCTTGTTCTCTGCACCAAATGAAGACTAAGTGGTTGTACATTTAAATTGGAAACGGATTACATAATTGTAAGGATGGGAACTTTTTCGGTCAAAATGGCGTACACTAGAAATAAGAAGCACAGTAAAGGGAGGAAAAAAAGATGCTGAAGATTGAACACGTGTCAAAGCGTTTAGGTAAAGACCAGATTTTAAAAGATGTCAGTTTTGAAGTGGCACCCGGAGAAGTCTTTGGATTTTTAGGACCGAATGGTGCGGGAAAAACCACGACGATACGAATCATTACGGGACTGCTCGAGCAGGATGCAGGGAAGGTTACAGTCAATGGTTTTGACGTTGTCAGTGAACGCTCAAAAGCATTGACACAGATTGGCGCTATTGTCGAGAACCCGGCATTTTACACCTACATGACAGGGAAACAAAATCTTGTTCAGGCGAAGAATCTGATTCCAGGTTTGGCTCAGGTCGATTATGAGGCATTGGCGCAACTCGTCGGACTTGAAGGAAAGCTGTCTAAAAAAGTTGGCGAATATTCACTCGGGATGAAACAACGTCTTGGAATTGCACGTGCCTTGTTACATAATCCACGGGTTTTGATTTTGGATGAACCGACGAATGGACTGGATCCGGCAGGAATTGCGGAATTGCGTGAATATCTCCGGAAGATGGCACGGGAACAGGATATTGCCATTTTGATCTCCAGCCACATGTTAGGTGAGATGGAGCAGATCAGCGACCGGTACGCGATCATCGACCAAGGTGTCATTAAATCGGTCGAATCTGTCCGAAATGAGACGGGAGCTAAAATCATGATCCGTGTTTCGGAAACGAGTACAGTGGAGGTCATCGAAGTATTACGGGGTGCCAATTATCCGGCAGAACGTTGGAATGACAAGATCGTCATTACAGCACCGGAGAGTGAAACACCGGCGATTGCCCGGTTAATCGTGCCGATCGCTGATTTGCATGAACTGACGGTTAAACGTCTGACACTCGAAGAACAATTTTTACAAGTTACGAAAAAAGAGGGGGATTCACATGCTTTCGCTCATACAAAATGAATGGATGAAATGGTGGACGATGAAAAAATCAAAAATCGTTTTAGCTCTATACGTCGTTATCGTCGTTGGAACCGTCATTCTTGCCAAAATAAATGATGTAGATTTTACACGCAGCGAGTATTACACATTGGCTTCGACGATTTTATTTGGCTTGCTTGGCATCATTACGATTGTCTTCACGGCAGAGACGGTCGGGAATGAAGTCCGCTATGATACGATGAAACATCTGTTGATGAGTCCGTATTCGCGGATGATGATATATTTCTCAAAACTGTTGTTTTCAATTTTAGTCATGCTCGGTCAATTCATCTTTATTGCCGTCATTACGTACGCTGCCTCGTTTGCCTTTTCTGAAGCGGGTGAATCCCTCCAGTTGCGCGATACGGTGTTGTCACTCGTCAGTCCGATTTTTACAATTTTCATGACGTTATTTTTCTCACTGGTCTTCCGTTCTGTCGGAATGATTATCGGATTTACTGTTCTCGCCCAGTTCTTTACGTCGATTGCCGGTAATGTGTTGCTCGCCCTTAAGCCGGAAATCGCCAAATGGATTGTCTTGATGCATTTGGACTGGTCAATGTACTTCAAAGGTGCATTGACGTATGGAACGGCAGAACCGATGGGAACGACATTGACGTTTTCCGTCATTTTCGTTTTGGCACACATCCTTGTGTTATTCGGCGGTTCAATCTTAATTTTCCAAAAGAAATCATATCTTTAAAAAATCCTGTATCCACTTGTAAGTTTCACAGTGGATACAGGATTTTTTTCATCAGGTGACGCGACGTGTGATTGGAAAAGTTTTTTGGAAAAATTCAATCAGCGGACCGTTTAACAAAAGAAATACGAACGTTCCGACACCAATTCCGATCAACTCGTGTTCTACAAGCGACAAAATACTGGCAATCAAAAAAGGAATTGCCAAGCTGACTGTTGCACCAACCGACGTACTTTTGAACCGGCTGATCAAAGATTTCATCAAATAATCCGGCGGCATCAAGACAAAACCAATCTGAAGGTATAAAGCCAGTCCCAGTGAAATTAACGGCATTCCGATGACCATATACAAAATACGTGCCCACAGGGCGACGGGAGTATAGAACAACTGGTGAATGGACAAGAAGAAATCAATGGCCGTCCCGAACAGGACGACAAGTGAAAAGCTAAGTAAAATGGTCCACCAACTGAAGCGGCTGCCAAGAAGCAGAGCACTTCCGAGTGCCAAGATATGCAGGACGACGATGGCAAGCCCGACGGTCAAAGGTGAAATGCGGGCCAACGCCTCACTGGCAGATGTCCAAGGTGCACTCCCGATGGCGGCCGTGACCATAAAACTGTTTCCGAGGGCGTTGATTAAAATTGAAAACAAATAAATAATGATTCTTTTTTGCTGACTCATACGAGGCACAGGCGACGAACCTGTACTTCTCACCTCCATTTTAAACGGTATCGTTAAGCTATACCCTATTTTTATTGTTCTTTTCATTAGTTTTCATAAAAAGAAGATTGCGAAAACCATTGAACAGACGACATACTAAAACAAATTAAAGAAATGGGGACGTTACATGACGTACTTTGGTCAAAAAATTCTGCCGTCTGTCAGGAAGTTAGAAGATTTCGAGAAAATGCTGAAAAGTCCGTATGAGTATGGGGTGTTGCTAGAAATGCATGTATCCCGTTTGAAGGCGGTTTATGAGCTGGCTCACCGCTATGATAAAAAAATGTTTTTGCATATGGATTTGGTCCAAGGATTAAAAAATGATGAATTTGCGACGGAATACGTCTGTCAAGAACTGAAGCCATACGGCGTCATCTCGACAAAGGCAAGTGTCATTTTAAAAGCGCGTCAAAAAAAGGTCAAAACGATGCAACGGATGTTTTTGCTCGATTCAAGTTCACTCGAAAAAAGTTATCATTTGATGGAGCGGACACAACCCGACTATATCGAAGTACTACCGGGATTGATGCCGAAGTACATTGAAGAGGTCAAACAAAAAACTGGTAAATTAGTGTTTGCCGGCGGATTGATTGATACGGTGGAAGAAGTGGAACAAGCCATAGCGGCTGGAGCATCCAGTATCACGACATCCAATAAAGAGTTGTGGAAATACTTTGAACCAAACAAATGAAAACGCTATGATAAAAATCACATAAATCGTTTGACAGCGTTTTCATCGATTGTTATAGTGAAAACAAGTTGATACGAAGTGACGGAGAAATCGGAGATTCACGCTTTCATGCTTTTTGAGAACATTCAAAAAGCCGAGGCGCGAATCTCCTTTTTGTTGCTTTTTTCACATACAAAGGGGGAAGAACACATGTCACCAGTACTAGCAGAATTTTTAGGAACGGCTCTTCTTGTGGCACTCGGGAACGGTGTCGGAGCAGGTGTCACGTTATCGAAATCCTATGCAAAAGATGCAGGATGGATCGTCATCACCTTCGCTTGGGGATTTGCGGTCGCATTATCTGTCTACGCAGTCGGGCAATTCAGCGGGGCGCATCTTAATCCAGCCGTGACGTTAGGTCTTGCGTTTGATGGTTCGTTTGCTTGGTCAGATGTTCCAGGTTACGTCATTGCACAACTATTAGGTGGAATTGTTGGTGCCAGTATCGTTTTTGTACATTACTTACCGCACTGGGCGGAAACAAAAGATCCAGGAGCAAAATTAGGCGTTTTTGCAACATCACCTGCCATTCCGCATACGTTTGCGAATGTAATGAGTGAATTGATTGCGACATTTTTACTTGTCGTCGGTATTTTATCGATCGGCGCCAATACGTTTTCGGATGGTTTGAATCCATTGATCGTCGGCTTCTTGATCGTCAGTCTAGGGATGTCATTTGGTGGAACGACGGGTTACGCGATGAACCCGGCACGTGATTTAGGTCCGCGAATCGCGCACTTCCTTCTGCCGATTGCAGGAAAAGGTTCTTCGAACTGGGGCTACTCGTGGATTCCGGTCATCGGTCCTATTCTTGGCGGAAGTCTAGGCGGGTTGTTTTACCGTTCGGTCTTCTCCGGAAAAGATACACCGGCATTTGTGGTCGTTGGGCTTGTGACGATTGTCATATTAGGTTTATGCTATAAGTTCGGTGTTCGTCCGAATAAATCAACGTCAGTGAAGTCGAAGTCAGCTTAAGCTTAACTTACTAGATACAAAGGATGGGGAAGAGATGGAGAACTACATTTTGTCATTAGATCAAGGAACAACCAGTACACGGGCGATTTTATTCAACCGTTCCGGAGAAATTGTTCATTCCGCACAACGTGAGTTTACGCAGTACTTTCCAAAACCAGGCTGGGTTGAACACAATGCCAATGAAATTTGGGGCAGTGTCCTTGCCGTCGTTGCGACATGTTTAACGGAAGCAAACGTCAAGGCGACGCAAATCGCTGGTATCGGAATCACGAATCAACGGGAAACGGCTGTCGTCTGGGAGAAAGAGACGGGAAAACCAATTCATAATGCCGTTGTCTGGCAATCGAGACAAACCGCTGAAATTTGTGAGGAGTTGCGACAAGCCGGGCATGCAGAACTGTTCCGTTCGAAAACGGGACTGTTGATCGATGCTTACTTCTCTGGTACGAAAGTAAAATGGATCCTTGATCACGTCGAAGGTTCACGTGAGCGGGCTGAACGCGGGGAACTTTTATTTGGAACGATTGATACGTGGTTGATTTGGAAACTGTCAGGTGGGAAAGCCCACGTCACAGACTATTCCAATGCCAGTCGGACGTTAATGTATAACATTCATGAACTAAAATGGGACGACGAATTGTTGGACATCCTCGATGTGCCGAAAGCGATGCTTCCGGAAGTCCGCCCATCGTCTGAAGTGTATGCGCAGACAGCCGGTTATCATTTCTTTGGTGAATCCGTGCCGATCGCAGGCGCAGCAGGCGACCAACAGGCGGCTTTATTCGGACAGGCGTGTTTCGAGCAAGGTATGGCCAAAAACACGTATGGAACGGGTTGTTTCATGTTGCTTAATACAGGTGACAAAGCCGTGACGTCTGAACACGGATTATTGACGACAATCGCTTGGGGAATCGACGGGAAAGTTCAATACGCCCTCGAAGGCAGTATCTTTGTTGCCGGTTCAGCAATTCAATGGTTACGCGACGGTCTTCGTCTCATTAACGATGCGAAAGAAACAGAAGCCTACGCGACTCGTGTGACGTCTTCGGACGGAGTCTATGTCGTACCGGCCTTCGTTGGTCTCGGGACACCATACTGGGACAGTGACGTGCGCGGTGCGGTCTTCGGTCTGACACGGGGAACAGAAAAAGA
The DNA here is from genome assembly GCA_902363455.1 of Caryophanales bacterium. Classification (GTDB taxonomy): domain Bacteria; phylum Bacillota; class Bacilli; order Exiguobacteriales; family Exiguobacteriaceae; genus Exiguobacterium_A. The sequence goes on along the minus strand of CABJAC010000003.1, from coordinate 257,996 downwards.
ACACTTCATCCGGGCAACTCTTGAGTCGTTGGCTTATCAGACGCGTGACGTCCTGACAGCGATGGAACAGGATTCTGGAATTGAGATGTCTGCTTTACGTGTCGACGGTGGTGCCGTCAAAAATGATTTCCTCATGCAATTCCAAAGTGATATCATTCAAGCACCGGTCGAACGTCCGGAAATCAATGAGACGACAGCGCTCGGAGCGGCTTACCTTGCAGGTCTTGCTGTCGGATTCTTCGAAAATCAAGAACAGATTGCCGCGCAGTGGCAGATGGATCGCCGTTTTGAGATGGACATGGCGGAATCAGAAAGCGAAGATCTTTACGCTGGATGGAAAAAAGCTGTTCAAGCGGCGATGTTGTTTAAATGATGTGACATATGTTATAGTAAGGACAAGTTAATAAACCGGTCGGAGAATATGGAGAGACCACAGCAACAGTTGACACCGTCAGCCTGTTTGTTGTGGTCTCTTTTTTTTCGAACCCAAACAGGAGGAACTATTCATGGCAAACCAATTATTTTCAAGCAAAAACCGTGCAGAGGTCTACAATCGATTAACGCGTGAAGAACTGGATCTACTTGTCGTAGGTGGAGGGATCACAGGAGCTGGAATCGCACTTGATGCCGCGTCACGTGGCATGAAAATTGGACTCGTTGAAATGCAGGACTTCGCAGCCGGAACGTCAAGCCGTTCAACGAAATTGGTGCATGGTGGTTTACGTTATTTAAAACAATTCGAAATCCAAATGGTCGCTGAGGTCGGGAAAGAACGTGCCATTGTGTATGAAAACGGACCACACGTCACGACACCGGAATGGATGTTGTTACCGATGCATAAAGGCGGTACGTTTGGACCGTTCAGTACGTCGATCGGTTTACGTGTCTACGATTTCTTAGCAGGCGTTAAACGCTCAGAGTGGCGTTCGATGTTATCGTCAAAAGAGACGCTTGCAAAAGAACCACTTGTGAAACAAGACGGTTTGAAAGGCGGCGGTTACTACGTCGAATACCGGACAGATGATGCCCGTTTAACAATCGAAGTCATGAAAGAGGCTGTTGCGCACGGAGCACGTGTCGTCAACTATACGAAAGCGGAAGAAATTCTGTATGAAAACGGAAAAGTCGTCGGAATGCGTGTGACGGATCTCGCGACAGGAGACGTTCACGAAATTCGTGCGAAAAAAGTCGTCAATGCAACAGGTCCTTGGGTCGATGAATTACGTGAAAAAGACGGTTCAAAAGTCGGCAAACAACTGCGTTTGACAAAAGGGGTTCACGTCGTCATCGACCAGTCGAAATTCCCGTTAAAACAAGCGGTCTACTTTGATACACCGGACGGTCGGATGATCTTTGCGATTCCACGTGACGGAAAAGCTTATGTTGGAACAACAGATACGTTCTTCGACAAAGATACATCACATCCGAAATTTACGGTCGAAGACCAGAAGTATGTCCTCGATGCGATCCATTACATGTTCCCTGAAGTCAAAGTGACGGCGGAAGATGTGGAATCGAGCTGGGCTGGCGTTCGTCCATTGATTTACGAACAAGGAAAAGACCCGTCTGAAATTTCACGGAAAGACGAAGTGTGGCAGTCTGAATCCGGTTTGATCACGATTGCCGGCGGAAAACTGACTGGTTACCGTAAAATGGGTGAGCACGTCGTTGATCTCGTTGCAAAACTGTTGAAAAAAGAAGACAATGTGGCGTATGCCCGTTGTTCGACAAAAAATATGCCAATCTCAGGCGGTCATGTCGGAGGCGCGGCTGGATACGCGAAGTTCTTGAAATCGCAAGCACCCGCAAACGGATTAACTTCGGAAGAAGTGTTGTTCCTCGCGAAACGATATGGTTCAAACGTACCGGTTGTTCTTGAATATGCGGCAGAGTATGATGCAGCTGAAACAGCATTACCGCGTGATGTTTACGCACAGCTTCACTACGGAATCAACCACGAAATGGTGGCACGTCCAATCGACTTCTTCATCCGCCGGACAGGTGTAGTTTTCTTTGATATTGCTTGGGCACGTCAGCATAAAGAAGCAGTCATCAAAGAAATGGCTCGTCACTTGAACTGGACATCTGCACAAACAGCAGAGTATACAAAAGAACTCGACATCGAAATTGAGGACGCGGCGCACGCGCTCGTCACAGAGTAAATCTCGCTTGACTAAAGACTCCTTCGCTTGAGTGTGAAGGAGTCTTTGTCTTGTTTTGTCTTGAATCAGATTCATTGCAAGCGATGGCTCAGGCGATTATGCTAAATGTACACAACATACCAATAAAGGAGCTGGAACAAGATGAAAGTAGAAGTTTGGTCAGATTACGCATGTCCATTTTGTTATATCGGTAAAAAACGTTTGGAAAAAGCGATTGAGGAAAACGGAGCAACGAACGTTGAAGTGGAATTCAAGAGTTTTGAGCTTGACCCGGCAGCACCCGAAACACCGACGATGGGGCTGTATGAAATTTTAGCGGCGAAGTACGGGACATCCGTTGAACAGGCACGATCAATGTCGCAAGGAGTCGTCGATTCGGCGAAGGCAGACGGTCTGGCATACGAAATGGATCGTGTCATTCCGGCAAACACATTTAAAGCTCACCGTCTGACTCAACTCGCTAAAAAACATGATAAAATGGATGAGGTATCAGAAGGATTGTTCCAAGCCTATTTCATGAACGGTGAAAATTTAAATGATGATTCGATTTTGATGCGGATTGCGACCGAAGCCGGACTGGAGACAGCCACCGTCGAGGCATTTCTCGCATCTGACGAGTCTTCTGATGAAGTTCGCCAAGAAGAAGACATGGCTCGTGAACTAGGTGTCACCAGTGTACCGTTCTTTGTATTCGACCGGAAATATGCTGTTTCGGGTGCGCAACCGGTAGAGGCATTCAGTCAAGTGTTGGAACGAGTCCAACAGGAACACAAAGTAGAAATCGTTGCCGAAGGTGATGCCTGTGGTGTCGACGGCTGCAACTAAATTCGATTGTAAAAGGAGCACATGAAACTTATGAAATTCATTTTTCATCCAGAAATTCACGATGCACGGATTAATCTTGCTGTAGAGGATTTCATCTTAAACAACCTGAACGTCAGCGAAGAGGATTATTTCCTGTTTTACATCAATGGTCCATCGATCATTGTCGGGAAGAATCAAAACACGAGTGAAGAAGTTAACTTAAAGTATGTCGAAGAGAACGGGATTCACGTCGTCCGCCGTCTGTCGGGCGGGGGGGCCGTGTATCATGATCTGGGGAACTTGAACTTCAGTTTCTTGACGAAAGATGACGGGGACTCCTTCAACAACTATAAAAAGTTCACGGAACCGGTTGTTCAAGCGCTTCATAAACTTGGAGTGGAAGCAGAGCTGTCAGGTCGAAACGACATCCATGTCGGGACACGGAAAATCAGCGGTAACGCCCAGTTTACGACAAAAGGTCGAATGTTCAGCCACGGCACATTGATGCTCGATTCAAACATTGAAGAAGTCGTCAATGCTCTTGTCGTCAGTGAAGAAAAAATGCGTTCAAAAGGAATCAAATCCGTCCGCAGCCGTGTCGCAAACATCTCTGAATTTTTGACAGAACCGTTGACAATGGATGAGTTTGTTGAACATCTGTTGGCTTCGATTTACGAAGGCAAAGAAATGGAACGTTATGTTTTGACGGAGGAAGACTGGGCGAAAGTGCATGCGATTTCAGCAGAACGTTACGGGAACTGGGATTGGAATTTTGGTAAATCACCGAAGTTTGATGTCATTCACAAAAAACGTTTCCCGATCGGAACGATTGATTTCCGTCTGAATGTTAAAAAGGGAATCATTGAAGAAGCAAAGATTTACGGTGATTTCTTCGGTGTCGAGGATGCGTCAGAAATTGCACGGGCATTGGAAGGAAAACGGTACGATCGGTCTTCGTTACGTGAAGTCCTCAGTCAATATGAACTTAAGAAATATTTTGGTGCCGTTGAACTGGACGAAGTGCTTGACGTTTTAGCATAAGCTTTTTTGGGAAAACTCTCTCTATCAACTTGCATAGGGGGAGCTTTTTTCATGGGCTACAATAAAGATAACTTTTTAGAGGGTACACTAGAGGACTTCATCAATTTTGAAAAAGTTTCCGAGGGACTACCGAAAACGGAAGATCAACAGCCGTTGCCGTATTATGAGCGGGACGATTATCGTGCTGCCGGAAAATTAAAAGGGAAAGTCGCAATCGTGACAGGTGGGAATTCAGGAATTGGACGGGCCATTTCGATTGCTTATACATTAGAAGGTGCTAAAATTGTCATCGCGTTTTACGGCGACAAAGAAGGCGCCGAAGAAACAAAAGCCCGTCTCGAAGAATTGGGCGGAGAAGTATTACTTTCGCAAGGAGACATCGGAGACGGTGCTTACTGTGAAGAGCTTGTCAAGAAAACGATCGACCGGTTCGGACGTCTCGATATCGTCGTCAACAATGCGAGTATGCAAAAACCCGAAGAGTCGTTGCTCGACATCACGGACGAATCGATGGAAAAAACATTCAAGACGAACATCTTCGGGATGATGCGTTTGGCACGGGCAGCTCTGCCTCATTTGACACTCGGATCAGCCATCATCAATACAACGTCTTCGACGGCATACGAAGGAAACTCTTTACTGATTGATTATTCGTCGACGAAAGGGGCGATCGTCAGCTTCACACGTAGTCTGTCGATGAATCTTGCGAAACAAGGGATTCGTGTCAATGCAGTTGCACCGGGTCCGATTTGGACACCCTTGATTACAGATACGTTCCCCGACGAATCTGTAAAAACATTCGGTAAAAACACACCGATGGACCGTCCGGGGCAACCGGCCGAAATGGCTTCTGCTTATGTCTTCTTAGCATGTAACGATTCCAGTTATATGACTGGTCAAGTCCTACACTTAAATGGCGGTGTCATTGTCAACGGTTAAAAAGAAAGAACGTGAAAACGTTTCCATAAAATGCTACACTATCCATACAGGCGGACACGTCATGTATGGATTTTTTTTACGCTAAAAATGAACCGCTATTCATTTGGAGGGGGAAACAAGTTATGATGGGATTGATTCATTCGGTGGAAGAAACGGCACGGCAACGTCCGGACAGCATCGCGTATGTATTTGAAGATGTGCCGGTCAGCTATCGTGAATTCGTTGAAAAATTTCACCGGGCCGCAGGTGCGCTTGAGTCGCACGGGATACGTAAAGGGGATCATGTTGCCTTAATACTCGGAAATAGTCCGGCATTTTTAATCGGTTATTACGCTGTCATGAAACAAGGAGCAGTTGCAATACCAATCAATCCAACGTATACACCGGATGAACTCGGCTATATCTTGATGAACGGGGATGTCAAGGGAATCTTAGGGATTGCACCACTTGTCGAGGCGGCCAAAGAGCGTTTGGTGCAGTTGCCACATCTTGCGGTTGTCGTATCCGTGCCGTTTAACGGACAGAACGGTCCGGAAGAGCAACGGGGAAATGTGCGTTTTACGACACTCGAAAGTTGGCTTGAAATCGAACATCCGATTCAGGAAGTGACGTATGAACTGGATGAAACCGCAGTTATTTTGTACACGAGTGGAACGACCGGAAAACCAAAAGGTGCGATGTTGTCACATCGTAATCTGACATCGAATGCGCGCTCCATCGGGGAATATTTGCATGTCTCGGAAAAAGATCGGACGCTCGCTGTCCTACCGATGTTCCACGTCTTTTGTTTGACAGTTGTCGTTAATGCGTCGCTTGCACATGGCGCAACAATTGTCATCGCCTCCCGTTTTTCACCACAGGAGACCTTTGAACTGGCGAAAAAAGAACGGGTCACGATTTTTGCCGGTGTACCGACGATGTACAACTTCTTGTTACAAACAGTGAAAGCACATCCGGCATACGCCGACCATTTTGCGACGACACGGTTATTTGTTTCCGGTGGCGCAAGTTTACCGGTTCCGTTACTGCAAGCGTTTGATCAGACGTTTAATTGTCATATTCTTGAAGGATATGGACTATCGGAAGCGTCGCCGGTGACGTGTTTTAATCCACTGAACGGGATCCAAAAACCGGGATCGATTGGTCCGTCAATCATCGATGTCGAAAATAAGGTCGTCGATGAATTGGGTCAGGATGTACCGGTTGGTCAGGTCGGCGAATTGATCGTGCGTGGACCAAACGTCATGACAGGGTATTATAAGATGCCGGAAGAAACACAAGCGACGTTAAAAGATGGCTGGTTGTATACAGGAGATTTAGCGCGACGTGATGAAGACGGATATTTCTATATCGTGGACCGTAAAAAAGACATGATCATCGTCGGCGGATACAATGTTTACCCGCGTGAAGTCGAAGAGGTGCTGTACCAACATCCTGCTGTCGTCGAAGCAGCCGTCATCGGCGTACCGGACGAAGAGATGGGGGAGGCGGTGAAGGCATTTGTAGTCATGCGTGAACCGTTGACTGAAACAGAAGTCCTCGACTTCTGTGCCATTTCACTTGCAAAGTATAAATGTCCGACTTGCATTGAATTCATCGATCAATTGCCGCGGAATACGACCGGTAAAATTTTACGGACGGTTTTGAAAAAACAACCGACCAATTCATGATTCACATAGAGAACCAAGAACTTCAGGTTTCTGAAGTTCTTTTTGTGTGCATATACATAGGGAGGAGGGAGTAACATGAATATTGCTTTAATTGCACATGATGAAAAAAAGGACGAGATGATGATGTTTACGCGAGCATATGAAACGTACTTCAGTAAAAATAGATTGTACGCCACAGGGACGACAGGACAACGAATCATGGAGGCGACGGCGTTGACGGTTCACCGTTGTAAGTCAGGACCGCTTGGGGGAGATCAGGAAATCGGTGCGATGGTCGCACGAGGGGAAATTGACATCGTGATTTTTTTGCGCGATCCGCTGACCGCTCAGCCCCACGAACCGGATGTATCCGCCCTAATCCGACTGTGTGACGTCTACGATTTGCCTCTTGCGACGAATGTCGGGACGGCTGAGATCTTAATTAACGGATTGGAACAGGGAGAATTCCAATGGCGGGAAATTATTCGTAAGCGACATGAAGTGGAACAACAAAAATTTTTAACCGATTAATTATCTGAGAATGCTTCTCATTTTCTATCAGCCGTGATATAGTCATCTTGAGGATGATACTGATTATCAATTGCGATAGAAAAGGGTGGCGAAAACAATGGAGATTATTTTAATGGCTGGTGTAACCGTTTTACTAGGCGGCGGTGCCACGTTCCTGACACACGTAGTGAAAACGGAACGTCGTCATGTATCGGCAAATACAAAAACACATGCAGAACGCGCGACATATCCGTCGTTGCGCCTTGTAAAATAATTAGTTGGACTGTACGCCGCTCTTTTCTTCAGAAAAGAGCGTTTTTTTTATACATTTTTAAATTCTCCCATAATTCTGCGGAAATCCTTTGTTACACTGAAAAAAAGAACCTAAGCAGGAGTGATGATGATGCATACGATTTATTTAGTTGACGATGAAGTGAACTTGAACCGCGTCTTGGTCAAGTATTTGGAACAGGAAGGCTGGCAAGTTAAATCGTTTACATCCGGAGAAGCGGCAGCAGCTGCGATCGTCGATAAACCTGATTTATGGATCCTCGATATCATGTTGCCGGACTTGGATGGTTTTCAATTGATCAAACGGATCAAAGCTCATGATGAGACGACACCTGTCATCTTCATCTCAGCCCGGGATGAAGATATTGATAAGATCATCGGTCTTGAGATGGGATCAGACGATTACATCGCTAAACCGTTTTTACCGCGCGAACTAGTCATTCGTGTAAAGAAAATTTTGGCTCGTGCTTATGCAGCACCCAAAACCGGTCTCATCCGGTACGGAGATTACACGATTTATCCGGAAAAACGAATTATTGAAGAAAACGGTCAAGAGATTGATTTGACCTCAAAAGAGTATGACTTACTAATTTTGTTTGCGACACAAATCGGAACACCGATGTCACGGGAACAAATTTTAGTAAGTGTATGGGGCGACGATTATTTTGGGTCAGACCGTGTTGTCGATGACTTGGTACGGCGTGTACGGAAAAAGCTATCAAAGCTTGAACTCGAAACGATTTACGGGATCGGATACCGTCTGGTGGCTGCATGAAAAATCGGAGTCTGGGTTTTCAAATCTGGGCGATGTTCCTGCTTGTCATTGCGACGCTTTCGGTAGTCATATTAGTCGTCATGCGTTCATCGATCGGCAACTTCATCGACGAGCAGGTCTATGCGACGCTTGAAAACAGCGAAGTCTTTTTTTCGGAAGATGCTTCTGTCATCGAGATGTTACAAGAAAATCCGATTGAATTTGACCGACGGAAGCAGGAATCACGTTCTGTTAATGTGTTGTTGTTATCCAAAAACGGAAAACTGTATTACGGCGGTGCTCCACAACAATTGGTGAATCAAATGTATCGGGATGCCATTGCGCAAGAAGATGAGATGGAAAAATATACGACACGTCTCGACAAGGAAGATGTCTACTACAGCATCTTAAAGATGGAAATCAAGGGGGAGACGTATTACCGCGTTTCCTATGTTTGGGATGCATATCGGCAAGAACTGATCACCCAGTTGTTTTCGAAGATTGGATGGGTGGTTGCCGTCGTGAGTGTTCTGACACTGTTCATCGCGTTTTGGTTGGCGAGACGACTGACGCATCCCTTGATTGAAATTGAACGGGCAGTCGGTAAAATTGCAGCACAAAAATGGGATACGCCGCTTCCGCTTGATCGTGGAGACGAAATCGGACGCTTGGCGCGATCCGTTGATGCGATGCGAATGGACTTGGAAAAACAGGATAAAGCGCAAAAGTCTTTACTGCAAAATATCTCTCATGATTTGAAAACACCGATCATGGTCATCCGCAGTTATGCCCAGTCAATTTCGGACGGTATTTACCCGGATGGAGATTTGACGGGTTCCGTCTCCGTCATTGAAGAAGAGGCGGAACGATTGGAGAAAAAAGTAGCCGCCTTATTATATGTAACGAAACTGGATTATTTTGAACTTGATCGTTCAAAATGGGATCATGTAGATTTGGATCGAATGATTCATTTGCTCCAAAAACGGTTTATCGGAACAAAAATCTTAACCTGGAAAATTTCCGGAGAGGCGGGAATCGTCCTCGGAGACGGTGAACAATTGCGTGTTGCCCTTGAAAATGTGTTGGACAATGCTATTCGTTATGCCGAAACGACGATTGAAATCCATCTTTCCGGAACAGAAGAAACCGCAACGGTTGAAATCAGGAATGATGGTCCGCCGCTTGAGTCTGCATCCCCTTTGTTCCATCAATTTTCACGTGGAAAAGAAGGGAAGTTTGGTCTCGGTTTATATATCGTCAAACGGATCGTTGAAAGACACGAAGGGGAAGTGACGATTGAGAATCAAACAGCGGGAAATGAAAAAGATAAAGTTTGTGTGAAATTCAATTTTCCGCGCCATATAAAGGCAGAATTGTCTGAAAAAAAATAAGATCTTTAAAAACGGGATAGAGATATCTCGTTTTTTATTTCGGGAAATAATCGACGGAAGTAAACGAAGCGAATTTAAATTTGGTATAAACAAATTAATATAAGAGAGGAGCAATCAAGATGACACATAAAATCACGGAAAAAACGTTAGCTTTAGTACCTAAGTATGGACCATACGGTGAACCGCAAACCTTACTTATTCAAGAACAATCGGAAGTAGTGTTAGAAGGTCATCCCATTAAGTTGATTGAAGAATCCTGTTTATATTTCGGTTCCTCTATGCGGGGACGGATTGAGGCAGCCCGTCATATTTTAGGACCGAATCGAAAAACACCGGTTTTGATTGATTGGAAAGCCCAGACGATTTTTTTCCCGACCACTGCTAAGGAAAAAGCAGAATGTGTCTGGATTAATTTTAAGCAGATGAAAACTGTTCAAAAAAAGGGGGATACGGTTCAAGTCGAATTTCAGACAGGACAACGGATTTCGACCGATGCTTCCGCTTACAGCATTGAGCGACAACGGATCAAAACACTGGAATTAGCGTATGAAATGCAACGGAGATTTCAGGAAGAACGGCCAATGACGTTTAATAAAGTACAATAAGTGGAACATTGTAACAGGAATCTTCATTAAAAATCACGAATACAAAAGTAGCGTATGAGAGAGAGAATTAAAGGGAGGTGAAGCGGTCAAAAGACCGCTGCACAATGAATGAATCATATGAATGGTTAAACAGAAGAAAATTACAACCCGGATTTGGCGTAAATGGTGGTCGTCGTTTTATTAGCTCACGGATTGTTCGTCCGGAAAATACTCCGGGTAAACGTGTCAAGGGCGTCAAACGCGCCCGTCAGCTGATTGTAGATGATGCCGGGAACCGTCGTTGGGTGACGAAGCGAATCGTCGTAACGGATGCGGCAAAACACATGACCATCAACCGTCGCGCATCAGTTGCACAAAAAGAAGTGACAGAATCCCGCTTAGAGCAAGTCAAGAAAACAATTACTTCGAAAAAGGTTCTGCTTCCTGTACTTGCGGCAACTGGATTAGCTGTTGCCGGTGGTGTGTTGGCTTACGTCATCCGACGGAAAAAACGAAATTCAACGGAACCAAAATAAGCGTGAACTGCCAGACTGGTGCATAAAAAAGCCGTGCCTTCCCCATGAATCATGAGGAAAACACGGCTTTTCTGTTAGAATTGGGAAAAATCTTATAAGAATCGTTTTCGAATCGATGTCGCAAGCGCCTTCTCAGAAATTTCTTCCAATTCCTGTTGGTTGGTAGGATCAAAACTGTCGTTGTAAAAACGACCAACAAATTCTACCCGATCATAATCCAACTCTTTGAAAATCAAATGTTTATGATCATCGTAGAATACGACGCGGTAATAATCAGATCCACGTTCAAGCGTAACGAGTGCCCGAATGTGTTCCAGACGTTTTTGCTCGTCGGATTTTTCTTCTTCGACTGCCTCGTCCGTTGCATTTGCAGCTTCCGCTTGCTCAAGCACATTTTTCACCAATTCGCTTTTATTATCTTGTTCTTCAGTCATAGTTATCGCCTCCATTCCTTATTTTACATTGAATCGTACGGATGAGAAAGAAAAATCCCTTATTCACTTTGATGGGCTTCACAAATTCGAAGGACATTCGCTGCCCCGATTTGCAGTCGTTCAGTCAGGCGATCACGAGCATACGGATCCGGAACGGTCTCTTTGATCGTCAATGTCATCAGCTCAATCCAACGTAGGGCATGCGTATGTTGAATCGGTAATAGACGATGGATCATTGCAAGATTCAGGCGTGGATCGTAGGAGTCGTATTGTTTTGGACCACCTGTGAGCTGGGTTAAAAACTTAATTTGAGCGTGTTCGACATGGGTACGATCGGGCGGGAACAAAGGACGAAGTACATCGTCCTCATAAACACGATCATAAAAGCACTGGACGAGCCGTTCAACGGTGGCGTGACCACCCAATTCTTCGTAAAGCATTCGTGTTCCTCTTTTCGTGAAAGGATCTGATGAAGATAACAATTATCTCAGTCTTTACCCGCTTTTTGCAACGGCATACAGGTGAATTTGAAAATGATTTAAACTAGACAGAGCAATGAAAAAATATATCTTTTAAAAGCGGACATTCGTTCGCATTTGTGAGATGATATTACATAGAAGCAGCAAATAAACGAACCGTTTCCAGCTAATAGACAAGGGAGGTGAGGGTGAGTTTTTCCCAAAGGCATATTGTCGGGGAAAAGACTTAACCCGGGAGCAGTATGAATTATATGCACTTAGGTCGTGCCGGTACAGGTAAGACGACTACATTCATCGAACGTATCGTGGAGATCCTCAGTAAACAACCGTTAGGACCATCAATGTATCTACTTGTACCGGATCAAATGTCATTTGAGATGGAGCGGCGTCTCGCGACGGATCCGCGGTTATCCGGTCTTGTACGAATGGAAGTCATGAGTTTACGACGTTTTGCATTCCATATTTTACGGGATCATGGAAATCAAGCGATCCCTTTTTTAGATGAGACCGGAACACAGTTGTTACTGCGTCAAGTTGTAGAAGAGGCAGAAGAAGAACTAAAGATCTTTAAGCGGACCAAAAACATGCCGGGATTCTATAAAGGATTAGACGAGCTGATTGCATCGTTCAAACGTTCGTTGGTCGAGCCGGATATGTTGCGTAAAATCAGTAGTGCCTCACCCGAGCGATCGCCTAAAATCAATGATTTGGCGCTGATTTATGAACGTTTTACTGAACGGATTGCGGACAAGGCGCTTCATGCCGACGATTATTTTACGACATTGATTGATTTACTGCCGAAAGCCAGTCTGCAAGAAGTCACGGTATTCGTTGATGGTTTTTATGAATTTTCCTTACAAGAACAGCAGGTTCTGCTTCGATTGATGGAGCTGACACAAGAGATGCATCTCAGTTTTACACTTGATGTTGGAGACATCTACGCCAAGCAGTCTGATTTTGGCGTATCACAACGCTGCTACATGCAATTGATCGAGCAGATGACAGAACGGCGGATTGACCACGAAGAAATTCATTATACGGATGCTTATAAATTTCAAACGGCGGGGTTACGGCATCTTGAACAGGCCTTGTTGTCACCGGGATACCCGGCAACGGATGAAGAAGTGGAAGGTGTCACAATTTCAGCAGCGGTCAATCGTCAAGTCGAGACGGAAGCTGCTGTTCGAAAAACCATTGAGTTAGTACGTGGACAAGGATACCGTTTTAACGAGATTGCGTTTCTTGTACGCCATCTTGAACCGTACGCTGATCATTTGGAACGGGCTTTTCGTTTGTATGATGTTCCTTATTTTCTCGATCAACGGGAGTCCATGGTACATCATCCGATTGTCGAATTGGTACATGCCGTCCTTGATATCGTATTGACCGGTTACCGTGAAGAATCTGTGTTCCGACTACTGAAAACGGAATTAATTCCACTTCCAGCAGCGGATTCTCGTTTAGCGCTTGATCGTTTAGAAACGTTTGTCCTCGAGCGGGGCATTAAAGGTTCCATGTGGAAAAAACCTTGGCAATTAAAACGCCGGCTGGCGGATGAAGTCAGTTTGACGGATGCAGAATTGCAGGAGGAACGTGAGTTAAACGAGTGGCGTCAATTTGTACTAGATGCTATTGAACCGCTTGAGAAACGATTCAAGTCTTCAAAAACGATGAGTGAGTATACACGGTCTCTTTACCGCTTTTTAGAGGAGCATCGCTTGACCGACCGTTTGACGGTTTGGAAACAACAAGCACTGGAGGTCAACGAGCTCAGTCAGGTGCGGGAACATGATCAAGTATATGAAGCGGTCCTGCATCTGTTTGAACAATTGGAAGCAGCGGCACCCGAGACGGTGTTGACGACGGAACTGTTTATTCAAATGGTTGAGACCGGACTGGAAAGCCTCCGTTTTTCCCTTGTGCCTCCTTCGCTTGATCAGGTCATTGCAACGGACTATGTCCGGGGACGTCTGCAGCAAGTAAAAGTCGTTTTCCTGCTTGGTGCGAACGACGGTCTGATTCCGCTTGTCGAGGATCAGTCCAAATTATTATCAGAAGGCGATCATGATTTTTTACATGATCAAGGAATTCCCGTCGGTAAAGCGTCATTAGATGTGTTTGATGATGAACTGTATTATCTGTATCAAGGAGTGACCGCTCCAAGTGATGCCCTTCACATTAGTTATGCACTTGTGGATGAGGACGGCAAAGCGCTTCAGCCGGCATCGGTCGTCAAACAAATCAAACGTCAACTGTTGCAAGATCGTCCTGTTAAAACTTCTTTTGCCGAAGCGGGTGATCATGCACCAAATGATCAGTTGCAGTTCGTGACGAGTCCGGAACGTGCCGCCGCCGCGACAGCAATCGAACTGAGACGCTTACAGCGTCGTTATCCGATTCAACAATCTTGGTTCGACGTCTATAACCTCTTGCTTGAGAACGGTCGTGGGCGGGAACGGATGGCATTATTTTCACATGCATTGTTTTATCAAAATCAGGCAGAAGCATTGACTGATGATTTGGCACGCACATTGTACGGGGATACGATCAAAGCCAGTGTTTCACGGTTTGAAACGTACAATGCCTGCTCTTATAAACATTTCGCACGGTATGGTTTACGATTAAAGGAACGAAAACTCTATAAATTCGAGGCGCCTGATATCGGAAATCTCTTCCATGGGGCACTGAATGATGTATCGGTGAACATCAAGGATTCGGGGAAACGATGGCGGGATCTGGATGATCAGTACTGCAGTGATCTTGCGAAACAGGCGGTCGAAAAAGTGACACCGGAGATTCAAAATGCCATTTTGATGAGTTCGAATCGTTTTGGATATATCAAGAAAAAATTGACCGATGTAGTTGAGCAAACTGCAAAAATGCTCGTCAAACAAGCAGAACGGTCTGATTTTGAACCGGACTTGTTTGAAATCAGTTTTGGTAATGCGATGTTCCCGCCACTTCGGTTTACGTTACCGGACGGGACTGAAATTGAATTCACGGGGCGAATCGATCGGGTCGATCAGGCAACGATCGGCGACCAGTTATACGTCCGGATCGTCGATTATAAATCGAGTGCGAAGGAACTGGATTTCGCTGAAATCTACTACGGATTAGCCATTCAAATGTTGCTGTATTTAAAAACTGTCGTTGAACAATCAGAAGTCCTGTTCAATCAGCAGGCGAAACCGGCCGGAGCTTTGTATTTCCATGTGAAAAATCCAATGTTACGGGGCGATTTATCTGCGGACGACATCGAACGGAATCGTCTTCTCCTTGAATCGTATCAAATGCAAGGAGTAATCGTAGAAAATGATGAGGTGTTACGGGCAATGGATCAGATTGCCTACGATGAACGAAAAAAATCACCACTCGTCAAAGTAACGTTTACGAAGACGGGTCTTCATAAATCCCATACAAAAGGCGTTGTGAAGGAAGAACAGTTAAACGCTTTGATGGATTACGCCTGGGATGAATTGAAGACGAGTAGTCAATCGATGTATGAAGGTGATATCGCCATTGATCCGTTTGATTATCATGAACGAACACCGTGCACGTTTTGTGAGTACCGTTCTGTCTGTCAATTTGATCAGTCGCTTGGAAATGACTATCGAAAACTCGATTCCTTGTCGGAAAAAGAAGTATTAGAACGATTGAAGGAGGAGACAGAATGAGTGTGACATGGACAGGGGAACAACAACAGGCCATCGAGGCGAGAGGCGGGCACATTTTAGTGTCTGCCGCCGCCGGGTCAGGTAAAACAGCTGTTTTGGTCGAACGATTGACACAGCGTGTCATCAATCAAGAAGATCCACTGACAGCAGACCGGATTCTCGTTGCCACGTTCACGAACGCGGCAGCAAAAGAGATGAAGACACGTGTCATTGAAGCCATCGAGGAAAAAATCAAGCAGACGCCGGACGACATCTATCTGAAAAAGCAACGGCAGATGATGAATCGTGCCCAAATCACAACCATCCATTCATTTTGTCTGTCCATTTTACGTGAAAACTATTACCGGATTGGTCTTGATCCGGCATTCCGGATTGCGGAAGAGGCAGAACTGTTACTGTTGCAGGATGATGTGTTAGAGGAAGTGTTTGAGCAGTTTTATGCCGAAGCAGATCCGGCATTTTATGAACTGATTGACAGTTATACATCGGATCGAGACGATCAAGCGATGTTGAATTTGATTTCGAATCTTTACCGGTTTTCCCGTTCTTTGCCGAAGCCAGAAGCCTTTTACGAGGATTTGATCAGTCAGTATGATCCACCGATTGATCCAGATGAGTCAGATCTGCTGACACGGTTATTCGAACTGGAATGGCAACGTGTTCGTCCTGTCATTCACCGGTATTTAGAGTTGGCCTATCGTCTCCGACAATCTGGATATGAAGAAATGGCAGATATGTTGTCACAAGAAATCACGCCTATTCAATCGATCGATCCGAAAAAGGATCGCTGGACGACGGTTGCTTTGGCTTTTCAAGCTGTTGAATTCGGACGATGGAAAGGGATCCGTGGAGACGAAGAAATGAAAATTTTTCAGACAGAGCGGACCCGTCTAGTCAGCGAGTTAAAAAAGATGCGTGATGTATTTATTGAAAAAGATGGTGTCGATTACCTTGAGGATTTGCGTTCTCAACTGGGACATGTCCAAATGATTGTCGCGCTCGTCCGAAGTTTTTCAAAAGCATATTTGGAAGCCAAACAGCAACGGGGAATCGTTGACTTCTCTGACCTTGAACATTTTGCCTTGGCCGTGCTGGAAGAAGACGGGGAGGCGACAGACGTTGCTCGTCTCCTTCAAGAACGTTTCATCGAAGTATTAGTGGATGAATATCAGGATACGAACGAAGTACAGGAGCGAATTTTACAACTCGTTTCGAAATCGGATGAAGCGACGGGGAATTTATTTATGGTCGGTGATGTCAAACAATCGATTTATAAGTTTCGTCATGCGGAACCGGGGTTGTTTCTTGATAAATTTAAACGGTTCCAGCAAACGGAAATCGGAACACGCATTGATTTGACAAAAAATTTCCGGAGTCGGTTGGAGGTGCTGGACGGGACGAATCATATCTTCCGTCAAGTCATGGATGAAGCAGTCGGTGAAATCGATTATGATGAAGCCGCATATTTGCGACTGGGTAATCTCGGATATGTCGAATCAGACCAAGTAGCACCGGAATTGCTGTTAGTAAATCAAACAGAGACCAATAAAGAAGAGCTGGAGGCACAAGTCATTGCGACACGCATTCTTGAAATGGTGAACGATGACCATCCGTATTTGGTCTTCGATGCCAAGCAAAATCGATTTCGGAAATGTGAATACCGTGACATTGTTGTACTTGTCCGGTCAAGAGGAAAACGAGTACAGGCACTCGTTGATGTCTTTGAACAATATGAACTACCGGTTTACGCAGACACGACAGGCGGTTACTTCCAAGCAACTGAAATTCAGATTATGATGTCGTTGCTCAAGACGATTGATAATCCGTTGCAAGATATTCCATTTGCAAGTGTTTTGCGATCACCGATTTTTGGACTGACCGATCAGGATTTAGGACGTATTCGTGCGAAGTCGAAGGACACTTCTTTTTATGAAGCAGCGGTAGTAGTAGCAAAAGAACAGACACCGCTTGGAATGCGAATCGATGAAGCCTTGCAAAAATTGCAAGCTTGGCGGACAGAAGCTCGCGGTAAATCGCTTTCGAGTCTCATTCGCTCTTTATTTGACCAGACGGGATACTTTGAATATGTCGGTTGTTTAAATGGTGGACGAAGTCGTCAGGCGAACTTAAATGCGCTTTACGAACGAGCTCACCAATATGAGACTTCCGGATATCGGGGGTTATACCGATTCTTACGTTTGATTCAGCGTTTGGTCGAGCGGGGAGAAGACTTTTCAGAAGCCCGATCGCTTGGTGAGGATGAAGATGTTGTTCGAATCATGACGATCCATCAGTCAAAGGGACTCGAGTTTCCGGTGACGATTGTCAGTCAATTGGGGAAACAATTTAATAAGCAGGATCAAATTCAAGCTATCCAATTGCATAAAACATACGGTATTGCCTTGGATGCAATTGATCCGGTCAAGCGTCTGCGTTCCGGCACACTCCTAAAAGAAGTCATTCGACGAGAAATGGACCGTGAGATGAAAGCGGAAGAAATGCGTGTCCTCTATGTAGCGATGACACGTGCAAAAGAAAAATTGATTCTGGTGGGGGTCATTAAAGAGTTGGAAGATCAACTGGCCAAATGGCGGGATCAACCGCTTGATGAATTACTTTTACCTGAAATGGACCGAAGAAATGCTAAAACGTATGCCGACTGGGTGTCTCCTGCCGTTCTTCGTCATCACTTGTCCGGTGAGCAGCATGACTGGTCTCTGCGTGTCATGTCGCTTGAAGACATCGCACCTTATCAAGAACTGACGAAGATGATTGATCAGCTCGAACATGTCCGTGTCCTCGAAAAAATTAATTTTGAAGGTGACGATTCGTTAAAAGAGAAAATTCAAGCAGCCTTTACGTATCAGTATCCACGTCAGATGGCGACAGATACAGCAGCAAAACAGACCGTAACGGAACTGAAGCGGACGGAACAACTGGAGCGGGCGGCATTTGAATCGACCCACCGGCAAGCAACATATTTCCGGACACCTCAATTTTTAGGACCGACATTAACCGGAGCAGAACGCGGAACGGTTCTTCACTTGGCAATGCAATTGTATGAACCGGGACGTTCAGTGGACGATCAAATTCTTGAATGGGAACAAGCGGAACGGATATCCGCTGTGGAAGCCCGGACGATGCAGGACGCATTACCGGAATTAACGATGTTTTTCTCTTCCGAGATTGGACAGTTACTGGAGAAACGATTAAAAACGGGGGATGTATACCGGGAGTTGCCTTTCACGTACAAAATTGATGCATCGCGATTCCGGACGGATTGGCATGGTCCGGACGATCAAGCTGTCATGCAGGGGATCGTGGACTGTTTGATTCGCGATGAAGAGACATATATTTTATTGGATTATAAATCCGATCAAGTATTTGAAGCATCTGCCGGACAAGCGCAAGCAGATCTTCTGCGTGAACGTTATGCGACACAACTGAATTTGTACCAAGAAGCGTTGGAAGCTATTTTAAAAATTAAGATCAGTAAAAAATTGATTTATGCTTTTGCTCTTCATGAAGTGATTGAAATTTATTAACCCAAAGACGTCTAACAAATCAATTCTGTCACATCTGAAAGGACAGACTGAGTTTGTTAGGCGTTTTTCATTTCTAAATGTGACGGAACTGTGTAAAATAAGAAGGTATGCACACAAAACAGCTGAATACCATTAGGAGGTTTTATAGATGGCACGTATTTTATTGGCGGAAGACGAAGATGTGTTACGCATGTTGGTTCTCGATACATTGGAAGACGAAGGGTACACGATTGATGAAGCGACAGATGGTGACGAAGCTTATCAAAAAATCATGAGTCAATCATATGATCTCGTTTTACTTGATTATATGATGCCAGGGATGACAGGCATTGAGGTGATTGAAAAGGTGCGACGTCATCCGGACAAACAAAATTTAAAAATCATGATGTTGACGGCTAAAAGCCAACAGTCTGACCGAGAACGAGCAGAAGAAATCGGTGCCAATTATTTCTTCTCTAAACCATTTAGTCCACTAGAATTAATTGATGTCGTAGGAGGGATTCTGAGTGATCATCCAGTGGATTAATCGAAAAATTGGACGCCAGTTGATGGCTTCTTTTTATATCGTATTAACGACACTGATGATTTCTTCACTGATTGTCTACAACTATACCGATACAAAGTTGCAGGAAACGCGGTTAAAACTTGAAGATATTCGGGAACGAAGCGCACGTGCAGGTGCGCTTTGGGAAGAATGGCAGGATCTGCAATTCAATATGCGGGGATATGCACTCATCGGGGATCAGAACATGTATCAAAAAATGATCGATCAGCGGGCAACGATTGATGAACAAACACGTTGGTTCGAAAAAAATGCGATTTACGATCAAGGAAAAGATTACGCCCGTTCTTCCCGCGAATTATATGGTTATTATTTCAAAGCGATTTTGCCGTTGATTCAGTCTTACGTTGAGGCAAAAGAGTCGGGCGCAGTGGAAGAGTCTTTTTTGAAAGGTAAAACGCTGACATCACTCCCGCTCGGAAAAGAATTACTCGCAAACGGTCAAATCAAGCTGGATGCGTCAGGAAATATCGATGTGTTATCAGAAATCAATAAAAGCGAACTTGCACTCGGCGGATACCGTGACTTTCTGGAAGACTGGTCGGAAAAGACCAGCCGTCAGTTGGCAAGAGAAATTCAGACGACTCAATTCATTTGGCTGTCAAACATCATCGTATTGATCGGGGTGTTGATTTTCTTTATCTATCCGTTTATTCGAAAAATTACGATAGAGTTGCTGTCGCTTGTAAAAAACAGCCAACGTCTCGCAAGCGGAGAAGACATTTCACATGTTGACGTGCCGGACAGAAAAGATGAGATTGGTATTTTGGCATTATCCTTTAACCAAATGGCCAGCGCGATTTCAGATAACAAACAACATTTGTTGGCAAAAAATGAAGAATTACAGGCCCAGCAAGAGGAATTACAAGCGCAACAGGAAGAACTGCAGGCCCAACAACAGGAGTTGGAAGAAGCACTCGAACTGACGATGCGAAATGAACAGCATCTTCAGTATCGCAATGATCTGACAGAGACGTTAGCGGCTCGAGAAGCCTTGACAGCTTATCCGGAAATCATTGAAAAACTGATTACCATCACGGATTCTGAAATCGGGGCACTTGTTTTTGTGGATGACAGTGCCGCTTATTCTATTGTGACGCACGGGATGACAGAAGAGTTGTCCGAACAGTTGCTAGGAAGCGATTTTTCATTACTAAAACGGGCGGAGTCCTTGAAAAAAGCTGTTCACTCTTCAAAACAAGTCGCAAGTGATCATCCATTGCCTTATCCGTACTATATGTATGAGACGGCAGTGCCGATTCTTGATCCGGCATCGGGAGAAGCCATTGCATTTATCTATTTGGTCCGTTACCGGGATCAGTTTACGAATGAACAGATGCGCGATATCATGTCATTTTCGCGTCAACTGTCGCTTTCCTTGCTTCGGATGCGGTTATTTGATGAAATGAACCGTGAAAAAACGAAAACGGAGCGGATTTTGGATTCGATTCGGGAAGCCGTTATCTATATTGAACCTGGAAAAGACGAAGTGTTCGTCAATCGTCCGTTGTATGATTTGTTTCCGGAGTTGCAGCATGGAACGAAGAAAACGGAAACGCTTCAAGGATGTCTGGATCTCATTCATGCTGTTGTCGACGAACCCGAAGTATTTTCACGATATATGGAAGGAATTCTACGTGGCGAAGTTCCAAAAGACAGTCTCCAGTTTTCGATTCATGGACAAGTCGTATTCATCCAGTTTTATGTAGAGACGATTGAAGTCGAAGGAATTCGTAAAGGGACGATGCTGGTCTTGCGTGATGTGACGAAAGAAACGGAGATGGATCGCCTTAAGTCAGAATTGGTCTCAACAGTGTCACATGAGCTGCGGACGCCGCTGTCATCTATTTACGGATTTACGGAACTGATGTTGAATCGTAATATTGATTTATCGAAACAGGATAAATACTTACAAACCATTCACTCCGAAACAGAGCGGTTGACGAATCTCGTCAATGACTTTTTGGATGTCCAGCGAATGGAAGCAAGAACACAGTCTTATCAAAAAAAATTGCTTGATTTGCGTCCGCTTCTTGAAGAGACGACACAATTTTATGCAGCATCAACAGCGAAGCATCTCATTACGTTCCATTCACAGATTGAGACATGTCCACTGATTGAAGCAGACGAAGAAAAAATGAAACAATTGATGAATAATTTATTGAACAATGCAGTGAAGTATTCTCCACTTGGAGGAAACATCGAAGTGGTCTTGCAGGCGGATCAGCATTATGTTCATGTTATGATCCGTGACGAAGGGATTGGAATACCGAAAACAGCGTTAGCCAAATTGTTTGATAAGTTTTACCGTGTTGATAATTCTGACAGCCGAAAAATTGGCGGGACAGGTCTCGGTCTTGCGATTTGTAAAGAAATCGTTCACGGACATAATGGTGAAATTACTGTTGAGTCCATCGAAAAACAAGGGAGTACGTTTACGGTATCACTGCCGCAAACAGTTACAGAATACATGGTTGTTTCTGATACGGTTGATATGTCAGGAAAATAATACTATGTCTTGTGTGAAAAATCAGCTACGATAAGTAAGGAACGATTAAACAAAGGAGGAACTAAAATGCCAATTACTGCATTTGTACACACACACGTCTTATTATGGGTTTTATTATTGGTCACATTTTTTGTTGCATTTTCCATGTATAAAAACGGAAAAAGTGCTGCAAAAGGCGTCCATATGGCGTTTCGTTTGTTGTTACTTTTAACGTTTGCCACTGGTCTTTATCTATACATCACAATCATGGGACTGTCTGAAAATCCAGACGGTTTATACCATGCAAAAATCACTGCCGGTCTTCTCGTCTTGATTTTTGGTGAACTGACACTGGTTCGTCTGAAAAAAGGGAAATCGTATTCCGGATTCCTGCTTGGTTTTGCGGTGCTCGCTATAGTCACGATTTTCCTCGGTTACTCATTACCATACGGAATGCAATTCTTCTAAGCGACTTTAAGTTTAGGAGTGAAGAGAAAAGAGGCATTTGATTAACTGAAATACACGTTTCATCCGTTTGTGATGAAACGTGTATTTTTTTGTGGTTACAATCTGTTGTTATTTGGGAAAAGGGATATATTACGCAATCGAGAGGGGAACGCTTGTGGCACAATTGAAAGAATGGACAAAAGTTTTCCGGGCAAGAAAGTGGATGAAACGAGCAGAACCAATTTTACCGTTATGGCATGGGTACATCGGCTATAAATACGGTTTGTTTGACATACTTGGAGCAGGGGCCACGCAAGCGGAAGCGCAAATCCGCTTGAAACAGCCGTTGACGACAGAAGCCTTATCACGCTGGTTTGAAGTCGGATTGGCTGTTGGTCACTTGAAAAAGAAAGATCTGCGTTATACGGCGACACGTCATGTTTTACCTGAGTTGTCGAAATCGGATGACCGGAGTATTGGCTTTATGTTGTCAGAATTAATGGAACTCCATTTACCTGCGCTGTTTTCTTATCCGAAGTTCTTGGAAGAGGGGCAGCAAAAAACATTTGATGGGGAAGAGCATGGGGACATCGTTGCGGAAACCTCTGCTTTGGTAGAGACCGTTGCCTTTCCTGCAGTCCGGCATATCATTCGCAGTCGAAACGTAACTTCCTTACTCGATATCGGCTGTGCCTACGGCGGTTACTTACGTAAGATTCATGAAGCCTTGCCGGAACTTCGTTTGGCTGGCATTGACATCGAAGAGTCTGTCATCGCAGAAGCGAAACGCCGGGATACAACCGGAGAAATCGACTTTGCGGTTGGAGATATTAAAACATTTGACGTCAAAGAAACATATGACGGTGTCATGATGAATAATATTTTATACTACTTCCCGAAAGAAGAACGCCTTCGTCTGTTGGAAGGAGTCCGGCGTTTTGTCAAGGATGACGGAACGGTCATCCTTGTCACACCATTACGGGACAGTGAATACGGTGCACCGTTCTCGGCTGCATTTAATGCCTTCATGACCTTACATGAAAATTTATATCCGTTACCAGGTAAAGAGGAATTAACGGAACAACTGCACGCTGCTGGTTTTGAAAATGTCTCGATTTCGCCATTTTTAAAAGAAGGAGCTTGGTATATTGTGACAGCTAACGCCACTTCCTAAAGGAAGCTTGGCGTTTTTACAGTTTTAGGGCAGTTCAAATTTGTGGGGATTAGTATGTGATTAGTATAATAGTTAAAACGAGTAGAGATAAAAAGGAGAGATTCGTGTGAAGCAGCGTGTAGCCGTTATTGGAGCAGGACCTGGAGGGCTCGCTTGTGCGATGTTGCTTGCGGGCAGAGGAGTAGACGTGACCGTTTATGAAAAACAATCCATTGTTGGGGGACGAACGTCACGCGTTCAAGTGGGAGACTATCAATTTGATCGAGGTCCTACGTTTTTGAATATGCCGCATATCTTAGAGAATCTTTTTACGAGCATCGGCTTGAATATGCATGATTATTTGGATTTAAAGGCGCTTGATCCGATGTATACGTTGTATTTCAACGGTGGAAAAAAACACTTTACGATGACGACAGACCGCGATCGGATGAAACAGACGATTGAAGAACATTTTCCGGGAAATGGAGAAGGGTACGATCGTTTCATGGCGGAACAAGCCTTGAAGCTGGCTAAACTCATGCCGATTTTACAGACGAAACACGATAAGTTGACGGATTACCTGTCACCCCGTGTCATCACAGCTCTTCCACGACTGTCGTTGGGTCGTTCCTTGTATGATGTTTTGTCAGATTATTTTACGAGTGAAGAGTTAAAATATGCATTCACCTTCCAAGCGAAATATTTAGGTATGTCGGCGTGGGAATGCCCGGGTGGTTTCTCGATTTTATCGTATATGGAGCATGCGTACGGTGTTCATCATCCAATCGGAGGAATGAATCAGATTCCAGAAGCGATGAAGCGGGCAATTGAAGAATTGGGTGGAACAGTTCAGCTTAATACCGGCATCAGTCAACTGATTTTAGACGGAAAGTCCGCGACAGGAGTTATCTTGGAGTCGGGAGAACACGTAATGTATGACGATGTCGTCGTCGGTGCCGACTTTGCTCATGCGATGAATCATCTTGTTCCGGAAGGTGTCTTAAAAAAATGGTCACGACCAAAAATTGACCGGAAAAAGTTCTCTTGTTCAACATTCATGCTGTACTTAGGCGTCGATAAAACGTTTGATGCACCGCATCATACGATTTATTTTGCTGATGATTACGAGAAAAACGTGCGTGAGATGACACAGACGCTCGAATTATCCGATGACTTTTCATTCTACGTTCAAAATCCATCTGTAATTGATGCGACACTTGCACCGGAAGGCAAATCAGCCTTGTATGTGCTGGTACCGGTCCCAAATAATTACTCGGAACTTGATTGGGCGATTGAAGGACCCAAATTACGTCGCCGTGTGTTGGATGCTCTCGAACACCGCTCACCTTATAAAGGTGTCGAAGCTGCGATCGAAGTGGAAGAAATGTTCACACCGGATGACTGGGAAGCGATGGGTGTACACCAAGGGGCAACCTTTAACCTGGGCCATCAATTGACACAGATGATGTATTTCAGACCACATAACCGTTTTGAAGAATTAGATCATGTTTATTTAGTAGGCGGGGGAACGCATCCCGGAAGCGGACTGCCGACGATTTTTGAATCGGCCCGGATTACAGCCGACTTATTGACAAGTGAAGTAGGTGCTTTGAAATGAAGATCGGATTCGTTGGAGCAGGCGTCGGTACGTTACATGCCGCGTTATTATTAACAAAACGTTATCCGGAAGTTGAAATCACGATTTTTGAGAAGGAAGCACGAGCTGGCGGCAGACTGACATCCGTTGATTTTCAGTCCGGTGGCCGGATTGATCAAGGTCCGACGATTGTGTTAATGCCAGGGAAACTACAGGAACAATTAAAAGAAGCGGGTCTCGACGGGGTTGAACTGGAGCGGATTGATCCGTTGTATGACCTTCATTTCGACGACGGGACAGTCGTCACGAAACAAGCCGATGTCGTCGCTCAAGCGGTAGCGATTGAGCGCCAGTTTGGTGAAGGTCGCGGTTTTCAAGAATTTATGAATCAAAAAGCAAAGGATTATGACGTCAGCGTATCGAAATTTTTAGAGCGGAGTTATTTCCGCAAAACGGAATTGTTGCAACCGAGTATGTTAGCGCCACTTGTGAAAATGCATGCACTTGAGACGGCGCACGATCATTTGAAGCGTTATTTCAAAAGTAAGTATTTACGGATGGCTTACAGTTTTCCGACGTTTTACATCGGCGGAAATCCGTATACGACTCCTTCAATTTATGGCTTGATTCCTTACCGGGAACAGGAAGAAGGTGTCTGGTACGTCAAAGGCGGTTACTTCTCCTTGGCGGAGCGGATGTACGAGGAACTTGTTCGACGGGGTGTGCGGTTCGAGTTTAACCAACCGGTCGAACGTGTAATGATTAGAGAAGGCCAAGCTAAAGGAGTGCTTGTCAACGGACAGGAACATCTGTATGACAGCGTTGTGTTGAATGGTGAGTTCCCGCTGATGGAATATTTGGTGGAAGGCAAGCAACCTAAACAATATGTCCCATCCGGCGGTACACTGTTATTGTACTTTAAGATAAAGGGAAAAGTGGATCTACCAGTGCATCGTTTCCTAATGCCAAGTGATCTTCAACCTTTGATGACATCCATCTTTAAAAAAGATGAGTTACCGGAGCATCCGGCGGTGTATCTGTTTAATCCGAGCAAGGTGGATGATACATTAACGGAAGCGGATGATAGTGTCGTTTACGCCCTAGTTCCATCACCACGCGGTTTTGACCGGGACCGGTACGAGGCGCATGGATTCATCGACCGGATTTTGGCCAAAATCGAGCAGCATGTGCCCGGGTTCGAACAGCAGGTCATGGAAATGCAGGTTCGAACACCTCAAGATGCAAAAGAATTTGGATTGTATGAGGGCGGAAGTTTTGGAATCGCACCGACGATTCGCCAATCTGCTGCCTTGAAGACACAAGCAAAACCATACGCTGATATTGAACGATTATATGCAGTCGGCGCATCTGTCCATCCATGTGGAGGCGTTCCGATCGTCATGATGGGAGCGACATTACTTGTCAATCGAATGGAACAAGAGATGAGGTGGAAAAGTGGATACAGTGACGAACGCGTACGTAGTATGTGAACAGACGATTCAAAGCGGATCTAAAACGTTTTATAAGGCCTTTTCCTTATTGCCGAAGCAAGACCGGATGGCGGTGTATGCCATTTACACATTTTGTCGGTTCCTCGACGATACGGTAGATGAATCCGCCACGCCAAAAGAAAGTTTAGCGGAATTTTTAGAAGAGTTTCGTTTGTTCCGATCCGGTCAGTCCATCGAAAAACCATTATGGATTGCCCTCTCAGACGTCTTTTCTAGATATGAAATGGATGAGACACCTTTCTTAGAGCTGGCAGAAGGTATGCGGTGGGACATTGAGAAAAATCGTTATCAGTCTCTAGAGGAAACGGAAAAGTACAGCTATTATGTAGCGAGTACGGTCGGTTTGATGTTACTGCCAATCCTTGCCCCAAACCAACCCGATTTACGTGAATCCGCGGTTCAACTCGGCATTGCCATGCAACTGACGAACATTCTGCGTGATGTTGGGGAAGATGCGAAACGTGGACGTGTCTATTTGCCGAAAGACTGGATGGATCAATATGGTGTCACGACCGAATCGTTGCTTGCAGGAAGACCGTCCGGCAATTTTGAAGGGTTGTGGGAGGCTTTGGCATTAAGAGCCGAATACCTCTACGATGCAGCAACGCCTTCGTTTGACCGTTATCCGAAAGAAAGCCGTCGGGCGCTGAAAGTTGCCGCGTTACTATATCGTGGCATCTTGGATGCAGCACGTGATAATCAGTACGATGTCTTTACGAAACGCGCTTACGTCAGCCGGTGGCAAAAGATGAAGTTACTGGCTACCATCTAAAACGAAAAAAATGTCATAAAAAAAAGACCTCGGCGGGGACCAAGGTCTTTTTTTTATGACGTTTAGACCGGGGAGTCTAAACTAAGTTCTGTGTGTACCTAATTTGATACCAAATACCAAATAAGGCAGGTCGACGATCCACGGGGATGGATCTGATGATGATTGAGCTGCCTGTAAACGAAACAGGATGAGACGATCTAAGGGGGAACGTCGTAAGTCATGCCGAGTCGTTTACGTTGGTGTATCTGTTGAACAAGTGGGTCTTGATCAAACAATTAAGACACAACAGACGGGTTAAGTTCCTAAACGCTTTTGACTCGGGGAAGTCACCATGCGCTTGATTGAGGATGTGGGGTCAATCACTACCTCTTGAACTCGAAGTAATCGTATCAAATCTTAGTTGTCCGTACAAGTGATTGATACGCAATTCACATAACGTTCACAGGGTAGCGGCGACGGCGGACACAATCCGTTCGCTCGCTAGTTTTCCTGAAAGCGTTACCATTGGACTACCACCACCGGGATGCGTTGATCCACCGGCAAAAAATAAATTGTGAACATTTTTTGAACGGTTGCTTGGACGCATGAAAGCACCGCGTGTACCGTTTGAAGAAAGTCCATAAAGCGATCCGTGATAGGCTGAAAATTTCTGTTCAATGTCTTGCGGTGTGATGCGTTGTTCAAATAAGACGTCGGTCGTAACATCGATACCGAACTGTTGCAGACGTTGATTAATGATTTTGTCATACGTATCAAAATCAATGACCGTTCCCTTATGTGTAGCAGGAGCATTCACGAGCAGAAACAGATTATCTCCGGCTACCCCCATCTCGGGTGCCGTGACGGACGAATTGGAAATATAAATAGTCGGCTCCTCGGCATAACGATTTTCCTGAAACAGTGCTTGAAACTCAGCTTTGTAATCTGACGAGAAAAATACATTATGATGTGCCAAACCTTCAATTCGACGTGACAGTCCGATACAGCGGACATAAGCCGAAATCGAAGGCTCCATTTGAGAAGGCGTCGGATTTTTGAAATCCGGTCGGACGGTTTCGGAAATTAGCCGTGGGTATTGCGTCAAGAGATCCCCGTTTAAGACGATAAAATCAACAGCCAGATAATCAACATGATTTAATTCAATTTCAGTCGCCAACTGATTGGTTACTTCAATTTGTGTCACTTCTTCTCCGAGGCGGAAGACGACACCGAGTTCACGCGCACGACGGGCAAATCCTTCGGCAATGGCCGTATTTCCTCCGCGGGTGAAGTAGACACCATCGTTCAGCTCGAGATGGGCAATCAGACCAAAAGTAGCTGGTGCTTGAAACGGACTGCTGCCAATATAAGTGGCATAACGATCGAATGCTTGAATCAACTGCGGATCCTTAAAGTATTTCTTGTGCAATCCGTGTAAGGTCTTTAACGGATGAACTTTTGCCATATCACGCAATAACGAAAAATTAAAATAAGAGTCGATATTGATGAAAAATTGCTGTTTGGCAATACGGTACAGTTGTGCGACTTCTTCTTGATAACCGGTAATGTCATTTTTAGAAAGTTTTCCGTTCGTAAACCGATCCACTTCAGTACGCATGGCTTCCCGACCGCTTGCAAAAGTCAAAGACCGCCCATCTGAAAAATGATTGACGGTATGGCGTGCCAATTTTTCAAATGTAAAATAGTCGTCTGGATCTGCTCCCGACTCTAAAATGACCGATTGAAAGATCTCAGGCATTGTAATCGTGTTTGGACCAAAATCAAAACGGTGTCCCTCTGATTGAATCGACATCATCTTTCCGCCAATATGATCATTGCGTTCAATGACTGTAACGTTGAACCCTTTTGAAGCAAGTGAGATAGCGGCACTCAGACCACCAAGTCCGGCTCCAATGACTGCGATATGTTTCATAACCGTAAAGCCTCCTTAAGAATATGTCCGACCCTTCCAAGTGATTTCCCTTTTCTTTAGTCTTCGAATCATTGCCGTCGCAAGCAGTACAACGTAAAGAACCGCCGAGACAGGATGCCAAAACCAAGCGTGGACAATTTGGGCATTACGATCGATCTGGTAGCGGGCGAGCATCATCAAAACAAAGGCACCAGCCGTCCAAACGGAAGGAGACCAAATCAATAATGGGAGAACTGCCGCCTGAATAAGATAAAACAATAAGAAATAACTGCCTACCAAATAAGAGTCGTTCATACCGCGGAAGACATTTTTCAAAAACCCTTGCCAAACGTCCTGATTGGTGGCATACATATCACAACTGACATAGGGGGCCACGTGAACGAGTGTCGTCGTAAAGCCCTTTTTCTTGAAGGCGCGGCATAACTCCAAATCATCGACCAGTGCCAGTTGAATAGCTTGATGTCCACCAACCTGTTCGTAAGCGTGACGTTCCACTAACACCACCATACCGTTCGCAGCAGCAAATGCAGGATGGCGGACTTTCCGAAAAGCAATCGGCAGATGTTGAGCGATCAAGACATGCTGCATGGGAATCAGGCATTTCCCTAAAAATGTTGGGACGGGAAACGAAGGGAAGCCGGATAAGAAAACTGCCCGCTCTTGTAACAATGTCGCATAGAGACGGGGAATGGTGTCCACTTCGAGCGTAATATCGGCATCTAAAAACAACAGATAATCTTCCTGAGCGACTCGTGACAATTGATGACACGCATGGACCTTGCCGGCCCACCCAGATGGCAGTTCGAGACCATCAATGATGGTAAACCGACTATCCTGACCAACGAGTTGAATTAATAAAGGACGTGTCTGATCGGTTGAACGGTCCTCGTATAGGTAGACGTGCGTGTTTGGAGTGATGGCTTGTTTTAACGAGTAGATCAATTTGCTGACATTCCGTTCTTCGTTTCGAAGTGGAATACAGACAGCAAGACTAGGCAGAGGGACGGGGTCCGCCAATCGCGGTAAAAAGGATAAATTAATGAAAGTGTAAAGACAAATTAGCGCGATAATACAAAACAGAAAAATCATCATGTCCGGATGGCCTGTAACCACTGTTCTGTTTTAGCTGGGAGCGGCTCCTTTCGTGCAGTCAGTAAACGATAGGCATCAGTTCGTTCCTCGATGGCATCTATTCGGACATCGTCATACAGGCGGGTCATTTCCTCGGTCAGATAACGAAGTTGCACCGAACTGCGCGCATCGGGTAACTGAATCGTTCTAGTTCGAATATAAACGTCAGGTTGCTGTTCGTGGGCAAACGAATAATAAAACGAAAACAGCGAAATCGAACGAGCGATTTTGGCAAGGTGAATCGCCCCGCTGCTGAGCTGTAACGGTCGCTCTTCTTGGTGACGCTCCTCGCCTTGAGGAAACATCCAGACACTGCTGCCGTTTAACAGCTGATCTTTTGCATATTGTAAGCTTTGCTTAATTTCCGCAAAAGAACCGCGATCAATCGAAAAACCGCCGAGTCGGGTAAAGAAAGGAAAACGTGCCAATCCCTGCTCATCAATCATGACGTAAGGGTCATGATGCAATACTGTCTGATCAAGATGAAACAGAATCATTCCGTCCCACCAAGAACCATGCGTGGCGAGCATTAATCCGGGTGTCGGCAAGTCATCTGCCCTGTATAGAATCCGATGGAATTGTTTACGGATTAAACGTTCTTTAACATACAGATGAAAAGCATGTTCAGCTAATTTGTTTTTGTTTGCTTTTTGCAAATCGATCGCCTCCTCGCGTATACCAGTAGAGGATACCAGCACTAAGACTGATGCATGTGACACCGTATAATCCTGCCATTCCGGCTGTTAGACCAAACAGGGCATGAAGCATTAAGAAAAGATACTGGTTATTGTGTTCCAGTACTTTCAGGTTTACCGGTTGTTCGAATCGAGCAAGCAAAACAGAAAAGAACAGAGCAGTTCCGTACCAACCGATGAAGTTTTGCGTCGGAATATCGTAATACCAACCTCCGTCCTGCCAAAGCCAATAAGATTTGACGTTCGCTGCAACCGGATCAATCGCAAGATCAAGCCAGACTGCAAATAAGGGAACGAGAAGGACTGTACGATAACGAAACGAAAACCGGCGTGAGAAAGCGTGGCTGGCTCCAATGACCGACAGCCAGGCAGCGCCAATCGTAATCGGTACACCAAGAAGTTTCACCCCGAAGTCTGCCTCATACGCATAAGTCCCGAACGGCCAGCCTGTATGTACACCGATCGATTCGATGATGATCGAGCCGAAGAAAATGACAGGAATGATAAACCGTCCTTTTGGAACGACGTCCCAAAGATAAAGGGCGGCGTAAAGACCGGATGCAAACAGAAAAACAGAGTTGGCCCATTCCAGCCAAGGTGGTAATAAAGAAAAACCGACTAAAACTAAACCGATGAAGAACCAAATTGTGAAAAATAACCATAGATTTTTTTGAAACCGATCCATAATGAGTGAGCCCTCCATATCCAATGTTCTACTATTAGTATACCTGTTGCGAAGGGAGTCAAGCCAGAACGGAGGTGGAAATCAATGGGACAAAAAAGACAGACCGAATGAACCGATCTGTCCTTTAGTCAAGCTGATGATTTTTTTGTTTTTTCTTTTTGATGAATGAGAACAGCAGAAACGCGATATACAATGGGACTGCAACGAACCAAAACGTCGACCACTCATTACTGCGCGCCACCATGACATAAGTGACATAAAGAAGCGTAAATGTGATGACAAACGTATGTCTTGGAACCGGTATGTCTTTGAAACTCGGAATTTTAACGCGACTCACCATCAAGAACGCTAGAGCAGTAAAGACGAGTGGAACCATTAAATCGTTCATCCGTCCGCTAAACAGCGTGACGACAGCTAAAATTCCACCTGCTGCCGTAATCGGAACACCGGAAAAATATGCAGAGGCGACATTGGTCGCTGATAAGTTAAAGCGTGCCAGACGAAACGCGCCGAACAGTGGGAATAAGGCCGCGATCAACAAACCAATTTCCCCAAAATCGTAAAAATACGTGTAATACGCCATCATGGCTGGCGCGACACCAAAGGTCACCACATCAGCCAACGAATCCAGTTCTTTTCCAAAATCACCTGCGACACCAAGCATACGAGCAATCCGACCGTCCAAACTGTCGAGCATCATGGCGATGACGATCAGCAAGGTCGCATTTTGAAAATCTCCCCGCGCAGCCATGACGATGGCGAGAAAACCGCAATATAAATTTCCGAACGTAAAGAGGTTCGGAATCGAGTTACGAACACGTTCTTTCCACAAAATGATTCCTCCTGCCACTTCTTCAATATCATTCATCATATCACAATAATTGGTGGATATCAGCGATTGATGAAGAGAATCCCATTCGTGAAGCGCAGAAAATCATCAGGAGCGAGTTTGATTTGCAAACCGCGTTTTCCAGCAGAAATAATGATGAATTCTTGATTTAAAGCCGAATCGGATAAAAGAACCGGAAATGATTTTTTGGCGCCGATCGGGGCGACACCGCCTCGGATGTACCCCGTCAATTTCTTCAACTCTTTCATTGGCACTAAATGCGCTTTCTTGACGGACGCTGTTCGTGCCACGGCCTTTAAACTCACTTCTTCTTCTCCGGAAATGACAGCAAAGACATGTTGATGTGTATCTGTTTCTAAAACTAATGTTTTAAAAATAGACGAAAGCGGGTAATTAATTTTTCTAGAGACATTTTGAGCGGATAAATCCTGTTCATCGACAGGATATGAAAGCAAGTCAAACGGAATATTAGACTGCTTTAGAAGCCTCGCGGCGTTCGTTATGGTCATGTTGGTCTCCTTTGACGACAGCATATTGTGCCCATTTACGGCTGTTCCAACGTTTTAAAGCAAAGATACCGCGGAACCACTCGTCGGCAGAGAAAGCAATCCAAATCCCGAGTAATCCGAGCCCGTATTGAAGTCCAAGTGTATAACTGAGGACAACAGCGACTCCCCACATCGAAAGAATGCCGATCGCGACAGGGAAACGGACATCACCGGCTGATTTTAACGTTCCCATCAGAACGATATTCATGGCACGGCCTGGTTCAAGGATGACACTTGCCCAGAGTAATGGTATACCGATGGCGATGATTTCCGGACTTGATGTAAACACGGACAAGATGGATGAGCCGACAGATGCCAAAGCGACGGCAGAAACGAAGCTTGCAAAAACAGCAATTTTCAACGTTTTTACAGCACGAGCGTGTGCTGCTTCAAATTGTTGAGCCCCAACTTGGCGGGCAACTAATAATTGTGTTCCTTGTGCGATGGCTAACGTGAACAAGAAACAAAGCATTGTGATATTCGAAACATAAACGCGTGCGGACAGGGCAGATTCCCCGATGGTCGCAATGAATCCAGTGATAATCAATTGAGAGAACTGATAAGAAATTCCTTCACCAGCAGAAGGAATACCAATATTCATGATGCTTCTAATATCACGTCGGTTGATGTGAAGCAAATCTTTTAATTTAAAGCGTAAGGAAAGCTTGCGATAGACAACAAAAAAGAGTAAAACGACTGCGACTGTTCGAGCAATGACGATGGACCAAGCGACTCCAGCGACTCCAAGTACAGGAATGCCGAATAATCCGAGGACAGCAATGACATTACCGAATGCACTGACGAAGTTCATCAGTAGCGTGACATACATAGCATTTTTTGTGAAACCATGACTGCGTAAGATGGCACCTAGTGTAAGAGAGATGGCTTCTAAGAATAAGAAGAGACCAACAATCTTTAAAAACGTTTCGCCATACACTAATGTTTCTCCTTCTAAAGAGAAGAATCCAAGCAATTGTTTTCCGAACAAGGCAACGAGTACGGAAATGATTAAACCAATGTATAAGTTGATGGAAAAAGCGGAGCGGGCAGTCTGACGGGCATCTTGAATCCGTTTTGCACCGAGGTATTGACCGATGATGATGGTTGCTCCGACTGAGGTGATGTTAAATAAAATAATGAAGATATTTAGCACCTGATTGGAGACACCGACGGCAGCCGCAGCACCGTCAGAATAATAACTAAGAATCAATGTGGCAATGATCCCTAAGCTCATATGAAGTGCGATTTCAATGAATAGCGGCCATGTAATTTGGAATAATGACTGTTGTTTAATTGTTTTCATAAATTTAATTCCCCTTTAAGTCCGTAAAACGTATTGTCTTTCTGCATCTTTTGGAAACTATACGCCTTCAATTTTTATAATGAAAGAGGTAAAGTCGAGCTTTCATAAAAAAAGAGGTTATTTAAAAGGATTTTCATAAAACATCACGAATACATCATAATGAATGGATGTTCATTTTTGAAATGGAGGGAAATGGAATGAAAAGTGAAGTCAGTTATACAGTTAAAGAGCAGATTGCGACCATCACGCTGTCGCGTCCCGAACGATTGAATGCACTCACCTCGACCATGTTGACGGAATTAGCCGACTCGATCGAAGAAGCGAATCAAGATGAAAGTGTTCGGGTCATCGTCTTAACAGGGGAAGGCCGTGGATTTTGTGCCGGACAAGATTTGAAGACCGTCCAACCCGGCATGGATCATGGGGAATACTTAAAGCACTACTATCATCCAGTCATTCGAGCACTTGCGACAACGAAAAAACCGACAGTTGCTGCCATTAACGGGGTTGCTGCAGGGGCAGGGTTATCTTTAACATTGGCCTGTGATTTCCGAATCGTGCGTGACGATGCGAAATTATCACTCGGCTTCATCAATATCGGATTAGTTCCGGATGCCGGTGCGCCGTATTTTTTACCTCGATTGATTGGGTCGGCTAAAGCACTGGAACTGGCCTTGTTAGGTGAAACGATTACGGCACAGCAAGCATACGACTACCATTTGGTGACAAAAAGCATTGCCGCCGAACAGTTTGAACAGGAAGTGGCTTCTTTTGCCAAACTTCTTGCCAATCGACCGACGAAAGTCATTGGGTATATCAAACAATTACAAACAGCCAGTTCTGAATCGACACTCGAGGATATGTTGACTCAAGAAATCATTTACCAATCACGAGCCGGAAAGACAGAAGACCATCAGCAAGCCGTTCAAGCTTTTTTAGAAAAAAAAGCGCCCGTCTTCATTGGGCGTTGATGAAATGAATGCTTAAAAGGGCTTTCCGATAAGATGCCGGGAAGTCCTTTTTAGCATTCATTTGATTTTCTGTTTGATCTTTTGGGCGGTTGCATGAGTACGATCCGTTAATGCGGTCGAGGTTCTGAATAAAATGATTCCGAGAAAAGCAGAAACGAAAATATACAATCCAGTTAACGTGACGAAAGCTCCGCTAGCAAGCGTGATGAAGAGAATCGAGAATTCTCCGCGTGGTCCTAAACAAAACCCGGACTCAATTGCATGATAGTTGGAGAGTCCAAACGATCGTCCACCAAGGAAACCAACAAGGAATTTCGACAAAAGTCCCCAAACGACTAATGCAAAGAAAAACCAGTCTAATGGAAGTCCTTCCGTCATCTCAAACGACATCCCGAACGAAATGAAGAATAAAGGTAACAGTAGATCTTGGAATGGTGTGACTAGTCTTTTTAAATAACGTGTCTCTTTAATTTCAGTTAGTAAAATCCCGACGATGAACGCACCAAGGACTTCGGACAAACCAAACATGATTCCAATTCCTGAGAAAGTCAAAATTAATCCGATGATTCCGATCCCGGCGTCCGGGTGCCGATAAAGGGAGTCGACGACTCTCGATTTTTGGCGGATGAAGACTGTTAAAAAAATCAATGCACTGAATAAGAAAATAAATCCAAGAAAAATCGTTCCGACTTTTACGAAGGTGAACTCTTGTGTTCCAAGAACAAACGGGGCACTTGTTAATAAAAGGGGTGCCGCCAAATCTTCAAAGATGAGTAACGAGAGGACAAATCGATTCACGTCTTTGTGTTTGTCTGGCTCCCGGTCGAGCAGACGAGCGGAAATCGATGAACTTGTTGCATAAAGGACACAACCAATTAAAAATGCCTCGGGTACGGAAAACCCAAAGGCCAAGGTCAAGAGGAAGGTACCGCCAAACGACAGGATAAGATCAATCAGTCCTGCTTTCCAGATATTCCGAAACTGGATTAATAAGTCAGCGACAGAAAACTTTAGACCTAACAGGAAAAACAAGACGATGATGCCAGCTTCCCCACCCAGCTTTAACTCTTCCGGCAAATCGTAGTAAAGGCCAAGTACGATTCCGATCAGGATGAAGGCAAGAATGCTCGGGAGATGAAACCGTTCACTGAGATAACTGACTGCGAATAAGCCAATCAGAATCAACCCCGCATAAAGAAATATTTCCATGAGAGAGTATTCCCTCCTTTCTTTCCTCTTTACCCTAAATCAAAAGCCTTAATTGGCTTGTAACAGAAATGAAAAAGACAGCCTTTTTGCTATTGAGCAAAAAGGCTGTCTGAAAATCAAATTACTTGAATGATTGTTCCGGTATATGGAGCGAGCGTCACCTCTAATGAAGGAAGCGGCGTGTTTGAAAAGAGATCCATTCCTTGACCAGATTGAGGAGCTGGAATCGTAGCTTGATGATTGGAGTTATTAAAGTAGACGTAATACGTCCCGTCTTGACTCATACGACGCATGATGATGGTATTCGTTTCATCGTCGGCATGGACGAATGAGATATGTCCGTGATTGGCAAGTGTCTTATGCTGCTTTCGCAACTGAAGTAAATGTTTCGTGTACATCAGTAGGTTCAAATCCTGCTCTTCCGGATTCCACGGCATGCATTTCCGGCAACCTGGATCTTGATCACCATCTAGTCCGATTTCATCTCCATAATAGATGACTGGGCTTCCGGAGAATGTCAGCATGGATAAAAGTAGCAGGCGCATCTTATTTTTATCGTTTCCGGCACGCGTCAAGGCACGTGGCGTATCATGTGAGCCAATCAAGTTAAACGTCACTTCATTAACGTTAACCGTATTCGAGAAGAGGACATGCGACATGTCATTCGCATAAGCAGAAGCAGATGTTTTGTCGAGTGCAAAGAAATTGAGCGCAGCATTCGTGAACGGATAGTTCATGACCGCATCAAATTGATCACCGAGCAACCATTCCTGTGAGTCATGCCAAATTTCGCCGAGAATATAGGTCTCCGGATTTGCTTCCTTGACAACAGAACGGAAATCACGCCAGAAAGCATGGTCGACTTCATTGGCAACATCAAGACGCCAGCCGTCAATTCCAAACTCTTCAACCCAGTAACGGGCAACATGGAGTAAGTAGGCTTTGACTTCCGGGTGTTCTGTATTGAATTTTGGCATTTCCGGAACGAAAGCGAAGGTATCATAGTTTGGCATCGGTTCCGTCACGAGCGGGAAGTTACGTAAGTGGAACCAATCCCGGTATGACGAATTACTACCATGCTCGCGGATATCGGCAAATGCTTTATGGTGGAAACCGGCATGATTGAAGACGGCATCCAGCATGATGCGAATACCATTTGCATGAAGTAAATCGACCATTTCTTTGAACTTTTCTTTTGTTCCAAACTGTGGATCGATTTCTAAGTAATCAATCGTGTCATATTTATGATTAGACTTGGCTTCAAAAATCGGACAGAAATAAATGCCGGTGATGCCGAGTTCAACCAAATAGTCAATGTGATCGATGACACCTTGAAAGTCGCCGCCGAACAAGTTCGTTGTCGTAGGAGCCGTACTGTTCCAAGGGAGTGTGCCGGCCGGATCATTCGTGGAATCACCATTCGCAAACCGGTCAGGAAAAATTTGATACCATACTGTATCTTTGACCCAGTCAGGAGCATGGAACACGTCAATCTTGTTTAAGTAGGGAACGCAGAAGTAGTATCCTGTATCATCCAACGGTTTGTCATCAAACCAGCCACGTTCAGTAAGAACTTGACTCGAATGCTTATCATGCAAGCGGAAACCGTAGCGAAGACGCCGGAATGGCGGTACAACATCAATGAACCAGTAATCAAACAACTCGTCCGAACCACTTCGTTTCATAGGTGTTTCGAAAGTGTTCCAATAGTTTGCTTTGGATGGATCAAAGTTCCAATCGGCATCATCCGGATTTTCCGTATGCCAATCGTAAGGATCGCCCCAAATTAAATCAACGTGATCAACATCATTTTTTTTCGTTTGTAATCGCACGTGGATCGTTTTATCGTCATATTTGTAAACGAATGGAGACATGGCGCGATGGAAAACAGCTTCTTTCAGCATTGTGGTCACTCCCTATGTGCAATCGCTTGCGTTGTAATAAAATGGTCTTCGACCTAAGGATAGTGAAGCGCTTTCTTAAAGTCAATTGGAATTCCGGAAAAGACAGGCAAATAAATAGAATCTATACTGAATGCGCAATCGATTGCATCTATTTGTGCAAATGAAGAAAATGAAAACGTTTTCTTTTTTTAGTGATTTAACTAATGTATCTAATTTGTTTTTGAGAATACTTTTTGAGAATCTTTTTTGAATGTAAGGAAATATTTGAAGAAAAGGACTTGTCAAAAGGATTTTAGATTGTATAATAAAAATGTAAAGGTGATGCAAACGTTTTCATAAAACGCTTACAACCGCTCGGTTGTTCTCACGAGAAGATGGTTGTGCCTTTATGCAAACGTTGTGCATCAGAGCTTATCATTCGCACGTTAACTTGGGGAGGAATTTTAAATCATGGAAATCAAAAAATTAGTAGCTGGTCTTTCAGTATCTGTCATGGCTGTCGGTGCGCTTGCAGCATGTGGTGGCGGCACGGATTCAGGTTCTTCGGACACAAGTTCAGAGGGCGGAAAAAAACCAGCTAAAATCGTCATTTGGGAAGATACAGAAAAAGCGGAAACAACTAAAGCGGCTGCGAAAGCGTTTGAAGAAAAAGAAGGCGTCAAAGTTGAAGTCAAAGAAGTTAAAATGACGGATCAACAAAAGAAAGTCGCTCTTGACGGTCCAGCAGGAAAAGGTCCTGATATCATTCTTCTTCCGCATGACCAAATCGGAACAGTTGTTGACCAAGGATTGATTGCTGAACTCAAAGACGGCGAAAAAGCACTTGAGCCATTCATTGATACAGCAAAATCAGCCGTTACATTCGACGGCAAAGTATACGGCTATCCTAAAGCAGTCGAAACACCAATCCTTCTTTTCAACAAAGATGAGTTAAAAGAAGCACCAGCTTCAATGGATGATTTGTATAAAGTATCAACAGAACGGAAAAAAGACGGCAAGTACGGTTTCCTCGCACTTTGGGATAACTTCTACTTCGCACACGGTCCAATCGGCGGATACGGCGGATACGTCTTTAAAGATAACGGTGGAAAACTTGATCCTGCTGACATCGGTCTCAACAACGAGGGTGCTGTTGAAGGAATGGATTACATCGGTAAATGGTATAAAGAAGGTCTCTTCCCGAAAGGTTTGATCGGCGGTGGCGGTGGTCAAGCAATGGACCAACTGTTCGGCGACAAGAAAGCAGTCGCAGTCATGAACGGACCATGGGCAGTTGCAAGCTATAAAGAAAAAGGCATCAACTTAGGTGCAGCAGCACTTCCAAAGCTTCCAAACGGTGAAGCGATCAAAACGTTTGTAGGTGTTAAGACATACGCTGTTTCAGCTTACTCTGAAAACCAAGAATGGGCAGAAAAGTTCCTCGCGTCACTGACTGGCGAAGAGAACGCAAAAGTAATGTTTGAAAAGTATAACGAGATTCCACCGATCACTTCACTTCAAGAAGACGCAACCATTAAAGACAACGAAGTTGCAGCAGCAGTCTTCGCACAGTCTAAAGACGGTGTACCAATGCCGAACATCGCTGAGATGGGTCAAGTTTGGGAGCCGATGGCAGCAGCACTTCAACTCGTTGCCACAAACAAACAAGATGCACAAAAATCAGCGGATGATGCTGTAAAACAAATCAAGCAACAAATCGAAGCAAACAAGCAATAAGCAACTGAATCATTGACACAGAATTAAAGAAAGGGGGATCTTGGATTCCCCCTTATCTTTATGGTTGGAAGAGAAGCCTGAGGTCAGACATGACCTTTGGAAAGGAGAACAGACGATGGCGGCCATTGCGACACCACAACCTACGAAAACACCAAAGCCTAAAACGAATCACCGGACGATTGCAGCAGCATTATCGATCGTTCCAGGATTGGGACAACTGTACAACAAACAATTTTTAAAGGGTGCGACATTTTTAATCGTCGTTTTATCGTATTTTTTAGTGAAT
This sequence comes from Caryophanales bacterium, assembly GCA_902363455.1. Classification (GTDB taxonomy): domain Bacteria; phylum Bacillota; class Bacilli; order Exiguobacteriales; family Exiguobacteriaceae; genus Exiguobacterium_A. Next base: position 217,463 of record CABJAC010000003.1, on the reverse strand, counting down.
TTCGAGCTGTTTTTTAAAGGTGCCGGGAACGGTCCTGGAGATCGCGGGGCGATCTGGGGATTGATTACACTCGGTGAGGTACCAGGCGTAAGGGGGGATCACTCGATCTTCTTGATGGTCGAGGGAATCATTGCGTTGATTCTGCTTGTGTTTGGTATCGCCATTTACGTCTGGAACTTTATCGATGCGTATCGAATCGGGAAACTTCGGGATTTAGAATTGGAAGTCCCTTCATTAAAAATGCAGTTGCGGAACTTCCGTGATAACGGATTCCCGTATGCAATGTTGATTCCATCATTGGTTCTCCTTGTTTTCACCGTTGTCTTACCATTGATTTTCACATTTTTGATTGCCTTTACGAACTATAAGTTCAACAACTCACCACCTGCAAAACTCGTCGACTGGATTGGGATTCAAAACTTCTTAAACATCTTCACCGTCGACATCTTCCGTGACACGTTCGTCAGCGTATTAGGCTGGACGCTCGTTTGGACAGTCGCTTCGACGACGGGTGTCATCGCGATCGGGATTGGTCTCGCCGTTCTGTTGAACCAAAAAGGTTTAAAAGGAAAACGTTTCTTCCGTTCGATTCTGATCCTATCGTGGGCAGTACCGGCATTCATCACAATCTTGATTTTCCGTTCGATGTTTAATGAGACGTTTGGTGTCTTTAATACGACATTGCTACCGGCAATCGGAATCGACGGCGGTGCCGAATGGATGACGGATCCGACATATACACGACTTGCCTTGATCGGCATACAGTGGTGGCTCGGATTCCCGTACATCATGACATTGACGACAGGAATCTTGCAGTCGATTCCGGAAGATCTATACGAAGCAGCAACGATTGACGGTGCGACGTCGGGCGAGAAGTTCCGCTTGATCACATTACCGATGATCTTGTTTGCAACAGCACCAATCTTAATCACGCAATATACGTTTAACTTCAATAACTTCAACATCATCTATCTCTTTAATAACGGGGGACCGGCTGTTCCGGGTCAATCGGCTGGCGGAACGGATATCCTGATCTCCTGGATTTACAAACTGTCGCTTGGTTCGAATCCGCAATATGGATTTGCCGCCGCGATTACGCTCGTGTTGTCGTTCTTTATCATGACGATTGCCGTCATTCAGTTTAAACGTTCAAAATCATTCAAAGATGAGGATATGATCTAATGAGAAAACAAAACCGAATCAATATGGCGTTGTCATACCTCATTTTGACGATCGCCTCGATAATTATCGTGTATCCACTGCTATGGGTTGTTGGGACATCACTAAACCCGGGGAAAAGCATCACTTCTGATATCTTCCCAAGCAATCCGACATTGATCCATTACTTTGACTTATTTGATGCGACACAAACGGATTATGGCATGTGGTACTTGAATACCATCAAAATCGCCGTGATTACGATGGTCGTCTCGGTGGCATTGATTACGCTGACAGGGTATATTTTTTCGCGGTACCGGTTCGTCGGACGGAAAAATTCACTGATCTTGTTCCTCGTGCTGCAAATGGTGCCACAATTCGTTGCCATCATCGCGATTTACGTCTTGTTGAACATGTTGCAACTGTTTGATACACATTTGGCATTGATTCTCTTGTACGCAGGTGGAGCGATTCCGATGAATACGTATCTTGCAAAAGGATATTTTGATACAATACCAAAGGAACTGGATGAAGCGGCACGGATGGATGGAGCAGGACATCTTCGGATCTTCTGGCAGATCATTCTTCCGCTCGCTAAACCAATGGTCGCGGTTATCGCCTTGTTTAACTTCATGGCACCATTCAATGATTTCATCTTGGCCTCACTTGTTCTCCGTTCACCGGAGAAACAGACGTTAGCCGTCGGACTCTACAACATGGTTTCAGAGCAATTCGATAATAACTTCACATTGTTTGCGGCAGGTGCCGTGTTATCAGCAGTACCAATCGTTCTTCTGTTCTTCGCTTTCCAGCGCTTCTTCGTATCTGGATTGACGGCAGGTGGAACGAAAGGTTAATCAATCAAGGGGGAATCAGCGGCATGAGACGAGGCGTGATGCTTCTCCTCTTGCCGCTTCTCTTGTCTATCGGGACTTTTCCGCAGACGAGTGAAGCAGCAGGATGGGAAAAAGAACGGATGTACTTCATCATGGTCGACCGGTTTGAGAACGGTGACCCGAGTAACGATTTAGAAGCAAATCCCGAGGATCCAAAAGCTTTTCAAGGCGGGGATTTGGCGGGAGTCACTAAACGGCTTGACTACATCAAAGATCAAGGATTCACATCGATTTGGTTGACGCCGATTTTTAAGAATCGACCGAATGGCTATCATGGTTACTGGACAGAAGATTATTACAAGATTGATCCACATTTCGGCACGAAAGAAGAATTTAAGACGCTGGTCAAAGAAGCGCATGAGCGCGACCTCAAAGTGGTATTGGATCTGGTCGTCAATCACCTCGGTCCAAATCATCCGCTCGTTGAGGAAAAACCGGACTGGTTCCATAAAGAACAAACCATCATGAACTGGAACAACCAAGCGGAAGTCGAGAACAACTGGCTGTTTGACTTACCGGACTTTAACACAGAAAACAAAGAAGTCGTCAATTATCTGATTGATGTCGCGAAGTATTGGGTCGATGAAACGGGGATCGACGGTTACCGTCTCGATACTGTCCGTCACGTTCCACCCGCTTTTTGGGAAAAATTCATTCCCGCCGTCAAACGAGACCATCCGGATTTATTTTTACTCGGAGAGGTTTTTGACGGGGATCCGCGAAAAATTGCGACGTATTCTAAAATAGGATTTGATTCAGTCACGAATTTTCCATTTTATTATGGTGTAAAAGATCAATTCACCCGAAAAAATGGTTCGGCGGAAGAGTTGGATTCAGTTTATAATCGAGATACTACGTTTAATCCGAAAGCAATCGCGTTGGCGAATTTCATCGATAATCATGATGTTAAACGCTTCATCACGGAAGCCAAAATCGGCGGGACCGAAGATGCAGAACGTCAATTGCGTTTAGCTTTGTTTGCGCTCTATGCAGCACCAGGCATGCCGATTGTCTATCAGGGGACGGAAGTGGCAATGCCGGGCGGCGATGATCCCGGAAACCGGATGATGATGGAATTTGATAAAAATGACAAGATGCAGGAATATATTCAGACGCTCAATAAAATGCGACAGAACTATCCGGCATTTGAGACCGGGAAACAGCGGTTGGTCGCCAAGACGGATCATATGGCGGTTTATGAACGAAAAGTAAAAGACCAAACCGTCCTCTATGCCATCAACTTAGGAGAAAAGAAAACGACATTACGTGTTAAATCATCAGAAATCGGTGATGAACAGCGCCTTCGGGGATTGTTGTTTTCTGACGTCGTGCGTCAAGATGGAGATGCTTATGAGGTCACGCTTGATGCAAACAGCGCCAATGGATACGTGGTGGAACGTTCACAGGTCAACTGGATGTCGCTCGTTGCGATTGGATCAATCGCGCCAATCCTTGCCTTAATCATTTTGTTCGTTCATCGAAGACGGATTAATCGAACAAAAGAAATACACTAAAATACATTTGTAGGGAAATGATGAGGTGAAAGGGATGCAAGTAACTATCAAGGATGTCGCAAGAGAGGCGAACGTTGCACCATCAACGGTTTCGCGTGTCATTGCCAACAGTCCACGCATCAGTCAAAAAACGAAAGAACGTGTCCGTCAAGCGATGGAAGAACTCGGTTACCATCCGAACGTGCACGCTCGGAGTCTGGCGAATCGGACGACGCAGGCAATTGGACTCGTCATGCCAAGCGCGGCAACGAAAACACTCCAGAATCCGTTTTTTTCGGAAGTAATCCGGGGAATCAGCACGAAAGCGCATCAAAATGGCTATTCCTTGTACATGACGACGGGAGTATCGGAAGAAGAGGTCTACGAAGGAGTCGTCTCGATGGTTCAGGGTCGTCGTGTCGATGGGGTCGTCGTCTTATATTCGCGGACCGATGATAAAGTTGTCCAGTTTTTGCAGGATTCTAAATTTCCATTTGTCGTCGTCGGCAAACCATTCAGTGATTCGTCACATGTCACGTATGTCGATACAGACAATTATCTCGCGGGACGCGAAGTCACGAAATATTTACATCAACTCGGACATGAATGTATCGCTTTCGTCGGAGGGGCACAAGATCTTGCGGTGACGCAGGAGCGTGTCGGCGGTTACAAGACAGCATTAATGGAAGAAGGAATCCCGATTCATGAATCCTACATCGTCAGTGCCCCGTTCATGACGACTGGCGGAGCAGACGCAGTCAAACGGCTGATGTCGCTTGAACATCCACCGACGGCCGTTGTCGTCAGTGATGACATGATGGCGCTGGGTGTCATGAGCACGTTGAATGAGATGGAAATCAGTGTGCCGGATCAGATGGCAGTCGTTAGTTTCAACAACTTATTTATTGCCGAATTTTCGAGTCCTCCTTTGACCTCGGTCGAAATCAACATCTTTGGTTTAGGATTTGAGGCGACGAATTGTCTGATCGAACAGATGAATGAAGAGGCGACACCATACGGAAAGCGTGTCATCGTACCTCATTATTTAGTCGTTCGTCAATCGTGCGGTGGTACGATAAACTAAATAATACTATTTCCCAAACATCACTTTTCCGAGACGGACAAGTGATGTTTTTTTGAAAAAAATCAAAGAAAAAATCAATTAAAAATATGAAATGATGAAGCGAATGAAAAAAGATTTTTATTTTCGTGCAAACGATTGCATTAACGGTGATTATGTGTAGAATAAAGAAGGTAGAGTAAATAAAAACGCTTACAAAAAAGCTTTTTGTGCATCCGTGTGATTAAGAATAAAGGAGCGACTTATAATGAAAAGATTGTTTGATATTAATGAGTGGAAAATTACGGAGCAGGGTTTCCATCCGGAAGATAACCGTCTTGCTGAATCAATGACAGCGATTGGGAACGGTCATATGGGAATGCGCGGAAATTTTGAAGAAGATTACTCCGGAGATACGCACCAAGGGATGTATGTCGCAGGCGTTTACTATCCGGATAAAACACGAGTCGGATGGTGGAAAAATGGCTATCCGGAATACTTCGCAAAAGTGTTGAATGCTGTGAACATCATGGGACTTCGTATTTCAATCAACGGGAAAAAAGTGGATTTGAATGAGTGGGAAGTTGTCGATTTCAAGAGAGAACTCGATATGCAACATGGTGTTTTGACACGTACGATGCTGATTAGAAATGGTGTCGAGGAAACAAAAATTGAAGCAAAACGTTTTTTCTCAATCGTTGATAAAGAATTGGCCGCTCTTCGATATACGGTCACGCCGGTCAACTTTGATGCGGATGTGGTCATCGAATCTTACCTTGACGCGGATGTCGAAAACGAGGATTCGAACTACGATGAAAAATTCTGGCTGCCGGTAGAGCACGGGGCAGAAGAACGATTTGCCTATGTCACGTCGAAAACGAAGAAGCTGGACTGGCACGTCACGGCTGCGATGATCACAGATGTCGAAGGTGCTAAATGTGAAGTGCTTGAGAGCACGTTACAGTACGTCGCAAACCGTTTCACGAAACAGGTGAAGGCAGGAGAAGCGGTGACGGCTGAAAAATTAGTGGCACTCGTGACAAATCGGGACTATGAGATTGAAGACTTATTGGCACAGGCGATGAAACGTGTCAATGATGCTTTTGATACCGGCTTTGATGGGCTGCTTGCAGCGCATGAAACGGCCTGGTTGAAACACTGGGAAGAAGCAGATGTGAAGATTGAAGGTGATATCGAAGCCCAACAAGGGATTCGATTTAACATCTTCCACATGTTCCAAACGTATACTGGGGAAGATTCCCGCCTTAACATTGGACCAAAAGGATTTACGGGAGAAAAGTATGGTGGGGCGACATACTGGGATACGGAAGCGTACTGCTTGAACTTCTATCTGGCGACATCGAAGCCGGACGTTGCTTGGAACTTGTTGAAGTATCGTCATAACCAATTGCCGCAAGCGAAAGAAAACGCGGAGAAGAACGTCGGGATGAAGGGTGCTCTATACCCGATGGTGACGATGAACGGAGAAGAGTGCCACAACGAGTGGGAAATCACGCATGAGGAAATCCACCGGAACGGTGCGATTGCCCATGCAATTTATAACTATACGAACTACACAGGAGATACATCTTACCTCGGACAATACGGATTTGAAGTACTTGTTGAAATCGCGCGCTACTGGGCAAGCCGTGTGAACTATGTCCCGCACAAAGATGCCTACATGATCCTTGGTGTCACGGGACCAAACGAGTACGAAAACAATGTCAATAACAACTGGTATACGAACTTGATGGCCGCTTGGTGCCTGGAGTACGCCCAAACAGTGCACCGTCATCTTGAGCAAGAAGAACCAGCGCGTCTGGAAGAATTGATTCACCAATTGGCTATAACGGATGATGAATTAGCGCACTGGGCTGATATCAATCAAAAAATGTATTATCCGAAAGACGATTTCGTTCCGGATGTATTCATGCAACAAGACGGTTTCATGGATAAAGAACAGATTATGGTCGCCGATCTTGATCCAAAACATCTTCCATTGAATCAAAACTGGTCGTGGGACCGTGTCTTGCGTTCTGTCTTCATCAAACAAGCCGATGTTTTGCAAGGACTCTATTTCCTGACGGATCGTTTCTCGATTGAAGAGAAGAAGAAAAACTTTGATTTTTATGAGCCGCGGACGGTTCATGAATCATCACTTTCACCGTGTATCTATTCGATCATCGCGGCCGAAGTCGGTTATGAAGAAAAAGCGATGGAACTCTATCAACGTTCGGCACGTCTCGATCTTGATAACTACAACAATGATACTGAAGACGGTCTCCATATCACATCAATGGTCGGATCGTGGATGTCGATCGTTCATGGATTTGCCGGACTTCGGGTCGAGCAGGGAACGTTATCCTTCAAACCGATGTTGCCGAAGGGTTGGACCAGTTATTCGTTCCGGATGCAATGGCGCGGGCATCACATTCTGGTTCAGGTCAAACAAAATGAAGTGTGCATCGAACAGAGTACAGGTGGAGCATTTACGTTGCAGCTTCATGGTGAAACGGTTGAAGTCCCGGCAGAAGGCACGGTTACGATTCCGTCTTCCATGACCGTTTAATGAAATTGAGATGAGACAAACAGTAGTTTCTATATGAATCAAGGTGGCGGATTTCAAATCTGCCGCCTTTTTTCTTACTTGAAAGAGAAAGTGTTCAACTTCTGAAAATGAGAGCGTTACCAAAAAAAGAAATGAAATTCTTTCGTCATCTTGACTATCCGGACTCATTTGTTATGTGCTAAAGTGTTCCAAGATAGTTTACGAATGAGAGGAGAACAAGGTGTGACAGCGGTTGTAAAGGAAAGTATCTTAAAAGTAATTGTCGCCTCGATTGGCGGGTTCGTCATCGCAGTAGCAATGAACTGGTTCTTGATTCCAAGTGGTGTTTACTCGACAGGATTTACAGGACTTGCTCAGATTTTAACGCAAGTGTTACAAGGAACGGCATTCGCTTTTGGGGAAAACGTTTGGTTTTTAGTTTTGAACCTACCATTGATTGTTTTGGCATGGATTATGCTCGGACGCAGTTTTACCATCATTACATTGATTTCCGTTTTGGCGACAACCATTTTTATCGGACTTATTCCTCAGTTTGCTGTCATTCCGGGTGATCAAACCCTCAATGCCGTATTCGGCGGTGTCTTGCTGGCAATTGGAACCGGGATTACGATTAAATTCGGGGCATCTACGGGTGGTTTTGATATCGTAGCGTTGATTTTCGCGCGTTTCTCTGACCGTAGCGTCGGGTTATATCTGTTTGTGTTGAACTTCCTGATTGCGATTCTCGCGGGAGCGCTGTTTGGTTGGTCGACGGCACTGTACACGATTGTCTTCATTTATGTCACCTCAAAAGTCGTGGATGAAATTCATACAAGCAATCAACGCCTGACGATTTTCATCATTACAAATCATGCCGACGATATTACGACGGCACTGCACCAGCACATCATTCGAGGCATCACGCAGATGCCGGCAATCGGAACGTATTCGCGGGCTGAAAAGTCGACGTTGATGATGGTCATCGAACGGCATGAGTTGCGTGACATCGAGCGGATTTGCCGGGACGCTGACGAAACGGTATTCATCAACGTTGTCGCAACAGACTCTGTAGTCGGGTACTTCCGCAAAGGATAAGGTAAAAAAAGAAGCCGGCTTTTCTGTCTGATGGACAGAGAGACCGGCTTCTTTTGCTGGCATTAAATCACACCAAGGACATGTTTCAGATAGTAGGCGATTCCATCTTCTTGGTTCGACTTTGTTGTGCCGTTGGCAACCAATTTTAACGCACCGATAGCGTTGCCCATTGCGACGCCATGCCCAACATATTCGAGCATTTCCAAATCATTTTCTTCATCGCCAAAAGCAATGATCTGTTTTTGTTCAATCCCAAGATGACGCGAAATTTGTTGTAAGCCAATGGCTTTGCTTGTACCTTTTCGCATGACTTCCACCATATATTCCGGTTTGACCCACTGGCGGTTTAAGACCGTTTCAGCGTGAATGCTTGAAAGTTCGGATCGGATTTCCTGAACATGTTCGCCTTTGGCGTGAATCAACAGCGATGTCGGTTCGTGTTGCAACACCTTTCGTAAATCGCCGGTTGTCACGGACAAGGCATGATCCGTATAGAATTCATAAATACCGACCGGATTATGTTGGAAGTAAACATGATCGGTTACTTCACAGACGATATTTTGTGTTTTGGAGTCCGATACCGACTCTAGAATGTGTTGCACGGTTTTCAACGGAATCGGATGATGGCTGACTTCAAAGTGACGGTCTTGCGGATGGTGAACAAGTCCACCGTTAAAATTGACGATGGGTGTCGTCAATCCGAGTTCATCGTAATAGCGTTTGGCGTGCCGAAAAGGACGCCCGGTTGCGATGACGACTTCATGGCCATTGTCACGTGCAGTTCTCAACGCATGTAAGTTGGCCTGACTGATGGTCTTATCGTCGCGTAATAATGTTCCGTCCAAATCGACGGCGATTAGATGACGTTGCATGAGATACTCACTCCACTCTGGATTCATTACGCTTACTGTAGCATAATCAACTGAAAAATATGTAAAATTGTCTGCTTTTTGAATTCAGGAAAGCGTTTAAAAAAATCAGAGAAAAGCTGTCCGCCGTCTTAAAAAATGATATACTACGAAACGTAGGACATTAAAAAGTAAGTTAAGAAATGGAGGGGGAAGAATGCGTTTTCTCGTTACATTCTTCTGGTCGTTCTTACTCGTGAACACAGCCGTGTTCATCGTATCAGCGGTCGATGCAGTCACGTATAACTTCGGATTCGCGACAGCTATGTCAGTCGTGACTTCACTTGTCGTCTTCGCACTTGATGCAGTCAACGAAGATCTTGGTCTTGGTCAAGGGACAAAGGCAGAATAAGATAAAAGCGAGATATCGTCACTTGGACGATAGACTCGCTTTTTATAGTTTAGGAGGCAAGTGATGATATTACTTAAAAATGTGACATTGACCGGGAAATTGACGGATGTACTGATTGGTGGAGGAAAGATTCTTGCAATCGGTTCCTACGCGATGGACGAACGGCTGATGAGTCAGATAATCGACGGGTCAGGCAAACAATTGGTCCCGGGATTGATCGATGGACATGTTCATCCAATCGGCGGGGGCGGAGAAGGTGGTTTTGCCACAAGGACACCACCGCTTTCCGCACATGATTTTCTGGAAGGTGGTGTCACGACCGTTATCGGATTGCTTGGGACAGATGGGTGGACACGAACTGGAATCGATCTGCTTGCACACGTGCGGGGATATACGATTCAAGGTATCCGCTCTTTCCTCTTGTCAGGAAGTTACGCTGTCCCACCGGTTTCGATTACGAAGTCGATTGCGGAAGACATCCTGTTGATCAACGAAGTCATCGGGGTGGGTGAGATTGCCATCAACGACCATCGTTCGACACAACCGACTGTCCATGAGTTGGCACGCCTTGCGTCGCAAGCGCGGATCGCAGGTCTTTTAAAAGGGGTCCGGGGAACGATGAATGTTCATGTCGGTGACGGTAAAGATGCCCTTGACCTGCTGGAAGAAGTGGTCGAAACGACCGATATTCCGATCACGCAGTTTTTACCGACACACATCAACCGCAGTGAACGGATTTTTGATGCCGGTTTACGTTGGGCGAAAAAAGGCGGGCGAATTGATTTTACGACCTGTACGACAGAGGCGTTCATTGAAGAAGGGGAAATACCAGCAGGCCAGGCACTACAGCGTGCTCTTGCTGCCGGTATCCCGTTACGCCAGATTACGATGTCGAGTGACGCTGGCGCCAGCTTACCCACCTTTGATGAGAGTGGGAAATTGCTTCGTCTTGAGACCGGCAAACCGACATCGATTTTTGATGCGGTCCGTGATGCTGTGCAGCATGGTGTACGTATAGAGGATGCCATCCAAACGGTCACGTCAAACGTCGCAGAAGCATACGGCATTTCCGGGGGAGACATCCGGCAAGGTGAACGTGCCGATCTGTTACTGATTGATGACGCTTTGCAAATCGATACGATTCTTGCAGAGGGGCATGCTATAATGATTCAGAAAAAATGGCTGTTGCCAAAATGACGGAGGGATATTGTGTCGAAGAAATCTAACCGTGTAAAACCAACAAAAAAACCGCAGTCGAAAGCTAACTGGATTACAGCTGGTGTGATTGCGCTGATCGTCTTGATCGGGGCAACGATGTTACTGTTTACGGATCGAGAGGATTCTGCATCGAAAAACGGAAACTTAACGGCCGGTCAAGTAGCGGATAAGCTGAAGTCCGGTGATGAATTTTATACGTATTTTTATCAGACGGGATGCGTACACTGTGAAAAAGTAAAACCGTATTTAGTACCACTCGGTGAGAAGCAGGACATTCCATTTGAACAAATTGATCTGGCAGTCGAACAGTCGGCTTGGGATACATTTGCGATCGAAGGGACACCAACTGTCGTTCACTTCAAAGATGGAAAAGAAGTTAGCCGGGTATCCGGTGAGCAGACAGAAGACGCCTACAAAGAATTTTTCGCCGGTAAAGCCGTTAAAAATTCTGAAGAAGAGTCGTCAGGTGATTTAAATGATTAAAAAATGGTTCTTTACGCAACTGTTTGAACTGAACGGCCATCCAACCGTCGCGAAACAACTGCGCCGCTTTGCGATGAGTCCGATCAGTCGACCGCTGATCCAACCTTTCGTCAAGATGTATGATTTACAGATGCAAGAGGCAAGTCAGCCGCTTGAATCGTATACGACGTTACATGAATTGTTCGTTCGAAACTTAAATGAAACGGTTCGTCCGATTGATCGGTCAGAACAAGCGGTCGTCAGTCCGTGTGACGGTGTCTTATCCGTTGTCGAGGATTTGACGGAAGAAAGTCGTTTTACTGTCAAAGGGCAGACGTATTCGGTTTCCGAACTGCTTGGTTCGCACCATGAAGCCGATCACTACATCGGGGGGCGGGTATTGATTTTTTACCTCAGTCCGCAAAATTACCACCATGTTCATGTACCGATTGACGGGACAATCCGGACAAGTTATACGCTTGGACGTGATTCGGCACCGGTTAATGATCTGGGTCTTTCTTATGGAAAACGACCGTTGACGCGGAACTATCGTCGGGTCACCCGTATCACACATGGTGAACACGCGCTTGAACACGTCATGGTTGGTGCCTTGAATGTGAATACAATCGTCCGGACGAATCAAAATCGAGAAGTTAAACGGGGCGACGAGTTCGGTTATTTTTCATTTGGTTCAACGGTCGTCTTGATTTGTCCGAAAGATGCCATCACATTAGAAGAGGACATCAAAGGTCCGGTTTTGATGGGGCAACGCATCGGTTATTGGAATTCATGAATGAAGACGCTCCCGTCACGAAGGGAGCGTTTCGTCATGCTTAGGAGGAATCTGTCATGCAGGTTTTAATGTTTACGGAAGCGTCGAGCTCGTCGCTTCAAATTTACGGGGCCTTATTCATTTTTTTAGTAACCTACGCTTTCATCATCAGTGAAAAAATCAGCCGGGCCATCGTTGCGTTGTTAGGGGCTTTGGCGATGGTGATATTCGGTATTGTCCGTTTGGAATCTGCCTTGTTTGAATATGTCGAATGGGGAACAATCGTCTTATTGATCGGGATGATGATTTTAGTGACGATTGCCAATCAATCGGGACTATTTGAATATATCGCGATTCGAGCGGCGAAACGGACAAAGGGAGATCCGGTAAAAATCTTGTTTTTACTGTCCGGATTGACGGCACTCGGATCTGCCTTTTTAGACAACGTCACGACGGTTCTCTTGATCGTTCCGATTACGTTTTCGATCACGAAGGTCCTGAAAATCAAACCGTTTCCGTTTTTATTGGCGGAAGTCTTATTCGCTAATATCGGTGGAACGGCAACTTTGATTGGTGACCCTCCGAACATCATGATTGGAGCGGCCAATCCGCATTTGACGTTTAATGCCTTTTTATTGAATTTAGCACCTGTGATTGTGTTGATTACAATCGTGACGATGGGTATTTTGTATATGATTTTCCGGAAACAACTGCACGTGGAACCGGAAGATCAACAAAAATTAATGGAAATCGACGAGAACAGCTATATTATCAGCCGTAAGTTGGTCATGCGCAGCAGCATCGTCTTGTTAAGTACGATTGCGCTGTTCATCATTCATCCGTTACTGAGTCGCATCGGTCTTCATTTGGAAGCACCGGCAATCGCGATCCTTGGAGCGACCGTCTTGATGTTGCTGACGATTGAAAACAATCACCAACTGGAAGAAGTATTCGCCCGGGTAGAGTGGACGACAATCTTTTTCTTCGCTGGACTGTTTATCTTAGTAGGTGGGATTCAAGAAGTAGGAATCATCCGCTTCTTGGCGGAAAAAACGATCACGTTGACAGGAGGAGATATCCAGACGACAGCAACAGCTGTTCTTTGGTTATCCGGAATTGCCAGTGCGACGATCGATAATATTCCGTTCGTAGCGACGATGATTCCTTTAATCAACGATGTTGCAACAGGAATCGGTTTGTCGCCAGACAGTCAACAAGTCGACGTGTTATGGTGGTCCTTGTCGCTTGGAGCATGTCTTGGAGGGAATGGTACATTGATTGGAGCATCAGCCAATGTGATTGTCGCTGGATTAGCCACACGGCAAGGGGAGAAGTTCACATACGGACGATTTTTACTTTACGGTGCCCCGATCACTATCGTAACGCTGATTATTTCACAACTTTATTTATGGATCCGCTATTATTGAACAGAAATTACGAAACGGAAGAGACCTGTGCTCTTTCGTTTTCTTTTGGTCGTCGCTCTATCAAATGGATTGTGCTATAATCGAACGATAAGAACATAACTGTTTCTTAAACTTAACTATAGAGCTAGACCATTATCTGGAGGTTTTCTTCTTGTTTAAACGACTTTATCCAAAACATTTTGTGGCGTCGATTTATGATATCGACTTAGAGATGTTAAAACGAAACGGTGTCAAAGCAATTTTGACGGATCTTGATAATACACTTGTTGCTTGGAATATTGCCGATGCTCCAGACGAATTGGTGTCATGGCTCGATATGGTGAATAACCAATATGGATTTGACGTCATCATCGTCTCGAATAACAACGGCGATCGAGTCAAGAAATTTGCGGATCCACTTGGCTTACATTATATTGCACCGGCCCGTAAACCTTTACCGATTGGTTTCAAACGCGCGTTGACGGAATTTGGTTATCACGCGAAGGAAGTTGTTTTCCTTGGAGATCAACTGTTTACGGATGTGTTAGGCGCAAATTCAGTAGGTATCGAAGTAATCCACGTTCAACCCGTCGTCAAGACAGACGGTGTCGTCACAAAATTTAATCGCTTGATGGAACGGTTTATTTTCCGTCGGATGAAACGTAAAGGAATCTACAAATTGACGCAACGTGTCAAAGAAGATCCGGCAGCGTTAAAACACCCGATTGAAACACTCCGTCAAGATAAGCAGCAATGACCCTGTCATACCGGTAGATGAAAGGATAGGCAGCAGTCGCAACATGTACGGCGAAAGGTCGGAAGTTACGCTCTTGGAGTGGCGTGCAGGGCGCTACGTTGAATAGAGAAGGGAAAGTCCCGATGCGGCTCAACACACACATGGAAGAAATCAATTGCGCAGGCTGTGGTGTCGCGATCCAAACAGAGGATCCAAAAGCACCTGGTTATGCGCCTAAATCTGCACTTGACCGGGAAATGGTCATTTGCCAACGTTGTTTTAAACTGAAGCATTACAACCAAATTCAAGACGTCGCATTAACGGACGATGATTTTGTCAAAATCTTAGATGGAATCGGTCAAAAAGATGCATTAGTCGTTAAAATCGTTGATATCTTTGATTTTAATGGAAGTTGGTTACCGGGATTACACCGTTTTGTCGGAAAAAATGATGTCCTGTTAGTCGGCAACAAAGCCGATCTGCTACCGAAATCACTTAATCCGAACCGCCTGATGAACTGGATGCGTCAAACGTCAAAAGAACTTGGATTGCGTCCAGTCGATGTCCATCTGATCAGTGCGAAAAAAGGACATGGTGTGGATGAATTGGCAGAGAAAATCGATTATTACCGCAAAGGACGCGACGTCTACGTCGTCGGCTGTACGAACGTCGGGAAATCGACATTAATCAATCAGGTCATCAAACGATTCGGGGAAGAAGAAGAGGCTGTCATCACAGTCAGTCACTTCCCGGGAACGACACTTGATTTGATTGATATTCCGCTGGACGATAACTGTAACCTGTACGATACACCAGGTATCATAAATCATCACCAAATGGCACATTATGTGGATGCAAGAGACTTGAAATTAATTACGCCGAAAAAAGAAATCAAGCCGCAAGTATTCCAAATTCATCCACAACAAACGTTGTTCTTCGGTGGCCTTGCTCGTCTAGATTACATGGAAGGCAACAAACGGTCATTCGTCATCTATATGTCAAATGACTTAAAAGTACACCGGACGAAGCTCGATAAAGCAGACGATCTGTATGCGAATCATAACGGAGAATTGTTATCACCGCCGAATGAGAAGACGCTTGAGATGCTTCCGCCGCTCGTTCGACACGAGTTTAGTCTACGCGATAACATGAAAACAGATATCGTTTTCAGTGGACTCGGTTGGGTTGCAGTTCACGGAAAAGGCGGACGAGTTGCTGCCTATGCACCAAAAGGTGTCGCTGTCTCATTACGTGAGGCGCTCGTCTGATGCAATTTGCTGTCATCGGTCATCCGATTGCCCATTCGCTTTCACCCATGTTGCACGAAACATGGCTGAAGGCGGCTGGGCTTTTCGGTTGTTATACTACGATAGACGTTGCAGTGAATGAGTTGGAAGCATTCGTTCAGAAGGTAAAAACTAGACAGTTGGATGGAATCAATGTAACGATTCCCCATAAGTCGGCCATCATTCCGTTTCTCGATCGTCTCGAGCCGGCAGCCGCACGGGCTGGTGCCGTCAATACCGTCTATTGGGACGGGGATGAATTGGTCGGTGCGAATACAGATGGAACCGGGTTTGCGCGTGCACTTGCGACGCGAACGAACGCGATGAACAGTTTAGTGATTGGGGCAGGCGGAGCGGCACGTGGCATTATTCCGATGCTTCCCGGTCGCGTCACGATCATGAACCGGACGAATCAGACAGCTGAACGTGTTGCAACCGAATTTGGACAATCTACTGTTCCATGGTCGAGCACACTGGATTTGACGCCGTATGATGTCATCATTAATACGACTTCTGTCGGGATGGCTCCTGGCATCGATCAGACACCGATTGAATTGACAGCGACGACAGCCTTGATTTGTGATATTATTTATCGACCGACCCCGACCCGCCTCTTGCGGGAAGCGACCGCAAACGGGCTTGATACACTAGATGGTGTTTTGATGTTTGTACTACAAGCGGCTGAAGCGTTTGAACGCTTCACCGGTCATAAACCTGACATCGCTCTCGGCGAACAGGTGATTAGAAAGCAATTGGAGGAATTATAATATGTTAACAGGTAAACAAAAACGGTATTTACGCGCGACGGCTCATGATTTAAGCCCGATTTTCCAAGTCGGAAAAAATGGTGTAGGGGAAGCGATGTGTGCGGACTTGATGGACGCGCTCGAAAAACGTGAACTCTTAAAAGTTCAAGTGTTACAAAACTGTGCCGATGCACCAAAAGATGTCGCGGCTGAACTCGTTGACGGGACGAACGCAGAACTGGTTCAAGTCATCGGGAAAGTCATCGTTCTCTACAAGGAATCGAAAGAGAATAAGACACTTCAATTACCACGATGAAGATTGGGTTGATGGGTGGAACGTTTGATCCGCCGCATATCGGTCATCTATTGATTGCCGAGCAGGCGAAAGAACAACTCCAGTTGGATGCGGTCTGGTTTTTGCCGGCAAAGCTTCCGCCCCATAAACAATCGACAGGAACAAGTGCGGAGAAGCGGCTTCAGCTTGTTGAAGCGGCGATCCAGTGTAATGAAGCCTTTTCTGTCTCGGATATCGAGTTTGAACGGGAAACGAAATCGTACACGTTTGATACGATTCGTGAACTGAAAGACCGGTATCCCGAACATGACTTCTTTTTCCTGATTGGTGCGGATTCGCTCGTGAGTCTAGGGACGTGGTACCGGGCGGACGACTTGTATCAAGAAGTCCGGTTCGGTGCCGTCGCACGACCGGGGAGCCGCTATCTGATTCCTGAGGGAGCGCAAGTCACGGCAGTCGATATGCCGTTGCTTGAAGTCTCTTCGACCGATATCCGTCAACGCGTGGCGAGAGACCGCAGTATCCGTTATCTCGTACCGGAACCGGTCCGACAATTAATCGAGGAGTGGAAACTCTATGCGACTTGAAGAAGCGAGACGAATCATTGAGGAAACATTACCTGCCAAACGCTACATCCATACGCTCGGAGTTGTCGAGACAGCCATTCAACTGGCCCGGCGATACGGGGTACAAGAAGAGAAGGTTGCCTTGGCAGCTATGCTGCATGACTATGCCAAATATCGGAATGTATCCGAGATGCAGACGATTGCAGTGGAACTCGGTTTGAATCATTTGCTTGAGTATGAGGATGAATTGTTGCATGCGCCTGTTGGGGCTGAACTCGTCAAGCGGGAGCTTGGCGTCGAGGACGTCGAGATTTATCAAGCGATTGCAAACCATACAACGGGTGCACCCGGTATGCCTCTGCTCGATCAAATCATTTTTGTGGCGGATGCGATTGAACCAAATCGCCAGTACCCCGGTGTGGATCAGCTTCGAGAGATTGCGCAAGAAGATATCACACAAGCTGTCATCGCCACACTTGGACAGACGATCACATTTTTATGTAAAAAACAAACAGTGATTTTTCCGCTGACGATCGAGACATACAATGCGTTCATCACGGAAAAACGAAAGGGGACCGTCCTATGACAGTCGAACAAGAATTAAAATTAATCGTAAATGCAATTGATGATAAACGTGCCGAGGACATCGTCGTACTCGACATGTCGAAGATTTCACCAATCGCAGATTACTTCGTTATCTGCGAAGGAAACTCGGAGAAACAAGTTCAGGCCATCGCGCGTGAAGTGAAAGAAGTCGCCCATAAAAACGAATTGCCGATCAAACGACTAGAAGGAATGGATGCGGCACGTTGGGTCCTCGCTGACCTTGAGAATGTCGTCGTCCACGTCTTCCACCGGGATGACCGTGACTACTATAACCTTGAGAAATTATGGGCAGACGCACCTAAAGTAGAAGTCGAGATCGACTAATGGCGTACGAACAGTTTGCGTATGTCTATGACGAACTGATGCAGGATGTCCCGTACCCCGAGTGGGTCGCTTGGGTGCTCGAACAGGTAGAACCCGGTAAAAAAATTGCGGATATCGGTTGCGGCACAGGAACAGCAACCTTGTTACTTGCCGACCATTACGAGGTCACCGGTGTCGATTTGTCTGAAGAAATGCTTGAAATCGCCCAAGAAAAGGCAATGGAAACAGACCGTCACGTTGCGTTTTGGGTGCAGGACATGCGGGAACTCGAATTACCGGAACCTGTTGATGCAATCACGATTTTGTGTGATTCATTAAATTACTTGCAAACCGAAGCCGACGTCAAGCAGACGTTTGACAGTGCGGCCCGTCTTCTGACAGACGGTGGGAAGTTGCTGTTTGACGTACATTCGCCGTACAAGATGGAAACGTTGTTTAACGGCAAGACGTACGCCACTCATGCGGAACAGAGTTCGTATATTTGGTTCGCGGATCCTGGTGAAGCACCGTTATCGGTCGTTCACGAATTAACCTTCTTTATCGAAGATGAGGACGGGCGGTACGATCGGGTTGACGAGACACACCAGCAACGGACGTATCCACCGGAACAATACATCACGTGGTTACGTGAAGCCGGTTTCCGTGTGCGTGCCGTGACGGGTGACTTTACGACAGATGCTCCGACGGAAACAGCTGAACGAATCTTTTTTGTCGCTGAAAAATTATAAAGTATCGAACCATCAACGGATATCCTGTTGATGGTTTTTTTTATGTTGTTTTGGATTAGAAAGACAGATGGTTTGATCAAGGAGAACAAAAACGGGCATAGGGAGAGGAACGTCATTAGATAATGGAGGTTAGTCCTGTTCAGAATAGGAGGAAAGATTGCTACAGTCGAAGGGACAGGAGGGATACAGATGACGATTCCACGCTTACAACAAGTGGCAACGATGGCAGTTGTTCTCCTGCTGCTCGTTGTCTTATTCGTTCCGCTGCCTTCATGTTCGAATGAGACACTAGTTGAAAAACCGGCAATCGTTGAACGAGAACAGGAGGCACAGGCAGAAGACCGTTCAGCGGATCAGACACTGGTCCAAAAAAAAATCATGGTTGATATCAAAGGGGCGGTCAAACGACCCGGTCCATACAGTTTTCGACTCGGTGATCGAGTTCAAGATGCCATTAAACGTGCAGCAGTGACTGCAGAAGCAGACATCAAACAACTTAATCTGGCAGCACGTTTAATCGATGGTCAGGAAGTGATTGTTCCGACTAAGAAAAAGACCAAGGCATTAAAGAAGGCAGCAACGGAAAAGTCTGAACAAGCGGAAGTGCCGAAAGGATTGCTCGATTTAAATGCAGCGACTGAAGATCAACTATTGGAAGTGCCGGGGATTGGTCCTGCGAAGGTCAGTGCGATTGTACAATACCGGGAAGAAAAAGGCGGTTTTGCAACGTATGAGAATCTCGGGGATGTGAAAGGGTTTGGACCTAAGACATTGGAAAATCTGAAAGCTTATCTTATCGTCTACTGATGCCGCTGTTGCCTTTGTTTTTTATGATCGGGCTCATCGCCTTAAAAGAATCTCTGTGGCTGGTCGCAGTCTGTTCGATAATTCTTGTATTGAAATCCTGGTCGATGTCGACGTATTCTGTTTTATCACTCGTAGGACTGACTGTCGTGTTTTTACTAAGTATGACGACAGAACAGCCTATCGCTCCAATCACGGTCATCGATATTTTGGACGCGAAGCAGAATGGGGACAGGATTCGTTATCTCGCGGAATTCCAAAACAAGCAAATCGTTGTCGCAGCCACATTGGATGAAAAAACAGATCGCGACTATGAGCGAATCGGACAACGTTGTGAAGTTGAGTTGGAAGAACGACCGGTATTGCCCCGAGTCAATCTGGGCGGGTTTGATGAAGCCCGTTGGATGCGGGTTGAACAGTTACAAGGGAAATATGATGTCGCACGGTGGGGAGAGTGTTCCGAGACGCCGGGATTCGAAGCGAATGGACGGCGTATTCGTCAGCAGTGGATGACGCGGATCGAACAACTTCCCATCAAACAAGCACTGTATGTGGAGGCCTTAGTATTAGGGGAAGATCGTTTAATGGATCAGATGACGATGGAGCGTTTCAAAAAGTTCGGTTTGCTCCATGCGATTGTCATCTCCGGTTCACATATTGCGTTTTTGATTGTAACGATGTTATGGCTTTTAAAAAAACTACGGTTGACGCGGGAGCGGAGATTTGAATTTCTATTGTTGACCCTGCCGTTATATGGATGGTTGACGGAGTGGAGTGCTCCAGTCACACGTGCGGTGTGTGTCGCCATGGTATTGTTATTCTGTCACAGGATTAACCGGCGACCTGATCCCTTATTGGTCGTTGGTTCGATTGGAGCGCTTCAATTGGCGGTCTCGTATACTTATCTATATGACGTTGGGTTTCAACTGACCGTCGGATTGACGATATTCTTATTACTGTCCCGCAAGATGTGGGAAACGATCAAACGTCCCTGGAACTGGTTGTTGATTAGCCTTTGGGCTCAAATCATGACAAGTCTTGTCCTGCAATTAGCCCAACAGACCGAGGTTTCCCTTTGGTCACCGCTGTTAAATTTGATTGTCGGAGGATGGATTGAGTGGGTGATTCTACCGCTGTCTTTCCTTGTCAGTGCAGCCGTGCTGATTCCGTCGTCTGATAATCTAGTCCACCTGCATGGTCAGGCTACTTCATTCTTGGATCAAGCATTGGCTTGGGCTGAAAATTTACCCATCCCGACGGTTGCCGTTCATCTTTTTTCGCTCCCTGTGTTTCTTGTAGTGACGGGAACAGTCTTTGCAGGCTGGTGGTTGGCCGAACACAAATGGTACGGACATTTGGTACCTTTTGTCGGGCTGCTCGTGGCAAGCATCTATATGGATCAGCAAACGCCGGAACAAATCACCTTTCTTGACGTCGGACAGGGCGACAGTACCATCATCGAAAAAGCGGGAGAAACGTTTGTCATCGATACCGGAGGGGCGTTCTCCTTATCGATCCGTCCTCCTTTAAGACCGTTCGATCCGGGTGGACAAATCGTAGCCCCGTTTTTGAACACACGGGGAGAAACACACATTGAAGGATTGGTCATCACACATGCAGACCATGATCATATCGGCGGCTTGCTAGGTGTATTGCGAAAAATTCAAGTGGACACCATTTACATGGGACAGTTCGACAATCAAGATCCAAAACGGCACACGTTGATTGAGCAGATTGAAGCGACAGGAACAAAAATTGAATACATTCGCTCAGGACAGCAGATTCGTCCCTGGCTCAAGGTGTTGGCTCCTGCAGCAAGCGAAGAAGAAGAAAATGACCGGTCGGTCGTGTTACTTGCCGACATTGCCGGGAAGCGCGTCTTATTGACAGGAGATGCGAGTATTGATCAAGAGGAGACATGGTCTGTCCAAAGAGTCGATATTTTAAAAGCGGGGCATCATGGTTCGAAAACGTCAACCGGAGAACAGCTTTTGCAGAAAACGGATCCGAACCTGATCATCATATCAGCAGGACGAAACAACCGGTATGGTCATCCTCATGCAGAAGTACTGGAGCGAACGAGGAACCGGACGGTTATGCGGACCGATCAATCGGGAATGATAACTTGTTCTGCAACGGGCTGTGAACCTATGCTAAAATAAAAAACAGCAACCCCCCAAGGTTGCTGTTTTACTGATTATAGGCTTAAGAATTTAATTACAACGCCAATGATGAACAAGACTGCGAAAAAACCGAACGATGCGCCAAAACCGACCGCTGAGTCGAGCGCGTCATTACGTTTTGACTGAATATCGTTTTCAAACGCATTCTCACTTGGTGGACGTACTGAATGTGCCATGCTGCATTCCCCCTAAAAATAGATTCCGCTTCTAGTATAGCGGAATAAAAGAGGATTATCTATGATGAAGTTAAGAACAAACTGTGAAATGTGGTGGGGAAGATGAAAACACCTTGGCTTGTCAACGGAAAACTGGCGAACCTTTATTTATTATATGGAACGGAACGACACCTTTTGGAAGAGTGGGAACGTGAAATCGTCAAAGCTGCGTTGCCGGATGGTGAACGCTTTGATTACATGAAGATTGATTTAAACGATCAACCCCTCGATGCGGTACTCGATGAAGCGGAAACGGTTCCTTTTTTGAGTGATTACCGTGTCGTCATCGCCAAACCGGCGACTTTTTTGACCGGTGTAAAAGATAAGAAAACGCATAATGTGGAACGATTGGCCGAATACATCGTTCAGCCCGCGGACTATGCAGTTGTCGTCTTGATTGTCGAAGCGGAAAAACTGGATGAGCGAAAAACGATCGTCAAACGGTTAAAAGACCGGGCTGTCGTACTCGAAGCAAAAAAACCGACGACGGAAGAACTGTTTCGTTTCGTGATGGATGCTGTCAATGACAAAGGGTACCGGATGGAACGGCCTGCCATCGAACGATTGATTTTCCTGACGGGTGAGATGTGGGCGACGCTGACACGTGAACTGGATAAACTCATGCTCTATGCCGGAGATCATCCGACGATTGAACTGGAAGATGTTAATTTACTGGTGCCACGGACGTTAGAGGATAATGTGTTCCAACTGACGGATTATCTAATGAAACGACAACTTGAACCGGCGATTCGATTGATTCGCGATCTCGAAAAGCAGGGACAGGAAGTGTTGGCGTTACTTGGTCTGATGGCACGACAGTACCGGATGATGTTGTTGTCCAAACGTCTGGCAGAACAAGGGTACGGGGAACGGCAAATCGCGTCCAAAGTCGGGGCGCATCCATATGCGATCAAACTCGCCCTGCAGGCTGGTAAACGATTTACGTTCGCGCAGCTCGAACAAGCATTGGTCGCAATCACGACGACAGACGAGGGTATGAAGACGGGCCGAGGGGACAAACGGATCTTGTTTGACGCCCTGATTGTCCGGCTTGCTACATTATAGGAGGCAGAGCAGATGGAGATTCGAATCATTTCAGCAACAGAGGTCATTCCACTTCGAAAAGAAGTGTTACGTCCCAACCAGCCGATTGAAATGTGTGTCTATCCGGACGATGATCTCGAATCCACTTTTCATTTAGGAGCCGTTAAAGACGGACGGATTGTAGCTATCGGTACTTTCTCCAATCGTCCTCATGAGGCGTATCCGGAATTGACCTATCAATTACGAGGGATGGCATCGAGTCCTGCTGTCCGTGGAGAAGGATACGGAAAAGCATTGTTAGAAGAGGCACGGAATCGACTGAAAGCAAAAGGTGCAGACGGTTGGTGGTGTAACGCTCGACTCAATGCCGTTCCTTTTTACGAACGATTGGGGTTGACGGTTGCGAGCGAGTCATTCGAAATCGAAGGAATCGGTCCACATCATGTCATGGTGGATTGCTTCTAACGGAAATCAAAAACCATCCGACAAACAGCCGGATGGTTTTTTAAACATAAAAAAATCACCACTGGAGCAAGCTCCTGGTGGCGATCGATCACTGTATCCTTCAAAGAAGAATTAAAGTGCGTTTACGAGACGAGCGAGACGTGATTTGTCACGACCAGCTTTGTTGCTGTGGATAAGACCTTTAGCAGCAGCTTTGTCGATTTTCTTAGATGCTGTGTTGAAAGCTACGAGCGCTTGCTCTTTGTTGCCTTCAGTAGCGAAAGTTTCGACTGCTTTGATAGCTGAACGCATAGACGATTTACGTTGTACGTTAGCGACGCGGCGTTTTTCAGCTGTTTTAACACGCTTGATTGCTGATTTAATGTTAGCCATGGATGATTCACCTCCAAGAAAACTCATTCGAGATTTATATTCGCATATCTGCATTTATCGTTCAACAGAACAAACACAATTGTAGCAAACGTTTTTCTTAAAAGCAATAACAGCTCTAGGGTTTCTTTCGATTTTTGTTTTTTGGGAAAACAAAACGAGATGGTGCACCCCGTGTTATTTTTGGTATAATGAAGCGTATGTACGTTTGACTATAAGGTAAGGTGACTATAAACATGAATAATGCAGATCGTTTAAAGCGGCAAAAAAGTATTCGTAATTTCTCTATCATCGCCCATATCGACCACGGGAAATCGACGCTTGCAGACCGTATTTTAGAAAAAACAGGTGCTTTGACATCACGTGAGATGAAAGATCAGACACTGGATGCGATGGACTTGGAACGCGAACGCGGGATTACCATTAAATTGAATGCCGTTCAATTAAAGTATACGGCAAAAGATGGTGAGGAATATATCCTCCATCTGATTGATACACCAGGACACGTCGACTTCACATACGAAGTCTCCCGTTCACTCGCAGCATGTGAGGGCGCTGTACTCGTCGTCGATGCGGCGCAAGGAATCGAGGCGCAAACACTTGCTAACGTGTATTTGGCGCTCGATAACGACTTGGAAATCTTGCCGATCATCAATAAGATTGATTTACCGTCGGCGGACGTCGAACGTGTCCGTCAAGAAATTGAAGACGTAATCGGACTGGATGCTTCCGAAGCTGTTCCGACATCCGCGAAAGCTGGTATCGGGATTGAAGAAATCCTTGAACAAATCGTTGCGAAAGTGCCGGCACCGACGGGTGACCCGGAAGCACCACTCGAAGCGTTGATTTTCGATTCGTATTATGATGCCTATCGTGGTGTTGTCGCGTCGATTCGTGTCGTCAACGGAACGGTTAAGATCGGTGACAAGATCCGGATGATGTCGACCGGAAAAGACTTTGAAGTTTTGGAACTCGCTGTCTCGACACCGAAGCCACTCCGTCAAAAAGAATTAACGGTCGGAGACGTTGGTACGTTATCGGCTTCCATTAAAACCGTCGGCGATGTTCGCGTCGGGGATACGATTACCTTGGCGAAACAACCGGCGACAGAAGCTTTACCGGGATACCGGAAGATGAACCCGATGGTGTACTGTGGTCTCTATCCGATTGACGCAGCACGTTACAACGATTTACGTGAAGCGCTTGAACGTCTGCAGTTAAGTGACGCGGCACTTGAATTCGAGCCGGAAACATCACAAGCACTCGGATTCGGTTTCCGTTGTGGTTTCCTTGGTATGCTCCATATGGAAATCATTCAGGAACGGATCGAACGTGAGTTCAACATTGATATGATTACGACGGCTCCATCGGTTATCTATCATGTCACGACAACAGCCGGAGAAGTGCTCCACGTCGATAATCCGTCGAAGATGCCAGAGCAACAAAAAGTCGAGTTTATCGAAGAACCGTACGTCAAGGCAGCGGTCATGACACCAAACGATTACGTCGGTGCCATCATGGAACTTTGTCAAAAGAAACGCGGAACATTCATTGATATGGAATATATCGATACGACACGTGTTAAAATCACGTACGAACTTCCGTTGTCGGAAATCGTCTACGATTTCTTTGATCAGTTGAAATCAAGTACAAAAGGTTATGCGTCGCTGGATTATGAACTGATTGGATATCATCAATCGCGTCTCGTTAAGATGGATATTCTCTTAAATAATGAAAACGTTGATGCACTGAGCTTCATCGTTCACCGTGATTTTGCGTACGAGCGTGGGAAAGTCATCGTTGACAAATTAAAAGAACTGATTCCACGGATGCAGTTTGAAGTACCGATTCAAGCAGCCGTCGGAACGAAGATTGTCGCCCGTTCGACAATTAAAGCATTACGGAAAAATGTTCTCGCCAAGTGTTACGGCGGAGACATTTCGCGTAAACGTAAATTGCTCGAGAAGCAAAAAGAAGGTAAGAAACGGATGAAGATGGTAGGCTCGGTAGAGGTACCGCAAGAAGCCTTCATGTCGGTTCTGTCGATGGATGAAGATTAAAGAAGACACAAAGGGGGCGTTTCTGGCGCACCCTTTTTCTGTTTAAGTGAAGAAAGGATGAGGCGAAATGACTCCACGCGCCGCATATGTCCACATTCCGTTTTGTGAACATATTTGTTACTATTGCGACTTTAATAAAGTCTTTTTAAAAAATCAGCCGGTCGCTGAATATCTGGATGCGTTAGAACGAGAAATCCAACTCACGTTACAACAATACCCGACGGATCGACTCGAAACGATTTTTATCGGGGGAGGCACACCGACCGCCTTAAACGAAGATCAAATGCAACGTTTGATGGACATCATTAAAAAACATCTTTTGCCGCTGACGGATGACACCCTGGAATATACGGTCGAATCCAATCCGGACGGCGTCTCGCCGGAAAAACTCGATATCATGAAAGCGGGCGGCGTCAACCGGGTCAGCTTTGGTGTCCAGTCGTTTGACGACGGATTACTCGAACGGATCGGACGGACGCATCGGGAAGCCAAAGTGGCCGAAACATTGGAGCATGCTGCAAAACGATTTGACAACATCTCGGTGGATTTGATGTTTGGCTTACCGAATCAAACGCTTGAACAAGTCCGGTATGATGTTGAACGGGCCTTGCGTTTACCGATTACGCATATCTCGTCATACTCTTTGATTCTTGAGCCGCATACGGTTTTTGCGATTCAAGAACGAAAAGGGAAGTTGCCGTTGCCGACGCAGGATCTAGAGGCGGACATGTATCGCCTAATGATTGAAACGATTGAAGCCGGTGGATTAGATCAATATGAAATTTCGAACTTTTCTTTACCGGGTCGGGAAAGCCGGCATAACCGGGTCTACTGGGAAAATGACGAATATTACGGATTTGGTGCCGGGTCACACAGTTATATCAACAAGACGCGTCGGGCGAACATCGCACCGATTCCGCACTACATCAAAGCGGAGGGATTACCGGTCCGCAATGAGACGTTGTTGACGGAAGTGGAACGGATGGAAGAAGAGATGTTTCTCGGATTACGGATGAAAGAAGGGGTGTCTGAACAGCACTTCGAAGCGAAATACGGGTACTCGCTTGACCAAGTCTTTGGACAGACGATTGCGAAATTGTTGCCGCGCGGACTGGTCGAGCGGACAGCGACACATATCCGTTTGACAGATGCCGGTGTACCGCTCGCCAATGAAGTGTTTGCCGAGTTTATCGGTGAGGCAGAGATTGAAGAGCAGAAAACAGATCAAGTTTAAAAAATAAAACGGCGTCCATACAAAAGTATGCGGACGCCGTTTTATTTTTTGGGTTTTCGTAAAAAGTAGGCTGTTGTTCCGATGATGGCGATGAATACCCAGACGAACACACCGGCCATTGCAAACAGTTCCAGCATGGACCTCATCCTTTTCTTGTTTGTTTCACTGTATCGCAGAATGGGAAAGTCTTCAAAGGGTTCAGCAAATTGGTTGACATCATTTCCATGATTCCTTATAGTAAAGATGTAATTAGCACTCGTTAAAAGTGAGTGCTAACAAAATAAGGTGGTGAAGAAGGTGCTGACGGATCGCCAATTGTTGATTTTACGTGCAATCGTCGATGATTATATCAAAACCGCTCAACCCGTCGGCTCACGGACGCTCTCAAAACGGAGTGACGTGACGTTCAGTTCCGCGACCATTCGAAATGAGATGGCGGACCTCGAAGAAATGGGATTGATTGAAAAGCCGCATACATCTGCCGGCCGAATTCCATCCGAGCTTGGATATCGATTTTATGTCGATCATCTGATTCGTCCGGAAAGCATCTCACCGCAAGAGGCAAAGGCGTTAAAATCGTTATTTGCCCATTCCGTGAATGAAAATGATCGGTTGATCCGACATACAGCGGACTTGTTGAGCGAATTGACACATTATACGACGCTTGTATTAGGTCCAAAAGAAGAAGGGCAACGTCTCCATCATTTAGAACTGATTCCCTTAGCGGAAGGCCGTGTCGTCATCGTTTTGGTGACGGAGACAGGGCATGTCGAACATAAGACACTTCAGCTCGCGGAAGCCCTCTCACGTGAGGCGGCAAGTCGCTTGATGGAACGGTTGAATCAAACGCTACGCGGAACGCCGCTGAGCATGTTGCGTATCCGTCTGCTCGAAGAAATCAGACGGTTTCGTTCCGAGCATTCGGAACAGACGACCTTGCTGTCAAAAGCACTTGATATCGTCTTGACGGACCAGGATGAAGGACGTCCCTTGATTTATCTCGGGGGGAAAGCCAACATGTTTGATCAGCCGGAATTTCAGGATGTCGCGAAATTGCGACCGGTTCTCGAGTTGATTGAACAGCAGGAAGCCTTGTTTGATTTTTTAAGTCCGAATCTCGATAATCAAATCTTGATTACGATTGGTAGCGAGAACAATGTCGATGCCCTGAAGGACTGTAGCGTGATCCGGGCGCATTATTCCGTAGATGGAATCTCACTCGGGACATTGGCGCTGATTGGTCCAAAACGGATGGATTACAATCGAGGCATCAACTCGATCATTCATCTTTTACAAGCATTCCAAACTGAGTTGCGTAAAAACAACTTAGATTGAATATAGAAAGGGGCTCGATTCAGAGTGGAAGAAAAAAAGCAGAATCAAAACCTCAATAATGAAGAAACTACCGAGCAACAAACAGAAGCAGTTGAAGTGACGGAAGAAGAAGTCGTACAGGCGGATCTCGTCGAAGAAGCACCGACACCGGATTTCGAAGCGCAACTGGCGGAAGCAAAAGCATCAGAATTACGCCTCCGTGCGGATTTCGACAACTTCAAACGTCGGAACCGGATTGAAGCCGAAAACCGTGCAAAGTACTCGTCTCAGACCATCGTCGAAAAGTTACTCCCGTTAGTGGATAACCTCGATCGTGCGTTGCAGATTGAATCGGACAACGAAGAAACGAAGTCTGTTTTAGCGGGTGTCGAGATGGTTAAACGTCAATTGGTGGAAACACTCCAAAATGAAGGCGTCGTTGAGATTCCAGCAGTTGGAGAAGCCTTTGATCCGAACCTGCATCAGGCAGTCGTTCAGGAGCCGAGTGAAGAGCACGAATCAGGCGTCGTGACAGCTGAATTCCAAAAAGGGTACAAATTACACGATCGTGTCATCCGCCCAAGTATGGTCAAAGTCGCAGAATAAGATGTCCTTGAAACTACAATAACTATTCGAAGGTGAGGAATTTATCATGGCAAAAATCATTGGTATTGACTTAGGAACTACAAACTCATGTGTCGCAGTAATGGAAGGCGGAGAGCCGGTCGTTATCGCAAACGCAGAAGGAAACCGGACGACACCATCTGTCGTTGCCTTTAAAAACGGCGAGCGTCAAGTCGGGGAAGTCGCAAAACGTCAAGCCATCACAAACCCGAACACAATCATGTCGATCAAACGTCACATGGGTACAGACTATAAAGTTGAAGTCGAAGGCAAAGACTACACGCCACAAGAAGTATCTGCCATCATTCTTCAAAAACTCAAAGCTCAAGCAGAAGATTACCTCGGTGAAAAAGTAACGGAAGCGGTCATCACGGTTCCTGCTTACTTCAACGATGCTGAGCGTCAAGCGACAAAAGACGCAGGAACAATCGCTGGTCTTGACGTCAAACGGATCATCAACGAGCCGACGGCAGCAGCACTTGCATACGGTCTTGAAAAAGGTGAAGACCACACGATCCTCATCTATGACCTAGGTGGCGGTACATTCGACGTTTCGATTCTTGAACTTGGAGACGGTGTCTTCGAAGTTGTGTCAACTGCCGGTGACAGCCGTCTTGGTGGCGATGACTTTGACCAAAAAATCATCGATCATCTAGTCGCAGAATTCAAAAAAGACAACGGCATTGATCTTGCACAAGATAAAATGGCGCTTCAACGTCTAAAAGATGCTGCTGAAAAAGCGAAGAAAGATCTTTCTGGTGTCTCTTCGACACAAATCAGCCTTCCGTTCATCACGGCCGGCGCAGCAGGTCCGCTTCACCTTGAAATGACATTGTCACGTGCGAAGTTCGACGATCTGACAGCTGATCTCGTAGAACGCACGATGGCTCCAACACGTCGTGCCCTCAGCGATGCTGGCATGACACCGGACAAAATCGACAAAATCATCCTCGTCGGTGGATCAACTCGTATTCCTGCTGTTCAAAAAGCAGTTCAAGACTTCACAGGCAAAGAATCATTCAAAGGGGTTAACCCGGATGAAGTGGTTGCCCTCGGAGCAGCTGTTCAAGGTGGCGTGTTGACAGGGGACGTTAAAGATGTTGTCCTTCTCGACGTAACACCACTCTCACTCGGAATCGAAACAATGGGTAGCGTGATGACGAAACTGATCGACCGTAACACGACGATCCCGACTTCGAAATCACAAGTCTTCTCAACAGCAGCTGACAATCAGCCGGCAGTAGACATCCATGTTCTTCAAGGCGAACGTCCGATGGCGTCAGACAACAAAACGCTTGGTCGTTTCCAATTGACAGACATTCCGCCAGCACAACGTGGTGTGCCGCAAATCGAAGTTAAATTCGACATCGATGCAAACGGAATCGTTAACGTATCAGCGAAAGATCTTGGTACGAACAAAGAACAATCGATCACAATCCAATCATCAAGCGGCTTGACTGAAGCAGACATCGACCAAATGGTCAAAGATGCTGAAGCGAACGCAGATGCAGACAACAAACGCAAAGAAGAAGTGGAACTTCGCAACGAAGCGGATCAACTCGTCTTCGCAACAGATAAAGCGGTCAAAGACCTCGGTGAGCAAATTGACGCAGCAGATAAAGAAAAAGCAGAAGCAGCGAAAGAAAAAGTCACGACTGCACTTGCAGGAACAGACATCGAAGCGATTCGTGCTGCGAAAGACGAATTATCGACAGTCGTTCAAGAGTTGACACAAAAAGTCTACGAAAACATGGCTCAACAACAAGCTGGCGCTGAAGGCGCACAAGCAGGCGGACAAGACGACAACGTCATGGACGCTGAATTCGAAGAAGTCGACGACAAAGACAACAAATAAGTAACCGACCGATTTTTCGGGCGCTAGAGAGAGCCAAAGCGTAATCCGCGCTTTGGCTCTTTCCATGTCGCATGAAGTTCGGTAAAATCAAACAGTATGAATTGAATCGGAACCAAAGAGAGGGAGAATGCACGTGGAAAAACGCGATTATTATGAAGTGTTGGGCGTCGCGCGCGATGCCTCAGCAGCAGAAATCAAACGAGCTTACCGAAAACTCGCCCGGACATACCATCCGGACGTTAACAAGGAAGCCGATGCCGACCAAAAATTCAAAGAGCTGTCTGAAGCATATGAAGTATTGTCAGACGACAATCAACGGGCCCGCTACGACCAGTTTGGTCACCAAGATCCATCACAAGGTGGCGGCGGCTTCGGCGGAGCGGAAGGGTTCGGCGACATCTTTGACATGTTCTTCGGCGGCGGACGCCGTCAAGATCCGAATGCTCCACGCAAAGGGCAGGATTTGCAATATGTCGAAGAAATCGACTTCATGGAAGCGTTCGCGGGTGTTGAGAAAGTCATCACGATTCCGGTCGAAGAAGACTGCGGAACGTGTCACGGTTCAGGTGCCAAACCGGGAACACATCCGGAAACATGTAAACGTTGTGGTGGATCAGGACACATCAACGTCGAGCAAAACACGATGTTTGGTCGTGTCGTCAATCAAACGACATGTTCAACGTGTCATGGACGCGGACAAATCGTTAAAGAACCATGTGAAACATGTCGTGGTGCCGGACGTGTCCGTAAAAACAAAGATGTCCGTGTCAAGATTCCAGCCGGGATCGACAACGGGCAACAGATCCGCTTGGCCGGTAAAGGGGAAGCGGGCGTCAATGGTGGACCGTTCGGAGATCTGTACGTCGTCGTTCGTGTACGGGAACATGAATTGTTTGAACGGGTCGACGATCATATCGTCATGGACATGCCGTTGACATTCACACAAGCGACGCTTGGAGACGAAATCGAAGTACCGACTGTTCACGGAAAGGTCAGTTTGAAAATTCCAGCCGGCACACAAACGGGTTCACGTTTCCGTCTGCGCGGCAAAGGGATGCCAAACGTCCGTTCAGGTCATCACGGGGATCAATACGTCAACGTCGTCATCATTACGCCAAAAAATCTGACGGACCGTCAAAAGGAATTACTCCGTGAGTTTAACGAAATCAGTGACGAAAAAGGTGTCGAGGAACAGCACGAAGGCGTATTCAGCCGGATCAAAACATTCTTTACAGGGTGATTCACTAAAGGAGCGTGACAGGAAATGAAATGGTCAGAAGTCTGTGTCCATACGACACAAGAAGCGATCGAAGCAGTTTCGAACATCTTACATGAGGCAGGAGCGAGTGGTGTCGTCATCGAGGATGTAGAGGATTTCGAGATGATGTCGCATCGTGAAGACAACTTCGGTGAAATTTGGGATGAGAAGAAGCGCGATGAATATCCGGACAGCGGTGTCCTAGTCAAAGCGTATCTTGCGGAAAGCAGCGATTTGACGGATACGATCAAAGGAATCGAGCGCGATGTTCAGATGCTGACGAAATTCGGTCTGACGATTGGTGCAGGAACTGTCACGCTGACACAAGTGGACGAAGAAGACTGGGCCCATTCGTGGAAACAGTTTTACAAACCCGTTAAAATCAGCCGTCATCTGACGGTCGTTCCAATGTGGGAAGACTACACACCGCAACCGGATGAAAAGATCATCGAACTCGATCCCGGGATGGCATTTGGAACAGGAACACATCCGACGACAGTCCTTTGTATTCAGGCGATTGAAAATTACCTGAAAGACAACGACCGTGTCGTCGATGTCGGAACAGGTTCAGGTGTTCTGGCGATTGCAGCAGCCAAACTCGGGGCAAAGGATGTCTTTGCACTTGATTTGGATGAAGTGGCGGTTCGTTCGGCAACGGATAACGTGTCCTTAAATCAAGTCAGTCAGCAAGTGACGGTCCGCCAAGGCGATTTGATGAAGGAATTGAAAGAACCGGTCGAACTGATTGTCGCCAATATCTTGGCGGAAGTCATCTTACTGTTCGTGAACGATGCGTATAAGTTGACGCTTCCGGGCGGACACTTCATTGCATCGGGAATCATTGGTCAGAAAAAAGACATGGTGCGTGACGCAATGATCGATGCCGGGTTCACAATCGTTGAGACGACGAAGCTCGAGGACTGGGTCGCGATTATTGCGAAACGCGAGGCTTAAGCCGATGCAACGATATTTCATAGATCCGACCGCACGTGTAGGAAATACCTTCACGCTCTCAAAAGACGACGCCCATCATATGAAAAACGTCATGCGGATGGATGTCGGCGATGAGATTTTGGTGTTAGACGGAACGGGACTGTTCCGTTGCCGAATCGACCAACTCGAAAAGCAAACGGCCGTCGCGGAAATGATTGAAGAATTACCGATCGAAACGGAACTCCCGATCCAGGTGACGATTGCGTACGCGTTACCGAAAGGGGATAAAGTGGAACTGGTTGCTCAAAAAGCGACGGAGCTTGGCGTCAGTCAGCTGCTTGTTTTTGAATCGGCCCGCTCGGTCTCGAAATGGGATGCCAAAAAAATCCCGAAAAAGCTTGAACGGCTCCAGAAAATCATCAAAGAAGCAGCTGAACAATCGTACCGGGCGCACTTGCCGATGGTTGACTATGTGACGTATGATGAAGTCCTACAACACTCGGGCAACTATACGGCGTGTCTGATCGCCTATGAAGAAGCGGCGAAAGACGGGGAAGCGGCAGCTTTCGCTTCTACGCTGTCACGGTTGCAAGCCGGTGATTCCTTATTGGTCGTAATCGGTCCGGAAGGTGGACTCACGGAAACGGAAGTATCGCGTTTAACCGATGTGGGCTTCGTGCCGGCATCACTCGGACGACGGATTTTACGGACGGAAACGGCACCACTTTATGTCCTGTCCGCCGTATCGTATCATTTTGAATTGAAAGGGTGAGTGAAATGGCAACTGTTGCCTTTCAAACGCTTGGTTGTAAAGTCAATCATTACGAGACAGAAGCCGTCTGGCAACTGTTCAAGGATGCGGGATATGGACGTGTTGACTTTGCAGATCATGCCGACGTTTATGTCGTCAATACATGTACAGTAACAAATACGGGCGACAAAAAGAGCCGCCAAGTCATTCGACGGGCAATCCGTCAAAATCCAGACAGTGTCATCTGTGTCACAGGTTGTTATGCCCAGACATCTCCTGCTGAAATCATGGCGATTCCCGGAGTCGATGTCGTCGTCGGGACACAGGACCGGCACAAGATGATCGGTTACATCGAACAATTCCGCGAAGAACGGATGCCGATCAACGCCGTCGGTAACATCATGAAGGCAAAAGTGTATGAAGAACTCGACGTACCGGCCTTTACGGACCGGACGCGGGCTTCCTTGAAGATTCAAGAAGGCTGCAACAACTTCTGTACGTTTTGTATCATTCCGTGGGCACGTGGTCTGATGCGTTCCCGTCAACCGGAAGATGTCTTAAAGCAAGCACAACAATTAGTCGATGCAGGTTATAAGGAAATCGTTCTGACCGGTATTCACACGGGCGGTTACGGGGAAGACCTCAAAGACTACAACTTAGCAAAATTGTTAAAGGCGCTCGAGTCCGTGACAGGTCTCGAACGGCTTCGGATTTCTTCGATTGAAGCAAGCCAAATCACAGATGAGGTACTGGACGTCTTAAAAGATTCGCCGATCGTCGTCCGACATCTTCATGTTCCGATTCAATCGGCATCGGATACGGTCTTGCGCCGCATGCGCCGGAAGTATACGATGGCGGAGTTCGGTGAACGGATCACGCGCTTAAAAGAAGTCTTACCGGATTGTGCGATCACGTCTGACGTCATCGTCGGTTTCCCGGGAGAGACGGAAGAAGAGTTTATGGAGACGTTTAACTTCATCAACGATCATAAGTTCAGTGAACTGCATGTCTTCCCGTATTCGAAACGGACCGGCACACCAGCTGCAATGATGGATGATCAAGTGGAAGAACAGGTGAAGGAACAACGTGTCGCCCGGTTGATTGCTTTGTCGGATCAACTGGCGAAAGAATATGCGTCGAAATACGAGGGAGAACTGCTTGAAATCATTCCGGAAGAATTTTCGGAAGAAGCAGGCGGTCGTCTCGTCGGTTATACCGATAATTACTTACGTGTCGCGATCGAAGGGGACGAATCATTGATTGGTCAACTCGTTCGTGTCAAAATTACCAAAGCCGGTTATCCAATGAACGACGGACAATTTGTCCGTGTCATGGAGACATTAAAAGAACAAGCGATCTGAAATGAGTTCGTCTTCCGGTAACCGGAAGACGAACTTTATTTTTGATGTGACAAATTATTTTGTTTTCAAGTAACGGATACGCTACACTGAGTAAAGATTATAAAAGAGAAAGAGGACACAAACTTATGCGAATCAATAAATTCATCAGTGAAACAGGATATTGTTCCCGGCGGGCAGCCGATAAATTAATCGATGCCGGACGTGTGACGATCAATGGAAACGTGGCCGAGCTCGGCTCACAGGTCGAAAAAACAGATGCCGTCGAGATCGATGGACAACCGTTACAAGCGAAGCCGGAACTTGAGTATTTGATCTTAAACAAACCGGTCGGGATCACGTGTACGACAGAGCGTGACATCGAAGGTAACATCATTGATTTCGTCAATCATCCGAAACGGATTTTCCCGATTGGGCGACTCGATAAAGATTCTGACGGACTGATCATCCTGACGAACGACGGGGATATCGTCAACCGGATTTTACGTGCGGAAAACAACCACGATAAAGAGTACATCGTAACGGTCGACGCACCGATTACGGAAACGTTTATCGAAGGTATGGCGAGCGGCGTCGACATTCTTGGAACGACGACGAAGGAATGTGTCGTTGAACAGCTCGAGTCGCGGACGTTCCGAATCGTTTTGACACAAGGGTTGAACCGACAAATTCGCCGGATGTGCAAAGAATTCGGTTACCGGGTCAAACGTCTGCAACGTGTCCGGATCATGAACGTCGAACTCGGTGATTTACCGATTGGGGAATGGCGCGACTTGACGGAGTCGGAAATGAAAACATTGTTCCAGATTCTCGATCAACAATAAGCTGAAAAAGTCGCCATGATGATGGCGGCTTTACTTGTATACATATAAGGAAAAGGGGGTTCATCGTGGATAAACGGGGAATGAGTGCGACGTTCGTCGCCTACGTAATCGGCGGATTGCTGCCGATCTACAAACTGTTTGCGGATGATGTACCGGCGTGGACAGTCGTCTCAATCCGAATCATCAGTGCCTTTATCTTTGTTACGTTGTTACTGCGACTGACAGGGAAGTTTAAGCACGTCAAGCAACTCTGGCGAAGTAAACGTCAACGGAATACTGTTTTAGCGGCAGGACTTGTCCTTGGGGGAAACTGGACCTTGTACCTGTACGCGATTGGCGAAGGATACATCGTCGAGTCCTCGCTCGGCTATTACATCAATCCACTCGTCAGTGTCTTGTTCGGCCTATTGTTTTTTGGTGAACGTCTGAACCGGGCCCAGCTACTTGCGATGGCGAGCGCCATCACTGGTGTCCTGATTTTAACGTTTGGCTACGGAAAGTTTCCGATCATCGCGTTTTCACTTGCCATCTCGTTTGCTTTTTATGGTGTCCTCAAAAAAAAGGCGGCCGCCGAGCCGTTATCGGGTCTGTTTCTTGAGACGCTTATCACGTTGCCGTTTGCCATGTTGACGCTCGGCATTACAGGAGCGAACCCGATTGCTCTTCCGACAGAAGCCTTGTTCGCCGTCGTCATGCTTGGTGTAGCGACTGCGGTGCAATTGATGCTGTTCGGATACGGAATGCCGAAAATTCCGTTTGTCTACGTCGGAATTTTACAATATATCGCACCAACCTTGACCTTGATTCTCGGTGTTTTTTTATTCAATGACATCTTTACACCGATTCACTTCATCGCGTTCTTGTTCATTTGGTTAGCTGTCGCTGTCTTTACAATCAGCGGGATCTCCAATGGTCGGATGAAGATGAAAAAAGTATCGTGATCCAGAAAAGAGGGAACTAACAATGAATAAATCGGGTTTGTTTGCGACATTAGCTGCCTACGTCATTTGGGGGTTGTTGCCGATTTACTGGAAGTTGCTCGCCAGTGTCTCGAGCGAAGAAATTTTAGCACACCGGATTGTTTGGTCGTTCATTTTTTTACTACTGTTATTATATGTTCAAAAGGCGTTGCCAAAGTTTACCGGAGCCTTGAAAAATCCTTTTACCCGAAGACTTTTTTTCCTGAACGGGCTGATCATCAGCATGAACTGGTTCATCTACATCTGGGCGGTCAATCATAATTTCATCGTCGAGGCCTCGCTCGGCTATTACATCAATCCGATCGTTAGCATCATCTTCGGCGTGTTCTTTTTCCGGGAAAAACTATCGCGGATCGAATGGCTTGCGATTTTGCTCGCGACAATTGGGGTCTTGATTTTGACGATTGGTTACGGAAAGTTTCCGTGGATTTCACTGGCGCTTGCCTTCAGTTTTGGCTTTTACGGTGTCGTCAAAAAACAACGTCCTTTAGAATCAACGGTCAGTTTGACGATTGAGACGCTCGCGCCGTTACCTATTGCTCTCTTGTTCCTCGGCTACATGGGTGTCAGTGGACAAGAAACGTTTACGTTGTCCGGTTTTGTGACGACTGGACTTGTATTGACCGGTATCATCACGGCCGTTCCGTTGTTATTGTTCGGATTTGGCGCCCAACGGATCCCGTTTACGGTCGTCGGTTTTCTGCAGTTCGTCGCTCCGACATTGTCGCTTGCGATCGGAGTTCTCTTATATGGTGAACCCTTTACGAGAACTCACTTGGTTGCGTTTACATTCATTTGGTCGGCTGCTTTCGTCTTTACACTAAACGGTTTGTTGATTCGAAAAAAACAACTGCGGAAAGTAGCGTAAAAAGATAGAAGTCTGACCTCTTGCGTGATAGAATGGAAACAGAGTATAAGGGATACCCTTAAGGAGGAACTAATCATGAATTTAGCAGCAATGATCGACCACACGGCTTTAAAAGCAGAAACGTCACGTGCCCAAATCGAAACACTTTGTAAAGAAGCACTCGAATACAAATTTGCAAGCGTTTGTGTTAACCCGACAAACGTTGCACTCGCAGCAGAACTTTTAAAATCAGATGATGCTGTCAAAGTATGTACAGTCATCGGCTTCCCACTTGGTGCGAACACACCAGAAGTGAAAGCATTTGAAACACAAGATGCAATCAAAAACGGCGCAACAGAAATCGATATGGTCTTAAACATCGGTGCGTTAAAAGACGGCGATCTTTCACTCGTCGAACGCGATATCCGTGCGGTTGTCGAAGCGGCAAACGGTACACTTGTTAAAGTCATCTTCGAAAACTGTCTCTTAACAAAAGAAGAAATCAAAACAGCTGCTGAATTATCAGTCAAAGCAGGCGCAGATTTCGTTAAGACGTCAACTGGTTTCTCAACAGGCGGCGCAACAGTAGAAGACATTCGTCTCATGCGTGAGACGGTCGGACCTGACATCGGTGTGAAAGCATCAGGTGGTGTCCGTGATTTCGAAGGAGCAAAAGCGATGATCGATGCAGGCGCAACGCGCATCGGTGCTTCTGCCGGAATCGCAATCGTCACAGGCGGTTCTTCTGACAGCGATTATTAATTTAATTTGATGTACGGCGTGTCCTTTTTGCAACGTTTGTTGCGAGAAGGGCACGCTTTTTGTTTTAAAACAATTCTGAATTTGGTTTTTAAGGTTAAGAAGTCAGACAACCTTTCCGATAATCCAGTGTAGAACAGGGAGGGGAAGTGGAAAAATGTCAAAACAAATTGGTTTATCCTTACTTGCGCTGACAGTTGGTCTAGCGGGGTGTGGCAGCGTCATTGATGACCCACAACAAGCAGTGAAGGAGCGCCGGGAGATGGCGGTCGTCTTATCGGACGTCGGATTAGGGGATCAGTCGTTCAGCGACGCAGCGATGAGTGGCATGTCCTTACTTCGTGAAAAAGAAGACTGGTTTATCGATTACCGGGAATTGAATGAAACAAAATCATATAAAGTAGCATTTGAGACTTTGGCAAAACAAAAGCCGACTGTTATCGTTGGTCTTGGATTCATGGGACAAGCGGATTTAGAAAAGGTTGCCAAACAACATCCAAAACAACAGTTTGCCTTAATTGATGCAGTATCTGAGTTGCCGAATGTCTTATCCGTTACATTCAAAGAAGATGAAGGAAGCTATTTGGCAGGAGCGGCGGCAGCCATTCAGTCCGACAGTGAAACGATCGGTTTTATTGGCGGCATGAAATCACCACTCATCGAAAAATTTGAAAAAGGATACCGGGCAGGCGCAACAGCCGTTAATCCGGATATCCGTGTCCTCGTGGATTACGCGGAAGACTTTGCCGCACCGGATAAAGGACGGGAACTGGCGAATGCTCAAATGAAAAAAGACGCGGATGTGTTGTTTGCAGCAGCAGGTTTAACAGGCAGCGGTGTTCTTGAAGCCGCAGAAGACAACGGCAAAAAAGCCATCGGCGTCGACAGTGACCAGACGACGATTGCGCCAGACGCGGTCATGACATCCATGCTGAAGCAGGTCGATCTTGCGATTACGAAAATCGGTGATGCCGTCAAAGCACCCAATCTTCAATCCGGTCAAATTGTGTTAGGGGTAAAGGACGGAGCGATTCAACTGGCACCGATTCGAAATGCTAACTTCACACCAAAAGAACTGAAACAGCTGGAACAACTGAAACAAGATGTGTTGGAAGGAAAGGTGAAGGTACAATGACGTTACGAAAACGATTTTTGATTTCGACGCTCGTGACAATCGTCAGTGTCGTCGCCTTGATGGGTTGGACGTTGTTTGAGCTTCGTCAAATTCAATCCTACAATGAAGATTATGGAAAACAGCTGGTCGAGATCTCTGAACTTGAAACAAAATTATTGTATGAGCAAGCCGCATGGAACCGTCTGGCGAGCCAGCCTTCAAAAAATCAAAAAGAACAAGCACTCGCACTCAGTCAGAAAAATGAAGCGGCATTGAATACGCTTCAAAAAGCGTACTTAATTGATCGTTTCAAGCAAGATTTAGACCGCGCACAAATGAAATATACAGGATTAGCGACTGAACGAGACAGCGTTCTCAGTGAACTCAACCCCATCACGATCCGTTCGTATGCGGCCCGTATTGAAGGCGTATTGAGTGATTTGTATACACTACATACAAAAAACGGCGAATTTTATGATGTCTTGCAACAAGAGGCGAAAGACAAGACGTTGAATCTGACACGTTCTGTCTTGATTGCAACATTTGTTCTTCTCATTGCTTTGGCACTCTATAACTGGTACTTTGCTCGCAGCATCACCCGCCCAATCAGCCGTGTCGTTCAAACAGCGGAGCAAATTTCACAGGGTGACGTTTCGCAACAGCTGCAAGTCTCAGGACGCACGGATGAAATCGGGCGACTCGAGTCGGCGATTGCCCAAATGCAAGGAACGCTTCACGGCGTTATCGGAACCATCAGCCAAACATCGACAACCATCAATCAGATGAGTGAACAGGCGACCGGAGAAAATGCGAATATCGTCGAGGTATCCGGAAACATGACACATGCAATCAATGAAATGGCGAGTGGAACCCAGACCGTCTCAGATGATTTACAGACGACAGTCAGTACCATCACAGATATGAGCACACTGTTTGAGCAAAGTGAGCAGCGGGCACAACAAGCGTTAAGCCAAGGGCAACTTGCGGATACAACGATGGGGAAAAGTGTTGCAGTCATGCATGAACAGGCGAAGTCACTCGAGACGGCGGCTCTTCAAAATCAAGA
The DNA here is from genome assembly GCA_902363455.1 of Caryophanales bacterium. Classification (GTDB taxonomy): domain Bacteria; phylum Bacillota; class Bacilli; order Exiguobacteriales; family Exiguobacteriaceae; genus Exiguobacterium_A. Next base: position 176,751 of record CABJAC010000003.1, on the reverse strand, counting down.
ATTGGGCCATAAACTAGCAGGATTCTTGCAACAAACACAACAAATTGAACAGATGGCACAATTGGTGTCGAGTGTCTCCGCGCAAACTAATTTATTGTCGTTAAACGCGGCAATCGAAGCGGCGCGTGCCGGGGAAGCCGGACGAGGATTCGCCGTCGTTGCGAGTGAAGTGAAGAAGTTAGCGGATGAGACCCATCAAGCGACCCGTTCTATCTTCTCACTTGTCCGTTCGATTCGTGCGGATGGTGCAGTGTTACAAGAAGCGTTGCTTCGCTCGGAAAAAGAACAGGAACACCAAGTTCAGAATTTTGCAGAAGTCCAATCTGCTTTTGAAGAGACACGTCAACATGTGACGGACGTAACGGAAGCCGTCCGCTTCATGACGATGCAATTACTTCAATCAAAAGAGCAGGCTAATCAAGTTGTGAATCAAGTCAGTTCGGTCAGTGGTGTGATGGAAGAGTTAGCCGCCGGTAATGAAGAAGTGGCAGCTTCGATGCGGGATCAGCAGGCATCGTTTGAACAAATTCATCAGCTGATGCAAGAACTGGAACAGACGACGACCTCACTTGATCATCAAACCAATCAGTTTACATTATGATCCTACATAAAAACCTCACCATAATGCGGTGAGGTTTTTATCGATTTTCAGAAAAAGTCACTCGGATTCAATTCATTGGTTCGTCCATTGGCATTGTATTGATAACCGCCATCGTGGATTTCAAAATGAAGGTGAGGTCCTGTTGAATTGCCGGTACTTCCGAGATTACCGATTTGTTGACCCTGCTTGACTTGTTGACCTTGTTTGACGGTCAGAGAATTCATATGCGCATAAACGGTCGTAAAGGTTTTTCCGCCAATGCTGTGCGAAAGGTAGACATGATTGCCATAAGGACCGCCGGAACTCGCTTGAATGACAGTTCCACCGGCAGAAGCAACGATTGGTGAATTGACAGGTCCTGCTAAATCAATCCCATTATGATACGCATAGCCGTTACTTCCACTAGCTGCCCCCATTCCTTGCGAAATAGAACCGGCAGCGGGTTTGATGAACTTTCCTTTTGCTTGTGAGAGGACTTTCGTACTCGCTTTCGCAACAGAAGCAGATGTTTTCGATTGCGCGACTGCTTGTTCTTCGGCGATTCTAGCGGCACGTGCTGCAGCTTCCTGTGCTTTCAGCTGATTGGCCGCGTCTTTTAAGCTTAAAATAGTCGTTTCAATGGTACGTTTTTCTGACTTCAATCGCTTCAACAAAGCAGTCCGCTTTGTTTTTTCAGCTTTTAATTCCCGTTGTTTCTTTTTTAAAAGGGCACGGTCGTGTATTAAATCAGCACGGGTTTGCTCCAAGTCTTTTTGAGCAACAGCTAATTGCTGTTTGTTTTGTTCGTAATCTTTTAATAAAGAAGCATCACTTTCAGCGATTGTATTAAAGGCATTGAACCGACTGATCATATCCCCGACATCCTTCGCACCAAAAACGGCTTCAAGGAGCGGATCTTGATCCGCTTTTGATTGGCGGACAGCTAACCGGTCACCCAACATTTTTTCCTGCTTATCGATTTTTTTTCGTAACGTCTCGATTTTTCTCTCGAGTAACTGAATTTGCTTTTGATTACGGTCTATCTTTTGTTGATTTTCTACGACTTGTAAGGTCAGTCCGTTGATTTGTTGATCAAGGGCATAGACTTCTTGCTGCGCCTTTGATAACTGATTTTTTTTATCGGAAAGTGCACGCTTTTGTTTGGATTGTTGCTGTTGGTTTTGCTGTTGTTTTTCTTTATAAGAACTTGCGGCACTGACAGGGTGCGCAAGGGGGGTAATGAGTAATGTCATCGTTATAAACGAAAGACCACACATCTGTTTAAAAGAAGATTTCATAGTTGAATCATTCATTCCTTCCTGTACATACGTAGAACTTTTTAAATAATATACCTGTTCTACTCTAACAAGAAATACGATGCATCTACGTTACAATCTCTTTAAAAATATTATATGGAAATTATCAGGATTTATCACTTTTTTATACGGAGAAGATGGGTTCATTTTCAAAAAAACAACGTGAGAATAAAGAAAAAATGACAAAACAAAAAAGTGAATGCTTCCATTCACTTTAAAAAATACGTTGATATATTTTTGTAACATTGAGTAAGAGATTAGACAAGAAGTTTCATTTTTCTCGGAAAAGGCAATAATAGTTGTTTTATTCCTCGTAGATCATCTTCCGGGTCATCCCACCGTCAAGAACCAACGTTTCGCCCGTAATAAAGTCATTTTCGGGATTTGTCAAAAACAAAGCAGCCCGTGCAACGTCTTCCGGTTTTCCGACGCGACCGGCAGGATGCTGACTGTGATCTTCCGGCGACAGTTCTTGATAGTTTCCGGTTTCGATCCAACCGGGAGCAACGGCGTTAACAAAAATTCGATCCGGACCTAGAGAGACGGCTAAGGCATGGGTCAAAGCGACGATACCTCCTTTTGTCGCCGCGTAGGATTCGGTGTCAGGTTCCGACATGAAGGCGCGGGTCGAAGCAAGATTGATGATGCGACCGCCGGCAGGATTCTTCTTCAGGTAAGGAGCTGCTGCTTTGGTCGTCAAGAAAATACTTCGGAGATTAGTGTGTTGTACACGGTCCCATTCCTCAATCGATAATTCGAGAAGCGGTTTACGGACGATGATTCCCGCATTGTTGATGACGATATCAATACGACCTGTATGTTCCACAGCTTTTTGAATCAAAAGATCGACATCTTGTGCGACTTGGACATCCAAATGATAAAAATAAGCTGTTCCACCATCTGCTTCGATTTCTGCTGCGATGTCATCTCCCGTCATTTGGTCAATGTCTGCAAGAATGACTGTCGCACCTTCTTTGGCGTATGTTTTTGCAAGCGTCGCACCGATTCCGTTGGCAGCGCCGGTAATGATGACAGTATGGTTGACATGGTTCATCTGAATCACTCCTAATATGAAAATCATGAGTCTGAGGTGACTGCTTTAATCCATTAGCCGAAAAAGATAGGATTAAAACGTATCGTCCCTAGAAAGAGAGGATTATGTAAAGGGGCTTTAGGGAAGATAAAAATTAGAAACAGTTACTACTATATTGAATGGGGGATTTTTGATGGATTTATCAAATCAAAAGCTTGAGACAGAACAAGAAAAATATGCTGATCAAGCTAAAGCGTACATTAACCAACCTAAAAAAACCAACTCGATGCTGAGACGTGCACTTGATAAAATAAACAATAACAGCAGTTTATCCGTTGTTTTTTCACCGGTCCGACTGTTTGTTGATATGGTTCGTGCGTATCAAGCAGGTGAATACCGGAATATCCGCCGAACGACCATCTTAAAAGTAATCGGTGCCTTGATTTATCTCGTATCACCGATTGATCTTGTGCCTGATTTTGTGCTTGGTTTTGGATTCGCTGATGACATCGCGATCATACTGTTTGTCACAAAAACAGTTTTTGAAGAATTGACACGTTTCAGTGACTGGCAGGATGAACAACAAAAAGCACAAACGCAACCGCTTCAAAGCGAAGACGCGTATTAAAATTCCTCCCTGTAGCTGACATGAAATCAGCCACAGGGATTTTTGATTCTGTAACGGAACGTCATTCCTGTACGCTGTCCGAAAAGTTCGTTACACTAAAACCAAGCAGAGTTTGCTACGAAGGAGGTATGTAATGGCTTGGCATGCATGGATTGAGTCATATGGATATTTCGGAATAATGCTGACGTTGATGTTTCCATTTTTACCGAGTGAAGTCCCGTTGGCCTATGCGGGGTATCTCGTTCATACTACGGAGTTTAATTTAGTGATCATGTTAGTAGTTGCCGTGTTGAGTTTTGTAATCAGTCAAAATATATTTTTTACGATTGGTCGACTTGGCAGTGATCGATTACTGTCCCGGGTGTTCAAGTGGTTTCGGATTTCAGAGACCAAGATGGTCCAGTTTCAGCGTCAAATGGATACCCGAGGACGATTTATTCTGTTGTTGTCACCGATGTGGCGGATGGGTTTCGCGATTGGTGCAGGATTAACCGGTGTATCGCGTTTGACCTTTACGATTGCCACAACAATCTCATTTTTTGTCTGGTCGGCTTTTTTTATTTGGGGCGGGAAAAAATTAGGTCACGGAATGATGGGGCGACCACACGAAGTGCACCACTATATGCCGTGGTTCATCGGACTGGTTATTTTTGGTGCAGGATATGTCTATTTTAGAAAAAGAACATTGTTGAAAAAACAGAAGATCTCAAGAAAATAGAGGAGTGTTGACATGGCAGTTGTTTTATTTGATATTGACGGAACATTAATCGACTCGACGGATCAGATGACGGAAGCGATTCATTTAGCGATGGATGATATGCCTCACTTAACGAAACCGTCTAAGGCAAGTGTTCAATCCAGTTACGGTTTAGCCGGAAATGCTTTTTGGAGAAAGGCGATTCCGGATGCCTCTGAAGAAGATATCCGTGAAATTCGTCAAAAGCGTCATCATCACTTGGAGCAGACAATGCAGGATCAGGATGTTTTATTCGCCGGTATTCGTAAGATGCTTGAGCAATTGACGACAGAGGGACATATCGTCTCGACAGCGAGTAACTGTGGTGTGCATTACCTGAATCTGGTTCTTGACAGTCAAGACATCCGTTCGTATTTCACGAGCCCAAAATGCCTCGAATCCGTTAACGGAACACAAAAAGCAGATATTTTAGCCGCACACCGGGAAGAGTTCGGTGACGTTCCGTATTTGATGGTAGGAGACCGTTACTCAGACGTTGAAGCAGCGCGATTACAACGGATGCCGGTCGCGATTTGCCGTTTTGGATTTGGGACGGAAGAAGAATGGTCGACGGCAGATTATCAACTGGATACTCCGCTTGACGTACTAAAACACGTGTAAAGAGTAACAGAAAAAAGCAACGCGGGCTGCGTTGCTTTTTTCTGTTTAGTCAAAATCAAGACGATATTGATCATGATTCGTCCAGGGACGGAAGCGACGGAACAGTTGATGAAACAGGAGGCACAGAATGATCGGGAGGATAATGAAAAGACCAAGTACAAGTGAAGCATTCATCCAAGTCCAGCCACCCGACATTAAATGCAAGGCGTTGATTGGACCGATCAAACCCGACATACCGAATCCAGCACTGAACGGTGTTCCTTCAATACCAAGAACACCTGCCAGTCCACCCAAAACGGCAGCACTGCACATAACCGGTAGAATCATGATTGGATTTCGGATGAAGTTCGCCATCTGAATTTTTGGTGATCCTAAAAAATGAGCAATGGATGTACCGCGTGAATTCGCCTGCCATCCGGCGATTGCCAGTCCGAAACCGGCAGCACAGACACCAAGGTTAGCAGCACCCGCCGCGACACCGGACAAGCTGATGGCAGTGGCGATACCGACCGTTGAGAGCGGTGAAACAATCAAAACAGAAAATGTAACAGCTAAAGTGATGCCCATCCATACCGGTTGAAGAACAGTGAGATGCGTAATCCACTGACCGATGTATGCAGTGATTTTTGTGACGTAAGGGTATGTAAGCACACCGACTCCGCCTGCTCCGACAATGATTATGGTTGGAATGACGAGGACTGTATAGGTCTTGAACCGATTACCGAGCCAAAGGACAAGAGCGGTCGCGACCGCTGCCGTTAATCCGGCATTGATGACATCACCGGTTCCGATAAATAAGTAACCTGCCGTTTCAGTGCGGCTCGCAACACCTGATCCAACGACGGTTGCAAGACCAATAGAGGTCGTTTCAATGGGATTCGTCTTGAATTGCATGGCGACAGCGACACCGATTACCATTGGTAATAACCGCATGGCTATAGCGGTTGAGTCAATGATATGTTGAGCTGCTGAAAAATAAGGAAGCAGGGCTTTGGCAAGTTCGCTGAGCAAGGCGCCTGGAATAAGTGCCACTAAGATGCCGATGCTAAGACCGTTCAAGACATGAAGACCAAACTGGCGGTTTAACCTGATGGAAGACGTAGGCATAAAAAAATCACTCCTTATGTACTGCTTTTATGCGTAAAAGTATAAAAGCAATGAATTGTTTTCAATCATACGGAAGTCTTACGAATACGTCAATACAAAAATGGAATTTTCTGAAAAAACAAAAGCAAAGTATTCGCACTTAGCGAATCAGACTGCTAGAGTGGAGAGGTAAAAAGTCGGGGAGGGAATCGTTATGTCAGAACAACAGATTGTATTAGCAAGCAGACCCAAAGGACGTCCTACAGAAGAAACGTTTCGGTATGAGACCATCGAGTTGAAACCGCTCGAAGCCGATCATGTGCTGTTGCAGACACTATACATCTCAGTGGACCCGTATATGCGTGGTCGCATGAACGACTCACGCTCTTACTCGCAACCTTTTGAACTGGATGCGCCGATTCAAGGCGGTGTTGTCGCGCGGGTCATCGAATCCCAAAGTGAATCATTGGCAGTGGGTGACATCGTCGTCGGAATGCTCGATTGGGCAACGAAACTGGTAGTGAATGCAAAGCAAGTCCGGAAAATCGATGAATCACTGGCACCTGTTTCGACAGCACTTGGTGTACTCGGAATGACCGGCATGACGGCGTACTTCGGATTGCTCGATATCGGGAATCCACAACCGGGAGAAACGGTGGTCGTCTCGGCAGCGGCCGGTGCAGTCGGTTCGATTGTCGGTCAAATCGCTAAAATTAAAGGAGCACGTGTCGTCGGTATTGCCGGAAGTGCCGAAAAAATTCAGTATCTCAAAGATGAACTTGGTTTTGATGAGGTTATTAATTATAAAACTGAATCAATTGGTGAAGCCTTGGACCGTGCTTGCCCGGACGGGATCGATGTCTACTTTGAAAATGTCGGCGGTGAAATTGGAGATGCGGTTCTCGATCGACTGAATCCATTTGCCCGGATACCGGTTTGCGGTGCGATTTCCGGCTATAATGAACAGGCAGATGTCGGTCCGCGTGTTCAGTCGAAACTCATCATTGCCCGGGCCCGGATGCAAGGCTTTTTGGTCGGGGATTACGGCAATCGCTTTAAAGAAGCGGCTGAACAACTCGGTCAGTGGGTCAGTCGAGGCGAATTAAAGTATGAAGAGACTATTTTTGAAGGATTTGATCAAGTGCCAAGCGCATTTCTTGGTTTGTTCGACGGCTCAAATACCGGAAAATTATTAGTGAAGTTATAAGAAAATGTCAAAAAGGTTTTGCTTTCCTTCGTTGGAGAGCAAAACCTTTTTTTTGAAAAAAACACGCTTATTGATCGGCAGGATCTGTTTGTAGTTCCTCGACATCTGGATCCGGATGTTGTGTTTCGGCCGGTTTAATACCGGGATCAGATGTTTCCGCCGGTTCTGGATCCGGATGTAAACCGATATCAGCTGTTTCGTTTGGTACATCTTGTTTTTTATTCGTCATGATTCATTCATCTCCCTATCCTCGATATTCTTATTTGTACCCCGAACGATTATTCTGAAACAAAAAACCACACGTTTGAGATGGATGTTTTGCTTGAAATACGTGGTGAACCAACTGGACTCCACACCATCGCATCCCCTTTTCATGATGAATGTAAGGGAAACCGTCAAACGCTTCACCAACTCTTTACAAAAACCTTGCACATCCTTTAAGTCTCCTTTGAACTGGACTCGTAGACTGAAAGGGAGATGAAACAAGGAAGGGTGTATAGGCGTGAGTGAACAAAAGTGGAAGAACAGCATCGTCGAACAACTGAACTGGGTGCGAATGGAACAGAAGCGGATCAAATCCGAACCCGCTGCAAATCAAGCTTCCGTCGCTGGATTAAAGCAGTTTGAGGTTTTACGCATGAAAACGACGGTTCGCACTAACCGATCACGGCTTGAACCGCAAACAAAGCGTTATCATCAGGAAAGTAACAGTGACTTGCTAGAGGAAATCGCATACTCGGAAATACCGGTGACGAGTGGATCACGTTATTTTGAACGTCGGCCGCTGAAAGTCGCCATTGTGTGTTCAGAATTTATGCATGCCTATTATCAGGATGCTTTAGATTTACATTATGTTAATCCGGCCACGTTTACAGACGTTTTTCAAGAGCCGATTGATTTATTTCTTGTCGTCACTTCTTGGAAGGGTCTGAACGGAGATGACTGGAAAGGTATTGCGACACCCACCTCAAAAAATCGACAGCGTTTGCTGGATATGATGAAACAGGTGAAAGCAAAAGGAATTCCGGTTGTCTTTCAATCAACGGAAGATCCAAGTAACTTTGAACGGTTTAGTGATGTGGCGAAAGAAGCGGATTACATTTTGACATCCGACGAAGCGATGATTCCAGAATACCGTGTTTTATGCGGACATGACCGGATTGAAGCCACTTCATTTGGCGTCAATCCAATCATTCATAATCCAGTCGGGGCGACGCGGAGTCGAAAAAAACATGTCCTGTTTGCAGGAAGTTGGATGGCGAAGTATCCGGAACGTGTCAAAGATACGGAAATGTTATTTGATGGGGTGTTACGTTCCAATCACACACTTGATATCGTGGATCGTAATTATCAGTTGAATTTACCGGACTATCATTTTCCGGAACGCTACGTGTCGCGGGTCGCGCCGGCCATTCCCTATGAGACGTTACAACAAGTCAGTAAATGTTATGACTGGGTGTTGAATTTAAACAGTATCAAGTACAGCAAGACGATGTGTGCGCGTCGTGTCTATGAATCACAAGCACTCGGGAATCTGATTTTGTCGAATTACAGCATTGCGGTCAATAACGATTTTCCGAACATCTTTACCGTACACGACCAACAAGAGGTGCAGGCGATTCTTGAACGGACGACACAAGAGGAAATCGATCGACTTCGGGCGGAAGGAATTCGTTCCGTTATGTCGGCGCATACTGTCTATGACCGGATTGATCAGATGACACGCTTACTGAACCTGCAAGTCAAACCATTGAAGCGGTCACTCCTTGTCGTCTTGCGGCACGCCACGCCGGAACTCGAGCAGATGCTGACGCGTCAATCGATTACAGCTGAGTATGTGTGTCATGAAGAAGAGCTGACAGCCACACTTTACGGTGAAGCGGATCTTGTGACGGTGCTCGATGGAACTGAATCGTACGGCGAGTATTACTTGGAGGATTTAGTAAACGGCTTTAAATACAGTGATGTGACCATTACGCGTAAGACGCGTACTGACGAAGTACCTTTCGTCATCCAGGAAGCGGAAGGGTCGACAGCGAACGCCATGATTTGGCGTGAGGCGTTCCCGTATGAGCAGTTCACCGAAGGAAAGATTGAGGGAGAGACGTTGTTCCTCGATGCGCTGGAGTGGAACGAAGGTGTCGGTACTGCAAGGGTCGAATCGCCTGTGCTATCTGTCGTCGTCCCCATCTTCAACAATGGCAGGCATTTGACGTATAAATGTTTTGCCAGCCTCAAACGGATGGACCGGTTCGAGGAGACGGAAATCATCTTGGTCGACGATGGGTCGACGGATCATTTCACCCGCCAAGCAATTGACCGACTGGCTCGCCGGCATGGGAACATCGTGACCCATCTGTTTCCGACAGGCGGCAGCGGCAGTGCCTCGCGTCCGCGCAATAAAGGGGTCGAACTGGCCCGCTCGGAACGGATCGCTTTCCTTGATCCTGATAATGAGGTTTTGAGTGATCGGTATGCTGAATTGTTGGCAGAGTTGGACCAAGATCCGACACTCGACTTTGCTGTCGGACATATGAAGAAACTGGCAGAAAAAACAAGCATCATCGCGTTGCCGAAGATCCGTAAACAAGGGCGGACGGTATGTGATCAACCAAAAGCTTACTTATTGGAAAATCGCTTTGCTGTCCAAAGTATCCAAGCGTTGGTCGTCAACCGTCAGTTTCTGCAGGAGCATCAACTGGAGCAGGTGGTAGGTGCCGTCGGACAAGATTCCCTGTTTTTCCAAGAGATGATGCTGCACGCGAACCGTGTCCTGCTCGTCAATCGTGTCATCCATTATTACTATGCAGCAGTTGCCGGTTCGACCGTCAACTCCTTAACGGTTCGTTTCTTCGAACGAAGTGTCGTCCGGGAAAAGGCGCGGGCAGAGAAATTTGCCCGTTACGGTGTGCTCGATGCCTATAAGACAACACGTTTTGAACATTTCTTTGAGTATTGGTATTTAGTGAAGCTTCGGTATTGCAGCGACAAGGACTTTGCTCCTAGTGTCGCTTTACTGCGCATGATTGTTGCTTTTTACGAACCGATGAACTTAACGAACCCGCTGATTCGTCAATTCGTGGAGTTGGCGGACATGAAACGGACGGATGCGATTCAAACATTATTACTGGAGGAGGTCAGATGATGCAGACAAAACAGATGATGCGACCGAAAGATGAAATTCGGGCCGCTTATTATGATCAACTCGGGGTCGCATTCGGCAAAAAAGTCCGTTCTCGGGTCCACTGGATTATTCGAGAAACGAAAGGGAGTCAAATTCTCGATATCGGCTGTTCCGGTGGACTGGTTCCGATTCTACTCGGACGTGAAGGGAAGCAAGTCGTCGGCATCGATGTCTCGCCGGAAGCAATCGAGGAAGCGGCGGCGGCATTGAGAGAAGAAGCGCATTCCGTTCAAGAATTGATTCAATTGGAAGAGGCCAATCTGATGACCTTCCAAACGTCTCAACGATTCGATACGGTATTGATGACCGAGGTCTTGGAACATATCGGGGAACCGGAACGATTCGTGGAAAAAGCGTGTTCCTTCTTAAAACCCGGTGGTCGGCTCGTCGTGACGGTTCCATTCGGAGTGAACGATTATGCCGACCATAAACGGACGTATTATTTGCGGCATCTGCTGGAACAGTTGACACCATACGGGACGATTGAGCAACTGGAGCGCATCGATAAATGGTTGGGTGTGGCGTTGACGCTTCATCCGAAAAAACAACCGTCCCGTCCCGTCACCGAACAAGAAGTCAGCTGGCTCGAAACAGCCTTCGAAGCGATTGAACGGTTGCATCTTACTGAAATCATCCGTTTGAAACAACTGAATAAAAAATGGGAACAAAAGCAGCAAAAACAGCAGAACATCGAGCAGGAACGAGCGGAGTTGATGTTAGGGCAAGATCAACTCAGACGAGAACTCCTGGAGAAAGAAGAAGCGATTGAGTTGTTGACGCAACAGTATCAACTGGTACTCGAACGATACGAAGGCGCACTTGTATCAAATTTAGATGTCTTGGAGGCGAATGCACAATGGAAATCAAAATACCGGTCACTCGCAAGTTCAAAGCTCGGGAAAGTCGCCGTCCATTATTGGAAGTTCAGACGAAAACTCAAACGAAGACGGGACCTGAAATGAAGAACGTCTTGATGATTTGTCAAAATTTTTATCCTGAAATCGGAAGTGCTGCGAATCGGATGAAAAACATCTTCAAGCGGATGGAACAACAAGGAAGCGAAGTCCATGTGCTGACATCCGAACCGTTGTATCCGACGGCTGAACTGTATACGGATGCGATGTTTTGGGATGAACCGAGTTTAGACGCTGCCAACATCACCAGGATTCAACCTCGCGATCTCCGGGCGACGACGAATTTATGGCGACGGCTTCGTTTGTTCTTAGAACAGTTTGTTTTAGCCGTCCAGGAAGTACGGCGGGATAAAAAAAACTATGCCTACATTTACGCGACGACACCTTCCATCTTTATGGGATTAGTCGGAGTCGTTGCCAAGTTCATAAAAAAAGCACCACTTGTTTTAGACGTTCGTGACCTGTGGCCGGAATCATTGATTGGCGTGGGCATTACAAAATCACGTCTCTTACTCGCTCCACTTTATTGGCTTGAAAAATGGATGTACCACCAAGCGGACCAAATTGTCATCAACAGTGAAGGATTCCGTTCGTATATCGAAAGCAAAGGCATTGAGGCGGAGAAGATCCACTACATTCCGAATTCAATTGAGGAGAACGAGTGGTTGATCAAACGTCGGAAAGTGTCAGAACAGGTGCGTGTCGTCTATACCGGCAACATCGGATTGGCGCAGGATGTCTTCTTATTACTCGATGTAGCAGAACAGTTAAAACAAGATGAAAAAATTGAATTTCACGTCGTTGGTTATGGATATCATAAGGAGAAATTCGAAACACATGTCTTGGAGCGCGGACTGACGAACATTCATTTCATGGATGCGATGCCGCGTTGGGATGCACTCAAGCAACTTGCCAAAAGTGATATCGCTTTTGCGACGTTGGTCGAGAGTACGGCGTTTGATACGGTGACGCCGGGGAAAATCATCGACTATATGGCGATGGGGTGTGCGATTGTCGGAGCCGTCTCGGGACATGCGGCAAAAGTAATCGAAGACGCCGGGGCAGGATTTGTTTCGCGCGAAAGGTGCCGCGATACGATTGTCGGACAGATCCGCTACCTTGCGGAACATCCGGAAGCACGCAATGCAATGGGGCAATCGGGTGTTTCCTACGTTCAGACGCATTTTGACTGGGAACAAAACCAGAAACGGTTGTTTGAAGCGATTCGTCAAACCGATTTTCGAGTAGCAGGGGTGAGTAAATGAAACGGGTCGGCATGTTTGTTTGGAATACGTTTACGAATGATGCACGTGTTTTGCGGGAATGTACGGCGCTCGCGGAAGCAGGATATCAAGTTGATTTGTATTGCCTCAATGATGGGACTTTACCCGAGGTGGAGCGACATCCGTCAGGTTTTCAGATTCTTCGGATTGACCGGACACCCCCGTTTGACAACATCCTGCGCCGAATCGGAAAGCGTAATCCTTTTACGCTGATGATTGGTGCAGGATTATTGTTGTTGTTTCCTTGGCTGATTCCCTTATTAGTGCTGTTGTATCTAGTACAGAAAAGCCGGTTTGTCCGCTATGCCCTGTACAACAGTCTCGGTATTGTCCGCATGACACGGGCGGCTCGCAAGCATCCGTACGATATCATGCATGCGAATGACTTAAACACGTTACCTCAAGCGATTTTTGCTGCAAGAGGAGCGAAGATTATTTACGATTCACACGAGGTGCAGACGGACCGGACAGGATACGGAAAGGGGCAGGGCAAGTTGGAGCGTCATTTGTTACGATTTGTCGATCAGACGATGGTCGAAAATGCCACCCGTGCTGATTATCATACGTCACTTTACGGGAAACGACCGGCTGTCCTACACAATTATCCGTTTTATCAAGAGACGGTACCGAAAGCACGACCTCTGCATCAAGAGCTCGGTATTGCTGAAGGTGAACCGATATTACTGTATCAAGGTGGTATTCAGGAAGGACGGGGGCTTAACCGGCTGATTGAAGCGATGCCGTTTATCGAGCGCGGGACATTAGTGTTTATCGGAGATGGAAAAATCAAGACAGAGCTCCAACAGTCAGCCGATCAATCACCGGAACGAGAGCGCATTCGTTTTGTTGACAAAGTACCGCTTGATCAGCTGCCAAGTTATACGGCGGCTGCGACAGTTGGTTTTCAAGTATTGCAAAACGTTTGTTTTAATCATTATTCAGCTTCTTCCAACAAGTTGTTTGAGTATATGGCGGCGCTTGTGCCAGTCGTTGCAGCAGATTTACCGGAAATCCGTCGTGTCGTCGAGACGGAAGGTGTCGGTTTACTCGTTAATGTCGAGTCTCCGAAAGAGATTGCCGTTGCCGTGAACCAAATCGTCGAGGAAGACGGCTTGCGTCAGGCGATGAAAGAACAGACAAAGCAGGCGCGCCGGAAATACAACTGGGATAAAGAAAAACACCATTTGTTGGACGTCTACCGTGAAGTGACGATGTAAACAAGTGGAGAACGAAGAGGGAAACAAGATAGATACAGGCAAATCCATGGCAGAAAACAACGAAAAGAACCGGATTTGGTTGTTTGTTTACCGATTACGATGAATGTTCGTTGATTATTTACAAGCTTTACAAAAAGTACAGGAAACACCTTGAATGTAAGGTCTGTGAAGAATGGTTTAAGAGATGGTTAGAACCATTGGAAACACAAGCAATTGTCGTTATGGTCTAGTTACAGCCACGACACAGTCAGCGATGTGCTGGCGTGAAGGACTAACTCGTAACTAGATGGAGGAATGACAAAATGAAACTTTGTACAATCGGACTCGGATATATTGGATTACCTTCTTCAGCCATGTTTGCAGATCACGGAACGGACGTCGTCGGGGTCGACATCGACCCACGCATCGTCCAGATGTTGAATGCGGGAGACATTCATATCGAAGAACCGGGACTTGAAGAGGTCATCAAACGTGTCGTCGCAAACGGAAAGTTTCGGGCAACACTGACACCGGAACCGGCAGATGTCTTTTTGATTGCTGTTCCAACACCTAATTTGAATGATATGTACAAATCGTGTGACTTGAAATACGTCCTCGCAGCCGTTCGGAACATGTTGCCACACGTTCAAAAAGGCAATGTCATCATCGTTGAATCAACGATTGCCCCGCGGACGATGGATGATCATGTCCGACCATTGATTGAAGCAGCCGGTTTCGTCATCGGTCAAGACGTCTTCGTCGTTCATTGTCCGGAACGTGTACTTCCGGGACAAATCTTACATGAACTCATTCACAATAACCGGATTGTCGGTGGATTGACACCGGCTTGTGCTGATGCCGGAGCAGCGGTATATGAAACATTCGTTCAAGGTGAGATTGTTAAGACGGACGCGAAGACGGCAGAGATGTCGAAGCTGATGGAAAACACGTTCCGGGATGTCAATATCGCTTTAGCCAACGAACTGACGCAAGTCTGCCATAAACTCGAGATTAACGTGCTTGATGTGATCGAGATGGCGAACATGCATCCACGTGTCAATCTACATCATCCGGGACCAGGAGTCGGCGGACACTGTCTCGCGGTCGATCCGTACTTTATCGTCGCAAAAGCACCGTCCCTTGCACGGATCATTCATACGGCACGGGAAACGAACGTCAACATGCCGCACTTCGTTGCTGAACAGGCAGAACGCCTTGTTTCTTCTCACGTTCGACCAAAAATCGCAGTGTTCGGCGTCACCTACAAAGGCAACGTCGATGACATGCGTGAAAGTCCGGCTGTCGATGTCATCGAGCAACTGATTGACCGCGGACTGGATGTGTCAGTCTGTGATCCACACGTCGAACGTTCGATTTCGTCACGCTTTGAGCTCGTTGATGAGATTGAAGCAATTCAAGGTGCGGACCTTGCACTTGTACTTGTCGATCATGACGAATTCAAACAATTTGATTCACGGCGTCTTGCGAATCATATGCGGACACCAGTCTTGTTTGATACAAAAGGAATCGTCCAACCACTTGAGGACATCACTGTACTGAATTTCGGTAACTTGCATACGTATCAAACGATGGAAGTGGATGCGAAGGCAATATGAACGGGGTCGGTACAATCGGGAAAGAGCTGAAAGATCATTTTTACCTGATCTTTCGCCTTTCGCTTTATGAAACAAAAAGTCAGTACAGCATGCAATACCTCGGATGGTTCTGGGAAATCATGACGCCGCTCTTACAGATTGGTGTCTACTGGGTCGTATTTGGTTTTGGTATTCGTGGCGGCAATCCGGTCGATGGGATTCCATTCGTCTTTTGGTTGGTCAGTGGATTGATTGCCTGGTTTTTCATCGGCAGTACGATTCCGAGCGGCTCTCGGTCGATTTACGGTCGGGTTGCCCTTGTTTCGAAAATGCATTTTCCACTCAGCACGATCCCGGCGTATGTCATCTTGGCTCAGTTCTATCGCCACCTCGCAATGATCGCCTTAACGATTGTTCTCGGTATGGCATTTGGTTATTTTCCAGGTTGGCACACGTTCGAATTGCTTTACATTGTCCCGGCAGGTGTGATTTTTCTGTATGCCGTTTCACTGTTGTTATCCGCACTGGCGACAATGATTCGGGATGTGCAAAATATGGTAACTTCGGCAATCCGGATGTTAATGTATTTGACGCCTATCATGTGGATTCCGCCTGACCACAGTCTGTTTAAGACGTTGTTGATGATCAATCCTCTCGTCTATTTGATCGAAGGATACCGTTCGGCGTTAATCGGGACCGGTTATCTGCTCGATCACGTTTGGTATGGAGTTTACTTCTGGACTGTGACGTCCGTTTTGTTAATAGTGGGAGCTGCCGTTCATCTGCGGTTCCGGCGGTACTTCATTGATTATGTCTAGGAGGAAAAAACATGAGTCACGTCGTATTCGAGAATGTTTCAAAACGTTACGTCTTGTATGCCCGACCGATTGATAAATTAAAAGAAGTGTTGTTCGGTAAAATCAGCGGCAAACCATTTTATGCTTTAAAAAATATCTCCTTTTCCGTCGAACAAGGCGAAATCGTCGGCGTGGTCGGAATCAACGGAAGTGGAAAGTCGACCTTGTCGCATCTGCTCGCCAACGTCACGCCACCGACATATGGTCGTGTGACGCTTGGCGGCAAATCGGCATTGATCGCGATTTCCAGTGGTCTCAACAATCAGCTGACCGGACGGGACAACATCGAACTAAAAGGATTGATGATGGGACTGACCAAAAAACAGATTCAGGAGATTACGCCGGAAATTCTGGAGTTTGCGGATATCGGGGATTTCATCGATCAACCCGTCAAAACGTATTCAAGCGGGATGCGGGCGCGGCTTGGTTTTGCCATCTCGATTAATATCAATCCGGATATCTTGATCATCGATGAGGCGCTGTCGGTCGGCGACCAGACCTTTACGGAAAAATGCCTCGATAAGATGCGGGAGTTTCGCGACCAGGGCAAAACGATCTTTTTTGTCAGCCATTCCTTGAATCAAGTCAAAAGTTTTTGTACAAAAATCCTTTGGCTCGAGTATGGAGAAGTTCGGATGTTTGGACCGACAGCGGAAACGATGGCGGAGTATAACAAATATTTATATTGGTACAAGCAGCTGACGAAAAAACAAGCTGCACATTATGTCATGAAAAAAAGAACAGGACGAAGTGATGAGATCGAGCGTTCGGCACGCGGTGAAACGATTGAATTGTCGTCATGAATAACGGATAGGGGATGGAACGAATGAAACGAGTCATGCTAGTGTTCGGAACGAGACCGGAAGCAATCAAGATGGCGCCTGTCGTCAAAGCATTGGAAAAACGAGAAGGAGTCGAACCGATTGTCGTCGTGACGGCACAACACCGGGAAATGCTCGATCAAGTCCTTGAACTGTTCCAAATCGTTCCGGACCATGATTTAGACTTGATGCGTCCACGTCAGACACTCGAAGAGATGACGGCACGAATTTTAAATGCGATGCGTCGTGTTCTGGAAAAAGAGCAACCGGATTTGATGTTGGTCCATGGGGATACGACAACGACATTCGCGGCTTCGCTCGCGGCTTTTTATCAACAGATTCCGGTTGGTCATGTCGAAGCCGGTTTACGGACGTATCAGAAGTATGCGCCATTTCCGGAAGAGATGAACCGTCAATTAACGGGTATACTCGCTGATTATCATTTTGCTCCGACTGATCAGGCGGCAGAAAATCTACGGTTGGAAAATAAACAGACTCCGATCATCGTGACGGGAAATACGGTCATCGACGCGTTAAAAACAACGGTTTCGAAGGACTACACGCATCCGGTGTTGACAGATCTTACAGCAAACGGACGGAAGTTGGTGTTGTTGACCGTTCACCGACGGGAAAATCACCTGCAATTATCGCAAATTTTTGATGCTGTCGAACGATTGGCGGACAGTCATCCGGACATCGAAATCGTCTATCCAGTCCACCCGAACCCGATTGTCCTCGAGGCGGCGGAACAATTGAAACACCATCCGCGCATTCGATTGATTGAACCGCTCGATGTCTTTGATTTTCATAACCTGGCAGCCCGGTCAACCTTGATTTTGACGGATTCTGGCGGTATCCAAGAAGAAGCACCTTCGCTTGGTGTGCCGGTTCTCGTCTTGCGTGATACGACCGAACGTCCGGAAGGTGTCGCGGCAGGTACATTGAAGCTTGTTGGGACAGATCCGGAACGTATCTATGAAACGGGTCATCTGTTACTGACGGATCAAGCTGCCTATGACGCGATGGCGCAGGCAGCGAATCCATACGGAGACGGTCATGCGGCAGAACGTATTGTTGACGCGATTTTAAGCGAGGTACCGGTATGAATGTACGTCCACTGGAACTGGCAAGTTATCAGTTTTTTCCGCAAGGGAACCGCGATAAAATTCTGCTCGAAGAAGATGCGGATGGTGTTTGGTTCGATTTTCAACAGGCGGATCCGACCGATAAGCTGTACATCCAATTATTTGATCAGGGATTTCAATATCCTCCCTCGAAGTTGTATCGTGCCGACGCCTCTTTTGGACAGGCCGAGTCCGTCACACTGACGTGCGAGCTGGAAGCGGAATCGTCGTGCGACGTCCAGATGTTCAAGATGCAATACGGACAAAAAAAACGGATGCATTCCGAGACAGAATGGCTGACAGTAGACGGAAAAACGACATGTTCCTTACAACTGAAACGAGTCAAGGGCGCCGACTATTTCAAAGTTGCATTCAAGTTTTTACTCGAAGGGAACATGCGGGTTCGGTTGACAGCGTTACACGTCAACCGGCTTGTTCTGATCAAGCAGGAGGAATCCTATCATGTTATTTAGTTCGACGATTTTTTTATTTCTATTCTTACCGATCGTGTTGCTTGTCTACCACTTGTTGTCACGCACGTTTCGGAACGGCTGGCTCCTTGTAGCGAGCCTTTTCTTTTATGCCTGGGGTGAACCAAGATTCGTCCTATTGATGTTGACCAGTATTTTGATCAACTATCTGTTTGCATTGGCTGTACACACGTACCGGACGCGAATCGGTGTCAAGTGGATCATGTTCAGTATGATCGCCGTCAACCTGGGATTGCTCGGTTGGTTTAAATACAGCGGATTTTTTGTGACGTCAATCAACGACACATTTCAAACGACGTTGTTTGTCCCGGAAGTCGTTTTACCGATTGGGATTTCATTTTTTACTTTCCAGGCGATGAGTTACGTCATCGATGTGTACCGTCAAGCGGGACAGGTCCAAAAAAACCCGCTCGATCTCGCTTTGTACATCGCATTGTTTCCGCAGTTGATTGCCGGTCCGATTGTCCGGTATGAGACGGTTGCGGACGAAATCAATCACCGGCGGGAAACCTTGCCTGAATTTGCACAAGGCGTCCGTCGCTTTATCATCGGCTTATCCAAAAAATTGATTTTAGCGAACGGATGCGGGCAAGTCGCGGATACGATTTTCAATATGAAGGATTTATCGATGGGTCTCGCTTGGATTGGAATCATCGCCTATGCCTTACAAATTTATTTTGACTTTTCCGGCTACAGTGACATGGCGATTGGACTGGGGTTGATGTTCGGTTTTCATTTTCTTGAAAACTTTAACTATCCGTATATCTCAAAATCAGTCTCTGAATTTTGGCGCCGGTGGCATATTTCATTAGGCTCTTGGTTCCGGGACTATGTCTACATTCCTCTTGGAGGAAACCGGGTGTCGCCGTGGAAACAGTACCGCAATCTCGGAATCGTCTGGATGTTGACCGGACTTTGGCACGGCGCAAGCTGGACGTTTGTTGCCTGGGGAGTCTACTACGGAATTTGGATCATGCTCGAAAAAGCTTTCCTCGGAAAACTGTTGGCGCGGGTTCCCGTGTTGGCGACTGTTTGGACGCTGGTGCTCGTTTTGGTCGGATGGGTCTTTTTCCGGGCGGAAACGTTCCCGGAAGCGATCACGTACATTCAAGCGATGTTCTTACCGGATGTGCTGTGGGATGACCGCGCGAGTTATCAACTCGTCCAAAATGGTGTTATTTTAGCGCTGGCATGTCTTGCTGCGACCCCGATTCCAAAACGGATTGGTGAACGATTTGTCGAATCCTCGGGAAAAATCGGACAGACGATCCAATACGGATACGCGATGGTCTTGTTGTTCCTCTCGACATCGGCACTCGTCGCAAGTACGTTTAATCCCTTTATTTACTTTCGTTTCTAGAAAGGAGAAGACGACATGGCACAACCAATTGAACGCAAATTAAAGCCAAAAGCGGACGCTCAACCGTCCTCATCCTTTGAACGGAAGATGATGTGGCTGACGACGATCAGTTTTTTCGTCATCTTGATGGTGATTGGCGTAGGGACGATTCTTCGGGAAGACCGCGTCAGTTCCCAACTGGAAAATCGAACCCTTGCACAGTCTGTCAAACCGACCGTCCAAGGCGTGATTTCGGGTGACGATATGGTGAAGATGGAAAGTTATTTCACCGATCAATTGGTGTTGCGTGGAACTCTTGTTGAAATGCAGGCCCGATTATCAAAAAGTGTCCTACGTCAACCGTTCCGTAATGGCATTTATAAGGCAGAAGACGGTTACTTGATTGAACCGAGTCAAGCGGCGCAGCCGATCGTCCCGGACGCTTTCCAACAGTTCACGCAAGATGTTGACCGTCCGGTCTACTTTGCCCTTGCACCATCCAAAACCGTTATTGCGGAACGGGATGGAATCATTCCGGACTACGTCGCATCAAACGCCGAGCAACGGTACAAAACGATGCAAGGCGGTTTTACGAAAGCAGGAATGACATCGATTCCCCTTGATGCGTTAAAGTTAACGGATTACTTTAAGACAGACCATCACTGGAACATAGATGGTGCCTATCAAGCGTATGATGAGATTATCCGAACGGTTGAGAAAACAGAACCGACCTTAAAAAAAGTCGCAATGGATCCTCAGGCAAAACGGTCATCGGAACATCCTTACTTTGGTTCACTCGCCCGTAAGACAACACTCGCGTATGCGAGCGCAGGAGACAAGATGGAATACTATGATGCCAATCAATTTAACGGCATCGATGTCTGTTACGACAACAAATGTGGTCAGCCGCTGATTGATGAGCAATTCATCAAGGAAGAGGGCGATTATGCCGATCGGTACGAAGTGTTCATGCGCGGCAATCACGGTATTTTATCGATGACGTCGAAGACGAAAGGACCAAAGCTGCTTGTCCTCAAAGACTCGTTTGCGAATCCTGTTCTTCCGTTTCTCGCAAACAGTGCCAATTTGGAGGTCGTCGATATTCGTTATGTCAACAAAGACTTTGATGCATCTGAATTTGCGAAGCAAAAAAACGTAGATGCCGTCGTCTTTTTACACAATGCGAATATCGCCGGACTAATGAAGACGTATCAGCAGAAATTATAGGAGGTCCCGCTGTGAAATCACGTTTGCGAAAGAGGCAACCTTGGATCGGGTGGCGTATAATCAGTGCATTGTCATTAGCATGCATCTTGCTTGTCAGCGCTACGACCGGGTATGCCTTCTTAAAGTTGCAACATACGGCGGACGGTTTCATTACTCCGCTAAAAGGGCAAAAAAAGCTTCCACTTGAAGTGATGCAACCGGTCAATGTTCTATTGATTGGAGTCGATGAACGAAAAAATGATCCAGGGCGAGCGGATGCCATCATGTTGTTATCGTTTAATCCAAAAACGAAACAAGCGACTTCCCTCTCGATTCCGCGTGACATGCAAGTGACAATTGGAAATGGTGAAAAAACAAAAATCAACCATACGTATGCTTACGGCGGTGTAGAAGAGACGATTGAGACAGTCGAGCAGACGTTTGAGACCAAAGTCCCGTACTATGCCAAAATCAATATGGATGGATTGATTGAACTCGTTGATGCAGTTGGTGGGGTGACGGTTGACAATCCATCTGCTTTCAGTTGGAACGATCGCCGTCTTCAAAAAGACTACGCGGAAGGGAAAATCCAACTGGACGGGCTTGAGGCGAGTGGATATGCCCGTATGCGCAAACAAGATCCCCTCGGCGATATGGGACGTCAAATCCGTCAACGTCAGGTTTTGGAAGCGGTCGGCATGAAACTGGCTGGTCCCAATGTCTTGGCGAACTTGGAAGACGTCAGTCGTGTCCTGAAAAACAACTTCAGCACGAATATCACGTTTTCAGAAGCGGCACAACTGGCGCAAGAAAATCAAACCGGGTTTGAACGTCTGAAACCGCTCAAACTGGACGGTGAAGGATATATCGCGAGTGATGGCGTCTGGTACTTTTTTGCGTCGGATCAATCGATGCAAGAAACCAAACAAGCAATCGATGAATTGGTGAAAAGTTAATTCAATCGCCGACAAAGGCTGTGTAAAAGGGAGTCCCTTTTATGCAGTTTTTTTGCGGATTCGCTTGTTGGTCCAAAAGTCTTATTTTCTTTAGTCAGCTAAAATAAGCTTTGACAGACCGGATGAACGAATGGAGAATGGAAATGAAAACGATTACATAAATCCAAGGAGGATACGGCATGAATCGATGGAAATCAGTCTGTGCAGTTGTGCTAACGTTTGCACTGATGTTTAGTTTGTTTCCAGTAAACAGCTTGGCACTGGAAAAAGGCAAATCGACACTCGTCATCATTCACTACAAAGAAGATAAAACGTCAGAAAAAGATTGGAATCTCTGGTTATGGGCGAACGGACCGGATTATTTCCCGAACAAGGCACATGCCTTTAACGGCGAAGATGCTTATGGGAAAATCGCAGCTTATGAATTTCCAGTGGATCAGCCGGAAAAAATCGGCTTCATCGTCCGCGATGATTCGTGGAACAAAGATCCCGGTTCGGAAAACGACCGTTTCATCACAAAAGATATGATCAAGGACGGGGTCGCAGAAGTTTGGATCGAATCGGGCAGTAAAGAAGTATCGCCTGTCAATCCAACAGGTGGCAGTGACGTCGAGTCTGTCAACACGAACGTTCATTATTACCGTTATGACAATGACTATGAGAAGTACGGCGTATGGGCATTTCCGAATGCCCAGGACGGAAAACGATTTGAATTTGATGGACAAGATGAGTTTGGAGCTGTTGCAAACGTCACACTGACGAATTCGACAAAGGAACGTCTTGTCGGAATCATTCCCCACGTCGAAGGATGGTCTGAGAAAGACGGGGCGGATCGTTTTTATTATGCGGGAGCCAAAGATATTTGGTTGATCGAAGGCGATCAAACCATTTATTACAGCAAACCGGATATCGATCGGACGCCGAAGTTCACAAGTTTCTTGGCAGATGACTTTAAAACGATGACGCTGAAAACGAACTCGCCGATCACGGCGGAGGAGTTGAAAACGCTGACATTCAATGGACTTGTCAATCCGGTTGTCACGCAAGTGGATGCAAAGACATTACAAGTGACGGTTACATCGGACATTGAGCTGGCAAATGTCGTCACCGTATCACATCCGGTCTTTGGCGAAGGTGTGTTAGAAGCTGGAAAAGTCCTGCGTTCCGATGCCTTTGATCAAAAGTATGCGTACGATGGTAAACTCGGTACGGTCTATCAAAAAGACAAAACGACGTTCCGCGTCTGGGCACCGACTGCTCAAACGGTTGAACTCGAACTGTACAAACTTCCGAAAAAACAAGCGGCAACAACAAAGGATATCGTCCGCGAAGTGAAGATGATCCGCGGCGACCGCGGTGTCTTCAGTGTGACGCTCAAAGGCGACCTTGACGGAACAGGATACACATACGAAGTCAAACATGCGAAGGAAACGACACGGGCAGTAGATCCCTATGCGACAGCCGTAGCTGTCAACGGAGATCAAGGTGTCGTTGTTGATTTAAACGAAACGAATCCAAAACGTTGGACAAAAACAAAAATGCCGCTGAAAAAAGCGACGGACGCCATCATTTACGAAACGCACGTCCGTGACTTGTCGATGTTTGATGTCACAGGTACAACATACGATTCAGGCATCAAACAAAAAGGGAAGTATCTCGGTGTCATCGAACCGGGAACACGTCTGCTGAAAGACGGTAAAAAAACAAAAACGAAAACAGGACTTGATCACTTAAAAGAGCTTGGCATCACGCATGTTCAGTTCATTCCGGTCTATGATTTCAATACGGCTTCGGTCGACGAGACAAATCCCCTCAAAACATATAACTGGGGATATGATCCGAAAAACTACAATGCACCGGAAGGGTCATATGCCACTAATCCGTACGATTCAAAAGTCCGGATCAAAGAGATGAAACAGATGATTCAAGGACTACACGACAACGGACTCCGCGCCGTCATGGATGTTGTCTACAATCATATGTTTGATGCAAAAGCTTCGAATTTGGATAAAATCGTTCCGGGTTATTACTACCGCTATACTGAAGGCGGAGATCTCGCGAACGGGACAGGTGTCGGGAACGATACAGCTTCTGAACGCAAAATGATGCACAAATTGATTGTCGATTCAGTTGACTACTGGGCAAAAGAATACCATTGGGATGGATTCCGATTTGATCTGATGGGGATTCATGATGTCAAGACAATGAATGCCGTCAAACGGACGACAACTAAAATTGATCCATCGATTCTTGTCTTCGGGGAAGGCTGGAGTCTCGGAACACCGCTTCCGGAAGCAGAAAAAGCCAATCAAACAAATGCGAAACAGATGCCGGGTATCGCACATTTCAACGATAACTTGCGGGATGCACTTAAAGGAAGTGTCTTCGAAGACACGGATGCCGGTTTCATCAACGGCAAAATGGGTCTTGAGACACGCATCAAACGTGGAATCGTCGGTGAGATTGCTTATAACACGGATATCACGGGATTTGCGGCAGAGCCGAATCAAGCGATTACGTACGTCGAAGCCCATGATAACCACACATTGTGGGACAAATTGAACTTAACGAATCCAACCGATAGCGATGTGACGAAGACAAAAATGCATCGCTTGGCGTCAAGCATCCTGCTGACGTCGCAAGGAACAACGTTCATCCATGCCGGTCAAGATTTCATGCGGACAAAAGGTGGCGACCACAACTCGTACAAGTCACCGGATTCCGTCAATCAACTGGATTGGAAATTAAAAATGGATCGTCAAGCTGATGTCGACTACATGAAAGGATTGATTCAAGTCCGGAAAGCGAACCCTGCCTTACATCTTGATTCAGCAAAAGATATCCGACGCTACCTGACGTTCAAGGACGCACCGGAACAAGTCGTTGCTTATCAGTTGGCAGATCAAGCACCCCGACAAAAAAACGAGCTGTATGTCGTCCATAATGCGAAACGCGAGGCTGTCAAAATGCCTTTGCCAAAAGGAACGTGGAACGTGATCGTGGATGGTAAAACTGCTGGAACGAAAACACTTAAAAAAGTATCGGGCAGCCTGACGGTCGATCCGCTCAGCTCTTACGTGTTAAAAAAATAAACAAGCAAAAACGTGTCGCCTCTGTGAGTCATTCGCAGAGGCGACACGTTTTTTTATGAGGAAAAATTAAGCGTAACGCTCGTCTTCTTCCTCTTCTTCGTTCAGGTTACCTTCTTCCGATTTTGCAACGATGACGGCACAAGCAGCGTCACCTGTGATGTTGACAGCTGTCCGCATCATATCGAGCAGACGGTCGACACCGATGATCAAGGCGATCCCTTCAACAGGCAGGTTGACCGATTGGAGAACCATCGTCAGCATGACGAGACCGACACCCGGTACACCGGCTGTTCCGACAGACGCGAGAACGGCAGTCAGAACGACGGTTGCAAGTTGTGCCGGTGACAAGGTGATATCATACACTTGAGCGATAAAGACAGTGGCGACCCCTTGCATGATCGCCGTTCCATCCATATTGATCGTCGCACCAAGCGGTTGGACGAAACTCGACACGGAGCGTGGCACTTTTAACTCACGTTGTGCAGTTTGCATAGCGACCGGTAATGTTGCATTCGATGATGAAGTCGAGAAGGCGAAAAGCATAACCGGCGCAAATTTTTTAAAGAAGAAAAACGGATTCATCTTTCCGAGCAACGAGACGGTCGAACCGTACGTCAACAGGGAATGGACAATCAATGCCAGGATGACGACACCCATATAGAGACCCATCGCTTTTAAGGAATCAAATCCTTGTGCGCCGACGGCAGAGGCAATCAAAGCAAATGCGCCGAGTGGGGCCATCTTCATGACAAGACTAATCAAATACGTCATCAAGTCATTTCCTTGTTCGATGAATGAGCGTAATGTCGAGACCTTGCTGCCGAGGAATGTGATCCCGAAACCGATAAAGACGCTGAAGACGATCAGTTGCAGCATATTGCCTTCAGCCATCGAGGCAATTGGATTCGTCGGGAACATCCCGACAATCGTATTGATTAAGCTTGTATCCGGTAGGTTTCCTTGATCATATTTCAAATTGTCTGTCGCAAAGTTGCCGAACGTACCCGGCTTGATCAGTAACGACAAACCAAGTGCGATGACGATGGCAACAGCCGTCGTCGTCATGAAATACGTAATGGCTTTACCGCCGACCCGTCCGAGTTCTTTTGGATTACCGAGTCCCATGACACCAAGGGAAATCGAGAAGAAGACGATCGGTACGACGAGCATCTTAATCAAGTTCAAGAATATTGTTCCAATCGGTTGGAGCGCATACTTATTCAATCCTTCATAGATTGATTTGTCAGGTAACGTCGCGAGAATGATTCCGAGAATGATCCCGAGAATCAGCCCCCAAATGATTCGTTTGGCTTCTTTCATAATGAGAACAACTCCTTTTTCAGATAACTGTGTCTATTTTGACACATTATTCACCATTTTGACAAAACATTTCAAAAATATTACGAAAACGCTTACAAAATATTTTGGTTTTTTTCAGTAAAAAATCATGAATCTGTTGTAAATAATGGGGTGACATGAGAGGATAGAAAAGAACAAAAAGGAACATCTCAGGAATCAGGCAAAAGCGGTTAATCAACTATTGACCATTTTGTATATTCCTACTATAATGTTGTATGACGTGTCTGACACGTTTCCTTTAGTCGGTAATATCGGAGGGAGGGAAAACTAGTGGAAACTCGTGTACGTAAAAATGAATCACTTGAAGACGCACTTCGTCGCTTCAAACGTGGTGTTTCAAAAGATGGTACGCTTGCTGAAGTTCGTAAACGTAAACACTACGAAAAGCCAAGTGTAAAACGTAAGCTTAAATCGGAGGCTGCGCGTAAGCGTAAGAAGTTCTAACGTAAGAGAGGGTGTATCCTCATGAGTCTTCAAGAGCGTTTGACAGTGGATATGAAGGAAGCCATGCGTTCGCGTGAGAAAGATCGTCTTACGACGATTCGGATGGTGAAGTCGTCCCTGCAAAATGAAGCGATTAAACTCGGTAAGCAAGAATTAACTGATGAGGAAGAGCTAACTATACTCTCACGTGAGATGAAACAGCGCAACGACTCCCTCCGAGAATTCGAACGCGCTGATCGTCACGACCTTGTCGAGAAGATTCAAGCAGAGATAATCGTGCTCGAAGCTTATATGCCAAAACAACTTTCGGAAGAAGAAGTTCAAGAAATCGTCAACGCAGCAATTGCGCAGACGGGTGCTTCGGCTCCTTCTGATATGGGGAAAGTAATGGGTGTCGTCATGCCGCAACTCAAGGGTAAAGCGGACGGTGCTTTAATTAATCGCCTTGTTAAACAACAACTGCATTAACCCGTTTTGAAAGGTATCCTTCGGGATGCCTTTTTTTCATGTAATAAATTCGGAAAATTCAAAACTTGGTAAAAGTTATGAAACCTTTTTAAAGATGAAAGCGTATATAATAATAGTAACAATGAGCCATGTTCAGAAAGAGGAAAAATGTTGCTGTCTGATTCTGATGAAAAAGGGGTGAATGAAGTAATGTCTTTTAGCTTAGGGATGATTTTAGCGGTCTTCATGATTGGTGTTATCATGTTGCTGGTCGAAATATTCGTGACAGGATTCGGTATATTCGGTGTCCTTGGCATCGGTGCTGTTCTTGCCAGCTTGATTATGGCGGGAGCGACGGTCGGGCAAGTCGGGTTAGCTGTCGGGTTAGCTGTCTTTCTATCACTGGCTGCCGGATTTTGGGCATATCGTCGCATTAAGTCCAATCAGTCCTTGTTATGGAGAGGGTTGATTTTGACGGACTCCACATCGTCTGAAAGAGGATATCTTTCTCATCAAGATAAAGAACAACTGCGTGGCAAAATCGGAATCAGTTTAACACAGCTCCGTCCGGCAGGAACGATTGAAATCGACGGAAATCGGGTCGATGCGGTCACGGAAGGTAGCTTCATCAATTCTGGCGAACAAGTTGTCGTTCAAGACGTCACACACGGACGAGTCATCGTTCGAGTCCAAAAAACGAAGGAGGAGTCACTCACATGACACCTGAATTATTGACCGTTCTACTCATATCAGGAGGAATACTTATTTTCCTCGCAATCTTCTTTACACTCGTTCCGATTCCGCTCTGGATCAGCTCACTTGCAGCCGGTGTCCGGATCTCGATCTTTACGCTCGTCGGGATGAGACTCCGTCGCGTTACACCGTCAAAAATCGTCAATCCATTGATCAAGGCTGTCAAAGCCGGGATCAACCTCAATACGAACCAACTGGAAAGTCACTTCCTTGCCGGTGGTAACGTTGACCGTGTCGTCAACGCCTTGATTGCAGCGCACCGCGCCAACATCGAACTCAGTTTCGAACGAGCGGCAGCGATTGATTTAGCAGGTCGAAACGTACTTGAAGCCGTTCAGATGTCTGTTAACCCAAAAGTCATTGAAACACCATTCATCGCAGGTGTCGCGATGAACGGGATTGAAGTAAAAGCAAAAGCACGGATTACCGTACGTGCCAATATCGATCGTCTCGTCGGTGGTGCGGGTGAAGAAACCGTTATCGCACGTGTCGGCGAAGGTGTCATTTCGACAATCGGTTCATGTCAAGATCAAAAAGAAGTGCTTGAAAACCCGGAAATGATTTCGCGGACAGTTCTTGCGAAAGGTCTAGATTCAGGCACGGCATTTGAAATTCTGTCGATCGATATCGCGGACATCGATATCGGTAAAAATATTGGTGCGGTTCTTCAAACGGATCAGGCGGAAGCCGACAAAAACATCGCCCAAGCGAAGGCCGAAGAACGTCGGGCAATGGCGATTGCGAGCGAACAAGAAATGAAATCACGTGTCGAAGAAATGCGTGCCAAAGTTGTTGCGGCAGAAGCCGAAGTTCCACTAGCAATCGCAGAAGCATTGCGTGACGGAAACTTCAGTGTAATGGATTATGCCAACTACTTGAACGTGACGGCGGATACAAAAATGCGTCAAGCCATTGGTGGGCAGTCTTCGCCGAACGACTCACAATAAAGGGTGATCTAGGATGGAAAGCTTAATTTGGGTCGGTTTGATGATTGCCTTTGGTGTCATCTCGGTTATCTCAAAAGCAGCCGATCAGAAGAAGACCAGTTCTTCAACACGTGTTCCTTCTAAAGAATTTGGCGACTATGTCAAAAAAATGGTCGATCAAGTGGAAACGAAGCTTCCTGAAAGTCGAGAGGTTCCGCCTCCGATCAAACGGAAACAACAAAAACAAACACAACCGGTCAAGCATCAGCGGACCGAATTGCAACAGCGCTTAGACGAGCGGGATCGTGTGAAAGCTCAAAAACAAGCACGATCGAATCTTGGCAAGATCACGGGAAGTATATCAAGTGATGAGATTGGAAAAAGACGGGACGGGAAAAAAGGGATGCAGACAACGCAAGAGGAAATCCGACAGGCGATCATCTGGAGCGAAGTCCTAGGTCCACCCGTTTCGAAACGAACGTCTAAATCACCTCATCGTTAAGACAAGGTTGACTCTCATCGAAATGGGAGTCAGCTTTTTTTGATGAGCGAAAGTCGAGGAAGTCATACGGGTAGGACAGACTTTGGACAGAACTAGTTAAAATGAGGAAAACAAGCATCCGAGGTGGGTTTTTCTTTCCATCCATTCTTTGAAAATGATAAAGTGGACTAGAACAGATTTATAGAGATGACGTACTGTTATCCATCATTAGGAGGCCAATCATAACGTGATATTCAATGAAAGAATCCCATTCGCTTTTTCGAATTCAGAACAGATTCAAGCATTTGTAGGACCGAACGATGCCGTACTAAAAACGATGGAAGCGGAGCTTGAAGTCCAACTCACGCACCGGGGCGATGAATTGCTTGCGCAGGCAGAAGAAGAACGATCCGTCGTTTTAGCGAAACAGGTCGTCAGTGTCTTGAAGCAACTGGTCGATCGAGGAGCCGTCTTAACGGAACGTGATGCGACGAGCGCGATTCAACTGGCACGACAAGACCGGGTTGACGAGTTGTTGGAACTTTATGATACGGTCATCCATACGAATCATAAAGGAAAGCCGCTCCGGGCAAAAACGCTGGGTCAAGCACGTTACGTCCGTGGAATCGAGAAATGTGATTTGACGTTCGGAATCGGACCGGCGGGCACAGGGAAAACATATCTGGCGGTTGTCATGGCGGCAAAAGCGTTAAAAGAAGGTTATGTCAAACGGCTTGTCCTCACGCGACCTGCAGTTGAAGCGGGGGAAAATCTCGGATTCTTACCGGGAGACTTAAAGGAAAAAGTCGATCCTTATTTACGTCCGCTGTACGATGCGTTACATGATGTGCTCGGTGTGGAACATACAGCCCGTTTATTAGAGCGAGGTGTCATTGAGATTGCACCACTTGCGTACATGCGGGGACGGACACTTGAACATGCTTTTGTTATTTTGGATGAAGCTCAGAATACAACAAGAGAGCAAATGAAGATGTTTTTAACACGTCTTGGATTCCATTCGAAAATGATCGTTACCGGAGACTTGACGCAAGTGGATCTGCCGCGCGGGAAAGCTTCAGGATTACAAGAAGCGTTGAACTTGCTTGGGAATGTCCGTGGTATTCATTTTGAGCATTTCAGTTCAGCCGATGTTGTCCGACATCCACTAGTCCGGAAAATCATTGATGCCTACAGTCAAGAACTCGACTAAAACGCAACAGGTGAGTCTTGGAGTGGAAAGGAGACGAACGGATGCGAAAAGTAGGTGTATGGGTCAGTCTGCTGACAATCGGATTTTATGTCATCATCTCAACGATGATGTATGTCAGTGTCCGGCCTGAAGCATTGTCGGCAGATCCGTTTTCGATAGCGGAAGAAGACATCCGATCGCCATTAACGATCGAAGATCGGGAAGCCACCCGGTTGCTCAAGGAAAATACTGTAGCCGCAATTGACAGTCAATATACAATCAAACAAGAATATGCTACCCAGCAAATTGAAAAAGCAGAGCAATTATTCGCAAGTTTGAAAGGGGTTAAAACAGCAGAAGATATCGGTCGCATCAAACAGCGTCTCAGGGGAACAGAAGCAGCAGATTTACTGCAAGACGATGAACTACGACTGCTTGCGACTGCCTCCACCGCTATGCGGACTACGGCACGCGATGTCGTCATTACGGCTGTCGAAGAGGCGATGCGACAACGGATTTCTTCCGATGGTGGTGAAGTGGCAGAAGCACGGGAAGAGGCACGACTTGATATTGAACGGTCTGCTTTGTCCTTTGCAATGAAAACAGTCGGAAAAACATTGACCGATCAGTTAATCGTGACCAACTATGTATATGATCCGGAAAAAACCGATCAATTGCGTAAGCAAACGAGCGATAAGGTGGAACCGGTGTTGATTTCCGAAGGAGAAGTCATCGTCAAACGGGGAGAGGTCATTTCCCAAGATGCGTATCGTCAATTACAACTCGTAGGGCTGATTTCTGATCGTCAGTCATTTAAACCGTTGATGGGAACTTTGATTTTAAGCGCCTTGATGACTTTCTTGTTGTTCGGTTTTATCAGCCGTTCCAATTTGCGTTATGCAAAGATGGGGAAAGTGAAATTGTTCAGTCTAGTATATTTAGTCGTCATTTTACAGCTAGTCGTAATATATGGAATGGCCTTTTTGGCAGATGATATTAACCCTGCCCTCTATTTACTTACACCAACAGCATTTTCTGCATTGGTTTTGCGGAATTTATTGAACGAACGAATTGCGTTGTTGAGTACTTTGTTTACGGCTTTAGCAGGTACGTTCTTTTACAGTACCAATCAGAACTTTAGTTTTAATATTGCGATCTATTTACTGGCCGGAGGACTCGTTGCAACGTATTTCTTGCGTTCGAGTTTGTCAAGGCGGCGTATCTTTGTCAGTAGTTTAACGATTGCATTGGCGAATGTGGCCGTTTTCTTTGCATTTCTTTTCATGCGCAGCGGACAAGTGGAAGTCAAAGAAACTTCCATTTTGGTCGGATTTGCCGCTGCCAGCGGGGTTTTAAGTGCGATTCTTTCGATCGGTCTGTTACCGTTTCTTGAGATGACGTTCGGTATATTAGCTCCGACCCGTCTTTTGGAGTTATTAAATCCGACGCATCCGCTGTTAAAAAAATTATTGGTTGAAGCACCGGGGACGTATCACCACAGTATGATGGTCGCAAATCTTGCCGAGACGGCTTGTGAAGCGATTGGAGCCGACGGATTGCTCGCACGGGTGGGTGCTTACTATCATGATTTAGGGAAAACGCGGCGACCGCTCTATTTTATTGAAAATCAACATGGTCTGAATCCTCATGACCGTCTGACACCGAAAGAATCCGCACGGGTCATTCTCGCGCATACCGACGACGGGGTCGAACTGCTCGAAGAAGCCAAATTACCAAATGTTATCGTCGATATTTGCCGGGAACATCACGGCACGTCATTATTACGGTACTTTTATGTTAAGGCGACAGAGCAAGGGGAGGTTGACGAAAAGGATTTCCGGTATACGGGTCCAAAGCCGCAAACACGAGAAGCGGCCGTCATCATGATTGTAGATTCAATCGAGGCAGCTGTCCGGTCCATGAAATCTCCGACAGAAGCCGGTATTCAGGAACTGGTCAAAAAAATCATCCGGGAAAAACTGATGGATGATCAATTTTCGGAATGTGAGATGACGACACGTGATATTTACCGGGTCGGAGAAAGCGCCTGCCATACACTGTCCGGGTTGTTCCATGAACGAATCGAATATCCTGAATTAAAGAAAGAGGAACTTACATGAACATTTACATGACAGACGAAGGTGCTTTATTAACAGAACAACAAATGAAACTGGTGGAATCTATTTTAGTCTATACGGCAAAAGAAGAGGACATCGAAGACAATAGTGAATTATCGGTCACGTTCGTAACAAACGATGAAATCCAGCAGATTAACCGCGAGTGGCGGGGGAAAGATCAAGCGACAGATGTGATTTCCTTTGCGATGGATGAACTGGGAGAAGATGAAATCGATTTTGAATTGCTGGAAGATGAACCGGTTATTCTTGGAGATCTGATCATTTCAGTGGAACGCTGCCGGGAACAGGCGGCGGAATACGGGAATCATTTTGAACGCGAACTTGGTTTCTTGGCTGTTCACGGTTTTCTGCATCTTCTCGGATATGATCATATCGAAAAAGCAGATGAAGACATCATGACGAAACGCCAGGAGGAAATTTTACATCACTTCGAATTGTATCGAGGAAAATTGTGAAAAGATGGTGGTTACCGTTTGTCCATGCGATGAACGGAATACGTCAAGCCATTAAAGAAGAGCGGCATATGAAAGTGCATGCCGTGATTGGTTTGATGGTGTTAGTCGCTGCTTTTTACTTGCCGCTTACTTCAGTCGAACGCGCCGTTCTTTGTTTGACGATTGGTGTCGTCCTTAGTGCAGAAATGTTCAATACCGCCTTTGAGCGGACGGTTGATCTCGTCACGCAAGAATGGCATCCGCTCGCAAAAGCGGTGAAAGATATCGCCAGTGGAGCAGTTCTTGTGTTGGCGCTTACATCGATTGTAATTGCACTATGCATCTTCGTCCCATATTTGGTACAATAAGAATCCGGCCTTTTTTTGGCCAATACCGTTCCTAAAAGGGGAAAATGACATGAAAACAGAACAATTACTCGAACAAGCTAAATTGGCACGCGAAAAAGCGTATGTTCCATATTCGAAGTTCCAGGTCGGAGCAGCTCTGCTCACAAAAGACGGACAAGTTTTCCATGGTTGTAACATTGAGAATGCAGCGTATGGTCTCTGCAACTGTGCTGAGCGGACGGCTATCTTTTCTGCTTGGGCTCAGGATGCACGGGAGTATAAGGCGATGGCAGTTGTAGCGGATACAGAAGGACCAGTCGCACCATGCGGACAATGCCGTCAAGTTTTGTCTGAAATGTGTGATGCCGATATGCCGATCTATTTGACGAACCTCAAAGGGGATGTCACGGAAACAACAGTGGGTGCCCTCTTGCCAGGAGCATTTACGAAAGGGGATTTACATGTTTAAAGAAGGATTCAAATCGGGATTCGTCTCGATCATCGGTCGTCCGAACGTCGGGAAATCGACATTCCTCAACCGCGTCATCGGGCAGAAAATTGCCATCATGTCGGATAAGCCGCAAACGACGCGGAATAAGATTCAAGGGGTTTATACGACGGAAGATCTGCAAACGATTTTTATCGATACGCCGGGGATTCACAAACCAAAACATAAACTGGGCGATTTCATGATGAAAGTCGCAACCAATGCCTTACGGGAAGTTGATGCGATCCTCTTTATGATCAATGTGACGGAACCAAAAGGAAAAGGTGACGAGTTCATCATCGAGAAGCTGAAAGAATTGGATACACCCATCATCCTCGTCATGAACAAGGTGGATTTGATTCACCCGAATGACATTCCACCAATCATCGAATCGTATCAAAATGAACTGAACTTTGCTGCGGTCGTTCCGATCTCGGCATTGCAAGGGAATAACGTGGAACCCCTTCTGCAAGAAATCGCCAAGATTCTTCCGGAAGGACCGATGTACTATCCGGCCGATCAAATTACCGATCACCCGGAACGATTCATCATCTCGGAAATGATTCGGGAAAAAGTCCTGCAAAAGACGCGTGACGAAGTCCCGCACTCGATTGCTGTGGCAATTGATCAAATCAAGACACGGGAAGATGGGAACATGGTTGATATCCATGCGACGATCATGATTGAGCGCGATTCACAAAAAGGTATCATCATCGGAAAACGCGGGGCGTTGTTAAAAGAAATCGGTTCAGAAGCCCGGACGGACATCGAGATGTTACTTGGTACAAAAGTTTACTTGAACCTTTGGGTGAAAGTGCAAAAAGACTGGCGCAACAAGGCCGGTCAATTGCGCGAACTCGGCTTCCGCGACGACGAGTATTAAACGATGATTGATAAGGCGGAAGGGCTTGTACTACGAACGGTCGTGTATGGTGAATCGAATAAGATCATTACGCTGTTGACACGTGAATATGGCAAGCTCGCCGTCATGGCCCGGGGTGCAAAAAAACCAGGAAGCCGGTTTAATGCAGCGAGTCAGCCGTTTATTCGAGCGGTCTACGTCTATCCGCGCTCACGTGGTCTCGGTCAATTAAAATCAGCAGACGTCATTACCGGTTATTCGAACATTCGCCAAGATGTTTTCCTGATGGCGTATGCCATGTATGTGTTGGAACTTGCCGATAAGGCGCTTGATGAGCGGGTACCGCAACCGGCACTGTATGACTTGTTCGTTGATGGTCTCGAGGCGATGGACGAAGGACTTGATCCGGACGTCGTTTCTTTTATCATCGAGTTACGGTTATTACGCCATTTAGGGATTGCTCCGCACCTAAATGGCTGTACGATTTGCGGCAGTGCTGAAGCTCCGTTTGCTTTCTCATTGAACCACGGTGGTTTGCTGTGTAAACGTCATCGGCACGAAGACGAGCAGGCTGTGTATTTAACAGAAGCAGTGGCTAAGATGTTATACGTCTTTTCTGTTTATGATTTTTCCCGGATTGGGAAGGTTGAAGTGAAGCCGGATACAAAACGATTGTTACGGCAAATCATGGATGCCTATATGGAGCGATACAGCGGACTCCGGCTCCGTTCGAAACGGGTTCTTGATCAATTACTCAATCTTGGAGACGATTGACAGATACGTTACACGTTCGGTAGAATAGGGGCGGAAGAACTAACTAAACGAACACGATGAGAAAAAGGAGTAACACCTGATGTTCAGTCAAGCGATTTCGGGATAGTGCGAGCCGGAAATGAAGCAGGTGTGAACGGCATTTTTGAGTGTTCCTGATCAAAGAGTGGCATGCTGAGTCATGCAAGTAGGGTGGAACCGCGGGCTAGTCTCGTCCCTATGTACAACCTTGTTGTACATAGGGACGTTTTTGCGTTCCCTCATAAATTTGGAGGTGGAAGTCTTGAAGATGACAGTACAGGAAATGATCTTAACACTGCAAAAATTTTGGGCTGAGCAAGGATGCTTGACGATGCAAGCCTATGACGTGGAGAAAGGCGCCGGGACGATGAATCCGATGACGTTTTTACGAAGTCTTGGACCAGAACCATGGAACGTCTGTTATACAGAACCATCCCGTCGCCCAGCAGATGGACGTTACGGAGAAAACCCGAACCGGTTGTATCAACATCACCAGTTCCAAGTCATCATGAAACCGTCACCGGACAATATTCAGGAGCTTTATTTACAAAGTCTTGAATTGCTTGGCATCAATCCGCTCGAACATGATATTCGTTTCGTAGAAGACAACTGGGAAAACCCGACGTTCGGTGCGGCAGGTCTCGGTTGGGAAGTCTGGTTAAACGGAATGGAAATCACGCAGTTTACGTACTTCCAGCAAGTCGGTGGGATTGAATGTAATCCGATTGCCGTTGAAATCACATACGGGATCGAACGTCTTGCTTCCTACATTCAAGATGTCGAGAGTGTCTTTGACTTAGTCTGGACGGATGGATTCAAGTACGGTGATATCTTCTATCAACCGGAATTCGAACATTCGAAATACACGTTCGAAACATCGGATGTCGATCTTTTATTCACATTGTTTGACCAGTATGAGAAAGAAGCAAACCGGGCACTCGACGAGAACCTGGTCTTTCCGGCATATGATTATATTTTGAAATGTTCCCATACGTTTAACCTGTTGGATGCTAAAGGAGCGATTTCCGTTACGGAACGAACGGGATTCATTCACCGTGTCCGGAACATGTCGCGCCGCTGCGCTCAAAGTTTCATCGAAGAACGGGAACGTTTAGGCTTCCCATTGATTAAATCGAAAGCTGGTGAATCGCATGCATGAGTTGTTACTTGAAATCGGTCTTGAAGAAATGCCGGCCCGTTTCGTCCTGCAATCGGAGACACAATTAAAAGAACGTGTGACGACATTTTTGAACGAAGCACGCATCACATTCGACACGATTGAATCGTTTTCGACGCCTCGTCGTTTAGCTGTTCTTGTGACAGGCATGTCGGAACGTCAAACTGATTTAGAAGAGACGTTAAAAGGACCTGCTAAACGGATTGCTCAGGATGCAGACGGAAATTGGACGAAAGCAGCCCAGGGATTTGCCCGTGGAAAAGGGTTGACGACGGACGATTTATTCTTACAAGAAGAAAAAGGCGAGGAATATATCTTTGCGGTACGTAAAGAGTCGGGACAAGAAACAGCGGCACTCATGACGGGGCTAAAACAAATCGTAGAAGCGATGTCGTTCCCGAAAAATATGCGCTGGAGTACACAATCGTTACGTTACATGCGTCCGATTCGTTGGATGATTGCTTTGCTGGACGATCAGGTCATTCCGTTTGAAGTGGCAGATGTCGTAACCGGACGGACGTCACGCGGACACCGTTTCCTCGGTCAAGACATTACGATTCTTCGCCCGAACGCCTATGTCGAGGCACTCGCGGCAGAACATGTCATCGTCAGTTATGACAAACGTCGGGCGTTGATTGAAGATCAAATCCATGCATTGAGTGAACAAGAAGGGTTCGAGGTACCAATCGATGCGTCACTGCTCGAAGAAGTCACGAATCTTGTCGAATACCCGACTGCTTTGTTCGGCGCTTTTGACGAGTCCTATCTTGAACTTCCGGAAGAGGTCTTGATCACGACGATGAAGGAACATCAACGGTATTTCCCGGTCAAGAAAAATGGAACGTTGTTACACTATTTCGTAACGGTCCGCAACGGAAACGCGCATCACATCGAGAACGTGGCCCGCGGAAACGAAAAAGTTATCCGGGCCCGCCTTGCGGATGCCCAGTTCTTCTACGAAGAAGATAAAAAGGCGGATATCGATGCGCAAGCAGCACGTTTGGATAAAATCGTCTTCCATGAAAAGCTTGGGACGACAGGCGAAAAAGTGCGTCGTGTACGTGAGATGGCGCTTCAATTAGCGGAACGTTTCAGTGCGGATGAAACGAAAGTCGAACGTGCCGGAACGATTTATAAATTCGATCTTGTCAGTCAAATGGTATATGAATTTACAGAACTGCAAGGTATGATGGGCGAACGCTACGCCAATATGAAAGGTGAAGACGCTGAAGTCGCAGCTGCGATCCGGGAACACTATTTGCCTCGTTTCGCAGGCGATGAGAGTCCGGCTACACCGACAGGTACGGTATTGGCTGTACTGGATAAAATGGACAGTGTGGCAGGGTTCTTCGGCGTCGGAATGATTCCGAGCGGATCGGCTGATCCATATGCATTGCGTCGTCAAGCGCAAGGAATTGTCCAGATTCTGTCCGATCGCCAGATTGAGATGACATTGTCAGAACTGATTGATTTCGTCGTATCGGCTCAATTAAAAGCAGGTCTTTACGAGGCGGATGCAGAAACAGTTAAAGCAGCGATGGAAGACTTCTTCAATCAGCGTTTGAAATTCCGTTTGTCGGAAACAGGATACCGCCATGATGTCATTGAAGCGGCACTTGATCCGAAATTGACGGTCGAAGCAAATGAAAAACGTGCATCGATGCTTGAGCAGGCGACACAGCAACCAACCTTTAAGAAAACGGTGGAGCAGCTCAGCCGTGTCTTGAACATCTCGAAAAAAGCAGAGACGGTTGTTGCGGTAAATCCGGTGCTCTTTGAAAACGAAGCCGAACGTGCCCTGCATGAACATATCGAACAGCTGATTCCAAAAGTCGAAGCAGCAGTTCAAGCCTCTGATTATGACCAAGCGATTCACGTGCTTGAGTCCAGTGTTCCTGCGATCACTGCATACTTCGACGGTACGATGATCATGGCGGATGATGAAGCTGTCCGGACGAATCGTCTCAGCGAAATGAAACGATTTGCAACGGCAATCGAACACGTCGCACGATTCAATGCTCTCACTTTAGGGTGAATAAAGGACGGATGAGCCGATGAAGTTAAATGAACGGCAAAATAAAATACTCCAAATCGTCAAAGAAAACGGTCCGATCACAGGAGAGCAAATTGCGTCTGAGCTCTCCTTGACACGGGCGACATTGCGACCCGATTTATCCATTTTGACGATGACGGGAATGCTCGAAGCACGTCCACGTGTCGGTTATATGTATGTCGGTAAAAAAAATGCCTCCATGTTGCACGAAAAACTGGATACGTTGACTGTCGGGGAGTTTATGTCTTCAGCGAAAGTCATTCACGAGGGAATGACCGTTTATGATGCAATCGTTCACTTGTTTCTCGAAGACGTCGGATCGCTGTTTGTCGTCGGAAAAGATCATGCATTAGTCGGTGTCCTGTCACGAAAAGACTTTTTACGGGCGGCAATCGGCAATCAAGAACTCGACTCGTTACCTGTCAACATCATTATGACCCGTATGCCGAATTTGACGGTTTGCGAAAAATCAGAAACGTTGATCGGTGCTGGTATGAAATTGATTGAAAAGCAGATTGACTCGATGCCGGTCGTTGAACAAGTGGACGGCATCTTAAAGGTCGTCGGTCGGATGACGAAGACAAACATGACGAAAGTACTGGTCGCGCTTGCGCGAGACGAGGAACTGTAAGAGGAGGTTCGCAGATGAGACAACGTATTTATGTAGTGAGTGACTCGGTCGGGGAAACATGTGAACTGGTCGTGCGGGCAGCCGCGATTCAATTTCCGGAACAAGCAATTGAAACGGTCCGGATTCCGTTTGTTGATGATGACCAGGTCATCTATGATTTGGTATTACATGCGAAAGAAGAACAGGCGACGATTGTCTATACCATCGTCCATGCCAAGCATCGCCGTCTTCTTGCTGAGACAGCTCAGGCTCATGATGTCAAAGCGATTGATTTACTAGGACCGTTGCTCGATACGATGGAAGGACGTCTTGGTCTGCAACCGAAGGAAGAGCCTGGTTTGATTTATCGATTGGACGAAGAATATTTCCGGAAAATCGAAGCCGTTGAATTTGCGGTGAAATATGACGATGGTCGTGATCCGCGCGGCATTAAACGGGCGGATATCGTATTGATTGGTGTGTCCCGGACGTCGAAGACGCCTCTTTCTCAATACCTCGCCTTGAAACGTTATAAAGTAGCGAATGTTCCGCTTGTGCCGGAATCGATTCCACCGGAGGAACTATTTGATATCCCGAAAGAAAAATGTTTCGGGTTATTGATTTCCCCGGAAAAGTTGATTGATATTCGGATGGAACGGTTACGCTCACTTGGCTTGAAGCCGGAAGCAGCTTACGCACAAATCGATCGGATCAATCGGGAACTCGACTATGCGAGAAATTTGTATGAGCGGATCGGCTGTCAAGTCATTGATGTGACGAATAAAGCAGTCGAAGAAACAGCGAATTTGATTTTGACCGGAATTTCAGGAAAATCGCATGACTAGTAAAGTGCTGCTTTGCATAGTATACTAGTCTAGCTGACTAATGAGATGATGCAGTTTTTCTAATGAAACGGAACGAGTATTCGTTCCGTTTCATTGCGGGTATATGTATATAAACGTTCGAAAGGAGAGGTGACGGATTGAAACGGCTTCCTGACGAATTAGTGGATCAAGTTCGACAAGCAACGGATATCGTAGAATTGATATCAGAACGTGTAGAATTAAAAAAACAAGGGAATCGTTATTCAGGGCTGTGTCCTTTTCATTCTGAAAAATCCCCTTCTTTTTCTGTTTCTCCGGACAAAGGCATGTATTATTGTTTTGGTTGTGGAGCAGGTGGAAATGCCATTACTTTTGTGATGGAAACGGAAGGGATGAGCTTTCCTGAAGCTGTCGTAAAGTTGGCAGACCGAACGGATATTCAATTACCCGAGTTTGAACGGTCTGATCAATCCGAGTCTACACCGGATCAAGAAAAGAAATACCGAATGCGTGAAGCGCACAGGATTGTCGCAGATTTGTATCATGAAGTCATGTTACAGACAGCGGCTGGTGACGCAGGACGGGAGTATCTGGAGCAACGGGGGATTCAAGAATCCGCCATGCGGGAGTTTAAACTCGGCTATGCGCCTGATCAAGACCGTTTCACAGTGGATTCTCTGGCAAGAAGAAATTTTGATTTAGATGAGATGGTGGAGGCAGGCTTGATTTCTGTTGGCCGGGATGGCGATTATCGCGACCGGTTTAATGGCAGAGTGGTCTTTCCCATTTCTGATCGTGATGGCACGATTGTTGGATTCAGTGGACGTTCCATTGATGGAAGAGATCCGAAATATGTCAATACGGCAGAAACACCACTTTTTAATAAAAGTGAACTGTTATTCGGTTTTGCTCAAGCACGGGGAGCCATGCGAAAGAGTAAACAAGTTGTATTGGTAGAAGGAAACTTAGATGTTGTACGTGTCGCTCAAGCGGGTATACCCTATACGGTAGCTTCTTTAGGAACCGCCTTGACACCCGTTCATGCTCAAAATCTGGCACGAATCGTCGATGAAGTCATTGTTTGTTATGACGGAGACAAGGCGGGACGAGCCGCGACATTAAAGGCACTGCGTCTTTTGGAAGATGTAGCAGTGGATTGTTCCGTAATTCGCTTACCAGACGAGGAAGATCCTGACTCCTTTATCGGTACCCGTTCAGAGGAAGCCTTCCTCCGTTTGATCGAACAAGAACGAATTTCAAGCCTTGAATTTAAATCTTTTTATTTTCGGCAAGGAAAAAACCTTCGATTAGAAGGAGAACGGGTTCGTTATATTGAAACTATGCTTGAGGAGATTGGCCGGACGGCCAATCCGTTGTTACGTGACATTTATTTAGGGAAACTGGCGGAAGAGTTTCATTTGTCGAAAGAATCATTGTTGTCGCAAGTTAAACCGTTGCCGACGCAAGGAATGCAACCGAAACAGGAGCGACGCCAAGAAACGCAGGCAATCTTCTCCGCGCCGCAAGACCGGACTTTTTCGAACTGGAAAAAAGCAGAACGTTTTTTACTTGCCTATATGATCCGGTCTGAAGAGGTAGGGCTTGAGGTACGTGATCAGCTCGGTGTCGCATTTAATGACCCGGCACATCAATTAATCGCAGGTAAATTATATGAATTTTACGGAACAGATACAACAGCGGACCCCGATCGATTTTTGACGATGTTGCAGGATGCATCGCTTCAGCGAATCGTAGCAGATTTAGAGTTTATGTTAATGCCGGAATATGATCCGGATTTATTGAGTCATTATATTCGTGCCGTTCGAAACGAACGACAGCGACGGACGTTGGACGAAGAAAAAACTCAATTGAGTCAACAAACAGATATCCGCGCCCAAGCGGAACTAATGCAGGCGATCATCGAACGGAAACG
Organism: Caryophanales bacterium; assembly: GCA_902363455.1. GTDB lineage: Bacteria > Bacillota > Bacilli > Exiguobacteriales > Exiguobacteriaceae > Exiguobacterium_A. The sequence goes on along the minus strand of CABJAC010000003.1, from coordinate 134,230 downwards.
GCGTTTGAAAGATCGGTGACCTGTATGATGTGGAAGGAGTGTATGGTTCGATGGCAGAAAAAGCAAGATCAGAAGCGGAAATACTCCGTCTCGCGAAGGATGAACTCATCGCGCTCGGACACAAGAATGGTGAACTATCGCATCAAAAAATCGAGGACAAACTCAGTTCGTTCGAATCGATGGATGCACAACAATTTGAAGAGTTTCTTCAACTGCTTGAAACCGAGGGCATCAAAGTCAATAATGATGGAACGGGTGACGACAAAGAAGAAGCAGATTTAAACGATTTGTCTGTTCCGCCTGGCGTCAAAATTAATGACCCTGTCCGTATGTATTTAAAAGAAATCGGCCGTGTTGACTTACTGAACGCAGAGGACGAGGTTGAACTCGCAAAACGAATCGAACAAAACGATGAAGAAGCGAAAAAACGCCTTGCTGAAGCCAACTTACGTCTCGTTGTATCGATTGCTAAACGCTATGTCGGTCGTGGTATGTTGTTCCTTGATTTAATTCAAGAAGGAAACATGGGACTGATCAAAGCGGTTGAAAAGTTTGACTATACAAAGGGCTATAAATTCTCGACGTACGCCACGTGGTGGATTCGTCAAGCGATTACACGTGCGATTGCCGACCAAGCACGGACGATCCGGATTCCGGTTCATATGGTCGAAACCATCAATAAATTGATTCGTGTCCAGCGTCAATTGTTGCAAGATTTAGGACGTGAACCGACGCCGGAAGAGATTTCGAAAGAGATGGAGATCACGCCGGAAAAAGTTCGCGAAATCCTCAAGATTGCACAAGAACCAGTTTCGCTTGAAACACCAATCGGGGAAGAAGACGATTCACATCTCGGAGACTTCATCGAAGACCAAGATGCGACAGCTCCTCAAGATGCAGCTGCTTATGAATTGCTGAAAGAACAGTTGGAAGACGTCCTTGATACGTTGACGGATCGCGAAGAAAATGTTTTGCGTCTCCGCTTCGGACTAGACGACGGTCGGACACGGACACTCGAAGAAGTAGGGAAAGTATTTGGTGTTACCCGTGAGCGGATTCGTCAGATTGAAGCGAAAGCGTTACGAAAATTACGCCATCCAAGTCGTTCAAAACGATTAAAAGATTTCCTCGATTAATTCAAAGTGTGAAGAAAATATGAAATTTTAGTGGGAAGGAAGAAAAAGTTTTGTTTTTTTCTTCCTTCTCTGTTTTTTTTACAGTAGAATAGTAACGGGGAATACCATTCAGTCACCAACTTGGTTGGGTAGAGAATATGGGGGGGAATCCAAATGCGTAATCCGTTAGTACCGTTCGCATCGATTGCGATCATCGCCATCATCGCCATGATTTCATTGTCATACTTTGGGGTCGATCAGGTAAAACAAGCTGAAAAAGGTCCATCAACAGCTGAAATGAAGCCGGAAGATCTGTTTGCATCTAAAGGATGTACAGGATGCCACGGTGGAAATCTTGAAGGTGGAGTCGGTCCGAACTTAACAAAGATCGGCGCGAAGCTGAAAGAAGAAGAAATTAAAGAAATCGTAATCAACGGTAAAGGGCAAATGCCTGGCGGTCTTGCGAATGATGAAGAAGCCACTATGTTAGCAAAATGGCTCGCTGCAAAGAAATAAGTGAATCAACATCCGTCTCTTCTCCGAGATGGATGTTTTTTTGTAGTGAATTTTAGGGAAACGACTGTTTCTTTTTTACGTCAAGTCCGCTATTTTTAAATGAGAACATGAATCAGGAAGGATGAAATACATGCAAACGAACGTCATACTCGACCAACGTCTACAAAAAGTCGTGTCCTATATTCCACAAGGAGCAGTACTCGCGGATATTGGATCCGATCATGCTTTTGTGCCTTGTTACTGTATCCAACAAAACTTAATCGAACGAGCGATTGCTGGTGAAGTCAATGTGGGACCGATGGAAGCGGCCCAAGGACAGGTTGCGCTTGTTCAATTAGAAGACAAGATTGATGTCCGCCTCGGAAGCGGTCTGACCGTTCTGACACCGGGTGAAGTAACGGCTGTGACAATTGCCGGAATGGGCGGTACCTTGATTGCTTCTATCCTAGAAGAGGGCAAACATCACTTATCGGGAGAAGAACGATTGATTTTGCAACCGAATGTCGATGCAGTCGATGTTCGGAAGTGGTTGCTCGCTAACGGCTATTCTTTATTGTCGGAAGCGATTGTCAAAGAAAATGAGAAGATTTATGAAATTCTGGTTGCGGAAAAAGGAGAAGAATCGTTATATTCGGATGATGTCGAGCAACGAGGATGGGAATTGTATTTTGGTCCGCAATTGGCAAGGGAAAAGGCGCCGGCATTCATTGAAAAATGGCAGACTGAAAAACAAAAACGACAATACATCCTCGAACAAATGCAGCGTGGGAATGATTCGGACGTCTTACAGGAAAAAATTGCGAACATCGAACGGTTGATTCAAAAAATGGAAGAGGTGACGAACTGATGGCAAACGGTCAACAAGTCATCGAGCAGTTTGAGACATTTGCTCCGAAAAAATTCGCCTTTGAAGGAGATCCAATCGGCTTGCAAATCGGAACACTTAATAAAGAGATCAAACGTGTTCTCGTCACACTGGATGTACTGGAATCTGTCGTCGATGAAGCGATTGAAAAAGAGATTGACTTGATCATTGCCCACCATCCGCCGATTTTCAGTAAGTTACCAAAAGTCACAGATCAATCAGCAGCAGGGCGCATCGTCATGAAGTGTATCAAACATGATATTGCCGTCTATGCTGCCCACACAAATTTGGATGTGGCAGAAGGTGGTGTCAATGATTTGATGGCACAAGCATTGGGTGTGACCGATACGACCGTTTTGGTTCCTTCGTTTGAAAACACGGTATATAAACTGGTAGTCTTCGTTCCGGAAGAAGCGGTTGCACAAGTATCGGAAGCATTAAGCAGAGCAGGAGCAGGGCATATCGGCGCGTACAGCGATTGTCAGTTTCACACAACGGGAACAGGACAATTTAAAGCAGCGATAGACACAACGCCTTATATTGGGCAGGCTGGAAAGTTGGAGCGTGTGACGGAAGTACGCATTGAAACCGTCGTGACGGAATTAAATCAAAAACAAGTCATTCGGGCGATGAAAAAAGCACACCCCTACGAAGAAGTAGCATACGACCTGATTCGCGAAGAAATCAACGCGCCTTCCCTTGGTCTCGGACGAATTGGATATCTCAAAGAAGCAATGCCATTAAAAGCATTTGCAGAACATGTACGGACAGTTTTTGCCGTCGATAATCTGCGTTTTGTCGGAGATGAAAAGCAAATGGTCCGAAAAGTTGCCGTATTAGGTGGAGACGGCAACAAATACGTATCGACGGCAGCTTTTGCAGGAGCGGACGTCTTAGTGACAGGTGATTTGTATTTCCATGTCGCACATGATGCGATGGCACTCGGATTGGCGGTCGTTGATCCGGGTCATCATGTCGAATCTGTCATGAAACAAGGAGTCGTCGATTTCTTGACCAAACGGTTCCATGATCAAAAGATAGATGTGGACGTGCTTATCTCCACGGCAAATACCAATCCGTTTCACTTTCTTTAAAAAAATCCCCGGCTGCATAAAGCAGTCAGGGATTTTTTAACGATTAAAGAATTTTGACTTTTGGTAAAATCCGACGCAATTCGAGGAATGGTGTCTTATCGTGTGTGCTGATGTCAGCAGGATCATATTGTTGTAAGAAATCGATTACTTTTTTAGTAATAGGTGTTGGTGTTGAAGCACCGGATGTTACACCAACTTGCTGAACGCCTTTGAGCCAGTTCAAATCGAGTTCCGTTAAATCACCGATTCGATGAGCCGGTGTTTCAGCAATATCAAAGGATACTTGAGCCAGGCGATTAGAGTTGTTCGAACGCGGATCACCAACAACGATGACTAAATCACAATCACCGGCTTGCTCGGCAACGGCTTCTTGACGAACTTGTGTCGCATTACAAATTTCATTATGCACTTCGACATGCGGATATTTTTTACGGACATGTTCCATCAACGCCTGAACGTCCCATTGACTCATCGTCGTCTGGTTCGTGACAATGATTTTTTTAGAAGCCAAATGAGCCGGAAGGGCATCGATGTCTTCAACCTTTTCAATTAAATGAACATGTTCCGGTGCAACACCGACAGCACCTTCTGGTTCTGGATGTCCGTGTTTTCCGACATAGATGACTTCGTAATCATCCGCGACGACCGTACGGATCAAATCATGCGTCCGTGTGACGTCAGGGCAAGTGGCGTCAACGACCGTTAATTTCTTTTCCGCGGCACGTGCGTAGACGGCAGGGGAAATACCATGGGCTGTAAAAATAACAGTTCCTTGTTGGATGGTTTCAAGGGCTTCAAGACGATCGGGACCGTCAACAGTTAATACACCCATCCGTTCAAATTCACGGGTAACGTGGGCATTGTGAACAATCATGCCAAGAATATGGATTGGGCGCGGTAAACTATCATTCATTGCCGCTTGTTGTGCGAGCTTCATGGCATCAACGACACCGTAACAGTATCCGCGGGGGCTAATTTTTTTAACAAGCATAGTCTGGATTCTCCTTTAGTATAGAAAGAATGATTATTTAGAGTGTACCATTGATTTCAGCTGAATGAAAATAGAGGAGTCTGCCTGAAGCAGATAACATGATATACTGTTTGAGTTGCCAATAAATGAAGGAGAGGTGAAAAGATGGAGGCGAAAAAGATGATGCGGTCCTATTTTTTCCAAATCACGGCTGTTTTATTTATTCTCATTTGTCTTGTCATCTCGGCATTAGCCTTTACAGCGGATCGTGTCACGATTTCCCGGGTCGAACAACAAACGGAAAAGCAAAGTGAGAAAAGTGTTGAAGTATCAAGCAATGCGCTCCGTGACAGTGTCGGAAATCTACACGAAAAAATTATGGGTTTACAACTTAATGTGACGAATATGAAAAATCTGGATCAGGCGATCCGAGATTCAAATTTACTTGATATCGATACCGGTTTTAAAAGTTTCTTTTATTACGATCGGAAGACGGACAAGATTACTTGGTTCTCGAGTGAAGATCGTCGGGTCGAAAATTCGCTGATTCGACAAGATGATGCGTTTCTGCAAGCGTTAACGAGTACAGATTTTCATATGAGCGAACGGTACGACATTGAAAACGACTCTTTAAGTTATATGTATGTCTCTGTTCGGAACGGAAATGAGCGGGTCGGCGTATTTGGTGGAGGACTTAGTTTAATGAACTCCGTCGTATTTCGTAACTCATTGGAGTCATTTGACGATGATACGATGGCGTACCTTTTTAACAGTCAGGGAGAGCCGCTTGCGACATCAAGAAACCTTGTGACGGATAAAGAGCGTTTATTAACGAGAAGTGTTGTCGACCGTGCTTTTGAGAGTAATAAACCATATGAGATTTTTAGTACAAATAAAGATATGTACTACTTTGCCCGGGATCTAAAAGTGACAGATTGGAAAATATTGGTAAGAACTCCGCGGAGTGTCTTTTATGAGCCTGTTTATACAACACGTCAACAATATCTCGTCATTGCGGCATTGACGTTAGTTCTTAGTCTGATTGTCGGTTATTTAATGTCGCGTCAATTGACAGCACCATTGCTTGAGCTTGTTCAAAAAATCGAAAAAAGTACGACGCCACAACCCATTTCATTGGAACGTTCTGGTTCCAACGAAGTCAAGACATTGATTTCAGCATACAACGAATATGCCCAACGAATGGAGCATTCCCGAGTCGAACAATTAAGTCAGCAACAAGTCATCCTGCATCAAGAAAAACTGGCATCTCTCGGACAACTGGCGGCAGGAATTGCCCACGAGATTCGAAATCCATTGACACCGGTCAAGATGGCATTACAACTGCTGTCAGAAAACAAGGAAAACGATCCGGATATGATTGAGACAGCCTTATCTGAACTCGACCGGGCCAATCAATTAATTCAGACGATGCTTGATTTACCTAAAAATGATAAAGCATTACTAGTGATGGCACAGATTGATATGAAAAAAATGATGGAAAAACTGACGTTCATTCTTGAATCAAAATCACATCTGTATAAGGCGGATTGTAAAATATACACGCCCGCACACATGCCGCAACTCTATGCATCTGAAGCCGGCTTATTACAGGTGTTGTCGAATTGTATCGGTAACGCGCTGGATGCTGTTGAATCGAAAGGAGCAGATGGGATTTGTCACGTACATCTGCATATCTATCCGGATCAATTTGTGTTTATCGTTCAAGACAACGGAGTTGGAATGAATGAAGAACAAATCAGTTTGATTGGTCAAGCGTTCAATACATCAAAAATGGATGGAAACGGCTTAGGATTATTTATGTCGAGTCAAGTAATCCGTCAGCACAATGGGCGTATCGAAGTCGACAGTAAGGTCGGTGTCGGAACAACGATTCAATTGTTTTTCCCGAGACGGGAGGAAAAAGCATGAGATTCAATAAGTCCTGGCTGTTCGTCTTGATCGTTTGGATTTCATCTGTTCTCATCATTTCTAATATGTTTGTTCAAACAGAGACGAGTCCGAAACAAAACGTTGTTGCCTTCACGATCGTTAATGACAAACATGAATTCGCACAGCGTCTGATCAATGCGTTTAAAGAACAAGCGAAAGCAAATAAGTATGAAGCGCTGGTAGCGACGTCACAAAATTCACGAATCAGTGAACGCGAGCAGATCCGCGAGTTCATTCAACTGAAAGTGGATGCCATTTTCATTACAACACTTGACGATGTCTATATCGGCAGCGCGATCGAAGAAGCCAAAAGAGCCGGAATTCCCGTCTTTGCGATTGATCGGATGATTCGGTCCGATGCAGTCGTCAGTTCTGTGACATCTAATAATCAGTTGATCGGGGAACAACTGGCTTCTTATATAAAAAACGAATTAATTAAACGTACCGGTCAGTCCACAGGACGAATCGTCGAGATTACAGGCACAGCAAATGTTTATACGACAAATGAACGCCATCGTGGATTTGTAAACGGAATTGAAAATGAGGCAAGCCTGTCGGTCGTCGCGTCCGCCAGCGGAAACTATGATCCGGTGACATCGGAACGTGTCATGCGGCAGGTCATTGATTCCGGGATCGCCTTTGATGCGGTCTACTGTCACAATGACGATATTGCGATGGGCGTGCTTGAAGCATTGAAAAAAGCAAACATTTCCGGAAAAATAGTTGTCGGAATCGATGGGAATCGTGCTATATTAGAAGCTGTTGACATGAAATCGATGGACGCGACGGTCGTCCAGTCCGCTGAAGAGATGATGGAAGTCGCCTTCAGCGCGTTGAAGCTTCATACGAAAAACAAAAAAATTCCCGATCGATTCTATACGTATTCATATTTGTATGACGGTAGTAGACCAATACCCATGTTGAACTAAAGAAATAGATGGTGAAGGCGGACGATTCGCTTTTAATTGTTAAAGAAACAGAAAGGATGGTGACAAATATGAATGGATTCAGCCATTTTGATTTGCACCCGTTCGTCGTCGAAGCACTCGAAGACGCACGTATTAAAAAACCAACCGATATTCAATCCCGGATTATTCCTGCAGCGCTCAAAGGGCGGGATATCATCGGACAATCACAGACAGGGACTGGGAAAACGTTATCGTTCCTCCTGCCGATTGTTCAAAATGTCAATCCGGAACTTCAAGAAATGCAAGCCATCATCGTTGCGCCGACGCGTGAACTCGCTTGGCAGATTCACGAGGAATTGAAATCAATCCTCGTCAAACAACCGGACTATATCAAGACGAGTCTGATCACAGGTGGAATGGATCGCGAACGTCAAATCGGACGTGTCAAAGTCTCACCACAAATCGTGATTGGAACACCTGGACGTATCTTGGATCTCTTTAAAGAACAAGCATTGAAACCGCATTTCGTGAAACATTATATCATCGATGAAGCGGATCAAATGCTCGATATGGGATTCTTGCCGGAAGTTGACCGGATTGCTCAAGCGCTTCCTGAGAAGTTACAGATGATGGTGTTCTCTGCAACGATTCCTGAAAAATTACAACCGTTCTTGAAAAAATATATGAACAATCCACGTTATGCGCATGTGGATCCAAAACAACAGACGGCGAAAAAAATCGTACACCATACGGTTCCGGTCAAACACCGCGATCGTTCTGATTTGACGTTGAAGCTGGCGAAAGCCCTCAACCCGTATATCTGTCTTGTCTTTACGAATACGAAAACAGAAGCCATCGAACTCGAAGCTCTCTTCCTTGAAGCGGGACTCAACGTCGGTTCGCTTCATGGTGACTTGCCGGCCCGTCGTCGGAAACAAGCCATTAAAGAAATCAATGAAGCCAAATATCAGTATGTCATCGTAACGGATCTTGCTGCACGCGGTATCGATATTTCAGGTGTCTCCCACGTCATCAACCACGGGATTCCGAAAGATCTCGACTTTTATGTTCACCGTGTCGGTCGGACGGGTCGTGTCGATCAAGACGGCTTGGCCTACACATTGTTTGAAGATCACGAGAATGGTTCCATCAACCGTCTCGAGGATCGTGGCATTGCATTCATCAACGTGGATGTCAAAAGTGGTCAAGTCAGCGAAGTCAAAGAACGCCGCCGCGCGAAACCACACATGAAGACGGCAGTTTCGAAAACAGCTCACAGTCGACTATCAGGTGAAGCGGCTAAAGCGAAAAAACGTGTTAAACCAGGTTATAAAAAGAAACACCAGTATAAGTTGAAAGAAACAGCGAAACGCGAACGAATCAAAGAACAGCGTGGAATCGGGCGTGCTGAGCGTAAAGCAAATGCAAGTAAATCGAAATAAGGAATTTGTGGTTTGATACCGAAACGGATTTCTCTCAACAAAGTTCACGCGATCCATCGTGGACTTTGTTTTTTCGTGTTTGGTACACTAGTAGTGAGAAGAAGGGTGGAGAGACAGAATGAAAATTGGTTCACATGTGTCCTTATCGGGAAAAAAGATGTTGCTTGGTGCAAGTGAGGAAGCAGCGTCCTACGGAGCGACGACGATGATGGTCTATACGGGTGCTCCCCAAAATACAAGACGAAAACCGATTTTTGATTTACGGATTCCAGAAGCTTTGTTACACATGGAGGCAAATGGAATCGAAGAAATCGTCGTTCATGCGCCGTATATCATCAATTTAGGCAATACGACGAAGCCGGAAACGTTCGAACTGGCTGTTTCATTTTTAGGTGAAGAAATTCGCCGTGCGGAAGCACTCGAAAAAGCCAAGCATATTGTTCTTCATCCAGGAGCGCATGTCGGCGCCGGGGAAGAAGTTGGCATTAAACGAATCATCGAAGGACTCAATGAGGTCTTGACCGGTGATGAACAGGTTAAGATTGCTCTCGAGACAATGGCCGGTAAAGGATCGGAGATCGGAAAAACGTTTGAAGAGATTGCGGAAATCATTGCGGGTGTGACCCATAACGATCGTCTATCCGTTTGTTTGGACACGTGTCACGTCCATGATGCTGGTTATGATCTGGTCCATGACTTGGATGGCGTTTTGGAACGCTTTGACCGGATTGTCGGTTTGGATCGTCTCGGTGTCATTCATGTCAATGACTCCAAAAACGTCCGCGGAGCCAAAAAAGACCGTCATGAGAACATCGGATTCGGTGAAATCGGTTTTGATCCGCTTCATCGGATTGTGCACCACCGGGATTTGGCACATTTGCCTAAAATCCTTGAGACACCCTACATTGGACTGGATCCGAAAAAGAAAGTTGCCCCGTATCAAGAAGAAATTGCGATGTTACGCTCTGGAAATTTTGATGCCGAGTGGCGTTTACCGCTGATTGGTACATCCATTTAAACGAGAGAGGTGTCTGCCGCGTGTGTCATCTACTAGTCATTGATGAATCGGAGTTTGCCTTACGTCAAGCGGTCGTCTTGTATTACGAAACGAAAGAACCGTTTTATTTACCGGCGGAATTAGCGGAGGGGGAAGAAGTGTTCTTGGCGACCCCGGATGGAATCGTCGCATACGCCGAAGTACTGTTCAGCGAGTATACGACACGACCAGCAGATCCCCACTGGATGAAGGAGGCAGATGAACAAGAACGCATCTATGCCTGTCTGGATTTAATCAGTGTTGACTTACGCCATCCGTTACTCGGTTCACCGCTGTCAAGCTTACAGATGAATTCGGGACGATTGGATCCAAAGCATCGCCAAAGGATTGTCGAAGCATGGCAGGCAGGACATTTCGAATCAGACGTAGCAACGATCGAGCAGGCAAAAAAGCGTCGCATGGAACGCTTTCGGGAACGTAATCATCCCGCACCATTAAAAAAGACATGCGAAAGATGTGGATTAACAAATTTTTCACTTTTGGAATGGCATGATCATCACGGTCAGTTTCAAACGCTTTGTCCAAACTGCCACCGCTTGGCACACCAGCAAATCGAAGTCATTCAAGATATTGCCGCGACGTCTGACCCAACGATTACGGAACAGTAAGTGTCTCAGAACTTTTTCCTGAGACACTTGCTGTTTTTTTTGAAGTCATCTGCATGATATAATCAAGACTGATAATTATTATCAGTGAAATTGGAGTAACTGGAGGAGCATGTATGACTGATTTAGCAATGATTCCGATTGATAAACCTGTAGTAATGACTGATTTGAATCATATAGAAGATCGACTGCGCAGACGGTTGTTAGCTCTCGGTTTTTATGAAGGTTGTCCAGTTGTTGTCAGACGACGGGCAAGCTTTCAAGGTCCTTTGACGATAGAACAGCGTGATCATCATCAAATGATTGCGATTCGAAAAAATGATGCCAAAAAGATTGGAGTGTTTGTACCATGACTCCAACCATTGCGTTACTCGGCAATCCGAATACCGGAAAAACTTCTTTATTCAACCGATTAACTGATTCATATGCCCACGTGGGAAACTGGTCTGGTGTAACAGTGGATAAGAAGGTCGGAAAGTTACATGGGAATCGGGGGCAACTGATTGACTTGCCCGGAGTATACGATTTAGACCCGTTGTCAGCAGACGAAGCTGTTGTTGCTCGTTTTTTGATGGAAGAGCCCTTTGATGGCATGATCAACATCATCGATGCTTCGCAGCTCGAACGAAATCTGCAATTGACGGCACAACTGTTGGAAATCGGTAAGCCGATTCAAATCGGTTTAAATATGATGGACGTTGCCCGGAATCGTGGGACGACGATTGATGCGGATGCATTGGCACAAGCGCTTGGCGTTCCCGTATTTCCAATCGTCGCCCGTACAGGAGACGGTTGTGAAGTATTACTGGCATCGATTCCCGATCAGGTTCAACGGCAGCTACCGCTAAAAATTAACTATGGTCAAGAAACAGAACAGGCGATTGCGATGATCATCGAGCAGGCTGACCTGCAAGAAAACGAACGATGGATGGCAGTCCAATATCTTGCCGGTAACCGTGTCTTCATTGAGTATTTGGAACGGAAGGCACCAGGAATCACTGAAGTACGAAAAGCACTGGAACAAGAGCTGGGTCGATTCATCCATGCGCATATCACGGAGTGCCGGAGAAACTGGGCGATCGCTATTCGGGCAAGTGCTGTGATGGAAGAAAAATCTGATCGGAAGACATGGACCGATCGTATCGATGCGGTCGTGACCCATCCGATTCTTGGATTACCTATCTTTTTTGCCGTTTTATATGCTCTGTTCCACGTTACATTTAACTGGATTGGTGCTCCGTTATCTGACTTACTTGGAGCGTTCATCGAAGGTCCTCTTTCGACAGCGGTCGTCTTTGTTTTAAACCAGCTGGGAGCATCAGGATTCATTCAAGATTTATTGATTGATGGAGTGATCGCAGGGGTGGGCGGCGTACTTGTCTTCGTCCCTCAAATCTTTGTCCTGTTTTTCTTTATCTCGTTTCTCGAAGACTCCGGTTATATGGCGCGTGTCGCTATCGTCATGGATCGGTTTATGCAGATGGTAGGCTTAAACGGTAAAAGCTTTATTCCGATGATCATTGGATTCGGCTGTAATGTTCCGGGAATCATGGCAGCACGATCCGTGGAAGAAGAGCGGGAACGTTTGGTTACGATCTTCATTTCTCCATTCATGTCATGTTCGGCTCGTTTACCGATTTATGCTGTGTTTGCAGGCAGTTTTTTTGCGAGTAATCAGGCAATGATTGTCTTGTCGCTGTATATATTAGGAATCGTTTTGGCGCTGCTTGCCGCCAAAGTTTTTTCAAAAGTATTGGCTGCTGAAGAAGCGACGAGTCTCTTTTTAGTTGAGCAACCGCCTTACCGGGTTCCGCAAGGCTTGACGCTATGGCGCAGCACGTGGCAAAAAGGAAAAGGTTTTGTCCGAAAAGCAGGTACATTCATTTTTGGAGGTTCGGTCATCATTTGGTTGCTTGCCTATACAGGACCAGGTGGTTTTGACGTCAATATGAACGATAGCTTCCTGGCCATGATTGGTGGCGTGATCGCTATGTTACTGATTCCGCTTGGATTTGGGACATGGCAAGCTGGAGCTGCTTTGATTACCGGATTCTTGGCGAAAGAAGTGGTCGTCTCGACGATGGCAATCATCTATGCCGTCAATGAATCAGAACTCGGACGACAGTTATCCGGACAGTTCACACCACTCAGCGCTTACAGTTTCATGGCGTTTGTCTTATTGTATGTCCCATGCCTCGCAACTGTAGCCGTCATCCGACGAGAAGTTGGAAGCGCAAAATGGACATGGATTGCGAGTCTTTACGGTTTATTCGTAGCATATGGTATTTCATTCTTGATTTATCAGGCTGGACACACACTTGGATTTTCGTAAAAAGGAGGAATCATGATGCATATGATTGATATCTTGATTGGTTTGCTCGTATTTGGTTATGCTGGATTCTCACTCGTACGCTTTACGAAAAAAGCTAAAAAAGGAAAGTGTGCGACATGTGAAGTGGAGCCGACGTGCCAAACAGCTTGTGATGACGTCAATTGGGACAAAGTCATTGCGGAAGCACTAAAGAAATAAAAAAAGCGTTTTTCTTTTCCGATTGGAGAAGAGAAACGCTTTTTTACGGTCTGTTAAAACGGCCAACGGTCGGCAATGAATAAAAACACTTTCATTCCGAGAAATACACCGAAGATCCCGACAATTGCCGGAAAGACAGGTGGGGCGGGAATCGGCAGCTTGAGTGCGGTAAAGACCACACCACAGATGATTCCGGCAAGTAAGGATAATAAAATTTGTTGAAGCATGAGGTCTCGTCCTTTCTGTATCGAAAAACCGCTTACATGCTTATTATATGAAGATGTCTGACGTTAAACAACGATTATTTTTTGAGAGTAGAGGAATCAAAAACGATTTTTTCTTCCGGTCGTTCGACGGGAATCCATTTATGTTCAAGCGGACGCTCAAACGTTGGTTTTGACTTTAATTTTCCGTTCGTATAATGCTGGATCAACACTTGTGATTCACAGGATTGTTTCCCTTTTGTGACGTAATGGTATACTCCTTCTGCGTCTTGTTCACGGGCTTTGACGTTATCCGCTAATGTTAACGCCAGACAATCTTTAATGTAGTTTTTTTGATCTTCATCGATGATCGGGAAAAGGATTTCAATCCGTTTTCGCATGTTACGGGTCATCCAATCTGCACTTGAACAATAAATCAGATCATCCCCGTTATGGCGGAAGTAAAAGATTCGTGAGTGCTCAAGGTAACGGTCGACGACAGACGTGACACGAATATTCTCTGAGATGTCTTTAATTTGCGGACGCAGACAACAGACGCCGCGAACAATCAATTCGATCTGGATACCCGCCTTAGACGCTTGATACAGTTTCAGGATGATATCTTTTTCAGTCAAGCTGTTCATTTTGGCGACAATCCGACCATTTCCATGTTTCTTATGGTACTTGATTTCTTCGTCAATCAAATCGATGAATTTCTCAAGCATGGAATTCGGTGAGGTATGAATAGCATTCCATTGCGGCTGTTCCCCGTAGCCCGACAACCAGTTGAAGAAGTTTGTCGCATCTTCGGCAATTTGTTCACGTGCTGTCAACAAACCGATGTCCGTATATAATTTTGCTGTGGAATCATTATAGTTGCCTGTCCCCAAGTGGACGAAACGTTGAATTCGACCTTCCTGAAGTCGGACAATCAGTGTGATTTTAGAGTGTGTCTTCAAATCACTGTATCCATAAATAACGTGAGCCCCCACTTTTTCGAGTTGTTTTGCCCATTCGATATTTTTCGCTTCATCAAAACGTGCTTTTAATTCAACGAGCACAGTGACCTGCTTGCCGTTTTCAGCAGCTGTTTTTAATGCCTTGATGATAGGTGAGTCGCCGGAGACGCGGTATAAGGTCTGTTTAATGGCAAGAACATTTGGATCATTGGCGGCTTGAACGATGAAGCGTACGACAGGATCAAACGTATGGTAAGGATGATGCAATAAATAATCCTGTTGTAAAATCTGATCAAACAGATTTTTTGACTTTTCAAGTGCTGGAGGTTCGACTGGCATGATTGTTTGATAAATCAAATGATCATATTCGACACCAATCTGACTATAAAAAGCAAAAGCAAACGTCAAATCAATCGGACCATCAACAGCATAGATATCGCGGTCCTGTAAATCAAGAACATCCCGCAACATGTTTAATAAGTTCGTATTGATGGCATTTTTTTGAATTTCGAGTCGGATGCCTACTCCCCACCGGCGTTTCTTCAATTCTTTTTCGATTAACTTTAATAAGTCATGTGTTCCTTCTTCATGAAACGGTAAATCTGCGTTTCGGGTGATGCGAAACGGCATGGCGGACAAAACACGGTAGCCTTTAAACAATGAGTCGATAAACGAAATGATGACGTCCTCGAGTAAGATTACCGCTGTCGTTTCCTCGTCATCAACCGGTAAATCAACGAAGCGTGGTAAGACGGCGGGAACTTGAACCAACGCTAAATTACGTTTTGAGCCATCTTCAGCTTCAAGGGCTGTTGCGATGTTCAATGATTTGGAGGATAACATGGGAAACGGACGATACGCATCGACCGCGACAGGCGTCAAAACCGGAAAAACCTGTTCGCGGAAAAACGCCTTGACGTACTCTGACTGTACTTCGTTTAATTCGTCATGTTTTAAGAAAGAGACGCCTTCTTTTTTTAAAGCAGCGGTTACTTCCTTAAACGCTTCGTACTGCTGATCGACCAATTCTTTTGTTTTTGCAGCGATTGCCCGCAACTGTTGTTTCGGTGTGAGTTGTTGCTTGTTTTCCGGTTTATTGAACCCGGCTAGAACTTCGTCTTTCAGTCCACCGACGCGAACCATATAAAATTCATCCAAATTAGAACTAAATATGCCTAGAAATTTAAATCGTTCCATTAACGGGTTTCGCGTATCCGTCACTTCTCCTAAAACACGTTCATTGAACTGTAACCAGCTGATTTCCCGGTTATTAAAAAATTCGGGGGAGTCCATCTTCATGTAAGTCCGCCTCCTTTAGTATCCAATTGAATCGATCGATCAATGATTCGTTCCAAATGTTTTTTTTGTTTTTCGGCTTTTTCAACTTCAAATCCGTAATCATGATCACCGGTATCCAGAATGATTCGAACATTTTTCTTATCTTTATCCAGAACGAGCTCAAGACTGTCAACAGCCCGACGTTCTGTAACGTCAAGTGCTTCGGTCAATTTCAAAATGGAGCCGAGTAAATCAAATCGTTCAATCGATTTTTCGGTGAACCAATCTTTGAATGGTTTTAGCAGTTGTTGCATGCGTTTTGAAGAAGAATACGAACTGACGAGTGCCAGTGCCAAACGATCTTTATGTGTCATGCCTTTTAAGTCGGTATGCGTCAGCAGGTAAAAGGTTTGATTGGAACGCGTATCCGGATTGATATACTGTCCGCAATAAAGCAGACGGCTGGCGGAATCCAATAACCGTAAATCGGCTGCCCGTTCAGGTATGATATCGAGTGTGACGAGCTGGCGGTAGATGGATTTCGCAATCGTCCCGAGATAGTTCATCCGATCCCGGTTTACTTTATAATCACTTTCCAACTGATACAGACTTTCTTCCCGGACATTTTCGACGCGTCGTTGACTTTGATCATGCAAATCGTATTCGTAAACCAATCCTTCCCGTAATCCGTAATTACTCATCACGAACTGATCAGCCTCAATATGTAGTGCCAGTTCGTGAATTGCAATCAAAGCCGGTAAAAAGATATCAACGCGGTCTTTTGACAACCCTTCGATTTTAGCCAACTGTTTGGGTGGCTTATCTTCCAGCTCATCAATCAATCGTCCGAGCTCTTTTGAACGGACTTGGTACTGATGGATGCCGTGTAACGGATAATCCAGTGTCGACTGATGTATTCTAACGAAATTTCGTGCGGATCCACCAACCCCGATCAAAGGAAGTTTTTTACCTTTCAGCCAAGGAATTTCATCGAATTGTTCCCGTAAGAATTTAACCAGCTTTTTTTGTTCACCGGAAGTCATCGTTTCGCCGGACTGGAATTGTCGCGTCAGTGTGACGGCACCAAACGGGAAGCTGTGGTAAGCGACCATTTCCCTGTTTTCGATTAAAGTCACTTCCATCGAACCTCCACCGATATCGACGGAATACCCGTCCGTCAAGAAGGTGGAATTGATGATGGCGAAATAACCGTAGTAGGCTTCCTGTTCATCAGAGAGCACACGCACCGTAAAGGGTGTTTCCTGTTCGACGGCCTGAACGATAGCCTCTCGATTACCGGCATTTCGAATCGCAGCGGTCGCGACACAAATCGTTTCTTCAACGAAATGGGTGACGCCGATCTCATAAAAACGTTGCAATGTTTCGCAGAGCAACCGGATGCCGACAGCATCCAGTGCACCGTCCTCGTCAATATGTGCGGACAGGCGAGCGACAACTTTGACGTTGATTTTTTCGATATATCGGCCGGAATCGACCGGGTGAAAAATAACATATCGAATCGAGTTGGATCCAATATCGATGACTGCCAGTTCATTTTTCAAAACAAATCCGCCCCCTTTGAGTACTCCATGCCTCTTTTCCCGAATCAAAGACTCTGAAAACGGCAGCTTGTATAATAATATTGTACCTTGTACCTGTCTGAAAAACTGCTGATTCATAAAAAAGTTACATTGGTTGCACGGGAATAGAGCGGGCGCTATAATAAGACAGTTGATAAGGCGTAATTATTCCGTTTTAAAACGAGACGGAAGGAGAGATTAGATATGACTGAACCAATTATCGAAATTAAACAACTGACATATGACTATCCGGATCGACGTGTTTTAAATGAAGTGAGCTTTGAGGTCCAGCAAGGTCAGTTCCTGGCGATTGTCGGAGAAAATGGATCGGGAAAATCGACGTTGATCAAATGTATGCTTGGTCTACTCAAACCGAAGGGCACGATTCGACTGTTCGGTCAGGATCAAGCTGCATTCAGTGACTGGTGGCGGATCAGTTATGTATCGCAAAAAGCAGCTTCCTTTAATTCAGGATTTCCTGTTACGGTTGCTGAGGTCGTCGAGATGGGACTGTATGCGAAAAAAGGACTGTTTCGCCGTGTGACGAAGCTGGATCGTCAAAAGGTCAAGACCGCTTTGGAAACTGTCGGCATGTGGGATCGACGCGATTCAAAGGTCGGTGATTTATCCGGTGGGCAGCAACAACGTGTCTTCATTGCACGGGCGCTCGTCAATGATCCGGATTTGATGATTCTGGATGAACCGACGGTCGGGGTTGACCAACGGTATGTGAAGGAATTTTACGAAATCCTTGAAGAGTTACGGCGTGACAAGAAACGGACCTTTGTTCTCGTTACACATGATATTCACTTCGTCAGTAAGCTCGTGACGGATGTGATTCATTTGGTTGACGGACGACTCGGTTGTAACTGCGGCATCAAGGAATATTGGGAACTCGATGAACAGACGATTCGTTCATTGTATCCTGTCCCGGGACGTGTCCTCGTCCACCAAGGGGAGGTTGTCCAGTGATTGAAGCATTCATGACATTGAAGTTTTTACAGTACGCGCTTGTGGCCGCAGTATTGATTGGATTTACGGCGCCGTTGATCGGTTCCTTTGTTGTCGTCCGCCGAATGAGTTTGATTGCGGATGCCTTGTCACACGTCACGCTGGCCGGAATTGCACTCAGTTTGTTGATTTCCGGGATGGTCGCGAGTCTCGCGGACTTGAATCCCCTGTA
Organism: Caryophanales bacterium; assembly: GCA_902363455.1. GTDB lineage: Bacteria > Bacillota > Bacilli > Exiguobacteriales > Exiguobacteriaceae > Exiguobacterium_A. Next base: position 115,975 of record CABJAC010000003.1, on the reverse strand, counting down.
TCTCGGAATCGTGACGTCGGTCATCGCCGCATTGACGATCGATTGGCTGCGGGCAAAATATAAACACTTTCAAGAACTGGCGATTCCGATCATCATGGCGACGGGAATGGGTCTCGGAGCAATTTTCATTAGTCTCGCCAACGGTTTTTCGATGGATCTCGTATCCTTTTTGTTTGGAACAGTCTCAGCGGTCACGCTGACGGATGTCTACACGATCTTCATCGTGACAGGAGTCGTCATTTTATTTGTCATCGCGTTTTATAAAGAGTTGCTCTTTTTGTCGTTTGACGAGGAACAAGCCCGGGTTTCCGGGATCCGACTACGTCTGGTCCATATTTTATTCATGATTGTCGTCGCTCTGGTCATTGCGATCAGCATGCGTGTCGTCGGTATCTTACTCGTTTCAAGTCTGATTACGTTACCTGTAGCGGCAGCCCTTCGGTTCGCCAAAAGCTTTAAAGCAACGATTTTTTATGCGATTGTTTTTGGGGAAGTGGCGACGATTGCCGGCTTGATTCTTGCGTATCAGTTTGATTTGGCACCGGGCGGCATGATTGTCATGTTGGCGGTGATGGAACTGATTCTCGTCATGATCATCGAGCGGTTTTGGATGGGAGGAAAAACGCATGAAAAAAAACATCGAACAAGCGCGTGACCGGATGAAGGCGTCCGGATTTAAGATGACGCCAAAACGTCTGGATTTGTTGGCATATCTGTTTGAAGCCAACCGGTATGTCAGTGCACGGGAAGTGGCCGAGGAATTGCGGTTGTCACACCCGTCACTCAGCTACGATACGATTTACCGGAACTTAAACGATTTTGCGGAAATCGAGATTTTAGAGACAACGGAGTTGGATGGAGAAATGAAGTACCGGGCAGCGTGTCAATCGGGACATCATCACCACCATCTGATTTGCCGGACATGTGGAAAAACAGAAACATTGGACGCCTGTCCGATGCAATGGGTGGCTCCGATTAAAGATTCAGGCTTCGAAGTCGAAGATCATAAATTCGAAATCTACGGACGGTGTGCGGCGTGTCAAAAATAATAACCTCTATTTGAATACAGTATTTTGAGTAAACGGCAGATTTCAATCTGTCGTTTTTTTGGCATGAAACGAATGAAAACGGGAATAGACGAACAGAGGTGATGGAGATGATTTATGATGCGCAGGAGGCAAGAAAAATCGATGAATGGGCAAAAACGTCCGGTTTACCACTGGAAGTATTGATGGAACGGGCCGGGAGTGAAGTGGCGAAACGCATCAAAGACAGACACAGTGTCAACGATCGAATAATCATTCTTTGTGGGACGGGTAATAATGGCGGCGATGGATATGTCATCGGACGAGAGTTGGTCCGGGATGGTTTTGATGTTACGCTACATGCACCTTTCGGAGATGCTAAATCAGAAACCGCCCGTTTGCATCAACGGTATGCTGAAGCATTTGGACTTGTATCGGAGACAATGTGTGGACAGTATGATGTTATCGTTGATGCACTGTTCGGGACGGGTGTTGATATATCCCGCTTGGATGCAGTGGTGGAAGTATTTGATTGGGTCAAGGAACAGCAACGGCAGAGAGCAAAGTTATATGCCGTCGATGTACCGAGTGGTGTACCATCCGATCATACGGTTGATTTCAAGGGACAGGCCTTGCAAGCGGATATGACATTTTTACTTCATGCTTATAAGCGGACTGCTTTTTTAATTAAAACTGCTCCGTTTTTTGGAGAATTGGAAAAAATTGATTTGGGGTTACCTGCTTTGGGGGAGTGGGAAGTCTTATCAGAATCCATTTCACCTTTATTAGCACGCGATCCGTATGGACACAAAGGGACATACGGTACCGCATTGTTGATTGGTGGAAGCGAGACAATGCCCGGATCGATTCAACTGGCGGCACGTGCGGCTCTTAGAACCGGTATCGGAAAGCTTCAGGTATCAACGGTTTCGACTGCTCAAGTAGGATTAATGATCAATGCACCGGAGGCGATGCTACTGAACCAGACGACGGAAACGATTACAGGAGTGCTGCAACAAGTGAGTGTCGCTGGGATAGGTCCTGGTGTAACATCCGAATCCATTTCTGATTGGATTGCCCTTTTGTTGGAACAGGATATTCCGGTTGTTCTTGATGCCGGGGCATTGATTTTACAGGAATATCCGGAGCGAAAAGCTGCCATTGTCGTCACTCCTCATATTGGTGAATTTGCAAGGATGACAGGGCGGACGATTCCAGAAATTCAAGATGATTTATTTGGTCAGGCGAGTGAATATGCCAGTTTACATCAAGTCATTGTGGTCCTAAAAGCGCATATAATTCTTGTTGCTACACCGGATGGTGGTGGCTACGTAGTAAATGGCGCATCGAGCGGACTAGCAAAAGGCGGCAGTGGCGACACGCTGTTCGGTGTAGTCACAAGTTTGCTTGGTCAAACCGATCATTATAAACACTTGTCGGTGGAACGGTTGATTGCCCTCGGCGTTTTCTGGTATGCAAAAGCATCCAAACAGGCGGAGCGACATGTTCATCCGAGCAGTCTTCTTGCGACAGACGTGATTGATGAACTGGGACGGATTCATGATCAGTAAAGAAAATTCAGGAATAGGCATGTTTCTTCGGAATAGAAGAAAATGTCTATTCTTTTTTTAAAGGAAATAATTGCTAGTTGTAGAAGAGCCGGAGTATGATAAAGTGACGCCAATTCCGCTAAGACTCTTTATTTTTTAGAAAGGAGGAGACAGATGCCCGTTAAAACAGTAAACGAGATTGTTCGCAATCAACAGCGGTGGATTGGGAACTTTTCATTTTTTTCCATGAGTGCCGGAGCGTTGATTTTTTGGATGACGACTGATGAAACGATGCAGAGTGCCTATTTAAGTCGCACGACGCTCGTTATGATTTTGTTGGCATTAGGTCTTTTGACTTTATGGATTAGCCGTAGTCGTTTGACGAATCGTTATCAATCGCATTTATTATCTATTATGTTCTTAGTGATTCCGATTACGTCCATCAGTCTTTTACCATATGCTGCAGTTACCGTCTGGGCAAGTTGCTTTTTATTTTTAATGATTGCATTGATTGCCTATGACCGGATTATGATATGGTATGCCGTCGTCATTACCGTCGCGACGAACGGATATGTGATGTTTCGGGCAACGAAAGTAACGGTCGAAATTGATCCGACCGACCATTACGCGAGACTGGGGATGATTGCGATTGCTATTTGCATCGCTTTTGTCATCAATCATTTGCATCTTCGTCATTTACGTCACCTTCAAATGATGGCAGACCAGTTACATCATGCCGCCCGACATGATGCGCAAACACAACTCTTGAATATGCATGGACTAGAAGAAAGGTTTGGGGCGGAAAAGCATCAATCCCTCTTACTGGTAGGTGTTCAGCTTGAAAATTACTATGAGCTTGCCCGTTATTTTGGTGAGGAGATTCAAGAAAAGGTATTATTTGATTGTGTCGAACGTTTAAATAATTTGTTGCCACCTTACTACGAAATGGTTCGTGTCGAAGGCGGGACACTTGTCGTCGTAATGGATAAACCACCGGGGGTCTCGTGTCAAGAAGAGATGGAACGGCTCAGCCATCAGATGTCTGCACCTTACCAAGTGGATCGGCATCAGATCTACGTCAACTTATACATCGTCATAGATGACGGTGACGTTGATCAAGCTACTGTGACGAAACGGGTCCAACAGATTACATCAGCATTTCCTGAAAGTATCCGCAACGCAGAAAAAGTCATGTGTTTGAATCGGGAGTGGAGGGCGGAACAAGCGCTTCGGGTTGAAGCAGCAAAAGCGTTATCTCGTGCGGACGTCAATCGCGACTTTTATCTTGTCTATCAGTTGCAATACGACTCTGATCAGGATCGCTTTGTGGGTCTTGAAGCCCTCGTACGTTGGAACAGTAAAATTCCAGGGGCTGGTCGACCAACAGTATTCATCCCCATTGCCGAAAAAAGTGATTTGATCATTCGTCTGGGGGAATGGATCTTTGAAGAAGGATGTAAGACGAGGAAACAACTGATTGATCTTGTTCCGGATGATTTCAGCCTGTCGGTCAACGTGTCACCCCGCCAACTGACGCACGAATCCTTCATGCCGTTTATTGAACGGATGTTGCTAAAGTATTCCCTCAAGCCAAAACAAATTAAAATCGAGATTACGGAAAGTCAATCACTTGATTTTGAGAGTCAACCGATTTTAAGAGCGCTGCGCCGGATCAAAACCCTTGATTTTCCGGTTTCATTGGATGATTTCGGAACAGGTCATGCTTCTTACCATGTGCTTGAACGGTTATTGCCGCTTCGTCAGTTAAAAGTACCTAAACAATTCATCGAGCAGATTGAAGAGTCTGAGAAACGCCAGTCCATCTTGGAATCCATTTTTCAGCTCAGTCGGTCGATGCATGTCGAGTGTATCGTTGAAGGTGTCGAGACGGGAGAGGAAGTACGGATTGCGAAGAATCTTGGTATTCACTTATTCCAAGGTTATTTTTTTGCAAAGCCCGTTAAGCTGGAAGAAATCATTTGTTTATTGAAAACCAAACAAACGGAAGCGGCAGAATGATGCGGCTTCCATTTGTGTATTTGGAGCTTTTGATACCCATGAAGGAGATTTAACTGGTATAGACATAGGATTGATTCCGTCCATTTTGCTTTGCGGCATACAAGGCTGTATCCGCCTGTTTAAAGACCACACTGGCGGATTGATGCCCGGCATAGGCGACGCCCGCCGAGACAGTGATTTCAAGTGCGTGATCCTGCATGACGAAAGGTGTCCTCATTACTGTTGCGACAATTTGTTCCGCTAATTGGTCGGGTGATACACGCAAAGTATTGGGTAAGATGGCAATGAACTCTTCCCCGCCGTAACGTCCGACTGTTGTATCCTGTGGGCATTCTTGTGTCAATAAAACAGAGAAGTGACGTAAGACCGCATCTCCGACGGCATGACCGTACTGGTCGTTGACTGACTTGAAATAGTCTAAATCAAATAAAATGACACCCCACGGTGCTCTTTCCTGTTCCAACGTCGCAACTTTATCCATGATAACATGACGATTGGCCAATCGTGTCAGCTGATCGGTTGTCGCCAAATACGACTGGTAGGAATACAGGACGAAGTGATCCTGCAACATACGGGACAGGCGATAAAACAGAAGTGAAGCAAGAATCGTAATTAAAAAATAAGGAGCAAAAATCAATTGCCAGGCCTGAAATGCAGTATCGCTCATCAACATACGAATCAAGACAAGCAAGGAACCAATCGTGACGATGACAGTAAACAGAGCCGCTTTATGTTTAATGAAGCGTGTGCAAAGCAGAACGAGAATGATAAAACTAATCAGTGTGAGAATCGAAGTTTGTAGTGCTGTCATCGATTCTCCTGTATCGATGACGATCCGGTAAAACATGAGCAAAAAGCCGGTCGTCACGATGCTGACCGGTCCGCCGTATAAAGCAGATAAGGCGAGCGGTAATAGGCGCAAATCGATGAAAGCACCGTTAATTATAATGGAATTATGTATCAATAAAATCCCAGTTAGTCCATTAGCGAAACCAAAATACAATCGGGTCGAAAGCTTCGAATCTTGCTGAATCGGAAGCCGGTTACGTAATAAATAAAAGGTGAAAGACAAGATAAGAAAAATGATGCAGATATTAAGGAAAAAAATATTTAAAGTCGTCAGCATAATAAAGTCCTTTCACATTCAAAAAAATATTGGAAATGAGATAATATGGGAATCCTCTACAAGTGTACGATACTCGAATCAAAACATACAATTGAACTACCTCCACCTACGCTTCGCTAAGAGGTGGAAGATTCCTGAGTTATTCAACCTAGCGGTCAAAAATTTATCAGGCTAACCCCATCGTCCCGACGGTTGAACGTTGATCTTGTCCGTTTCTTTTATGCGGAGGCCTACTCTGCTTGGTTTTCGCTACTTCGGTCATCCGCAAGGTGAACGTTGAAGATTTTACGTGACAGACGAACTTCCTGTCACAACCCTATATCTTCAGTTTTCAAAGAACATGACTTTTTTTATTCCTGATTTTAATTTCTTTCAAACCAAGAGTGTCGGGCAATTGACGTGTCGCAAGACACTCTTTACCCGAAGACGATTCATCTCCCACTTGCGCTAGGGTTTCACCCTGAACGTTTAGAAGTGGGAGTATTCTCGGCTGATTTTGATAAAATAAAAAAACAGCTGTGACGGCTGTTTTTAACGAATCGGTGCAAATTTATGAATGGTTTGAACAGCCTCATCCCAAGAAGACACGCGGACGATGTTTTCAGGAAGGGGACGTCGATTGTACGGTGCATCAAACAAGATGACCGGAATCGACGTGTCTTCCGCAATTTGAATCGCATTTTCAAGCCGGTCTTCCATGAAGAGGTCGAGCGACAAATCACGAACGACTTGTACTTTATCGTGAGAGCCTGTCATGATTAACGAATCAAGTGGCAACTCATGTTGTTTGATCCATTCTTCCGTCACGGGGCGGACGATTTCCGATCGCGCCGTCACATAGTGAAGGTCATACTGTTTACGTAACGCCCACAGATGCTGTTTGACGAGTTCTTGTGGGATTGATTCACGATAGATACCGAGTTCATGACCTGACTTGACCATGAATTCCCAAAACTCGATTTGCTCCATGTCCGTATAGGTATGAAGCTCGTATTCAGAGGCCATCTCAAAATCAATCGATGTCCCGAGATATTTGTTCATATAATTAAAGCACGAAGAAGGATGAGTGATTGTTCCATCAATATCAATTCCGATTTTCACTTACATCACCAACATTCTATAAATTTTCTGCCACTAGTATAACATAGTCGAAAAGCGGAAACGAAAAAAAGAGTCGCTCCTGAGGAGGACTCTTTTTTATTAGGCTTGACTGGTTTTTGCGGCTTCTTTTTCTGCTTCTTTTTCGAGAACGATCGCATCGATTTCTTTTTTCAATTCTTCGACCATCGTTGCTTCTGGAACTTTTCGGATGATTTCTCCGTGACGGAACAACAATCCTTCGTTACGTGCGCCGGCAATTCCGATATCTGCTTCGCGCGCTTCACCAGGACCGTTGACGGCACAACCGAGAACGGCAACTTTGATGTTAACTTGAATTTTATCGATATAATCTTCGATTTCCGCGGCAATCGCCATTAAGTCGATTTCAATACGTCCGCATGTCGGGCAAGAAATCAATGTCGCGGCATTTGCTGCGAGACCAAATGATTTCAAGACTTCTTTTGCGACTTTGACTTCTTCGACCGGATCGGCAGAAAGGGAGACACGGACCGTGTTTCCGATACCACGCGAAAGAATGGCTCCAAGACCGGCGGCTGACTTCAATGAACCGGTACGTAAAGGACCAGATTCCGTGATACCGACGTGCAGTGGGTAATCAAATGACTCAGAAGCGAGCTGATAGGCTTCGAGCGCCAACTGAACATCGGAAGCTTTTAAGGAAACGATGATATCGTGGAAATCGAGATCCTCAAGAATTTTGATGTGATGCAACGCACTTTCGACCATCCCACGGGCAGTCGGGTAACCGTATTTCTCGAGAATATGTTTCTCCAGTGAACCGGCATTGACTCCAATTCGAATCGGGATGTTTTTGGCCTTTGCTGCCGTGACGACAGCTTCGACTTTCTCGCGGCGTCCGATGTTACCCGGATTGATCCGGATTTTATCGACACCAGCTTCGATTGCCATGAGAGCCAGTTTATAGTTGAAATGGATGTCTACGACGAGTGGAATGTTGATCCGGCTTTTGATTTCTGCAAGGGCAAGTGCATCGCGTTCTTCCGGACAAGCGACGCGGACAATTTGGCATCCCGCTTCTTCAAGACGTAAAATTTCAGCGACAGTCGCTTCGACGTCGTGTGTTTTTGTTGTCGTCATACTTTGAATGATGACTTCATTACTTCCACCAATGACAAGGTCCCCAACACGAACGGGACGAGTCTTAGAGCGATGGACCATTTTCGGCATATCGAAAATCTCCTTTTGTGGCATAGCGCCAGATTGTTTATGACTACTTGTACTATCATATCGAACTATTCCCTAAAAATCGAGAAACAAGAACGAAAATTGAACATTTACAATTGTTTAACACAGACGGTTGGAAGTCAATCCGTCGTCAGACGGACAATTCAGTCTGTAAATCGGTGTAAAAGATGTCATGTCCGCACACGTGACGGCTTTTTATTCTTCCGGGCCAAAAGAAGCGGAATCAGTGAATATAAAAAGTGGCCGGCTAACAGCACAACGACTCCGAACGTTGAATTTCCGAGTTGATAAATCAGAACGCCAATCGGAAAACTCCAGATGTTTGCAGCGACTGTATAAGGAAATACTTGCCGGAAAGCCCAAGGCTTCGGCAAAATCCACTGGATGAGCCAGCGATTCAAATAGGAAACGAACAGCAGATACAACAACACCGCAATCGCAATGAAGATGAAATGCAGGATGAACCAGACGATAAATGGAATCGATTGTTCAAGAAAGATGCTGTCGATGATTGTCACCCACAAGGAAATCCATGCCAATCCACAAAAATAAAGGGAAACATCAGCGAGGCGTGTCTTCAAAAACAGACGATTTGGAATTAAGGTGGTTTGTAAGTAATTAAGTAGTTGACTTAAAAAATGCAATATAATCACTCTTTCTTCTGTTTTATAACAATTGAAAATAGGTCATAAAATCCTTATAAATAAGCATTTTACTGTAGTGGTACAGATTAATAAAACCTTAACAATTGAATGTCTTAAAAACTGTTTACAAGTTCATTAGACCTTTACATAATAGGGGAGTTGAAACAATGGATTCTTAACAACAAATCAATTCCACTTTTTTATACGAGGAGATGACAAAATGAACTATGATTTACAGGAAATGATTTTCACCTTTATCGGTGGACTTGGTATTTTCCTATTCGGTATTAAGTATATGGGAGATGGTCTTCAAAAAACAGCGGGAGACCGTCTGCGGTATATTTTAGATAAATATACCTCAAACCCGTTTTTCGGAATTTTAGCCGGTATTGTCGTCACGGTCTTGATCCAGTCGTCATCCGGTACGACCGTTATCGTCGTTGGGTTAGTCAGTGCCGGCTTAATGAATTTGCGTCAAGCGATTGGTGTCGTCATGGGGGCGAACATCGGAACGACGATCACGGCTTTTATCATCGGATTTAACGTCAAGGAAGCAGCACTCCCGGCGATTGCGCTTGGAGCGTTCCTGATTTTCTTCTTCAATAAAGAACGGATTCAATACATCGGACAAATCTTCTTTGGTTTCGGAGCGCTCTTCTATGGATTGACCCTCATGGGAGATGGCATGGCACCACTCGAGTCAAGCGAATGGTTCCGAGAACTGACGGTATCGATGTCGGAAAGTCCATTGCTTGGTGTATTCGTCGGAACAATCTTTACGATGCTAGTCCAATCGTCTTCTGCGACGATCGGAATCTTACAAGAATTGTATGACGGCGGAATGATTGATATCAAAGCAGCGTTACCAGTCTTGTTTGGTGATAACATCGGGACGACGATCACTGCAGTTCTCGCAGCACTTGGTGCGTCGATTGCAGCGAAACGGACGGCAGCAGCGCACGTCATCTTCAATATCGTCGGAACGATTCTCTTCTTGATCGCCTTACCACTGTTTTCAGCGTTCATTACGTGGATTACCGGTGCACTGGATCTGGAACCAAAAATGCAGATTGCTTTTGCGCACGGAACGTTTAACGTCGTCAACACCTTGATTCAATGCTGGTTCATCGCGCAAATTGCATGGCTTGTTCAAAAGGTCGTGCCGGGAACGGATACGACCGTCGACTCGAAACCACGCCACTTGGATCAAAACATCTTGAACCAGTCTTCGTCACTCGCCTTAAGTCAAGCGAAGCTCGAAGTATTACGGATGGGTGAGTTCTCGAAGGAAGCGCTTGGAAAAGCGCACCGTTACACACAGTCGCATGATAAAAAAGATGTATCGGAGGCAGACCAGATTGAATACGCCATCAACCATCTGAATACAGAAGTGACGAGTTATCTTGTCAAAGTCGCAGCGCATGACTTGTCGGGACGGGAATCAAATGACCATTCACTCTTGATGCATGCCGTCAATGACTTTGAACGGATCGGTGATCATGTTGAAAACGTCATCGAACTTGTTGATTTCCAAATCGTCAACCGCATCGAATTTACGGTACAAGCGGAAAAAGAGCTGGATGAGATGTATGTCTTGACGCAAAAAATCGTTGAGGCGGCCATCAAGGCAGTTGAACTGGATGATGTTTCATTGGCACGCCAAGTGCTTGAGCTCGAAGGGAAACTGGATTCGCTCGAACGTTCATTCCGCAAACACCATGTCTTGCGTGTCAATGCAGGCGATTGTACCGGTCAGGCTGGAATGATCTTCGTTGATCTGTTGTCGAACCTGGAACGCATCGGAGACCATGCCGTCAATATTACGGACTTGGTACTGGAGCAACGATCAGGAACAGCATGAAGTAAATACTCATAATGAGACAAGAGGGATTTCTTTTTAGAAATTCCTCTTTGTTTTTGTGAGATAATTTATTGACATTCAAGTTTAATTCCAGTAATCTATTATTAGTTGTTTTAATTGATCATGGCGGTGTAGCTCAGCTGGCTAGAGCGTACGGTTCATACCCGTGAGGTCGTGGGTTCGACTCCCTCCGCCGCTACTATTACTTAAGGACCCTTAGCTCAGCTGGTTAGAGCTGACGGCTCATAACCGTCCGGTCGCAGGTTCGAGTCCTGCAGGGTCCATTGTATAAACGCACACTCTTTTTGGAGTGTGCGTTTATTTTTGGTTGCTTGGGGAATATTAAAGATATTGTAATAATGTTCATACAATAATATTCATACTATGGCAATTTAAGGGAGAGCGAAAAGAGATGGAACGTAACCATACAATGATGCAGTTTTTTGAATGGCATGTAGAAAACGATGGAAAGCATTGGCAACGCTTAAAAGAGAGAGCGCCGGAACTGCGTGCTGCAGGCATCACATCTGTTTGGATTCCGCCGGCATCAAAGGGACAATCAGATGAAGATACAGGGTATGGCATTTACGATGTCTATGATTTAGGGGAATTTGATCAAAAAGGAACGGTCCGGACGAAATACGGGACAAAAGATGAATTGGTCGAAGCAATTCAGGTCGCGCATGAGAATGACATCGCGGTTTATGCCGATGTCGTCATGAACCATAAAGCGGCTGCCGATGAACTTGAGACGATTAAAGTTGTGGAAGTCCACCCGGAAGACCGCTCGCAAGAAATTTCAGAAGAATTTGAAATCGATGCGTGGACAAAATTTACGTTCCCTGGTCGAAATGGAAAATATTCTGATTTCATCTGGACACATGAATTTTTCAACGGTACCGATTTTGATGCACGGGAAGAAAAAACGGGTGTCTTTAAGATTTCCGGTAAAAATAAAGATTGGAACGATCAAGTGGATGACGAATTCGGCAACTATGATTATCTGATGTTCGCCAACATTGATTACAACCACCCGGAAGTCCGCGAAGAGATGATTAACTGGGGAAACTGGTTCAAAGAAACGATCAATTGCCAAGGTTTCCGTTTGGACGCGATCAAACATATCAACTACGAATTCGTCAATGAGTTCGCCAAATCGATGATTGGAGACAATCCGGACGGTTTCTATATGGTCGGTGAGTTCTGGAAATCAGATTTGGATGATTGCCGCCAATTCTTAGACAGCGTTGATTATACGATTGATTTGTTTGATGTGCCGCTTCACTATAAATTCCACGAAGCATCGCAACAAGGACAGGACTTTAATTTAACGACGTTGTTTGCGGATACACTCGTTGAATCCCACCCGACGAATGCCGTGACATTTGTTGACAATCATGATTCACAACCAGGCGAATCGCTGGAGTCATGGATTGATGACTGGTTCAAACAGCATGCGTATGCTTCTGTTTTATTACGTAAAGATGGTTATCCATGTGTTTTCTACGGAGACTACTATGGTGTCCAAGGACCACATCCGGTAGAAGGTAAAAAAGAGATGATCGATGCCCTGTTGTACGCCCGTTATCACAAAGCCTACGGCGAGCAAGAAGACTACCTGGACGATCCACATTGTGTCGGATGGGTACGTCGTGGAGTCGAAGAATTCCCGAACTCGGGTTGTGCCGTCTTGCTGTCGAACGCGGATATGTGTGAAAAACGGATGTTCGTCGGCGAATCACGTGCCGGAGAACAATGGTTCGATTATACGAATCACCAAGAAGAGCCTGTCGTCATCGATGAAGAAGGATTCGGAGTTTTCCCGGTTCCGGGCGGCGGCGTGTCTGTATTTGCTCCACGTGACGAACAGTAATCTCTAAGGGTCATTGCTTGCGTCTGACCAACTATTTTTGCTAGTCTTAAAGAGTATCGAAATTCCGAAAATAGGATAAAGGGGGACATGAAAATGTCAAAATTTGAATTACCAGAACTCGGCTACGCTTATGATGCGCTGGAGCCACATATCGACGCTCGTACGATGGAGATTCACCACTCAAAACACCACAACACGTATGTCACGAACGTAAACGCGGCACTTGAAGGATCAGAGCATGAAGGGAAATCACTTGAAGAATTACTTCAAAACCTCGATTCACTGCCTGCTAACATTCAAACAGCCGTCCGTAACAACGGTGGCGGTCATTGGAACCACTCGTTCTTCTGGAAACTCTTGAAAAAGAACGACGGAGCAACACCAACGGGTGAGCTTGCTTCAGCAATCGACGAATCGTTCGGCTCGTTCGAAGGATTCAAAGATGCGTTCGCAAAAGCAGCTACAACACGTTTTGGTTCAGGTTGGGCGTGGCTCATCGTTGACGGTGGCAAACTGGCTGTCGTTTCAACACCAAACCAAGATACACCTGTCATGGAAGGTAAAACACCGATTCTTGGACTTGATGTCTGGGAACACGCGTATTACTTGAACTATCAAAACCGTCGTCCGGATTACATCAATGCGTTCTTTAACGTCATTGATTGGGATCACGTAGCAAAACTCTATGCTGACGCAAAATAAAAAGTACTATGAGAGCATCGGTTTTCCAAAAGGGAATCCGGTGCTTTTTTTAATGCGGAAAATGATGGGATAGGTTGTTATGGAAAGTTTCCTTCTATATAATGAAACAAGATGACTTTTGAACGATAGGGGAGTACGCCATGGCGAAACGAATCACGGTCAAGGGAAGACGGCGGAATCATCTGCCGCTTCGCTTGAACTTAATGTTTTTTGTAGTATTTTTATTGTTTGCGATTTTAATCTTTCGCTTAGGTGTCGTCCAGATTGTAAATGGCGAAAAGATTTCACGGGAAGTTCAAAAAACGGAGATGATTGCTTCGAAATACGAAGTACCGCGCGGAAAGATTTACGATCGAGACGGACGACTGTTAGTCGATACGATTTCCAAATACTCGATTGTTTACCGCCGGTCTCAAAATACGAAAGTCGATGAACGGATTGAAATCGCCTCGCGTCTTGCGGCGATCATCAACCTGCCGAAAGACGATTGGAAAGTAACAGAACGCGACATGAAGGATTACTGGGTAGCGGTCAACGGTGATGAATCAGATCGACGGTATAAAGAGGCAGTCACAAAACGTTATCCGAACGTAGAAAAGCGAAATAAATTATCGATTTCGGAACAGGATCAAATCCGTCTTGATACGATTACAAAAAAAGATATTGATTTTGATGACAAAACGATGGAAATCATCGCGATCAAACACAATATGGAAGTCGGTTACGCTCTCGATCCCCAACTTGTTAAATTAGGAGCCAGTGCAAAAGAAATGGCAATCATTGACGAGAATCTTGAAGATTTAAAAGGGGTGTCGGTCGAGCCGTTTTATGAGCGTTCGTATCCGTATGAAGGAACGCTCCGTAATATCTTTGGGAAGTACTCCAAAATTCCAGCTGAACAACAGGCGGAATTTAAAGCAAAAGGCTACAGTCTGAATGACCGTGTCGGGACATCGTTCCTTGAACAACAGTATGAAGATTTATTACGCGGTAAACCGGCTTACGATGTCTATGAAACGTTTAACGGCGAACCTGTCGGTGAACCGAATCGGGAAGAAGGCGAATCCGGTAAAGATCTCGTCCTGACCGTTGACGCGGAATACAATAAACAAGTCGATCAAATTTTACGACAAGCCATCAAAATGGGACGCGGTATGGGGAGTGGCTATCTCAAAGAAGGATATGCCGTCGTCATGAATCCGAAAACGGGTGAAATCTTGGCGATGTCCGGTCAGAAGCTTGACACGGCGACGAATAAATTCAGTGATGTTGCCATCAATAACGTCTTGACCTCCCTGCAAATCGGTTCAACGATCAAAGGGGCGACGGTCGCAATGGGACTTGAGGAAGGCGTTATCCGTCAAAACGAAGTCATTAATGATGCGCCGATCACGATTGGCGGCACGAAAAAAGGATCGTACGTCAATATGGGACCGATTACTGACTTGACGGCACTTGAACGTTCGTCAAACGTCTACATGTTTAACATTGCCATGCGGATGGCGAAGTATCCAAGTAACGGTGTAGCAGGTGCTAGTGTCGACGCAGCGGCAGCACTCATGCAAAACTATTACAGTCAGTTTGGTCTTGGTGTGACGACAGGTATTGATCTTCCGTATGAAGCAAAAGGGGTACAAGGTACACCGGATCGTGTCACACTCTTGATGGACCGGGTAATCGGACAGTACGATGCTTTTACACCACTTCAAGTAGCGCAGTATATTTCGACACTCGCTAACGGTGGATATCGGGTACAACCACATTTCTTGAAAGAAGTACTCGCTTCGAACTCGATTGAGGATGGAACAAAACAAGTCGATTACAGCTTTAAAACGAATTATTTGAATCGGATTGAAGTCAGCCAAGCGAACATCGATCATGTTCGTGAAGGATTACACCGCGTTGTCAAAGGAGAACGCGGAACAGCAAAAGTCATTGCGCAAACCGGTATCGATGCAGCGGCGAAAACAGGAACGGCTCAGGTCAGTGTTTACGGCGAAGATGGAATTGCTCTTCGGGATGGCAGTGGTCAACCTGTCCGCTCGCTAAACTCGAACTTGGTCGGTTGGGCCCCGTATGATAATCCGGAGATGGCATGGGCTGTGTTCCTTCCATATATGGAGCAGGAAACCGTCAACTCGAAAATTGGTCATGATTTAGTTAAAGCATATTTTAATGTCAAAGATGTTCCGTGGCAGACTAAGCCAAATTAACCAGTGTGGCGAAGGTGAGAAAACTCATCTTCGCTTTTTTTTGTATGGATTGACCTGTTTTTCTAATGGAGTTGAGTTTGTAAACGCAGAAATACACACCTTTACAATTCTTTTACGTTGGATTCATTTTGGTTTAATAGTTCATCCGTAGTATAAGTCTTGTAAGGAAAACGGATATAAAGTCGTAGCGTTACCAGCGACATACTTCGAGGAGGAAAATTAATCATGTCTTGGATGAAAAAAACAGCTCTTATTACAACGGTAGCGTCAATCGCAGTAGTCGGTGCGGCATGCGGAAATGACAAAGGTGGCTCTTCAAGTTCTTCTGATCTTTCAGGAAAGATCGCTGTAGACGGATCTTCAACAGTCTTCCCAATCATGGAAGCAGTCGGTGAAGAGTACTCAATCGAACAACCAGACGTCGATGTAACAGTCGGAGTATCCGGAACAGGTGGCGGATTCAAGCGTTTCGTTGTTGGTGAAACAGACCTCTCGAACGCATCACGCGAAATCAAAGATGAAGAAGCAGCAGAAGCTGAAAAAAATAATATTGAATTTACACGTCTCTCACTTGCACTCGACGGATTGACAGTCACAGTCAGCAAACAAAATACATGGGTCAAAGAATTGACACTCGATCAACTCAACAAAATGTGGCTTGATCCAAACGTCAAAACATGGAAAGATGTTGATCCATCTTATCCGGCAGAACCAATCAAATTCTTCAGCCCTGGTAAAGACTCAGGTACATTTGATTACTTCGACGAAGAAGTCCTTGACGAAAAAGATATGCGTAAAGACGTTCAACTCTCAGAAGACGATAACGTCCTCGTCAAAGGAGTGGAAGGAACAAAAGGTGCGATCGGCTACTTCGGTTATGCCTACTATGCAGAAAACAAAGATAAGTTAAAAGAAGTCCCGCTCTCAGCTGAAGGAAAAGATGCGGTTGATCCAACACCAGAAACAATCAATGATTTGTCTTACCCGCTGTCACGTGAAATCTACACGTACGTCAACAACAAGTCATTAAAAGATAAAAAACAAGTGGCTGATTTTGTTCAATTTACGAACGAAAACGCTGGTGATTTAGCTGAAGAAGTAGGCTATATCAAGATGAAACAAGATCGTTATGATGAAAATGCAAAAGCTATCGAAGACGCAATGAAATAAACATCACCAATGAGGACGGCCCAAAAAAGGGGAAATTCCCTTTTTTCGGGTCCCGTTCTTATGTAGGCATGATGAAGTAGGGAGCGGAGAAGGATGAATCCATCATCAAACAAATCGGTTCGCGAGCTGATTCAACAGAACCGACAACAAAAATTTAGTATAAAAAACGTTATGGAACGGATCATGCCGATCGTACTTTTCCTTTGTGCGTTCGTTTCAGTCATTACGACCATCGGCATCATTCTCACGTTAGTTCTTGAGACACGCCACTTCTTTGAAGTCGTATCGATCAAAGAATTTTTCGGCAGTACGAACTGGTACCCGCTGAACTCTCAACCGGAGTACGGGATTTGGCCACTCGTCGTGGGAACACTTGAAATTACCGTGATTGCGATGCTAGTTGCCGTGCCGATTGGACTCACTTCTGCGATTTATTTAAGTGAGTATGCATCAGAACGCGCACGCCGTGTTCTTAAACCCATTCTTGAAGTCTTAGCCGGTGTTCCGACAATCGTCTTCGGATTTTTCGCCTTGACGTTCGTTACACCATTACTCGTAAAACTCATTCCTGGTCTTGCCATCTACAATGCCTTAAGCCCGGGTATCGTCGTCGGAATCATGATCATCCCGATGATCGCCTCGATTTCGGAAGATGCGATGAGTTCGGTTCCGAAAAAAATCCGAGACGGTGCGCTTGCGCTTGGTTCAACACGTCTTGAAGTCGCTTTAAAAGTTGTTGTTCCGGCAGCACTCTCAGGAATCATCGCTTCGATCGTCCTCGGGATGTCGCGTGCGATTGGTGAGACGATGATCGTAACGATTGCTGGTGGATCCAATCCGACAGCTCTCGTCAACCCGTTAGAACCGGTTCAAACGATGACTGCTTATATCGTTCAGGTCGCACTTGGCGATGCTGGATTCGGTACGATTGAATACTATAGTATCTACGCTGTCGGTACGTTGTTGTTCGTCTTTACTCTTTTGATGAACTTACTCGCGAACTGGATTACGCGTCGTTTCAGAGAGGAGTACTAAGATGGCCTTACCAGAAAAACAACCCGTACAAAAAAAGTTTATCGATCCTGTTGCTGTTAAAAAGTCGATCAGTCAACGCTTGGTCGTCAACAATATCACAAAAATCATTTTCTTGATTGGACTGTTATTCGGTTTAGTCGTGCTGGGTATTCTTCTGTCTGGTGTCATTCGTGACGGAGCAGCCTGGTTATCACTCGACTTCCTTCAAAATGCGCCATCCCGCCGACCGGACCGTGCCGGGATCTATCCTGCGCTCATGGGCTCAATTTTCCTGATGTTGTTGATCATTCCAATGATCTTCATCCTCGGTGTCGGAGCCGCGATCTATTTGGAAGAGTACGCGAAAAAAGGGCGGATGACGTCATTCATTGAAGTCAACATCTCAAACTTAGCCGGTGTCCCGTCAATCGTCTTCGGATTACTCGGACTCACGTTCTTTGTCCGAAACATGGGCTTCGGCTCGACGTTGATTGCCGGAGCACTCACACTGGCACTGATGAGCTTGCCGGTCGTCATCGTCTCGTCGCAAGAAGCGATTCGAGCAGTTCCTCAAGCGATGCGTCACGCGTCACTCGCTCTTGGTGCCTCGAAGTGGCAGACGACGTTTAAAGTTGTTTTACCGGCATCACTTCCAGGCGTCATCACAGGGATCATCCTTGCGGTATCACGGGCAATCGGAGAGACGGCACCACTCATCATGGTCGGTGCAGCCATCTTCATCGCCCGGGCACCAGAAGGTATTTTCTCAGAGTTTACAGCGTTACCGATTCAAATCTATAACTGGACAAGCCGTCCACAAGCCGATTTCCAAGGACTTGCGGCTGCAGGAATCATTGTCTTGATGGTCATCCTCTTGACGATGAACTCACTTGCGATTTGGATCCGGAACCGTTTCTCAAAACGATACTAATCAAACACCTATAATGAAATGAATCACGTTCTGAACCACGAAGGAGGAACACAGATGATGGATACGAAGCTGACGACGAAACCAGCCAAAGAAGGGGCAAAAACGATGAATCAACCACTAGCTGCACGACAAAGTGTCTACCGTGTAAATGATTTGAACTTATGGTACGGCGATGATCACGCCTTAAAAGATGTTAATCTCGACATCAAGCAAAATGAAGTCACGGCAATCATCGGACCGTCAGGATGCGGGAAATCAACGTTCATCAAGACCTTGAACCGGATGGTTGAACTTGTCCCGATCGTTCGCACGAACGGTGTCATCGAGTACCACGGTCGCAATATCTTTGATAAGGATTACGAAGTCGAAGAATTACGGACATCGGTCGGGATGGTCTTCCAACAACCGAACCCGTTCCCGAAATCGATTTACGACAACATCGCTTACGGACCACGTGTTCATGGTGTTAAGAACAAGAAAATCTTAGACGAAATCGTTGAACGGAGTTTACGTGGTGCAGCGATTTGGGACGAGGTCAAGGATCGATTGAACGAGAATGCGTACGGCTTATCCGGTGGACAGCAACAACGTCTCTGTATCGCCCGTTGCCTCGCAATTGAGCCGGACGTCATCTTGATGGATGAACCGACTTCGGCGCTTGACCCGATCTCGACGTTGAAAGTCGAAGAGCTTGTTCAAGAATTAAAAAAAGATTACTCAATCATCATTGTCACGCACAACATGCAACAAGCAGCACGTGTCTCGGATAAAACAGCCTTTTTCTTGAACGGTGAAGTCGTTGAATTCGATCAAACGGACCGAATCTTCTCGAATCCAAGTGACAAACGGACAGAAGACTATATCTCAGGACGATTCGGATAACGAGGAGGAACTTTCAATGGCAGCGAACCGGACGATTTTTGGAGAAAACCTAGCAGTACTTGATCAAAAAGTATTTTTGTTAGCCCGTAAGACGATGCAACAGATTGCGACAACGGCGGAAGCGTTAGAAAAATACGACCGTGAGATTGCGCTCAAAGTTATCGAGAATGACAGTGAGCTCGATGCACTGGAACTCGAGATTAATGATGATGCGATCTTACTGATTGCGAAACAACAACCCGTTGCAACCGATTTGCGACGGCTCGTTACAGCGATGAAAATTGCAACCGATTTAGAACGGATTGCGGATTATGCAGGGAATATCTCGAAAGCCGTCTTACGTGTCGAAACGTTCCCGTACGTCATCGACATCTCGTTATTAAAAGAGGCATTCGAAACATTGCTCGACATGACGGAGACCGCAATCGTTGCGTACCGGGATGGCGATATCGAGAAAGCCAAAGCACTGTCGGACCTCGATAATATCATCGACGAGACGACGTACAAGGCGTTACGTCAATACATGCGTCATATGTCGTTGCAGCCGATTGTTGTCGATGAAATCATGCAGTTTACGAATATTTGCCGGTACATCGAACGAATGGGTGATCACTTGACCAATGTCGGCGAACATCTGATCTATCTCGAAAAAGGAAAACACTATGATTTAAACAGTTAAGTGCAGTAGGCTGGAGGGAGATCCTCGAGCCTGCTTTTTTTTGTAAAGGATTTTAAAACAAGTTTGTAGAATAAGAAAGAAGTGAATAAAGAGAAAGAGGTGATAGGTAATGCTTGAAAAAATCATAAAATTAAAAGAACAAGGACTGACCATTAAACAAATCGCGGAAGAAATAGAATCGACGGAAGGCAAGGTTAAATATGCCTGGAGTAAATACCGGAAGTCACTGACAAACTCCACATCAAAGCCGGAGGCGGCCGAGAGTGCAAAACCGAACAAAAGGAAGGCGGAGTCAGGTGTGAGTGCGGCAAAAGAAAATGATATAGTGCCAGCTTTGACGGCCATCCCTTCATTGGAACGAGATGCTTTTGGAATGGCGACGCATTATGAAGATGACATCATCCATGCCATCGTTCAATCCCCGACAGCTGTCTATGTGTATTGGGAATTATCAGAATTATCTCGAAAGATGCTCGAGACACATTATCATGCATCGTTTGACTCTTTCCGAAAAGAAATGCGGATTACCGACGTCACGTTGCTGAATTATGAAAAAGGTGAAGCGAACCGTACGTATCAATTCGAGTTGCCGGAAATGACAAATATGTGGTTTGTCCGTCCGTTGATGCCAAATACTACATACATCATCGAATGGGGTATTCAAACGATTGACGGCGACTTCCTGCCGGTTCTGCGTTCAAAACCGGTTGAGACGCCGCGGGACGAACCTGTTGCAGAAGGACGTTTTGCAGAAGTTGTGACCCGTTGGCAGTACGGAGAAGCAGAACAACCGGAATGGGTGGAAGTTTTACGCCCGTATTCTTATTTTGACCGCATCCGTTAAATCTGAGAGATAGAAAGCATAAGGAGAGGAAGAACAAACATGCGCAAAGGTTATTTTTCATTAGTCCTGCACGCCCATTTACCCTATATCCGCCATCAGGAAGCTCATCGACTTGAAGAGCGATGGATGTACGAGGCGATTTCAGAAACCTACATTCCATTACTGTGGGAAATTGACCGTTTAGAACGTCCGCTCGGGTGGACGATCAGTATTTCACCTCCGGTCATCGAGATGTTGGCTGATTCTTTGATCCAAACTCGTTACGTGGAACATCTGGAAGATACGTTACGGTTGATTGATCAAGAACTGAAACGTGACTTGGTGAAGGAAGAGCGAGATGCGCTGTTGTTTTATAAAGAACGGTATCATGACTTAAAAGTCACGTTTGAGTATTGGGGCCGTAATCTAAACGGAGCATTCCGTCATTATAAAGAAAAGGGCTATCTTGAGTTGATGACATGTACCGCAACACATGGATTCAGTCCACATATGCTGTCGGAACAAGCAGCACGCTCTGAAATTCAGACGGGACTGAATTGTTTTGAACGGCATTATGGATATCGTCCGACTGGTCTTTGGATGCCGGAGTGTGCCTATACGCCGGGTCTTGACAAAATCATGTACGAGGAAGGAATTCGTTATACATTCGTTGATGAACATTCCATTCTCAATGCGGATCCGACACCACAACACGGTATCGGGGCACCTGTTTATTCTCCACATGGCGTCGCGTTGTTCCCACGTGATCAAATCATCTCGGGTCGCATTTGGAGTTCCGTTATCGGTTATCCGGGACATCCGGATTACCGTGAGTTTTACCGCGATCTCGCGTATGACCGGGAATGGGATCAAATTGCCGAATTCATGCATCCGGAAGGGCTTCGTTACGATACAGGCTTAAAGTTGCACCGAGTGACGGGCGAATCAGACCAAAAAGAGTATTATGTTCGTGATTGGGCTTGGAAACGGACGGATGTTCATGCAACTGATTTTGCTGAAGCACTTGCCAATCATTTAGATGAGCAGAGCGGACAAGATTTCCCACCGTTTCTTGTAACCGCACCATTTGATGCGGAGTTGTTTGGACATTGGTGGTTTGAAGGTCCAGACTTCCTCGGGAAGGCAATGGAGCGATTTGAAGATTACGGAATCGAATCCATCTCGCCGGCGACGTTCCTTGAGCGCCATTTCCAAGATATCGAGACCGTGCATGTTGCAATGGGCACATGGGGACGTAAAGGATATGCTGATGTCTGGATCAATGAACGGAATGATTGGATGATCCGCCACCTGCACCAACTCGAAAAACGATTGGCAGGTATTGTTGCCCGTAATCGTCATCAGGATGAGTTGACGGTTAAAGCCAAACGTCAGTTGATTCGGGAATATCTTCTTGCTGTCTCGAGTGACTGGCCGTTTATTCTTGATGGACAGACGACAGCGCAGTATGCAGCAAACCGGTTCCGCGAACATATCAAGCGATTTGAAGAGACAGAGCGGCGCTTGGATGCACATGAGTTGTCGTTGGATTGGCTGGACGAACGTTATGCCGAATATCCATTTTTGGAAGACGCAGACATTGAACCGGACGTATTCTTGACGCCTCATGATTACTATGTGGCAGTTCAGCGGGACACCTCTTGGAATCAGGAAGCCATTCTGCTTGTAACGAGTCAATATGATGATCCGAACCGACCAATTGCAGCGTTTGCGAAACGTCTCGCAGCTTCTGGTGAAAATGTTTATGTCATCACATCAGGCGCGTCGGCTGGGTATCAACACCAAGACGGTGTCCATGTCTACCATGTTGAGGTCAACGGTTTACCGCTCGTTCAGACGTACAATCAATTGGCTGGTTTGAATCTTGCCATCTTGCGTCAAGCACAGGCATTAAATAAAATCGTTGAGTTCCGTCTTGTTCACAACTTTAATATGGAGACGTCTTCAGCTGCACAATCGTTTGCTGAAGTGAATGAGTTGCCGCTTGTGAGCAATGTGTATGACTTGGAAGGTGAACGTTCTCCGGGCGGAACAGGCGGACTCGTCGTTGCCATCAAACGACTTGAAGGGGAAGCACTGCGACATTCGGACGTGGTTTATCTCGAGCGGGAAGAAGCGCGCGACGGAATTGAACACGATTATCATGTCGAAAAAGAACTACGGACATTCCAAGTGGACCTTGAAAATCCATATCAGCATGTAATGATTCCGAAAAAGAACGGATGAACAGTTGCAATTCACTTCCTTTCTTGGTACGATACTTGAGTATGCTTAACCTTATGTAAAGCAAAAACACTTGATACATCGAGAGCTAGATAGGAGGGAATCCCATGCGCGTTAAAATTACTTTGGCTTGCACTGAAACTGGTGACCGTACTTATATCACTAAGAAGAACAAGCGTAACAACCCAGAGCGTCTTGAGTTGAAGAAATACA
Organism: Caryophanales bacterium; assembly: GCA_902363455.1. Classification (GTDB taxonomy): domain Bacteria; phylum Bacillota; class Bacilli; order Exiguobacteriales; family Exiguobacteriaceae; genus Exiguobacterium_A. The sequence continues at coordinate 92,678 of CABJAC010000003.1, read as the reverse complement.
ACCCACGTCTCCGTAAGCACACACTTCACCGTGAAGTAAAATAATTGAGATGGAAGCCGTCACCTCGTGTGATGGCTTTTTTGTTGAATAAGGGGGACTTACAGGATGGAAAAGCAGGAAATCCGACAGTTCATTACGCATCAATTAGATGCGCTGGATCATCGGCAACAACGCGAACAGCAGATTTATGATCGACTCTTCACCGTTCCGGCATGGGAAAATGCCCGTTCGATTGCCGTCACCTTATCGTTTCGAAATGAGTGTCCGACCAATCCTGTCATCGAAAAAGCATGGGAACTCGGAAAACAGGTGGTGATTCCGAAAGTGGTGCAACGTGAGATGAAGTTTTTTGAGTATCTGCCGGACAGCCGGTTGGTGGAGACAAAGATGGGAATTCGGGAACCCGACGATACGGCATTGGAACGGTCATTGGATACAATCGATCTTTGTTTGGTTCCCGGCCGTGCCTTCATGCGAAATGGATTTCGTATTGGATGGGGAGGGGGCTTTTACGACCGGGCACTCGTTGAATATCAGGGGAATACGTTAGCAGTTGCGTTCGAGTGCCAACTTGTTTCTGCATTTGCCGTCGAATCCTTTGATCGACCGGTCGATCAAATCGTGACAGAGTCCGAGGTCCTCTTATGTCGGTGATGTATGGCATCCTATTTTGTTTTTTACTCGGCTACATCGGTTATCGGTTAGAGCTGTTGACGATCAGCGGTGCCGTCTGGACGATTGTCGTCGGAACGGTCGTCATTTATGGGTTTGGGTACAGTGGACTAATCTTATTGATGCTCTTTTTTGGGAGTTCGAGTCTATTATCCAAACTTGGCAAACGAAGAAAACAGACGGTGAATCAAATCGTTGAAAAAGATGGAGCGCGTGACGGCTGGCAAGTCCTTGCCAACGGTGGTGTTGCCGCCTTTGCTTCGGTCGGCTTTTTATGGACGGAACAAACGGCGTTTCTCGTATTATTTTTAATTGTGCTCGCTGCTTCGAATGCGGATACATGGGCTTCTGAAATTGGTCCGCTTTCGCAAAAAAAACCGTTTCTCTTCACGGGACATCGTGTTCCGGCCGGAACGAGTGGAGCGGTTTCAGTCCTCGGCACATCAGCGACAGTGGTCGGAGCTTTATTTATCGCGACTGCCGGTGATCTGTTGTTTACGTTACCAAACGAGACATGGTTGCTCGTGACCGCTGGCGGGATCGCCGGAAGTTTGTTCGATACGTTATTTGGCGGTACGATTCAGCGGAAGTTTCGTTGTACGGTCTGCTCGAAAGAAACAGAAAAGCGGATTCATCATAACTTACCTACGATTTATGTCAAAGGATGGAAATGGCTCGGAAATGACGGGGTCAACTTTTTATCAAGCGCTTTGGCAGGATGGATTGGTTTTGTTGTGTATCGAATGTGGTAAGTGGAAACTGTAGATGTAATTTTTCCTTATGTTAGGATATTAATGACACAATTTAGACAAAATGTGAACGTTTTCACAATGTTCACGAATTTGTGAAAGATGTTACAATCTATTTGTGAGGTAGTTAACAAACTTTTAAATTAGTTTGGAAGGGTGGACATAGAGGATGGAATTACATGCGAAAGTGACACGTGTTGCGTTGGTGGGAGCGGGAGCTGTTGGATCGAGTTTTGCTTATCAAATGACGACAGCGGGTTTATGTGAAGAATTAGTCATCATTGATGTCAACAAAGCGAAAGCTGAAGGGGAAGCGATGGATTTAAACCATGGAACACCGTTCAGTTCTTCGCCGATGCGCATTTGGGCTGGAGATTATTCCGATTGTAAAGATTCGGAAGTGATTGTCATCACTGCCGGTGCGCCACAAAAGCCAGGCGAGACACGACTCGACTTAGTAGCGAAAAATGCTTTGATCATGAAAGAGATGATGCGGCAAATCATGGAATCTGGTTTTGATGGGATCATCGTCGTTGCTTCTAACCCAGTCGATATCATGGCTCATTTAGCTTGGAAGTATTCTGGTCTGCCGAAATCACGTGTCTTTGGTTCTGGAACGGTTCTTGATACGGCGCGGTTACGTCAAATGCTGGGTGAATATTTCCATATCGATTCTCGAAACGCCCATGCCTATATCTTAGGGGAACATGGTGATACAGAATTTGCGGCTTGGAGCAACTCACGCATCTACGGAAAGACGATTGACGAATTATTGGCAGAAGATGATCGTTATTCCCAACAAGACCTCGATCAGATCTATATCAATGTCCGCGATGCCGCTTATCATATCATCGAACGTAAAGGGGCAACCTATTATGCGATTGGACTTGGTCTCGTTCGGATTGTGCGGGCCATCCTTGGTAACGAAAACTGTATATTGACCGTTGGTGCCCATGTCGATGGACAATACGGAATTTCAGGAATCCATATTGGTGTTCCGGCGATCATCAATCGGCAAGGTGTCCGGGAAATCATTGAATTTTCATTGACGGAAGAAGAATTTAAAAAATTCCATCATTCAGCGGAAGTGTTGCGCCAAACGATGGAACCGGTTCTTCGCTGATGTAAAAACCGTTCTCTTTTGACTCATCAAAAGGGAGCGGTTTTTTGTCTGAAAAATTCTCGATTAAAACTAGGTTTTATTTTACTAGAAAAAGGTTATGTTAAAGATAGAAGAGTTTTCATGTCATCGTATCCAGTAAGAAAAACGCATAAAGGGGAGAAAGACAGTCATGTATACATTTCGGAAGTTAACGAAAGAAGATGCAGAACGGTATTGGAGTCTTCGACTGGAAGGATTGAAAAACCATCCGGATGCGTTTGGTCATTCGTTTGATGATGAACAACAAACACCCATCAAGGACGTGCAAGAAGGACTTGAGGGCGATCCGGACTCAGATGAAGTATGGCTTGGGATGTTCGACGGTGAAAAGTTGTTTGGTTTTGGTCAAGTCAAGCCGTATGAATTATCGCGCGAATCGCATAAGGCGATGATTTCTGCCGTTTATATCTCACCGGATTACCGGGGCGGGACAGGTCGGGCATTGATGGAAGCTTTAATTGAAGAAGCAAAACAAATTCCGGATGTCGAACAAGTCATCTTGGCAGTGTTGTCTGGAAATGAGGCGGCACAAAGTCTGTATGAATCGTTAGGTTTTGAAGTCTATGCAGAAGATCCGGATTCGGTAAAGCTAGAAGACGGAACATACCGGGACGACATTTGGATGAAAAAATACGTCTAACCTAAACTGAATCAAGATGAGGTCGTTAGACGCGTGAAAAGTCGTAGGGTCAATGTGAATTGAATCTACGACTTTTTATTATGGGGCAACCGTGCTTGATCCGTCGCATGGACGAATATATACCCGCATGTTCCATCTTTTGTTATCATGTAGAAGGGAAAACATTCGAAATTAAAAGGAGTGGAAGACATGCAGGCAGTTGTACAAACGATTCGTGATTTAGTAGAAATTCCTAGTCCGACCGGATTTACCGTTCATGCTCTTACATATGTCGAAAATCGATTCAAAGAAGAAGGGGTCGATTATAAAAAACTCGAAAAAGGCGCATTACTTGCGATGATACCCGGAAAATCTTCACGAATCCGTCTCTTAACGGCTCATGTCGATACCCTGGGGGCGATGGTGAAGGAAATCCTGCCAACAGGGCGTCTCAGTCTTTCACAGCTCGGAGGTTACGCTTGGACGGCGATTGAAGGTGAAAACTGCTTGGTTCATAAGATGGACGGTCAAACCGTATCCGGAACGATTGTCTTCCATCATTCAAGCGTTCATACGTCACGCGTGACAAACACGGAAGAACGGAGCGCGACGAATATCGAGGTTCGGCTCGACATCCGGTCAACGACGGCAGAAGAGACACGGGTTGCAGGGATTGAAGTAGGGGATGTCGTTACATTCGATCCCCGATTTGTGCATACGGAGACAGGATTCGTCAAATCACGTCATCTCGACGATAAAGCGTCCGTTGCATTATTACTCGAACTGATCAAAACGTGGAAAACGATCGACTTGCCATATCCTGTCCATATTCTGATCTCAAATTATGAAGAAGTGGGATTCGGCGGGAACGCCGGTTTTTCGAAAGACGTCGCAGAATACATTGCTGTAGATATGGGGGCGCTCGGAGAGGGGCAACATTCAGACGAATACACGGTATCGATTTGTGCAAAAGACGGGTCGGGACCATACGATTTGGCCTTGCGTCATCAATTCACACGATTGGCCCAACAACAATCAATTCCTTATAAAGTCGATATTTATCCGTATTACAGCTCGGATGCTTCGGCTGCCGTCCATGCCGGTCATGATGTCCGGCACGGATTGCTTGGGCCGGGAATTGAATCCAGTCATTCTTATGAACGGACACATGAGACATCGCTTCAAGCCACGTATGATTTACTTGATGCCTTTGTAAGGGAGCCGATGAACGATGAAAACACTTTATGACGTTCAGCAGTTGCTTAAATCCTACGGAACCATTGTTTACCTCGGCGATCGGGAATCCGATATTGCGATGATGATGCTTGAACTGGATGAACTGGAACAGGCAGGTGTACTGGAGAAAAAGCAATATGATTCCGCAAAGCTTATTTTAAGATATGAATTGCAACAATCGAGAAAAGACTGAAAACATTGTGCAACCCTTTGCATAGACGGATCAATCGGCTAAAATAAGGGGAGTGAAATTTTTTAGGATAAGGGAGCAATGATGATGAAGTGGTTACTCGGTGTGGATATCGGTGGAACGACGGTCAAAATGGCAATTTTGGATCTTCAAGGTATAATCGTGGAAAAATGGGAAATTGAAACGGTGATCTTAAATGACGGGCAACAAATTCCCGGTGATATTGCCCGGTCTTTTTTTGAGAAATGCCAAGAAAGCAATAAACGAGTCGAGGATTTTGTAGGAGCCGGAATCGGTGCGCCAGGATTCATCGACTTCAATACAGGTGTCGTTGAAAAAGCAGTCAACATCGGTTGGAATAACTTTGAATTGGTCGGAGAGTTCGAGCGGTTAACGGGTTTGCCGGCTGTCATTGAAAATGATGCGAATGCAGCGGCTATCGGCGAGATGTGGAAAGGGGCGGGAAGTGGTGCGACAGAGCTTCTTGCCGTCACTCTCGGAACTGGTGTTGGTGGTGGTTTAATCACGAATGGACAAATCGTTCACGGAACAGTCGGGATGGCAGGTGAGATCGGTCATATCACGATGTTGCCGGAAGGCGGAGTCATGTGTGGATGCGGACGCAAGGGGTGTTTGGAAACAATTGCTTCCGCAACCGGTGTCGCACGGCTAGGTCTTGAAAAACGTAAAGGTCGGGTTTCCTCGTTAAATGAAATCAAGGCCGTTACAGCGAAAGATGTATTTGCCGCCTATTCAAAAGGAGACGCTGTAGCAACAGAAGTGGTGGAAGAAGTGACGTTCCATCTCGGACTGGCTATTTCGAATTTGGCAAACAGTTTTAATCCGGAAATCATCGTCATCGGTGGTGGTGTCTCAAAAGCGGGCGATGCGCTACTCGCTCCGTTGAAAGAGACATTTGAACGTTTTGCTTTGCCGCGGGTCTTCCAATCGACAACGTTTAAAATCGCAGAACTCGGTAACGATGCAGGAGTCATCGGTTGTGCATGGCTTGCGAAGCAAATGTTTCTTAAAAAATAATTACACGAAGTTTTAAAAAAAGATTCGAAAGTTCGAATCTTTTTTTTATTTACAAACGTAATAAAAGTATGTGATTGTTAAGTATCGACCGGATTCTGGTTGCATTTTTGTAAAAGTAGGCGTAGAATTTTCACGTGATACGGGTATAAATAGATAAGTTATGTAAGTCGTGTAAAAGTTCGGTTTAAAGGACACACGTATATTAGGAGGCAGGTTTTTATGCAGCAAGACTCTGGCATCTGGTCGCGTATGCGACTAAAGATGGGACAAAGTGTTCGCAGCACCTATAAAGAGCACAAAGTCTTTTGGATTGCGACACTTTTGATTTGGTTAAAAACGTATTTAGCGTATACACTGTTTTTCAACGTGCCGGTTACAAACTCGGCACAAGCGTTCATCCTTTTGATTAATCCAATCAGTTCGGCATTGTTTATGTTTGGATTCAGTTTCTTCTTCCGTGGAAACGTCCAAAAATGGTTCATCTACGGGACACTTGTCGTAGCGACACTCGTCTTATATGCGGATATCATTTTCTTCCGTTTCTTCAACGATTATCTGACACTACCGGTTCTGTTCCAAACATCGAACGCAGAAACAGTTTCCGCTTCACTCGGCTCATTGTTAACTTGGGCGGATCTCTTGATTGTCGGTGACTTATTGATTCTTCCGTTTTTCTTACGGAAAATGGATATGTCAAAAAATATCGCTTCGCGTGGTCGTGCGATTCTTGCTTTTGTTGCGGCAACGGTCGTTTTCCTTGGGAACTTGGCGCTTGCTGAAACAGAGCGTCCGGAATTACTGACACGTGCGTTTGATCGCGAGTTGCTCGTCAAAAACATCGGGACATTTAACTTCCATATGTACGATGCCTTGATTCAATCAAAAACATCGGCACAAAAAGCGATGGCAGACAGTTCAGAATTGTCCGAAGTCCAAGGTTTTGTGGATTCGAAGTATGCTAAACCGAATCCGGCGATGTTCGGCAAGTACGAAGGGAAAAACGTCATCGTAGTATCGTTTGAGTCTGCTCAATCATTTGCGGTGGGCTTAAAAGCACCAAACGGTCAAGAAATCACACCGAACCTCAACAAATTGATCAAAGAGTCGCATTACTGGGATAACTTCTACCACAACACAGGTCAGGGGAAAACCGCCGATGCGGAATTTATTCTTGAAAACTCGATTTATCCACTTGGTCGTGGTTCAGCATTCTTCACAAACGGAGAAAATGAATTCCGTGCAACACCGGAGATGCTAAAAGAAGACGGTTATTATTCTGCTGTTTTCCATGCGAACAATAAATCATTCTGGAATCGGGATATCGTATACAACAGCTTTGGAGTCGATCGTTTCTTCTCTGAAACAGATTACGATTTAGGTAATCCGGAAGATTTAACAGAGTGGGGATTGCTGGACGACAAGTTCTTTGAGCAGTCGTTACCGATGCTGAAAGATCTTCCGCGCCCATTCTATTCGAAATTCATTACGTTGACGAACCATTATCCGTTTGAAATGCCGAAACCTGAACATGAACTCGTTCCACCACTTGAAACGAGTTCGACAACCTTGAACCACTATGTTCAAGCGCTTGCGTATCAAGACATGGCACTTGGTAAGTTTATTGAAGGATTAAAGAAAGACGGTACATGGGATGACACGATCTTCATGCTGTACGGCGATCACTATGGTATTTCAACAAACCATAATGCCGCAATGGCAGAATTGATGAAAAAAGATGAGTTGACACCGTACGATGTTGCGCAATTGCAACGTGTACCGTTTGTCGTTCACTTACCTGGACAAGAGAAAGGCGTGAAACATGAGGATGTTGCAAGTCAAATCGACATCAAACCGACGCTGTTGAATCTGTTGGGTCACAATTTTGAAGACGAAGTCTTGTTCGGAACAGACTTGTTCTCGAAAGAACACAAAGATTACGCACTGTTCCGTGATGGATCAGTCATCACCGATAAAACGGTCTACACGCAAGAAACGTGTTACGACCGGAAAACCGGTGAGGAAGTCACAGATGAAAAAGACGGTGCTATTTGTAAAGAGTCGGTGAAACAATCGGAAAAAGAACTTGGATTATCCGACAAAGTCATTTATGGAGACTTGTTGCGTTTCTTACAGACATCCAAATAAACAGTCAGGGACGATGAAGAATCGTCCCTGTACCTGCTTTTAGTACGCAAAAAGGTCAGCTTTCCAAAACGGAAGGCTGACCTTTTTTTGTAAAAAAATGATTATGCCGGAATTCCACCGAAAATCAATGTCGCAATACCAAACCAACCGAATAAGATTACAGTCAGCGCAGCAAATACGAGTGGAAACATTTGACGTTTCTTAAGTGAACGCAAGACGGCCCAAACACCGACGAGTGCAACGATAAAGAAAAGCCAACCGATTGGTTGATCCAAATGCATGACGTACTCCCCCTTAAAAATCACGTTATGAAGTTCACGAAGATTTCACTTAAATCTCACTTTTTAGTTTAGCTGACTGAGCGGATAAAGTCGAGAGGGGGGAACGGGAACTTTCGACAATTTCGTGTATAGTAAAGGGGAATGATCTAAAAAGGAGTTTGATAAGATGGAAATCGTAAGTATTACTTCAGGTATGGCGTCAGAAAATGGTTATCTGCTTTTTAAAGAAGGGAAATGTATCGTTATCGATCCAGGAACCGAAGACATGCGCTTTTTTGATGAAATCGAGCGGCGTAACGCAAAAGTCGAGGCGATTCTCTTAACGCATGCCCATTTCGACCATATTGGTGGCGTCGATATGTTGCGCCGCTTTACATCCGCCCCTGCCTACCTTCATCCTAACGAAATGAAGTGGCTGTCGAATCCGAATTTAAACGGATCCATTAAATTTAATATGCCGCCTCTTAAAGTGAAACCCGCTGAACATACGTTACAATCCGGACCACTGACAATCGGATCGTTTCAACTGCATGTTCTTGAAACACCGGGTCACTCGCCGGGAAGTGTGACGTTTTATTTCAAACAAGAAAAAGTGGCGTTTGCCGGTGATTTAATTTTTAAACAGAGCGTGGGTCGGACAGACTTAGAAGGTGGAGATCAGGATGTCCTGATGCATTCGATCGACCGGATCATTGCTGAAATACCACATGATACAACATTTTATCCTGGTCATGGACCGCAAACGACCTTACGTCAGGAAATTAAACAGAATCCATTCTTTTAAGAATAGATACAAAAATCCCTCACCTTCTTTTGAAGGCGAGGGATTTTTCATTCACATTTGGAAGTTGGACCAATATGTGAAGACGATGAAGAATACTGTTAAGTACGCTGCAAAAATGTAGACATACGTTTTTTCAGTCAGGCGAAGATAGCCTAATGCTGCAAAGAATACTGTTTGTGCCAAGAAGACAAAGCCCATAACTAAAAATGAATCCGTATGCTCACTTGAGCTAGCGTCTCCACCTAGAGCGCCGATAAATGCCATGACTGCAATGATGCCAGTCCAAAATCCGAGTACGCGGTACATTCTCCCCATTCATATAACCCCCTAAATCCGACAGATAGTCAATATACGTACTTATTTTACCAAGCAAACAATCATCCGTCCATCATGTTCTAGTGTTTGTTAAGGAATAACTGTGAACAAAAGATGAAGTTTGAAAAAAACTTGTACAATAGTTGTACAAAAGGTGTACAAAGGTAAAAAAGCATGCTATAGTTTCTGTAATGAGAAGCGCATATTTTGAGAGGAGGAGCAATAATGGCGAATGAGTTGATATTTTTCACATATCCAAGCTGTACATCTTGTCGTAAAACGAAATCATGGTTAAAAGAGGAACATGTTGATGTAGAGGAACGTCATCTGTTCAGAAATGCTCCAACAGTAGACGAATTAATGGAATTGCTCAAACTGTCGACGGATGGAATCGAAAGTTTACTGGCAACACGCAGCCAAGCATTCAAAGATTTAGGAATCGATGTCGATGACATGAAATTGAGTGAATTGCTTCGTTTAATGAGCGACAATCCAAAATTATTACGTCGTCCAATCATCACTGACGGCAAACAACTTGTAATCGGGTACGATAAACCAGGACTCGAGACACTTGCGAAGCGTAAAAACCGAATTGTTGCCCAAGTATCTTAAAGAAGCCGATTTGTTTCGGCTTCTTTTTTTGTGTACTTTTTGTTTAAGGAGGTGCTGAATTGAGAGAACAGATTGGTCAATTGATTTGTCAAAGTGAAGCGATGGGGGCAACGGATGTCCACTTCCTGCCGGGTGAACGGTTGGCACAAGTCATCTGTCGTGCAAGTGATGGATTAACAGAACAATCCTCTTTACCAATTGAGAAGTATCGTGCCATTGTCAGTCATATCCGCTATGAAGCCAACTTAAAGGAACAAAACGAGCGAATTCCGCAAAGTGGGTTGTATCCGCTTGACGAACATGGGATGCGTGTCTCCATTTTACCAAGCCGATTTGGTGATGCCATGTCCTGGCGTTTTTACCGCGCGGTCGTCTCTCATGAAATCGCCTCTTCCTTACTTGATCCTGAACGCGACTTATCCTGGCTGCGGCAACAGACACACGGTTGTATCGTCATTTCAGGGACGACCGGAGCCGGCAAGACAACAATGCTTTATTCCTTGATGGCTTCGATGGAAGGAAAACGAATCATCTCGGTCGAAGATCCGGTCGAATGCACCGTGCCGGGTATTTTACAACTCGAATTGAATGAGAAAGCAGGATTTAACGTCAACCATTGTTTTGAAGAAATTTTACGGGCAGATCCGGACTGGATTGTTTTCGGTGAAGTACGCACGGCAGAAGCAGCCCGGTTGACCATCAATGCAGCGTTAAGCGGTCATGTCGTACTGTTCACCCTGCATGCAGGCTCAATTGACGAAGTCCTGCTCCGCTTAAAGACTTTCGGTATCACGAATGAAGAACTGTCTGTCTGCAAAAAAATCATTCACTTGTATCGAAAGGAGGGAGTCGTTCGCTGTACCGTCGACAACTTACTAGCGCAAGTAAATGCCGGTTCTTGAATCGATTTCATCGTCTGTTAGAAAAAGGGATTTCGACTAAAGAAGCACTCGACATTTTAATTCGTTTCGAGGAACCGTTACTCATTCCTGTTGTTCACGAAATTCAAACTCGTTTACAAGACGGACATCGACTATCTACAGCGCTTGAACCGCTGAATCTCCCAATCGCTCTACAGCAATTACTGAAGGTAGGGGATGAGACGGAACGCCCCCTGATGATTTTGAAGCAAGTCATCCGACTGCTTGATCTTGAGAGTCAGATGAAAAAGAAGTTTTGGAAGATGGCGCGTTATCCGATCGTGCTTGCCGTGAGCCTGATGTTGTTGTTTATGTTTTACTCCCTCTACGTGTTCCCTTCGTTGCTCGAACTCTCGAATCCGGACACACTGCCTGGCTTCGTCCGTCCCTTATCCCATCCTAATGCTAAATACGGAATAGCTTTTCTTCCCTTTGCCGGTGTACTTGTTTTGACTCTCCTCTTTCGTCATCTTCCGATTGAACGGCTGGTACAACTGAAGATGGTTCAAAAAATAGTTCGTTTGTATTACAGTTACTTGTTTACGATCGAAGTAGGTTCTTTCATCGATGCTGGTTTTTCGCTAGAAGAAGCTTTCCGTGCTTTGGAGAAGGGGCAAACCGGAAAAAAGAAACAGATGTATCGTGTCTTGCATCAACGACAACAAAGGGGACAGCCTTTGTCGGATGCGATGCGGGATGAAAAAATTATCGATGTCGAAACGGTCGGATTGGTTCATATTGCAAGAGAAAGTGGAGACTTAGGTCCTTTGTTGTTAGAACAGGCCACTTTATTACACGAAGCGATTGAAGACGAAGTGGAAAAGAAATTACTGTTGGTTGAACCGGCCTTATATGGCGGTTTGACAGTTATGACCGGAACGTTATTTCTGATTTTGTATTACCCTATCCAACTTGCCATTCAGCAACTTCCATTTTAAAAAAGACGAGGAGTCGGTGACGTGAAACGATTTATCAACAATCAACGCGGTTTTACTTTGCTTGAAATGGCAGCCGTTCTTTTAATTATCTCTTTATTACTGCTTGTCTTGATCCCAACGATGACAAGCGGCAAAGATCAAGCGAAAGGTGTCAGTTGTGAAGCGAATGTCCGGGTGGTACGTTCTGAAGTGAATCTCCACTACGCGAGGGAGAAAAAATATCCAGAATCACTTCAGACCATCAACCGGGGAACAGCAGAAAAACCAAATGAGCTGGCTTGCGATCAGGAGACCTATACGTATGATGCGAAGACCGGAGAACTTACGAAAGTCAAATAACGGATTTACCTTACTCGAATTGACAGTGGTTTTAGTCATGATTGGTATGTTATTACTCTTTTTATTGCCGACTGTCGTCAATCATCGACCAGCCCTGTATACGCTGGAACAGGATATCGCGATGCTCAAACAAGATATCCAAACGTTGCGTCTGCTTCAATATTCGAAAACGAGTGATCAGAGTCAAATACAATTTCGATGGAGAAGTGATGGAACAGGTTATCTTGTCATGGCTAACGACCGCTTATTGTGGCAACGTGTCTTCCAACCCGGTCATATGTGTGTCGTTCCTTTAACCGGACGGACGATTTATTTTAAAAGTTACCATTCGACGTATGCCGCCACATGGAATTGTCAATCCGCGTCAAAATTGTATGAAATTAAATTCTTACTCGGGAATTATCAAATGGTGATTCAAAAAATGAGGTGAATGAGTGAAGCGAACAGATCAGGAAGATGGGTTCACCTTGCTTGAAGTCATCTTATCGCTAGCTGCGATTGCAGTCTTCCTCGTACTTGCCATCGATCCCGTCCTATCCGTTCAAAAGCAGAAAAATCACATGATGTTAGAAACGCACCGTTTGGAAAAGATGGCGTCCGATCAAGTGGCGGACAGCAGAGAGGGATATATCATCAAAGAAGGGATGTGGTGCATTGAAGGACTCTGTTTGGCGAGCGCAATCCGGAACGACGCTCCTCGAAGTTTCATTGGTCCTTTGGCTGAGTCCATTCCTGTTAATTAGTCTGATTGCACTGACGCAGGTCGTGAGTCAACCTTATCCGGAACAACGGATGGAAGAGGAGTTATTTTTTCATACGATTGAGCGATTGATGTGGCGCAGTATCTCGTGTGAAAAAGTGGGGGAAGAAGTGCACGGAATTGACGTCGATCCGGAAGAAGAACCGGTGAAATGGCGGCTCGTTCGTGTTCAGAATCAAATCCGTCTAAAAAAAGAATTTGGAGGCGAATTGACTTATGCCCACGACATAAAAAGTTATCAAGTCCAACAAAATGGACAGACACTTGTCTTCGAACTCAATCAGCGTCAACGTATCGTTCAGTGCAAGAGGAAGGTTTCGTTCTGATTCAAACCTTACTTCTTTTAATCGGAATCGGTGTTGCGATCCTGCTTGGATGTCATCAGCTGGATGAGACAGTAAAACAACTGCAGCTGGAACAAGAAGCCTTACAATTAGAATCTCTCGTCCGTGCAGCGACAACGGATTGCCGGAAAACTGAAACAGTCCGTTATCCGATCGGACGAGTGGTCTGTACACAAACGGATAAAGGCTTTAGAATGGAAGCAATACTAGATACGGGACAAAGAATCGAGGCGGTCGTTTCGAATGGATAAGGTTTATTTGATTGGGTTTATGGGAACTGGTAAAACAGCGATCGGTCGCAGTTTGAAGACACGTTACGATGTCGATGAATTGGATGAACGGTTCGTTCAAGAACATGGTCTAATCTCTGCATTTTTCGAGCAGTACGGAGAACAAAGATTTCGTGACAAAGAAATCGAATTGATTCGAAACAGTGAGTCGCAGATTATTGTGACAGGCGGCGGCATCATCGAGCGTCCTGAAAATCGTGCATTCCTGAAAGGGAGTGGAACGGTAGTTTGGATTGATACACCGTTTCCTATCGTTTGGAATCGGATAAAAACTGATCCTTCTCGTCCGCTTGTGAAATCACGTGCTACAGTAGAAAAATTATTTCGCCGTCGGCGTCCGTTGTATGCTGAAAGTTCGGATGTCCGCCTGGACGGTACGAAGTCTGTTCGTCAGCTGGTGAAAGAAATCGAACTGATATTGGAGGAGAACAAATGATTTGGATCAACTTGGGGATTGTTGTTTTGGCCATCATCGGATTGGCGATTTACGGTGTCGGTCTTTATAAAAAGAAAATTTCGAAAGACGTGGTGACTGTAAAACAACTGATGGAGCGTTTTTCAATTCGTCAGCAGACGTTACAAACAGGTATTGATCATACGACGAGTCGGATTGATCAGATCAAGGGGAATATTGATCATGTGGTAGCAGAAGGGAAGCGTGTCGAGCAAGGCGGACGTCAACTTTTTGCAGAAGGTCAACGCCTCAAAACCGAAGTGGAACGAACTGCTGGAATTAAACCATTTTGAAATGGCTTTCATCGGCTGAATATGAAACAATAGGAGAGAAGGGACTTAGTCCTTTCTCTCTTTCATTTTGTTCATTTTCCGAATAAACCTAGAAAAAAGAATTTTGAATTGGTAGAATGTAATTGAAAGTTGAACAATAAAGAGAAAAGGAAGTAAAATGTTCGTAATTAGGGGGAAAAGTATGAGTCAGACGACATTGAAGAGAACACCATTGTTCGACGCGATTGCACCAACGGGGAAAATGGTCGATTTTGCAGGGTTTGAAATGCCGGTTCTGTTTTCATCAATCAAGGAAGAACACGTAGCCGTCCGGGAACGGGTCGGAATGTTTGATGTGTCTCATATGGGAGAGTTGTTCGTTTCCGGTCCGGATGCGTTACCGTTTTTACAACAAACCTTATCGAACGATATCTCGAAGATTGCGATTGGACAAGCACAATACAACGTTCTTTGCCAAGAAGACGGGGGAACTGTCGACGATTTACTCGTTTACCGTTTGGCGGAACAGGACTATCTACTTGTCGTCAACGCATCGAACATTGAAAAAGATGAAGCGCACCTACGCAATTACCTGACAGGAGATGTGACGCTTGAGAATCAATCGGATGCGTATGGACAGATCGCTGTCCAAGGTCCGGAAGCCGTCAGACTGTTGCAAGAAATGACAACGCTTGAATTGGATGCAATCAAGTTTTTCCGATTCGCGCAAGGTGAACTTGCTGGAGTCGAGATGTTGGTATCACGAAGTGGTTATACGGGGGAAGACGGTTTTGAATTATACATGGCGGCACCAGATGCTGTCATCGTGTGGAACACGTTGCTAGAAGCAGGAGTCGTACCGTGTGGGCTTGGTGCCCGCGATACTTTACGGTTTGAAGCGTGTCTACCTTTATACGGACACGAGCTGTCATCAACGATTTCACCGATCGAGGCCGGCATGAAGTTTGCCGTCAAGCCGGAGGTGAAATCATTTGTCGGGTCAGCGGTCTTATTGAAACAAAAAGAAGAAGGACCACAACGTCAGTTGATTGGCCTTGAACTATTGGACAAAGGAATCGCCCGTCAAGATGCACCTGTGCTTGTGGACGGGACGCCGATTGGATTCGTTACGACAGGGACGTTGCCACCAACGATCGGCAAAGCCATCGCTTTGGCACTCGTACCAACGGAACATGCGACGAAAGAGTCGTTTGAAATCGAAGTGCGCGGGAAGAAATTAGCAGCCAAGCGGATTAATACACCATTCTATCGCCGGAACAAATAAGGGGGACATATAAGATGGATTTTCGTTATTTACCGATGACGCAAGAAGATGAACAACAAATGTTACAGACGATTGGTGCTGAATCAATCGAAGACTTGCTGGCAGATATTCCAGCGAGCGTCCGTGATCAAGGCACATTGGAAGCGGTAGGGGTACCGTTGCCGGAAACAGATTTAATCCGGACGTTGTCGAAACTCGCGGATCAAAACATGAATACGAAACAGTATCCGTCATTCCTTGGTGCAGGTATTTATGATCATTATGCACCTGCTGTCGTCAACCATATGTTACTCCGGTCTGAGTTTTATACGGCTTACACGCCGTACCAGCCTGAAATCTCACAGGGAGAATTACAGGCAATCTTTGAATATCAGACGATGATTTGTGAATTGACAGGAATGGATGTCGCCAACTCTTCGATGTATGACGGAATTACCGCACTTGCTGAGGCAGCGATGCTTGCTTGTGCCCATAAAAAGAAAAAAACGATCGTCTTGTCGGATGGGGTTCACCCAGAAGCACATGATGTTGTCCGGACATATGCGAACGGACCGGGACTTGAGGTAGAGACGTTACCACTCGAAAATGGTGAGACGGCAATGTCGCAACTCGAAGCATTGGATGACGTTGCCTGTGTCATCGTCCAGTACCCGAACTTTTACGGACGCGTCGAAGATTTGCAGGCGTTAGCAGATGCGACGCATGCGAAGGGCGGTCTGTTCATCGTTTCGGCAAATCCGCTCGCACTCGGTTTGTTAGAAGCACCGGGTAAGCTTGGAGCAGACATTACGATTGGTGACTGCCAACCGTTTGGTATCCCACAAAGTTTCGGTGGACCGACGTGTGGATACTTTACGACGACAAAAGCCCTGATGCGTAAAATACCGGGACGTCTTGTCGGTCAGACGGTAGATGAAGAGGGGAAACGTGGATTCGTCTTGACATTACAGGCGCGTGAACAACATATTCGCCGTGACAAAGCGACCTCAAATATCTGTTCGAATCAGGCATTAAACGCGTTAGCGGCTTCCATCGCGATGAGTGCACTTGGAAAACGAGGAATCCGGGAGCTTGCGACCCGTAATCTCCAAACAGCTTATGCTTTGAAAAAATCATTGATTCAAGCAGGTTTCCGAATTGTCGATGACGGACCAAGCTTCAACGAATTTGTCGTTGAACTGCCGATTGACGCGACGGAAGCCGGCAAACAATTGTTGAAAGCTGGAATTATCGGCGGTTTGCCGCTCGGTACGTTTGATGATAGCCGGACCCATCAGATGCTGGTATGTGCGACGGAATTACGGACAAAAGAAGAATTGGATCAATTCGTGACTGCGCTAGGGGGACTGACTCATGCATAAAACGAGTGAACAGACATTAATTTTTGAAATCTCAAAAGCGGGACGGATTGCCTACAGCTTACCGCTTCCTACTGTGGAAGAAACAGCACCGGAAGAATTATTGCCGGCGAACCTGCTCCGTCAAGAAGAAGTGGAATTGCCGGAAGTATCGGAACTGGATCTCGTCCGTCACTATACGGCCTTATCGAATCGAAACCACGGGGTCGACTCAGGCTTCTATCCGCTTGGTTCATGTACGATGAAGTACAATCCGAAAATCAATGAAGATATGGCACGCCTTCCAGGCTTTGCTCATATCCACCCGTTGCAGCCTGTTGAGAGCGTACAAGGTGCGCTCGGGTTGATGTACGATTTACAAGAAAAACTCGCTGTGATTACCGGAATGGATGAAGTGACGTTACAACCGGCAGCAGGTGCTCACGGGGAATGGACAGGCTTGATGTTGATCAAGGCATACCATCATGCACGAGGAGACTTTAAACGGACAAAAGTTCTTGTACCGGATTCGGCTCACGGAACAAATCCGGCATCGGCATCCGTTGCAGGATTTGATACCGTCACTGTCTTGTCGGATGAGCGCGGACTCGTTGATTTAGAAGATTTGAAGAGTAAAGTCGGGGACGATACGGCAGCGTTGATGTTGACGAACCCGAACACACTCGGATTGTTCGAATCGGATATCGTGGAGATTGCGAAAGCAGTTCATGAAGCCGGTGGGAAATTGTATTATGACGGTGCAAACTCAAACGCCATCATGGGGATTGCACGTCCGGGAGACATGGGATTTGATGTCGTCCACTTGAATCTCCACAAGACGTTTACGGGTCCTCACGGTGGCGGTGGTCCCGGTTCAGGTCCAGTCGGTGTCAAACAAGATTTAATTCCGTATCTGCCGAAACCGATTGTTGCGAAAACAGCGAATGGATTCGTACTTGATTATGACCGTCCGGAATCAATCGGACGCGTTAAACCGTTTTACGGAAACTTCGGCATTAACGTCCGGGCATACAGCTACATCCGGACGATGGGAGGCGCAGGACTCGCCCGTGTTTCAAAAGAAGCTGTGCTGAATGCTAATTACATGTTGGCACGTCTAAAAGGGGCATACGATGCGCCGTACGATGTGTACTGCAAACATGAATTCGTTTTATCCGGTCGTCGCCAAAAAGCGCTTGGTGTCCGGACACTCGATATCGCCAAACGTCTGCTTGATTTCGGGTATCATCCACCGACCATCTACTTCCCGTTAAATGTTGAAGAATGTATCATGATTGAACCGACAGAAACGGAATCGAAGGAAACATTGGATGCATTTTGCGATGCCATGCTTCAAATTGCCAAAGAAGTCGAAGAGACACCAGATGTCGTCTTGAATGCGCCGCATACGACGGTCGTCAAACGAATGGACGAAACGTTGGCTGCACGGAAACCGATTTTACGCTATCAACCGAAACAAGAAGTCCATGTATAATCAAAACCCCATTCTCGTCGTAATGACGAAGAATGGGGTTTTTCATGTGGTTCGAATCAGCTGCGTTTGACTTTTCCCGTCCACTGCTTAAATCCGCCTTTAAGTTGATATAAGTTTGTGTAGCCGGCTTTTTTTAAGACTTTGGCAGCTTGCGATGAACGCATGTTGCCTTGGCAGTACAAGTAGATCGGCATATCTTTACGCAATTCTTTTGAACGCATTTTCATTTGGCTGACCGGAATATTACGAGCACCGATGATGTGACCACCTTTGAATTCTTGCGTTTCGCGGACGTCCACGATCTGTGCTTTCCGGTAATTGGCCCGAAATTCTTCTTGTGACAGTTTGGTGATACCTTTGACAGGCATAAAACGCCATGCGATGTAAGCAATCAAGGCTACCCATAAGACGATCGTGATAATTGTACTGATTTCCATATCGAACTTCCAACCCCTTCGTTCATATAACATCCTTATCATTATAGTAAACGAAATCGATTTCGGCAATCGACTCGTCGTTGCACTGGATAGAATGGGTCTGATACACTAATACGGAAACGTTTTGGGGGTGTTCGCTTGATCAGGGAATGGCAAGTGTTGACGACTGAAGGAATGGAACCGGCATTGAACATGGCGATTGATGAAGCTTTGATTCATTTTGTTGGCCGTGGCGAAGTAGCACCAACACTTCGCTTTTACTCATGGGAACCGAGAGGATTGAGTGTAGGTCATTTTCAGCGGGCTGTAAAAGATATTGACCGGAAGCGAATCGAAGAATTAGGTATTCCGATTGTTCGGCGGATGACCGGGGGACGGGCTGTTTTACACGCAGATGAATTAACGTACAGTGTTATTCTACCCGAACAGATGGAAGGGGTACCAAAAACCGTCATTGAAAGTTACCGGATGCTGACAGAAGGAATTCGAAAAGGATATCATCATTTAGGAATTCCCGTTGAATTTTCAGTGCCGATGACAGAAGAAGAAAAAGAAGAATTACGTAAACCTAAATCGGCAGTGTGCTTTGACGCGGCGTCGTATTATGAACTTGCGGTCGGAAAACGAAAAGTGGCTGGAAGTGCGCAAGTCCGGCACCAAGGTGTCGTCTTACAACACGGTTCGGTTCCGCTCTCAGTGGATGAAGGTGAACTGTTTGACTGCTTCATCTATGAAGATGAGTCGATTCGTGAACGGATGAAAGCACGTTTTGCCGGCAAGGCGGTTGCCTTAAATGAATTGGCAGGACGGTCTGTTTCATTTGAAGAAGTCCGTGTCGCTTTTTTGAAAGGATTCGAAGACGCCCTTCAGTTAACGTTTACGCCACTCAAGTTCACGGAACAGCAATGGCAGGAAATCGAACGATTAGCAGAGAAATACCGGAGTGATGAATGGAACTGGAAGCGCTAAAGAGATGGATTGGAAGGTGATGTCGTGCCGACTCCGAGCATGGAAGATTATTTGGAACAAATTTATATGTTGATCGAAGAAAAAGGATATGCCCGTGTCTCTGATATAGCGGAACTACTTGGGGTTCACCCATCGTCCGTGACGAAGATGGTTCAAAAATTAGACCGGGAAGAATATTTGGTTTACGAAAAATACCGGGGTCTGATGTTGACGGCAAAAGGACGTAAAATTGGCAAACGTCTTGTTGAACGTCATGCGCTGTTAGAAGATTTTTTACGACTTATCGGAGTGGACGAATCTTTAATCTATAAAGACGTCGAAGGTATTGAACACCACATCAGCATCGAAGCATTGGATAAAATCAATGGGATGATTCAGTTTTTTGCCGATCGTCCCGAATTACAAAAAGAATTTCGAAAATATCAACAAGTACACCCTGAAGAGTGAGTGTACTTGTTTTTTTATTGAAATGTAATCTAAAACCGAACAATTATTATTTTCCGTTTGATATAGTACGTCATTTGGTTGTGGGTATGCTATACTGACCGTGAAATCATCGAAGGGGGTGACGGGTGGGTTCCACCCGATTATGGAAATCGTCATTAAAGAAAAGTTGGTCACGGAATCGGAACTTGCTGGAAAAGTCCAAGAACTTGCGGCAGAAATCGAACGAGATGCAGATGGACGTCAGATTGTATTGGTTGTCGTCTTAAAAGGATCGATGGTCTTTGCTGCTGATTTGATGCGTGAAATCAAAGGGAGCGTTCAAATCGATACGGTCGCTTGTTCCTCTTATGGTGCAAAAACCGTTTCATCAGGACGTGTCCAGCTGAAAAAAGATTTGGATTTGGATGTAGAAGGAAAATATGTTGTCGTCGTTGAGGACATTATTGATACCGGACATACGTTAAGTTTTTTATGCGAACATATGAAGTTGCATAAACCGGGTGTCTTAAAGATTTGTACTTTACTTGATAAGCCGGCGCGACGTGAAGTACCGTTGACAGCTGACTATGTCGGATTTGAAATTCCCGATTATTTTGTAGTCGGCTATGGTATCGACTGTGCGGAAGAATATCGTAACTTACCGTATATCGGATGGGTCGAAACCGATTAAACAAACAGCCGCTCTTCCGAAAAGGAAGAGCGGCTGTTGCTATCTGTTTAAAAAGCCCGTTTTTTCTTTTTCCCTTTTTTTCCTTCAATGACCGTTAAATGTGGAGCTTTTGAACGATCACGCAATGGACGGACTTTATTGGAAGAGGGTGTTTTTGTTGATTTGACAGGTTTCTTCTTAAACTCTGTACGTCGAGACGGTTGATCCCGTTTGGCGTACATTTTTTTGGACTGGGCGACAGATTTTCGGTACTGGGAGTTTGCTCCGCTCGAAGCACCACTATTTCGTGTCAAGAATTTAAACAGCAGGAAGATAATTCCGGCTGTGATTGCAAAAAACAGAAGTTGAGAAAAGAGTTTACCGGGATCATTTGCCAGTGTATATCCAAAGCCGACGAACGCAAACAACAACACGACAAGTGCGAATGTAGAGCCAATCCGTTGTCTGATCATATTATCACCCCTGTTATCAATTAACCAAGTGCATTCTCATGTAAGTTATGTTCCTGTTTTTCGAGTGCTTCAAACGCATAAATCGCGACCTCGATTTGAGAATCATCCGGTTCCTTTGTCGTCAAGTACTGTAACCACAGGCCAGGCAAGGCGATGACACGTAAACCTTTAATATTTTGTGCTTTATTCGTTAATTGTAAAACTTCAAAAGATAAACCGATTACGACCGGCAACAAAGCGATTCGACACACGAGACGCAACCAAAGTGGGTCAGTCGGGACGATCAAATAAACAAAAAAGCCGACGATGACGGTAAAAATCAAGAAACTTGAACCGCAACGATAATGCAGGCGACTGCTGGTACGGACGTTTTCGACCGTCAAGGTTTTCCCGCTCTCTACACAATTGATGACTTTATGCTCTGCGCCGTGATATTGAAACAATCGTTTGACAAGCGGAGTCAATGAAATCAGATAGAGATAACTGAACAGCAGGGTCAATTTAATTAAAGCTTCCAGTACGTTTTGAATCAAATGTCCGGATAATGCCGGGAAAGAGCTGAAAAGTGATGCTAAAAAAGCCGGGAGCAATGTAAACAACAGTTTCCCAAAAAAGAACGACAAGACACCCAGAACAGCTACACCAAGCCACTTTGTCAGTTGTCCTTGCGGAGCTTCTTCCGGTTCCTCTTCACCCGGAACAACACCGTACCGGTCGCTGGCAAAATTCATATGGCTCGCTCCGTTTGCTGAAGACTCGACTAATGCGAACAATCCACGGATCAGAGGGATTTTTTTACCGACAGCAATCCGCGGTCGAATCGGCTTTTTTTGTTCGAATGTTTCAATCGTGTCGTCATTTCGACGAATGGCTGAGACGGCATGTGTGGCATTTTGGAACATGACACCCTCGACGATGGCTTGTCCACCGACGGGCGCTTGAGCAGTTTTCATAAAACAACGCATCCCATCTTGAATTAAAATATCGTGTACCGTCATTTTACTTGATTTATGAAAAAAACACTATGCTCAGCTGTCGATGACGGTCGAAAATTTAGGAGACGGAAAACGACTTATGATACAATAACGGGGACAATCTGGAGGTGATGAAATGCGGATATTCGTCTTGAATGGGCCGAACTTGAATTTGCTTGGAACACGCGAACCGGATACATATGGGATGCAAACTTTATCGGATTTGGAACGTCTGATAAAAAATCGTTTTGAAAATATTGATTTTCAGTTCGCCCAATCGAATCATGAGGGAGAACTGATTGATTATCTACATGGAGCACGCGGATATGACGGAATTGTTTTAAATGCAGCGGCTTACACGCATACAAGCATTGCGTTGCGCGATGCGATTGCAGCAATTAACGTACCGACAATCGAAGTTCATCTATCAAACGTTCATGCACGTGAAGTATTTCGGCATCATTCGGTGCTTGCGCCGGTTTGCCGAGGTGTCATCAGCGGCTTAGGGATGATGGGGTATCTGCTTGCGATTGAGGCATTGATTCAACCGTCTACATAATAAAAGGGGGAAAACAGACATGAAACATCGTATCGAAGCACTTCAAACGGCTCTTAAAGAACGGGATTTACCAGGTCTTCTCGTCACAAAGGCAGAAAACATCCGCTATATTTCTGGATTCACCGGATCAAGCGGCGCATGTCTCGTGA
Organism: Caryophanales bacterium; assembly: GCA_902363455.1. Taxonomy (GTDB): domain Bacteria; phylum Bacillota; class Bacilli; order Exiguobacteriales; family Exiguobacteriaceae; genus Exiguobacterium_A. The sequence goes on along the minus strand of CABJAC010000003.1, from coordinate 69,784 downwards.
CGGTAGAACAGGCCTATTTCGTGACGGATTTCCGTTACACGGAACAAGCAGCTGACCAAGTGAAGGGAATGGAAATCGTTCAGATTGAACGGTCGATTCCTGAAACGATGGGTGAGTTGATGGTTGGAGCCCGTGTGCGTGCAGTGGGTGTCGAAAAAGATGCCATGACACTCGGCTCGTTCGAGGCATTCGATCAGGCATCCTCTGTGGAATTGGTTCCGACGACAGGAATCGTTGAAAACCTACGCTTGATTAAGGATTCATCAGAGATTAAGATGATTAAGGAAGCGGTGGATTTAGCAGATGCGACGTTCCACCACATCTTGACGTATATTCAAGCCGGGCGAACAGAACTTGAAGTTTCAAACGAACTCGAATTCTTCATGCGTAAACAGGGCGCAACATCTTCTTCGTTCGATACGATTGTTGCATCCGGTTATCGTTCGGCGTTACCACACGGTGTCGCCAGTTCGAAAGTGATTCAGTCAGGTGAACTCGTGACGCTTGATTTTGGTGCGCTTCTGAATGGATACGTCTCGGATATCACACGTACTGTTGCGATCGGACCGATCAGTCCAGAGTTACAGACGATTTACGATACGGTCCTCAAAGCGCAACTTGCGGGTGTTGACGGATTGCGTCCGGGCATTACCGGAATCGAAGCGGATGCTTTGACGCGTGACATCATTAAGGATGCAGGATATGGGGAATATTTCGGTCATTCAACGGGTCACGGAATTGGCTTAGAGGTACATGAAGGACCAGGATTATCGTTCCGTTCCGAAACGAAACTCCAACCGGGTATGATTGTTACGGTTGAACCGGGCATTTATGTACCACAAGTCGGAGGATGTCGGATTGAGGATGACGTCTTGATCACTGAATCAGGTCGTGAAATTCTTTCGTCTTCACCAAAAGAACTCATTACATTGTAAACAAGGTAAGATCAACATTTAGGAGGAACTTTATATGGTATCAGTAAACGATTTAAAAACAGGGCTTACAATTAAAACATCAGACGGAATGATTTGGCAGGTTCTTGAATTCCAACACGTTAAACCGGGTAAAGGTGCGGCATTCGTCCGTACGAAAATGCGTAACATCCGTAACGGAAGCATCCAAGAGATGACGTTCCGCGGCGGGGAACGTGTCGAGCGTGCCCACATCGAGCGTAACAAGATGCAATACCTCTATCCAATGGGCGAAACATACGTCTTCATGGATACAGAGTCATATGAGCAACTGGAATTAACGACAGCACAAGTCGAAGCGGCGCTCCCGTTCCTTCTTGAAAACATGGAAGTTCAAATCGCTGTCTACAATGGTGAAATCCTCGGAATCGAGTTGCCAAATACGATCGTCATGACGATTGTTGAAGCAGAACCGGGCGTCAAAGGCGATACGGCTTCGAACGTTAAGAAAAATGCAACGGTTGAGACAGGACATATCATTCATGTACCACTCTTCATCGAAGCAGGAGAAAAAGTAACAGTTGATACACGTACTGGTGATTTTACAGGGCGTTACAACGGATAATTCAGCTCAAACAACGCCCGTTCATCTTCGGATTGAATCAACGGGCGTTTTTTTTTCATTTTGCCTCGACTTGCGTCCTTTGGTATGACCAGTTAATATTAATATTTGAGTAGGCATTAGCACCTGGTATAATATTAAAGTATAATGTTACAGGTGAATGTTGAGATAGGGGATGAATGATAAATGAAAATTGATCAGTTAAAGCAAGTACTCGAAATGTTAGATCAGTCGAGCGTCAATGAACTTTCTCTTGAAACCGATACGTATAAGTTAAAATTAAAAAAACAAAATGATAGCATCGTCGTTTCGCATCAACCGCCGGCACCAATCGCGGCTCCGGCTCAACCTGCCGCCGCACCGGTCGCGGAAGCAGCACCTGAAGAGCAGGCTTCTGAGGCAGACACAGTAACGATTAATGCGTTGATGGTTGGGACGTTTTATTCCCGTCCGAACCCGGATAAACCGTCTTTCGTCAAAGTCGGCGATCAGATCGAAGTCGGTCAAGTCGTTTGTGTTCTTGAAGCAATGAAATTATTTAACAATCTAAACTCGGAAGTAGCCGGAATGGTCGTCGAGATTCTCGTCGCAGACGGAGACCTTGTTGAATTCGGACAACCTCTCTTCCGGATTCGTCCGTAAGCGGGGTGATGGCAATGGAAAAACTTTTAATAGCAAACCGAGGCGAGATTGCGGTCCGGATTATTCGGGCTGCGAAAGAACTTGGAATCCAGACGGTTGCTGTTTATTCGACAGCGGATCGGGATGCCTTGCACGTCCGTTTAGCAGATGAAGCATATTGTATTGGAGATGTCAGTTCGACTGCCTCTTACTTGAATGTTACGAATATACTGGCTGTTGCGACCAATCGGAAAGTCACGATGATTCATCCGGGGTATGGTTTTTTAGCCGAAAATGTCGATTTTGCCGAGATGTGTGAAGCATGTGGGATTAAATTCGTCGGACCGACATCAGCTGCCATCCGACAGATGGGGATTAAAGATGTTGCGAAACAAACGATGATTGCCTGTGGTGTACCGGTCGTACCTGGTTCGGACGGGACGGTTACGGATGAGGAAGCGTTACAGTTGGCAGATGAAATCGGCTATCCGGTCATCATCAAAGCAACTGCCGGTGGCGGCGGTCGAGGGATTCGAGTGGCTCGTTCACAAGAAGAACTGATTGTAGGACTGGATGAAACACGCCGTGAAGCGAAACAAGCGTTTGGAAACAGTGATGTCTATCTTGAACGTTTCATCGAAGAATTCCGTCATGTCGAAGTGCAAGTGCTCGCTGACCGTCATGGCAATGTCATTCACCTTGGGGAACGGGATTGTACCGTCCAACGGCGGATGCAAAAATTGATCGAGGAAGCGCCGTCTCCTGCCGTCAGTCCGGAAACGCGCTTGAAGATGGGGGAAGCGGCCGTCAAGGCGGCAAAAGCCATCGATTATACAGGAGCAGGAACAATCGAGTTTATCTTTGTTGAAGAGACAAACGAATTTTTCTTCATGGAAATGAATACCCGGATTCAGGTGGAGCACCCGGTGACAGAGATGATCACAGGTTTTGATCTCGTTCAGGCGCAACTTCAAGTGGCGCTTGATCATCCGTTAGCGGTTCGTCAAAAAGACATCCAATTCCATGGCCACTCGATTGAATGCCGGATCAATGCGGAAGATCCGGATCATGACTTCCGTCCGCACGCCGGACGAGTGACCCAGTACGTGGCTCCGGGCGGTATGGGAGTTCGAATCGACAGTGCGGTTTATCCCGGTTACATGATTCCTCCGTATTATGATTCGATGGTCGCGAAATTGATCGTGCACGCCGAAACGCGGGAAGAAGCATGTGCGAAGATGGAACGGGCACTATCCGAGTTTTGGATTGAAGGGGTTAAAACGACGATTCCGTTCCATCAAAAAGTCTTGGCTCATCCTGTATTTCGCCGTGGAACCTTCACAACGAAGTTTACGGAACGCGAGTTAAAAGCAGAAATCGTGAAGTGATCGTAGACGGGAGAAGATTGTATTAACTCCCGTCTTTTTGGCGTTCTCTATGTTTTTTAAAAAAAGAATGTGCTAAACTAATTGATTGAGAACGATAAAAAAAGGAGCACGTAAAATCATGATGAAAAGACATATGGCACGCGAACTGGCAGTACAGTCTTTGTTCCAAATGGAACTCTCGGATCTGTCTGCACAAGAAGCCATTGAATTCGCAGTAGAAGGTAAAGAATATGACGCATTCGTAACACGATTGGTTGAAGGTGTCGAAGCAAACAAACCGGAAATCGATCAAAAGTTACGTGCCGCGCTCGTTAACTGGTCATTTGAACGTCTCGGAAACATCGAACGGACGATTCTTCGTCTCGCTGTGTATGAACTGTTGTTTGAAGCTAAAATTCCAGTCCGGGTAACGATCAACGAAGCGATTGAATTAACGAAAGCTTTTGCCGATGAAGAAGCAACAAAAATCGTCAATGGTGTATTAGGAAAAGTGGCACAAGAGGTTGAACAAAACGGTTTGAAAGAAAATCCGCAAAGCAACTGACTTTAAAGAGAGAAATGTGATCAGGCAAAGAGTGAAGTGAATATTTTTGGGGGAGTGGACAAAATCATGGCAGTCGTAATCGATGGGAAACAAGTGGCACAATCGTATCGTTTGAAACTGAAAGAAGAAGTCGCACGTCTGAAAGAACAACGTATTCAACCGAAACTGACCGTCATCTTAATCGGTGAAGATCCAGCGAGTCAATCGTATGTCCGCGGGAAAGAAAAAGCGGCACAAGAGATTGGGATGGATTCTGACTTGATTCGACTACCGGAAGAGACGAAGGAATCGGAGTTGCTTCACTTGATCGACCGTCTAAATGCTGATGCGAGTATACACGGTATTCTTGTTCAATTACCTTTGCCAAAGCATATTGATGAGAGTAAGGTCATTTTCGCCATCTCACCGGAAAAAGATGTTGATGGATTCCACCCGGTTTCCGTCGGGAAAATGATGATTGGGGAACCGACCTTTTTGCCGTGTACACCAAACGGAATTCTCCATCTTGTCAAGGAGATGAATGTACCGATTGCCGGTCGCCATGTCGTTGTCGTCGGTCGAAGCCAAATCGTCGGTAAGCCGGTCGGCATGCTGTTTTTGAATGAATCAGCGACGGTGACGTATTGTCACTCGAAGACTGCTGATCTGGGTGCAATGACCCGTCTGGCGGACATTCTGATTGTCGCTGTCGGTGTACCAAAGCTGATTACGGCCGATATGGTCAAGCCGGATGCGGTCGTCATTGATGTCGGTGTCAACCGGGTAGACGGGAAGTTGGTCGGAGATGTCGAGTTTAAAGCTGTGAAAGAAGTCGCTTCGATGATTACACCAGTTCCTGGTGGGGTCGGACCGATGACGATCACGATGTTGCTTCACAATACGATTGAGGCGGCGAAATGACGAATCCGCTCCAAGTTTCCGAACTCGTCCATTACGTCAAACGGGAACTCGAGAACGACTCGTTGCTCCAACAAGTTCAGGTGGTGGGAGAAGTGTCGAACTTTAAACGACACTCTTCCGGTCACCTGTATTTTACGTTGAAGGACGAACAATCGCGGATGAAAGCGGTCATGTTTTCCCGGGATGCGGGACGTGTCAAAACAGATATCCGTGATGGAGCACGTGTCGTTATCACGGCTCGTCTTTCAGTCTATGTCGCATCCGGTGAAATGCAACTGTATGTCGAACGGATGGTGGAAGACGGAGTCGGTGCGCTGTATGAGGCTTACGTACAATTAAAAGAAGCGGTGGAGGAAAAGGGATGGTTTGACGCCGAACGGAAACAGGCGTTACCAACGTTTCCCCGAAAAATCGGAATCGTGACGTCTCCAAAGGGAGCTGCCCTGCACGATATCGCGACGACTTTACGACGGCGCTATCCACAGGCTGCCATCGTCTTTGCCCCTGTATTGGTTCAAGGGAAAGAGGCAGCGCCCCAAATCGTTCGTGCCATCGAAGCAATGAATGAACATCAAGCATGTGATGTCATGATTATCGGGCGTGGCGGCGGATCGATTGAAGAATTGTGGGCGTTTAACGAAATGCCGGTCGTAACGGCCATTTATCAATCCCGGATTCCGATTGTTTCCGCCGTCGGTCATGAAACGGACTTTACGATTGCTGATTTTGTTGCGGATGTCCGGGCGGCGACTCCCACAGCTGCGGCAGAACTCGTGACGCCGGAAGCAGCAGAACTTGAGAAGCGTGTTCATGAACTGAATCGCCGCCTGACGCGGAACTATGCTCAGTACATCAGGGAGCAAAAAGAACAGGTCCACCGTCTGGCGACAAGTTACGGTTTGAAATCCCCCCGCGTCCTGTTAGGTTTAAAACAAGAACGGCTAGATCGTGCAGAGATGCAGTTGAGCCGGGTCAGCAAACAAAATCTTCAGACTAAACGACAGGCAGTGACCGAGGGGACAAAACGTTTGTTGCGGATAACGATGCATGAACGCTTGGCTGAACAAACACGCCAGGTACTTCGTACACGCAAGCAGCTCGAACGGATTCACAGCGTGGTGCATTCGAAACAGGAACGGCTTCATCAAATGATTGCCCGTCTCGACTCGGTCAGTCCGACGCAAGTATTGCTTCGGGGATATACATATGTCGAGCAGGATGGACAACTGGTTCGTTCTGTGGCTGAATTATCAGATCAGACCTTCCGAATTCAGTTTCATGACGGAAGTATCCTAGCGAAACGAGAGGATGAAGAAGATGGAAACGGAACAATCCTTTGAATCAGCATTAGAGCGGCTGGAAGAAATCGTCGAATTGCTTGAGGAAGGCGAAGCACCGTTGGAACAAGCGATGAAGTTATACGAGGAAGGTGTAAAATTGACTGCATTCTGCCAAGGAAAGTTGTCGACAGCCGAACAACGACTCGATCAAATATTAGAGCAAGATGGCACGTTACGAGAAAAAGGGGGATCACAATGATTGTCTTAACAGAGTGGAAAACGCAAGTCGAACAAGCACTGGAAACCTTTATGAACCGTCTCGAAGCACCGGATCGTTTACGGGAAGCGATGCGCTATTCGCTTGATGCCGGCGGGAAACGTGTTCGTCCGGCTTTGATTTATGCCGTTCTTGACGCATACGGAATAGATCGAAAAAACGGGGATGCGACAGCCGCAGCACTTGAGATGATTCATACATACTCGCTGATCCACGATGACTTACCAGCGATGGATGATGATGATATGCGACGTGGTCGACCAACCAATCACATCCAGTTTGACGAAGCAACGGCGATTCTTGCAGGCGATGCCTTGCTGACAAACGCTTTTACATGTTTACTAGAAACGCAGGCATCGGCAGAAGTCAAAGTGAAGCTCGTTGAACGCCTGGCAACAGCAGCAGGTGCTGCTGGAATGGTGGGCGGACAACTCGACGATATGCTCGGCGAACGCGGTGGCATTAATGATGCTCAGGAATTAGAGTCGATCCATCGCCGGAAAACAGGCGCATTGTTAATCTTCGCAGTGGAAGCAGGCGGGATTTTGGCACAAGTCACGGACACGGATATTACCCATTTGAAACGATATGGACGTCATCTCGGGATTGCGTTCCAAATTCAAGATGACATCCTCGATGTGACCGGAGATGCAGAAAAAATCGGAAAGCCTGTCGGGAGCGATGAAGGAAACGATAAAGCGACTTATCCGAAGTTACTTGGTCTCGATGGTGCAAAGCGGGCGCTTGCAGCACAAGTGGCGGCGGCGAATGAAGCGATTGAAGCTCTTTCCGTTGAAGCAACGCCGCTTAAGGAACTACTCGACTTTGTCGTCAAGCGCGACCATTAAGATGGACGGCGCCATGCGCCGTCTTTTTTTTATGTGCCGGTAATGTAGCGTTCGAAAGATTGTTCTAGTACAATGTAGGGTACAAACCATATAAGAATGTAAGGGAAAGAGGCGGTAAGGTATGAAGTTGACAGAAATACAGGATCCGTCATTTTTAAAGCGCATGTCAGTCTCGGAATTAGAAGTATTTGCGGGCGATATTCGACGCTTTTTGATTGAAGAGTTAGCAACTACGGGTGGACATTTGGCACCTAACCTGGGTGTCGTTGAACTGACGTTAGCGCTGCATCGGGAATTTGATAGTCCAAACGACAAATTCGTTTGGGATGTCGGGCATCAAGCGTATGTGCATAAAATCTTGACCGGACGTGCAGGACAATTTGATACATTGCGTCAACATAAAGGACTATGTGGTTTCCCGAAACGTAATGAAAGTATCCATGATGTCTGGGAAACTGGTCACAGTTCAACATCGCTCTCAGCTGCAATGGGGATTGCCGTTTCCAATGAATTAAAAGGGAACGATGATCGGGCGATTGCCATCATCGGTGATGGGGCTTTGACAGGAGGAATGGCGCTTGAAGCTTTGAATCATATCGGAGCGGAACAACAAAACGTCATCGTGATCCTAAACGACAACGAGATGTCGATTGCACCGAATGTTGGAGCCATGCACCAAATGCTAGGACGCATTCGTTCTTCGCGGAAAGTTCGTTATGCGCAGGATGAACTTGAAACTTTAATCAAAAAAATTCCGTTGATTGGCGGAAAACTTGAAAAAGGTGGAGAAAAAATCAAAGAAGCTGTTAAAGGGGCGCTTGTTCCTGGGATGTTCTTTGAAGAGCTTGGTTTCAACTATTACGGACCGGTCGACGGTCATGATTTAAATGATTTGATTGAACAGTTGAACTACGTCAAAAAAGAAGAAGGACCTGTCCTGCTTCATGTCATCACGAAAAAAGGAAAAGGATACCGTCCTGCCGAGTACGACGGAGTCGGCACGTGGCATGGTCTTGGACCGTATAAGATCGAGTCCGGAGAAGTCATCAAAGGAAAATCGAAAGCACCAAGCTATTCGTTCACGGTAGCAGATACGCTGACAAAGATGGCACGTGAGGATGAAAAGCTGACATTGATCACACCGGCGATGAGCGTCGGATCGAAACTCGATTGTTTCGAAAAAGAATTCCCCGACCGAATGTTTGATGTCGGGATTGCGGAACAACATGCAGTCACGTTTGCTGCCGGGCAAGCCACGCAAGGCATGAAGCCGGTCGTGTCGATTTATTCAACGTTCTTCCAACGCGCCTATGATCAATTGGTCCACGATGTGGCCCGTCAAAATCTTGACGTGACCTTCACAATCGACCGTTCAGGACTTGTTGGTGCTGACGGCGAGACACACCAAGGTGTCTTTGATATTGCCTTCATGCGTCACGTACCAAACATTCGCATCGTCATGGCGAAGGATGAAAATGAATTGCAGCATTTACTGTATTCCGCTGTCAAATACGAAGGTCCGATTGCCGTACGTTTCCCGCGTGGTGAAGGAATCGGTGTCACGATGGACGAAACACTCCATGAGATCTCACTGGATACATGGGAAGTGGAACGCGAAGGAACCGATGTCGCCATCATGGCGTTTGGTCCGCAAGTGCAAGATGCATTGAAAATCGCAGAACTTCTTGAAGGCGATCTATCGGTACGTGTCATTAACGCCCGGACGATCAAACCGCTGGATGAAAAAATGTTGGATGCGTTATATGCAGAAGGGATTCCGCTCGTGACACTCGAAGAGGCTGTCCTGAAAGGTGGATTTGGTTCCGCAGTTCTTGAACATGCCAACGAACAGGAAGCGTTCCCGCGTGTCAAACGGTTTGGTATTCCGGATTGGTATATCGAACACGGCGGTGTCAATGAATTGTTAGAAGAAATCGGATTATTACCTGGACAAATTGCGGAAGAAGTCCGTTCGTTTGTCAATCAAGGAAAGAAACAGAGTGTGTAACGATTGATGGAAACTGTAAAAAAAATCCGCCTCGACGTCTTACTCGTCGAGCGTGGTTTATGTGAAACACGTGAAAAAGCAAAACGAACTATCATGGCAGGTCTTGTATTCAGCGGAACGGAACGGTTGGAAAAAGCCGGAGAAAAAGTAAAGTCTGATATTGATTTGACGGTCAAAGGTCAAGTCATGCCATATGTCGGGCGCGGCGGATTCAAGATGGAGAAGGCGCTTGATATCTTTGACATCAATGTATCTGAACGGACGGGGCTCGACATCGGATCTTCAACCGGTGGATTTACGGACTGTGCGCTTCAAAACGGTGCCGCTCATATGTATGCTCTTGATGTCGGTTCGAACCAACTGGATTGGAAATTACGTTCGGATGATCGAGTGACAGCGATGGAGAAAACGAATTTTCGTCATGCGACACCAGATATGTTTCCAGTCGCTCCAAGCTTCGCGACGATTGATGTCTCTTTTATTTCCCTAAAGTTGATTTTGCCGCCATTGAAGGCGATTTTACAACCGGATGGTGATGTCATTGCTCTTGTCAAACCGCAGTTTGAGGCAGGACGGGATGATGTCGGGAAAAAAGGGATCGTCCGCGATGAACGGATTCATGAGCGGGTTTTAAAGGAAATGGTCGATTTCTTCGTCCGCGAAGGATTTTATGTAAAGCAGCTTGATTTTTCACCGATTACCGGCGGAGAAGGCAACATCGAGTTTCTGCTTCATGCCCAACTCAAGGCGGCAGGAATGGATGAAACAGTCGATCCGCTCGAAACAGTCCGATTGGCCCATGCGGCCTTATAACGGGAAAGCAGACTTCGTCGTCAGATGAAGTCTGCTTTTGATTTTGGCTGAATAACAGGGCAGGCATGGACTTTTATCGAATTATTGGATTACAATAGTATCAGTGAAGAAAAACTGTGAGGTGCAAGGATGACAAAGGGGCAACGGTTAATCAAGATTCGGGAAATCATTACGCAGTCGGAAATCGAGACACAGGATGAATTGGTGGAAGAACTTCGAAATGCAGGATATAAAGTTACGCAAGCGACTGTTTCGCGCGACATCAAGGAACTCCACCTTGTCAAAGTGCCGCTCAACGACGGTCGTTATAAATACAGCCTGCCGGCTGATCAGCGTTTTAATCCACTAGGGAAGCTACGTCGCTTGCTCGGGGACAGCTTTATCTCGATTGATTCCGCTCAAAATTTGATCGTCATGCATGTGCTGCCGGGAAATGCAAACGCACTAGGCGTACTGCTCGATCATTTGAGTTGGACAGAACTTCTCGGAACGGTCTGCGGGGATGATACGATACTGATGATTGCACGAAGTGAAGAGACAGCGGAAGAAGTGAAGGAACGTATCTTAGGGATGCTTTAAGGAGTTGACACGATGTTAGCTGAATTATCAATAAAACAATTTGCAATCATTGATCAATTACAAATCGACTTCAAAAAAGGAATGACTGTCCTGACCGGAGAAACCGGGGCCGGGAAATCGATTGTCCTCGATGCCATCGGACTGTTGATTGGAGGCCGTGGATCGGCAGAGTTCGTTCGGTACGGGGAAGATAAAGCCGAGCTGGAAGGGCTGTTCATGATTGAAGACGGTCACATGGCGTATACGTTGGCGGAAGAATACGGGATTGATATGGAAGACGGGATGATCATTCTGCGTCGTGACTTGTTCGCTTCTGGAAAAAGTGTCTGCCGGGTCAATCACAAGCTCGTCACCTTGACGATTCTACGCGAATTCGGGCGTGCATTGGTGGATTTACACGGTCAGCACGAACATCAGCATCTAATGGAGAGCACGTATCATCAGACGATTTTAGATGATTTTGGTCAAGAAACCATTACGCCGATTCTCACACGGTATCAAACCCGTTTCCAACTGTATGAAGAAAAACGGGACGCTTTGCAGGCGCTGGCACAAAGTGAGCAGGAGCTGGCACAACGAATCGATCTGCTATCATTCCAAACGGAAGAGATTGATAGTGCCAAACTCCGAAAAGGCGAAGAAGAAGATTTATTGAGCGAACGAAATCGATTGGCAAACTTTGAAAAACTGCATGCTTCGCTGAGTGCTGCTTATGACGCGTTACATGACGAACGACGGGGAATTGATTCGGTCGGAGACGCGATGCGCGAGTTACAGCAGGCATCCAGCATCGATGAGGAGTTTTCCGGACAAAGTGACACACTGGCCAACGCTTTTTATGTGCTCGAAGAAGTTGGCTATGCGATTCGTGATCAACTCGAGACGCTGGAGTTCGATTCGAACCGGCTGGATGAGATTGAACTGCGGTTATCCGTTTTCCAGCAGTTGAAACGAAAATACGGAGCGACGATTGAAGAAGTCATTGCGTACGGGGAAAAAATCGGTGTTGAGTTGGATACGATGACAAACCGGGACGAGCGGATTGAAAAGTTGAAATTGGAAGTCGAACAGCTCGAAAGCGAACTGTTTGATATCGGTGGAGAGTTGTCTCAGGTTCGGCGCAAAGCGGCGCATCTGTTAGGAGAAGCAATCCATCAAGAACTGCGTCAGCTGTACATGGAAAAAGCCCGGTTCGAAATTAGATTTTTACAGGACGGCAAAGCACCGGTCTTACGCCGGAATGGAATTGATTTCGTCGAATTTTATATTATGACGAATGCTGGCGAACCGTTTAAATCACTGGGGAAAGTCGCATCAGGTGGAGAACTGTCCCGGATTATGCTAGGGCTGAAATCGATTTTCTCCCGCTCGGTCGGTGTGGCGTCGATCATCTTTGATGAGGTCGATACAGGGGTATCCGGACGCGTCGCGCAAGCGATGGCAGAAAAGATTTACCGTCTGTCGATCGACAGCCAGGTGCTGTGCATTACGCATCTGCCGCAAGTGGCATCAATTGCAGATCAACATTTATACATCCGTAAAATCGAAGAAACAGACCGGACGACGACACAAGTCAATGTCTTGACGGATTCGGAACGTGGCAATGAACTCGGGCGGATGATCTCCGGAACACATATGACAGATTTGACACTACGTCATGCAACAGAGCTGATGGAGCAGGCAATGAGTATGAAAGAGTCGCTTAAAAATGGGGTGTAACAATTGATTAGAGTCGGGATTGCAGATGATAACCGAGAAATGGTCGAATTGATTCGCCAACATCTATCTCTTCAGGAAGATATGGAAGTAGTATGTGTCGCTTATAACGGCGAAAGTTGTCTTGAGAAATTGCAACACGTCGAGACAGACGTTTTGTTGCTCGACATCATCATGCCGCATCTTGACGGACTGGGAGTTTTAGAGGCTTTGATGAATCATGAGAACAGCCCGGCTGTTATCATGTTAAGTGCTTTTGGTAAAGATGAAGTATCGCAACAAGCTGTTTCACTCGGGGCTGCTTACTTTTTATTAAAACCGTTCAGCCTTGATCAGCTCGTTAATAAAATTCGTCTTGTCGTTCATGGAGTGCAGACGAATCAAGTGGAGCCGGTCGAAACAAAGGTCGGAACGACATTACGGGAAATCGGAATCGCTCCGCATATCAAAGGGTTTACGTATTTAAAAGATGCGGTCTTGATGGTGTTGGAACGGGAAGATTTATTAGGTCTGATCACAAAAGAGTTATATCCGATGATTGCAAAAAAACATCAGACAACCTCTTCACGTGTCGAACGGGCGATGCGTCACGCGATTAAGTCAGCGTGGAAAGAAGGCATGAGTGAACACAACTTGTTCACTGGTCGGATTGAACAACAAAAAAGTCCGAAAAACTCAGAATTTATTTCCTATGTTTCCAACCACATGAATGGATCGTAAACAAAAAAGACGGATAGCTCGGAGTACATAGTACCGAGCCGTCTGTCTTTTTATATAGAAAATACTGAATATTCATTAAATAAATGTTGCATAAACTAAAATGTTTGTTATAATAAAGGTACCAAATGATTTGGAAAGACGTCAGATGAACGTCGAGTCGAATTGGTTCCCGGAAAACCGTTCAACAAATTTCATCTCAGGTCGCCACCTGTAAACGGCTCAAGAATGATGGACAACATTCTCTTGATAGATTTCTTATCAGGGCGATTCATATCTTTTTTAGATCGGTGATCTTAAACTGATGTGAGACTTCACGATTTCGAAGCAAGGGAAAAGTGAAGGGGTAACGTAAAAGTGTCCAAAGCAAGACCAAGCAAGACCAAGCAAGACCAAGCAATAAGTACAGTTCGTGAAAAGGAGTGTTGTCTAGCAGTGAATGTTAGCAACCGAATGATCGACTGCGTCAAGCGGATGACATTATGCTTCACCTAGGTCCAAGTAAAGTCAGATAATGGAGTAGCTTCATCTTTCTATCGATCGCTCGATAGCCAAATCTGATTTCTTTCAACCTCTTCATTAAGAGGACAACCTATGGTTTTGAAGTACACGAATAGTTCTACTATGAGAGGAGTTCATCCGTAAGTGAAACCAACTTTATATGAATAAAAGGTCCCGCGCTTGAAATGAGTTCAAGAGATGGGGACCTTTTTGTGTGCTTATTTTTTTTGATACCGTTCGGAAACCTTGCCTCGTTTCCGATCACGATAAAAGACATAGCCGGCGACGAAGCCGATCCCGCCGATGGCTAAGATTAAGCCGGTGAACCCTTGCAGTACATATACATAGGCAGAATCCCCTAGATACCGGAAGGGGAACTGAGCTTTTAGGAAAACACTGTCCCGCATCAACTTGATGCCAATGGCGCCGATGACACCTGGAATGAATAAAGATAATAAACCGATGATTCGCATGACTGTGACCCCTTTCCAAGCGTATTGTATCAGAAAATGAATAAGACTGCGAATTGGATTTGCCCTCCTGTTTTAATACGGGTAGGATAGAAATGTAAGCAGTTTCAAAGGGGGAATCAGAATGCATCATCTTTTGATTGTTGGTGCGGGGCGCGGCGGGACAGAAGTGTTGCATGCTTTTCAACGCTCGCCTTTATTGACGGTTATCGGGGTAGTTGATCCAGATGAAGACGCAGTTGGCGTTCATCTTGCAAAGCGCGGGCAGATCCGTGTCGAAAAGACTTGGACGGCTTTTCAAGGTACAGCCATTGATTTTATTATTGACGCCACCGGAGAACACGGTGTGCTGGAACAGTTGATCCATTATTTTCCGGAAGCAGCGGTTTTACCGGGAGAATTTGTCCGTGTCTTACTTGAACGTCTGGCCGAAAAGGAACGGATGCTCGAAGCTATCATTCATTGTACAAGCGAAGCCATTTCAGTCGCCGACCAGGCAGGTGAAACGATGTTGATTAATCCCGCTTATACCCGAATGACTGGATATACAGAGGATGACGTCATCGGTAAACCTGCAAGTGCTGACATTGGAATGCAGGAGTCGGTTCATTTACGTGTGCTTGAGACGGGCGAAAGCGTCCGGGATGCCCGGATGAAGATTGGTCAAGACCGACGGGATATTATTGTGAATGCGGCTCCCGTCGTTGTCGACGGACGAGTCCGTGGATCAGTTGGTGTCATTCGTGATATTTCGGAAATGAAAGCATTAACTAAAGAATTAAAAGCAGCGAAACAAAAAATCCGGACGCTTGAAGCGAAATATACATTTGATGACATTATCGCTGAAAGTGAGTCGATGCGTTTTGTCGTCGATCAGGCAAAGCTGGCTGCGACGATGCCGGTCAATGTGTTAATCCGCGGTGAATCGGGGACGGGAAAAGAATTATTTGCCCATGCAATCCATGCGGCGAGTGACCGGAAATATGAACAATTTGTCCGCGTCAACTGTGCAGCGATTGCTCCAAGTTTACTTGAGAGCGAATTATTCGGATATGAAGACGGGGCCTTTTCAGGAGCACGCCGCGGCGGGAAAAGAGGGTATTTTGAAGAGGCGCACGGCGGATCGTTATTTTTAGATGAAATTGGTGAATTGCCGCTTGATGTGCAGGCTAAATTGTTACGGGTTTTGCAGGAAAACGAAGTTGTTCGGGTCGGCGGAACGAAAGCCGTCCCGGTGGATGTCCGCATTATCGCCGCGACAAATGCAAATCTGGAACAAAAAATCATTACCGGTGAATTCAGAGAAGACTTATACTACCGGATTAATCGATTGCCGATTCACATCCCGGCCTTGCGTGAGCGTCCGGACGATCTGTCGCCGTTAGCAACACATCTGCTCCGTAAACTGAATCAAAGTTATGGAAGGTCCGTGGAACGTATTTCGGAAGATGCGCTGGACGCGATCCGAAAACAAACGTGGAAAGGCAACGTCCGGGAACTGGAGAATGTCATTGGACGGGCATTGATCTTTACGGATAAAACGGAACAAGTATTGCGAAAAGGTCATCTGCAATTGGTTGTTCCGACGTCTCCAATCAAACGATCGGCACGCCCCAAAAAAGAAATTAAACATTTGTCAGACGAGATGTCTTACGTGGAAGAACAGTTGATTCGCGAAGCGCTTGATGTTGTGAACGGAAACAAGACGGAAGCTGCCAAACAGCTCGGAATTTCCTTACGCGCTCTGTACTATAAAGTCGAACGATTTAATATTCGTTGTTGATTTGCAATTTATTGCGTGCAAAATATTGCAAAAAATGCAGTTCCATGCAAAATTAAAAGGGAAGATGTTGGTACGACGTGAGTCTAAAACTGGCATGAAAATTGCTATTAAAAAAGAGAACGACAGGTAAGGGGGTAATCACTTGAGGTTTGAGCAAATGATTCAACAAGCCGCACAACTTGAGGACGCGGTCGTTGCAATCGCATCGGCAGATGATGCAGAAGTGATGGATGCCGTGGCGTTGGCAATGGAAAACGATTTAGCACGTTTTCATTTGTTCGGGGATGCGACACGGATTCAAAAAATGATTCAAGAACGATGCTTAAGTGAGTCACAGTTTGTAATCACGCATACCGCGACACCGCAAGAAGCAGCAGAGCGAGCCGCTTATGCTGTCCGTAAAGGAGATGCGGATGTCTTGATGAAGGGCCTTGTTCCGACGGCGACATTCATGAAAGCCGTTTTAAACAAGGAAATGGGTTTACGGTCAGGAAATGTGTTGTCTCATGTCGCACTGTTTGAAGTGCCAGGACGGGAGACGGCAATTGGATTGACGGATGCGGCGATTCACATCGCTCCGACGCTCGAGGATAAAGTTCATATCATTGAGAACGGGGTGACTGCACTTCGAGCAATCGGCTATACTTTGCCGAAAGTTGCAGTACTTGCAGCCGTTGAAGTCGTGAATCCGACGATGCAGGCGACCATTGATGCGGCTTTATTAACGCAGATGAACCGGCGCGGTCAAATCAAGGATTGCCTTGTAGACGGTCCGCTTGCACTGGATAATGCCGTTAATTTACAAGCCGCGAAACAAAAAGGACTGACAGGAGACGTTGCGGGGGCAGCGGATCTTCTCGTCGTGCCACAAATTGAGGTCGGAAACGTAATCTATAAATCATTGATGTATTTTGCGCAAGCTTCGGTTGCCGCTATTTTGGTCGGGGCCAAAGCGCCTGTTGTCTTAACGAGCCGAGCCGATACGGCAGAAGCAAAGTTGTATTCACTGGCATTTGCTTTACTCAATGCTCAGCCTACAAAACGTGTGAAACAAACAATCTAAGGGGGAACTCATAATGGTAGAAACAAATGTAGAAGCACGATTCAGTATTTTTGAAACGATGACAATGGAAGATTACGAACAAGTCGTTTTTTGTCACGATAAAGTCTCCGGTTTAAAAGCCATCATCGCGATTCATGATACGACACTCGGCCCGGCACTCGGTGGACTCCGTATGTGGAACTATGCGTCTGACGAAGAAGCACTGATTGATGCCCTGCGATTGGCAAAAGGCATGACGTATAAAAATGCGGCAGCCGGTCTCAACTTGGGCGGCGGGAAAGCAGTCATCATCGGTGATGCGAAGACTCAAAAATCAGAAGCGTTATTCCGTGCGTTCGGTCGTTATGTCCAGTCGTTAAACGGACGTTACATCACAGCGGAAGACGTCAACACGACAGTCGCCGATATGGATTATATCCATATGGAAACGGATTTTGTAACAGGAGTCAGTCCGGCATTCGGATCAAGTGGTAATCCGTCACCTGTTACGGCATACGGCGTTTACCGCGGGATGAAGGCAGCAGCGAAAGAAGTGTATGGTACCGATTCGCTCGGTGGAAAAACGATCGCGATTCAAGGTGTTGGTAATGTTGCCTTTAACTTATGCCGCCACCTGCACGAAGAAGGCGCAAAATTAATCGTGACAGACATCAACCAAGATGCGTTACGTCGTGCGGAAGAAGCATTCGGTGCACTCGTTGTCGGACCGGATGAAATCTACAGCGTCGATGCTGATATCTTTGCACCGTGTGCTTTAGGCGCTACATTAAATGACGAGACGATTCCACAACTAAAAGTCAAAATCATCGCCGGTGCTGCAAACAACCAACTGAAAGAAGACCGTCATGGTGACATGCTCCAAGAACGCGGCATTCTTTATACACCGGACTTCGTCATCAACGCAGGTGGTGTCATCAATGTTGCGGACGAACTCGACGGATACAACCGTGAGCGTGCGATGAAAAAAGTTGAACTGGTCTATGATGCCGTAGCAAAAGTCATTGAGATTGCAAAACGTGATCATCTGCCGACGTACCGGGCAGCTGAAAAGATGGCGGAAGAACGGATTGCGACAATGGGCAGTGCCCGCAGCCAGTTTTTACGTCGCGATAAAAACATTTTGGGATCACGCGGTTAAATTAGAGGAGGATTTTAATGAGCGAACGTATTTTAACCATCAATCCGGGTTCAACCTCAACGAAAATTGGAATCTTTGATGGAACAGAGCAAGTGTTTACAAAAACGTTGCGCCATTCAGCTGAAGCGGTCGGAGGACCGCTTTCAGATCAGCTGAACATCAGACGCCAAGTCGTACTTGATGTATTGGCACAAGAACAGATTGAATTGAAAGCGCTTACGGCTATCGTCGGTCGCGGCGGCTTGCTTCGTCCACTCGTCAGCGGGACGTATCGGGTCAATCAAGAAATGCGTGAGGATTTGTTGAACGGAACGTTTGGCGTTCATGCTTCAAATCTCGGTGGTCTGCTCGCCGATGAGATTGGTCAGACACTCTCGATTCCGGCATTCATCGTCGACCCAGTCGTCGTAGATGAACTGGAGCCGATTGCCCGCCTTACAGGCTTACCTGAACTCGAACGAAAAAGTATTTTCCATGCCTTGAATCAAAAAGCAGTCGCGAAGCGGTATGCGAAAGAGATTGGGACGCCGTACGAGCAATTGCGGCTGATTGTTGCTCATATGGGCGGTGGGATCACAGTTGGCGCCCATCTGAATGGACGTGTGATCGATGTGAACAACGGACTGGATGGAGAAGGTGCTTTTTCACCGGAACGAAGCGGATCTCTGCCTGTTGGTCAACTAGTAGAACTATGTTATAGTACCAAGTATAAACTCGAAGATATGAAGCGTCTGGTCGTTGGATCAGGCGGACTTGTCGCGCACTTAGGCACATATGATGCGGTTGAAATCGAACGCCGAATTGACGATGGCGACGAAAAAGCTGCTTTATTATATGACGCAATGGCGTATCGAGTTGCAAAAGAAATCGCGGCCCAAAGTGCTGTTTTATATGGTCAAGTCGATGCTGTCATCTTAACGGGTGGACTCGCATACAGTGACCGATTAACAAAAGCGATTGAAGAACGGATTGCACATCTCGGATCTGTCATCCGGATACCGGGGGAAGATGAGTTACGTGCGCTCGCAGAAGGCGTGTTACGTGTCCTGCGTCAAGAGGAACAAGTGAAGGAATATGGAGGCGAACTAACATGGCTAGAGAATTCGACGTCGTTGTCCTAGGTGGTGGTCCCGGTGGGTATGTCGCAGCAATTCGTGCTGCCCAAGCCGGGAAGACGGTAGCAATCGTAGAACAAGGAAAACTCGGGGGAACCTGTCTGCATCGTGGATGTATTCCATCCAAAGCATTTTTAAAGTCGGCCGCAGTCTATCAGACAGTTAAACACGCCGCTACATATGGCGTCGACGTACCGGAATCGTTTTTACGGTTCGAACAGGTCAAACAACGGAAACAAGACATCATCGATGGTCTCGAATCCGGGATACATCATCTGATGAAAAAAGGAAAAATTGAAGTCTTTCATGGTCGCGGTTCGATTCTTGGACCAAGCATCTTTTCACCGATGCCGGGAACGATCAGCGTGGAGCCGGAAGAAGGCGACGGAGAGTTGATTTTACCGCGCCAGCTGATTGTCGCGACCGGTTCACGCCCACGTCCTTTGAAAGGTCTGGCGTTTGACTCGGAGTACGTCCTCAGTTCAGATGAGGCACTCGATATGAACGCCTTACCCAAATCGATCGTCATCATCGGTGGGGGTGTGATCGGGATTGAATGGGCATCGATGTTGACGGACTTTGACGTTGCTGTCACAGTCGTCGAATTCAGCGAGCGGATTTTACCGACGGAAGATCAAGCTGTCAGCCGGGAAGTTGCCCGTCAGCTCAAAAAGCGTGGTGTCAAGATTATGACGAGCGCAGCGGCACAAAGCGACAGTTTCCAACTGACCGAGTCCGGTGTGACGATTGATGTCGACCGTAATGGTGACAAGACGACGCTTGCTGCAGATAAGTTGTTGGTCGCGATCGGTCGGATGGCGAATGTTGAGGGCATCGGACTTGAAAACACGAACATCGTCGTTGAGAACGGCTTCATCCAAGTGGATGATGAATTCCGGACGAAGGATAACCATATCTTTGCGATTGGTGATGTCATCGGGCGCTTGCAACTGGCGCACGTCGCGTCGGCAGAAGGTGCAAAAGCGGTCGAGACGATTGTCAACGGTTCGACGACGCCACTCAACTATGCGTTTGTGCCCCGTTGTATCTACAGTGTACCGGAAGCGGCTTCCGTCGGTTTGACAGAAGCGGAAGCACAGGCGGCCGGGCTCGATGTCAAAACGGGAATGTTCTCGTTTAACGGTCTCGGAAAAGCGCGGATTGAAGGCGAAGCAGCAGGATTCATTAAACTTGTTTCCGATGCGAAAACGGACGATTTGGTCGGGGTCCATATTGTTGGACCAAAAGCGACTGAATTAATCAGTGAAGGTGGTTTGGCACTTGTCCTGAATGCCACGGCATGGGAAGTCGGACAGCTTGTCCACCCACACCCGGCACTTTCAGAAGCATTCGGTGAGGCAGCACTCGCAGTTGACGGATTAGCGGTTCACGCCTAAGGAGGAAAAACAGATGGAAAAAATAGAATTCAAAGAACTCGTCGAATTGGGTTTGACGGAGCAAGACGCGATTCAAATGTTTGAAACGATGGTCCGGGCACGGAAGATTGACGAACGGATGTGGAAATTGAACCGAGCGGGAAAAATTCCGTTTCTCGTTTCCTGTCAAGGACAGGAAGCGGCACAAGTCGGTGCGGCGTACGCCCTTGAAAAAGGAACAGATTACATCTTGCCGTACTACCGCGATCTTGGTGTCGTCTTGCATTTTGGTCAGACGTCGCGGGACATCATGTTGTCCGCCTTTGCCAAAGCAGAAGATCCGAACTCAGGCGGACGTCAAATGCCGGGTCATTACGGTTCGCGTGCCCTCAACATCGTCACGGGATCTAGCCCGGTGACGACGCAAGTCCCGCATGCCGTTGGGATTGCCCTAGCTGCGAAGATGCGTCAAGAACCGCTTGTAGCCTATGTCTCGTTTGGGGAAGGTTCGTCGAACCAAGGCGACTTCCATGAAGGCGCAAATTTTGCCGGCATTCATAAACTGCCGGTCATCCTGTTCTGTGAAAACAACAAATATGCAATTTCGACGCCGCTCTCGAAACAATTATCGGCGAAGCACGTCGCCGACCGGGCAATCGGTTACGGTATGCCGGGTGTGACGATTGACGGTATTGATCCGCTTGCTGTCTATAAAGCCGTCAAGGAAGCCCGTGAACGTGGTCTTCGTGGTGAAGGTCCGACGTTGATTGAGGTTGAAGTCGAACGGCTTGTACCCCATTCATCGGATGATGATGATAAATCGTATCGTTCAGCGGAAGAATTGGCTGAACTAAAAACACGTGACGGGGTCAAACTGTTCCGTGAAAAATTGATTCAAATGGGTGTCTTGACGGAAGAAACGGCACAAGACATCGAGTCGAAACTTGAGCAAGAAGTCGATGAAGCGACGGCTTATGCGGAAGCAGCAGCCTACGATACAGCTGAAAACACACTCCGTTACGTGTACGATGAGGGGGAAACGAAATGACGACGTTAAGTTTAATCGAAGCAATCAACAGCGCAATCAAGGAAGAGATGGAACGCGATGAATCGGTTTTCGTTCTCGGAGAAGACGTTGGCGTCCGCGGCGGTGTTTTCCGGGCGACACAAGGCTTACTCGAACAGTTCGGTGAAGCACGCGTCATCGACGCACCGCTCGCTGAGAGTGCAATCGCTGGTGTCGGAATTGGTGCTGCGATGTACGGGATGCGACCGATTGCTGAAATGCAGTTCGCTGATTTCATCATGCCGGCTGTCAACCAAATCGTCAGTGAAGCGGCAAAAATCCGTTACCGTTCGAACAATGACTGGTCATGTCCGATTGTTATCCGGGCACCATTCGGCGGCGGAATTCACGGTGCACTCTACCACTCGCAATCTGTTGAAGCGATGTTCAATTCGACACCGGGCTTAAAAATTGTCATTCCGTCTAATCCATACGATGCAAAAGGATTGCTGAAGGCAGCCATCCGTTCGAATGATCCGGTCTTGTTCTTTGAACATAAACGCGGATACCGTCTCTTGAAAGGCGAAGTTCCGGAAGAGGATTACATCGTCGAAATCGGCAAAGCCGATGTGAAGCGGGAAGGTGAAGATTTGACAGTCATCACGTACGGTCTTTGCGTCCAGTTCGCCCTTGATGCCGCGGCACGCCTTGAGAAAGACGGCATTGATGTCCATATCTTGGATTTACGGACCGTTTATCCGATTGACCGGGAAGCGGTCGTCGCAGCAGCCCGGAAAACGGGGAAAGTCTTACTCGTGACAGAGGACAATAAAGAAGGCAGTGTCATGAGTGAAGTGTCAGCGATCATTGCGGAAGAAGCGTTGTTTGATCTCGACGCGCCAATCGAACGATTGTGTGGTCCGGATGTACCGGCGATGCCATACGCACCGACGATGGAGAAATTCTTTAACGTCTCGAGTGAAAAAATTGAAGATAAAATCCGGACGCTACACGCGTACTAAGGGGGAAACGTCAATGAAAACCGAAACATTAACGATGCCACAACTTGGTGAGAGTGTAACGGAAGGGACGATTTCCCTCTGGCTCGTCAAACCAGGCGATACGGTCAAAAAATATGATCCGATTGCAGAAGTCATTACTGATAAAGTCACGGCGGAAGTTCCGTCGTCGTTTGACGGTGTCATCGATCAACTTCTCGCAGAAGAAGGTGACACACTGCAAGTCGGGGAAGCGATCGTCACCTTGCAGGTCAGCGGCGGTTCAACGGAAGTCGCGGCGACGGAAGAAGCCATTCCGGCGGTTGCAGAAACACCGGTCTCAAGTGACCAATCGATGAAAAAACGCTATTCACCTGCTGTTTTGAAGTTATCAGCTGAACATGCGATTGATCTCGAACAAGTGACGGGGACAGGAGCCGGTGGACGGATTACCCGAAAAGATATCTTGAAAGTGATTGAAACGGGACAAACGCGTCAGCCGGATACCGTCGAAGCGCCGACGATTCAATCGGTTCCGGCAGCAAAAACGGAAGTTCAACCGGAACGACAAGAACAGACGCAAGTCGCGCGACCTCAAACAGCTAAACCGATGACGAGCACGACAGAAGCCGGAGATATCGAAATTCCGACGGCTGGTGTCCGTCAGGCCATTGCAACGAACATGGTTCGCTCGAAACAGGAAGCACCGCATGCCTGGTTGATGATTGAAGTCGACGTGACAAATCTGGTCGAAGCCCGGAACCGCCATAAAGATGCCTTCTTTAAACAAGAAGGTGTCAAATTAACATTCTTGCCGTTCTTCATGAAAGCGACGGTCGAAGGTCTAAAAAAACATCCAATCATGAATTCAACTTGGGCAGGCGACAAGATCATCCAGAAAAAAGCGATCAACTTGTCACTGGCTGTCGCGACGCAAGAAGCGTTATTCGTACCGGTCGTTAAAAATGCCGACGAGCTCAGCATTAAAGGACTGGCCCGGGCAATCGATGACTTTGGCAAACGGGCGCAAGCCGGACGCTTGTCGTCAAGCGAGATGCAGGGTGGAACGTTTACGGTCAACAATACCGGTTCATTCGGATCGATTCAGTCAGCACCGATTTTGAACTTCCCACAAGCGGCGATTTTGTCAGTCGAATCGATCGTCAAACGTCCGGTCTGGGTTAATGGGATGTTCGCAGCACGCGACATGGTCAATCTCTGTATGTCAATTGATCACCGGGTGCTTGACGGACTCGTTGCGGGGCAATTCCTGCAGACGGTCAAACAGTCACTTGAATCGATTGATCCGAATCAGTTGTCTTTATATTGATCGAGACAAATCTATTGACAGAAAACGGTTTCCCACGTAACATAAAAAACAATTAAAGAAAACAGACGCAATGACGAAGAAAAGTAACCTATGAAACGATTCAAGAGAGCTGATGGGTGGTGCGAATCAGTATCGGGAAACAGGTGAATGGGCTTCTGAGCATCAGACCGAACTTACAGTAGGCTCTGACGGTTACCTCCCGTTATCGAGGACGACGAATCAGGGCAACCGGTTCGTTCGAGGGGACTAGTAATAGTCAACGAAGGTGGTACCGCGGGTCTTCCCGTCCTTCATGTTTAGCATGAATGGGCGAGAAGACCCTTTTCGTATTCAATTAAATAAGTAAATCGATGAATGAGTTAAGTAATTAGACGAATCGTTGTTCCAGAGAGCGGGAGAGAGGTGGGACTTCCGTACAACGATGTCTGATGAATGGTCTCATGAGAGCAGGACTGAACGGTAAGTAGGTCATGACGGAAGCCCCCGTTATCTTAGGCTACGATGTCTCGTCAAGACGCATCGGAAGAGAGGGAACAGAGTTTGTTCCAATTGTGAGGTGGCACCGCGAGTCTATCGTCCTCCATACGGCATATTTGCTGTATGGAGGACTTTTTTTATATCAGGAGGCGAAACAGGATGATCGAGACAGAACAATTGATAATGGAACAACTGGAGATGAACGGAGATGAACTGACACCGATTTCGATTTTTTTACATCTCGAAGGGGACCGGAAATGTCTGCTTGAAAGCTCGGCAAGCGCAGGTAACGGCCGTTACTCGATCATCGGGGTCAACCCGGTCGAATTGCTTCGGGCGGAAGGAAATCAGGTGACACGGCAAAATCTTCACACACGAGAGACACATGCGATGACGGGGAACCCCGTTCAACTCTTGCAACAAGCAGTCACCCGCCCGGCTACCGAAACGGATTTCCCGTTCCTGAGTGGCGCCATCGGCTATGTCGGGTATGATGCGATTCGTGCCTATGAGAACATCGGTGCGGTGCCGGACAGCGACCGGAATTTACCGGATGCCTTGCTTGCCGTGTATGACGAAATCATCTTGTATGATCATTTGGAACACCGGGTCCACTTGATCCAAACGTCACTCGGAGGACTGACCGACCGGGAAGAGATGTCCCGGCGACTCCATGAACGTAAAGCACAGCTGGAACAGACCGGTGAACGGACACGGATGGAGCGTCCGCTTGAAAACATCGTCTACCAACCGCAAATCGAAAAAGAGGCGTTTCTTTCGTTGGTTGAACAGGCGAAACAACATATCCGGCAAGGGGATGTGTTCCAACTCGTGTTATCGCAACGACTCGATGCGACTTTCGTCGGCGATCCGTTCCACTTTTACCGGAAACTCCGGCAGGACAACCCGAGTCCGTACCTCTTTTACATCGATTTAGGAGAAGTGATCGTGCTGGGTGCGTCGCCGGAAAGTTTGATTCAAGTCAAAGGACGGCACGTGACGACAAATCCGATTGCCGGAACACGACCGCGTGGAAAAACGAAACAGGCGGATCAAGTTCTCGCCAACGAATTGCTACACGATGAAAAAGAACAAGCCGAGCACCGGATGCTCGTCGACTTAGGACGAAATGATCTAGGTCAAGTATGTCAGGTCGGAAGCATCCATGTGTCACGGGAAATGGAGATTGAACGCTTCAAAAATGTCATGCATCTCGTTTCTGTCGTCGAAGGGACACTCGCCGAAGGAAAAACGGGAGCCGATGCGCTTGTCGCCTGCTTACCGGCCGGGACGGTCTCGGGTGCTCCGAAGATTCGCGCGATGCAGTTGATCAATCAATACGAAACGAAAAAACGGGAAGTGTATGCCGGAGCGGTTGGCTATTTTGATGTCAGCGGGAATTTAGACTTTGCTCTGGCGATCCGGACGATGGTCATCCAAGACGGAAAAGCGTACGTTCAGGCTGGAGCGGGTATAGTCTATGATTCCGATCCTGTTCTGGAATTCGAGGAGACCTTGCATAAAGCGAAATCCTTACTGGAGGTTTGGAAATGATTGTACTGATCGATAATTATGATTCCTTTACCTATAACCTGTATCAATACGCTGCGGCGTATGATGAAATACAAGTCATCCGCAATGATGCGATCGAGGTGAGTGCAATTGCCGCATTACATCCGGCAGGCATCATCTTATCACCGGGACCGGGAAACCCGAACGACGCCGGGATATGTCTTGACGTCATCCGGACGTATTCCGGGAAAATTCCGATTCTCGGTGTCTGTCTCGGGCATCAAGCCATCGGGCAAGCATTTGGTGGAAACGTCGTTGAAGCAGCAGAAATCCGCCATGGTAAAACATCGAGCATCCGACAAACGGGACGGTTGTTTGAAGGGTTGCCGGAACAACTGGACGTGATGCGGTATCATTCCTTGATCGTCGAGCGGACCACCTTACCGGACGTCTTGGACATTACCGCTACGACAGAAGACGGAACGATCATGGCGCTGGAACACCGCGACCATCCGACTTACGGGATTCAATTTCACCCGGAATCAACCGGCACACCACTCGGGCAACAGATGATTCAACGATTTATCGAACTGACGAAGGAGTGACAGGAATGAAGGACGTATTGACGAAGTTAACGAATGCCAACCATCTCCGTTATGAAGAAATGCAACAGGCTGCGCGCCAATTGTTTGCGACGGATGTCACGGACAGCGAAATCGCCGCTTTTCTCGTCGCCTTAAAAGCGAAAGGGGAAACCGCAGAAGAATTAGCAGGTCTGGCCTCGATCATGCGTGAAGTCGCACTCGACATTCCGGTGACGGGAACGGATTTCATCGACAACTGCGGTACGGGGGGCGACGGCTCCCAGTCGTTTAACATCAGCACGACGGCTGCATTTGTACTGGCCGGCGCCGGAGCGAAGGTTGCGAAACACGGCAACCGGAGTGTTTCCAGTAAAACCGGCAGTGCCGATGTGCTCGAAGCGCTCGGTGTGAAGTTAGATGAGACACCGGAAGAACTGGCGGCATTGCTTGAGACGAACGGGATCGCTTTCTTATTCGCCCAACGGATGCATCCCCGCGTCAAACAAATCATGAAAGTACGCCGCGACTTACGGATTCCAACAATCTTTAATCTGATTGGACCATTGACGAATCCGGTGCCGCTAAAAACACAGTTACTCGGCATTTATCGCGAAGATTTACTTGAAACGATGGCCTTGACGCTGCATCGGCTCGGACGAAAACGTGCGATCGTGCTTCACGGAGCCTGTGGAATGGATGAAGCGTCACTAGCCGGGACGAACCAACTGGTCCTGCTCGACCAAGGCGAATTGATCCGCTTCAGTCTCCATCCGGAGGAAGTGGGTTTATCGGTCGCACCGATCGAAGCCATCCGCGGCGGAACAGCAGCGGAAAACGCGGACATTCTCTTACGGGTCTTGCAGGGAGAAGCCGGTCCATACCGCGATACGGTGTTACTCAATGCCGGAATCGCCTTGTTCGCTGAAGGACGCGTTCAAACGATTCGAGAAGGAATCGAACGGTCTGCAGAGAGCATCGACTCCGGTCGGGCACTTGAAAAATTACAATACTTGCAACGGATGAAACAAGAGGAGGCAATCGGATGAATATCTTAGACCGTATCATCGATACGAAACGACTGGAAGTCGCACAATTGAAAATGACCGGGGTTCCTTCGGCGGAGCATCGTCCGTTAAATCCATCGATCCATCAATCACTTGGTGGAACCGATTTATCCGTCATCGCGGAAATCAAACGCGCCTCACCGTCAAAAGGCGACATCTCATTAAACGTCGATCCGGTGGCGCAGGCGAAACGGTATGCCGCCAGCGGTGCGACCGTCATCTCGGTCTTGACGGACCAGACGTATTTTAAAGGGAGTATGGAAGATCTGGCAGCCGTCACCGCAGCCGTCGATGTGCCTGTCCTCTGCAAAGATTTTATGGTTGACCGAATTCAAATTGATCTGGCGAAAGCACACGGGGCAAGTTTGATTCTGTTGATTGTCGCGGCACTCGATGATGACACGCTACACGATTTGTATGACTATGCTTATGCAAGCGGGCTTGAAGTCTTGGTCGAAGTGCATGATGCGACGGAGCTCGAGCGAGCGGAACGGTTGCAGGCAAAAATCATCGGCATCAACAACCGGAACCTGAAGAAATTCGAAGTAAGTCTCGACACGTCGCTTGCTTTGCTGAAGACGAAGTCACCGGATGTCCGGTATATCAGCGAAAGTGGGATCAAGTCGGTCGAGGAAGCAAAAATGTTGCACGCAGCGGGAGCGGATGGGATTTTAATCGGCGAAACCTTGATGCGGGCGGAAGATCCGGCTGATTTCATTCAAGCTGTCAGTGGGGACAAACATGACACGCATTAAATTTTGTGGGCTGAAACGAATGGAAGATGTGCACTACGCGGTTGACCGGGCCGATTATATCGGGTTTGTCTTTGCCCCAAGCAAACGTCAAGTGACACTGGCGGAAGCAGCGATGCTCCGGTCAGAGATTCCCGAAACGGTCCAAGTCGTTGGTGTGTTCGTCTCACCGACGCAACAGGAGGTCGAGGAAGCGATTGATCAGGTCGGGCTTGACATGATCCAGCTCCATGGACCGGTCGCGGACGAACTGTACCGCGAGAAACGGGTGCCGATCATTCAGGCGCTCCCGGCGGATGCAATCGATGCGATTCATCCGAAAGCAGATTTTGTCTTGTTTGATGCACCCGAAGCGGGCAGCGGGCAACCGTTTGATTGGACGACTGACTTACAAGCGGATCAACCGATATTCGTCGCAGGTGGTCTGCAGGCAGCTAACGTCGGACAAGTGATCGAACGGTATGAACCGTTTGCCGTCGATGTCTCAAGTGGTATTGAAACGAATGGTCAAAAAGATACGAAAAAAATGCAGGCATTTCATGATGCCGTAAAGGAGACTTTTAAATGACACGTTATTCACAACCGGATGCACTGGGACAATACGGAATCTACGGAGGCCGTTATATCCCTGAAACGTTGATGCAAGCCGTCCTTGAGCTCGAACAAGCCTATGCCGAGGTGAAAGAAGATCCGGCATTTCACGAACGGATGAATGATTTACTCGAAAACTACGTCGGTCGCAAAACACCGCTTTATTATGCCGAACATTTGACGCGGGCGATCGGCGGCGCCAAAATCTACTTGAAACGTGAAGATTTGAACCATACCGGTGCCCATAAAATCAACAATACGATTGGTCAAGCCCTGCTTGCTGAACGGATGGGGAAACGAAAAATCGTCGCTGAGACCGGTGCCGGACAACATGGTGTGGCGACAGCGACCGTCTGTGCCTTGCTCGATCTCGAATGTGTCATCTTCATGGGTGAAGAAGACATCCGCCGGCAAGAGCTCAACGTCTTCCGGATGGAGTTACTTGGTGCCAAAGTCATTTCTGTGACACAAGGGAGCCGGACGTTAAAAGACGCTGTCAACGAAGCGTTGCGTTACTGGGTCAAACATGTCGACGATACGCATTACTTGATGGGCTCGGTCCTCGGACCACACCCGTTCCCGGAAATCGTCCGTGATTTCCAAGCCATCATCGGTCAAGAGACGCGGGCACAAATCCTTGAAAAAGAGGGCAAGTTACCGGAAGCCATCGTCGCCTGTGTCGGAGGCGGCAGTAATGCGATCGGCATGTTCCATCCGTTCATCGACGATGAGGAAGTGGCGTTATACGGCATCGAAGCAGCCGGAAGCGGACTCGACACGGAAAAACACGCCGCTACGATGTCAAAAGGTGAGGTGGGTGTCCTGCACGGATCGATGATGTACCTGTTGCAAGATGATCATGGTCAAGTCACGGAAGCCCATTCGATTTCGGCCGGACTGGACTACCCGGGAGTCGGACCGGAACACAGTCTGTTAAAAGATATTGGTCGTGTTCAGTATGAGGCCGTGACAGACCAACAGGCACTTGATGCCTTGCAACTGCTCTGTCAAAAAGAAGGCATCATTCCGGCATTGGAATCGGCCCATGCGGTCGCACAGGCGACGGAACTTGCAAGAGGGATGCAACCGGAAGAAGTCGTCGTCATCTGTCTATCCGGACGCGGCGATAAAGATGTCATGACCGTCAGAAATGCCTTAAAGGGGGAAGCATGATGCGATTAGAACAAGCGATCCGCACAGTCAATGAACGTGGTGAAAAAGCCTTTATCCCGTATGTCATGGGAGGCGACGGAGGCATCGACCGTTTACCGGACATCTTAGCGTTCCTCGAACGCTCCGGCGCGACAGCGATCGAAGTTGGTGTACCGTTTTCTGATCCGGTCGCCGATGGTCCGGTCATTCAAGAAGCGGGACTCCGGGCGTTGGCACAACAGATCAGTTTAAAGGATGTGCTGGAAGCGATCCGGATTGCGCGTCAGTCGACAAGCGTTCCAATCGTCGTCATGACGTACTTGAACCCGATTTTCCGGTTCGGCATTGATTCGTTTCTCGCAACCTGCCGCGAAGTGGGTGTCGACGGGCTGATCATTCCGGACTTACCACTCGAACAAAGCGATCAGTTTTTTGCCGGACGAAACAAACAGGACATCGCGCTGGTTCAACTCGTGTCGCTGACGAGCCCGATGGAACGGATTGAAAAAATCGCGACGCACAGTGAAGGATTCCTCTACGCCGTGACGGTCAACGGAACGACAGGGGGACAGACGAACTTCGATGATGCACTCGAGCAACACTTGGCGAACGTGGCACAACTCAGTCCGGTTCCGGTTTTAGCCGGTTTCGGAATCAGTACACCGGCACACGTCCGGCAATTAGGTGCAAGCGTCGCCGGTGTCATCGTCGGCAGTAAAATCGTCGAATTGCTGCAACAAGGGGATGAAGCGGCAATCGAAAAATTGATGGCGGCCCGGTTACCGGATGTGACGGTATAAGTGGATCAGAAAAATGACGGACTGACATGTCAGTCGTCGGAACAAAAAAGGGTTGCCCGGATGTAATAATCCGGCAACCCTTTTTGAAGTCAGTCTTATTTTTTGGCGTGACTTTTCAAGACGTCGGCGACGAGACCTGATACATACGGGCTGCCCCGGTCTTCTTGCTCAACCGATTCGATCATGATAGCGACGAGCAAATCTTTTTTATCATCATCGTAGCCGACGAAAAAGCCGTTTTCTTGTCCATTTTCTTCGCCTGCTTTTTTCAGCTCTGCCGTTCCGGTCTTGCCGGCGACTTTCACTTCCGGAATGTCGGCCGGGAGCGGGAAACCGGCATGAACGACGTCATAGAGATCGTCCCGGACCATCGCGGCGTCTTTTGCATCAAGCAGGTCTTGTTTCCAGACTTGCTTGGTTTTTTCATCCGTCAATAATGTCGGTCGGTAGATCGTACCGTCTGTCAGGAAGATTTCGTACATCGAAGCGAGATGGAGAATGTTCGTCAACATCTGTCCCTGTCCGTAAGACGTGTCCATCAGCTGACCGTCAGAAGCAATCGAGCCGTCGTTTGAAATTTGTGATGCCCGCATCGGATAGGTAAAGGGAATCTTTTCTCCATAGCCCAATGCCTGAAGACCTGACGTAAACGTTTCTTTTCCGAGCTGCTCGAGTGTCGATTTCGCAAAATAGACATTATCCGAGTAAACGAGTGCATTGTGCAGATTAACCGGATCGGGTGTCTCATGGATTCGGGTGACATTAAAACCGTCGACTTTGGTTTTTAACCCGTCAATCGTATACGCTTTTTCCGAATCAAGCGTTCCGCTCTTTAAGCCGACTGCTGCCGTCAACGGCTTTTGGGTCGAGCCGGGTGCGAAGGCACTCGTAAACCGGTTCAAGAGCGGTTGATCGGGATTGTTTGTCAGCGCATCGAGTCGTTCTTGCGAAATTCCGTTCGTAAATTCGGACGGATCGAAGCCGGGCGAACTAAGAAGAACCCGGGTCTCGCCGGTCCGTGGATCGATTGCAGCTGCAGTCCCCGGATCTTCTTTCATCGCGTTATATGTCTGCTGTTGCAACGTTCCGTCAATCGTCAGTTGGATGTCCTGTCCATCCTTTGCTTCGGTTTCTGCTACGTTAACGATCGAATCATCCGGTTTGATGATTTCGATTCGGGCACCGGACTTGCCGCGCAACGTCTCATCGAGTACTTGTTCGAGTCCCTGTTTTCCGACTTGTTCTCCGGGTTGAATCGTTTCCTTGGATTGTTTGATGTCGTCAGCTGTCGCCGAACCGATGTAGCCGATCAAGTGTGACGTTGCTTTACCGAACGGATACGTGCGGGCTTCCGTTTCTTTGACAGTGACACCATCCACTTGTTTGAGTCGAGTAAGTTGTGAGCTGTCATCCGATGCAAGTGTCTTCAAGGGGACAAATTGTCCATCCTTGACCCAACTGGCGCCGAGTGCATCTTCGATGGCAGAGACGGGACGGTCGAGCAGTTTGGCAAGTGTCGAGAGATCGTTGACCTGTCCTGCCGTGGCACCGACTTGATAACCGGTACCCGTTGTTGCCAGGGGACGGTTGTTTGAGTCGAGCAGGTCACCGCGTTTTGCTTCGATTGTCGTTAACTGGACCCGGTCCTCTTTCTTGAAATCCTTCAAGACAAACGACGAATCCCAGTTGATGTACCAGTTTTCCGCGTCTCCTTGTTTCTCAAACGTTAACGGGACTTGTTTTTCATAAGAGACCGGTCCTGCTGTCGTCTCGAAGGAGATTTCGACAGGGAGAGCGGCCTTGTCTTGATCATCGTTTTCCGGTGACTTCAGGCGTTTGACGGACAATTCTTTGATGTCCAACGAGTCGGTTAATTTTTTGGTTCGTTCAATGAACTCTTTTTTACCGTATGTTTGTTTCGTTTGTTCACTGGTGTAATCGGCATACATCTTGTCATAATCTTGTTTCTCCCATAATTTAATATAGGCATCTAGTCGTTCTTCAGGGGTCGGTTGATCCTGGCAACCAGCAAGGATCGTCAGCGCGAAGCTGGTCGAAAGGATAAGCGGGAGCGTCTTCTTCAAGGGAAATCCTCCTTTTACGATAAGTATGTCTTACAACCGTATCATGCTTTACGCAGGATTTCATCTCGAACGAACGACAAAAAAATCACGCGAAGACAAAGCTTCGCGTGAGGAAAGTTCCGTTCTTAATTAAAGTAGTTCAGTGGGTTGACGCTGTTCGCAGCAGATGAAGCACTGTAGACGTAGTTTCCACGGTGCATTTCGAAATGCAGGTGTGACCCGAATGAGTTACCGGTGTTGCCGATGTTACCGATGCGTGAACCTTTGGCGATCGTTTGACCAACAGACACTGCACGGCTGCTTAAGTGAGCGTAAACTGTCGTATACGAAAGACCGTTTACGGTATGTTTCATCATGATATGGTTGCCGTACGCGCCGTAGTAACGTGATGTGATGACTGTTCCGGAAGCCGATGCGTAAACCGGTGTTCCAGTTGGAGCCGCGATATCGATGCCATTATGGAACGTATAGCCATAAACACCGCTGGCTGCACCGTACCCTTGAGCAATCCGACCACTGGCTGGCCGTGAAAAACCACTTGATGCTTTTGATGATGTCGTGACACTGTATTTTTTAGCATATGTAGATGAGATATAACGGGATGCACCGTTATAAGAAATTTTTGTCCAAGATCCGGAAACACCAAGATAATTAAAAGTTTGACCGGAATTGACACTACCGACGACTTTATATGCAGTCGACGGACCTGTCCGAACCCGTAAACCGTCTGCTGTTACTTTTACTTTGTATGTTGTTGCTGCTTCAACCTTTTCAGTACCCGTTGTAGCAAAACCTGAAACCATCAGAGCTGTCATTGTCATAGTTGTAATCATGCGTTTCATGTAGAAGTTCCCCCTAGTATGTGAAAGACGACGGACGATTAATGTAAGGGAGAATTCCCTTTCAAAGTTGTAAGGTATGAAGCATATGTATGTAAACTGTATAAATATTTTCTTACTAGAATGATTATAGCATCGTAAATAACACAGAAATATTTCAGTTTTGTTGCAAGATTATAGTTATATAACATATATTGTAATGGATAATTTTGCATTTTTTAATTGAATAAATAATTTGTTAAATAGAAAAAAAGTATCGTTTTTTAATAAAACAACAAAAAACGTAACGATGTGAATGAGACATCGCCACGTTTGATAGAGTATAAACATCAACTGGAAACAGGTGCAAAGACCGTCAAATGTTGGGGCAAAACCTGAACGGTGACTGGAAGATGACCAGCTGTATCTCCATCCGCGTTGATGGGAAGTCGTTCTTTCGAATCGATATGGACTTGTGTTGTCGTAAAGTAGTCCACCTGATCGGCATCGGAGATGTTTCCAGTCAAGAGTTTTGGCAAGGCTTGTAACGCATCAAAGAAACCAAGCTGTTTGACGATGAACACATGCAACAGTCCGTCATCAACGCGGGCGTCCTTGGCGAACGATTCGAAACCGCCAACCGAATTGGTCAAGGAGATAATCAGGAGCGGCGTTTCACCGTCAAACGATTTTTCCTCGGCTGTTAATTGGATCGGGTAAGGGCTGTGGTCTTTAAACGCTTTTAATCCTTCAATGAAGTAAGCGACAGAACCGAGGGACGTTTTTTGCTCGACACTCACTTCCTCGACCGCTTCGGCGATTAAGCCGACAGCAATGACATTCATGAAGTAGTGATCGTCATACTTGCCGATGTCGAGTGGACGGGAAGGGGCGTCTTCCAAAACGCGGATCGCCTCTTCTGCATCTGTCGGAATATTTAAAGCACGGGCCAAATCGTTTACCGTGCCGAGTGGAACGATTCCAAGCGTCGGCCGATGATCTTGTTCGGCAATCCCGGTGATGACTTCATTGACCGTCCCGTCTCCTCCCATGGCGACGACGGCATCGTACTGTTTACTTGCCGCTTCTTTCGCGAATTCTGTTGCATCGCGTTCTTTTTCCGTAAAGCGAACATCAATTTCCGTAAAACGCTGCGCTAGCGTTCCTTCTGCGAGTTCGGCATGTTTTTTGCCAAGTTCTTTACCGGACGACGGATTGATGATGAGCATGACTTTTGACACAAATGATTCCTCCTTTGATTCTACCTGTTCCTATTTTCCCAAGATTGCATAAACGTAATCATGAACAGAAAAAAACCTTGGACATTACGGAAGACGTAACGTCCAAGGCGAGACATACAATTAGCGGCGCGCGATCGGAGGCGGTGATGCTTCTCCTGCTGCAGGACGGACGGCTTCTTCTTCATCCCAACACTCTGTGTTTTCAATGCCGAGTGCTTTTGCCGAGAAGACCGGATCAAGTCCTTTTTTCCGTTGTTCCTGATAATCGTTGATGACTTTGAGGGCGATGCCGCCTAAGAGCGAGATTGCTGTCAAGTTGATTAAGGTCATACCGGCCATGAAGAGGTCGGCGAAACTCCATACCATACCGAGGCTTAAGACAGAACCGATGAAGACGAAAGCCATCGTTGCGATTCGGAATCCGAACACAGCGGCTGGACTCTTTTTGATGAATTCGATGTTCGTTTCACCGTAGTAGTAACTGCCGACGATTGAACTGAAAGCGAATAAGAAGACACAGATTGCGATGAAGGCAGGAGCGATGGCACCCAATTGTTCACCTAATGCGTTCTGTAACATCGCGATTCCTTCGCCGTTACCTGTCGCATAACTGTCACTGAGAAGAACGATGGCAGCAGTTGCCGTACAGACGATCAACGTATCAAGGAAAACACCGAGTGTCTGCAAGAAACCTTGTTTTGCAGGGTGGGAGACTTCCGCAGCAGCAGCTGCGTTTGGTGCAGATCCCATACCGGCTTCGTTTGAGAACAGACCACGTTTTACTCCGAGTGAGATGGCAGCTCCGACGGATCCGCCAAATGCTTGTTCAATTCCGAACGCGCTCTTGAAGATCATCGCGAAGACGCCAGGAAGTTCCGTGAGATTCGTGACGACGACGAAGAGAGCGGCGATTAAATAAAGACCTGCCATGACAGGAACGACGATGGCTGAGAATTTCGCGACGCGGTGAACACCACCGAAGATGACGAGTCCTGTCAAGACGACCAAGATACCACCGATGACAGCTTTGTTGATTCCGAACGCATTATCAAAGGCTGCGGCGATTGTGTTCGATTGAACCGAGTTGAAGATCAAACCGAATGTGACGGCGATTAAAATCGCGAAGACGATTCCAAGGGCACGGTTTTTTAGTCCTTTTTCAATGTAGTAGGCTGGACCTCCGCGGTAAGCATTGTTTTTTGTATCGCGGACTTTATAGACTTGAGCCAGTGTACTTTCGATTAAGGCAGTAGCACCTCCGAGCAAAGCGACCATCCACATCCAGAAGACGGCACCTGCACCACCAAGCGTGATGGCGATGGTAACACCAGCCAGGTTACCGGTTCCGATTCGTGTAGCGGCACCGATGAAGAACGATTGAAGCGATGTAATGCTTTCTCCTCCATCATCTGTCGTTTTTTCATTTTTATCGAGCGTCACTCGGAACATTTCTTTTAAGTACCGGAACTGAATGAACTTCGTCCGAATCGTGAAATAGATGCCGACCCCGATCAGTGCTGCGATTAAGATATAAGACCATAAGATGTTGTTGGCAAAATCGACTCCTGATTGTATTGCTTGCTGAAAGGCATCCATTTGAAAAATTCCTCCTAAAGTTTTGTAGTAGTAAAAATAGCTATACGTTGAATTATACGAATTTTCAGATAATATGCAAGATAAATTTTAAAACTTTTTTTCGAAAATTAACACCGTTAACTATTTAGAATGTAGAAAATTAGGTCTGTTTTTGAAAAATAAAAGAGACCTGCCGACGAAATCGACAGGTCTTAAAATCACATCATTTAGGAGGAATGACTCATTCCGAAGCTAAAAATTGTTCGTATTGTGCATCGAGCTGTTGGACAAGTTGTTCACGAACAGAAAAAAGTTTCATCAACTCTTCATAATCCGTCGTTTTAGCAAGTTGCCGATCAAGCATCGTCAGTTCCTGTTCCAATTGTTCGATCGTCTCTTCTACGTGACGTGTTGTCTGTACTGGAAGAGAAGGAGAAGATCGTTTTTTGGCGGAAACGACGTTCTTCGGTATTTTGGCGACAGGGGGCTGTGTTTGCCGTTTGGTTGACGCATAGGCATAAGGACCGGGAAACAGTTCCATCGTCTGATCGAGCCAAAGAGTCTTCGTGAACAGCCGGTTCAAGAAATAGCGGTCGTGCGAAACGGCGATCAACGTTCCGTCAAATGATTCGAGTGCTTCTTCGAGCGCATCACGTGATTCGATGTCGAGATGATTGGTCGGCTCATCCAAAATCAGTACGTTCAAATCGGAGTGGACCAGAACCGCAAGCATCAGTCGCATACGTTCACCACCACTTAACGCCTCGACCGGTAAGAAGACCCGGGGTCCAAAAAACAAGAACTGGGCGAGACGCTGTCGCGCCGTTCCTTCATCGAGATCAACGGTCGCGCGAAAAACGTCGATCAGGCGTTCACCGGGCGGGAAGTCAATGCGTTGCGACAGGTAGCCGATTTTCACTGACGGTCCACGCGTAATCAGACCACTTGTTGGCTCGAGATGGCCTAACAGGAGATGCAATAGTGTGGATTTTCCGCTGCCGTTTGCGCCGACGATGGCGATTCGATCTTTTGCCGAAATCTCAAAGTTTAATGAATGAAACAACGGTTGCTCGGAGAAGGCGATGCTGACATTCTCGACGCGGTAAACCATCCGGCTCGTTTTTCCATGTGCTGCAAACGCAAGATCGGGGGTTTCGGCGTCAAGCTTCGGGCGTTTGATCCGTTCAATCCGTGCAAGTGCCCGTTCCATCGATTTTGCTTTTCGAAACAGTTTTTCGCTTGGTGGTGACGCTTCGTTTGCCCATTGCCGCAGACGGCGGATCGCTTCCTTCATCTGTTTGATCTTTTTCTGTTGTTCCTGGTAAGCATGGAATTGTTCAAGTAGAAGGCGCTCCTTTTCCTTCACGTAAAACGTGTAGTTTCCCTGGTACAGCTGAATCTGACCTTCCTCGAGTTCAGCGATGCGCGTCACGACCGCATCGAGAAACACACGATCGTGGGAGGCGATCAGGACAGCTCCGGCATAATCGGCTAAAAAGGATTCCAGCCATTCGACGGCGTCTAAATCCAGATGGTTCGTCGGTTCGTCGAGGATTAACAATTCCGGTTCGGTCAACAACATCCGTCCGAGGCAGATTTTTGTCTGTTCGCCGCCACTGAGCTGCTCGAACGGACGGTCCAAAAGGGCATGCAACTGCAAGCCGTTAATCATCCGGTCGATTTTGGAATCCAGCAAATACCCGCCTTGGCGTTCAAAAGCTTCCGTCTCTTGCGTGTAGCGTTCGAGCAACTGTTCGATCTGATCCGTTTTTGTCGCCATGTCCCGTTCGATTTGTTGCAGGGAGCGTTGTAAATCGACAAGCGTGGCGAAGGCAGTCCACAGGACATCACGCCCCGTCATTACGTGGTCGAACACGGGAAGTTGTGCCAAATAACCGATGGAGAGCCCACTTTTTTGATAAATCGTTCCGCTGTCTTCGGAATCAAGGCGGGCAATCAAACGTAAGAGCGTCGTTTTACCGCTTCCGTTTCGGCCGATCAAGCCGATCCGGTCTTGGTGCTCGATAAAGAGGGAGACGTCCGTTAAGATATCGTCGCCTCCGAATTGTTTTGTCAGGTGTTGGATGTCGCAGATCATCATATGAAATGTCCTCTCTGGCGCATCAAAAAAAGGAGAGCGCAAACAGCACTCTCCTTGACTCGTGGAAGATGCGCTTTGCTTTATTTTTCAGGTATTGGGTTCGTTAAAAAAGGGCAGACTAGTCCCTTAGAACGCCATTCCATGAAAAATCGCGCGCAACAGATACAGTTGTTCCATCAACCAATGCTTACACGCAGCAAAACCCATGTCTCCACACCACCTTTTCCGATTCAATACATCTATTTTACCATGCCTGACAGAAAAGAAAACGTTAATCTTTATTTGAACAAGCCGGCAATCGAGTTGAAGAACGCACTGAGACCATCAAACAACTTCGCAAAAAATCCTTTTGTCTCTTCTGAAGTCGCAAAGGCCTGGATATCTTGTCCGGCATCTTTTAGACCACTCTCGATTTGACCCCAGTTCAGGTCCGCTTGTTCCATTTGATTAAACAGGCCGGTCAACCGGTCCATCTGAGCATCGGATAAATTGATGTTATTGTTTTGGATGACTTGGACGATGACGTTTTCAATCTCCACCTTCGTTTCCGGTTGTTGTTTCGCGATTTCCGCTTTGATTTCATTCATCAAGTCGGCGACCTTATCCGTCCCGACCGTTTTCCCGACATCGGATGTTACAGAGAGTTCTTGCTGGGCAAGGTCTTTTCGTTCATCCGTCAGTTTGATGCCGGTCTCGGCAGATGTTTGATCGTACGCTTTCATGATTCCGGTCAAAGCCGAAGTTCCGGTTACCTTATACGGGGACGTGATCGTGATGTCCGCATCCGTTACACCCGCCGTGACGAGGGCGTTGAGGTACATGTCTTTTGTGACCCAGGTGATGTTTTCGGTCGCGACAGATAATCCATCGCCTTTTTCCGCCAACTCAATTTTAGCGGAAGAATACATGCCGCCGCCCCGTTGTGACTGGGGAATGTTTTTCCCGAGATATTTTTCTTCATCGGCAGAGGTTGCGATAATCGGGGTGATGCCTTCCGGTGCATTCAAACGGGACAAGACCCACGATTTATCCTTTGCCCCGAGTGATTCGCCAAGAGTGACGATTGTTTTGTCGACTACTTGTTCAGCAGATGCAGCCGTCGGTAGCAGTAAGGTCGTAGCAAGTAAAGCAGATGCCGTCCATGTGATTGTTTTATTCATAAAAGTTCCTCCATAAGTTAAGTATCAGGTACTAAATTTAGTCTAATCGACCGGCGACAGAAGAGAATCGGTCTCAAGGACGAGCCGTCATCCACCTTCCGTCATGTTCCATTGTACAAAAAAAATGAGCGAAATGACGAGAAAGGGTCAATTCCACATCAAATCATGATAAACTCAAAACAAATCAAATAGCGACCACTAGGGGAGTCAGTAGGCTGACTGAGACGACGGAGACGTTTGGACCCTTTGAACCTGATTAAGTTTGGACTTACGGAGGGAAGTGGCGTGGACGATCCTCTTTTTATGGTCTTTTCACGTCATGCCTGACATCGGGTGTGGCGTTTTTTGATTAACAAAGGGGGAAACGACATGACATTCAGTGAAGAAATCCGGCAAGCGGCACAACAGTATTGGGACAGCAGCTTTACCCATCCGTTCGTCACAGGGATCGGAGACGGCACTTTGCCGCTAGCGAAGTTTCGCCATTACGTCCTGCAAGACGCCTATTACTTAAAACATTTTGCAAAAATCCAGGCCCGCGCTGCTTCGAAAGCACATGATTTTGCGACGATTGCTGAACTGGCGGAGCATGCGACATCGACCTATGCCGCAGAACTCAGTCTGCACCAATCGTTTTTTGAACCGCTTGGGATCTCAAGCGAGACGCTGGCTGAGTTCGAACCGGCACCAACGGCTTATGCTTATGTGTCGCACATGCATCATGCGAGCGAAGGGACACTGGGGGAGACGATTGCCGCTATTTTACCGTGTTACTGGCTTTACTATGAAGTCGGACAGCAGTTACAAAGCTGTACGCCGGATTCTCCAATCTATGCGCAATGGATTGCGACATACAGTTCCGAATGGTTTGAACGGGTCGTCTTTGAACAAATTGATCGTCTGAATGATTTGGCGGAGCGGGCAAGTGCCGAAGAACGGGAACGGATGAAACAACATTTTGTCAAAAGTTGTTATTATGAATTGATGTTTTGGCAGATGGGCTGGACGGAAGAGACGTTTGAAAAGCAGTACATGCAGACGATGAAAATCACATCATCCAAGTAAGGAAAAACGTTTAAATCAACAAACACCGGGTCCGACGACAATCGGATCCGGTGTTTGTTGTATGGAAAGTAACTCAGCTGTGTCGTTCAATCAAATCCGCCAGACGTTGTTTGACGGCAGTCGGATTGGTTAAATCCTGATTGGATAACGAAAGTTTTGTCATCGTCTCGTCCGTACCGGCCATTTCACTGAACAGTGAACCAAGGCTGTGGGCACGGCGGTCGATCTGGACGACGATGTCGATGCCGGACCGGTCTTGTAACAGGATGACTTCGATTTCGTCCAGTTTATGGGCATAATGGGTGCCACGTGCTGAATACTCGAGTTCTTGCGCAATCGGCAGATCTTTCCGGAAGCGGCCCGGTAATTTCTCTGTATCGGCTTTCTTTAAACGGAATCCGAGGTCTTCCATCGCTTCAAGGATGACCGATTGGTAGTCATTGGCTTTGACGACGACAGCATCGTGGTCAGAAGGGTCAACCGCCTGCGCGATATCAAGACCCGTTTCGATCCACGACTTGGATTGGCTGACGGAGAGCGGCGTATTGAACGGTACTTGGAGCGTGAACGGAATTTCGCGTTCGACACCTGCTTCAATCGTAAACGGAGCTTCGTTTAACGCAAACCGATCCAGTGTGAATGTCGTAAATGCCGTACTGTCGCCGACTTCTTGTTTGTATTGGGTATTGAAGGCGAGATAAATCCGGGCGATTTCCTGATCGACGCTGCCGCCTTTGATGTGGACGACGCCCGTGATCGTTCCACCGGGTTCACAGTGATCTTGTTCGAGTCGTGTATCGACCGTGGCGGCACCGATGCCGATTTGTGAAAGAATTTTTTTGAACATGTTGTTTTCCTCCTAAAAAATGAAGTATGAGCACTGAACAATAAAGCTTGCTTGCTTGTCGAACGCGGGTGAATTTGCTACAGTTTCGAAAGACCAAACAAAAAAGGACGGGACGATACGTGGAACTAGACCAATTAAAAGACCTGCTTATCAAAAAGCTGCAGGCAACTTCACTCATACACGCGACGATTAGCGGTCCGCGCCAAAAATCAAACGATCTGCGTCGAATCAAGTTAAAACCGATTCTACTTAGAGATACGTATGCAATCCAGTTAGAGTTTCAACATGAACGGATCATTAAGCATGAGAATTTAAGTATAGAAGAATTTATTTTGCGAATGGACGATTATTTTAACGAATTTCGTCAATTTTTATTCCGTTTCGAGACGGAAGAACTTCAATTCCAACTGTCGAAGAAGATGAAAGTCTCGCTGAAGACGACGGTTAAAGAACCGGTGCAGGCGGAATTATCGCATAACCGGAAAAAGAGTCATCTGCTCGAAGACGGCATTCCGGTTCCTTTCCTGATTCGGCTTGGTGTCATGACGGAAGACGGACAAGTCAAACGGCAAAAATACGACAAGTTCAAACAGATTAATCGATTCCTGGAATTCGTCGAAGACAGTATCGCGGTTTTGCCGAAAGGACGGACGCTACGGATTTTAGATTTTGGATGCGGGAAGTCGTATTTGACATTCGCTTTGTATCATTATCTGAAAGTCGTCAAAGGATTTGATTTAAACATCACCGGTCTTGATCTCAAAAAAGAAGTCATCGAAGAGTGTACGGCGATTGCCGCCGATCTTGGATATGACGATTTGACGTTCCGAGTCGGCGATGTCCACGATTACGATCAGGAAACAGAAGTCGATTTGATGGTGACGCTGCATGCCTGTGACGTCGCCACCGACGTCGCCCTCGCCCGGGCAGTGGATTGGAACGCCTCTGTCATTCTCAGTGTCCCGTGTTGTCAAAAGGAACTGAACCGTCAGCTGGATTGTTCACCGCTCGACGTGATGCTCCAGCACGGCTTGATCAAGGAAAAGTTCGCCTCACTCGCAACGGATTCGATCCGTGCCGAATTATTGTCACTCGTCGGCTACGATACGCAGCTACTTGAGTTCATCGATCTGGAACATACACCAAAAAACGTGTTGATCCGAGCGTATAAAAGTCAAAAACAACCGACTGACGAAAAGATTGAGCGTTACGTGGCATTCCGGGATCTCTTGCAGGCAAAACCGTTTTTGGAACGTGAATTGAGCGGCAGACTTGGACAGATTTCATCGAAACTCGTACAATAAAGAAGACAACGATTTTAAAGGGGGAACAAATACAATGGATTTCCAAATGTATTTTGAAGATGTCGTTCAGACGGCACGTAAAGAAGCAACAGCAGCCGGCTTTGAAGAACTAACAACGGTCGAGAGTGTCGATGAGGCGATGAAACGCGAAGGACTGACACTCGTCCTCGTCAACTCGGTGTGTGGATGTGCTGGCGGCATCGCACGTCCGGCAGCCGCTTACATCAACCGGATGGAAGGCGTCAAACCGGATCATTTCGTCACGGTATTCGCAGGACAAGACCGGGAAGCAACAGACCGGGCACGTGAATACTTCGAAGGGTATCCGCCGTCATCACCATCATTCGCATTGATTCAAGACGGAAACATCTTGTCGATGGTCGAACGATTCGACATCGAATCCTTCTCGGCGGAAGAAGTCGTCGAGAAATTAGAATCACTGATTGAAATCTACGCCTAATCCGTAATCAAGAAGGGACCGACTCGACTGTCGGTCTCTTTTTTTTGCTCGGATAGATTTTAATCAGACCAAAAAGGGCTGTCTACAAATAAATGTAAGCGTTAACAAAAAAAGTGGTTAATCAAAAATGATGAATAAAAAAGAATTTTATGCATTATTTCAATATTTTTATGCTTTACAATGAATAAATATTCGTATATTCTAAAAACAATAAATCAGGTCAGGCTTTTTAGTATTGAATTAGAAAAAAACATAAGTCATACTATTGTTAAAGTTCTGACAATTGAGCGTTGGAAGGGGAATTTATTCATGAAAAAATTAGTAGCAACGGCAATGGCAGGCATTCTCGCAGTCACGATGGCAGCATGTGGTGCATCGGAAGAATCGACAGGCGAGACGAACACAAGCGATAAAGTATTGACGATGGGAACGTCAGCGGATTACTTCCCGTTTGAATACATCGACACGGCGAAAGGTGACGAAATCGTTGGATTTGATGTCGCGATCGCAAAAGAAGTCACAAAAAATCTCGGCTACGATCTCAAAATCGAGGACATGGAATTTGGCAGTCTGCTCGGAGCGCTCAGCTCGGGACGTGTCGACTTCGTCATGGCGGGCATGACACCGACGGACGAACGGAAAAAGAACGCTGATTTCACGGACATTTATTTTGAATCAAAAAACCTCGTCATGACAAAGGATAAAGCAATCACGGCGGATGATGAGTTAAAGGGCAAAAAAGTAGGTGTCCAGCTCGGATCGATTCAAGAAGCGTTGGCAAAAGACCGTTACAAAGACAGTGAAGCGGTCTCGTTAAACAAGATTCCGGAAATCATTCAAGAATTGAACACAGGCCGGATCGACGCGCTGATCATTGAAGATGCCGTCGCCGTCAAATATATGGATCAAGACGAGTCGTTGAAGACATATGAAATCAAGGAAGATGGACCAACCGGTTCTGCTGTCGCCTTCAAAAAAGGAGACAAGATGCGTGACGAGTTCAACGCTGAGTTGAAAAAGATGATCGACAATGGTGACATCGACAAACTTGCAGAAGAATGGTTCCAAAAAGAAGCAAAATAAGAGTAGTGCATAGGGGTGGGGGTAACCTCATCCCTTTTGTGCGACGTTAGGAGATTGGTTATGATAGACTTTACAAAGATTCAAGATTCAATCCCATACATCCTGCAAGGGATTCCGGTCCTGTTCCAAGTTGTGGTCGTCGCGGCAATTGCCGGGATGCTGATCGGAATCGTGGTCGCCGCC
This sequence comes from Caryophanales bacterium, assembly GCA_902363455.1. GTDB lineage: Bacteria > Bacillota > Bacilli > Exiguobacteriales > Exiguobacteriaceae > Exiguobacterium_A. The sequence goes on along the minus strand of CABJAC010000003.1, from coordinate 24,927 downwards.
CTGAAAATCACGAAAAACGGATTCGTTCGGTTCATCGGTCATGCCTATACGGCGGTGTTCCGCGGAACACCGCTCATTTTACAGCTGGCGATCATTCACTTTGGTTTACCGCAATTGACGGGGTACGTCACGACCGGTTATCAGTCGGCCGTCATCGCCTTTTCCTTAAATTCGGGTGCGTACATCTCGGAGATCATCCGGGCCGGAATTCAAGCCGTCGACCGCGGACAATGGGAAGCGGCCGATGCACTCGGAATTCCGTACATGAAACAATTGCGTTCAATCATCTTGCCGCAAGCCTTTAAAAATATCCTGCCGGCACTCATGAACGAAATGATCACGTTGACGAAAGAGTCGGCGCTCGTTTCGACGGTCAGCGTGCTCGATGTCATGCGCCGGGCGCAGGTCGTCGGCGGAGAAAAGGCATTATACTTCGAACCGTTGTTGTTTGCCGGATTCGTCTACTTCGTGCTTGTGATGGGATTGTCCTTGATTGGTCAACAAGTCGAAAAAGCTATGAGAAAGAGTGGGTAATCAGATGGAACCTATGATTCAAGTGACTGATCTGTATAAGCAGTTCGGAAAATTAGAAGTCTTAAAAGGCATCACGACGACTGTCGGACGGGGCGAAGTCGTCGCCGTCATCGGACCGTCGGGATCCGGGAAGTCAACGTTTTTGCGTTGCATCAATCTATTGGAGCAACCGACCGGCGGGACGATTAATGTTGATGGTTTTGAATTGACGAAACCGAAAGCGAACATCGCCAAAGCCCGTCAAAATATCGGAATGGTCTTCCAACAATTTAATCTCTTCCCTCATAAATCAGTCCTCGATAACTTGATTTATGCGCCAATCAACGTGCTTGGGTTATCGAAGGAAGACGCTGTCAAACGGGCGGAAGTGTTACTCGAGCGTGTCGGATTGGCAGAGAAGCGGGACAACTTCCCGAATCAGCTGTCCGGTGGTCAAAAACAACGGGTTGCGATTGCCCGTGCCCTCGCGATGGAACCAAACGTCATGCTGTTTGATGAACCGACGTCGGCCCTTGATCCGGAAATGGTCAATGAAGTGCTGGACGTCATGAAGCAACTGGCAGAGAGTGGGATGACGATGGTCATCGTCACGCACGAAATGGGCTTCGCTAAAGAAGTCGCCGATCGTGTGTTGTTCCTCGATGAAGGGATTTTGATGGAAGAAGGCAGTCCGGTCGAATTGTTTGATCATCCGAAAACGGATCGGGCAAAAAAATTCCTGGAAAAAGTATTATGACAAAAAGCGCGGACTCGATTAGATGAGTCCGCGCTTTTTAAAAGGGAGGTATCATATTGATCGAAGAAACAGAACAGTTTGTCCAAGCATTCCATGCGACTGATTTTTCCGGACATGATTATGCCCATATCGAACGTGTCCGGAGGATGGCATTACGGATTGCGGCAGCTGAGGGAGGCGATCTTCGTATCATCGAACTTGCAGCGCTACTGCATGATGTAGCTGACAGTAAACTTGGCGGAACGAGTGAACGCGTCGATCGGCATCTTCTATCACGTGTATCCGAGTCGGATCGTCTTCATATCCTTGAGATCATCAACAGCTTGTCGTTTAAGGGGGGCAATCGTCCGCCGATGAAGACGCTTGAAGGAAAAATCGTTCAGGATGCGGATCGGTTGGATGCGATTGGTGCGATCGGCATCGCCCGAACGTTTCAATTTGCCGGTCAATTCAAGGAGCCGATGTACGTGCCAGGGCTCGTTCCCCGCGAGCCGGGTGACCGGACAGGAACGACGAGTGCCTTGCACCATTTCGATGAAAAATTGTTCCGGTTAAAAGATTTGATGAACACGAAGACAGCAAAAGTCATTGCCGAAGACCGCCACCGGTATATGATGGAGTTTGTCGAACGGTTCAAACAGGAATGGGAAGACCGTTCATCGTAACGAAAGGATCCGCTCCAAGTGGAACGGATCCCTGTTTCGTTAACTTAAGATGACAGCTGTGATCAGACCAAGTGAAGCAAACAGGCCGACGATGGCACCGCCTTCCTCATGGGCTTCCGGCATCATCGTCGAAGCGAGCATCGCAATGATGCCGCCACTCGCAAAGGCACCGATCATCGCAAATTGCATATCGGGCAACTCGGAGAGAATCGAGTATCCGGCAAGAGACGCGAGAGCCGAAATCAACCAGACGATCCCCCACATGACGAGAATCTTTTTCTTCGAAAAGCCGTCTTTTTGTAAGCCGGTCGTACTCGAAAGTCCTTCCGGGATATTACTGACGAAAATGGCCGCAACAAGGGCAGCACTGACATTTCCTGATAATAAACTTGCCCCGATCATGATGGATTCTGGAATTGCGTCCAGAATTGTTCCGAAGAAGATGGCGGTTCCTGTGCCTTCGTTACCGCCGGACGACCGTTTTCGTTTACTTGCACCACGGGAAGAAACGAACATATCAAAAGCGGTGAAAACCAACGAACCGACGATGAACGAAAGACCGACAACCATCGTCGTCGATTTGTTCAGAGCTTCGTCCAGTAATTCAAAAGTGGCCGCGCCAATCAAAATTCCCGTTCCAAATGACATGACATATCCAATCAATCGTTGTTTAAGTGGGAGAAACAGGCCAATTAACGCGCCGATCACGACCGCCCCACCGGCGATTGCGCCCCACATAAAAGCGATTCCCATTTAAGTTTCCTCCTTCCTCATTCAACTCCCTGTATTACTATTTTCCTGAAAAAATGATTGATAAACATAGCTAATTCGAAAAGAAGCTGAGGAATCCATTCAAAAAACTCCCGCCTGAAAGACGAGAGACGCAGTAAAGTATCAGAATGGTTGTTTGTTTAACCAATGACCACCATCCAGTGCGATACATTCTCCATTTAAGTAACTAGCTTGATCGGACAGCATCCATGTCGCAAGGCCGGCGATTTCTTCCGGTGTTCCGAATCGTCCGAGCGGGACGTTCCGCCGAATCCGTTCTGCATGTTCCGGAGACATTGCCAGTTTATCAGCACCCCCGGTTCGTTCGATTGGTCCCGGACTGATGGCATTGATACGGGCCTGGTACTTGTACCCCCATTCGACAGCAAGTGTTCGCGTCAAGTTCAGCACACCGGCTTTTGCGGCGGCACTCGGTGCGACACCGGCACCTGCCTGCCAAGCATAGGAGGCGACGATATTGAGGATTTGTCCACCCGTCACGTGATCTTCCTGCCATCCTTTGACGAGAGCGTGCGAACAGTTGAACGTTCCGTTCAAGACGATGTCGATGACGGTACGCCATCCGTTAGGTGACAGCTCATCGGTCGGACAGAGGAAATTACCCGCCGCATTGTTGATTAAAGCTTCTAGTTGCCCAAATTGCTGACGTGTTTGGTTGACGGCAGCCAAACACGCTTCCGGATCGCGGACATCCATTTGGATGACGAGATGTTGTCCGTTGATGCTCTGAAGTTCATGATTGGTTTGTTGTAAGCGTTCTGCATCACGACCGGTGACGACGACGTTCCATCCGGCTTCCTTTAAGGCAAGTGCCATGGCTTTTCCCATCCCACTGGTTCCGCCTGTTATCAGTACTGTTTTTGTCATCTCGATATTCCCCCTTAATAAATGAATGAATAGCCATTCAATATAAGTATTCAAAAAAGAAGGAGTAAACTCCTTCTTTTTAACAGAACTTATTCGACAGCAGCAGCTGTGTTCGTTAAGACCGGAACGACTTGTTTTTTCCGGGAGACGACTCCTTCTAGGTAGAGGAGGTGGTTCGTCGCCTCAAGTCCGAAAGCACGTTCAACAAGGGAAGCTTCAGGTCCGAGGACGAGAGCAACCGAATTGTTCGTTAAAATATCCGTGACGAGCAACATGTATAAATCTAAATCTTTTTCAGCAATCAATGAGTCGATGCGTGTTTCGAGCTCTGCTTGACGGAGCAAGACTTCCGCCGTATCAACCGTATTCGCTTGAGCGATCTCGACCTTAAATGATCCCATTGAAAACTCTTTAGCATCAAGTGCGATTAGCTCGTCGATGGTTTTCTTCGATAAGTCAGCACCTGCTTTTAACATATCAAGACCATAGACGTTGGCATCGACGCCGGCAATCATTGCAAGTTCGCGTGCTGCGAGGACGTCTTGCTCCGTGCATGTCGGAGATTTGAACAATAACGAGTCAGAAACGATCGCCGACAACATCAAACCGGCGATTTCTGGTTTAATGGCGACACCGTGTTCCTTGTACATTTTGTTTAAGATTGTTGTCGTACAACCAACAGGTTCTGCACGGTAATAGATAGGATCAGTTGTCTCGAAGTTGGCAATCCGGTGATGATCGATGACTTCCATCACTTTGACGGCGTCGATATCATCAGCGCTTTGCTGACGTTCGTTATGATCCACGAGAATGACCTGTTGCGCTTCTTTTGACACTTCTGTCACAAGACGCGGACGGGCAACTTTGAAGTAATCGAGTGCGAATTGTGTTTCACCGTTGATTTCGCCTAGACGAACGGCTTCTGCATGGATGCCGAGTTCCTTTTTTAATTCTGCATAAGCAATTGCTGAGGCAATCGTATCCGTGTCCGGATTTTTATGACCAAATACTAATACTTTTTCCATGTTCATTCACTCCTAAATGATTGATGTCTCGCCCACTAGTGTACCATAAGTCGATTTAGACGGCGTTCATTTTCAATAGGATACCGGCGATTTTTTCGCTCCAGTACGGGTCCGAGGCATAAAAGACATTCATCCCGCGGGCTTTGTTTCCGAGAAATGGTCCGCGGTAATACTTTCCGTTTTTTTTCAAGTAATCCCGTGCGATGAACTTGCCGGTTTTCCGGATCGAGTCTTCAAACGATGTGTAGGACGTCGCATTTTGACCTGGTGCGATATCGGTCGCATTCACTCCAAACAAGTTGAACTTATCCCGCGCGATCTCCGACCGTCCGTAATTGGATTCGTGGATGGCGTGCGCGAGCAGATAGGCGGCATTGATGTTGTGGTCGCGTTCCACCTGTTTAAACGTCTTGCCAGTACCGATTAACGGGCTGTCCGGAGCATTTTTTCGGATAAAAGCATCCAACTGTTTTGCCGACAGTGTGGTCGGCTTCCGTAAATCTTGTGTTAGGGTCTTCGACTCAATATACTGCGTCGTGCGCTGTCCGAGCGTTTCAGGTGCCTCACCCGCAGTAATCAATCCACCAAGACCTCTGTCAGCGACGATATAATGCAACAAGCGGTCGCCCTTTTTTTCATAGTACGATCGGTTGCTGGATTGTTCGACCGGGTAGAGTGTCAAACGGTTGGTTGCGACATAACCTGTCAGACCGGCGATTTCCACCCGGCTGACTTGATCCGCATAGGACAGGACAGTGAGCCGGCTACCGGGTGCGACATACGTCTGACGCTTTTTCAAGGCTCGGTCTGCGTAAATATTTAACGTGTCATTCGCACGAACGATGCCGATACCACTTCCGGTTAAATAAATATACCGGTTGTCGTCCGTTCGTTTGACAGCACCCCGGCCGTCACCGACAAACGATTTAGCTGCGTCGAAGGAATCAAATTCTTGTTCTTCAGTGACCTTCCCGTTTTCGTAAAGTTCAGCGACAAATGGAGAGGCGGGGGGGAGCACGGTTTTAGGAGATTCACGTAATAAAAAAAACAACAGGCTGCCGAGCAAGAAAAAAAAGACAAGCCCTTTCCAAGAACCTGTTCGGCGGACAGGACGGGTCGGGCGGATGGTACGGTTGGTCAAAAAATCACGTCCTTTGAAAAAATCAATCGACAATGCGGTGTGAAAATCGTTAACCTAACAAAGAAGGGAGAGGAATCCATGTTTATTGGTTATCGTACCTTAAAGACCGCGGTTGCAGCGGCTCTCGCCATGTGGATCGCCGAGAACATGCAACTGGATTATTATGTGTTTGCTGCCATCATCGCCATTCTCAGTATTCAGGCGACGAGAAAAAAATCATTTCGGGCGTCCTATGAACGCATCATGGCGTCTTTGCTTGCAATCGGACTCGGTTTCATCTTATTTGAAGTCATCGGCTATCGGCCGATTGCAATCGGGCTTTATTTCATTGTATTTCTTCCGCTCACGCAACGCCTCCGTCTGCAGGACGGTTTTATCACAAGTGTCGTCATTTTGACCCACCTGTACGTCGCACGGCAATTAAATCTGACGATCTTCCTAAATGAAGTTTACCTGCTTTTGATCGGTGTCGGGGTCGGATTGCTCGTCAATATGTACATGCCGAGTCTGGACCGGACGATTGCCGAGCGCAGGAAGCAAATCGATCAACGGATTGCCGCCTTGTTCTTTGAAGTCGCTGCTGCCATCGAGACCGGACGAGTCAATCATCATTCCTTGACCTTACATGAGACGGAACGGCTTTTAAAAGAAGGGAAGGATGCGTCGCTGAAACGGACGGGTAATGCAATCGGCCGGCGAAATGACGACGAAGATTATTTGTATTTCCGCATGCGGGAACAACAGTTTGAACTGTTGACCGGAATTGTTCGACATGTGGATGATCTCGTCCTTGTCGTAGAAGAAAGTAAAAAAGTCGCCGGCCTGTTTCGGACGATTGGCGACAATGTCCGACCCGATGCCGACGCGACGTTATTTTTGACGGAACTCGAACAGTTGCTTGCAGCGTTCCGTGAATCCCCGTTGCCGAAGACACGGGATGAATTTGAAGTTCGTTCCGCCCTACTGCATATGTTGCAAGAAGCGGAACAGTATTTACGGTTAAAACAACGGTTTGTCGATCAGAACAAATAAAACATTGTCGAAGCAAACGTTCCGAGCAGGAAAATCGTTAAAATCGTAATTGTCGTCCATTTGATGATGCGTTGTTGTTTTGATGGTTTTGCCACAGTTAAGCCGCTCCTTTCAAATCACTTGATTACAGCCATTGTACAAACAACGCTTCTGAAGTGCAAATTTGCTTGTAAATGGTATACTAAAAAAGCGCTAGATGAACTGAAAAATCGAGGAGGAATGCCACATGGTCAATGAGCAACGTGTACTTGATACTTTTTTGGAATTGGTCCAGATCGATTCGGAATCAAGAGAAGAGGCCCGCATTTGTGCCCATTTGAAAGAGACGTTTACGGCTCTTGGATGTGACGTGTTTGAAGACGATGCTTCGTCCAAAACCGAGCATAAAGGAAATAATTTAATTGTCACACTGCCAGCAACAAAAGATGGGGTTGATAAGATTTATTTCACTTCCCATATGGATACTGTTTTTCCGGGACAAGGAATTAAGCCCATCATCGAGGACGGATATGTGAAAACCGATGGAACAACGATTCTTGGAGCGGACGATAAAGCGGGACTTGCTTCTTTAATCGAATTGGTCCACGTTTTAAACGAAACGAACCAACCCCACGGAAAAATTCAATTCGTCATTACAGTCGGTGAAGAATCTGGTTTGGTCGGGGCAATGGTCTTGGACCGTTCTAAAATCGACGCCGATTATGGATTTGCACTCGATTCGGATGGAAAAGTCGGTGATATCATCACTGCAGCTCCAACGCAAGCGAAAGTGAATGCTAAAATCTATGGAAAAACGGCCCATGCGGGTGTTGCTCCAGAAAAAGGCGTCTCTGCGATTACAATTGCTGCAAAAGCAATCGCTAAAATGCCGCTTGGCCGGATTGACGAAGAGACAACGGCAAACATCGGACGTTTCAGCGGCGGCGGTCCGTCAACGAACATCGTTTGTGATTATGTTGAGATTTTTGCAGAAGCCCGTTCGCTCGTCGCACCGAAAATGGAAGCACAAACGGCGAAAATGAAAGCAGCTTTCGAAGATGTCGCAGCAGAACTCGGTGGACGTGCGGAAGTGGAAGTCAAGGTCATGTACCCAGGCTTTAAATTCGAAGCCGGAGATCAAGTAGTGGAAGTCGCGAAAGCAGCGATCACGCAACTAGGTCGGACACCACGCTTGTTGCATTCTGGTGGGGGATCAGATGCCAACGTGATTGCCGGTTTTGGTATTCCGACGGTCAACTTGGCTGTTGGTTACGAAGACATTCATACGACAAACGAAAGAATGCCGATTGAAGAGCTCGTTAAGACAGCAGAATTATGTGTGACGTTAGTGGATTACATCACGAATAAGTGATACCAAGCTAAAAAAGAGTGTACCGCAACGTTGCGGTACACTCTTTGTCGTTGTACGATTAAGTTAATTGTGGACGTTCGAAATATTCCATTGACTCAAGAACAAGTTCTTCCGTACATAGTAAGGTTGTTGCAATGTCTTGAATTTTGATCGATTTCCCATACTGTTGCCGATAGTTCTCGTTTAACATCCGGGCACTTTGTACGATTCGTGCATAAGTCCGTTCGATTTTGGTCATGGAAAAACCACCTTTCGAATCAGTATGGGTACAGTTTATCATGCTTCCGCTCGAGAAAGGTGTATTTTGTGTATAAAAATTGCTAATTTTACGAAAAGGGGAAAAAGATGGAATTTTATTTTTTAGGAACAGGCGCGGGAATGCCGTCCAAACAACGGAATGTCTCATCCATCGCACTGTTACATCCGAAGATGACCTGGTTATTTGATTGTGGCGAAGCAACGCAACATCAGATGTTGCACAGTCCGATCAAACCGCGTAAGGTCAGTACGATTTTCATCACGCACCTGCACGGCGACCATATCTTTGGACTGCCAGGTTTTATCAGCACCCGGGCTGCACTTGAAGGGACGACGTTGTTGACGATTTATGGACCAAAAGGATTAAAAGAGTGGCTCGAGGCGACATTACGCGTCACCGGGACATATCTGCGGTATCCACTCGACATCATTGAAGTTGAGGCAAGCCGAACCTATCAACATGAAGGCTTCCGGATCACCGTCGAAGAGTTGGAACATCGTTTTCCTGCCTTCGGTTACCGAATTGAAGGAGAAGAAGAGAAAGGTGCCCTATTAGTGGATGAATTAAAGCAGTTAGGTATTCCTTCCGGTCCATTGTATCGACAGATCAAGCAGGAACCGACGTTTGTTTTTGAGGGAACCGAATATCAATCTGCTGATTTTCTAGGGGCACCTAAACCAGGCGTCAAGATCGCCGTGTTAGGCGATACGGTTCCTTGTGACAACAGCATCCGCTTGGCCGATCAGGTCGATCTTTTGATTCATGAGGCGACATTTGCCGATTCCGAGCAGGACCATGCCGGACGTTTCGGACATTCGACGGCGAGGCAAGCGGCTGAAATCGCTGTCCAGGCGCAAGCGAAAAAACTGTTGTTGACGCACATTTCAGCGCGCTACGTCGATCAGGAACAACGCTTGGAAACGGAGGCGCGAGAAGTATTTCCAGAGTCATACCTCATGATGGATCATCAATCTGTCGTGATGAAGGGATAAAACAATATGGACTTTCTCATCCAATGGTCACTTTTTTTGTTAGCTGCCATCATCCTTGGCTTCTTTTTAGAGAAGCGAACCGAAAAAGAACAGTATTTATATTTAAAATTTGTCTTTTACGCCTGCTTAGGGGCGGTGTCCTTTCCCGTTTATGACATTCAACTGCCGCTTGGCATCATTCTATTTTTGATTGTCTTACACCCTAAGAAAAATTCGAGATACAAACGGTACATGGCATTGTTCGGATTTCTGTTTTTCCTGCTGCAGCTAGTGTTGGGTCCGTTTGATACGATCACCCTTCGCGAAGAAACCCAACAGATGGGACAGGTCACGATCACGGATGATTCGTTTGAAATCTTTATGGATCATATCGATCGGCGGATTGGCGATGATTCGTTACGCTTGGAGCAAAGTCAATTATTGTTTGATCAAGGCGGTAATCTGCGGAATGCGACATTTGAGCTGATTGCGAAAACGCCGACCCGGTTCGTTCGTTATGAGGTCTCGTACCAGGAAGTGACGGGGACGTTGACCTATCGTCCGCGGGAAGAAGTATTGACGCGGTCATTGGAGTCGTATTATCAAAAACTGATTGATGCCTCGACGTCCTTTACGATGTTAAAGACGTTATCGATCAAACAGATTTTGCATGAATCAAAAACCCCGTATGTCGAAATGGATCTCGACGGTCTGTATGAAACGTTCAGTCTGCAAGATGCGACCGTTTTACTGGTGGATGATCAAGGTAAACTGATTCCCTATGTCAACACGGGAGAAGACGTGCTCGCCAATGCGATTCGATTAACGTATTTCCGATCGGACGGTCAATCGTTACAAGATAAAAAAATTCTTTTATACAATTACAGTTTTGAAACTTCAAGACGAAAAGGAGTCGTACGATGAAAAAATGGATTCTCATCAGCAGTCTCGTAGTATTGGCGGGTTGCGCGGAACAAACGAAAACAACGGATGGTGAAAGTGCTAAAGCCTGTGACCGATCGGTCGAAGTATCTGTTGTCAATCATGCCGACAAAAAAACCTTGTTCGAGGACGAAATGTGTTTGACGAAATCGGAAACCGCACTGGATGCGTTGGAAGAGACGGATTTAGCGGTCGTCAAGACCGGTAAAGGCGACATGAGTTATGTCACTGCCGTAGACGGTATCCGGGAAAAATCAGCCGGTGCAAGCAGTGGCTGGGTATTTGGTGTCAACGATAAACCGGGACAGGTCGGCGCTGCCGCGTATGAGTTAAAAGACGGCGACCGCCTGGAGTGGCGGTTTGAAAAAGATGCAATGGCTTATTTTCAGTAAGGCAGAACGGGAGCGACTTCATCCGCTGAATGTCGCTCTTTTTTTAGTGGCGATGTTATCGGTCCCGTTCTTTCTGACAACTCACCTGATTGTTCTTCTGATCTTTCACCTGTTGTTCTTTATTGGGATCCGCGAATGGACGGTCTTTCGTTACCTCTTGCTTCCACTGCTGTATGTCGGTTTGATGTATGCTCCGCTGCTCGTGGGAGCCTCGATCGATGCTTACGGAATTTGGATGACAGGGTTGACCGTCGCGGTCTTCGTCACGTCCAGTCAGCTTGTCTTTACGCTCGTTCGTCTGGAACAGATGGGTCCGCTCTTTCGGGTCCTGCCCCGACTGACACGGCTGACCGGGATGGTCCTGGCGATTGTGCCATCGCTGCTTCGAACATGGCCGGAAGTGAAGATGAGTCATCCGAAACAGTCGCTTGAAGTCAAGCTGGAACGAATTGCGCTGTACCATCTGCTGCCGATCGATGCCGTGCCCAGTCGCCTGCAACGTTTGACGCAGCGGGATGTGCTGAAAGGTTTGTTGATTGGTGGTGCCTTTTATGGATTGACGACGTCATTCGCACTCGGAGCCGCTTTTCTTTTACCATTACTGTTGATTTTCTCAAAAGGAGGGTTGCGTGATGCCTACTATCATTACCGACGAAACCGGCTCGCTTGAGATGTTGGAACGTTTGGCACGATCCGAGGGGACGGAAGTCATCCGACCCGATCGGTTGTTGCATGGACGTGTCCGTGATTTACTGTCGACGACGAGTTTATTTGTTGCCGGTGAACTGGCAACCTTGCTGGGACTGGAAGCCTTTTTTGACCGGGAAACCAGTGAATTGTCGTCCGGTGAACAACAACTTGTCTCACTCGGCTACACGTTGGCGTCACTGCCAAAGTCGATTTTTTTGGCAGAACCGTTTTTATTTTTGGATCAAACACGTAAGTCACGTCTGCAATCCTTATTAGCTGAAATCGAACAGCGTTTTACGTGTCACGTCACGTACTCGGTGACACCTCAGCATCGTGTGCAACGAACAGCGTTTCCAGAGACATCAATTGGTCCAGTCATCGACGAGATGATTCGCGTCGAACACCGTTACCCGTTACAAGCGAAGTACGCTTTGGCAGTCAGTCAGATCTCATTTCGGTCCGGAGAACGGGTCGCATTGATTGGAGCGAACGGAAGCGGGAAATCAACTCTTCTACGTTTATTGTTAGGCGTCGACCGGCCGCTGTATGGCAAAGTAAAACGGACAGGAGACAAGCGGTATATCCCGGCTCATCCGGCACTCGCACCGGCTCTTGCCGGTGAAAACTTGACCTTTGCCGAACAAAAACAACAGGTACTGGCCCGGATATCGTGGTCAAAAGATGCGTACTACTTTGATGAACCGACGGCCGGTTTGTCGAATCAACACCGCACGGTCTTCATCGATGCGTTGCTTGCGCATCCGCAAAAATTAATCGTCATCGCCACACATGATCCGGACGTAATCGTCCATGCGACCCGTGTCATTTATCTCGTCCAGGGAGAAGTCGCCTATGACGGTCCGGCTGCCGCCTTTATCGAGCAAAGCAGGGTCCACGAATGGAATTGATTCTCGTTGCCGTCGTTCTGATCAGTTTGATCGTGCTCCGGTTTGAATACCGTCCCGTTTCAGAACCGATGTTGCGTTTCATCGCCTTGGTCACGGCAGCAGCGATTGTCGGTCGGCTCCTGTTTGCCGGTGTCCCGAATGTTCAACCGGCAACCGCGCTTGTCTTGTTGCTTGCTGCGTGCGTCAGTCCGATCATCGGGGCTATTGCCGGGATGCTCGTCGTTGTGCTGACCAGTCTGTTTTTAGGAAGCGGACCGTTTGTCTTGTTCCAAATCATCGCCTATGCTGCAATCAGTCTCTTTTGTGTATTGCCGGGGATGAAATCACGGGTCCTGTTATCGGTCTATGGCGCAATGGCCGGTTTTTTGTATGGGTGGATCAGTAATTTAGGATTTTTGATTTTTACCGGTTTTTCGCGTGAAGCGTTTGTGACTTTGTTGCTGACAGGCGGTGTGTTTGATTTGTTGCATGGGGTGTCGAACGCGGTGTTCATCTGGCTGCTGCATCCGATTTTTTTACGGATTTTGCACTCGTTTGACGGGAAATCGGGTAAATAGAAGTAATCCCACGAGACTGGAGTGAAGTATCATGATTGGTTCAGCGCTATCCATAACGTATCTGTTGTTGTTAGTACTTATTGCAGCGTTTGGTCTGTTATTTGGAAGTCTCTTATTGCTGAAGCGAACGGTCCGAGGGCGGTATGCCGGCTTTTATTTACTGGCAGCTGCCATTTTTCCGGCCGCGATGATGATCACATCAGTCGAAGGGGGACTGATCGGACATTTATTTTTTGAGACCGATTTATTTTTATCGATCGTTGCCTGGTTATTGATTCTTTCGACCGGCTATATGACGATGGTGACGGCGCTGGTCACGTTCCGGTATGTGTATCGGTATACCTCACTGCCGCGAACGCTTCAAAAATGGTGGACGGATCATATTCACCGTCCGAATCAGATGCACTAATCCAAAAAGACGTCCGTCGATTCCCAGCAGGGACGCGACGAACGTCTTTTCTTGTCTGACTGATCAGTTGGAGAAGCTGAATTCTTCTTCCGGCGTCTCTTGTTGCTGATCCGGATTTTGAATGCGGCCCGTCACTTCCGTCAACAGACGGCGTGGCAGGAATTTCGCGACGGTCACCATGGCACGGTTGCTTGCACCCGGCACGACGACCCGTTTTCCTTTTAATGTGCCGCGGTAGCCGGCGAATGCGACGAGATGTGACGGCATACTTTTGAACGGTAACGTGATTTTAGCCCGATCAAAGAAGTTTGTATCCGTTGGTCCCGGACAGAGACACGTGACCGTGACACCGGATCCGTCGAGTTCTGACGCCAGCGCTTCTGAGAACGACAAGACGTACGCCTTTGTTGCATAATAGACGCTCATGTACGGACCCGGCATAAAGGCGGCGACCGAAGCGACATTGAGAATTCTTCCAAATCCACGGTCGATCATACCCGGAACCAATCGTTTCGTCAGATCCGTCAGAGCGACGACGTTGACGTGAATCGAGTTGATATCTTCTGATGGATCGATTTCCGCAAAACGTCCCGACGTAGCAAAGCCGGCGTTGTTGAACAGTAGATCAACTGTCAGTTCATGTTCGTCGAGATAATCGATGACACGGGAGACGCTGTCCGCCTGCGACAGGTCAGCAGCAAACGTATATGCTTTAATTTGATAACGTTTTTCAAGAACGTGTTTCAGTTCAGTGAGTTTCTTCTCATTGCGGGCGACCAGAACACAATCAAAACCATCGCGTGCTGCGAGGACGGCTAAATCAAGACCGATGCCTCCGGAAGCACCTGTGATCAAAGCAGTTTTTCGTAACATAATAAAATCCTCCATTCGGTTGGTAAATCAATCTCTATTGTTTATCATTCCCTATTGTTCCCCTGATTCCTGCTCCGTAAGCATCTCCTTTTGGAAGTCGGGCGATCATCGGTATGATAAGGACAGTGGAACATCCACAGAAAGCGAGTTGAACAGCGTGAGAAAAAACGTCACGATTGCCTTATTATTAGCCACATTTTTAGCCGCGATTGAGGGAACAATCGTCGCGACGGCAACTCCGGTCATGGCCAGTGAGTTGAACGGGGCCAAACTCGTCAGCTGGATTTTTGCAGGGTTTCTGCTGTTCATGGCGGTTTCGACCCCGATTTACGGCAAGATGGCCGATCTGTACGGACGCAAACGTGTCTTGTTGTTCGGAATCGGTGTATTTACACTGGCCTCGTTAGCCTGCGGACTTGCTCAGACGATGGAATCCTTGATCATCTTCCGTGCCGTCCAAGGCATTGGCGCCGGAGCGGTTTTACCGATTGCGATGACCATCATCGGAGATCTTTATACATACGAAGAACGCGGGAAAATCCAAGGTGTCCTCAGTGCGGTCTGGGGAATTTCCGGTGTGGCGGGACCACTCGTTGGCGGATTTTTAGTCGAAACGTTATCGTGGCGCTACATCTTTTTACTCAACGTTCCGTTTGCCTTGATTTCGTTTATCATGATCGTCGTGTATTACAAGGAAACCGTTAAAGCCACGACCCGGAAAATTGATTACCGGGGAGCCGTCTTATTTGCTGTCGGAATGAGTGCGTTGCTGTATGCCTTATTGTCGGGCAGTGAGTCCGAGACGTTTTTACGTCCGGTCATCTTGATCAGTTTTGGTGTCAGCGCCGGGTTGCTGTTTTGGTTTTACCGGGTCGAAAAGAAAGCGGCGGATCCGTTGTTGCCGCCGGCAGTGATTCGTCATCCGGTCATTCTCGTCATTAATCTGGCCGTCTTCTTTTCCGCCTGGGTCCTCGTTTCGATGTCCGCCTACATTCCGATTTTTGCACAGGGCGTACTCGGGAAAAGTCCGACCGAAGCCGGATTCATGCTGATGCCTTTATCGTTGTTCTGGACGATTACTGCGATCATCGGCGGCCGGACGATTGGAATTGCTTCGCCGCGTTACCGGACGATGACCGGAATGGGGTTGCTGGTTGTCGGCATGATCATCTTGACCTTCATTGACCGGGCGTCGAGTGACGTCTTCATCTACCTTGCCGTCTCCTTGATCGGAATCGGCTTTGGTCTCGCTCAACCTGTTTTCATGGTCGTGCTTCAGACATCCGTCGACTGGTCACTCCGGGGGTCCGCAACTGCCGTCAATTCCTTTTTAAGTACCACCGGACAGACGCTTGGTGTTGCGATTTTCGGCACGTTGTTCAACGTTTCGATCATTCAAGCCTTCAGTGATTCGCCGTTGCTGTCCGCGTATTCAATCGATCCGTTTTTCCAGTCGGATTCAGCGGGACGGTACGGAACGGAAGTCCAGTCGGCAGCTGAACAGGCGCTGGCAAACGGATTACATCTCGTCTTCATCGGGGGATTAGTCTGTGCCGTGCTCGCCTTTTTGATGACGTTTCGTCTGCCGAAAGTGCGTCCGGAAGATCCGACCAACTAAAAAAACACCAGCTGGATGTCCTTTGAATCAAGGGCATCCAGTTGGCGTTAACGTTCGGATTCGGACGTTGTGGCGGCGTTTTGTTGAGCGAATTGTTCCCGTATGTCACGTTCATTGCGTCGGAGAAACAGACCAATCCCGACCAGTAACAGTGTGGCTCCGGAAATCTGGATCCACGTCAACGATTCCTGGAACAAGAAGTAACCAAAAATCATTCCCCAGACGGCTTCACCGAGAATCGTGATGCTGACGATGCTGGCACTGACACGGGACAAGGCCCAATTGAACAAGTTATGACCGAGCAATGTCGGGAACACTGCGAGTAGAACATAGATACGCCAGTCGACTTGAAACGCAGCGACGAGGTTGACCGATTGGATGAGTGAAAACAGCAACAGGACGACGGAAGAAACGGCGTACACACCAAATGAATAGGTATTCGTCGAAACGCTTGTCCGGACATGTTGACCGAGCAACCAGTAACCGGCGACAAGAATCGTTGCCAGCAACGCCAGTCCGTCGCCGATTAAGGCACGCGGACCGACCGCGATGTCACCGTAAGCGACGAGCCCGCCACCAAGGAGGGCGACACCAACAAAAAAGAGCGCCTTTTTGGACGGATGTTGTTTAAAGAAGACGGCGTTTCCGATCAAGACAAAAATCGGACTTGCCGTTACGAAGAGCGTCGAGCTGGCAACTGTCGTATAATCAAGAGACAGAAACCACAGCCAGAAGTGACCGGCTAACAGAATGCCGCTCAAAATCATATGGCGAATCGTTGTCGAACTGAGGCTGAGCAATTCTTTTAAGTGGATCAACGGGAGCAACAGCAACGTTGAAAACAGCATCCGGAAAAAAGCAACGGCTTCAATCGGGGTTTCGGCCCATTTAACAAAAATTGCAGATGTCGAGATAAAAAAGAGCGCCATGAATAAAGTGAAATAGGGCATGTGAACCTCCGCGTGTCTGAAGTAAGGAAATGAGGGTGAAACTATGCAATTAATCATTGCGGAAAAACCAAAACAAGCTGAAAAACTCGCAGCGCCATATCCATCGGTCAAGCGGGACGGATACATTGAAATTAAGCCGTGCGATCGCTTTCCGGCGGGTGCCAAACTGGCGTACGCGGTCGGACATTTATGTGAACTGCAGGAACCGGCGCATTATGATGCCAAGTGGAAACGGTGGAACTATGACCATCTTCCGATCATTCCCGAACGGTTTGATTACCGCCTGTCGCGTGGGAAAAGCAAGGCATTCCAAGTGATCAAGAAATTGTTAAATGAGCGGACGACAACTTCCATCATTATAGCATCGGATGCCGAGCGAGAGGGAGAGGCAATTGTCCGGCTGATTCTTCGCCTCGCGAATAATGCCAAGCCACTCCAACGACTCTGGATATCGAGTCTGACTCCGCAAGCCGTCGACCATGGATTTGCCAATCTGTTGGATGGAAAAGAAACAGAAAATCTGTTTCATGAAGCGATGAGCCGGGCCTGTGCCGACTGGCTGATCGGGATGAACGCCTCGCGTGCCTATACGACCTTGCTCAAGAAAAAAGGAATTGCCGATGTCTTTTCGTTAGGACGGGTCCAGACCCCGACGTTATCCTTGATCGTCGAACGTGAAAAACAGATTGAAAACTTCCGACCGGAAACATTTTTTGAAGTCGAAGCGGATTTCACGCGATATAAAGGCAAGTACATCAATGCGAAAAAACAGACGAAGATTACAGACCGTGAACTGGCAGAGGCGATTGCAGCCCGGACGAAGGGAACAGGCATCATTGCCATAGTCGAGAAAACGGAACAGGTCGAAAAGCCGCCGTTTTGGTTCAGTCTGTCTTTATTACAGACGGAAGCGAGCCGACGCTTTGGTCTAGGGGCAAAAGAAACGCTGGATATTGCCCAAAAACTTTATATCCGAGGCTGGATCAGTTATCCCCGGACGGACTCATCGTTTGTCTCAAAAGACGAAGCCAGCCAGTTTCCGTCGATCTTAAAACGTCTTCTCAAACAACCGGAGTATGCGGAACTGACCGACGTCCTGACCAAAAATCCGGCGACGAATAAACGGTATGTCAACTCGGCGAAAGTCAGTGACCACTATGCAATCATTCCGACGGAAGAAGCCGGAGCAGTCGCTAAATTGTCGGGCCGTGATGCGCAGGTCTATGATTTGATCGTTCGCCGTTTTCTAGCCGCCTTTGCCCCGGATGCCCGTTCCGAGAAAACGGAGATCGTTACGCAGCGGGAGCAGGACCGGTTCATCACGAAAGGCAGCCGGTCGCTGGAACTCGGATTCAAACGTGTGCTGCAAATCGAAGCGAAGGAACTGGATTTACCGGCGGTCGAAATCGGACAACAGGTGCCGATTAAAAGTGCGAAGTTGCTTGAGAAACAAACGGAACCACCTAAACGGTATACCGAAGGAACGTTGATTCTCGGCATGAAAACGGCCGGGAAGGTCCTCGAAAATGAACTGCAAGCAATCATGAAGGAAATCGAGGGGCTGGGAACGGAGGCGACCCGAGCCGGCATCATTGACGGGCTGAAGCGACGTGAGTACATTCAGGTCAAGAAAAAAGAAATTCACCCGACGGCGAAGGGACGAATTTTAATTGAAGCCGTCAGCGGAAGTATCCTTGCCTCGCCGGAGATGACCGCAAAATGGGAAAGCCGGCTCGACCAAATCGGGAAAGGTGAGGCCTCGGCAGCGCAGTTCGTCGAACAGGCTAAAAAGTTGTCACAACATCTCGTCGAAGATGCCAAAACACGTGTCGAACAACTCGAAGTCGATCCGACGCAAGTGCCGGCGAAGCGGGCACGGGGCGCGACAAACCGTCCTGTTGGGATCTGTCCGGTCTGTCAGGCGGAATTACTCGATCGCGGAAAATTCTACGGCTGCAGTGCCTATCAGAAAAAAAACTGTGGTTTTACGTTACCGAAAACAATTCTCGGTGCCCGCCTGACGCAAGCAGAACTGAAAAAGGTGTTGGCACATGAAAAAACGAAACCGCTGGACATGAAAAAGAACGGACGGACGTTCCGGGCGATGTTATACCTCGAACAAAACCAGCTAAAATTTGAATTCGTGAAGGGAGAAGCCTGATGCATTACGATTTGATGGAGAACCAAACATTTATCCCGATGTTTGAACGATTTTTGAAGGAAGGGACACGCTTGACCGTCTGGTTTCCAAACGAAGTGACGGTCGGACCGGCGGACGAGTTGATTTTGGAGGCGGAAGAGTTATTTGGTGTGACAGCAGAAGTCATTGATGACCCACAATCGTTTGGTAAAACCTTATTGATGCCGTATTTGACGGAACAGGAAACCCGGGAGGATGGATTTGTCCGTTATGAAACCGAGATGACCGAGGAAGTCAAAGCGGTTTTACGTGAACTGACGTTGCCGATGATGACAGACGGTGATTTTGCTGTTCTTTATTCCTATCAGATTGACGCACCGAACGGTTCGTTGTTTGTGGAAGATTGGTTTAATGCGGAAGTGTTACTGGAAAACTGATTTTAAACCGGAACCTGGACTGTTTGATTTGCGTAAGTAAGTTAATCAAATCAAACAGGAGGGAATTTGAATGAGAGAATTTGGAATGCGTACCCTTGCATCGCTGTCGGAAATCGACGACATGACATTCGAAGAAGGCGGGGATGGTTTTTTTGCCGGAATGCCGGTTTTCATGGTCATCTTTTTTGTTCTGATTATTTCTGTTATCGTGATTTCATTGATTTCATCAGCCTCAAAAGGAATTTCGACGAATGGAATCACGACATCACTCCGGCATCATGCGTCACAACTCGTGACACCATCGGAATCGGGTGCCCGAGACTATTTGACCTATATCCGTTCCTTGTCGGTATTTCCGGTTGAAAAGACGAATTTGGAACCGGTTCGTCTCGCAAAAGGAATTTTGATGCTGATTCAACAGACGGATTTAATCGAAGAAACAACAAAACAAGACATTCTGACGCAATATGCACGGCTTGGTCTGCTTGGAGGCGATCCATTAGCGGATGAGCAGCCGGTCCGTCGTCATTCGAGCCCACACCACGATCATCATCAGATGCATATCGATCAGCATCAGACAGATCATCAAAATTCCAATCATTCGAATTTTTAAATCGTTGCCCACCCGTTCATCGGAGTGGGCTTTTTTGTATCAAATTCCATCACGAGAAGAATAAAACCCCGCTTTTCCGACATCTGTTTGTAACATACAACCGTTTAGATTAAAGTTAGATGAAAAGCGGTCTTTTTTGAGCATATTTAGTGGAATTCAATAAAAAACCTTTAAAATAGAGTTTAGAAACGAAAAAATTGTGCATCAATGACACGATGGAGGGGGATCAATAGATGAAATCATGGCTTAATCGTACGATTGGACGCCAAATTATGTTCGCCTTCTATATGATTATTCTGACACTCGTGCTGACCTCAGCCGGTGTTTACTTTTATACGAAAAATCAAGTGCAGGATTCGCGTCAGGAACTGTTGACGTTGAACGATCATCGCACACGAGCGACGAACTTATACGAATCCTGGCAGAGTCTTCAATACGAAATGCGTGGATTCGTCCTGCTGGGTGATGAGGCAATGCTTGAAGAAATCGAACGGAAAAAAGACGCCATCAATCGCCAGACAACGTGGTTCGAAAAAAATGCGCGTTTTAAAGAAGAAGAACAATACGCAACGGATGCCCGGGCGCTTTATAGTGCCTATACGGAACGCGTCATGCCCAGCTTGACGAACTATGTTGCGGCTAAAAAAGACGGTGACGTCACCGAACCGTTCCTGCAGATGGCGACGCTCGGAAAAGTGACACAGGCACCGCAACTGGATCCGGACCGGAAGTTCAACATCAAGACGAAAAGTGCAGCTGATATGAGCTCGAGCATCGTCGACATGGAAACGGTCTTTACAGATTATCGGAATTCATTAAATCAACAAGAGTTGGCAGCACAAGATAAACTCGGAAAACAAGTGAATGCGTCTCAGGTGCTGGGCTTCATCAATTTAGCGGTGCTGTTACTCATCATCGCCTTACTCGTTCGCCCGTTCGTGTCGAAGTTGACGGGACAGTTGCGCCAACTGAACCGCGAAAGCAGTCGATTGGCCAAAGGGGAAGACGCTACACCAATCCCTGTCGTGAACGAACGAGATGAAATCGGGGAATTGACGACGACGTTTAATCAAATGGCGGCGGCGATTTCCACCCAAAAAATGCAACTCGTCTCCAGTAACGACGAACTGCAAATTCAGCAGGAAGAATTGGTCGCGCAACAAGAAGAGTTGCAAACCCAACAAGAAGAGCTGGAAGAAGCCCTTGATATCACGTTACGGAATGAAACCCATTTACGTTACCGGAACGAACTGACGGAAACCCTCGCGTCACGCGAAACATTGACGGCCTATCCGGCGATCATCGAGAAGTTGATTACAATCACGGATGCCGAGTTGGGGGCAATCGTCTTCCTTGAGGAAGACCGCTATACGGATATCGTCTCTTACGGGATGACTGTTGATCAGGAACGTAAACTCTTGACGTCCTCGATGTCCTTGCTCGAGCGGGCGCGCATGCACAAACGGGCTGTCCGGTCGACGAAACAGGTCACGAGTGATCATCCGCTTCCGTATCCATACAGCATGTATGAAACGGTCGTCCCGGTCATGGATCCGGCGACAAATACGATGATTGCAAGCATTTATCTTGTTCGTTACCGTGATCAGTTTAATGACGATCAGACGGAAGAAATTTGGTCGTTCTCACGTCAATTGGCATTGTCGCTTCTGCGGATGCGGGTGTTTGATGAAATCGAACGGGAACGAGAAAAAACGTCGAAACTGTTGCACTCGATCCGGGAAGCCGTCATCTACATCGAGGGCGGGAAAATCTTTGCCAATAAACCGTTATTGGCGTTGTTCCACCACCCGGCACATGATCAGTTCAACGATGACGGTTTGATGACGCTGGATGTCAAGATCGAAGAGTTGGCCGTTCAAGTCGACCAACATGAAGCGTTCTTGGATTATATGGACCGTGTGTGCAGTCATGAGATCCCGACGGAAGGGCTGTCATTATCTCTGAATAAAGAAGAACGGTTCGTCCATGTCTATGCGGAAGGCATCGATTACGGCGGACGATTCCGCGGAACCATGCTCGTCTTACGTGATGTGACGATTGAGACGGGAATCGATCGGATGAAGTCGGAATTCGTATCGACGGTTTCCCATGAACTGCGGACACCACTCGCCTCAATCTTTGGCTACACGGAATTGATGCTGGCGAAAGATTTGCCGGCGGATCGGCAACAACGCTACTTGACGACGATTCATACCGAGACACAACGTCTGACGAGTCTCGTGAATGATTTCCTCGACGTTCAGCGGATGGAATCGAGTCAACAGCAGTATCATTTCAAGGAGCTTGACCTGGCGAACTTGATCCAAGAAGTAGCCGAATTCCAAGCCGGTTCCGCGACGCATCACCAATTGAGTCTCGAGACGGGCGATGCACCAGTACGACCGGTCGAGGCGGACGAAGCGAAGATGCGGCAACTGTTTGGAAACCTGATCAATAACGCCATCAAGTATTCACCGGACGGCGGACAGGTGGAGTTACGACTCGAGGAATTAGATGACCGGTTACGGGTCACGGTTTCGGACGAAGGCATCGGTATTCCGCGTCAGGCGTTACCGGAGTTGTTTGGTAAGTTTTATCGGGTCGATAACTCCGACAGCCGGAAAATCGGCGGAACCGGTCTTGGCTTGGCGATTTGTCAAGAAATCGTCCGGGCGCATGAAGGGTTGATCCATGTGGAATCGACGGAAGGAAAGGGTTCGGTCTTTACAGTCGAGCTGCCGTTCGTTCAAGCAGAGGTATCGCTTGAAGAAATCGTGGAGGCGTCTTTATCATCAAATGACCATCTTCGAAAACACAAATAATGATGCGTACAGCAAAGACAGTGGGTTCCCCGGAACACACTGTCTTTTGTTTTGGACAACGAAAGTGGATTGTAAGGCGATGGAAACGGGAAAATGATGGGTAAGAAAGCACTCACTCTATTCAAAAAAAGGAGTTGTTTTAAATGAACCCTGTCCGTCCTCCTTGTTAAGTCGGGTTGCGTCGAAATATCCGGATTCTTTACTTGATTCGTTTTACAACAGCTTGTATTCCGGCCTATGTCATCGAGCGGTTGTTTTGGGAGCAACGCGGAATGACGATTCAAGATGTCATCTACGCGGAAATCGTTTTTGCGTTGACGCTGGTCGTGTTGGAAATTCCATTTGGTCTGATAGTTGACCGGTTTGGTCGTAAGATGGGCATGATCATCGGTACGTCGTTTGAGTGCCTCTCGTTTCTTGTTCTGCTTCATGCCTTTAGTCTGTCGTCCTTTTTATTCGCGATGGTGCTGGCAGGGATTGGAACAGCTGCCGTCAGCGGAACGGAAGACGCGTTGTTGTACGAGTCGATGCAACAGACCGGGGCAGGTGATCGGTTTGAGCAGACGGTCGGGCGAATGAACGCGGTTGGTCTCGGGACGGCAGGCGGGGCCGCTCTGTTGGGAGCGTGGCTCGCACAATCGTTTGATTTGATTACCCATTATTATCTTTCCTTCGGTTTTTTGGTCTGTGCGGTACTGGCGAGTTGTCTTTTGTCGGACACACACAGTGCACGGCCGGCGACCGAACGAACGAATGACAGTGGATGGAATCGTCTATTGAAAATACCGGCGTTTGTCCGGATTGTCTTGTTCACCGTCATGTTTGGTACGACAATCACCTTTTTAGATGAGTTTTGGCAACTGTATGTCCGGGATCAGGGGATTGCCGTTTCATGGTTTGGTATCATTCTGATCAGCTTGATGACGGCTCAGGGAATGGGTAATCTGTTGCCGAAACCAACACGTCCGTATACGGTTCTGTGTTATTTGTTGCTGCTGTATATGAGTGGAATCATTCTGCTCGCCGTGATGGACGGCAGTTGGTCGGTATTGCTGCTGATCGGTATTTTTTTGATCTACGGGTGGTCGGAACCTGTTTTAACGACGTTGTTACAAGACTGTTTGCCGGATGAACGTCGGGCGACCGGCAGTTCGACGGTCTCGTTCGTCGAGAGTCTCGCGACGATGGCGGCAGGACTCGGTTTCGGACATATCAGCCAGACGATTGGTTTAAACGGGGCGTACTTTTACCTCGGTCTGACCGGTTTGTTGCTGGGACTCGGAATGATGTTTGTCTTGCGGATAAGGGGTTGATAATCCAATTCGGATTTTAGAATGCTTTCTTTTTGCTGAAAGAGTTGCGTAAAGCGAGAAATTCCTGTCAAACAAAATGGGGCTGATTCAAAAAAGAATTACTCGTTTTTTCACGCCCTTTCCTCAGGCGAGACACAAGCCAGTTTTCCTGCCTCATTCAGGCAGGAAATCGGGTCTTGTTTGTCTCTGATGATATGCTCCCCAAAAAGTAGACAGTTGAAATAAGAAAAACTGTTTACTTTTAAAAGGAGCTTTTTTCTATGTCCAAATTCAAGCGTTCCGCTAGTGAAAAACTAGATGCCATCCGAACCTATGAAGAAGGTGTGTCCACGTTGTGGGAAGTCGCAAGACTCTTCGGGGTTACACAATCGACTCTACTCAGATGGAGACAGATGTATCGTCAAGGCGGTATCACTGCTTTGGAAAAACGATCAGTATGTACGAAGTATTCCAATGAATTTAAAGACCGAGCTGTGCGCGACGTGCTAGAAAAAAGGTGAGCCCGTCATGG
This sequence comes from Caryophanales bacterium, assembly GCA_902363455.1. Lineage (GTDB taxonomy): Bacteria > Bacillota > Bacilli > Exiguobacteriales > Exiguobacteriaceae > Exiguobacterium_A. Next base: position 379 of record CABJAC010000003.1, on the reverse strand, counting down.
ACGTCATCATAAAACGAAACATCTCCAGTACGAGCGTACTCAGACGTTGGATTTCAAACTATAATGGTCGTAGTGAAGGCAGATTACTAAAGGAGCGATCCACTATGACCAAAGGAAGAATCACGACATTCGAAGAACGCGTCAGTATAGTCAAGGACTGTCTTAAAAACGGAAAGAAATATAAAGAAACTGCGAAGACCCATCGGGTCTCCTACCAACAAATCTACAAGTGGGTTCAAAAGTATGAAAAAAACGGGATTGACGGACTAATGGATGGCCGTGGACGTATGAAACCTTTTGAGGAACTGACGGACGTGGAACGCCTTTCTATCGAGATGAAGAAAGTTGAGCAGGAGAACGAGCTTCTTCGAATGGAAAA
>CABJAC010000002.1:114501-322264 GCA_902363455.1 Caryophanales bacterium | reverse complement strand
CAGGATCAAACTCTCCATAAAGTGTTTGACTTGCTCGTTTTTGTGACCGAAGTCACGTTGACGAAGCTTGCGCTTCATTCATTGTTTGTATCCGAAGATACGTTTTTTGCCTCATCGTTCAGTTTTCAAAGTTCGTCATTTCTTCCGCGTTGTGTTAGCGACTTCAATAGATTAACAGGTTCTTTCGATTATGTCAACCACGTTTTAGAAAAGATTTTTCAGCCCCAACAAACCGTTTATAAAAGGCGTCTCGCTGGAACATTTATTAATATACCAACAAAATTCGACAAACACAAGCATTATTTTAAAAAAACTTTACAAAGGATTTAAAAACCCTTTGTAAAGCCTTTAGAGTCTTAACATGCTCATTGCCGTGAAGCCGATGTTGGCCGGTCGTTCCGCCAAACGTTTCATCAGATACGTATACCAGTCGACACCATGAGGGACATAAATGACGACACGATATCCTTCAGCTGCTAATTCCTGTTGCCGCTTCGATCGCATCCCTTGCAGCATCTGGAATTCAAATTGATCAAATCCAATTCCCTGTCGGTGGACGAATCGAATGACTTCTTGAATCATATCTTCGTCATGTGTCGCGACTTGCGTATAACAGCCTTGCAAAAGATTTTGTTTCACGAGTTGTAAATACGTCGCATCCACCGTTTCTTTCCGCTCGATATAAATATCTTCCGGACCCGTATAGGCACCCTTGACGACACGAACGGTGGATTGCAAGCGTTCGAGATCAAAACGCGTCCGGTATAGATTGGCTTGCAATGCAATTCCGACATTTGAAAAACGACGATGCAATTGTTCAAAAACTTGAATGATGCTTTCGCATACGGCTTCTTCTTCCATATTAATCGTGACACGCAAATTAAACGTTTCTGCTGTTTCCAAAATCCGTGTCATCTGCTCAACTGCAATTTTCGGATTTAACCTTAATCCGACTGAAGTCAGTTTCAATGAGACTTGCGCATTCAACTTTTCTTCCGAAATCCGATGAATGACTTTGATACATTCATCAGCAATCCCGATTGCATCCTGTTCCGCTTCGATGAATTCACCGAGACAATCAACCGTTACCGCCCGTCCGTCTTCATTTAATTCCCGGACCGTTTGGATCGTCTCTTCCGTTTCCTGCCCTCCGACAAAAAAGGTTCCGCCTAACGGCAGCCCTACCTTCCGCGCCGTTTCAATCAACCCTTTATGCTCCGCCAAGTATTCAAAGACAGGACCTGTAATCTTTTCAATCATGGAAACACCTCCTCTTATTTCCCTTTCCCTCCTGCATCAAAAAAACGCCTTTCTTCTATATAGAAGAAAGACGTTAACTATAAAAAGAAAACTCAGTGTAACCAGATGAAGTAAGCAAGGAATCCGAGTGACATCGCGTACATAATCGGATGGACTTCCTTCGCACGACCTTTTGCAATCATCGTAATCGGGTAGAACAGGAATCCGAAGGCGATTCCTGTTGCAATCGAGTACGTAAGCGGCATCATGATGACCGTCAAGAAGGCCGGCACTGCGTACTCGAACTTCTTCCAGTCAATCTGGAGAAGAGATGAAGCCATCAATACACCAACGATGATTAATGCAGGTGCTGTTACCGGTGCCGTGATGACGGCAAGTAATGGCGAGAAGAATAAGGCAAGTCCAAAGAATAAACCGGTAACGATTGCTGTCATTCCAGAACGACCGCCTGCTGCGACACCCGCACTTGATTCAATGTAAGAAACCGTAGTCGACGTTCCGAGAATTGAACCCGCAACCGTTGCTGTTGAATCTGCAATCAAGGCGCGACCGGCACGCGGGACTTTATTTTCTTTAATCAATCCTGCCTGATTTGCAACCGCAACAAGTGTTCCGGCTGTATCGAAGAAATCAACGAAGAAGAATGTCAGGATGACGACTGCCATCTGGACTGTGAAGATTTCGTCAAAGTGTAAGAATGCTTGACCGAATGTCGGTGCGATACTTGGTGGTGCTGAGACGATTTCACCGAGACCTGACGGGACCGGAATTAAACCAAAGATCATACCGGCAATGGCTGTGATGATCATCCCGAAGAAAATCGCGCCTTTAATGCCGCGTGTCATCAAGATGGCTGAGATGACTAAACCGAAAACAGCAAGTAATGTCGTCCCCTGCCCCAGGTTACCGAGTGAGACGAGTGTTGCTTCATTGGCGACGACGATACCGCCCGTTTTTAAACCGATGAAAGCGATAAATAAACCGATTCCGGCAGCTACTGCCATTTTAAGAGGTTCTGGAATCGCATTGATGATTGTTTCCCGAATACCAGACGCTGTTAACACCATGAAGACCAGACCGGATACTAAAACACCGGATAAAGCCGTTTGCCATGGGATCCCCATTCCGATGACGACACTGTAGGCGAAGAACGCATTCAGTCCCATACCTGGTGCCAGAGCGATTGGGTAATTGGCGAGTAAGCCCATCGTGACCGAACCGATGATGGCAACGAGTGCTGTTGCACCGAAGACCGCTCCCGCATCCATTCCTGCTTCTGCGAGTGTGTTTGGATTGACGAACAGGATGTAGGCCATCGCGAAGAACGTCGTCATACCGGCGATGAACTCTGTCCGCATATTCGTACCGAGTCCATTAAAATCGAAGTAACGCGCAATCGCATTCTCCTTTTGCTTTGGTTGTTGCGGTTTCATCTGTGTGCTCATGATTGCCCTCTTTCCAAATAAGCCGTCTCAAGAAACGAAAAAAACGGCAGTTACCTGAGCGGTAAAAGCCGTTTCTTTAAGCGCACACCAGAATCAGTGCACGCCGTAGTAGGAACCTTTAAGGTGTTCCTGTAGAGACTTCCGGGCCATATCCCCAGAATTATACGGCATTATTTTTTGTTTTTTAGTGGATGATTAAAATAAGAACAGACACATCGTAGCACGCTCTAAATCACCGGTCAACCATAAAAACGAAATTTAGTCGTTCAAATAATCCGAACGTTCGGTTTTGGAAGCGTTTTTTTCGATCAACTCACTTTTTCTACGTTTTTCTGATTACGTCTGTCGTTCTTTAAAATGAGCGGCGATAGCTGAAAGCGTATCGGGACTCTTCCTAAGACTATTACAAGAACTACTGCCAAAATCGGGAGAAGCAGCACTTTTCCCATTGTAAGCTCATTAAAATAAGCAGAGGCAATGAGTCCTTTCACAATAAATCCGTGAAATATGTAAATGGTCAGCGTCTTTGTTCCAAGATGAGAAAGTACGAATGGTCTTTTCGGCAACAAGGTAAAGAATGCCATGATCATCATCCACTGAGTCAGATATAGAACAAGTCGTACGATTAGACCAGTGTCGTTTAATCCAATTTTCGCATACGAATTTGCTCCACTCAGTAAGTTAAACTGAAAAAGATCCGGCCAAATCCACATCATCAGAGCACTAGCCAGCATGACCGCTAAAGCCATCCAGCGGTTCGGGAACACCTGATAGATGATCCATCCACGACTCTTGAAGTAATAGCCGAGCCCAAAAAACGGAAAAAAGACTACAATGCGTGATAAACTCCATGCCCAACCGATTTGATCGATGTAGCCGGCTCCCAAGGCCACCAGTACACTAATCAAAAAAACGCGTCCGATTCCGATCTTGACGGATCGCCCCAGCCAAAGAGCAGCGGGCAGCATTAGACTCCAGACGAACATCGCAAACAGATACCAGTAAATATAAGCGGGTTGTACCGTCAAGAATTGGTATTGGTCAATTCCGATCCCTTTCATAACCGCTACAAATACCAGTTGTATCATGATGAATAACACGAAATAGTCCAAAAAAAGTTTCAAGCCGGTTCTAAACGTTAACTTCCCCTTTGTAAAATAACCGGAGATGAAAATGAAGGCTGGCATATGGAATAAATATATAAAATTAAATATACCTTCCAATCCTCGGCTTTTTGAAATAAAGGGCTCGATTATATGACCCAAAACCACTAAAAAAATCAATGTTAATTTGGCATGATCGTAAACCCGATCGCGTCCATTCATTATCTTCCTCCACCTCCTTCCACTTTTCATCGGTTAATTGATACATCTCTTTTTTACGTTACTAAAGTCTATGTTCAAACACACGGTTTTTCGAAGAAAAGAGATAAAAACATGATATATCGTATCGCATGCAAAAAAGAGAGTAGCTGATGAGCCACTCTCTGTTAACAATTAACTATAAAATTATCTTCTATCATCTCGATCAAGATCGTTATCTCGGTCAAGTCTGTTATCTCGATCATTATCTCGATTAAGATCATTTGTCATATTCGTACCATCATTGATGTCCGCTTCTTCACGACGGACTGTTTCCGAGACGGTTTCCGTATCTTGAACTTTCCGTTTCCCGACGACAATTTCTTCAGTAACAACATCTTGTTTTGAAACTACAACGCGTTCTTCAGAAAGTGGGACATGGATGGAGTCATTTTCATCTACAAACGCTTCTGTTCTTGTTTCGCTTTCGTTGACCGGGCGACGTTCTACATACACTTCTTCACGCTCAACAGGTACTTCGATGGATTGTTGGTCTTCGACAACACGTTTGCTGACATTTACTTCTCCGGTTTGAACTCTTTCTTTATCAACATTCAAACGTTCTTCATGCAGACGAATACGTTCCTCCTCTGTCCCGACATCCGATCCAGCGGTAGATGTCCGATCCATTTCTGAAGAGTTATTGTAATCCTGATTCCGATCTATTTCTGAAGTCTTCTCATATGCTTGATCCCCGTTCACATCTGAAGCAACGCCATACCCTTGACCATAACTTTGATTGTGTTTTTCGTAAGAATCCCCATACTCACTGTCTACATATAATACTAATTTTCCATTTTGTACTTGACGACGATATTCTTCTGATTCAGCACGATCTAGCCCCATCCCGCTGAATGCTTCTGTAGAAGAATCATCAGAGAAGGCAGCCATGAATTTCCCCATGAACCCTTGATGCTGCTCTTCACCCGTAGTATCCACGTTCACGTCTGTCTGGTCTTTCAACATAGAAAACGAATCTTTATTTTGTGCGACCACATACATATCTCTTTCATCATAACCCTGCGCCTGTAATTCATTCACTTTGCTTAATACTTCCGCTTGGGTATTAAACACGTCGATAAATGTATTTTCTTTTCTACTCATGATCTCTTCCTCCTTTTGGATTAAAAGCGTTTAAAATCTAATTTCAAAATCAAATATCAAACGCTTACAAATAATTTTAAATGCCAACATTTTGAATTTCCCCTACTTCTTTTTTAATTAAACATTATTTATACATCTTTTTGTTAAAAGAAAGTCACGATAGTTTAGCGACAGACTTTCTTCTTGCATTCTATGTTTCTCATTAATCAATAAAAAACTAATATTTCGCTTTAACCCTCTATACTTCTTCACATTTTTTATACATCAGATTTCATGCGAAAAAAGTGAGGATTAAAAATCACCTGGAATGTTAGCTAAATACACTTTTAAAGTACTCAGACAGTAGCCCTTCTCCTCTAAATCGATCTTCTAGAACAGGTTGTACCTGCTTTAATTCATTCTTAAGTGCTCCATAAGTATTCGGGAATGATCCTGAATATTTATCAAAATGAGGCGAGAATACTCCCACTTCTAAGCGTCTCAGGGCAAAGCCCAGCGTAGGTGGGAGATGAATCGCCTTCGGGCAAGGTGTGTCTTGAGACACATCAATTGCCCGACATTCTTGGTTTGAAAACACTCAAAATTAGGAATAAATTAACTGTCATGTTCTTTGAAAACTGAAGATATAGGGTTGTGACAGGAAGTTCGTCTGTCACGTAAAATCTTCAACGTTCACCTTGCGGATGACCGAAGTAGCGAAAACCAAGCAGAGTAGGCATCCGCGTAAAAGAAACTGACAAGATTAACTTTCAACCGTCGGGACGACGGGGTTAGCCTGATAACGTTTCGACCGTTAGGTGGGATAACTCAGGAATCCTCTACCTCTTAGCGTAACGTAGGTGGAGGTAGTTCAAATACAGGTTCCTCAGGATACAATTCATAAGCACGTTTTAACATGTAAATCCCCTTCTTTTCCCACTGTTAATAGTCGCCAAAGTAATATGGAAACATGGAAATCATATATCCAAAACACCAGAGAAAATCCTTATTCATCATATAATGAGCTAAACCAAAATGTGTGACTTCCTCCAGTAACGACTCTAATTCATCCATCTCTACATCTGCATCTGTAATTCCCAGCGGTCCTTGTTCGACTACGACATACCAACAAAAGAATCCCAGTCAAATCACAGTTTTTAAGTCCGTTTGATTTTGCCGCCATGATTTTAAGAGATATACTTTTGCTTCATTCCATTTCTCTTGTTTCTCTAATCTGTCGACTTCAATCCAAGTCCATTCGATCATAATGGTTCACCACCTATTCCATTTAATTATTCACTTCATAACTATATCAAGTGCCAGAAGTACATCTCGATATACTTTATTCTCCTCCCTAAGATTTATTGGTTCAGTTTGACGTCACTCACCAGTTCCGTAATTTCAGTCACGAAAAAAGCCCCCTTTCATTCACAAATAATGCGAACAAAAGAGAGCTTCACTTTTTAAATATAATTGTTGAAGGTGAAACGGACTTATCTTCACCTTTCTCCTTTAAAACGTTGGTACGACAGGATTCACGAGACGAATCAACTCATCAAATCAGTACTTATTCCCACTCAATCGTTGAAGGTGGTTTCGACGTCACATCGTACAGGACGCGGTTAACGTTCTGAACTTCGTTGACGATCCGGACTGAAATCTTCTCGAGCACGTCCCACGGGATGCGTGCCCAGTCCGATGTCATCCCGTCGATTGACGTAACGGCACGGATTCCGACTGCGTAGTCGTATGTCCGCTCATCACCCATGACACCAACTGAACGAAGTGGTGGCAAGACCGTAAAGTACTGCCAGATTTCACGTTCGAGACCGGCTTTTTTGATTTCATCGCGGAGGATGAAATCGGATTCGCGGACGATTTCGAGTTTCTCGTCTGTGATTTCACCAAGGACACGAATACCGAGACCTGGTCCCGGGAACGGCTGACGCCAGACGATTTCATCCGACAAACCAAGTTCTTTTCCGAGTTCGCGGACTTCGTCCTTGAACAACGTGTTGATTGGTTCAATCAACTTGAACTGCATGTCTTCCGGTAATCCACCGACGTTGTGGTGTGATTTAATCGTTTGGGCCGTATCCGTTCCGCTTTCGATGATATCCGTATAAAGCGTTCCTTGAGCCAGGAAGTCCATATCCGTCAGCTTCGACGCTTCTTCGTCGAAGACATAAACGAATTCGTTCCCGATGATTTTGCGTTTTTGCTCCGGGTCCGAGATGCCTTTTAACTTGTTCAGGAAGCGGTCCTGCGCGTCAATCTTGATGACGTTCATGTGGAAGTGATCCGCAAATGTCTTCATGACACTTTCAGCTTCCCCTTTACGCAAAAGACCGTGGTCGACGAACATACATGTCAACTGGTCACCGATTGCTGCGTGAATGAGTGCCGCGACGACAGATGAATCAACGCCGCCTGAAAGGGCGCAAAGGACCTTTTTATCGCCGACTTCTTCTTTAATTTTTGCGATTTCGATTTCGATGAAGTTTTCCATCGACCAGTCGCCCGTACACTGACAGACTTCGAAGAGGAAGTTTTTCAAGAGTTCTTTACCGAACATCGTATGGTTGACTTCCGGATGATACTGGACACCGTACATCTTCAGCTCTTCGTTTTTGATTGAAGCAATTGGGCACGAGACATTTGTTCCATCGACGACGAAACCGTTTGGTACCGATGTGACGAGGTCACTGTGGCTCATCCAAACCGTCTGTTCGAGCGGGAGATTCGCATACATCGGCGATGGATCGTTGAGTGTCAACGTCGCTTTTCCGTACTCGCGGTGTCCGGCACGTTCAACCGTTCCACCAAAGTGTTGCGACATCAATTGCATACCGTAACAAATTCCGAAGATCGGAATGCCGAGGTCAAAGATTTCCGGATCACAGCGGTACGCGTCTTCTGCGTAGACACTCCGTGGTCCACCGGAGAAGATGATACCGGCTGGTGCGATGTCTTTTACTTCCGCTGCAGTGATCTTATGCGAATGCAGTTCACTGTAAACTCCGAGATCACGGATGCGGCGTGTGATCAATTGATTGTACTGACCTCCAAAGTCGAGGACGAGGATCATTTCTTGGTCCAAATGTGCTTCCAAATCTATTCCCGCCTTTCCAATTTCATGCGTACCCCGATGAAAAAAGCCCACTCTTCCCCCATAGATAAAATGGAAAAAGAGCAGGCCGCTTCACAAAAAAGTGTATACGAAGGGTCTGCTCCTTCATAGTCAGGTCGTTTAAGGTGACCCGGTAGAGACTCTCACGCCATATTCGCGAGTATATACAAAGGAGATGCATGTATGATTTACGTTGTTCCCATTGTAACTGTATCAATTCGAAAATATCAACCCTCTATCCGTCGAATGATATTTTCGAAATATTCACGTTTTTCATCAACCGATAACGATTCGCCTCCGTAGACCATCCGTTCATAGGCATCCGTCAACGGACGCATCGCATACGTTTCATAATATCCGTCAACCTCATGCGCAAGTTCCGTCAGTGTTCGGCCGTCCTTGTAGTGGAAGCCTTGTTTGTCGAGACGGCGCAATAAGAAACGGTACATCCGTTTGAATCCTTCCGGACGATGAAGCTGGTTGCGGAAGAATAAAATCGCCGCAGTCCGGGTCAACGGTTTCCGGAACAGATACAAAAAGACCAGTCCGACGATTACACCGACAACCGGCCAAATCGGAAACGATTGTTGTTGCGTTTGCGCTGCTGTCGTCGTTTGTTCTTCATCCAGCAGATTCTCCTGCGGACGTTCCGGTGTTGCGGTTTCGGTATCCGTCTCCGTATCGCGTTGCGGATTCGCTTGTTCGGTCTCATTATTCGTTTCCTGATCAATCGTATATTGTCCGGCTCCGTCAAAGCTGACGGTCGGCTCGAGCGGTACCCAACCCGGTCCTTCGATATAGACTTCGACCCACGAGTGGGCATTTTTATTGCGGACCGTATAACTCGTTACGGCTGCCCCGATGACATCCGATTCGCCGCCCGTAAATCCTTTTACCCAGCGGGCCGGCAAACCGGCAGCGCGTAATAACACGGTCGCGGACGTCGAAAAATTATCACAGTAGCCAAGTTTCGTCTCAAATAAAAATTGATCGACATAATCCTGATTTTCTTCCGGTACGGCGACTTCTTCCGTATTGTATTCGAAATTTTCCTGCTCAAAATAACTTTCGATCGCCTTCGCTTTGTCCCACGGACTGTCTTCGTCCGCGACGATCTCTTCCGCGAGATCGCGGACACGATTCGGTAACGTATCCGGTAACTGTAAATACCGGTCCTGCTCCATCTCCGACAATGTAATCGGCTCGTCCGTCTGGAGCAGTTCTTCCGTAAATAACGGATACGTGTATTGAATCTGATAATTTTGTTGCCGTTCGGCATCGTCGAGATAAGAAATCTTTTGATTTTCCGGATCAATCAACAGGTTTTGCCGTTGCTCGTCTACACTCAAACGAACGTTGTCACCATTGTAAGGAACAAACGGCAGTTCGCGCGACAGTTCAAACGTCGCCCGTTCTTGTCGTGTTTCGACGTCATCGCCAAAGTGTGAGAAAAATCCCCGGGAATCAATTTCCGGCTCGGATTCCGACAACACCCACCCTTTTCCGGTATAGATGTCTTTTGTCTCGACCCGCCAGTAGCGGCTCCCTTCACTCTCGACCTGGAAGACTTCCCGGTCGTCCATCTGAAACGGACCGCCCAACTGTTCATCGTTGTTGCCGTAGCCGACCTTCTGGATTTGGCTGGACGATGTCCCTTCACTTTCAAATCCATCGGTCCAGTCGTACCAACTGTCCTGCCAGGTCGCCGTAATGACCGGACTTTGAACGGCTGCGACCAATGTCGCTCCAATGATCAGCAAAGCACTGAACGGACGGACGTAAGAAGCAGTCGGACGTTCACTGACTTCTGTTGCATACAGTAACAGCAATGCCAAGACAATCGGATACACGATAAACTGTTCTCCGGAATAATCCGTCCACGTGTCGCAATAGGCAATGAAGCCGATCACGCCAAGCGCCAGTCCGAATACAAAACCGCGGTTCGGAAACGTGCGGCGCGCCAAATACCCGATCAAAAAACTGATCAAACCGATCGAGAAAGCAAACGCCGGACGTCCCGGTAACTCCCCGTTGATGACGCGGTTGATGTCTCCTGCAATCTCACGGAACAAGTTCCACGGCGCTTCACCCGGAATCAGGATGAAGTAAAACGACAGGAGTAAAGCAAGCAGACTGCCGAGTAAAAACCAGCTGCGGCGCACGTGCGACAGCAAGAGTGGTGTCAACAGGAGCGGAAGAAACGGAATGACACTCTCAAACGTCGTCAGCTCGAGCAACGGCGGCATGAAACTCGCAAACAACAGCCCGGCGAGTAAATTCCAAATCAATCGTCGTATCATCCGGTCGTCCTCCTCTCGGGTGTATAGACATGAACGCTTGCTTCCTGCCGGACTTTTGAAATCCACATCTCGTTGTTGGATTCAAGATCAGGTGTGATGAACAGGACATTTCCGTTCAGTCGCAACGCTTTTGAAGAATATTCCCAGGAATCGATGAAAGATCGGGTCCGACTCGGTTGCGCCGTCATCAGGTAGTGGGTTAACTTTGCCCCTTCAAGCGGCAATGACAACGACTGCACGCCGTGTCCGACGAGATGGATCCGGTAATTCAAATGACGTTTGTTCAGCTGATCCGTCGCTGCAGCGAGCATCGAGATGCTTCGTTCGAAGTCATCGTTACTCACCGTTCCTTCATCAAACACAATCGTCGTCTCGCGTTCCTGCTCCCGTTCAAACGTTTTCGTCATCAAGCCTTGCCGCTTCGCAGTCGCTTTCCAGTCAATCTGATTCATACGATCTCCGCTGACGTACTCGCGGACACCGACGACCGTAAAGGACGACTGTCGGAGGTCAAGCGAGACCGGTGAGATCCCTCCATCCCCGCGGTCATCCTCATGCGGCAGTTGCACAGCCAAACGGGCGGGTTCCACCGCGAGGTACGTCTCGACCGGATAGAGCTTTTTACGCATGAATAAGCCAAACGGATCGCGAATTTCGAGCATACAACCGGGAATTTGATACAGTCCTCGCCGAATCGACGGAATCAGGTAATCGATGTGTTCCACTTTCCGGTAATGCGCCCGTAATGGGTGCCGGATGTTGAGTGCTTCTTCACTCAGTCCCTCCGGTACAACTTCCGTGACTTCGACAGAACCGACAAGAAACGGAAACTTCCGCCGCACCTTCAAAGAGACCGGAATATCCGTCCCGGCAATCAACATTTTGTTCGATACTTCGCGTGTCGCAATCGCTTGCGTGACGGGCCAAATCAAAAACAGAGTCCAGTAAACGGTCAATCCTGCCATGACATATACCAGCAACGATGCGACATTCCCGCCGTCAATCCGGGCATAGACCCATAAAGCTGTGACTGTGATCAGCAAGACGGCGTAACGCCAACCGATTTGCCATCGTGTCATAAGGACTCCACATCTTGCTGAATCGGCACGGCGACTTCTTTTTTCACCTGTTCCAAAATACGTTCTGCCGTCTGTCCGTGATAACGGGCATCCGCTGTTAAGATCAGACGGTGTGAAAGTACGGGCGTTAACAGCTCTTTCACGTCATCCGGCAAGACGAATGATCGTCCTTCCATGTAAGCCCAGGCTTGCGCCACCTTCATCAAGGCAATCGAAGACCGTGGGCTTGCCCCTAGATACAACGACGCATGACTGCGTGTCGCCTGGACCAGTTGAACGATATATTTTTTGACCGGTTGCGAGACATGAACGGCCTTTACTTCTTCCTTCATGCGTAATAATTCATCGCGGGTGATGACCGATTCAAGTGTCTCGATCGGCTCGTCCCGTTCAAACCGCGTCAACAGTTTCATTTCCTGTTGGAAATCCGGATACCCCATCTTGACCTTGATTAAAAACCGGTCGAGTTGGGCTTCCGGGAGTGGATACGTTCCTTCATGTTCAATCGGATTTTGCGTTGCCATGACAAAAAAGGGATTTGGAAGCGTATGAATCTCTCCATCGACCGTCACATTCGCTTCCGCCATCCCTTCCAGTAACGCTGATTGCGTTTTGGGTGATGTTCGGTTGATTTCATCCGCCAGGACAATGTTTCCCATCAAAGGACCCGGCCGGTATTCAAACTGACTCGTTTTTTGATTATACATGGATACGCCCGTCAAATCAGACGGCAACAGATCGGGTGTAAATTGAACCCGTTTGAACGTCAAACCAATCGAACGGCTGAACGCCCGAACAAGCATCGTTTTCCCGACACCTGGTACGTCTTCCAGTAACACGTGCCCTCCGGCAAGTAATGCTGCTAAGGATTGCGTAATCACATTTTCTTTGCCGATGATTACTTTTTCTACGTTGTCGATGATCGCTTGAATCTCCTTTGTATATGTTCGCATTGTCTGGCCCCTTGCTATTTAGTAGTTGAATTTTCTGACTTTTTATATCATCTCATATCCGCTGTTTCTTTTAAAGGAATACGGGTGGCTGAATACGCACAAAAGGGGGGTCGCTGTTCGCGACTCCCCCTTCCTGCTTTCAGGAACGATCACATCTCGTAAACCGTTCTTGAGCCGTGCAATCTGCACGTAAAACACGAATCACTTCGTGTCTATTGTCATGTTGCCTTCGTCAAGTCCGGTGATCCTCTTCTCCTCGAAGCGACATGCGATCGTTCCCTATACATTGGTAATCATTCATGTGCATCACCATCCTTTCATATACTGAATATTACCGATTCTATTAGAAGTTAAACCTACTTTTTTGATTATTTTTTCTGATAGCGGTAATAGGTCGAGGCTAAAGCCAGTGCCAAGACAGCTCCCTTGATGATATTCAAGGAATAGTAAGGGACAGATAACATCACCAGTCCGTTTTCGAGCACCCCGACCAAGCAGGCTCCGACCAGTGTACCGACAGCGTTCGGTTTCCCTTGTCCAGCAAACGACGAACCGATGAACGCTGCTGCGACCGCCGGCATCAAATAGCCGGATCCGGCGTTAATCTGCGACGAGCCGACTTGTGAAGCGAGCAGAATACCTCCGACCGCTGCGAGCACCCCGGCAATTACATAGGCCAGCGCCCGGTAACGTTGCACCGGGATCCCTGTCAAATGTGCCGCTTCCGGATTTCCGCCAATGATGTATAAGAAGCGACCATGTCGTGTGTGGTTTAAAAACAGATGCGTTACCGCAACGACGACCAACATGATGAAAATAATCCACGGTGCCTGACTGATCGTCAAAAACCCTTCCGGAATCATTCCGACCGTCGGTGTCCCGTCGAATCGCGGCATCCCGGCACTGATCGATCCGCCGCCGGTGTAGGTCATCGCCACTCCTTCAAAAATGAACATCGTCGCCAGTGTCGCAAATAAGTCGGGAATCTTGAACTTAACAATCAACAGCACGTTCACCAGCGCGACGCTTAAGGCAATCAAAATCGCCAAGCCAATCGACAGACCAAGCGGAAGGCTGTACCAGACAAAAAATGATACGACGAGCGAACTGGCAAATGTCGCGGTTGAACCGACCGATAGATCAAAACCGTTCACGGTCAGCGAGACGGTCAAACCGATCGCAATAATCGTCACGATCGAGATGCTGCGTAAAATGTTGACCAGGTTCGCCCCTTGTAAAAAGCTCGGTGCCGTTATGGCAAAAAAGAAGATAAGTGCGAGGATTGCGAGGACGATCCCCCAATCATTTAAAAAGCGTAATATTCGTTTACCGGCCGGTTGTCGGTCCGGTTGTCGGTCCTGTTCCGTGCTTGGTTCGTGCAATACTTCGTTCATGACGTTGTCCCCCCTGTCGCGTATAACAGTAATTGCTCTTCGGTCGCCTCCGAGGTCTTGGTCTCAAACACGATTTTGCCGTCATACATGACATAAATCCGATCCGTCACCGTCAGCAATTCATCAAATTCACTGGAAGCATACAGAATCCCTTTTTGCTGTTCGGCTAGTTGATGAATCACGTGGAAGATTTCCCGTTTCGCCCCGACATCGACGCCTTTCGTCGGTTCGTCGAGCAGTAGGACCGATGCGTCGGCGAGCAGCCACTTCCCGATCGCGACCTTCTGTTGATTCCCGCCTGAAAGTCCTGCCACGCGTTGCGTTTCATCTGTTGATTTAATAGCCAATCGTTTGATGATCTCGTTGGCGGCAGTCCGTTCTTGACCGGTCTGGACCCAGCCGAACCGATTGACGAATTGTTTGAGGCTCGCCGCCGTCATGTTTTGGTAAATCGAATCCGTGACAAGGATGCCTTCTTTCCGCCGTTCTTCCGGGACCAGACCAATCCCGTGGCTGACTGCTTGGTGCGGCGACCGGATATTTGCCGGTTCACCTGCTACTCGAATCTGTCCTGCCGCAGTCGGAATCGCTCCAAAAATCGTCTTACAGAGCTCGGTTTTTCCCGCTCCGACAAGTCCGGCAATTCCAATCACTTCACCTGCATGGACCGTCAATGACAGCTGATCCAGCTGTCCCGTGACCGATACTTGATCGAGTTCGAGCAGCGCTTGTCCAACGGGTCGGGTTTGCCGATCCGTCTGCTGCAAACGTCTTCCGAGCATCTGTTCAACGATCGTCTCTTTCGTTTGTCCGACCAGTGCTTGCCGGGCGACCAGTTTCCCGTCACGCATGACGGAAATCGACTCACAGATTGTAAACAACTCCTGAAGGCGGTGTGAGATGAAAATCACGCCCAATTGTTCACGCGTCGCCAGTTCCTTGATGATCCGAAACAGGTGTTCCGTCTCTCGCTGACTGAGCGGAGCCGTCGGTTCATCCAGGATTAAAAAACGGCTGTCTTGGACGAGTGCCCGGGCGATCAAGACCAACTGCTTGTCGGCAAGACGCAGTTCACTGACCCGTTGCCGGACATCGATGGAAGACTGGAGTTTCCCGAGCGCCTCCAGTGCAATCTGTTCAAAACGCCGTTGCCGGATGACCCCTTTGAGCTGTCCGTTCGTCAACAAATCGAGACAAATATTTTCTGCGACCGTCAAGTACGAAATCAGTGCCGTATCGACCTCTTGGTAGACGATTTCAATCCCCGCCTGTTTGGCGGCACGCGGCGAATCGATCGTCAACGGCACGCCTTCAAACGAAATCGTCCCGTCATACGACGTATGCGCTCCCGCCAATACTTTCATCAGCGTCGACTTACCGGCTCCGTTCGCTCCGACGAGCGCATGAATTTCCCCGCGGCGCACGGAAAAATCAACCTCATCCAGCGCTTTGACACCCGGGAATTCAATTGAGATCCCGCGCATCTCGAGCCGGTTGATCACATCGGACTGTGTCATTTCGAAGCGTTCGCTTTCCGCAGTTTTTCCATCCAAGGTTCGTTGAATTTCTCGGACGTGCTCCAGCCTTTGATGATCGTATCGAGATTGTACATCGTCGTATCTGCTTTGAGCGCCTTTTGCTCGACTAATTTAGCATCCAGGTCAAAGCTGTCCGGTGTTTTTTCACCGGCCAGTTTTTTCGCCAGCAGACGCATATCCGTCTGTCCGATCAAGTGGGGATCGACGGCACTCGTCGACACCCAGTTGCTGCCTTTCTCACGCATCAAGTTAATGTCTTGGTTCGAGACATCGATTGAAATCAACGGGATTTCCTGACGTTTGTTATCTTTTAAGGATTTATAGGCGCCCTTGGCCACTTCATCCCACGCTCCCCAGACGGCATCGATGCTTCCTTTCGGATATTTGGCGAGAATCGCGTTCATCTTCGTCGCAATATCGCCTTGGACATCCTGGAAGTTCGTTGGTCCAACCGTTTCAAGCGTCTTGATTTTGCCGTCGGCTTCATACGTCTTATAGATTTCCTGACGGCGGTCCAGCGGTGCAAATCCCGGACCAAACCATAATTTGATGACCCGGACCGGCTTGTCGTCCTTCACTTTTGTCACTTCATCGAGTGAAAGTTGCGCCAGTTTGTGATCATCTTGGAATGTCTCTGTGATGCCTTTTAACGTCTGGTCTTTTTTCTTCGTCACCGTATCAAAGGTCACGACCTTAATCCCTTTGTCGATTGCCGGCTTGATCATGTCATAGGCATAATCTTCTTTTCCGTGCGAGATGATCAGTCCGTCATAATCCTGCTGAACGGCTTGTGCCACCAGTTCCTTGAACTTGACGTCATTGCCTTCGGAGATGAACGTGTTGACCTTAAAACCAAGCGCTTCCCCTTCCGACCGGGCACCGTCCAAAAATTGTTTCGTATGATCATCGGACGCAAGATTGCGGATGACGGCAATCTTGACGTCTCCTTGGACACTTTCCGGAACACCGCTGATTTTTTTCGTCGGTGTCGCTTCGCTATTGGCGCAAGCAGCCAGCAAGACCGCCGGTGCAAGTACAGCAAATGCTAATTTTTTCATCTGGATCTCCCCTGTCTGTTTAAATGGTCTGTTGTCCTACCGTCTGTTCGATCGTTTCCACGCTCGGTCGTTCGATGACGCCCAGTTCCGTGATGATGGCAGTGATAAGTTCGTGCGGTGTCACGTCAAACGCCGGATTAAAGACCGGTACCCCCGCAGGCGCCGTCACCTGTCCGGCAAACTGCGTCACTTCCGTCGCTGCCCGTTCTTCGATCTCAATCTCGTCGCCTGATAAACTCGTTAAGTCAAACGTCGACAGCGGTGCGGCGACGTAAAACGGAATTCCGAAGGCACGTGCGAGTAACGCCAGCTGGAACGTCCCGATTTTATTGGCTGTATCCCCGTTCCGAGTAATCCGGTCCGCTCCGACGATGATGGCGGTGATCTGCTTTTCCTTGATCGTATGCGCGACCATATTGTCCGTGATCAAGGTGACGTCAATCCCTGCCCGTTGCAACTCCCATGTCGTCAAACGAGCTCCCTGCAACAAAGGCCGTGTTTCCGACGCATAGACGGATAACGGGATACCTTGCTCCTTGGCGAGATAAAACGGGGCCAGTGCCGTTCCGTAAGCCGCTGTCGCAATCGATCCGGCATTACAAATCGTCAACACCCGGTCATTTGCCTGAAACAACTCCAAGGCATGCACGCCGATTTGCCGTGACGTCTTGGCATCCGCTTCATAAAGCGCCACTGCTTTTTGTTCCAGACGTTTCGGCAGTTCTGCAAGCGTCTTTGCCGAAACGATGAGCTGATTCAGTTCGTCGAGGACGTTCCGCAAATTGACGGCGGTCGGCCGGGTGGCCAGTAATCGGGCCGACACCGTCAACAGTTCCTGTTTCACTTCGTCAAGCGACCCTGTCGTCCGAAACGCTTCCTGCACGAGGACGAAACCACCGAATAGACTGATTGCCGGCGCCCCCCGGACACGCAGTTGTTTGATTGCTTCAATCGCCTGCGCCAAATCGTGAATGACTTCATACCGTTCTTCTTCCGGGAGACGGGTTTGGTCCAAGATCGTCACCGTCCCGTTTTCATAGATGATGCTCTGAACGAATGGTCTCATCGGCTGAGTTCCTCCGTCACGTCAAAGTTCCGCAGATCCGTAAACGTCTTACATTCTGTCCGGCGTTTGATCAACGCCGTCCCAAGCCGTAACGCATGGCGTTTCCGCTCGAGTCGTTCCTGCACGTCCGTGATGTTCTCGAGGTCTGCGACCGGTGCCAGTCCGATCGTCCGGCGAATCAACTCACATCCGGCAAATCCAAGCGCATCTTGTAAAATCGTACTGAGGACATCCTCGACGAGACCGTCCGCTGAACGGAACGGTTCCACCGCTTCCCGCTCCCACAACGCCTTGAACGTCGAAGCAAATGTCAGCCAAAACGTATCGATATCCTTGACCCGTGCTTCCCGTAACTCAGCATAATTCGGGTAAGCTGCAAAGCAGAGATGCGCGATGAATTGTCCGACATCAAACCCAAACGGTCCGTAAAACGCGAACTCCGGATCGATGACTTTCGTTTCGTCAGCTGAAGCAAAAATACTTCCGGTATGTAAGTCACCGTGCAATAACGCATCACCTTTCGTAATGAAGAGTGTCTCCAGTTTCGCGACTTCGCGTTTCAGCTCTGCATCCTGCCATAATCGGTCGACTTCTGCTTCCAGCCCCGCTTCGACCGCGTTCGTTTCCGCATCATAAAACGGATCTGTGAAAATCAGTTTTTCCGTGATATCGCACAGATCCGGATTGTAGTACTGACGCGCAATCTGTTTTTTCGCAACTGGTCCGAGAGCAAAATCCGATGTATAAAATAGCGTCCGGGCCAAATACGAACCGATGTGTTCTGCGAGCAACGGATACTTTTCCCCGTCGAGCAATCCAGCCCGGACGATCGTCAGATGAGACAAGTCTTCCATCACCGTAAAAGCTTCTTCTTTGCTCGCATGATAAACACGCGGGACAAACGGAATCGCGACTTTTGCGAATTCTTTTAACGCCGACTGTTCAATCCATGCCCGTTCGAGCGACAGCGGCCAGCTTTCACCGACAACTTTCGCATACGGTAACGCTTGTTTTAAAATCAGCTGCTGGTTCCCCGCATGAATCCGAAAAACAAGATTTAAATTGCCGTCGCCGATTTCTTCTGCTGTCACCGGTTCATTACCGATCAGACCGAGTGTCCGGACCCGGTCGATGGCGTCCTGTACTGTAAATGCTTGATATCCCATTCTGATTTCCCCCTTGATGATCACACGAAAAAACGCCCCTTTTCGTCAAAGAAAAGAGGCGCAGTAGAATACTCCGTCCTCTTATCTCTCAGACGAATGTCTGTTGGATGTAGCACCGTGCCGGATGGTCGGTTGCTGCGGCGTCTTCGGGCCAATTCCCTCTGCCAACTCACGATAAGAGTCATATGTAGTTGTCGTGTGGTTTGATGTTGATTTGAATACTACGTGCGCCGACCACCCTCTGTCAATTCCAATTTTTAGTGAAATGGATGCAAAAATGCTACCGTCTATAGAAGAAGTATTTTCAAAAAAATAAGTTTTCAAAATATAGTTTGACAAGTAACCAATCTCGTGTAAAAATTGCAATTAGATTTCACAATTTCATCCAATTCTTATCAAGAGCAGACGGAGGGACAAGCCCTACGATGTCGCAGCAACCGACCACTTGGCACGGTGCTAATTCTTGCAGCTAATACGCTGACAGATAAGAGTCCACGCGCAATTTTTCATGGTCTCTTGTCATTGACGAGGGACCATTTTTGTATTTTTTAACAAGGGAGAGACGACGATCATGGCGTACATTACCGCAACTTACCAACTCGGCGTGACCGATCAGTTACCAAAACGGGCAGAGCAAATCGCCCTCGGTCTGACGGTCGGCTCATGGACCGATTTGAATCATTTGGAACAACAACAGCTTGAATCCTTTAAAGGACAAGTCGTCCATACGGAAGAACATGACGGAAAAGGGTATGTCACGATCCGTTATCCGGAACACAACGTCTCACGGGACTTTTCGGCGATTTTGACGACCGTCTTCGGTAAGCTGTCGCTCGACGGTCAAATCAAACTGACGGATCTTCAACTTCCCGCTACGTTCACACCGGATTTTCCCGGTGCTAAATTCGGCATCGAGGGCGTCCGCCAATTGATCCAAGTCCATGACCGTCCTCTGTTGATGAGCATCTTTAAAGGTGTCATCGGACGGGACCTCGTTTTTTTACGGGAACAACTCGAAGCCCAGCTTGCCGGCGGGATTGATCTCGTCAAGGATGACGAGATTTTATACGACAATCCGCTGACACCGTCCATCGACCGGGCGCGGATCGGACGGGAAGTCCTCGATGCGCATTATGAACGGACCGGTAAACGGGCCCTTTATGCGATTACGTTGAGTGGGCCGGTCTTCCGCTTGAAAGAACAGGCGAAACGACTGGTCGAAGCCGGAGCGACAGCCCTCCTGCTCAACACGTTTACATACGGACTCGACGTCTTGCGGGAACTGGCAGCCGATCCGGAAATCCCGGTCCCGATCTTTAATCACCCGGCGTTGAGCGGTGCCTTGATTGCAAGTCCCGAGTACGGAATTGCCGCCCCGGTCCTGCTCGGAACGTTGCCGCGGATTGCCGGTGCCGATTTGACGTTGTTCCCGTCGCCGTACGGGAATGTCGCCCTCGCCAAAGACTTGGCTCGCGGGATTGCCGTCGAAGCGACCCGAATCGGTGAGACCAAAACGATTCTCCCGGTCCCGTCCGCCGGAATCCACCCGGGTCTCGTCGCCCAGCTCGTTCATGATTTCGGCGTCGATTCCGTCATCAATGCCGGTGGCGGTGTCCACGGTCATCCGCAAGGTGCTGCGGCCGGAGTCACCGCTTTCCGCCAGGCACTCGACGCAGCACTGGCCGGTGAATCACTGACAAGTGCCGGCCACCGGCACGAGGAATTACGTGTCGCCCTCGATGCTTGGGGGATTACGAAATGACGATCCGGATTTTATGTGACTTTGACGGCACGGTAACGGAGCACGATAATATCATCGCCTTGATGCAGGAGTTCGCGCCGACGGAAAAATTTGAACCGTTAAAACGAGGTGTGCTCGACCGGTCGCTCTCGATCCAGTCCGGCGTCGGACAGATGTTTCAGCTGCTTCCGTCCAGTCAAAAACAGGACTACATTGATTTCTTGATGAAACGGGCGGTCATCCGTCCCGGCTTCGACACCTTGCTCGCCTTTGCCAAATCAAACGAGATTGACTTTTCCATCGTCAGCGGCGGGATCGACTTTTTTGTCCAGCCGATTCTTGCGGATGTACTGACGGACGAAGCGATTTATTGCAACGGCAGTGACTTCAGCCAGGAGACGGTTCGAATCGAATGGCCGCATGCCTGCGACGCGGCCTGTACAAATCAATGCGGCTGTTGCAAAACCTCGATCGCCCGGAAGCTGAAGCAGGACGGTGACACGATCATCGCGATCGGCGACTCCGTAACAGATTTTGAACTGGCCAAGCAGGCGGATCACGTTTATGCACGGGATTATCTGATCACGCTGTGTGAACAGCACGGCATCCCGTATACGCCGTTTGAAAACTTTCATGACATCTTGAATCATCTCCAGACAAAGGTGGTGTACACATGACCTTCTTAAAACGATACGAAGAATTACGGGCCGTCAAACAGGAACTTGCAGCACGCGACTGGTTCCCCGGCACAAGCGGCAATCTCGCCATCCGGACAGCCAATCAACCGACTGAATTTCTCGTGACGGCAAGCGGTAAGGATAAACGGCAGGATACACCGGACGACTTCGTCCATGTCGACGCGTCCGGTCAACTGATCGGCGAACAGACGGGCCGTCCCTCTGCCGAAACGTTGCTCCACGTCGAGGTCTTCAACCGAACGACTGCCGGCTGTTCTCTTCACGTCCATACGATTGACAATAATGTCATTTCGGAACTGTACGGCGACCAAGGCGAGATTCGGTTTGCCGGTCAGGAAATCATCAAGGCACTCGGCCGTTGGGAAGAAGATGCGGAAGTCCGTGTGCCGATCATCCCGAACCATGCCGACATTCCGACACTTGCCGCTGCTTTTGCAGCACATGTACATGCCGAGAGCGGCGCTGTCCTGATTCGCAATCACGGTATCACCGTCTGGGCACCGACTGCCTTTGAAGCCAAAAAACAGTTGGAAGCATTCGAGTTTTTGTTCAGTTACACCTTAAAACTACAAACGTGCCGACAGGCGATTCATTAAAAGGAGGAATTTACAATGGCAACAGTACTTTTCCAACAGACAAACGAACGGTATACGGATCAAAACGAGGTGTCTTCATTCCTTGCCTCACGCGGTGTACTCTACGAACAATGGGACGTCTCGAAACTGCCGGCGGAGCTGGTTGAAAACTATACATTGACGGATCAAGACAAACAAACGATTCTCGATACGTTCCAAGCTGAAATCACGGATGTCTCGGAACGCCGCGGTTATCAGACGGCAGATATCATTTCGTTGTCGGATGCGACACCAAACTTGGACGAGTTGCTCGTCAACTTCCAGAAGGAACATCACCATACGGATGATGAAGTCCGTTTCATCGTCAGCGGTCATGGCGTGTTCGCAATCCAGGATGACGAAGTCGGTTATTACAACATCGAGCTGAACCCGGGCGATTTGATTTCCGTCCCGGTCAACACCCGGCACTACTTCACGCTCCAGGACGACCGTCAAGTCGTTGCCGTGCGGATTTTCGTGACGACGGACGGCTGGGTGCCGATTTATGAAAAAGACGCACTCGAGACGACTAACTAAAAAGGATTTCTCAGGACAGACTGCTCCGCGGCTTCAAGCCCGGCAGTCTGTTTTTTTTGCAATTCCTATCCTACAAACATGCCGCTTGTTTTCGTTCCCTCCTATATAATGAAGAAAAGACTCTCGAACAGGAGGACACGTTCATGATGATTCGACCCGTCCAGGAAGCTGACTTACCGCATATCCTCGCCATCTATAACGAAGGAATCGAAGACCGGATCGCGACGCTTGAAACGGATACCAAGGACCTGTCCTTCATGAAAGACTGGTATCAGGAACGGACGACACGTTACGCCGGTTTCGTCGCGTATGAAGGGACGACGATTCTTGGCTTCATCTCGCTTGATCCCTACAATCCGCGTCCGGTCTATCAATCCGTCGGTGAACTGTCTGTCTACATCACAAGAACCCACCGCGGTCAAGGCATCGGACGACAGCTCTTACGGATCATCGAGGAACACGCGATCACGCAGGGGTTCCATAAATTGATCCTGTTTACCTTTCCGTTTAATAAGTTGGGCCAAAAACTCTATATCCGGTCCGGATTCCGGATTGTCGGGACGTTTAAACAGCAAGGAATGCTCAACGGATACTATGTCGATGTTCTGGCGATGGAAAAGCTGCTTCCGAAGACGATTGACGACCAGATATGATTAGTCCGGCTTCCGAATGGGAAATGAACGAACAGTGAAGCATTCCCAGACAGGAAAGGAAGACTGCCCATGGACATTCAACAAATCCGTAACGCCACACTCGTCGTCACCTATGCCAACCAAGTATTTTTAATCGATCCGTTTCTCGGCGAAAAAGGAACCTTACCGCCGTTTGGTCAAACGCCAAATGCCGTCCCGAATCCGCTCGTTGACTTACCGGTCGACGTCTCAACATTACTTGATCCCGATGCGATTTTCGTGACGCATCTGCATGCCGACCACTTTGATGAAGCGGCGAAGGAACTTTTGCCAAAACAGATTCCGCTTTACGCCCAAAACGAGGCCGACGCAGCGACGATCCGCGAAGCCGGATTCACGAACGTCTCGTCGTTTGAGAATGGATTGACGCTTGGCGACATCCGCGTCTCTCACACATCAGGGCAACACGGGGTCGGTGAAATCGGTCAACGGATGGGAACGGTCTCCGGCATCGTCTTGACGCACCCCGACGAGCCGACACTCTACATTACCGGCGATACGATTTGGTGTGATGAGGTCGAAACCGCCATCGAACAGTATGCGCCTGACATCATCGTCGTCAACAGCGGTGCCGCTCAATTCCTGACCGGTGAACCGATTACGATGTCCCAGCGTGATTTACTCGCCGTTCATCAAGCCGCCGCTGAGTCGACGATCATCGTCTCCCACCTCGAATCCGTCAATCATTGTCTGTTGCGCCGTGACATGATTGCTGATTTCCTGGCTGCCCATCATCTGTCCGCTCATTTCCTGATTCCGGATGACGGCGAAACGATTTCCTTCTAAAATAAAAACGAAGTCCACCGTTCCGGTTTGATCCGGGAAAGTGAACTTCGTTTTTTAGTCGTGGCTTGGAATGACGAGTCCCAGTAATCGTGCGAACGTAATCGCCTGACTTTCGGTGACGATCGCCCCCGGCAGGAAACGTGGGTCGATTGTCAGACCGGACAGATCGGCGTGCCGCAGATCAAGTCCCTGCAACGCGGTCTCCACCCATTGACTCTCCGTCAAATCGACCTCATCGAACCGTAAATCAATCGGTTTCATCTCGAAAAAATGACTCTCCCGCATCGCCGTCTGTTCAATCAAGACATGACGTAATGCCGTGCGGATGATTTGCGCATAATTCGCCTGACATCCTTTGATTGTCACATGGTCAATCGTGTTCGTTTCAAATTGGATGCCGGTCAAACGACAATCCTCAAAGACGACACGATGGAAACGGCTGTCCTGAAATTGACACCCCGTCAAATCACACTGTTCAAACCGAACGTTTTCAAACGTCGCCCGTTCAAAGACGAGACCCGCGAACGAAACATTCCGAAAGCAGACTTGGTTGACATCCAACCGGTCCGTCAACTCGATCGGCAACGTCTCTTTTTCATAAATCGTTTGGTACAGGTACGGGTCATCGATTTCGACGTCCACGAATCTTTCCGGCGTCAAACGACTCGGTAACTCCGGTAACTGAATCAGCTGTTGCTTTTTCATTCATGTCCCCTTCTTCCTTTTACACTAGTTCTGCCTTTACCAGTGTATCAAAGATTGGCGAACAAGCGGTCGTCTATTTGCTCTGTTTTCTTCTCTGCCACATTGACTCTTTTTTGGATTTTTGATTTGAGACCCAGTGAGACCATGGTATAGTCAAATCAAAAATAAGAACAAACGTTCTTTTAATCAAAGAGGAGTGTTTGCTGTGTATCCTGAAAGCCCCTTTCCGGATCGACGCATTTTCTGCATCGACAGTGTCTCATTTTACGCCAGTTGTGAATGCCGGTATCGGAACTTACCTCCACTTACAACGAAACTGGCTGTCGTCTCTGACTTAAAACGTTCCGGATCCGTCGTCTTAGCAGCCAGTCCGGCTTTAAAAAAACTTGGAATCAAGACCGCCAGCCGCCTTTATCAGATCGAACAATTGCCGGTCCGGGAGCGGAAGCAGATCCTGCTCGTCGAGCCGCAAATGCTGGCCTATATGAAAACATCAATCGAAGTGCTTGATGTGTTGCATCAATTCGCTCCGCCCGATGCCATCCGCATCTATTCCATCGACGAGAACTTTATCGACATGACCGGAACGGAACGTCTTTTCGGGACAGACGATGAAGCCGCCAAGGCCATTCAAAGCGCCATTTGGGAGCAAACCGGCATTCCGGTCCGCATCGGCATCGGTCCAAACAATGTCGTCGCGAAACTGGTCCTCGATTTACTCGGAAAACGCGAAGGCATAGCACGGTGCGGCTATGCAGATGTCTCGAGGTTGCTACACGACTTTCCGATTCGAAAGATGTGGGGCGTCGGTCAAAAGATGGAACAGCACTTGTTGGCACTCGGCATCGAAACGATCGGCGATTTGGCGGCCTCCCGCGTCGAAGACCTTCATGAACGGTTTGGTGTGCTCGGAGCCGAACTGTGGCATCACGCATGGGGCATTGACAGTTCACCGACGACGATCGATCCGACGGCATTGTTTCAGACCGAACCTGCTGTGCAGCGAACAATCGGACATGGTGTGACATTGATGCGTGACTACTACCAGTATGAACAGATCCGTTTGGTTCTGGCTGAACTGGCGGGTGACGTCGCGGCCCGGGTCCGCTTCTCCAATCAAGTCGGTTGGACGGTTCACCTGGGTGTCCGCTATTCCCGGCATGTCTTGCGATCCGGTTTTTCCAAACAACTCCGTCTCCCCTATCCGACCGCTGATGAACGGCTTCTGTTGCGTCATCTGCTCCAACTGTTCGAACCGAACTGGATGGAAGGCGAGCCGATTCGTTTTTTGTCGGTTGCACTTGGTCAGCTCACAGCCGATCAGGGGACACTGCAACTGTCGCTGTTTGAAGACAACCGAAAAGTCTGGCGCAGAAAACGGTTGTTAAAAGCGATGGATCGTGTCAATCTGCGGTATGGCAAAGGAACGATCCGTCTCGCCGTGTCCTTCCTTGATACGAGTGTCGCCAAACGCCGGCTCCGGTTCGTCGGCGGTCACCCGGGAGGTGACCTGCATGACACGTTACCGTGACCGCGGAAATCTCAAATGGATTCCGTTTCTGATGCCGGAACACGTTCAACTGCTCAAAGCGTATTATCTCGAAAAACATCGGATTGATTTTCCGTTCATCGATGAACAATTGCAGTATCCATGGCAGTTCCTGCTTGAAGAAGCGTTAATAGAAGGAAACGAGTTGGAAATCACGTATTATAGTGAAAGAGGTTACGTCACGACATCCGGTTTCATCGAACACATTCATCGTGAACACGCGTATGTCGTTCTGCGTGGGGCTTCACGGATTCAAATTCCGTTTGCGGGAATTGTTCGGATTGAAAACGGGTAGAAGAGACAGGAGGCATCGTACCTCGCGCACTTATTTTACGAATCGTGATTGAAAGAAGGAATGATGTAGATGATGGATTGGTTCATCGGACTCCCCGTCGTCCTGCAGGCGTTACTTGCCGGTATGATGACTTGGGGACTGACTGCACTTGGTGCAGCACTTGTATTTGTTTTTACGACCATTGAAAAACGCGTCATGAACATGATGCTTGGTTTTGCCGCCGGCGTCATGATTGCCGCTTCCTTTTGGTCCCTGCTCGCCCCGGCGATTGAGTTTACGGAAAAAGATGGCGGGATTGCCTGGTTACCGGCGGCGCTCGGCTTTCTGGCGGGTGGCTTCTTCGTCCGGCTGCTTGACTTCGTCACCCCCCATCTTCATCTGTCTGCTCCGCTTGAAACAGCCGAAGGTCCGTCGACCGGTTTAAAAAAGACGACCTTATTGTTTCTCGCGATTACTTTACACAACATCCCGGAAGGTTTAGCGATTGGTGTTGCCTTTGGTGCAGCCGCGCTTAACATGGACGGGGCGACAGTCGCCGGCGCATTGACACTCGCGCTTGGAATCGGGATTCAAAACATGCCGGAAGGGGCGGCCTTGTCGATTCCGCTTCGTGGTGAAGGCATGTCACGCCGGCGTGCCTTCAATTATGGACAGTTGTCCGCAATCGTCGAACCGATTGCCGCCATGATCGGTGCAGCTGCCGTCTTCTTCATTCAACCGCTGTTACCGTATGCGTTGGCTTTCGCTGCCGGTGCGATGATCTTTGTCGTTGTCGAAGAATTGATTCCTGAATCACAGGCGGAAAACGGCTCAGACTTGGCCACACTCGGGTTAATGGTCGGATTCACCGTGATGATGATTCTTGACGTCGCATTAGGCTGATCTCTTTTGCTGATTGTTTTCTACGCATTAAAATAAGACGCTGACTCAAAAGTCAGCGTCTACAAAGACAAGGGTGGCAGATTACAATTCTGCCACCCTTATCTTATTTAAAAAACATCACTTCCGTAAAATCCGCATGGCATTCAAGACCGCAAGAACGGTCACACCGACGTCTGCAAATACTGCTTCCCACATCGTCGCAATCCCGAAGGCACCGAGGAGTAAGAAAACTCCTTTGACACCGAGCGCAAAGATGATGTTCTGATAGACGATTTTCCGGGTGGCACGCGCGACGTGGATTGCCTCCACCAGTTGCTTCGGTTCATCCGTCATTAAGACGACGTCTGCCGCTTCAATCGCGACGTCACTGCCAAGTCCGCCCATCGCGATGCCGACATCGGCCCGTGTCAGAACCGGTGCGTCGTTGATGCCGTCTCCGACGAACGCAACTTTCCCTTTTGCTTGTCGCAAAATTGCTTCCAACTGGTCGACTTTTTGATCCGGCAACAGTTCCGCTTCGATCTGATCGATGCCAACCTGTCGACCGATTCGTTGTGCCGTCTCCTGCCGGTCGCCGGTCAACATGACCGTTCGACGGACACCCAGTTTTTTTAGATCCTGTAAGGCGTCGACCGTGCTGGATTTAATCCGGTCCGCGATCCGGATAAACCCGAGGTACGTTCCATTTTTGGCAACATGGACATACGTCCCGTCTTCCGTCTGATCAAGCGGCGTAAAGCCCAGTTCCTTGAACCAACGGGCGTTCCCCGCCTCCAGCTGATCCGTTCCAAACCGTCCGGTGACACCGGAACCGGCTACTTCCCGGTAGTCTTGTCCCGTCACCGTGACGACACCACGCGTCGCGTACAGGCGTTGGATCGATTTCGCAATCGGATGATTCGAGTGTTGTTCGACCGTCGCAGCCGCCTGCAACAGTTCTTCGTCCGATCCACTTGCCGGACGCAGTTCGACGACTTCAAACACCCCTTCTGTCAAAGTCCCGGTTTTATCGAACACGACCGTATCCAACTGTTGCAACGCTTCAAGGTGGTTCCCTCCTTTAACGAGAATCCCCCGTTTTGAAGCAGCACCAATCCCGCTGAAGAATCCTAACGGAATCGAAATGACAAGCGCACACGGACAGCTGATGACCAGGAAGACAAGTGCCCGATAAATCCAGTCTCCCCATGTCGCCCCGCTGATCAGGAGTGGTGGCACGACCGCGAGCAATGTTGCAATCACAACGACGACAGGTGTGTAGACACGCGCGAAGCGAGTGATGAATTTTTCTGTTGGTGCTTTATGACGCGACGCGTTTTCCACTAAATCAAGAATTTTAGCAACCGTTGACTCGCCATAGCGGCGGTCGACTTGAATCAACAGATGTCCATCCGTATTGATCGTCCCGGCTAAAATCGAATCAGACGGTCGGACCCGCCGCGGTACCGACTCGCCAGTCAGAGCGGTTGTGTCGATGAAGGCTTCCCCTTCAAGTACGGTTCCGTCCAAAGGGATTTTTTCGCCTGCCCGGACCAGAATCCGCTGACCAATCGTCACCTGATCCGGCCGGACCTGTCGTCCGTCTGCAAGCGTCGCGACATCCGGGCGAATGTCCATCAGTTCAGCAATCGATTTCCGGGATTGATCCACCGCACGATGTTGGAAAAACTCACCGATTTGATAAAACAGCATCACGGCGACGGCTTCCGGATATTCGCCAATCAAAAATGCACCAATCGTCGCAATGAACATCAGGAAGTTCTCATCAAACACCTGTCCGTGTCGTATGTTCCGGACGGCCGTTCGTAAGACATCCCATCCGATCAACAAGTACGCGATTGCAAAAAATAGAAGGTCAATTGATCCCGGGACGAGATAAGCCCCGGCGAAGGACAGCAGACCCACACCGTATTGAATTTTTTTCGTCCGATTCAAAAACGGTCCATGATCATGGTGATG
Source organism: Caryophanales bacterium (assembly GCA_902363455.1). Lineage (GTDB taxonomy): Bacteria > Bacillota > Bacilli > Exiguobacteriales > Exiguobacteriaceae > Exiguobacterium_A. The sequence goes on along the minus strand of CABJAC010000002.1, from coordinate 292,973 downwards.
ACCGTGATCGTCCTCGCTGTCTGGTGCATCCGGTCGCGTGAGCACAACATTTGGTTCCAGTTCCTGGACTCGATTGACAACCGCACGATAGGTATCGTCGAGTATTGCTTCTTTTTCGTACGTCAGATACAGTTTTTGCCCGGCAAAATCCAAATTGGCTTGCTCGATGCCGTTAACGTTTGAAACACCGCGTTCAACTTTGGCTGCACAGTTGGCACAATCAATTCCGGTCACGTGAAGTCGTTCTGTTTTGGTTTCCATCTTCTCACCTCATTCAAACGATTGTTTGATTATAAAATCAGTGTACTCCCTTTTTCCGTCTGCGACAAGTCATATTTACCTCAGACCTGCGCCCGATATTTTGATTCGTTCTATCTCAGAAGAATAAAACATGATATGTTTTTATATAGAAAAATATAGAAGGAGAATAACATGACTATCATTGAATTACTTAAAGCACTTTTGCTCGGTTTCGTCGAAGGGATGACGGAATTTGCTCCTGTCTCCTCGACCGGACATATGATCATCGTTGATGATATGTGGCTCCAAACGACAGAATTTTTAGGGAAGTACTCAGCCAACACGTTTAAGATTGTCATCCAGTTGGGATCAATCCTCGCCGTCATCGTCGTCTTTTGGAAACGACTGTTCAGCTTAATCGGTCTTTACAAAATTGAAGGCGAACATGACGCAACGGGTACACACAAATTGAAATTACGTCACGTCTTAATCGGTTTACTCCCGGCAGCCGTTCTTGGTCTGTTGTTTGAAGACTTCATTGATGAGAATCTCTTCTCGATCGATACGGTTATCATCGGTCTTGCCGCCGGTGCCATCTTGATGATTGCAGCTGATAAATTCGGACCAAAAGAACCGAAAACCACAACGCTTGACCAAATTTCGTACCGACAAGCAGCACTCGTCGGGCTGTTCCAATGTATCTCGCTCTGGCCCGGTTTCTCTCGGTCCGGCTCAACGATTTCCGGAGGGGTCTTCCTCGGGATGAATCACCGGACGGCAGCGGACTTCACCTTCATCATGGCTGTTCCGATCATGTTCGGTGCGAGTGCCTTGTCACTCTTCAAGAACTGGGAGTATATCAAAGTAGCAGACCTTGGATTTTATGCAGTCGGTTTCATCGCTTCATTCGCTTTTGCATTGTTGTCGATCCGTTTCTTCTTGAAACTGATCAATAAAATCAAACTTGTTCCGTTTGCGATCTATCGTCTCGTCTTGGCAGCAGTTCTTGCGGTCATCGTCTATCTGTAATCTTCAAACTACCAGCAAACCGCTGGTAGTTTTTCATTTTCATGAAACTAATTAAGAGTGATTAGGGTATATATAGTTGAGATACAGAAAAAGGAGTGAACGTAGTTATGGCACGTAGAAATCGTGGAGGATCCAAGTTACCTCTCATCATCGGGATTGCCGTCGTCGTCCTCATCGCATTTTTGGCGATTGGACAGTACAACAGTCTCGTCAACGTCGAAGAAGACGTTTCAAACAAATGGTCACAAGTCGATAATCAGATTAAACGCCGGGCGGATTTAATTCCGAATCTCGTCGAGACGGTTAAAGGTGTCGCCGGTCAGGAAGAAAAAGTCTACGGTGATATCGCCAAGGCACAAGCAGGTTTAGCGCGTGCTGCTTCGACAGAACAACGGATTGAAGCCGATCAGCAAGTCACGTCATCCCTTCGCGGATTGATTGCCTTGCAAACGACGTATCCGGAACTCAAATCAAGCGAACGGTTCCAATCGTTGATGGATACACTGGAAGGAACAGAAAACCGCCTTGGTATCGCACGAAAAGATTATAATGATGCCGTGACCGTCTACAACAAAAAACGTCGCAGTTTCCCAACTTCGCTTTATGCTTCGGCGTTTGGTTTTGAGAAAAAACCATATTATGAAATCTCAGAAAGTGACCGTGAAAATCCAACGGTTGACTTCAATAGTGATTCGAAATGATTTGGCGAAGAACGCGACTGCTTTTCACCGCGTTCCTCGTCTTCTTCCTTCTGACTCCGACTGCCGAAGCCGTGTCAGAACGCACGGGCGCAGCATTCTTCATCCAAGATGATGCCCAGCTGCTGTCTGCGTCGGAAGAAGCGGAACTCGCTCGTCTCGGTCAAGAACTCGAACAGTATACGACGGCACAAGTCGTCCTGAAGACCGTCCCTGATTTAAAAGGACAGGATTTAAGCACGTATGCCAATGAGACATTCCGGGCACAGGGCATCGGTCAAGCCGGAAAAGATAACGGAGTGCTCGTCGTCGTGGCTCCAAACGAACAAGACCGAAATTTTCGAATCGAAGTCGGTTATAAGTTGGAAGGCATCTTGACGGATATTACAGCCGGACGGATTCTCGACAAGTACGCGGTTCCCTACCGCGATCAAGGCGAGTATGGCAAGGCGGCTTCCGAAACATACAAAGCCGTCGTCAGCGTCATCTCAAAAGAACAGTCGCTTGAATCACAAGATCCGGTTAAACAAACTAACGACAGCGGGTTGAGCACGTGGGTAAAAGTCTTGATCGGTGCCGGTCTCGTTCTCTTATTACTCCTCGACATGAAGTTCACCGGCGGCATGTTCTTCTTTGCAATCATCAACCTGTTCTCTGCCATCATGCGAGGCGGTGGTGGTGGCGGTGGCAGTCGTGGTGGTGGCGGAAGTTCCGGCGGCGGTGGCGCAGAAAGGTAAGGATTTAGCATGACAGTTTACTCGAGTATCCTTTTATTTTACGGCGTGATGACCGTGGTCGGATTTGTTTCGATGTGGCGGGATAAACGCCAAGTAAAACAACGGGCATGGCGGACACCGGAAGCCACCTTATTGACGATCGCTTTTCTCGGTGGTGCGCTCGGGACATTGCTTGCGATGCAACTTGTCCGTCATAAAACACGGACCGCTAAGTTTCAGTTGTTCGTCCCACTCGCGATTTTACTCCATGCGACCGTCTGGATTTTATGGATCCGGTCGTGATGCTTTAGATTCTGTACTAATCAACCGATAAAAAAGAGAGACGAATTCGTCTCTCTTTTTTTACTTTGGTCAATGGAGACCTAAATGTTTGATATCCGGTTTATGAATAGATTATCTTTGGGTAAAGATTTTAACCAATTTAATAAATACATCTTTATCATATGTATTTGAAATAAGAGAGGTGGACACCCATTCATGTGGCATCCTTGCGCCGAATGTACAACGACAATTCGTTTTATCGAGACTGGTTCTCTACATATCCAGTCACCTGCATCCGAAGTGTTTTCCTACGCTTCTTTTGAAGAGCTGGAACAATTACTCACATCAACTTTACGTATTGCTGACTTCCCGGTCTCCTGTCGGGCCGTTGGATCACGTCTCGCCACACCGGTTCTCGTTGCTTCTGCTCTACTGGAACAGTTACACAACCGGCAGGCGATTGATTTCATTCAAAATGGAATCATGACCAGTCATCTGCAACCGATTTTTAACATTCAGGACAACACCTTATTTGCCAATGAAGCGTTGCTTCGGGCAGCAGACGAAAATGTCTCGATGTCGCCTGGTCTGCTTTTCTCGACCGCTTCGAAGATGGGACTTCACTCGAGACTCGATCAACGGGCACGCGAGGAAGCCATCCGTGCTACCCATTTGGTCGGCGGAACGGAAAAGACATTTATTAATTTCCTTCCTTCAACGATCTACAATCCGGAATATTGTCTGCGCCATACGTTCGAAATCGTCGAACGATACAATGTCGACCCTAGCCGACTGGTATTCGAAGTTGTCGAGACGGAAAAAATCGAAGACGTCAATCATTTAAAGCACGTTTTTGAACAGTATAAAAAACAAGGTATCCAAGTCGCACTTGACGATGTCGGTGCCGGATTCTCGACGCTCGACATGTTGTCTCTCTTGCAACCCGATTACATTAAAATTGACCGTGCCTTCATCTCCCATTGCGATACAGTCGCGGAAAATGAAGCTTTCTTACGAAAAGCACGCTATTTAACAAAAGAGATGGGCATTCAAATTCTTGCAGAAGGCATCGAACGCCAAGAAGAACTCGACCTCTGCCGGGAACTTGGCTTTGATTTCGGACAAGGATACCTGCTTGGTCGTCCTGCGCCTTATCACCAGTTCGCTAAAGCACAATAACAAATCCTGCTCCCGGTAATGCGGGTGCAGGATTTTTTAACGTGTCCTCAATGCGAACGAACGGCTTGTTGATCGTTTTTCATTAAAGTTGCCAAAATCGTATGGGGAGACAGGTCCGTCTCGATCAATTGACAGAGGGGTTCTTGACCAATTCGTTCCGCCAAGTTTTCTCGCTCCGACTCCGTCAAACCAAGTTCTGCACTTGTCGTCGGTTGCTGATTGTCTCTTAAATAGTGCTGCAACTCTTCGTAAGACTGTGTTTCACCAAGCAATAATTCCTGGACCAACAAGCCATACCCGACTTTGCTTCCATGGAGGATTGTTTTGGTTGAAGGGAACGGTGATAATGCGTTGTGGACACCGTGTCCGATCGCCCCGCGCGTCGCTTCGTCACCAAATCCACCGACACTTCCAGCAAGCGGAATGACCGTCTCCACCAAGTGTTGGATCGGTGACGGATAGGCTTTAAATTGTTCCGGACTGATCGGTGTCCGCAAAATCAGCGCTTTACAGTGTTCCGACATCCGTAACGCGGACTCGACAACCGGATCGTCTGCCGTGACGCCACTGAGGGCGCGTGCCTCATACCACTTGGCTAACGTATCAACGAGTCCGGCAACAAAATAATCATATGGACTATTGGCAAGAATCCGGTGATCGAGCAACAAAGCTTCGATGACGACGGGAATCGTATCAAACCGCACGTACTGTCCCTGCTGATCATACATGACACTGAGCGGTGTCCACGGGGCACAGTTTGAAACAAGGGTCGGAATGACGATCAAGGGACGATTTTGTTTGACAGCGACCTGCTTTGCCGTATCAATCAATGATCCTCCGCCAACGGCGACGATGACTTCGTACGCGGCACATTTTTCTGCCAACCGTTCGACTTGTTGATCCGTACAATGTCCGCTGAACTCGATTTTTGGCAGTTCCGGAAGATAGGCTCGGGCGGCTCCAAGTGCCTGTTTCCCGTGCAGCATGACGGCTTTTCTGTCAGCCAACAGTGTCGTGAGCCGATCGACCGCCCGTTCTTCATGTATGTATTGCAAAACTGCTTGACGAATCATCGTTATCCCTCATTCCATTATTTGTTAACGCTCAGTATACGGAAGTCAATCGCTGAGTTCAACCCTTCGTTTGATTCGATTTTCAGCAACAGAAGGCGTACACTAAATAAGCAGAACATCGCTGAACTAAGGGGGATTCAAAATGGAATTCATCACATTAAACAACGGACTTGTCATGCCGCAACTCGGGTACGGTGTTTTTAAAGTACCGGAACAAGAGGTCTATGAAGCGGTACGAGAAGCACTACAGGCCGGTTACCGGTCAATCGATACGGCAATGATTTATGAGAACGAAGCCGGTGTCGGACGCGCTTTGCGGGATTCGGGAATTCCCCGGGAAGATATCTTTTTGACGACGAAAGTCTGGAATAAGGATCAAGGTTACGAGCAGACACTTGCCGCTTTTGAAACAAGTCTGCAAAAACTCGGTGTTGATTATGTCGATTTATACTTGATTCATTGGCCGATGCCGGATGAGGATTTATACATGGACACATGGCGCGCCCTCGAGCATCTCTATGCAGAAGGAAAAACCAAAGCCATCGGTGTCTCGAACTTCCACATTCCGCATCTCAAACGGGTTCTCGAAGAAGGAACGATTGTGCCGGCCGTCAATCAAATCGAACTGCATCCGTTCCTGAGTCAGGAAGCGATTCGTTCGTTTTGCCGGGAACACGGCATCTTCGTCGAAGCATGGAGTCCACTGATGAAGGGACGCGATGCCTTGACAGAACCGGTCATCACAGAGATTGCGATGCACCATGACAAGACGCCTGCTCAAGTTGTTCTCCGTTGGCACTTGCAACATGAGATCATCGCCATTCCAAAATCCGTCACTCCAAGCCGGATCCGGGAAAACCTGGACGTATTTGACTTTGTGTTATCGGCGGACGAGATGAACCACATCGATCAATTGAACCGCAATGAACGGACCGGTTCTAATCCGGATGACATGCATAAAAAATAAGATAAAAAATCAAGGTGGCAGATTTGAAATCTGCCACCTTGATCTGTTTTAAAAGTGATTTTTCAACTCATCACTTTTGATTAACGATCCAAGTTATTTCCGTGATCTTGTTTCGCCAAATCGTCCGAGCGATCGGCAGAACGGTTTGGACGATGAAGATCCTCTTTGTCATCCGTTTTCTCGTCTTCGTGACGTGCTTTTTGTTCTTCCCACTCCGGACGTTTAAAATCATCGTCTCGGCGCATGGCCACGTCCGGTTCACGGTTACCATCCAATTTTGCATGATCAATCGCTTTCTCGTCTTGCGGCATTTTGTCAGTGCCGGCACGATGCAAATCAATTTTCGCATGTTCTTCTTTTGAATCCTTGTCGACGTCAAGCGGATTCCCTGATCCCAATTGGGCGTTGGAGTTCGCATCGTCTGATGTATGCGTCTCTTCATAACTGCCGTAACGTACTTTGACGTCCGGATGTGTATTGTCTGTATTTAGATGGGGATCAAACTGAATGTCCTGGACTTCGAGTAACAAGACGAATCCGCCGCCTTCGACTTCCGTTTTATGGACTTCGACTTGATCTGCCGGTAAATCGAGTGACCCAAACAAATTATCCACTTCTTGGTCACGTCCGTGATTGCCGCGGATTCGATCAATCCATGACGGTTTCGTCGTCGCGATCTCTGCGTCCATTTGACTGCGGACAAGTTGCAGGTTCGATTTCTCTTTGACGATGATATAAAAATCTTCTTCGCGATGACCTTGCTGATGCAACTCATCCATTTTCGAGATCAATTCTTCTTCTTTATAAAACGTTCCGATATACTGTTTTGTCTTCATACCGATCCATCCCCTTATGCACAATTTTAATGACGTACTGTCTTATAAGGAGTATTTCCTTTTTCCAACTAAAATATGCCACCAAGTCGGCTCGGATGAGAAAAGTAATCTAAATGATATGTTTATTCCCCAATCAGCTTTAATCCGATGGTCGCACTGATGATCAAACCGATACAGACCAACCGTTTCCAGTCTTTCGCTTCCTTGTAAAAGATCATACTGAGAATCGTACCGCCGGCTGCTCCGATTCCGGTCCAAACCGCGTATGCCGTTCCCATCGGCAGTCCATTCATCGCCAAGGTCAGGAACAAAAAACTGAACCCGAAACCGGCAAACATCAAAATCAGGTTTTTCGCGTTTTTCTGCTGATTAAACGTATTAATCAAGACAACACCTAACATTTCAAATAAACCCGCCAGAATCAAATAGAACCAACTCATTGTTTTTCACCCTCCCCACTGACTAATTTCAGACCGATGACACCAACAAGTAAAACGGCAATCAACATCAACTTGATGAGCGATGCGGATTGACCAAACAACAGAATGTCGGTCAATACAGTGCCGGCTGTTCCCAGTCCGACAAAGACGGCATAGACCGTTCCGACCGGCAGATGATTACTGACTTTAATCAACACGCTGAAACTGACAATGATGCTGATGATCGTCGCCCCCCACTCGAGTGGTGTCGCTGCGTGTTTTAATCCGATGACCCAGCCGACTTCAAAAAAAGACGCCAGGACGATACTTAACCAATATTTTGTCATGTTATTTCCTCCTCACAGATGTTGGTTCAAACAAAAAAGCCCGGGAGCAAGCGTAAAAAACGCTTTACTCCCGGGCTTTTATCCCTCCGTTGCATGAGGTGTCCCTCATGTTCCTCCCTTGGTCCAGCCGAACGGAACCCTAGAGGATTACTCTTCTTTTCATTCGATACCCCGACTTTAGCACGCTTGATTTTACCTGTCAAACAGGAAAATCGCCGAAAGTGGCTAATAGGTATAGAGAGTCAACTACAGAGGAGGAGTCCATCATGCGCTACAAAATCAATGACCAACTGCGAATCCGCCGTTTCACGCCAGAAGACTTGGAAGCCGTCCATGCCTATGCCTCACAACCCATCGTGAGTCAGTATCAGTCGTGGGGACCCAACTCCGAAAGTGATAGCAAACAGTTCATTCACGACGCTCTCGAAAGTGAGCTCGAGAGTCCACGCCGCCGCTATGTCTTTGCGGTTACCTTTCCAGATGATCACGTGATCGGAGCCGGCGAACTCGTCATCACCGACACTGAACATAAAACGGCTGAGATTGGTTACATCTTGTCTCCCGACGAATGGGGAAACGGTTATGCCACCTTCATCGCCAACTTTTTACTTGAATTCGGTTTTGAGAAACTGGAACTGCACCGGATTACAGCGACGTGTGACCCGCGAAATGTCGCCTCCGAACGTGTCCTCCAAAAAGTCGGGATGACAAAAGAAGGACAACTTCGCGAAACGGTATATCTGGAAGACCACTGGCGCGATTCGCTCATTTACGGCATGCTCGATTGGGAATGGCAGGTCGATCATGAAGACGACATGAAATGATGCAAGTTTTTCTTCGACTCCCAATTTCTATCCTAAAATTGAATTTTCTTAATGTAGCATAACCAGAACAAAAAGAGGCGTATGGACCGTTGAGGATCCATACGCCCTTCTTCCTTTTGTTTCAGAACGTCATCTCGACGTATTTCGTGACTTGACGGTCTTCTAGATACAACTCGATTTGTTCGCGGTATGCTTTATAATGGTCCGATGCGATATGCGCTTCGAGTGCAGCCTCATCTTGGTAGACTTCATAGAGCATGAACTCATGTTCATTTTCAATCGATTGATGTAACGTATAGCGTAAGCAGCCCGGCTCGTTTTGTGTGGCTTTGTAAACCGTGCTTAAAATGGGAAAGACTTGATCCGCTAATCCTGCTTTGACTGTAAGAACGGCATTGACGATGATTTCACCCATGTGTTGATTCCTCCTCTGATTTGATTACCTCTACCTGTACCCGTTTTTCCTAAAGACATACCGTAAAGGATGATTTTGATGTTAGAAACCCTGTTTACCCATCTCGCACAACAAGAAGCCGAGATGATTCGTTTGCGCCGCGATTTTCACCGCCACCCGGAATTGTCGTTTCAAGAAGTCCGGACACCGGCCAAAATCATCGAATACTATGAAGCACTCGGTATCCCGTATCAAAAAAATGTCGGGGGTAACGGGATCGTCGCGACATTACAAGGGGCGCGTCCCGGAAAAACGATTGCCGTCCGTGCCGATTTTGATGCATTACCGCTTCAGGAAGAAACCGAACTGTCGTTTCGCTCAATCCGTCCCGGTGTGATGCATGCCTGCGGACATGATGGACACACGGCAATCGTCCTCGGACTCGCAGCTGCCTTTCAACCGTTGCAGGAAGAGCTCGAGGGCACGATCCTGTTCATTCATCAACACGGTGAAGAAGTGTTTCCGGGTGGTGCCATTCAAATGATCGAAGATGGCTGCCTCGAAGGAGTCGATGCGATTTTTGGTACCCACCTTGAAAACGATCTTCCGGTTGGGACAATCGGTTACCACAGCGGACATACGTTATGTGCCATCGATGAATTTGAAATCGTCGTCCACGGTCAAGGTGGTCATGCCCAAGCCCCCCACCGGACACAGGATGCACTCGTCGCCGGCGCACAGCTCGTCTGTAATCTTCAGCATCTCGTCAGTCGACGGGTCGATCCGTTTGAGCCGGCGATTGTCGCCATCGGTTCGTTTCACGCCGGAACGGCTCCGAACATCGTAACCGGCGAAGCGCGGATTGTCGGAGAAATCCGGACGTTTAATGAACAACTCCGGCACCAGTTGCGCCAACAGGTGGATCTGGTCGCCCGGACGACATGTGCCGGAATTGGCGCTACGTATTCCATCGATTTCACGACCGGTTATCCGTCGCTTTGGAATCATCCGAATGAAACGAAGCTCGTTCAGGATGCGGCCGGCTTTTTACCGGAAGGACACGTCCGTGAAGTCAAACCGATGATGGCTGCCGACGATTTCGCCTATTACCTTGAACAGGTCCCGGGCAGTTACTTCTTCACCGGTTCTGCGAAGACGGACGGTCGGACGATTTATCCGCAACACCATCCAAAGTACGAAATCGACGAGCAGGCCTTGCTGATTGGAGCCAAAACGTTAGGGGCCACGGTTCTTCGTGCCTTACAAACATAAGGATTGACTTTCCACTTTTGTGAATGGTATTATCATCCCAACGATAACGAACTTACATCAACTTCATATAACACTTATCAAGAGTGGACCGAGAGATCTGGATCGATGACGTCCCAGCAACCTGCGTACAGCAAGGTGCTACGACCAGCAAAGCGAAAGCTTTGGTTGATAAAAAGCGGCGACTCCTTTTGCAACCAAGCAAAGGAGTCGTTTTCGTTTTCTCGCTGTCAGAAATGAGAGCATTACGGTTCAAGGAACCAAGGGAAAGGGAGAGATGACATGGAAAAAGCAACATTTGCAGGAGGATGTTTCTGGTGCATGGTGACACCATTTGAGGAACTACCGGGTATTCACAGTATCGTGTCCGGTTATACAGGAGGACATGTCGACAACCCGACGTATGAGCAGGTCAAAACAGGAACGACCGGGCATTCCGAAGTCGTCGAGATTACATTTGATCCGGCACTGTTTTCGTACGAACGGTTACTCGAACTGTACTGGCCGCAGACGGATCCGACCGATGCCGGCGGACAATTCCAGGACCGCGGCACACAGTATGCACCGGCAATTTTTTATCATACGGAAGAACAACGTCTCGCAGCGATTGCGTCGCGTGACGCGTTAGCGGCAACAAACCGCTTTAAGCAACCGATCGTCACACGGATTGAACCGGCGCATGCCTTTTATCCGGCGGAAGAGTATCATCAGGACTTCCACAAAAAAAATCCGGCCCACTACAAAAAAGACCGGAAAGCGTCCGGTCGCGATGCCTTTATCGACGTCGCCTGGAAAGAAGAAGTAACAGTCTAAACAAAATGCAAAAAGGGATTGCCATCTCAGACGGATGGGCAATCCCTTCTTTGATTTTTCCAGCCGAGATCTCGCGGTCCAACGTGACGAACCTTTTGTCGTCCACTCAGGAAATCGCTTTGACGTCCTCTGCTTGTTCCGCCTCATCGACGACTTGATACCGTTTTAAAACAAAAATCCCGGTCAGCATCACGGCGAGACCGGCTATCTGTCCAAGCGATAAATCGACCTGCGGCAGACCAAACCAACCGAAGACATCGACGCATAACGCAAAACTCAGTTGCGAAATCAAGACGACCGAAATCGCAATCGACGGTCCCAGCAGTTGAATGCCCCGCATGACACAAAATACGACTCCGACCCCTACGAAACCACCAAACAAATACAACGGTTCGACTTCACGGATTGCCGAGAGCGTTCCTCCGCGAAAGAAGAGTAAGGCAAGCAACGAGCCGAGCAATCCGACAAGAAAGACTAACGTCGTCGTCGCCCATGCACCGAAAGCATGACTCATCCGCGCATTCAATACGGTTTGTAAACTGATCATCATCCCGGCAACAACGGCACAAAACATTCCTAATCCCATTTGGTTTCCTCCTTTGATTCACTTCAGGCAAGCGAAAAGATCAAGACGCCGGTCAACATCAATCCGACACCGACCCATTGCCCCCGGTTGCTGCTTTTTTTGATGACACCGAACCAGCCGTTCAAATCAATGACAAAAGCACATAGAATCTGTGCGACGAGTAACAACGACATCGCCCATGTCATTCCAAGCAATTGAATCGACGTGAGTTCCGTAACGACGACTAAGACACCGAGTAATCCGCCACTCGCATAAATCAGCGGTAACGTGCGAAAACCGCCGATTTTCCGGTCACGGACGAACCCATAAATCAATAAACAACCAATTAAACCAACAAAATGGACGATGGTCACGGATAACCACGGTCCTACTGCATCACCGAGCCGGGCATTAAAGATGCCTTGCAAGGCAATAAATAATCCACTGAATAAGGCAAATACGATTCCTTGCATCTTCATCCTCCTTTTTCTCCAATTATGAGTAGATCGCATTACGCCCGACTTTGAAAAGGACAAATGTCCTAAAATTAAAAAAAAGAAGCTCACCCATGAGGTCTGCTTCTTCTGCACTGACGCTATTGAAGTGTCCGATACATCCGTTCAATCCGTCCGAAGGCGTCATCCATCATCCGGTTAAACAGTTCCGCAACGGTTGGAACATCATCAATCAAACCGGCGACGAGACCGGCATTGACGTATCCTGCTGTCTCGTCGCCCTCAAGTGCCCCTTTGATATGAAATGATTCGTTCGTTTTTTCTTGGAACTCAGCGAGCGACGCAGGACGTAACCCTTCCACATACGCTCCGTTCAAGACACGCCGGACTTGTCCGACTTCACGACCAATAATCCGTGTCTCGAGATCATCCGCCTGCACAAGATGTCTTTTATAATGCTCATGCACACGGGATTCTTGCGTCGCAATCAACCGGGTTCCCAGTTGTACCCCTTCTGCCCCGAGCATCCAGGCAGCTGCGAGACCACGACCGTCACCGATTCCACCGGCGGCGAGAACAGGAATCGTAACATGATCCGTGATTTGCGGAATCAACGTCATTGTCGTCAACTCAAGTGGCGAATTGATTCCTGCGGCCTCGACTCCTTCTGCCACTAGTATATCCATTCCTGCCTGTTCGGCTTTAACGGCCTGTTTGACGGAAGCAACTACACCAATTGTTTGGATTCCCGCCTGCCGTAACTTGGACAAAAACGGAGCCGGATTACCGGCCGACAAGGACACGACCGGCATTTTTTCCTCAATCGCCAATGTGATTAAGTCTTCCGTATACGGCGAGACCCGGATCGCGATATTTAAAGCAAACGGACGCGACGTCAACCGGCGTGTCTCTTTAATCAATTGTTTGACTTCAACAGGTGTCATCGTCCCGCATCCAATCGTTCCAAGTCCGCCGGCATTCGAAACCGCTGCCGTCAACTCAGCATGACTGATGTTTCCCATGCCACCTTGAATGATCGGCACATCGATTTGTAATTTAGTACATATACGCGACATGGTCTTCCCCCCGTTTTTGTTTCGACTAATGGTATACTGAACTGAATTTAAATTCATTTTTAGAAATGAGGCGTCTTAATGAATATTCCGTATCGTGATGTTTCTCCCAGCTTGGCAACAAATGTTTTTGTCGCACCCGGCGCATTTTTAATTGGTGACGTAACAGTCGGCGAAGAATCGACGATCTGGTTTAATGCGGTCCTTCGTGGCGATGAAGGACCGATTACGATCGGCCAACGGTGCAGCATTCAGGACAATGCGACCATCCATCTCTATGAGGGGGCACCTGTCATCGTCGAAGATGAGGTGACTGTCGGGCACAACGCCATTCTTCACGGTTGTAAAATCGGTCGACGCTCGATCGTTGGTATGGGTGCGACCGTTCTGGATCATGCCGAAATTGGGGAAGAATGCATTATCGGCGCCAACACATTGATTCCGTCTGGCAAGAAATTCCCGCCCCGCTCGCTCATTATCGGTTCGCCGGGAAAAGTTGTACGGGAACTCACACCAGCAGATCTAGAGATGATTCAAGAATCGATTGATTCGTATGTCGATAAAGGATACGCCTTCCGACAACAACTCTCCGAGAATTAATGCTCGGCACAAAAACGCTCATCTCATTTTAACGGGATGAGCGTTTTTCAATTAACGCTCCGCAAACAATGGATGTTCTGAAGCGTCATAATCGGCACTTTTTTGGGTGACATCGTGTGTTTCCTGAAAAATCCCTTCAAAGAACCGACTTGCCGGTTCGGCGAGCAACCGGTAATACTGTTCAAACAACAACGCGGCGTGATGACCGCTCCACTCATCCGGCAACAACTCTTGCGGCAGACCAGGATCCGTAAATAAAAACTTCCGGTATTGATGGACGAGTGTCGTCCGTTCAACAAAACACTGTTCCTCATCCATTTCGTCCAGCTGGATCCGGCTTTGATGAACGATATAACGTCGGCTGTATTCCGCAATGAACTGTTCGTACCGTTCTTGCAACTCATCCAGCGGGAAAGCCCGTTCGACCAGCGATTGATCCGGTTGTGGTCCATGGTATTCGCCGACGAAAAAGTCGACGTACTCCTTAATATCATAGGCTTCAATCAACCGTTCCGCTTCTTTTTCAAGGGGGTTCGGTGAAATCCAGACACCGTTTGATAAATTTCCGAAGCCACTCCAAGACAACTCTTTCCGCAGTTCATCACGGATTTGCCGTTTGTCTTCCGGAATCGTATACATCAGAGTCCGCCATTTCCCGTCCCAGACGTGAGGCGTCGATTTATAAATTCGTCTCGCCGCTTCTTCCATCCGCTCAACGCCGCGTGGGGTCAACGAATAAAAACTTTTCGTGCCTTGTTTTTGTGACGTCAACCACCCTTGTTTGACCATCCGGGAAACGGCGACCCGGACCGCCTGTTCATTATGGCCAAATTCTTTGAGCAGACGGATCAGGCTACCGACCCAGATTTGATTGCCATAATGCCGGATATAATCTCCGTATACCGTAAAAATCATTGATTGTGTATTCGCACTCATGTCATTCACTCTCTCTTTAATATAACGTTTTTTCGTGTACCGTTAGTATACGTGTTATTTCAGGTGACGACCATCCTCATTTCCCTTGAAACTGCGGTGTCCGTTTTTCGGCAAACGCACGTAATGCTTCCATCCGGTCTTCCGTCGGGATGACCGTTTCGTAGGCAGCAGTTTCAATTTCCAATCCTTCCGAGAGTGAATGATTGAGACCTTGATCGATCGCCTGTTTGGCCTGCCGGATCGCAATCGGTCCGTTGCGGAGCATCTCGTCGGCGAAAGCCAGACAGACCTCCATCAGTTCTTCCACCGTCGAGACGACACGCGAGACGATCCCGTATCGTTCAGCGGTCTCCGCATCAATCTTCTTAGCCGTGAAAATCAGTTCCTTCGCCCGAGTCTCTCCAATCAACCGCGGCAGTCGTTGCGTCCCGCCGGCGCCCGGAATGATGCCAAAACTGGTTTCCGTCAGTCCGATCAATGCTCCTTTTACGATGATTCGGAAATCACAGGCGAGCATCCATTCGAAGCCGCCACCGAGAGCATGACCGTTGACGGCAGCAATCGTCGGTTGCGGCAGATTGGCGATATCTGTGAAGACATCACGAATGGCCGCGACGTTTCGCCGGACTTGTGTTTCATCCAATGTGGTCCGTTCTTTTAAATCAGCACCGGCGCTGAACGCTTTTCCCGTTCCCGTAAAGAGGACAACCCGGATCATCGGATTGTGACGGACCGTCGCGACAAGCTGTTGCAACTCGACGAGCGTCGGATAATCAAAACAGTTCATCCGTTCGGGCCGGTCAATCCGAATAACCGCGACGTGGTCCAATCGTTCCAAATGAATCATGTGAGTCCCTCCCGTTCGACCACAAGGGCAACACCTTGTCCGACTCCGACACACATCGTCGCGAGACCATATGTCTGATTCGTACGGCACATCTCGTGTACTAGCGTCGTTACAATTCGTGCTCCGCTTGCCCCCAGTGGATGACCAAATGCGATTGCCCCTCCGTTGACGTTGACTTTTTCCGGCGGTAGTCCGAGCTCTTGCATACAGGCTATACTTTGCGCTGCAAAGGCTTCGTTCAATTCAACCAAATCCAGTTGCTCCACTGTCAATCCCGCCCGGTCCAAAGCCTTGCGGGTCGCATCGACCGGTCCGATTCCCATGACCGCCGGTTCGACACCGGCGACGGCACTGGCCCGGTAATAGGCGAGCGGAGTCAATCCAAGACGATCTGCCGTTTCTTCACTCATTAACAATAAGGCGGCTGCTCCATCGTTGACACCGGAAGCATTTCCCGCCGTGACCGTGCCATTTGGAAACAGACTTTTGAGCGTTCCGAGTTTTTCACGGCTGGTGTCAGGGCGCGGATGTTCATCCGTATCCACTTCGATGATCTGTCCTTTGCGTGTCGTATACTGCACGGGAACAAGTTCTGTTTGAAAACGATGTGTTTCCATCGCCTGTTTGGCCCGTTGCTGACTTAAAAAGGCAAAATCATCCTGCACTTCGCGTGAGATCCCGTAACGGACTGCCACGTGTTCCGCCGTCTCCGGCATTGAGTCTGTTCCGTACTTGGCATCCAGTTTTTCATTGACGAACCGCCAGCCGATCGTCGTGTCATATACCGTTGTATTCCCTCGGGCAAAACCGGTTTCGGTCTTTGCCATGACGAGTGGTGCCCGGGTCATGCTTTCTGTCCCGCCGGCAATATATATCTCCCCTTCGTTCATTGCAATCGCCCGGGCTGCTGCGATGATGGCATCGAGTCCAGATCCACACAGCCGGTTGACGGTCGTCCCGGCGACTTCGACCGGTAGACCAGCAAGCAAACCGGACATCCGGGCGACATTCCGATTGTCTTCTCCTGCCTGATTGGCATTTCCGAAAATCACTTCTTCGATTTGACTCGGATCCACCTTTGGATTCCGGTCAACGAGTGCTTGAATGACACAGGCCCCTAAATCATCCGGACGGACGTCTTTCAGTGCTCCGTTATACCGGCCAATCGGTGTACGGACGGCATCAATGATGGCCACACGTCTCATCGTGTCTTCACCCCGCTGTCGGAATAATCATAAACACCGCGCCCGGTTTTCCGTCCAAGGCGTCCTGCTTTGACATATTGTTCAAGCAGCGGGGCAGGACGGTATTTTTCGCCTAATTTTTCGTGGAGATACCGTAAATTGTTTAATCGGGTGTCGAGTCCGACCAAATCCCCGAGTTCAAACGGTCCCATCGGATAGTTCAACCCGAGCTTAATCGCCTTATCGATTTCCTCCGGTGTCCCGAGTCCTTCTTGTAACATATAAAAGGCTTCGTTTCCGACGAGTGCACTGATTCGTGACGTGACGAACCCCGGAAATTCTTGAATGACGACCGTCTCTTTGCCCATACGACGTGCGACATCCTCACAAATCGAAACGGTCTCTTCTGACGTTTCAAGACCCCGGGCGAGTTCGACGAGCGGCATCCGGTGAACCGGATTAAAGAAGTGCATCGCCATGATACGTTCCGGTCGACGGGTAAACGAAGCAATCTCCGTCGGACTCATCGTCGACGTATTGGTTGCAAAGAAACAATCGTCCGGTGCATGGCGGTCAAGTGTCTCAAACACCGTCCGTTTGATCTCGAGCCGTTCCGGAACAGCTTCAATTACAAGATCCGCTTCTTTGACAGCTTCCTCTAATTTCGTTGCATAACTCAAACGTTGAAACAACTGCTCGACTTCTTCCGTCGTCATTTTCCCACGGATGATGGCTTTATCGGCAATCGTTTCTAATTCCTGTTGCGCCGATGCAAGCAACTGTTGCTCGACATCCACCAATGTCACGTCAAATCCGCTGGCTGCTGCCACATACGCAATTCCTCTTCCCATAACACCCGATCCTACAACAACCATCTGTTGAACCATCATCTGATTTCCCCCTTTAAAAAAGCGTCCGGACGAACGTCCGCACGCTTGGTTTTACAGTCCGAACGGATTAAGTGGACGACTGCCGTAATACGACAGGATACTTTTCGTTTCCGTATATAAATCAAGTGTTTCGATACACAGTTCGCGTCCGAAACCAGATTGTTTGTATCCTCCAAATGGTGTCCCCGGGAAGGCCGAGAACGGACAGTTGATCATGACAATACCGGCTTTGATTTGATTGGCAATCCGTGTTGCCCGTGCCCCGTCTTTTGTCCAGATTGCTGATCCGAGTCCGAATTCTGTATCGTTTGCCAGACGGACGGCTTCTTTTTCATCCTTGAACTTCATTACGACGACGACCGGTCCAAAGATTTCTTCCTGAACGGCTTTCATCTCGTGTGTGACATCCGCAATGATGGTCGGTGCGTACCAGAAACCTGCTTCAAAACCGGCTACCTTCTCGACGTGACCACCCGCTAAAATCGTTGCTCCGTCCGCTTTTGCCGATTGGACATAGCCGTCGATGACATCGAGTTGTTGTTGGTCGATGATTGCCCCGACGTGTGTCCCTTTGTCAAACGGGTTACCGAGAACGAGTTGTTTCGTCTTCGCGACGAACTGTTCCATAAACGTTTCGTAGATGTCTTCATGAACATAAAGGCGTGACCGTGCTTCACAGGACTGCCCGCTGTTGTAGAAGATACCAAACAGTGATCCGTCTACAGCTGCCGTGATATCCGCATCCTCAAATACGAGGTTCGGTGACTTGCCGCCGAGTTCAAGTGTGACCCGTTTTAAGCTTTCGGATGCCCGTCCCATGATATCTTTTCCGACCGGCGTCGAACCGGTGAATGCGACTTTATCGACATGCGGATGTTCTACCAAATGGTTGCCGATTTCACGGCCTGATCCCGGAATGACATTGACGACTCCTGCCGGTACACCGGCTTCAAGACAAATCTCACCGAGGATGATCGCTGTCAGTGGCGTCAGGGTCGCCGGTTTCACGACGACCGAACAGCCGACCGCAATCGCCGGTGCGACTTTCCATGCGGCCATCATCAACGGATAGTTCCACGGAATGATTTGGGCACAGACACCGACCGGTTCTTTTTCCGTATAGTTGTGGAACTGACCCGGCACGTTGTTGACGGCACCACGGTGACCGACGATGGCTCCGGCATAAAATTCAAAGTCTTCAATCGCTTGCGTGATTTGCCCTTGTGCTGCAGCAAGTGATTTCCCGGTATCAAGAATCTCCAGTTCCACGAGTTCATTGAATCGGGAGCGCATAATGCCGGCGATTTTATTGAGGACTTGCGCCCGGCGACCGACCGGCCACATCTTCCACTTTCCGTGATCAAATGCTTCTCGTGCTGCCTGCACCGCCCGATCTGCATCTGCTTTTGACGCTTTCGCGACTTCCGCGATGACTTCCCCTGTTGCCGGATTATAGGTCTTAAATGTTTCGCCTGACGCGCCTTCGACTTGCTCGCCGTTGATGACCAGATGATAAACGGACCGTTTCATCTCGATTGTTTTTTCATGTACCGTTGACATAGCTTCCACTCCTTTTAGTTTCCTTTGAATGTCGGTTGACGTTTCTCTAAAAAGGCTTGCATACCTTCCGTCTGGTCGGCTGTTCCAAACAATAAGTAGAAATTTCTCCGTTCATGGTCCATCCCGTCCTGCAACGATAAATCGCCTGCCTTATCGACGGCATCTTTAATCAATCGCACGGACATCATTGGTTGAGTCGCGATCCGCTCGGCAACCGCCAAAACGTTTTCCTCCAGTTGGTCCGCGTCGAACATCCGGTTGATGATTCCGAGATGGTGTGCTTCAGATGCCGGCATCCGTTCCCCCGTCCACAACCATTCAAGTGCCCGGGTCCGACCGATTCGTCTCGTCAAGCGTTGCGTTCCGCCGGCTCCCGGCATGACCCCCAGTCCAACCTCCGGAAAACCAAACTGCGTCTCGGGCGTCGCGTAAATCAAATCACACGCCAGTGCCAGTTCAAAACCACCGCCGAGAACAAATCCATGAACGGCCGCAATCAGCGGTTTATGCAGACGGCTAATCCGGTCCCAATCGGTAAAGGGGTCGAGTAACTCCATCGAAATCGGTGTCGCGTCGACCATCTCGTCGATGTCAGCACCTGCTGAAAACGATTTTCCTTCCCCGCTCAACACGATGACAGCCACCGTCTCATCCTGATCAAATTGTTCCATTGCTTCGACGATTTCCCGGATCATCATCCGGTTCAAGGCATTGTAACGTTCCGGTCGATTGAGCCGGATCCGGCCAATCCGACCGTCGACGTCCGCCTTAACGTACTGTCGTGTCAGCATGGACTTCTTCACCGATCATCAATGTGACGAGATCTCCCGCAAAGCCCATCAAATCTTTACCGGACGCTTTTCCTTCGAGCGAACGCATACCGGCCTGCATCGTTTCATGGCTTTCGTAAACCATTTCGCACATCAGATAATATTTACCGTCTCCGCCCATTGGTGAACCGACGATTTTTGTGACCGTCATCTGTTGCAGACCGGGAATTTTTGCCGTCAGTGGTCCGTGGACATTGAAGTAATGCTCATCAAACTGTTCCTTGTTCTCCGGGTGTGTATAAAGTGCAATTAGTTTTACCATAATGATTACCTTCCTTCACATGAGAGTAGAGACGGGTTTCATCGCCTCGAATGGATTTTTGCATGATTTACAGTACAGAATGCTCCGGCAAGCCGTCGGACCAAACAAATTCTCAATCGTAACAAATGTCGAACCGCAATACGGACAGTCGATTTCCCAATGACCGTCGATGACACGGGGAGGTGCAATCCCAAAGGACTTCAGTCCGGTCATCCCGCGGTCGGTGATCCGGTCCGACGTCCACGGTGGATCAAAGAGAAACATGACGTCGACCGTCTGGACCTGCGGGATTTGTAACAACGCAGCTTCCGTATTTTTTTGAATGATTTCAAGCGCAGGACATCCTAAAAATGTCGGAAGCAGCGTGACGCGGACAGCATATCCGTCAGACGTCTCCGTCCACTCCATCGTTTCGAACATACCAAGATCGAGAATGCTGACGGCATCGATTTCCGGATCCTTGACCGTGTCGAGCGCCTGCCGGATTTCTTGTTCCAGTCCTGTTGTCATCTGCCGTTCCTCCTTCACCATACCGCTGACTGATCGAGCAGATACACTTCCCCGAGCGTCGATAAGGCATCGTTCAAATCAGAAGAATGTTCTCCGTTTCGTCCGTTATAGGTCATCTTCATTTCCGGCAACGTGACGTTTAAATCCACGAGGACCGGTGTCAACGCCTGATACCAGCGATCTAGCAATACTCCCTGATCTTCAATCAGCTGCATCTCGTCAATCATATGTGCTGCTTCCCCGTAGTCGAACAGATCACCAAAGTCAGCAAGCACCCGTTCGAGGGCGGCGTCCATCTTCTGACGGGCGGTTTCGGTCGATCGATACAACTGCGTGAACCACGTTTGCCAGTGCAACAGGTGATAATACAGTTCCATGTTGACCTTGACAGCGAGTGCTGCAAGCGGTGCATAACTGCTTTTTTTCAACGAGTCGATGCGGACCTTCTTCGCGAGCGTGTAGCAGTAATTACGAACGACGGCATACGCCCAGTCATAATCTGGATTTTCCATATAGTAACCGGGACCGTTGACCCGTTCGACGAGAACGGAATTTTTCCGTTCGTGTGCCAGGCGGACATGAGCAAGCGCATCTGCTTTTCCTTCGCCGATTTCTTCGAGCAGCTGATAGTACATCGCCGCGTGCCCCATCGAATCCTGGGCGATTGAGGAGGACGCAACATCTTCTTCGATATGCGGTGCCAAACCCAGCCACTCCGACCCGCGGTACGCATAAAGAAAATCGTCATCCGCCAGTTGGTACATCAAGGAGGCTAAAGCCAACCGTTCTGCTTCCGTCATTTCGAATCGCCTCCCTGCCACGACATGATTTCTTTCTCATCGAGCATCTGTTGCTCGTAATGCCGCCATTTTTTCTTGAGATACCCGTATCCTTTTGTCGTCCGGTAATCCTTGTTGTCGAGCCGTTGCAACATTTGTTTTTCGTCCGGCGTCATTCCCCGGATATCGTCCCGTTTGACGACCCAGATATCGACGACCGGTTCCCGGCGCATGAAGTTTTCCTGCGCCATCAACAACGCCATCTCTTTATTCGGGGCGAGCAGACTGAATTGATGCGTAAAAGCCGCGTTGGGTGTCCGTTTACTGAAAATCTCGAACTCCTGATAAAACGTTTCCGTCATGATGTTTCCTCCTTCAGCCGATCGTCGCAGCAAGTGCCTCGCGCACCCACGCATTGTTTTGATACGAAGTTTGACGTAAAGCGAGCCGCTCCTTCGAACGGGGACCGCCGCCTTGAATGATTTTCTTAAATTCTGTCCAATCCGGTTGGGCATATATCCATTGCCCTGTCTCCTCGTCGAATCGTAACGTCGGATCTGGAATGACGAGACCGAGCGACCGGATCCGGGGAACATATTTCGTAAAGAAACTTTGACGCAATTCTTCATTCGTCTTCGTCCGGATTTTGTACGCAATCGTCACGTCCTGCTTCGAAGTGCCGGTCGTTTCTTTTGTCGCCGGTCCGAAGAACATCAACAGGGATTCCCACCACTCGTCGAGTGATTCCTGAATCATCGCTTTTTGTTCGGGTGTTCCTTCCGCCAGTGCCATGATGATCGATTCACCATGTTGGGCATGGAACACTTCTTCCGCACAAATCCGTTGTAGCGCCCGCGCATATGGACCGTACGAAGCACCCAGCATGTTCGTCTGGGTAATGATTGCCGCTCCGTCAACAAGCCAACCGATTGTTCCGGCATCCGCCCACGAACGTGTCGGCATATGGAAGACATTGTGGAACTTGAGGCGTCCCGTGAACAAGTCATCCATCAAATCGGCCCGGGTTTTTCCGTACGGCTTCATCAAATCCTCGACAACCCGGAGCAGAAGTTGACCGTGCCCCATTTCGTCCTGAACTTTGGCCATGATGCCGAGTTTTCGGCGTAAGGATGGTGCTTTCGGCACCCACTCTTTTTCCGGTAAAGCACCCATGATTTCACTGATCCCGTGCATCGAAATCAATTTAATTAACGTATCGCGGTAAAAATCGGGCATCCAGTCATCTGCTTCGATTTTTTCACCGTTCTCAATCCGTTCTTTAAATCGTTCCAATTTTTGTTCTTCTGTCATGACGGGTGGTTCAAAGAGATGTGTCGCATCATACATCTTGTTTCCTCCTCTGCTTAAACAAACTTCTTCTCAGACACTGCGCGTCGGTCAATGATCCGGACCGCTTTGCCTTCCGATCGTGGAAGACCATACAGCGGGTGACAAACCAAATCAATCGAAATCAAGCACTCTGTTTTCATGGCATGGCAGATGATTCGTTCCATCTCTTCCGGTATCATTCCTTCTTCTAATTCGATGTGTAACTCCAACGCTTCAAGCCCGGCACGCTGAATCCGGTGAATTTGATAATGCGGACTGACTCCTGCTTGCTGCAACAGAACCCGTTCGATTTCCGACGGGAAGACATTTACTCCACGAATAATCAGCATATCGTCCGTTCTGCCTTTGACCCGCGACATCCGGGTCGTTGTCCGACCGCAGGGACACGTTTCTGTCGTCACCGATGCCAAGTCTCCTGTACGGTAACGAATAATTGGAAGCGCTTTCTTTTTTAAACTTGTAAAAACGAGTTCCCCGACCGTTCCTTCTGGTAGCGGTTCCCCCGTTGCGGGATCAATGACTTCCGTGATAAATAAATCGTCCATCAGGTGTAATCCGTTTTGTTGCTGACATTCCATTGCGACACCCGGCCCCATAATTTCACTGAGACCGTAGATGTCAAAGGCTCGAATCCCCCACTTGTCTTCCAGTGTTTGTCGCAGTTCTTCCGACCACGGCTCGGCTCCGAATATTCCATATTTCAGGCTGCTCGCTTTCGGATCAAGCCCATGTTCTTCCATCCGTTCCGCAAGATGCAACATATACGAGGGTGTTCCGCAAATACCGGACGGTCTGAAGTCTTCGATTAACGTAATCTGCCGGTCCGTATTTCCTCCGGATACCGGAATGACCGTCATACCAAGTTGTTCAGCTCCCGCATGTAAGCCAAGTCCACCCGTAAACAATCCGTAGCCGTATGCATTGTGAAGCAAGTCGTCCGCTTTTGCTCCGATTGCGATCAAGCCTCGTGCGACAGACGTCGACCAGTCATCAAGATCACTTTGTGTGTAACCGACGACGGTCGGTTTTCCACTTGTTCCGGATGACGCGTGAATCCGGACTGCTTCGTTCGGTGGAACGGCAAATAATCCAAACGGATAATGCGCACGCAAATCATTTTTTCGTGTGAATGGCAACTTTTGGATATCGGTAATCGTTTGAAAAGAACCGGCATCAAGCCCAAGGTCCTGTAGTTGTTGTTGATAAAACGGAACATGGTTCATTACATGACGAATTGTCTCTTGTAGACGCCCCAGTTGTAAGACAGCCCGCTCTTCCAGTGTCATCGTTTCCAGGATTTCGTTGTACAAGTCGCACCCCTTCCCCGCTTATATAACACAATTAATAAACGTCCGTTCTAAAATGGTTATACTAATAACCTACGATACGTTCACAATGTTGTCAATCCTTGTTTTGTTAAAAGCTCCCAATACTCGATTCTAATCCGGTTCATAAAATCAAATTCGAGATTAAAAGACTTCTTATAAAGAAAAATCAAAATTAATCTTTCTTTTTGGAAAATATTTCTGAAAATGTTTGCTCATTTTGTAACTGATTGATAAAATATCGTGTGACAAGTGTTATACTATTTTTGGTAAGACCAGCTGTGGTCGAAAACAAGGGGGAATCACGTTGAGAAATGGTTTGTCGCTTGGAGATACAGCCGTCGTTGAGGCCATCGTGACCGAAGAGATGTTTGCACAGTTTGAAGGAATCGTCGTTCATCCTGCCTATTCTACGGTTTCAATGGTCTATCATATGGAATGGGCGGCCCGGAAACTGATCCTCCCCTACCTCGAAGAACAGGAAGAAGGAGTCGGTGGTGCTGTCTCTTTGAAGCATTTGGGGATGGCTACACTTGGATCAAACATCCGGATCGAAGCCACCGTCATCGAACTCACACCTGACCGCGTATTGGCAAAAGTAGAAGTCAGACACGGCGACCGTGTCATCGGTCTGGGTGAAGTGAAACAAATCATCTTAAATAAGCAGCTGATCCAGAAAAAGTTGACGCCGCGTGTTTTGTAAAACCTAAAATGAAAGCGCTTACTATAGTCAGGAGGATGCTATATGAACATGTTGAACCCATCAACCAACCCGTCACCATCCATCATGGAGAAGATTTCCGGTCATGAACAAGTTGTTTTCTGTAACGATCCTGTGTCTGGTCTTCAGGCGATCATTGCCATTCACGATACGACTCTCGGTCCCGCACTCGGCGGATGCCGGATGGCGCCGTATTCAACCGTCGATGAAGCACTCGATGATGTTTTACGCCTGTCGCGCGGCATGACGTATAAATGTGCCGCGGCTGACGTTGATTTTGGCGGCGGCAAGGCCGTCATCATCGGTGATCCCGCAACCGATAAGACGCCGGAACTATTCCGGGCCTTCGGACGATTCGTCGATTCGCTCGGCGGTCGTTTCTATACCGGGACGGACATGGGAACGACGATGGACGACTTCGTCCACGCCAGTCGGGAAACCTCCCGGATCGTCGGCATTCCGGAAGCCTTTGGCGGCAGCGGGGATTCGTCGATCCCGACAGCGGAAGGTGTCATCTACGGTCTGCGCGCAACTGTTGAAACCTTGTATGGATCTGACGATTTAAGCCGGGCGAGTTACGCGGTCCAGGGTCTTGGGAAAGTCGGCTATAAAGTCGCGGAACAGCTGTTAGACGCAGGCGCCAACTTATACGTCTCCGATCTCAATGAAGCGGTTCTGGCTATGCTCGTTGAACGGGCAGAACAAACGCCGGGGACAGTCCGTGTCATCGCCGCTCATGAAATCCATCTGACGGATGCGGATATTTTTGTTCCTTGTGCTTACGGTGGCGTCATCCAAGCAACGAATATCCACTTGTTGCAATGTAAGGCTATCTGCGGATCTGCCAACAACCAGCTGGCAGTGGATGCGCTCGCACTCGAATTAAAGCAACGCGGCATTTTATATGCACCGGACTACATCGTCAACGGCGGCGGATTGATCCAAGTCGCCGATGAATTGTACGGGGCGAACCATGAACGGGTCTTGCTGAAAACCAAGCACATCTACGATGCGGTCCTCGAAGTGTTCCACGAGTCCCATGCGGAATCGATCACAACGCTTGAAGCGGCGGACCGGATGTGCAATAAACGCATTCAAATCCGGTCACGTCATAACAACATCTTTACGAATACGATCAAACCAAAATGGAACATCCGTAACGACTAATGGAGGTGACACCGATGGAAAACCAATTTCCGATCCACCGTATCCTCGATGATGCGGGACAAGTGATCGATACATCTAAAACTGACTTACTGACCAAGGAGCTGAGCCTCGCCCTGTTCACACATATGAACCGCATCCGGACGTTTGACCGTAAGGCGATCAACCTGCAACGCCAGGGACGGCTAGGAACCTATGCTCCGTTTGAAGGTCAGGAAGCCGCACAGGTCGGCAGTGCCTATGCGCTGCATAACAAGGACTGGATCTTCCCGACCTATCGTGATCACGGGGCGACACTGACCTTTGGCGCTGATATGGTCCGGACGTTTTTGTACTGGAATGGACGGGTCGAAGGATGTGTCCCGACGGACGAGTTGCACATTTTCCCGCCGGCAGTACCGATTGCCACACAAATCCCCCATGCCGTTGGTGCGGCCTGGGCAGAAAAACGCAAAGGGACGAATCAAGTCGCCGTCGCTTATTTTGGAGACGGTGCGACCTCGGAAGGCGATTTCCATGAAGGGATGAACTTCGCGAGTGTCTTCCAGACACCGGTCATTTTGTTTAATCAAAACAACGGGTATGCCATCTCAGTCCCAATCCAGAAACAGATGCATTCGGAAACGATTGCCCAAAAAGCGTTGGCCTATGGGATGCCAAGCGTCCGGATTGACGGCAACGATGTCTTTGCCGTGTACTTCACGATGCAAGAGGCACTTGAGCGGGCTCGGTCCGGCGGCGGTCCGACATTGATCGAAGCCGTCACATGGCGGTTCGGTGCGCATACGACGGCGGATGATCCGTCGAAATACCGCGATCAGGACCGGTCGCGTGACCGCGTCGATCCGCTCACCCGCTTGGAAGATTTCATGAAGGCACAAGGCTTTTACGAGGAACAGGAAATCGAAGCGATTCGAATCCGCCATCAAGAAGAGGTCGAGGCGGCCGTCAAAACGATGGAAGCCTTCCCTTCACCTGACGTCAACGATTTGTTTGACCATACGTTTGCGACACTACCGGACGATTTAATCCGTCAAAAAGCGGATTACCTGACAGCGAGGGGGAATTGACATGGCGACACCAATCAATCGACAAACGGAGATGACGCTTGTCCAGGCTGTCACCGATGCCTTACGGACAAAACTGACGACCGATGAGACGACACTGGTATTAGGCGAAGATGTCGGAAAAAACGGCGGGGTGTTCAGGGCAACAGACGGTCTACAGGAAGAATTCGACGAAGACCGGATCATCGATACGCCCCTCAGTGAAGCGGGAATCGTCGGAACGTCAATCGGTCTTGCGGTCAACGGGTTTAAACCGATCGTCGAAATTCAATTCCTCGGTTTCATCTATCCGGCCTACGAACAAATCATGACGCATGTCGCACGAATCCGGATGCGGACGATGGGACGTTACGGTGTCCCGATGGTCATCCGGGCTCCTTACGGGGCAGGCATTCGGGCACCGGAAATTCACTCGGACAGCACGGAAGCCCTCTTCACCTCGATGCCCGGCTTAAAGGTCGTCTGTCCGGCAACGCCTTACGACGCCAAAGGCTTATTGATTGCAGCGATCGAAGATCCGGACCCGGTCTTATTCCTCGAATCGATGCGCAGTTACCGCGCCTTTAAGGAACCGGTTCCGAGTGAGTCGTACACGGTTGAAATCGGAAAAGCCAAATGCGTCACGGAAGGTCAAGACGTGACACTCATCGCCTGGGGGGCGATGGTTCAGGTTGCCCAAAAAGCGGCGACCGAA
The DNA here is from genome assembly GCA_902363455.1 of Caryophanales bacterium. Taxonomy (GTDB): domain Bacteria; phylum Bacillota; class Bacilli; order Exiguobacteriales; family Exiguobacteriaceae; genus Exiguobacterium_A. The sequence continues at coordinate 265,075 of CABJAC010000002.1, read as the reverse complement.
GCAGCGACACGCGGTATTTCCTGTGAAGTGATTGATTTACGGACGCTTTATCCGCTTGACCGGACGACGATTGCCGCCTCCGTCCAAAAAACAGGTCGGGCTGTCATCGTTCATGAAGCACAGGCAACGGGTGGACTCGGGAATGATTTGATTGCTTTAATCAATGATACTTCGTTCTTGTATTTACGGGCACCGATTGCCCGGGTCACCGGATTCGATGTGCCGGTTCCATTATTCGCGCTCGAAGACCATTACATCCCGACGCCGACTCGTGTGCTTGAAGCGATCCAGCGTACGATCGATTTTTAAGGAGTGAGCAGGATGATTGAAGTGAAATTGCATGATGTGGGGGAAGGCATGACGGAAGGTGAAATCGCAAACTATCTGGTCCAGGTGGGCGATCGGGTCACGATTGACCAACCGGTCGTCGAAGTCTCGACTGACAAGATGGTCGCTGAACTGCCGGCTCCGGTATCCGGTGTCGTCACGGACCTGTTAATTCCTGTCGGACAAACGGTTGGCGTCGGGACAGTCTTGTTATTGATCGAGGCAACGGAAGCACAAACGGCAGTCACCGTTGAACGAACGGTTGAACAGTCCGAGCAACCGCAACAACTACAGCCAACCGTGACTCCCCTCCTGACGGAACGTCCAAAACGTGTGTTGGCGACACCTTACACGCGGAAAATTGCTCGCGATCTTGGCATCGATTTGGAACTAGTTCCGGCTGTCGACCCGTCCGGTCGCGTCACGGAAGAAGATGTACGTCGTTTCCTCGAAAGCGGAACGACTCCTGAGCCCGATCAGCGTCCAGTCGCGGTCGAGGTCCCATCTGCATCGGCTGATACGATTCCATTCCGGGGCATCCGCAAACAGATCGCCAAAAAGATGACCCAGTCACTCTTTACGATTCCGCATGTCACCCACTTTGAAGAAGTCGACATGACCCGTTTACTGGCATTGCGCGAAGAATTGAAAGCCGCCGGGAAACCGATCAGTGTCAACGCTTTTTTCATCAAAGCCTTGATCGTCGCCTTGCAAGACTTCCCGGTCTTCAACGCCAAGCTCGATGAAGCAAACGAACAGATTCTTTTGGAGCGGCAGTACCATATCGGAGTCGCGACCGAAACGACCGACGGATTGATCGTGCCGGTTGTCCGGGACGCCGACAAACTGACGATGCAACAATTGCATCAACAAGTCGCGGATCTGTCCACCCGTGCCAAGACCGGTGATTTACGGGCAGCGGACCTCAAAGCGAGTACCTTCACGATGAGTAATGTCGGACCACTCGGCAGTACAGGTGCAACGCCGATCATCAATTATCCGGAAACGGCGTTGATCGCCTTCCACAAAACGAAAAAACGGGTGTGTGTCGACGACCAGGATCAAATCGTCATCCGCTCGATGATGAATCTGTCGATGTCCTTTGATCACCGTGTGGCGGACGGCGCGACCGCCGTCGCCTTTACAAACCGGTTTGCCGGACTGATCGAACACCCCACTACTTTATTGATGGAGTTGATCTAAATGGTTGTTGGTGAACTGACCCAAGAACGTGATCTGTTGATTCTCGGCGGCGGTCCGGCCGGTTACACAACTGCGATCCGCGCCAGTCAATTGGGTCGAAAAGTGACCTTAATTGAACAAGCACAGCTCGGAGGGCTTTGTCTGAACAAAGGCTGTATTCCATCCAAAGTCGTTGCGCATGCGGCGGAAGTGAAACAACAAATGAACCATTTGACGGCACTCGGTTTTTCGATTGAACCGACGCATGACTTCAACCAATTGGTGAAGTATCGGGACGGGATTGTCCATCAGTTACGCACCGGCGTCGAAGCTTTATGCCAGGCAAACGCCATCGAATACATCCAAGGGACCGCCTCGTTCTTGGCGGACGACCGGATTGGTGTCGAACAGGGACATCAGTTCGACACATACCGGTTCAATGATGTCGTGATCGCAACCGGAAGCCATAGTCTTCAGCAGACGTCCCCTCTCATCTTAAATGCGGAACAACTCTACCAGCTGACCGACCTGCCGGACCGGCTCGTCATCATCGGTCAGGACTATATCACGATTGAAGCAGCAATGAGTTTTCAGGCACTCGGCACACAAGTTACATTGATCGCCGATGCGTTTCAGCTCGATCCGAGCCTCGACAAAGAACTGCGACGGCTCTTTAAAAAACAAAAAATCCGACTCGTAACGGGCATCGTGACCGCCATCGAGACAATGGATGAAGTGACGGTCACCGTCGTCAAAGAAGGACAGGAAACGACCTGGACCGCTCCATTTTTATTCCACTCGTTACCACGGATTCCAAACACGCTGGAATTGGGTCTCGAACGCATCGGTGTGACGATGGCAGAAGACGGCACGATTCCTGTCGGTCCGTTCGGACAAACGAGCCGACCCCATATTTATGCGATTGGTGACGTTACACCCGGTCCGTCACTGGCAACACGGGCCATTCACGAAGCCAAACGAACCGCCGAACAATTGGCAGGACAATCCCCTGATCCGACGATGCCCTATTATCCAACGGTCATCCGCTCCCTTCCGCCGATCGTCTCGATCGGATTGACGGAGCAAGCCGCGACGGATGCCGGTCATGCCGTCCGGGTTGGTCAATTCGCCTTAAACGCCAATGGTGCAACGACGATTGAAGCAGGCAGTGGATTTGTCAAAGTCGTCACGGATGCCACGACGAGTCTGTTATTAGGTGTTCATATGATCGGCGAAGGATCGATTGAACTCGCCGGCACCTTTGCCCAAGCGCTTGAAATGGCGGCTAAAGAAGAAGATGTCCGTTTCCCGGTCATGCCGCATCCGAGCCGGAATGAAGCCTGGACGGAAGCCATCGAATCTTTGGTTGGACAAGCTATCCACTTGTCACCCCGGCAACAAGCTATCTTGACGAAGTCGTAATCCAAAAACCGGTCAACTGAACAGTGACCGGTTTTTTAGTATGACTCACTTGCTTAAAAAGTTGAATATGAAGCGGCAACTGCTACAGTTAACCGGCTGATTCGCGTTCGTTTTCGGAGTATTCCAAAACGAAAGTGACCCCAAAAGGATCCGTCACTTGAGCATATAACCCACCGAAACTCGGCACGCCCAGCGCTTCCATGATCTGACCGTCCTCTGCCAGTGCCGTGTAGGCGGCTGAAATTTCTTCGGTCGTCTCAAACGACAGAAGCAGCAGGATGTGGGAAGCCGCCGGAATCGCTGACGAGACGTCCCACAGCATCAATTCAAAAGCACCATTTGCCAAATGGGCATGAAAGATTTCCTGTTGCCCCAGCGCATTTGTTTCCGACAAGATGCGGCGTGGTTTTAACCCCAATGTCCGGTCATAATACGCAATCGCCTGCGCCGCTGTGCCATTCAAAGTAATGCAAGGTGTCGCTGGGTAACGCATATTCTCTCCTCCTTTTCGTGTCCCATCCCTTTCTCTAATCCGACGGTCGTTCCCTGCTTGTTTTCCCACAATCGTTGGTTCTGATAAGCGGGCGCAAAAGCCGCTGATAAACAAACAAGGGTCTGACTCAAAAGTCAGTCTCTACAAAGACAAGGGTGGCAGAATGATAATCTGCCACCCTTGTCTCGTAAAAAAAGAATTACTCGTTACACACGGTTCTTGTTCGACTGGTCCCCATGTTGCCTGAAATCCATCTGTCCGTCCTTTACGAACCATCTGTCCCGAAGCGATACGTCGTTTCCCAGCGATATGTCTCGTCCGGTCGTACCAACACATCCGGGAAAGATGCCTCTTTGACGGCATTCGGATGTATCTGCGTCTCAAGACACAGACCGAGTGATGGACGGGAAGTGACACCGCGAATCGTATAATTTTTTTCGAGTTGTGTACCGGTGTAGAGGACAACGACCGGCTGATCGGTCGTCACTTCCAAAAAACGACCGCTTGCCGGGTCTTCCAGTCGAATCGCTTGTCCCGACAAGACAAACGGATGGTCATACCCGTTGCCGGCTGCCGTTGTTTCCGGATGCCCGGACTCCGCACCACTGCGGATCGAACGTCCGGTACGAAAATCAAGCGGTGTTCCGGTCACGTCACGAACCTCTCCGGTCGGCAACAGATCATCTCCGACGGGCAGGTACGTGTCGCTCGGTACTTGCAAACGGTGATCGAGAATATCCCGACGTAAGTTCCCCGACAGGTTCCAGTACGTATGGTTCGTCAAGTTCAACGGTGTCGTCTGGTCCGTCGTCGCTTCCATCGTCAACGTCAACGCCAGACCGTCGAGTTGATAAATCGCATCCAGCGTCACAGTACCGGGATAACCTTCCGCTCCATCCGGACTGACGTGCCGTAAATGGAGCCGCGTTTCCGTCATCTCCATGACTTCAAACAGTGCTTGATCAAATCCGTGAATCCCGCCATGAAGATGGTGCTCTCCTTCATTGGCTGCCAACGGATAAACGGTTCCCTCGACTTCCATCCGTGCTTGGCCGATGCGTCCGGCGACCCGGCCGACAATCGCCCCAAAGTACGGGGAATGGTTTTGATACTCTTGGACGGTCTCCAGTCCAAGAACAACACTTTCCATCACGCCGTCCCGGTCGGCCACACGAATGTCATTGATGATGCCGCCGTAGTTCCAAATCTCGACTTCAATCCCGTGTTGCGTCAACGTGTGCCGCACGAAATCGATTTCTGGAAGTGATTTTGTGTGCTCACTCATCGTCGATCACCTGCCACTTGGCGGCTGACTGTCTCAAGAAACCGCCCGAGTCCGGCTTGTCCGTGCTCCGTCTGCTTGAAGACACCACAGTCTTCGAGCCCGCGAACGAATTTTGCTGCGACAGCCTGGCGGACATAGTCTGATACGTCTTGTCCGGCATAGGTTGCCTTCAGTTCTTCCGCCCAGGCTTGGTGCGACGGAGCGACCTGGCTTGTGCCGGTGATGAACTGTTCGACTTCTTTCAGTTCACTGAGCAGACGGGCCGGCAGAACGGCGAGTCCCATCACTTCAATCAAACCGATGTTCTCACGTTTAATATGGTGAATATCCGCATGCGTATGGAAAATGCCGTCCGGATGTTCCGCCGACGTCCGGTTATTGCGCAAGACCAAATCCAGTTCAAACCGTTCTCCGCGCATCCGGGCAATCGGTGTGACCGTGTTATGGCGGATACCGTCCGTTGCCGCAATGATCTCATGCTCGGCATCTTCGTATGTCAACCAGGTCTGATACACCTCGTCTGCTGCATCGAGCAAGACCGACGCATCGGAACTGCTCAAGCGCACGACCGTCAGCGGCCAGTGCAGCGTTTCGCCGGTGACGTCCGGATGATCCGGTAAAACAAACTGGTGCAACGCTTGTGCCCGGTCCATCGCAAATTCATAACGACCGCCTTGATAATGATCGTGGGTCAAAATCGAACCGCCGACAATCGGTAAATCGGCATTCGATCCGGCAAAATAATGCGGGAACTGAGCGACGAAATCAAGGAGTCGCGCAAACGCTTGACGGTCAATCACCATATCACGGTGCGTCTGTGACAAGATGATGCTGTGTTCGTTGTAATAGACGTATGGGGAGTATTGCAACGCCCACGCTTCGCCTTCGAGTGAAAGCGGAACAATCCGGTGGTTAGCACGGGCCGGGTGATTGATGCGGCCGGCATAACCGACGTTTTCGACACAGAGCAGACACGTCGGATAGGTCGAATCAACGATTTCCGTCCGTGCCGCCGCAATTTCACGCGGATCTTTTTCCGGTTTTGAGAGGTTGATCGTAATATCGATTTCACCATACACCGTATCTGCCTGGTATTGAATATTCTTAGCGATTCGTTTTGTTTGAATGTAGTTGTTCGCCTGACTGAGTTGATAGAAGTAGTCGGTCGCCTGTTGCGGACTTTCCGCATACAACCGTCGGAAGGTCGAAGTGATCGTCGACGGACGATCGACGAACACATCCATCAGTTCCGCTGCCAATCGTTCTTTCTCGTCAAGACGTGCTGCCAATTGTCCGGCAGCAATCTGTTGTTCAATCATCGCATCCAAGATGTCGGGAATCGACGCGGTGTCGACAGTACCCGGATCCGTGTAAGCTGCTTCGCCCAGCAACGCCAATAATCGGTTTCGTGCATACACCGCGTCTTCCGGTTGAATCAACTGCTGACGGATTGCCTGCTCTACTAATTGTTTGATGAGTTCGTTCATCGCCTTCACTCCCCTAAATCCATTCTCTCTTTATCGTACCGGTGTCTTGTAGCCTTGCGGACGTTGTTCATGCCAGCGCCACGCATCTTGAATGATTGTTTCGATGTCCGGCCGGCTAGGATTCCAGCCTAAGACTGTTTTCGCCTTATCCGATCCGGCAATCAACGTACTCGGATCGCCGGCGCGTCTTGCGACGACTTGCTCGGGAATCGCATGTCCCGTCACGCGGCGTGCGGCTTCAATGATTTCCCGGACTGAAAAACCGCGGCTTGAGCCGAGGTTAAAGACATCACTCGGATTTCCTTGTTTTAAGTAGTCCAAGGCGAGCACATGGGCGTCAATCAAATCCTCGACGTGGATATAATCGCGGACACATGTCCCGTCCTCCGTCGCATAATCATCCCCATAAATCGAAATCACCGGACGCTGATTGTTTGCGACTTCGAGCACGAGCGGAACAAGGTGGGTTTCCGGTGTATGGTCTTCCCCGATTTCACCTGTCGATCGGGCTCCGGCGACGTTAAAGTAACGCAACGCAACGTAATTCAGACCGTAAGCCGTCTCACACCAGCGCATCATCTTCTCCATCATCAACTTCGTTTCGCCGTAGGCGTTCGTCGGGTTCGTCACAGCTGTTTCGAGGATCGGCATCTGTTCCTGCTCCCCGTAGGTCGCGGCTGTCGATGAGAAGACAATCTGTTTGACATCGTGCGCCATCATCGCTTCCAGCAACACTTGTGTGCCGTAGACATTGTTGTCGAAATACGCCAGCGGATGTCCCATCGATTCACCGACTAACGAAAAGGCAGCGAAATGAACGACCTGATCAATCACTTCCGTCCCGAAGACCGTATCGAGAAAGGCCCGATCCCGGATGTCCCCTTCATAAAAACGGGCTTCCGGATGAACAGCTTCCCGGTGACCGGATTTTAAATGATCGATGACGACCACTTCCTGTCCGGCATCAATCAATTGAAAGACTGCATGCGATCCGATATACCCTGCCCCACCTACTACCAGTACTGCCATTTAAATGACCTCCTGTTCTACTTCGCGTGCTCCATCCCCGACGGTTGCCGTATAAAACGATGCCGGATAACCGATTGCTGCCTCATATTGCCGACCGACTGCCGTCATGAATATCTCGACTGTCTCGTCTTCGACGATCGCAATCGCACAGCCGCCAAAACCGGCCCCTGTCATCCGGGCACCGAGGACACCCGATTGCGACCAGGCCGCCTCGACCAGCGTATCGAGTTCTTGTCCCGTGACTTCATAATCCACCTGTAACGACCGATGAGACGCATTCATCAATTGACCAAAAGCTTCGAGCCGTCCTTCCGTCAAGGCATCGAGCGCCTGCAACGTCCGCTCATTTTCGGAAATCGCATGACGTGCCCGCCGTTGCAATCGTTCATCTTCGAACGGAACCGCTTCGAATTCAACCGTCGACCACTGTCCAAGCGTTTCGTACGGACGGTATTGTTGCAGATAAGTAAGTGCTGCTTCACATTCAGAACGGCGTTCATTGTATTTCGAGTCTGCCAGTTCGCGTCGTTTGTTTGTATTCATGATGATGATCGTGTAACCCGATAAATCGAGCGGCGCATACGTATAATCAAGGGTCTCGCAGTCAAGCAACAGACCGGAGCCCGCTTTTCCCATGCCGATCGCGAATTGATCCATGATGCCGCTGTTGACACCGATGTATTGATTTTCCACCTGCTGACCGTACTTAACGAGTTCGATCCGGTCGAGCTGCAATTCATACAGCGTATCAAGCAGCACACCGATGACGAGTTCGAGTGAAGCCGAGGAAGACAATCCCGCTCCGTTCGGAATATCCCCTTTGATGAGAATGTCGCATCCCTTGTCAATCCGGTACCCAGCTTCACGCAATACGTGAATCATTCCTTTGGCATAGTTTGCCCAACCGTGAACCGGTTGATGCGTCAGATCATCTCCCGACACTTCGATGATGCCGTCGGCTTCAAAGTTCAAGGAATAAAAACGAAAGACTTGATCGTCTCGTTTCCGGGCAATGGCGTGAGTCCCAAGCGTCAAGGCGCACGGAAAAACGTGACCCCCGTTGTAATCCGTATGTTCGCCGATCAGATTGATTCGTCCGGGGGCAAAAAATCGGTGGGTCGACGGTTGACCGAATTGTTGTTCAAAAATCTGTTCGAGTGTCTGGTCTGTCATACGATTGGCTCCTTTGACTGTTTTGTTGTCACGCCGCGACGAACTGGTTTGATCTGCAAGCAACGTGCTTCATAATCGTTCGTATACGTCACGGTAATTCCTTGTTGCATCAAGTAGGCACCACTGAGCGTACGTCCTTCAACCTGATACAGGACGGTGGCCTCAAGTCCTCTTAATCGGAAGCTGTATTGTCCGATTCCATACTGACGCATCGGCGCAACAGCCAGGATGACCGTTTGTTCACTCGCCGTATACTGCATGATCGAGGCGCCTTGATCGTCCGCTTGAATCCGCTGTTGACGTCCGAATTGAACCGTTTCCCGAATCGTCTTGTATGTTGCAATCCATTCTTTTGCTTCTGCTAATTCTTCCGTCGTCCATTCGCTTAAGTTGCCGCCGATGCCAAGCGTGCCCTGCATCGATGAGACGAACCGTGTCGCAAGCGGCAAGTTCCGACCGTTGAGCCAGTTCGGACCATCCGTCACCCAACAACTCATCATCTTCGCATTATAGGCAAACGAGAAATCGTGTTGAATCGCCAGTCGATCCAGTGGATCCGTGTTGTCGCTCGTCCAGACTTGTTCCGTCCGCTTGAGAATCCCGAGATCAATCCGCCCGCCGCCTCCGGCACAGGCTTCAAAATCAACTTCCGGATGACGAATCCGTAAGCCGTCAAAGATCCGGTACAACGCATCGACATGCCGTTTCCACAGTTCCTGTTGCGCTGCCGGTGTTGCACCCGGTACGCCCGGTTCTGAAAAGGCACGGTTCATGTCCCATTTGATGTAATCAATCGCATGAGTCCCGAGCAGTTCATCCATCATCCGGAATACGAATTGTTCCACTTCCGGTAAGCCGAGGTTCAGGACAAACTGATTGCGCGAGGTCGTCCGACGGGCACCGGGGCTATGATAAATCCAGTCAGGATGTGTCCGGTATAAATTCGAATCCGGATTGACCATCTCCGGTTCGACCCATAAACCAAACTGCATGTTTTGTTGTTTCACATAATCAATCAACGGCGTTAATCCGTTCGGAAACTTCTCGGGATTGACGACCCAGTCGCCAAGACCGGCTTGATCGGAGTTTCGTTCCCCGAACCAGCCGTCATCGACGACGAACAGTTCACAACCGATTGCAGCTGCTTGATTGACGAGCGCGCGTTGTCCATGTTCCGTCACGTCAAAATAGGTCGCTTCCCAGGAATTGTAGAGCACCGGCCGGACTTTATTCCGGTCTGATTCCGGCATGATGACGTCACGCTGGAAATCATGCGCCCGGGCACTCATCCCGGCAAATCCGTCAGCAGCGTATCCGATATAAAAGTCTGGTGTGACGAGCTGTTGTCCCGCTTCCAGCGTCCAGCTGAAATCAAACGCATTCATACCGCCCGACAGTTGAACAAAACCAAACGCATCCTGTTCAAAATGCATCGACCAGTTGCCGGAATAGGCGAAATGACCATAAATGACTTCGCCTGCCGATTCAGTCGCACCGTGTTCCAAAGCGAACCATGGATTCGCCTGATGGCTTGTCACACCGCGTCGGCTGTCAATTGTCTTACGTCCCGGCGTTAGTGGCGTGACTTGTTTTTGGAACTCGCCGGTCCATGTTCCCGCAAAGTGATGCAGGTTCAAGTTCGGACGTTGCAAAATCCCCATCGCAAACGACTGGGCCGTCGTCAACCGGACCGATTGTGTGCCGGTATTTTCAATCACGAGCGACCGTCCGATGATATCGTAAGCTTCGTACAGATCGTAGCGAATCCCGACACGAAGTTCCTGTAACGGATCAAACAACCATAACGTCAATCCGGTCTCCGATGTCTCGGCGCGTTCAAACGCAAACTGGCTGATCCGTTGTCCGTCCTGCCGCTCTGATTTTAAGGTCGGTTCTGTGTAGACCATCTCACCGAATGGAATGAAATCATAGACGGCGACACCGTCCGGTGATTCAAACGAACTGTGCGCAAGTACCGGATTCGGTAATGCTTCATAGTCGGATGGGTACGGCAGACGGGCACCAAAATACGTATGCAACACTTTGCCGTGCTGTCCGATCGTCACGACATGCGCGACGTGTTGTCCTTCGAGGACGAACCGCTGATTCGGCAGTTCAAGAATAGCCATGGTCGTTCTCCTCCTTACGTTGTCAGAATCAGCGTCTCGAGTGGGGCGAGCGTCACTGTTCCACTATATGTCTCGTTCGTGTTCACTTCTTTGTATGCGGCGTCGAGCACAACGTCCCGGCTTGCTTTTGTATCATGATTCATCAAGAACAGGAAATCACGTGTTTCCCCGCGACGGCGGACGACTTCGACTTGATCCGGTGCTTCAAACGTTTGAACATCGGCATCGAGAAACGCCTGGCGGTAGATCGTATCAATCATCGCATCGTCAATCGATGCGCCGATGTAGGTAATGATTCCTTTATACACATTGCGTGTTACCGCAGCGACTCCGTCATAAAACGTATCGCGGTACACGGCGAGCGGTTCCGCTGTCGTCGGTGTGATCAAATCGCACCAAAGACGTGCGGGTGACGCTTGTCCGGCAAATGCCCCGATTCCTTCGACCCGGTTTTCCTGAACCGCTTGAAGGGATTCGTATTCATCAATTTCAATACCGGCATATGGTGCGAACTTACCCGGTAACGTCAACGGAATGACGTTATTGTGCGGATCCTTGACGCCGGTCCGGTACGTAAAGATGACGTGACCGCCCTGCTCCATGTAATCGATTAACGCTTGGTCAAACGTCGGATTCGTCAAGAAATACAGGGGAACGATGATCAATTTGTATTGATCGAGCCGGTCACCCGGGAAGACGATATCGGTTGCTGCCTGACGCCGGACGGCGCCGCCGTAAAACCGAACAAACTCGGTCCGGAAATCAAATGCGTCACTGTGCGGTTGATGGGTCCAGGCCCAAACGTTTTCCTGATCAAAATAAACTCCGACTTCTGCTTGATAGCTACTCGCGTTGATCTCGTCACCAAATGTGTTGAGTTCCGTCATGATTTGTTTGACTTCATTGAATTTCCGTTTCGGTTTTCCATCGTGATCGATGATGCCGTGGCAAAATTCTTCTGTCCCGAACAAGGCGGCCCGGAAGCGGAAATAGACGATGGCTTCCGCGCCGCGTGCGACCGCCTGATACGTCCACAGCCGGATGTGTCCCGGACGCGGCAAGTAGCCGATTTTACTCCACCCTTGCGCTCCGCTGAGTTGCTCCATTACCCAAAAGCCTTTGCCTTGTTTTGAGGAACGGCAGAGATCGTGATCGCTCGCCATCTTCTCGAAACGGTTCGGTTCCGGCAGTCCTCCCCAGACCGGGTAATTGTCGAAAGCGACGTAATCGAGATCTTGCGCCATTTGTTGCTGATTGACGGCCATATCGCTGTAGACGAGGTTATGTGTAATGAAGGCATCCGGATGGATATGTTCCCGGAGCGCGTCGACTTGCAACTTGTTGTAATGGTTGTAGCCGTCAGCACAGAAACGGTCGAAGTCGACGAGTAACGACGGATTATGTTCCTGATAGACTTTCCGCGGCACGGGGATTTGTTCCCATGCTGTATAGGTCTGGCTCCAGAAAACCGTTCCCCATGTTTCGTTTAACGCGTCAAGCGTCCCGTAACGGTTTTTCAGCCAGATTTGAAAAGCTGCCCGGTCGACGTCACTGTAAGAACGATCTGACTTTTCATGTCCGTATTCGTTATCCGTCTGCCAACCGATGACACGCGGATGTTTTCCGTAACGCTTCGCCATTTCCGTCGTGATGGCAACGGAAAAGCGTTGGTACGTCTCACTGTGGACCGTATAGTGACGACGTGCACCAAAGCTGATCGTCACGCCGTTCTCGTCTGCCGGCAAAATCTCCGGATACTTGTGGCACATCCAGGCCGGCGGTGTCGCCGTCGGTGTCCCGAGTACGATATCAAAATCGGCGGCACTCAAGCGTTCGATGATCTCGTCCCAAAAACGGAAATCGTAGACTCCCTCTTCCGGCTCCATCATGGTCCAGGCAAATTCCGCCAACCGAACGACGTTAACCCCGAGTTCTTTCATCAAACGGAAATCTTCCTCCCATAATGCGCGTGGAGTTTGTTCCGGGTAATAATCGACGCCTAAATACATTGTGCTCCCCCTGACTGAAAACAAATTATTTTACTGCACCTGCCGTCATTCCTTTTTGGAAGAAACGTTGGAAGAAAATATAGAACACCATCGTCGGTAAACTGATTAAAACGAGTGAAGCATAAATTTTACCAGGGTCACCACCGAGCGCATCTTTGAAGAAGCTTGGTGCCATCGTGACCGTTTGATAGGCCGGATCCGTCATGAACGTCAGGACCATCAAGTACTCATTCCATGAGTTAAGGAATGCGTAAATCAAAGCTGTCGCAAGCGCCGGTTTTGCGAGCGGCAACATGACTTTGAAGAAAACTTCCAAGATTGTCGCACCATCAATGTATGCGGCTTCCATCAATTCATTTGGCAATTCATCAAAGTACCCTTTGATCAACATCAAACCAAACGGGAGGAAAAAGGCGACTTCCGCCCCGATCAATCCCCAGTGGTTGTTGAGACCGTCAAACGAACGTAACGTGAAGAACAACGGCACGATCATTGAAGCGACTGGTAACATCAGACCGGCAAGTACCATGTTGAATAAGAGACGTTTTCCTGCGAATTCAAGTTTCGAGAACGCGAATGCTGCAAACGCAAGAATCGAGATCGAGATGATGATCATGAAGAACGCGACGAAGAAACTGTTGAAGACGAACGTCGGGAAATTCGGGTTTTGCAGCGTTGCGATATAGTTTTCAAATCCGTTGACACGTAAACTTTCTTTGAACATGACAAAGATCGGAAACAGCCAAACGATCGAAGCAAGCATCAGGACGAGGTTGATTACCCAACGGCTTTTTTTAGATTCTACATTCATGGGACGTTCCTCCTTAGTTATCCATTTTCTTTTGAACACGCAGTTGGAAGTACGTGATCAGCAAGGCGATTGTAAGCAATACGATGGCAACAGCACTTGAAAAGCCGACTTCTTGTTGCAGCATCGATTTACGGAACAGGTACGTCGAGATGAATTCTGTTGAAGAACCGGGTCCGCCGGCTGTCGTGATCCAGACTAAGTCAAACGTCTTTAGACCACCGATGACACCGAGAATCGATAACGTGAATGTCGTTCCTTTTAAGTTAGGGAAAACGATGCTCCAGAGGGTCCGGAAGAATCCCGCACCATCGATTTTTGCAGCTTCAAAGATTTCTTTTTCAATCGTCAGCATCGCCATGTAGTACATGACCATCGATGAACCGGTCCACTGGAAGATGTTAATCGCAATGACCGAGTACAGAGCGATATCCGGATCCCCGAGCCAGTTTTGTTCTAAACTGCCGAGACCGATTGCCCGGAGAAACTCGTTGATGTAACCGAATTGGAAGTCATAAATTTGCGAGAAGGCTGCCCCGAGGACAACCGGACTCAAGACGACCGGGAAGAAGAAAACCGATTTCATCGCGGTCCGAAGCGGTCCTTGTGTGTGTAGGAAGTACGCAAGCACCAGACCGATAAAGGCTTGAATCGTGACCGTTAAGATCGTAAAGATGAATGTATTTTTAAGCGAGAGGTAGAAATCCGGATCACGGAACATTTCCGCGTAGTTCTCAAAACCAACGAAGGCCTTATCAAACGAAATACCGTCCCAGGAGAAGAAGGAATTGTAGGCATTATAGAAGATGCCGTAATAGATGAACGCGACGACAAACAGGACGATGGGTCCAACGAACGCCCAACCGACCATATTTTGTTTCATTTTCCCTTTGTTTTTCTTCTTCGGAGCAGTTGCCCGTGGTGCAGGCTTCAGCGGCTCGGCCTTTGGTTTGATCGGCAATTCTTGTTGCTCTGTCTGCATAACGATTTCCCCACTTTCTTGATCTTAAAAATCAGGAAGTGGCACGCAAGGCGCACCACTTCACTGTCTCGTTCTTATTTCTTCGATTGGTCGGCTGCATCCTGAACACGTTGAAGTGCTTCTTTTGGATTTTGACCCGTCGCGATGTTTTGAAGTTCCTTACCGAGGATATCGTTGAGTTTCGTATCACGGATTCCACGGCTTGCTACAGCTTTAGAAAGTGTCTCATTCAACATTTTGTACGATTCTTTTTCACCTTCCGATGTGAAGGCTGCATCGGAATCGATTTTGACATCCTTGATGCCCGGTGCCATTTCGAACTCGCCCATGTAAACTTCTTGTCCTTCACCTTGACTCATGAAGGCAACAAACTCAGCTGCACCTTCTTGTTGTTTTGATTCTTTGTTGACCGCAAGTGCCATATCGATTGATGCGATGATTGGTTGTTCTGTTCCACCCGCAAGGTTTGGAAGTGGTGTGAAACCAAGCTCATCTTTGATTTTCCATTTGTCTTTTTTCTCAGCTGTCGTCATGGAGTGGGCTTCCCATGAACCGATGACCCACATCGCTGCTTTTTTGTCGAAGAATTGGTTCATCCCGTCATTGTATGTTGCAAGACCGAGTGCTCCTTCTTGGAAGACTTTATCTTTGAAGAGGTCCTGCCAGACTTGCGCTGTTTTGACCATCTCATCGTCTGTCCATTTCGCTTCGCCCGACAATACTTTTTGAATGTAACCCGGTGCGACTTGGTGGCTTAAGACGTTGTAAACATCGATGTCGATCCAGGCATCTTTTGCACCGAGCATCAATGGAATGACTTTATCACCGGACGCTTTGATTTTTTTGACGGCGTCGACCGTTTCTTTGTAGTTCTTCGGTGGTGTCACGCCGTATTTATCAAGCATCGTCTTGTTGTACATCAAGTACGCTTGACCGGTAAATCCGATTGGAACTGCATATTGTTTGCCGTCAATTGTCGTCTGATCGATTCCGAGTTCAACGAATTTATCTTTCCAGCCTTTGCCGGCTGCTTTATCCATGTAAGAATCAACCGGTACGACACGGTCTTTGTATTGTTGAATCATCGGTTCTTTTAAGCCGATGATGTCTGGTCCCTTACCTGACAACATCGCGACTTGAAGTTGCTTTTCATAGTCTTCGCTGTAACGCTTGAATTCAACGACGTATTTGTCCTGCGATTTGTTGAACGCATCGACAACTTCTTTACCAGCTTCCGGCTGAGGTGCCCAGCCCCACCATGAAATGATTGTTTTTCCATCTTTTGTTGTCGCTTGTTTTTCGTCTTCTCCACCACAAGCCGCGAGAAGTGCCGATAATGTTAAAACTGAAGCGGCTGCGAGAACTTTTGATTTTTTGAATTTCATGTGAGTGATCCCCTTTGTATGTGTGAGTGGTCAAGCATGTTTTTTAAGCTGTTGTCCTTCGTCCCTTGCCCGTTGACACCAATGTTCAATGACATCGGTTCCGATCGGCATCCGTTGGAGTTGAATCAGAACCCGTGCGATTAGCCGGAGACGATACTCTAGCGTATCGACTTCACTGGCGACGAATAAGTAAAACTCACCGCCGAGTGTCAAACAGCCGGCTGTACGCATTTGTTGCATCAACGCTCGTAATTCAATGTATCCGCTCTCATTTTTTCGAATATGAAGTTCCGAAGATCGAATCGTCAGCACCCCTTGTACAGACGACATCCGAAATTGAAAGACCCCATCCTGTCGTGGACGAACAAGAACGCCGTCTTGATTCGCAGTTCGCTCATCTCCCGGTCTCTGTTCCGTCATTTGTTCTGTTAAACGGTCAACATAAAAGCCACGGATTGCTCCGTAACGCCCGAAAGCTTCACGGTAGGAAACCCATAAATCTTCTGTTTCCATCTGCGCGACGCCTCCTTCTTTTGGTTCAGCCTAACCGGTCCCTGCCGGTCTGCATCCACCTCCACTGATTGATGAAAACTTAGTAAATTAAATTTATTATCTAACTTTAAGAAAACTATAGCACAGATGATTTTATTTTGTAAACGGTTTCATAAAAAATTTTATGTTTTGAGCAAACAGCAAAAAAAGCTTGTCCGATTCCGGTCCTCGACCAAAAACGAACAAGACTTTTTTAAATCGTTTGAAAGATACTGTTGGTAGCCAAGGCAGCAGCACTGAGCGCTCCTTGTTTTTCACTCCACGGAACCATTTTGACATCGGTTTCACGTGAAGCCGTCGTCAACGCCGTATGCGCAACACGTTCCTTAATTTGATTGACAATCGATGGAGCCAATTCAAACATCGGACCGCCAAGCAGAATCCGCTTCGGATTCAACAAGTGAATCGTGTTCAGGACACCGATGCCGATGTATTCCCCTGCCCGGTGATACGCCGCTTTCGCATAAGGGTCTTCCTCTGTCAGGCGTTTCCGGAGTTCGGTCAATGTCTTGACTTGTGGATCAATCGCTTCAAAATCCCGTAACAATGCTTTTTCACCGGCTAATGCTTCGAGGCATCCCCTGTTGCCGCACGAACAAATCGGACCGTCTAAATCGAGGCGCATATGACCGACTTCCCCGGTGATATGATTTTCACCGTCAATCAATTTCCCGTCGAGGACATAAGCGCCCCCGATTCCTTCTCCCGCGTACAGGTAGAAAAACTGATCGACCCCGACGCCTTCTCCGAACAACAATTCAAACGAAGCGAGTGCCCGAACGTCATTTTCGATGAAGACCGGATACGCAAACCGTTCTTCCAGATGCTTTTTTAAGGCGACGTCATGCAGGTGAAAACGTGGTGCAAACAGGATGACGCCAGTTTCCGGATTCACCATCCCGTGAACGGAAATTCCGATCCCGTGAATCGTTCCGACCTGATTCGTCGCCTGAATCAATTCATCACATAAACGAATGACGGCTTCAATCATGTCGTCATTTGTATCAAATTGACCAACTGCTTCCACTTCATGAATCGTATTCCCACTCAAATCAGCGATGACACCGATAAAACGGTGACTCGTCGCATCAATTCCGATGACATACTGTTCCGTTGCCACCAGTTCCAATAAAATCGGTTTTCGTCCACCGTTTGAGACGCCTAACTCACGTTCCGTCACCAACTGATCCGCAATCAGTTCTCCGACGATATTCGAAACGGTTGGTTTCGTCAATTTTGTCTGTTGTGCCAATTCCACGCGTGAAATCGGCTGATGCATCCGAATCAAACGTAATACGAGCGCACGGTTGTAGGATCGCATCCATTTCGAATTTCGTGGCATCTCTTTGACCATGTTCTCCCCGCATCCCTTCCATGCTGTCTCTTTTCTTATTCTCGCATATTTTGTAAGGGATTTCATTCTTCGGACGGAGATTCTTCGAAACTGTCAGTCGCCTTCACAAAAATTACTAGGCTGCCTTTTTTGATCACACATTTTCAATTGAAATCACGTTTCATCATACGGCTGTTCAATGACTAAGACACGACTTCCGTCTGCATTTTCGGTCAGTTCCATTTCGATGATAGCTTCTCCAACCAACAGCACAATCGGTAATTGGGGGTCAATATTACGGAAAAAACCGACCCTTCCCTGATAGACGTCCATATAGTCGGCAAATAAAAACGTTCCGTTGACATGCAGTTCATCTTGATTCGGATTAAATTCAAGGCGCGGTACGCCAAACCATGCTTCACCGTTCAAATACAACAATGGCTTTTTGCCCATTACTTCACTTGATTCCCGCCGCATTTCGATTGCTCCTTCGGTGTCATAATACAATCGGTCTGTTCCTCTGGTTGCAATGACGATCGGATTCCCTTGGTACAATACAATTTCTAAAATTTCATCTGCCTGTTCCACGTAGTAACCGGATGCGTCAGAGATCGCAAAACTAATCGTATACAGTTGCATCCACGATACGATATCTGCTACCTCGACCGGTTTTAAAAACAAAGCTGAGACCAACCTGACCTCACTTTTCGTCATCGCTAAATTAACATAAATATCGGCCAGTTGAATCGTTCGGATTTCGTTTGACTGATACACCTCATCATAGTCGGGAACAAACATCGTTTCATAATAATCGTCCATTTCACGTAATTCAAGCGGCGGCATACGACGGTCAAAGTCGGCAATCTGGATGCGTTTCATGGGGAAGTGCCTCCTTTTCGTAAAGTTCATTTTGTCCTTTGTATTGAATTACCCAATATCTGGTTCCGTTGCACTCCCCTAAAACGAAAAAAATCACCCTGGACTCCAGGATGATTGGTCATTTCACAAAAAATTGATATAGCAGATATAAGGTAAAGCCCATCACTACAAGGACCGTGAAAATGTTAGCTGTTCCAAAAAACACACGATTGGACGTTTCATTCCGATCTTCAGGCTTACGATCCATCACGAGAACTCCTTTGCTAAAATTCATTTTTTTCCATCTTATACATAAGGAATTCTCGAATGTTCTGTTCAGCACCTGCTGTTTTAATTATTTTTTCGCACCATTTGCAAAAAATACCAGTGTTTCTTCCTCATCTGTCGTCAAGCCCCGTCCGACGAAATCACGATACAACCGGCGCATCTCCGATACATATCCTTCTGCTTGTTTTGTCACTTCGATGATTTGGCGTAAGGCGTGTACCTCTTGCTCAAACTCGTCTTTCGGCATCGCTTCGCCATGCGACCAGACGTAATAGTCAGCGTCGTACTCAGCGATAACATCCAGTAACCGGGTCGTCTGCTCCACCGTATAGTTCCACTTGGCAGAAAAGATGTCAGCGTACATGGCGTCCCCTAAAAACAGAACACGGTCTTGCGGTACAAAGACAAGCGCGCTGCCCGGTGAATGATCATTTTCGACCTGGCGCAAGAGACACTGGACACCACCGAGATCCACTTCGAGTTGTCCGGCAAACCGAATCGTCGGCAAGACCAGCTCAATGTCCCGGCTCACCCCAAATTCTAGTTTGATCGCATCGGCACAAAACGGAATTTCAATTCCCTGTCGGATCCGTTCCGCAAGCGCCTCGTCCGACCAGTCATAATCCATCATCTTCCGCATCTCATAGACAGTCCGGTTAGTCGCAATCGTCGGTACAGCCATCTGCTTCATACCGAAAACATGATCCCAGTGCCAATGTGTCAATGCTACCAAGTCCGGTTTTCCGAGCCCCTGTTGTTCCATCTCGTCGACAAACAATGCCGCATGACGGCTCGAGTTACCGGCATCAATGACGAGATTTCGTTCGTCACCGGTAATTACGGCGACGATTGGTCGATCCGTTTCACTGACCGGCGTCTGATACCAAATACGATCTGTTAATTGTTTAAACTGTTGCATCTTGATCGCCTCCTGTGTGTAGTATAACGAAAAAATCCATCCGGATGATGTCCGGATGGATCAGTCGAATCGACTTACTTCTTATTTTGCTTTTGACGGAATGGCCACCAGACACCTGGTCCAAACGATACTGTAATCGCCGGAATCAGGAGCGGTAAAACAATCAATCCGTACAAGAGAAGACCCGTGATGACGATTGTCGCAATCTGAACCAGACTGAGGACGCCGGAAGGCATCATCGCACCAAACGTTCCGGCAAGGATGATTGCTGCCGTAATGATGACGGAGCCCATCTTTTTCATTGAGAGATACATCGCTTCTTTTGTATCCAATCCATTAATCGTTTCTTCCCGGAATCGATCGAGCAGGAAGATTGAATAATCGATTCCTAAGGCAACGAGCATGACGAAGCCGAAGAACGGTACCGCCCAGCTGATGCCGTCATAACCAAGACCGTTGACGAAAATCAGTTCCGCAATCGAGACCGACGTATAGTACGTCAATAACAAGGAACCGATCATAAACAGCGGCATGATCAACGAACGGAACATGATCGCAAGAATGATGAACAAGCTGACGATCATGATGATGACAGTCCGTGTAAAGTCAGCTTTTGACGTATCGTTTAAATCACTGTTGATGCTTGAGATACCGCCATACGCTACTTGTGCTTGTTCGAGCGGCGTATCTTTTAACGTGCTGGCTGTCGTTTTTTTGATGGCCGCGACCGTTTCAATTGCTTCCGGTGAATACGGATCATCGTTTAAGATGACTTCGAATTTCAGACCGGTTTGATCATCAATCGTATACCGTTCGATGACCGGTTCAAAGTCTTTGCCCGACAAGGTATCTTTCGGAATGAACATCCCCGTGCCACGAATCGTTTCGGATTCCCCCATCTCCTTGAGGAAATCGGCAGCTTCTGTTAATCCGTCTTCAATCTTGCCGAGTCCTTCGTTAGCAGAACCTACACCATCAGCAAGTTGTGTTAAACCGCTCCCGAGTTGACCGGCTTGTGCACCCTGCGTTTCAATGCCAGCTGCCGCTTGCGCGATACCGGTTTGAATTTGTGTCAATTGACCGGATAACGCTGTCAATGTTCCGACGGTTTGTGGAATGTTTTCAGCTGATTGTAAGCCTTGACCGACAAGTGTCAGCTGTTGATTGATTTGACCGAGACCGGTTGCTGCTTGTTGCAACTGTGCCGCACCGGCTGCTGCTTGATCGCCGGCTGGAATCTGACCGCTGATGACTTGCAAGTTGCCTTCAACTGTCTGCAGACCTTGCCCGACTTCGCCGAGTCCATCTTTGGCATCGGTCAGACCATCGGCGACTTGTTTCAGTTGCTTGTCGACATACAAGTCTTCGATGACGTCACCAGTTGGGCGTGAAATCGAACGAACGGCTTTGACTCCGTCCAGTTTGACGAGTTCACGGCTCAATTGCTCTGCATACGGAACAGTTTCTTCCGTCACGATATTCTGATCATCCTTTAAGATGACATTGACCGGTAACGATTCGCCGGCACCAAAGCCGTCTGAAATCGCATTTAAGCCTTTGACCGTCTCATACTTCGCACCGATCTCATCGACCGTATTGAAGGACAGATCATCATCGTACGTAAACAAAGTCGGAATCGTGACGATGGCAACAATCGCCATCGCAATCAACGGACGACGAATGGATAATCCACCGTACCGGGCCCACAGGCGGCTGTCTTTATGACTTGCCGCATTTTTCGACGGCCAGAACAACTTCTCTTTTAATGTCGCCATGAAGAACGGGACAAGCGTAAAGAGAACAAGTAACAAGACGGCGATTCCGACCGCAACGGCGACGGAAGATTTAAAGATCGGGAAATCAGCAAAACCGATCGCCGAGAAACCGACGAGAACGGCGAGTCCACTGATCAGCAGTGTCCGACCTGCCGTTTTATACGTGTTGACGATGGCCGTCTCGACGTCATGACCGGCAGTCAACTCTTCTTTGTAGCGGCTGAGGAGCAGGATACAATAATCCGTCCCGATCCCGAAGAGAATCGCCACAAGGAAGATTTGGGTAAAGTTCGAAACCGGGAACCCAAACCAATCGACGAAAAAGGCGACGAATGATTGGCTCATCAAGTACGTCACTCCAACAGCAAATAATGGAACGAACGGTGTGACGATCGAGCGGAAGACAATCAACAACAGACCAAAAATCAGTCCGACGGTGATTAATTCCGTTCGTTTTAAGCCTTCCTGCGAACTCGCGTTGACGTCCGCATTGATGAGCGACTCACCCGTCAGGTAAATCGTCCGGTCGTCCGGTAACAGGTCACTACGGATGTCTTCAGCGAGTGCTGTGATTTCTTCTTGTGAACCGTCGACCGTAATCGGTACGAGGACGGTTTTTTTATCTTCTGAAATCAACTGACCTTCCGTTTCCTTACTTTCGAACGGGTTCAAGACACCCGTCACTGGCTCATCCAGTTGTTCGAGATCTTTCACGATTTGACCAATTTCCGTCCGGTCTTCTTTCGTGACCGCTTCTTTTAACGGAATGACCAGTGAAATGGTTTCCTCACTTGCACCGGCTGCCTTTAAGATTTCAGCCGCCCGCTGTGAATCATTATCGCTTGCGAGTTGAATAGCCCCTGCGTCTTCTGCTTGTTTTGATAAATTTGGTGCCGCTAAAAATAATCCGACTGTCGCAAGCAACAAGACGATTACGATCGGCCAACGCCATTTGACGATTTGTCGCATTCCTGTTCCACCTCTTCTGTGTCTATTTTTCTGAATTAATCTTCAATCTTCAAAATCGCTTTGACTTTCCGGAATGTCTCGATGAATTGTTTGATTTCGTCATCGTCGACCTTTCCATCAATCAATTGTTCCAAATAACTATAAATCGCTTGATCCGAAGCTTCGACGACTTCTTTTCCCGCTTCCGTCAAAATGATTCGTTTTGTCCGGTGATCATCTTCTGAACGTTCGACTTCGACCAAACCGTGTTCATTTAACTTTTTCAGACGATTCGAAATCGCACTTTTGTGAACACCTTGTATGACGGCAATCCTTCCGGAAGCAATCGGTCCATATTTATCGACCAGCTTCAGCAAATGCAGTTGTTCTGGTGAGTAGAGACGCCAAATCGGTGAATCCACGGATTTTAAGACACGTTCTGTCCCGTGAATCATCACTTCTTCAAATAACTGAACGGCTTCTCGAAGATTTTCTTTCATGATTAGTTTACCCCCTAAACTCATATCAGTAGTTTAGCCCCTAAACCAGATAGCGTCAACTCCAAACTGTCACAAAATATCCTGACAGACAATTCCAATTTTCGTTATGATGAAAGAGCATACATTCTACATAAGGGGGACTGACGCATGACGGCATTATTTTGGATTGCACTGGTGATTTGTGTACTTGGACTTATTTTTACAGTGATGGTCGGACAGAGTCGAAATGAGGAAACGTACAGTAACAGTACAACGGCGAAAAACATGTCCTGGATGTACTTGGTATTGTTGCCCGTCATCTTGATTATTCTAGGCGTATTCTATTATTTATTGACGTGAGTCGAACGAATGAACAAAAAAGCTGCCTCGATTAAATATTCGAAGCAGCTTTTTAGCACTTATTTGAGTGTTTTCGGGCGAACGATATAGATGTCACATTTGGCGTAACGGGAGATATTTTCAGACACACTGCCGATCATGATTCGCTCCATCGCATTCATACCGACGGCCCCACAGACAATCAATCCCGCTCCGACACGTGGAGCGATGACTTTTGGAATCAACGTCTTCGGCGAACCGTTCTCGATGACGAGTTCAACTTCACCAACTCCTGCTTCTGTCGCCCGCTTCTCATACTTGTCCAGAAGCTGTTGTGCATACTCGGTTACGTTTTGATCGATGAATCGTTGGTTCGCACGAACGTTGGCAAAGGTTTGGATATCAATGACATGTGCGATGACGAGCTTTGCTTGATCAAGTTTTGCAAACTGGACGGCTTTTTCGAAAGCTAAGTCTGCCGTTTTTGATCCATCGACTGCGACTAAAATTGTATGATAGTGGCTCTCCATCGTTGTTCACCCTTTCCACTCAGACACGTTTACAACATCCGATCGTTTTCATTCTCCAGTGCCCGGTTCTCATGATCAAGCTTCCGCTCCGCCTCAATGCCTTCCGGTTCACTCTCTAAAATACTTTTCGGCTCAGGTGCCGGACGTTTCGCCCCTTCTTCGTCTGCAAGCAAGACGTAGGCACCACTTTTAACACTCGCTACATGCTTCTCGACTTCTCCGTCCGCTAAACCAAGCGAATCAAAGGCGGCACGCGTTTCCTCATCCGTCACTGGTTTTCCCGTAAACCGTTCGAACAATGTCCGTTTCCCGGCAACGAGTTGTGCGGCCGATTGCCCGCGTAACATCGCCATATCGGTTTTATCCTGCAAGACGACGTATAAATCCTCTTCTAAATACCCTGCAAAGTGTAAGTCTTCAATCTGGCGAATTAAATCCGTCTCATTTTGATACGTACCAATCAACTGTTTTTTCCCCATTGGTCATTTCCCCCTTTTATACTTCTATAAGGGATATACCCCAAAAAACCAAAAGCAACATCCCCAACTGTCGTTTTCTCAAGAAACCGGCCGTTTTTCTTCCGCAAACAACTTTTCCCGTTTCCGAAATACGATCAGTACCGCAACCGTGATCGTGATGACACTGAAGACGGCGATGCCCTGTTGAAAGTCGGTCAATCGTCCGTTAAAGAACAGACCGATGTAATACCAAATCATGACAAGCCCAAACACCCAATCGGTATGAACGAAAATAAAGAATACGGCTCCAAGCGCAAACAGGATCAACATCACCGTGACCCATTCCGACGTCGTCAGTCCAAAAAGATCGTCAAATCGAAAATCACGTAAGATCCGAAAGGGCAGCACTAAAATCTGAATACTCGACCAGGCAAGAAACACTGAGAATGGTGAACGCATCCAGGGGGAACGGTTCGGATGATGTTGAATTTTCATATAAAGGATGCATAAAGCAATAAAAGAAATCGTCGTCAAAACAAGTTCCCACGGCGGTCCGATGATGCTGCTCGCACCATAGCCGATCATCGTCAGCATGAACCATCCGCTCATATCAAGAATCAATGTCCGGTCGGCCGGATAAGACTGAACCGGTCGGATACACCAAATCAATAAGGTTGTATAGACGACGCCGAAAATTGCATCGATGAACGGTGCCGGCATGATGGCGAGACGTTCTCCCGCCGGTGCTTCATACCAGACGACACGGGCCAAGAGGACAAATAAAAAACTGATCAGGTTCAACAAGCGAAGTGCGGTTAACGGTTGCATGACTGGACACCTCCTCTGGTATTTATTTCCCGCCTGTCGAATGACGGAAACAAGGAAAATGTCGTTTTGATAACAAAGATTCAGTGAATATAGGACTACAAAGGAGCGATGTCGTATGGAACCATTCATTAAACCCTTTCAATACAATTTCATCCGGGGCCAAGTCGATTGGTTGACGCAACAACTGACGACGGTCCATGATCCGGATGTGCTGGATGCTGTCATCTACAGTGCCGCTCAAAAGATTTTTGATTTAATCCCGGTTCTGACGTCAGAGCAAGAAGCATTGCTGATGCTCGTGCGAAATGTAAAATCAGAAGCTGATTTAATCCGTTATATTGAGAAGATCCAACCGCTCGTCGCGTCTTTCCCGTCCATTACAGAGTCACAACTTCAACAACTGTTTCGAAAAACAAAGAAGTTACGGAATCCACCGCTTCATTCCTTCGATTTTCTTAAGACGACCTATTTAAGCTGGAATGATACCGGAAACAAAAAGAAGTTTTTTGTTTATCCGCTACAAGGAGAATGGGTCGGCGTCGAAAGTCATTATGTTCCAACGATTAAAAAAGGTATCTGCACGGTCTGTCATCAGTACAGCGATGTCACTTTGGTCTCTGCCCGGACACATCAGTCTGCTGACCATTACCGGGCTGTCGGAAACTACATTTGTATCGACAGTGACCATTGTAATGAGCAAGTGACCGATCCTACGTCTCTCGAAAAATTTTTAGCTAAAATAAGGTAACAACAAAACAAGAGGAGCGGACCGAGTTGAATCGGCGCTCCTCTTTTGATGGATCAGACTTCCACATGAAACTGATTTTTTCCACGGCGTTTCGCTTCATACATCGCGACATCTGCTTGCTCAATCAATGCTGTGCGGGATGTGGCATGCGTCGGATAAATCGCACCACCGATACTCGCGGTCATGAAGACTGGTGTCTCCTGAAGAATGAACGGCCGTTCGAACAAATCAATCAGCTGTTGACCGCATGCCTCAATTTCTGACTCTTCTTTTACATCAAACAACAACACAACAAATTCATCGCCGCCTTGTCGTGAGATGACTGTATTATGCGGCAACCTTTTTTCTAAACGACTGGAAATATCAATAATTAATTGATCTCCAATATGGTGTCCGTAGGTATCATTCACCTGCTTAAAATGATCAATATCAATAAAATATAAACCCACAAAACGTTGGTGAATTTCTGCGCGCCGTAATTCTTCTTTAAATAACCGGGCAAACAAATACCGGTTCGGTAAATTCGTCAATGCATCATGGTAAGCCATATGCTCCATCTCTTCGAGTGCTTGTTCGAGAGCGGCCGTCCGCTCTTCGACCTTAGCTTCCAGATTTTCACGCAAACGTTGATTATCCATGACAATTCGAACCTGTCTCGAGATCAATAACGGGATCGCAATCATTAAGCCAATCGTCAACCCATTCCAGCTGACGGCTTGTTGTGCCATCGTCACAAATAAAATCAAGAGAAAGATATAAGGTGTCACGAGACGAATCCCGTCTAGAATTTGGCGGTTGCCCTTCCCGATGAGTGGACGCTCATCGACATCAAACAAGATGGCGGCTCCACCAATCAACAGGACCGTCGCGAGCCAAAGTGGATCTAGCCACATCACAGAGATTGGAAAATCAGTACGGTACAACACGACATACAAGACATCTGCAATGAGTTGCAGATGGAATCCGATCAAAATCATGAACAACGGAATACTGTTTCCGCGTTTCATAACACCAAAAAACAAGATAATCATTCCACCAAGCAACAATAAGTCGCCGAGGGGATAACGAAGTAATAATAATGTATTGAAACTGAGTAATTCCATTTGTTTTAAATAAGGTGTGACGAGATAGTGCCAAGAAATAGCACCGGTTACAATCAAGATAATCAATTCATCAAATAAAAAGAACCGCAGATTGATTTGCGAACGACGATTAAGTAAAAAATAACAAAACGCTAGCAAATAAAAAACAATTTGCAGACTGAATACTAAATCGATTCCATCAAACGGTCTTGAACGTTCCAGATGACGCCTCTCTACAATCAATTGTGCCGTCTCTCCAACTGCTAACGACACATTTCCAAACAACAACAGTAAAAAAAGACGTTGGGTGAACGGTCGATTCGGATGACGGCGAATCGACGTCATTAAAAACAATGTGGAGACGACAGTGCCTAAAATCATAAACAAACTGTTTCCGATTCTCGAAAGTTCTGATGACGTGCCGATGATTCCTAACCATAATGTATGAGACAGAACCCATCCACCAATGATGGCATAAATTCGTTTATTCATCCGTCACGCCCTTCCCTTTTCTTTACCTAGTTCGTTTGTCCTATATGTTTATCGGCAAATCTTGTTCTTTTTTTAGTCCCTTTTCATTATATTTAAATATTTTTGAGTGTACCCTGTCATTTTCATTGACGGGTTGAGTTCACTTTTTTACTGATTTAGATCAAAAAAGTACCATTGCCTAGGCAAAATGGTACTCTTTTTGAATTACATATTTTCAGTAACGTGTAACGGTAACTGAACCGTAAATGTACTTCCTTGTCCTTCCACTGACTCGACATGAATCACACCGTCGTGTTCTTTAACAATCTCCTTACAGATGGACAGACCAAGACCTGTTCCGCCAATCCGCCTTGTATCTGAATTATCGACCCGATAAAACTTATCAAATAATTGTGCAAATGCATAATGTGGAATACCAATTCCGTGATCGGTGATCCGAATCGTGGCATTCTCCTGATCGGTGCCGATACTGATTTCAACTGGCCCTCCGTCCGGTGAATACTTAATCGCGTTATTCACCAGATTGTTCAGCAATTGTTTGATTCGATCTTCATCCCCTATGATCGTTGGTCGATCTGTTCCTAATTGCTGCATTTGAATAGCGTGGTGACCATTCGAGACATCGTATAAAGAAACGACTTGTTGAACGACCGTCCATAAATCGAGATGGGCCATCTGATAGAGTTGACCTCCAGATTGCATCCGCTGGACATCCAAGAAATCCGTCACCAGATTCGCAAGCCGTTCCGTTTCCGTATGAATCGTCGATAAATATTTCCGTTGCTTCATTTGATCGACTTCACGATTCAGCATCAATTCCGTAAATCCATAAATCGACGATAACGGTGTGCGTAATTCATGCGACACGGTTGAAACCAGTTCGGTCTTCAGACGATCGGCTTCCGTTTCCCGGGTAATATCCCGGATGACCAGGATGACGCCTTTCCATCCTCCCTCAATATCAATCCGCTCTGCATATACTTCGAGATGCGCGGTATTATTTCTGACATCAAATTGGACTTTATCCGGTGAAACGTCTCCGGACCGGATCAAGGCTAAATAGTCATTAAAGCGGTCGGTGTCATCCACGATATTGCGCATGACTTCGATGACATAACTGCCGGACGACAATGTCCGGTCCTCCGTGAACTCGGATTGTAATTCCGGTACGAGTTCAAACAAGGGTCGGTTCACATACAACTCGTCATTTCCATCTTCCAGATAGATGATTGCCTCTCGAATTGAATCAAGGACCTGCTCCGTTTTTTGTTTCTCTTGCTTCATCTCTTCATAAGAACGTGTCCGAAGCAGGGACAACGTCATCTGTTGCGAAAACTCACGCATATCTGCCAGTTGTTGTGACTTGTACGTGGATTTGTAACGGACCATATAGATCGCAGCCATCAACTGATTCGTTGACGGATCGTAAATCGGTAATGCCACTTCGTGGGTACTGAAGCTATACGGTGAATCATTTGTGCGGGCTACCCGCTTCTCCGACTGAATCACTTGATTCGTAAGCATCATCCGGTTGAGGACAGATGTTTCATCTGCTAATAACGCTTCGATCTGTTGCATCTTCATGCCATTCGTCGTAGCGCCGATATAAGCACCACCTTCGTATAACAACAAGGCACCGTACTCCGAAGAAGTGATTTCAAGCATCTTCCGCACGATAGCCGGGTACGATTCGACCGTTTCACGAACTGCAAGCGCTTCTGTCAACTCGCTTCGCATTTTCAGCTTTTCTTCGTTTTGCTTCGTCGTTTGGTATGCTTCTTCGAGTTCTTCTTGCTGTGCTTGCAGTTCTTCTTGTTGCGCAAGCAATTCTTCACTTTGTGCTTGCAACTCCTCATTTTTTCCTTGCATCGCTTCTGTATAGGAACCGGTTGTCACTGCCATTTGGTTAAAAGATGAACGGAGCATTCCAATTTCATCGGTACGTTGTTCATCTAAATCCATTTCAATCGATTCGTTCCGTGATAACTTTTGATTGTCATCAATCAGACGTAACAGTTGTTTGGTCATGCGTCGGATAAACGGATGCACAAACAATAAAATAAACCCGACCAACACTAAGATGCTCGAAATCCAAATCCACTGTGTTTTCGCGACTTCATTGCGCAGATTCATAACAGCATTTTCCTGTTGTACTTGTAAATTATCGCGATAGTCTTCAAGTGCCACGGATGCCCGTTCAATGTCCGGTGTGATGTCAATCGATCCGTCTGCTGAAGGTTTTAACTGTCCCTGTTCCACCAGTCGTTTCGCAACCGGTAATGAAAATAAGCTGTCCCCTTGTAGAAAATCTTCATTGATTGTATTGTCTTTTTTCCCGTTGACGTATGATTGTGTAACCGGAAACAGCGCCCCATAATATAGGTCATACAAGTTCGTCATTTGTGCAGCAAATTCTTCTTCTTCATCCGTCTTGGCTTTACGGGAAAACCAATCGGTCTCACTCTTGATTTCAGTTCGTAAATCCTCGACTTCATCAAAGCGGTCTTGATTCCCAAAGATAACGAATCCTCGGAGACCAAATTGAACAGTCTGCCAATTATCCCACAACGTATCCGCTCGTCGATTTTGCTCACTGATGACCTCCAAGTTATTACGCGACAACTCGATCCTGTTTTCCATATAGTCATAGACAAAAAACGAAGTAACTGAAACTAATACGAGTACGGTGTAAAAGACCGCTAGCAACTGCCGTCCGATCCGCCTCCGAATCCATTTAATCATGAAATATCCTCCTCATCATTCCGTTAGGATGATGCTTTTTTGAAATTATTGTAATCACTTAAAAATATCATAATTTCAAAAAAAATACTTTAAAAATAAAAAACAAGCCTTTTCGGTTTTACCCGAAAAAGGCTTGTCTGAAGACTTATTTTTTAGCTTTTTTGACGGTGACCACAACACTCTTACTTTTTTGTTTCAAGCTGTTTTCGACATAGACAGAAAGCTTTGTTCCTGCTTTTTGTTTGGCAATCTTAACTGCGAACGTGCCTTTTGAAGTGACCGTTCCTTTGCCAATTACTTTTTTCTTAGCATTTTGGACATACACGCGCGCTTTTTTCTCACCTGTCCCGGTGATTTTCGTTTGACCGGCTGTCACCGGTTTAACTTTCGGTGCAGCTGGCGGAGCGAGAACCGTGACAACCGTCGCTTTACTTGAACGGTTGGCAATGTCTTTCACTGAAACAGAGAGACGGGCTTTCGGTGCCTGTTTGGTGACTTTGACGGTAAATTTCCCTTTACTGTCAACAGACGCTGTTCCGACCACTTTATTTTTTGCATCTTTAATCGTGATCTTACCATTCGCAATTGCTGTTCCCGTTACTTTCGTTGCGCCCGCAAGTATACGGTTGACTTTTGGTGCTGCCGGTGCTTTTCCTGCTAACACTTCTGTCCGTTCTGATGTTACATCAACGCCGTTCGTATAACGAATCGTCAACACCGATTCTTTTTCTTGGCGTGGAATCGTTACACTGTATTTACCGGCTTTTGCCGTTGTTTTTCCTAACATTTTTGAAGTATCTTTTGTATCAGTCAATTTTTTCGTTGACCATACTTCAACTTTCGTGCCGGTCTTCACTTGTCCGCTGACAACAAGTTGGTTGTCATAGACCGGATTGACTTGTCCTTTTAAATGCAGCTGGGAAACAGCACGTGCAACGTTAACTTTTCCATATCCGGATACCGGGCTGACGAATGCTTTAAAGGCCGGCTTTTTATCGGGTTCATAGCCGGGCGGATACTCGCCTTCCATGTCAGCTTCTTCATCGTACCAATCATTCGGATTTTCAAAAGCAAGCGGCTCTGCGCTCGTTTGTAAAATTGCTTCGATTTGTTTAGGTGTCAATTTCGAATCCATTGATGCTAAAATCCCTGCAACAGCTGCAACGTGAGGTGCTGCCATACTTGTTCCGTCCATATAGACCGTATTGCCGTCCGGAACGAGACTTGCAATTTTCGACCCGGGCGCTACAACATCAAGTCCGATGCCATAGTTTGAGTAGTCAGCAACCATACCGAGTGGATTTGTTGCCCCGACAGAAATGGCGTATTCAGAATTAGCCGGGAAACCGACTGTTGAATCGTATTCATTTCCGGAAGCGGCAACAACTGTTACACCACGATCAGCTGCATATTTCATCATGTAGGCCATCGTCCGGCTTTCGCCGCCGCCAAGGCTCATATTGATGACTTTTGCTCCGTGGTCGACCGCGTATTTGATTCCGAGTGCGATTGCATCCGTCTCGCCTTCTCCATTCGCATTCAATACTTTAATCGGAAGAATCTTCGCCGACTGATGAATACCGCGAATACCGTAGCTGTTTTCAAGGGCTGCCGCGATAACGCCTGACACGTGTGTGCCGTGACCGTTATCGTCGAGTGCATCTCCCTTTCCATTTACATCAACAAAGTTCTTTTCCTGGGCAATATCGACTTTACCTTGTAAATCCTTGAGACGATAATCCACACCTGAGTCAATGACTGCAATCGTGACCGGGTTTAGTTTTTTCCCGGCTTGGTTCTTTTGAAATTGTTCAAAACCAATTCCTGCATTCGGAAACGGTTCAACGTTCGATTTCTGATTGAGTGACCATTGATAATCGTAGTTGATATCACCTGTCGCACGGTATGTCTGAACTTCTTCGACATACTCAACCGCACGTGATGTCTTTAATGATTGTTTAAGGACTGCTGCCGACTGTTTCTTGGCTGTCGGATCTTCCGTGACGATAACAAACTCACCTGTTTTGCCAAGCGACAATTTCTCGACGTCCGGTGCTTCTGTACCGGCAATTCTCATTGTCCGCTCTGTGTGACCTGGCTTCAGTTTGACGATAAATCGTGTTTTTGCTTCAGATTTGACTTGAATGCCAAACGGCTTAAAGGCTTTACTCAAGTCTGAACCACCAATCGTTTCGATACTGGCTTTTTTTGCGACTTGATTGATTTCGGTTGCGATGACTTCTGGAGAAGCGTCACGTGTCAAGGCATGTAACCGATTGACCGCCGCTTCATCCTCTTTTGTTAACGTATACTTCGTTCCGTTGACGAGAGCCGTCATGGCTGGTTTCAACGTTTTTAAGTCTTCATATGTTTGTGTGCGCTTATCTTTATTGAATAAAAGTGTTTTGACGACGTATGGTGACGCTTTATAGTACAACGACGTCAAGCTCCGTCCTTCTTCCGACTGGCTCAATACTTGTTTTTGAATGGCGTGCATCAACGCAAGTAAGGGTTTCTCGTCCGCTGTTTGTTTGAGTGCTTCTTCCGCCATACAACTCATATCACTGATCGGCTCGTATTCAACGGCTAATTTGACATTATTGTAAGTCAAATTGACACGGGCTGCTTTGGTTGCTTTGCCTTCTTCAATGCTTGGATAATAATCGACTTTGACGTAGTACGGTCCGTCCCATGCATAGGGAACAGAAATCTTCGTCACGTCTTTTGTATTTGGTTCTACAGATCCGCGGTAACGGTCAAACGTCTCATCTTTTGAAGCCATCTCTTGACTTGGATAAGCTGTTACTTCAATCGGCTGATCCGTGTCGATCGATAATTCAAAATGTGTCGCTGTTTTTTCGATCCCGGCTTGATGATCGACCTTATACCAATATGTATTCGTTTCTTCCGTTCCTGTTTCGAGTACGGTTTCTTGTCCTGCCTTTAATAATACGGCTTCTGATAATGCACTTGCTGCTGCTGTTTTCACAGCGGATGGTCCGATTCCGAGTGTCAGAATCAAACAGCTCAGCATCAGCCAAATCGTTAGTTTTTTCACGATGTTCCTCCTCAAGATGTAATCTTACATTGTTTATAGTATAAACAATTTTTGGATAAAATGGATAGTTATTTTCAGAAAGAGTACCTTACATTTTCGAAAGAAAAAATACCTTCCACGAAAGTGAAAAGTACCTTTTCATCTATTTATTTGAATTCAGAGACGTATTGTCCGTATCCTTCTTTTTCAAGATCGACTTTCGGAACAAAACGTAATGCGGCTGAGTTCATACAGTACCGTAAGCCTGTCGGTTCAGGTCCGTCATTAAAAACATGACCGAGATGGGCATTCCCGTGCCGACTTCTGACTTCCATCCGCTTCATTCCTAAAGCAAAGTCACTTTTTTCAATGATATTTCCTTTTTCCAACGGTCGAATAAAACTCGGCCATCCGGTTTTCGAATCGTATTTATCATTGGAAGAAAATAACGGTTCACCGGAAATCAGATCGACATAAATCCCGTCCGCTTTCAAATCATGGTACGGATTATCAAATGCCGGTTCTGTCCCGTCTTCTTGGGTGACTTTGTACTGAATATCCGTCAATTTCGCTTTAATTTGTTCGTCCGTTAACTTCGTATACTTGGGTAAATCAAGTTTTGGTTGATCATTCCAGTATTGGTTAATGAAGTCATCACGCCCGGACGCAGCGCGGTAGAATTTGTATTTCTTTTCGCTTTTCAAGTAATAATCTTGATGGTAGTCTTCCGCCTCATAAAACGGACCGGCTTCAATCAACGGCGTGACGATCTTTTCATCAAAGATGCCGCTGGCTGCCAAATCCTTCTTCGATTGTTCCGCAATCTGTTTTTGCTCGGCGTTCGTATAGAAGATTGCCGTCGTATACGATTCCCCCTGGTCGACGAACTGACCGTTCGGATCAGTCGGATCCACTTGACGCCAGTAAACATCCAGAAGTTGCTTGTACGAGATGACCGATGGATCAAACGTGATCAGGACTGCTTCCCGGTGACCGGTCGTCTCCGCCGATACTTGGTTATACGTCGGATTTTCAACATCTCCACCGGTATAGCCGGAGATGACTGATTTCACACCTTTTAACTCTTCAAACGGCGGTTCCATACACCAGAAACATCCTCCGGCGAGAATCGCCGTTTCTTCTTTTGTATACGACAACTCTTTGCTTCCGCTCGATTTTGCCTGTTGCTGTTGGAAAACAAAGTAGCCGCCAAACATGATCGCAATCAATGCTACGACCGAAAGAATCGTCAACATTCGTTTCTTCATCTCCCTCCGCCTCCTTTTTTAAGCTTACGTCGTTCACCCGCGGGCAGATGTCTTTTTTCTAATGTACCTTGATTTCCCACAGTTTGTCGCCCGGTCCGCCTTCATTTGGCACATTCAAAAACGATTCATCTTATTCAGACCGGGAATAAGGTAAAAGAATCCAAAAAACCAGGAGGGGTATTTATGTTTGACTACACCGTCAACTCCAATCATTCAATAGAGAAAACAATCGAACGGCTCAAAACAGAACTTGCCGAGATTTCATTCGGCGTTTTATGGGAGTTTGATTTAGCCAAGAAATTCAAAGAAAAAGAGTTACCGTTTGACGATCAGTATCAGATCCTTGAAGTCTGTAACCCGAAAGAAGCCCATCGTGTTGTATCGGCGGAACGGCGGGCCGGCTACTTCTTACCGTGTAAGCTCGCTGTTTATACGGAAGATGGACAAACGAAAATCGGCATGCCGCGGCCGACCTCACTGATCGGTTTGGTCGAAGACGACGAACTGAAGCAAGTCGCACTCGATGTCGAACAAAAACTTGTTGATGTCATCGAAAAAAGCCGGATGTAAAACCGGCGGGTAGTCAAAAGTTATGTTTTACACAGATGAGGGTGACAGATTTTAATCTGCCACCCTCATCTCGTTCAAGTGGAATCACTTGCTTCGCGTGACTCCTACAGGAAAAAGCGCAAGTCGACTTGCGCTGTCAGAGACAGACAAGACCCGTGTTCCTGCCTCCATTAGGCAGGAAAATTGGCTTGTGTCTCGCCTGAGGAAAGCACGTGAACGAAAAAGTGATTCCTTTTTGAAGCTGTCTATTTTTTGCGTGTCTTTTCCTTAGAGAATATCAATCCAGATTTTGATTGCTGTCGCTAAAATCAGGACCGCCAAAATGATTTGTAAAATCTTCGTGTTCATCTTTTTTCCGGCAAGCGCGCCGAGCGGTGCCGCAATCAGACTGGCGACGACCATGATGGCAGCAGGACCCCAATCGACTTGTCCTGTCGTAATCTTCCCGACCGTTGCACCAATCGACGAGATAAAGGTAATGGCAAGAGACGAAGCAATCGTCATCCGGGTCGGGATCTTTAGAATGACGAGCATGATTGGAACGAGTAAAAAAGCTCCGGCCGCACCGACGATTCCTGCCCCCACTCCGACGATAAACGCAGCACTTGCCGCAATCCCTTTATTGAAACGAACTTGATCCAGCGGGATATCATCGATGCCTTTTCGCGGAATGAACATCATCACGGCTGCAGTCAGTGCCAACACGCCGTAGACAAGATTGATTGTATCTTCCGCGAGGACGTTTGAGCCATAAGCGCCGATGAAGCTCCCGATCAGAATTGCTCCGCCCATATACAGAATCAGCGACTTATTTAAGAAACCGCCTTTTCGATAGGCCCAGACACCACCAATCGTCGCAAAAAAGACTTGGATCGCGCTGATTCCCGCGACTTCATGCGCAGAAAAAGCAGCAAATCCGAGCAGTGGTGGAATGTAGAGTAGCATTGGATATTTGATGATCGAGCCGCCAATTCCGACCATGCCCGAGATGTATGATCCAACAAACCCAATTAAAAAAATCGTAATGATAAAACCGAGTTCCATTTGATTCACTCCTTTAAAAAAAGAGGACTGTCGCCAGCCCTCCTTCAACTTGAATTACCCTTTTTGGATCCAGAATTTTAAGACACTGGCCTCTTCTTCGTGTTTCACAAGTTCATGGCCACCTGATTTTGCCCACGCCTGTAAATCGTTTTTTGCCCCTTTGTCCGTTGCATGGACTTCAAGGATTTGACCGGATTCGAGTCCGAAAATGGCTTTTTTTGTTTTGACGATCGGCATTGGGCAGGCAAGCCCTTTTGCGTCGAGTACGAGTTCTGATTTCATGATTGTGATTCCTCCTGAAGTAAGTGGTTTTTTATTTAACGAACAGCGCAACGGTTGGGTCCGACTTCCATCTCGCGTTGTGCTTCGAGATCAGGCGTCTGTTTCCCCATGTTGGTTTCGCGAATTTCCTGATAGGCATTTGGTTGCGGCGGAAGATTTTCGGTCACCATCTTCCGGAATGTTTCTTCATCTTCGATGTTCAATCCGTGATTGTTTGCGAGTAAAATGTCGAGTTTTTCTGCGACACTGCCGTCTTCATTTAACTCTTCAATCAGCATGAAATGGGCCGGTAAGACAATCAGATCTTTTGCGAGTTCGCGGTACGTTTTGTAAAGCGACTCCCGCAGATCGCCGACCCAGTCTTCTGCCAAACCGGCTAAATCCGGACGGCCAATCGAATCGATGAACAAAATATCACCCGTTAAGAGATATCGATTGTCGACAATAAACGACGTGGAACCGATTGTATGTCCCGGGGAATACAGTGCCCGGACATCGATTTTTGTATCGCCTACTTGAACACGGCTTCCGTCCTCGAGTGCTGCATAATCAAATGTGACATTTGTCGCGTCTTTTGGTGGCAACCAGTAAGTCGCTCCCGTTTTTTCAGCAATCTCACGTCCGCCGGAAATGTGATCGGCATGAAGGTGTGTATCAAAGACGTGCGTGATGGTCAGTTGACGTTCGTTGGCATAATCGAGATAAACATCTGTCATCCGTGTTGCATCCACGAGGACGGCTTCGCCTTCTGAGATGATCATGTACGATAAACAGCCTTTCCCGATCCGGACGAATTGAACGACTTCCCCTTGATCGGCTCCGGTTTCATTTAATGATCCAAGTGAAATCGGCTCCAAGTGTTCGCTCCAGGCTTTCATGCCTCCTGAAAGATACGAGACAGTCCGTCCTGCTTCTTCTAATAAATCCGCTACAAAAATCGACGACCCTTCTTTTGCACAGACGACGAGAACAGGTTGGTCCGTCGGCAGTTGACCTAAAATTTCTTCGACACCGTCGAGTAAATCGAAATACGGAACATTGAGATACGAAAACTGTTCGCCTTCAATTTTCCAGTCTTGAAATGCCTCTTCATTTCGGACATCCAAGATAAATATTTTTTCACGATGAATGATTTTTTGCGTGACTTCTTTTGTTGTCATTGCGTGTGCCATCTGATTGATTCCTCCTGATCGTAATTTACGGATTAAACGGTTTGATTCGTGTCATACTTCCAGTCACTCATGCCGGGGATCACGTTTTGAACGTTGAATCCTTTTGCATCGAGTTGTTGGCAAGCTAAATCACTCCGACTGCCTGTCCGACAGACGACATAAATCGTTTTCGATGTGTCGAGTTCTCCGATTCGCGTCTCCAGTTCACCGAGCGGAATGTTGACGGCATTCGGGATATGGGAGAACGCATATTCAGCCGTTTCCCGGACGTCCAAAATGAGCGTATCCGGATTGTTGCGAACCGTTTCAACGGTCTCGTTCGTAACAACCGATTTAAATGCCGGTGCTTCTTGCTCGTCACTGGAAGATTTACGGACGTAATGCCGTAAGACATCTCCTTCTTCGATCGTTCCAAGATATTGATTCCCAGTACTGTTCGCCCAGGCCCGGAGATCGGCTGTTGATCCTTTGTCAGTGGCCTGAACTTCCACGACTTGACCCGGTTCCAGCGTCTTCATTGTCTTTTTTGTCCGGACGATCGGCATCGGGCACGCTAAGCCACGTGCGTCGAGTACGATATCTGTTTTGATTGTCTGCAAAAGTATTCGCTCCTTTTTTACCTGTAGGGGTATATTTAATGTTAAAATTTTTAGTTGGTTTTACCTTCGTACGCCATCATGCCGCCATCCATGTTGATGACATCAAATCCTTGTCCTTCGAGATACGTTGCGGCACGACCACTTCTTGCACCAGAACGGCAGACCATGACATATTGTTTTTTCTTATCGAGTTCGTTCATTTTAAACTCGACGAGACCAAGTGGAATATGAATCGCTTCCGGGATCTTGCCTTCTTTGACTTCATCCACTTCGCGGACATCAATGATGTTGAGTTGTTCCCCGTTTTCAAGCTTTTCCTGTACTTCTTTTGCCGTGAATCGTTTCATCTATGATTCCTCCTCCTAGTGTTAACGACAAGCGTTCATTCCACCCGACACTTCTGTAACCTGGGCATAACCCGCCTTTTTTAATTGTTTGACCGCCTGTTTACTACGCATGCCGCTCTGACAGATTACGATGACTTCTTTGTCTTTCGGAATCTTGTCGAGTTGTGTCGGCAATACTTGAAGCGGAATGTTTTTGAAGCCTTTAATGTGATTTCCTTTGAATTCACCCGGTGTCCGAACGTCCAAATAAAATCGGTTGCGGTCGCCTAACTTCTGTTTTAAGTCCGACGTCGACCATTTGTTGACACCTTTTGTTGGGGCAAACATCCGATAAGCTAGAAACGCAACGATGATTAGAAATACGATGGTCAAGATATCCATTTGTATCATCCCTCCTCGAGATTAGATGAACAGGTTGACGTTTCCGTCTTCGGCATCGGCAAGATATGCAGCGACGCCGGCATATTCGATTCCGTCATGCAATTCTTCTTGTTTTAATCCGAGCAAATCCATCGTCATCGTACACGCGACCAGTTTTATGTCTTGTTCTTTTGCCAGTTCAATTAAATCAGGAAGCGGCATCGCATTGTGTTTTTTCATGACGTTTTTGATCATCTTCTGACCGGCACCGCCAAAGTTCATTTTCGAGAGCGGCATCTTGTCGGCACCGCGCGGCATGAATTTCCCGAACATTTTTTCAAGCAACGTTTTATCGGGCTGAATCGGTTCGTCCTTGCGCATCGCGTTTAATCCCCAGAACGTATGAAAAATCGTCACTTCATGGTCGTAAGCCGCTGCACCGTTGGCAATGATATATGCTGCCATGACTTTATCGTAATCTCCACTGAACAATACAATCGTTGTTTTTTTTATCTCTGACATCTGAATAATTCCTCCGATTATTTTACCCTAAGGGGTATATTTTATTTTAAAAATTTTTTATCTGCTTTTCAATAACAGTTGAACGGCTTCTGCTACGGCCTGTTCGTGATTGTCTGCCGTGTCATCGTTCGTCACACAGTCGATGAGATTTTCACTCACGACCAGCCCAATGACACGATCAATCGCACTGCGTGTCGCACTCAGTTGAGTGACAACATCTTTGCAGGATGCTTCTTCTCTCATCATCCGGGTGATGGCGTGAAGTTGCCCTTCAATCCGGTTCATCCGGTGAATGATTTTATTTTCGTATGTTTTTTCCATGTGAAGAACACGCTCCCTTTTTCGTGTGACCTGCGTCATATTCATTGGCTACATTCCATACAATAATACCTATAGGGGTATAAGTCAACGAAAAAGTTTTTAATCTGATCCGGAGTGTTCATTCATCCACTTGTGAGACAGACGGGTCGTCTCCCCTTTTAACGTAATAAATTGAAAAACGCGTTGGTCGATTCGGGAATCATCATGTGTCTTAAATCTTTCCGAATCGAGTAAAGTACCCGCCAAACGTTCCGAGAGAATCGAAATTCCTGTCCCGTTCGTGATCAATTGTTTAATCAGCCGATTGGAATACACGGTAATGATCCGTCTTGGAACAATCGCTTGCGTAACTAACCATGTTTCCAGTGCGAACCGGGCGGCTGACCCTTCTTCCCGGTAGATCCACGTCGCCTGCTCCAAAACAAGGCTTTCGTGACCGATGATCCGTAATCGGTCGGTCGCAAAAGGAATCGCCTCGATTTGATGAGAATGATGTGGTCCTTCCACCATCCCTAAATCGATTTCGTGATGAAGTAATGCCTGCTCGACTTGTTCTTGGTTCATCACCCTGGCATCCACTGACACGTCCGGATAAGCGACAAGAAAGTCGTGGATCATTTGTTCTAACATTGCTTCATAGATGGTATGCGTCGCGGCGATTCTTAACGTCCCTCGGGTAATCCCTTCTAATTCATCCATTTCTTGTTCCAAGCGTACCGTCTGGTGCAGAATTTCTTTGGCATGGCGATACACAATCCGTCCGGCTTCTGAGATTTCAATCGTCTTATTAAAGGTATGCCGATGAATCAGACTTTGCCCGAAATGTTCTTCGAGATGCTTTAAATGAAGACTGACCGTCGGCTGTGAAATATACAGCCGTTCAGCTGTTTTCGTAAAGTGTTTTGTTTCGACTAACGTAACAAATGTCTTCAGTTCATTAAAATTCATTTCTTCACCTCATTTATTTTTCTGATCTTTAGTATCAGTATAATTCATTTTCCTGATTAAGACTTTCCCCGTAGAGTCATCTGTATCACTTCACAGAAAGAAGGAACACCTCTTGGAACTATTACTTTTTCTTTTACTCGGCGCCGCGATCGGCATTCTTTCCGGCTTTTTCGGAATCGGTGGAGGCATCATTCTGACCCCTCTTTTATTGATCTTAGGGTACGCCCCCAGCACAGCGATCCTCTTAAGTTTACTGTTGACGCTTGGTTCGACGGTGACCGGCACCTTTGCCCACCTCCGCCAGAACAACTTTCATCTTCGGGATGCGGGTACGATTGGGCTGGCAGGGATCATCGGGTCCGCTGCCGTTACGCCTGTCGTTTTTTGGATGGAACAACACAGCGGAGCAGATATCGTCATCTCCACGCTATACATCGTCCTGTTGCTTCTGTTTGCGATTCAATTTTTAAAACCGACCAAAAAAATCATCCGCGAGACGCCTGTTGTGCACGCTTCGGTTTATAAATTGGTCGCAATCGGTGGAGCCGCCGGAATTCTGTCGTCCTTGATGGGCGTCAGCGGTGGCTTTTTA
Source organism: Caryophanales bacterium (assembly GCA_902363455.1). Lineage (GTDB taxonomy): Bacteria > Bacillota > Bacilli > Exiguobacteriales > Exiguobacteriaceae > Exiguobacterium_A. Next base: position 223,931 of record CABJAC010000002.1, on the reverse strand, counting down.
CTCACCCCGCTTCTGATGGGATGGGTTCGTTTCCCGCTCAAACAAGCCATCGGAACCAGTATCGCGGCGGCTACGTTAATTGTCCTCGGTGGGATCACGAGTTACTTCATCTCGGGGACGCAGGCTCCGCTCGGTTTAGGAGTTGTTTTGATTATCGGAGCACTGATCGGCTCACCGCTCGGCGCTTCCTTTCTCAACCTCTTCAGTACACACTTTGTCAAAAAGAGTTTAGGGGGTTTTTATGCAGCCATCGCCACGAGTGTTTTCTTGAAAACGACACACCATGAACAACTTTCGTTACTCCTGCTCGCTTTGTTCACGACCGGATTGATTGGTCTGTTTTTCTATCAAAAAACATTTCAACGTCAAATAAAAGACTGCCCTTAACGGACAGTCTCTTGTTTGATTTTTTCAGGTTTTAAAACTTTGTCTTCCTTCTTTTGACGCATCCGTTCAGCATTCATCAACCCGCCGAGCATCAAGACGACCGACGAAAGATAAAACCATGTCATCAAGACGATGATCCCGGCGAGTTGTCCGTACAGACGGTCATAACTGCCGAATTCTGCATAGTAGGAGAAGAACTCCGATACCGCCTGCCAGGCAATCGTTGCAAAAACGGCACCCGGTAACACTTGACGTACCGTCAGCCGGACACTCGGCAGCACGCGGTAGAGCAAGATGAAGAACATCAACAGGAACAACGAACCGAGTCCCCAGCGGAACAGAAACCAGACCCACGAATAGTTGGTGACAAAGTCATTGACGAGGGCAAAATGCGTGATGAAGCGGCGCGTCAGCTTTTCCGCCACCGGAACGAGAAGTGACATCGGTAAGATGACCATCATTCCGATCGTAAAACCAAAGTCCTGCAACAACCCTCTCCAAAACGGTACTTTTCGTGTCACTTCGAGCGCATCATTTAACGAACGGACCAGTGACTGGACCGACATCGAAGCAAGCCAAAAGGCGGCCAGGAAACTGATCGAGGCGAGTTTTAACCCACCGTCATCAAAAATTCCGACGACATTTCTCCGGATCAACTCATACGTCTCTGCCGGTGCAAACGGACGGATCAAATCGAGTACGTCTCCGGACGTAAACGGTAAAAAGGACACCAGTCCCACAACAAATAATAAAAACGGGAATAAGGACAACATCAGATAATAGGCGAGTTGCGCCGACTTATCAAAGAAGGCTTCGCCGAAAAAACGGGCAAATACAGGTTTTAATAATGACATAACTATTTCCTCACTTTCGAATGATTCCTTTTTCTATCCCCCTTTCGGTACTACTTTTAAACTTTTGTAGTCTTTTGAACTCATAAGTAAGCGTTTAACGATTATCGATTGGCAGAAAGCTGAAGCAGGCGGTACACTGAAACAAGAACATTATTGTGTTGGATAAAAGAAAGGATTCTACGCCGTGCCTACTTTACTTGCCGAAGCCGAACGCTTCTTAACTGATTATATAGAACAATACCCGCAGGACAGTAATCGCCTGTATGAAGTCCGAAATGAAATTTCACGGACAGGGACATATGAACAAACGTCACAAGAGTTAGCGTATGGGGCAAAACTCGCGTGGCGTAACAGCAACCGCTGTATCGGCCGCCTCTTTTGGGATCAGCTCCACGTCATCGACGCACGGGATGCTTTAACCATCGAGACGATTCGCGATGCTTTATTTGAGCATATCAAGTATGCGACGAATGACGGTCGTGTGCGCTCGACGATTACGATTTTCCATCCGGACCGCGTCCGCGTCTTGAATCATCAGCTGATTCGTTATGCCGGATATGAAACCCAGGACGGTATCCTCGGAGATCCGAACTCCGTTGCCTTCACCAAACAGTGCCAGTCACTCGGTTGGTCCGGTCAAAGAACCGCTTTTGATGTCTTACCGTTGTTAATTGAACTCGACGGGCACGTCAGCCTGCATCCGCTGCCGGACGAACTGGTGCTCGAAGTAACAATCACCCATCCTGACTACGACTTATTCGGCGACCAGACCATCAAATGGTACGCCGTACCGATGATTTCCGATATGCGGCTCGAAATCGGCGGCATCTTGTATCCGTGTGCGCCGTTTAACGGCTGGTACATGGAAACAGAAATCGGCGCCCGTAATTTAGCGGATACCGATCGTTATGACCTCTTGCCGCTTGTTGCCAGACAACTCGGGCTCAATACATCACGGGAACGTTCCTTATGGAAAGATCGTGCCCTCGTCGAATTGAATCTGGCCGTTCTCGATTCGTTTGAACGGGCCGGCGTAACAATCGTCGATCACCATACAGCTGCCAAACAGTTTGCCCGATTCGAAAAAAATGAAGCAGCCTGCGAACGGGACGTAACCGGAGAATGGTCCTGGCTTGTACCGCCGATGAGCGGTGCCGCGACGCACCTGTTTCATAAAGACTTTGATCCGACGATTAAACGGCCTAACTTCTTTCCCGGTATTGCTCCGGCGGAAAAAACAACTGCCCACACCGGTTGTCCGTTCCATCAGGAGGTCTCCCGATGAATTACGTCAAGACGCTGCGGGATCAAGTCGGACAAACGCCGTTGATCTTGGTCGGTGCCGTCGTGCTTGTCATTAACAACGGGTACATCCTGCTCGAACAACGCAACGAATCGCAGGCGCGGTTTGGACTGCCCGGCGGATTAATGGAATGGGCCGAATCAACGGAAGAAACGGCCCGTCGTGAGCTGTTCGAAGAAACAGGTCTCGTCGCGGAACAGCTGACATTGCTTGGTGTCTATTCCGGAAAAAATTACGTCACGACGCTTGCGAATGGTGATGTCTTTCAAAGCGTGACCCTCGCTTACGTGACAACGGAAACGTCCGGTACGTTACGGATCAGCGAGGAAAGTTTTGCGTTGACCTATTTCCCGCTAACGGAATTACCGGACAACATCGTCGGATCGCATCGTGTGATGATTGAAGACTACCAAAACCAAAGTTGACCTACGTCGCTATAAAGTGAATGACCATACGCCTTCTTCAGTAAACGAAAGAAAGGCGTTTTTGGTTTTATTTTTTTAACTGATTGCCCTTTAAATGTTATAAAATGGAAGGAGGACATATTATGAAAAGGAGACTATACTTTGAAAAAACTACTTATTACCACCTGTGCCGTGACGTTAATTAATTTCTTACCACTTTCTACGGAAGCGGCTACCACCTCAAAGAAAATCGATCAAGCTTATACAATCGTAGACACTAAAAACAAAAAATACACCGTTTCTGTCCGCTCTACAAAGGCATCTTGTCATAAGGCTACATCAAATGATTCCTTCTGGTTAAAAGGAAAAGATGAACTTTGTACCGGAAAGTTCACGTTATATCTCAACGGCAAAGCAACCAACTATTCCTACAACTATACAAAAGATAATCCGTATGTCAGAGCGGCACATGATTTCAGAACGAGTGCACAATTAAAGAATACGACAGGATCACCCAACGTGTTTTCCTTATCAACTCGAGAAACTTCATCCCTGATTAGTTTAAAAACGTATTCGATTGTAGATAAAAAATTAGTGCGTCATCCTGGTTCGATTGTTTCTTACGGTATGCGCCCTAAAATGAATAAAAACCTGATCCAGACACCGATCTATGTGAACGGTGGCGAAAAAGTCGGCTTTATTTTCCACGATTTTTCTTTGGTAAAAAATAAATTAGTCGAAAAGGAATCCCACAGTTACCTTTCGCGTAGTTTTAACAGTAAAACATATGACAAAGGACTGGACGAATGGGAGAAATATAGTGCAAGCTTAAATTACTTCGTAAAATAAATCGTAGTTTTCTACAGATTTGAGGTTGTTCCATGATGAACAAAATCATGCTGATCATGCTTGGTGGCACCGGAATCCTGTTTGTGATTTTTGCCATTCTTGTCATGATCAGTTTATGGACCTGACAAAAAGCCGTGATGTGTGGCGTTCCCTCCGTGGGACTTCCACACATCATGGCTTTTTTTGTATCAGATGGTTTGACTCATGACGAATTGCTTCAATTCCCGCTGCTTCCAGCCGGCTTGCCGTAAGTCTTCCCACACTTGTTGATTGGTCGACTGCAACTGATAACGGGTTCCCGTCAAACGGCGTGTCGCTTCTGTCGCGATCCGCGCTACGTCTTTCTCTTCCGTTATAATCGCAAAAATCGACTCATGGGCGGTCGCAATGAACGCACCGTCGAGTTCATAGTACTGTGCTTGTGCCTGCTTCATTACCGTCTGGTCTTGTTGCCAGATATATTCCCCTTGCTGTATGTAGCGTCGCTCAAATGCAACAGCATCAATCTCGATAAGCGGCTCCGTCTGGTCGGGTTCTTCCCGAAGAAAATAACCGAGCTCGTCGACTGTGCGATAACCGAATTTCTGGTAGAGCGAAATCGCCGACTGATTTCCTTGAATGACTTCAAGCGTCAGGCAGTCGACCTTTAATGATTTGGCATAACTTAGTTGTGCACCATAGAGGGCTTTCGCAATCCCAAGTCGTCGGTACTGGGGATCGACTGCCAGTCCTCCACAGCGCATGACAGTCTTTTTCTTAATGGTCTTCAGCCCGTTCAACCAAATGCCGACTGGTTGTTCGCCGTGATAGGCAATAAACGAATGCTCGAGTTGATTCCAGTCGCGTTCCAGGATTCGTTCTTGAAACACCTCACGTGAAAGACCTAATGGAATCATGTAATCACTGAATCCTTCTTGCATCGCTAAAAATGCGGTTTCTGTATCAGGTGCCCGTTTAATATGAATCATCTCGGATCGCCCCTTTCTCTACAATCATTCGCTTTTTCCGATGTTCATTCCTGCCGGTGACCAAACAAAAAGCCATTCAGAAAAGCTTCTGAATGGCTGGATCTTATTGATGTAATTTTGAACGTGTTCTTCCGTATAGGAAGTACACTGCGAGTCCGATCGCTGTCCAGATGAAGAAAGCGATCCATGTGAATGTCTGAAGGTTCAACATCAACATGATACAGGCGAAGACCGAAAGAATCGGTAAGAATGGAACCAATGGCACTTTGAACGCACGTTTCAAGTCGGGACGTGTTTTCCGTAAGATGACGACGGCAATTGAAATCAGGGCAAATGCTGCGAGAGTCCCGATATTGATCAATTCCGCGAGCGTACCGAGTGGAACGAATCCGGCAATCAATCCGGCTGTTGTTCCTAAAATCCATGTTGCTTTCACCGGCGTATGCGACTTTTCGTTCACGTCCGAGAAAACTTTTGGCAACAAGCCATCACGGCTCATTGCGAACAAGAGACGAACAAGACCAAATGTCATGACGAGGATAACCGTTGTCATCCCGACGATCGCACCTAAGTCAACGAATCCTGCGACCCAGTCTTGACCGGCTACTTTTAACGCAAGTGAAACCGGGCTGTCGACCCCTTCAAATTGTTTGAACGGGACGATTCCGACCATGATGGCAGATACGACAACGTACAATACGGTAACGATTCCAAGTGATCCTAAAATTCCGATCGGCAAGTTACGACCTGGATCTTTCACTTCTTCTGCTGCCGATGTGACGGCATCAAAACCCAGGTAAGCAAAGAAGGCAATGGCGGAAGCTTGTAACACACCACTGATACCGAACGGTGCGAACGGTGTGTAGTTTCCTGGCTCAACGTACCAGATTCCGACGACGATGAACAAGATGACGACCGCTACTTTGACAAGAACCATGATATTGTTGACGCGTTTTGTTTCTTTAATTCCCATTGAGAGTAACAGCGTGATGACCATTAAGATCAAGAATGCCGGTAAGTTGAAGAACGTTTCACTTCCTGGTACAGCACCAGGTGCTGCTGTTAACGCTGTCGGAAGATTGACACCGAATCCGGCTAATAACGACTGGAAATAACCGGACCAGCCTGTTGCCACGGCGCTCGATGCTAAACCATATTCCAAGATGAGACACCAACCGATGATCCAGGCAACGAGTTCCCCGATCGTTGCGTACGTGTAGGTGTAGACACTACCCGACACAGGAATCATCGATGAAAATTCCGCATAACAGAGAGCAGCTAATGCACAGACAATAGCAGAAATAATAAAGGCAACCGGTAAAGCTGGTCCTGCATACAGCGCTCCTGTTCCTGTTAGGACAAAGATTCCTGTCCCGATAATGGCACCAATCCCGAGTAAGACAAGATCAAAACCTGATAAATGCCGTGCCAGTTTGGAATGACTTTTTTGATCCATCATGACACTGACGTCTTTCTTACGAAGCAAACTCATAAAACACCCTCCGAACTTTCTCTTTTTTCTGAATATTCAAATCATTTTATTAATTGACCTTTTCATCATAACAAACGATGTCAGCTTTTATAAGCACTAGTTTCTGTTTTTTTTCACAAAATGGTCAAACCAGTTTTGTTATTTTACTACAATACAAGTATGTAGCTATGCATTAACGCACTAAAAAAACTCCTCCACCGGTGGGTGAAGGAGTTTTGTTTGGATTACGGACGATCATTTGGATGATCTAAATTCGGACCACGATTGGCGTCCGGATCGATCGGGTAATCGTCTTGTTGTGCTAAATCATTTTCAGGAAGTGCACCCTTTGGTGTACCATGTGTCGGGTTCACGTTCGTAGAAGATGATGGTTTAGAAGCTTTTGGTGCTTGATCTGGTGTGACGTCATCCGCTGCTTTTGACGCTGCACCTTTTGCTGCTTCTTTTAAGCTCGGCTTTGTTGAAGCAGACGACGTGTTGTTTGATGGCAGGTTCGATGTGTCGATGTCTGCATTTTCTGCTTTTTTCTGGAGACGATCGAGGTAACGTGATGCGTTATCACGACCACCTAAACCAAACGCCAGTCCGAAAGCAAGTGCAACAGCACCGAGGATCAAGATGAACGCTGAGTTAACGATTGTCGCTGCTACACCAAGCTGATCAAGTGCCATGAAGACAGCAAGAGCAAGGATGGCATATTTCGCGACGCTTGAAAGAACTTTTAAGTCTGAGTTCGCGAACAGGCTGTCCATTGTACGTTTCACCAAGTTGCTGATGATGATACCGATTGCCAAGATGACGATTGCCGTCAAGACACTTGGAAGGAACGCAAGGACTGCGCGACCGAGGTCAACCATGAAGTCAAGACCAATCAAGTTGAATGCTTCAACGACGAACAAGACGACGATGACGATTTCAACAAGTGATCCAACGATCGATGACGGTGATGTCGAAGCATTGTTCGCATCCCAGCTACCGATTTTCAAGTGACGTGTTAAGTTGTTGAATCCGAGGCGTGACAAGAGGTCCGCAACGAATTTCTTGACGAAACGACCAACGTAAAGACCAACAAGGATCAAGACGACGCCGATGATGATGTTTGGAATCATACCGAGAACATCGTTGAGCATGTTGATGGCTGGTCCTGTGATTCCTTTAATGTTGAGTTGATCCAGTGCCGAAATCGTGATCGGAATTAAGATCAGGATGAAGACGACTGTACCAAGGATGGAAGAAAGTGATTTTGTATCTTTTTGTTCGTTTGTACCAATATTGAAGCGTGAAGCAAATTTGTCTGTCCCGACAGCATGCAGGAAGTTCGTCACGATATCTCGGACGATTTTCGCCACGAGGAATCCGACGAAGAAGATGGCTGCTGCAGCGATCAGACGTGGGATGAACCCAAGGAACGATGACAACAATTGACTGAACGGCTCCGAAACACTTTCAATGTTAAGCGCACCGAGTACACCTGGTAAGAACAGTAACAAGACAAGATAGAAGACGATTTCGCCTGCAATCTTCGGATAGTTCGACAGATCCGTTTGACCTTGAAGCATTTTGTTCGAACGAATTTTTTCATTCGACATCAACTTCGTTCCACCTTTGACAATGACCATACGGAGAACAACTGCGATGACATATGCAAGAAGTAGAATCAATGCTGCTTTCAAGATGTTCGGGATTGCTGCGAGCAATGTGCTCATCGTATCCGCGAGTGGTCCTGCGATGATGTTCAGGTTCAAGATGTTAAAGACTAAGATTAAGACAAATACCATCAAGACCCAGAAAACGACAGTTCCGATAATTTTTTCAGGCGTCCACTTTTTCTTTTGTGGTGGCGTACCTTCTTTTTGCGGTGACAGCTTATTGACGACACCCGATTTTTCCAATGCTTTTTGAATACCGTTTGCGATCAGCTTCGCAATCAGCCATCCGATCAGGAATACGATAAGTGCTCCTAAAATGTTACCGAGAGTCCCAAGGATCCCGTTGACGTCAAATGACGTCGTGTTCCAAAAGTTGTTCATCCTGCCACGCTCCTTCATCTCTAAATAAATTAATATATCTCCGACACTTCTTTAATTTCCCCCGCTAAAGAAATTACTAAACCACATTTAACCTGAATGTGGGAGTTTGTGAATAGTATTAAAAAAAATGGATGATTCTAGTTAGAACCATCCATTTCGAACAAACTATGCATTTTCAGTATTTTACCGTCATGATTTCGTGAAGATTCAGAAGTTCCGGCTTACTTTAGACCACTTCTTTTTCCGAGAATTGACTGTTGTAAAGATCAGCATAGAACCCGTTTGCTGCAAGCAACGCTTCGTGTGTCCCCTGCTCGATGACACGTCCCTGATCCATCACTAAAATCAAATCGGCATCTTTGATCGTCGAGAGACGGTGGGCGATGACAAAACTCGTCCGTCCTTCCATTAATCGTTTCATCGCTTTCTGAATGAAGATTTCCGTCCGTGTATCGACGCTTGACGTCGCTTCATCGAGAATCATGATGGGCGGATCGGCGAGCACTGCACGGGCAATCGTCAACAACTGTTTTTGTCCTTGCGAGATGTTCGACGCTTCTTCATTTAAAACCGTATCGTAGCCGTCCGGTAACGTCCGGATGAAGTGATCGGCATGAGCCGTTTTCGCTGCTTCGACGATTTCCTCTTCCGTCGCGCCAATTTTCCCGTAAGCGAGATTGTCACGGATCGTCCCGTTAAAGAGCCACGTATCTTGCAACACCATCCCGAACGTCGTCCGTAAATCCTCCCGTGACATCTTCCGCGTATCGATGCCATCGATGCGGATGACACCGCGGTTGAGTTCATAAAACCGCATCAACAAGTTGATCAATGTCGTTTTCCCGGCACCGGTCGGACCAACAATCGCAACCGTTTGACCCGGTTTAACGTCGATGTTCATGTCTTCGATCAACAGTTGCTCGCCGTAACCGAAGTCGACGTGTTCAAACGCAACTGCTCCGTCAGCTTTTACCAACTGATGCGTCGTTATTTCTTTGACTTCCTCTTCTTCATCTAACAGTTCAAAGACCCGTTCGGCAGCGGCGACCGTCGACTGGACGATGTTCGCGATGTTCGCCGTCTGAGTGATCGGTTGTGTGAACTGGCGAGTATAGGTGATGAACGCTTGAATGTCCCCGATCGAGATACTGCGCTGAGTGACGAGAATCCCCCCGACGACACTGATCAAGACGTAACTGATATTGCCGATGAACATCATCATCGGCATGATGATCCCGGAGATGAACTGGGCTTTTCGTCCCGCCTCATACAACTCGTCGTTGACAGCATCAAACTGTTCAACGGCTTTCCGTTCGTGTCCAAACGCTTTGACGACGGGATGACCGGTATACATCTCTTCGACGTGTCCGTTTAATTGTCCGAGGGTCCGTTGTTGATCGGCAAAGTATTTTTGTGACCGTTTCAAGATTGGACGGATGGCAAAAATCGAGATGGGCAATGAGACGAGCGAGATTAACGTCAAGAGCGGACTGATCGTCAACATCATGATCAAAATACCGACAATCGTCACGATCGATGTGATGAACGACGTCACACTTTGCTGCAACGTACTGCCGATCGTATCGATGTCATTCGTGACCCGACTGAGCGTCTCTCCGTTCGGACGGCCGTCATAATACTTGAGTGGTAACCGCTCGAGTTTCTGATTGACGTCTTCGCGCAAATCATAGACCGTCTTTTGGGCGACACTCGACATGATGTATTGCTGGATGTAACTGAACAGACTGCTGATGACATACAGTCCGGCGAGTAATAACAGAATCTGTCCGATTTTCGTAAAGTCGATTTCAGCACCGGGTACTCCTTGGAACTTGGCATAAGCCCCTTCAAACAGTTCCGTGATCGCCGTTCCCATGATTTTCGGTCCGGCAATCATGAAGACCGTACTGAGAATTGCGGCGATGAAGACGGCAATCAGTGCCGTCCGGCGGGGTTTCAGATAGCCGAGCAACCGGCGGAACGTCGCTTTGAAGTTTTTTGGTTTTTCGCCCATCATCATCATGTTCCCGCCGCCGGGACCACCACCCGGTCCACCTGGAGGACCACCAGCAGGACGTTTTGTTGTACTTGTACTCATGCGATCTCCTCCTCTGACAGTTGGGATTTGACGATTTCTTGATAGACGTCGTTTGTTGCATACAGTTCGTCATGTGTTCCGATTCCGGCAATTTTCCCTTCTTCGAGAACGATGATCTGATCAGCATCCATGACTGTGCTGACACGCTGGGCGACGATCAAGACGGTTGCGTCCTCGGTTTCCTGCTTCAAGGCTTTGCGTAAAGTTGCATCGGTTTTAAAATCAAGCGCCGAGAAACTGTCATCAAAGACATAGATGTCGGGTTTGCGGACAAGCGCCCGGGCAATCGACAAGCGTTGTTTTTGACCACCGGAGACGTTCGATCCACCTTGTTCGATGATCGAGTCATACTGACTCGGCATCCGTTCAATGAAATCCGTCGCTTGGGCGACACGCGCCGCATGTTTGATTTCCTCGTCCGTCGCGTCCTCTTTCCCGAAGCGGATGTTGTCCGCGATCGTTCCCGTAAACAATAACGCTTTTTGCGGCACAAAGCCGATTTTGGAGCGTAATTCTTCCTGCGGGACAGCTTGACTGTCGACGCCGTTGACTTGAATGCTGCCGTTCGTCACGTCATAAAACCGCGGAATCAGATTGACGAGCGTCGATTTCCCGGAGCCGGTCCCGCCAATCACAGCCGTGATTTCACCCGGTCGGGCGGTAAAACTGATATCCGATAAGACTGGCGCTTCCGCCCCTGGATAACTGAATGTCACCTGGTCAAAAACCAGTGTGCCGCGTTCGCGGTCAGCGGAATCTGTTCCGGCATCAACCATCGTCGGCTCCATCTCGAGGACTTCATTAATCCGTTTCGCCGAGACGGCCGCCCGGGGAATCATGACAAACATGACGGATGCCATGACGAGGGCAAACATGATTTGCATGACGTATTGAATAAAGGCCATCAAGTCACCGATCTGCATTCCGCCGTTGTTGATCCGGATGCCACCGAACCAAATCACACCGACGACGGTTAAGTTCATGACGAGCATCATGACCGGCATCAAAAAGGCCATGATTTTATTGACTTTGATCGAGACGTCCGTCAAATCGGCATTTGCTTTTGTCAGACGGACCTTTTCTTCCGATTCCCGGTTAAAGGCCCGGATGACACGAATCCCGGTCAGATTTTCCCGTAAGACGAGATTCAAGCGGTCGAGCCGTTTTTGGACTTGTCCAAACAGCGGAACCCCTTTCCAAAGGATCAACAGAATCGACACGACCAAAACCGGCATCGCGGCGACGATGACGAGTGACAGTTTGGCGTCTTTCGAGACGGCCATGATCAGACCCCCGACAAACATGATCGGCGCACTGACGACCATCCGCAACATCATGATGACAACCTGCTGGACTTGCGTGATATCGTTCGTCGTCCGCGTAATCAAGGAAGCCGTTCCGACTTGATCAAACTCTTGTAGTGTAAAGCGTTCGACGTGGTTAAAGACTTTTCGGCGAATATCGCGTCCAAGTCCCATCGCGGCTTTTGAGGAATAGTAGCTGGCGGCAATCGCTGCGAGTGCACCGAGTCCGGTAATCCCGAGCATGACCGCACCGATTTTCCAAATGTACGCCGTATCGCCCGTCACAACCCCTTTATCGATGATGTCCGCCATCAAGGTCGGTAAATACAAATCGGACATCGATTGGGCGAAGACGAGAATCAAAACGGCGAAGACGGCCCATTTATAGGTCGTCAAATTTTTGAGTAACTTAATCATCTGCACAGCCTCCGTTTCCTGGTGACAAGATGTTTTTTAATCCGTCTGCAATCTGAGCATGTGTCTCTAACATCTGTTCAAAGACAATCGGATCAATTTGATCAAGGACTTGTTCGAGCTGCTGTTGCATGCCCGCTTCCTGCTGTTTGATGTCCGTGATGAATGTTTCTCCCTGTTTACTAAGCGTCAGGACGACTTCCCGCCGGTTATCCGGATTTGTTTCCCGAATGACCCAGCCTGATTGGACGAGTCCTTCAATCGACTGACTGAGCGTGCTTTTCGGGAGATGCGTATGTGCGGCAAGCTCCTTTTGGGTGATCGGGTTCCTTGGCGCCATCGTCATCAGGCTATGGAATTGTGGTAAGCTCAGTCCATTTTCCTGTGCCGTCTGATGGGCTGCCCGGACAAGATGCCGCTGGACATTCCAAAAGGATTGCATCATGGCTGTCGAGCGCACTGGCTCACGTTGTTCCGTTTCCATCCTTCCACCTCCATGTTCCATTTCGAATCGTTCCATATCGAACGATTATCTACATAAACTAAATTACGCCGATTAGTTCAGAATGTCAACGAATAAACAATGTGAAAATGCACATAATGTTTTACGGAAAATATCATAAAAAAAAGCCCAATCAAAATTGGACTTTCAAACTATTTTTGAAGTTAGAAATAAACAGTCATTCCGGCTCGATATGAACATGAATGTCGTAGACGCCGTACTCATTGGTCAACGTATCCTCGACCTTCGTCGCGATATCGTGTGCTTGATGGACGTTTAACTGGGAGTTGACGAGAATGACGACATCGACGACTTCATTGTTGCCATAATTCCGGCCTTTGATCGATTTAATCCCTTTGACGCCGTCAAGATCATAAATCACATCTTCATACATTTTAAGTTTATGTTCATCAAACCCGTCCGACAGCTCATGAGACGCTTCCGAGAAGATGTCCCATGCAGTCTTACAGATCAAGAACCCGACGATGATCGCTGTCACGACATCGAGCCACGGCATCCCGAACTGGGAACCGATGATACCGACTGTCGTCCCGATACTGACCCAGGCATCGGATAAGTTATCCTTGGCGGCCGCCATGACCGCCTTGCTGTCGATTTTACGCGACAAGTTCCGGTTGTAACGATAGACGAAGTACATCACGATGGCAGAACCGATCCCGACATAGGCAGCAATCAAATCCGGCGACTCCTGTTTGCCTTCGAATAACGTCGAAATCGTATCAATCAAGACTTGCAGACCAACTGCCATCATAATGAAGGAAGCGACCATCGAAGCAATCGTCTCACTTTTCCAGTGCCCGTATTTATGATCATCGTCTGCCGGACGTCTTGAGATCCGTAATCCGATTAAGACGGCAATCGATGCGATGATATCGGTCGTATTGTTTAAACCATCTGCCCGTAAGGCAGCGGAATCGGCTGTGTAGCCGACAATCAATTTAATGACGGATAAGACAATATAAGCAACGATGCTGATGATGGCACCGCGCTCGCCAAGCTTTAAATTATCGTATTTTTGTTGATCCATTTGTAGTCGCCCCCACTCGCTCTGTCGATTAGCAAACCTCATCGTAACAGGTCGAAATCAAGTGGGTCTATAGAAATCATTTTGCTTAAAACTAGTTAATTAACAAAAGACCAATAATGTTTCCTGAAGGCAAATCATCTTTTGTTGTTGCACAGCAATTCTTGTGCAATTTGCACATACTTCAGAAGTACTCTTCTCCAACAATTTTGCTAAAAATACTTATCGTGTAATCATAATTCGTGCATCTTGCGCCTGGAATCAGTAGACTAAAGATACACACACCAACAGGGGGAACTAACACATGAGTAACTACATTAAGAGTGAAGATACGTTTAAAGAATTGATTGCGAGCAAGACACCGGTCATCATCAAGTTCGAAGCCGACTGGTGCCCGGACTGCAAACGGATGGATTACTTTATGCCGGACGTTGAAGCACAATTTAAAGAATTGCCGATCTATACGATCGACAAAGACGAGTTCCCTGAAATCGCATCGGACAACGTCGTCATGGGGATTCCAAGCCTGCTCGTTTTCCAAAATAACGAGAAACTCGGTCACTTGCACAGCGCCAATGCAAAAACTCCGGAAGAAGTCACAGACTTCCTCAAGAAAAACTTCAACTAAACAGACGAAGACCCACTTTCCAAAATGGAAGTGGGTCTTTTTTTAGCGTTCGCAGGCGATGCCGTCTTTGTCACGGTCCTTTGATTTGTTGAGGTTATATGTTGCTAAGCTGACATATGCCGTATATTGTGTCTTTTTGTAAATGGGTTTTCCATTTTTGTCGTAACCCGTCCGGTTCTTCAGACCTTTTTTATTGGCGACACCGCCTTTATACGTTTTTTGCATCTCCGTACAGTTTTTAAAAGCTTTTGCTTTTGTTGCCGCATGACCTTCAGTGGACGTTACACCGATTAAAGAAACACTAAGTACACCTGTCAAAATGAGTTTCACTGCTTTGTTCATGGTAATCCCTCCCTATTTTTGAAATACCAAGATTTAATGATAATTCAATTATAGAGGATTTGTTTAGAAAATAGTCTTTATTTTCAATTTCCGCACTATATTTCCCATCATTTCACTATTAAAAAATCTCTATGCACAGGCAAACTGGTTGAACGACAACCAGTCTGTCTTCATAGAGATCTTTTAATTCATACGATATGTTCAAAACGAAGTCGATTCATGCACATCAGTACCGCAATCGCTTCGTCTCTAGTTTTTTGTACCGGACACTTAATCCGATTGCCATCAGAATATAAGCAAACCCGGCAAACAGCGCAAAATGTGCGTACATAATATTGAGCCATGTATTAAAGCCAAATAACGGTACAACGAACAGATAGTAAAACGGATATTGAATGCCTGATAGGATATCAAACCAAGAATAACCTAACCAGTACCTTCCAAAAAACGTCACTACGTACACAACAATTCCTGCAATAAATCCGAAGCGCAGATAATTAAAAACAAACAAAAGTGTCTTTTCTTCACGAATAAACACAACCGAACCAATTAAAAACATGAGCCAGATACATGACGCTCCCAGTTGAAGCAAACCAATCGAACCGTCCGGATACATACTCGCCGAGGAGACATTGATGCCGATTGACCCAAGTAAAAGTATGGTAAACCATACGAGGTATTGTTTCATCGAACGAACCATGACTGTATTCCCCCTAGTTTTAGTGACATTCTCTGCTCTCATACTTCACATTCATTAATTGGATGTAAATCCCTTTTTTCACCTTAACAAAAAACGTACGTTTTCTCTACCCCTATTAAATGAAAAACAGGCAAGGGCGATGAATTCGACCTTGCCTGTTCGACGACGTTACGCTTCTTGTGGAAGTGCTGCCTTATGCGTCTGGATGACATTCGCATACCAATGCGCGCTGTCTTTCCAGATTCGTTCCTGTGTATCGAAATCGACGTAGATGATGCCGAATCGTTTGTCGTACCCGAAGCTCCACTCGAAGTTGTCGAGTAACGACCAGAGGTAATAACCGGCGATGTTCATGCCTTCCTCGTTCAGATCAGACACGGCTTGCAAATGCTGCGCAACGTAATCGATCCGGTTTTGATCGTGAATTTTCCCGTCGACGAGCTGGTCGTCAAACGCGGCACCATTTTCTGTGATGTAGATCGGTAAATCCGTGTACTCGGCACGCAGGCGACGGATCAAGTCTTTGAACTCACTTGGTGCGATATCCCAGCCCATGCCGGTTTTGTCGTAATCCGAGTAGGCGTCTTTATGTAAGAAGTCACTCGCAGCACTGAACTCAACCAAGTTCCGGCTGTAGAAGTTGATCCCGAAGAAATCACACGGCGTCGAAATCGTCGCGAGGTCTCCCGCATGGATGAAGTCGTACGTATGAACGTATTTCGAGAACAGGTTCATCATATCGACCGGATATTGTCCTTTGAAGATCGGATCAAGGAACCAGCGATTCGCGTACCCGTCGGCATTGTTCATTGCAATCTGATCGTTAACGGAATCCGTCTTCGCGTACTTCGGTGCCAAGTTCAGCGTGATGCCGATCGGCGTCGTGGACTGGAATTCCCCTTTCAGCAGTTCCACGGCTTTACCGTGTGACAACAACATGTGGTGGACAGCCCGGACTGCTTCGTTCATGTCCGTATGTCCCGGTGCATGTTGCCCGAGGTGATAGCTCAAGAAGCCGGCACACCATGGTTCGTTGTGCGTGATCCACGAGTCGACGATGCCGTCGAGCTCTTCGAAGCAGACGCGGGCGAAGTCGAGGAACCAGTCAACCGAGTCGCGGTTGACCCAACCGCCTTCTTCATGCGCCCACATCGGGAGATCCCAGTGGTAGAGGGTAACGGCCGGTTTGATGCCTTCTTCCTGCAGACGTGTTGCCAGTGTCTTATAAAATGCCATCCCTTCCGGATTGAACTGCCCTTTGCTCGGGAAGATCCGTGGCCAGGCAATCGAGAAGCGGTACGTATCGACGCCCAGTTGTTTGATGTGTTGAATATCTTCTTCAAACCGGTGGTAATGGTCGCAGGCGACATCGCCGTTGTGTTTTTCAAAAACTTTTCCGTCCGTATCGCAGAATGTATCCCAGATCGACGGCGTACGACCACCCTCGTCGTGTGCGCCTTCGATTTGGTACGAGGACGTCGCCGTCCCGAAGACGAAGTTCGGTGCAAATTTCATAGATGTAAGCTCCTTTACCAGTTTATTCTTTGACGGCACCAGCTGAGATGCTGCTGACGATGTATTTCGAGAGGAACAAGAAGGCGATCATAATTGGTACGACGGAAATCGCGATTCCAAGATAGAGCGAACCGAGGTTTTCGGCAACTTGTGATCCTTTGAGGAAGCCCATCAAGACCGGTAACGTATACTTTTCCGGTGAGAACAGCAAGACGAGCGGCATGATGTAGTTATTCCATGAACCGATGAACGTAAAGATCGACATCGTGGCGATTGCCGGCATCATCATCGGCAAAGCAATCGTGTGGAAGATCCGCATTTCGCTTGCGCCATCCATCCGTGCTGCCTCAATCAAACTCGGGTGCATGACCGTCTGTAAGTACTGACGGACAAAGAACACGGTGAACGGACTGGCAATCGCCGGCACGATCAACGGGATGAAGCTGTCGAGTAAGCCAAGGTTTTTACTGAGCTCGTAGAACCCGATCAATCCGAGTTGTCCTGGGATCATCATCATGACGAGCATGAAGACGAACAGGACGTTTTTTCCTTTGAACTGGTAGAAGGCAAATCCGAATGCTGTCATCGCCGAGAAATATCCCGATAGGACGGTGACGAGGACGGCGATGATCAGACTGTTCTTGAAGCCGGACCAGATGTTGACGTAAGAGCTTAAGGCGGCATAGTTTTCAGCGAGCGAGTTCCCGGGAATCAATGAGAAACCGGATAACACTTCTTCGTTCGAGCGGGTCGCGTTGATGATCATCATCAAAAACGGAATGATACAAGCGATCGTCAAAGCAATCAGTCCGACGTAGATCAGACTTTTCCCGAACCAGGCTTTTTTCTGCTTCGGGGGTGGTGTCAACTTCAGTGGACGTTCTGAACGTTCCGGTTGATCTTCCGTTTGTGGCACGATCCGACGTGCTTCTGCATTTCGTTCCATCGGTCAGGCTCCTTTCGCTGAACGTTCTTTTCGGAACATCCCTTTGAAGACGATGATTGAAAAGACGAGCGTGATGGCAAACAATCCGTATGCGACCGCAGCGGCGTAGCCATAGTTGTTGTATTTAAAGGCTTGGTTGTAGAGATACAGGACCATCGTGTTCAGGGCACCATCCGGCGCACCGACACCGTCCGTGATCAACATCGGTAAATCGAACAATTGCAGTCCGCCGATCAGTGACGTGATCATGATATAGAGCAGAATTGGTTTTAAGAGCGGCAATGTGATCCGCGAGAAGATTTGCCAGCGTGTCGCACCGTCAATCAGTGCCGCTTCGAAATAATCCTTCGAGATGCCCGATACGCCGGCCATGACGACGATGAACGAGTGACCGAGCCACATCCAAGTCAGGATGAGGGAGACGGAAATCTGTGCTGTGACCGGTTGTGTCAACCAGTTGATCGGCTCCGAGATGATACCGATTTTGAGCAACATCATGTTGAGTGAACCGTGCTGCCAGTCGAGCAGGATACCGAACAATAAGGCCACCGAGCTGATTGTGATCAAGTTCGGCAAGTAGAATGTCGCGCGGAAAAACGCGAGCCCTTTCATCTTGAGCTGTAAATCCGAGAACAGTAAAGCGAGCATCAAGGCTCCCCCGATTTGCAGGATGAAGTTCAGTCCCCAAATCTTGATCGTATTGAAGAACGCTTCAATGAAGTACGTATCTCCGAGCAAACGCGTATAGTTCGCGAGTCCGACGAGTTGTTCGCCTTCTGCGCCTGTGTAGTTGGTGAAACTGTAATAGAACGTCAAGGCAACCGGATAGATGCTGAAGATCAAGAAGACGATCCAAAACGGTGCGATGAACAGATAACCATGGCGATCAAGTTTTTTCACAGGTCAAACCCCTTTCTTAAACAAGAAGAGGTGAAGCGAGGACCGCCCCACCTAGACTCCTTATTCCGGTACTTTTACGTCCGGATACGCATTTTTGACTTTTTTGTAGAATTCAGCAAGTGCTTCGTCTTTTGATTTTTTGCCTTGGACATATTCCATGACCGACGCACCGTATAACGTATCAAGCTGCTGGTCGTACTTCGTCACGATTCCCGGTGTGATCTTGTCTGCTTGATCGAGGAAGAACTCGTAGTTGTTCTGTCCGCCGAGGAACTCATCTTTGAAGTCGGTTTTGATTTTGTCCGTAACCGGTTTGTAAGCCAGGACATCCCCTGTTTCTTTCGCCCAGTCTGTCAAGAACGCTTCGTCTTGCGTCATCATCTTAACGAAATCATACGCAAGTTTTTGTTTCTTCGAATCCTTGTAGACACCTAACCAAGTACCGCCCCAGAAGTATGGGCTTGGTCCGCTTGTGACAGCCCAGTCACCGGCTGATTTCTTCGCGTTTTCTTTTAGGACACTGTGTAAGCCCCATGTTGGAAGGACATACGAGAAGATTTCTGTTTCAGTTTCTTTACCGTTTTCTTTGACTTTAACCGGCTTGTCCATCCCGGCGAACCATGATGGTGACCACTCCGGCGCAAGTGCCGTGTATTGTTTTGTCCGTAATTCTTTCGCGTAATCCATGTAGTTTTTCTTGTCTTCCGTCACGACGAGTTCCTGTTTGTCGTTGACCCAAGCTTCCGGCTCATTTCCTTGTGCGAACCAACGGATTGATCCTTCATCCGGGAACATTTTGTAGCCTTTGCCTTTCATCTTCTCAGCGACTTCGAAGACGCCGTCCATCGAGTTCATCATCGCACCGATTTCTTTTGGATCATCTGTGCCGAGAACTTTTTTCGCGATGCTTCGTTTGTAGTAGACGCCACCCGGTGTCGTTTGCCATGAAAGGGCACGAACGTTACCGTCTTTGTCTTTCCCCATGTCATAGACATACGGGATATAGTCGTCTTTGACGTCACCCGCATTAAATGGTTTTTCCGACAGGTTCGCCCAGTAGCCGGCATCAACCCATTGTTTTAAGAAGGCGATTTCACCTGTGAAAATATCCGGTGCACCGACGCCGCTCTCAAGTGCCGGCTTTAACTTCGTCGGGTAGTCTGCGATCGGAACGATCGTCAATTCGACTTTCACGCCGTTTTTCTCTTCGAACTTTTTGATGGGTTCTTTTAACTCATCCGTGAACGACCAAATTTTCAGGACTTCCTTGCCGCCGCTCGTTTTTTCCTCTTCGCCGCCTGAACATCCTGCTAAAACGCTTGCTGTTAATGCGCCGACTGTTAACACGCTGACTAACTTCTTCTTCATGTCATCCCATCCTTCTCGTCTGTTGGTAGTCTATTAAGTAAGCGGTCTCATTTATTATCCAAAAATATCGAAAGCGCTTTCGTAAATGGTCTAAAAAAAGTTCCGAAAGCCCTTTCGGAAACGTACAAAAAAATATCATGTATTTCGAAACCGCTCTCGCGTTTTCTCGAAGACAACCTGCGAGAGCGATTCCGAAAAAAACTTATGGCTTTACGGGTCCTGTCGACTGACGGACGATCAAATCGACTGGAATGATATCCGTCGTCATGACACGTCGTTTGTTGACGATTTGTTCAATTAACAGTTCTGCTGCATGCTGCCCGATTGTTTCCGTATCTTGCCGGACCGTCGTTAGCTTAGGTGTAATAAACTTAGCCAGTTCGATGTCATCATATCCAACAACCGAAAGATCTTCCGGAATCCGTAAACCGGCTTCATGAATCGCATCAATCGCCCCGATCGCCATTTGGTCACCTGCGACGAAAACAGCGGTTGGACGTTTCGGTAAGGCAAGCAACGTCTGCATCGCCTGTTTTCCTTCTTCAACCGAAAAGAATCCTCCGTTGACGATATACCCGTCAGGAATCGGTAGTGCTAAACGTTTCATTGCTTGCTTATACCCTTCAATCCTGGCAGATCCTGCGTCAGTCGTATTATCCCCTGCAATATGGGCGATTAATCGATGACCCAATTGGTATAAGTGATTGACGGCAAGTTCGCCGCCGGTCAGATTATCCGAGAAGACGACACTGCAATCGGTGCTGTCCATGTCGACAACAACGATTGGAATCGAACTTTGAATCAGTTCCTGAACATGCTTGTCCATTTGATCGGAACAGATGACGACGATGCCGTCGACCGCCCGATGCCGGAAATGCTCGAGGTAACTCATGTCCCGATTGCGGAGATTCCGCGAGGCGAAGATCAAGTCATAACCTTGTTGTTCTGTTGCTTTCCGGAAACTTTCGATGATCGCATTGAAAAACGGATGCATCATCCCGACTCCATGTGCTTCCGAGAACATGACGCCGATCGTCCAGGATCGTTTCGTCGAGAGCGACTGGGCGTGGGCGTTCGGCAAGTAGCCCATATCGGCTGCTGCCTGAACGATTTTCGCTTTTGTCTTCTCACTGACGTCGGAATAATTGTTTAAGGCTTTTGAGACCGTCGTGATCGAAAAACCAGTTATTTTCGCTAAATCATAAATTGTACCCATGTAACCACTCCATTTCATCGAAAGCGCTTTCGATAAATTTAGTATAGGTGGGAATCTGGAAAGACGCAACTATTATTTACGATTTGATTTGGAATTTAAAAAATAAATGATACCGCTTTCATTTTTAATTAGAAAGACTTTTAAATAAGAACAAATGTTTGGTATACTATAAACATCAGTCAGCCATGCTTACAATGGAGAGGAGAATTCACATGCCGATTACCCCTTATCTTGTTTTTAACGGCACTACCCGTGAGGCAATCCATTATTATGCCAAAGTCTTTGGTCAAGACATCCCCGAGATCATGGAGTTTGGTCCCGGCAACGATCCGGACGGTCAACCGTTCACAACAGACGTCCAGTCGCTTGTCCTGCATTCGCAATTAATTATTCACGACACACGCGTCATGTTTTCCGACGCCATGCCACATGATCCGGTGGCAATCGGACAAAATGTCACGCTGGCTCTGCATCTGCCGGACATCCAAGTCATTCACGAGACATTCGACAAGCTCGCGCAAGACGGCAATGTCATCATGCCGATTCAAAAAACATTTTGGAGTGAAGCTTACGGTATTGTCGAAGATCCGTTTGGTGTGCAGTGGCAGCTCAACCATGAAGTGAGTGAAGTGACGGCTTAAACCACAACCTCCCCTGCTCAAATGAGCAGAGGAGGATTTTTTATGTAAAATCAATTTTCTTTGTCTTTCAAGAGTGTAAGATGACAAACTTATAAAACTGCTTCATCATTTTAGGTTCTATTAGCTTTTTGTTGGCAGAATAGTTGTCATATTAGTTTTCAGGACACTACATACCAATATTTTTATTAGATGATAAAGAAGGAGGAGAATCTATGCGTAAAATCGATTACGTTATCTTTTTCATTTTATTTTTCTTATTGAACCTTTTAAATTTCCTTGGGACGCCGGATTGGAAGGAAATACTCGCTATTTTTATAGCTGCTACGCTTGAAGCATTCATTGCGGGAACAATCACGAATGTTATTTCACGGGTCTTCTTTAAAAAGCGTTAATTTAAACGGAAGAGTGACGGATTTCGTCGGGTGTTACTTTTTTTAGATCATACCGATTTTTTTCAAGGTGTTATAGAATGGTTAAAATCAGATGTACCATTATCTACTGTGTAAGAAAGGAGGCGTCTCAAGAAATGAACGAGATTCTTTTACAAAAACAAGCGACGATCAAACGTTGCATCACTAGAATGAACGAAGTCTACAATAATGACTCCAAAAATTTAAGTGATTTAACCAGACAAGATAGCATCATCTTAAATTTGCAACGGATCTGCCAAGCTTCTATCGATATGGCGATGTATGTCGTAAGTACACGAAAACTGGGATTACCTAAAGCAAGTCAGGATGGATTTAAACTATTAGAGGAAGCAGACTTTATCAATTCTTCCCTATCTACCAGTCTAATGAATATGATGGGATTTTGTACTATCGCAATCCATGACTACCCGTCACTTGATTTAAATGTTCTCCAGGCTATTTTAGAGAAGCACATAGTTGATTTCTTAACATTTGCACAGATTGTTATCCAGTTGGAAAACTGACAAATCTCCAAGATTCAGCTCCCTCATTGTCCAAACGTCTGAAGGCAACGCCATTTGTCACGTAGAGTTAATCGAATAATCCAGGAATCCTTCATTTCTAAGCGTAACGTAAGTGATAGTGGTTCAATGCGTATTCATTTACTTGGCCACTCAAAACCCATTTCAGAGAAAGAAACTTTACTCTCTTCCATCCCTTCGATGTCAATGGCATCTAATGCTTGAATATCCTCTCCGGATAAAGTGATAGTTCGCGCGGTATTTTCCAACTTTAAGTGATACAGTTTTTTAATAAAGTCAGCTGTTGTTCTGTTAGTTCGTAATACTCTTCCCAATATTCAACTTCAGTTTCGTACTCCGATGCCTGTATTTCTAAAAGGTGTGCCCCTTGTTCAATCATGTCGTCATATGGATGACTAGAAAAAACTTGATCATCATTCCCCCACACGACAGTAGTGACGATTGGAAGAGCTGCGCCATTAACCTCATCTAACAAGTATTGAAAGGTATCTTGCTCAGCTGTTTCTTGTACGAATTGTGGAGCTTGGCTTAACAATTCTTTTGCTTCTGTCGTCTCCACAGAGAATTCTTCATTTCTAAATCCTCCGACAAAAAAATCTTGACCAAATGTAACTGTCCCTCTGCTACCTTGACCATCATTTGTACTGTAATTGTTACCATCCCAGGAATGTTCATACGCAAAGTCAGGATTACTCGCGACAAAGATAGCGTGAGCGATGGAGGCGAGCATGCATCCTTCCCATACCGCTTGGCTTTTCCATCCTGAATCTGAAACTTGATGTTTTTCCATTTTGACCTCCTATGTTTGCTTGATACGTTGGATTTTCTTCACCAGTTGAACCTTGAGCATTTTTTGCAACTATGTAATAGCCGGTATGAATCCCGTCACCTGCTTTCACTGCTATTTAAGCTCATATGTCGTCTGAATTGTCTTTCAAAAAGATATACCAGTCATCGTTTCTGTAGTTGTTTCCGATAGACCATCACTGCCAGCAAAGCACCTAGTAAACTCCAGATTCCAATCACTAAAAGCGGCAGTCCAATTGATGTGAACTTTTGTTGTTCCAAAAGCTCAGCGAATCGTAACAGCTGTAAGTTCGGTAAATATTCAAGCAGCTTCAAGTAGGCGTTATTTGAAGCCAATGTCTCAAGCATCGTGCCAAAACCAAATAAAAACATGATCGGGAGGACAACAACCGATGCTTCCATGACTGACTTTGTGATTAAACCAAGTACTGTTCCGAGTGCAAGATAAAACAAACAGGATCCAATTATCGCAAGAGCAAACAGTCCAACGTGTTCCGGAACGTATCCTGTAATTTGAATGCACAGCAGAATTGTTATGAGTGTGATCAACAAACTCAAAAGACTTTTCCCAAGTAAGATTTCACTTGTAGTCGCAGGCGACAACATGAGTGTCCGTAACGTATTTTTTTCTTTTTCTTCTGCAATCAGTGTGCACTGAACAAACGCTGTGACAGAAGAAAACGTCAGATTGATCACGGTGTAATGAATCTCAAGTGTGATGTCGCCAAGATTTCTATAGGCAATGGCTAACAGAATCGGAACTAATAACGTTGTCGTGACGAAGAGATTCCGGGTCACATCTTTAACATCCTTCAAAAAGATTGCAAGTGTTCGCTGGATGGACAGATTCATACGAGTCCCCTCCCCGTGACATGAATAAAGATTTCGTCCAGTGTCGGTTCGTTTGAATGAATCGTAACGACTTGATTTGAACAAAAGTAGTCATATATCTTTTTGGCATCCTCCGGTCCATTTTGCAAAATCATTGGTTCCCTCCCTGTCAAACGTACTGTTACGGTTGCGTCAGAAAACCGTTCGCGTAACTTGGTTGGTGAACCCATTAACGGCAACTTCCCTTCATGTAAAAATGCTACCCGGTGACAAAGTGCTTCTGCTTCGCGCATATCGTGTGTCGTCAAAAAAATAGTCGTTCCCTTTTGATTTAACGTGCGTAATCCTTGATGAATATAATAGGTATTCATCGGATCAAGCGCCGATGTCGGTTCATCCAAAAAAAGAAGCCGAGGTTCATGTAACAAGGCGCGAGCCAACAACACGCGTTGGCGCATCCCTTTCGATAAATGCTGCACTTTTTTCTTTTGTTCTGCACCGAGATGGACAATCATGAGAACTTCTTCGACCCGTTTTAAAGAACAACCATATAATCGGCAATAGAGCTTAAGATTATCGTAAATACTTAAACGATCATACAGACCGCTGTTATCTGTCATGATTCCGATTTCTTGTAACTGTTCTGCCCGCAACCGATTCGTCGTATGTCCGAGCACTTTGGCCTGACCCGTGTCGGCTTTGACTTGCCCTGTCAGTAATTGAAGTAATGTTGTCTTGCCAGCTCCACTCGGTCCAACTAACCCAAACACTTCCCCTTGCTGTATCGAAAAACTAATCTTGTTTAAGGCAACCTGACCTGAAAACTCTTTCGTAATCTGATCCACTTCAATAATCGGCATCCTATAAACTCCCTTCATCTGTTCTACGCTCAGCATAGAACCTAGAGAACGTGAATACCTTAAAAAGTAGCTGACAGGAGCATCCGATCCGTCGACTGGCGTCTGGTACCCACTTAACGGAACGTCATTGAAGACCCAATATCTCTTTTAAGAGGGCAACCCGATTTTTCGATAACGGTACTTCCTTGCCATTTTTCAACAGCAGGCTATAGCTGTTTCGTGTCCACATCATCACTTCTGCTACTTTTTCGAGATTAACCAAGTAAGAGCGGTGACACCGAAAGAAAGGATAGGCTTGCAACCGTTGCTCATATTCTTGCAACGTATACAGACCTGGATACTGGTTATGATCGATATTCACTTGAACTGTGCCAGCAATACTCTCCAAATAATCTAACTCCGCTATATCCAGCAACACGATATTTTTATCGACTTTCGTCGCAATTTTTCGAAGTGTCTGTTGTCCCGGAGAGATATCGGTTGGAACGGCTGTTTCTTCCTCTGGTTCAACTGTGATTTCTGGTTCCACAAACTGCAGGTTTCCGTTTCGCCATTGGTACACAGACCGTGACAGTAACATCGCATTCTCTAAACTTTCCGTCAGAAGAACTATCGATTTTCCATCTTGTTCTGCTTCTTGAACGAAGCGAAGGATCAGTTGTTTGGTCTGCCAGTCGACATTTTGAATCGGCTCTTCCATCATCAAAACACGCGGATTTTGTAATAGGAGACGACCGAGTACTAGTCGTTTTTGTTCCGAGTAGGTTAAATCTTTTCCTTTTGTCCGGGCCCGTTCCGTCAAATGGAGCCGTTCAAGCAACTCCTCAATCGAATTCTCATTCTGATAGAGTTGCTTAAAAAATTTCAACTGCTCTTGTACCGTTAGTCGCGGATAGGAATCGAGCGCTAAAAAACAAAATCCGATATCCGATAGATTCAATAATTGATTCCCCGGGAAATCAATCTGAATTTCCTGATAACCCGTCCGTTTTTCTCGCGATTGAAGACGCTCTAAAATCTGTTCCTGTTCTTCTCGACTTGTTTGAATAGATATAGATTCGCCCATGCGGACTTCAAGGCGATTTGCTGTTGAAGAAGTTTTTAAAGCTACATCCTTGAACATATACAGGTATCCACCCTCTCTTTAATCCGACTCAAGGAATATTTTACCTATTATTTCATGCAATGTCTTTTACAATCAAAAAGCAGGACCATATCAAGATTGATTGCACTTACTAATTAAAAGGAGGATACTGCTTGAACATTCAAACTCTTATTTTTTTAGAAAATGAACAATATCATCTCAGTATTGAGGAACGTGAACGGATTCAATCTTATGTAAACAAAAAAGAAAATTGGCTCGAAGACGGATTTTTAAATCTAGAAGGTATCATCGCTTTCTCAAACGACCGAAACGACTCGATACAAGGTATGGATACCTCGGATGAACTTGCGCCTCTTTGGCAGTACTATACAGAAGCTCTAGATTGCTACCTGAAAAAAGATTATGCTACCTTCTATTATCCCAACACGCCCATAGAGGTTACGTTCAAAAAGCACTCGAGTCACAGCTTGTCACTGAGAATCGATCAAGATGAAGTCGTCTATGAGACAACGGAGTTTATTCGCGCTTTCCAACAAGCAGCTGCGTCATTTGTGGAGTTAATCAATTCCATCTCCAAAGGAGCTTATTCTGACGACCTCCTTGTGAAAGTAAAAGCATTAGCGAAATGACTTTCTTAATGAAAGATGACATGTTTCTTCTTCTAATTAGATAATTTTCTTTTCATATCGGGAATGGGTCAGTTGATCCGTTTCTTTTTTTATTACCACGCTGAACAGTAAACTGAAAAATTGTAAAATACCATTACTCAAAAAGATTCATTAAACTTTAGCAACTAGATTTCAATAAACCACAAAAATAAATAATACAATATAAACTTCCCTTCCTATTTTAATTTAATATATGTAAGTTGATTGTTTTTAGTAAAATACGGGGAAATATTACTAATGGTTCTTCGCTGTTTTTCCGTATAGAAAGGAGATTAGCATGCAGTACCTAGTTCAGATTTTGCACTCCATATCTTTAGCTATCCTCGTTGCCACTATCATTTATCGCCTGCAAGTCGTCAAAGGTGAGAGACCTCCTGAAAAATTAACTGACGCGACGCTTCTACTCTGGTTAAGTAGCATTTTGTTTCTGATTTCTCTCTTGAATAGTTACATCCTCTATCGTCAAAACGGTCAATTCGAAATCATACTGCTGCCGCTCTTATTTTTAACGGTTTTCTCTTTGTTTTTATGGATTTTTTACTGTCTCTATAAATATTCGAAACGCCGCCTCTCACCTCAGATTGTCATTCCTACAGCCATTTTGTTACTTCTATACTTACTAACCGCATTTGCGACTCTGTTTCATTTTGAAAATATGTTCTATATCGTACTCTGTCTTGGTATCCTTAGCATTTTTGTTAGCGGACTGTTTTTATTAAAGTATCAGTCCTTTCAGGCAATGCCCCGTATCTGGAAGTACGCATTACCCTTTGGTATTTTATTTATCTTACTTTCGTACGAAATCATTTCATCTGCTCCTCCCACAACGAATTCAGAATCAACAGCAGCTCCCGCTTCTACCGATACTGATGCCGACACTGAAAATGAACCAATTTCTGAAGAACCTGTCGAGGAGCCTATCATAGAAGAGGCAGAAGATGAATCTGTACAAGAAACTTCAGATGATGCAGCAGAAGCCCCAAAAGAAAAGGTCTATGATCAAACTAAAAAGTATTACGCTTCCTATACCCCGGTAAACCTTCAAAATGTTAATGAAAAAATCGAACTTGCTCCAAACTTCTTTTATGAAATCAATCAAATTGAAGTTGGCGAAGTCACTGCCTATGAACCATTCGTGAAGAAATTCATGTTTGATGCCGAACCTATCTCTGTGTTGAAAGTATCTGTGACCGTTCAAAATGACACCTCACAAGATTACTACTATTCTTTTGCTAGTACCTTTATTAACAATGGAACAAATGAATATAATCCCGTCGGAAAGTTTACGTTAAATCGAAGCTACGATCCAAACGCGGACCTTCCACTTCTTCGCTCAGGTACGAAAGATCGAGGTAGCTACTATGTTTTTATGGAAGAATCTGCAGATACTCTCGATTCCTTTGATTTTCTGATTGGTTTACCGACCGATCCTGCTACAGGTAACCCTGTCGATTCTTCTACCAATAATGCAATCACTATCCCTCTAAATTGACTTTCCGAAGACCCATTCGGAAAGTCTTTTTTCTGCTCCCTACTGTTCTCTTCATCCTGTTTCCTTGTATACTAATAGTGTCCTAAAAACTAGGAATTAAGTGCCTCGTTTTTCAATAAACCACCTCTAATTTCCTAACTTTTAAATTTACATATAAGGAGCTACCTAGTAATGAGCACTACCCGTTCAAAAGCAATCAACCTTTTTCAATTCATGGCTTCCGTCAAGAAGCTTGGCTTAAAAACACAACGAGATACCAAAACGTATACTACGATTTTAGATGAGACGACAATGAACTTTCCGAACGTCACTTCAACAAGCGATGACAGTCAGCAAACCATCGTCGAAGTAAAGTTTCATCCTGCCTTCACAATCGATCGTCCTGCCCTCCCGAGTAAATTAAGCGAATGGACTGTGACGACCGGTGACGACGTTACACCCAAGGCTTCTCTTCCAGAAGAATTAACGTCACTTTGGACGACCTATGAATTAGCGATTCGTGACTGGAAAGAGAAAAAACGTCAGCATGAAAAGGCACAATCACTCTATGACTTGATGTACCAGATGTATCAGTTCCAGACGACTGATAATGATACCCATGAAATCGTTTGGTCCTTCGGTCACCTGCACTGGCCAACACAATCTATTCAACGACCACTTTTCGTCCGACCAGCCGTCATTGAGTTTGATACTGAAAAAAGTGTGTTCCGTATTGAAACGACACCGACTCTTCCGAAACTTGAGTTGGATATGTTGAACTGGGACAGTGTCTGGATGAAAGCAGAGCTTTCGGAATACGAACTCGATTTCAAGGAAGATCACGCCTTCGACTTTAATCCTTGGGACGAAACGCAACTCCAAGAACGAAGCGAACAAGTACTTCGGCTGTTACATGCGGACCATGCTTATGGACAAGAAGCTGACGTTTACGTCATGCCAAGTGTCCGCCTTTATCGGCGTCCGAAATCCAATCACAGTTGGGTCGAAGAGCATGAACACCTTGCGGAAGCGATCGAACAGGAATTACCGTTGTCGCCTGCTCTCGAACAGTTCTTTACTTCAGACGATGCAGCGATTGCTGCTCTTGATCAACAAGATCGTACCGAGTGGCAGGCTGTCGGCGAAGAGATTTTATTCCCGCTTCCTTACAATGAAGAACAAAAACGAATTCTTCAGCAGTTAAGTAACAACGCAGGTGTCGTCGTTCAGGGACCACCGGGTACCGGAAAGAGCCACACGATTTCCAACTTGATTTCGCATCTTCTCGCTCACGGGAAACGAGTCCTTGTCACAAGTGAAAAAGAACATGCCTTAACGGTCCTCCGCGATAAATTGCCTGCTGAAATCCGTGAACTGGCGGTCTCTGTTTTAGGCGCTGATTCCAAGACGATCAAACAAACAGAAACATCTTTACATGGTATCTCAAGCTATTTGAATAAGACGTCAGCTGAAGAACTAGAAGCAAGTGCCACAACGATTCGGAATCATCTCGAAACGATTCGTCGTGAAATTGCATCGACGCGTCGGATGATGCTTGATCAAGCCATTCTCGAACACGACGGTCTGACGATTGGTCAAGAAACGAAGACGCCACTCGAGTGGGCAAAATGGATGAGTCAATCCACGATTTCGACACAGATTCCGACACCACTTTTGTCTGAAGAAGCACCGATGAGTGCCGTCGATATTCAGGAACTGTATGAATTGATGCAGGATCAAGAAGCACTTGCCGAACTCAAGATTCTCGGTCGTCGACCAACACGGACGGCGTTTGCGGAACCACTGATCTTCGAAGAACTCGTCGCCGAAGTAACAGCACTCCGACTCATCGAACCGACTGCTTTACCAGTTGCATGGATGAAATCGGCGTCTGATGAGACCAAACAACAATTTCGCGACTGGCTCCAGCAATCCGTTCAGCAATATACGAACCTTGAAGAATGGACGCTTGCCTTATATCGTCATTGGCTGACGCATCCTTCTGATTTTGATGAGCTCGGGCAAGATCGGTTGGCGTTCGAACAGACACTTCTTGAGATTGAACAACTCGAGCGGACCGTTTTGTTGCATGATTTCGCTCTTCCGACAACAGATCAAGATTTATCTGTACTCGCAACGGAACTCTTGCCACTGTTTGAAGCAAACAAGGTCGATGGGATGTTCTTTAAATGGACAAAACGAAAAAAATACGCCCTTCTTTTAGATGAAGTGACGATTGACGGGAAGAAGATGGCGAGTGCCGCAGATGTTACGTTACTCTTGCAACAGTTGACGTATACGGAATCACTTCGGAAACTCGATCGGACTTTTAAGCATCGCTTTGAACATCATTCCATTGAAATTCCGGTTGGTCCTTTAACGACGTACCGAAAAGCGCTCGATGTTTTCCGCAAACTTGACAGTATCATTCAACACTTTACGCAAGTCCTCCGTCCATTACACGCAAGTTATGAAAATCATGACTTCACGTATGAAGCAGAGTGGTTCGAGCTTCAAACCAATGCCCTAGAGGCACTCTTTGAACTGAAGCGTTTGGACGAACTGAACGGGCAGCAACAACAATGGTTATCTCTACTCAACGTAGCAGAACTCACCCACCCCATCACCATTCAGCTCCAGCAAGCGATTCGTGATTGGGATGCTACTCGCTATACAGCGATTTATAAAGAACTACGACTCCTGGAAACGAATGAGCACCGAGCGAGTCGCCTACAAGCACTCAGTAAGACATTAGAACAAGCTGCCCCGAACTGGCTCACGGCATTACGAACGAACAGTGCTCCCACGTTTCATGCGCTCGAACTTCGTGACGCGTGGCACCTTGCCTACGTCAAGAGTCGACTTGAAGCTTTGAGTGATGCAGACGAACGCGAGCAGCTCCATCGTCTTGAGCAAGAAGAAGGACAGACTGTCGCCCGTCTCTGTGCGACACTCGCTTGGAAAGAACAGCTCAAACGGATGACGCCTTCGAAACAAGAACAGCTCAACAGTTGGGCAACCTTGATTCGCAAAGTCGGAAAAGGAACGGGTAAACATGCACCACGTTACCGGAAAGAAGCTGCCAAACAAATGATGCAGGCTCAGGACGCGATTCCGGTCTGGATCATGCCGGTCAACCGTGTCCTTGAATCCTTTAAGGCCGCGAGCGATCTTTTTGATGTCATCATTTTTGATGAAAGTTCGCAAAGTACGATGGATGCGATTTCGCTCCTGTCGCGGGCACGAAAAGCGATCATCGTCGGCGATGACCGTCAAATCAGTCCGACGAGCTTCGATAACCGCGATAATGTCGAAGAAAAGCGAAAAACGTATTTCGGAGATGATTCGACGATGACCTTGTTCGATGGGACAAGTAGTCTCTATTCCCTTGCCTCCGTCAAGTTCAGTACGAAAGTCGGCTTACGGGAACACTTCCGCTGTGTACCGGAAATCATTGGCTTCAGCAACGCTCACGTCTATGACGGAACGATTGTCCCGCTCCGCTTGCCCCAACGTGCTGAACGACTGAATCCAGCCGTCAAAAATCATTTTGTTCATGATGGATACGTCGACGAGACGACGATGGACAAGGTGAACTTACCGGAAGCACGTGCCATCGTCGCTGAACTGAAACGAATGATGCAAGATCCGCTTTATCAAAATCGGACGTTTGGTGTCGTCTCCTTACTCGGTAACGCCCAGGCTAATCAGATTGAACGGATCGCGACGGCCGAAATCGGAATCGAGACGTTGATGCAGCATCAAGTCCGCTTCGGGGATGCCTACACTTTCCAAGGAGACGAGCGTGACGTCATGTTACTCTCAATGGTCGTCGCTCCGAATAAGCGCTTCATGGCGATGACAAAAGAAACCGATAGTCAACGCTTTAATGTCGCAGCGAGTCGGGCCCGCGATCAAATGATTCTGTTCCACTCGGTCTCATTAAATGACATCGGCAATAGCAACTGTATGCGTTATAAGTTGCTCGGTTATTGTCAAAATCCACTTGGTGACCAAGCTTCCTTCGAGAGCGTCAAACATCGCTTTGACTCACCATTCGAAGAAGCCGTCTACCGTCGTCTTGTCGCACGGGGATACCTCGTCACGCCTCAAGTCCAAGTCAACGGCTACCGGATTGACCTTGTCGTCGAAGGCGAACACAACCGACTCGCCGTCGAATGTGATGGTGAACGTTGGCACGGACCAGATGCGTATGAAGCGGACATGTTCCGGCAAAAAGTCTTGGAGCGGGCGGGTTGGAACTTCTGGCGTGTACGTGGCCGTCATTTCTATCAAGACGCAGATCGTGCAATGGAATCACTATGGACGACGCTTGAAGAGATGGAGATTAAACCTTCACTAGTTGAATATGTATAAGTAAAAGGAACAGTCCACAACGGGCTGTTCCTTTTATTTTCCCAAATCAAATTCCCTTTAAATAACAATTACTCATGTGTCATGCTATATTTAACAAGAATTACTTTTTACATACCTTGTAACATCACTGGAAGGATGGACACATGTTTTGGAGAAACTTTATTTTGAAAAGTACCGGTTTAACTACGCTGATTTAACGCGTAGTCGAACGCTCTACATAGACAATTATCCAATCGTTTATCTGTTGTATAATCGGTCAAAAGCACAAGCTTACGTCGGACAAACGGTTCAAAAAAATCAACGGTTAAAAGCCCATTTAAAAGATCCTCGTCGGAAGCAGCTCGACGAATCGATTTTAATTGGGCATGAACAGTTTAACCAATCGGCTACTTACAATATCGAATCCAATTTGATTAACTTTTTAATTGCAGATGGTCGCTATACACTGCAAAATGTCAGCCAAACTGTTTCCCGTCAGATGCACAACTATTTCCGAAAAGATTTTTTCAATGAGACGGTTTTTGAAAACATCTGGCAACAGTTACGAGAGGAGCAGATTGCGGAAGGAACACTCGATCAATTACGAAACAAAGACGTCTACAAACTCTCTCCGTTTCGTGAATTGTCTGAGCAACAACTAGAAGTCAAAGAGGAAATCTTAAAATTTTGTAAAACCAAAATCACCGAAACGGGGCACCATGTCTTCATTGTCGAAGGTGACGCCGGAACAGGAAAAAGTGTGCTACTCAGCTCCTTGTTCAATACGATCCAGGATTTGACGAAAGAAACCGATTCTGCACTGTATCAGACGGATAACTATCTGCTCGTTAACCATGGTGAAATGCTCAAGACGTATAAATCGATTGCCAGCAGCCTACCGAACTTAAAGAAAAAGCAGTTTCAAAAGCCAACCCCCTTCTTAAATACATTGGATAAACAAAAGCGGACTGCTGACATCGTGCTCGTGGACGAAGCCCATCTGTTACTCACAAAAGAAGATGCCTACAATAACTTTCACCAACAAAATCAGCTGCATGAAATCATTACACGCAGTAAAATCACGATTCTGATCTTTGATCCAAAACAAGTCCTCAAGATTAAAAGTCACTGGGGACGTACGACCTTGCAGGACATCGTCGGTACCTTTTCGACAAAGACGCTGCAATTATCCAATCAATTCAGGATGCAAGCGAGTCCGCAGACATTGCACTGGATCAATCGTTTGGTGGAACGCGAGCTCTTACCGATTCCGAGTGATTCAAATTATGATTTACAGATCTTCGAGGATCCGGAAGTCTTTAAGCAGGCGATTTTCTCGAAAAACGAACAGCACGGACTATCACGAATCGTCTCGACATTTGACTACCTGCATAAAAAAGATGGTGCCGACTACTTTGTTGACGAAGGCGGAATCAATCTTCCGTGGAATCGTACTTATACCCATACAACATGGGCAGAACAACCGGAAACGATTCGAGAAGTCGGATCGATCTATACCATTCAAGGATTTGATTTAAACTACGTCGGTGTCGTCCTCGGTCCGTCGATTCAGTATGATGAAACGACTCAACAATTGAAGCTCGATCCAACGTCATACAAAGACACCGGAGCCTTTGTTTCCCGCCAAGATTTGAGTCGGTCAGAAAACGAGCGTGCCAAGGAAGAAATCATTTTGAACTCCCTAAACGTTCTGCTGAAGCGTGGCGTCAAAGGCCTTTATCTGTACGCAACAAATCCTCAATTACGCGCACGATTATTACAACTAAAGGAGACACAGCTATGAACGAAATCAAAGCATTAATACAAAAAATCGATGACTTCCGTGATGAACGAAACTGGCGACCACACCATAATCCAAAAGACTTAGCGATTTCTTTGTCCATCGAGGCATCCGAGTTACTTGAAGCCTTCCAGTGGCGAACCAGCGAAGAAGCGTGGGAAGAAAATCAGGAAAATATCAAAGAAGAAATTGCCGATGTGTTGATTTATGCGCTGACTTTATGTAGTGAATTGAATGTAGATGTGGAAGAGATTGTGGTAGATAAGATTAGGAAGAATGGAGAGAAGTATCTACTAGATAATTGAAGCCACAAAACATATCATTGTTTTTTATTAGAAATGAGCTTTATACTTATAATTAGAAAATAAATGGATATTTTGTTTTCGAGAGAGAGGTGTTTTAAATGAATATGAATAACGTAAAAACTCAAAAAACCTCTGATCGATCAGCACTAGGTGTATTAAAAGCAGGTACTACTCCTTCATTATCTGGTAGAAAGCCAGTGCACGTAGCAATGTTTAGTGGCGGTGCATCGTCAGCATATGTTGCTTATCATATCGTTCAGAAATATGGAAAAGAGAACTGTGTACTCTTTTTCACTGATACACTTTGGGAAGATATCGATAACTATCGATTCATGGATGAAGTAGCAGAATATATCGGTATGGAGATTACTACTCGAATAGATGGAAGAACACCTGATGAAGTTTTCCACGATGTTAAATTCTTAGGTAATTCTCGTATGGCTAAATGCTCAGAGGAGTTAAAGGTTCGTCAAACAATGATTTATTTAGAAGAACTCCGAGATGAGCATAATCTTGAACCAATACTTTATTTCGGTATTGGACCTCATGAGCAACATCGAGCTATCAACCTTCAAAATTTCTACGAGCATAACCCAATTGAACCGATCGAAACACGTTTTCCTATGATTGAAACTTTTAAAGGCGATCTTGATACGAAAGAGATTATTCGTGACGAATGGAAAATTGCATTGCCGCGAATGTATGGTCTAGGTTTTTCACACGCGAACTGTGCTGGTCGATGTGTCAGAGGAGGCCTAGGTCATTATGCTCTTTTATATAATGTCTGGCCTGAGCAATACGCGGAGCAAGAAGCTATGGAAGAACGCTTCCGTAGTAAGTTTGAGAAAGATGTTTCTATTTTAAAGAGAAATGGCGGACCATTCACATTGCGTGAATACAGAGAACTGATGGATAGAGATGGAATTGAAAAATATTTAAGTGAAAAAGACGATACTATTCCTTGCGTATGTTCTTTCTCATAAATAAAAACTATACAAAAAAGGTAGTGGATAAAATCCGCTACCTTTTTTGTATAGTTTAACTTGATAAATAAACGTACTTTAGTACCTAGATAATCATAGTATCTGTCAAGATTCTAACTCACTTAAAATCTTATACACAACGAAGCGAATTTCATCATCCGACATCGTTCTACTACCAGCGTTTACGATTCTGCTTACATTGTTATAGATAGTCTTACCTTTAACAGAGAGCTCGACTTCTTTAATTTCCATAATGGTTTGATTGTCGGTCACTATTTTTATTAATCCATCTTGATTTTGATTTATCATCAATAACTGC
The DNA here is from genome assembly GCA_902363455.1 of Caryophanales bacterium. Taxonomy (GTDB): domain Bacteria; phylum Bacillota; class Bacilli; order Exiguobacteriales; family Exiguobacteriaceae; genus Exiguobacterium_A. Next base: position 187,567 of record CABJAC010000002.1, on the reverse strand, counting down.
TTGAAGTTCATCCAAAACGAATCATATGTGACATCTGACCAATCTTTTAATGCAACTCCGACAATTTTTTCAATCAAATATGCTAACCAGTCTTTATTCTGAGCATACTCTGAAACGAATCCAGCTAATATTGAGCTATTTAATACAAGTTCTTTATTGCTATCAGCCCACTTCTGGATGTCTTCGTTTGATTCGATTTCCATCTTAAGAAAAACTTCTTTTTTAATCTGTTCTGTCAAAAGGCTTAAATGGTTTTCTAGTCGTGATTTTAAAATCTTTAAATCACGACTATCTTCAATAATTTTTGCTAGATTATTAATCGATGCAAGGGGGTCGGTTTCACTATGTCGAATAATTTCTTTGAATTGATTTTCAGCATTAGTTAACTGGTCAGTTACTTGAGTATACCTTGGCAAGTTCCGTAACCATCGGGTTAGCTCTGTAAAAATTATTACAGGCTGTTCTGATAAAGTACCATCAAAGAAAGTAGTATTTAAATCTTTGAGTAGATTTAAGTTTGCTGAAGATAATTCGTATAGTTCGTATTCATAAAAATCTGCTCTTAACTCTAAAATCTCATATAGCATATCTGCATTCAATTCATGGATGTAAAAATCATTTGAATAAAACGCCATCTGATGCCAAATGTCTTTTAATAGAGCTATTAGTAATAGTGGTATTAGTGGTTCTCTAATGCCATAGGGTTCATGTCTCAATAAATCGTATAAACCAACAATTTTACCTCTTCTATTCTGTTTGAGATACGAGAGTAAATCGTACCTTAATTTCAGCAGATTATCATCAGGTATTTGACTTAGATTATTTGTATCAATTCCTGTATTTTTAAACATAGTTGCATAAATTAAATAATCCGGACCAAAACCTTGGATATCAAACCTACCTGAAAATGTAGGTGAGAGTAATTGAGACAAGATACTTTTAGCAGCTTTCTTTTGAATAGATGTAACATTCTTTTTGTTGAATCCTTCATTTCTAATTTCCGGCGTTGCTGGGAATCTCTCGAACATCCAATTTGAAATTTTCTTTTCGAGTGCATTCTTGGAATCGATTTTGACAACATCATTATTGATATACCAAGTTAAATTACCTTTCTCAAATTGCCTAATTGGTCGTAAAAGTTTTTCGATTTCAAATCTTATATTCTCTAAATGAATCAAAATTTCCGCTTCTAAATTCTCATCTTGTTGCATTAGTTCTGAAGTATTTAATAGAAGATCTAAGATCATAAATTCATCTAATTTAATAATTAAATCTTTAGTGTTTAACTTCGTAATGCATACTAAGATATCTTTTCTTTCGGGATTTATTACGAAGTCCTGGATATTTTTTAATTCTTGATCATTTTTATAGATCATATATAGTATCATTCCATCACCAATAGGGGTATCTAAATTTAAAACGTTTCCCCAGGCAAATTGGGATTCCACAAAACGGGTCATACTTTTAACGCTATTATACTCATGAGGTAGAAAATATTTGTTAGGTAAAAAATCATTTAAAAATTTAATTCTAGTTCCATCATTTATAACTGTTTTAGAACGATATTCTTCTATTAGGAATTCTAAAGAGAGTATAGATCCACTATATAACTCATATGATGAAGCTAGCGGATTGTATCTTATAATCTTTATTTTTTTAAGTTCTTCTATGCTTTCGCGTATTTTCATCTCATTGCTACCTAGTGCAAAGGATAAAAAATCTACAGAAAGTTTAAAAGGCTTATTAGATATATTCAATAAAGTCATTAACTTTACTAGTCTTTTTGCTTCGTTTGATATTTGGTAACTCATTGATAGTCGATAATACTTTAAATCATCAATTAGATAAAATGAAGATTCATCTGGATAAAAATAATTAAATAACTGATCCGCATAATACCAATCAGTCTCTAAACTAGTCTCATCAAATTGAGATAAAAATGTATATAATGTTCGATCGTTTTGTCCTAGCATATTTGAAAGAATAGGTAATAATCTAATTGTTAATGGATGTATAGGCTGGCACTTCTCTAAAATAAAGTTCTCAACTTCAGATACTTCCATATCCGGAAAAAGATTATACTTTTTTAAATCGTTTTTTATTCTTTCTATATCGTTTAATAAAAATAAGTTTGGTGTATTATCTTCTTTAACAATCTCAAGTATTTTAAATGCTGTTCTATAAAATAAAGACGGATCACTATCTAACCGATGCGATTCAAATCTTTTTTCAACTCTTTCTAATTCTTCTTTAGATAAGTTATTACTTTCTGTTGAATACTGTCGAAGACCTGTATGAGTAATAAAAAGTAAGCCTAAGTTCGAAGACCGGTTTGCAAATTCAGCGATATCTTGTAAATCTTGCATGGTTTGAAAAATCAACGACTGATTTACACCTTGAAGAAACCTTCCAAACTCATCATAAATAATAAAAAGTCCCATTTTCTTTATAGATAATTGATTAGTTAGGTGTTGAATTTTTTCAACAAATGATGCTTTCGATTCTGAAATATATGTAGCTCCAGAAGTCAAAGTACCATACATTTTTTTAAATTCCACTATAAATCTTTCATCATTTATAGTAATTCCTTGAATCAATTCCTCTATAGTACATCCAAAAGATGTACACAAATTTACTAATTTCAAATACGTATCTTTATAGTCATTCTTCCACAGTTCAATCGTTTGAAGAATTTGCTCACTATCTCCTTTAAGAGATAAAACAATTCCTTCTGACTTTAATTTCAACTGAATAGCTTCTAAAATGATTTCGTCAACTCGTCCATTTTTACCTGTAATTGTAATCGGAATCCACTTGATACTGTTCTCGTATAAATTATTTCTAATTTTATCCGATAAATCATTGTTCAAACCTCTCACGTTGTATAAGAACGATTTTACATTTTTACTGTTTTTTCTTGCCGTTATTAACGAGGCGGTAATTGCCCCAACCATGGATTTTCCTGCTCCATATGGACCAATCATAAGATGAGAATTGACTAAGCTTTTTTTGGATAGACTTGATATTATATTCTCCATAATTTCTAACTGATCATTGTTAGGAACAAACATATCAAACAGTTCGGACTTTCCTGTGTCGTACACTACATTGATACTAGGTTGAAACTTTTTCATAGCACTACCTCATTTTCAAAAAATCGTTCCATATAATCTAAGTAACTAGTTTTATCAGTAACTCTAACTACATCGAGACGGTTCGTTCTAGTAAAAATTATTGGATACCTTTTTTGCATCTCCTCTAGACAGTTGACAATTTCAGACCTTGAAAGATTAAAAATTTTCCCCCATAGATTCTCACCATCTATTAATTCATCAAGACTCACTTCATTGAGTTCATTTCTTTCTGTATAGATCAAAAAAGTGATATAAAGTACTTCAAGCTTAAATGCCGTATCTAATGGTGTTTTTTTATAAGTACCTTTAACTGTATTGCTTATCAACCCTAACTCTTCGAACGGACTTTTGATAACATCTTCAGGAGTAGAAGAAAGATTATTTGGACTATACATCTGAATGAGACAATCAATATCTCTTTTTAGTGAATTAGAAGACACTGATTTTTCTAGTGTATGACTGACCCAGGTTTCTAACGTTTCTATCAATATCGATTTGTCGAAAATTGATTCTCTAAACACATTAAAAAACCAATACCAACTTGTTGCGATTTTTGGATCAGAGGCTAAAGTATAATGCAGAACACTTTTTGTAACGGGATGTTGAATATATTTATCATGCTTATCAACTAATTCTCCCAAAGAAGTAAGGTGATGTTCCGTTTTTCCTGATTGTTTTTTTTCTTCCATGAGACCCGTTGAGAGTAACCAATACTTCGCTGACTTCGCCATGTTTTTCCCTAAACCTAGTTGTTCAAAATGTGTGTCATTATAAAAAAAGCGAGTATCGCTTTTAATTTCATTTAATCCTTTATACAGCCAATGCGGACGTAAGTAAAAACTCTGATGCTGTCCAAAACCCATTCGTAACCCACCTTAATTTTAACAAAGCAAAGTAGCCAGATTACTCTTGGCTACTTTGTAAGTTTAGTTATTTTTAAAGAACCTCATTAAAGCTCGTAAAGATTGTGGTTCTAAATAAGGACTTTTCCCTCTAACTGGTTCTCTATCTTTCTTTAATAGGTAATCACCTTTTCCTGCTAAATTTTCTGCACCACTTGTATCTAATACAACATTCGATGCAACTGCGTCTGTTACTTTTAATCCTAAGCGTGCTAGTAAATTATTTTTAATAGTAGTACTAATAATCTCCGCCTTAGGCGATTGTGTACAAACTATCATATGAATTCCCGCAGCTCGTCCTTTTTGACCGATCCTTTTGATTGCAGTTTCGATGCGTTGTGCAAATTCTTTATCCTGCATCATGAAGTCAGCAAATTCATCAAAAACAATAACAATACGAGGTAAAACTTCTGATGATTTATTTTCTTCAATTAGCGTTTCATTATATTCTTTCAGATTTTTTGCATAAGCATCTTTAAATTTACTATATCGATTTTCCATTTCTATAATCATAACATCTAAATAATCAGCAGAATCCATTAAATCTAACAATACTTTATCAGTATGCTGAACATCTTCAAACATAGAGAATTCAACTTGTTTTGGATCTATAAATACAAATTTCAATTCTTCGGGTGTGTATAGACACATCATAGACATGACAATGGAATTCAAACTTACGCTTTTTCCACTTCCTGTTGATCCGGCGACTAACATATGAGGTTCTGTACCGTTAAAATCAACTGACATCACCTCATTTAAAGGATTTAGTCCAATAGGAACAAGAAAACCATTTTTCAGTTCTGTTTCTGTGATATCTCTTCGAACATACTTCATGAACTGTGAGAAGAAAATTGTATCAGGATCATTACGATTAATGTCTATATTGATACCATTTCGATCACTAAAAATAGTTGGTGGCGAATCGATATGCAGCCATAAAGGCATATCTTTAGCCTTCTTTTCAACTGCTGTAATACTCTGATCCGACGGAATTCTACCAATAATACGAATGACACTAGCACCTACGATAGTTCGTTCTACTGTAAACTGAACATTGTTTATTCTAAGTTTAGTCTGTAGAGTGTCCGCGTAACTATCCCCTTGTTTTTTCAATGCTTCATCAAGTGATTCTGTTTGTAGAGCTTGAACGTTCTTTAATGCGTGATCTTCTGGGTATTGAGATTCCTCAATATCTTTAACTAATTCGATATCTCGTATTTCATTTTTTATATTCGATTCACTTTGCTTCTGTAAGTCGCTTTCCTCTATAACTTTGTCCTTCGGTATTTCAGTCAAAATAAGATTGCTGTTATCTATTTGGGTATAGTGACTAAAGTATTCACTATCATCAGTTATAGCAACCTGTTCTAATAATGCTTCTTCGTCCTGCAGTTCATTATTTACTTCATGATCAGGAACATTCATTTCAGATAAAATGTATGATCTAGTAAAAGTATTTACTGCTATTTCATTTTCGTCTTCTCTTTCGTAATAATGTCCAGGTGAAAGTTCTGAACGACCTTCAAATTCAATATTTTTATTATGAATATAAGCATAAATTGACTTTGTAAATTCAAAATTGATTTGGATATTTTCATTGTTTCTTAATTCATGTAGTATCGCTAGTTCAAATTCTTCATATGCACGTTTGTCTTCCAAATGAAGCAAAAATGAATTTAAATATAGATTTCTTTCGAGTGCCGAATCGAATCTTCTAAAGAATTTTTTCAACGTTTTCTCACCTGATATTAATTGAACTTTAGCGTCAGTTACTTCACTAACATAACTTTGTTCCTGTATAAGCTTTAATTCTATTAAATCAAATTTAACATTATACGTTTCTGTTTCAGGAAAATATTGAATGGTTGTTTTTAATAAATCCGGACGTTTTTGCCGGGTTCTAAACCACTCTAATTCATCACACATATCCCATAAAACTACTGTATCATCAGACTTTCCATCCTGTAGAACAGTTAAATATACTGATAAAAATTCGTTAACAAATTTCCCAGGTCCTAATGCTCTTAGCACTAGACCACCGGATAATTCTTTTACAACTTTAAGAGCTTTATCAACCTGTTGTATGTCTATACTACTAACTTTCAACTGATCTTTTAACCTACTATGGAGACGATCACGGTAATAATTGACTTCCATATCCACTTTTGAAGATCTTCTAATTGAGTCTGAAGAGGAAACAAGAACTTTAATTTCTTCTTTTCCTAATCGATTTACATGATAACGAATAATATTCGATCCTTCGGCTACTTGTTTCATTAATAAAGGATCCATAAATCTATCGTAAGTGACAACCCAATTAAACTTTTCATGTGCAAGTTTATATAGTGTATTTGTTTCTGTACGTGTTACAGATAATCTACCTTTTAATAGACCAATCTTGTTAGGTTCGATGACTAATCCGTCTTTCAAAATCGCTTGCATATTATAAAATTGTTGCATCAACTTTGGTTGGTTAGGTGAAACATAGTTGATTAATCGAGTACCTTCTTTGACAGCTTTAAATTCACGATTCTCATAAAAGACCCAATTTTTATCTGTAAGCTCACATTCTTTGTAGCTTTCTGAGTAAAATTGATGTGGAATTTTTAAATTGTCACTTTGACCGAAGTAATCAATAAACACTGCTAAATCAAAGTCTAGCATGGATGTATCTATCTTTTCCTCAAGTGTTTTAGGATCGCTAAATGGTAATACATTGATTTCTAATCTAGGAAATTCACCAAACGAATCCACAGCGTTAATGTACTCTTCTTGCGATTGAATCCATTGATTGATCTCATCATAAAGCATTGCAGCTCTCGCAGGACTGTGAATTGTTATGTTTAACTTTTTTAAACTATCATTTCTCAAAATTTGTTCCACACTCTTTTTTACAAACTCTAAATTGGTAACATATAAGAATAAAATATCTAAACAATCGGCAGCATATGGATAAACTCGAACATAATCGTTCGTAACTTTTTCAATTTCTTTCGCAAAGGAAGTTGCTTGGGAAGAAACACTCTCAACTTCTCCACCCTCGATATACGTTCCCTGACCGTATAGTTCATCTTGTGCAAATAGATGATTACCATTCTTAGATACGTAATAAGATGGTGCTAAGTTAGTAAACGATCCTCTTAGATACTCTTTGTACTGCTTTAAATCTTCTACATCTTGGATTTTATTACGTTGTTCAGACGTATCAGAAATATTAGAGAGTAAATTTCCAAAATGAATAAGTTTAAATCCATAAGCAATAAATCTAATAGGATTGAACACAGATACTATTTTCCGTTCAACTTCTGATTGTTTAACATTTTTAGTTTCAAAAATCTTTATTGTTCCAATTTCATTCAGAAGTGAGTATATTTTTCTAACACTATCTACATCATGATCAGAACACTTTAGAAATGATTCGCTAAGGGCAGCTACTCGATTTAAATCTTCAGTGGTTATTCCTCTATTTTCGTCGATAATAGATTTAAGAATACTAGTGTATTCTGTATTGTATTTTTTAAATTGCTCGATGGGTTCTAACAATCGTTTATCAGACATCAAAGTATAATGTTGTTGTTCATTCAAATACTCATTAAAATCTTCTTCAACTGGCGTACCCTTTTTCGTAACAATAGACTGTAAAAATCCGTTTTGAATTTGATTAATAAACTTTGAGAAACTCGTTTCAATTAACATTCTACTAGCATCGACCTTGACGATAGATTTCGATATCGAATTTTCATTTTTTAAGAGTCTTAATTTAACAGGAATTACATCGATGTCTTTTGATGCTTCATTGGAACTTTTCAATTCAGAAAGAACAATTACGTTTGAAGATAGCATTGATAAAGATTTCAGATGGAAATTAAAGAATCTAGCTTGTTCTTCAGAAACTTCTATGTTTTGATCAATTGAAATTTCAAAGGAGAGGTTACCATTGAATTCTTCATGTTCTATTTCCTCTAACATCACTAAGGTTTCAGATAAAATCGCTTCAAAAATATCAATATACTCAGATGGATTTTCAAGCTTATTTTCAATATTAATAATTTTTTTCAATATATCTTCTTTCTCAAGTTCTTGTTCATATTCTTCTCGAAATTCTCGAATTGCCTCAATATCATTTTTACTATTTACGGCTTCAACACCACGATCAAAGCGACTTTCATCTTCCATTTTTTCTTGTTTTAACTGGTTCTCTTCTTCAATATTTTTTGCTTCTCTAATTTTTTCTGCAAAATTGTCTAAAATTATATCTCTTGTGTTATTTAATTTATCTTTTAAAGAATTAGACACTTTAAAACCAAAAATTCGTTCTGCATCATTGTAAGAAACTAGACTTAAAAGATCATTATTTCGTCTTTCAACAAACTCCATTGTTTTTTCTAAAAATAATATTTTATCGTTATTAAAATTTTTCCAAACTTCACTTGAAAAATTATTTTTTTCTTCATTACGAATGAAATTATCCACATTTTTTATCAATTTTTCTGTATCTAAATAATTTACCAAACTTTTTCTTAAGTGACTTAATAAAAAGTTTTTTCTAAGCTGATTACGAAGTCCCTCTAACGACTCAAACTTTAAATGCTCGTCTTTAAATAATCGAAAATGAGGTAAAGATTTCCCTAAAATCTCTTTAAATGTGTCATTGGATATTTCTTTCTCTTGTAACACACTTTCAATATAAGCAATAAGCATCGAAAGTTGTAAATCAAGTTCTCCTCTATGTTGATATGCTCCAATTAGTTTGAGTAAGTCTTTTATCTGATGTGGTTCTAAATATCCTCTTTCTTGAAGAGATTGATCTAAACTGAAAAAGCCATCTGATGATAGTAACTGTGTTTCATCAATAGAAACAATATCTTTTAAGCTTTGAGCTTCTGGTGTTCGTTCATTCATCAATAAAATTAATGCTTCATTCGTTTTTACATTATTTCGCAACCATACTCCATTTTCATTTTCATTTAAAACAAAGGAATCATAACCATCAATTTGTTTTATAGTTCGTATCACTGGTTCATAAAAGCTTTTGAGTTGAGCTTGATTTTCTAATAGAGCGTTCAAGATGGCTGGAAAGTATTCTTCATTAATTCCTTCTATTTTTACTAATACTTTTTCAGCATTTTTATTTTTATGATCTTTAAGATAATTAAGTAAGTGTTGTGCAATCCAGCTGCCTATTATTTTTTCTTTTTGAGTAATTCTTGCAATCATTTCTTAATGCTCCCTCCCAGTACTTTGAATTAATTAAAATAAGGGTTTGTAACTAGTGCTGTTGCATCTGAGTATTCTTGGAGAAGCCCATTTTGTTTTAATTTTTGTCTCATTTTTTTCTCATTACTTCTAAAATGAGTTAGATTGATTCCTTCTTTTGAATATAACCCAGAATTTTTAGCGGCATCTTCTCCAATAATAATGCGGTATTTTTGGAATAATTCATTTAGAAAATCATCATACGGTAAATTATTCTGACCATTAAGTGTTGCATACACTAAAGCACTTAAGACATTATCATGTAGTACATATCGAGCTTTAGATCCTTTTCCCGAAACGATGAACTGACCATCACGAGCTAAAGTTTTCATAATAGGAACTTGTGTTTTCGATAAATCCTCCATATAAAGTTCTACGATGCGTAATCTAAGTAACTTTTTAGCGTTATTAATATCTTCAGTCTCTAATGCCTCTATAAGTTTTTTCTTTTTGGCTGCTTGAAGACTAGTAAAATTTAATTCGTTAAAAAATCCAGAATAGCCCTTCACTTTATCTTTTTCAAAGCTATCAAGGCTATTTCTCCAAGAATAAATTTTTTCTTCTGCTTTGACTTCAGAGAATATTTCTTCTACTCGGTCTTCTACAAAAGTTTTATAGGCTTCTCTTACTATAGTTTCGTGAATCCGATAAGAATCTTGTGCTAAAAATTTAATTGATTTATTTTGACCTTCTAAGCAATCAATGAAATAATTACTCGTTTCACCAATAATTTGTTCTGATTGAAAAATCATATAACGATGAAGTTGGAATGTTATGAGCGAAGTTAAAATATCAAACATTTCATAAATATCAATATTTAGCATAAGCAATGCATTAAGTTCCTCTGCAAATTCTTTATACAATGCTAAATCTGTATTTGGTAATGTTGGGTATTCACTGCTTTCCCAACTAGTAATGACAGTTGATAACTCTTCATCTTTGATTAGTGGTGCAGGCTGATCTCCAGTACTGTACTCACTAAATGCTTCGTTAATTTGATTAATGACAGCAATTACTCCACTAGAACTAGATAATAGAGTTTTCATATTTTTCTCGATATTAATTCTTAATTCAGGATTATTTAATGTTCCATAATGCAACATTAAAAAGTACAGTTCTCCGCCACGAGCAAAAAAATTACGTTCATAATTAATTGTTAAATTTTTCGAATTGCCTTTATCTCTATTTACACGAACTTCAGAAAAAAGCAACGATTCGTGGAGAGGATACATCATTTGAGCGTACCACGAGCGATCAACTGGTTTTCCCATCGGTGTCATTAGAGGTATAGTTAAATTTTTAAAGAACACCTGTAAATCTTCTAATTGTTTTTCGCTTACTCCAAGCTTCTTTCGAATTACATCTTTTTTCTTTTCTTCGAAAATTGCAGTATAACCTTTCGCACCTTCTTTTTCTCCTTCATAGACAAACTGACGAAATTCAATCATTTTTCTTCGATCATAATACTTCTTTTCCAAGCTAAAACCTGTTCCAGCAAACACATTTAAAAACTCTAAAGTATACTCTGGTCCACGCTGACCATCTTTAAACCGATGTCCCCATATTTCAGCACCAATCTTGCTAGAAAATTTTGCACTTTCTTCTTGCATATCTAACACCCTTTCAATTACTTTTGCTTAGATTTAAAAATCATCATCTTCAGATTCAATATTTACAACAGAGTCTCCGCCATCAGAAATTTCAATTGTCTCTAATACGAATGCTCCTTGAATACGATCGAACTTTAAAATTTGTAAAATATTCTCATCCTGTTTTTTTAGCGAAATCAATCTATTTCGAAAACTATTAAGTAATATCTCTACGTGTTCTCTTAGAACGTTTAACATGCCTCCGTTACTCAAGCGCATTAAATACTCAAACGTTACTAAATTAATAGCTAATTCTATTCCTTGTACTTTCAAAGTTAATGTTGTACCCGTTTGATCTATTGTTTCATTTTTACCTTGAATATGAAATTCAACTTGATCTAGTCCAATAATTTGATGCACTAATAAACTATCTGAAGATACATAAAGCTGATGAGAGGGAGAATATACCATTCTTTTTGCGAAGAATGTATTTAATCCATCGACAAGCTTAATCTTTACACTATGTTCAATTCTTCCTCTATGAAGAATACTTATGAAATCATATCGATACCGATAGGGGATTAATTTTTCAACCTTTTTATTATCTTGAGATTCAAAGTAATATTTTCTTCTTAACCTTGGAAACCACTTATTCATTAGTTCAATACCGTTCACATTATCACCATGTATATTTGAACGATACATCTTTACATCTTCGTAATAAGCGCCGTTCTCAATATCAATATCCTTACCAAACAAAGTGTGATGTGTATCTTTTATTTGTTCATTACTACTTAAGTCACCATTAAGTAAAAAATCATCAATTAAAGAGTCTGAAATGTATCCAGGATCTAACGATTTAAATTCTTGAATACCACCAATTTCCTCAAAAACTTCTGGTCTTAGATTATTACCGAAAAAATTCTCATAATACGATTTTTTTGCTAGTGCTTGAATTGATTCACTATTAGAAGCTTCATGTATATCTTTACAAGCCATTCCACCTGTTTGTGTGTAGGCTAAGTGAATGAGTAGCTCTCGCATTGTCATATGCTTACCATTCATATCCAAAGATTTATACATACGCATTATTCGATTTTTCGTTGTTTTATCACTCAAAGCTAAATGATTACTATTGATGATGCATTTATTTTTACTAGAACAATCACTACAAATACTCCAGTTTTGTTCTTCATTCCATCCTTCTACGATTTTTTCAGCATAAATCGACGATGATGCGTACAACAAGTTATAAACTTTTATTTCTTTCGTCGCTTCTAATTCCTTATTGTTTGATATAAATTGAGGAATAATGACACTTTTTAATTTATTTAATTCAGGATATTTTACAAGAGTATGCGTTAATTTCCCTTCATTAGCCGCAATGAGAAAGTATACATTTGACTCATTGTTTTCTAGTGACTCCTGTAACTTTCCAAGTTCCTCAACAATAATTTCATTTTTTAGTTCTGATAAATCTTTGATTATCCGGATTTTATAATTTTTATATGAAATCTCTGCAATACCAGATTCTGGCCAACCTTCAAATTCTTGTTCAACTAATTGATCATACACATTTCTACAAATTCTAGTTTTTCCATCTCCAGCATTACCTGTTATGATGATAGAGCGAGGAGACGTTGAGAGCTCTTCAATAATTTTTTTGTTAATGTTCGTATCGATGCTATATTCTATTTTTTTAGTATGTTCGTCAAAAATTTTAGAGTAATCTGCTGTAGTTAAATCATATTGATGCATAAATGAAACAAAAGGATTTATATGGTTTTGCATTATAAAATCTCCTTACTTCTCATAATTATTTGTAACAACTTCCCTAATAAATTATATCATTTATGGTTTTTTATTCATATTGTATTGTTAATTATTATAACAAAAGTAATTTTAAGTTATATTTTAGTTTTTGCTTTTCAGCAAAAAATTATTATAAGAATTGAGGTACTAAAACATGTCATTTTTAAAAATCGAAACAACCAACGCACCGGCTGCCATCGGTCCTTATTCGCAAGGCTTCATCGCTAACGGTACGTTATACGCATCCGGTCAAATCCCGATCAACCCGGCAACGGGTGAAATGGTCATTGGTGGCATTACGGAACAGACGGAGCAGGTCATGAAAAACGTTGATGCCATCTTAAAAGAAGCGGGTCTGACACCGGATCGTGTCGTCAAAACGACGTGTTACTTAACGAGCATGGATCATTTCGCTGCGTTTAATGATATCTACTCGGATTACTTTGCTCCGCATAACCACTTCCCGGCACGATCTTGTATCGCCGTCAAAGAGTTGCCGAAAGGTGCTTTGGTTGAAGTCGAGATTTTAGGGTTAGTTTAATGACTTCGAACACGTCACTTTTTAGTGGCGTGTTTTTTTACCTCCGTAATCCCCAACGCCCTGTCCCTTTGCCGGTCTCACTGTAGAACAAATTCTGCTTCCCTTCATATAATTCACACTCACTCGCATGAAGATAAATTAATTTTCGAATGCGTGCGTCTAATCCCGCTTCCGTCGAAAAACGAGAAAGGTCCAAATCACTTCGCTCTCGTACACGTTGATAAAGCTCTGTCAAATCCAGTTGTCGTTCTGTCCTTAAGATGTCGATAATGGCTTCTAAAAGTGCTTCACTGCTTTGATTCATCTGTCTTCCTCCCCGTTTTCTGCAAACTGACTATACAACCAGTCCCGAAGAAGCTCCCACTTGTCCGGAAAAGCATTACTGCCTCGAGACATCCCGTTCCCGTCCGGACTGCTCCATCTGATTTCCCAGTCCGTGCCGTCGAGAATCAGCCACTCCGTCGTATAAACCGGTTGCCAGTACATAAGATCGACGTGGAGCAACAGTTGCTCGAGTTCCCTTTGTTGGTGCTCCGATAACAGATAAACGTCTTCCGAGACTTTTCCGTCTTCATCTTCTAACCGTAATTCCCGTGTTGCTTTCGTCCACGTGAACGTTTGGCCTTTCCCCATGCCTGATTCCCGGTATGTTATCTGATTGATGTGCTTTTTCATCATTTCACTTAACCCTTTCGTTTTCTCCCTAGTATTACCATTGTAATTCATTTTCCGTTTTCTACCTATCCAAAAAAAGAGTCAGGTACCCTTGTTTTCGATTTTCTTTTATTCTAAGAGAATAGTTTGAGTAAGGAGGCAGCAGTCATGGTCAATCAACACCTCTTTTTATTTGGCGGTGGTCCCCCGTTTCCGCCGAATTTGTGTAAAACGTTTGTCTCGTGTTTGAACGGGACAGGTCCCGTCGCTTTGCTGTATGTGCCGCGTCCCGGTTCGTCCTGGTCCGATTACGCGCCGATCTATACGGAGATGTTAACCGCTTGTGGTGCGACAGCATTTTTTCATTTGCCGTTGTCTGCAAGTCCAACAGACGACCACCTCGAGCAGCTGAGTACATGCGCCGGCATCATCATCTCGGGTGGCGAAACGGAACTGTACCAACAATTCATCGTCCACACGCCAATCGGAGCCATCATTCAAGAACGGTTTCAGCACGGTGTACCGGTCGCTGGTTTTTCCGCCGGCGCCTTACTGACACCGGACGAATGTCGAATTCCGGCAATCGATCAACGGGCGGGCAAGTCGCTTGTCCTTGAAGGACTCGGTCTAATGGACGCCGTGATTTCCGTCCACTATGATACGTGGCAGGAAGAGACGAATTTGTTGCAGGCGTTTGAAGCAACACAAAGTCACTTCGGCTACGGCTTACCGGAGCAAGCCGGTATTTATCTGCAAAACGGTCAGTTGATTCAACAAGAAGGACCGGAAGCAGTTGTGCTGAAGCGAAAGGAGGAGATGACATGTCGACCATCGTAACGGCCGTCAAAGGGATCGTGCGGCACGACAACCGGATTTTAATCGTTCAGCGTGCTGCTGCCGACTCCGGTGGCGGGACGTGGGAATGCCCGGGTGGAAAAATCGATTTTGGGGAGCAACCGGAAGACAGTCTGATTCGTGAAATCCGGGAAGAAACGGGGTTGACGGTGACCGTCGACAAAATTGCTTATGCCTCGAGCATTCTGACACATCCCGATCGCCAGGTCATCCTGCTCGCCTACTTCTGTACAGCCGTGACCAGCAGTGTAACGTTATCAGAAGAACATGACGCCTACTTATGGACCGATGAACAACTGATTCGGCAACAGATTGCGCCGAGCATCTTAACTGCCTTTGAACGGCATCAGATTTTTCAGCAGCTTGTCTTAACGTAAGTGTTCCATACATTCTGCATTACAAAAGGTGATCCTCCCGGAAAACGGGTGGATCACCTTTTCTGTCTGACTATGACTTGTTGAAACGGTACGTTCAGACAACGTGCTGCTAACAATCACTTTCTTGCATCATGCGTTAAAAAACGTCGAAATTCGTATAAAAAAACAGACAGTACCACTACCACAATCACAGCAACGGCACTTATTCCTTTCGGTAAATCCAGTACACCAATCAATATTACGGCAATTCCTAAAATGATGAACGAGATACCATAATCCTTCATCCGTTTGGACATACCATCCCTCCTCTGACATCGTCACGCTTCGCGATCTGTTCAGGTGGTGAATGCTTATTTTACACAATATTCCCATTATAAGGCAAGATAACGTCCTTCTGCGATTTTCGAATCACTGTCTCCCGCCCTCGAAGTACTCTCCCATTTTTCGTTACCTGCATCTCTTGTTCTATTTAGATCGTTAAATGTTAAAAATCACCTTGTATTCAGCCTGGAAGATTTCTACAATGGACAAGTATGTCATGACACGCGAGGAGTCCACTGATGAAATCATCCTTTACTTATTTTGCTTTTCCGCTAGCCGCCCTGCTTTTGACGGGATGTGCTGCGGAAGAATCATCTGCGCCGACACCAAAGTTCGACCAGGCGGCATCTCAAGAAACGGCTTCCGCAGAGAAGACCGAGGAAAAACAGCAAGAGACAACACCTACTGATACCCCTTCCGCAGAAACTGCCGAAGCAGAAGCAACGAAATCGTTCCCCGGCTATACACCGATTGAAGTCGACGGCGGCGATCTGTCCGGCGACCGGGAACCAAATGCCGTCGTGAACATCGGTTTTGGCGACCGCGAGTACTGGGCCTTTACGAATGAACACGCCCAACTCGTTAAAGTTACTGCAAAAAAAATTACGCTCCAACAAGATACAGAAGACGTAACCTCATCCGGTCGCTATTATTCGGACGAAGCGAAGGTTCCGGGTGTCGAGAGTCCTCAGCTTGATGAAGGACATGTCATTGCCGATTCGCTCGGTGGTGTCTCGAACGCCTACAATATCACGCCGCAAGACAGCACACTCAACCGCCACGGCGATCAAGCCTATATGGAAAACAATATCCGCCAGGCCGGCAATGTCACAGACTTCGAAGCGACGATTACGTATCCTGATACTAAAACTCAGATTCCTTCTCATTATCGCTATACGTATACGTTAAGAGGAAATAAAATCGTCGATGACTTCGACAATGTGAATCCGGATGAAGTCAATGCCGCACTCGGGTTGACTGAAGAGAAAGAAGAGCCAGCGCAAGCCCCTGCCGATCCGAAACCGTCTTCGAACGCAACGGGGGACGTCTCAACCGTCGATACTGACGGCAACGGACAAGTCACGATCCAAGAAGCCAAAGACGCCGGATTCAGCATGCCGATTACAGATGACCATTGGCTGTATCCCCATATGCGGGACAATGACCATGACGGGATGGTCGGCGAATAATTTTTACGTGCAGCATGAAACAGGCGGACTCCGAGGAGCCCGCCTGTTGGTGTTGGATTATTCTTCGCTGTAACCGACGACCTTGTTCCGTCCCGTCTGCTTCGCTTGATAAAGGGACTGATCGGCTTTTTGGACGACTTCAAACGATGTCTCGCCCTGATCCGACGAGGCCGCTCCGATCGATAGCGTAACGTGGAATGCCGGATACGTACTGAACACGAAATGTTGATCAGCACACGCCGAGCGAATCGTTTCCCCGAGCCGGACGGCTTCATTAAGCGGCATGTCCGGTAACAAGACAACAAACTCTTCCCCGCCATAACGTCCAACAACGGCTTCGTCGGGACTACAGTGTTGCAACAGCTGACTCAGTTGACGTAAGACGACGTCCCCCCCGTCATGCCCGTATGTATCATTGACCGATTTGAAGAAGTCGATGTCGACGATCAGAACGGAGAACGCATAGCCGTGTTGGTCGTAATGCGCCAACGTCTCGTCGAGCTTTCGCCGATTGGCGAGATTCGTCAGTCCGTCGGTCAACGCCAGTTCCTGTTGCGTCTGGACGAACTGGAAATGTTTCCGTAATTCCTGAAGAAATTGATAGGTCACGTATCCGCCTAATAAAATAAAAATGATATATACAAAGGAAATCTTAAGAAAATGAACATATGTATCCGTCAACAAATACAAAGCCGGTAAACTGTAAGCAATGCCGATACTAATCAAGATCAAGTAATCCTTCATCGTGCGTGCTGAAAAACGACGATAGATACTTGCCGTCACGAGTAAGGACACACAAATTAAAATCGTCAAAATCAATCCTTCATAGACGCCTGGTGGCGTGATGCTGAAACGAGCCCCAACGATGCCGATGAATGTGATTCCGCCACTGATCCATCCGCCATAAAAAAACGCCGTCACTAAAGCGACGAGGCGTAGATCGATTTTTGCCCCATCATAGGTGACACTGTTCAGGACAAGCAAAACACTAATCAGTCCGGCGACTAACCCAAACAGTACGCGTGTCCGGACAGAAGAGCTTGCAGAAATCCGTTCTACATGCCGAAATGGCAAAAATGCAAATAGGAGTGAGGTGATCAACAGACAGAAATTTAGCAGGAACTGATTAAACAGGATCAACATAAGACCGGAACACTCCTTTTCCATGACGATTTTTAGCTCTTTACTTATGTTCTCTATCGGTTGAATGCGTCCCTCTTTCAAGTCCCAAAATGTTTCCAATTCTTCAAGAAGGGAAACAACACCTTAGACGTTCTCATCATTTTTAAGGGGGAGTATTATAATGGATATGAAAGAAGAAAAACGTAAAAGTAAGATGCCGTTTTTTGTTGTTCTCGTCATCATCATCTTTGTTGCCGTCGCCGCAGCACTGATTATTTATGTCACCTCCGAACCAAAAGAAGAAACACAACAGTTGTTACAGATGACGACCAGTTTCGTCTCGACTTACCTGCCGCATGCCAGCTGACAGCGGACATCCTCGGATGTCCTTTTTTTGTGGACCAAACCTTTACAAGAACACCACGTTTTCTTCATACAATCTGCCCCTTCACTTCCCGATAGGAAGCATGGAGGAGATGAAACTGATGAAGCAACCTACAGAGAAAAAAAGACTGCTTGCCCAACAATTAAACAACTGGCTAATCCCAATCGTCGCAATGGGGCTCTTATTGATCAGCGCTTTAAGCGTCGAAGAATTATACCGGACCTCGACGAAGTCCGTCAGTGAACGGCTCGAACGGGAGATGACGATGCTTGATGCCAATATCCGCTCGATTTACTTAGCCTATCCGGAAGATGAACAGGAAAGGACACGCGCCATTAAACGTTTGAAGAATCAACAACTCGCCGATATGGCACGCGACGATTATGATGCAGCGATCCAGTCGTTAGCGACTAAAAACACAGCCCTTCAACCGTTGAAGTTGACGGCGCAACAGAAAAAAGACGTGACGCAACAATTAAAACAAGCACGCGTGACGACATTTACAAGCAACGACCGGTTTATTCTCGCGATGTCGATTCCTGAAGTGAATGATGTCCTGTTTTTATCGGTCGATCAGGAACGGTTGGTCGCGCCTGCCAAGGCACTAGCGATGAAGTTAGGCATCCTCGGGATTGTCGTCCTCTGTTTTGTCAGTCTGCTGATCCGGGCCCGTATCAAAAAACAACTGGCTCCGCTGTCCGTCTTGTCCTTAAAGATTGAAGAGGCGTATGCACGACGTACCTATCAGCCGATCAGCATTAAGACGACGACGTTTGAATTACAGCAATTGACGCACCAATACAACCAACTGATGCAACAAGTCGGCAGTCTGACACAAGAAATCACGATTGCGAGCGAACGATTGGAGGCGACCCAACCCGGTTTTTCGTCCCAACTCGCCTCGATTGATGAATCCGTCCTCGCTGTCCATCAAGTGGCGACGTCATTGACGGACCAATCGACGCAGATGGAACAGATCATCAGCGAATCGGGACAACTGTTGACGACTTCGATCGAGGCACTCGCGACGATGGACGAATCGATCCAGACGAGCCATCAACGGGTCAGCTCCTTTAATGAGGAAGCGACGACGAGCCATCGGATCCTCGAATCGTTGCAACAGGACACGACGCTGTTGCGGACACTGTCCGTCCATACATCCCAGTCGCTGGACGAGGCGACCGGACGCAATCAACAAATGCACGCCTCGATCCGCTACATCCAACAGGTGGCGGAAGCGACACGCCGCCTATCGCTGAATGCCTTGATCGAAGCGACACGCGCAGGCGAAGAAGGCCGCGGTTTCGTCATCGTCGCCAAAGAGGTCGAGTCACTTGCACTCGACATCAAACGGAGCATCGATCACATCAACAAGGCAAACCGGGATTTGACGGCCAGCATCGGGCAGATCGAACAAGATGTTGTCCAGATGACGACCCAAATCGAGACGACACACGAACAGCTTGAACAGAGCACCCGCCGGATTGCTTCCGTTTTGGATAACGCGGAACAGATTGAAGCCGCGCTCGTCCAGGTCGAGACGGACCGGTCGCTCGTCTATTCGGTCCAGCCACGGATTCGGGAACATTTTCAACTGATTGAAACGATTCTGTTTGAACTGACCCACTACAGTCAATCACTTGAAGCAAACATACAGGCCAACAGTGCCCGCCAACAAGAACTGAAACAGCACGGTCACATCATCGGTGAACAAATCGAGTCCCTCAACCGGACGATCGGTGGTCCATCCCATTAAAGATAAACAGACCCTGTGCCTCAAGCACAGAGTCTGTTTGTCGTTTAACTAATATACTGGGCTTCCTTTTTGTCGATGATGTTGCGAATCCGGTTTTCCGTCACCTGATACGTCAACGCCAACCGGCGAATCGAAAGTCCGGTTTGATACCGACGCCGTATCTCCCGAATCTGCCGCGGCGACAATTCGATGTGTTGCGTCAATAACAAGTCGAACTCGTCAAGGAGCGACGCGTACGCTTGAGTCGTCGACGGTTTGACGGTCAGATTATCGATCTGATCGTTTACACGATCACCGTCCGCCCGGATAATCCGGTCGTGCGTGGCCTCGGAATCGAGAAACGCCTTAGCAACAAGCTCGGCGACATAAAACCGTTCCCCACGTCCTTGTTTATACAACGTCACTTTCCGGTAACCTTCTTGATTGATCCGTGGGCGCAACACGACACCTTGCCGTCGTTGTTTGACACCACGGCTTGTCTCGATGATCCGGTCGAGCGACCGGACGTTCCCTGATGTTGAGACTTGATACATGCCTGCATAGCCCTGTACTGCCTTCCAATGTTCCATATAGTCAACGACCTCCATTCGGTCCTAAAACGACAACATTTCTTACTGTCATTATACCATTTAACGAACAAACGTTCTAATAGGAACACTCTGTTTTTCTGTGCTAGTATTAACAAAAAAAGGAAGAGGTGTCAGGATGAAGTTTGTTATGTTACTTGGTCCGCAAGCGGTCGGCAAAATGACGATTGGTCAGGAACTCGAACAAAAAACGGGCATGAAATTATTCCACAACCATCAGACGATCGACCTGTTGCATCCGTATTTTGATTTCACGAAACCGGCGCATCATAAACTGAAAGACTTGATCCGGCGGGAAATGTTTAAGGAAATGGCGGTCAGTGATCTCGAAGGGGTCATTTTTACGTTTTTATGCTTGTTTGGCGTCGAAGACGGCGGCATCGAATTCATCGAAGAGACCGTTCAACTGTTTGAAGAAGCCGGTGCCGAAGTCTTCATCGTTGAACTGGAAGCCGAACTGTCCACCCGTCTGGCCCGGAACCAGACTGAGAACCGTTTACTCCACAAGTTCACAAAACGGGACATCGCTGCGTCGGAAGCCAACCTGCTTGAAACCGCCGAACAGTACCGGACACATTCGCTTCCGGGAGAACTGCCGTATCCCAACTATCTCCGTCTTGATACCGAGGGGCGTTCGGCCGGCGAAAGTGCCGAAACAATTTGCCGAAACTTTAACTGGTCGACGAATTTGGTCGAACGATGAATCAATCCAAGCAAACGTATTTTCCGGTTTTTTTGACGCTCGGTTTGCTCCTGTTTAATATGTTGACATCCTATTTACTGAGCGGACGGTTTTTCCCGAATCTCAGCCTGTGGGTACCGATTGGTCTAAACATCTTGGTCGGACTCGGGTATATCGTTTCGCTGGTGCTTGGTCTCCGGTCGACAAATAACTACGTTAAATGGTTCAGTGTTTTCGCGAACATTGCTTTTTTGCTGTCGTTATCGGTCATCACTTTTTTGTTGTTGCTCGCAAACGGCATCTCAGAACCGTAATCCGGACACGAAAAACCGTCTCTTCAGAAGCACGTTTTCTGAAGAGACGGTTTTATTTTTGTTTATTCAAAAGAATCGTCGACTCCACTCGACTTCTACAGGAAAAGGAAGCTTGCTTCCGTCAGGAACAGGCGAGCCGCCTGAGAAAAGCGAGTGGAGGAAAGACGATTTTGGGCTTACTTTGTTTCATGATTTTCCTCACTTCAATGCGTCAAGTCACGCCGAAAGACCGGTCCGTCCGCATGAAAGCCATTTCGGAGCCAAACCGCTGCTTCTCCGTCCTGTCCAATCACGAACGGCAATAACAAAGTTCGGGCGAGATACGCGACGATGACCGTCAACGCTTCTTCGATGTAGCCCGCTCGATCGGTCGGATCAATTGCGTCATAACTGAGTTGCTGACCGCTGAACTGAATCGTCGCAATCTGTTGTCTCTCCCGTGTCTGCAGTGTCCAGACACAACCGTCTGTCGTATCTGCTGCTTCAATATGCAGGCGGGACGTCGTAAAGTCCGGATGGCGACCGTTCATTCTGTTTCCTCCTCTACGTCAAAAGCTGCCGTCGCGTAGGCTTCACCGTTAATCAGAATCGTCAGCTGGTGCGTACCCGGATAATGGACCCGCGTCGTCAAGTTCCGGAATGACTGCCGTTTCGCAAACGTCTCCCGTCCAATCACTTGCCGTTCACTGATCCGAAAGACCTTTTGACTCGTCCCCCGCTTTTTGACATAGTCGATCGCATATTCAATTCGCAGAACTTGCGGTTCGGTTGTCGCAAGGGTAAACGTAAACGTCAGTTCTCCGCCAATCGGCAATGTGGGTGTCACCGTCAGTTCGTCGACCGTCACCATCCCCCGCGTGACGAGACCAAATGCCTTCAAGACGTCCGGATGTCCTTGTTTCAGAAGTGTCCGCGAGGCATGCCGTAAAATCCAGTCCGTATGCGGATGGGTCCCGAGCTGTTCCAACCGTGCGATGACGAGTTCCGGATGGGTCTTCGCGATATCGTTTACATGATTGGCGACACTTTTGCGGACGTAAAGCGCCTCGTCCTGCAACAAGTCATCTAAAATCGGCAGGACCGGACGCGGATCAGCAATCAACGCCGGTATCCGTTGCCCCCACGGCAGGCGCGGACGGGTTCCTTCTGACGCCAAGCGCCGGACGTGCTCGTCACTCGACTGACTCCACCGGACCGCGAGTTCTAAAAACCGGTCTTGATCTTCGAGCAGAAACCGCCGGACCGCAAACTCCGACGTCGAGTGCCGGGTCAATCTTTCCAGTGCTACCATTGCCCGGTTCCAGGCATCACTCGGCGCATAAACTTCAATATAGTCCGGAAAAACGATGCCCGGCAGTCCCGGAAACTCCGGAGCGATTGTTTCAAGGTGCGTCGCCGCTTGCTCAAAATCAGCCGGCAAATAACGGTTAAGCTCAGTCGCAATCCGGCGGACCCGTTGCTTAAATTCCAGCTCTTCCCAGTCCCCTTGTTGCACGATATCTCTAAAGTCCGGTGCCTGCACTGCCTCCCCTAATCGGTGCAACCAGTCTGGTGTAAACACATCTTTAATCAAACTCATATGTGATTCAATCCTCTCTTCGTCCGTTCTAATTTTAATAAGGCCGCTTTTCGTGCCAAGCCACCGGCATATCCGCCGAGATCGCCCGTCAAGCGGATGACCCGGTGACACGGAATGATCAATGCCAATTGATTGGCGCCGTTTGCCCGGGCGACAGCACGGACGGCTGCCGGATTCCCGACGCGGACAGCCAGTTCCTGATAGGAAATCGTCTCCCCCGCCGGAATTTGTTGCAACTGTTCCCAGACCTGTCTTTGGAACGGTGTCCCGTACAGGACGAGCGGCACCTCGAACCGGTCAAGCGTTCCCGCAAAGTACGCGTCCAGTTCAGCCGTCACCTGCTCAAACACCGGTGTCTCACCGGGAATGATGACGGCGCGGGCTGCGAGCCGCAACCGTTCCACTTCCCGTTCGAGTCCGCGACGATCGACAAACTCGAGTAAGTGCAGTCCTTGTTCGTCGGCAATCGCCAACATCGGTCCGAGCGGCGTATCGAGCCACTTCGCTTGCAGGTATGTTCCGTCCCATCGTTTCGGTGTCTCGCCCATGATACGGGCAAACGCATCCCGAAAACCGCTGCTCGATTCATAGCCGCTCGCCAGTTGCGCCTCGATGACCGGTTGCCCCTTCCGGATTTCTTTCATCGCCAGGCCCATTCGCCGGGACCGGGCATATTCGACGAACGTCATCCCGAACCGTTTCTTGAACTGCCGCCGGGCGGTCGAGGCATCGAGCCCCAGTTCCCGGAAGTCGGCGTCTTTGAACCGTTTCTCGGGACTCGCTTCGACGGCGGCAACCAAGCGACTGATGACCTCACTGTCACCGGGATAGGCCAGTGGTTTACAGCGTAAACACGGACGGTAGGAGGCAAGTAGCGCCTCTTTTGCCGTCTCAAAAAATTCACAGTTCTCCTGCTTCGGCTTCCGCGCCGGACAGGTCGGCCGGCAAAAGATTCCCGTCGTCTTGACCCCGACAAAAAACGTCCCTTCGTACGAGCTGTCTCGGCGGACGAGTGCTGCATAATAATCCGTTTCCGGTAAGGTATTCATCTCATGCCCTCCCCTTCTTTTCCTCAGTATACCGAGTTTCCCCTCCTGCATGTCGCCGAAAATCAGGCATGGATCTTTTCTTAAGACAAACTTAAGAAAACTCTCCTGTTTGTGAAAGATATGCCCTGTATCATCGATGGTATACTCAAGAAGAAAGTAGGTTTCGCATGTTTGATTTTTTGAAAGAAGCCATCCAATCCCCGAAAACAATCGGCGCGATTGCCCCAAGCAGTTCCCGGTTAGCGAACATGATGGCGCAGCGGGCGGTCGCTGATCGACCAGCCGTCATCGTCGAAGTCGGTGCTGGTGACGGGGCGATTACCCAAGCCTTATTACGCGCGCGACACCCGGAAACGACTTTATTGATTTGTGAACAAAATCCGGTGTTTCAAGAAGCCTTGGCGAAGCTGTTAGCTGATGAGACAAACGTCGAACTGTTCATCGGCGACATCCAAAACTGTCCGGAAGAGTGGCATCATCAGGCCGGTGTCCTGGTCAGCGGCTTACCGTTCGCTTCGTTCCCGCTTCCGTTACGCCATGACTTGCTCGAAACCTTCCAGACCCTGTTGCAACCAGGCGGTCATTTCATCGCCTTTCAATATACCAAACTCCATTTCAAGACATTCCGCCGGTATTTCTTTGAGCACAGTTATTCCTACACACTGCAAAGCATGCCGCCCGCCTATGTCTTCGAAGGTGTCCAAAAGGAGGATCTCCCGTGCCCACAATCTTAATCGTCGATGATGAAGCCGATATCCGGCAATTATTGCGACTGTATCTGCAAAACTAAAATTATTTGATTCTCGAAGCCGCCAACGGCGAAGAAGCCCTTGCACTTGTTCAGCAACAGCCGATCGACCTGATGGTCCTCGATGTCATGATGCCGGTCCGGGACGGCTTTTCGACCGTCCAAGCCATCCGGCAAGCGAACTATACCTTCCCGGTCCTGATGCTGACGGCAAAACAGGAGGATCTCGATAAAATCCAAGGGTTGACGTTCGGTGCCGATGACTACATCGGGAAACCGTTTAATCCGCTCGAAGTCATCGCCCGGATCAAAGCGATGCTCCGCCGGGTCGCCCAGTATCAAGTCCCGCTATCGGCAAGCAGCCTGCAAGTCGGTCCCTTCACCTTACGTCAGGAGGAGCGGGTCATCTTAAAAGAAACGATTCCCTTAGCCTTGACACGCCGGGAGTTTGACTGCCTGGCGCTTTTACTGAATCATCCGCGCCGCGTTTTTTCAGCGGATGAATTGTACGAACGGATTTGGCAGGAGGAAGCGCTCGGTTCCGCGACCAATGCCGTCATGGTCCTGATTCACAAGTTACGGGAAAAAATCGAGGACGTGCCGAAAGAGCCGCGTCACCTCCAAACCGTTTGGGGTGTCGGCTACAAGGTCGAGCCATGAGACGTTTCCGCTTCAAACTGACTTCCTGGATGACGGTCCTGTTGTTGGCGGCAGCGTTTCTGAGTACGGCATTGGCCTGGTTGATTGCGAGCCAACTCCCGCTCGGAACAAAAAACGTTCCCCGTTATTATTATCCGACAGAACAGGACATCACGCAGCGGGTCGAACGCGATATCAAACGGTACGAATCCGGTCAGACTCCGAACGGTGATTACGAGTGGGCCGTCTATCGGTCCAACGGGACACGGGTCGACGCCTCACGCGATTTTCCGCGGACGATGACCCCGAGTCGCTTATTAGCCGCGCAAACGCCGGGTGAACGGGACCCGTCTGACGAATCGGACGTGCGGACGTTGCATCATATGCAGGCGATTAACCTCGGTGAACGCTCACCCGGTTATTTTCTTTCCATCGAAACGGTCACGCCCCGCCTGAATCAATACCAGGTCGGCAATTCAACGGCGTTTTTCTTTCTACAATTAGGTTTGTTCATCTTATTTTTATTTGGCATGACCCGCTGGATTGCCGGTCTGTTCCGCCAACTTGAGACGCGGCTCGAACGGCTCGTCGAACCGGATCACGCCGTCAGCCCGCTGAGTCCGGTCAAAGGGCCGCGTGAGTTCAAAGCCTTTGCCCATTCGATTGAACGGGTCGGCGACGAACTGGATGTCCTCCGACGAAACGAGCAGGAACGTTTTACGGAACAACTCCGCCTGATCACCAGTCTGTCGCACGATCTACGAACCCCCCTGACATCGATTCAAGGATTCGTTCAGTGGTTGTCTGAACATCACACGACATTATCCGATCAGGAACGGACCGATGTATTGGCAATCGTCAGCCGGCAATCGGAGACGCTCGCGTCACGGATTGACGAGCTGTTCATGCTCGCAAAGTTATCCAATAAAGATTACCCGGTGCACGTGACGTCACTTGATTTCGTGACACTCCTGCATCAGGTCGCTGAACAACACCCGGAAACGACCTATCAATACGTGGGACCGGCTCATCTGACTGTTCAGGCTGATCCCAACCTGTTGCGGCGCTTGATTGAAAATCTTGTGCGCAATGCGACGCTTCACGGAACAGGTGATTTATCGTTTGAAGTGCTCCAAGAAAACGGTCACTTGACCTTCCGTTGTTCCAATGCCATCCGGGAGACCTTAACGCCGCAGCAACTCACGGAACTGGCAACTCCTTTCGTCACGTCCGACATGTCACGGTCCAATGGTGGATCCGGCATCGGTCTGTCGATCATCGAACAAATCGTTGCCCGGCACAACGGGACGATGCAATTAGCGTCGGAACAACACCGGTTCATCGTCTCCATTACATTACCTCCTCCTCAAGAATAGAATTTTAGGCGGGACGGACTCAAAACTTTTGAATTTGTCCTGTTTGTTGTTACTACTTCGACACTCCTTTTGAAATGGAATTCGGTACACTAGAGAATGTCATTCTTTAGGTACAATCGTGAAGGAGTTTCTTACTTATGAAATCATTAAACCGTTCGACCACATATATGCCCGGACTCGATGGTCTGCGTGCGTTCGCCGTCATCGCTGTCATTTTGTACCATCTGTCAGTCCCCATGTTGACCGGAGGTTTTCTCGGAGTGGATCTGTTTTTTGTCCTGTCGGGTTACTTGATTACCGGCCTGTTGCTCAGTGAGTGGCAACAGACCGGTCGTATCGACTTAAAACGGTTTTGGGTACATCGTTTCCGCCGGTTATTCCCGCCTCTGTTTGTTCTGTTGGTCCTGGTTCTCAGTTACGTCACGCTCTTTGAACGGAGCTTGTTGCATACGCTTCGTCAGGATATCATGGCTGCCCTCTTGTACACGACGAACTGGTGGTACATCGTACACGACGTCTCTTACTTCGAATCATTTGGTAAACCGTCACCGGTTCAAAACCTGTGGTCGCTTGCAATCGAGGAACAGTTTTATCTCTTGTTCCCGCTTATCCTGTCATTTAGTTTGGTCTCAAAACGACTGCTCGTTCGGGGGATCGGACTGACCGCTGTCCTGTCCGCGCTCTTGATGGCCATTCTCTTTACGCCCGGTGCTGATCCAAGCCGTGTCTATTACGGAACGGACACCCGGCTGTTTGCCTTGTTGATTGGTAGTCTGCTTGCCTTCGCTTGGCGCCCAGAACGGTTCAAACAAACGATTCCGTTACGGGGTGTCCGTCTGTTGAATGTGACCGGTGCCGTGGCATTTCCATCACTCATGCTGCTGATGTTCGTAACCAGTGAGTCCGGACGTTTTCTGTACTACGGAGGATTTGTATTCGTCGCTGTCCTTGCGGCGTTACTCATTGCCGTCGTTGCCCATCCGGCATCCTTGTGGAGCCGTCTGTTTGCACAACGATGGCTGATCGCCATCGGAAAACGGTCCTACGGTCTGTATTTGTGGCATTTTCCGCTGATTACCTTGATGACGCCGGTCGAATACATCGGTGCATTTTCATGGATCCGCAGTCTTGGGATTTTGACGGTCTTGATTGTTCTGACTGAACTGTCCTATCAGTTCATCGAACGTCCGATCCGG
Organism: Caryophanales bacterium; assembly: GCA_902363455.1. GTDB lineage: Bacteria > Bacillota > Bacilli > Exiguobacteriales > Exiguobacteriaceae > Exiguobacterium_A. The sequence goes on along the minus strand of CABJAC010000002.1, from coordinate 159,500 downwards.
CGGCTTGGTCTTTTCGGATACATCCGCCAATTTCAGATTCATCCCCGGACCTTCCGGCAGTTTTCTTGGACGAAGTGGGTTTCCGTTTCCCTTGTCAGCCTGCTTCTTCTCAGCTTTATCGGGAATTTATCGATTCTCGCCGTGTCGGACAAACCGACTCAACAGACGATTCCGAAAGTCGCGGCACCGCATTCAAAACCGGCACCACTTGTCAAAAAACCCGAGCATCCGGTGCCTGACACACCAATCCGGTCGATGTGCCGACCGACGCTTGCGATTGGTGACTCGGTTCTGCTCGGTGTCGAAGATTACCTCGGCAGTACGCTTCAACAAGTAAAGATTGATGCCAAGCTCGGACGTCAGCTCCGGGAAGCCATTCCGCTCAGTAAGAAGTATGCGGTATACAATCAAAAAGAACATCAAGTCGTCGTGCATCTCGGGACAAACGGCAGCTTCCGTCCCGATCAATTAGAGGAACTGCTCGACCAGTTCGCAAACGCCGATCAGGTGTACCTCGTCACGACACGGGTCCCGCGTCCGTGGGAACAAGAAGTCAACACCATGCTGAAACAAGCAGCTGAACGCAAACGGGTGTCACTCATTGATTGGCATGCCGTTGCCGTCAAACATCCGTCGTACTTCGAACAGGACGGCGTCCACTTGAACATCAAAGGTGCCCGGGCCTACTCGAAACTGCTCGCCAAAGCGACAGGGTGTGCGACCACAACCAAATGACACAGCACAGCCACCATTCTCCGTCAGTCGAGAAGGTGGCTGTTTTAGAGCGGATAGACGAGTCCGATATAGAGCAAGCTGACACCAAGCAGACTGAATAAGCAGCCGAGCACCAGAGGCAACCGTTTTTGATACGTGAATACCAACAGAAAGATGGAACTGATTCCAAGGGCGAGGACAAGTCCGTTTGACCACAACAATACTTTTGTTTCAATGAATGGTGCGACCGGCTGTTCTAAATTACTGAGTGTCGCAGTTGCCAAAAACACGCCGAAAATCATGATACTTTCAAATCGAAGACCCTGACGCGGATCAAACGGTTCTCTTCTCTGCAGACGTCGCTTGACGAGCGTCCCATTGATGAACGCGTAACCGAGCAACGGGATGAGCAGGAGATGTTTGAACAACAACGCTTGACCATACGGCAGATTCCACACATTACGGTACTCACTGATTGGTATACTCTGACGCATCAAAAAGAATCCGGTCACGACGACACCTACAAACAAAACCTGCGCCAACGGGCTGAACCAACGTAAAAACGAAGACCAATTTTTAAAATCACGGGCACCCCATCCGACGACGAACACCACGCCAATCCACAGTGCCATCAGACTAAAATGACCGGCTTGTAACACAAGTCCCGGCAAGCCGTGTTTCGCTGCCGCATGACTGGTTCCCGTAACTCCAAGAAACAATGGAATCGTCAAGCCAACAAGCAGCCACCGTTTGATGAAGACAAGTCGTTTTATACACACGATGATGGTTGCCATCAGTACTGAAAAATACACCATCAAAAAAGAATGACCAATCCGGACATCAAACAGACTGGCCCGTAAGGCGTCTCGCACCGGCAAGTCCAGTTCGTGACGGAAGTAGACAAACACCCGTCCGAGCGGCACACTGGTTCCGATGACGATGCTGATCAATGCGACTAATGCCAGTCCGTCCAGTGCACCCAGTGATGGTTTTTTATCCGGTGCGATAAACAGTAGAACGAGTCGTCCCGCCCAAAACGCTCCGCCCAAATAGACGAGCAGTTCGCTAAGGATTTCGATCATGACCGTTTACGACGGCGGAGTAATAACGTCGTCATGATGATTGCCAAGACGAGTCCTGCGACCAACCACGGTAAAACAGTCGGGACCACACCCGGTGTAACGGATTCCGCTGATTCCGTCGGGACAATGCTCGCCTGTTCGGTGTCAACGGTTGTTGCTGCTTCTTCGACCGCTTTCGGTTCCGCAGTTACCGCTGTTTCCGGGGTCATCTCAAATCGGATCGTCCCTTCGACCGGATGACCATCTTCTGAAATCAACTTCCAGTTAATCAAGTAGGTGCCTTTCTCAAGTTCTTGCTTTAAAACAGCACTTAACTCATTGCCGATAATCAACGGTTTTTCCAAGGGAACGGTTTCTCCTTGGGATGTCTTCAGTTCAAGTGTGCTTGTTTTTTCAATCGGTGCATCAAACGTCAACCGAATCCGTTCCACGTCTTCTTTTAAGACGGCTCCCTCTTCCGGATTGGAATTCGTCAGACTCGTGTGAGCTGAAACCGAAAACGGTTGAACGACGAACACGATGAGAACGAGCAACATCAACCATTTAATCTTCATCGTAAACTCCTCCTTTAAAGAAAATGTGTAGAAAAAGACCCGCTGTTTCCAGCGGGTTCGGTTGTCCGATTAGTGTTGTGAACGACGTCCGCGAAGTCCGAAGAATCCGAGGATGGAAGCAGCGGCGATTCCGAGTAACGACCAAAGGATGCCCGCTGAAGATTGTGCTTCAGTTGCGCCACCAAGACCTGTATTCGGCATACCGGCTGGTGCGCCTTTGAATTTATCCGGGAACTGATCGACGATCGCGGTTGCTGTTCCTTCACCGACACCATACATATGACCGTAGGCTTCACGGATTGCCGGGTACGTTTTGTCGTAATCTTTTTCATTGTAGCTGTTGAATGCCAGTAACAGTTGATCGATGTGGACCTTGAGTCCTTCTTCCAAGTCTTTCGACTTCAGGCGTCCTTCTGTTGCGGCATCCAGGAAGGCCGCTTGTTCGACACGGTACTCATCCAGTTCTTGAACGGCCATGTCGCGTGCTTCGTCGTCTTTTGCCCCTGTCGCTTTGACATAATCGACGAAGTATCCGATATGGCTCGACCAAATTTTCTTGAACTCTTGTGCCGCTTCGCTGCCGTAGACAGAGCCGATCGATGCTGTCAGGTCATCTGTGTTCTCACCAAGCGCTCCTGCTGCTGCATCGAAGTCTTTTGCTCCGTCAATCCCTTTTTGCATCGCAAGAACGGCAAGTGCCGCGTGTTCCGAGAAGTTTCGATTTAATCCGGCACGAAGGTCAGCCGCTGGTGTATCGACTTTCGTATTTTTGAATTTGTCCGGATATTGATCGACGATGGCACCGGATAAGCCTTCGCCTACCATGTACATATGCTCGATGGCGATGCGGAGATTGCTGTAGGCGGCGTCGTAATCACCGGCGACATAACTGTCAAACGAAGTCAGTAATTGCGTGATGTGAACTTTTAATCCACCTTCTAAATCTGCTGCTTTCAAGCGACCTTCTGTTGCCTTGTCGAGGAATGCTGCTTGTTCGACGCGGTATTCATCGAGTTCTTTTAACGCTTTTTGTTTGGCGTCTTCATCTTTGGCACCAGTCGCTTTGACGTAATCGACGAAGTAACCGATATGGCTCGACCAAATTTTCTTGAAGGCTTCGCCTGCCTCATCCCCGTAGACGGATCCGACAGCCGCGGATAATTCGTCCGTATTTTGATTTAAAGCACCAGCTGCTTGTTCAAAGTCTTCTTTTCCATCAATGCCTTTTTGCATCGCGACGACCGCTAAATACGCGTGTTCAGATAAAAGCTGATCAAGTGTCGCTCGCAAATCCGATGCGGGAGAAGAGACATCAAGAGACACCTTACCTGAACTGTGCGACATCTTACTGTGATCTTCATGACCATGGGCACTGACGCCTGCTGCTGGAATCAATAATGCGGCACTGAGTGGGACGGCGAGATACGACTTTTTCATCTTCATCTTGTAAACACCCCTTTGATTTTTTGGACTACACAGAGATAACGTAAGAAGTTCACAAATAGTTTTATATTTTTACATTTTTTATTAATAATATTTTTTATTTAAAACTATTTGCTAGATCGAACTAAAAAAGCATCTTTCTGCATAAGCGCAGAAAGATACTTTTTCCTTAGTGATGATGACCGCTGTTCTCGTTTTCAGGTTGCGCACCGTCTTGTAACATTTTAAGATCTGCCTTGGAAAGTTCACCGATGATCAACTGTTTTGTCGGCATGATCATCGTACCGTTACTGCCCGCATGAACCTTCACATAATACAGTCCTGATTTCGGCAACGCTTTTTGAATGGAGTAAACCCCGTTTTTTTCTGCTTCAGCCGGTTCCATACTGTATGTCAGCGTCCCGTCCGCCTTCCAAATCTCGAAGTGAACAAAGTCGATCTGACTGAGTTGTTTTTCATTTTGCCAGACCGTCGCTTTGAACGTATGACTTTCTCCTTCTTGATCCGGTTGCTTGTTTTTCGGCAATTCCAGCTGTACCGAAAGCGGCTCGGCGACCGCGTACTGATCTGCCGCATCCGATGCCACCGTACATCCCGCTAAAGCACTGCTCGATACGATACTGATGAATACGCCCAGTCCCATTATATGTTTACGCATTCAAAAACCTCCTGACAGCCGGAATCCGTCGAATGATCAGGAAATCGGCCAACCAAACGATGATCAAGGACAGACCGACGAGTGGGAACAGAACCCCCAGCAGAACCAACACAAGGAGGAACCACTTGACCGATTTTGCCGGCGGTCCTTTCGGTGCGCCCATCCCTTTACCCGGTTTTCGTTTGAACCATAGATAGAACCCGCTGACAGCCACCAAAATGATCCCTAGACAAATCAGCAAACTGATCAACTGATTGATCAAACCAAACTCCGTTCCTTTATGCAGGGTAATCCCGAGCGCAACGGCTTTTCCGACCAGACCATAATTGTCAAAACGATAGTCCGCCAAGACGGCACCTGAGTATTGATCGAGATGGATCGTTGCTTCGTCCTCCGCTTTCGCTGGATACGCCGACAGTGTATACACACCTGTCGGATCGTTTGGAATACTGATGGCATAGCTCGGATCCATGCCTTGTTGTTTCGCAATCGACACGATATCGTCAATCGACGCCGGCACCAGCCCTTCGACGTTTGATTTCGGCACGTCGAGCGTCTCCGCCGCCCAAGGAACTTCCGCCACATCTTTTGTTTGAACAGCTGACACCGGTGCCTCGCCTCCCCAGATCGATGGTGGATAACCAAGCCCTTGGTTGGTCGCGACCGACTGGAAGTTAGTACCCCAAAAGCCGGACCATGGAAGACCCGTCAAGATCAGAAACAGCATTCCGGCCGTAATCCAAAACGCCGGTACGGCATGCAAGTCGCGCCGGAAGATCTTTTTCCCTTGCCGCACGCGTGGAATGAAGACCCCTGACCAACCGGTTGTTTTCTTGCGTGGGAACCACAAGAACAATCCTGTCACGATCAAGACGATTGCCCAACACGCGACCAGTTCGACGATGCGGTCACCAATCGTCCCGGCCATCAACTCACCGTGAATCTCTTCAATTTTATTCATGATTCGGTCGTCATCTGCCAATTCGCCGATGATTTTCCCCGTGTAAGGGTTGACGAACACGGTCGCTGACGCATCAGCTGTCGCAATCTTCACTTCACTGGACCGTTCGCCGGATTCCCCCGGTCGATAGGTTGTGATGCTTGCGTCCGGATAGTTCGTTTTGACGGCATTGATTTGTTCTGTCGCCGACATCCGTTCGTCTTGCGGTGTGACCTCATAATATTGTTGATATAAGACATTTTCAATTTGCGGTTTGAATAAATAAACCGATCCGGTCACAGCCAGCATGACAAGGAACGGTGCAAAGATAATACCGGCATAGAAATGCCACCGCCAAACCGTCCGGTAAAAAGAAGACGCTGTCTGTTTCGCCGACTTGGCTTGTGTCGATGATTCCGTCGACTCCATTTGATTCATATACTTTCCTCGATTCCTTACATTAATATTTCAGTAACTTACCTAGTTTAGCGCACGTGATGACGAAACAAAAGAACATGAGGCGGTAGATTCCACCTCATGTTGCTTCTTAATGATGATGACTACCATGTCCGTCATGCGTTGCCGGTGCCTGCGACTGATACATCGCCTGCGCTTTTTCAAGTTCTGCTTCTGAAACGGCTCCCACCTGAACGAGTGACTTCGGTGTGTAGACTTTTTCACCCACATGGACCATCCCGTTCACGACGTAGACGCCTGATTTTTTAAACGGGATGCTGCTCACGTAATGTCCCTCTTTATTTTTCGTTTCAAACGTCTCCGTGTCTTCAGTGCCAATCGGCGTGACTTGCACGTGGACGACATCAATGTCCTGCGGATTTTCAATTTCGACAGCGACCGTCGTTCGTGTATCGGCTGCGATTTTTTCAGGTGCATACAGTCCAACCTTCATCATCGGCGGTGCTGCTTTCGTTTCAAACTGGCATCCGGCGAGTAAAAAGACACTGCCGATCAATGCTCCTGTCATAAACAGTCGTTTCATGCGGCTACCCCCTGGCTTTTGTTGCGACGACGGCTAAAGATCAACAGATCGAGTACGATGATGACAATGACCGACAAGGCGGCAAGCGGCATCGTCAAGCTGATCAGTAAAATTAAACCGGCCACGATTTTTTTGACACGTTGGTCGACGGCACGTTTCGGAGCGGTTAACTTTCCGGCTCCGTTCCGGCGTTTCCACCATAAGACGACTGAGCTGACGACGATGAAAATCAAGCCGAGACAAAGTGCCAGCCCCACCAGTTGATTTAACAGACCAAACAGCTTCCCTTCATGGAAACCAATCCCCATCGAAATCATTTTCGCAAGCAGTCCATAATCAGCAAACGTCACACTCGATAACACTGTCCCTGAATATTGATCCAGGTGCATCGTTTTTTCGTTCATCGGATTACTGTGTAAGGACGAGATCGTATACACGCCTTGTTCCCCTTGTGGGAGCGTGATTTGATACGGTTTAATAACTCCTAATTGTTTCGCCTCGGCATCGGCTTCCGATACGCTCATCGTCAGGGGCTTCGCCGGTCCCGAAGTCGGCACGACATCATTTTGTGTCGCCCATGGTATGTCTGTCGCAATATCTTTTGTGACGATTTGTGATGTCAAGGTCTCATCCGGTCCAAATGCATATTGCGGGAAGTTCGAGTTGGTTTTCGTTGCGACCGTATTGATCCATTCTCCGGCAACACCCGACCAAGCGAGACCAGAACCGATGATGAGGACAAGACCAAGCGTCGACCAGACGGCAACCGAACCGTGAAGACCTTTCCAAAAATTACGCGATCCGTCCTTCTTTTTGAAAGACGGGAAAAACACCCGTTTGAAGCTTCCCTGTTCGCCGCGCGGCCAAAACAGATATGTACCGGTAATCAATAGAATGATAGCCCAACTTGCTGCGAGTTCGACGAGCAAATTGCCGACTTTCCCGGCAAACAACTCACCGTGAATCGTTTTGATGAAGCCAAGCGGTCCTTCGCCAACCCGCTTACCCGTTACTTCTGCCGTATACGGATCCACATACACGAATCCGGCTTCTTCTCCGAACATTGCGCCCATTCGTGTTGTCCGGTCAGCTTCTTCAAATTGCCCGATGGACGAAACCGTTGCTTGCGGATACTTCTCTGTCACGGCCTGCACTTGTTTTTCTAAAGGAACACGTTCCCCGAACTCTTCGGTAAAGACCATTTCGCTGTAAAGACGGTCCTCAATCTGTGGTTTGAATAAGTAAATTGATCCCGTGACGGCAAGAATAATAAAAATAGGTGCAAAAATAATGCCTGCATAAAAATGCCACCGCCACATCGACTGGTACCAACTCCGTTGTTGTCTCGAAGTTTGATTCCGTTCTGCCATGATAGTTCCCCCTTCATTCCCTAAAAAATATGTCCACCTTGTGAACACAGAATAAGTATAAGCGGTTACATGACGCGCAGACCGTTTCCAATATGGCGATTTTTTGCCAATCCGGTGATATCTATGCGTATTAATTAAGTGAGATTACGAGTTCTTTCTCCACAATTACTTCATAGCTTCTATATGATAGTACTTACTTTTTCTACAAGTTCTCTAAATGATTTTGAAATCTTTTCATATTTTTTAATCTTTTTTAAATCCAAACGAAAACCGGGTGCGTATGCTGTTCAGAACGATGAAGAAATGAATTACCAAATTGGTTAAAATACACACCCAAATTTGAGAGGATGAGACAAAATGAAAAACACGAAAAAATTCGCAGCAACAGCAATGGCAGCAGCACTCGTATTACCAGGAACGGCAGCATTCGCTTCCGGTGGCGGGGACGACATGAAACATGAGGACGGCGCGAAAAACGTCACGGTCAAAACAAAAGCCGCTGACCTTCGTGCAACACTTGATCAACTACTCTCTGAGCACTTCGTGCTTGCCGTCATGGACATGAAAAAACAATATGACGGATCAAAAGACGCGGAGTATTACGAAGCGGCACTTAAACAGAACGCACTCGACATGACACCAGCGATCGCTTCTGTCTACGGCGACGAAGGCGCAAAACAATTCGAAAAAATCTTCGTTGACCACAACAAATACACAACCGATCTCGTCAAAGCCGTTAAAGCGGACGACCAAGACGGTATCAATGCTTCAAAAGCAGAAACAGAAGAGTTCGTACAAGATCTCTCAAGCTTCTTAGATACAGCAACAGAAGGTAAATTACCGAAGGCAGCAGCGGAAGAAGTCCTCCGTGCCCATGAAGCAGACGTCTACAAAACATTCCAACAATATGCAGCCGGTGACTACGAAGGATCGTACAACACGTTCCGCGAAGGTTACAGCCGCATGTATGACATCTCAAAAGCACTCTCAGTTGCCATCACAACACAAATGCCTGAGAAGTTCGACAACACAAAAGCGGATACAAAAGCAGCTGACCTCCGGTCAACACTCAACAGTCTCGCAGCAGAGCACGTCGCACTGGCTAACATCAGCATGACAGCAGGTGTCGATCAAGCGAAAGACTACGATGCAGCAAACTGGGCAGAAGACATGCACACAGCTGACTTCAAAGCGGCAATGAAATCGGTCTACGGTCAAGCAGGTGCGGATCAGTTCGAGCAAGTTTGGACGAAAAACCACATCGAAGCGCAAGCTAACCTTGTCACAGCAGCAATCAACGATGACAAGAAATTGATGGGTGACGCACAAGAGATGCTCAAAATGTTCTCAAATGACTTCGGTGCGTTCCTTGGTGCAGCAACGGAAGAAAACCTTCCGACAAAAGCGGCTCAAGAAGCCGTATCCGGCCACGAGACGTACGTCCAAGATACGTTCATGCAGTATGTCGAAGGCGACTACAAAGGATCAGTTGATACGTTCCGTGAGTCTTACGCTTACATGTACGGTGTTGGGGCAAACCTTGGTGAAGCAATCGTCAAACAATCACCAGAGAAGTTCATGGACGGTACACCAGGCTCAATGCCAAACACAGGTAACGGCGGCATGAGCGATAACAACACAGCAGCAACGACAGGCGCAATCGCACTCTTCGGTCTCGCACTCGGTGCAGCCGGAATCGTCCTCGCTCGTAAACGTCAAAACGCATAAGACTAATGGATGAACAAAAACCCCTTCAGAATTCGTTTCTGAAGGGGTTTTTTTATGTAAATAAGACAACACCTGTCCACTTCTCAGTGTTCAGTTGTCTTATTCCGTCACGTAACTTTCTTCTTTTTTAATGCGTTGCCGACGTTTCGCATGTACGACACTTGAAACAACTACCGTTAACAAAACAGCTAAAATTAGCAGCACCATACTCGGATTTTGAGTTAACCACATCCAAAGCTCCGACCACGTGACCGCCTCTCCGATTCGAACAATCAAAAACGTCCATAACCCGGTGTAGAGACCTGCCGCAGCGAATGTCATCGCCAAATAGCGAGGTAACGGATAACCGAGCAACCCGGCAACGTAATGAATCGGGTGCCGGACACCCGGTAAAAAGAACGATAACCCGATTGCCCACAACCCGCGGCGTTCCAAAATCGACTCGGCCTGCTCCAGAAATTTGGATTTCATGAAACGTTTCACGAGCGGGATCTCCCGGAAAAAACGTGCGAGCAGATAAAACCAAGTAAACGCAATAAAAAAGACCGGCCATGCCGCAAGCCAAATCAAAACCGGGTGAATGCCTTCCCGTAACCGTAATGCAACGTGTCCCATCATCAGCACATCATCCGATAAAGGGGTAAACATAATGCCGCCCGCCAACCGAACCAACGCCATAAAATCCATGATTCTCTCACTTCCCTCTTTTTTCTCTCTATAGTTCAAGTATGCCCTTTTTTTCTATAGTTGAGCCCTGTTCTTTTCTTAACTAGTTCTTATCTTTTACACTGGTGACGTTACCATCGCAAAAATAGTGCATGCGATTAAACGTAATACACCGATTCTTGTTGAAAAAAGAGCAATCCCTTCACTTGAAAAACGAATCAGACAGAAAAGCAGGGATTTCGTTTCGCGTCCGAGAAGGTAGTCTAAGAACATAACTGCTGAAACGATAGAGGAGGAATTTCCATGTTACATCGCCGGAAGACCTATACGATTCGCCCGGAACGACTGCAGGAATTTACCGAGTTCTTTCACACGTATCTCTACCCGTTACAAATCAGCCACGGCGCCCGTCTTGTCGGTCGCTGGGTAAATGAAGCAGAAGATGAAGTCATTGCAATCTGGGAATATCGTGATCGTGAACATTACGAACAAGTCGACCGGGACGTCCGTGGCAGCACGCTGCGCCGCGAAGCGATGAAAAAACGCGCCCGTCTCGGAAAAAACCTTTATATTAAATCAACGGAAGACTTTTTGACAGCGACCGGTGTTTATGCCCCGCCGCGTGCCATCGTCAGCGTCACCGCTTATATCACGAACGAAGCCGGAGAAGTTCTGCTTGTCCGCAATCTCCATCGTGGGGACACGTATGAAATGCCGGGTGGTCAGGTTGAAAATCATGAATCGATTCTTGATGCCATCAAGCGTGAAGTCAAAGAGGAAACCGGCGCGGATGTCACGATCGACGGCATCACGGGAATTTATCAAAACATCTCAAGCCACGTCCTCTGCGTTGCTTTCCGCGGCACGTACACAAGTGGAGAACTCCGTCCGCAAGAAGGGGAAACGGCGGAAGTCGGCTTCTTCCCATTGACGCGCGACACTATCGACACGTATATCAAGCGGGAACACTTCCAGTTGCGGACACTCGACGCGATGGACCCTCATTACTTCCCGCATGCCTTATATAAAGTCAGACCGTATGAACTGATCAGCCGTTATGACGGAAATGCAACGTCATCTTTCCGTTAATTAACGTGTAATTCATCCGTACTCAACAAAAAAATCCAGTAGTAGACTCTATACGTCTACTGCTGGATTTTTGAATTCAGGTTCAGACATGCATTCTGTTAGAGGGAGAGTGCAATCAGGTCGACAATCACGTGCGCAATCCAGGAACCCCAAATACTACGACCCGTTTTGATGTAGAGGTAGTTGAAGATCACTCGAGCCACACCTTGCAGAAGAAGAACATGCAAGAGTGTCGATACGAATGAACCATCCCAGTATGACGGAATATGCATGAGACCGAAGACGACAGCACTTAACAGTGTACTCGTCCACATGGATAATCCTTTACTCCGTGCGCCTTCAAGAATACCAATCCCGAGCAATTCTTCACCCATCAGCATGAACGGCATGATAAAAATGATTTGTCCCAAATGACCGGATGCCGGATTCGCCGCCCATTCCATTCCTGCCATACCCGATAATACCCCAATCAGCAGACCCACGACAAAGTAAAGAATGACGCTAAGGGGAATCATCCAAATCTTTTTCGGAAACGAAAGCACTTGAAGACTATCCTTTTTAAAAGCTACTGCCCATGCGATAAGCCCACAAACAAATAACGCTGACCATGCTGACTCCCACTGTACTAATGTTCCAAAACCAATTAATAATAAGATTGCTCCTATTAATAAGCCACTGTTTGTCGTCCGCATCGTTTTCATGACATGTTCCTCCTTGAGTAGTTACACGATGTCTAAATCGTGTTTGATTTGATACTTGAAGTATAAGACGTACATTCGGGAATAATTCCAATAGTCTCCTATTTAGTACCTGTCCTTTTTAGGAACGTTTATTCTTTTGTCTCGTTCTTTTCTCATTAGGAAACAGCAGTCCATTGACTATGAACACAGGAGGGATTTTTATCTTATCTCACGGAGAATTACTGAGGGAACTGCGGATCAAAAAAGGAGTCACACAAAAAGAACTGTACAGTGACGTCATGTCCAAATCCTATGCGATTCGATTCGAGCAGGGAAAACATGAGATTTCGTTTCATCTCATTCAATTACTCCTCGAACGGCTTGGTATAGAACTTGATGAATTCCTGTACATTCAACATGAATACAAGGAATCGCTCGTCGAACAATTTTATGATGAGTATGGATTAAAGGGAAATGCGAATGATATTAAAGGATTGATGGCGTTACGGGAAACCTATCGGGATTTTCCTGATTCCTACCAAAATGATTTACGGATTGCCGAACTGAATGCTCGTATCGAGCAACTTTCCTATTTCAATCAATACGGTGTGCTGTCGAAAGAAGCGGTCTCACAAGAGACGCGTGATACGATTCACGACTACTTGGACCAGATTCAAACTTGGACGATTGGCGAACTACGTTTTTTTGCGAACACGCTTGATTTCATTGACTATGAACGAAAAACAGAATACTTCCGCAGCATCCTCCCCTCCCTGCATCGTTACAAGCACTTTAAGCGCGGACGGACCGTCATCTGTACTTTGCTGATTAATGAAATCCATGAATTGATCATGAGTTCTGAGCTGAATATGGCGCAGACTTTACTCATCCAACTCGATGAATTTTCACAAGGAATCGAAACGATGTTTTATCGAAATACTCATCTCTTTTATACAGGACTCCTCCTGATTGCCCAAGGTGACCGCAACACTGGGAAACAGGACGTCGAGCAAGCGTTGATGATCTACAACGCACTCGGTTATCACCACCAAGAAGAACTCTCCCGTTCTTTTTATGTCACCCTTCTCGGAGAAGAAGGACCGGATTCGGGTATCAAATAAGTGACTTTTTACGTTCCATCCTCTTGATATCGATAAAATAAAGCTAGATTAAATAAGAGGACGGTGACTTTTTTGAAAAAAACACGTTATTCGGGAAAGATGCTGCTAGAACGCGTTCTGATTTCCATTGTTTTATTTTGGCTCGCTTACATGTATATGCAGACACATTTATTCGGATCAAAGCTAATGATACCGTTATCCGGGTTCCTATCGGTTCAACTGTTTTTACTTTAAAATCATGTAAGTATCCATTTACTTTTCAACCCAAACATCCCCCGCGACACGACATCGTCATGTGGCAGGGGCTGTTGTTTTATCTGCAATTTCAATCACTCAGACGGAGCCAAAGCCAATCGAACGGTGATCCCGGCGTCATCGGTCACGTAAATAGCGTCGCCCGTCCGGTTCATCTCATACGACGTCTGTTCGATTGCCGAAACTGCTGCTTCACGTGATGCTTCAGTCGGATAAATCAGTGTCCAGTACGAAAGTCCAACGGCGTCCGACGGTGTTTCCGGCGCATCAACACCCGCCCAGACGTTTGTTCCGATATGGTGATGATAACCACCAGCAGCAAGGAACAATGCCCGCATTCGCGAAGCATCCGCCGCGACATCAAAGCCGAGCGTCTCGACATAAAACTTCCGCGCCGCTTCCAGCGATTTGACGTGGAAATGAACGTGTCCCATGACCGTATCCGCCGGCATTCCGTACCACTCTTCCTCACCCGCTTCCACGAGCATGCTTTGCCAATCAACCGGATCGGTCGTCATCTTGACGTCACCGTTCGCTTCGTAGGTCCACGTCTCGCGTGGACGATCGGCATAAATTTCAATGCCGTTCCCGTCCGGATCCGATAAATAAAACGCTTCGCTGACGAGATGATCGCCTTGTCCGAGTTCAACCCCTTGGGCAATCAGATTACGGATGACAAATCCGAGCTCTTTTCGGTTCGGCAATAAAATTGCAAAATGATACAAGCCGGCCACCGAATTGTTCGGCAGTTGTTTTGCCGCACTGTGCTGGTCGAGCACTACGAGCGGTGTCGTTTTGGCACCGAGTGTGGCCGTCTGTTCGTCTTGTTCCAAGACAGTCAAGCCGAGTGAATCACGGTAAAAGGTAATCGATTGTGCTAAATTAGTAATCCGTAAACGGACGGGTCCGAGTGTAATGTTTGGGTCAATGTTCATCTTTTTTCCTCCTCATGGGTTCGCTTCGTGTGTTCATTATCCATCAGGAGCGACCGGAACGGAAGTAGGCACTAAAAGGTGGTATAGTATCCTAAACGATACCACGAAGGAGGCACCACGATGGAACAGACACCCAGCTGTCGCGTCGAGACCGCACTCGAAATTCTGACCGGAAAATGGAAACCGTCGATTTTGCTCGAATTAATTACCCATGACACCCTTCGCTTCAGCGAGCTGAAACGGCATCTGCCGAACATCACACAAAAAATGCTGACGGCTCAGCTCCGGGAACTGGAACTGAACGATATTGTCCACCGGGAAATCTATCAGGTTGTCCCGCCCCGTGTCGAGTATTCACTGACCGATTATGGCAAGACGTTAATCCCCGTTCTCAACGCCATCAACGCCTGGGGCGAAAAACACGTCGACCATTTGGCGCAGAAAGAAAAATCACATGATGTGTCCATCTCCACCCCGTAAGTTTTTACTATGCTTGTTTAGATGACTCAGATGATTGAGCTTTCTTGACTTGATCTAGATATGTCGTGAACTCGGACTCATCTGAGTAGGACAGGTATAAATATTCTTTCGCTCGCGTCATGCCGATGTACATTAAAGAAACTTCACGTTCGACATCTTTTTCCAGAGGAAACGGCATTAAGTCTACCTTAATCATGAAAACAGCTTGAAAGTCCAGTCCTTTACTGCTGTCGATTGTACTCAGCTTAACGCTGTTTGATTCCGGATTATAGGAACGTTTGGATGCTTCATTCTCAGATATCCATTGATACGAAATGCCGTATCGAGTTAGGCTCCGGCGTAGGGCATCAACGACATCATGTTTATGCGTTCGCTTTACACGATATAGGATCAGCATCTCTGAGAATGGTACCTGCTTCGTCTGATTTAGCCGTAAGATTTGTCTTGCGACTAAATCCACTTCCTTCGCAAAATGGTCAACCTTCATTAGAGCTACTTCTGGTCCTTTTCGCCGGGTACTTAACGGTGAAATCAATTCGACACTTTCCGTTTGTCCCGATACAACTTTATTTTTTAGCACAGAATGATTTTGGAAAAACTCCCATGCAAACTTAACGATTTGTGACGTGTTTCGATAATTGATGTTCAGGATCTTTGAGCGTCCTCTAAAATCGAGTCCCGTTTCTTTTACGTAACTTCCTTTTTTCTTATAGATCGATTGCGCACGATCCTCTACAAGTAAAAGAGATTGTGTCTCAGGATTTAAACACAGGCTGACAAGATGCAACCAAGACATTTGAAAATCTTGTCCTTCATCGATTAATATCGCATCGTACTTGGGAACAATCGCTTCATTTTTTTCAAGCGACTCAATCAGTCCATCAATCCGCTGCTCTGATGTTTTGAGACTTTGCTTTAACCATTGGTGAAAATTCAAAATATAGAGATTCTCAGGAATCTTACCTGTTACTGCGTCTCCCTGTTCATAAGCATAATCAAATAAATCTTCCGGCTGGGCATACATCGCTTGCACCATATGTTTGATGTTTTGTGACAGTGAGATGTTGTAACAAAGAATAAGAATTTTCCAATCTGGATGCTGTTTTGCCAGCATTTTAGCACGACTCGCTAAAATAAGCGTTTTTCCGCTTCCCGCTACACCTCGAATCATCCGATGACGATCCCCGATCTGTTTTGCCAGATTTTCTTGATGCAAATCCATTGTTTTGATGTCATACAATGACAACAGTAATTGATCTTGATGAGGAATTGTTTTTTGAAATTCTGCACCTAATCGGACTTCCGGAAACAGATAGTAGCGGATGGTATTAATCTCTTCATACGTCAGCGGCTCTTTTAATCTGAAGTTCACTTTAAACATTCCAATCAAGCGTTCAATAAGTTGTTCTTCCGAAAAAAGATCATCTTCCGGATTAATGGACTCACGCGCTAGCATCGATTCCATATCGATTACATGATATAACTGATTTTTGACAATCTGCTGTTCTGACAGACGGGTGAATACGACGCCGTAACCGTAAGGGAACTTAAGCTGAAATTGATATTTCCCGCTGCCTTGAATCAAATTTTTGTCTTTTTTTAATACGTCGACCACTTTAAAAGCATATTCTCTCGCTTGGACCAATGGACTTTTAACTGTATGTAAATTCCCGCTCGTCGATTGAATGGTCCACTGATCTTGATTTAATTGGTATAACGTATTGCTTGTATAATCTTTAACTTCTAATAACAGCAAACCAATATCAGGTCCGATAATGACAAAATCAGGGCGTACTCCTTTGATTTCCGGTTCAAAATAAACGATATAGTCATCCGGTAGATATTCTTTTAGTGTTCGAAACAACAGACGTTCTCCTGTTGTTGCCGATGTTCGAATCGTTTCCGGCACAGTCGTCGCCATTTCGCTCATCTCCTCTTGATTTTTAAGAATATTTTAACATTTACAATTGCCATTTAGTATCCATTTAAGTAAACTGACGGAATAGACTACGTAAGGGAGCGAAACCAATGCGTCAACTTTATGCGATTGAACAGTTGCTTGAAAGCTTAAAACAAGATCCGGCTGTCGAAGCCGTCTTTCTGAAAGGATCATTTGGCCGTGGAGAGGAAGATGTCTATTCAGATATTGACCTCTATTGCCTGGTCGCCGGTGACACAATGCCCGATTTTTTGACACGCCGGATGGATCATCTGTCTGCTTACCGCCCCATCATTTGGAAAGACGACATCTTCATCGTCGCCCCGCAGTTGATTGCCGTCTATGACGATCTATTACATATTGATTTGTTTACGGTGACACTCGATTCCTTGAATCACCACGATACGATCCGTGTTCTGTACGATCCGGCCGGACAACTCGAGCGCTATACCGACACGTCTTCTTTGGCACTGAGTACACAAGAAGCAGAAGACGAAGCGATTGATGCGATCTGGTTCCTATTCCAGTACCAAAAAGCGGCCGGACGCGGTAATGCCTTATGGGCGGTTGAAATGTTGCGGAGTGCCTTGACGAAATTCGCCAAAGTGTTGCTACACCGTTACGTCCCCGATCGGGCCCAACTCGGTTTAAAGACGATTCCTGATTATTTACCGGACGCTCCACGCCTGCGCCTGGAAGCGATTTATGCGGTCCTCGTTCCGGCCACGCATGCCGAAGCGGCTCGCCTCTACCGGGAATTTCTGCAGGCAGAATTACCACACCTGCAACAGATGCTGATCCGTCAACCAGATACGTTACAGTTACTCGATCGACTGTTGGCATCCGAACAAGTCTATTGAGACCATTAAATTCAGCTTCGTGCAAAAAGCCGATCCTCCTCTTTAAAAAAGGAAGGGATCGGCTTTCTTGTGTGATTTTCAGGAGATTACTAGAGAAGCAGGCAAGACGAAGACTCCTACGGGAAAAGCGGAACCGGTGAGACCCTGCAAGTCGCGCAGGCGACGAGGAGGCTCACGTTTCGCCCGAGGAAAGCGAAGTCTTGCCTGTGTATCTCATAAGGATGTTGACTTTCGTCTACTTAAAAGCCCGTTCTGTTTTCTTGCTCACTTCACTTTAATGACGATTTTCCCTTTGGCATGACCTTCTTCGCCGTAATCGTGCGCTTCTTTAATCTGGTCTAAATCAAAGATCCGGTCGACGACCGGTTTTAATTCACCCCGTTCAACGGCCTGGGCGATATGTTGCAGCCGCTCGCCTGTCGGTTGCATGAAGACATAGGCGACGCGTGCCTGTGCTTCCTTCGCTTGATCTTCGTCGGGTGGTGTCGAAATCGAGACGAGCATTCCGTTTGGTTTAAGCATGTGGTACAACTTCGCTTGTCCGTCGCCGCCCATCGTATCAAACACAAAATCAAGATCCCGGACACGATCCGCCGGGTCTTCCTGTTTGTAATCGATGACTTCGTCTGCTCCAAGCGCTTTGACCCAGTCGACGTTTTTTGTGCTCGTCGAGGTGATGACATGCAGCCCATGTGCTTTCGCGAGTTGAATCGCGACTGTTCCGACACCGCCTGACCCGGCACCGATAAAGATTTTGTCCCCCGCTTTCGCATCCATCACTTCAAACATGACCTGCCATGCCGTGTGGGCGACGAGCGGGAGTGACGCTGCCTCTTCGAACGTCAGCGCTTCCGGTTTCTTGACGACAAGATGGGCGTCGACTGCGACATACTCCGCATAAGTTCCTTGACGGGCGATATCCGGACGGCTGAACACTTCGTCGCCGACCTTCAAGTCCGTGACATTCGCCCCGACTTCTTCGATGACACCGGACACGTCCCAACCGATGACGAGCGGCATATCGTAACTGAGCATTTCTTTTAAGTATCCTTCACGCAACTTCCAATCGACCGGATTGACACTTGCTGCATGCACCGCAATCAAGACGTCATCGGCTCCAATTCCCGGACGGTCGAGTTCCCCCACTTTAAATTGCTCCGAACCACCATACTGTTCAATATAGGCTGCTTTCATGTCATTTCCTCCTCTGATTGTTGTACCTCCTAGTTGTTCCCGTTCAACGCTTGCGACAAACGAAAAAAGTGTACCGACTCGTCAGAATCGGTACACGTGTGTCAGGCATGGGCTGTCTGTTGCAGTGTTAATGCCGTAGCATTTAACGTATGGATGGCTTGCTGTAAATCAACGATTTGTTCGACTTGTGACCGTGTCAATCCGGACAGTTGATCACTGCTCGTCAGTAACAGATCCATGAAGGCGTCGAGCTGTTCCGTTGCCTGTGCGATGTTCGTCAGACTGTTCGTGATCGTCACGAATTGTTGCTGTGCACCGCTGATCGCTTGTACAGAATCGTTCGAATCAGTTGCGATCGTCTGCAACGCGGTTTGACTCCGTTGCATCCGTGCTTCCTGCTCCCGCAGTAAGTTGGTACTGGCATCAATCGAATTACCGGTATGCATGACGTCACGGTCAACCCGTTCGATGATCTGATTGATTTCCGTCGAAGCGGCTGCCGTCTGCGCGGACAGATTCCGGATTTCCTGGGCCACGACGGTGAAGCCTTTCCCAAACTCACCGGCACGTGCCGCTTCGATTGAGGCATTTAAGCTCAACAGGTTGGTTTGTGTCGCAATCGCATTGATACTCGAGGTGATGCTGACAATCTCCTTGAAGCGTCCTGCGAGCTGTCCAAAAGCGGTGACCGATTCATCCATGCTTTCGGTTAATTGTTGTAACGACTCGCCGGCTTCGCTGATCGTAGCCTGACTTTGCTCTGCCGTGACTTTTGATGACGAACTGAGGGCAAGTGCCCGATCGACGGCTGTTGCCACATCTGCCATCAACTCGACATTATCGGTGTTCATCCGTTTGATTTGTCGGACGGACTGAGCATTTTTTGAAGAATTGTCCGCTAACATCTGCATCGCTTGATCAATTTTTTCGAACGAGGCTTTTGCCGTATCGACCGTTTCACTCATCTCTTCCGCGAACGTCGTAACATCCGTCGCGGTCGCTGCCGATTGACTGAGTGTCAATTGAGAGGTTGCTGCATAGTGCTCCGCCTTCTCTTGTTGCCGTTTCACTTCCTGCATGACATTTCGCCCAAATACGGCGACGAACGTCGCTGCCAAGAAGACCATCAAGTAGATGACGAAAGCGACAATCATGTCAAACGTATTCGTAAACACGATCGTTCCAAACAGTGTAAAGAGAACCAATTCAAACAATCCGAGTACACCCGCCAGCACGACCAGGTGCGGGATGAGATAGACGATCGAGATCGCCAGATAGAGATAGGCAATCGTCCAGATACTTTGGGACGGCAAAGTCACAATCACCAGCGCAAGAACGAGGTACGTCAAGACGATTTGAATGTATTTCCCGCTCGGCTTTTCACCAAAAAACTGATTTCCGGCAAGCAACGCGACTGTTAATAACAGTCCGCCGGCTAAAAACTGATAAAAGACACTCATCGGGACATAGCCGATTTGTGCAAAAATAAAAATCAAGGGATGGGCAATTGTAATCAATACAGGAATCAGACGAGAGAGTATTTTTGTACTCAATCGTTCAAGCGGTGAGACCATCTGCAAAACTCCTTCTGTTGGATTCGTACACTTTTCTTATCGTCCAATTTTGAGATGACGTTTAGTCTCCATAAAAATTTTCATGACTTGACGCTTGATTTCTGAAAAGCGTATGGTAAATACAAAATGAGTGAAAGAAGGCTCTCTATGCTCTATCTATTAGTCGGGCTCGCCGGTATACTCGGTGCCTCTGCCCGGTATGGTCTTGGTCTTCTCATCGGACACGTTGCGGTGGGTGCATTCCCGTGGGCGACGTTAAGCATCAATTTAATCGGTTGCTTCGTACTCGGATACGCGACACATTTTTTATTTAAGACGACCTTACTGCATCAATACGTGATGACGGCACTTGGAACCGGTTTTGTCGGTTCCTTCACGACCTTCTCGACGTTCAGTGTCGAATCGGTTGAATTGTTGCGGGCTGGTGTGTACAGTTATGCGTTCGCCTATATCAGTCTCAGTTTGTTTGGCGGTTTATTGTTGTCTTACGTTGGCTATCTCCTCGGAACACGCCGGTTACGCCGCTTTCAAAAGGAGGAGGTCTCATGAATCTCCTCGCTCTTGCGACCGGTGCCTTTTTTGGGGCAATCAGCCGCTTCGCCTTAAGCCAGTGGATGAAAACGGTGTGGAAACAGGATTTTCCGTTGGCGACATTCCTCATCAATGTGCTCGGTTCGTTTTTACTCGGTCTTGTCATCGGCTCCCACCTCGATTCGACCTGGACGTTGTTGCTCGGGACCGGATTCCTCGGCTCATTTACGACGTTTTCGACCTTTAAGCTGGAAACGTTACAACTCGTTCAGAATCAAAATCGAAAGACATTGGTGCTGTATCTCGGACTCAGTTACCTCTGCGGGATCGGTGCCGCTTTTTTAGGAATCATTCTTGCCTGATCGACATGAAAAAAAACCAGAATCGGTTCCCTGCCTCAAGGAATCGCTTCTGGTTTTTCGTTGTTTTTTAGTCATTCAGCCAGAACAAGCCGACTGTTTCTGCTCCGGCGTGTGTTCCGATTGCCGGACCAAACGTCCCGTCGAGCACCGTCAGTTCCGGGAATTTTGCTGCGACTTGTGTCCGTAAATCAGCTGCCATCTCTGGTGCCATCGTCGTTGCGACATAAATCCGGTTTTTATAAAACGTATGCTGACGCATCGCTTCTTCGACCTGTTTAATGATTTCGATGTACGCCTTTTTCAGCGACCGCGCTTTTTTAAACGGGACGATTTTTCCGGATTCGTCCGTCGTGATGATCGGTTTGATGCTGAGCAGGTTGGCGAGGAACAAATCACCGGACGAGACACGTCCGCCCCGGCGCATCGTCTCCATGTTTCCGACGATCATATAGAAATGTGTTTTCTTCGCCAGTGCATGCAAGGCTGCCGTAATTTCTTCGACCGACTTGCCTGATGCTTCGAGCTCCATGCCGTAACGGATGAATTCCTGTTGGTTTTCAAACGCCGTATGGGAATCAATGATATGGACCGGGAAGCTCGCTGCTTCCGCTGCCGATGCTGAGCTTTGCACCGTACTCGATAAACCGTTCGTACAGTGGACAGCGATCGCACAGTCATATCCTTCTTCTTTTAATCGTTCATACGTCCCGACGAATTCCCCAAAAATTGGTTGTGAAGTTTTGGCAACCAGCTTCTTGTCTGCCTCAAGCGCCCGGAATAACCGTTCGACGGTAATCGTATCTTCGTTATAGGCTGTCTCACCGAGCAAAATTTGAATCGGTACGACATTGACGCCGATTGCTTCTGCCTCTTCCTTTTTGAAATAGGCCATACTATCGGTCACCCATGCTATTTTAGTCATTTTCCTATGCCTCCGTTAGATTCTTCTCGCTTTATCCTACCATACTCGCTTAGGATGTTAGCAAAAAACGTTACTGCATCCGACTAAATTGGAAGGTCGTCCGTTTTTCATAGACCTCGCCTGCCCGCAAGACGACAGACGGAAAATCCGGCTGATTGATGGCATCCGGTAACCCTTGGGTCTCAAGACAAATGCCAAGATACGGTGTTGCGCGACGTCCGGCGATGGTAAAGTCTCCTGCCAGATGATTACCCGTATAGACGACAACGCCCGGTTGATCGGTCTCGACACGGAGCGTCCGGCCGCTGACCGGCTCTTCCAATACAATTTCCCCGCCTTCTTTTAATAAGAACGGGTGATCAACGCCGCTGCCGGCCTGACGTAATGCTTCATCACTCGCATGTGTCACTTCATACAGAGAACGCGCTGTCCGGAAGTCAAAAACAGTCTCGTTGACGGATAAAATCTCACCCGTCGGAACCGATTCTTCATTTAACGGAATGTAAAATGGTGCATCCATCCGCAAACGGTGTTGCTCAATCGTCGTTTTCGCATTTCCCGTCAAATTGAAATACGTGTGGTTCGTCGGACTGAACGGTGTCGAAGCCGTCGCCGTCGCGTGGTACGTTAAAATCAACGCGTCGTCATCGGTCCAGTCAATCGTCAACCGGACATCAAGTTGTCCCGGATAACCGTTTTCACCATCCGGACTCGTCAACAATAGATGTAAGGTTTCATTTTCGATCTCGTGATCAAAAAATCGGTTGGACCAGTTGACGCTGCCGCCATGCAGATGATGATCGCCTTCGTTTTGTTCAAGGATATAATTCATCCCTTCGAGCGCAAACGCTCCATTGGCAATCCGACCACCGACCCGTCCGATCGTCGCCCCTAAATGATGTGGATCTTCTAAATATTCTTCGATATCATCAAAGGCCAAGACGACATTTTCGATCGTTCCCTGTTGATCCGGAACGCGGATTGCCGTGATTTTCCCGCCTAAATTGAGTAGCTCTACGCTGTATCCACTGCGATTCATCAATGTAAAAGCGATGATCGGTTGCTCGCCGGAATACCCGACTTCTTTTGTTGTAATCATGCGCCTTATCCTCCTGTATCAATCTGCTCTTGCTTTCATTTTTACCCAGGATCAGCTAAAAAAAAACAATCGTCCGATTCCAGCAGGCAGAATCGAACGATTGTCAGGTCCAGTCAGTTTCCATCGGCAGGACGATTTTGATCCGTGTTCCATTCCCGGTTCGTGAATGGATCGTGCACTGAGCAGTGGTTCCATATCGCCGCATCAATGCCCGGCGCAACAAAAAGAGATTACTCGTTTCAAGCTTTTTGTCCAGTTCCCATCGTTTCAAAAACTCGACCGACAACCCCATTCCATTGTCCGTTACTTCTAGCACCCAATGGCGTTCCTCCTGATATGCCCGGACGTCGATCCGGTGGTTCGGTCCGCTTTGGGGAAAAGCATGCCGTAACGCATTATCGACCAGTTGCGTCACAAGGAGTGGAAAAACAAAATGTTCTTCGACGGTCGTCTCGATGTCGAGATCAATCGTGACGGCAACAGATGTCAACGGATGATGCCGGCGCGTCCCTTCAAGCGATAAGTACGACTTCAGCGTCAGCAATTCCTCGCGCAGCGGATAGAGATCCATCCGACGAGCTGTCGTCAAGAGTTGCCGTAATGCACCCAGCTGATGTTTGACCGGTGTATCCGGATCCGCCGTTTGATGGATTTCATCGACGATGCCAAGCAGATAATTAATACTTAAAATCGGTTTGATCGTTTGGTTCGGGGATTGCTCGAGTTGCTTGTCTTGATACAGCACCAGTTCTCGGACAAGCAAACCGACCAATTGTTCCATCGTCTGTTCCATCGTATCGTCAAACAAGTTGGCCGGGAACCAACAGACAATACCGGCCTTTTTCCCTTCAATCTGCAGTGGATGAAACGAGACGATTTGGTGCGTCAGCGGATCCTCCGATCGGTGGACCACGCCGGCTTCCACCCACTCGATAATCGTCTGATGTTGAAACAAATCGGCGGTATCGTATCCCGTTCGGACATCCGCCAGAATCCCGTCTGCTCCGAGCAATACCATACGGTTGATCTTCGTCTCAGCCAAAATCGTCGTGCCGATCTGACGGGCGACGTCGACCGTCAATCCATGTTTACGTAACGGACGGATGGCATCGAGCAGGCGATACGCACGCGCCGACTCGCGGACAAATAATTCATGCTCAAGCTTCAATTGTGCTCGCAGAATCGCGATGAACACACTGATTCCGACGGCATTGACGAACAACATCGGAAAGACGGCCTGGCGGGTCAATTCTAGGACAAGCGCTTGATCTGAAGCTAACAGCAGAGCAATCCCAATATCAAGAATGACGGCACTCAAGACAATCCCGATCGGTTGGAGCAAGGCATACTGATCCTTCATCCGCCAGCGTCGACTGTATAACCCGCTCAACAATCCTGCTAAAACGGCGATGATCCAACCGGATTCCGCACCAAACGATCCGAGCCAAAATCGGTGAAAGCCTACGAGCAAGCCGGTCACTCCTCCAACAAGCGGTCCGCCAAGCAGACCACTCGTCACGATAATCGTCAGTCGGGTATCGATAATCCATTGATCCGGTGAGACCGCAAGTCCAAGCAACGGGTCAATCGTCTTGTCCGCTGACAGCCCGATCCCGGCATAATTCATCAAGATGCCGGACACGACAAACACGCTTAACAACACTAAGTGATGGGCACGTCTCGAAGAAGTCCGAAATAGGTGCCGTGACGTTCGCCACTGCGATAATAAAAAGGCCAGTAAAGCCAACATGCCTAAACGGCTGAGTAAAAACGGAATTTGCTCAAGCACTGGAAACCTCCCTTCTCATGAACCCCCTATTTTGTCTTGTTACCTCTTTCCCGGTCGCTTCACCGTTTCCCTACCAACCGAAATATTCTTTACATATTTGCCTTGAATTTCAATTTCCGACTGACGTCTTCCCGAAAAAAACGCCTTCCGCACAGGGCGAAAGACGCAACAGGTTATTCCGCTTGTTCAAGCGGGTGCAACCATAATTTAATTTGATTGATCTGATAGTTTTCCATCTCGATCACTTCGACTGAGAAGGCTTCCGTATCGATATGTTCTCCCGGTTGTAAATCGATGTTGTGCATCTGAATCCAACCGCCGATCGTATCAACGTCCTCATCGTTCGTAAACGTCAAGCCGAATCGGGATTCAAGATCTTCAAGCAGTACGGTCCCGGCAATCAGATACTCATTGTTCGGCAACTCTTGGATTTCTTCGACTTCATCCGTGTCAAACTCGTCACGGATCTCACCGACGATTTCTTCGAGCAAGTCTTCCATTGCGACGATTCCGGCTGTTCCACCGTATTCGTCAACGACCAATACGATGTGCGAGCGCGTTTTCTTCATTTTACGCAATGTGTCTTGGAGCGATGTGACTTCCGAGACGACCGGTAAATCTTTCACGTAATGTGTGACCGGATGGTTATTCCCGTTTGCGAAGTCCGTCAACATCTCTTTGACGTTAATGTAGCCAAGGATCCGGTCTTTATCATTTTCTTCCGTGACCGGATAACGCGTAAACGGATTGTCCATGAAGATTTCCATCAATTCGTCTTTTGACAACCGTTCTGAGATCGTCGCCATCCGCATCCGTGGAACCATCAAATCTTTGACGACATGCTCGTCAAACGCAAAGACGTTTTGCATGAGCGCAAGTTCCGTCTGATTGATTTCACCGCTTTGGAAACTTTGTGCCATGATGATTTTCAACTCATCTTCTGAGTGGGCTTGTTCGTGTCCAGCCGGTTTGACACCAAATAATCCAAGGAACAGTCGGGCCGAACCGTTCAGCAACCAAATGAACGGGTACATGATTTTCCCGAAAATATACAATGGACGGGCAAACAATAAGGTCATTTTTTCCGCATACTGAATCGCGAGTGTCTTCGGTGCCAATTCTCCGATGACGACGTGTAAAAACGTCACAGAAATAAAGGCAATCCCGAATGACAATAAGGTCGAGACGGCAGCTGACACACCAAATTCATCAAATACCGGGTGTAAGATTTTTTCGACGGTCGGTTCACCGAGTGCCCCAAGACCAAGCGCCGTGACCGTGATTCCAAGCTGACAGGCAGACAGATAATAATCCAGGTCGCCGGCAATCTTTTTCGCCAAGATGGCACTTTTGTTTCCTTCCTGAATCATTTGATCCAGACGCGACATCCGTACCTTCACGACCGCAAACTCTGATCCGACGAAAAACGCGGTCAACACGATCAATAACACCACTAAAAATAAATTGATAAATAATATAGTATCCAAAATCCCCTAAACAGGGGTCACCTCCATTTTTTTGTTACAGCTGAGCAATCAATGAAGCAATCAATGTTAACCGACGCGACAATTCAAGCCGAATCTCCTGTTTCTCAAAATCCGTCGCCTGCATCAGACGCTGTTCGAGTCCTGTGACCGTGTTTTGAAGCTGCTGTACTTCCTGATAAATGGCATCACCCGTTTTGACTTCACGCTCGGTGAAGAAAGCAAGAATCTCTTGCAGGGACAGCCGTTGTGTTTTTAAATACTCAATCTTTTGAATATGTTGGATGACATCTTCCGTATACAAACGATAGCCGGATGCTGTGCGCTCTGTTGTTAATAAACCGAGCGATGTATAGTAGTCGATCGTCCGTTTTGATAAGCCGGTGGCCTCCGCGACCTGACCGATTTTAAGCAACGCCTTCCCAAAGATCCTCACCTCCCTCTCATTAGATAATGCTTTTATCATACCACGGTTAAACCGTACACAACAACGTTATGCTTATTAGGAACCTAAAAAAAACGCCCCCTCTTTCTTAGAGGAGACGTTCCGTTTGCTCAAGCTATTTTTCAGACTTAGTTTGTTACCGCTTCCTTCATCGATGTTCCGACAATCGACCGTTCGAGCAGTTCAACGACGTCATAGGTCGCGACTTGTTCGTCGACTTCCTTCGCTTTTGTCCCATCGCTAAGCATCGTGAGGCAGTACGGACAAGCCGATCCGATGACGGATGGTTGGACCGTCAACAACTGCTCGGTCCGGGCGACATTGACACGTGCCCCAACTTTCTCCTCCTGCCACATCATGCCGCCTCCGGCTCCGCAACACATACCTTTTTCCCGGTTGCGTTCCGTTTCGACAAGCGTGATTCCCGGAATCTTCTCTAAGATGTAGCGCGGTGCATCATAAATATCATTGTAGCGACCAAGGTAACACGAATCATGATAGACGACCCGTTCGCTGACCTCATGGATCGGTTTGATCCGTTGGTCGTCAATCAACCGGGCGAGCAATTCCGTATGGTGATACACTTCGACATTCGGACTGAGACCAAAGTCCGGGTACTCATTTTTGAACGTATTGTACGCATGCGGATCAATCGTGACGATTTTTTTGACGCCGTATTTCTCAAACGACTTGATGTTCGCTTCCGCGAGTTCCTGGAACAGAACTTCATTCCCGATGCGGCGTGGTGTGTCGCCGGAGTTTTTCTCATCGTTGCCGAGAATCGCAAACGAGATGTCCGCTTCATTTAAGATTCGCGCAAACGCCATCGCGATTTTTTGGCTGCGGCTGTCGTATGAGCCCATTGCTCCGACCCAGAAGAGGTATTCGAACTCTTCGCCGGCTTTTTTCTTTTCTTTTGCAGTCGGCACAACCAACTCTTCGCGCGTTTTGCGCCAGTTTTCGCGTTCTTTCCGGTTCATCCCCCACGGATTCCCTTGACGTTCGATGTTCGCCATCGTCCGTTGCATCTCAGGATCCATTTTTCCTTCCATCATCACAAGGTGACGACGGAGGTCGATGATTTTATCAACGTGTTCGTTCATGACCGGACATTGATCTTCACAGTTTCGGCATGTCGTACAGGCCCAAATTTCTTCTTCTGTGATGACGTTGCCGATCAACGAATCCGGCACAACATCCATCTGACCTGCCGCAGCAAGTGACGCGATTTGGTTTCCTTGTGATCCTTCGAAGGCAAACGCCGGTGCCCACGGAGATTTTTGGGTGATCGCTGCCGTCTTCATATTCAGGTGATCACGTAATTTAACGATCAAGTCCATCGGTGACAACATCTTCCCGGTTCCGCTCGCCGGACACATGTTGGTGCAGCGACCGCATTCGACACAGGCATACAGATCAACGAGTTGTTTTTGATTAAAATCTTCAATCCGGTTGACACCAAAACTGAATTCCGCTTCGTCGTCTTCCGCTTCTTCCATGACCGATAAATCGATGGGTGTAATCCGTCCGACTTTTGATGTCCGTCCAAGCCAAACGTTGGCGGTTCCGGCAATCAAATGTGCATGTTTTCCTTGTGGAATGTAGACCATGAAGCTCAGCAGGAACAAGAGATGTGCCCACCAGAAGAACACAAACAGACCAAACGCCACTTGTTCCGGTACCCAGCTGAATAAAAACGCAATCGCTGACGCCACCGGTTCCCCGAACGTCGAATGATTTTCATAAACCAGGAAAAATCCGTTTCCGAACAGGACGGCGACCATTAATCCACCGATGAAAATCAACGCCAGTCCGGCCATGAAATTCCGTTTCAGACGAACCAGTTTTTCAACATAGCGGCGGTAGAATCCCCAAACGACAGCCACTAAGATGACGAGCATGACGATTTCTTGGAAAAATGTAAAGATCGGATACAGTGGTCCGAGCGGGACGTGCGGAAAACGTTGTCCGACCGCGAGTCCTTTCCAGATAAAATCAATCGCTCCAAATTGAACGAGTAAAAATCCATAAAACATCATGACGTGAATCGTACCGCTTTTCTTATCCTTCAACAGTTTCTTTTGACCGAATACGTTGACGAGAACCGCATTGAGCCGTTCTTTGTTCGTCAGCGTCCATTCCGCTTTTTTCCCCCTGCGGATCGCCTCATACCGACTTTTGACAAGCGTGACGAACAAATAACCTGCATAACCTGCGACGAGCAGGAAGGCAATCCAGTTAATCAGTAAAAATGTCCCCATGAAACAAGCCCCTTTCCCCCTAAAGCCATTATTTGATATGAGTATAGCATATAATGAATGGCTATTCATTCATTATTTTAATGTTTTTTTCTGACGCGCTGTTAGATGAAAGACCACACAAAAAACGTGTTATTCTCTCTCGCTTTCCTCAGGCGAGTGAAAACAACACGTTTTTTCTAATTTTGATCCGGTATCAATACGATTTTCCCGAGCTTGCCTGTCTCCTTAAAATACGTCTGGGCTGCCGCAGCCTCTTCCAGCGGAAATGTCCGATCGATGACCGGTTCCAGTTTGCCGGCAGCAATCGCGTCAAGCATCCGTGCAAATTCAGCACGTGTTCCGAGAACAGAGCCGTAAAACGTCAAGTGCTTTAAATACATCGTCCGGAAATCCAAGTGGGTCTGCTGACCACCGGCAGAACCGGAAATGCAGAACTTCCCGCCATTTTTCAAGACAGTCAGTGCCGTCTTGAACAACGGGTCCCCGACCACGTCAAGAACAGCGTCAATCGGTCCACCGTTAACGGCGATGATCTCGTCCACCAATTGTTCCGAGCGGTACGACAAGACATGTGTGGCGCCAAGACGTTTGAGTGCCTCTTCCGTCTTCAAGTCTCCGACCACCGCAATGACGGTCGCCCCAAATACGCGGGCGGCAATCTGGACATTCAAGGAGCCGACGCCGCCGTTTGCACCTGTGACGAGAACCGTTTGCCCCGGTTGCAGTTGCACTTGTTCGTTCATATGCCACGCCGTTAATCCACTGACGGAGAAAACAGCACTTTTCGTATAGTCGGCAAGCGGCATCGCATAACACAGTTCTGCCGGCCAAATGACATACTCGGCATATCCTCCGTCATACTCTGATCCGATGAACGACATGTCTTCACTGATATGTTCCGTTCCAAGCTGACCGCTTGAAGTGAACGGAAACAAGACGACGTCTTGACCGTTGCGCGCTTCGTCGACCCCGCTTCCGACTTGCACGATCCGTCCACTGATGTCAGAACCCGGGACACGGGGAAACTGAACACCCTCCGGTTTCCAGCCTGATTGGGCATCCGTTCCGTAGGCGCCTTCCCGCATCCAGATTTCTGTGTTGTTGATGCCGCATGCTTTCACTTCGATCAGAACTTCCCCGGCGCGCGGTGTCGGAACCGGACGTTCGACGACTTCGAGTTGCTCGACACCGCCGTATCCGTTGACTTGAACGACTTTCATATGTTTTCCTTCCTCTCTGAAACAGTTTCTCTTTATCCCTTGCCCGCTTTTTAAAAGCTTTAGACTTTATTCTGTGAAATTACCAGACCATCTGTTCATATAAATAATAAGATTTAGATGCTTTATTCAAATAATCCTGCAACGGCTCAAGCACATCATGATTCAGGAGATAGTCCCCCAGCTGTTCGATCGGCACCCATCGGCAGGCGACGACTTCACCATCGGGATCATTCAGCATCAGACTTCCCGTGACCGTACACTCAAAATAGGTAACGAGACTGTGGGCATCAAACTGTTCGATGAAGTTTTCTGTCACGTATGCCAGTTGGAACGTCTCGACGGACAGTCCGGTTTCTTCTGCCATCTCCCGTTTTAAAGCTTCCGCCAGTGTCTCGCCGGCTTCAATCACACCACCCGGAAGACTCCAGATCGATTCCGCTCCATCCGCCTGATTTTTGACCAACAGCAACTGATCCTCCTGTCTGACAATCCCGACGACAATCCGGTATAACGTTCTCATGCTGATCCCCCCTCATAATGAACATCAAAAAAAGCAGCCCGTTCAAATATCCTTTGAATGGAACTGCTCCGGCACATACTTATTCTAATCCAAGCGATTGCGGTAATTTCACGGCACGCGCATATGCTGTTTTGTAATCTTTTTTCGACACGGCCTGTTCAACTTCCCGGATCGCCGGATGATTTTCTTCTGAAAAGGCACCTAAGATCGTCAAATAACGTTCGTAGACCGAATCATCTTCTTTTCGTGAATGAAGTAACGCGGTATACAGCATGACCGTATCTTCACCGTACAAGACCGGTAAGTCTTCGTTAATTAATAATAAGGAATCAATCGCGTCCGAATCGACTTTCGAGTTGTATTCCGTCATGACCTGCTCTGCAAGTGCCTCAAGTTGATCGCGCCATTCGTTATATTTCGGTTCATCATTTTCCAACCACTCGAACCAATCTTCTTCGAGCATCTGTTCCATCTCTTTTACCGTTTGTTCAAATGCCATCTGTCTCACTCCGTTCCCAAGTTAATTCAATCGTATACGTGCCGACCGGCTGATGGTTCATCATCAGGTCGTACTGGAATTGCATGCGTTGTTCTGTCATTTCGATTGTTGCGGTTTCCGTCTCCATGACCATCTGACCAAACTGGCTCTCATAACCACTTTTCGTCTTTTGACCCAGTATGAAGACATGGTGCATCGAGACCGGACCTTTTCGGTTCAACGCCACCTGATCGAGTGACCATTTGATGGTCGTGTCAATCGGTTGATCGTCCTCTTGAATGAACTTCAGGGCAAACCCGTCCTTCGTTTCAAACAATGTGCCATCGGTTTCAAGCTCAACAGATTCTCGCATCGCTTCATCTTGAATCGATGTGACTTGTCGCAACCGCACCGGATAACGTGTTGGTTTCACTTTTTATCACCTCACCGTCTAGCGTACACGATTTTCTGATGTCCTGCATCTTCTGCTTCCCGCGCGCCGGAATAAAAAAGACCGGATTCAGCATCTGCCAAATCCAGTCTTTTCCTCAGCGTACGCGGTACAGACGTGCTTCGAACGGTTGAAGCGTCAATTCTGTTCCTTCATGATACGTCGTCTCATAGTTCGCGAGCATGACGTTATCCGAATGAAGAATGATGTCGGTATCGACTTCCGCCACTTCATCTTTTAGATTCGTCACGATCAGGAACTGTTCATTTCCGAGTGTTCGTGTGTAAGCATACACTTTTGTATCCTCAGGAAGGATTAAGTCGTATTCTCCGTAAATCAACGTTTCTTCCATCTTCCGAATCTGAATCATCCGTTTGTAGAAGTTCAAGATCGAGTCTTCATCTGTTTGCTGGGACGCGACGTTGATATCCGCGAAGTTCGGATTGACGCCGAACCATGGCGACTGTTCCGAGAACCCACCGTTTTGTTCATTCGTCCACTGCATCGGTGTGCGGGAGTTATCACGGGACGAGTTCCAGATGACTTCCATGATTTCTTCATGTGTTTTCCCTGATGCCAGTTGCATGTTGTACATGTTTTTCGTCGCGACATCATCGTAGTCGGAGATGTCCGGGAACTGAACGTTCGTCATCCCGATCTCTTGCCCTTGGTAGATGAACGGCGTCCCTTGCATGAAGAAATACATCATCGCAAGTGACTTCGCGCTTTGTTTCCAGTATTGTCCTTCATCACCCCAAAGCGAGACGGAGCGGACTTTATCGTGGTTTTCAAGATACAGGGCGTTCCAGCCTGTTTCTTCAAGTCCTTTTTGCCATTTCGTCAAAACTTGTTTCAGTTTGACAACGTCGACACCTTTTTCCGCGTCGGCCCGCCACAGGTCCATGTGTTCGAACTGGAAGACCATGTTCATCTTGCCGTTTTCTTCTCCGACCCAAAGATCGGCTTCTTCCGGCGTTACACCGTTCGCTTCACCGACTGTCATGATGTCGTATTTGGAGAACGTCTCGTTTTTCAATTCTTCGAGATATTCGTGGATGCCTTCGACGTTCATGTGCATCTCAAATGAAGGGACGTGTGGCATACCGAGTGGATTTGGCAAGTCGGCATACGATTGATCCTTGTTGATGTGGCTGATGGCATCGATCCGGAAACCGTCTACTCCTTTATCGAGCCACCAGTTAATCATCGTGTAGACCGCTTGGCGCATGTCTTTATTCCGCCAGTTCAAGTCGGGTTGACGACGTGAGAAGACGTGCAGGAAGTACTGCTCGGTCTTTTCATCGTATTCCCACGCTGAACCGCCGAAGATGCTTTCCCAGTTGTTCGGCTCGCCGCCGTTGACTGCATCTTTCCAGATGTACCAGTCACGTTTATCGTTGTCTTTTGACGAACGGGATTCGAGGAACCACGGGTGTTCGTCCGACGTATGATTGACGACTAAATCCAGCAGTACTTTAATATCACGTTTATGTGCTTCTTCCATTAATAAATCAAAATCGGCCATCGTTCCAAATTCGTCCATGATGTCTTCATAATCACTGATGTCGTATCCGTTGTCATCGTTTGGTGATTTGAACATCGGGCAAATCCATAACACATCGACTCCGAGATCTTTCAGATAATCCAATTTTGCGATGATACCCGGGATATCGCCGATTCCATCGTTGTTTGCATCATAAAAGCTGCGTGGATAAATTTGATAAGCAACTGCTTCTTTCCACCAAGCTCGCGTGAGTGTTTTTTGTGCCGTTTCCGGACGCGGTATCATTTGTGTCATTATGGATAAATCCTCTCGTATTTCAGTCTTTGTTGTCCGTTTTTTTATACTAATTCTTGATATTTTATAGTAATCATCGGTTCATTTTAATTAAGCGCAACCGATTGCGCAATTACCCTATATTCATCTTATCAAAACCAGTCGGAATGTCAACGATTCGAGGTCGATTCCGTTACTTTACACAATTGTTGAATTTCATTTTCAAACACAATTGTTCTAATGAAAATACATTACATTTACTGAATTATCCTACACTGTTTATCGGTCAATTTCTAGCCTTTTGCACAACCTTTTTTGGAAAAGCGAATCTTTTTTTCAATCTTCGGGTATATCCTTAACAATGCGAATTAAAAAGGGGGATTTTCTAAGATGGACGGACAATTTTTAATCAACGGACAATGGCTCGATCAGGGACGCGAGCGAACCGATGTCAAGAATCCGGCGACCGGGGAAGTCGTCGGTAGTGTACCGAACGGAACAAAATCAGACGTCAACGACGCCGTCGAAGCCGCCCGGAAAGCTTTTCCGGAATGGTCGAAACGAAGCGTGTATGAACGCGCCGCCTTACTTGAGAAATTGTATGCAAAGATGCTTGAGAAAAAAGATGAATTGGCACGGCTAATGACACTGGAGATGGGGAAACCCCTCGCCGAGTCGGAAGGCGAAGTCGAGTATGCGGCTAATTTCGTCAAATGGTTTGCGGAAGAAGGAAAACGCGCTTACGGTCGGATCATTCCATCACATGATACAAACAAACGACTGCATGTCATCAAACAGCCGGTCGGTGTCGTCGCTGCGATTACACCATGGAATTTCCCGGCGGCAATGATTACGCGGAAGTTGGCACCTGCACTCGTCGCCGGCTGCACGTTTGTCTTAAAACCACCAACGGCCACTCCGTTGACCGCACTCCGTCTGCTTGAGCTCTGTCAGGAAGTCGGCATTCCGGACGGCGTCGTCAATGCTGTGACCGGCAGCGGAAAAGAATTGGGGGAATCGCTTGCGACCCATCCCCACGTCGATAAGATCACCTTCACCGGTTCAACTGAAGTCGGTCGGACATTGATGGCTCAAGGTGCCGAGACGATCAAGGCGATGTCCCTCGAACTTGGCGGGCATGCTCCGATCCTTGTGTTTGACGACTGCGATTTGGATCTTGCTGTCGCTGAAACAATCAAATCGAAGTTCCGCAACGGCGGACAAACATGTGTCTGCGGGAACCGCATTTATGTATCTGATTCGATTTACGACGCTTTCGTCGAAAAATTAGGTCAAGAAACAGCTAAACTGAAAACCGGCAACGGACTCGACAGCGACACGAAAATCGGTCCGATGATCAACAAATCCGGCTACGACAAAGTCAAAAAACATGTCGATGACGCCACATCAGCCGGTGCACGGATCGTAACCGGCGGAACAGGACAAGCCGACGAGAATCAGGATGTCTACTATTATGAAGCAACTGTTCTTGCTGACGTCACTCCACAGATGCTGATCATGAACGAAGAGACGTTTGGTCCGGTCGCCCCCGTCCAACGTGTTAGTTCGGATGAAGAAGCCGTTCATTATGCCAATCAGACGCCGTTTGGTCTGGCGTCTTACGTCTTCACGAACAACTACGCCCGGGCATTCCGGGCCATCGAAAATCTCGATTATGGAATCGTCGGGTGGAATGACGGTGTTCCTTCGGCGGCTCAAGCGCCGTTTGGCGGAATGAAACAGTCCGGTGTCGGACGTGAAGGCGGTTCTGAAGGGCTTGAGGCTTATCTTGAAACGAAGTATGTCTCAATCGGCGGTCTGAACCAATGAACGCCGCTGAACGGTTCGTCGACTGTCTCGAAGCAGAAGGTGTGACACACATTTTCGGTGTGCCGGGGGAAGAGAACATTACGTTACTCGAAGCGATCAGTAAATCAGACATCACCTTCGTGACGACACGTCATGAAACAAACGCGGCATTCATGGCCTCGATGTTCGGCCGATTGAGCGGACGCCCCGGCGTCTGCCTTTCGACGCTCGGACCCGGCGCAACGAATATGATGACCGGTATCGCCAGTGCGACGATGGATCATTCTCCGGTCGTCGCGATTACCGGGCAAGGGGCGACGTGGCGGCAACATAAAGCCTCGCATCAGATGTTCGATTTGGTTGAGATGTATCAACCGATTACAAAATCCAGTACATCGATTTCTTCCGGTGAAGTCATTTCAGAAGTCGTCCGTCAGGCGTTTGCTCAAGCTGCTTCCGAAAAACCGGGCGCGACCCACATCTCCTTCCCGGAAGACATCGCTAAAGCTGACGTCGATGCCAAAACTCCTTTGCTTGTGGATAGTGCTCCAACGTATCTGCATCCGACCTCGGTCAAGGACAGTGCTGTCTTGCAACAGATCGAGCACGCGACAAAACCTGTTGTCATCGCAGGATTTGGCATCAACCGGAGCGGAGCGACGGATGCCTTTCGTCACTTCGTCGAACGTTTAGGTGTCCCCGTCGTCGAGACGATGATGGGAAAAGGAACGATTGCGTCCGACCACGAGCTCGCTGCTCACACGATCGGCCTGCCAAACGCTGATTATAATCAACGCATCATCGACCAAAGCGATCTAATCATCGCAATTGGTTATGACATTACGGAACTGCCGCCGTCGAAATGGAACCCGAACCGGACACCGGTCCTCCATATCGACACGAATCAACATGAGGTGGACCAGTATTATCCGGTCGTCGCCAATTTGATTGGTTCTTTGCCGGATACGTTACGGTTACTTGCCGAAGACGTGCCGAATCGTGCCTGGTCCGGTTGGCAACAAGACCGTGATCGATTACGCAAGGAAATTCAGGCACCCTACTCGATGGCACTGCCGCTTCATCCGCAAAGCATCGTCCGGGAACTGGAACAGGCGACCGGTTCGGACGGGATGGTCTTTTCCGATGTCGGCGCGCATAAAGTTTGGCTCGGGCGGCATTTTCAAACGACACGTCCGAATCAATTGTTCATTTCGAACGGCTTTTCTTCGATGGGGTACGGGTTATCAAGTGCCATCGCCGCGAAACTGCTTTATCCGGACCGGCGTGTCCTCTGTGCGTCAGGTGACGGGGCCTTTTTAATGAACGGTCAGGATCTTGAGACGGCTGTTCGGCTGAAGTTGCCGATCGTCGTCATCATCTGGCGCGACGGGACGTATGGACTGATCGAATGGAAACAACAGCAAGCTTACGGACGGGCACCTTATATCGAATTCGACAATCCGGACCTCGTGCAACTCGCTGTCGCCTTTGGCGCACTTGGTCTGCGTGTCGGAGAACACGGTACACTCGCTGCTTGTCTCGAGCAAGCTTTCCTGAGTGACGGACCCGTTTTAATTGACTGTCCGGTCGATTACAGGGAGAATCTGAAGTTAAGTGACCGTTTACGAACTTATGGGGGATGATAGAATGACACAGCTTAGAAAATTACAATCGCTTTCCGACTTTGATCAATTTGTTTCAGAACATACGACATTCGTCATCTGTAAACACAGTACGACCTGCCCGATCAGTTCGGCTGGTTTTTCCGAGTACACGAAGTATGCTGATACGACATCCGTTCCGACTGCTTACTTGTTGGTTCAGGAAGCACGGACCTTGTCGAATCACATCGCAGAACATTACAATGTCCGGCATGAGTCGCCGCAAGTGCTGTTTATTCAGGACGGACGCGCCGTTTGGACGACCTCGCATTACGACATTACGATGGATGCCCTGCAGACACACGTCGGATAATAACATGCATTTTATTAAAGCGTCACCCCTTTTGTTTTCAACAAAGCAAAAGGAGTGACGCTTTTTTTATATGAGACGATCCCTCTTATCGATTCATCTTGTTTACAAAAAATAAAATTATCTTTCTTAGCTATTAATATTTGTAATTCAAGTTAAATCAGATTAAGATAGACAACAGATAGAACGACCGTATAGAAATGTGTACTGCCAGTTCATTAAGGAGGAAACCCATGCAACACGAAAAATCTGCTTCCGCTCGTCCCCCCTATGGCATCATTGCCGTACTGATGATCGGTGCCTTTATTGCTTTTTTAAACAACACGTTACTTAACATCGCCCTTCCTTCCATCATGAAGGATTTGAACATTGAAACCTCGACCGTTCAATGGTTGTCGACGGGTTTCATGCTCGTTAACGGGATTTTAATCCCGACTTCCGCTTTCCTGATTCAAAAATTCTCGGTCCGCCGCCTGTTTTTACTGGCGATGACCTTGTTCTCACTCGGGACAATTCTCGCCGGCTTTGCGGATGCCTTTCCGGTCCTGCTTGCCGGTCGGATGATTCAGGCTTCCGGATCTGCCATCATGATGCCTCTTTTGATGAACGTCATGCTCGTCAGTTTCCCGATTGAAAAACGCGGAACCGCGATGGGCTTCTTCGGTCTCATCATGATGGGCGCACCGGCTATCGGTCCGACACTATCCGGCTGGATCATCGAGCATTACGATTGGCGGATGTTGTTCCATTTCATTACGCCAATCGCCTTGATCGTGCTTGTTATTGGATTCTTTTTACTCCGTGATGTCAAAGAACGGTCCAATGCCAAGCTCGACTTTACGTCGGTCGTCTTGTCTTCCTTTGGATTCGGAGGTCTGTTGTACGGTTTCAGTTCTGCCGGTTCTAAAGGTTGGGACAGTCTCCATGTCATCTTGGCCTTGATCATCGGAGTTGTCGCCCTCGTCACGTTTATCCTGCGTCAATTGAAAATGGAACGTCCGATGCTCAACTTTAAAATTTACCGGTATCCGATGTTCGCCTTGTCGTCGGTCATCTCGATGGTCGTGACAATCGCGATGTTCTCCGGAATGTTGCTCTTGCCGATCTACGTTCAGACGATTCGCGGGATCTCTCCGCTCGATGCCGGTCTGATGTTACTGCCGGGAGCAATCTTGATGGCTGTCATGTCGCCGATCAACGGGAAACTGTTTGATAAGATTGGCGGACGTCCGCTGGCGATTACCGGACTATTCATCACGGTCGTCACGAGTTACTACTTCAGTCAGCTTGAGATGGATACGACGTATACCCACTTGATCATCCTTTATTCTCTCCGGATGTTCGGGATGTCGATGGTCATGATGCCGGTTTCGACTAACGGACTGAACCAGTTGCCTACCCGTTACTATCCGCACGGGACAGCGATGAACAATACGTTACAGCAAGTCTCCGGTGCCATCGGAACAGCTCTGCTCGTCACGATCATGTCGACCCATGCGAAAACACGCGGGACAGAACTCGCGCAGGAAGCCGCAAAAAATATGACGAGTCAACCGACTGCCGAGGCTGCTGCTGCCATGAAGCAGCAAATCGTCATGCAAGCGACGCTCGACGGCATCAACTATGCCTTCTTCATCTCGACGTTTATCGCCG
This sequence comes from Caryophanales bacterium, assembly GCA_902363455.1. Classification (GTDB taxonomy): domain Bacteria; phylum Bacillota; class Bacilli; order Exiguobacteriales; family Exiguobacteriaceae; genus Exiguobacterium_A. Next base: position 120,446 of record CABJAC010000002.1, on the reverse strand, counting down.
GTCTTGCGTTTGTGCTCTCGTTCTTCATCAAACGAGCGACACAAGCCGAAGACATCATCAGCAACCGGTCATTGAACGAACAAATCGTCAAACCGCAAGTCTCAAACCAGTAAATCGCTTAGTTCTTACAACCGCTTTGTCCTTTTGGATGAAGCGGTTTTTATCTTGAATCTTTATACTGGTACCCCCCATACCTATATGATATAGTCGAACTAGACAAAGAAACCAAAAGGAGGTGCCTTCTCATGGCGCATGATCATCCGCTTGTTCCCCGCTCCTCCGAGGAACAAGATGCCTTGACGAAACGATTAAAACGGATTGAAGGTCAAGTCCGCGGCATTGCCAACATGGTCGCGGAAGACCGCTATTGTATCGATATCTTGACCCAAACCGCATCGATTCAGGCCGCACTCCGGCAAGTCGAGCTGCAAATCATCGAACGTCACGTCAAGATGTGTATGCACGATGCTGCAACCGGTAACGAGGAAACGGATGTGTATGTCGATGAACTGATGGCCGTCATCGCTCGTCTCAAGAAGTAAGGAGGGATTCAGATGTCGAAAACAATTGAACTCAACATCGAAGGCATGACCTGTGCTGCCTGCTCCGCACGGATTGAAAAGGTCTTAAATCGGATGGATGGTGTCGAAGCGACGGTCAACTTGCCACTTGAGACCGCCCGAATTGCGGTTCCGGACGACATGGAAGAGCAGACGATCCTCGATAAGATAAAAAAAGTCGGCTACAGTGCCACGCTTAAGACAGCTCCGCACGAACAGGTTCAAAACCGCCGGATGCTCTACCGCTTTTGGATCGCCGCCCTATTGTCCTTGCCGTTGTTACTCAGTATGGTGTCACACATTCCGAATAGTCCGATTCATCTACCATTCCTGATGAATCCATGGCTCCAATTGACGCTGGCGACACCGGTTCAGTTCGTCATCGGTGCTCCATTCTATATCGGAGCCTATAAGAGTCTTCGCAGCGGAAGCGCCAATATGGATGTCCTCGTGGCCCTTGGGACATCGGCTGCCTACTTTTATTCAATCGCGGAAATGCTGATCCATCCGGCGATGCCGAATCTCTATTTTGAGACCAGCGCCGTTTTGATCACACTTGTCCTTCTTGGAAAAGTCCTCGAGGACCGTGCTAAACAACAAACGACAGGTGCCATTAAAAGTCTTCTTTCCTTACAGGCGACCGATGCGGTTGTCCTGGAACAAGGCGTCGAACGGACGGTCCCGATGGATCAGATCCAAACCGGGATGCAGCTCGTCGTGAAACCGGGACAAAAAATCCCGGTGGACGGACAGATTGTATCCGGCGATGCCTATCTCGACGAATCGATGTTGACCGGTGAACCACTTCCGGTTCATAAAACGAACAACGATACTGTTATAGGAGGCACATTAAACACGAACGGGCATCTCGTGATCGCAGCTACCAAAGTTGGTCAGGAGACAATGCTTGCGAACATCATCCGCGTCGTCGAACAAGCGCAGACGGAAAAAGCGCCGATTCAGCGGCAGGCCGACCGGATTTCCGGTGTCTTCGTTCCGATTGTCGTCGCCATCGCCTTACTGACATTAGCAGTCTGGTGGTGGACGACCGGTTCGTTCGCGGAAGCCATTCGTCCGGCAATCGCCGTGCTTGTCATCGCCTGTCCGTGTGCGCTTGGACTTGCGACACCGACTTCCATCATGGTCGGAACGGGCAAAGGTGCCGAACATGGTGTGTTATTTAAAGGTGGTGCGCAACTCGAGTCGTTACAGCATGTCGACGCCATTGTCTTTGATAAGACGGGAACGTTGACAGTTGGCCGGCCTGTCGTCGTCAAGACGTTTGGTCAGGAGGAAGCACTTGATTTTGCGGCAGCACTTGAGAAAAAATCAGAACACCCGCTTGCTCATGCGATTACGGAGGAACGGGATGTCGTCTTTGACATCGACCGCTTCACCGTTGATGCCGGACGAGGTGTCAGCGGCATGATTTTAGGGCGTGACGTGATCGTCGGATCGGCACGCATGATGCGGGAACGTAACCTCCCTCTTCCCGACTGGTCGGCTGCCGGCGCTACATTCGTGTATGTCGCCGTTGATCAGGAAATCAAAGCCGGATACGCCATCCGGGATGAACTGAAACCTACCACCAAGCAGGTCATTCAAGAGCTGCAACAAACAAAAGCAGTCTACCTGTTGACCGGGGACCGGCAGGAAGTCGCGGACCAGCTGGCAGTCGAACTTGGTATTCCACAAGATCACGTCTTCGCTGATGTGTTACCGGTTGAAAAAGCCGACCACGTCAAAGCATTGCAGGCAACGGGACGGCGGGTCGCCATGGTCGGGGACGGCATCAATGATGCGCCAGCACTGGCGACAGCAAATGTCGGGATTGCGCTTGGCAGCGGGACAGACGTCGCACTCGAAGCGGCAGACGTCACTCTGCTTGGGCATGACCTGCAACAAGTCGTCACTGCCATTCGGCTCAGTGAACAGACGATGAAAAACATTCGGCAAAATCTGGTTTTCGCCCTCGGATACAACACGATCGGGATTCCGATCGCCTGCCTCGGCCTCCTCGCCCCTTGGGTCGCAGGTGCTGCCATGGCATTCAGCTCTGTTTCCGTCGTCACAAATGCGTTACGCTTAAAACGTATTCCATTATCTAAAGGAGGACATCTATCATGAAAGAAACAACCATTCCTGTCATCGGTATGACATGTAACCACTGCAAAGCGAGTGTCGAATCGGCACTCAATGAATTGGACGGGGTAACGAATGCAACGGTTTCACTTGCTGACAACACTGTCACAGTGACACACGAAGACATCGCGACAGATCGCCTTGTTGACGCCATCGAAGAAATCGGATACGACGTTCCGTCTGCTTAAATAGTTTGAGCCAAACTGCCTGAAACACGCAGTTTGGCTTTTTTATTTCTGATAAATCGGGAATGGTTTAACAAGGAGGGGTTCGTATGGTACCGAAAATCGAATTCGTAGAACACTTCGATGACAACAAAGGAAAACGATTTAAAATCGAACTTTGGAATCTCGGAACCTTCACATTCAGCGCTGAGTCAGCCAAAGGACCTGTCACTCGCTTTACGTCGATCGACATTCAATTCGTTCAAGGGTGTGTAAGCCGGATGCGAACGATTGTCGATGCTAAAAAAGCCTTTCAAGAGGATCAGCCTGTCTAATTATTGCCTGACACATATAGCATGTGCCCTTCACTTCAGAAGAGGTCATTTCACTCATGGTCCAAGACCGTGAGTTTTTTTGTTTCAGGTCAATGTTTTATTCGCAACAACTAAATTTTATAGAAAACGATTATCGGATTTCTAGAAACAGCCGATAACAAACAAGACACTAAAAATCTTAATTATAAGAAAATCGGGGGCAAATCGTGCGCAATCCATTTAAAGCTAAATCATCGACGTCGACTTATCAGGCGACAATCGGATTTCCAGACAAACGACTTATTACGAAAACAAGTGATCCAAGCTTAACAGGACGCTTAGAATACATGGGCTACACGGAAGAACACTTGCAAACTTTAAAAGCGATGGCACCTGTCGTCAACAGCGTCTTGGACGAAGTCCTCGAGCAAGTACTCGATCATTTGCTTCTGCATCCAGAAATGGTCCAGATTGCTCAAAACTCCTCGACACGGGAACGGCTGAAGAAAGTTTTTGCTGACTACTTCGGCAGTTTATTGACCGGTAACATGGATGATAAGTTCTTGGCGATGCGGACCCGCATGGGGAAAACGCATAACCGCAACTTCGTCCCGGTGACCTGGTTCATCGCTTCTTACGCAGCGTTTAATACACTGTTGATTCCGAAAATCGTCGAGCATTTCCAACACGATCCGGCGCAGTTGTCGAATGCCATTTTAGCGCTCAACCACGCGATGAATCTCGATGCGCAAATCGTGACGAGTCAATACGTAGACGCCCGTTTACAGGAAGTCAGTGTGGCAAACGAATCACGAAGCCGTCTGTTGCAAGACGTTGTTCGTGTCAGCCAGGAAGTCGCAAGTACCGTTGAACAGACGGAAGGTGCGATCTCGGAAACGAGTCGTCGCGCGACACAAATCTTATCCGAAACCGATCAAACGGAAAAAACAAGCCGTAATCTGGTCGGATTGACATCAGAAAATGAAACACAGATGGAAAAAATGGAGCAACAATTCGTCCAATCGACGGAACAAGTCAGCACGTCATTGACGAGCATTCAGCAACTGAAAACGACGTCGGACGAAATCGTCAAGATGACGCAAGGAATTGAAGACATCGCGAATCAGACGAACTTGCTTGCTTTGAATGCATCGATTGAAGCCGCCCGGGCCGGTGAACACGGGAAAGGTTTCTCCGTCGTTGCAATCGAAGTCCGCAACTTGGCGGAAAATGCGAAGTTACTCAGCAGCAGCATCAATACGTTAATTCAAAAAAACAACGGCAACATCAACGAACTGGTATCTCAGATGGAAGACATTACGCGCTCGAACTCCGCTTCTCGCAATGAGTTACAACAAGTGAAAGTCGGGATTCACACCGTTAAAAAAGAGATGGAAAACTATTTGGACATGTTCGGCCGCAATAAAAATGATTTAAGTCAAATCGTCCAAACAATTCAAGGCATCAGTCAAACGACACAAGGGTTGTCTGCCTTAACAACGGATCTCGTCGCGGCTTCTGAAGTCAACGCATAATTCCAGCAGCAATATGTCTTGTTTCCAATTCGTTTTGACTAAACAAAAGGACCAATCCATTACGGATCGGTCCTCAGATCGTAGACAAACCCTCATTTCAACGTTGAAATGAGGGTTTGTCTTATGTAGTCGTATAAAGTGATGTGAAAAATAAGGATTCCCACCGGAATCCCATGACCAGTTCGCTAATTTTTTGAGGTTCAGGGCACTAAAAGTAAGCATCGCTTGTAGCGTTGTTTTTTTCAGACCACGATATCGGGCCCAACGCATGCCATGCTTTTCTTTTGCATCTGCGAAGACACGTTCGATTGTCTCCTGTCGTTTTCGATACAATGCACGATTCACGGAAGTATGCCGTAAATGCTCCACCTCATCCATTGCTTCCTGCCAGACATGACGCAGGATCATTTTTTTATTCTCTTGGCTCTTCGTGCATCTTGAAAGAAAAGAGCACGACGCACAGATTGTGGGGTCAGAGACGTATTCCTGATAGCCCTCTCGATTGGTCGTCCGATAACGAAGAACTTGATTCTTAGGACACAAATAACAGTCATAGTATTCATCGTAATAGAAGTCTTTCGTTTTGAACATTCCTTTCACCCCTCTGGGGCGGGTATAAGGAAAAACCGGTAAGATGTTTCGTTGAAGGAGATGACGTGCGAGTTGGATGGTCTTGTAGGCAGAGTCAGCTACGACAGCGAATGGCTGACCAAAACGATGACTGACGGACTCAAGAAGAGGTTCAAGCATTTTACTATCATGTACATTGCCAGGTGTGAGGATCAATCCAAGTACGAAGCCATTTCGATCACAGGCTGTATGGCAAGAATAAGCGAATAGTCGTTCACGTTCCCCCTTCACGTAATAACCACTCTCGGGATCTGTCGTACTTTCCTTGATTTCCCTTGTTTCAAGACGGCTCTCCTTGGGGGTGAAGGGCTTTTTTCCATGAAGTACCCGATCCTCGTTGATTTCCAAATCGAGTTCTTCTTTATACTGTTGGATAGCGCGACGGACAATCTTTTTCTTCTTGAATTTCCGTTTGTTCGCGTTCGCCTTGATGTGTGTGGAATCCATGAATAGGACCGAAGGGTCCACGAACCCAGCATCGACAGCTTGTGAGAGGATACGATAAAAGATGGTTTCGAACACATCCGTGTCCTGAAAACGCCGGACGTAATTTTTTCCGAAAGTAGAGAAGTGTGGCACTTTCTCATCCAGCCCGATTCC
>CABJAC010000002.1:0-114485 GCA_902363455.1 Caryophanales bacterium | reverse complement strand
AGAAACCACCGATACGCGACGTTCGTCTCAATCTCCTTGATGGTCCGACGCATCGATGGAATACCAAACAGGTATTGGAGAAGTGCCATCTTAATCAATAGAACAGGATCGATACTAGGTCTTCCGTTATTTTCACAATACAGTTTCTCTACTAAAGGATAGATGAATTCAAAGTCCATGACCTGGTCCACTTTTCGAACGAGATGGTCCTGCGGGACCAATTGTTCCAATGTGATGGTGATGTTCTCAGAACGATGATGTTGGTCTCTTTTTCCCATCATAATGAGTCCTCCTCTTTCGAATGTCTATGCTAGTTTTATACCCGGAAGTATGAAAGAAAAAGCGTTTGTTCGCTCGTAATCGTTTCCTAGGGAAAAACAAGCAGGAGCGACCCAGCAGCGAAGCGATGCGGCGCGATGCTTGTCCCAGGAAAACGATTCGAAGCGAACAAAAAAGCGGTTCTTCTCAATCAAGAGAAAAACCACTACTTTGTCTTCAGTCTGAGGACCAATCCATTACGGATCGGTCCTTTTGCTATTTCTCCTGTTCCGCCGTCACGACCAATCGTTCATCGTACCCTTTCGATTGGGTGAACGTTCCGACACAAGTAATCAAGGTTAAACGTTGTGCAAGTGTCGCACCAAAAATCGATCCGACAGGTGCTTGATCAACGGGATAAGACTTCACGTTTGTCACCACGTATGAGACTTTTTCACCCGTTTTTGAACTCACTTCAATCCGCTGTCCCTGCTTGACCTTCGCCAAATCATAAAAAACTGCCGGTCCATCTGCATCATCTAAATGACCCGCCAAAATGACATTGCCGGTCTGGTTGGCTTTCGCCCCATACTGGTACCACCCGACTTGATCCGTCTGTTTTGGTACGTCCATTCGCCCTTTCGTATCCTTCCCGACGACTTCTACTTTCGTATCCACGTCGATGGTCGGAATACGTAAACGTGCCGGAACAAATGGTTCCGTCTGTTTCTCAGTTGATTTTGGCTTCGGTTGCTCGACGACAGGTGATGCCGGTTCCTCTGACTGTGGTACGGACGGAGCAGCCGGTTTCTCTGCTCCTCCACACCCAGCAAGCATCACGGTACAGAGTAAAAGAAGATTACGCGTTTTCTTTACGACGGACGACATAGGCTGTCCCAACAAGTGCTGCTCCAGCAAGTGCTACGAGTGCCCAAGTTGTTGCCATTGAAGAGTTTTCCGTTGTTCCGCCGAGACCAGTGTCCGGCATTGCTGCCATTTCGCCGCCATCTGGAATCAAGAGGACGTCAAATGCTGGTTCTCCTTCAAGTAAACCAATTGCAAGTGCTGTATAGTTTTTGCCACTGTCGAGTTTGATACCATCTAATGCTTTGACGACATCTGTCGCACCGGCTGGGCGTACTTCAAGATCGTACGTGCCGGCATCCAGTGTGCCGTAATCTGAGACTTTCGAGAATTCAAGATCGCTGAAGAGTGGGTCTCCACCTTTTGGAGCGACGTCAACTGCTGGTGCATCTGGTGCAAAGTGAGCGACACGGACCATTGATTTGCCGTCTTCCCCTTTGCCGTTATCTTCCATGACAGCAAGTTTGATGTCTGCTAATTTACCGATTGCCGCAACAGAATAGAATTTCCCGGCTTCAATGTTGAGTGTTTGAGAAAGTACAGGATCTTTTGTTGTACCTGCTGCGAAGACTTCTACTTTATGTTCTCCGGCTGGGAGAGTGAGATAATCCGTAACATCTTTGAATTTTGCTCCTGATACCGCTGTTTTGCCATCAACGGCGATGTCCACTGCTGGAGCATCCGGTGAAGCATGAATTACACGAACCATTGCGTCATCCGCTGCGCCTACTGGGAGCACAAAAAGTGCGAACAATAGTGTAGCTGTGACAAAAGATAAGAATTTCTTCATCTTTTTTTCCACCTCTCATATTATGATGTATTCCGCTCTCAAACCAACATTTCGTTTTACACTTAAAATATTTCCCTTGTGGTGACATCTTAAACTTAAAGTAATGGTTCGAACCTGTAAATGTTTGAGTGTGCTTTTTTTGTCCGAAAAAACACATTGCGTTTTCCAAAGAAATGAGATGATTTTTTTCGCATGATCGCGTTCATTTTATTGTGCATCCGCACTGTTGCTGTTCGGCTACGACGGCTTCAGTTTGTATGAACTGATTCTCTGACAACAAAAAGGTCAGATCCCGAAAAACGGATCTGACCTTTTCGTTTTTACTTGATAAATCCAATCATCATTTCACGTAAGACTTTGGCAGCCGCGATTGCCGTCATGTCAGACTGATCATACGCCGGACAGACCTCAACCAAATCGGCTCCAATGACGTCGACATCCGCACGTGCAATCATATGAACAACTTCAAGTAATTCTTTTGTTGTCACGCCGCCGATTTCCTGCGTCCCGGTTCCGGGTGCCGCTGAAGGGTCGAGCACATCGATATCGATCGTCACGTAGACCTTTTTACCGGCAAGCTTCGGTAAAACGGCTTTTAACGGTTCGACGATTTCGTATTTAAACAAGTTGTAACCGGACGTCTTCGCCCATTCAAACTCTTCTTTCATCCCTGAACGAATGCCGAACGAATAGCAGTTTTCCGGTCCAATCAAGTTTGCGATTTTTTTGAGTGGTGTCGAGTGCGACAACGGCTCTCCTTCATATGAATCGCGTAAGTCCGTATGTGCATCAAAGTGCAGGACAACAAAATCATCATAATGTTTGTCAAAGGCTTTGACGACCGGCCATGTGACGAGGTGTTCGCCCCCCATACCAAGCGGGAACTTTCCTGCCGTCAACAACGAATCGACGTATTCTTCGATCATGTCGAGTGACTTTTGGGCATTACCGAATGGCAATGGGATATCACCGGCATCAAACAATTTGGCATCCGCAATGTCACCGTCAAGATACGGACTGTATTCTTCGAGTCCGAGTGACACTTCACGGATCCGGGCTGGACCAAACCGTGAACCGGGACGGAAACTGACCGTCCAGTCCATCGGCATACCGTACAATACACCTTTTGCATCTTCGTGAGTCGGTTGACTCGCGATAAACACTTTACCTGAATAAGCTTCATCAAAACGCATCATTATTCCTCCAGTCATAGAAAGGAGTGCCCCTAAAAACGGAACACTCCTGACGTACAATTAAATCGTTAAATCTTTGACGAACTTCGGTAGCGCGAATGCTGCTGTATGAAGTTCCGGTGTATAGTACTTCGTTTCGATCTCGTGGAAACGCTCTGGTGCGACAGCGAGAGGATCATGTTTTTTCGATCCAATCGTGAATGTCCACAGACCGCTCGGATAAGTCGGAACGTTGGCAATGTAGAGTTTCGTGATCGGGAAGATCTCTTTGACATCGCGTTGGACATCACGGATTAAGTCTGGTGTGAACCATGGGTTATCCGACTGTGCGACGAAGATGCCGTCTTCTTTTAACGCTTTTGAGATTCCTGAGTAGAAACCTTTTGTAAACAGGTTAACGGCAGGACCAACAGGTTCTGTCGAGTCAACCATGATGACATCATATTCATTGACTGCTTCTGCGATATGCATGAAGCCGTCTCCCACGATGACTTCAACACGTGCGTCGTCGAGACCACCTGCGATGTTTGGTAGATATTTCTTCGAGTATTCGATGACTTTTCCGTCGATTTCGACAAGAACAGCCTTTTCGACTGATGGGTGTTTTAACACTTCGCGGATGACGCCACCGTCTCCTCCACCAACAACCAGAACCGATTTTGGATTCGGGTGTGTGAACAGTGGAACGTGTGCGACCATTTCGTGATATACAAACTCATCTCGATCTGTCGTCATGACCATTCCGTCAAGTAACAACATCGTACCGAACTCGTCCGTCTCAACCATCTCTAGGCGTTGAAACTCCGTTTGTTCGCTCTCATAAACGTGGTTGACACGGAATGTGATACCGTAATCTTCCGTTTGGTGTTCCGTGAACCATAACTTTAATTTTTGTTCCATTTGCGATAGAACCCCTTTCTTTCATCAAGACAAAAGTTGTTCGTATGCGAGTGGCGTTTACGGCGCTTCTTAATCATACAAATGCGAGTATACCGGACTTTGAAAGAAACTTCTATATAATTCGAAAATTTCCAGCTGTTTTTTAGTCGACGAATGTGACGATTTCATCTAGGCAACGCCGTTGTTTTTCACGTTTTGGCTCATCCGACCGATAACCGAAGGCGACCATGACCGGGACGGCAAAAACAGATCGATCCAGCAAATCATGTTGTTCCAAAAGTTGTTCGACCGCCTGCTGATCAAATCCTTCGATTGGACAGGAATCAATCCCGATTTGTGCTGCCGTCGACATCATGTTTCCGAGCGCAATGTACGCCTGTTTTGCTGACCAATCTGCCATCGCTTTTTCATTGCGACCAATCTGAAAGTCTTCTTCGAGGAACAAGCCATATCGTTTCGTCCGACCCGCTTTTGCTTCGTCCGATAAACCGAGCACATCCATCATATGTTGTACATGCGCCCCGTCTGGCTGCATCTGTCCACCTGTCCGGGCAAGGAAGATGACATAGTGGCTCGCGGTCGGCAATTGACCTTGTGCCCCCCAGGCGACATCCCGGATGTCGTTGCGGAGCGCTTCGTTTTGAATGACAAGCAGATTCCACGGCTCATAGCCAAATGAGCTTGGTGAAAGACGTGCCGTCTCCAAAATAAATGAAAAATCTTCTGATGTTATTTTTTTCGTTGGATCAAATGACTTGGTTGCATGGCGGAACTGAAATGCTTCTAAAATCTGTTGTTTCGTTTGCTCGTGATGCATGGTTGATTCCTCCTAATGATGTGATGACTACTTGATACGATATCAAACCCTTTTCGGCACGTCTGTTATTTTGCTTCGTTGATGTGTGTTACAAAAAAGCAGAACCGGGAAATAATAAATATTCCTGTTATTTTCGCCCTTAACAACAGGAAGCCTGAACCTCGCCATCAAGGGATTCCCACTGAAAATACTCAATGTAATTGAAGCCCTTCCACTTTTAGTCATTACCCATTGTGATTTGCCAGTCACCTCCAAAGTTTGTTACGGTAAGAACTTGCGTGACAAGGTTTTGTTTTTAAAGAACGCGGGAATTATTAATGTCGTTGTCTAAAAGGAATACAAAACTACATGTAAAATTCGAAAGAAGGTGTTGATCACGATGGAAAATAAACGAAAAAGCAAGATCACGAACGTCTTTATTGTATCTGTCATTTTCTGTGTGCTCTTTACCATATGGGGAATCTTGCCTGAATCACTCATTGGTGCCGCAAATCTTGGTAATGTTACAGGAAAAGCTCAAAACTTTGTCTCAAACGGCTTCGGCTGGCTTTACCTCATTGGGATGAGTGCCTTTTTATTAATTGCTATTTTCTTAATTTTTTCCCGTTTCGGTTCGATCCGACTCGGTAAGGACTCCGATCGTCCGGAGTACGGACTCATTTCCTGGTTCGCGATGTTATTCAGCGCCGGTATGGGAATCGGTCTTGTGTTCTGGGGTGTCTCGGAACCACTGACCCACTTCCACACACCACCGGTCGCAACAAGCGATCCAACGGAGGCTGCTCCGCTCGCCATGCGCTACTCGTTCTTCCACTGGGGTCTTCACCCATGGGCGCTTTATGCGATCGTTGGTCTTGCCATCGCCTACTCGACATTCCGTAAAGGGCGTCCGGCAACAATCGGCGACACGGTCGCCTCGCTGATGAAACCGAAGTACGAAGCAGCAGGTAAAGGAACGGTTGAAGTACTCGCCATCGTTGCCACTGCGTTTGGTGTCGCGACATCACTTGGTCTTGGTGCTCAACAAATTTCCGGGGGGCTTCATTTCCTCGTCGATAGTATTCCGAACTCATTCTTGACGCAATTGATCATCATCTTGGTCGTATCGGTCCTCTATATGATGAGTGCTGCTTCCGGTCTCGATAAAGGAATCGTTCGTCTAAGTAACGCCAACATCGTCCTCGCGACACTCTTGATGATTGGTGTCCTATTGCTTGGACCATTCAGCTTCATCATGGATTTGTTTGTCCAAACGACAGGCGCTTACTTGCAAAACCTGCCCGTCATGAGTTTCCGGGCATCTGCTTTTAATCCGGATGAACGCGGTTGGATTAATGCGTGGACGATCTTCTACTGGGCGTGGTGGATTTCCTGGTCGCCATTCGTCGGAACGTTCATCGCCCGTGTTTCAAAGGGACGGACGATTCGTGAGTTCGTGCTTGGTATCATGCTCGTGCCAACGATTTTCGGTTTGCTGTGGTTCTCCGTCTTCGGTGGGTCTGCGATCTGGAATGAATTGTTCAACAACGTTGATCTTATTTCAACGGTCAACGATAAAGGTGTTGAAACCGGTATGTTTGCTTTGTTCGAGACGTTTGGTGGTCTCGGAACATTCCTCAGCATCATTGCCGTCTTCTTGATTACGACGTTCTTCATCACGTCTGCCGATTCGGCGACTTACGTCCTCGGGATGTTGTCTTCCGGTGGTAGTCTGCTTCCAAGTCTGCGCATCAAGTTGACATGGGGAATCATCCAGTCGTCCATCGCTGCCGTTCTCCTGTATGCCGGTGGGCTCAGTGCCTTGCAGGCAGCCGCCGTTCTTGCAGCCTTCCCGTTCATCTTTGTCGTCGGGATGATGGTCATTGCCCTGTTCATGGATCTTTCCAACGAACCGGATGCTGCCAAAGCAACAGACGATTTGAAAAAAGAAGCGTAACTGTAGTCAGACCCTGTCTCCCTCATGCGGAAGACAGGGTCTTTTTGGTATGCTGAAGACAAGAAAAGAGGTGGGGACTTGCGTCTCAAAAAAAAATGGTTCATTCCACTCGGGATTCTCGCTCTCAGCAGCTGGTTTTTGTACCGGGAAAACAATCAAATCGACACGACGGCAGTAACCGTTCAGTCGGATAAATTGCCTGCCGCGTTTAACGACTATAAAATCTTACAGATTGCCGATTTGCACGGAAAATCGTTTGGTTCCCGTCAGAAGCATCTTTTGAAAAAAATTGACAAGCTCCAGCCCGATCTCATTTTAATGACGGGTGACTTGATTGACTCACGACGTGATGGTGAGGCAGATGCTCTTCTGTTGATGGAAAAATTGACGGCAGACTATCCTGTCTATTTTGTCACCGGCAATCATGAAGTCCGGCGTAATTTCACGATTTTACCGAAGCTTGAACAGCTCGGCGTAACGGTTCTTCGAAATACATCCGTTCCGCTTGAGCGGGAAGGACAGTTTATTGAGTTGCTCGGAATCGACGATCCGACGACGACCCGCTGGAGTGAAGGGTTGCAAGAGCCGGACGGGATCCGTCAAAGTCTCGATCAAGCCCAGTCGACTGCCGACACTCGCGCCTTCCAACTGTTGATGGCACACCGTCCGGAATACTTGCCGTTGTATGCCGAACGAAACATGGATCTCGTCCTGTCCGGGCATGCTCACGGCGGGCAAATCCGACTTCCGTTGACCGACGGCATGTATGCACCGGGTCAAGGATTCTTCCCGGAACTGACAGCGGGACAACATACCATCGAGCAGACAAAAATGATCATCAGCCGTGGACTTGGCAACAGCCTGTTTCCATTTCGGATTTTCAATCATCCCGAGCTGATTGTCGTGACATTACGCACGTGATCCATCAAAAGGGGCTGACTCAAAAAAGATAAGGGTGGCAGATTCTCATTCTGCCACCCTTATCTTTGTAGAGACTTACTTTTGAGTCAGCACCTTTGTTTTAAGCCAATGCTTCATGTAATTCCGGTTCTGCATTCTCCCACATCTCCGGTTTATGTGTTTTCAGGAATTCACGCAACAATCGTTTCGATGTCTCATCCATATGACTGACGACGATCCGTCCTTTTAACGATTTGTCCATCTTGTTGACGTGATCCGCCAAAATCTTAAAGCCGCGTCTCGCTTCGACATCGACTAACAGGTCACACGCTGCGACGCCGCCGTAATAAAAGCCTTCCGGTTTCCGACCGACCGTCACCCAGACAATCCAGTACGGTTTCCCGTTTGGTGTATCCGCTTTGTCCGTCGTGAACTTAATCCGTTTTTCGATTGCCGCCTTGGCATGCATAGCGCCCATATCGATATAGGCTTCACCATCTTCCGGTGAAATGATGACCGGTGACATACTGTTTAGGCTTAACGTCCCGACACCAAATCCACCGTGTCCGTCTGTTGAGTTATCTGAAATGATATTAAAGTTAATTTTCTTTTCCATCGTTTACTCGTCCCCTTTTACCGCTGTTGCTTCTATCATACCGCATCCAACAGTCGGCGCAAGTCTTCGTTTATCGTCTCAGCGTCTCTAGCTGGTCACGTGTGACACGACGAATCGTCGGTAAGCGATGACACTCCAGGGACGTCAGCTCTTCGTGAGCAGGAGGATTGAGCTCTTCTAACTGCACTAAGGCTTGGTCATACAGCGTTTGCGCACCACGTCCAAACAAGATGACCCGCTCGAGTGACGAACATCTTGAGCGGATGGCCCGCAATTGTTTGGCCAGCTCCCGAACACGCTCCGAAATTTCTTCTTCAATTTCCGGCGTTGGTTTCCGATTTTGAAAAATCGGCTTAAAACGGATATCGTCACGTAACAACGTCAACATCCCGTATCGTTTGGCTTCCTCGTTGCCGACCAGTACAGCCAGTTCCTTGTCCGTCACGAGCCGTCCAAACGGAATGTTTTGTCCGAACAACACTTCCGCCACCTCGAGACCTTTTGCTCCTGACAGGGGATACGTGTCATCTTCTGGTAAAGCGCGGTCAAAAATCAGTAGCGTATGGATTTTTTTACGAATCACAGGTTCCATCTCCATGCCTTCACCTCATCCTCATCATTTGTTAATATAAGTATTTCTTGCTTACGACAGTCTACTCCTGTCTTATACCCTTCTTTTTCGATTTCCATGTGCGGTTTGACGCAACCCGGGTGACGTACGGTATACTGATGGCGTGTTGAACTTATAACAGAAGGAGGAATAGAAATGCCTTACGTTACAGTCAAAATGTTAGCCGGACGCACCGTTGAACAAAAACGTGCTTTAATCGAAAAAGTCACAGCAGCCGTGTCCGAATCTGTTGATGCTCCAAAAGAAAACGTCACTGTCTTCATCGAAGAGATGGAGAAAACCGATTATGGTCAAGCTGGCGTGATGTTCGCTGACAAATAAACACTTCTCAGGAGGAACGATTCTACCGTATCGTTCCTCCTGTTCCATATACTTACCAGAGAAAGGATGAATTATCATGGCCACATTCAGCTTACTCGGCGCAACCGGGAGAACGGGACGACCATTACTCGACTTACTGCTGCAAGAAGGACACGAGGTGCGCGCACTCGTTCGTTCTGAGCAACACAGTTTGCCTGATCATCCCCATCTGACAGTCATCCAGGGTGACGCCACCGACGCGGATGATCTCGAACGCGTCGTTCAAGGGACTTCGGCTGTCTTCAGCTGTCTCGGGACCGATCAAAAACAAATTCTTTCGGTAGCGATTCCCCACCTCGTCACAAAAATGAAAGAACAACAGATTGACCGCATCGTTTTTGTCAGCACGGCTGGCATTCTTGATGCTTCGGATGAACCCGGCAAATACCGGTTCCAGTCGAGCGAATCCCGTCGTCGTTCGACTGTCGCGGCCGAAGATCATCTCAAAGCCTATCTGACGCTGAAAGATGCCGACGTCGATTATACGATCATCTGCCCGACACAGCTCACCGAAGATGAAGCGATTGAGGATGTCTTGATCGAATCGAACCGATTCACCCACGAAACCGGTCCGATTCCCCGAATCAACGTCGCCCGCTTCGCCTACGAAGTTTACAAGGACGGCTTGTTCCACCACGAACGGGTCGGGATTGCTTCGCGCGGCTAAAACAATGATTTTACAGAACAAAAAAGAAGGACCTGATTTTAAAAATCGGGTCCTTCTTTGATTGAGCGACCGGATCGTCACCCCAATTTAAATTACAGTAACACACTGACGACGATTGCCGTCAAGACGCTGACCAGTGTTGCTCCGTAGAGTAACTTCAGACCAAAGCTTGCTGCGACACTTCCTTGACGATCGTCAAGTCCTTTGACAGCACCAGCAATGATTCCGATTGAAGAGAAGTTCGCGAACGAAATCAAGAAGACGGAAACGATTCCGAGTGTCCGCTCTGAGAATTCTTTTGCGTATTCAGGCAAGCTGAGCATCGCGACGAATTCGTTTGTGATCAATTTAGTTGCCATGATACTACCTGCACTGACCGCTTCTGCCCATGGAATCCCCATGATGAAGGCGAACGGTGCGAAGATGTAACCGAGGATGTCTTGGAATGAGATGCCGAGTACCATCAAGAAGATGTCATTGACCATTCCGATCAAGGCATTGTATCCGATCAACATCGCTCCGACGATGATCGCAACTTTGAATCCGTCCAGGATGTATTCGCCGAGCATTTCGAAGAACGTTTGTTTTTCTTCAACGATTTCCAAAATATCTTCTTTTGGATCAACCGTATACGGATTGATGATTGAAACGATCATGAATCCACCAAACAGGTTCAAGACGATGGCTGTGACGACATATTTCGGTTCAACCATTGTCATGTACGCTCCGACGATTGACATCGACACCGTCGACATCGCAGACGCACATAACGTATATAGACGGTTGGGCGGTAATTTACCGATTTGTTTTTTAACCGTGATGAAAACTTCTGACTGACCGATTGCAGCTGACGCTACGGCATTGTATGACTCAAGTTGTCCCATGCCGTTGATTTTTGAAAGGACTAAGCCGATCCCGCGCATGAGGAGCGGTAAAATTTTCGTGAACTGTAAAATCCCGATCAAAGCCGAGATGAAAACGATTGGTAACAGAACGTTGATGAAGAATGGTTGTGCCCCTTCGTTCGCTAATCCACCGAAGACGAAGTTGATACCGATTGCTGCATAACTGAGCAATTTATCAAAGATCTTTGCGATTCCCTTAATGATGATAAAACCGAACGACGTATTCAACAGGATGAATCCAAGAACAAGCTGAAGCACTAGCATGACCGCAAGCGGTTTCAATTTGATGCCTTTACGGTTGCTACTGACAAGGAATGCCAAGCCAAACACGACGACAAGTCCAAGTATTGCGATTAAATATTTCACGAACTATCCCTCAATCCATAGTTTATTTTATCAGTTGTACATAAGTACGAGGTCTGACGTTCAATCTCTTTCCCAAGTACTAGAATAATCAACATTCGGAAGAACTGCAAGGGGTAAAGTTCATTTAGTAACCGCTTTCGTCATTTTCATAAACTTTCAATACAATGTTTTCCATCCGTTCCCGAACATTGGCCCGACTGATGTTCGCCTTCCCATATGCTTTCCAACCGGGATAAACATCAATGGTCTCAGGTTCAAAATCAAAAACGGCCGTTAAATCCCATTTTCGATCATACGAAAATCCGCTCAATCCGCTCAACTCGATATATTCAGCTAAAAATTGATCTGCTGCCTCGAGCGATTCGAGCAGCGCAAGATTCAATCGGCAATGAGCGACGTCGGCTTCAATCGGACCCACACAGGCATTGATCCAATCGACTACGTTATACTGTTGTTCTGAACCGTATAACACATTGACCGGATGGAAATCACGATGAATGAATCGAATTTGACGGCTCATTGCCGGCGGTTCTTCTGCGGCTCTTTGCCATATTTCAGTTCGTTTCGCCCAAGACGGAACCATTCGTTGCGTCGCATACGGGGCATACTGATACCGGCGTTCCGGGATCGGCAGTTGATGAATCCTCACTAACGTCTTGGCCAGTTGTCTGAGATAGGAACGATCGAGCGGCTCGAGTCGAATGGTTCCCGGCAGATACGTCATTTGAATCCACGGCGGAATGTCACCCTCCCGCGTCAATTGATAATTCTCAACATCCGGTCCAAGATGACCTGCCGCCTGCAACGCAAAAACCTCGTGCGCGACGAGGTCCGGTTCCTGTTTGAGCCATGCAGCGTTTGTATGAATCCGAAAAACACTCTTCCCCGCCCGGAACACATACGAGGACGTGGCGCCTTTTAACGGTTCAATCGGTTCCTGTTCTAATCCGGCACGCTGTAAGATAGTTGCGATGATGTCGTTCATGACTCTTCTCCGAGTAACAATTGATCGATTTGCATCTTCTCATTCGCAAACTCGCGTAAGTCGTGCAGGATTTCTTGGGGATAAAACAGCTTTTCATCTGTCTGACGCGAATTGGCAATCGCTTGAACGAGGGGCGAGACTTGTGAGATCTCTTTCGTCTGACCATTTTTCATCTGGAGCATGATTGGTTGTTTGCTGATTTCACCGTTATCTCCATATAAGTCATACGGTAAGCGGCTGAGCTTGTCTTCAAGCAGATAATACGTTGGATTGAGTCCGATTTTTTTAAACAAGATACAAAGTTTCTCATGGACACGGGCCCGTTTTTCTGCCGGATAATCAACGTATTTAAATAATTTTCGGTCGACGAACCGACGGGCTAGATCACTTAATACTATGTCTTCCTCTTCTGCCCATTGTTGGAAATAGAAGTAGACGATTGTCTCGTCGAGTGCCAAATAGTTTTTTAAGGACATCTGTTGTGTAAAGAGTGGACTTAAATGAACCGGATCAATCGCAAATTCGTAATCGCCCGTATACAGTTCTTTGGCTCGTTCAAGAATCGCTTTTAATAAATAATCACTCGATCGCGTGACGGGATGCAGGTAGACTTGCCAGTACATCTGATAACGCCTCATGATGTAATCTTCAATCGAGTGCATGCCGGACTGCTTGACGACCATCTGATTCGGTGCCGGACGCAGGACACGCAGCATCCGCTCAAGATCGAATTTTCCGTAACTGACACCGGCAAAGTGCGCATCCCGCAACAGATAATCCATCCGGTCGACATCGAGCTGGGAACTGATCATCGTCACGAGCAATTGATTCGGGTGGGTTTTATTGATGATCGATGCCACTTCTTCCGCAAATCCTTCGCCGACTTGATCCAGGACCTGCTTGATTTCTGTATCCCCCAAAATGATTCGTTCCGTCCATTCTTCGTGATCGACGCCAAAGACGTTCTCAAAAGCATGCGAAAAGGGTCCGTGTCCGACATCATGCAGCAGTGCCGCGACAAGCGTCAATTCACGGGACTGATCGTCCCAATCAGCCCGACCGTTAAAGACATCAATCAACTGCCGCGTAATCTCATATACGCCGAGTGAATGGTGGAAACGGGTGTGCTCGGCTCCATGGAACGTCAAAAACGATGTTCCGAGTTGTTTGATCCGGCGCAAGCGTTGAAATTCCTTTGTTCCGATCAATTGCCAGATCAATTGGTCACTGACGTAGATGTAACGATGAACGGGATCCTTAAATACCTTTGTTTCTTTTAGTTGCCCCAGTGACTGATACATACACTCTCTCCTTTAATGGTTCGTTCTCTATCGTTCTATTTCGGTCTGAAACGGTTTGTTCCTGTTCCTTCACTTGCTTCTTACAGAAAGTTTACATCGCCTTATGCTATAATGATGTCGCAAATCCAGAAAAAAAGGAACGAGCCTATGGGAATCGAACTCTTAAAACAAGAACATTATCGTATTTTTGATCAAACGTCACTCGGAAACGCCTTTCATGCGACACAATCGTTTGCGATGGACGATACATTATGCGCCTCCGTCGCTACAGAAGGTGCAGCCATCCGTTCGTGGGTCCACCACGAAACCGTTGTCCTCGGAATCCAAGATGCGCGTCTTCCTTATCTCGATCAAGGAATTGACGTTTTGCACGCCCATGGTTTCCAGCCGGTCATTCGGAATTCCGGCGGCCTTGCCGTCGTCCTCGATGCCGGCGTCCTCAACGTCTCGCTTGTTCTTCCGGAACGCGGCGGGATTGATATCGACAGCGGATATGAAGCGATGCTTGCTCTTGTCCGCCGTATGTTCGCCGAAGAAACTGATGCGATCGTCGCCGGAGAGGTCGTTGGTTCGTATTGTCCCGGATCGTATGACTTATCGATTGCCGGTAAAAAGTTTGCCGGCATCTCACAACGACGTGTCCGCGGAGGCGTCGCTGTCCAAATTTATCTCTGCGTGAACGGCAGTGGCAGTGCCCGAGCGCAACTTGTCCGTGATTTTTACGCTGCCGCCTTACAAGGAGAAACAACTAAATTCGTGTATCCGACCGTCGTCCCGGAAACGATGGCTTCCCTTGAAGAGTTACTGCAGCTTCCGTTAACGGTCGAATCATGTCTCTTGCGTGTCTATCGCTCCTTGATGGAACTCGGCGCGACACTCACACCGTCCGTCTTGAGCGAAATCGAGAACGAACGCTTCGGTGTAAACCTGGGTCGGATGTTGGATCGAAATGAAAAAGTCCTAGGTGAATAAAGGAGAGAACGAACATGATACGTTTTATTACAGACAGTGGTGCCGATGCACCAAAAGAATTATTGAACGCCTATGACTTTACCGTCATGCCGTTTGGCGTGTTGATTGGAGAAGATACGTTTTTTGACGGGGAATCCATTTCGCCGCTCGAACTCTACGCCAAAATGCGGGAAGGTGCCGCACCTAAAACGTTCCAAGTCGAGGTGTCACGGATGGTCGAGGTCTTTACGGCGCACTTTAAACAAGGTGACCCGTTTATCTATCTGGCGTTTTCCAGCGAACTGTCCGGTACTTACCAAACCGCGACGATGCTTGCAGCAGAACTCGCTGAAACCTATCCCGATGTCCCGTATGCGATCATCGACACGAAAACTGCTTCGACCGGTCAAGGACTGTTCGTCTTAGACGTCGCTGAATATGCAAAAACGCATTCGTTTGAGGAAACGAAGACGTATACGGAACAAAAAATCAGTACCGTCCGACACTTATTTACGGTCGAATCGCTCGAATACCTGATGCGCGGCGGGCGTGTCTCGCGGGCAAGTGCCTTCATCGGCGGTCTGTTGTCGATTCTTCCACTGTTGACGGTCGAAGACGGGAAACTGATTCCAAAAGAAAAGATCCGTGGTCAGAAAAAAGTCATGAACCGGATTGTCGAATGGATGGAAGAAGCACGTCCCGCCATCGACGGCCACCGGATCATCATCGGTCACGGCGACTCGCTCGAACGGGCGGAACAATTAAAACAATTGATTGAAGCCCACTTCTCTCCAAGCGAAGTCTTGATTACGATTGCCGGAGCGGCCATCGGTTCGCACACCGGACCAGGACTGCTTGTCATCGGCTATGATTTGCCGGCCTGACAGTTGCTTGATTTTATCCGTACTAAAAAATCCGAATGATCCCCCTCTTCTTTATCAGGAAAGGTTGGATCATCCGGATTTTTTGTTTTTTAATCTGTTATTTCACTGTTTTATCGTCTCGATGCATACGGTGTCCGCTCTGTTCCCGGTTCAAAAAGCCCGAGCAACAAAAAGCGGAACAATACATAGACAAACAAGAGCAACGTCACTAGTTCAAATAACAAATAGCCGACGTCTTGCAAGGACAGTCCTGTCCGGATTCCGTTCCACAAGTAGGGAAGATCTATCGTCAACAGACCGATTAGACCGGCAGCCAGCGCTTCCGCCCGCGTCAGCGGATGACGAAGCGAATAGGAAACGCGCTTGACGTTAAAGATGTTCTGGATTCCGTCCTCTGATGTATAACCTTTATACAGCCCGAACGCCGAAGCGATTGCTACGAGGAAAAGTAGCGAAAGCGGGGCGACGAGATTTACGACGACTAGCAGGAACAGCATCGTCAAGACAACGTTCGGTTTCATTCAGACTTCGTTCCCGAAGCGACCGGTTCCCCTTGGTTCAAGTTGACCGTCAATGGTTTCGTCGTGCCTTTGCCCGAGAAGTTTTCGATCAAGTCTTTTACATCGATGCCGGATGATGCTTTAAGTGTTTCCTGCAACGATGCCATCAAGTCAGTGGCGTATCCAGTCACCCGATTTGCTCCGCCACCTTCCCCGCTTCCTGTATCGACGACCGTGATCTTGTCGATGTTGCTGAGCGGTGTCGCAACTTGTTTCGCATATTCCGGCATCATCCGGACAACCATATCGAGAATCGCCGCTTGTCCAAATTGTTCGAACGCTTGAGCGATTTTTTCTTTCGCTTCGGCTTCTGCAAGACCTTTCAGACGGATGATATCGGCTTCGGTTTCCCCTTGTGCCCGCTCCGCTTCCGCTTTGGCCAGACCATCGAGACGAATCCGTTCAGCGTCGGCTTTCGCGGACGCTTCAATCCGGTATTTCGTGGCATCTGCTTCCGCATATTGTTTCGCGCGGTCGGCTTGTGCCGCCTGTTCAATCGAGTACCGGTCGGCGTCCGCCCGTTTTTTGACTTCCGCATCGTATTGTTTCTCGCGGCGGAGAATCTCACGTTCTTCCAGCTCGATTTGCTTCTGACGTTCGATGATTTTGATCTGCATTTGTTGTTCCGTAACTTCCTGTTGGGCACGCGCATTTTCGAGATCATACGCTTGGTCGGCTTTCGCTTTCGCGATGTCCTGCTCGCGGCGGTAATCGGCCATCTTCAGCTGATTTTCTTTTTCCGCTTCCGCAATTTCCGTCGCCCGTTCGAGCTCTGCCTTTTTGGCATCTTTTGAGGCTTCCGCCCGTTTGATCCGTGTTTCTTTTTCTGCATCGGCCGTTGCGATATCCGCATCACGGCGAACCTGGGCAATCCGCGGTTTCCCGAGTGACTCCAAATAACCGTTTTTATCCCGGACATCTTTGATCGTAAACGATACGATGACCAGTCCCATCTTCGCTAAATCCTGAGACGCGACACGTTGGACTTCTTGCGAGAATTTATCGCGGTTCTTATAGATTTCTTCGACCGTCATCGAACCGAGGATCGAACGCAAGTGACCTTCGAGGACTTCACGGGCTTCGCCTTCCCGGTCTTCCTTTGACTTACCGAGGAATTGTTCAGCCGCCGTCGCAATTTCAGAAATCGAGCTGCCGATTTTAATGATGGCTGTCCCGTCCGCCATGACCGGAACCCCTTGCTCCGTGTAGACTTCGGGCGTTGTCACTTCGAGTTTGCTCGACAGTAAACTGAGTGGTGATGCTTGTTGAAAGACCGGTAGGATAAATGCTCCGCCGCCGCGAATGATCTTGACCCGGTTGCCGGATTCATCCGTGTTGACACTTGGACTGCTTCCGAGGTAACTCCCGGATACGATTAAAGCTTCTTCCGGTCCAACTGTCCGGTATTTCGTTACGAATAAGGCAATCAGCGCCAAAATCAGAGCACCGGCAATGATGGCCACGATAATAACAGGATTCATGAAAACATCTCCTCTTTCCACTGGATAGGATAGGTCATGACATGCGCCACGCCTTGTTTAATTTCAATAATGATGACTTTTGTACCTTGTTCTAAAGCAGGACCTTCAAAAAGAACCGCTGATTTGGCAATTCGCCCTGATACATCATCGACGAGAATTTCCCCGTACCCCGCTTCCGGAATCGGGACGATGACGATCGCACTGCGTCCTTCTAATGTCTGTTCTGAAAAACTGATCGATTGCTCCGCCTTTGCCAAGGGAACAAAAATAAATAAGTGCAACAAGGAAGTGACAATCAGACTGATTCCGGCACTGATCAGCAAAATAACGAGTGAACCAATTGCGGTCAGATGCTCCAAAGCAAAGCCGAAAGCTGACGTCACGATCACAAAGGACAAAATCAACGTCGGATGAAAGATTTGATCGATACCTGGAATCAAATCAGAAAAAACAACGGACAATAAGACGCCGCAAGCAGCGGCTGCCAGTGCGTAAAGATACAGTGTACTAACGTCCATCTTCGGTCACCTCGACGAACGGACTCGATCCGTAGAGTTGGCGGTAAGCTTGAAGATAGGCATACCGGTTTTCTTCATATAACAATCCGGCCAGTTCCCGTTCCCGAGGACTGTCCGCTTCGCGGCGCCGCCTGTCATACTTTTTTTGTGCCGCATAATGCCGTGCCAGCAGACTTTCAAGTGTCCGTTGATCACGAATTTCAGGTACCGGCCGTGTACCTGACAAGTGTCGTTTTTTCATCCGCCTGCTCCTTTCCTGCGTGCTGAGCTCACTTTTATTTACGGTCCCTTTTTGGAAATAGTTTCAAAATCCACGGAATCCTTTTTGACTTTTTTCTGGAATCTGAATGTATCCGCAACAAAAAAGCCGATTCAAAAGAAATCGGCTTCGTTATCATGATCTTCTTATCCTTTTTTTCGAACGATCAGCAACATGTAAACGAGCAGTGCCAAACAGTCAAGCGTCATGATGATCAATCCCATCGGTAAGGCTGAGTCTTCGCCCATCACACCTACAAGTGGAGAGACGAGTGAACCGACAAGCATCGGCAATAAACCGAGCAACGCCGAAGCGCTTCCTGCCGTCGAACCATAATTTTGCATGGCCAAGGTGAAACCAAGCGTCGAAATCATCCCGACACTCGAGACGACAAAGAATAATGGAATCATGACAAGAATCAAGGAACTCGACAAGGTCAAGGCAAGGAAGAGACCGATACCCGCAAGCGCAACGACCGTTAACGCAATCCGCATCATCTTCTCACTGTCGACCCGTCCGGCCAGTCGTCCCGCAGTTTGCGCCGCGATGATGATTCCGATTCCGTTGATCCCAAACAAAAAGCTGAACTGTTGTGGACTGGCGCCATAAATATTTTGTAAGACAAACGGCGAGCCGGAAATATAGGCGAACATCGCTCCCATGACAAACGCTTGGGCGAACGCGTACCCGAGGAACGTCCGGTCCGATAACAACCGTCCGAATGTCTGGAACGTCGTTTTTAAGTTCCCCTCCACCCGATGATGAACCAGGAGTGTTTCCGGTAACCGGAAGGCGACGGCAATCAGCATCAGTGTACTGAGAATGGCAAGAAGGTAAAAGACAACCCGCCAGTCTCCGAACCGTAAGATCTGCCCACCGATGATCGGTGCCAAAATCGGTGCCGTTCCGTTGACGAGCGACAACGCCGCAAAAAATTTCGTCAGTTCGGGTCCTTCAAATAAATCGCGGACAATCGCTCGCGAAATGACGATCCCCGATGCACCTGCCGCCCCTTGAACAAACCGCAAGGCAATCAAGACTTCAATCGTCGGTGCAAAGGCACAGGCGAGTGAGGCGAGCAAATAGGCGAACAACGCCATCAATAAAGGGCGTTTTCGTCCGCGTACGTCACTGAGCGGTCCAACGATAATCTGTCCGAGTGCCATCCCGAGCATACAGGCCGTTAAGCTCAGTTGAATCGACGAGGCACTGGTGCCAAACGAGCGCGACATGTCGGGAAACGCCGGTAAATACATGTCAATCGACAGCGGACCCAGTGCCGCCAGTGATCCTAAAATTAAAATGAGCGTCAATCGTTTCGTTTGAATCGGTGAGGCGTTTGTCATCGTCTTCCTCCTTTCAAGATGTCACGTAATCCAAGTCATGTAAGACATAGGCAAGGAAAAAGACAACCGATGGATTTTCATAGGCCGTTTGGACTTTCTTTAATTGTGCCCGGTAACCCGTCTCGTATTCGACGCCGTTCAGTTTCCGCTCCATGTTCATCTTAATCAACGCATCGAGTTTATCGACGACATCAACCATCTGTCCTTCATACGTTTCATCTTTGGCTTCGACGACAAACCGGTGAAACTCCCGCTGCATCGATGCCGGAAGCAGATGAATCAACGCTTCCCCTTCCGTCCGCTCATACGCTTCAAAAGCCGCTGCCGTGACGGGCGTGGCATGTTTGACGGGACCGAGGACATCGCCTGTCGTTCCTTCGACCAAATCATGACAAAGCAGACGCGATACGACTTCCGCCGTATCGATCTCCACGCCGTACTTCTTCGATTCAATCAAGCCGTTGAATAATCCAAGCGATGCAGCACGGAACGCATGCGTCGCATCATTATCGTCAATCGTATTAAAACGGCCTTTCCAGCGCCGGATCGTATCCATCATCAGGACGTTATCGATGAAACGCGACATCGCATCTTCCGCAAAAACAGAATGGGTCAACGTCCGGATCGCATGTAAAGGATGGTCTAAAAGCACCGTCTTTAATTCCGCCGTTTTGGCTTTAAAGAACGTCGACCCGGTCATGTCGGCTTCCCGTTTCGCAAACAACATCGCATCAAACGTATCCACCGCCTCGACCATCTGTCCTTCCGGCGAATCATCTTCCGCAAAGACGAGATAGTTCGTAAAATCCGGTTGCAACGATTTAGACAGCAAGGCGACGAGTTTTTCACTCGCTTGTTGTTCCATCGCCTGAATATGCGCATGCAGCGTCGGTTCTTTTTTCGTCCGGTGTTTGATGGGTCCTGTGATGACTTCGTTCATATCGTGAAACAAAGCTTTTCCGAGTAACGACAGACGATCCAGTTTGACGCCGGTCGCCTCCTCTTCGATATAACTCGCCATCAAGCTGAATAACGCGACCCGAAAGCTGTGACTCGCCGCATTATCCGGAAAACGCGGAGCGTACTCGTCCCAGCGCGGAACATTTTGCATCCGTGTCAACATCCGAATGAAATTACCGTTTTGCATCGTCATCTCTCCTCATTCAAAAACGGACAGGGGAATGATGACCCTGCCCGCTCTTCTTTATTATTTGTCTGATTTCGTACCACTTCTAAACCAACCTAACACCAAAATCAGTGCGAGGACAACCCAGAAAATCGATTGCCAGAGTGTACTCTCCGGAAATTCATGCGGTAAGACGTCAATCGATGGATGCGCCAGTGTCATGACGACAAGCTTCACGCCAACCCAGGCGACAAGCCAAAAGGCGGCTTCTTCGATTCCCGGTCGTTTCTGTAACAAGACAACGAACCAGCTGGCGAAGTAACGCATGATGACCAGTCCGATGATTCCACTGAAGAAGACGACCCAGAATTGTCCGGTGTTCAAGCCACCAATCGTTCCGCCGATCATCGGTAATGTAGTCGCCATCGCAACTGCTGCCAGCGTCGAATCGACGGCAAAGGCTAAATCCGAAAACTCGACTTTGACGACCGTCCACCAAAAATTAGGGGACGCTTTTTGTGACGCCATCGCGTCCGGCACTTGATGTTTATTCGAGCGTGCCTCCACAATCCCTTTGAAGGCGACATAAAACAGATAAATCGCTCCAAGTGCCTGCAGTTCCCAAACCGTCGCCAAGTAAGACGCGAAGAAAATCGCGACGAAGCGTAAGACAAGGGCTCCGATCAATCCATAAAACAAAGCTTTTTTCCGTTGCTCATCCGGTAACGGACGAACGAGGACAGCCATGACCATCGCGTTATCCGCAGATAACAGCCCTTGCAAGATGATTAAGACGAGTCCAACGGTCGCATACTGCGTAATTAATCCAATATCCATAAAAACGAATCCCCTTTTTGTTCAGTAAGTTTATTATAAGGCCGCTTACCTAAAAGAAAAAGACTGAAGGCTTGAATCCGATTGTTCTTTTTACCCGATCTTCTTGATTTTCAGACAAAAAAAGACTCTCCATGAAGGAGAGCCTAATCGGTGTTATAGATTTTTTTCGACTTTCTTTTCGGCATCCGGATTAGATTTCGTTTTTGGAGATGAGAACCAACCCCAAAGTGCGAGACCCACCATGACTGTCCAGAAGAAGATTTGCCACGGTGTACTGTGCGCGAATCCTTCCGGAAGTTTTAACACTTCGAAAATTGTACCTTCGATTGAAGCATGGTATTTCGGGTGTTCAAGCGCAAGAACCGCAAGTTTTACCCCGACCCAGGCAACGATGGCAAAGGCTGCCGTTTCAAGACCCGGACGCTCTGCTAGTAACTTGACGAAAACGCGGGCTGCGAAACGCATCAAGACGACGCCCATCAGTCCACCCGTCAAGATGACGACGAAATGACCGGTATTCAATCCACCGATTTCACCGGTTCCCCAGTTCGGGAGAGCAACGGCGAGTGCGACGGCTGCCAAAATCGAATCGACCGCAAACGCGAGGTCAGCGAATTCAATCTTAGCGACGGTTTTCCAAAACTCGGCTTTAGAAACCGGTTCGTCTAATTTAGGTTCTGCATCGAGTTCGTTTTCCGCTCCATGATTCTCCCCAATCCGCCGGGCTTTAACGGTTTTGTAAATATGCCGCAGTCCCATGATCAGGAGGTAAGCAGCACCAAGTGCTTGGATCTGCCAAATATCAACGAGGAATGAAATTGCGAATAATGCCGCAAATCGAAGCACAAATGCTCCTGCCAATCCGTAAAATAAAGCTTTTTTCTGTTGCTCGCCCGGCAAATGTTTAACCATTACCGCTAATACGAGCGCGTTGTCTGCCGAAAGGAGTCCTTCTAATGCGATTAAGACAAGGACAACCCAGGCATACTGAAGTACTAACTGCCAATCCATCTACTTCATTCCTTCCTGATTTCAATTCAAACGGAGATATGCTTTCTAATGACACGACTTTTACACGTTCACATGAACATATAGTATACGATAATATACCCGATTGCAAGAAAGTTATGCTTGTGAATAAGCAAACTGTTTCTTCCGAGTCTTGTCAGTTTTGTTTTTATAGAAGTTCATGATAAAATTCATAGCAACAATATGTCGCGAAGCACATTCACGGAATCATCAGACTTGCTCGTCTCTAGCATTCCTGTCATGTTATTACTACTTGCACTACTACAAAAGGACAAAGGGGCCGATCTGAATGTCTACCTACCCGATTACACTGCCAACCAAAGAAGAGCGTCACAAGCTTTTTGGTTCTGTTCCCCCTATTAAAGGAACAAAACCGACTGAAAAAGATAAAATGATCGATCTGCAAAATACACCAAAGAATTTCTTATTCGCGCTTGATGCAGTAGGGATCTCAAACGTCAAACATCCGGTTGTCATTCAAGATGGCGAGACGACACAAGCAACCATCGCGACGTTTGAACTGTCGACTTCGCTCGTACAAGACCGTAAAGGGATCAATATGAGTCGTTTGACAGAACAACTCGACCAGTACCATAACGAAGGCTGGGTCGTCACAAATGAATCTCTCATTCAATTCGCTCGTGATCTCGCTGAGCGGATGGAGCAAACAGAAGGACAATTAACAATCCGTTACCCGTGGTTCTTCACACGTAAAGCGCCGGCAACGGGACTCAGTGGCTTGATGAATGCCGAAGTATGGCAAACCGTCAGTGTCAACACCGAAACAAACGAAGCCACATTGTCGGTCGGTTTGACGATCAATGTGACGACACTTTGCCCATGTTCAAAAGAAATCAGTGAATACAGTGCCCATAACCAGCGTGGTTACGTCACGATGGAAGCTGCTTTACGTGACGAAGCGGATGACTTCAACTGGAAACAAGAGCTCCTCGACGCAGCAGAATCAAATGCTTCAGCACCGCTTCACCCGGTCCTCAAACGTCCGGATGAAAAACGTGTCACAGAAATGGCGTACGAAAACCCACGTTTCGTCGAAGACATGGTGCGCTTAATTGCTGCCGATCTTTACGAAATGGATCCAATCGCGTCCTTCTTCGTTGAATGCCGCAATGAGGAAACGATTCACCAACACGATGCGATTGCTCGGATAACGTTTGATAAAGACGCTCAATAATACGGCAATGGAACTCCAAACGATCTTCGGGTCGGCTGGAGTTTTTTTTCGTTGTTCTCCTTTTCGGTAACGTTTACACTTAGGACGAATGGAGGGATGTCATGTTTGAACTCATACCCTTTTTACTGGAACGACTCGGAATCATGATCATTTTAGCGTTTATTCTCGCCCAGTGGGGACCAACACGTCGTGTGCTGAAACAACCGGAAGCCGGTTGGCAATTCGGCTTACTGATTTTATTTTTCGCCACATACGGCATACTCAGCAACTACACCGGTGTCAAAGTCGATTTGGCCAAGTTTTTACCGCATACCTGGCTTGATGAAGTAAACGGAACGTCTGCCATCGCAAATACACGGACGATGATTGTCGTCATCAGCGGCTTGCTTGCCGGTCCCGTCGGCGGCACGATTACGGGACTGCTTGTCGGAATCCACCGGTATACACTCGGTGGTTTTACCGCCTTCGCCTGTGCCCTCGCGACCGTAATCGCGGGTGGTGTCAGCGGGTGCTTACGCGCTTATTGGCGTGATCGCTTGGGCAGCCGTGCGCTGCTCCCGATTTGTTTAACCGGATTTTTAATGATTTTTGAAATGTCACTGATTCTTCTGTTGTCTAATCCCTTTCCGGCTGCAATCGAACTCGTCCAGTTCATCTTCATCCCGATGACGATTGTCAATGTTCTTGGCGTCTGGCTGTTTCTGTCGATCATTCGATTAGCGGCGCGGGAGGAAGAACATGTCCGGGCACGGGAAGCGGAGCGCTCGCTTCATATCGCCGACTTAACATTACCGTACTTAACACGCGGCTTGAATATCCAAACGGCCGAAGCCGTCGCGGACATCCTGTTGCAACAAACACGTGCGGACGCGGTCTCCTTGACCGATCAATCCGTCATCCTGGCGCATCTTGGTGTCGGCAGCGACCATCATCAAGCGGGTGGTCAATGGACGACGCGTCCGACCGAACATGTCTTGATGGACGGACAACTCCGGCTCGTCACCGACCGCGATGACATCGGCTGTCCGAAATCAGATTGTCCGCTTCAAGCCGGAATCATTGCTCCGTTGACAATCGGCGGAACAACCGTCGGAACACTGAAAGTCTATTATCCGCACCCTGATGTACTGGACGCGGTCGAAGTCGAACTGATTGAAGGGTTAGCGAAATTATTTTCGACGCAACTCGCACTCGGTAATGCGGAGCGACAGGCAGGGTTGCTGAAGGATGCGGAAATCCGCGCCCTTGAAGCACAAATCCACCCACACTTTTTGTTTAATGCCATCAACACGATTTATGCTTCGTGCCGGACCGATGTCGAACAAGCTCGCACGTTACTGCTTGAACTGTCGACATTTTTCCGCAGCAATCTGCAGGGTGCCCGGTCGACGAAAATTCCGTTGCAAAAGGAACTGGAACATATCGAAGCTTATATCTCGCTTGAAGCTGCCCGGTTCCCCAGCCGCCCGTTCGTTGATATTGATTTAGAGGAAGGCACGGAACAACTACTCGTTCCCCCCTTTGTTCTCCAACCGTTAATCGAAAATGCCTTCCAGCATGCGTTCCGTCCCGGGCAGACCGGATACGTCGGCGTCACGGTCTGGTTGACCGCGGATCAATTGGTGTTGGAAGTCGTCGATAATGGACAGGGGATTGAAGAGGAGCGGCTCGCACGCCTCGGCCGGGAAGTCATTGAATCCAGTGGTACCGGAACCGCTCTTTTCAATACAGCGGAACGAATTAAAAGCCTGTATGCCGAAAATGGTTCTTTCCGATTGACCAGTCAACCTGGAGAAGGTACAAGCATTACCATCCATCTGCCGATTGAAACGGGAAAGGAGGCGCCGCATGCGCACAATCTTAATTGAAGATGAACCGCTCGCCCGCGACGAACTGCGTTATCATGTCGTCCGAGCTGGACTCGAAGTCATCGCCGAGACCGGACACGTCGGTGAAGCCGAGCAATTCGTTCGGACATTACAGCCGGATCTCGTTTTTTTAGATGTCGAACTGACTGACGGAAGTGGTCTGGACGTCGCGAAACGATTACAATCGATGCCGCATCCGCCTGCGATTTTATTCGTGACGGCTTATGATGCCCACGCACTCGAAGCCTTCGAACTGAATGCGTATGATTACATCTTAAAACCGTATGATCCGTCACGGATTGTCCGGGCCATTGAAAAAATTATGCGGAAACCGGTGCTTAAAACACCGCGGATTGAACGATTGGCCGTCGAATCCGGGGATCAGTTAAAACTGCTCTCCCCGCGAGAGGTCGATTACATCGTAGCGGAAAACGGTAAAACCAAAATCGTCACTCGCTCTGACGCCTATTCGTCGAATGATACGTTACAAGAACTCGAAAAAAAATTAGTCGACCACCGTTTCTTGCGGGTCCACCGGTCTTATCTCGTCAATTTAGCCGCCATCGAAGCAATCGAACCTTGGTTCAACGGTGCCTATACGATTAAAATCCAACAAATTGATGTTCCGGTCAGTCGGACGTATGTCAAAATCTTAAAGGAAGCACTCGGGATCTGAGTGCTTCCTTTTTTTCCGTTCATCGCCCCTTTCCAACGTGTCATCCTTCAAAAACAACCACTTGTCCTCAAAACAAAAGAAAGCGTTTTCATTTAGCATACACTTTCTTTATACCAATTTACGAGGAGGTCTAACGAATGAGCGCTACCCCGATTGTTATTGCTGTCATTTGTATTTTATTAATCGTCTATCGTCTTTATGGCACATTCATGGCCGTTAAGGTCCTAAAAATCAAAGAGGACCGGGAAACACCGGCCCATAAATTTGCGGATGGAAAAGATTATGTACCGACGAATAAATGGGTATCGTTTGGTCACCATTTCGCAGCGATTGCAGCGGCCGGTCCGCTCGTCGGTCCTGTCCTCGCTGCTCAGTTCGGCTACTTACCTGGTTTGCTTTGGCTCTTGATTGGAGCCGTCATCGGTGGTGCCGTTCACGATATGGTCGTCCTGTTCGCTTCGATGCGTCAAGACGGTCAATCGTTATCGGAAGTCGCTAAAAAAGAACTGGGACCGGTCGCCGGTTTTTGCGCTGGCCTTGCGATGCTCTTCATCATCACGATTACAATGGCCGGACTATCCATGGTGGTCCTGCACGCCCTTGAGCATAACCCATGGGGAACATTTGCTGTCTTCTCCACTATTCCGATTGCAATGGGTGTCGGAATCTACTTACGAAAAGGCGGCAACCTCGCCTTTGCTTCAGTCGTCGGTTTCTTGTTGATTCTTGCTGCGATTGGTTTCGGTCCCCAGTTGACTGACACGTTCATCGGAACATGGTTCGACCTATCGTCGCGTCAACTGGCAATCGCTTTACCGATCTATGCTTTCTTTGCTGCGGCACTGCCGGTCTGGTTGTTGCTTGCACCGCGTGATTACTTATCCAGCTTCATGAAAATCGGTGTTTTCCTGGCCTTGATCGTCGGTGTCTTCATCATCAATCCGGACATCCGTTTCCCGGCCTTCACGAAATTCGTGGATGGTGGTGGTCCAATCATTGCCGGTCCGGTTTGGCCGTTCATTTCCATCACGATTGCCTGTGGTGCGATTTCCGGTTTCCACGCCTTTGTCGGTTCCGGTACGACACCCAAGATGATCAATCGTTGGAGCGATATCAAACCGGTTGCCTTCGGTGCGATGCTCGTCGAGTGTCTCGTCGCTGTCATGGCGTTGATTGCCGCGACTTCTCTTGAAGTCGGTGATTATTTCGCCATCAACTCGACACCTGAAGTGTTCGCGACACTTGGTATGAGTACGGTCTACCTTGATGAATTGTCGCGGGAAATCGGCCTAGATCTCGCCGGACGGACCGGCGGAGCGGTTTCACTTGCCGTCGGAATGACGTTCATCTTCCGAGCGATTCCATGGTTCCGTGAAATTGCCGGCTTCTTCTTCCAATTCGTGATTCTGTTCGAAGCCGTCTTCATCTTAACGGCGATTGATGCCGGAACACGGGTTGCCCGTTACTTGATTCAAGACTTCTTCGGTGAATTCTACAAACCGTTGAAACGGGTGGACTGGATTCCCGGTGCGATTTTTGCCAGTGCACTCGGTACGTTCTTCTGGGGCTATCTGCTCTTCTCCGGTGACATCGGATCGATTTGGGCATTGTTCGGTGTCTCGAATCAATTGATGGCTTCAATCGGCTTAATCATCGGAACGACGATCATCCTGAAGATTGCCGACAAAAAGGTGTATGCCTTAACGACATTCATTCCGCTCGTCTACTTGCTCGTGACGGTGACGTTCGCCGACATCTGGATGGTGGCAAACGTCTATGCCAATCCGGCATCTGCCGGCTTCAGCATCCTCAATACGGTTCTTTCTGTCACGATGGGGATACTGGCTATTGTCATCACAATCTCTGCTGTCCGCAAATGGATTGAGTTGCTCCATTCACCGCGTTGGGAAAAAGTTAAAAAATCGGCGTAATCATAAAACCGCTTGGATCATCACGTTTAAAGGTGATAGGTCCAAACGGTTTTTGTTGTTTTTCTGAGTTCATTCAACTACTTTCGAACCAACAATTCAGTCGCCCGGACTGTTCCCCACGGCGAAACATCGGCTTTGACTTCCAATTTTTTTGCATCCTCGTATCCTTTTCCTGTTCCTTGCTCCACATAATACTGATCTAATTGGGGAATCGTGACATATTTATCGTAATAATCTCCCGTAACTGAACCGAAAAAGCGTTCATTCGAGATGCGGTCGATCTTGGCATAACCATCAGAATCCTCAGTAAATGTAACGTAGACCACTCCTTTTTTGACGGAATCCGCCGGCTTCAAGTCAGGATACTGCAACATGACATATTCGCCGTAAACCGGGCTGAACGGGTCATACGGTTCTGCCCGAAAACGATAGCTGTCACCGAACCAGGAAATGGAATAAAAACTGAGGATCACACCGAGGACAACAATGATTTGCAGAACTGGAAACAGATATCGCTTCATGACGGAATCCCTCCTTCACGACGTTTTCGAATCCACCACAAGACACCGGCAATCAAGAAGACGAGCAGTGCACCGACAAGGAAGAATAACGACATATCGAGGCGATCCCAGGCATAGATGAAATAGATTGTCAGTTGAACCGCAATGAAATAGATGAATGGAATCGTCAGGCGACGACCTTGGCGTTCTTGCTCAATCAAATAGACAAAGGCAATGATCTCGACGAGCGCAGCAATCAAGATGGCTTGTTCGTCAAACCAAAGGAATCCGAACAAACAGAGCGGCAAAATCCAAAGAAGCGGACGAAATTTGTGATACATCAAATAACCGATCGCAAGACCAAAAACAGCCAATGCGACTGCTTCTCCTAAAGGAATGACAGAATCTGTTGTTTCCGCACGAACTGTTAAATAAATCAGGGAATTGATGGCGCCGACAATCAAATAAAGACGGTATAAAAAGTGACGGTCCTGATCCTGTTTGACGACGAGCAACAGCGGTACAAGGGCGAACAGGGTCCAAATCGGCCACAAAACACCGTCGTAAGAAATCAGGGCAAATAATTCAAGTCCTGCTAGATAGAGGAACAGCCAACTGAGAATGAGTGACGGGAAAGACTGACTGAAATAGAACCATGCCAGCGAAACCATCACGACGAAAACAATCGATGTCCAGTCGAGAAACGTGGCGTACTCACTTCCGAATCCGCCCACTCCGGTAAAGATATTCAACCCTGAGAGGAAGGCGAGAATAGCATAGGCCGGATGGCGCCACGTAAAGAAGTGGGCAAGTGCAGCGAGAAAGACTGCCCAACCGATGAAGGAACCTTGCATGGACATATGGAAGCTTTGAACGGTGACGATGAGTGCTCCGGCAAAGGCGATGAGTCCAAGAATCCGAAAAGCGACGGGATTCCAAATCGTGCGTCGTTCTGATACATCGGCCAAGACATAGCAACAGACCATGATGACTAAGACTAAGCCTATTTTAATGAGGACCGGAATCGCCTGCCAGTTGGCAGCCAAAAAGCTGAGTAAGGCCAGTCCAACAAATGTCAGACCGACAATCAACAATAACGGAACGCGTTTCTTTTTTTGACGGTGGCCCTCATAGTCTTTGATTCGCTCAACCGTCTCTGCATCAATCAAACCCGCTTGTTGCCACTCTGTTAACTTCGTCTGTCGTGCCATCATCAACACCTCCTGATGAGGAATACTGGTCTATGTTTATATTTTCCCGATTACCTTCCGATTCAAGCAAAAATCGATGAAATCACAGTCCGGTTCCATAGCATTTCAGACATAAAAACGACCGTCACGCTGCGTGACGATCGTTAATGAATCAGACTTTGAAACGTGAAACCAGAACGTGTAACTCTTCTGCCATATCCGATAAGGTCTTGGCCGATTGCGAGATATCTTCCATTGAAACAAGTTGTTCTTCCGTTGTCGCTGCGACGCGCTCTGATGCAGCAGAATTTTCATCTGCGATATGAGCGATTTCTGTTGCTGACGCTGAAACCTCTTGTACGTTGGCCGCGATTTCTTCAACTGTCGCTGTGACATCCTCGATTCGCGGTGTCATTTCTTGTGTCCGCAACATAATTTGTTTAAATCGGACAGCCGAGTCCTCGGTTGTTTCGAGTCCTGCCTTCGTATGATGTGATACTTCTTTCATCAAAGTGACGGAACGTTCCGTTTCCTGCTTGATATTTTGAATCAAATGCGAGATTTGTTTCGTCGATTCCTGTGATTGTTCAGCAAGCTTACGCACCTCACTGGCAACGACCGCAAATCCTTTTCCGTTTTCACCTGCTCGCGCCGCTTCGATCGCTGCATTTAACGCGAGTAAATTCGTCTGTGTGGCAATGCCATTGATGACATCAACAATCTTCCCAATTTCATTTGAACGATGCGCAAGAGACTGGATCACTCCACCAAAATTCTCGACTGATGCATCGATTGCTTTCATCTGCTCAACATTTTTAGTAACAGCTGCGGTGCCGTCTTCTGCCTCTGAAGCAGTCGCACGAGAGAGTTCCGAGACATTCGTTGAGCTCTCGGCAATCCGCATGACACCTGACGTGATGGCTTGAAGCGATACGGCATTGCCGTCCAATTGACGTTTCGATTGACCGGCGCCTGCTGCCATCTCTTGAATCGAACCGGCAATTTGTTCAGATGCTGCCGTTGTTTGTGCAGCATTTGCCATTAATTCTTCTGAAGAGGCGGCGACTTGTCCGATTGATTGATCGAGATTTGAGATGATACCGCGTAATGACAGAATCATGGTGTTAAAGCTTTCAGCCACTTTCCCAATTTCATCATTTGACTCGACAACAACCTCTTCCGTCAAATCACCTTCTTGAATCCGTTCAGCACTCTTTGTCAAACGGCTCAACGGACTGATGATGGAACGTAAAATGAAGAACAAGAGAATCGCTGCCAACACGCATGTTGCGGCAATGACACCGAGTGTTGTCCACAAAATACTTGCCGTCTCATCCGTAATTTCATGATCGTACAATGTCCCGGCGACTTTCCAACCGGTCAAGCTATTGGTCATAAAGTCCATTTGTTTATTTTCATCCTCAAACATATAAGAGAAACGTCCTTCTTTTCCTGAGAAAAGTGGTTTCACCCAGTTTCCTGAAGCGGTTTCACCTGCTTTCAGCGTCGGATGGGTTACGAAATTTTTATTCCGGTCTAAAATTGTCACATATCCTTCTTTTCCGATTTTGATCTTTTTCGCAATCTCCGCGATCCGGTCGACATCGACGTCAACTGCGACGACACCTCGTCCGTTTCCGCCCGTCTGCGATAACGTCACCATCATTTTGCCTGATGCTGCATCCACATACGGGTCTGTGATGACTACTTTTCCACCTGCGTCTTCTGCTGCCTGGTACCACGGGCGTTCCCGTGGATCATAGTCTTCCGGCATCGACTGCTCCGGATAAATCGTCATTTCTCCCTTCGCTGTCGCATAATAAATGTTTGCGGCTTGTGGATGGGTATCTAAGTATTCAGTCATTTTTTCTTTTAAGTCGAGGTTCTGTTTCCCTGATTGATAAAGTGTTCCGTCAATCCGGTCCGCAAAAAAGGCGACATCGCGTCGCATCGGATCGACGATATTCATGACTTCATCATTCATCCGGTCGACACCCGCGTGAGCGGACTTCAAGATTTCATTTGTAATTTTTTGTTTTGATTGGTTGTAAGAAACAAAGCCAATCAATAGAGAAGGAATCAATAATAAGAGCATAGAAGTGATAATCAATTTCTGTTTGATGCTTAACGTGCGTTTTTTCTTTTCTTTCATAGCGATCTCCTGTTCCCGAGTACGTACTCGTTGTTCTATCCTTTATATCGGCTAGAATGTGTGTTTTTTCACAGGAAATAAAAAAAGAAGAAAATTCCTTTTTAGAAGGCGCTTTCTTCAGTGGACTTATCAATCGTACGTGTATTTTAAATTATTTAATGTAAGTTAAACATTTGAATAGGCGTTGAATTGCCCTCTCTCAATCAAACATGAGGAAATCATATGAAAAGACATGACGTGCCTGATTGGATTCCAGTATCT
This sequence comes from Caryophanales bacterium, assembly GCA_902363455.1. GTDB lineage: Bacteria > Bacillota > Bacilli > Exiguobacteriales > Exiguobacteriaceae > Exiguobacterium_A. Next base: position 82,232 of record CABJAC010000002.1, on the reverse strand, counting down.
CGGACAATCCTTTTATTTTACTTTCTTCGGTCTTCTTACCGCTCGACAAATCATATGTTTCAATTAAATATTTATCCTTACTTTTTTGATCATACTGCAGCGTGTATAAAAAGTTCCCATCAAAGAAATTTTCTTTATGGTGTCGCTTACCTTTCGGATTAGCTTCTTCTAATTGGAAACTTGTTTTGATGTCTGTCGTTTTCGTATTGAACGTCATGACGCTTCCGCGGCCGTCCACGTAATACACTATCCCTTTGTATAGATGAGAGGAATGTTTGATGTTATACGGGATCAAGGCTGTCAGATTTTCATCCTTCTGATAAGCGTCCATCAAAAATGTTTTTTGCTTCAATGAGTTTTTATCGATGCGTTGCATGACCAGTTTGCTTTTCTCTTCATGATCCAACTCAGTAACTTTTAAAATGACATAATAGTAGTCTGCATCGCTCATAATAGACGAGAATGCTTCTATTTCATTTTCACCTTCAACTTCAAGCTTTGTCTTAGTGTTCAGCTTCATTTTTCCCGAAGGAAACGTCACTTCCTGAAGCAGCATCGGAGAATTTTCTTCTTGAATGTTTTTTGTGGACAATAACAGCAGACGGTCTTGTGTGATTCCTGTAGCGTTGATGTAAAACGGGATACTTTCTTCCTTGAATCCTGTCCGGTCACCAAAGCTGATCGTATAGCTGTATTTTTCATCTTCATTAAAACCTGTATTGAACAGTGAGAAAAATAACTTTTCTTTTTGAATGTAACCTGCTTGTTCTCCCATGTACTGTGTTTTTTTCAAATTAAATTCCTTGTAGGAAGAACCGATTAACCTCATTTTTTCTGAATCGACAAGCAAAAGATCCTTTTGCGGGGAAACAGCTAAATTATTTAATTCCAATCCTTTAGAAGAAAATGACTTCGCCTGATTATTACGGTCTATAAAGACGGTTAATCCGAGACCATCCCCTCCTACATCTTGATCCGATGTCGTTGAAAAATATAAAGCAGCTTTTTGTTTTTTCATAAAGTTTTGTTCTTCAATGGTGTCTTGAGAAATATTATATGGTACAGGTTTCAGATACTCGTATGCGTAATAAAAGACACTTCCACACATTACGATGAGGACGGGTATAAGTATAAGATATATTTTTTTTCTCATCGTATCCTCCTTCTATTTTTTAAAATTAAAGTTTTTTCACAACTTTTGTGTTTTTAGCATCGCGAACATCTCTAGGATATACCCCCATACCACGGTCCACATCTAAGTCTATTTTGGCTTTTAATTTATAGGCAGACCAGATTAATTTCGAACAGTTTTTATCACCGGTATGACTCGAATGTCTATTGCTTGCAAAGTTATAAGAATAGTCGTCTTTATTCACTCTACTTACTGCCCATTTTATAGCAGCATCGCGTTTTTTCTTTGATGTTGAAATTGATTTTATGACTGCTTTCCCTTCATCGACTTTTCGTTTAGATGCTGAAATGATTCTGACGCCTTTTTTAGGAACAGACTCAACGATTTTATCGTTTGTCATAAATAACCCGACATGACCGTGGTTCATATATGCAGTCTCGGAAGCCGTATAATAAAAATTCCCTTTTTTACTTGATCCAAGTTTAATACCTACAGAGTTCCCCCCCATTCCTTTCATTTTTTTATTTTCTTGCTGTGCTTTTACTTCATCTTTTTTTAATTCTAAGTACATACTTTTTAAAATGAATTCATTTGATTTCTTCTCTTTTTTAGCAAGTTCTTTTACTTGGCTCATCAATTCCTCTTTCTTCGTTAAAGGCTCCATCTTTACTATCTTATTGAGGTAACTACTTTCACTGGCTGATGCATCTAAAGCATGGTTGCCCAGCCCCATACTTACAACACTCGCACACACTAACAATTTGGTAATATCTTTAATTTTAATCATATTTCCCTCCTATTTTTTTGAATTTGTTATTATTACCCATATTAATTCAAATTATGTATTTTTTCATCAGAAAACACTATAAATAAAACATTTATACTACTTAAATAGTCTTATTTACCTATTCATAAAATTTTAAAGCACTATTTCTTACTTATTCTGTTTGAATAGTATACAACTCGAAAAGCCCATCCTTTCGGCAATAAATACTCCAAAAGAACAGGCTCTTCGTATACATATCAATATAATTCATATGTTTGCTTTTTGTTCATCTGACATCTCGGTGATTGAAGATCTTACGCTTCTTGATCACCTTGCCAGTTCATCATGCCGCCTTCGACATTGACGACGTCATACCCATACTGTTCAAGGAATCGTCCGACATTCTCGCTTCGTCCACCCGCTTTACAAATCAGGTAATATGTTTCACCTTCCTGCAGCTCTGTATATCGTTCTCCAATCTCAGACATCGGCAGAAAGCGGACATTCGGAATATGACCAGCATCGTATTCGTCTTGTTCCCGGACATCCACAACGTGTAAAGCCTCACCAGCTTCAAGCTTTTCTTGTAACTCATCGACATGAATCGTTTTCATGATTATTCCTCCTCTGACGTATCTGTGTCCAGTGTAGCAAAACTGACGCTGAAACAGAACAAAAGAGACCAGCCGCAACTGATCTCTCCTATTATTATTCCCCGGACGCTTGATCGAGTGGTTGACGCTTTTGTTTATGCATTCCCCGTGCATAATAGACGGCAATCAAAATCACGTACCAGAGTGGTCCAACGACAAGTGCGATCCGCGTATCCGCATCAAACGCCATCAAGACGATGACACCTGCGAGTGCGGCTAACGCAAGATAGTTCGCAATCGGGAAAAACGGAACAGCGAATTCAGCCGTACCATGCACTTTTCGTGCCCGCATTTGAGCAATCAAGATCATCGCCCATGTCCAGACGGCTCCGAATGTCGCGATACTTGTGACGATCGCAAACACATCTTCCGGCAAGAAGTAGTTCAAGGCCACGCCGACTAACAACGCGACGCCCGAGAGAATCGTTGCCAGTGCCGGAACACCATTTTTTGAAATCTTCGCGAATCGTTTTGGCGCTTCCTGGTTTTGCGACAAGTTCATCATCATCCGTGCCGTCGAGAAAATCCCTGAGTTACATGACGACAACGCGGCCGTCAAGACGACAAAGTTGATGATACCGGCCGCTGCCGGAATACCAAGTGATTCAAACAATAATACAAACGGACTACTGTTATTCTGACCGACTTGATTCCATGGATAAATCGACAGAATGACGAACAATGCTCCGATATAGAACACGAGAATCCGCAAGAAGACGTTGTTGACCGCCTTACGAATCGTTTTCTTCGGATTTTTTGCTTCCCCTGCTGTGACCCCAATCACTTCAATTCCTAAGAACGCAAACATGACCATTTGCATCGCAAGCAAGACACCACCAAAGCCGTTTGGTAAGAACCCACCATTCGACCAGAGGTTTGAAATCCCGACCGGTGTACCGTCGTTCCCGAAGCCGATGATAATAGTTAGCATACCAAGAATGATCATTGCGACGATGGCGACGATTTTAATCAACGCAAACCAAAATTCAAATTCCCCATAAAATTTAACGGCAATGAAATTGATGCTCGTCATTAAGATGAGCGCACCAAGTGCCCACATCCAGGTCGGCGAGTTCGGGAACCATTCTTGCATATAAATCCCGACTGCCGTAATTTCAGCCATACATGTGAAAATCCAGAGCAACCAATAATTCCATCCTGTCAGGAATCCGGCTAACGGACTGACATATTTCCGGGCGTACTCGGCAAAACTGCCGGATACCGGTTCCCGGACTGCAAGCTCCCCAAGTGCTCGCATGATGATGAAGATAATAAGACCACCGATTAAGTAGCCGATCAGTATTCCCGGACCTGCCAATTGAATCGCCTTGGCCGATCCCAAGAACAACCCGACACCAATTGCCGCCCCCAGCGACATCAATGTAATGTGACGTTCTTCCAATCCCCGATTCAGTTCTGTCTGTTGTTTCATCTGTACGACGTCCTTCCCGTCTCTGTTTGTTTCCTAGCAGTTCCCCTAACCGCTACGTTGTCAGTATAATGAAATTGTGTCCGTTTTGTAAACGTTTTCACGTGATATTTTTGTTCAAACACAGATACTCGAAATATTCTGATTTATGTAACGTAACATGAAAGGAGCAACCGTCTATACGAAATAGTATAGCGGACTGCTCCCCTCTTAGAAGTTACAAATCTTATTCAACTTTGGCGAGACGCGATTTTTCCGTATACGTCTTTTTGTTTGTCAGACGGAATAGCCCGTTTAATAACAATGCTGTTAACGATCCGGCGACAATCGGGCTGTCGGTTAAAACCCGTACCTGTTCCGGTAATGACGCGACAATGGCAGGATTCATGCTGATGCCGAGCCCAACGCCAAGCGCTAAGGCAACGGTGATTACATGATCATTTTTAGAAAAATCAACGCGGGATAAAATCCGAATGCCGCTCGCCGCGACCGTTCCGAACATGACGAGCATCGCTCCGCCAAGAACCGGTTTCGGAATCAATGTCGTGAACGTCGCAACTTTTGGTAAGAAGCCAAGCACAATTAAAAACAGACCGGCAAAGACGATGACTTTTCGTGTTTTGACACCCGTCAATTGAACGAGACCAACGTTTTGACTGTACGTCGTATACGGGAAACTATTGAAAATCCCACCGATGATCGTCGCTGCCCCTTCCGCGCGGTAACCCCGTGCCAAATCTTTATCCGTCAACTTCTTATCGGTAATTTCCCCAAGCGTCAAGAAAACACCCGTCGACTCGACCATTGAAACAAGCCCGACCAACGTCATCGTCAAGATAGCCGTCACATTGAACGTCGGTACACCAAAGTAAAACGGTGTCACCATCTGGAACCATGATGCCTCAGCAACCGGACTAAAATCAATCATGCCCATACCGAATGCAATCAACGTGCTGATCAAGACGGCAATCAAAACAGCAGCCGCTTTCGAAAAAACTGTTCCATAGCGGTTGAAGATCAAAATCAGGACAATCGTTAACGCGGCGAGTCCTAAATAACGTATGTCCCCAAAGTCTTTTGCTCCTTGTCCACCACCAATATCATTGATTGCAGCTGGAATCAACGAGATCCCGATAATCGTGACGACTGATCCGAGGACGACCGGCGGGAACAAGACAGCAATCCGACTGAAGATACCGGAAATCACTAAAATAATCAATCCGCTGGCAATCAAAGCACCGTAAATCGCTGTAATGCCCTGCAGACTCCCAATCGCTATCATCGGTCCGACCGCAGTGAACGTACAACCGAGGACGACCGGTAAACCAACACCGGTATATTTCGTCACAAAAACCTGCAACAGTGTCGCTACGCCACACATAAATAAATCAATCGCAACCAAATAGGCCAATTCTTCTCCGGACAAACCAATCGCGTTGCCGACAATCAACGGAACGATCGCCGCTCCGGTATACATCGCCAACACGTGTTGCAAACCCAGACTCGCCGCCTTAACGTTCGATAACGTCTTCATACCGTCACCTGATCAACAAATGTCGCTTGTCCGGCTTCCAGTTTTTTAATCCGTGCCAACGATTCGACCCGGAAACCGGCATCCAGTAACTTTTGACGACCCGGTTGAAATGATTTTTCAATGACGATTCCGAAGCCTGCCACTTCCGCGCCTGCCTGTTCGACAAGTTTCGCGAGACCGAATGCCGCTTCGCCGTTCGCCAGAAAATCATCGATAATCAAGACACGTTCTCCCGCCTGCAAATACTTTTCCGCGACGGTAATCGTACTCGTCTGTTGTTTCGTAAAGGAGTAGACTTCCGCTGAAATCGTCCCTTCATTTAAGGTCAACGACTTCGTTTTCCGGGCATAGACCATCGGGACACCAAGGCGTAGAGCTGTCATCATCGCGGGTGCGATTCCGCCTGCTTCAATCGTCAAAATCCGTGTAATTCCGGCATCTTTGAACCGGTCCATGAACTCATAAGCAATTTCCCACATTAAAGTCGGATCGACCTGGTGGTTTAAAAAGGAATCGACTTTCAAAACTTGATCCGATAAGACTAATCCTTCTTGTGTAATCATTTCTTCCAAACGTTTCATAACTGATTTCTCCTTTTTGAACGAAAAAAAACGCACAGCCGCTACCCGGGGGCAGCCACTGTACGCTAAAAAGAGAGCAGTAACTCACCACCCGTAGTCGGATCGTTACGGCGATCCGGTAGAGACTCGTGGGCCAATCCCCACTATTATACGAGCGTTGCTATACGTTTATTCGTTGATGCGTGATGTGTTCCATTTTACGGAGTTCGCTGAAAAAGTAAAGTCTTTTTCGAAAATGGCTTATGCTTGGCGTTCTTCAACAGCTTGTGCTGCCGTAATGATTGCCAATTTGTAGACGTCTTCTTCGTTACATCCGCGCGAGAGATCGTTAACCGGTTTGTTAAGTCCTTGGAGGATTGGTCCGATGGCTTCAAAACCACCGAGACGTTGTGCGATTTTGTAGCCGATGTTTCCAGACTCAAGGCTTGGGAAGATGAAGACGTTCGCTTGACCGGCAACATCCGACTCCGGTGCTTTTGATTTCGCGACACTCGGGACGAATGCTGCATCAAATTGTAATTCTCCGTCGATTGCGAGTTCTGGCGCCCGTTCTTTTGCAAGACGTGTTGCTTCGACGACACGTTCTGTTTCCGGTGATTTTGCTGAACCTTTTGTCGAGAAGCTGAGCAAAGCAACTTTCGGATCAATACCGAATGTTTTTGCTGTTTTCGCAGAAGCGATCGCGTTTTCTGCTAAATCGTTTGCGTCCGGTGCAATGTTGATCGCACAGTCAGCGAACACATATTGCTCGTCGTCACGTACCATAATAAAGACACCTGATGTCTTTTTATAACCCTCTTGCATTTTGATGATTTGAAGTGCTGGACGAACCGTATCACCTGTTGCGTGCATCGCGCCTGAAACAAGACCTTCTGCTTTTCCCGTATGAACGAGCATCGTACCGAACGTGTTGACGTCTTTAAGAATGAGCGCGCGTGCTTGCTCGGCTGTTGCTTTTCCTTTACGACGCTCGACGAATGAGGCAACTAATTCTTCGATTCCTTCATATGAAGCCGGATCAATCGTTTCGAGATCCGCAACGTCGATGTTATTCGTTGCTGCTGTCTCTTCGATTTGAGCACGTGGTCCGATGACGATTGGTGTGACCAAACCGTCTTTTTTCAAACGTACAGCTGCACCAAGAACACGGGCATCGATTCCTTCAGGGAAAACGATCGTTGGTTGATGGGCTTTGACTTTTGTCTCAAGCATTTCGAATAATTGCATGGTATTAGCTCCTTTTGTGGCGAATAAGTGTCGGTTTCTGTTGTTATTCCATTCCATTGTTCATTATACACAGTTCTGTTTCGTTGTTAAAACAATTTGCAAAAAAGTGTGTTTTTCATTCTTACGACTGACTTTTTGAATACTATTACAGTATTTTTTTCAATATAGTACAGACAAAAAGCGAACCGGTTCATCACACCCTTTTAACTCATACCCCGCTTTCCATTTTTGTATGTCGGTCCCGGCTTAAAATAGAACCCGTTTTCTTACGGGGAAGACAAAAAGATATGGTAAGATTGAACATGGATTAACACGTTTACTATTACAGATTCAGGAGGTTTTTTTATGCAACATCAATCATCCGAACCAACCGTTACGCAACAAGCTGCCGAAACACTCGACGGCTGGTATACATTCCATGATTTCCGCCGAATTGACTGGGCGCGTTTGAAACAAGTCGACGCTTCTGTCCGGAGCAAGATGGTGCAAGAATTTCAGGCTTTCTTGGCAGAACTCGCACAAGTCGAAGAACAAAAAGAAGGCAGTCATGCCCTCTATACAATCATCGGTCAAAAAGCGGATCTCGTCTTGATGGTGCTTCGTCCGACGATGGAAGACATTCAAGACGTCGAAGTCAAAATGCAGAAACTTGATTTATACGACTATTTGATTCCAACTTATTCGTATGTGTCCGTTGTCGAACTTGGAACGTACCGCGGTTCAGGAGAAGGCAATCCCTACGAAAATCCGTATGTCCGCGACCGTCTCTATCCGATCCTGCCAAAATCGAAGCATATCTGTTTCTATCCGATGAGCAAATCACGCCGCGACGGCGATAACTGGTATACGCTTTCGATGGAGAAAAGGAAAGAGCTGATGTATCGTCATGGGATGATCGGTCGAAGCTATGCCGGCAAGATTCAACAAATCATCGGCGGATCAACCGGATTTGACGATTGGGAATGGGGCGTCACGCTCTTCGCCAACGATATTCTCCAGTTCAAGAAAATCGTCTATGAAATGCGGTTTGACGAAGTCAGCGCGAAATATGGCGAATTCGGTGAGTTCTTCATCGGGAACCGTCTGGAGTCAGCAGATCTCGAAGCACATTTCGCACTTTAATCTGCTAAATCACGTTTCATAGGAAAACCCTACGGGAATATACTCTTTGCGGCCACAAAAACTGTTAGATTTGTACCTGAAGGAGGAATTACCATGGGGAATGCTATGAACCGATCAACCCGATCGCGTGAATTGCAATTCGCTGTGCTTTCAAAAGAGCTAAAACCAGTCGCGGAACGTGTGCTGGATCGCTATGAGCAAGCATTATCGAAGCTAAATAAAACACAACCTGCAAAGCGCTGAAGCACTTGCTTCCATCGCTCTATATCGTACCGGTGAACAGACGATGTTCTGTTTGCCGGTTTTTTTGCGTTTATCAAAAAAGGATCTATCCGCTTCATCCGTTTCTCTGTTCGAGTCACGTGAAGCGAGTAGATCCTTACTGTTACAATCCTTTATACGCCCCGATGGCGACAAAAATCCAAGCCGCGATGAACAGGACACCACCAATTGGTGTAATCGCCCCCAGCTTCGTCACTCCTGTCAACGCCATCACGTACAGGCTGCCGGAGAAGAAGACGATCCCGGCGAGCATCAACCAGCCGGCCAGTGAAAATTGTGAAATCGACACTTTTAATAACATCCCGCCCAGTGCCAAAATGCCAAGCGAGTGAACCATCTGATAAAGGACACCGGTTTGCCAGTTCGCGAGCATCCGCTCGGACAACATATCTTTTAGCGCGTGAGCGCCAAACGCCCCGAGTGCCACTGCCATCATCATCGACAGCGCACCAATCATGATTAAGATTTTCATTCTTTTTCTCCCCCTAAACGTCGTGCTGGTAAATTCCATTCATAATAATAGGATAGCATACGTAAAATCGTAATCAGTCCCAGTAATGTGAACAAATGAAGCGGATTCGTCAATTCAAACCGGTCGATGACGAGTGCCGCCATGACGGCCCACATCGCATAGATTTCTTTATGCAAAACAAGCGGCTTACGTCCTGCGAGTAAGTCGCGGATGACCCCACCGCCGACTCCCGTCAAGACGGCTGCAGAAATCGTTGCCGATAACGGCAATCCTTTGGCGGAAGCCATCAACGCACCTTGAATCGCAAATGCCGATAAACCGAGTGCATCAGCAAGAACGCCCCATCGTGTCCAATGTGGTAAAAATAACTGCGGTAAAATGAAAATCAACAAAGCGACTAAAATCGCAATTAAAAACAGTCCGCCTTGCGACCAAAGCGCAGAAACCGGGACTCCGATCAAGAGATTACGGATGGCACCGCCACCAAAGGCCGTGATTAACGCGAGCAGCCAAACGCCAAACAAATCATACTTTTCTTCCATCGCGACAATTGCGCCACTCATCGCAAATGCTACCGTTCCAATGATATTTAATAAGTCCCAGGACATACGCACATTTCACCTTTCTCAATAGAAATTCCAATACTTACTATACGCTCTTTTTCAATTCCGGCAAGCTTATTTTTTCTGTCACCGATTCGACCGTTTGTAAGTGTCGTTTTTAGGTAAAGTAACCTATACTGAAACAAACTGTAGAGGAAGCTAGGTGAACGTATGAAACGTTGGGCGCTTTATCGGATTTTCATCATTGTAACGATGTTCGCTCGTTACATTTGGACGATTTATCGATTCACCCGGAAGAACCGACCCGGTACGAATAATGAAGAATTTGAGCGCATTATGATTACGATTGCGCGTGACTATAAGAAAAAAGCCCTTCGTCTCGAAGGTCTTCTCATTAAACTCGGACAGTTTCTCTCGATTCGGGCCGACCTGTTTCCTCCGTCTGTCTTAATGGAACTGACGGAGCTCGTGGATAAGGTCCCATCAAGCAAACTCGGCGAATCCCGTAAAATCATCGAAGAGGACTGGGGAACGACGATCGAAGACATCGTCGATGATATTTCCCCCCGACCGATTGCCTCTGCCTCGATTGGTGAGGTCTACAGTGCGACCCTCAAATCAAACGGTCGCAAAGTGGCCATTAAAGTCCAACGGCCGAATATCGAACAAATCATCAAAACCGATTTCCGGGCAATGCGCCTCGTCATTGCGATGCTCCGCCGGACGTCCCTCAATAAATCAACCGATTTACAGAGTCTGTACCGTCAGATGGTGTTCGTCATCGGAGATGAATTGAATTACCGGACAGAGTTAAAAAACGGTCTGTACTTCAAGAAAATGTACGAGACGAATCCTGTCATTTATATTCCGGATTACTTTGAAGGACATTGTACGAACCGTGTGCTTGTCATGGAGTGGATCGAAGGTACCCGGATCACGGATCTCGATTTCTTGGCGAAGCACAACATCGATCGGGATGAACTGGCCCGTAACTTGTTTTTAAATGCCGGTGAACAGCTGTTGTTCGGCGGGAAATTCCATGCCGATCCTCATCCCGGCAACGTGCTCGTTCAAAGTGACGGTCGAATCGTTTTGCTGGATTTCGGAATGATCGGGGCGACGACCGCTGATGATATGCGGGCCATTCAACGCATTCTCCAGTCGTTTGTTACGCTCGATTATGATGCGATCGTCGACGGACTCGAAGATTTACGCTTTTTATTGCCAAATGCCAATAAACAAAACATTCGACAAGCGATTGAAAAAGCGGTCACCTTCTATCTTGAAAGTGACATGGAGAACGTCGATACGAAGTTGATTGAAAAAGTATTATCCGATATTGAATTACTCGTTCGAAACGAACCGATTCAACTGCCGGCCGAGTTTGCGTTTTTCGGTCGTGCCGCTTCAACGATTCTTGGGATCCTGCAAATCTTATCACCGAAAATCAATTTACTGGAGCTTGCAAAACCGATGGTCCGGAGATGGCTCGACGACGAAGGAAAAAATCAAAACCGTTACTTACAGATTGCCGGCTCCTATGGGGCACGATTACTCGCCTTTCCGCGTCTCGTCAATGATGCCTTAAGTGAACCAACAAGATGGCGGCTGTTTGAGCAACAGAAGTTTTCTCGGGTCGCCAATATGGAATCATTGAAAATTCGTCAGTGGACCAGCTCTCTCGTCGGGATCGTCAGTTTACCGGTCAGTTATACCGGTTACTTCTTGGCCCACTATGATTTAATGGGCGCATCGCTCACCATTGCTATTATTGCTTTATGGAATGCCCGGCGCATCGGACGTCAGATTGTCCGGATTGCCGATGAACCGTTTAAATAACCGCCACAACGTCCTTTCAACAGGACGTTTTTTTATATTCAAATAACATTCTTTCCATCCAATATGTTTTTTAAGCCTGCTCTGCGGGTACATCTTCAAATAGATAGATACAAAACCAGAAGAGGTGAAACACTTGATTGATATCTTAATTGCGCTCGTACCCGCCTTGATGTGGGGGACACTTCCGTTAGTCGTCTCTAAAATCGGTGGTTCGACGGAGCAACAAATTATCGGAACGACACTTGGTGCATTGATTTTCGCCATCATCACCTTCTTTTTTGTCAGTCCTGAGTTGTCGACAACGGCTTGGATCGCCGGATTCTTCTCCGGTGCTTTTTGGGCGCTCGGACAAATGAATCAGTTCGCAGCCTTCAAACAGATGGGTGTCTCAAAAACGATGCCAATCTCAACCGGAATGCAACTTGTCGGAACTTCTTTGTTTGGTGTTCTCGCTTTCGGTGAATGGTCGAATCGGACCGCTTTGATCCTCGGCATCAGTGCACTCGTCCTGATTGTTGCCGGAGCTGCTTTTACTTCCTATAAAGAAGATAAGAGCAAACAGGATGAAAACATCGGAAAAGGGTTACTCCTGCTGTTGATCTCGACGGTCGGATATGTCGGGTATGTCGTCATCGCCCGTTGGTTCAACATCAACGGTTGGGAAGCGGTGTTACCGCAAGCAATCGGGATGGTCATCAGTGCCCTTCTGCTGTCACTTCGTAAAGGCAACCTGTTCACGAAGAAAACAGCCGGCAATACGATTGGTGGTCTGATGTGGGCCGTCGGGAACATCGCCTTATTGTTTGCAACAGCTAAAGTCGGTGTTGCGACCAGCTTCTCATTATCACAAACCGGGGTCGTCATCTCGACGATCGGTGGTGTTGTACTTTTAAAAGAAGCAAAAACAAAAAAAGAAATGACGTTTGTTATCATCGGCTGTATCTTAGTCGTCGTTGGTGGCATCATGATTGGATTCACGAAACAATAATAAGGAGGAATTGATTTTATGTATAACAGTCTAAAAGGAAAAGTCGCCATCGTTACAGGTGGCTCGATGGGAATCGGTGAAGCGATCATTCGCCGTTACGCGGAAGAGGGCATGCGTGTCGTCATCAATTACCGGAGCCACCCGGAAGAAGCGACTAAAATCGCAGACGCTATCAAGCAAGCCGGTGGTGAAGCCATTACCGTTCAAGGTGATGTGTCAAAAGAAGACGATATGATCAACCTCGTCAAAGAAACAGTCGAGCATTTCGGACAACTGGACGTCTTCGTCAACAATGCCGGTGTCGAAATGCCGGCACCATCGCATGAGATGTCACTCGAAGACTGGCAGAAAGTCATCGATGTCAACTTGACCGGTGCCTTCCTCGGTGCCCGTGAAGCACTGAAATACTTTGTTGAACACAACGTCAAAGGAAACATCATCAACATGTCGAGTGTTCACGAAATCATTCCATGGCCGACATTTGTACACTATGCAGCAAGTAAAGGTGGCGTCAAACTGATGACCCAGACGCTCGCAATGGAATACGCTCCAAAAGGCATCCGTATCAATGCGATTGGTCCCGGTGCCATCAATACACCGATCAACGCCGAGAAGTTTGAGGATCCAAAACAACGGGCAGATGTCGAAAGCATGATTCCAATGGGCAACATCGGCAAACCGGAAGAAATTTCAGCGGTCGCCGCATGGCTTGCTTCAGATGAATCAAGTTACGTCACAGGTATTACCTTGTTTGCTGACGGCGGCATGACACTTTATCCATCATTCCAAGCTGGACGCGGGTGACCCCCGCGTTTCTGCTCTCTAAAGGGAGGAATCCTCATGTCGAATTTTTTTACGCTGTTAAGGCGCGGAAATAAATCCGCTCTCGCTGCTGCCATCGTTAACACCATTATTGCCATCATAAAATTCGTCGCTTACATCTTGACCGGGAACATCGCCATGTTTGCGGAAATGATGCATACGATTGGTGACGCAGCCAACCAATTTTTCGTGTACGTCGGATCAGCTTTGAGTAAAAAAGCACCGACCAAACGCTTTCCGAACGGCTTCGGCCGCCTCGTTAACCTTGTCCTGCTCGCAGCGATTCTCGTCGTCGCGATCCTTGCCTACGAAACGATTCGTGAAGGTATCTTGCATATCCTTCATGCTCCAGGCGACAAGACAAGTGGTCTTTGGATCATTTTGACTGCTCTCGGGATCGGTGTGGTCCTTGAAATCGGCGTCTTCTATAAAGCGATGATTGAGATCGCCCACGAGACCGGTTTAAAATCCCGGGGTCTGACGCTGGTCGGTCAAAGTTTTGCGAACTTGTCGCAGGCAAAACCTGCGACACGCCTCGTCTTTATGGAAGATTTAGTAGCGACACTCGGTGGTATCATCGCTATCATCGCAGTCTTAATTTCGCATTACACGTCGTTTTATCAAGCAGAAGGAATCGCTTCAATTTTGATCGGATTAATGATGTTTTATGTCGTGTATAACGTCTTCATCCAAAATGCGGCCGGTGCGCTTGGTGAGATTGATGAAGTCTTGACGGCGAAAATCGGCGAAATCCTGATGCGCGATCCGGAAGTCCGTGATATCGAAAAACTCGAAGTCATCAAAGAAGGAGACCACTTCCACGTCGAAATTGAGATTGAAGTGGATCCAGGCCTGACGATTGCACAGGCAGACGATATCAAGGATCGGCTTGAACTGCAAATCCGAATTTTAAAAGGTATCACCGATGTTACGATTTCATTTGATGAAGATGATAAAATTCAACATTACCAACCACCGACACAACCATGATCATTTAAAGAATTCACAAACAGGTACCTTCGATTTGATATCGGGGTACCTGTTTGATGTTCTGTTACTTAGCCGCTCGGACGAATCCGGCTTCTTTCGCTTCCTGTTCACTGCAAAACATCTCTTCCGGGTTCACTTCGTCGTACGAACGTCCGCCTTCAATGTGATAGATTTTTTCCCCTTGGCGGTTAATGTTCCCTTTTATGTTGGCACAGTCGCTTGACTCCTCAGATATTCCATTTATGACCGAAGTATCGAATCCACGATCGGTCGCGTATCCTTTCGTCTGCCAGATTCCTAACTGTTTCCCTTTTGCTTCATCTTCAATTTCTTGAAATGTCTCGACATACCGAGTATCCGGCTCATAGATGTAGGCGACTCGTGCCAAGCCCTTTCGCAACAGCTCTTGATTAATCATCTTTCCGTCTGACCAGACATAAGCAAGCCATCGCCCATAGCGGTCTGTCTTTGACTGATCCCGTTCAAGCAAGATGTCGCTCCCTGTCGGTAATGCCTCTTTCGTAAAACGGGAGGCTTCCGGACCATACGGTTGAACCGGCTTTTCCGGATTTACGGTCTCCGGTGTATCGACCAATAAAAAACGGACATCTTCCGTTTGACCGTTTTGCAGCCGGACTTTCACCGTATCCCCGTCAATGACACGTTCAACGGTGGCTTCCGTCACTTTTTCTTCATCCGGTTGTGTGATGCCTGTCTGTTGATCACCCGGTTCTGAATCCAGTGCGCATCCGCTCAAAAATAGGATAGTCATTACTAAAAACAGTTGAGATAACACCCGTCTCATAGGTTTTCCCCTCTCATTGGATTCAAAAAAGCGCCGACATCAGACGCGTCGACGCTTTCCAGTCTAAATCGTATCTCATGTTACTTGTGCTGATTCCCGGTTACTTTGCTTCGAGTACCTTTTCGACATCCGTGCGATTCGTATATAGCGTATAGAAGGCTTCCGCAACATTTTTCGGATCCAATGCCGTTCCACGTTTGACTTCACCGGCAATCGTCACTGTCCCGACGTAGACATTGTCGTCTTTCAACGTATCATGCAGCATATGCGTCAATTGACGGACACCGGCTTTTCCGATTGAGAGACCCGGTAAGGATTTGATGGCATTCAATGCTGCTCCTCCACCCGTAATCAAAATAGCGCCGTCTTTTCGTTCTACCATGTCCGGTGCAACGATTTGGGCAGCATGTAACGCCCCGAGAACATCAATTTCAAATTCTTTCGTAATCTGATCCGCCGATACCTCAAGTACAGATGCTTGATGCAGGATTGACGCATTATAGACGAGAACGTCCACCTGTCCATACTGCTCTTTTGTCCATTCGACAAGTGATTCGAGATCTGCGCGGCGTGACGCATCACATTCGACGCCAACCGCTTCAATCCCTTTTTCTTTCAGTTCTGTGATGACGGCAGCCAGTGTTTCCTGCGTTCGTGCGGCACAGACGACTTGAAACCCTTCTTTTCCGAACCGTTTACTGATTTCGGTCCCATTTCCCGGACCGGCTCCGATGACGATAACTGTTTTCATGATTTGTTCCCCCTTGTTTTTTCCTTCTACTCTATTCCCAAAATCGATTTGATTTACTCAAAAATCGAGTAAAGATGGTCCTTTTTCTTCTTTTTCCTGAGCAACTCCCATGAATCGGGCAAGCATCGGATCAACTTCCGGTGTTTTTTTCTCCGTTACCGGAGTTATAACTGAACGGGTCGCCGATTCTACCATTGGTTGATCGAGCAGCAGCTCACAATACGCTTTCATGGCTGCAATGTGCTCACTCTGTATCTTGCCGGTCGTTTGTTCAATTTTTGACATCGTCTGTCGCATTTTTTCAATGACTTGTTGTTCTGTAATCATCTTGCTCACCTCATATGATAGATTGAATGTATTAACCGAAAAGGAAGTGTCCTCCATGATTCGTACTGCTTTAATTGGTTTTGGACTTGCGGGCGAACATCTGCATGCTCCGTACATCACTGCTCCTGATTATCAGCTCGTTGCCGTCCAATCAAGTCGTCCGGAAGCCGTTGCCGGAAGTTATCCGGATGTGCCGGTCTATTCTTCACTCGAAGACTTATTGGCGTCAGAAACGATTGATCTTGTCGTCATCGCCACACCAAACGCCGAACATTATCCCCTCGCCAACACGGCACTCTTGGCAGGGTGTCACGTCTTGGTCGAAAAGCCCTTTACCGTCACTCTGACTGAAGCCGAACAGTTGACGGATCTTGCGCGTCAGCAAAATCGATTACTGACAGTTTACCATAACCGCCGTTATACAAAAGACTTCCGGACCTTACTCCAACTGGTCGAAGACGGTGAACTCGGACGTGTCCAGACATTCGAAGCACACTATGACCGTTATCGTCCGACCGTCCGGGCACGTTGGCGGGAACAGGATGTCCCGGGTGCCGGTCTGCTTTACGATTTAGGCTCGCATTTAATCGACCAAGCTTTAATGCTGTTTGGCGAGCGACCCGACCGCGTCTTTTGTGACCAGACGATTCAACGTCCGGATGGTCAGGTCGAAGATTACACGCATCTGATCCTGACCTTCGGAACACGTCGTGCCATCCTGCACATCGGATCGCTTGTGCCGGCTCCTGGTCCTTCGCTTGCCGTTCATGGAACAAAAGCCAGTTATTTCGTCGATCACGTCGATACGAAACAAGAGACATACATGTGGGGCAGACCGGAACAACCGCTCGAAGCCCGTCCTTTCCTTGAATCCGGCTTCAAAAACTATTATCTTGATCTCGCAACAGCACTCCGAAACGAGGCACCTCTGGCTGTTACGACAGAACAAGCTCTGCTCGTCATGAAAATTATCGATTGTGCTCAAAAAAGTGTAAAAGAGGGTACATGGATAGAAGTAGATTAAAATAATCCATTTCAGATGAACAGGGGGAAATATGCATGTTTTCAAGTACGGAACGAACAGCATGGCTAGAAGAGATGGGACAGGAACTGCTTGATGTGTTAGTCATTGGCGGTGGAATCACCGGGGCCGGGATTTTACTGGACGCTCAAAGCCGGGGCATGCGGACCGGGTTGATTGAGATGCAGGATTTCGCAGAAGGGACATCAAGCCGTTCGACGAAACTCGTCCATGGTGGCTTACGTTACCTGAAACAATTTGAAATCAAGTTGGTCGCAGAGGTCGGAAAAGAACGGGCGATCGTGTATGAGAACGCCCCGCACGTCACGACACCCGAGTGGATGATGTTGCCACTTGTCGAAGGCGGCACGTTCGGCAGTTTTTCAACGTCAATCGGTTTACGAGTCTATGATCAATTGGCAGGCGTCCGACGCCATGAACGGCGGACGATGTTGTCTAAAGAAGAAACGCTTCGGTATGAACCGCTTTTACGGTCAGAACATCTCGTCGGGGGTGGTCGTTATGTCGAATACAAAACGGACGATGCCCGACTGACGGTCGAGGTCTTAAAAGCAGCGGTCGGATACGCCGGACGTGCCGTCAACTACACGAAAGCGGAGTCGCTTGTCTACCATAACGGCAAAGTCGTCGGGGTCGAAGTCCAGGACGTCTTAAGCGGGAAGACGTACACGATCCGTGCGAAAAAAATCATCAATGCGACCGGTCCATGGGTCGACGAGTTGCGTGAAAAAGACGGTTCAAAAGCCGGGAAATCACTTCACCTGACAAAAGGGATTCACCTCGTCATCGATCAAGCCCACTTCCCGTTGCAACAAGCGGTCTATTTTGACGTAGCGGACGGACGGATGATCTTCGCTATTCCACGTGAAGGCAAGACGTATGTTGGTACGACGGATACGAACTATAAAGGGGATATCCTTGAGCCGGGTGTCACAGAAGAAGACCGGGACTATATTTTGGATGCGACGAATCAAATGTTTAATGTCGAACTTCGGGCGGAACATGTGGAATCGACGTGGTCCGGATTACGGCCTCTGATTCACGAAGACGGAAAAGACCCGAGTGAATTATCACGGAAAGACGAAATCTTCGTCTCAAAATCCGGATTGATGTCTATCGCCGGCGGTAAATTGACCGGTTACCGGAAGATGGCCGAGCGGATCATCGACATGGTCGCTGATCAGTTCAAAGATGAAGAAAATCGGATTTATCTGGCCTCGCGGACCCACGATATCTTACTCGGTGGTGGCCATCCCGACGGCAGTAAAGGATTTGCCCGTTATTTAAAAGAACAGCAGCCAAAAGGCGAAGCCCTTGGACTCTCGCCGAAAGAAGCAACTTGGTTGATTCAACGCTACGGCACCGACGTCGAACGCGTCTTTGAATTGATTCGTTCGCGCGGCAGCGAAGCCGAACGGTACCAGTTGCCGTTACACTGGTTCGGCGGACTCTTGTACGGACTTGAAGCGGAACTCGTCATGCAACCGGGCGACTTCTTAAACCGCCGTGCTTCTGCCGTCTTCTTTGATTTCCCGAATGCCGAAAAACATGCCGACGGTGTACTCGCCTTGATGCGGAGTGAACTTGGTTGGTCAGCGGAAGAAGAAGCTAAAGCCAACGAAAGTATCAAGCGAGAATTTGATGCTGTTCGAATTAAAAGTTCGATTCCAGCACTCTGATGCATCATTGACGAAATTCTTCTTTAGTTGAAGTCATTACAGAAAAAATGCGACCCCTCTCGGGATCGCATTTTTTTATTTATCGTCCGAAGCTGCAAATTCAGCTGCCGGCATATTTTCTGGAGACAATTTTGAATTCTTTCGAGCAAACGCGAAGTACAGGACAAGTCCAATCGCAAGCCAGATGAGGAATGCAATCCACGTCTCGAGTTTCAAGTTGAACATTAAGAAGAGACAAGAAGCGATTGCTGCAATCGGCACATACGGCATACCTGGACATTTGAATGCCCGTGGGAGATCCGGTTGTGTTTTGCGAAGGATCAAAACAGCGACTGAGATCAAGACGAACGCTGCAAGAGTTCCCATGTTCACGAGGTTTGCGATGACATCAAGTGGAACGAATCCAGCAACTGTCGCGCTGCCAAGACCAATCATCCATGTTGCTTTGAACGGTGTTTGGTATTTCGGGTGTACTTCTGAGAACACTTTCGGGAACATTCCGTCACGTGAGATAGCGAATGCCAAGCGAACCATCCCGTATGTCATAACGATGATGACGGTTGTGATACCGAGGATTGCACCTAAATCGATGAAGCCGGCAACCCAGTTTTGACCTGCCATTTGAATAGCGAGTGACACCGGATGATCGACACCAGCAAACTGTTGGTAAGGAACGATCCCTGTCATGATTGCTGCAACGATGACGTAAAGTACTGTACAAACTGCCAACGAACCGATGATTCCGCGTGGTAAGTTCTTCTGCGGGTCACGTACTTCCTCTGCTGCTGATGTGACGGCATCAAAGCCGATGTAAGCGAAGAAGACGATGGCTGCTCCTGAGAAGACGCCACCCCAACCGAATGGTGTAAACGGTGCCCAGTTCGTCGGTTCAACATAGCCGACACCAACGACGATGAATAAGACGACGACGGCGAGCTTAATGACAACCATGATGTTGTTGACACGTTTTGTTTCCTTGATTCCCATCGATAACAAGCCTGTGATCGCAAGTAAAATCAGGAAGGCCGGTAAGTTGAAGAATGTTTTGGCGCCTTCTACCGCGCCGGGAGCTGCTGAGAGTGCTGTCGGGATATGAATACCGAATCCACCGAGTAAGGACTGGAAGTAACCGGACCACCCTGCCGCAACGGCACTCGAGGCCAGTCCGTATTCCAAAATCAAGTTCCAACCGATGATCCAGGCAAAGATTTCACCCATCGTTGCATATGTGTATGTGTAGACGGAGCCACTGACCGGAATCGTTGAAGCGAACTCCGCATAAGCGAGAGCTGCTAACCCACAAGCAATGGCAGATAAAATGAATGAAACGATAAGACCAGGTCCTGCTGTCAATGCTCCTGTTCCGGTTAAGACGAAAATCCCCGTACCAATGATGGCGCCAATTCCTAAAAACGTTAAATCCATTGCGCCAAGATTTCGAGCAAGTCCGCTGTTGCGCTGACTCGCAGCAATCATAGCGGAAACATCTTTTTTCCGCGTCAAACTCATGATGATACTCCCCCTGTTGTGTGTTTAGTTCGAATTACAAAAAATGTTTTGCAATTACTTAACACAAAATTTACGAATTTTTCAGATAAATTGATATAGGTCATTAGACCCATTTATAAATTGCGTTTCGCTTACATAATTTGAAAAGCTAAAAAAAATTCCCTCTCCAACCAGTATGAACTGGTATTCATCGGGAATCTTTGTCTAAAAAAAGATCTTCGAAAATAGTATTTAACGAGTTGCTAACCAACTTAAAAACACTTGAAAATCAAGCGTTGTCCGGGCTGCATAGGCACTTGACCACCGTTGAATTTGTCGGGTGAATTCCGCATCTGATACACCAATCGATTCGATGATGACGACGTCCGCATGATGGTTTAAGACATTCATATCAATTCCTGCATCCATGTCGGCCCGTGCATGGATTTTGGCGGTAATTTGACCTTGAATCGAAAGGACGTTTTCGAGGTCATCTTGGCTTTTGATGTGCTTTGCTTTCAATTTCTTTTTGTATGGCGAACGTTCCCGTACATAATATTCTTTTCCTTGCATCGTCACGTAACCGAGATACGGATCTTCATGTGCCTGCATCGCCTTTTGCGAGGTGATGATGCGACGACCTTGGTGAACCGTCTCCACCTCCTGCAAATAGACGGGTACAAACAGGGACGGGACAGAAGATTGGGCCTGCTTCATCTCGAGAATCAAGTCTTCATGCTCCCCGCCTTTTCCTTCGACCAAAATATAGTAACGCTCAAGACCGATCGAAGCTGTTCCGCTGTCGAGTTTGGAAACGATATCCTTAATATCGTAGAACCCATCCTCTTGTCGATCTTCGGGGTCAATCGATGCGATGTACTCCGGCCAAACGGCTTCAATCGCTGCATAAGTCGAGGCATCAAGTCGCTTCATATCCGGTAAGTCGACAAACTGGCGTTGTCCGTCGACGACAGTCGTCCGCTCTCCCAGTAATTCGGCTTTCTTTTTCTCTGCTTTTTTGATCAGTTTACGGATTGGTCCTTTTGTATTATCAATCGTAAAACAGACCTTGCTTGGATTTTTTCCTTTAGCATATTGGCGTAAGTCATCTAAGTAGTATTGAATATAAGCTGCAATGGCCGGCTCTGCGTCATACCCTGCTTCTTTCGCGAACAATTGAACGGAGACCGCCATCCGGATGAGATCGTACAGATAAGAACCGAGATATCCTTCATCAAAGTCATTGACATCATATATGATTTCGCCCTTGGCATTGCCGTGGACCCCAAAATTTTCGAAGTGGAGATCACCTTGAATCCAGGTTGGTGTCTCAGCCGGCGTATCAAACCCGAGCGGAATCCGTGTCAAATCATAATAAAACAAATGGGAGCTGCCACGGAAAAAAAGAAACGGGCTGGTGCTCATCTTTTGATACTTCACTTGTCGTGCTGTTTCATCCAGTCCCCGAATTTCGTGATCGTAAAAATCGAGCACCTTTGCAATCGTTAACTGTCGAATTTCTTCATAGACCCGTGTGAACATAAAATACCTCCTTTTCTAGAAAAAAGACAGCAAAACGAATCCGCTTTGCTGTCTGCCTGTTACCTTCATTCGAAGTGTTTTTTATATTCCCCATATCCTGCCGAATCAAGCTCTTCTACCGGAATAAACCGGAGTGCTGCCGAATTAATGCAGTAACGGAGACCTCCGAGTTCCGTCGGACCGTCGTCAAAGATATGACCAAGATGGCTGTCTGCATTGGCAGAACGCACTTCTGTCCGCGTCATGCCGTGCGTCGTATCCAGTTCGACTTCCATTTTATCCTCAGAAATCGGTTTTGCGAAACTCGGCCATCCACAATTGGAATTAAATTTGTCTTTTGACGTAAAGAGTGGTGTTCCATCGACGATATCGACATAAAGACCTGGTCTCTCCTCATCCCAATACTCATTGCGGAAAGCCGGTTCGGTTCCATTTTCCTGCGTGACTTTATACTGGATCGGCGTCAGACGTTGTTTTAATTCCTGTTCCTTGCCCTGATCCTTCCAAGCTTCTTTAACAAACTTGGCACGTCCCGATCCGACACTATACATTTGGTAACGGAACGGATTTTTTTTGTAATAATCTTGATGGTATTCTTCTGCCGGCCAAAACGGTTTTGCCGGACGGATGTCGACTGCTACTGGTCGTGCGAAACGACCGGATGCGTCAAGTGCCGCTTTCGAACGTTCTGCCGCTTGTTTTTGTTCTTCATCGACATAAAAAATGGCCGGTTCGTACGATTGACCACGGTCGTTAAACTGTCCGCCGCCGTCCGTCGGATCGATTTGGCGCCAAAAAATTTCAAGTAACTCTTCATACGTGATGACTGATGGATCATACGTGACTTCTACGGCTTCTAAATGTCCCGTCGTTTCAGAACAGACCTCTTTATAAGTCGGGTTTTCTGTATGACCACCTGTATAACCGGAAATGACTTGTTCGACACCATCATATTTATGAAATGGCTTGACCATGCACCAAAAACAGCCACCTGCGAATATTGCTTTTGCCATCTAGCTTCCCCTCCTCTGTATAGGTCTATTTTAGCGCGTTCTGGTCTGCCACCCTACTATCTTGCTCAGTCAATCTTCGGGATTCGCTTTTAAGCGCCGCATGACAAAATAAATCGCGGCAAACACTAAAATTAATCCACCGAGCGAATACCAGATATTGTTCATCCGGTAAAGCATCTGATAAATTGCTAACGTCACAAGCAGAATCGCAATTGGAATGAATGCTCGTTTAAAGTGATACCAATAATTCACTGTAGTCGCCTCCGTTTTCTTTTATCTTAATCGATTTCTTACTCCTTGATTATGTTTTTCAACATTTTTCTAACAACAATACGACAAAAAAGCCGATCCCACTCACACATGGGATCGACAATTTGATCATGGACGCGGATGTTCCGGGAACTCCATTTCTGAATAAGGAACAACCGATGTCCGGTTTTTAAATTTATGACCTAACCAGAAGGCAAGGAACAACGGAATACCGACATACGTTGCCGCGATTCCGACCCAATCAATTTGATCCGCTAGGAACGCAGCATAGTTTTGACCAACGATGACAAGGAAACAAAGTCCGAAGGCAAAGAGCGGTCCAAACGGGAAAGCTGGCGCAACGTACGGCAAGTCGCTCAACGAATGACCTTGCGCAAGGAACCCTTTGCGGAACCGGTAATGGCTGATCGCGATACCGAGCCACGCAATGAAACCGGTCATACCGGATGCATTCAACAGCCACAGATACACTTGACCACCGAACATCGATGTCAAGAAACAGAGTGCGCCGATGGCTCCGGTTGCGAGCAAGGCATTACGTGGTACACCGTTTTTTGAGACTTTGGCAAACATTTTTGGTGCGTCGCCTTGACGTGCCAGTGTGTACAGCATCCGTGTCGAGGCATACATCCCCGAGTTTCCGGCTGATAAGACGGACGTCAAGATGACAGCGTTCATTAATGCTGCTGAGAACGCGAGTCCGGCTTTTTCAAAGACAAGTGTAAACGGGCTGACGGCTACATCCGTAATATCATTCGAGACTAAGTTCGGACTCGTATACGGAATCAACATCCCGATGACAAAAATCGCGAAGACGTAAAACAACAGGATCCGCCAGAAAACTTGTTTGACGGCTTTCGGAACGTTCTTTTTCGGATCTTCCGATTCTCCCGCCGCGATTCCGACGAGTTCGGTTCCTTGGAAGCTGAAGCCGGCGACGAGGATAATTCCGATCACAGCCGGAATACCACCGACGAACGGTGCATCACCTAACGCAAAGTTTTTAAAGCCGACCGGTGCTTCCGATGTGAAGACACCAAAAATCATTGCAACACCGACAATCAAGAAAATGATGACGGTAACGACTTTGATCATCGCAAACCAATATTCTGCTTCTCCGAAACCTTTAACGGAGAAGAAATTTAAACCAATCATCAACAACAAGAAAATAGCACTGAAATAGAAACCAGGTACGTCCGGGAACCAGTACGTCATGACGATTTGTGCTGCAACAAGCTCGACGGCAATCGTGACAGCCCAGTTGTACCAGTAGTTCCAACCTAAGGCAAAACCAAACGATGGATCAACGAATTTCGCACCGTACGTCGAGAATGAACCGGCGACCGGCATATAGGCTGCCATCTCACCAAGACTCGTCATTAAAAAGTACACCATCAGTCCGACGACGGCATAGGATAATAAGGCACCGCCCGGACCGGCAGCTGCAACGGATGCACCGGATGCAATAAACAAACCGGTTCCGATGGCGCCACCAATCGCAATCATTGACATATGACGGGCTTGTAAGCCGCGTTTTAATCCTTCTTCTGTTGAATCCAGTTTTCTTTTGGGTTGTAAAGTATTCATCTCATTCGCTTCTCTCTTCTTAAATTTTTTGAGAGGACACTTTTTGAAAAAACAAAAAGCGCCCTCACCTTCCAGAAGGAAGATGAGAACGCAACATAGTAAAAAGGATGCGCCCCATTCTACCGTCGTGAAAGATAGCTCCCCACAAGTCATACCCGACTTGTGACAGTATTAGACCTGTTCGATCTAATCCCAATCGATCATCTTCAAAGCGATGACTGATTTCGGCAATTCTTCCTTTTCAATCACCTCATCTGCCGCTTGACGACATCCGTGACTGTACTCATAAGAACTGCAACCTCCATCCCACTGGTTGAGTGAGAACTAATTAAATTGATTATAATTTCTTGATTACCTCGTCATGTTACACAAAACGTCTTTAAATTGTCAATTCTTTTTTTGAAATAGCCCCTATACATAGTAAAATTCCGTATTTTTTAGTACACTAAACAATAGAAGTTAACTGAAAGAAAGGATGTTGCTTGAATGCCACAAGAACGTGATCAACTGACCTACCGATTAGAGGAACAAATGCGTGTCATTCTCCGGACATTGCGTCGTGAACTGAACCGATTATTTGAAGGAACCGCGACAAGAAGTGAGTTTTTCATTTTACGCAGTCTGTCCGAAAATGGCCCCCAGCGTCCGACTCTACTCGCAGAACAGTTTGAGCTTGCGACAAGTCAGGTGACGGCTTTGACCGATCGCTTATACAAAGCAGGATTCGTTACCCGGACCCGTTCAACAGACGATCGACGATCGATTGTTTTAGCGTTGACGGATCAAGGCGAAACCGCTTTCCGCGAACTCGAAATCGTTCGCCGGAAGTATCTGCAAGAACGATTCGGTACATTGACGGAAGAAGAGCTGAACCTCATGGTTCATGTGTTCGATAAGATTCTTTTAACCATGGATGAAGAGACAGTTTCTTCCTAAAAAAAGCTTTTTAAAAAATAATGGATTTATTTTTTGGCAAAGTTCACTTGACTGTGAATTTTGCCTTTTTTTATTGCTTTTTCGACAGGCTAAACATTTTTCCATTTCTTGCCGTTATTAAGAGGAGTAGATTACATAGTGCATATGATTACATAGCGTATATTAGAAACGTTGCTAAGAGGAGCTGGGAGGATTTGTTGTCCATCATGAATAATTTCATCATTAACTTTTGTCTATTGTTTACAACGATCACTCTCTTATTCCTACCTTTTCGGAATCAGCCAAGGATCACCCCTAAAACACATTTGAAGACTCGCTTGATTTTAGGTGGCATAGCCGGACTCATTTCAGTCCTTCTCATGTTCAACAGCATTCAAATCGATGTCGCCCGCATCGACTTACGGATTATTCCGGTTGCTATCGCCATGATGTTCGGTGGATTGCCGAGTGCTATCATCACCGGTCTGATGATCATCGGAACCCGCTTTTTGTTAACGCCTGCCGATCAGTTGGAAGGAGTCATCGTCTCGACGGTCGTCATCGGATTGTTTATCGGAACGATCGGCATCGTCCGGCGTTACGTCCGCATGACGTTTTGGAACTTCGAGTTAATGATCGGTATTGGTATCTTTTACTCTCTGCCGGCCATTTATCTTTTAACGAATAGTTGGTCGACGTTCTTTAAAATATCGGTCGCGTATATCTTTTTTAATCTGTTGGCAGGTTATGTGACCTATCAGCTGTTGGCGGAACTTCGACGTCATTTCGAAAATATCCAATACCAGCAAAAATTGGCGATGACGGATGCACTGACTGGTCTTGCCAACCGCCGTCGTCTTGATGATTCCTTGTCTCTTGTCGGTTCTGCTGAAGATGGTTATTCACTGATCTTGATTGACATCGACTTCTTCAAACACGTAAATGATACATACGGTCATGATGCCGGGGATGACGTCTTACGACAGCTCGGTACGACTCTTGCCTCGCTTGTCCGACCGGATGATTTAGTCGGCAGATATGGCGGCGAAGAATTTTTAATCATCTTACCGGATACCTCAGCTGAAGAAACGAAAAAAATAGCGGAACTTGCTCGAATGACGGTGGCCCGGAATCTGTTCCCGACCACAAGTGTTCCTGAACTGCAAATCACGATTTCGCTCGGAATTGCCCATTCCAGCGATTCTTATACTTCTCTAGAGGCTTTGCAGCAAGCCGATAAGGCACTGTACTATTCCAAAAAATCAGGACGGAATCGGAGTACTGTCTATACGAAAACACTCGAACTCGAACAAGCCTGATTCCACCGTCCATCCTTTTTATAAGGATCGGGCGGTTTTTTCAGCCGAAATCTTGCGGCCGATTCGGAAAACCGATGCTTTCGACAGTTCCGAAAACAATCATCCGGCTCAATTGATCGCCCATATAAGCGGCTGAGTACGGACGATTGTTCCGCAGCCAGGAAATCAACAATCCCAATTGTCCGCCGATCACATAGTTCAATAATAAGTCTTGATCGACTACCCGTGCCTCATTCGCCGGTTGCGCTTCGAATACCCGTTGGTAGTTTTCTTTTAACGTGTCTAAAAAGCGAGAAATAAACGTTTTAATGGGACCTTGTAAAAACATCGTCCGATAAAAATGTTCATTTTGTTCAATGTGGACAAACAGTCGTTCAAAATAACGGCTGACCTTTTCAACGGAAGGATAATCCGGCGAGACCATTCCTTGAATCCGGATCGCTTCCGTCAACTTTTCCATATGATCATCGACGATTTTGTCCATCAAGTCGTACTTATCCGTAAAGTGGGCATAAAAGGTCGAACGATTGACCGCTGCCCCTTCTGTCAACATTTTGACCGTAATCGCTGAAAAAGGATAATGATCAAGTAAACGAAACAATTCTTTGGTGATACGGTCACGTGACCGTTTTGGTCTTGGGTCTCGTTCTGGATTCATGGTTGATTCTCCCTTTTTTTCATAGTGTATCCGCTCTCATCGACTTTTCCAACACTTTGTCGGAAATTGTCGGTTGTTTGTTGATTCATCGTCCATATAATTAACTATATTAATTACTCCTCTCCAGAGGAGTCTTTTTTATGCCAAGCTTATAGAAAGAAAGGATGCAAGTTACATTATGAACATGAAGAAAATAGTATTGATTAACATTTTGACGCTGGTTGTCTTAATCGGTGGAGGCGCAGTCGGCTATTATTATTACGACCAAGCGACAAGCTACGTCAAAACAGAAAATGCCAAAATCGACGGTAAAATGATTACGGTCGCAAGTCCGGGTGCCGGTAAATTGACGGACTGGACAGCTAAGACCGGTCAAACACTCGACAGTGATGCGACACTCGGTCATGTCATGATGGCACAAGCCGGTCAAAAACCGGTCAGCACAGCGATTTCGATGCCAGCAAAAGCGACAGTCGTTCAGTCGATGGCGACAGAGAACGGTGTTGTTGGTGCAGGTACGCCGCTTGCTTACGGATTTAATTTAAATGAGCTGTGGGTGACTGCCAACATTGAAGAAACAGACATTGACGAAGTCAAAGTCGGACAAACTGTCGATGTTTATGTCGACAGCTATCCGGATACGACATTATCCGGCGAAGTTCAGCAAATCGGAATGACGACGGCTGGAACTTTTTCGATGATGCCGTCTTCAAACGGGAATGCCAACTACACGAAAGTCGCTCAAGTCATCCCTGTCAAAGTTTCTCTGTCCCAAGAAAAATCACTCGACATTCGACCTGGTATGAATGTGACCGTCCGCATTCATAAGGATTAAGGGAGGGACATCTATGTCTACGACCTTTCTGTTCGGATATATCGCGTTCATGGTTGTCACAATCATCGGTGTCAATCTGATCGTCCGCCGTTCGCGTCCGGTACCGCTTGCACCAGATGCATCCGGTGCCGTCATGGTTGACGACACGGAACCGGTTTTGGCGGCGGGCCCACCGGTCCAAGAACGCGCACCGCTCGTAACAGCACATATCAGCATTCCAAAAGTCTTGACCGTTCTCTTGATCGGGATGTTCATTGCTATTTTAAATCAAACGTTGATTAACGTCGCTTTACCGGTCTTAATTAACGATTTTAATGTTTCGACATCGACGGCACAATGGTTGACGACCGGCTTTATGCTGGTCAACGGAATCTTGATTCCGATCAGCGCCTTTTTAATGCGGAGTTATACGTTCCGTCAGCTGTTCCTCGTCTCGATGAGCTTGTTCTTTTTCGGCTCCGTCATTTGTTCGATGGCCACGAACTTCCCGGTCATGATGATCGGCCGAGTCGTCCAAGCTGCAGGTGCCGGTATTTTGATGCCGCTCGGATCAAACGTCTTCATGACGCTGTTTCCGCCTCACAAACGCGGAGCTGCGATGGGGATGCTCGGAATCGCAATGATTCTTGCTCCGGCAGTCGGTCCGACGATTACAGGATACGTCATTCAAAATTATGATTGGCATGTCATGTTTTACGCCATGGCTTTCTTCGGATTATTAACACTTTTACTTGGTCTTGCCTGGTTCAAACTGGTCCAACCGTTGTCGAAGCCTAAATTCGATGCGCTCGGCGTCGTCTTCAGTACGATCGGTTTCGGAAGTCTGCTGTACGGATTCAGTGAAGCCGGCAACGACGGCTGGGACAGTCCGCTTGTCATCAGTACCATTTTGATCGGAATTTTAGGCATTGCGGCATTTGCACTTCGCGAACTGTCAATGGACGATCCGATGCTGAACATTCGTGTTCTGAAAGTTCCTGAATTTTCATTTACTCTGTTTATCAACGTCATTGTTACGATGGCTCTGTTCGGCGGAATGCTCCTGCTCCCGATTTATCTGCAAAGCATTCGCGGGTTCTCTCCGATTGATTCCGGTCTCTTGTTGTTGCCAGGATCACTCATCATGGGCATTACAGGACCGATTGCCGGTCGATTGTTTGACCGATTCGGTATTCGACCACTCGCCATTTTCGGATTAACGTTAATGACATACGGAACGTGGGAATTGACTCAACTGGATATGGATACGTCGTATAACTCCATCATGGGTATTTATATGCTCCGGTCATTTGGTATGGCGTTCATCATGATGCCGATTATGACAGCCGGTATGAACGCATTGCCGATGAAGATGATTCCACACGGAAATGCGACACAAAATACCTTGCGTCAAGTTGCGGGTTCGATCGGAACAGCCATTCTCGTCACTGTCATGACACGTCAAACGACGGCTCATCTCGCCGATGATGCGAATCAGTTCACGACACTCGATCCGACGCTTTCACAACATTTGAATGAACTCGGTCAGCAATTAGGCAATCCACAAGCTGCTTCTGTCAGCTGGATGACTCAATTGACGAAACAAGCGACCATCACCGGGATTACAGATGCCTTTTGGGTCGCGACCGTCTTATCTGCACTCGCCCTACTCTTGTCACTTTTCCTGCACGGGAAAAAAGAACCGAATCTGGATTAAGACTTTCCTAAAACCCCGTTGACGACACATCGTCGGCGGGGTTTTAGTCATTCGGCTTTGCACTTCTTTCATAAAATCGCTACACTAGGTTCATTGAGTTTCATATTCAAAAGGAGATGCTTTATGGTTGCCTTTCTACAGTTTTACGCCTTCATCTTTGCCTGTTGTTTTGCTTGGCAAATTGGACGCCCCTCATCTTGGTCACAAAAAGTCGCTCAAGCCTTTTTAACCAGTATCAACAGTCTGTTTATCTTTTTCCGGGCTTCGGTGTCTATTTTCCTGCTGATTGGACCACTGCTGCTCGTTTCGTATGTTCTATTCCCTACCTTGTTGTATTTTGAAGGTCCCTTGTCCATCATTATCAGTATTCTTGTAATCGGATTGCTCGACCGGCTCGTCAGTCTGGTCATCTTACCCGTCGTTCGTTCCTTTTTCTTGAAAAAAAATCGAATGATGCCCCAGTTACTTGAGGCGGCGCTCTATTCTTGTTCGATGGCTCTGCTCTTATATGTCAATTTGACGGTCGTTCCCGGTGTTCAAATCAGCGCAGTTATGGCTTTGTTCTTCGGATTTACACTTTATTTTGCCCATTATTTGTTTGCCTTGCTCCGGATTCACCAACTGAAGAAAAAGTTATCGTCCACCCCTGAAAAACGCTGAATCCAATCGGCGTTTTTTAATTACCCATTGACAATGATAATCGTTATCAATTATATTCTAAGAGTACTTACGTCAGGAGATGATCACGATGAACGCACGACAACTGATTTTAGATCGCCGGTCGGTCCGTGCCTATACGGATCAGCCTGTTCCAAACGAGATGATCGAAGAAATTCTTGAAGCCGCCATTTACGCTCCGACACATAAACTGCGTGAACCTTGGCGATTTGTCCTTGCAAACGAAGAAAGCCAAGTCCGGTATGTCGACCAATTGATGACTTTGCTGACTGAACGGGGACAACTGGATCAAAAAACAGATGAACAACGACAGATGATGCGTCAAAAATTTGCTGATGTTCCGGTCTATCTGACTGTCTTGTATGAAGTGAACGGCACAGACGACCAGCAGATGGAAGATTTGCTCGCGACCGCCGCCATGATTCAAAACATGCAACTCCTTGCGACAGAACTCGGCTTAGGATGTTGTTGGAAAAGCGGAAAACATTGGTTTACGGATGGTTACGCCGCTATGATCGGTGCTTCCGACAATGAACGTGTCGCAGGAGTCATTCAGTTCGGATGGCCTGCACTGATTCCCCCGCTGAAAAAACGAACGGCTGCACGTGACAAGTTAACGCACTTCTAAACCGGTGCGCATTTTGCGAGCTACCCCTGCTCGCGCCAATCAAGCCCCATAGACGTATAAGAGTCTGCTTTCCTATTCCCTCCCCAAACGGAATGGCGAAAAGTAGACTCTTTTTTGTTATCTTGTACAGGAAGAATATTTTTTTAATGAAACGATCGATAAAATTGACACGGTCTTTCTCTTGAAACTAAGATAGTAAAGGTATATCAAATAAACGCTTACACCAGCGTGCAGAAAGAAGGGGTCCCCTTGCAAGCGGATCAACGTAAAAAATTAACGGTCCTGATGATTAACATGTTCATCGCCGTCGGGAGCTTCGGGATCATCATTCCGATTCTGCCCGCTTACTTAGCCTCGATCGGTCAAGGCGGTACTGCTGCCGGTCTGATGATTGCGATTTTTGCCGGAGCACAGCTCATCATGTCACCGGTCGCGGGAAAATGGGCGGATCAGTATGGTCGCCGCAAAATGATCATTTACGGTTTGATCGGACTGACCTTATCGATGTTCGTCTTTTATTTTTCAAATTCCGTCACCATCCTCTACATTTCACGGGCGATTGGCGGTGTTGGTGCAGCACTGTTGATTCCGGCGATTTTTGCTTACGTCGCGGATATCACGACGATGGATCAGCGGGCAAAAGGAAACAGTTACGTGTCTGCTGCCATGTCGCTCGGAATCGTCATCGGTCCCGGGATCGGCGGCTTCCTCGCCGAGTTTGATCTGAAGTTGCCATTACTTGTTTCGGCACTCGTCTCGCTTCTGGCCGTCTTATTCAGTGTCATTCTTCTTCAAGAAAGTGACGTCCATGACGCGACGGCGATGGCGCCCGACGAAGGGTCGATGTGGAGCAAGCTCGGCGCGTCGTTCCATAAACCGTACTTCGTCCCGCTCGTCATCACACTGGTCATGAGTTTTGGTTTAATGGCATATGAGTCCGTTCTTGGTCTGTTCGTCGACAATCAATTCGGCGCCTCTCCAAAAGACATCGCCATCATGGTGACGTCGACCGGAATCATCAGTGTCATCGCCCAGATTTTCGTCGTCGATAAACTGTCCCGCAGTCTCGGCGAAGGCAAAGTGTTGAACATCTTCCTGTTGATCGCGACGCTTGGCTTCTTGTTGTCACTCCTGACAGCAAGTTACGGCGGCTTCTTCGCCGTCACACTCGTCATCTTCCTTGCGACGTCGATTCTGCGTCCTGTTTTGAACACGATGATTTCAAAACTCGCCGGAAACGAACAAGGATTTGCGATGGGGATGAACAACGCCTACATGAGCATCGGAAACATCCTCGGTCCGACACTGGCCGGACTGTTATATGATGTCAACATTCTTTATCCGTTCATGCTCGGACTTTTGTTCCTGGCTGTGACTTTGATTGGTTCTGTCATCTGGCAACGCCGCCAATCCCGACTGATCAAAAAAATCGAACAAACGTCTTAATACCAGACAAAAAGCAACTTGCTTCCAGTAGCACATACGGAAGCAAGTTGCTTTTTTATTTACCTGTTGCTTTTAAATCCCCCGTGCCAAAATCGGCATCAAAGGCGCGACACCAGATGACGACACGACTGTATTTCTTCAAATCCACGTCTTTCGGCAGGACGTAGTTTTGGTCTCCTTGATTCCCTTTTAGCGCCCCGAGCCGGATCCCGTCTGCTGTCTCCTTACCTGGCTCGACCAAGTAAACAAACAAGTCCGGTCCGTTCGTCGTTTGAAAATCTTCAAATCGCAGATATAACGCATCGTCTGCCGGTACTGTTTTAACGTTTCCGGACGTTTGATAATTTTTTTCACCGTCCACGAACGTTCCGGAGAAGTCAGCCGGTGCTTCTTCGGGAGCCGGTGTTGTAGGTTCCGACTTGTCCGCCTCGGATGCTGGTGTCTCCTCTTCCTGTTTTACCGTCGAAGAACTCGGCGGCAACTCTTCGTCCACGGCTTGATTCAAGAACAATGGCGACACGAGCCACCAACTCAACGCCAATACACAGACAACCACGATTGCCAATATGATTTTTGATCCGTTTCGCACCGTCTTCACTCCATTCCTTCACCTGAAGAACCCCTGACCGTTCGTTTATCCGTATTGTTTTTGATGGGCTTTTTTTAACGCTAAATATTCTTCATCCGCCCGAATCAAATCCCACTTTTCTTGAAAAATCTCAGCTGACTTCGCTTTTTCGGGATCGATTTCCCGCTCGTTTAATTCACCGGTCGCTTTGTTTTTATATTTGCGTCCGCCTTTGTAATTCGTGTACCGGCGTGCCCGTGTATGTCCCATCTGAATGAACTTCCGCGCCATGTCCATTCCGACGAAGTCTCCGGCTGCTTTATAATCGAGATACATCTGATAGATTTTTTCAGAAGATTCCTTCGCAATCTCCGGCGTCTTAAATCGCCAGTGCGGCAAAATTTCTCCTTTATAGGGTTCAACGAGCAGGACACCCTGCTCCCCCCGTCCGACCCGATACTTTTCCGGTTCTTTCCGAAAATCCGTCGTCTCAAAATCCAAATCGTAATCAAATGCCATGCGCATCGCTCCCTTTCCTTAAGGGATTCCCGGGAACGGCCGGCTTTAATCGTGTGGATACAGTCCGGTCGTATAAACAGCCGTCAAGGTTTTCGCAATCTCGTCAATCGTCGCTGTCGTCTCTTCCCGGATGACTTCAAACAGATACATTTCGTTCGCAAAAAACCACCCGCGTGCAACGAGTGTCGGATTGAGGTCCGAACGGGCGAGTCCTGTGGCTTGCGCATAACGGATGTCCCGACTAATCCGTTCAATAAAGCGTTCGCGGATTTGTTTCCACTTGGTCCGGATCGCATACGATACGCCGATTGCCTGTTCGACAATCCGGAGCAGCTCGCGTTCTTGTTCGGCAAGCCGTAAGAAAGCCGTCGCCTGCTGTTCGATTTGCTCCCGTGCTTCCTCGGCGGTTCGGGGCTCAAACGGCTGTTCTGCGACCTGATGGAACTGATCCATCACGGTTTCAATCAAAACGATCAGCAGTTCATCCTTCCCTTCAAAGTGAACGTAGGCCGTTCCGTAGCCTACTCCGGCCCGCTTAATGATTTGTGAAATCGTCGTCGTTTGAAAGTCGTTTTCAAGAAAAACTTCCCGGGCTGCCACCAACAGTTTTTCCCGCGTCCGGATCGTCCGAAGATGCCGTTTATCGATTTTCATGTCGTCTGAGTTCATGATTTTCCCCACCTCTCCTGCTTCTCTATCCGATAATATTGACACAATGTCAATTTGTTTGCTACGCTTTTGTCAAAATTGATTACTGATTCATTTTAAGGAGGAACGGACATGGCATTGACCGCTAAGCGTGAAGAAGCAATCGAACGAGACGAACAGGATCGACTGGCCCCTTATCGGAACGAATTTTATCTGCAGGAAGGTTCGATTTACATGGACGGCAATTCACTTGGATTGTTGTCCAAACGTGCGGAAGCGACGTTGCTGGAATCGCTCGCCGATTGGCGGGAACTTGGGATTGACGGTTGGATGAAAGGTCGCCATCCATGGTTTGAACTGTCGGAAAAACTGTCCGCCTTAAACGCACCGCTCGTCGGCGGAAGCGCCGATGAAGTCATGGTGACCGGTTCGACGACGGTCAATCTGCATCAACTCGTGGCAACGTTTTTTGCCCCGTCCGGACAACGGACAAAGATTTTAGCTGACAGCTTAACATTCCCGTCTGATATTTATGCGCTCCAAAGCCAGTTGCGGTTGCGCGGACTCGATCCGGCAGAACATCTCGTCCAAGTCGAGAGTCGTGACGGACGATTTCTCGACGAAGCGGATATCATTGCCGCGATGACGGAGGAGATTGCGTTGATCGTCTTACCGACCGTCCTGTACCGGAGTGGTCAGATTTTAGATATGGAACGTTTGACACGGGAAGCGCATGCCCGCGGTATCTTGATCGGCTTTGACGGCTGTCATTCCGTCGGTGCGATTCCGCATGCCTTTCATGACTGGGGCGTCGACTTTGCCTACTGGTGCAACTACAAACACTTAAACGGCGGTCCGGGAACGGTCGGCGGACTGTTTGTCCATGAACGCCATTTCGGCACGTTGCCGGGTCTGACCGGCTGGTTCGGCTCCCGTAAAGATAAACAGTTTGATATGGATCATACGATGACTCCCGCCGAAAACGCCGGTGCCTTCCAGATCGGAACGCCGCACGTCTTGAGCCTTGCCCCGCAAATCGGTGCACTCGAGCTGTTTGCAGAAGTCGGGATTGAAGCGGTCCGGACAAAGTCACTCGCACTGACGGACTACATGATGACGCTCGTCGATCAGGAATTGACGCCGTATGGATTTGTGATCGGGAATCCGCGTGACGACAAACGGCGTGGTGCTCACTTGAGTCTCGAACATCCGGAAGCGGCACGGATCTGTAAAGCATTGAAGGCACATCACGTCATTCCTGATTTCCGGGCACCGAATATTGTCCGCCTCGCCCCTGTTGCCTTGTATAATAAGTTTGAAGATGTCTATGAGGTCGTCTCGATTTTGAAAACGATCATGGACGAAAAACAATATGAACAATTCAAGAACGAACGCGAAGTCGTCGCGTAAGGAGGAATTATGAAAGAACACCCTACTGAACTACGGCGTGACTTAAAAACACGCCAACTGACGATGATTGCGATGGGTTGTGCCATTGGAACAGGACTCTTTCTCGGAAGCGGTCTCGCCATCAGTCTCGCCGGACCAAGCGTCCTCGTCAGTTATGCGATCGGCGCCTTCATCGTCCTGCTGTTGATGGGTTGCCTCGCAGAAATGACCGTCGCCCATCCGACCTCCGGCTCATTCGGAACGATTGCTGAACAATACATCAGTCCGTATGCCGGATTTCTTGTCCGCTACTCCTACTGGGTGGCAAACGTCCTAGCGATCGGCGTTGAAGTCAGTGCGATCGCCATCTATATGAAATACTGGTTCCCGGATGTTCCCGGGTACGTCTGGATTTTAGTCTTTGCGGTAGCCTTGATTTATATCAACGCCACGACCGTCAATACGTTTGCGACGTTTGAATACTGGTTCTCCGTCATTAAGATCAGTGCGATTTTAATGTTCATGATTCTCGGCGCCTATCTGGTCTTCGGCAGCAACTCACCGGACATCGGACCACAAAACTTCACGAACGACGGCGGATTCCTGCCGTTTGGTTTTTCCGGTCTCTGGATTGCCGTCTTCATCTCGTTGTTTAGTTTTCTCGGAACGGAACTGATTGCCGTCACGGCCGGCGAAGCGAAAGATCCGGACGTCGCGGTCCCAAAAGCGCTGAAGGCCACCGTCTTCCGCTTATCGACGTTTTATGTCATCACGATTGCCTTGATGCTGATGATCGTGCCGTGGCAACAGGCGGGCGGCGTTGACCAAAGCCCGTTCGTCAAAGTGATGGAGATGTTATCGATTCCCGGAGCTGCCGGCATCATGAACTTCATCATCCTGACGGCTGCCTTGTCCGCGATGAACAGTCAGTTGTATGCGTCGACACGCATGATGTACTCGTTGTCGAAAGCAACGTACGCACCGCGAATTTTCAGCCGATTGAATACGAAAGGTGTTCCCTTGTTTGCACTTGCCGTCTCGACACTGGGGATTTTCCTCGCCGCTGTCATCAGCAGCCAGTCGAGCGTGTCTTATCCGTTCATGATGGGAATTTCAATGTTCGGGGCAATCTTCACCTGGTTCATGATTTTCATCTCCCACCTCTATTTCCGGAAAGCCTGGGAACGGGATGGTGGACGGAAACTGCCGGTCCGTATGATGGGCTATCCGTATTTGACGGCACTCGGGGCCATCCTGCTGTTTGCCCTCGTCATCACGACCTGGTTCACGGATTTCCAAATCGTCTTGAAATTCGGAGTTCCATGGTTACTGTTCTTGACGATTGCCTATGTATTTTGGAAACGCAACAATCCGCCGCAAGCGGATCAGACAGACCGTTCACAATCACTTTGATGTAAAGGGGATCGATTGGAATGAAACAGACGGATGCGACGCAAATCGAAGAAACGATTCAAACCGACTTCAAAAAAGACATGTCTTACGGGGATTATTTACAGCTCGACTCACTCTTGACGAGCCAGCAACGCTTATCGGACCACCATGATGAGATGCTGTTCATCGTCATCCATCAGACAAGTGAGCTCTGG
This sequence comes from Caryophanales bacterium, assembly GCA_902363455.1. Classification (GTDB taxonomy): domain Bacteria; phylum Bacillota; class Bacilli; order Exiguobacteriales; family Exiguobacteriaceae; genus Exiguobacterium_A. Next base: position 44,422 of record CABJAC010000002.1, on the reverse strand, counting down.
ATGAAGTTGATTTTGCATGAGATGACGGCTGCCACTAAAGCGATTGCCAACGATCAGCTCGAGCGGTCGTTCAAGATGCTCGCCCGTGTCTCAAAAATTCAACAACAGTTGATCCAGTCGTGGAGTGTCCTCTCGACGCTGACACCGGCTGAATATCTCGAATTCCGGGACTCACTCGGACATTCGTCGGGATTCCAGTCGTACCAAAACCGGCAAATCGAGTTTGCCCTTGGATTTAAAAATGCACAGATGCTTCGGGTCTATGAGCACGAAACGGCGCTGTTCGCTCAATTGACGGCAGACTTGAAGACACCAAGCATCTATGACGAGACCGTGCGGGCGATGAAACGACGCGGCTTGCCGATTGATGCGGCCATCCTCAACCGGGATGTCACGCAAGACTGGGAAGCTGACGCGAGTGTTGAAGCGGCCTGGGCCATCGTCTATCAAGACGTCGAACAGTACTGGGATTTATATGAACTCGGTGAAAAGTTACTCGATATCGGCAGCCAGCAACAAATGTGGCGCTTTAACCACATGAGCACCGTCGAACGAATCATCGGTCAAAAACCGGGCACAGGCGGTTCATCCGGTGTCAGTTATCTGCGCCGGGTGCTCGACCACCGGTTCTTCCCGGAACTCTGGTCAGTCCGGACAAAACTTTGAGGAGGAATGTGAAATGAACCGTTGGATTGATGTCTCACAACCGTTAACCTCGTCGATTACGACATGGCCGGGCGATACGAAGTTCAATTACACGATCAATTGGAGTAAAGCCGACACCGGTTCCGTCAACGTCGGTCAAGTCACGATGAGTCTGCATACCGGCACCCACATCGACGCACCGTTTCACTTTGACGATGCCGGTCAAAAAGTCATCGATCTTGATCCGGACCTCTATATCGGCCATGCCCGTGTCATCTATCTGCCCGGTCGAACAGAAATTATCGCAAGTGACCTCGATGCGTTTGATTTAACCGATGTCCGCCGACTGATCATCAAAACGGATGGCTGGGTTGATAAATCGATTTTTCCGGAAACAATTCCGGTCCTGACACCGAGTCTTGCCGAACGTCTCGGAGCACTCGGCATCGAATTGATTGGACTCGATTTGCCGTCTGTTGACGCGATTGACAGTAAAGAGATGAGTGCCCACCATGCCCTCGCAACACACGGTGTCCACATCCTGGAAGGGCTCGTGCTCGATGCGATCACACCGGGTGACTATCATCTAAACGCCGTTCCGCTTCCGATTGTCGACGGTGACGGCAGTCCTGTCCGTGCGTTGATGCGACCGTATTAAAAAAACCGACAGAATTCTCTTCCAAGAGTTTTCTGTCGGTTTTTTCAGTTTTCCTTAACCGATACGGGGAACAAAACTTCTTCCGTCCGTTGTATGATCTGTCCGAGTACTTGAAGGGACGGACCGACCTCAAAATCGAGATCAAGGGAATGATTGGCCCCCTTTATTTTTTCTAGTACGAGGTTCGAGCTGCGACAACGTTCAAATGCTTCCGGACTGTACTGATGATCCTGATCCCCGATGACTAGTAATCCTCGATGCCGGCTTTTCGCAATTGCTTCGACGATTGCCGGATCTTTCAGTAACGGTGTCAACAGAACGACAAGGGCTTCCGGAAACAATCCACGGTTCATCATCGAAACAAGCGGTACCGTACCAAGAGATTTGGCAATGAAGTGAATCGTCTGATACGTTCTTGCCCGTAACACCTCATCGATGACCGCTTCAATCCGCCGACTCATCTCCGCATCCCCCTGCTCGTCCGGCAAACTGAACAAATCGTCCGAGACATACTGAATCTCGATCACATTGACTCCCCGCTTTAGTAACATCATCCGACTGAAGTAAAAGTACGGATGGTCATAAGCATAGCCTGCGCCGGACAACATAAAACAGACCTCGTTCGAATCGGAATAATAATGATTATAGGCAATCGCTTGATCCCCCAATTGTGTCTGACAGCGACGAATTTCCATTGATGCTCCCCCTTTAAATTTTTCCTTACTTTACCATCCGATGCTTGGATCGTCCATTAAAATTCCATTTCCCTATCGTCCGAGCTTTTGTCCTTGTCCCGTCAGGCAATCGAGTACACTAAAACTACTACATCTTTTCCAGGAGGTTCTCATGCCGATTCGCTATTTTTCACGCCTCTCGATTGGTTTACTGTTGCTTGCAGCTGGTTGCTTTTGTTTTGGTTATGTCATGACACCTTATCCGCATCAGTCGTCCGGTAATGGCAATCCCGCTCTCCTGTTGATTCCGCTTCTCCCGGTACTGGCTATATTTACTACGATTACGATGGCACGTCTGTTCCTGCACCTTGCGTTTCGTCCGATTTGGCTGATGGTTATGACACTGCTAAGCGGACTGTATCTCATCGGCGGTTCGTTGTATCAAATCATCCGGTACCAGGCTTATCAAGAAGAGCTGATCCGGATCGTCGTAGAGAACACGGATGATTTTGAGTATGCCGAGTCCCTCACCGACGCATTTAGTATCTTCATGAATGCTCAAGTGTTTAATCTCAATACTTTTTTCTTGTATGTTTGTCTGATTGTCATCTTAAGCAGCCTGACTGTTGGATCAAAGCGTCTGTTATCAAAACTCCGTTTTTAAATAGCCAGCTATGATTCCACAAAAAAAGCCACATCCCACGCTGACAAAGCGAAGGATGTGGCTTTTGGTTCAGCGGACCAGTTGATCCGGTGTAAAGACTGACTGTTCAACTTGTTTTAAGGCATAAAAAGCACCTTGTCGTGCCATCAAATCGGCATACGTGCCAACTTCGACGACTTGACCTTGCTCCATGACAACGATTTGGTCCATCTCCTCGAGTCCTGCGAGACGGTGACTGACCAGCAACAGCGTTGCATCCGCCGCACGTGCGAACAAATGCTGTAAGATGGTCTGTTCCGTCAAGGCATCGACCGATGAGGTCGGTTCGTCGAGCAGGTAGAGCGGAGCTTGCCGTAAGAAAATCCGGGCAATCGCCAGCCGTTGTTTTTCACCGCCGGACAGGTTTTCCCCTTTTTCGAGCACCCGGTCGTCTAGAGCGAGCAACGAAAGACCCACTTGATTCAGTGCTTCAATCATCTGATCATCCGTTGCCTCGCTACTGGCCAGCTTCAAATTGTCGCGGATCGTTCCATAAAAGAAATGGTTTTGTTGCAAGACGACATTCGACTGTCGCCATACTGCTTCCGGATCAATCTCTTGACCTGGCGTTCCTTCAATCCGGATCCCGTCTGCCGGATACATGCGCAACAACAGTTGCAGTAAGGTCGATTTCCCAGAGCCGCTCGCTCCGACGACTGCTGTTTTGCTGCCGGCAGGAAACGTCACGCTGACGTCTCGTAAGACCGGACGTTCCTGATCGGGAAAAGCAAACGTGACCTGTTCGGCCCGGAGTTCCGGTGCCCGCGTCAGCTCAAACGGACGATAGTTCGGTTCAACCGTCGCTTCGACCACATCATCGAGCCGTCGCGCCGCGTGGCGGCTGTCTTCAAAGAAGCCCGGCAAAATCGCCATTGGGGCTGCATTTTCAAACACCGTCAACGAGGTCATGACGAGTAAGGCCAGGAAAACACCTTCGAGCTGACCGTCAGCGACCAGATAAGCACCGAGACCAAGGACAATCCAGGAAATGATCAAGGTGGCGAGTGTGTTCCATGCAAGATTCGAGACGGCGTGCAGACCGTTACGTTTTTCTTCCGCGACGTATCGCGCTGCGACAGCATTCAGTTCTGCTTCCTTGTTTCCGAGTTGTTGGTAAATCTTTAAGTCCCGGTATCCTTGGAAGAGTTCCGTCACTTCCGTCGACAGTTCCCCGCGCCGTGCCCGAACGGACCGCGCAAAGCGTTGTTCCCGGTAGGCAAACCAGCCGGGAATGATGAATCCCGTCAACAGAAGACCGATCACGAGGACAAGCGCAACACTGAGCGAAAAGAAGCTGACGAAAAAGATCGTACACAGAAAAACGAGCACTAAGATGATCGGTGGATAAACAACACGTAGAAACGTATTTTGCAGACTTTCGACGTCGCCGACGATTCGTGCGAGCAAGTCGCCGCTCCGGTACTTGGCAAAGATGCCTGGTGCGAGCGGTTCAAGTCGTTTATAAAACGTCGTTCGTAAATCACTGAGAATCGTAAACGTCGCCCGGTGCGAATAATAGCGTTCGGCATAACGACTCGCCGCTCGCGTCAAGCTCGACAGTTTCTGTAGGGCAATCAAGACAGCCAGTGTCTGAATCGGTGGCAACAGTGCTGCTTTCGAGATTAAAAATCCACTTGCCGCAAACAATCCGACCGCTGTGACTCCAGCCAGAACACCGAAGAAAATCGAGAAGACGATGTCTCGTTTTTGGTGCAACATCAAGCGAAAAATTCCCATCAACTCTTTCATCGTGTCTCCTCCCCTCGTTGAACGGCACGCATCATCGCATACTCCGATTCACGTCCCATCAACTCTTCATGTGTCCCTCGGTCGACAATCCGTCCTGCTTCCAGAATGACGATTTGATCCGATTGTTCAATCGTATGCAACCGGTGGGCGACCGTGATGACGGTCGCTTCACGTCCTAAAACCGTGATTGCTTCCTGCAACAACCGTTCCGTCTTGACGTCAAGACCGGTCGTCGGTTCATCAAACAAGATGATGTTCGGTCGTTTTAAGAACGCACGCGCCAAGGCAACGCGCTGCTTTTCTCCGCCGGATAATCCGCGTCCGCCTTCCCCGATCACTGTATCGAGTCCGTTCGGCAACTGTCCGATCAGTTCTGTCAGACCGGCGTCAGATGCGGCCTGTTCAATCGCTGAACGGGATGCTTCACGCAATTCACCAATCGCGATATTTTCCGCAAGTGTCCCGGCATACAAATACGGATGCTGGGAGATATAGCTCAGTTGGCGGAACCAGCTTGCTTCGGTAATCATCTGACGAGGTTGACCGTCAAGTAACAGTTGTCCGTCCTGCGGATCGGCGAGACCCGCGAGCAACTGAAGGACCGTTGATTTGCCGGCTCCGCTACGACCGATCAACGCGACCTTCTGATACGATTCGATCGCAAGATTCAGTTCGGTCATCGCAAACCGGGCATCGCGGTATGAAAAAGCGACGTCCTTTAATTCGATCCGTGGTGGACGGGCTGCCGGTAGTTCCGTCTGTCCGAAAACGACGCTCCGGTCATCTTCCGTCAGTTCCGCCGCAATCTGTTTCGCGGCCGCGACACTGCCCCGTCCCGTATGGAACGCTGCGCCCATTTCCTTTAACGCCAGATAGTATTCCGGCGCCAATACCAACATCAAAAAGGCCGGGACAAAGGTGATGCTTTGGAACAGAATCAAACGTAAGCTGACTTCAAGCGCAATCATTCCCATACTGAGCATCGAGATGAATTCGAGCATCAATGATGACAAGAAGGCAAGTTTCAGCACCGTCAACGTCGCATCCCGAAAGTCGAGGCTGCTCCGTTCGATGACGTCCTGTTGGGCCTTCGCCCGACCAAATAATTTCAACGTCGTCAGTCCCTGTAACGTATCCAAAAATGTTCCGGAGAAGGCATTCATCTTCTCCAGCTGCGTATCGGCCCGATTTTGAGTCATGATTCCGATGACGATGTAAAACAACGGAATGAACGGGGCGGTAATCATCATGACAAGTCCCGTGACCCAGTCATAGCTGAAGGCTGCGATCAGCACCATCAGCGGGACGATTGACGTCTGGATGACTTTCGGCATGTACTGACTGTAATAACTGTCCATCTCATCGACGGAATCCATCAAGACACTGACCTTTTTTCCGGATTGCCCTTCGAGCATCGATTCAACGGAGTTTTTCGTATATTTCGCAACAAGTGCCTGGCGTAAGTCCTGTTTGACCCGTGCCGCAAGATTCGTCCCGAGACGTCCGTTCCAGTACGTGACGCCGACACGCAGGACAAGCATCCCGAGCAGGACACCAAGCAACGGAATGACTGCCGCGAACGGATCCCCTTGCAGGAAAATCCGATCGACGATGATGACGATCAAATAGGATTGACCGATGACGGCAACACCCATTAAGACGGCCGCCAGCATCAGTTGTATTAAAATTGAACGCGGAATCGTGATGATTCCTTTAAGTGGATTCATAAGAAAACGCCCTTTCACAAAGTGTGAACGACTTTTAGTGAATATTTTCACATATCGTACATTCAGTATACCGAATCCATTCTATTGATGCCACGGGTATGCTGTCGAAAAGGTGTGACGGTTTTGTGAGAGACATTTTACTGGACAATCCATTGATCCGGCTGTATCGTGGACAATAGTTATCCACGTTATACAAAAAGGAGAATGTCTCATGCAAATGAAAACCGGTGTTGAGCAATCCATCTACGCCATGCTGTTATTGACGTTTTTACCGGATAAAGGGGTCCTGCCGGGCGAATTCATCAGCCAACAACTCGGTGCTTCCCCGACCTACTTTCAAAAATTGCTCCGCAAGCTTGTTCATGCGGATCTGCTGATGTCCGTTCCCGGAGCCAAAGGCGGGTTCCGTCTGAAAGCTTCGCCGGAACAGATTCGTGTGTTTGATGTCTACGAAGCGATTGAAGGCAAACAATCTTTGTATGCGTCAAGCGGAGTCTTTGAAGATTTGATGGGTATCCAAAACCAAAACATCTGCTTATTGTCCGACTTGATGGCGGAAGCCGAACAATCCTGGCAGTCGACGCTCAAACGCGAAACGATTGATTCGATCCGCCGCGAAATTTATTTAAATTGTCCGCCCGACCATCTGACAAAACTGCAAAGCTTAATCGAAGAAAAAATGATTCGCAATTAAAAGGAGATTATTATGATGAACACTACTACACTCGACCGCTATTTCGATTTATTTGATGCTTCCCGGACCGACGAACAAGCTTTTACGGACTTGATTTCCCTGTTCTCGGATGAGATCACGTTCGTCTTAAACGGACAGGAACAACACGGGATTGACGCCTGGAAACAGTTTGTCCGGATGGTCTTTACCGCCAATCAGGACATCAAGCACATGTATGCGGGATGGTTGCCTTCCGAAACAGGCGATACGCTTGAAACACGATGGGCCGTTTGCGGTAAGCGGGCGGACGGATCGGTCTTCACGCAAGACGGAACGGATATCGCCCGACTGGATGCAGACGGAAAAATCGTCTACCTCGCTAATGTCCCGGACGATACTACGATGTTCAACCAATACAACGATTAATCTAAAACAGGCATCACTTCGTTATGAAGTGGTGCCTGTTGCTCATGCTTATAAGTTCTTCGCTTTGAAGGTGTCGCCGCCTTCGATCGTTCCGTTGTCAAATCCTTTTTGGAACCAGCGTTCCCGCTGCGCAGACGTCCCGTGCGTAAAGCTTTCCGGCACGACATAGCCTTGTCCTTTCTCCTGTAACGTATCGTCGCCGACGGCATTCGCGGCACCAAGCGCCTCTTCCAAATCGCCTTCTTCCAGCAGATTTTGTCCTTGCGCGTGATGCGCCCAGACGCCCGCATAATAATCCGCCTGCAGTTCAAAACGAACGAGATACTTGTTAAATTTCTCTTCGCTCATCTTTTGACGAAGCGGCATGATTTCGTCTGATGTTCCGAGCAAGGTCTGGACATGGTGCCCGACTTCATGGGCGATGACGTACGCCATCGCAAAATCACCCGGTGCGCCGTATTTCGTTTGCAACTCGTCATAAAAACTTAAATCGATGTATAATTTCTGATCCCCCGGACAATAAAAAGGCCCGACAGACTTCCCGGCTTCTCCACATGCGGAACTGACTTGATCCGTATAGAGGACAAGTGTCGGTTCTTGATAGGTCATGCCGTCCTGCTTAAACTCTTTTGTCCAGACTTTTTCCGTGTCCGCCAAGACAACGGAAACGAAATCAGCCGCTTCTTTTTCTTCAGCCGTTTCCTGGTATTCCGTCTGACTCCCGTTCTCTGATTCTGTTAATCCCCCTAACAGATCAGCCGGATTGCCTCCCATCAAGGTCACGACAATCAGAATGATGATTCCGAGTCCGCCGCCGATTCCGGCGACTCCTTTTCCACCCATCCCCCGCCGGTCTTCAACGTTCGAACTTCTTTCTCTGCCCTTCCATTTCATGCGCGTTCCTCCTACAAGTCTCAATGCATTTCTATACCCCATATCGTAGTCGTTTAGCCGTAAAATCAGATTTTAACATTTAATTTTGTTTTAAGTATCTTGAAGCTAAACAATCTGAATTCCTCGACCGATAGTGGTATACGTTTAGCATGTTTACTCGTGATTTGTTTCACTTTTAACTAAAAAATGGGGGAATTTTATTTTATGAAACGTCGAAATCAACTTATGCTTGGAATCAGCCTTTTTGTCGTCGTCTTGTCATTGATCATCCATGGTTTACACCGCTTCACAGCATTTGCGGACGGGTATCAAATCATCCGTGGAAACGTCAGTGCCGCCTCACCATTCGCGCTGACTTGGATCGCTTTGTTGCCGGTGTTCTGTTTGCTTGCTGCTGCAGTCCTGTACCGGATACACCCGCGCAGTAAACACGTACCGCTTTTGTTGACGCTGACGTTAACTTTTTCCAGTATGTCGATGATCGCTGGCGGAAACGGGCTCGTCGAATACCATTTCTCGATTTTCATGGTGTTGGCCTTGATTGCCTACTTCCGTCGGATTGATTTGATTCTTGTCAGTACCGTTCTGTTTGCCGTTCAACATTTTGCCGGCTTCTTTTTTGCACCGGCGTTGATTTGCGGGACGACCGGTTATCCGTTCAGCATTCTGATGATTCATGCCGTCTTCCTGATTTTGACGAGTGCTGCGCTCATCATTCAAATCAGTGTTCAGAATAAGGAACGTCAAGCGGCGTCACGCCGTGAAGCGGAGGCAACGACGCTGATCACGAATGTCAGTCAACAGATTGAATCCCTGGTCGGTAGTTTGAAGACCAATACGATGCATTTACAACAGGCCGCTGTCCAATCGGTTGAAGCGACCAATCAAATCGCGACTGCCATTGCGCCGATCGTCCATTCTGCCGACGGCCAACACCAATCGATGCAACAAGGAACGGATCAGTTGCATCAGATCAATGCAGCCATTGCAACGATTCAGGCGAAAATGGCGCGGACGGCCACGACGACGGAAAATATGACGAAAACCGCTTTGACCGGAAATGAAGAAATGCATCTGATGGACCGCCGGGTGGAAGCGATGGTCGAATCGACGAACGGTCTGCATACTTCTGTTACGGCAATGGCCAGCCGATCGGATAAAATCCAAAAAATCCTCGCCAGTCTGGAAGCGATTGCCGGCCAGACCAACTTGCTGGCGTTAAACGCCGCCATCGAAGCCGCACGTGCCGGTGACGCCGGGCGTGGCTTTGCCGTCGTCGCGACGGAAGTTGGTCACCTCGCGGTCCAGTCCCGCAGCTATGCCAATGAAGTGACGGAAGTTTTACAGGCATTGATTGCCGATACCGATCAAATCAAGGAAACGGCAGCCAGTTATACGACGACACTGTCGGAAAACCAGCAGATGACCAAGCGTGTCCGGCAGACGTTTGCTGACATCACGCAACTGGTCCAGGAGGTCGAACAAAGCATCAGCTCGATTCAAACGGCCCGTCAGGGGGTCGGGGTCCAGATGCTTGATATCGAACAGCGGATGGAGACGACCCGAACCGCCTCGCTTGAAGTCCGCCACGGCATTGAGTCGACCGCCGTCTCACTCGAACAACAAACGACCGTCCAACTCGAATTTGAAACGATGACCCAGTCACTCGGTCAGATGACAAGTTCCTTGGAACAATTGGTTGATGAATTGACCAATCATATCGAACGATAATCTAAACCAGGCAGGCTCCTCCTTCAGACGGAGGAGTCTGCTGTCATTTTTGTTAAAATTAAGTGAAGCTGTTCTAGGAATCATCCCGGTACATCCCGAATAGTAAGAGAATTGACCTTTTTTTAAGAGAGGAGTTCTTTGATGCAGACCTTATTACAATCACTACTCGATGCTGCCCGCAGATTTGGTCGAACCTATCGCAAAGATGCTCTCGTGTTAACCGGCGTTCTCGTTTTGATTGTTCTGTACGGCGCCCCCCTACTGAAACCGGGAATGGTCGTCTTCAGTGATATGTCATTTGGTCTCTCGTCCAATCGGTATCTCGAGGAAATTTTTGGCGCCTGGAACAACCGCTGGAGTACGACGACCTTGTTGAATGTCGCCCGTCTGATTTACATCTTTCCTTTTTATCTGCTCAGTCTACTGTTTGGTGCGTCCGGTCCGATTTTGATCAAGTCGTTTATTTTCGGCTTGTTGATCGTGTCCGCTGTTTCGATGTTTGCTTTGACGAAACGCTTGCATTCGGTCTACGTCTCACCTCACTTTTCTTTTTTATCACTCGTCGCCTTTGGTCTCGCCGCTTTATTTTATGCCTTGAATCCATGGGTCATCACGCGGATCCAGCACATCTATCTCTTATGTGGCTACTCCGTCTTTCCACTTGCCTTATTGTTGTTTTTTAATATATTTGATCCCAAGTTCCGCGAACAGCTGAATCCGAACTTTTCCTTATCCGACCGGCTGTCACGCCGGACATGGATCGACATTACCGGACTGTCCGTCGTCTTTGCTTTTATGGCGGCCGGCATCCATTACTTTTTCTTCTCCTTGATCTACATGGGGATCATGGTCGCCCTGATTTTTGCGAAGACCTTCTGGACACGTCGGAAGGAGCAGATCATTCAACCGTTGATCGGTTTTTATGTCCGCTCCACGATTGCCTTTTCGCTTGTTTTCCTGTTGTTTAATTCATACTGGTTTTTCATGTATGTCGGTTCCATCTTGACCGGATCACAAGCTTCGCAGCATAACATCAATGTCTCCGATACGTTGATGTTGTTCAGCCGTCATTCTTCATGGACGAATGTATTTTATTTAACGAGCTACTGGTGGCCAATGTTTGATCTGACGACGTTACCACTCAGTTTCTGGTTAGGTGGCGGCGTTATTCTGTTATTGATTTCGCTTGGTGCGTTCGTCTCCTATCGTCAGCCGATCCTGTTATTCTTCACCGGACTCAGCATCCCATTGATTGTGTTTGCGACAGGGACTCATGAGCAGGTCGCCGACCTCTTTGTCTTGTTCGTCACGAAGACTCCGCTGATCGGCGCCATGTTTCGTGACCCTAACAAGTTAGTCGGATTGCTGATGGTGAGCTATAGTTTGTTGCTCGCTTCCAGCCTCGCGACCGTGTTCAACCGCCCTTCCAAAACGTTACCGCTTCCCGTTTACCGCCTGTTTGCCATCGGGACGACGGTCATTGCTCTCGGGTTGTTTTTGTGGCCGTACCGCGCCGTCTACATGGAAGGTTTTTATCATCCGGTGAAGATGCCGAAAGAATATACTGCCGTTCAAGAACTGATTGACGGAAAATGGCTTCAGTTTCCGATTGCGGATGAAATGACACAACCGAGTACGGGGGTCGCGACACCGACCTGGAATAAAAATCCGCATCCGGACGGCGAAACCAAAGCAACCGGCGATGTCCAAGTCTACGGTTCGCAGGCAAACACCGTCTTTCACCACGAAGGTACCACCCAGACGGTCCGCTACATGATGACGTTCATGCAATATTTGCTCGATACGGGTCGCTCCGATCAAGCCGGACAAATTGCACAGGCCTTTGGTCTGCAACAGTTCGCATACCGGACGGAATATACGGGCATGAAGGAACGGCAAGCCTTCAACAAAAAAATTCTCGCAACCCAACGTGATTTATTGGCGACGAAGCAAGTGGGGCTGTTTACGTTATTCGATTTAATCGAACCACTCGACACTCGGACCGTTCCGCAACTGATTTTGACACCGTACGGACTTGAACGGTCGGTCACCTTCTCCACATTGGACGACTACGCCCTCGGTCCCCAGTCGATTTTATATGCGACGCAAGCTCATCAGGACGGGTTATCCTGGTTGAAACAAGATGACATCATCGAAATGGCTGAAGAAAACGATGTGTTACTGAGCCAGGTTCCGGAACAGTACTACTGGAAACCGTTTGAGGCGATCGACTCCGCCAACTCGTTTTTGAACTGGGGCAAAACCTTTTTGGCAAACAGTGATTGGCGCTGGTATTTACGGACACAGGGGATTGCAAATCCGTCGTTTGATCTCGACTTCGGGGATGGAATCGGGTTGTCTTTCGCCTCGGCCAAGATCGATGCCCCCGTCTATAAACTTGATCAGTTGAAGACAAAACAAGTCGCGTCGTTCAACTCGATGCTTGAGGACGAGACGTTTTTCAAAGCGGATAACCCGGACATCGTCGACTTGTCGCCGAATCCCTTGTCAAAAGAAAACAATCTGCCTGTCCTGCGCGCAGAAGTCGCAGAAGGAGATCCGAAATACATTTGGCAAGTCGCGAAATCCGGCAAGCTGGACGCCTTACCGAACAATGCGTACCGGTTTGACATCACGGCGTCCGGTCGTGGCGTCGACCGGTTGCACGTCAAAGTCCGGTTTTATGATGCACAGGAGCGTGAGCTGAATCAGACGTATGTCGTCGCTCCAAGCGATTCAGGGGACGTAGACGCGATTCATCTGCAAGGCGAATACGTCACCCCGAAAGACGCCAAGACGATGCGGATTGATTTGCTGAGTTTTCAGCGCCCGGAGCGAAAAACGTATTGGTGGGTCCACGACATCAAGATTTTCAGTTTCGAGGACTACATGGTACCGAACACGATTGAGATGACAAAAGAGACCAACCGCGGTCGTTATGCCGGTTACGCACGTGTCTTATTGAACCAAAACGGAGGCCAGCTTGACTTTGAATTCAACGACCAAACATTCTCTGTCAAGACGAAGCAAGCGGCAGGCGCAAAACTTGTTTGGGTGCCTCTCGGAAACCTTGTCGCAGAAAACAACAGTTCGACACTCCGTATCACGAATACGTCCGGCTTTAATGCCGTTCAAAATATCGTCTTGATTCCGAAAGCAGAATGGACGAAAGTTCAGGAACGACTGGACGAGAAGCTCGCCATCACCAAAACGTTGATGGTGCTCGAAGCAGAAACTGCCTTTGATTACGAGGGACATCTTCAATCCGAACGCAACTATCCTGGCTTCAGTTTCGGAAAAGGTGTGGCTGCTCAAAACGGTGCGCTGCGTCGAACGATTGATGTACGTGAAGACGGCACTTACGACATCCAACTGAAGGCGACACGACCGACGAATCCAAAAGGACGTCTGACCGTCTTGCTGCGGGATGGAAAAGAGACGATCTACCGGCGTGTCTTGACGGCACAGGATTTCAAGACGGCAGACATCCGAAAACAAGCGATTGGTCAAGAAACCGTGACCTTCGATCCGTTGCACCGGAATTTTCCGTATCAACTCGAATCCTTGCCGGATGTCTACTCGGCACTTCATCAGATTACGCTGGAAGACATTCCGTTGACAGGCGGTCGTTATGAGATTGAACTGGTTTATGCGAGTGCCGTTCCGTCACTTGTTACAATGGACGATCTGCATCAATTTGATCCGAGTGAAATCGTCACCGACAAGCCGCTTACGGAACCGGAAGCAGCAGCCAATTGTGCGACGTGTGTCTCGATCACGGACGATATGTTTAGCGGGAGTGAAAAAGACGGTACGTATCGAATGGAATATGAAGCAACTTGTTCGTGTGACTGGTATATCTTCGCCTCCCAAAAAATCAAGGCACGCCCGAATCATGAATACTTGCTGCAGTTTGATGCGGTCAGTAAAAATGTCCGGCAACGCCACTTGAAAGTCTTTTATTTGGATGAAAAAGACCGTGTCATCGGGACTGATTTCATCAATGAAGTCGAGGAAGACAAAAAGAGCCGCTGGAATCATTACGAACAGATGATCATCCCGCCGAAAAAAGCAGTACGGATGCAGCTCCACATCTGGACACGCGGTAATGAAAAAAAGGCAGGCAGCTTACAGCTTAAAAATCTGGAGTTTCTCCCTTACGATCAACTGATCCTTGTCGATCAGTTCGTGATGGCGGAACAGACCGGAAAACCACTGTTTTCTAAAACACCGGCCGAGAAACTAGGCATCACTCCGTCATTAATGAATCGACACATCACAAGTGATGCGCCTCTTGGTCGTTTTACAGTCAACGATTCGCCGACACCGCTCTTTGAGTTACGGGACGGCATCGAACCGATGCGTGGAAACATCGCACTGAACGGCGTCAGCCAACTGTACCGCTCGACTCAATCAACAGCCGATGTCACTGTCGTCTTACGTCCCATCTATTACGTCGGACTGACCGTCCTGCTGCTCGCGTTTCCCATGAGCGGTTTGCTGATCTGGTGGATGACGGGTCACCGTTTCGTGGCGGTTCGTCAACGGTTCCGCGAGAAACTATTCTCAACGATTCGTTGGTCTAAAAAATCCAAGACATGACAAATACCCTGTACCGACCCGTTACACATCGAGTCGGTACAGGGTATTTAACGATGCCGCCGATACAAGGCAAGCATTGTCTTTAAAAAAGCAATCGAGTCCTTGACCAAGTTGACGTGTGATCCTTCCCGTTCGATACAGGTCACGGGCTGTTGGAACACACGCAACCGTTCTTTTTTGGCGGCATACATCAACTCCAGATCAATTGCCAGTCCACTCTCAACGTTTAAGTACGGCAAAATCCGCGGAACGACACGACGATTGATGATTTTTAGACCGGTTTGCGAATCCGTGACCCCTTTTGGCAGAAAGGTCCGTGTCAGATTTCGTTTGGCAAAACTGAGTAAGCGCCGGACAAGACCGCGGTCTTCAATCGTCAAATCTTTTGTTCCGACGACGATGTCATAATAATCATGTTGGGCAATCGTCAGTAGACGGGCGATATCTTCCGTTTTAAACGAATTATCGGCATCGACGAACACGTAATAATCACTGGAGATGTTTTTCATTCCCTCAATGAACAATCCGGCTTTCCGTGTATTTTGCTCTACTTGATGGACTTCGAGATAGCCGACTGTAAATAATGTATCCGTCGCGTCCATGACAATGGAGCGATAATCCTGCAACAATGCCTTTGACCGATCGGAAGAGGCATCATCAAAGAAGTTGATGGAAGCATGAATATAATCTTCACTGATCAGCTCTGCTAAAGCTTCTAAAAATTGTTTTACATGCATAAAACGTTTCTCTTCGTTAAATATTGGTAATATAAAGGCTATAGTGTCTTTTAAAATGGGATATTCAGGATGGATGATTCGCTGGACTTCAGCGAACAATTCATTCGGGTAGCTAGATCGATAAGGAAATGACCTTAATACACCATCACCTTTTACAGCTTCATACGGAAAATCACCTTTTTTCGGGATGACATCTTGAATCAGTAATATCTTTGCCCGGGAACGGACCTGACGGATTTGATTCACGATTTTCAACTCGTCTTCATGCGTTTGATAGTCGACGATATATAACTTGATTTCATGTTCTTCTTCCGCACTCTGAACTTCCGTAATGGCAATTTGTTCGAAGGAGGCAGGATGTTGACCCGACTGTGTGTAAAAAAGTACTGGATAATAAGGAATCAAAGTTTCGTAGGAAATTTGTCGTCCATGATCCGTGAAAATAGCGATATGACCTTGATTCATACTGATTCATCCTTTCCGTATCACTTAAACTGACTGATGGGAGGTTTCTGATGAGTAGTTTTCTGAACCGTCATGCGGTGATTTTGATTTTTCCAGTTCTCGATATTTTATTGAACATCGTCAACTATGCCTATCATTTGTTGTTAGCCCGTCAATTATCGAGTGTCGACTATGGATTTTTAAACGGTTATCTCGCTTTACTTGGTCTGCTCCTGATCATCGGAAGCGCCTTGCAGTGGACGGTCACACGCGATCTCAGTCAACATTCAACGAATCATTATCGTGTTTTACGAAACCGGTTGCTGGCTGTCGTCGGAGTCATTTTACTTATCTTACTGTATGTCTTACCTATCCTTCTACCTTTTACCAGAATAAACCTTCTTCTTGTTGTGCTTACAGTCTTCTTCCATATCTTATTATCTTTCAGGCGTGGTGTCATTCAAGCGCAAGAACGTTTTTACGCACTGAACCTTTCGTATTATGTCGAATCGTTAACTAAAGTGATCGCCACCTGGCTCTTGCTTCAGTACACGAACGTGACGCTTGCCTTAACTTTTATCTTGATTGGGATGCTAATGGCTTATCTTGTCAGCCTGTTTCAGACACCGTTCCCAGAGAGTACCGGTCCAACCCGGTGGCACGGTCTGACGCATATGATCCATACCCAAGTCGTCATGACCCTCTTCTTTACACTCGACAGCCTGCTCGTGACACGGTTTTTCCCGACATTTGCCGGCGACTATTCCGTCGCCTTGCGGTTCGGTCAGTTATTGTTGTTTGTCGCCCTTTCCTTATCGCAGCTTCTTTTACCGCGCCTCAGCAGCCTTAATCACCAACAGTCCTTTCATATCTGGGAACGTAAGTTGTACCTGTTTCTATTAAGTGGTCTTGCCTGTGCCGTCCTCTTTTACGTCACGGTTGTCCCGTATCTCATTCCCTTGTTATTCGGATCCGGTTATGATTTAGCCGGACAATATGTCAAATACATGGTGCTCGTCTATGCTGGCATCACGCTGATCCAGTACGAGGCACTTGTCCAATTTTCGCTACACCGGACAAGCTATCTGAAATGGTTTTGGGGGATTCTCGTCTTATTGGTCCTCTCACTTATGTTCGTCCGCCAAACGATTGAAATTTGGTTAACCGGGCAAGCGGTCGTCTTGTTAGGAAGTGCCTTTGTCCTGAGATTCATTTTGCCAAAACAGCGATTGATCGCGAAAAAGGAGGAGCATTTATGAAACCCCATCTCTTATTTTTATCGTGGCGTGACATCAAACACCCGAAGGCCGGTGGTGCCGAGGTCTTTACACACGAAATGCTTCGCCGTGTCTCGGATGACTATACGATCACGCACATTTCCCCCGCCTTTGAAGGGGGGCATGACGTCGAATTTTTGGACGGCGTCACGTATGTCCGCCACGGTACACTCGCAACTGTCATCCCCTACGCGGCTTCTTACTATTACAAACACGCTTCATCGATTGATCTCGTCGTCGATCAGGTCAACACCCATCAGTTCTTCACGCCGTTGTATGTTCCACGTGCTAAGCGTGCCCTGTTCATTCATCAGTTCACACGTGAAATCTGGCAGATCAACGTCAAGCGCCCATATGCCTGGCTCGGTGAACAGACCGAGACGCCCCGGCTCCAGTTGCATCGTCACGGACGCGCCTTGACGGTCAGTCAGTCGACGGCGGATGACTTACGCTCCATCGGCTTTCCCAAACAACAGATCACGATTCTGCCCGAAGGACTCGATTTTGTTCCTTGGAAAGAAGACGCCTGGCAGCCGAAAGAGGCGGTCCCGACCTTTTTATACGTCGGACGGATGTCTGCTTATAAAGGAATCGACGATGCCATTCAGGCCTTCGTCATCCTAAAACAAGAATTTCCGACAGCGAAGTTTTGGGTCATCGGCAAAAAAGATGAGCGCTATATCCAACAGCAGCTGGACCCGCTTGTCCCGGAAGAAATTCGGGGAGATATTACGTACTTTGGTTTTGTCAGCGCAGAGGAAAAGCTTGAACGGATGAGTCGGGCGACCGCCCTCCTCTTCCCTTCCAAACGGGAAGGCTGGGGATTAACGGTCAGCGAAGCGGCAGCTGTCGGCACACCGACGATCGTCTATGACGCCCCCGGTTTACGAGATGCCGTCCAGTACGGGATGGCGGGTTATATGACTGTCGCCCAGTCGCCCGGTGCGCTCGCTTCCGAAATGCGTTCTTGCATTCAAGACACCGAACAATACGACACGATTCGTTATGCTGCCTATCGTTTCGCCCAGACACTGCACTGGGATAACACCGGTCAACACTTTCGAAACTGGCTCCAGAACGAACTTCTACTACCTGATGTGAAGGAGGAATATGTATGATTGGAATCGCGATGTCGACGTATCAAAATGCAGCCATTATCGAGGAAACGATTCGTTCTCTAAGAGCCCAAGCTTCACCTTTTCGTTGCATCATTGCCGACGATGGATCGACTGATCAGACAGTCCAGACAATCAGACGGTTAACACAACACGATGAACGCTTTGAGGTCATCGCTTTACCGCATGGTGAACGCGGGATTGCGCGGAAAACGGCCATCGATCGTCTAAAAGCACTCGACGTCGAGTATCTGTACATCATCGATTCGGATATGGTGCTTTCGAATGACCTGCTGAAAAGCTGTCTGTTGTACCTCGAAGCCCACCCGGATATCGGAGCACTTGTCATCCCGGAACAGGCATACAGCGATCATTCGAATTTTTTCAGTCAGGTCAAAGTGTTCGAACGGAACCTGTTTAATATTCCGACCGATCAGCTCGATGCTAATTCGATTGAAGCCGCTCGTTTTTGGCGGCTCGACGCCTATGTAACTTCAGGTGAAATTGATCCGACGCAAATCAGTTTTGAAGAAACCCAACCAACCATCCGTTATTTGGAACAAGGAGGACAAATCCGGCGGGCGACCTTCACTTTTGTCCGGCACAATGAAAAACAGGTCGAACTGACCGACCTGCTCCAAAAGAAACGCTATTATTTTGAAGTCATGCCGACAACGCTTCAAAACGAAGAAAGCGGACTGGCAAAGGCATTGCAACGATGGTACTTTTTCCGGCCTGTTTTATATCACAAAACGAATCTCAAAAAATACGTGCGTCATCCGCTTCTCGCTGCCGGCGTAATCTACATGTACATCCGCCTCAGCTTTATCGGAGTTGAGTCGCTTGTCTTCAAACGTGTTTCATGACCGTTCCATTCATTGATTGGTACAAGATATAGGTTCCGAATTGCGTCGGAAACTCAAAACGGTGCAAGCCGTTCATTTCATCATCCGGCGCTTCTTGATTCGGAATTTCCAGCGCACGGCGTCCGACAATCGTCCCGTCTTCAAAGAACAGGCAATAGGGACGATTTGCATTGGTCAAAATTGCGTTAAACATGACACCGATGTTGTTTTTCCGGTGTTTCGTCTCAACAACTTCCTCTCCGATTTTCTCCATGATTCGAAGAATCGTTTCATTAATTTTCAGCGGCTTTGTCATTAGACGACTGATATTTCCGGAATTGACGGCAGCGAGTAACGTATGCACTTGCATGTAGTCGGTCAGAACAATCTGTTTCATCAATGGATACAGCAACGTAATCTTTTTCAATAGTTCGACCCCGTCTAGTTGTGGTAAGCGCAATTCGGTCACGATGACATCCACATCTTGCTCTTCAAGTATGGATAATGCTTCTTCTGCCGATTCAGCTTCCAGTACTTCCTGATTTCGTTCCAGTAACTTCCGTTGCAAAATCTTTCTTGTCGGCTCGTGCGCATCAACTAATAAGTATAGTGCCATCTTTAAAACCTCCAGTTCAGAAAGGGTGTTGGATGATGTATATTCTCTTATTATCAGGTGGATCCGGAAAACGACTTTGGCCGCTGTCGAACGATTTGAATTCCAAACAGTTCCTGCGCATTCTTGAAGATGCGGATGGACACAAACAATCAATGATGGAACGGGTGTTTCAACAGTTAGAAGCGAGCGGTTTGGCGGACCGGACCGTCATCACGACGACGGAAGCCCAACTCGATGCAATTGAACATCAACTCGGCACCAAGGTGTCCGTCATCCATGAACCGTCTCGGCGGGATACGTTCCCGGCCATCATGCTCGCAACGAGTTATCTAGCAGAACGAATTGATCCAACGGAAACGATCATCGTCATGCCGGTTGATCCTTACGTCGATGCTTCTTTTTTCCAACGGTTTTCTGCGCTCGATGAAGCCGTCCAGGCTCACCCTGACGCGCTTCATTTAATGGGAGTCGAACCGCTTCATCCAACTTCTAAATACGGCTACATCATTCCTGAATCGACAAGCGCGATGTCTCCGGTCCAACAATTTCGTGAAAAACCCTCCTTGGAGACTGCAGTCGAGTTGATTGATCAAGGGGCGTTGTGGAATTGCGGAGTCTTCGCCTGCCGGCTCGACTTCTTGACGGAACGCCTGAACGAGCAACAGGTGCCTGTGACGTATCAGGCATTGCGAACAGCGTATGATTCGCTTGAGAAAACATCGTTTGATTATGCCGTCGTCGAGAAAACAACCAACTTATTTGTTCATCGGTATGAAGGATACTGGAAAGATCTCGGGACGTGGAATACCCTGACGGAAGAAATGCCGAGTTCGATTCATGGCAATGCACGGTTGATCCATTCCACCAATACGCATATCGTCAATGAATTACAAGTTCCTGTCCTCGGAATCGGTTTGACCGACTTAATCGTTTCGGTCAGTCCCGATGGTGTCCTCGTTTCATCAAAGGAGGAAACACCCCATCTTAAAGATTATCTTGTTGATCAAGAACTCCCTCCGCAATTTGAATGGAAGCGCTGGGGGTATGCGACGATTCTTCATCAACAACAATTGGACGACGGGCGGTATGCCGTGACACGCCGGCTGCATATCCAAGCCAACCATCAGATCAGCCATCATTACCATGCTCAGACAGACTCGACGTGGAGCATTCTTCAAGGACAAGCCGAAGCAATCATCGATGGACAACATCAATTGCTTGGTCCGACTTCCGTCGTCCACATTCCACGCGAGGTGCCGCATACATTAAAGACATTGAGTGACTTGATCATGATCGAAATCAAATACTCCATCGACTGGACGGAGGAAGACAACTATCCGCTTCCGATTTCACTCGGTTCGAATTAACGGTGGCACGTATCGCAAAGGCGGTACGTGCCTTTAACTTGGAAACACCTCACTGGTCACGCATTCCAGTTGTCCGGAGATCCGGTATTCTCCTGCCGAACAAGGAATGAAATACTGATCGCCTTTTTGTAACTGGCGTTGTTCGGAACCGTCAGCTGCAAATACTTCACCTTGACCTGACACGACGGTCAGCAATCGAAACGTCGGACTGTCGGATAAGCAGTACTCCGTCCCTTTGATGTCATGATGGACGACCGTGAAGAAGGGGACTTCCAACAATGTCGTTTTTGTTCCGGAAGCCGTCGTCTCTCGAATCGGTCGGATGGTCAACGGTTCATCCGGAATCGTCGTAACGGCGATTGCTTTTTCGAGGTGCAACTCACGGCGGTTTCCATCGGCGTCGAGGCGGTCATAATCATACAGTCGATACGTCCGGTCACTCATTTGTTGAATTTCGAGCAACACGATTCCCGGTCCAAGGGCATGAATCGTTCCACTCGGAATGTAGATAAAATCCCCTTTTTGGACAGATTGATGACGAAGGCAGGCATCCCACTCCTTCCGCTCCGCACACGTCACGAGTTCTTCGCGACAAGACAAATGGTGACCAACAATGACTTCCGCTCCTTCCTCCGCCTCGAGGATATACCAACATTCATTTTTTCCGTACGGTTCGCCTTCCAACCGTTTCGCATCTTCATCATTCGGATGGACTTGGACGGATAAATACGAGGAAGAATCGAGCAGCTTAACGTGTAAAGGAAACGCCTCCAGTGCGTATGGACCAAATAAACTTGTCCGGTGGGTCTGCCACAATTGATCTAGCGTCTGTCCTTGATAAGGACCATCCGCTAAAGGAGTTCGTCCGCTCGGATGTGCCGAAACCGTCCAGCATTCTCCGATTGATCCTGCCGGTAAATCGAAATGAAACAACTCTTCAAGACGACGACCACCCCAAATCCGTTCTTTGAATACTGGATTGATTTTATACATAGACACTGCGAACTCCTTGATTGAAAAAGGAGCAACGCCCACCTCCATTTCTTCAATTCGTTACCTTTCTATACCCATTTATATACATTTATCAACAAAAGAATGGCACACCACAGAAAAAATCCCGCCTCGATGAAGGACGGGATTTCGTTCTCGGTTCATGCGATTTTTACAACGCTTCGATGATCGTCAGCGGATCTGTCCGTTTTGTATAATCAGCCGGGACGTCAGCAAATGAGACTTTACCAGACGGCTGAATGATGAACGTTGCTGGTTTTGGCAACTGCCAGTCCTCGTTGCCGTTATGACCGGCAACGTCAAGACCGGATGCCTTGTACACGTCAATTAAATAGTCGGGCATATCAAACACAAGGTCGAACTGACGGGCGACAACGTTATCGACATCACTCAACACCTGAAAGGCCAGGTCATTTTTTTCCTGTGTCGAGAGCGAGTGATCCGGTGTTTCCGGACTGATCGCCACAAGCGTCGCTCCTTTTGCCTCAATTTTTTCTAATTCCCGTTGGTAGGCCCGGAGCTCCAAATTACAATATGGGCACCAGCCGCCGCGATAAAACGTCACGATGACGGGACCGTCTTGCAGCAACTCCTCTAACGACACCGACTGACCGGATGCATTCGGCAATGTGAAGCGGGGTGCCTCATCTCCGACAGTCAATCCTTTGGCGCCGTCTGATGCGGCTAACTCATTTGTCGCTTGTGCCATCAACCGTTGCTTTTCCTGCGGCGCCTTTTGACGAAACTGTTCTTGATACGCGCGGATTTCTTCTAATAGTGTTGACATGACTTTCCCTCCCTGCTTTCGTCCTAGCATAGCAGGGAGGGGAAAATCTGTCCGTTATTTTGCTCCGTCTGATTTCTTGCGGAACTTTTTGATGAAGCCCATCAAGCTTTCCGGCGTCAGTTCCAATTTATTTTCGTAAGCATACTTCGTCCCGTATCCGAGCGCAAGTGTCGCCGTCGAGGCGACGCCGGCTCCGATGACGGCACCGTATCCCGGGACCATCTTCGCCAGTTGCCGGAACGCCGTTTTGCCGGAGTTGCCGACAATCGTCACGACCAGTAGCTCCTTTGCACTTTCCTTCGAAAGATTCCGCTCATACAAGTTCGACAGTTTCAGCATCAGCCCGATTTGAATCGATGTCAACGGAATGATGTCGGCTCCCGGAAACGGAACAGCTCCAATCGCTCCTGCCGCGGTCCCTGCTCCGACGATCCAGTTGTTCGCGATTTTCCCCCGCAACGCCGGATCGATCTCGCGAACAAACAGATTATCCTTGTTGAACTTTTTTAGGATGTCGAGCACCTCACGCCGCAAACGGTCAATGTTCGTCCCGTCCATCGCGGAGACCGGCACGACTTTGGGTCCCGGTAACTTCGATTCGATATGCGTCAGAATCGTCGCGAGGTCATTCGTCGCATCGATTTTCGTGACGACGATGACGATGTTTTTATTGTGGGCATAAATCTTCTTGAAGTTTTTTGTTTCCGTTTCCGATAAGACGGTTCCGGCGGCGTTTAAGAAGTAAAGGATGACGTCCGCGCTTTGGTAAAACTTCCATGTCGTGTCCGAGTTTAAGCTGTTCGCATCGTTCAGTCCCGGCGTATCAACGAAGACGACCTTATCTTCCGGATGTTGCCGGATTTGATCAATCCGCGTCGTTTCCCCCGGCTTTGCTCCAACGGTCGCCACTTCTCGACCAAGGATCGCATTCAGCGTCGAGGATTTGCCCGCATTGACGTCCCCGATCAAGGCGACGGTCACTTCCTGTTCAAGTGACTGGTTAAAGTCGCGGCGTTCCGACTCAAACGATTGGTCAAACACTTCTTCGAGTTTTCGTTTTCGTTTCTGCTCATTGGTCTCAAGACCTTCTCCAAAAAAATCATCCATCTTTATCCCTCCTGAAAATACCTGCTGTCGGTCTTTTCCCGTTCTCCATTGAAATCATCCCCCAAAAGCGATACGATTAATTATGGATAATGTTACCAAAAAAAAGATGAAATGAGGCGTTTTTCATGAAGAAATGGCTTTACATACCACTTGCGGCGCTTGTCTTGACCGGATGTAATCAAGAACAGGCACAAGAATCCGTTCCCAAAAAAGCAGCATCGGCTGACTACACATCGAGTCTGACGATTTCTCCCGTCCCCATCACCGAAGGCGAAGAAAAATTTGCGGCGCTTGGCAATCAACAGATCGGCAGCGTCCAGTTAAAAGGAAAGTTGACGAAGACACACTGGCTTAAAGGGGTCGAATACCTGCCGAATAAAAAAGAACGGTCTCTCTTTACACTCGAGCTTGAACCCAAAAGCTATGACACACAAGTCCGCTTTGCCCAGTCTTTCTCCGACGATAAGATCCACCTTGGCATCGACGTTGATGACACGACAGTCCAAGGGGACCATACCTTTAAACAGCTTGATGATTACATGGTGCGTGGTGCTGATTTCCGATCCGGTCCTTCTGCCGCTACCCCGTACAATCTGTTGATGGTCTATCACATGACAAAAAATAATGGGATTCGCGGCTTTAATTTAAATGATGTCACCCGTCCGGCTGACGTCCCGCTCAAAAAGGGTGAACGGATTTTCGGGATCGTGTTATCCAATCGAAAGTGAGGGTGCATGTATTTTTTCAAAAAGGGAAACGGATTTTGAAATCCATTTCCCTTTTTGATATGTTTCTGTTCTATAGTTGACTTCTCCGCTCCAGTAAAACCGTATCCCGCCAGACGCCGGACAATTGCCCGATCCGTTCCCGCCGACCGACTTCCCGGAAACCAAACCGTTGGTGAAGTTTCAGACTGGCCGTATTTTCCGGGAAGATTTGCGAGTGCAACGTCCAAATACCCGCCGCTTCACTTGCTTCAATAACAGCGTGCATCAATGCGGTGCCGATGCCTTTGCCGCGTGCGTCTTCATCAATATAAAGACTGACTTCCGCCACCCCCTGATAGGCAGGAATCGACGAAAAGGGACTGATGGCGACCCATCCGAGCACCTTCCCGTCTTCTTCCGCCACCAGTCGGCTGTGCGTGTGGTGATGGGCATCCCAGTAGCCAAACGACGGTACTTCTGTTCGAAATGTCGCATTTTTCGTCTCGATGCCCTGTTGGTAAATCCGACCGACTTCCGGATAATCAGCTGCGCTCATTGCTCGTAAATTCATCATCTCCAACTCCTTGTTCAATCGTCATCCGTTTGGAGTTCGACGTCCGGTCTAGTTTTCCTGTTACAGAAACGGTTCAAAGACAATCCGTAAGCAGACTTTATTTCGATGTTACGCGAACTTCCTCTTTCGTCCTAAGCAATGTCACCAACTGGTCGAGTCGCTCGATCGTATAGGTCGGCGTCAGTTCCGCCGAAGCCGCGGCGTGACCGGGATTAAACCAACATGTCGCAATTCCTGCCGAGATGCCGCCCTGAATGTCTGCCGTCAACGAGTCGCCGATGATCAACGTCTGATCGCGCGTTGCGTCCGGGATCCGGTCAAACACGTAATCAAAAAAGGCCGGCATCGGTTTTTGATAGCCGGTTTCTTCCGAGACAAAAATCCCGTCAAAATAAGGCGCCAGGCCAGATCCCTTGAGTCGTGCATGTTGCGTCGCCGCGACACCGTTCGTCACGACATACAGCCGATACTTCCCCTTGAGCGATTCGAGCAGCTCGATTGCCCCTGCAATCAGTTCCGTCCCTTGACTCAAGTACGCACGGTAGCGCGTATCCATTCGACTGCCGTCGACCGTCCGACCCTGCTCGGCAAAAAACGCCACGAAACGTGACGTAATCACTTCCTGCCGCGTTACCTCGCCCCGTTCAAGCGCCTGCCATAAGGAACGGTTGATTGTCCGGTAACGGGCTTCCCGTTCGGCCGTCCATTCGAGTTGTTCCTCTTCAAACAATTGTCGTAAAGCCGCGCGTTCCGTCGCATCAAAATCAAGTAATGTATGATCGATATCAAATAACAATGTCGTATAGTTCATCCGTCAGGCTCCTTTTCGTAACATCCGTCGTTCGGTTAATTTGCCGCCGAGTTGGAATAATAAAACACCGCCCCCAATCAGGACAACGCCGACGGCTTTCGTCCACGTAAATGCCACTTGATCGAGACCAAACCACCCGAGCGTATCCCACAGCAAGGCAAACAGGATTTGTGAGACCATGACGATTGAGATCGCATAACTCGGTCCGAGCTGTTGCACCCCTTGCGTTACGCACAAAACAACACCGACTCCGATAATGCCGCTGAACCAAAACCATGGTTGCATCCCACTCGTTGAAAAAAGACCACCGCCTTCAACAAGCAGTCCGATCGTCAGCGAGGCCAGAAATCCGAGTCCGAGGACAAGCGTCGTCGTCGCCCATGCGCCGACCCGTTCCTTGACCTTGGCATTAAAGGTATTCTGAATACAGACCATCATTCCGCCGAATAAAGCCAGAACTATTCCAAGTGTCATCTTCTTTCCTCCTCACTCATAGATACTTTCGCCGACCCGTTCCGTCAAGCCGTCCCGGTCCACGATTGTAATCGTCCGGTTCGTTCGCTCAATCAAGCCGTACTGACTGAACTGCCGCAGGACACGGTTCAGGTGACGGTAACTCGTGCCGATTAAATCTGCCGCATCGACGAGATCACTGACCGGTAACGTCGGTGTTTCCGGTGTCATCGACAAGAGGTAACTGGCCAGTCGGACTTCGACCGGATACAGCAGGTTAAAGCTCATCGAATGCGACTTCAGCTCAAACTTCATCGTAATCGTCTCGAGTAAAAAGCGGAGCAGTGCCGGATTATCGGCTCCGTTTTGTTCCAGTGCCGCATAGGAAATACTGACCGCTTTGACCGGTGTGACCGCTTCGACCGTATTCATCAATGGGGTCCGGCGGACGTATTCGATGTCACCGACCAGATCAAACGGATGTTTAAACGATAAGACGAGCCGTTTTCCGGTCGCTGACATATGGGTAATCTTCAGCTTCCCCTCGAGCAACAAGTACATCCGGTCCGCCGCGTCGCCTTGACGACACAGCCAGTCTCCGGCTTGAAAAGCGACCGGTTGTAAATGCTCCCGCAACCCGCCGGCAAACACTTCCGTCAATTGAAACCGCGCCAAGTACTCATCCAGTTGTGCTTGTTCCACGTTCTTTCCCCCTTACCATTTCAAGATCAGCACGCCGCCGATCATCAATAAAATGCCGATCACTTGCGGCAGCTGCAACCGCCGCTTGATCATTCCGAACCATCCATTCCAATCAATCACCAGTGCCAAGCCGAGCTGGGCAATCAGGAATAAAGAAATCGTCAACGTCACACCCATCAAATGAACGGCTGTCATGTTACTGAATAAGACGGCAGCGGCTAATGCTCCTCCGGATAAATAGAGCAGCTTAACCTCTTTCATCTGCCGGAACGTCCGGTCACGCAGGATTAACGTAATCAATAAGGCGACGACAAAACCGGTCATCTGGGTCAAGGTCGCCGCTTGCCACGTCCCGATGCTGTTGCTGATTCGGGCATTGGCGACACTTTGGAGTGTCAGAAAAAAACCGCCGCTGATTGCAAAAAGAATGCCACGCATCATTGTCCCTCCTCTTCTTGATTTTCATACCTTCATTTAAACGAAGCCTCCCTGAATGATAAAGGACATTTGTCCTGAAAGGAAACGTATATCTTTTCCCATGAAAAAACCGCCTCGTCGTCAGACAGGCGGTACAGGTTTAAATTTTCTTCACGAACTCCGACTTCAACTTCATCGCACCGAGTCCATCAATCTTGCAATCGATGTCATGATCCCCGTCGACGAGACGGATCCCTTTGACGCGTGTCCCTTGTTTGACGACAAGCGACGTGCCCTTCACTTTTAAGTCCTTGATGACCGTGATCGTATCACCGTCGTTCAGTACATTACCGTTCGCATCTCGGATGACGTTAGCTTCTTCTGCCGCTGCCGTATCGGCGGCCGTCCATTCATGGGCACATTCCGGGCAAACCAATACATTGCCGTCTTCGTATGTATACGCTGAGCCACAGTTCGGACAATTCGGGTATTCATTCATGCTGATTCCTCCAGTACTTGATCGATTCTTCCCTTTGATTATAACAGCGATCCTGCAAAAGAAAGTCGTTTTTCCGCACAACAAAGGAGACAGATGTTAAAGTCTGTCTCCCGTTGTCATCTGAAAACTGACTGCTACGTCAGTTCGCACACTTATTCATTTTCTAACTTTTTAATCGCTTCATCGAGTTTTTCCTGATCCTCGTCCGTCAGCTTCGGATACTGCGGATCGATGTCACGCAGGATGTCATTCATGACCTCCGTCACGATATAACGGGTGAACCATTCGTCATCGGCCGGCAGGACATGCCACGGCGCGTGTTCCGTTGACGTGTGCGAAACGAGCTCGGCAAAGATGTCCTGATACTCATCCCAGTGCTCCCGTTCTTCCACATCGCTGAACGAAAACTCAAAGTTTTTCTTCGGATCTTTGATCCGTTCGAGCAATCGTTTTTTCTGCTCGTCTTTTGAGACGTTAAACAGAAACTTGACGACGCGGAAGCCGTTCTCAACAAGATAACGTTCAAAGTCATTGATTTGGCGGTAACGCATCTTCCAGACATCTTGATCGTCCGGTACTTCCTCTTCTTCCAGCAGGTCATGAATCCGTGGTGCGATGACCTCTTCGTAATACGACCGGTTCAAAATACCGACTTCGCCTTTTGCCGGCAATCCTTCGTGAATCCGCCAGAGATAGTCATGCTTTTGCTCCGTATCGGACGGTTTTTTGACGGAAAGCGTCCGTAACCCTTGGGCGTTGAGATTCGAGAAGATATAGCTGATGGCTTCATCTTTTCCGCCGGCATCAATCGCCTGTAAAATCACGAGAACTCCGTTTTTTTCTTCGGCATGCAGACGCCAATGCAATTCTTTTAATTCCTCGACACTTTTCGGAATGTGCTGATCCAGTAACTCGTCTTCTGCAATCCGGTTTTCATCCGACGTCGGATAATCGGATAATCGGATTGATTCCCCTGGTGTCACACGGTATTTTTTAATGTTCATGGTAATCCCCCTCGTTTTTATGTACGTAAGGGATATTTACCCAAAGCACTTCAGAAGGAAACGTTCAGGTGAACTTATCTTTGAACAAGTTGTCGTAAGCCGTCTTCAAGAGAGACCGGTGGCCGACCGAGAATCTGTTCAAAATCCTGACTCTCAACCGCCAGCGTTCCGGCCGCAATCCCTTCTTGAATCGCCTGTAGCATCGGCAGTAAAAATTCCGGAACTGCCGCTTGTTGCATAATTGCCGTATAGGTCGCGCTGTCGACTTGCTTCACCTGTACCCGGCGACCGAGGACTTGTCCGAGTGCTTCTGCAATCTCTTGTTGCGTATGGAGAGGACCTGACAGTTCATAAATTGATTTTGTCGGCTTCGGGTCAACCAAGACCGTCGCGATGGCTTCGGCATAATCTTCCTGGAGCGCCCAACCAACTTTACCGTTTCCGGCACTCGTCAACCAGTCTTGTCCGGCTTGAACCGCCTCGATCGTCGACTGTTCGTTCTGCAAGTACCAGTTATTCCGGAAGAACAAAAACGGAATTCCCGTATCGCGGATTAACTGTTCCGTCACCTGATGCGTGCGGGCTAGGAAATTTTGACTGGCTTCCGCGTTGGCGATACTCGTATAAGCAATCAAGCCGACTCCGGCTGCTTCAGCTGCCCGGACGGCTGCCGTATGTTGACGGATCCGCGTCGCTTCTTCGCCGTCGGTCGAGATGAGCAAGAGCCGGTCGACGCCCGCAAACGTTTCTTGCAGCGTATCCGGTTTATCAAATTCACCATGACGCACTTCAACACCGCGCGATGCTAAATCCGATGCTTTTTTCGGATCGCGGACGCTGACAATCAGATCTTCTGCTGCAATTTTCGTTAAGAGGTGCTCGACAATTTTGGTTCCTAATTTTCCAGTTGCCCCGGTTACCAGTAATTTCATAGACGTAAGCTCCTTTATTAATAAGTTTCTACCTGTATCTAATTATATTACAGGTGATACACTATGAGGAGTAGGCACTTTTTCGATACCAGGTCATACAAACCGAACTATAGGAGGAATTCCCGATGAATCAAGCTTCGACAACTGACTCCCCTCTTTCCCAGCGGACGGCGTGCCCTGTTACCCGAGCCCAGAACATCATCGCCGGCAAGTGGAAAATCGTGTTGCTTTGGCATCTCAGTACCGGAACAAAACGATTTCACGAACTCGAACACCTGTTGCCGGGGATTTCAAAAGGCATTTTGACACGACAATTACGGGAACTGGAAGCAGACGAAATGATCGATCGGAAAGTCTACCGGGAAGTCCCGCCGAAAGTCGAATACTCCTTAACCGATACCGGGCACAGTTTTCTGCCGATCCTCGATCAAATGGCTGCTTGGAGCAACCGCCATTTTCCACCCGAATCCGAATCGTGATACTAAAAAGGGCGACTTCCGTTGTTGGAAATCACCCTTTTTTACGGCTTATTGTTCTGTTACGACCGCTTTGAAGTGCGCGTCCATTGCCGCTGCAACACGCAGACCGGAAATGACGGCACTCTCGACCCGTGTCCGTCCGGACGTATCTTTCGGATCGAGGAAGGCATCTCCTGCAAGCCAGAGCGGATGTTGATCAAGCTTCAGATAAGGCGTGCGGAAGACGTCGCGCGCCTGCGCATACCGCCAACGTTTGAGTTGGCGGGAGATGATCGTGACCGGTCCGAGTTGCTCCTGCAGTAACCGTTCAATTTCCGCAAGCGTCGCGTCTTCCCCTTTGTCATACCAGGATTCACTCCAGTCCCCAGCCATATAGACACTCAGAAGCGGGGTCGCCGACACTTCTTTTTGCGCATTGTTCACGATTTTCAACATCCCGGTTGCGAGACCTTCGTCAAGTAGACCGACCTCACCAATTTCGAGTGTTTCCTGAATCTCAAACAAACCGACGAACGTCGGCTCAAACGTCACTTTCCCGAGACGGGCGTGATCGGATTCAACTAACGTCAGCGGAGATGCTTCCAGTAAGTCATAAGCTTGCGGCACCGGTGCCGTCAGCAGGATGGCATCATACGTCCGTGTTTCTTCAGACGCGATGGTTTGAAGTCCGGGTGCATCCGACACAATCCGTTCAACTTGTTCATTTAGATGCACCGGAATTCCACGGGCTATCGATTGAACGAGCTGATTCATCCCGTTGACCGCAATGTAGCGGGGAAAGTCATCCCCGAACCATTTTCGGATCAGACCCTGTTCCAGCCAATCGTCCACTTCTTGCGCCAACTCGTCCGTCCGAACCGTAAAGAAAACAGCCCCATGATCCGCTGTTCCCTGGTCGATCCGTCTCGTCGCCATCCGTCCCCCGACACTTTGGCTTTTTTCGATGACCTCGACCGCATATCCTTCCGTCACCAATTGACGTGCCGCAAAAATTCCGGCGAGCCCGCCACCAATAATCCCAATCCGTTTTTGTTGTTCCATCCAAATTCCCCCTCTACTTGCTTCATTTCCACAAGTATAGCGGTTCGCTCGTCAAACGACGTCTTTTAACGTTCTTCGAATATGCTCGTCCGTTCCAACTCGACCAGTACACGGGCATGGTTG
Source organism: Caryophanales bacterium (assembly GCA_902363455.1). Taxonomy (GTDB): domain Bacteria; phylum Bacillota; class Bacilli; order Exiguobacteriales; family Exiguobacteriaceae; genus Exiguobacterium_A. Next base: position 12,892 of record CABJAC010000002.1, on the reverse strand, counting down.
TGATTGAAAAACTGTTGATGGTGCTCCAGTCCGCGCTGCACACACCAACCGATTCCCGTCAGTGCTTCAAACAGACGGTAGTATGGTAAATAGACTTCAATCGGTTCCGATGTCCTTACTTGCCCGTAACCTTTTTGATAGGCGTCAAGCAACTCCGGTCCTCCCTGAAACACATCCTGGTCGAGTTTCGTGAAGTCGATCTCCGTCGCTCCGAAACGTGAGGTCTCAAAATCGATCAGTCCGGTGAGTGTCTCACCGTCCGCGAGCAGATTACCGAGCCGGAAATCGAGATGAACTGCGACAGGACGGGAAGGTTCCGGTAACTCATGTTCACGCCGCTTTAATTCTGCAAAGGCGGCTTGATAGAGTGCAGGTGACAAGACTTGCCGGATTGCCGAATCGAATGAGGTCATCTTTGCATTTCGGAAGATACGCCAGTCCTGTGAGGTAAACGCGGTGAAGCCGTTCTTCTCAAAATCGCCGTACGCGTCGCGTGTACAGTTGTGGAGTGTTGCATGCAATTGTCCGATTTGCGAGGCGAGCGTCGGTGTAACCGTCTCAATCGTCGAACCGGTCAGTGCTTCGAGCACAAACGCCCCCGTCGTCTGCCCGGTCGGTCGCGCCTCCATGAGAATCTTCGGCACAGCAACACGACTGGCTAAATACGTTAACCAGCCGTGTTCCCGATACCATTTGTCGGCAGTGTAAGGTCGTTTTAAAAACACGGTTCGTCCGTCGCGCAGTAGCAGCCGGTCGACATCTGAACTGTATGAATCGGTGACAGGAAAACTATCCGCGACATCGAGATCAAACAATTGAATCCAGTCTTCCCGCGTCATGAGTATTCCCCCAATCGTTTTTCGGTAATTTCACCTAGCAGCTCGTCAATCGGTCCAACGTACGTCGCGTAGGCGGGATAATCCGCTTCTTCCATTTTTCGTAGTTCAATCATGAGGTCGCTCCTTTTACGTTCTATAGTGATCGTGGATGGGTTCAAACAACTTCTCCGTTGAGGGACGGACCACCGCAAAATGTTCGACATTGTAGTGTCCGTGCAAGACTTGATTGTGATGGGCAATCATCTGCTCCGCCGATAAGACATCGGAGCCGTTCGTCGTATGTCCGTCAGCAACGAGTGTCACATCAAATCCGTTGACGGTTGCACTGCGGACAGCCGTATCGATACAGTGTTCCGTCTTACAGCCAAGGATGACAACATGTTCGACCTGTTGCTCTTTCAGATGACTGAGCAACGGTGTACCGTGAAACGAATTAGTTGCGGCTTTGTCGAACGTGACCGCCTGATCCGGAATCTGAATCGAGGGATGCACTGCAAAACCGGATCCTTGTCCGCTCGCGACATCAAGATCCCGGATGAAGACAATCGTATGATCATGATCACGCGCTTCTTGTACCACCTGATTGATGACCTCAATGACTTCTTCCTTCGCATGCACACCGGATTCTTCTGCTGTCCCTTCGACGAGATCGTGTTGAAAATCAATGACAAGTACCGCTTGTCGCATCTGAATGCGCCTCCTTTTAGTTTCTTTACTTTCTTTTTTCCCTTCCCTACTGGAAAATCCTGTTTTTTACAAGAAATTTCAAACCTTTACGAAACTTTTGATCGATTTGATGCGTTGAATAAGACGATGGAAAGGATGTTATATATGGAATTGATTCCACTCTTTTTTACAACTTTCATCATCGTCTTGGCCGTGAATCTGTTTCTCGACAAGATGATTATGAATCGTCAGATCACGCGACCTGTTTTTTTGAAAAATTTGCTGATCTGCTTCTTGATTTCGCTTGTCTTATTAAATATCTTTTACTTACAATCTTTGATGAGCTGACAAACAAGACCGCCCACCGGATACGAGTGGGCGGTCTTGTTTGTTTTAATACACTTCGTAATTTTGTCCCGTTTGTGCCCCTTCGATGCTTTTTTCGAACGCTGTCGCGACACGCGATGCCGGAACCGCTTCGAATCCACGGAAAAATGGTCCATACTTGTCGAGTGACTCAATCAACACGTTTGGACTGACACTGTTGATCCGGATACCCCGTGGCATCTCAATCGCCGCGGCATGGACAAATGCTTTGACCCCGCCGTTCGCAAGAGCAGCGGACGCGCCGTGGCGAATCGGATCGTCCATCATGATACCGGTCGTCAATGTAAAGCTTCCTCCATCCCGAACCGTCTCCAAACCAAGCAGGACGAGATTGACCTGCCCCTTTAACTTACTGTCGATTCCGATCTGATTTAACGCCGGTGTCAAATCCGTCAACGGTCCGAAGTGTGCTCCGCCGGTCGCACTGACGACGGCATCGATCGGACCGACCGCTTCGTACATCGAACGGATGCTGGCTTCCGACGTGATGTCGACTTGGACGTCCGCTCCTGTTCGTCCGGCCCGGATAATCTCGTGCCGCTCCCCTAATTGCGCGACGATTGCTTGACCGATTGTCCCGCTCGCTCCGACTACTAAAATTCTCATCTGTTTCTCCCCTTTCTGAGTCACCTACGTGTTTAGCCTACTGCATTGAAGAGGTCGGTTTCAAGGATGACTGCCCCCTGATATAGACAGTCCTTTACGCTCCATTCAAACAGTCAATGACATGCCCATTCGTAAGAAATACAGAATCCGAAAACCGATATAGCTCGAATCCTTACGCTGCTCGTTTGTTTTTCGGTAATAGACATTCCAGTAACTGATGATTCGCTGCTCAATCCGTTCAAGATAGACTTCGTGTCCTTGAACAAAGGAACGTAATCGTACCTCTGACCACTGATGTAAGATCGGTTCGATTCGTTCGAGAATTTCTTTGACGTATTCTCCGGTCAGTTCCAACAGATAAAGCAACGCCCAGTCTGAAGTTGCCTGTTCGTCTTCCAGCAGGCGGACGTATTTTTCACGGACATAGCCGTCATGGTGACGTGTATACATACAGTACAGCAACCATCGTTGGGATTGGGATAAGGTGTGGATTTTTTCTTCTGCTATTTCATCGAAGTACATGCGGGACGGCAAAATCAACGTTTCTTGCCAATACGCAATTTCAATTGTCCCCGACATCGTGGGTCTGAACCATCGGCGCGGCAAAAGACGTGTCACGACTCGTACATCTTCTGCACAGGATTGTGGAAAGGCTTGGACCCAGTTCCCTTTGATACTCATCTGCTTCACTCCTTTTGATCTATCGTGTCGTTAGTCCATCAATTTTCCAACTATTTTTCATCACTTTTTCTCCATGCCAATAGATAATTGCGTATCCTGCATCTATTTCTTTCTTTTCTTTTGGATGGATTTCGATTTCACTATCGTAATCACAAAAAGCGTATTGAAAGCGGGTCACACCGGTCAGCTGCTGCATGAACTGAATCGCGATGTCTTCTAGTCGATCGATCCCTACTTCTTCAAATCGCATTTCATTAAAGGAAAGAACAAAACCAAAAAACTGCTGTTCTTTTTGAATACTGATCCCAATCGGAATTTCTTTCATTTCATGGCAAGCCGTTAGACAGATTGATACTTCACCGTAGTAATAACGAGTGAGTAAGGCACAATCCACCTCTTTTTGATGACTCTCCACCCACTTCTCCCCGTCCTCGTCTAAAGAAACGTGGGAGTGCACTATTCGTGCCCCTTGCTGTTCAAGATGGTGAAGGAGTCGGCTTAGTTCCTTCTCGATTCGGTTTGTTTCATCATATACCAATCCGACACTGATCATTGTGAGATATCCCCCCTTTTTTTAACACATCACTAAAAATACCCTTTCAGATGCAACCATCTGAAAGGGTATAGGATGAGTCAATTATTCAACTGTTACCGATTTCGCCAAGTTACGTGGCTTGTCGACGTCGCAATCACGGCCAAGTGCCGCATAGTACGAGATCAACTGAAGCGGTAAGACAGACAAGAGTGGTGACAGGAGCGGCTCGACTGCTGGGATGACGAACGCATCCGTCGGCAATTCAAGACCTTCTGCTGCGATGACACACGCATTCGCACCACGTGCGACGACTTCCTTGACGTTGCCTCGGTTGTTGAGGTGAACGTGTGGTTGTGTCACGAGGGCGATGACCGGTGTATTGTCTTCGATCAAAGCGATTGGACCGTGTTTCAATTCGCCGCCGGCGTAACCTTCTGCTTGGATATACGAAATTTCTTTGAGCTTGAGAGCCCCTTCCATTCCGACATACGCATCTTGACCACGACCGATGAAGAAGGCATTGCGTGATTCAGACAAGTATTCTGAAGCGATTTCTTGGAACCGTTCTTTTTGTGACATGACGGACTCCATCGCGCTTGAGATTTTTCCGAGTTCTTTCAGGAGATCGAAGTTAACCGCGACACCTTTTGCTTGAGCGAGGTCAAACGCAAGGACTGCGAGCACAGCGATTTGTGCTGTATACGCTTTTGTTGACGCCACTGCGATTTCAGGACCTGCATGCAACAAGAGCGTTGCGTTTGCTTCACGTGACAACGTTGATCCTGCGACGTTTGTGATTGTCAGTGCCGGATGACCGAGTTTTTTCGCTTCGACGAGAACTGCACGGCTGTCCGCTGTTTCACCTGATTGAGAAAGGAAGAGGAACAGTGGTTTCTCAGTCAAGAGTGGCATGTTGTAGCCGAACTCAGACGAGATGTGGACTTCTGTCGGGATACCCGCGATTTGCTCGATCAATTGTTTTCCGATCAATCCTGCATGGTAGCTTGTTCCGCAACCGATGATGTAGACACGGTCACGTCCAAGGACTAAATCACGGACTGACTGATCGAGTGTGATTTCGCCTGACTCATTTTGGTATTTCTGAACGATGTTCCGGATAACTGCCGGCTGCTCGTCCATTTCTTTGAGCATGTAGTGCGCGTACGTGCCTTTTTCGATATCTGATGCATCGATTTCTGCTGTATACGCATCACGCTCTTTGACGTTTCCGTCTAAATCTTGGATTGTGACACTGTCACGCGTCAAGATGATCATTTCGCCGTCATGCAACTCAACGAACTGATCTGTTACTTGAAGCATAGCCATTGCGTCAGACGCAACAACGTTGAACGTACCGTCACCGAGACCAACAAGAAGCGGTGATTTATTTTTTGCGACGTACAAGACATCCGGGTTCTCGGCATCGATTAAAGCGAGTGCATACGAACCGTGAAGCACACGAAGTGTTTGACGGAATGCTTCTGTCACGTCACCTGTTGCGGCAAAGTTCTTTTCGATCATCTGAACGATGACTTCTGTATCCGTGTCGCTGAGTAAATCAACATTGAGTTCTGCTTTTAACTGCTCATCGTTTTCGATGACACCGTTATGCACGAGTGTGAAACGTGATGAAGCACTTTGGTGCGGGTGGGCATTCGGTACACTTGGAACACCGTGTGTCGCCCAACGTGTGTGACCAATTCCAACAAGACCATCTGCTTCTGCAGGAACAACTTCGCGTAGCGCAGCAATCCGGCCGACTTCTTTATGGACTTGAACGCCGTCGTTGACGAACGCAAGACCAGCCGAATCATAACCGCGGTACTCGAGTTTTTCGAGTCCCTTTAATAAAATTTCCTTTGTGTTCACTTGTCCGATCATACCTACGATACCGCACATAATTGTTTCTCTCCCATTTACAAGTATTTCCCTGAAGAGGAAACGGCTCTTGTCGAGAGCTGTCATCACGCATCTGCTTGTCCGTCTAATCACTTAAACGATTTCAGACACGTTTACGGTACTGACATGGTACCGGGAGGCATCCGCCGAATGATTCGATAAACCTCCACCTCGTCAGCTGCCTATCACATAGACAGCCCTGGCGCTTTTTAATTCTGTCCGACCCCGTTTCTGTCCGACTTTACAATCATACGAACTTTATTTAGAAAAAGCAAGAAAGGTAACGTATCTGTAACTATTCCCGATTTTTTTCTAAATGATACCTCTAATACCTAGATTTTGTAAAAAATTATCCCATGTTTGCTTCATTCACCGGCGATACTCTGAAGCACAAGAAACCTCTCTTTTATTTTGCTAAACTTCTAAATCCCAGAATAATAAAAAAAGGAACGGATGTTCATCCGCTCCTTTCGTTCACTCAGTTTTCTTGCAACGCATAGTTTTCACGGACAACGTTCGCGATCCGCTCGACATACATGTCACATGCTTCTTGCGTCGGCGCCTCCGCCATGACACGGACAAGTGGTTCTGTTCCCGATGCCCGCACAAGAATCCGACCGTTTCCAGCCATCTCAGATTCGACTTCCGCAATGATTGACTGAACGGCAGGACCATTCATCGCACCGTTTTTATCCGATACACGAATGTTGACGAGACGTTGCGGGAAGACCGGCATTTCTGCTGCGAGTTCCGACAATTTCTTGCCTGTCGCCTTCATGATTTGCAAGAGCTGGACGCCTGACAGCATACCGTCTCCCGTTGTTGAATAATCCATGAAGATGATGTGACCTGACTGTTCGCCGCCGAGTGTATAGTTGTTTTTACGCATTTCTTCAACGACGTAGCGGTCACCGACCGCTGTCTGCAACGCCGTCATGCCGTGTTCTGCGACTGTTTTATGGAAACCGAGGTTACTCATGACGGTCGCGACAATCGTACTGTCTTTTAAGCGGCCGATTTCATTGAGATGTTTCCCGCAGATGAACATGATTTTATCGCCGTCGACAATTTTACCGTTCTCATCAATCGCAATCAGGCGATCGCCGTCGCCGTCAAATGACAGACCGATATCTGCGCCTTTTTCAAGGACAAAGTCAGCCAAATGTTCAGGGTGCGTCGAACCGACACCTTCGTTGATGTTCAAGCCGTTTGGCGTCGTTCCAATCGTCGAAACTTCCGCTTCCAAATCACCGAACAGGCGTGGTGCAAGACTTGACGTCGCACCGTGTGCCCCGTCGATCGCGACGTGGATGCCTGAGAAATCTTCATCCGATGTCTGACGTAACATATGCAGGTACTTTTGTGCGCCTTCATAGTAATCGTGGACGAATCCGAGTTCTTTCCCGGACGGACGTGGTAACGTATCTTCCGCTTCGTCCAGCAGTCCTTCGATTTCAAGTTCTGTCGCATCATCAAGTTTAAAGCCGTCTGAACCGAAGAATTTGATTCCGTTGTCTTCAACCGGATTGTGTGACGCGGAGATCATGACGCCCGCTGTCGCATCCATTGTTTTCGTCAAGTACGCGACCCCCGGTGTCGAGATGACACCAAGACGCATGACTTCCGCTCCGATTGACAAGAGTCCGGCAATCAAGGCATTCTCAAGCATTTGTCCGGAGACGCGTGTATCGCGCCCGATCAAGACTTTCGGACGTGTGCTTTCGTGTTTCGTTAAGACATATCCGCCTGTCCGGCCAAGACGATATGCCAGTTCAGGTGTCAGTTCTACGTTTGCGACGCCGCGGACGCCGTCAGTTCCAAAATACTTACCCATATATAATTTCCTCATTTCAAAAAGTTGATTTAATTGGTTTGAATCGATGTCCGGGGAATCGCTTTAAGTGTGATATCCATGTTATCCGGACGCAACACATCAAACGCTTTGGACGTCTGATATGAAATCGGTAAGCCGTGTGTACCTTCTTTTAAACCTGTCACATCTAAGACAGCTTTTATATCCGTCGCATCAATCGAAGCGAGATCCGCTTCATTACCACGGACGACAAGATCAATCGTTTGTTCGTAATCAATCGTATACTTCGATTCATCGAATCCGTTTAACGTCACCGATATACCGGAAATCGTTTTTTCCGCCCGATCTTCGACAGTTTCGGTCGTCGCTTTGGCATTCTCTTTCTCGACGACGATACTGACCGTGACGGACGTTGGCTCCATTGCAGTCACATTGTCCGGCTCCATCAATTTGACGGTTCGATCCACTGTCTGTGTCAATCCTTTTAAGGAGACGGCTTCCGTTTCGACCGAACCGATGCGGGACAGTTCCTCTTTTGTTCCATATAAACGGGCTTCCGTCGTGACCGGAACAATTTTGACGACTTTATATCCCTTTTTGACAGCATCTTTTGTCTCGACATTAATCGGGACGGTTTTACTTTCTTTATAAATCGGAACGGTTACTTCGAGTTGCTCGGGATCATACGTTGCACTGATGGCATTCCCGTTTGCATCTGTGGCTTTGACGTTAAACGATTCTTTAAACGTCTCGGCCCGCCCCGTGACATCAATCGGAACTTGAATCGCCGTGATGGCTTGTAATTTCTCTGCCCCGCCTGTCACGGAGACGGTTTGTTGGGTCGGTTGCGCTTCACCAACAACGTAACCTTCTGCAATCTTATTTTTATTTAACAAAGCGACTTGAACCGGGACTTCTTTCGTGACCTTTTTATCGAGGAACACTTCAATCGTTTCCTGTTTCGGGGTCACTTCAACATCTTTGCCAAACCCGCTGGCAGCCAGGCGGACACGATGGTATCCGGGATCCAGACCTGTCAAATCAATCGACAAACCAAAGTCTTTGACGAGCCGGAGCATGGTTAAACTGCTCGACGGCCCTTTGACTGTCGTCTCGATTGTTTTTGGCGTGTTATAGACAACCCATTGTGCTTCGTCATACTTGACCGTCACCGGTACATCGAATTTCGTCGATCCTTGACCAGCGACCGGCAACAGGCTGGCAGCATCACTTTTCCCACTCGAATTCGTGCCTGCCACCATCAGATACAGCATGACCGCCAGCAAAACAGCAACGATTCGGAGAAACCAACGTTCATTGAACCATTTCTCGAACATTATTTTTTCGCCCCCATCCAGTTGAAGAAGGAAGTATTCGTCGGTTCGGCTTTCACGATCGTTTCGATTAATTTTGTCCGCAGTGAAGCTTCGTCAAGCTCCCGGTACAGTCGACCGTTAATGGCGAGCGAGACACCGCCTGTTTCTTCAGAAACCACGAGTGTGACACTGTCCGTCACTTCACTGACGCCAATCGCTGCCCGATGACGTGTTCCGAGATCTTTCGAGATATGTGCACTCTCAGACAACGGCAGATAACAAGCAGCTGCCGCCAGTTTTCCTTGTTGAACGATGACGGCTCCATCATGGAGCGGCGTATTTGGAATAAACAAATTGATCAGCAACTGACTCGTGATTTGTGATCCCAGCGGAATACCGGTTTCAACGTACTCACTAAGCCCTGTCTCCCGCTCGATTGTGACGAGTGCTCCAATCCGGCGTTTGGACATGTATTGTGCTGATGTCACCAATGCATCAACAATCCGGACTTGTTCATCCTCATCACTCACTGCACTCCGTGAAAAGAATTTACTCGTTCGTCCAAGGTGTTCGAGCCCTCGGCGTAACTCCGGTTGAAAAATGATGATGATCCCGAGCAGACCATACGTAATGATTTGGTTCAGCAGAAATTGTAACGTCTTCAGTCCGAAGAATCCGCTTAAGAACCAGCTGATCAAAATAACCGAAATCCCTTTGATCAATTGGACTGCTTTTGTGCCTTTGACAATGATCATCAGACGGTAAATGACGAATGTCACGACCGCGATATCAATCACGTCGTTAATATAATCGTACCAATGTACGTTTTCTCCCAGTTTCAACAATTGAAATTGAAGTGGTTGCCAGTTGAAGTAATTCACCAACCGTGCCCCCTATCTCATCTGATTTAAACAGCTTTCATTATAGCACAAAGGGACGAGTTAGACTCGTCCCACCTGACTCATTCAAAGATTCGTTTAATTCCGTACCAGACCCGTTCAAACAGTTGATCAATCTGTTTGATCTCGCCCGTGACGTTTCCGGCACTGGCCGTGTAGGCTTTTCCATCCACTGTCGTCACGTCGCCGTTGACGTTGCCTTCAATGCGGACGTTTCCCCCTTCAACATAAAGATCTTGATTGACGGTAACCCCTTTCGGAACAACAACTTCACCATTCTCAGCGACGATGCCAGGTACATTCGTATAGGACAAATCGTGTTCTTCCTGTGTCAGATAACCGCCGAGACTGCCGACGGATAACAACATGAAGATCGAAGCGGCCGCAAGTAACGGATACTGCTTCATCGTCCCGCCGAAGCGGGACGATTTTCTGAGCGGAGTTACATTCGGTTGGTCCACCTGTTCGGGCAATTGTGCCAGCACGCGGGATGTAAAGTCCGCCGAAAGCTTGGGTGCTGGAAGCGTACGTAACTCAGCATCGAGGAGCCGATACTCTTCGAACTCGTCCATCGCATTTGCTTCCCGTAACTCCGCTTCAAGTCGTTTGAAGTCTTCCGGAGGTTGGTTTTGATCTAAATAATCCTGTATCCGTTCATACACTTTTTCTCGTGTCATGGTGAGTGCCTCCTTCTCATCGTTTGGCAAAATGCTTTTTCAGCGCTTCGCGTCCTCGATGAATTCTAGTTTTAACCGTAGCGACTGGTAAATCAATCAGCTCACTGATTTCCTTGAGCGAAAGATCTTCAATATATTTCAAGACAAGTGGAATCCGGTATTTTTCAGGTAAGCCGGCAATCGCTTCCCCCACATCTTGGCGTTGTTCAGAATCAATGACTTGATCTTCCGGCAACTGGTCCTTGCTTTCGAGCTGGGAATACAACGTCAATCCCTCAGTCCCCGACATCTCGGCATCAAGGGAATAGTCCGGACGTTTTTTTCGTAAGCGATCAATCGACACATTCGTCACGATCCGGTACAACCACGTCCGAAACTTCCACTGGGCATTATACGATTCAATTTTCGTGAACACACGGATAAAGGCTTCTTGCGTAGCATCCTCTGCTTCCATTCGATCACGTAGAACACGGAAGGCGACTAAAAAGGCACCTTCTTTATATAGATCAACAAGTGCCGCAAATGCATCACGGTCGCCCTGCTTCACCCGCTCAATCAAGCGTAGTGTTGTTTCTTCCACTTTGAATACCCCCCGCTCTATGCGGTCAATCTCTTATACGGAGTCGACCAACAAATGTTTCATCTCAATTTGAATTGTAACAAAAAAAACTTGAACTCTGACGAAAAGAGTTCAAGTTCCATCCATTATTTTACTAAACGGTGTGCCTGCATATACTGGAGCAAGTTTCCAATCAACTCATTTGCAAGAATCGCTGTCCCGTTTCCTTCTTCCAACAATGGATTGACCTCTACGAATTCAGCAGCAATAAAATCATCTTGTCCGGCGCAATGACGTAAAACCGTCTTCGCATCATCAAGCATGATCCCATCGGCGACTCGTGTTCCGGTTCCTTCCACGAGGCTTGGATCAAGTCCGTCCATATCGAAACTGAGGTAAAACGCATCAGTCGTCTCTTTTAAATAGGCAATTGCTTCTTCCATGATGACATCCATGCCCCGTGTCCGAATCGCTTCCATATCATATACACGGATGCCAAGACGATCGATCAGTTCCTGTTCTCCGGCATCGACATCTCGTAAGCCGATGAAGACAAGGTGTTCCGGTTGTAATTTAATATCGTTTCCGCCGATTTCCGTTAAACGCTGGTGACCTTCTCCCAGTGCTACAGCAAGCGGCATTCCATGAATATTACCGGACGGTGAAGTCTCCGGTGTGTTCAAATCACCATGCGCATCAAACCAGATGACACCAAGACGCGGAACGGCTTGTCGCAACCCGGCGATGGTTCCGATCGCCATGCTGTGATCGCCTCCGACGAGTAACGGGAAACGTTGCTCACTCAGTGCATCGCGGACAATCAAATGTAAGTCGTTTGTCGTATGAACGACACCTTCTAGCCGTTTCAATTGCGAATCTTCTTCCCGGACCGCATCTTCAGATAAAACAGCTGCTTCCCCATAGCGCGCTGTCTCTTGTCCGTTGACCGCAAGTGTCTCGAGTAATCCTGCTTCTTCGACTGCAGCCGGTCCTTGCTCTGTCCCCGGTTTTCCTTGACCATACCGATACGGTACGCTGATATATGCAATGTTCATCGACCTGTTCCCCTTTACTTAGTAAGTTACCTTAATTGTAAGCGGTAACAAGACGATGGTTCAACTCGACACGACGACGCATGATTATACAAAGATCAGACGACAAAAAAGCACCGTGAGGATTCTCACAGTGCTTTCGCGTACGTACTTTAATTGCAGGCATTTCAAATATAAAAAAACTTAAGTCGAACGAAACTCGCTTAAGATCTTTAAGCAAAATTTGGTGGAGCCTAGCGGGATCGAACCGCTGACCTCCTGCGTGCAAGGCAGGCGCTCTCCCAGCTGAGCTAAGGCCCCAAATAAAAATAAAAAGCGGAAGACGGGATTCGAACCCGCGACCCCGACCTTGGCAAGGTCGTATTCTACCACTGAACTACTTCCGCAAAATATGAGCCATGCAGGATTCGAACCTGCGACCCTCTGATTAAAAGTCAGATGCTCTACCAACTGAGCTAATGGCTCGACATGGTGGGGGGGGGCGGATTCGAACCGCCGAACCCGAGGGAGCGGATTTACAGTCCGCCGCGTTTAGCCACTTCGCTACCCCCCCAGTTTGTCTAGGAACTATACAATTGAAAAAAACAGTGCCGGCAACAGGAGTCGAACCCGCGACCTACTGATTACAAGTCAGTTGCTCTACCAGCTGAGCTACACCGGCAAAAAATAAAAAATGGTGACCCGTACGGGAATCGAACCCGTGATACCGCCGTGAAAGGGCGGTGTCTTAACCGCTTGACCAACGGGCCATTGGCTCCGCAAGTAGGATTTGAACCTACGACCTACCGGTTAACAGCCGGTTGCTCTACCACTGAGCTATTGCGGAATAAATAAAAATAAATTGCCTGGCAACGTCCTATCCTCACAGGGGGAAGCCCCCAACTACTTTCGGCGTTCAAGTGCTTAACTTCCGTGTTCGGCATGGGAACGGGTGTGACCACTTGGCTATCGTCACCAGACGAC
>CABJAC010000001.1 GCA_902363455.1 Caryophanales bacterium | reverse complement strand
TTTTCCATTCGAAGAAGCTCGTTCTCCTGCTCAACTTTCTTCATCTCGATAGAAAGGCGTTCCACGTCCGTCAGTTCCTCAAAAGGTTTCATACGTCCACGGCCATCCATCAGTCCGTCAATCCCGTTTTTTTCATACTTTTGAACCCACTTGTAGATTTGTTGGTAGGAGACCCGATGGGTCTTCGCAGTTTCTTTATATTTCTTTCCGTTTTTAAGACAGTCCTTGACTATACTGACGCGTTCTTCGAATGTCGTGATTCTTCCTTTGGTCATAGTGGATCGCTCCTTTAGTAATCTGCCTTCACTACGACCATTATAGTTTGAAATCCAACGTCTGAGTACGCTCGTACTGGAGATGTTTCGTTTTATGATGACGTCCATGACGGGCTCACCTTTTTCTAGCACGTCGCGCACAGCTCGGTCTTTAAATTCATTGGAATACTTCGTACATACTGATCGTTTTTCCAAAGCAGAGATACCGCCTTGACGATACATCTGTCTCCATCTGAGTAGAGTCGATTGTGTAACCCCGAAGAGTCTTGCGACTTCCCACAACGTGGACACACCTTCTTCATAGGTTTGGATGGCATCTAGTTTTTCACTAGCGGAACGCTTGAATTTGGACATAGAAAAAAGCTCCTTTCAAAAGTAAACAGTTTTTCTTATTTCAACTGTCTACTTTTTGGGGAGCATATCAGTCAGAGACAAACAAGACCCGCTTTCCTGAACCTCAGGGCAGGGAAACTGGCTTGTGTCTCGCCTGAGGAAAGCGAGTGAAGAAAAAGTGGTTTCAGTTGCATCGCTCTTTAAAGAAGAGAAGGGAATCCAATTGTCATAGCTGTCCAAAAATCGACACATCTTGAAGGAATCAAGACAGGGATTGCTATTTTTTCAAGACAGACTACGGTAAACTATAACAGGAAAGTTGAAAGGTAAAGGAGTTCATCATGACAAATCTACAGTACAAACAAGCTGCACTCGCGACGCTGAAAGGAAAATGGCTGACAGCGCTCAGTATTTCGATCGTTTATTTCTTAATCTTTGCGCTGGCTGCAAGTCGGATGTCGTTTGATCAAGACAATCTCGACAGCATGCTTCGCTTCGTCGCCTTGAATATCGTCGTGACGATTGTCCTCGCACCGGTTACGGTTGGACGGACGATTTCCTACTTACGTCTCGTCCGTGGTGAGACGGCAGGGATTGGCACATTATTCGAAGGATTTTCATCGATCCGCTTTTATTTGAAAGTAATGGCTGCCTATACGGTTGTCACGTTGCTCGTCTACTTGGGTTCTTTTTTGATCGTACCGGCGATCTATTTTTACTTGATGTATCGACTGGTTCCGTTTTTGTTGATTGACCGACCGGATCTGTCGTTTTTCCAAGTACTCGGGGAAAGCCGACGGATGATGCATGGTCATAAGTGGCGTCTCGTGAAGCTGTACCTCAGCTTCATCATCTGGGGCATCCTCGCCTTACTCAGTACTGTCGGGGTCGTCCTGCTGACACCGTATTTCGATACGACGATGGCACATTTTTACGAACAATTAAAAAAAGAACAACAGCCAGCGACACGTTCGGCATAAAAAAAACGAGTCTGATCCACCCTTCATCGGGCAGGTCAGACTCGTTTTGTCGTTTCGTCGCTTAACGTGACGGTGTTTTTTCTTTTAACAGCAAGTAGAGGGCTTGTGTTCCTGATTCGGCATGACCGGACGCGGCCAGTTCCTCATACAAGTCTTTGACGAGGGCGAGACCCGGTGTCGAAATGCCCATCTCATCCGCACGTTCGAGTGCCAAACGCATGTCCTTGATGAAATGTTTGACGAAGAAGCCGGGAGAATAGTTTTCCGCAATGACACGCGGAATCAAATTCTCGAGTGACCAGCTGCCGGCCGAGCCGCTTTTGATCGTCTCGACGAACTGTGTCGGATCGATGCCGGATTTCGTGACGAACAGCAGCATTTCCGCTGTTCCAATCATCGATCCGGCAATCGCGATCTGATTGGCGAGTTTAGCCGACTGCCCTTGTCCCGGACCACCAAATCGGGCGATCGATTTGCCCATCGCCTCGAACAGTGGTTTGACCGTATCGAAGGCTGCTTCTTCACCGCCGACGAGAATCGCGAGTGTCCCGTTTTTTGCACCGAGGTCGCCGCCTGTGACCGGTGCGTCGAGGGCGTGAAGTCCTGTTTGAGCAGCTTGCTCCGCAATCCGGATTGCGAGTGCGGGACTTGATGTCGTCATGTCAATGACGATCGTCCCCGGGTTTGCCGATGCTAAAATGCCGTCTTCCGCCAAATAAATCTCTTCCACGTCCTGCGGATATCCGACGATCGAGATGACGACGTCGACATCCGTCACGGCTTCCTGAATCGTATCGACGATTACAGCGCCGTCCTGTTCGAGCGGCAGCCCTTTTTCTTTTGTCCGGTTATAGCCTTTGACGGAAAAGCCGGCTTTTAATAAATTGCGGACCATGCCTTGACCCATGACACCCAGTCCGATGAAACCAATTGTTTTTGTCATCTGTTATTCCCCCTGGTCGTTTCGGTTTGACCGATGAATTGTTGCGTTACGAGTTTATTATACAAAACATTCGACGCGACGAGCGTGTCATGTGTCCCGATGCCGGAAACACGTCCTTGTTCGAGGACGACGATTTGATCAGCATGCCGGACGGTCGCGAGACGGTGGGCGATGACGAATGTCGTCCGACCTTCCATTAGCCGTTCGAGCGCTTCTTGAACGACACGTTCTGACTCGGAGTCAAGACTCGATGTCGCTTCGTCAAGCAGTAACAGCTCCGGATCACGCAGGAGGGCGCGGGCGATGGCAATCCGTTGCCGCTGACCGCCGGACAGTTTAACGCCCCGTTCGCCGATCTCGGTTCCGTATCCGTTTGCGAACGAACGGATGAATTCGTCGGCATTGGCCATCTCGGCCGCTTCCCGGATTTGTTGCTCTGTGACGTCACCCGTTAATCCATATAACAGATTGTCGCGGATCGTCCCGGACAAGACCGGCGAATCCTGAGCGACGTAACCGATTGAATTACGCCAGCTCGCCAGTTCAAACTCATTGATGGCGTGTGGACCGAGTTCGATCTGACCGGCTGTCGGTTGATAAAAGCGTTCGAGCAGGGCGAACAACGTCGATTTTCCGGAGCCGCTTGGTCCGACGATTGCCGTCGTTTGACCACGTGGCAAGGAGAAGGTGACGTCGTGCAACAGTGTCGTATCATCATAACCGAACGACAGGTGATTAAAATGAACTGCTGCGAACGGGCGCTCGACCTGACGTGTGCCGTCGGTTTCCGGCTGTTCTTCGAGCAATTCGGAGATCCGTTCCGTCGCTCCCCGTGCTTTTTGCAGTTTTGAAACGAATTCGGTCATCGTCACGAGCGGAGTCATGATTTGGAACAGGTATAACGAGAAGGCGACGAGCTCCCCGGCGGTAATCTGATTCGTCGAGACGCGGTAGGCACCGAAGCTGATGATGATGATCAGCATCGAGGTCAAGGCGACATTGAAGACCGGCAGCAAGATCGCTTGGACTTTCCCTTCCTTGACACCAAAACCAAACAGATTTTCAATCCGGGTCTGTCCCCGGTCCATCTCATACTCTTCCGTCGCCTGCGATTTGATCAGGCGC
The DNA here is from genome assembly GCA_902363455.1 of Caryophanales bacterium. Classification (GTDB taxonomy): domain Bacteria; phylum Bacillota; class Bacilli; order Exiguobacteriales; family Exiguobacteriaceae; genus Exiguobacterium_A. The sequence continues at coordinate 1,570,926 of CABJAC010000001.1, read as the reverse complement.
ACTTCACCTAACATTTCGGCAAAAAATCCCGATAAGCCGGCCAGTTCTTTTTGCGTCTCGCGGGAAATCTGATGAAGCTTTCGAACGAGCGGGATGATGATTAATAACGTAAGCGGCACGGCAATTACCATCACAAGCGTCATCTGCCAGTCGAGGAAAAATAAAATCGTGACTGCACCGACGATGGAGACGATGGATGTTAACAGACGAACGAGTTGCTCGGATAATAACTGTTGTAGCGTCGTCGCATCATTATTGAGACGCGAGACGAGTTCACCGGATTTCGTTTCGTCGTAAAATGGAATGGGTAAACCTAGCAGGTGTTTCCATAACATCGTCCGGAGATTCGCGACGATCCGTTGCCCGGCAATGTGCAGCCAATAGATCGAAAACGCATTGCTGATCATTTGAACGATGAAGATCACGATGAACAGGGTGATCAAACCAGGTGTCAGGCGATCGACGGAGAAGTTGTCAATCAAAGACTTTAAGAACCAAGGAATCATCAAGGCAGCGAGTGCCTGAATGACGGAAACCGTCACGGCAGCCGACAGCAGTCCGATCGGTGGTTCGCTTTTTTTGAGTAATGATAAAAATGATTTAAATGTAGCAGATTTCACTTCGGCACATCCTTTCCTGTCTATTGTCTGTTTTATGGGGAGTATGGTCAACTTGGAACGATTCACTTGACAGTCATTCCTGTCGTCACGGACACTAAAAGAAGTGAACGGAAATAAGGAGTGACGTGATATGAACATATGGATTGATGCCGACGGGTGTCCGGTCGTGGATTTGACGATTCGGCTCAGCAAAGGATATGAGGTGTTTTTAGTTTGTGACACGGCCCATCAATTCAACCGCCCCGGTGCAACGACGATCACAATCGGACAGGGGCTTGATGCGGTTGATTTTGCCATCGTCAACCGGATGGCACCGGGTGATGTCGTCGTGACTCAGGATTATGGTCTTGCAGCGCTGGCATTGGCACGTAAAGGACGGGCGATTGATCAGAATGGTCGAGTCTTTACGAACGAGAATATTGATTTTCTACTACATACCCGGCATGTTGGACAGGAAATTCGTCGGGCCGGCGGGCGAACGAAAGGTCCAAAAAAACGGACACGCCAGGAAGACATGTCTTTTGAGCAGTCCTTCAGCCGTCTGTTGACCGAAACGACGGATTGAATTTTCTGTTTCAGTTGCCGTCGCCCGTGCTATAATTTTAGACATGAATTCAGGAACCGGAAGGAGGAAACTCATTGAAAAAAGTCGTGCGTTACCGTCCCGAAAAAAAAGTCAGACCGTACCGTTTAAAGACCGGTCCTTTTCCATTAAATGAAGGGAAAGCACCTGTGACGACGGATCAACAGAGAATCGGTCAATTGACACAGGATCTTGTCGAAGTGGAACACAAATTGAAGCATCGAAATGAGATCATGGAAGCGTTAGCGACTCAAAATGTCGAGTCGGCGTGTGAGACATTGCTTGTCAAACTGCTTCACCTCGTGGATTTGGAAGCCGGTGCCATCCTGTTGTACCGACGTGAGCAACTCAGCCATCTCGTGACGCAAGGCGTCGAAGACATTGAATTGATTGAAAAAGATTTGGATCAATATTCGGTGTTACGCCGCTCTTTTGTCATGCGTAAATCCGTCCAGCTTCCATTGGCGGAAGCGATGTATGAATCAGCCATTCCCGTTCAATCCCCAAGTAATGGAGGCGTCGTCGGGATCATCTATCTCAAACATCCGTTTGAACAGTTTAATCTGGAACAGGTCGGAGACATTCTAGACCTGTCGCGCAAATTAGGCATGACGCTGGAACGCCATTTGTTGTTTCATCAGATGGAACACGAAAAAATCAAAACGTATCAATTACTCGATTCGATCCGCGAAGCGGTTCTCTATATTGAAAGCAGCGGCGAACAGATTTATGCCAATCAGGCTTTGCTGAACATGTTCCCACCGAAACTGGTTAATCAGGCGCAAGGGTTCCGCCATGCCTACGAACGGGCGACCTCGTTATTTGAACATATCGACCAAGCGGATGCTCTGCACGACTACATCGGTCAGTTGATGAACGGGGAAATCCCGGGCGAGACGATTGAATTGTCGGCGTTTCGTGGAAATTTACTGCTCAGTGCCTACGCAGAACGGATTGCGATTGCCAATGTCGAGTGGGGGATGATGCTTGTCTTGCGCGACGTGACGAAGGAAAAGGAGCTCGATTTAAAACAATCCGAGTTTGTTTCGATCGTGTCGCACGAATTACGGACGCCGCTTTCCTCGATCATGGGCTTCACCGAACTGTTGATGCGTCGGACACTCGATGGTCCGCGTCAGAAAAAATACCTCGAAACGATTCATTCCGAGACTGTCCGGTTGGCGGAATTGATTGACGATATTTTGGAGATTCAAAAGGGTGAAGATTTGACGCAAGGTACGATCAAAAAACGAATGGACTTAAAGAAATTGGTGTTTGAAATGCGGCCGATGTTTGATTTGGCGAGCAGTAAACACCGGATTCGTGTCTCCTTTGAACCAGGTCGTTACGAGGTGACAGCGAGCGAAGAAAAAATGAAACAACTGCTTACGAACCTGATCATGAATGCGATCAAATATTCACCGGACGGTGGACAGATTCAGATTAAAGGTATCGTGCAGGAGCACTCGATCCGATTGACGATTGAAGATGAAGGAATCGGGATTCCGGAAAAATCGGTTCCGTTTATTTTTGATAAGTTTTACCGGGCGGACAATTCAGATACCCGGAAAATCGGTGGCACGGGTCTTGGTCTCGCCATTTGTCAAATGATCGTCAAAGATCATGACGGATCAATTGATGTCCATTCGGAAGAAGGCGTCGGCAGTGCGTTTACAGTACAGTTTCCCGTTGAAATGGTGCCGGAGTGAGGCGGAAAGGAGGGGTGATTCGTGGATAATATGCAAATGCGGTATGAAGCACTGCATCCGCTCGTTGAAGAGATTTTAAAAAAGTTAAGTGAAGAGATCGGTGTTAACACACTGTTTTTTGCGTTAAATGATTTAAACAGTAACTTCATCGTCAAGGCAATCAACCAGGAAAAAGAACTGATCGGCGAAGGAACGACCCATGTCTATCAACATGTACTTTGTAAGCTCGTCATCGATGAAACGGACGGAAAGATTCAAATCAACGAGTTGTTGGCGGATCCCCATACGAGTAACCACCCGGTCACGAAATCGCTTGGAAACGGTAGTTTCTTAGGTGTGGCCATTAAAAATGCGGAAAACGAAAAGATCGGGACATTGTGTGCATTCGATGACAAACCGTATGATTTCGACGCAAAGGACATCGCGTTGGTTGAGAACTATGCCAATATCATCAGTAAATCGATCAGTGTGGAAACGTACGTCATCAAGGATGCCTTAACCGACGTCTATAATGAACGCTACATGAACCGTTTGATTTCCAGTGTGACGAATCAGTCGACGTTTCTAATGGTCCTGAATCTCGATAATTTTCATGCCATCAATGCGACGTACGGTTACCGGATTGGCAATAAGGTGTTGCAGGAAATTGCGTCCCGCTTAAAATACGTGCCGATCATCGACCATGTCGTCGGACGAATGGACGGGAACGAATTTGTTGTGTTGGCACCCATCGACGAAGCAGAGTTCATGGAACATGGCAATACGTATGCGAACTGGATTATCGAGGCAATTGAACGCCCAATCGAAGGAATCAGCCATGAACCAATCCGTGTCACCGCTTCATCCGGGGTCAGCCTGTTGATCGGGGATTATATGAACCGTCAAACACAAGTTTATGCAGCAGAAGCGTTGATGCAACAAGTCAAGTTGGACGGGAAGGCCGGCACCTTATTTGTTACACAAAATCGTGCACTCGAGCAACATCCGTTTGAGCACGTTTTGGAAAAAGAACTCGGGCAGGCTCTCGCAAGAGGACAATTTGAACTGTATTACCAGCGGATTTTCAATGCTAAACTTGGCCATACGGTGGCGGTCGAAGCATTATTACGTTGGAACCATCCAATTCTCGGCTTCGTCAGTCCGGCAGACTTCATTCCAGTCGCTGAACGGATGGGCAGTTTCGGTCAAATCGGACGATTTACGGTTTGTCAGGCCATCACGGACAGTGTCCGTCTGGAACAGGAATTGGGTCACCCGGTCACGATTTCCATTAATCTATCGGCGAGCCAGTTTCAGTCCGATGAGATGCTCGCTGATTTGTTGACAGTTGCGAACCAGCCGTTATTCAAACGGGACCGGATTGTCCTTGAAATTCGTGAGGAAGTGTTGCAGACGGGACGGCGCAAGGCGATTAGTCGACTCGAATCGTTGCGTCAGGTCGGTTATCGCTTGAGTGTCGATCATTTTGGCAGTCACTATGCATCGTTGAATTCCTTGCTCCGTCTACCGGTACAATCGGTGAAGCTGGATCCGATTTTCACGCGGCGACTGGCACAAAATCAGCTCGAACAGTCGATGTTGCAGTCCGTTTATGCACTGACACAAGCACTGAACATCGCACTGGTCATCCAAGAAGTCGAGACGGTTTCCCAATTTCGTCAAATCACATTACTTGGTGAAAAATTATATGTCCAAGGACATTACCTTCATCATCCACAGCCGATTGCGAACTTGATTGCCGATTTTTCGAAAACCAGCCATACGCTTGATGTTTAAGCTGTGCAGGTGAGGGAATACTCTTAACATCACAGATTGAGGGGGATTTTTCATGGCACAGCAACACGACAAAGAAACAGATCCAATTACTTCGGGAAATCGAATGACAAACGACGAAATCGCAGGACGCGACGAGTCACATACCGAGAAACCAAAAGCAAAACAAGATACAGACAAACACGCGGACTCGAAAGAGGAGTCAGCAGATACGCAGGAACACTCAGAAGATGTTTCGGATGAAAATCCATCAACGGATGAAGAAGCACCGGATTTGTCACATGCATCAGATGACGCATCAGATGTAACACCTTCTGACGACGATAACCAAGAGCGTTAATCAAAAAAAACCTTCTGCTTCTGAACTGAACCAAAAAAGTTAGACAATAAATAATTTGTCAGGCGACCTTGAGGACCTGAGTCCGGTATTCTACCGGGCTCAGGTTTTTTAGTCGTCTCTTGATACGACGATGGTTATAGTACTCGATGTAACGCTCGAGCTCACATTTGAAGTGGTCCATGTCATCGAACGCCTTGAGATACAGGAGCTCTGACTTGAGCACGGCGAAGAAGCTTTCGATGGCTGCGTTGTCGAGACAGTTGCCCTTACGGGACATGCTTTGCGTAATGCCGTGCTCGTGGAGCGTACCAGTGAACGCTCTGTATTGATAATGCCACCCTTGATCGGAATGCAGGATTGGGCGTGCCTCTCCGTCGAGCTTCCCGATTGCCTGATCTAACATTTCGCCAACGAATCGATATGTAGGACGGTCCGACATGGTATAGGCGATGATCTCACGGTTTCCCAAGTCCATCATCGGAGAGAGGTAGAGCTTCTCCCCGAACAGGTGAAATTCAGTGACGTCAGTCACCCATTTCTGGTTCAGACCGGTTGCCTTGAAGTCACGTTGAAGAAGATTCGGTGCGACCTTTCCGACCCGTCCTTTATAGGAGCGGTATCGCTTCATGCGGACGAGACATTTGAGACCGAGCTCGTTCATAAGACGGCGCACGGTCTTCGGATCGTGCCGGAAGCCCTGGCGTTCGAGAAGTGCGTGGATGCGACGGTAGCCACATCGTCCCTCGTGTTCGTGGAAGAGGGCATGGATGGCTGTCTTCACTTCCGCATACTTGTCTTCGCCCGTCAGGCGCGTCCGCCAATAGTAATAAACGCTTCGTGCCATACCGAGCACGCGGAGGAGTCCCGGAACGGGATAGATTGATCGCAATTCATCGATTACTTGTGCCTTGATCCGGTTCGTCGCGCATTCTCTTCTTGAACCAAGGCTTTCAATTTTTTTAACGCAGCGTTCTCCATCTCGAGATACTCGATCCGCTCTTTGAGCTTCTCGACTTCTGTCATCTCTTCAAATTCCTTCTTCTTTCGTCTCGCCATCGGGGCACGTCCTTTCGGTCTGGCGACCAGACCTGCGGTCCCTTCCCGATCATACGTCGATCGCCATCTCGAGATCATCCCCGGGGAGGAAATTCGGTATTTTACGGCCGTCTCTCTATTGGACAGCCTGTTGGTCGCCATGTCATTTAATACCTCCAGTTTAAATGCCAGCGAGTGTGTTGTATAGGAAGGATCGAAGATCGTTTCCCCCCCAGCGCTCATAGAGATGTGACCACTCACGGACCAGGTTATGCGCTATCCCGAATTCTTTCGCCACACCTCGGTATCCGTCTCGTCCTGTCAGATAACGCTCAGCGACCTGGACTTTAAACGCCTTTGTATATTTGACCATAAAAAACACCCCATAAAAGTTGGATTTTTATGTCCAACTTTTATGGGGCAGTTCACTTCTGCAGGAAGGTTTTTTTTTGTAAATTCTTAATCACCGCCACCCCCGCCGCCGTCACCCCCGTCAAATCCGCCGTCCGCCATACCACCATCCGTCGCATGGGATGTATCGGTCAGATCGACCGGAAACAGATAAACCGGCAACAGGCTGGACGTATCGTCGAGCGTAGAAGGCGAAAACGGCGCGAACAGGTGGTGCAGCGTCGGATGATCGGCCAAGTACAGCCGGACCGCCGTCAGAAATACCAGATCCTTCCGGTACTTGAAGTGAGCGTTTTTCCGGAACTGGTCCGCCAACCCCTCTAACGCCGCTTGATGCACCCTCGGGTCACCTAGTAAAGCGAGTAAACCGTGAAACGACAAGGGAATCCCATGTTTCCGGTACAGGTTTCGGGACTGGACGACCTGCTCAATATACGTCGCCTGATCGTCTTCCGGCAACAAAGCGAGCAGCAAAGCGGTGACGTATGTTTGCTGTGAACGGCCAAACCGTTTCTTCAGGATGTCATACGTTGCCTCGATCCGTGCGTGAATCATCGACATTTCTCCGCGACGCAAGGCGTTCAGAAACAAAAACGATACTAAGAGCGGAGAGACGATGAAGCGATGAGACTTTTTGGCAAGCTGATACAGCTCGACCGTCCGTTGTAGTTGTGGATCCGTCGCGTCCAGTCGGCTGATCAACAGGGCGGTGGAATAAGCGTTCAGCGGATGAACAAGTCGGTGTGACGAAAAGAAACTGTGGATGGAAATCATTTGCGTAATCCGTTCGACGGGTGAAGCGTCATAGGCATGGACTTTTGAAGCGAGCAACAGGGCCTGCGTCTGATGGGAACGGAGATGTTCCTCGAGATGGGCCGCCGTGTGTTCAAGATCAGAGAATGCCGGTGACTGTTTTCCGACAGTCGCATCAAACGCCAGTTCAATCAAAATGCCATCCTGATAATTCACGAAATACTGTCCGGTTTCTTCCAGTTGCGCCAAAAAACGTTGCCCGATCTCCATCTGATCCACCTCGCTCTTCATTTTCCCTATTTTACCATGAGACGACCCGGAAAGTTAATCTTCTAATTGATCAATCAACCGTTCGGCTGCCCGGCGATACAAGTTACTCATATGGGCAAGTGATAAAATCAGTTGCAACTGCTCGAGAGAATCCAATTCGTCCGGGAGTTGCTGTTGTGCTTCAAAGCGGGTCTGATTGGCCTCTGTCGTGTCGAGATAGGTCTGATAAAACGCTTCGAGATCGATTGACTGACTGGTGACGCCTGTATTTAAATCCGTCAGAATCGTTTTGATGTCGTTGATCGAAAAGGTTCCTTTAAGCTGATAGATCAGGCTGATCAAGATGAGATGGTCTTTTGTGTATTTCTTATTCGTCACCGGGAAAAACAGTTTCTTTTTGGCATAATTGTTGATCATCGTCTTCGTCAGAATCGTTTCGCCTTTTGCGCGGGTCGTCTCTTCGAACGTCCGTTCAAACAGTTGGATGACTTGATCCATGTAGAGGTCGATGTTTGGAATATCTGTCAATTCCAGTTGTCGATCGAGTATTGGTTTCGGTTGATCTGCTTGTGTCATAAAAAAACCTCCAAAAAAAAATAGTCCGGAATGACTTCCTATTTCTCTAGTGTATGATAGAATGTTCATATAACGCCATGTAGTATTAAAAACTACATAACAACGGAGGGAAATTATGAGAACGTACATGAGAGAACCAATCAACGGCTTGACTCATCTGGGAGGAGCAGTCTTCGCCTTCATCGGATTGCTGGCACTGGTCATTAAGGCATCACTGGAACGAGGCGCCGGCTTGCCGATCGTCGCTGCCATCATCTTTGGTGTCAGTATGATGGCACTCTATTCCGTCTCGGCGACCTATCATATGGTACTGGCGAGTGACCGCGCGATTGCGACCTGGAGACGACTTGATCACTCGATGATTTATTTATTGATTGCCGGGTCCTATGCACCGTTTTGTCTGATCAGTCTGAACGGACCGACGGGATGGGTCATGTTCAGTATCGTCATGTTGATTGCCGTCTTCGGCATCACCTTTAAACTGGTCTGGTTCAACAGCCCGCGCTGGTTGTCGACGACACTTTACATCGGGATGGGTTGGATCATGGTCTTTGCGATCACACCGCTCGCAGCCGTCTTGTCACCGATGGGGATCGCGTTGCTGTTCCTCGGGGGGATTTTCTATACGATTGGTGGAGTCATCTATGGTTTGAAACCAAACGTTCTTTCGTTTAAGCATCTTGGTTTCCATGAGATTTTCCACGTGTTCGTGTTACTCGGAAGTCTTGCTCATTTTCTCTGCGTCTATTTCTTCGTCATTTAATGGTTCCGACATCCTTTCCATCAAGCGAAAGGATGTTTTTTTTGTGGAAATAACTAGAAAAACAGGACTTGTCTTAAACGGAAACGAATGGAGGGAGGGGCAGAAAAGGCTGAAAAGGAGGAATGGGTATGTCGACCATGACATCGCGTTGGCAGTTGAACGCCAGCTATACAACGGAAGAGGTCAAACAAAAGTTAGAGACGTTACAGCAGGAACTTGACCGGTTCCAAACCGTTCAAGCACCGATCCGGTCGCAATTAGTGACACTTGAGCAGCTCATGTGTCAGGTCGAGGAGCTCAGTGATTTTGTCTATTGCCTGTATGCAGAAGACGTGTCGCGTCAAGAGGTCCTTGATCTGCTCGAGCAGACGGATAGGTTGCAAGCGGGTCTTCAGACGGGTGAAACTCTCTTCGAGGGACGACTGCGGACGTTGTCAAACGACGAGTGGACAGCGTTACAGCACGAAGAGGCGTCCTATTACCTGACGGAACGCCGTGCCATTATGGAACGGCGTCTGCCGGCGGAGCAGGAACAGTTGATTCAGGCATTGGCAGTCGACGGATTTTCTGCCTGGGAACAGTTGTATGAACAACGTTTGACTAGATTACGACTTCCCTTGAATGGAGCAGCGGTCACGATTGGACAAGCCTGGCATCAAGCGGTCCACGGCACGACACGGATTGACCGTCAAACGGCAGCAGCCGCTATTGCGACGACTTGCGCCGCTGAACAGGACGATTTTGCGATGATTCTGAACCGGATTGCTGGATTTCGATTACAGGTCTATGCAAAACGTGGCTGGGATGATCTTTTGACCGAACTCTGCGAACAAAATCGGATCAAACGACCAACGATCGAAGCGATGCTGACGGCGATTGATCAACATCGTCCGTTGTTCCAGTCGTATTACAAACGGAAATTGCGTCTCGCCCAAATTACGGAACCGGAGTGGCACGATTTAGAGGCAAACACCTTCAAATCGGACCGTGCTGTCTCGTATGCGACAGCACAAACAATCATCTTGAAACAATTTAAAGACCTGCATCCTCGGTTAGCCACCTTTACGAAACGCGTATTCGAAGCAGGATGGGTCGATGCCGAAAACCGTCCCAATAAAGCGGAAGGAGGATTCTGTGCCTCATTTCCGGTCCTTAAAGAAAGCCGCATCTTCATGACGTACCGCGAGACGTATCAGGATGTCGTCACACTTGCCCATGAAATCGGTCACGCCTATCATAATTCGTTGATGCACGATTTGCCGTTCCTCGAGCAAATCAAAGGGACGAGTATCGCTGAGACCGCCTCGACGTTCATGGAAAATCTGGTTCTCGACGCCGTCATCGAACAGTCGGCAGGTGAAGAAAAATTGGCGATGCTTGAGACCAAAATCAACGAAGGCTTAAAATACGTCGGGACCGTGCCGAACATGTTCCGATTTGAGCAACGTATTTATTCCGAGCGGAAGCAGGGACCGGTCTCAAGCGCACGGATCGCAGCATTGATGCGGGAAGAAGAAGCCGGCTTTTACGGGGATCTGTTGGACGAGGCGGCTCCGTTTAAATGGATCTATGTCAGTCATTTTTATGACACCGGCAAGGCATTTTACAATATTCCCTATACGATCGGCTACTTGTTGAGCAATCAGTTGTATTCGACAGTCAAACAATCCAAAGCGGCGTTCAGCGATCAATTTGAACCGCTGTTACGGGCATCGGGCCGGTCTTCAATCGAAGCGTTGATGGAACAGTACCTGGACGGAGAACCGGATTCGGTCGCTTTTTGGCAAGAAGCACTCGAACCGCTTCTTTCAGCAATCGAGCTCTATTTGCAAGAGACGGCAGGACTCGTCGATTGAAGTTCGCATCAACCGGGAATAGATAACTAACGAAGGAGGGGTACTGATGTATGAGCAGGAGAAGAAGATGTTGGCGGAAGCGGCAATCAAGCATGTCAAGAACGGCATGGTCCTCGGTCTTGGGACCGGTTCGACGACCCGGAGTTTCATCGATGCCTTAGGTGAATGGGTCAAAGCGGGCGGTGAAGTTCAAGGGGTCGCGACATCCAATGAGACGGTTGAACAAGCGAAAAGATTGAACATTCCCCTCTTGTCACTCGAAGAAGCGCCCCATATCGATCTCGTCATCGACGGCATCGATCAGATCGATCCACGGTTCCGAGTGCTCAAGGGCGGCGGAGGCGCGTTATTCCGGGAAAAAGTCGTCGCGCTGATGAGCCGGGAAATCCTCTACTTAGCGGACGCCTCAAAATTCGTGCACCACTTGACCGGACCGTTACCGGTCGAAATCGATGCGTTTGCGAGACCGTATGTCGAGCGTTATCTGTGGGACAAGCAGCTGGATGTGACACTGCGGGAACACGACGGTAAACCGTTCGTGACAGATGGCGGACATTTGATTTTGGATGTGGATCTCGAGCGGGTTCAGGATGTGCGTCATTTTGCTCAGGAACTAAAAAGTTTGACGGGGGTGCTCGAAACCGGTTATTTCGAACGGCAACCGGATCACGTCCTGACCGTCGAACAGGGAAAAGTCCGACAGTTGGCCCACCCGGATCTCCGGGACGGGGGAGGACTTGTCTAAGCTGTGTTCTGGTAGAAAGAAGGGGAACCGATGCGATTACGAAAACGGTATGTGTTTGGAGCAAGCGTTTTGGCTGGTGCCGGTCTGTTTTTGCTGAAGAACAAGGACAAGAGGGAACCGGATCCGTTAAAAGAGTATTTAACGCATCTCGATCAGGATTTGAGTCCGGATGCCGATAAGGATCCGGATGAAGTCGGTTTGACGAAACTCGATTCGATTTACCGGGCGGAGTGGCAGGCAAACGGCTATCCCCGCTCCAAAAAAGAACTCGAAGACTTGGAAAAATGAAGAATGCCAGCACTCCGACGTCTGGGATGCTGGCATTCTTTTTAATATGTAAGGGAACCGGCGATGATCAATCCGATCGAGATCGAGAGGAACAGAAGCAGTAAACCGACGGCTTCGTTGTTGGCATCAATCTCTTTTGTCATGCTGAGACGCGGAATGATTAAATCAGCCAAGTAGAACAGGACGATTTGGAAGACGATCGCAAGAGCGCCCCATAAGACCATATCAAGAATACTGACCGAGTTCGTAATACTTGAATAGAGGACGATTGCAAGACCCAAAATCCGTCCGCCAAATGCATAGACGGCCGCTTTTTTGCCTTGGCGGATCAACTCCATCTCTTTTGATTTGGTCGTCACTTCAAATAAGACGACACCGATCGCAAGCAGGAGCGTCGCGACGCCGATATACGCGAGCGTTGATAAAAACAGTTCGCTGAAGCCCACACTGATTCCCCCTTAGGAATGATTTGATTTTTTTTGTTCTTTCCGTTGTTGCCACGAGACATAGCCTTCGAGCATCGCGCCGACTAAAATACCGGCCGAGACATACAGATAAAAATTATCGCCGATGAAGCCGAACAGGAGACCGAGGACAAGACCAATTAAAATGTACGGTCCTTTTGTCAATTTCATAACACTCACCTACCTCACTATCAAACGTAGCCGATTTTATCGGATTCGTCCATCCCTAATTGGATTGATGGGTCGATGCGACTTCTTTTTGATCCGAAAACAGCGTGACGCGATTACGCCCGTTTTGTTTGGAGTGGTAGAGAGCGGCATCCGCATCCGTCACGATATGTTGGATTTGTTCGGTCGTTTCCGGAAAACTGGCGATACCAAATGACGCCGTCAAATGAAGCGGAGTACCGGAGGACAATATGAACGGAGCAGCGGCGATTCGTTCCCGCAACTGTTCCGCGAGTGCCAGCACCTTGACGACTGTCAGCTGCTCCACGAGAATCGAAAATTCTTCGCCGCCGTTTCGGGAGACGTAACCGGAATCCGTCACCCCGTCATGCAGACGTTTCGCGAACTGCCGTAAAACCTCATCACCTGCTTCGTGACCAAACGTATCGTTGACCTGTTTAAAATGGTCAATGTCGACCATGATTAAAGCAACTTCCCGTGAATGAAGGATCGTTTGTTGCTTCAAGTCTTCCAAATGATCGGTAAAAGCACGGAAATTATGCAGACCTGTCAAAAAATCATGGCGTGCCGTCTGTTGTAAGGTCTGCATCGCCTGTTTCGTCAGACGAATGTCGCGGATGATGACGAGGGCAAGCCAACTGCTGGCAAAGGAGGCCGGGAGAACGACACTCAAAATATCGAGGACAACCCCGGTATCGAACAACACATAGGTCAAGACGAGCCCATGTAAAACGGTCGCATACACCGTGACGACAGTAAATGTTTTCCGGGAATAAAGCGGTAACCACCTGACGATCATCGACGTCCCGCCGGCAACCAGTAAAATGAACAGACAGGCCGTAAAAGCAGCCGCGTTCGTATTTACACTGAAGCGGTAGACGATAATGACGATCGTCACAATACACGTTGGCAGCGGACCGGCGAAATAGGCGGCGACGATGACCGGGATGTGTCGCAAATCCACGAGGACACCCGGGACCGGTTCGATCGTCAACTGCATCAATAGAAGCGATAGGATACTTAAACCGATTCCGTATATAATCCGGATGGACCGTTTGGATTCAATTGTAATCGGATGAGGAGATAGTTTTCCGAGCAGATAAAACCCGCTCATTAATAAAGTCAGGTTATGGAGCACGTCATACAAGATCGATTTCAAACCGATTCACCTTACTTTCATCAACAATTCATTCTATCGTTAGAATACGCCAACACATGCAAAAAGTCCTGTTCGTTCAAAAGATTTCTCCAAAAAGCATCAAAAATAAAAATGTGTCTATAATGTGAAGTTATAGACACTATAAGCTGTACTTATAGGTTGTTGGATTTTGATTGACCGTTCTCCGATTCAATTGTTAAATGGGGAAGAAGCAATTGAAAGCGCTTACTAAAAATTTAAAGGAGATCCTCATGGAACTGATCATCATTCTTCTTGCCTTATCTTTACTCATGTTCGTAGCGTACCGTGGCTTTTCAGTCATCTTGTTTGCCCCGATCTGTGCCTTGTTCGCCGTTCTATTGACGAACCCTGACTGGGTCCTGCCGTTCTTCTCCAATATCTTCATGGAAAAGATGGTCGGCTTCATCAAAGCCTACTTCCCGGTCTTCTTACTCGGAGCCATCTTCGGGAAAGTTGTTGAGATGTCAGGGATCGCCGAATCGATTGCCAAATCGATCATCCGAATGATTGGGGCGAAACGGGCGATTCTCGCCATCGTCCTGCTTGGAGCGATTTTGACGTACAGCGGGGTCAGCCTGTTTGTCGTCGTCTTCGCCGTCTATCCGTTTGCGGCAAACTTGTTCCGCGAAGCGAACATCCCGAAACGATTGATTCCGGGAACGATTGCCCTCGGAGCATTTACGTTCACAATGGATGCTTTACCGGGGACACCACAAATTCAAAACGTCATTCCAACGACGTTCTTCAAGACAGACATCTATGCCGCCCCGATCATGGGAACGCTCGGTGGATTGATCATCTTGACTGTCGGGATGTTCTACCTCGAATCCCGTAAACGTAAAGCCCATCAGGAAGGGGAAGGTTACGCCGGATTCGAAGCGACGGCAGCCAGTTCTGCTCCGCAGATGGAGTTGAAAAACGAGCCGGAACTGACGCTTGAGACGGCGCAACAGCCGGTTTACCGTCAAGTGTTGGCCTTTGTTCCCTTGATTTTAGTCGCCGTCATGAACAAGTACTTTACGCTCGCGATTCCGAACTGGTATCCGGAAGGTTTTGACTTCGCGGCGATTGGTCTAGAAGCGTTCGGCAAAATCGAGACACCGGCTGTGCTCGCGATCTGGTCGGTCCAGATGGCCTTGATCATCGGGATCATCTCGGCGATGCTCTATGACTTCAAAAAAGTCCGGACGAACTTCCAAGCCGGTCTGAACGTCAGTATCGGCGGTGCCTTACTTGCCGTCATGAATACGGGAGCCGAGTATGGATTTGGTGGCGTCATCGCCGCCTTACCGGGCTTCAAAACCGTCTCAAACGGTATCTCGACGACGTTCACCGATCCACTCGTCAACGGTGCGGTCACGACGACGGCACTTGCCGGTGTGACCGGTTCAGCATCCGGCGGCATGGGCATCGCGCTCAGTGCAATGTCAGATAAGTATACGCAAGCGATCACATCAGGCGGTGTCCCGCCGGAAGTCATGCACCGGGTCATCTCGATGGCGTCCGGCGGAATGGATACGCTCCCGCACAACGGGGCCGTCATCACCTTGCTTGCCGTCACCGGATTGACACACCGTCAGTCGTACCGTGACATCTTTATGATCACGATTTTAAAGACAGTAACGGTCTTCTTGATGATCGGTCTGTATAACCTGACGGGTCTTTATTAAACAACTGTACGTATAAAGGGGGAAATGAACGATGCAACAGGGGAAAATCTACGATTCATTTACGGAAGCGACAGCAGATATTTTTGACGGGGCGACACTCGTCGTCGGCGGGTTCGGTCTGTGCGGAATTCCGGAAAAATCAATTGCCGCCTTACAGGAACAAGGTGTCAAGGAGTTGACGGTCGTCAGCAACAACTGTGGTGTCGACGATTTCGGACTCGGCATCTTATTACAATCACGCCAGATCAAGAAGATGGTCTCGTCGTACGTCGGGGAAAATAAGACGTTTGAGCAACAGTATTTAAGTGGCGAGATTGAAGTCGATCTCGTACCGCAGGGGACACTTGCGGAGCGGATTCGGGCCGGCGGCGCGGGCATTCCCGGCTTCTATACGCCGACCGGTGTCGGAACACCAATCGCGGAAGGCAAGGAACAAAAACAATTCGATGGAAAAACGTATTTGCTTGAAGAAGGAATTGTCGGTGATTTTGCACTCGTCAAAGCCTGGAAAGCGGATAAACTTGGCAATCTTGTTTTCCGTAAAACGTCACGCAACTTCAATCCACTCGTCGCGACGGCCGGGAAAGTGACGATCGTCGAGGTCGAAGAACTGGTTGAAGTCGGTGAACTGGATCCAAACGAGATTCATACACCAGCGGTTTACGTCCAGCGCATCATCGTCGGGACGGACTATGAGAAACGCATCGAACGCCGGACAGTCCGGGAAGCATAAGGGGGAGATACTATGGCAACGTCTAGAGACATCATCATCAATCGTGCACTGCAGGAAATCGAGGACGGGATGTACGTCAATCTCGGCATCGGGATTCCGACACTGATCGCCAATGCGATTCCGAACGATCGGCATGTCATGCTGCAATCGGAAAACGGCTTGCTCGGCATCGGACCGTATCCGCTCGAACATGAAGTCGATGCCGACGAAATCAATGCCGGCAAAGAGACGGTCACGGCACAAAAAGGCGCGTCCTATTTCGACAGTGCCGAATCATTCGCAATGATCCGCGGTGGTCATATCGACCTCGCGATTTTAGGCGGGATGGAAGTCGCTGAAAACGGAGACCTCGCGAACTGGATGATTCCCGGCAAGATGGTCAAAGGAATGGGCGGAGCGATGGATCTCGTCAACGGGGCAAAACGGGTCGTCATCATCATGGAGCACGTCAATAAGTACGGCGAATCGAAAGTGAAGTCGAGCTGTACGTTACCGTTGACGGGGAGCCAAGTCGTCCACCGGTTGATTACCGACAAAGCTGTTTTTGATTTCACGGATGCCGGAATGGTCTTGATCGAGACGCTCGCCGGACTGACGGTCGAAGACATCCGTGCCGTGACGGAAGCGAACTTCACGGTCAGCCCGGAACTTGAACGTATGCCAGTAGGGGAGTGAGTCAGATGATCAACGGAGATATCGTCCTCGTGACGGGAGCAGGAAGCGGGATTGGTCTTGAAATCTCAAAGGCATTCGCAGAAGCAGGAGCGAAGGTTGTCATTACGGACGTCAATACAGAAGCGGCACAAACAGCAGCCCAGACGTTGCAGGAAGCGGGACATGACGTGATTGGTCTGACGCTGAACGTGACGGATGAAGCGCAAGTCCAGTCTGTGTTTGTCGAAACGATGAAACAGTACGGTCGGATTGATGTATTGATCAACAACGCCGGTCTGCAGCATGTCTCACCCATCGAAGATTTTCCGACGGAGAAGTTTGAGTTGATGATCAAAATCATGTTGACGGCACCGTTTATGGCGATCAAGCATGTTTTCCCGATCATGAAGGAACAAGGATACGGTCGGATCATCAACATGGCATCAATCAACGGGCTGATTGGCTTTGCCGGAAAAGCGGCCTACAATTCCGCGAAACACGGGCTCCTCGGCTTAACGAAAGTGGCGGCACTGGAAGGGGCGGAACACGGGATCACGGTCAATGCCTTATGTCCGGGCTACGTCGACACGCCGCTCGTCCGCAATCAGATGGCGGATCTTGCGAAGACACGCCAGGTCGAACTGGAAAAGGTTCTCGAAGACGTGATCTATCCGCTCGTTCCGCAAAAGCGGTTGCTCGCGGTCGAGGAAATCGCTGACTATGCCTTATTCCTCGCCAGTCGAAAAGCGAAAGGCATCACGGGACAGGCCAATGTCTTAGACGGCGGATATACGATTCAATAAGGGGGAAGTCAGGATGAGTGAACAAGTGGTAATCGTCAGTGCGACACGTACGGCAATCGGCAGTTTTAACGGCAGTTTAAAGGATGTTCCGGCAACAAAACTTGGCGCAACGGTCATCGAAGCGGCACTCGCACAGGCGAATGTCGCACTAGCGCTCGTCGAGGAAGTCATCATGGGCAACGTCCTGCAGGCGGGACTCGGACAAAATCCGGCACGGCAGGCCAGTCTCCTCGCCGGTCTCCCGGAATCGGTCCCGGCGATGACGATCAATAAAGTCTGTGGTTCCGGCTTAAAGGCGATTCACCTCGCGTTTCAAGCAATCAAGTCCGGCGATGCGGAGATCATCGTCGCCGGCGGGATGGAAAACATGAGTCAGGCACCGTATGTGTTAAGCGGAGCCCGGACCGGCTTACGGATGGGTGACCAACCGCTTGTCGATACGATCATCAAGGACGGTCTGGAGTGTGCCTTTAACGACTACCACATGGGGATCACAGCGGAAAATTTAGCCGAGCAATATACGATTTCCCGGGAGGCGCAAGATCAGTTTGCGGCGACCAGTCAACAAAAAGCAAGTCAAGCCATCGAAGCGGATCGTTTCCAAGCGGAAATCACACCGGTTGAAATTCCACAGCGCAAAGGTGATCCGGTTGTCTTCGCCGAAGATGAGTTCCCGCGTGCCGGAACGACAGCGGAATCACTCGCACGCTTGCGTCCGGCTTTCAAGAAAGGCGGTACGGTCACGGCCGGCAATGCATCCGGGATTAATGACGGAGCGGCAGCAGTCGTCGTCATGTCGGCCCGAAAGGCAAAAGAACTTGGGCTGACACCACTCGTCGAGATCGTCGCCAACGGGACATCCGGCGTCGACCCGAGCATCATGGGGATTGGTCCCGTCAAGGCAGTCGGACAGGCGTTGCAAAAAGCCGGTCTTGAACTTGACGCGATTGATGTCATCGAGGCGAACGAAGCGTTTGCCGCCCAATCACTTGCAGTCGACGCAGAACTCCAATTTGATCCGGCGAAGTTGAACCGAAACGGCGGGGCGATTGCGCTCGGTCACCCGATCGGCGCCAGCGGAACCCGGATCATGGTGACGTTGATCCACGAGATGTTACGGACCGGCGAAAGCCATGGTCTCGCGACACTCTGCATCGGCGGCGGTCAAGGGATTGCGACGATCGTCAAGAAATACGAAGAATAATCAAAATCTGGACTTCGGTTCAGATTTTTTGTTATTAAAACGATTTACTTGATTAGTGAAATGACGCGGGAAAGAAAAAAGCATTCAACATGACAAAAATGGACAGCTTACGGTAAAATGAAACACGTTGTAAGGGAGGGTGCCACATGATTTCATTACGAAACGTCGATAAAAGTTTTTCCAAACAACCCGTTATTCAGTCCGTCACCCTCTCGATTGAACAGGGGGAGATTCATGGGATCATCGGAGCAAGCGGAGCCGGCAAATCCACACTGTTGCGACTGATAAATCTGCTCGAGCAGCCGGATGCGGGGATTGTCGAGTTTGACGGGACCGACTTGACGACTTTACCGAAACAAAAGCTCCGGCATGTTCGGCAAGAGATGGGCATGATTTTTCAGGATTTTCATCTCGTCGCAAACAAGACCGTCGAGCAGAACATCGCCGTCTCGCTTGATCTGGCCGGTGTTAAAAAGAAAGACCGTATTACCCGGATCGAGGAATGTCTGCAGTTTGTCGGCTTGGCCAATTTTTCCGGCAAGTATCCGGCTGAGTTGAGTGGTGGTCAGAAACAGCGTGTTGCGATTGCCCGGGCGCTCGCGAACCGGCCGCGTGTTCTTCTGTGTGACGAACCGACCTCGTCGCTTGATCCGAGCACGACGTCGGAAATTTTACGGGTCCTGCAAACGATCAATCAAACGTTAGGCGTCACGATTGTCATCGTCAGCCATGAAATGAATGTGATTCAGAGCATTTGCCGCCGGGTCACGATCATGGAAGACGGACGGATTCGCAAGACGGTTGCGACGGAACCGACCGGAGTGACCGAAATCGAAAGTGATGCCGGCTGGTTCCTGACCCAATTGACCGAACGGGGGGAGACGCATGCCTGAGATCTTGATTACGTATACCGCAGAAATCCGGCTGGCCATCGGACAAACGTTCGTGATGGTCGGCGTGTCGATTCTTGCTGCGATTGTGCTCGGACTTCCGCTCGGCACCTTGCTGTTCTTATCACGAAAGGATCAGTTGCTGGCGAATCGCTGGTTGTTTTCGGCTTTAAATCTGTTGGTCAATACGATCCGCTCGTTTCCGTTCTTGTTGCTCGTCGTCTTCCTGATTCCGTTTACGCGTCTCATCATCGGAACCGCGATCGGGACGGCGGCAGCGACGGTACCGCTTGCCATCATCGCCATCGCCCATTATTCGCGCCTCGTCGAGCAATCGTTGCTGGATGTCCCGAAAGGAATCATCGAGGCCGCGGTCTCGATGGGGGCTTCGACACGGGCCGTCGTGATGAAGTTTTTATTCGTCGAAGCCCGGTCCGGTCTCATTCTTGGTCTGACGACGTCAATCGTCAGCTTCATCTCCTATTCGACGATCATGGGGGTTGTCGGGGGCGGAGGAATCGGTGATTTTGCTGTCCGGTACGGCTACCAGCAGTTTCAGACGGAATTGATGCTTTATATGATTCTGATTATGGTCATCCTGGTCCAACTGATTCAGTTTGCCGGGACGACCGTAGCACGCTTGCTCGATAAACGTTAACCGAAAGTAGGAATTTAAATGAAAAAAATCATGGTATTACTCAGCGTGTTTGTGTTGGCATTAGCCGGATGCGGAAACGCCGATAAAAAGGACGAAAAAGAATCGGCGTCAAAAACAGAGACGTTAAAAGTCGCGTCACTGATCAAACCGATGACGGAAATTTTGGACCTCGTCAAACCGGAACTGAAAAAAGAGGGCATTAATTTGAAAGTCGTCGTTCTCAGTGACAACGTGCAGCCGAACAGTGCCCTCGCGGCAAAAGAAGTCGATGCGAACTTCTTCCAGCACGTGCCGTACATGGAAGAATTCAACCGCAACAACAAAGCGAACCTTGTCCCGATTGAACCGATCTACTTCGCGAACTACGGTCTCTATTCGAAAGAATACAAAGAGCTGGAACAATTGCCGAAGGGTGGCGTCATCGCGATCGCGAACGACGTCTCGAACATTGACCGGTCGCTGGCATTACTCGCACAACATGATGCGATTCAGTTGAAAAAGAAAACCGGTCCGTATTACACGATGAAAGACATCACGGAAAACAAACGCGACTTTAAATTCAAGGAAGTGGATTTACTGATGCTGGCCCGTCTTTATGATGATGCAGATGCGGTCATCATGACGCCGGCCTATGCTTCACCGCTCGGTCTGACGCCGAAACAGGATGCGCTCGTCACGGAAGGCGTCGAGAATGACTTTGCGATCACGCTTGTTGCCCGTGAGGACAATCAGGATTCAGAAGCAATTCAAAAACTTGCGAAAGTAATGACGAGTCCGAAAGTCAAAAAGTTCCTCGAAGACAATTACGATGAAACGGCGATTCCTGCCTTTAAATGAGTGTGCGGTTTAAAAAATCAAAACCACGGTTCGCCTGTCTGCTTCAGAGGCACGCGATCCGTGGTTTTTTTGGAATCAGTTTATCGGAATTTTGCCTAACGGATTGTCAACTTCTTCGCATAGTCGGTTTTCTCCAAAATATTAGTTGTCGGCATCTGGGTCCACTTGGCAACGGGAACATCAGGATTTTTCTGAATGAAGTCCGTCATGATCATATAGCCAAGCGAATACTGGGCAAGCGCAGGAATTTGCTTGTCGTAGTTTCCGTATCGTAAATCGTACGCGTTCACGTTAAAGTTGTTGATATGTGTCAACAGATTTTCTAATGTATGGTCGAGCAACGGTTCGGTCGCTTCCGACTTACCTTTAGGATACAGCTGCGCAGCAAACATGTCCGCTTCACCTTCCAAGATGATACCGTTGAACATCGAGTCGTGCGTGTTGCTTTCAAAAGCAACGGTATGATGGTATTCGTGAGCGACGCTATTCGCCAGTGTATCTTTTGAAAAATCTTTTGCTAAGTAAAGGGTGAACATGTTTTTTCCGGAGGCGAAACCGCTGACGCCGCCGTAGCGTTGAATATCGGCTGCGTTATGGACATTGTAAGGCGCGACGAAGACCGTCAGCTTCTCTGTTCTCGGCAGTGCATCAATCGAAGTCTGAAGACTTTTTTTAATCTGTTGATGAATGGAATCTTGGTGTTTTTTTAAGTAGGCAATCGTTTTGTTCAGTTCTTCGACGTTGTCGGTTGGAATTTCATAAATACGTCGGTCTGTGTAGGTATTTGTCAGTTTTTCTTTTTCGACCCATTTGTGTTTCGTAGCCAAAACATGTTTTTCAAATAGTGCGCCATTCTCGGTCGGCTCTTTTAACGTTGCATCGACGTACGATTGATATTCGTCGTAGAGCGGAATGATTTTAATCGTCTGTTCATCTTGCTTGAAGGTCAGTCCCGGTTGTTTTACTTTTTCGGCTTCCGGCGTGCTAGAACAGCCGGCAAGCAGACTTGCTACCATCATGCCAATCAACAATTTTTTCATTTGAAACCCTCCCTTTAACCAAATATACCACAATTATCCATACGTCGATTAAGCACCAAAGGTTCCTCTTTTCTGAACTGAGTCAAATGAACCTATGTTACCGATTACATCATTCGAGCGGATTAGCAGTCATTATTTTAGAAAAGGGTGAAACAGCAAGGTTTTTTTGATAAATGTCAGAATATTCACCAGATAAACTCCTAGCATGAGATCACAGACCTATGTTATCCTTTCGAACGAAGTACCTGATTGATCGATCAAAACAATCAGGTCGTAACTTAATCGTGGGGGTTTCTTATGTCTAAAACAGTTCCAACATCCTTTATTGTCGTCATCGGTATGATGCTGTTTGCCTTGTTTTTCGGAGCAGGCAATCTGATTTTTCCGCCGATGCTCGGTCAGATGGCAGGGGAGCAAGTCTGGGTCGCCAATGCCGGGTTCCTTGTCACAGGCGTCGGTTTGCCGTTGCTCGCCATCTTAGCGTTCGCCTATTCCGGGGAAGCGGATTTACGGGCGATGGCGTCTCGTGTCCATCCCATCTTTGGTTTGGTTTTTGCCATCATTTTGTACTTAGCGATTGGTCCGTTTTTTGCGATTCCGCGTGCCGGAACCGTTTCTTATGAAATCGGGATCAAACCATTCTTCGGAGAGTCGGCGTCATCAACACCACTGTTGATTTTTTCGATTCTGTTTTATACGGTTGCTTGTCTGTTGTCGCTGAATCCGACAAAAATCGTTGACGTCGTCGGGAAGATTTTGACGCCGATCAAGATTACATTCATCGGACTGTTGATCCTCGTCGCCGTCATCAAACCCATCGGAAGTTTTCAGAATCCTTTGACGACGTATCAACACAATGCCTTTTTTAATGGTTTTCAGGAAGGGTATTTGACACTGGATGCGCTCGGCGCGTTTGTCTTCGGCATCATCATCATCTCGGCGATTAAAGACAAAGGTGTCACGTCGAAAAAACAACTGCTCATCATTTGTTCGAAAGCCGCTTTGATTGCGGCGAGTTTGCTGGCCATCACCTATTCGGCTCTTGCGTTCATGGGCGCTTCCAGTGTTGCCAAAATCGGTCCGTTGAAGAACGGAGCAGAAATCTTGTCTGCCGTCTCCGATTATTATTTCGGTTCGTACGGTTCAATCTTGC
Organism: Caryophanales bacterium; assembly: GCA_902363455.1. Taxonomy (GTDB): domain Bacteria; phylum Bacillota; class Bacilli; order Exiguobacteriales; family Exiguobacteriaceae; genus Exiguobacterium_A. The sequence goes on along the minus strand of CABJAC010000001.1, from coordinate 1,547,729 downwards.
TCGGTTTGATGATCACGGTTGCGTGTCTGACGACGAGTGTCGGGCTGATTACTGCCTGTGCATCATTCTTTTCCCTCTTGTTGCCACGGATTTCATACGTCAAGTGGACGATTGGACTGTCGATCTTCAGTGCGCTCGTTGCCAACATCGGTTTGACGCAGTTGATTGCGATTTCGAAACCGGTTCTGCTGACACTTTATCCACTGGCAATCTGTCTGATTTTCCTGACGTTTTTACATTCCGTCTTTAAAGGAAAACCGGCTGTCTATCAGGGAGCGATGTGGATGACGTTTGCTGTCAGTCTGTTTGACGGACTGAAGGCGGCAGAAGCACCGGTCGGACCGGTCTTGCGCGTGTTTGAAAACGTGTTGCCGTTTTTCTCCGTCGGCCTTGGTTGGGTCGTACCCGCCATCCTCGGTGCCGTCTTAGGCGGATTATTCGGGCGGAAAACAGCCGACCGTACGGAACAATCACGCGTTGCCTGAATAACATCTGAAGTGTGTAGAGTTAAAGCTGTTTCGATCTCGAATCGAAGCAGCTTTTTTGCTGTCTTCCCAACCATTATCGATGGAAACAAATTGGAATGGTATTGACAAAGGGAACAGGATCGATGATATAGTAGTATTGCAAATGAGATTCATTATCAATTAAAGGGGAGTGGTTTTTCTGTTTATTCAACTTAAAACAATTCGCGTGGAAACCGGTCATGCCGAGTCGATGATTGAACGGTTCGCAGGCGAAGGCATCATCGAACAACAACCCGGCTTCATCGATCTCAGTGTCCTGCAAAAAAAACGAACGCGGGGCGAGGAAGAAGTCATCGTCTTGATTCGCTGGGAATCGGAACAGGACTGGAAAACGTGGGAGACGAGTGACGTCCATCTTGCAGGTCACCGCGCGCGTCGTGGTCAACCGGCACCTTCGTTTATTTTAGGAAGTGACCAGCAGTATTACGAGGTTTTGGGTCAAAAAGGCAAACGCTGAGAAAAAGACCGATCCGTCCACTTGCGGCGAATCGGTCTGCCTTTATTTTCGGAACAATAACACGATGAAATAAGGTGCTCCAAGAATTGCGATGACAATCCCGACCGGAATGTCGGCAGGAGCAAGCAGGTTTTTCCCGATCAAGTCTGCGAGCAACACGAGCAGGCTGCCGATTAGGGCGGCAACCGGAATCAGACTGTAATGATTCGGTCCGACGAGACGCCGGGCGATATGCGGGGCGAGTAATCCGATAAAGGAAATTCCGCCGCCGGCAGCGACACACGACCCGGCAAGTGCGGCAGCGATCAATAAAATCCGTTTCCGTGTCTGTTCGACTCGAAGACCTAACGTCTGCGGGAGCGAGCCGCTCAGTTGCAACAGATTCAACGACCGGCTGTGTAAAAAGGCAAGCGGCACCAAACAGACGATCCAAGGGACAAGCGTCAAGACGGATGACCAATCCGCCTGCCAGATGCTTCCTGTCAACCAGACCGTCGCCTGCTGAAAATCGCGCGGATCCATCTTCAACTGAAAAATGATCAGGAGAGCGCCGCACAGGGCGTTGATTCCGACCCCGACCAACAACAGACGTCCCGGTTGGACCGCTTTTCCCGCCAACCGGTAAATCGTCCAGGCGACAAGCGTCGCACCGAAAAAAGCGACGAACGGCAGAACCGGAAGTTGATGTGTAGCGGAGCGAAAGAAAAACAGCGTCAAGACGACGAACAGTCCGGCACCGGCATTGATACCGAGAATGCCGGGATCGGCGAGGGCATTGCGTGACATCCCTTGCAGTAATGTCCCGGAGACAGCCAATCCGGCACCGATCAACAAGGCGAGCACCATCCTCGGTAGCCGGAGATCGATGAGAATCAGCCGTTCCGCTTCCGTCCCTTGTCCGATCAACGTTCGGGCGATCGCACCAAACGAAACGGGAAGAATCCCGGTCGACAGACTGTACACGAATGTCAAAATGAGCAGACTACATAAACAAAACAGCGTCAATCGCGCCTGTTTTACGGCATGCCAAACATCCATCAGACGGACAACTCCTTTCGGCGGGCGAGATAAAGGAAGTAGGGGACACCGACCAAGGCGGTGACGGCTCCAAGCGGTGTTTCGAACGGCGGATTGATCATGCGCGCCAGCAAATCGGAAGCGATCAATAACGTCATGCCGAACAGGGCGCTGACCGGCAGCAACAGGTAATAGTTCGTCCCGACTAAAAAGCGGCTGATATGAGGAATAATCAAGCCGATAAAGCCGATGACACCGGCGACCGACACGGCAACACCGGCAAGCAGGACGATGCTGCAAAATCCAAGCAGCCGGACTTTCGTCAACGAGGAACCGAGCCCGGTCGCAACATCTTCTCCGAGCGAGAGGACGGTCATGCTGCGGGCGATATGTAAGGAAATGAGGAGTCCAAGCAGGACGACCGGAAGCAAGACGAATACGTGCGCCCATTTTGCCCCGGATAATCCGCCGGCATACCAAAAACTGAGATCTTGGGCGACTTGGTGAAACAGAGTGATACCAGTCGACAGGGCGCTGAATAAAGCACTCAGTGCCGCACCGGCTACGGTCAACGTGACCGGTGAAAAGCGACCGCGAGCAAACACCGTGATCAGCAGGATGACGGCTGTCCCAAGTGCGGCGCCGCCAAACGAAAAGGCAAGTGAAGTCACAAATGAATGCTCCGAGACAAAGGCAAGCGACAAGGCGACTCCGAGTCCTGCGCCGTGGGTGATGCCGAGCAGGGAGGGGTCAGCCAGCGCATTCCGGGTCAACCCTTGCATCATCGTCCCCGACAGCGCCAGTGCAATGCCGACAAGCCCGGCGCAAACCAGACGCGGAAGCCGGACTTCTTGGACGAGCTGATGCTGCAGATTACCGGCGTCAAAGGCATGAAACGAGGCAAGGACGGTCGCCCGGGAAATCGGCACGGCACCGTAAAACAAGGACAGTGTACTCAAGAGCGTGAGCAGCCCAACCGTGAGAACAACAATCGTCAGGATCGAGCGTGGTCGAACGGATGTAGTCATAGACGTCTCTCCTTTTTAATTGAGAATCAGATTCATTATCAACGCGATTAAACGTACATCGAAGACCAATTTTTTGTCAAATGTTTTTTTAGGGAGTGGGCAGGATGGAGTTACAGATCAAACCGTTACCAATCGAGAAGCATTGGTTACTTGAAGGCGACCGGCGGGACGTCAAGCCGGGACTGGTCATCGTCGTTGCGGGGAGCGGATTTTTATACAGCAACCGGCACCGGTTATACCCGGGTGATGCCGTCTGGATTGAACAAATCGACGAGGTGTTGCCGGCTGCGAAAGAGACCTGTTTGTTCTATCACCTGACGTTGACGGGGCACCGGTGTGCGCTGTACCGGCAAGACGCAGACATCCTGAATGACTGGTTACGGCAACTCCATGTCAGCCCGACTTCGGAACAGGAAGGGTTGACTCAACTACGAATTCTGTATCAATTGCTTGAGACATTGAGCCGCGAACAGGAGAGTCACGTTTTTGAGGAAATGACTGCCGCTTGGTTAAAGGACTTGTCGATGCAACGGTCCGTGTCTGACCTCGCGCTTGATCTCGGAATGTCGGTACCAACATTTAACCGGCTGTTCAAAGAGCGGTATCACGCAACACCAAAAGAATATGTGACGCAATTGCGGATCCGCACGGCAAAGGAATGGATGCTCGCTTCACACGAGATGACGTTGGCGCAAATCGCGCAAAAAGTGGGACTGCAGGATGAATTTTATTTCAGCCGTCTCTTCAAAAAGCGGACCGGTCTATCGCCGACCCATTTTTTACAACGGATTACACCCCGGATCGGCATTGCGAGCCGCCTCTTGTTGCAGGATCATCTGTTGGCACTTGGTCTGCAACCGATCCTCGCACCGAGTTATCCGACGGAATACGGAGCAAGCGGATTACCCGTGTTTTTGACCGGACTGGACGGAACCCGGTTGTACGACGCCAATCAACCGCTTGAGCGGGAATGGTTCGAGACGACGGCACTGGATTTGATTATCAAGACACCAAGTTTAGAGAAGGGTCAGGATATCAGCTGGTTGCCGGCGGACCATGTTCTTGAACTGCCGCATCAAACCTGTTGGAGTGATTATCTCCGACTGATTGCCGTCGCGACGAATCGGGAAGACCGGCTCGAGCCGATCGTCGCGCAGATTACGGCGCTCGAACAAACGGTCAAGGAACGTTTGGCGTGGAACAAGACCGGAACATGGGCCGTCGTCTGGATTCGACCGGACGAGGTGCGGTTATACGGCACCAAGCAACATACGATGCTCGATTTTTTATTTCATGATTTGGGTTTGACACCGGCACCGGGATTACCGGAAGCCATTTATGAGAGTGTCACGCTGGAGACGTTACAACGAGTCAATCCCGAAAACCTGTTGATCTTGTGGAGTCAGCCGGTTGATGTCGAGCGGATTCAGCAAGAGGCGGCGTGGCAGAGCTTACAGGCGGTCCAGCGTCATCAAGTCCATTATCCGGACAGCGTCGATTGGGATCCTTGGGGACCACTCGGACGCACCCATATGCTGAAGCAATTGTTAGAGTACATCGAAAAGGAACCACGCTTGATTTGTCCATGAAAGTTGATTGGTTCGTCCATGTCGTTCTTAACTGATAATGATTATCATTACTAGTGAAGAACGAGAGTGAGAGGGGAAAAAGAATCACATGAAAAAAATCATCAGTGTCACATCCGTCCTCGCGACGTGTGTTGTATTAGCCGCCTGTGGAGGCGAGGCAAGCGAACAACCGACAAAAAAAGCCGCCGCCGTCCACACCGTTGAACATATTTTTGGAAAGACGGAAGTTCCGAATGATCCGAAAAAAGTGGTTGTCCTGTCGCACGTCTCATGGGAAGGGTCGCTCGTCTCCGTCGGTGTTAAACCGTATGCCGTGATGGCGTACGATAATGAGTTTCCACCACATTTGACGAAAGAACTCAAAGGAACGAAGGCGTTGCCGTACGCGGATGAAATCAATCCGGAAGAAATCGTCAAACTGAATCCGGATCTGTTGATCATCAGTGACCGTTACAAACCGTTGTATGACAAACTGGCAAAAACGATCCCGACGGTCGCCGTCGAGGTGGGTGGTGACTGGAAAGAGGATCACCTGAAGGTCGCGGAAGCGGTCAACAAGAAAGAAGAAGGACAAGCAGTCATCGATGACTTGGCCAAAGAAGCAAAAGACATCGGTCAACGGATCAAGGAAAACGTCAAGGACGAGACGTTCATGGCGGTTTCGGTCAACAAAAAAGATATCCGCGTCTATGGTCTGACGAACCACGCGACGAACTCGCTATTGTTTGATGATATCGGGCTGACGCCGACGAAAGGTCTCCCAAAAGACTTCGGAGAAAACATTTCGATCGAAGGACTGGCGAAATACAATCCCGACCACATCATTGATTTGTCGTATTTCAACAGTGGACCGTACTACGATGAAGTGACGAACGGCAAGGTCTGGAAAGGACTGACAGCAGTCAAAAAAGATCAAGTGCACCAATTGTCGACGACGTGGGGCTTCTGGGATCCAATCGAACGACAAAAGGGATTAACGGAACTTGAAGACGTCTTATTGAAATGACCAAATGAAGAGCAGGAGAAAGAACGGGGAAACCCGTTTTTCTCTTTTTTACGAGTGAGAATGATTATCAATTATTAAAAGGAGTGTGTCAGTCATGACGACACGAACAGAACGAACTGAAGAGATTGCAACCCGTGCAACGCTCCAAGCATTCGGCAACAGCTACCTCCGTGAAATCGACATGATTGAATGGTTCATTCCAACAGACGAAGAGAATGTCCGGTTTGGTGAGACAGCCTGCCGGATCGACATCGGGACCGTCTACGTTCTTGAAATCCGCAACCGTTCACGGATTGGGCGTCACGAAATCGGACGGATTTACCGGCAAACGAGCTGCGGATGGACGGAGGAAGCACCATTGACGTTCATCATTGCCTGTTGCCAACATCTGCAACGGCTTGCTCCCGGCGTAACGGATTTATTGTACCGGGTCCTCGACAGTCACCGGTGTATGTGTCACGTCATTGCGCATGAGCTGAACGAGCCGTTTTATCCTGAGACGTTTCTTGAATACGAGCAGACGGTCCGGTTCGGACATTGGTTCCACCCGACGCCGAAAAGCCGGGTCGGCATGCATGACTGGGAGCAAGTCGCGTATGCACCGGAATTCAGGAACGGGTTCCAACTCGATTATTTTGCGGTTAATGAGTCCCTGCTGACGGAAGCCAGTGCGACGGATCAATGGATCAGCGAACAGATGTGGCAGCAACTCGGATCAGAGGTGGCACTGTCAGCGTCAGAACGCCTGTTACCCGCGCATCCTTTGCAGGCGCAACATCTTTTGTTGCAACCGACCGTGCAACGGTTGCTCGGAACGAACCAACTCCGCCATCTCGGTCGACTGGGTCCGACGTACTTCGCGACATCGTCGATCCGGACGGTCCTGCAAGCGGATCGGTCGCACATGCTGAAGTTTTCGATTCCGGTCCAAGTCACCAATTCGCGCCGGGTCAATAAACGGCACGAACTGACTGCGGGACTCGTCATGCGGCGTCTCGCCGAACAGATTTCGTTTCCGGACGGCTTTTCGATCACCCATGATCCGGCATACGCAACGGTTCAGACCGGTGCAGACGAGTCCGGCTTTGAAGTCATCTACCGCGAAGCCCAGGATGATGCGATCAACGTCGCGGCACTCGTTCAGGAACCGCTTGATCAAGAACCTTCCGTCTTGGCATCGCTCGTCTTGAAGTCAAAGCGAGCGGATCAATCGTTGCCTCAAGCGGCCCGGGACTGGTTCGAGACGTATATCGAACTGACACTCGGGACCTTGGTCGAGTTGTATGAAGACTACGGGATTGCGCTCGAAGCGCACCAACAAAACAGTCTGATCCGGTTTGAACAAGGGCGTCCTGTCAGCTATCAATTTCGCGATAATCAGGGCTATTATCTCGCCCGTTCGAACAAAAACCAGCTAATCCATCTCGAAGCCGCCCTGGCAGAAGCACCGGAATTGTTCTACGACGAGACGACGATTCAGGAGCGGTTGACGTATTACATGATCTGGAATCACTTGGCCGGTCTGATTCATCGGTTTGACCGCGACGGCTTGCTTGTGGAATCAACGATGCTCAAGTGGGTCGGAACGTGGTGCGATCAAAAAAGTCAGATCTTATCGGGACGCGGCAAGGATTGGCTCGAATATGTCCGTTCACGACCGACGTTACCGTATAAAGCGAACTTGTTGACACGGCTCCATGCGCTCGACGAACTCGAAGTCAGCGGCGAGCGAGTGATCTTCATCGAAATCGACAATCCATTACACCGGGAGGTCCGCCATGCGAACGACGAACGAACGACGTGTCTGCAAACAACTTCTTGAAGCCATCCTGTTTGAACGGATCGAACCGTTCATCGAACACCGGCGACAGGGACAGACGACGTTTCGTTTTGTCCGTCCGCCATATGAGCTGACAGTCGACGGCAGACGGGGAGCGTTTGACCGCGTTTGGCTCGACATCGAGACGGTCGTCTTGACGCGGGGAAATCACGCGCAATCGCCGACGCTTGAGCATATCATGGACTGTTTTCAACTCGCGGAGCCGCTGCGGTTGGAACTGCGACAGACGGTTCAGTTTGCCGAAAATTGTCCGACACCGATTGTCACGCGGACGCATTTGTCCTACGAACAACTGGAACAAGCATTGGTCGAAGGGCACCCGTACCATCCGTGTTTTAAGTCCCGGATTGGCTTTTCGCGTGACGACCACTCGCGCTATGGACCGGAAGCAGGACAACGTTTCCGGTTGCACTTTGTTGCCGTCCCAGTTTCGATCGTTCATCAACAACGTATGAACGGGGTGATGGAGCAAACGTTTGGGCACGAGACGTATCTCCGGTTGCAGGAAAAGTTAAGTTTTGCAGTCGACGTTCCGACCTGTTATCACGTTTTGCCGGTCCACCCCTGGCAATGGCAACACGTCGAAGCGGACGTCCGCGCGTCCGGCGGCATCGATCTTGGAGAAGCCGGTCCCTTGTTTCAAGCAACGCAGTCGATCCGGACCGTCTTTCAACCGGACGCGCCGACTGTTCCACACATCAAGCTGCCGCTCGATTTGATGCAGACGTCCTCGCGACGGACATTCACTGTTCCGAACATCGTCGCAGCACCTGTGTTGTCCGACTGGTTGGTCGACCGGACGCAAAAACTGCCGGTGACCGTGCTCCGGGAATTCGCCAGTCAAGTCGTGGAGACGACAGACGGCAACTTGTCGGGACGAATCGGCTGTTTGTACCGTGACAATGTCTTGGCGGCTGTGTCACCGGACGAAACGGTCATTCCGTTGACGGCACTTGCTCTCCGCGAAGAGAACGAGACTCTGTTTCTTGAACCATGGTTCAAATCATACGGACACGAGCGGTGGCTGAAACAGTTTCTGACCGTCTATCTGGAACCGGTCTTCCAGCTGCTCGTTGAAGAAGGAATCGCGGTGGAGGCGCATGCCCAAAATGCTTTGTTGGTCTTGAAGGACGGTTGGCCGACACGGCTGATGTTACGGGATTTTCATGACAGCGTTGAATTTGTCCGTTCCTTTGTCCGACGTCCGGAAAAGATTCCGATGTTTGACACGCTGCATCCGGCCTTTCGCTCAACGACTAATCTGTATTATGAGATGGACCAGGTCGAAGCGTTACGCGAGCTGGTCGTCGATACGGTGTTTGTCTTTCATCTGACGGAGTTGTCGCATCAGCTGAAGGAAACACATCAGCTCGACGAGACCACCTTTTTTAAATGGACCGCTGACATACTCGCTGGACTGAATTTGCCACCGGCTCGTCTGGAAACGTTACAGCTCGATACGCCGACGATTTATACGGAGTCGCTTTTCGCGCTTAAATTCAACACGACGCAGTGCCGGCATCTTGTCCGCAATCCACTTCAGATACGAACACCGAAAGGAAGCGAAACGCATGTTATATATTGAAGACACGTTTTACACGAAACAGATGCTGATCGATCATCCGGTCTGTCGACTCAATTGGCTCACGGATCCCGCACAGACCGTCGTTGCCATCTGCGTCAAGGACACAGCGGCATGGATCGCGTTTTGCCTCTATATGAAACAGATGCACGGGACGGTCGTACCACTCCATCCGGATTTGCCGGAAGCCGGGGCAAGACGTCTCGCGGAACAAGCGGGATGTGATTATTTGGTCTATGCCGATTTTCAACAGCCGATCCGTTTGGCAGTGTCAACGGTTCGACCGGGCGGATTGATCCAGTTCAGCTCCGGCACGACCGGCGACGCGAAAGTCATTCACCGGACGTGGGCCTCGATTGACGAGGAACTGGCAGCCTATGGTCAACGTTTTCCGTTAACAGCGACGACCGGAACCATCGTGGCCTGCCCGACGTCGCATTCATTCGGATTGATTTGCGGGGTCTTGGCGACACTTGAGCGCGGAGCGACACCGATTATCTTGGAAAACCTGTCACCGAAGCATATTTTGCATGTCTGTCAGGCGCATCCGAACGCCATTTTGTATGCTGGACCGGGACTCGTCTATTTACTCAGCCAATTTAAGCAACGGCTGTTTGCGGTGATGATTTCCGGAATGACTTTGCCGACCGTCTGGTTTGAAGCGATTCGGGATGTAACGGATCATCTGTTGCAACAGTACGGCTGTTCGGAAATCGGCTGCATCGCCTTACATCCTGCTCCGAAATCAGCTCAAGCGATCGGCTATCCGTTGCCGCATCTGACAATCCAGACCGGTACCATCGACGAGCCGGCTGAGTTAAAGGTGAAGGCAGGAGGACAGTGGATTGGAACCAAAGATTTAATGGGACAGACGAGTACCGGCGAATTGCGGTTCTTCAGTCGTCTCGACGAAATGATCAATGTGTCCGGTCTGTCGGTGTATCCGGCGGATGTTGAGGATGTATTACTCCGTCATGATGATGTCGAAGAGGCCGTCGTCTTCAAACGGACGGATCGTCTGCAGGGTGAACGTGTCTGTGTTCAAGTCGTCAGCTCGGTGACGGAAGACGCGTTGCGGACCTATTGTCGGGAACAGCTTGCACCACATCAATGTCCGTCGGATTGGGCGTTTGTGCCGGCTATTGAAAAGCTGCCAAACGGGAAAATCAGTCGTGTTCGTCTGGGGGTGACGTCATGAGTCCACTCCTTGATTACACGTCATTTTGTCAGATTGTCGAGGAACAGCTTGAGATCACCTTGCGACAAGAGGTGACGGGGCAGGAATTGCTCCGGGACGATCTGCAACTGGATTCGATGCGGTTGCTGCAATTGCTCGTTCATCTGGAACTCGAACACGGGTATGTCCTGGCTGATGAACAACTTGCTCAATTGCCGCAAATGACGGTCGATCAGTTGCTGCAATCGTTGGCACGAAAGGAGGTCGTCTGATGATTAAAGTCCACTGTCTCGTCAGTTGTGTGTGTGAAGTAATCAAACGATCGGACGCCGACCATCGTCCGTACTACTTTGGCATCTGGGACGCTGACTTTGCGTTGACGTCTGAGTTTGTCCTGTCCCACCATGCGGCGCATATCAGTCATGAAGCGATGCTCGATTGGTACCGCTTGCTGTATGGAATCACCGTTCAGTCCTGGTACGATCCGTCCCGCTCGAAAGCGGCGAACCTCACCGTTTTGGAACAGTTCATGAAAACAAAACGACCGAAACAGTCCGTCATCGTCATGCTCGACCTTGCCCGGTTACCGGAGCGGGAGAACAAATTCCATCACGAGGTCTTTCCGCATTACGTGATGCTCGAACCAACGGATGATGAAGACAGGTGGCAGATGCTTGATCCGGACTTCCGGTATGAAGGCGAATTTGATCGGACACGGATTCTTCAGGCCATCGATCAGCCGACTGTCGCCGGCGGCTTTTGGTTTGACGGGAGTCAGGTCAAACTGCCGGACAAGGAAACCGTCTCCGCGTATTTCATGAGTGGTCTCAAGCGGCACCATCCATTGACGGAAGCGGTCGAACAGGTCATCTTACACCATGCGTCGAGACCGGAAAAGTTGCCGGAGGCGTTAAAGCAACTGCCCGTCATCGCCATCCGCAAATATGCTTATGAGCATGCCTTTGCCTATTTTTATGAACGCTTGGGCATTGATTTAGCGGCGTCTGATTTTGACGACTGGTGTGACAAAATCGAACAATTGGTCAATCAATACACGATCACTCAACACCGGGCGATCAAATACAGCATGACCCGCGATCGGGCAGATTTACAGGACATCCAACAATGGCTCGTCGCACAAACGACGCTCGAAGATGACATCAAACGGCAGCTCGTCGATTTGTTCAGCCGATTTCAACAGAAAGAAGGGGAAACGGATGCAACTCGCACTTTGTACGATCAGCTACCGGCATCATCTACGGTCATTCGATGAGTTGGTGAGGTTTGCCGCAGCAAACGAGTTTGAGGCGATGGATGTGTGGGGTGTTCATGCGAAGCATCTACAGGAAGCAGACCTCGCCTTGTTGCAAAAAAACGGGGTTCATGTCAGCATGCTCAGCCATTACCTGTCGTTTGACGCTCCGCTGTCCGTCTTGCTTGAACAAACGAAAGCCTTATCTCGCCTCGCCCAGCGGCTCGGAACCCGGCGCATCCGGATTTTTGCCGGTCACAAGGCGAGTCATCAACTGACGGAGGCGGAACGGGCGCGACTTGTCTATCAATTGAGCGGTGTCTGTAAAGTCTTGGATCAAGCGAAGCAGTTGGTGTTGCTTGAAATCCATCCGAATACGGCGGCGGACACGATCGAGTCGACGGAGCGGTTATTGCACGAGGTCAATCATCCAGCCTGCCGCGTGAACTTCGACGTCCTCCATGTCGTCGAGTCCGGTGCCGATCCGGTCACGGCCTACCGCCGGCTCGAACCGGTCATCGAACACCTTCACTTGAAGACGGTTGCACGAGCCGATCAATTCGACGTCTTTGAACCGGCCAATGTGTATGCGGCAAGCGGCTCGCGGGATGGTATGGTGCCGTTATTTGACGGCATCGTTGATTACGACCGATTTTTTGACGAACTTAAATCGGCACTGGTTGCGAAAACGGCGAGTCTCGAATGGTTCGGCGAGCATCCGGATGAACGGTTGGCGACGGACGGACGATTGGTACGCCAACGTTTGGCACGACCGGTTCTGCAATTCACCTAATGTTCACGGCTCAAGGAGTTTAGAGGACCGGACGAAAAGGAAAGCAATAGAATGTAAGTCATTGTTGATGGTCTCGTTGAAAAAGAAAGGATGTTGAACATGTCAGAACGTGTTTTCATTAGTCCGGCAAAGTACGTCCAAGGAAAAAATGTCATTGATCGGCTCGGTACATACGTGAGCCCGATCGGTGACGTGGCCCTCGTCATCGCGGATGATGTCGTCTGGGGAATCGTCGAGGAACGTGTCCAAGCTTCATTTTCAAACGAAGGAATCAAAATCGAAAAAGCAGATTTCAGCGGAGAAGCCTCAAAGCATGAGGTCGAACGGATTGCGACGCAAGCGAAAGACGTCGGTGTTAAGTTCGTCATGGGTGTAGGCGGCGGGAAAACGCTTGATACAGCGAAAGCCGTTTCCGACGAACTCCATCTGCCGGTCGTCATCGTCCCGACCATCGCGTCGACCGATGCACCGACCAGTGCCTTATCGGTCATTTATTCCGATGAAGGAATTTTTGAGAGTTATCGATTCTACAACAAAAATCCGGATCTTGTCCTGGTCGACACGAAGTTGATCTCGGAAGCACCGGCACGCTTCTTTGCTTCGGGCATCGCCGACGCACTGGCGACATGGGTCGAAGTGCGGAGCGTCATTGCTTTTGGCGGATTGACGATGGCCGGTGGACGCCCGACGATTGCAGCGGAAGCCATCGCGAAACGGTGTGAAGAGGTTTTGTTTGAGCACGGGCGCCTCGCCTACGAGTCGGTTCAGGCGAAAGTCGTCACGCCGGCCCTCGAAGCCGTCGTCGAAGCGAACACCTTGCTCAGTGGTCTTGGTTTTGAGAGCGGGGGGCTTGCCGCAGCGCACGCTATCCATAACGGCTTCACGGCACTCGACGGGGACATCCATCACTTGACGCACGGTGAGAAGGTTGCGTTCGGGACACTTGTCCAACTGGCCCTCGAAGAACATCCGCAAGAAGAGATTGAGCGATATATTGCGTTTTATATGGACCTTGGTCTGCCGGTCACACTCGAAGACGTTAAATTAAAAGATGCGTCACGCGAAGACATCCTTAAAGTCGGACAGGCGGCGACGGCAGACGGGGAGACGATCCACAGCGGATTTGATGTCACTGCTGATGAAGTAGCGGATGCAATCATTGCAGCGGACCGTTATTCGAAAGCCTATCAAGCGAAACGGGCTAAATCTTAAAACGGTCCGGTCTGATTCAGGAGTAGCTTTGAAATCAGTAATTGCCCTTCCTTTCCACAGGAGTCGAGGGGATATATGTTTCCGTCCGATATCAATCAAATGGCCGATGATCCTTTTAATAGGTTCATCGGCCATTTCAATCTGAAATCATCACTTTTCATAATCCTTCTACTCGCTTTTTGCGATATTGTTTATGACCATCGGATCACTATAAGAAGCAATATAAAATTCTTGCTCATGCGTCCTGATGACAAATAAATTCAGTTCACCACGTTCGGTGTAGATTTCTTTTGTTTTCATATATTTCTCAGCAAAATCACCAAAAATCGACTTTTTTAGCTTCACGACCGGATAGGGATTTCTGAGTCCGTCGTCAAGGATTCCATGCTCTTGGAGAGTTCCCATGAACACAGCATACTTTTCGAAGCGCATCAAAAAATAGTCGCGCGAAGGATCGCCTATGATTAACTTTGACACATCGTCAGCTCCATAGAAATATAGATCAATCGCGTAATGGTCATTTTCTTTCAATGACATCGTATCCAATTCCAATTCGTAGTCTTCAATGCTGAGTAAAAAATCAAGATCTATGTTGTTCAACAATACACCTCCTATTATAATTAGAAAATTCATACAATTTAAACTTATTTTGTATTATCATACTTGAATTCCTTCCTCTAGGCTACGATTAGAGAGGGAGGAGTCCTAAGTGATTCAACTTCACGATCAAAAATAAATCAGGGTAATCCTGTCGTGATGGTTGTCGCAGTTTAAGCATTTTACCGGCGATGAGGGGTTGAATTGTTGAGCAAAAATCGTTACAGTTATTAAAGCGTAATGATTACGATTTAATAACTGTAACGGAGGATTTAGAGATGAACCAACCATACGAATGGCTTATCATCGGTGGAGGAGTCCACGGGATGACCGTATTCCATGCTTTACTTGAACGTGGCGTCAAACAAAAAAACATCGCCATCATCGATCGACATGCGACGCCGTTAGCGAATTGGCAACGACAGACGGCACGAATTGAGATGCCTTATCTGCGTTCGACACGTGTACATCATACATCGACAAATCCAACGAGCTTGCGCCGATTTGCCGATGAACAAGAGTATACGTCTCAAGCCTTTAAAGATACATATGGTCGTCCTTCACTGGAACTGTTCAACGACCATGCGATACAGTTGGCAAAACAAAATGGGGCTGATGAGAGCTGGTTTCAAGCGGACGTATCAGGATTAAGCAAATCAGGAGAGTACTGGCAGATCAAGACGTCAAACCGGATCTTTCGAGCGAAGCGGGTCGTCTTGGCTTTAGGGCAGTCGGAACGTCTTCATCTGCCGGACTGGGCGGATGCTACACAACATGTCTTTGAAGAACGTGAAGAAACACCACCTGTTCTTGTCATCGGGGGAGGAATCAGCGCCATTCATTATACAATCCGTTGTGCTAAAAAGTTTCCGGGACAAGTGACATTGATCACGAAACGTTCGCTGGAGCAAAGTGCCTTTGACGCGGATCGGAAATTCATGGGACCTAAAGGACTGACACCGTTCAAATCGCTGTCACTGCGTGAGCGCCGACAGCTGATTGCAGCTGAACGGAAACCCGGGACCGCACCACAGGAATTGATCCAGCGGATACGTCATCTCATTCGAAGCGGTCACGTCATTCATCAAATCGGTGAGGTCAAGCAACAGACGACTGGTGGTGTGATGCTGACGGACGGATCGGATCTGAAAGGGACGACGATCGTGTGTGCGACCGGAATTCGACCGTTGACGATTCAAGGTTCCTGGCTCGAAAGCGTCCAACGACAGTTTGACTTGCCGTTATCTCCTTGCGGGACGCCCGTCCTGAATGAGGAAACGTTTGAGTGGGGGGAAGGACTCTATGCGACAGGAAGTCTTGCCGATTTAACGGTGGGTCCGTTCGCACGATCCATCTACGGTGGACAGGTCGCAGCAAGAGCGATTGTGACAGCAGTTGTATGAAATACAACGAAAAAAATTTACTTGACGTGTTTTACATGTTTTGTAAGGGTTAAAATAAATCGTTCATTCTAAAAATAGGTGTCACTGTAATAAAAATGTTTCATATATGGTAAAAATCGCACAATGGAAGGGGGACTTTTATCAAAAAAATACCCCATCAGCAGAAAGACAGATTGATTATTTCATCTGTTTTCCTACTGTGGGGTATGCTAATGAAAAGACGTTTTTTTTACTTACAAGACGTTAAGCGGGTTGATGCTGTTTGCAGCCGAAGAGCCACTGTAGACGTAACCACCACGGTGAAGTTCAAAGTGAAGGTGTGAACCCGTTGAGTTTCCGGTGCTGCCGACGTTTCCGATTTTCGTCCCTTTTGCAATCGATTGACCGGCGTAGACCGAGCGACTGCTGAGATGCGCATAAACACTTGTGTACGTAAGACCGTTCACTTTATGTGTCATCATGACATAGTTGCCGTATGCGCCTTGATAACCGGACTGAATGACTTTTCCGGAAGCAGTCGCACGGACCGTTGTCCCTGTCGCTGCTGCGATATCGATGCCGTTATGGAACGTGTATCCGTAGCGGCCGCTCGCACTTCCGTATCCTTGGGTGACCGGTCCGTTTGTCGGACGCAGAAAGCCTGTTGAGAACGAAGCTTTTTTAGCGGTCGCTTTTTTACTTGTGCTGTATCGTTTAACATAACCAGAGTAGACATACCGCTTTTTACCACCGTATGAAATTTTCGTCCAGTTGCCTGTTTTTCCTTGATACTTAAAAGTTTGTCCAGCGTTGACACCAGCGACAATTCTATACTTAGTCGATGGACCTGTCCGGACACGTAAGCCGTCTGCCGTGACCTTTACTTTATAAGAAGAAGAGCTTGCGGCTTCAACTTTTCCTGTACCCGTGCTAGCAAATCCTGAAACAACGAGAGCACTCATCGTGACGGTTGTTAAAATACGTTTCATGTTGTAGTTCCTCCTGATGTTGAAAAAAGTGACGGTTGATGAAAGGGGATGACAGATCACGGTCTGTCTGTTGGATATGACGTATATGTGTAGGCTGTATATGAATACTGCGTCGTAGTGGTGAATTGAATAAACCGAGTATAGCATCGGATGTTTTGAAAATAACATTTCAGTTTGATTTCTGAATTATGCTTAAATAAGTTATATTGTAATCTTTAGTTTGGAATAATTATGAAATGTAGGCGCACCAATCTATTCGTTTGTTACAAAAACCGTGTATATTGAAATATTCACGAATATGGGAAAATGTGAAAAAGTATGGGTCGATAGCAAAAAAAGAAGGAGTGAAAAACGATGGATATCAATTTCAGAGTGGAGAACCAACGATTTAACCACCGCGCAGCTGCTGTAATCATTAAGGACGGGCATCTGTTGATTCATCGAAATGTCCGGGATGATTTTTGGGCATTACCGGGTGGACGGATTCGTTTGATGGAGCCCGGGGAAGCGGCGGTCATCCGCGAAATCAAAGAAGAGTTGGGTCTTGCGGCAGAGGTCACCCGTTTTTTATCGGTTCACGAAAACTTTTTTACATATGATGAAGTTTCTTTCCATGAAGTCGGCTTTTATTATGAAGTCACCGTGTTGGAGGACATGACGGTCACGACCGAAGAATTTTTTGGGGTGGAAGGACAAGAATTAATGTATCGGTTTATTCCGCTTGAAGAGTTATCGACGGTCACCCTCTATCCTGTTCAGTTGCAGACGATGCTTGAAGCAGGGAAGTGGGATCGGTTATTCCGGAATAAGGAGAAGACATCCTAATAGGCAGAAGAGCGGGCGCTACAGTATGCGCCGGCTCTTTTTTTGATTTCCGAGATGATATGGTGCTCTGCATCCGACCATCAGTCGTTTGCTTTGAAGGCTTAGATTAAACCTATTAATTCTTCTGCAGCGATAAAAATAACCTGAAGGTTCAACAAATACTTTAATAAAATGATTTTTTTTACTGACGACGTTTATTGATATATAGCAAGGGAATGTTAATGAAGGTAGTCATTAAATAGTGAAAAGGGGTTGGGTCATATGCGCGAGGAAGAATTAGAGCAGATGCATCAACAAGCACGGGGACAAACACAGGATCAGCAACCGGGAATCGAATCCGAAATGAATCCTGAACCGGTGTACGACGACCCGGAATATGTGGGATCAGGTAAGTTGAAAGGTAAAGTGGCGTTGATAACGGGCGGAGACAGCGGCATTGGGCGTGCCGTCGCGATTGCCTATGCCAAAGAGGGCGCAAACGTCGCCATCGTGTACTTAAATGAGGGACGAGATGCAGAAAAAACGAAACAATTGATCGAAGGGTATGGTGTCAAGGCGTTGGCGTTTGCGAAAGATGTCAGTCAACCGGAGAATGCTCAACCGATCATTGATCAGGTCATTCAAGAATTTGGTCAATTGAATATTCTGGTCAACAATGCCGGAAAACAGTTCCCGCAAGACGATTTCTTGGCGATCACACCGGATCAGTTAAAAGAGACGTTCGAAACGAATCTCTTTTCGATGTTCTATCTGACGCAGGCTGCGTTACCGCATTTGAACAAGGAAGATTCGATCATCAATACATCGTCCGTCACGGCGTATCGCGGGGCACCATCACTGATTGATTACTCGGCAACCAAAGGGGCAATCACGACGTTGACCCGTTCGCTGGCGTCAAACTTGATTGAAAAAGGGATTCGCGTCAATGCCGTCGCACCGGGTCCGATTTGGACGCCGCTCATCCCGGCAACGTTCACAAAAGAAAAGGTCGAAGCACACGGGGAAGACACACCGATGAAACGCCGCGGGCAACCGTCTGAAAACGCACCGGCATACGTCTACCTGGCGTCACGCGACTCAAGTTACGTCACCGGTCAAACGATTCATATCAACGGCGGCGACTACATCACATCATAAGGGGGAAATAATCATGAAGAAAAATCCGAATGAAGTCCCAAAACACGAACCGAATCAACAACCGGACGAGATTCCGACGACACCTCCGTCAGAAATTCCGGAGACGCCGCAGGAAGATCCAATCCGTCAACCGGAGCCGGACACGTTCCCGGAACCAACGGAAATTCCGGATACACCGCAAGAAGATCCAACACCCTACTAAACAAGACAGGCTGATTCTGGACATCGTTCAGAGTCAGCTTTTTTATTCCAATGATTTTTGATAATTTTCAAATAATTTGGGAACCCTTACATTATCTTGAACGTAAAATAAGATATCAAAAGGGGGAATTGCTCATGGACTTTCTATTAGCATTTTTGGCATTAGGGGCGGGATTTTGGTTTTTCTACAGTTACTTACTCGGATATCGAAACAAAAACATCACAATGACATTCGATGATCGGTTTTACACATTGGATGAACACGTCAAAGCGATTGAACATAAACTCAAACAAGACGGAAAACTTGTCGAATATTTAGGCAACCGCCGCTTTTTAGTAAACGGGAAACGGTATGTGTTCGTTGAGCGAACTGTTCCGATGTCAGGTATTCCCGTCCAACAAACCATTTTAGAATTCCAAAAATAAGATTACTCATACCGCCTCCCTTCGGAGTGCGGTATTTTTTTTGGAAATGGATTGACAGTCAACTGTACTACGCGTATGATACAGAAAGAAAGTGTATTACTGTTTTAATACAATGAACGGGAAAGGGAGGTCAAGACCACGATGCAATTTGACCAAAGAAGCCCGGTGTATCTTCAGGTCGTCCGATGGTTCAAGGAACAAATCGCGACGGAAGAACTCAAATGCGGGCAGGAAATTCCATCGCGCCGGGAAATCGCTGCGCAACTCGGAATTAATCCGAATACAGCACAAAAAGCGTACAAAGAAATGGAGGACCAGCAATTGATTACGACAGAACGAAACGTACCGAGTAAGATCACGATGGATCAAGAAATTGTCAAAAAAGTCCGGACGGAGATGCTCGACGAAGCAGTCGCGCAATTCATCGAGGCGGTCCATGCGATTCAGATTCCACTAGGCGAAGTCGTCACGAAAGTCGAGACGGTATATCAATCAACGGAACGGAGGAAGGTCGATGCTTGAAGTCCATGGCTTAAAAAAACGATACGGTCGGAAGAAACCGATCCTTGAAGGTGTTTCCTTTTCAGTACGTCCGGACAGCATCACCTGTTTGATCGGTTTAAACGGCGAAGGAAAATCGACAATCTTAAAAGCGATTATGGGTCTTGTCCCGGTCGATGCTGGAACAGTGTTGGTCGACGGAGAAGTCTCACGCGAAAAAATCGCCTTCGTTCCGGATCTGCAGACGATGCCCGGTTATATGACGATTGGCGATGCGTTGACGTATATGAGTGATCATTATCCGGACTGGAACCCGAAGGTCGCCGAAGAATTGATGGGGTTGTTCAAATTATTGACGACTGATAAAATCTTGGAACTGTCGAAAGGGAATCAGGCGAAGTTCAGTTTGGTGCTCGGTTTTGCACTTGATCGTCCATATTTGTTGCTCGACGAACCGTTTGCCGGAATTGATTTATTTACGAAGGAACAGATTGCCTGGATCTTTTCGAGTCATTATATGGAAGGACGCGGCATCCTGATGACGACGCACGAAATCATGGAAATCGAACATCTGATTGACCGGGTTGTCTTTTTACAGGATGGCCGGATCATCGATGAACACGATACGGAAGAGATGCGCGAAGTATACGGAAAATCGGTCCAAGACCGGATGCGGGAGGTCTATCAACGATGAAACAGTATCTGATGTTAACAAACGAAGAGTTAAAACGAAGCTGGAAAATGATTGTCTCGGTCGTCCTTGCGCTGGCAAGTATCGAAATCCTGACCATCGTTGGACGGGTCATCTACCAAGAACGACAGGTTCGAAACTATATGAGTGACGCGAAAGTGACTGAATCAGAAGCTCTGCGCTCATTTGGAAAGTTATCGTTTGAACAGGCAAGTTCGTATTTCAGCTATGTCATTATGATTGGAATCGTTCTCGTCATTTTGTATGCTATTCAAATTTGGTACCGGGATTGGTTCGGTGAATCCAAGTACATATACCGCTTATTATTGTTACCGGGCGGTCGTGCCAAAATCTTTTTTGCCAAATGGACATCACTGGCGCTTGTGATTATCAGTTTCATCGGATTACAGTGGGTGGTCATCCAACTCAGTTATGTCATATTCAACTGGCTGATCAAGGACAATTACCGCGAATCCTCATCGCTAGGTCTCTCGGATACACTAAAGCAGTTGTATACGATGAACGGAATGGATTTGCTCGTATTCATTATTTTAGCCCTATTCATTGTCAGTTTTTTGTTTCTTCTCGTGCTGCTTGAACGGTCTTACCGTAAAGCGAAAGGACTATTATTTATCGTCCTTGAAGTGGCTGCTCTCTTTACCATAATGATGGGTGGTTTGTATATAATCGAAACACTGAACATCTTTTTACGTCATGAAACAGCAGGAATCATGGTGACGATTTTTGTGCTCTACTTTGTGTATACGATTTGGAAAAGCCTGCGTTTATTAAAATGGAAAATCTCGGTCTAAGGAGGACGTCATGCGAAAATTTAAATTTGTACTCATACTGGCTGTCGTCAGCTTCTTGACGGTAGGAATCTACACCTTGTTCATTCGTTCGATCGACGAATCAGATTTTGTTGTTGAGACGGTCAAAGGAGATCCGAAACAATCAGTTGTCCGTTCTGTTCACGCAGAAATTTATGATCAGGGTCTAAAAAACCTTGATTACAACGTTGGATTAGACGGGCATGTGCAAAAAACAGCAGGTAATTTGATTACCAGTTTGTTTAATAATCCGATTGATGAAGAGGGTGAACCGACTGACTTCCGACGTTTTATTGCGTCAGATAAGGTCACTACGCTAGAACAAGAAGGAATTACTTATGGAATCGGTATAAAAGATAAAAATAAGTGGGAATTGCAGTACTGGAATGCTGGCAAACAGCGTGTCGTAAAAAAAATATTTCCGGAACCTTCTGAAGCTCAGAAGCTAGGAGAAATTGATCTCATTCCGTATCAACGTGTTGAAAACAGTTTGTATGTTTACGCACAGGATTATGCAACAAATTTAGAAACATTGTTGTACAAAATCAATTTAAAGAACGATACGGTTCAAAAAATCAATTTACCGTATACTTCTAAAAAGTATACGTATATTTTAGGTATCCATGACGAGACGATTGTCTATTACACGAGTGAAGGTGTAGAAGGATCAGATGCAACAAAAGAAACGGTATATTTGAGCAATGGGAAAACGGTTCAGCCTCTAAAGGGATTGGATTTGAGCGATGCCTTTCAAACAAAACTAAGTATCGATGGAACGAAACTAATTATGTTTAAAGATGAACTAAAAGGTTTACGTTGGACTGTCTACGATTTGACGTCAAAGAAAATGAAAAAATATTCGATGATTTTACCCCATACAAAAGATGGTGACGTTTTGAATAAATTTATTGAACCAAAGAATGACATGATCTATATGGGAAGCCAAGCCGAGGATGGTGTAATTAACATACGTGTTGTTGATGCGTTATCAAAACGTGTCGTATACGAAGGAAACATCAAAGATAAACTGAAGCGAAAAGAAACAATGTTCAACACTCTTGTTTTAAACTAACGGACAGCTTAATAACCACAACAAAACAGCCATCCGAAACTCGTAGGAGTTTTGGATGGCTGTTTTTGTGTCACTGATATGACTTGATGACGATATTTTGTTTTGCATAGTAACTCCATGTCAGGTCTTGCGATTCGACCTTTTTCGTCGTTACGGCAACAAACTTATTTTTGCCGGTATAGATCCCGACGAAGTTCGGTGTCTTTGCTTTTTTCGCTTGGACGAATAACAAGTCGCCCGGCATCGCTTTTTTGAGTGTGACGGTCTTGAGCGGCATCGCGGCTTGTTTCGCAATCGTCCGCTCGAGTGTCAGACCGCTTTTTTGATAGACGTATTGCGTGAAGCCCGACGCATCAAATCCTTTTGTTGTCGTGCCGCCTTCTTTATAGGGTGTCCCGATTAAGGATGTCGCCAGTTTTGCGATTTCCGTTTTCTTTTTCGCGAGTGCTTTTTCCGACAGCGGTTTTTTTGTTTCGACTTTCGTTGGTGTTGCAGCGGACGTCGCGACCGGACTGACCGTCGCTGTCAGCAACAAAGCGGTTAATGGAAGAGCGTAATACGATTTCATAATCAAAACTCCTTTAAGTAGTTGGGATGGATAAGCTGTTCTTACCGTACCATACGAAATGACAAAATAAGCAACAAATTGGATACGTTCACCTAACATTCTTGTAAGGTTCGGTCTGAGGGAACATCGGCTTCAAGTCTGTACGTCCTTGAAGAAGAAAAGACTCCCGTTCCGCGTGCCTCATTTTGAGAACACAACTGGAACAGGAGTCTTTTTTGCGGTTACGTCCGTTGATCAAGCCGATGACTGACGGCTGTCAAAACGGCTGCGAGTAAGGCGACGGCACCACCAACAAGCGCGATATTCATGATCGGACCATTTGCATAGACGAGTCCACCTAAAGCAGAACCGAAGGCAATCCCGACATTGCTTGCGACCGGCATCAAGGACGCGGCCAGTCCTTTTGCTTCCGGGTTAAACTTCTCTGCCAGGTCGATCAAATAAATTTGTGTTGAGGTCGTCAATAAAATCGACATCAAGGACATCAAGGCAATATTGATCAGACCGAGCGAAACGGACGCCGTCGTCACATACAGGGCGGCGAGTACGATCGCCTGAACGATGAAGACGAAGCGGAGACGACCGATCGGGTTCCGGCTGGCGATTTTCCCGGCTAAGATGTTACTGAAAATCGAGACAACTCCGTACGCGAGTAAAATTGGACTGATCCACGTCGACGGCAATTTCAATTCCAGCTCCAAAACCGGAACGAGGTACGTATAGACGACGTACGTCGCACCGAATCCAAATGACGGGATGAAAAAGGCGATCATGATCCGCGGATTGGCGAGTAGGCGAAGTTGATCGCGAATCGAGCTGGTCGCTGATGATTTTTGGATCGGAACGATTTTGAAGACACCGAGTAACGCAATGACGCCAAGACTGCTCGTCAGCCAAAATGTGGCAGCGTACCCGGCATGCTGACCGATGAAAGTACCGATTGGAACACCGAAGACATTCGCAAGGGTAAAACCGCCGAAGATGAACGACACGGCGACCCCGCGTTTCGCAATCGGGACACTGTCACTGGCGACAACCATCGCAAGCGAAATCAAGACGCCCGTCAAAACAGCCGTCACGATCCGTGTCAGCAATAAGACTTCATAGTTCGGTGCGATACCGCTGCAAACATTCAGCAAAATCCAGACGAAAATCAAGCCAAGCATTAATTTGCGCCGTTCGAGATGTCCAGTCAAGGACATTGTAATCGGTGTCCCGATGGCAAAGGCGATGGCAAAGGCAGAGACAAGCGTCCCGGCTTTCGCGATCGTAATGTTCAGACCGTCTGCGATTTCGGATAAAATACCGACGATGACGAATTCGCTTGTTCCCAGGACAAACGTCAACATGGATAACGTTGCGATCAACAGCCAGTCGGTTTGACTCAAACGAGTCGATGATGATGACATATACATTCCTCACTTCTGGCGCCTGTGCGCAAAAAAACTATCGTTTATCAGAATAGCATGATTTGCACCGGGCGAAAACCGGATTTAGAGGAAGAAGGAAAAGAAGCATTATTGCGAATAGCATGTCAATTTCACTTGGTAGAGATTCGGGTATACTGAAAAGGTAAAGACGACTAAAAAACAAGTAAAGGACGTGACGGAACATGCAAGCAACAATTACTTGGAACCACAAGATGGGATTTAGCGGCGAAACCGAATCCGGGCATCGCTTAGCGATGGACGCAGCACCGGACAACGGAGGCGACAATCAAGCACCGCGACCGACGGAGCTGTTACTCCACGCCGTTGCCGGCTGTACCGGCATCGATATCGTCTCGATTTTAGAGAAGATGCGTTTGACGTTGACGTCATTTGAAATGGACATCGAAGGGGAACGGGCAGACGACCATCCGCGCCGCTTCACGACGATTTCGATTCATTACCGGCTCGAAGGCGACTTACCGGAAGACAAGGTCCGTCGGGCGATTTCGTTGTCAAAAGACAAATACTGCTCCGTCTCCCAATCGTTGAACGCAGAAATTGAAGTCTACTATTCAATCAACGGCGTCCGAAACGAGGAACCGATTTGAAGCTGTTTTTCCCTGTTGTCTTAGCAACTGTCTTACTGTCCGGTTGTGTCGACGAGACCGCGAAACCGAACGAACCGGCACCGAAGCAAGCCGAAGAAACAAAACAGCCGAAACCACAAAAACCGGAGCAACCCTCCGCCCGTGAACAAGCGGAAAATGAACTTAAGCAGACGGTCTCTCAGATGTCGACGGCGGACAAAATCGATCAACTGCTCTACATCGGTGTGGCCGGAACGGCATTGACGGAAGCGGATCGCCGGCTGTTGCAGCAACATGCGCTAGGTGGGGTGTTGTTACTCGGCGGTAATATCACGTCATCCAGCCAACTGAAGGCGTTGACGGCTGACATCAACGAAGCGCAAACGTCGGATCAACGGGCATTCGTCGGTTTTGACGAAGAAGGCGGACGGGTCAGCCGGGTTCCGGACGCACAACTCAAACTGTCGCCGAGCCTGACATATGGTCAAAAAAATGATCCGGAATTAATGGAAGACGTCGGGCAGACGCTTGGCTCCATTTCCCGTTTTTACGGATTCAACATGGATTTTGCACCGGTCCTTGACGTCAACAGTAATCCGGCGAATCCGATCATCGGTGACCGGTCGCTCAGTGCGGACCCGCAACAAGTGGCACGACTCGGTGTCCCATTGATGCAGGGAATGAAGGAAGAAGATATCGTGCCGGTCGTCAAACATTTTCCGGGACACGGAGATACGACCGTCGACTCGCATGTCGGTCTGCCGCGGGTCGATGCGACGAAAGCGGAACTTGAGCAGACGGAGCTGGTCCCGTTTAAACGGGCGATTCAAGACGGGGCTGAAATGGTCATGGTCGCGCATATCCTGTTCCCGGCTCTCGACAAAAATCGACCGTCCTCATTATCGAAAGAAGTCATGACCGGTGTGTTACGGAGTGAACTGAAATTTGACGGTGTCATCATCACGGATGATCTCGTCATGGGAGCCATCACAGAACGGTACGGATTAGCTCAAGCGGCAGGTCTTGCTCTCGAAAACGGCGCGGATATGGCGATGTTCTCGACACCCGGTGCGTACCCGTCCGTTCACAAGGAAATCATGGCGCGGATCAAACAAGGGAAATTGTCGGCAGCCGATCTCAACCAGAAAGTCATGCGGGTCTTACGCTTAAAACAAACGTATGACTTGTCGCAAACGAAACGTGTCGACGAATACCAACGCTTGATCGAGCAGGTCAAAGCGGTCGAATCGGACATGCGACACTAATCAAGGGTAGAACTAATCGGACTACCCGTGGTAGACTACAGACGTACCACACAAATAAATATCTACACTAGGGGAGTCTCGCAGCAGACTGAGACGGAAGTATCCGGACCCTTTGAACCTGATCTAGTTCGTACTAGCGGAGGGAAGTGGTATCCGATCATCTATCGAGGGAACGCCAAGCGTCGCCCTTTTCGTAGGACCACTCCATCAGTTCATGGGGTGGTCCTTTTTCGTGTGGAAAGGAGGGGGAACGATGTCACATTTACACTTGATTACAACCGGACGCGACAGTAAGGAAGTGCTGGAACAGACCCTTCCGCAGCTCGCAACGTCCGTCGATCGCATCCACTTACGGGAGCCAACCTGGTCAGTCCGGGAATTGGTTTCCTGCATTGATACGTTGCTCGACCAAGGAGTCCGGGCAGACCAGCTGGTAGTCCATGACCGGCTCGATGCTGCACTCGTCACCGGCACGACCGTCCAATTGACACGCCGCAGTCTCTCGGTCGAGCGTGTCCGGACACAGTTTCCGACGATCTCCATCGGTCAATCGGTCCACTCGTTGACCGAAGCGATGGCGGCGGAACAAGCCGGCGCCGATTACGTGATGTACGGTCATATTTTTGAGACGGATTCGAAACCCGGCGTGGCGCCACGGGGGCTCGATGCGTTACAGCAAGTGGTCGACTGGACATCAATCCCAGTCATCGCCATCGGCGGAATCAAACCGGAAAATCTGTCCGATGTCTTAACGACCGGGTGCAGCGGAGTTGCCGTCCTGTCCGGGATTTTGGGACAAACCCATCCGGCGGAAGCAGCCGTTCGGTTCCGGGCGGTGATTGGACGATGAAGCAACCGGATGTATTAATCGTCGGCGCCGGTATCATCGGTTTGACGCTCGCCTATGAGTTGCTACAGCGGGGTCAACGTGTTCACGTGCTCGATCAGTCGGCGGTCGGACAAGGCGCGACACGGGCGGCAGCGGGAATGCTCGCGACAGACGAAGAACTGTCGGAACCGTTACATGCGTTAGCGGCAGTGAGCCGCGTCCTGTATCCGCAGCTTGTCCGTCAATTGTTCGACGAGACCGGGTTGACGAGCGGCTATCTCGAACTGCCGTTTCAGCTGCGCCAGGCAAAGCAAACCGTCCAATTTGAACGGGTCGGTCAAGTCGATCCTCCGTTGCTCGTCCGCGCTTTACGGCAAGCGATTGAACAGCGGGGCGGGGTGATTGAAGAACAGGTGACTGTCTTGCGTCTTCTGCGAGACAAAGAGACGGTAACCGGGGTGGAGACAAGCCGGGGCCGGCAATTCGGTCGACAGGTCGTCATTGCCGGTGGACGAGGGTCGGAACCGTTGTTGCAAACGATCGGGATTCCGATTGACACGCTTCCGGTCAAAGGTGAATGCCTGTCTGTCCGTCTCACAACCGGTCGACTGGAGCAGACTTTGTTTCATGAGACGGTGTATCTCGTCCCGAAAGCAGACGGACGGATTATCATCGGCGCAACGGAACACGTTGGTGAGGAGTCAACGACGGTCAACGCGGACAGTATCTCGGACCTGTTGGCGGCAGCAATTGACGTGTATCCGCCGATCCGTGATGCGGTACTAGTTGATATCTGGTCCGGTGTCCGGCCGCAGACCCGTGACGGTTTACCGTATCTTGGACGGGTCAAAGGAATTGACGGTTTGTTGGTCGCGACGGGACATCACCGGCACGGCATCTTGCTCGCTCCGGTGACAGCGCAAGTCCTCGCTGATTGTGTCATGAACCGAAAATCGGAAGTTACGCTGGAGGCATTTTGTTGCAGACGACACGAGGAGGAGAATACATGCAAATCCGATTGAATGGGAAAGACTATCCACTGGAGGAACAAACGAAGACGCTACACGACTTGATTCAGCAGTTGAACATCGATGAAGAGGTCGTCATCATCGAACAAAATCATCAAATCATCGACCGGTCCCGGTATACGGACACGAACGTCCAACCCGGTGATGTCGTTGAAATCGTTCATTTTGTAGGAGGCGGATAACATGTTAGAAATTGGCGGAAAAACATTTGCATCACGATTATTACTCGGAACGGGAAAATACCCGGACGCTGAGACGCAACAACAAGCGGTCGAAGCATCGGAGACGAACATTTTAACGTTTTCCGTCCGGCGTCTCGATGTCTTTGCGAAGGAACAGACGAATCCACTTGCGGCACTCGACTTAAGTCGTTATGACCTGTTGCCGAACACGGCGGGCGCAAAAACGGCGGAAGAAGCCGTCCGGCTGGCCCGGCTCGCCCGGGCATCCGGCATGTGTGACATGGTCAAAGTCGAGGTGATCGGTTGCGACAAGACGTTATTGCCGGATCCGATCGAAACCTTACGGGCGGCAGAGGAATTAATCAAGGACGGTTTCATCGTCTTGCCGTATACGTCGGATGATTTGTTGCTCGCCCGTCGGCTCGAGGAACTGGGCTGTCACGCGATCATGCCGGCAGCGTCACCGATCGGTTCGGGGCAGGGGATCTTAAACCCGCTTGCGCTCAGTTTCATCATGGAACAGATGACGGTCCCGGTCATCGTGGATGCGGGGATTGGTTCACCGGCTGACGCGGCTTACGCGATGGAGCTGGGTGCCGACGGTGTCTTGCTGAATTCTGCGGTCGCCCACGCCAACGATCCGGTCAAGATGGCACAGGCAATGAAACTGGCGGTCGAAGCCGGGCGTCTCGGTTTCGAAGCGGGACGGATTGAGAAAAAACGGTATGCGACGGCAAGCAGTCCGATGACTGGAATCAGCCGCCCATGACGGACCGCTACAGCCGCCAAATCCGCTTTCGTCCAATCGGACAAGACGGACAAGGTCAACTGGCTGAGCGCCGCGTCGTCATCATCGGTCTCGGTGCGCTCGGGACAGCCAGTGCGGAACAGCTCGTCCGGGCCGGTGTCGGACGGGTGACCTTGATTGATCGTGATTACGTCGAGTGGAGCAATCTCCAACGGCAACAATTGTACACGGAACGGGATGCCCGGGAACGGTTGCCGAAAGCGGTCGCAGCCAAGCAACGGCTTTGCGAAGTCAATTCGATGGTAACGATTGAAGCGATTGTGGAAGACGTGACGGCGACGAACATTGATCGACTCGTTGCGCAGGCGGATTTGATCATGGACGCGACAGATAATTTTGCGATCCGGATGCTGATCAATGATGTCGCAGCGCAACGGGAGATCCCTTGGATTTACGGAGCCTGTGTCGCCAGTTACGGCATGACATACACCGTTTTACCGAAGGAGACGCCTTGTCTGCATTGTCTGCTGAATCATCTGCCGCAGCAACAGGATACGTGCGATACTCGGGGCATCATCAGTCCGGCCGTCCAACTGGTCGCCTCGCATCAAGTAACAGAAACGCTGAAACTGTTGACGGGTGCGAAAGCTGCACTGCGTCGGACGTTGTTGTCGTTTGATCTTTGGACGAATCAGCAGAGTCAGATTGATGTCACGTCCTTAAAACAAGCAGCCTGTCCTTCGTGCGGCGACGCTGCCGTCTATCCTTATCTCAACGGAACGCCGCTACAATTCGTCACGTTGTGCGGTCGGGACACGGTGCAAGTCCGGGGAGAAGGGAAACGGGATTTGGTTCGGCTGGAAAACGAGATACTGGCACGCGGGATGAAAAGTCAACGGAACCCGTATTTGCTGATGTTCGAGACGGAGCAGCACCGGATTGTCGCCTTTGCCGACGGGCGGATCTTGATTCACGGGGAAGCGGATCCGGAACAGGCAAAACAGACGTACGCAACGTATTTCAAGTAAGCGTTCACAAAAAAGCAAACATTTTTTTTCGATACATGTTTTAGATGTTTAAAAAAGAGGTAAATAAGACTTCAGACGTAAGTCGGAGCTTTTTAGGTGGAATTGAATGTGAAGAGGAGTGATTACGATGAAACAAGAATTCGATCAATCGATCCAGTCATTGGATCAGACGAAGCGGACAGACCACGCAGCTGAAGCCGTTCAGCAGGCGAATTGGAATCCAGACCGGTATCGGACGAATCTGAATCCGTTCTATCTGTCACCTTGCAGCGTCGAAAGCCGGGTAGAGCGTCAACAGGAAGTTGACCGGATTGTCGAAGTCGAGCCTACATCCTCCCCTCTCCAACAGTTATTCGAGCAGAAACAGGAAGAGCATATAACAGCAACTGAACCAGGTTCTGCCAAAAATCCCGGAGGAAAATTTACGACTGGGATTGTCGTCGGAGCAATCATCGGAGGATCCGTATCCATCTTCACATCGGTGAAGCGATTTCGTCAAAAGCGTCGGACCCACTGAGGATGACCTCTAACATGTTGTGAAGAACCGTTTCCTTTTAAATGAGGAGGCGGTTTTTTGTTTAGGAAAACAGGAGGGGATGGCAATGCAATCCAATGAATCTAAATCCGAGGTGTTTTCTTCACTCGGTAAACCTGTACAACGGGCATTGAACGCGCATAGAGTGACGTCCCTGACCGGCTTATCAATGTATCGGGAAGACGAGGTGCTAAGGTGGCACGGAATCGGTCCTTCGTCGATACCGAAGTTGAAACAGGCATTAGCAGATCATGGATTGGCATTTAAGTCATGAATCAACACGAGACCCATTGATTGACCGGGGGAATCCCTGCTCGATTGATGGGTTTTGTTTGGTTTGGAATCGGCAGGAGCTTCAGCAGAAGCAATCAAGTCATGCTAAAATAAGGATATTATAGAAGAAAAGTGAGCGTGATCAAAGATGAAATGGATTCATACTGCCGATTGGCATTTAGGGAAAATCGTTCACGGGGAATCGATGCTTGAAAACCAACGCGCCGTTCTCGACGAGTTTATCCGGTTGCTTGACCGGGAACAACCGGACGCGGTCATCATTGCCGGTGATTTGTATGACCGGGCTGTCCCGCCGACGGAAGCCGTCGAACTGCTGGATACCGTCTTAGCCGAAATCGTGCTCGAACGGAAGATTCCGGTCGTCGCGATCAGCGGCAACCATGATTCAGCGGAACGACTGAGCTTCGGAACGACATTATTACAACGGGCGGGTCTTCATCTGGCCGGAAAGTTAACACCAACCATTGAACCAATCGAGATTCAAGGCGTCCGTTTCTACCCGGTCCCGTTCGCGGATCCGGCGACTGTCCGTTACATCCATCAAGATGACTCGATCCGGACCCACGATGACGCGATGCGAAAAATCATCGAAACGCTGGACATCGATGGACCAAGTGTCCTCGTCGGACATGCCTTTGTCATCGGCGGACTGGAAACGGATTCCGAACGCCAGTTGTCGGTCGGAACGGCAGGACAGGTCAGTGCCAGTGCCTTTGCTCCGTTTACGTACACGGCACTCGGGCATTTGCATAATCCACTTGCGATCAAATCAGACACGATTCGTTACAGCGGTTCGTTATTAAAATATTCGTTCTCGGAAGCACATCACGTGAAAGGCGTCGACATCTTGACGCTCAACGATGCGGGGACGTTTGACCGCCGTTTTGAACCGTTGACCGCTAAACGCGACCTGCGTGAACTGACGGGCAGCCTCGCTGAATTGACGGATCCGGTCTTTGTCGCGACCCAAACAACGGACGATTACATCAAAATCAATTTGACGGATGCTGAAGCGTTGATTGATCCGATGGGGAAACTGAAGAAAATCTACCCGAACATTCTTCATCTCGAGCGGACCGGCTTTACACGCGAGAGTACACGATCGGTGCAAGCATCCCGCGATCAAGTCCAGGCAGCGACGTTGACCGATCTGTTCCGGGAATTTTATGAAGCGGTTCGTGAAAAACAACCAACGGATGCGATGCAATCCGTGTTAGAGGAGGAAGCTGCATGCGTCCAGAACGATTGACCTTACGTGCCTTCGGACCATTTGCCGATGAACAGACGATTGATTTTCGCGAACTCGGTGGGCGGACGATGTTCGTCATCTCCGGCAATACCGGTGCCGGTAAAACGACGATTTTTGATGCGTTGACGTTTGCCTTATACGGGGAAACATCAGGCGGGGAACGGGAAATGAGCGATCTGCGCAGTCATTTCGCCAAACCGGACCAAAAGACGGAAGTGGAACTCGAATTTTTGTTAAAAGGCGAACGATACCGGATCATCCGGCAACCGAGCCAGCCCCATCCGGTCAATAAGACGGATTATGGGCATGAAGCCGAGTTCGCCCGACATGACGGCACGACCTGGAAGCCTCTTGCGCTGAAGATTCCGGAAATCCGCCAACAAGTCCAGGAACTGTTGCAACTTGACCATAAACAGTTTTCGCAAATTCTCTTGTTGCCGCAAAATAAATTCCGGGAATTGCTGATGGCAGAGTCAAAAGACAAGTTACAGATTCTCAAGCAACTGTTCAAGACGGAACACTACGGGGAGTTTCAACAACGCTTGCACCGAAAAGCACTGGATCTCGCGGCAGCGATCAAAGAAACGAAGACGAAGCAGTTGTCGAAACTCGAAGAACTGCCGCTTGAGCTGAACTGGGCAGAGGCGACGGAAACGACGATCCGTCAGGAAACGGAACAGCTGCTGAAGTCACTTGACGAAAAAATCACTAACGCTGCAGTCACGGAGCAGGCAATCCGCGAGACCGTACAGCGCGTGACGGATCGTCTGCGTCAGGCAGAGCAACTCGAACAAACCTTTGTCGAGTACGACGAGTTGCTGCGACTCGAACAACAACTGGCGGTGACATTGCCGGAGACGAAACGTCAGACGGAACGGTACGACGCGGCGACGCGGGCGGCGGCGATCAGCGGAGTCTTTGAGACGTTCCAATCGGAGCAACAGACGGTCCAGCAGTTGACGGCTACGAAACAACACGTCTCGTCAGAACTGGAGCAGTTGTTGCAGCGGCTTGATCAGGTGAATCAAGACGTCGAGCGGCTGGCGGCGCAGGAACCGGAAATGCGTGAGGCAGCACGCCGCCTGGAGCAAATCGAAGAAGAACTGCAGCGTTTGCAGGATCAAGAACAGCTGTTAACACAACAACAGCAGTTAACCCGGGCGATTGCTGAACTGAATCCGGAAGCTCTGCGCAAGGAACGTGATCAGAAACGCAACGAACGGACGACCCTTCAAACAAGAGTCGGTGCGATGACGGACGATTCAAGCAACCGTCTGACGATTCAGGAACGGCGTTTCCTCTTACAGAATGCTGAGCAAAAACAGCAGGAATGGCAACGAAACGAAGCGGAACGGCTCCGGTTGATCGAACAGGGAACGCGGGTCAAACAGGAAAAAGAGCAGGCGGAACTTGCCTATACGACAGGGCGGCAAAACGAACGCCGTCAACTGGCAGCAGAACTGGCGGCGCACTTGCATGACGGAGACGCCTGCCCGGTCTGTGGAAGCACGTCGCATCCGCAACTTGCGGTCAAAGCGGAATCGCTGGATGTCGAAGCCTTACATCAAGTTTATTTAACAGCCCAGACGGCGCATCAGGAATTGCAGGCAACGTACCGGACGGTCGCGGAACGGAAACGGCAACTCGAACACGACATCACGACGCTTGGTCAAGGTAAGGAACTTCCGACCGATCTAACCGTGATCCGGACAGAAATCGAGTCTTTACAGGCACAGGAAACCGCGTTGCAACGGCAACAGGAGCAAAAACAACAGCTCGAGCAGCAATTGCGCACAATCGAGACAGGACTGGAACGATTGGACCGTCAGATTGAGGAAGAGTCGGATCGCCAGTCGAAGCTGCAGCTGGAACTGGCCCGGCTCGAGGGTATGTTGACCCGGAATCCGGATGCGCCGTCGCGCCGTGAATTAGAGACGGAACAGCAGACGTTGAGTAAACGGTTGGCGTCGTTTGAAGCGGCACGGACGGGAGCCCACAATCAGAAACAACAACTGGATCAAGACGTCGCGGTGCGGCGCGATCGGTTGGAGCACATTCAAACAGACTTGACGGAGCGGACATCGAAGTGGATGGAAGCGAAAGCAACGTTCGAACGGAGTCTGCAGGAAGAACGGTTTGCGACGATCGAACAGTTTGAACAGGCACGGATGACACGGCAAGATATTGCCCAATTGGCAGAACAACTGGAAGCCGATCGGCGGAAACGTCAGGACGTCGAGAGCGGACTGGAGCGGATCCGTCAGATCGTAAAAGCGCAGGACCGACCGGACTTAGCGACGATCCGATTGTCTGTCGAGCAGGCGGAAGCCGAATTGACCGAAGCGACGGACCAGCGAATCGGTGCCGAAAAAGAACGGCTCCACGTCAAGCAATTGGTCGATGCCTGGTCGACGTTACAACAACAAATCGAGGCGGAAGATACACGCTATGGCATCATCGGTGAGTTGGCGCGGGTCGGGGTCGGTGAAAATGCGCAACGGATGACGTTTGAGACGTATGTCCAAACCGCCTATTTCGACGAGATCCTACAAGCCGCGAACCGGCATCTGCACGGGATGACGTCGGGCCGTTTCTTGCTTGAACGGAAGACGGAAGCCGGAAAGGGCTTGAAAAAATACGGACTCGACTTAAACGTCTTTGATGCCTATACGTCGCAGACGCGGCACGTCAAAACGTTGTCCGGCGGGGAAAGTTTCAAGGCCTCGCTCGCCTTGGCGCTTGGTCTGTCGGAAGTCGTGCAGGAAGCAAGCGGCGGCGTGTCGCTTGAGACGATGTTCATCGATGAAGGATTCGGCACACTCGATCCGGAATCGCTTGAACAGGCGATCGAAACATTGTTGTCGATTCAGGCAAGCGGTCGGATGGTGGGAATCATCAGCCACGTCCAAGAACTGAAATCACGGGTCGATGCGAAAATTGAAGTGACGCAAGGTAAAACAGGATCGACGATTCGCCTTGTCGTCGAGTGAGGGGTGCGAAATGGAAACAAGACAAATGGTCACGAAATCAAAGTTGATCACAGATTTAATACAGCTTGGTGTCTCACCGGGCATGAAAGTGTTCGTCCACAGCTCGATGAAGGAAATCGGTTGGATTCCGGGCGGCGCACAATCGATCATCGAAGCGTTGCAAGAGGTCGTCACAGCAGACGGTCTGATCATGATGGCGGCACAAAGCACCGATAATTCAGACCCGAAAAACTGGAGTCGGCCCGCCGTGCCGGAAGACTGGTGGGAGACGATCCGTCAGGAAATGCCGGCGTACGATCCGGCGAAGACAGCTACACGCGCCATCGGAAAAGTCCCGGAACTTTTCCGGACGTTCCCGGACGTCAAACGCAGTGCCCATCCGATGTGGTCGGTCACGGCATGGGGAAACGAGGCAGCGGCATTTGTTGCCGGACATACGATTGAAAATGGATTTGGTCCGGGTTCACCGCTTGAGAAATTCATTGAAGCGGACGGTCAGATTCTTCATCTCGGTTCACCGTGGGATGCGACAACCGTTTGGCATTATGCCGAATATGGGATTGACCGCCCGGATGAAGAGTCGGGCTGTAAAGTCAATCAGGCCGGTCAAGAGGTCTTCATCACGTACCGTCACCGGATGATCGACAGTGATCCGTTTGGACCGATCGGTGAAGGGTTGACGGATGAGCCCTTCGTGACGACAGGCAAAGTCGGGCAAGCGACGTCGCACCTCGTCTCGGCAAAGGAATCGATTCCTGTCGTCATGTTTCAGTTGAATGCCTTAAATAGTTGGTTAAGCTGAAACTTTTCCGGGAATCAACCGTAATAAGACATAGATAAAATAGAAGGAGTGAACGCAAGATGGCAACACGATTTAAAGTTAATCCTGCCCTACGCCGTGGTTTTGAGACGGCGCGTGCCGGCGAACGGCCGATGACAAAAGCAGGGACGATGAGCAAGATTTTCCTCTTACTTGCCCTCGTCACGGCAGCAGCCGGCGGGACCTGGTTCTTCTTGGCCGCAAACCCGCAATTCTTAATTCCTGCATTAATTGGCGGAGTTGTCCTCGGATTGATTCTCGCCCTGATCATCACCTTTAAACCACGGACCGCTCCCGTACTTTCACCAGTCTACGCAATTGTCGAAGGGGTCGCCGTCGGCGCGATTTCACTGATGTTCGAAAGCATGTACCCTGGTTTA
This sequence comes from Caryophanales bacterium, assembly GCA_902363455.1. GTDB lineage: Bacteria > Bacillota > Bacilli > Exiguobacteriales > Exiguobacteriaceae > Exiguobacterium_A. The sequence goes on along the minus strand of CABJAC010000001.1, from coordinate 1,511,665 downwards.
GTCGGTAAGGCGGTCCTTGCGACCTTCGTCGTATCGTTTGCGATGTGGTTCGTCTATTCGACCGGTATGATTAAAGTGACGCAACGATTCCGTTCTGCTGTCACGGCGGCTATCCTGTCGATCCTCGTCTTGTACGGAGTCAATTTACTCCTGACGTTGTTCGGCATCAGCTTACCGTTCATGACGGGCAGCTCGCCGCTTGCGATCGGCATTCAGTTTGTCATCGTCATCGTTGCCTCGCTCTCACTGGTGATGGACTTTGATTTCATCTCGCAACAAGTGCAGGCACGGGCACCAAAATCGATGGAGTGGGTCGCAGCGTTTGGTTTGATTGTCACGATCATCTGGCTGTATATCGAAATGCTTGATCTGTTGTATCGTTTGGCCGCACGCGATTGATCTAGATTCATCTGTGAGGAGAAAATAGATATGAAACCACTGATTTTATTTGATGGGGACTGCAATTTGTGTGATGCCAGTGTCCAGTTCATCTTAAAACGCGATCAAGGTTATTATGACTTTGCTTCGTTGCAAGGAACACTTGGTCAGCAGATGATTCAAAAACACCGGTTGTCGACGGATTTAAATAGTGTCGTTGTCATTGAACAGGGCGTGCCGTACGCCAAATCAGATGCGGCACTTCGGATCGCCAAGCATTTAAACAGTGCCTGGCCACTCCTGACGAGTTTTCGATGGTTGCCGCGATCGTTACGGGATGTCGTATATGATTTCGTTGCCAAGCACCGGCATGAATGGTTCGGACAAAAACAGCAGTGTCTGTTGCCGGATCCGAAGACTCGAGCACGGTTTCATGATTGAAGTTACGGATGAAAGATAGAAATACAAACGGATCACTTATTTTCTCAAAAGAGAGGAGTGATCCGTTTATTTTTTTGTAAGTGCCTTGCATTATAGAGTACATACAGAGACGTAATTAAAACCCGTTCGATGAACAAAACAACAGGCAAGTCTTCCGAGAGGAGGACTTGCCTGTTGTTCGTTCAACGCCTGTCTGACGATGCTTCTTTGATCGCGTCGACATATTGTTTGGCTTCAAGTAATGGATACCCGAGAGTTTCCCGAACTAGTTTAATCGCTTCCACCGTCTGATGGTCAGACAGAAGTTGCTCAACCTGTTCATTCAGTAAGGTGTGATTGCTTGCGGCATCAGTCATGCCAAGATGTTCTTGAAGACGTGTCAGTTCACGTAGTGTTTGCTGTTGGGTCATACGAAGTTTTGCGAGTTGTTGTGAAACAGATTGCCACACGATGATCAGCAGGATCAAAGGCAACCAAATTGAGAAAAATGAGTCAAACATCCATACCCCTCCTTTTCTTTACCGTACCACAGTAAAATGAATGTAACAATTAGTGGAAATTGAAAAGAATTCCGTTTATTCTGGAATAGTGGAAAATTCAGGGTTTAAAAAAGAAAGGAATGAAATGAGTGGAAGATTTGTTAGCTGCATTGATTCCGGCGTTACTTCTCATCGGAAGTGTCATGTTCGTCGGGTTTTCCGTCACGCTCGGCAGTTTGTTTTACTTCCGTCGCCGATCGTTTGAGAAAAGTACATATAAGCAGGTCACGCAGGAACGTTTTCTAAAGGCGGTCCGCGATAAAGGAATCTGGGGCGAATACTTGACGACCCGTCAGCTTGAAAAAGTCGGAGGATACGGAAAGTTCGTCATCAATACCTATTTACCAAAAGCACGGGGCAAGGGAATGACGGAAATCGATGTCACGTTCATTCATGAGAGTGGTATTTACGTTCTCGAGTCGAAAAATTACAGCGGATGGATTTTTGGAAAAGAGGCTGACCGGCAGTGGACACAAATGTTTAAAAACCGGTACAAACAACGATTTTACAACCCGATCAAACAAAACGAGCAGCACTTGAAAAGCATGGCGCAGTTTTTGACGGGAACGGTGGAACAACAGGTGTTCCAATCGGTCATCGTCTTCAGCGAACGCTGTGAACTGAAAAAAATCACGATTGAGTCCAGTCACGTCCATGTCATCAAACGAAATGAGTTACGCCGGACAATCCAGCGGCTAGCGACAGTCAAACGGCTGACACCATTACAAGTCGATGCCGTCTATGAACAGCTTAAACAACAGTCGCAAGTCGACCAAGAGATCAAGGACGCGCATATCGAAGCGATAAAATCGTTTACGTCGTGAATCAAATGTCTTAGTTTGTATAATTTTTAACACAAGAATCATTGATTAAGACGTTTGACAAACTACCTCATCCGGCATATAGTAAATAAGTTCAATTAATAAGTAGTGCAACTATTATTCTTGAGGTGGGGAATTCCAGTGAAAGAAACGGATTGGTCACTTGGTATGCAACTGTCACGCAGCTATCATTCCTTTAAACGTGCCGCCACCAAGCGGATGGAAGAACACGGTCTGACACCGGAACAGTTCTCGGTTTTGAGCGAGCTTCATAAACAAGAGGGGATCTCGCAAAAACAATTGGCGCTGTTGACGGAACGGGACCAAACGACGGTCGGGAAAATCCTTGATAAGCTTGTCAAAAAAGGACTTGTCATCCGTTCGGCGGATCCACGTGACCGGCGGGCCTTCATCTTATTGACGACAAAAGAAGGCGTCCAGGTCATCCGACTGTTGGAACCGACGCTCGATCAACTGCAACAGCAAGCTTTTTCCGGATTGTCGAAAAAAGAAATCAAACAATTTATCAAGACACTTGAAGCCATTTACCAAAACGTGACGTAACTGGTTTCTCTTTTTTGGATTAATAGTTGCATATGCTATTATAAGTAATGCATATAAAAAGGAGAGCAAATCAAATGAAAAGTTTTAAAGAAGTATGGTCAATCACGCAAACAAAAGTGGGATTGATGTTTGCCTTGATCGTCCCGGTCTTATTCCTCGTCGTTTGGATGACCGGCTATCATGGCGCAACGGACCGGCTGGATCAGTTACGGATTGCTGTCGTGAAAGATGAGACGACGACAGAATTGTATAAAAAGCTGCAGTCTGACAGTCCATTTTCGCTCAAAGAGGTCTCGTCGGAAACGGAAGGTATGAAGCAACTGGATGCCGGTGAAGTCGAGATGGTGCTTGTTGCAGATTTAATCGACAAAAAAAAGATGACGTTTTACGTCAACCAAGCGAATGCCGAGTTTGCGAACGGCATTCTGAAACAAGCGACAGCTGAAATTACACAGGGGATAAACGGACAACCGGCTGTAAGTTCTGACATCATCATCGAACACCAAGTATCTGATTTCTCGATGTCGATGTTGCCACTGTTACTTGGGTTCGTGATTTATATTGCCGTCATGACGATGGGAATTCAATTTAATCTCGTGACGCAAATTCTCCAAAAACGTTTTTCGAAATGGTCACTTTTTTGGAGCAAACAGTTGTTGCACGGCATTGTTCTGCTCGTCGTCCCACTCGTTATGGTGTCACTTGCCTTTGCCTTTGCGGATATTGAGACATCTTTTTTTAAAGTGTGGGCGTTCCAGTTGTTACTGACGGCAACGTGTATCAGTGTGACGCAGATGAATTTTGCGATTTTCGGTCCGATTGCGCCACTCGTTAACGTCGCTTTGATTCCATTCCAGCTGATGACGGCAGGAAATATTGTGCCCCCGTCGATGCTGGCACCATTTTACCAGACGATCGGTCATTATTTGCCGGTACCGAATGCGGTCGGTGGACTGACCCGATTGATTTACTTTGACGGAGATATCTCGTCATTTATCCTTCGTCTGACGGTCATCTTGCTGGTCACGGTTGCCGTTACATTGATTTTGACGGCTGTTCGTCGGGATCAGGCGCATATCGTTGAAATGAAGCGAGCTTCCTAAAAAAAATGAGCCCAATCCAAATGGATTGAGCTCATTTTTGACATTACGCAAAAATATCAGCGATCGGTGTCGTTCCTTCAAGCAGGGGAATCGTTTGGTGATACGCCGATTCCTGTTCAATCGCAGCGATGGCGACACGCGCGACATCTTCACGGGCGATCGTCGTCTTGTCCGTTGATGCGGGATCTGTCGTCACGGCACCAGTCCCTGCATCGTCCGTCAAGCCACCCGGGCGCAAGATCGTATAGGCGAGGGAACTGTCCCGAAGCAGGCGATCGGCATAGTGTTTCGCGACATAATACGGTTTCATGCTGTCCGACCAAGTTTCCGGTGAATCGGCATTTAACGCGCTGACCATGATGAATTGTTTCGCTTGAATGTGTTCTGCGGCCGCAATCGATTTTGCTGCGCCATCCAAGTCGATTAGAATGGTCTTATCGGCACCCGTATGACCACCGGATCCTGCCGTAAAGATGATGATATCACTGTTCTTGATGGCGTCTGTGATCGACGAGACATCCTGTTCGAGATCAAGCAGGACAGGTGTCGCCCCAAGTGCTTCGAAATCTGCGAACTGTTCCGGTGAACGTAAACCAACCCGCACATCGTGCACCGACCCGCTCAATTGTTTCGTTACGTGCCGACCGACTTTTCCGTTCGCCCCAATAATAAATACGTTACTCATCTTCCATTCCTCCCGTTCCTTGTGAATTCTTTTTCAGTATGGAAGAAAAGAGGCGGTTCCTGCAATCAAGAGGGCTCAGCAATCGAACATCGTCCCGTTTTGACGAAATAATCAAAAAACTCTTGGATAACATAAAACAATATGATACTGTTTTGAGTATTATACAGAAAAAAGCGTCAGACAGAGAGAGGAAGCGAGCAGAGTGAATAAAAGAGGATTAGCACTTGGAGGAAGTCTGTTGCTTTCTGGTCTTTTGGCAGCAACACGATTAAAAGATGTGACCGGTTCGTTCAGTGTCGGCAAACAAAACGTCTTCACGACGAAAAAGATTGTCGTCGGGACGACCGGAGATTATAAACCGTTTACGTACTTGAACCGTCAGACGAATCAATATGAAGGGTTTGACATCGACGTCATCCGCTCGTTTGCCGAGAAAGCCGGACTGGAAGTCGAATTCGTTCCGACGACATGGGGGACGCTGACACGTGACTTACGTGCCGGGAAATTCCATATGGTCGTTGGCGGCGTCACGAAGAACATCGAACGGGAAATCGTCGGTGACTTCACGAAAAGCTATTTGTCGTTCCAAAAGACACCTCTTGTCCGCGCTTCGGATCTTGATTTATTGACATCGATTGCAGCGATTAATCGTCCGGATGTGACAATCGGTTTGAATCCGGGCGGCACAAATGAACAGTTTGTCCGACAGACGTTTGATCAGGCGCATATCGTCATGTATGCGGATAATTTAGCAATTCCTGCAGCCGTCGCGACGGGAGAAGTAGATGTCATGATCACGGATACCGTCGAAGCGATTTATTACGCATCGCTTGATGTGCGATTAGGTGCCCCGAAGATAAAGGAAAAATGGATTCCGGCCGAAAAAAGTTACCTCATTCAAGATCGGCAAACGGAAGTTTTAGATGTCATGAATCTTTGGATGAACTCCTATGAAGGAAAACAACGGATTGAGCAATTAAAAGAGAAGTGGTGTGTCGCTTCGGTCGTACATGATGCAGTATAACGAATAAAATCAACGGGCAAATCCATCTTGGGTTTGCCCGTTGATTTGCGATTAGGTCGAAAGATAATGAAGCAACAAAAAAAATCATCTGAATGAAAAAAACGGATGACCGTGATTGAAGTAGAACGGTTGACGAAGGAGTACAAAGGGATAAAGAAAAATGTGAAGTGGCGTCTTACACCTGATGTGTAGCGTTTCTTTTATTTAAAATAAAGAGGCAAGTCCCTTTTTGAGGAGCAGTTAAGAAATTTTTCGAAACGTTTCGATAAAAAGGTTGCACCTCTTAATGTAAGCGCTTATAATTTTGAATAACAGGTGAAACGTTTCGATAAAATAACCATTTTTATTAAAAGGGCGGGATGAAATGAACGTGGAACATTTAATCAAGCAGATGACACTTCAAGAAAAAATCGGACAGCTGGTTCAAATTTTACCGTCCGTATATAGTGACGATCATGAAGACATCATCACTGGACCAGTCGCACAATTGATGAAGGAAAGTGGCATCACAAGCGAAAATCGATGGGAAATTGGTTCGGTCATCGGGATAAACAATGCTGCGCAAGCACGTGACATCCAATCAAAATACTTAGAGCACAATCGATTACAAATTCCTTTACTCTTCATGGCGGATATCATCCACGGTCATCGGACGATCTATCCTGTTCCTCTTGCGATGGCTTCGTCTTGGGATATAGAGGCGATCGAACAAATGGCGAGACAATCAGCATTTGAAGCAGCGGTTTCCGGATTACATGTCACCTTTTCACCAATGGCTGATTTGACACGCGATGCTCGATGGGGTCGCGTCATGGAAGCGACAGGCGAAGATGTTTGGCTGAATGGAGAAATGGCAGCAGCATTCGTCCGAGGATATCAAGGAACGGATTTAAAAAATGAAAGGACGCTCGCAGCATGTGTCAAACACTTTGCCGCTTATGGCGCGCCTGAAGGCGGACGTGATTACAATACGGTTGATATGTCCGACCGCGAGTTACGGGAATTTTATTTACCGGCCTACAAACGTGCTCTAGACGAAGGGGCCAAACTGGTCATGACCAGTTTCAACGTCGTAGACGGCATCCCGGCGACTGTCAGTACCTACCTGCTACGAGACATTCTCCGCAAGGAATGGGCATTTGACGGTGTGACGATATCGGATTGGTCGTCGATCAAAGAAGTCATCTTTCATGGTGTGGCAGAATCCTTGGTGGATGCCGGCCGATTGGCGATGGAGGCAGGTGTCGATATCGATATGATGTCAGGAGCATATCTCAATCATTTAGAGGAAGCGATTGAACAAAAAAAAATCTCGGTCACTAAATTGGATGAAGCTGTTTTGCGCATTTTAAGATTAAAAGATGAACTCGGCTTATTTGAGCATCCATACCGGGGAATCGAGACGATGACGGAGCAAGCGGTCCATCTCTCACAGGAACATCGCGTTCATGCTCGGGAATTAGCTGAAAAGAGTATTGTTTTATTAAAAAATGAGGACATTTTACCACTTTCGGATCAAAAAATTGCTTTGATTGGACCGTTTATCACCTCGACGGATGTTCTTGGACCTTGGGCCGGAAGCGGGAAAACGGAAGAAGCCATTCCGTTGATACAAGCATTTCGGGAGAAGGGGACATCGTTCTCTTATAGTCCGGGTTCTGATGTCGAAGAGGAAATTGATTGGGAGGCGGCAGTCGAAACGGCACGGCAAGCCGAGGTAATCGTCCTCGCGTTAGGAGAAGCTTCTTGGATGAGCGGTGAAGCGGGCAGCAAAACGGATATTCGTTTGCCGAAAACACAAGTGGATGGATTAAAAAAATTAGCCGCGTTAAATATTCCGATCGTCACAGTACTCTTTAATGGACGTCCGCTTGATTTACGTGAAGTCGAACGTTATTCTACGGCCATTCTCGAAGCGTGGTATCCGGGAACGGAAACAGGACATGCGGTCTACAATCTCTTGTATGGTCATCAATCGCCCTCTGCCAAGCTGACGATGTCATTCCCGCATCACGTCGGTCAAATGCCGCTTCGTTATGATGCCTTGCGGACAGGACGCCCGGCAGATATTGAAAATGCAGATATGCGTTACACGAGCAAATATTTAGATGCACCAAACGAAGCGTTGTTCCCGTTTGGATTTGGAATGAGTTATGCACAGTTTGACTATGAGCAATTAACCTTGTCACATCATGATTGTGGGCACGGGGACATCACGGCCACCGTGAAAGTGAGCAATACAAGTAAGGTGGAAGGTGATGAAATCATCCAATGGTACATTCAGGATCAGGTAGCGGAAGTGTCGCGTCCAGTCAAACAGTTAAGAGGGTTTAATCGAGTGACGATTGCACCGGGGACGAGCATCGAGGTCGAGTTGACGATCAGTTTGGATATGCTGGCTTATCTGCATCCGGACGGAAGCCGCCGTGCGGACGACGGATACTTCACGCTGTTTGTCGGTCCAAGCAGCACGGAAGGATTATCTGCTGAATTTGCATTAAATCGAGTCGTAAAGGAGATTCAACATGAGCATGATGACGAAAAAACTTCAACTTCAGCAAGGTGAAACGTTGGTTACGCTGACTCCATTCGGAGATATCCAACAACTTAAATACGGTCAATTGATGATCAATCAGCTGATTCATCATCCGTTGGACGGCTCCTTGATGAACTTTTATGTCCGCTTCAACGGCGGCGAAGCACTGCCGTTACTCGGAATCGCTTCACCCAGCACGTTTGAATTGTCGGACTCCCACATTCGTTGGTCGGGGGATCATGGCGATTTCTCCTACACAGTGATAGCGCTTGTACATCCGGACGGACTTCGGTTTGATCTATCGTTTGACGGCGAGGGACGGTATGATGTGACGTATACGCAGGATCTTGGTCTCGCCGATGAGGCGGGTGTCAGAACGAATGAAGCTTACATGGCACAGTACATCGACTATGCTAAATACGATTCGGTTCTTTTGGCACGGCAAAACCAGCAACAGTCAACGGGATTCCCTGGTGTTCTGATGACGTGTTCTGAAGACATCGCAGAGTATGCGACAGACGGATTCGATGTCTACGGAACGGACTACCGAAAGACGAATCGTCCGGAAGGGTTAAATGGACGGCTGGCATCCCGCATTTACCAGTATGAGTTTGCCTTACCGACCATCCGGACGAGAGAAATCAATCTGTCTGAGACGGACACGTTATGGTTTGAACTGCGTATCGCTCCGCATCTCGAAGAAGCTTTATCTGAAGATACAATCGGATCCATGCGGGAGCTTGGAACGAAACCTTCATTAGGATGGGAAGAGCTTACCCGACCGTTTGCCCGGACCCAAAATACCACATTGAGCGGTGACCCGGTATCTGAGGACCGTTTACAGGAGTTATATCCCGACCGTCAGTTGGAAGAGTACGTGGACGGACAGCTGTTGTCGTTCTTTACGCCGGATGGTGGACACGTTGTCTTGCAGGAGAAGGAACGACTATTGGAACGAAGCCACGGGAACATTTTATTGACTGCCGGCAGTCTGCTGCCTGCTGCTCCAAAACTCGCGACGACGGTCTTCATGAACGGGGTCTTCAATTCACATATCGTTTGGGGGAATACCAACTACAACAAATGGATGACGAATATTCGTAACCCTTTAAATATCCCGAAAACTTCCGGCCAACGAATTTATGTCGAATATGAAGGAACCAATCATTTGTTGACACTTCCCTCACTGTTTGAAATGGGGATGCAGGAGGCAGTATGGCATTATTTCATCGGTTCCGAGACCATCACGGTACGGACGGTGATCGGTGCTGAATCTCCAGTCATCCAATTGTCAATCAACAGTACACAGCCGCTTCGATTTAAGGTGAGTCAACAGATTGCGATGCACACACAGGAATATGTAGTGCCGTTTCAAATGCAGCAACAGGACAAACGTCTGCTGTTTTCGGCTGATCCGGCTGCGGACAGTTCAGCACACTTGCCGGATTTGACGTATACGATCGAAGCCGATCAACAGTTTACGATCCGACAATCATCAGAAGGTTTTGACCGGGGTTTCGAGGATGATTTGATCTGGATGCAATTTGATGAAACGAACATATTGACACTTCGCCTTGGGGTGGGGAAAGACCGGCTTGTCTTCGAAGAACAAGAGGAAAAGCGATTGTATGACGTCTGGATGAACAGTTACCGAAACGGTCTGCATTTTGAAAGCAAAGCTGATAAATGGCAAGCGATGGATATGCAAGTTCGATGGTATGTGCAAAACATGCGGATTCATTATCAATCACCACATGGACTAGAACAGTATGGTGGCGCAGCCTGGGGGACACGTGATGTCTCGCAAGGTCCGATGGAATTTTTGTTGGCAACGGGTCATTTTGAAGAAGCCCGTGCGCTCGTGTTGATGATCTTTTCACATCAGTTTGAAGCAGGGGACTGGCCGCAATGGTTTATGTTCGATGAATACGAGGGGATTCAGCAAGAGGACAGTCATGGGGATGTCATCGTCTGGCCGCTTAAAGCCGTCTCCGATTATTTGATTCGAACAAACGATCTTTCGTGTTTGGAAGAAATCGTTCCGTTTCGCAACAAAACAGGTGAGGTCGTCAGCGAGAAATCGTTGGTGCACCATATCGAACAAGCCATTCAGAAAATCGAGGACGATTTCGTGGGAGATTCCGTGTTTTCAGCTTACGGCGGAGGTGACTGGGATGACACGTTGCAGCCGGCGGATGAGGAATTGAAACGCAATCTGATCAGTACATGGACGGTCGCCCTGACCTATCAGGTGATGGATCAACTGTCGAGTGCACTCTCAAGCATTCAGCCGCTCAGTTTGAAACTGGGACGACTCAGTGGAGAAATCAAATGCCAATTCGAAAAAGACATGATTCTCGATGACGTGATACCGGGTTTTCTTCATGTGACGGATCAAGGCTACCAACCGATGATTCACCCGTCCGATGAGACTCTCCGGATGAAATATCGACTCCTGCCCATGACACGGAGTATTATCAGTGAACTGGTTTCAAAAGAGCAGGCGAATCAAAATATGTCGTTGATTGCCGAACACCTGAAGTTTCCGGATGGCGTTCGTTTGATGGATAAACCGGCTGCGTATCGCGGCGGCGTCAGTCATCATTTTATGCGGGCGGAACAAGCTGCCAATTTCGGGCGGGAGATTGGTCTCCAGTATGTCCACGCGCATATTCGTTATATCGAAGCATTGGCAAAGCTCGGTCGGTCGACTGAGACGGTCACTGCACTTGAAGTGATCAATCCGGTTTCGATGGTTGCTGTCCCAAATGCAGCTTTACGACAACGAAATGCGTATTTCAGCAGTTCAGACGGAGACTTTAAGACGCGCTACGAAGCTCAAGATCAGTTTAATCGTTTAAAAGAAGGCAGTGTTGCTGTCAAGGGAGGCTGGCGTATTTACTCCAGCGGTCCTGGTATCTGGTTTAATCAATTACTGTCGCATGTCTTAGGTATTCGGATACATGAAGACGAATTGGAATTTGATCCCGTTGTCTCGGAGCCGGTCGAGTTTTCGTTGCATCTCTTCGGAACTCCTTATCAGATTCAAATCAAACAAGGGAACACGTTTTCCGTTGCATGTAACGGACAGGAATTGACCGGAACGTCGAAAGTGAACCCTTACCGGACAGCCGGACGCCGTGTCTCGCGAGAAGAACTGGAACAGACGACCGGGGACAACAACCGAATCATCATTACAGTGGAGGGATGACGCAATGCGTCTTCCCTTTTTTAGGAGGGAAATCATGAAAACACATGTTCAAAATCAGATCATCTATCACATCTATCCGAAAAGTTTTCAAGATTCTAATGACGATGGCATCGGTGATTTGAATGGGATTCGCAGTCGGTTGGATTATCTGTCCTGGTTAGGAGTGGACCTCATCTGGCTAGGTCCTGTCTATCGATCACCGGGTTTTGATAACGGATATGACATCAGCGACTATTATGACATAGATCCGATTTTCGGAACTCGCGCAGACATGACGTTCTTATTGGAAGAGACGAAAGCACGGCAGATGGGTGTCATGATGGATATCGTCGCGAATCACACTTCCCGTACACATGAGTGGTTTAGAGCATCTGAACTGGATCCGTCCGGTCCATACGGAGAGTATTACATTTGGCGAGACAAGCCGAATGCGATGAACTCATTTTTTGGAGGCAGTGCCTGGACGTATTCTCCGATCCGTAAACAATATTACTTTCATTCCTTTGCACCGGAACAACCGGACTTGAACTGGGAACAGGAACAGGAACAGGTGGGGAAAGAATTGGCCGAAGTCCTATCATATTGGGTAAAGCAGGGCGTCAAGGGATTTCGATTTGATGTCATCGATTTAATCGGAAAAGATGTCGACGCTTTGGAGTGGTTTAGTTTCAATAAAGTGAAAGCCGGTTTGAAGACGCTGCTGTCGCGTGTCGATCCAACCGGATTGGTGCTTGTCGGTGAAGCGGGTGCTTTAAATGCCGCACAAATCATCGAGCTTAAACAGGCAAATTTGCTGGACATGGTCTTCAATTTTGAGGTGACGGCGTTAGATGAACAGACGGGGAAAGGAAAATGGGAGTTGGTTCCATTTTCCACGCGACGCTTCAAAGACACATTGGTCAGCTGGCAAGAGCGGTTGCAGGACGGTGGATGGAACAGCTTGTTTTGGAATAACCACGATCAACCACGCGCAATTTCCCGTTGGTACGCAGACCGTCTGGAAGCTGCGGCGATGCTAGCAGTCCTCCAGTTCGGACTGAGGGGAACTCCTTTCATATATCAAGGTGACGAGATCGGAATGACAAACGGATTGATTTTACCGGAGGATTATAAAGACATCGAGACGTTAAACTACTTGAAAACAAATGATAATCTGGAGGGTGTCCGGATGAAAGGGCGCGATCACGCCCGAATTCCAATGGCTTGGACTAGCGAACCGTCTGGATTTTCTAAATCCGAACCCTGGTTAAGAGCACGGGAAATAGAGAACGGAAGAACCGTAGAAATTCAGCAACAAGACAAAAGCAGTTTGCTGTTCCTGTATCGTCAGTTGATTGGATTGCGAAAAACCCAACCCATCCTGAGGAAAGGGCAGTTTTGTATGGTGGAAACGAATGATCAGCTCCTTTGTTTTCGGAGAACTGACCCAACGGAACGTTCAGTGACGGTCCTTGTGAATCTGACGGATCAGGAAGTGAAACATTCCTTTGAAATCGAACGTGTACTTTGTGCGACGCACGAGCAACCATCATCAGTTTTGAGACCGTACGAAGCGGTCATATGCTATACTTTTTGAAGAAGGAAGTGATGAAAATGACGGGGATAAAAGATATCGCCAAGGCAGCAGGGGTCTCTATTTCAACTGTTTCATACGCACTTAATGGCAGTACGAAAGTAACGGAGAAGACGAGACAACGAATCGTTCAAATCGCCAATGATCTTAACTATATTCCGAACGCGGCGGCACGAACGCTCAAGACGCGGAAAACACATATCATCGGAGCATTTCTCGGTGATTATTCGGGGTCGTTTTATGGAGAATTGTTAAAAGGAATCAACTTGGAATTATCAAACACGGGTTATGAGCTGATTGTCTGCAATGGTCCGGAATCCCATCGACTTATGACGGAGCGGATTGTGGATGGAGGGATTATTTTAGGACATCGTTTTACGGAAGAACAAATCATGAGTTTTGCCGACCGGGGGCATCCGCTGACATTACTTGATCGGGAAATCATCCATCCGAACATCAGTTGCGTCCTCCTGAATAACGCGATGGGAATGGAACAGGAAATGGAAGCGATTGTAGCGACTCGTCCGAAACACATTCATTTGTTGAACGGTCCTGTCGGAAACCATGATGCCATCGAGCGGCGAGAAATCGTCATAACCCGCGCATTAGGAGCCGGAATCAACGTCATGGAATGGGACGGCAACTTCACAAAACGTTCGGGTATTCGGGCGACAAGTGACTTGATGGAAGAGTTGAAGGATGGTGATGCCATCGTCTGTCTCAATGATGACATGGCGTTAGGCGTGTATGATGTACTACAAAACACGTCATTTCGTATCGGGCAAGATGTTTCATTGGCAGGATTCGACAAACTGGAGATCACGAACTATACACATCCGAAAATCGCGAGCGTCAGCTATTCCAAGTTGGAGTGGGGTCAAAAAGCAGCACATTCGCTCATGCGATTGATTGACGCAAAAGAAAATGGTATCGAAAAAATCGACTCGAAATTCATGGTGGCTGAATCCATTTGTCAAAAAAAATAAAATTTTAATTCCCTATTGTAAGCGTATACATTAATGATTATAATGTTTATAGAAACGTTTAACCTGTTTTTTTGCAGAAAGACATTTGTATAAACATTATTTTTTTGAAATCTAATCGAAACGTTTCGATTAGACAAAGAAAGGGAGGAAACAAATGATGAAAAAAGTGGGGATCGCCGTAGCTGTCAGTACGTTGGCATTATCGGGTATGTTGGCAGGTTGTTCATCGGGTTCTGAAGAAGACGGGAAAACATTGACTGTCTGGGCAATGGGGGAAGAAGGAAAAGCGTTGCCTAAATTGGTTAAAGAGTACGAGAAGGCAAACAAAGGGGTCACGGTCAAAGTTCAAGCCATTCCTTGGGATACAGCACATGATAAGTTATTGACGGCAGTCGCCTCCAAAAACGGACCGGATGTCGTCCAGATGGGGACGTCATGGATGCCGGAATTCGTTGAAGCGGGTGCATTGGCGGATATGAAGGACTATGTCAAAAAATATCCGGAGCTTGCGGAAGATAAATTCTATAAAGGTTCGTTCGACACAGTCAACTTGAAAGGCAGCGTCTACGGAACACCATGGTATACCGATACACGTGTGCTCTATTACCGGAAAGATACATTAGAAAAGGTCGGCTATAAAGAAGCACCGAAAACATGGGAAGAACTGGAGGAGGTCTCCGCCAAACTATCGGAACGTAAAGGTGATGATATGTATGGAATCACACTCGATACGAACGATCAGATGTTGTCCTTTATGTTTGCCCGTCAAAACGGATCTGAACTGCTGACGGATAAGAACAAACCGTTGTTCAATAAGCCGGAATTCGTGGAGAGTGCAGACTATCTATCAAACTACTTTAAGGAAGGGTATGCGCCAATCGACTTCGGGATGGACATCGTGCAAGCTTTTGGCGCGAAGGAGCCAAACGTTCCAATGTTTATCAGCGGACCATGGATGATTAACATCATCAATGAGCAAATGCCGGGTATTGAGAAGCAGTGGGGAACTGCTGTTTTACCTACCAAAGAAAATAACATTTCGTTTTTAGGCGGCGCCAACCTCAGTATTTTCGAAAGCAGCAAGAAAAAAGATCAAGCCGCCAAATTTATTTCTTACATGAGTCAACCGGAGACACAAACGAAGTGGATGGAAATGACGAAATCATTGCCGTCGACAAAAGAAGCATGGAAAAATGAGACGTTGCAAAATGATGAAAAGTTGAAGACGTTTGGCGAACAAATGGAGAACGCTCAGCCGATGCCGTTGATCAGCACGTGGGAAAAAGTATCACAAACCTATCTGCAGAGTTTTGAGAAGATGTATCGAGGCAAGGTAAAGGTCGAAGAAGAAGTAAATGTATTCCAGAAAAAGGCTGAAACCATCCTCAAGTAATCTGAACAAGGGGATGCTTATCCCCTCTTGTTTTGTGAAAGGAGACACTTCATGAGACGTTTGCTAAACGATCGCGCTCCCTATCTGCTAATCGCTCCGACGGTTTTATTATTACTTTTATTTTCAATTACGCCGCTGTTTGTCGCCTTTGTCATGAGTTTTACGAATATGGATTTAGCGGGTATCGCCAATTTCGCCAATGTTGACTGGATCGGAATGACGAACTATCTGGAAATTTTCAAAGATGAAGTATTCCTTAAAGCCTTATCAAATACAGTCGTCTACGTCGTGATCGGTGTACCGCTTGTGATCGCTTTGTCCTTATCAATTGCGATCGCAATCAACTTCGGTAGAGGAAAGGTCTTTGAGTGGTTCCGGGTCGTCTTCTATATGCCTTCGATTACGAATGTCGTCGCTGTCGCCGTCGTTTGGGGATTTTTGTTTAATCCCCAGTATGGGTTGTTTAACTTTATTTTGAACACAATCGGTTTGCCGGATGTTCCTTGGCTTCAGGATCCATTTATCGCGAAGTTATCACTGATTTTGCTTGCACTTTGGCGTGCCGTTGGGATCAACATGATCATCTTCTTGGCTGCCTTGCAAGGGATTCCGCGTACTTATTATGAGGCAGCAGCACTGGACGGGGCAAACACATTTCAACAGATGTTTAAAATCACGATTCCATTGCTACGGTATGCGATCTTCTTCGTAACCGTCACGACCTTGATTGGCTGGATACAATTTTTTGAAGAACCGTTCATCATGACGGAAGGTGGTCCCTTAAATTCGACGACTTCCCTTGCACTGTTCATTTATCAGAATGGGTTCCAGTTGAGTAATTTTGGATATGCAGCGGCAGGATCGGTGGTGCTGTTCGTCTTAATCATTACCGTGACGTTGATTCAGTTTAGAGTACAAAAGAATGAGAATCCATATTAAGGAGGGACCGTCATGATTCCGAAAGAAAAACCGGTTGCGGTTAACGTGAAACCGGAACGATTTTCTCCGATTCCGAAAGTGAGGACAGTAAAAAAACGCAAGCGTCCGCAATGGTTACTGGGACTGGTGTTAACCTTACTTGGTCTGTGTTTCATGTTACCGTTTTTCTGGATGGTCATCTCTTCTGTCAAGACAGATGCTGAAATTTTAGCTTTACCCTTGACGATCTGGCCAGATGAAATCACGTTTGAGCATTACGTCAACCTGTTTGTGAATTTAAACTTCTTGACCTATTTAAAAAATACAATCCTGATTGTCTTCGCTTCATTTTTTGGTTTATTGCTAACTGCGATGGCCGGATATGCGTTTGCTAAATTTACGTTTAAAGGCAGTAAAGTCCTGTTTATCGGTGTTTTGGCGACGATGATGATTCCGGGACAAGTAACGATGATTCCTGTCTATTTGATGTTGAACCAGATGGGATTGACGAATACGATGACCGGCATCGTCTTACCGGGACTAGTGGGCGCATTCGGAGTATTTTTATTCCGGCAGTTCATGACGACGATACCGGATGAACTTTTGGAGGCATCCCGTCTTGACGGAGCCAGTGAATTTCGGATTTTCTTCTCGATCATTTTACCGATGTCAAAACCAATTTTGGCGGTTCAAGGTATCTTGACATTCATCGGTGCCTGGAACAGTTTCCTTTGGCCGCTCATCATCGCGAATGATGAATCTTTGTACACATTGTCAGTCGGTCTTGCATTGTTGCAAGGACAACATGGTGGGAACTACGGACTGCAAATGGCCGGAGCAACATTCATGGTCGTACCGATCATTATCATCTTCATGATCTTCCAAAAATACATCATTGAAGGATACAATATTTCAGGAATGAAATAATTGGTGCATTCAAACAGCAGGGTGTTGTTAATTAAATGACAGGCGGGGGCGAGTTGAAATCGTCCTCGTCTTTTTTTATGCGATATAAACGTGGTAGTTATAAAAATGTAAAAAAAGTATAACAGTTTCGACAGAAGAGACTAACCGTTGTGTCAGCTCCTTTTGGATTGTTCGCATATCCTAACCTTAAAGCGGGAAAAGACAGGAACAAAATACGTTCAGCAACCTCTTTAGCCGAAAGGACGGATGACCGTGATTGAAGTAGAGCAGTTGACGAAGGAGTACAACGGGAAGAAAGTAGTTGATCAGATTTCGTTTCACGTGAAAAAAGGCGAGATTTTTGCGTTTTTGGGACCGAACGGAGCCGGGAAATCGACGACGGTTCAAATGCTGACGACATTGATTGCCGTCTCATCCGGTCATGCGACGATTAATCAATACGATATCGAACGCGACCAAAAAAACGTCCGGCTTCAGATTGGGGTCGCCCTGCA
Source organism: Caryophanales bacterium (assembly GCA_902363455.1). Taxonomy (GTDB): domain Bacteria; phylum Bacillota; class Bacilli; order Exiguobacteriales; family Exiguobacteriaceae; genus Exiguobacterium_A. The sequence goes on along the minus strand of CABJAC010000001.1, from coordinate 1,494,072 downwards.
AGAAACAGGCATCGATAATGATTTGACCGGACAGGAGTTGCTCGTACTGCAAGGAAAGTTGTTCGGTTTTTCCCAAGAGAAAGCGGTCGAACGAGCACATGAATTATTGGAGCTTGTTGGTTTAGCAGCAGACGGCAAACGCCGGTCCGGGACGTATTCCGGCGGGATGAAGCGGCGGCTTGACTTGGCACTGACGCTTGTTCACCAACCGACCGTGCTGTTTTTGGATGAACCAACGACGGGTCTTGATCCGGCAAGCCGGTTACAGATTTGGACAGAGGTCCGGCGATTGAATGAAGAATACGGGACGACGATTTTTTTGACGACACAGTACTTGGAAGAAGCGGATCAGCTGGCGGACCGGATCGCGATCATCAATGACGGTAAATTGATTGCCGAAGGAACAGCGGCAGAGCTGAAAGCACTGAACGGAAAAGAACGGATTGAAGTGATCCTCGAAGAGAACCAATCGATGGAAGCTTTTAGTCAGGCGTTTGACGGTCGGATCGAGAAAGATTTGGTTGTTTTGCCGTCTGCCGGAACAGAAACGCTCAAACAAGTCGTCCGTTATTTGGATGAACATCAGTTGACAGCTCGGTCGCTTGTCGTCAAACAACCGTCACTCGATGATGTTTTCATCCAGTTGACGGGTCAAGCATATAAGGAGGACAAATGACATGTGGCGTGAAACGATGATTTTGACCAAACGCAGTTTACTTGTGACGTTACGGAACCCGTTCTCATTCATCCCGAATCTAATCATCAGCGTCTTTTTCCTGCTCGTCTATACAAGCGGATTGTCCGGCATCTCGAGTCTGCCCCAGTTCGGCGGCGTCGACTACTTGAACTTCATCTTGCCGGTTTCAATTGTTTCCGGTGCGGTCGGAGGAGCCGGTGGAGCGGGGCAGGCGCTCGTCAAAGATATCGAAAGCGGCTATTTCGCGCGGTTGCTGCTGACGCCGGTTTCCCGGACGGCCATCGTCCTCGGACCAATGCTTGCCGGAATGTTGCAACTGTTTGTCCAGACGTTGTTGATCTTCGGCATGGGCTTTTTACTCGGGCTGTCGATTCCGGCCGGCAGTGCCGGATTTTTCCTGACGATTGTTCTCGCACTTGGTTTTGGTCTCGCCTTTGCCGGTTATTCGGTCGGTGTTGCCCTGAAAACCCGGAACGCCCAAGCGGCGCAAGCCGGAACGTTGTTGTTCTTCCCGTTGATTTTTTTATCAACGACGTTTGTCCCGAAAGAGTTGATCGAGGCGGAGTGGTTAAAAATTGCAGCGACACTTAATCCTACGACGTACATCATGGAAGGCATGCGGGCCGTGTTGTTACGTGAGACGATTGACTGGAGTGTTTATACGCAAGGGGTGCTTGTCGCTTCCATCCTCAGTATCGCGATGGTCGTGTTTGCGGCACTTAATGCAAGAGGAGCATTGAAAAAATAGAAAAGTGTACGGCTGATTTGTCAATAAAGTTTAAAAAAACCAGTTACTGGACATTTTAGAACGGGAATCATAAAATGGAAGAAATCAATGGAAAAGAACGGGGGGGAGTAAAATGAGGCGATACAATGGCTCTTTATTCTTATTACTGGTACTTTTCGGGACGGCTGGTTATGGACTTTCCTTACTGGAACGTTTGACACCGATCCTGTCCGTCTTCATAATCCTTCCATTACTACTGATGATGACATTTTTAAACGGTCGAAAAAACTTTTTACTTCTGATTGCCTATACGCTTGGACTGGGGTTTTTCTATCTTGTTTTGTCCTGGTACACCGAATCCTCAAATGAAACACAACTTCTTTACATCGAGCAACATCTCCTCTCCTCATTACTGATTTTCTTATATTGGTTGTTACTGCGTCACCTTCGAATCATTTTTGAAGAAAATCACTATTTGAAAGAACGGGTCCGGACGTTAGAAGGTTATTCTGAGACGCCTCAACTCTTGAGTTACAGTGAATTTTTAGATCGTACAGACTTTTTGATGGCAGGTGCAAACCGGCGTAATGAAACCAACTATTTGATTCATTTACGATTAAAGCCGACAGCGCTCAACAAAAAAAGCATCATGCAATTACTGACCGTTGCCGGTCTTCGTGTGTTCCGTGTACACTATGACGTCATGTCACAACGAAACAAATTCGAATTCATCGTGTTTCTTCAAAATACAGATGCAGCAGGAGCGAACATTGCATGCGAACGGTTTTTAAGTGAATTACGCTCGCAAATCACATCCATTCAGTATCCATTTACTGCCGAAGTATTACCGGTCAAACAGTCAGTCGAAGCCACGATACGACATCATGATGAGGAGGCTGTTCGATGAACCTTATCTTAAACGGAATCATGGCGATTTTTTGGCTGATGTTACTGTATTATTCTTTCTTGACACTTGCCGGAATCATCGATCGCTATTCTAAACAAAAACGTCCGAGCCTTGAATATTATCCGTCAGTCGCCATTCTGATTCCGGCACATAATGAAGGGGTCGTCATGCAACAGACCTTAGAAGCGATGATGGCAATCGAGTACCCGGGGCAACTTGATGTCTTTTTGTTGGATGATCAATCGCAGGATGAGACGAATCAGATTGCCCGTGAATTTACGACATTGTTTAGTCGGATTCATTATATAAAAGTGCCCAAAGGGGAACCGATTGGCAAATCACGTGTCTTGAATTACGGGTTAACAATCACAGACTCGGAGTATTTTTTGATCTACGATGCCGACAATCAACCGAAACCGGATGCGGTGACGAAGCTCGTTGAACAAGCGGTCACGACGAAAAACGCATGTGGGGCGGTAGGGGTCGTCAAAACGATTAATGCTGAAACGAATACATTGACGCGGATGATTGCGATTGAATTCCAAGTGTTCCAACTCATCATGCAAAGCGGACGCTGGCGGGCCTTTAAGACAGGTTCACTGGCTGGAACCAATATGTTATTGAAGCGCAGCGTGATTGAAGAACTGGGCGGATATGATCCTTACGCATTAGCGGAAGACGCGGAGTTGACGATGCGGGTGACGGCACTCGGCTATACCTTACCGGTCGTCTATACGGCGGAGACATGGGAGCAGGAGCCGGAATCGATGAAGGTGTATATGAAACAGCGGACCCGATGGATGCTCGGTAATATCTACTTGTTGGAAAAAGCGTTTCTGACCCGTGATTTCTGGCGGGGACGGACGCTCGTTCACTCGCTTCAACACATCATGACCTATCTGTTGTTTATCTTTTTGCTGCTGATTTCTGATATCGTCTTGATTTTAGGGTTGTTTGGTTATGCGTTTGATGAGGCGACGACGCCGTTGATCATGTTCTGGTTCATGACGTATCTTGTTTATACGATTCAAATATTAGCCGCGCAAGAGCTGGAAAAAACAGCGACTCCGAGGAACGTCTTAATTGGACTGATCATGTATTTCACCTATGCCCAGCTGTTCGTCATTCTGCTGTTCCGTGGTATGTTTGCCTACATTAAAAGTAAAATTCGGAAGGAAACCATCGTTTGGGATAAAACCAAGCGGGTTAAGATTGAGCAATCATGAAAAAAAAACTTTTGATCGGTATTTTGATTTTTATCGCATTAGGAGGTCTGATTGTGTTGATGACCCGTCAGCAGGATCCTGTTATTGAGCAAATCGAAACCGTTTATATGAAGGACGGTCTCATCCGGGCATATGATCGAAACGATGCCCAACGCCTTTCGGAAAGTTTGGGTCAATACATGATGTATCTCCTTGAAATCGGAGACGCCCAACGATTTGCAGAACAAGTGGACATTCTACGCAAACAGTTTCTAGTCACTTCAGAGGAAGTGGACTTCATTAAATGGGAGTTGACACCGAAAACAGCGACGAATGCCATCGTGGATGATTTTCGGATCAGTAATGCGCTAATTGCTGCAGCGAAACGATTTGATGAACCTACCTACCTACAATTGAGTCGACGAATTGACGACGGAATCGTAGAACACATGAAAGTATCTGGTGTTCCCATCGATTTTTATGATTGGAACCTGAAGATGCAAACGAATGAACTTCGTCTCAATTATCTCGATGCGACCGCACTGAAAAGACTGAACTTGGTCGAACCGGTGCAGGAAGTCCTTCAAGCGGCTCCTCGGTCCGGTCCTTTTTTCCATGAAATCTATCTTCCGGAAGACAAGCAATACAAAATGGCCGACAAAAAAGAAGTCAATATGATTGACCAAGCCTTGATTGCAATCGTCTCAGAGGAATTGACCGGGAAACAAGATGAAGCATTTTATGCGTTTGTTTATCAAGAAATGGGAAAAGGGAAGCTGTATGCACGGTATGACCGCTCAACAGCAGCTCCCCGATCTGATGACGAATCCAGTTCCGTGTATGCCTTATTGTTACCGTATGTCTCGAAAGACATCCAGCGCAAAATGACGGAGCGGCTAAATCAGATTGATTTGACAAATGCCAAGACGACACATGTCTTCGATTTTTTAAATGAAGCGATTATGCAGGTGCAAACCTCGACTCAAAAGTAATTCTATTTAACAGCTGAACGTGAAGTCGGTTTGAAATGTAGTCTGCATACTACAATAGGGAGGTCGGATCATAAAATCCGCCTCCCTATTCGTGATGTTTTTTAGCGAGCGACTACTTAAAAATAAGAGAAAAGAAGAAAGTCTATGTGTTGAGGATCGCTTTTAATCGATTATCAAGACTTTTTAACCTTGAATCCATAATAAAGAGCGCTGAGAATCAAGAAAACGATTCCGATTAAAATCGAGACACGTGTCTCATCGTTAAACAACATACCGACTAAAACCGTCAAGAGTACGACAACCGTGATGTAGTTCGTATAGGGTGCTCCCGGCATCTTAAACGGATGATCGGCAATCCGGTCCGCTTCCATCTTCCGGTACTGAATATGGCTGATCAAGATGGCGAACCATGGTACCATTCCCGGCAAGACCGAGGCACTGTAAACATAGACGAAGATATTCGTGTCTTTCCCGAGTAAAAACGGCAGAACGATATCAAGGATGACCCCGATGAAGATCCCGGCTGATACGGCAAGGACCGTATATAGAGGAATCCCGTTTTTGTTGACTTTTAAGAAAATAGACGGCATTTGTCCTTTTTCCGCGAGCGTATAAATCATCCGGCTCGAGCTGAAAATTCCCGAGTTACAACCGGACATTGCCGCGGTGATGACGACAACGTTGATGATAGCAGCAGCTGCTGTAATTCCGACTTTAGCGAACGTCGCAACAAATGGACTGCCGATATCCGCGAGCTGATCCCACGGATAGACGGTGACGATGATGAAAATCGCTCCGACATAGAAAATTAAGATCCGCCAAATAACACCGTTGATGGCGCGGGTGATATTCGTTTCCGGATCCTTTGTCTCTCCGGCGGTTACGCCGATCAATTCGACACCGATGTAAGATGCAAAGACGATCGAAAGGGCAAAGAAGAAGCCGCTGAAGCCGTTCGTGAAGAAGCCGCCGTGCGACCAAAGATTTGAGAAACCGATCGGCGCCCCGTCGTTCCCGAAACCAAACAGGATGATTCCGAGACCGGCAATGATCATCAGAATAATCGTAATGACTTTGACGGATGCAAACCAAAACTCGAGTTCACCGAACATTTTGACCGATGCAAGATTTGCCAGTGTCAAAATGACGATGACGACGACTCCCGGAATCCAGGTCGGTAAATCCGGCCACCAAAACCGCATGTAGGCACCGACGGCAATGACTTCACTCATGCCGACGATGACCCAGTTGAAGATATTGCTGCTCGCTGTCATGAAGCCGGCTGCCGGATGAATGTAATCATTGGCAAACTTGGCATACGATCCTGTATGTGGATGGGTGTAGACCATCTCGCCTAAAGCCCGCATGATCAAAAAGATGAAGACACCTGCCAACATGTAGGCCAAAATGACGGATGGTCCGGTCCAAGCAATCGTACTCGACGATCCAAGAAATAGACCCACTCCGATGGTTCCCCCTAAGGCAATCATTTGTACTTGTCGTGCTGTCAGTTCCCGCTTTAAGTTCGATTCCATAAGTACCCCCATGTACCAAAAAATGAATAAATCCTGAACTTGTCAGACAAGTTCGAAACGCTATAAACATGAGTATACTATCTTAAAAAAGAGAATAGAAAGCTTTTTCTGAAAATGTCATTGTTTTTTTTTGCTGAAAATGAAAGGAAATGAAAAAAGAACCGCTTCAAAATGAAGGGGTTCGGCGATTGGTTATTCTGGAATGAAATCCGAGAACGTTCCGGCATAAAGACGGGTATCGGTAGAGAGGACGATTCGGTTCTGACGCATTTTGATGGTACCTTGAAGCAACGATCCTTTTTCCGATTCAAATAAGATGCGGGCTTTCTCGACATACGTATCTCCTTCTTGCTGTAACAAATACGTATGTTCATTGTCTGTTGAAATCAAAGATTCGCCTTGCACGATGAAGTCCGAGAAGTGGCGCAGTGGGACTTGGTAACTTGTGCTGTTGCCTTTATAAAAGTGAACGATCCGGTAATCCGGATGGTAAAAGAACCAGGCATCGTCTGACGCACAGACATTCAGCGCATAACAATCATCGATCGGATACTCTTTGTTCTTAAAGACCACTTGTCCAAACTCATTAAATACAGCAAGTCCAAAGGAACCAATTGAATTCGTCGCCAGATCGGCAAACACACCTTCATCAAAGTAACTGACCCAAATCTGATTTTTTTCATCAATATGGACGTTTTGAATTCCGTCATCAAGACAATAACTGTCGAGGAGAAGACCGGATTGATCGTAAATGAACGCGTTTGGTAACCAAGAGCCGTCGATGTCGTCATCACAACGGGAAGCGACGAGCAAAATCCGTCCGTCGGAAAATGAGTCGACATAACTGAATTCCGTTTCGGCTTGAGCGACGATTGTTGTTGTCCGCCATTGGTCGTGCAGGCGATGAACATGCAGAACATTTCGATGGCGTTTTATATCGTAAATTTCTTCAATCATCATGATTTGTCCTGAAATCGTCAATCCGGTGGCAACGTGTTTTCCGGTAACTTGAGATGCGGTAACGCGATCTAGGTGAATTTTTAATGTGTTGGAAGTATCCAAGATAAGTCGCTCCTTTTTAAAAAGAGTCTGCCGCGGTGGGCAGACTGCAAAGCTTGAATTAAGTGGTGCGTTGACGTTTTTTTAGGACGACATACAAAATAATCATGACGACAGCAGCAATTAATACACCATTCGTATAAGGGGCGGCGACCTCTTTGATGGAACGCCAATTCGTGCCAAGCGTTTCTCCGAGGTATAGGAAAAGGATTGACCACGGAATGATAGCGAGAATGGTATAGAGTGAAAATTTCGTTTGATCCATTTTCGCAAGACCAGCCGGAATTGAAATGGCATGACGGACGACTGGAATGAAACGGGCACCAAAAATGACACCTTGTCCATATTTCAAAAACCAGCGTTCTGCGAGATCGAGATGGTGTTCCGTAATCAAAACGTACTTTCCATATTTCAAAATTAATGGTCGACCTCCGTAACGGGCGAACCAGTATAAAAATAATTGTGAGAATAGACCACCAATGACGGCAGCAACAATAGCGAGCGGCCAATTGATTGTTCCTTGGGAAATCATAAATCCGCCATAGGACAAAACGATTTCACTCGGAATGATTTCAATCATCAAGCCTAGCGCGATTCCGAAATAACCTAAATCAGCGAGATACAATAAAACGTTATTGACAACTTGAGATAACACATGGAACACTCCTTCAACTGCACTTCATTCTTTTATATTAGAGAAGAAAGTCGGAAAATGGAAGAACAATTCATCAAACGGATTAAACAAATATGCCAGTCGCATCTTTGAATACACGTGAACAAGCGTCCCACAATGATTTGAGACAAACGACCTCGCGCTAAAAAAAGAACCAACGCCCGTCGAGACGTTGGTTCTTGATCGTTTTTTTGATCGCTTACAAGACGACGGCAGCAATCGTTCCGAAAATTAACAGTGGAATGTTGTAGTGCAGGAACGTCGGGATGACCGTTTCACGCATGTGATCGTGTTGACCATCCGCATTCAATCCACTTGTCGGACCAAGCGTTGAGTCGGAAGCCGGGCTTCCGGCATCTCCGAGCGCACCGGCTGTTCCGATGATGGCGATCGTCGCTTCCAAGCTGAATCCGTACTGCATGCAGAGTGGCACGAAGATGGCAGCGATGACCGGAACCGTCGAGAAGCTTGAGCCGATCCCCATCGTGACGAGGAGACCAATCAACAGCATGACGAAGGCGGCAACGAGTTGCGAATCCCCCATTAACGATTTGGAATTCTCGACGAGTGGGTTGATGTCACCCGTCTCGCGCAGGACATTGGAGAATCCGTTTGCTGAAATCATGACGAAACCGATAAATGACATCATCCGCATACCGCGTGTGATGACATCGTCTGCTTCACTGAAGCGGACAAGGCGAAGGACGAGGAACAAGACAAGTCCTGTCGTTGCCGCAATGATCATTGATTCGGTCGTCAGTTGGACAGCCAGTGTCGCGAGAACGACGAGTCCGCTGAGGAACAACTTCGTTTTCGTGATGACCGGAATTTCGTAATCGTCCGGTGCGATGTTGCGCATTTCGTACTCCCGCGGCTTACGGTAGTTATAAAGACCGATCAACAGACCAACGAGCATTCCGAGTGCAGGAATCGCCATCGCTTGGATGACGGAAGCACCGGCGATATTCATTCCGTTATCTTCGATGTTCTTTAACAAAATCTGATTCAAGAAGATATCCCCGAATCCGACCGGCAAGAACATGTACGGTGTGACGAGACCAAATGTCATGACGATTGCCATCAAACGACGGTCAATCTTCATTTCATTAAACAAGCCGAGTAACGGTGGAATGATGATCGGGATGAAGGCGATGTGGATCGGCAAGACGTTTTGTGAACTGATCGCCAGTAACAAAATCGCGAAGGTGATGAACCCTTTTAATTTTTTGACCGATGCGGCGTCAGCCGTTCGCTTCGAACGGGTGATTAAGGCATGAGCCAATGCATCCGGCAAACCGGTTTTCGACAAGGCGACGGCGAATGCACCAAGCAAGGCATAGCTGAGGGCGATTTCGGCTCCAGCGCCGAGCCCGCCGGCAAACGTCTCGATCGTCTTCGTTAAACTGAGTCCGCCGACCACTCCACCGACGATGGCACTCAGGACCATCGCGAGTACGATATGGACGCGGAAGATCGCTAAAGCAAATAATAAAACAACGGCAATGATGACTGCATTAAACATTTTAAAACCACACTTTCTTTTGGTATCACTGTACTATACTAAAGTATCATACAGACCGTTCTTTTGACTGTCAAGAAAAAAACACAAAAAGGTATGACCGGCGTCAAATCGAGGCAGGTCATACCTTTCTTCTACATTAAAGAGCGATTCAGCAATCGACTTGATCAAGTTTTCCTGTTCCCGGATCGATGACGAGTCCGTGCACTTCCGTACCTGGTGGCAACAACGGGTGGTTTTTGATCAATCCAACCGAGTGACCGACGTTTTCTTCGACGGATGTGAAGCCGCGTAACCATTGCTTCAAGTCGACGCCGGAAGCATCGAGTGTGTGCAGGACTTGTTCGTTGATGCCACGGTCTTGCATCTCCGCAATCATCTTCGCCGGATCGATCGTACTCATGCCGCAGTCATGATGTCCGATGACAATGACTTCTTCCGCGCCGAGGGCGTAGAGAGCGACGAGAATTGACCGCATGACAGATCCGAATGGATGGGACAGGACGGCCCCGGCATTCTTGATGATTTTGGCATCACCGTTTTTCAGACCAAGCGCGTGGGGAAGGAGCTCCGTCAAACGTGCATCCATACAGGTCAGAATCACAACCTTCTTATCCGGGAACTTATCCGAGATGAATGGTTCGTATTGTTTCTCTTCGACGAACTGTTGATTAAACGCAAGCATTTGATTAACGACTGACATGATACTTCCTCCTTTAAGACAAATGAATGATGGAACTATTTCTAGCGTACACGATGAACGATTGGTCAGACAAGCAGATTCATGATTTGCTGTGACAGTTGTCACAGGGGCGGGACAAAAAAGAGAATCCTTGCGTCAGAACGGATGGATTCGTTGAAAACGCTCTCATTGGTGTGAAATAGTTCACAGGATAGTCATGCACAAATGGAGAAAAAGACGGTATGATTGATTTGTGAAGGAAAGCACAAACTATTCGAAATCAGCTTGGCATTCCTAACATGCTGTAGGGAAATGCAGACTCAGATTCGTTCCAAAATAGGGAGGAAACCTAACATGGCTGTCAAAGAAAAAATCAAACAAGATGTCTCACCTGTCGAACAAGCAATCAATCAAATCGTCGCGAAAGGTCAAACGGCACTTCAAGAATTACTGACATTTGATCAAACGAAAATCGATACGATCGTTCGGGACATGGCGCTCGCCGGTCTGGAACGTCACGTCGAACTGGCACGTCTCGCGGTCGAAGAGACAGGACGCGGTGTCTTTGAAGATAAAATGATCAAAAACATGTTCGCTACAGAATACATCTATAATAGTCTTCGGAATGAAAAAACGGTCGGGATTTTAGAAGAAGACGTCCAAAATGGCATCACCTATATCGCGGAACCGGTCGGTGTCGTCTGTGGCGTCACACCAGTGACGAATCCGACATCAACGACGATGTTCAAAGCGTTGATTGCGATCAAGACGCGTAACCCGATCGTCTTCGCCTTCCATCCGTCCGCACAAAACTGTTCACTCGAAGCAGCGAAAACATTACGCGATGCGGCCGTCAAAGCGGGTGCACCAAAAGATTGTATCCAGTGGGTCGAACAACCGTCACTCGAAGCAACGAAAGTCTTGATGAATCATACCGATATCGCGATGGTCCTTGCGACAGGCGGAGCCGGCATGGTCAAATCGGCGTACTCGACCGGAAAACCAGCGCTTGGTGTCGGACCGGGTAACGTACCGTGTTACATCGAAAAAACAGCTAAAATCAAACGCGCCGTCAGTGATTTGGTTCTCTCAAAAACATTTGATAACGGAATGATTTGTGCGTCTGAGCAAGCGGTCATCGTCGATCAAGAGATTTATGCCGAAGTGCGGGCAGAAATGGAAGCACTCGGTTGCTACTTCTGTACACCGGACGAGAAAAAACGTCTGGAAGCACTGGTCATCAAAACCGATACATGTGCCGTCAATGCGGACATCGTCGGGAAACCGGCGACCTGGATCGCAGCAAAAGCCGGCATCGACGTTCCGAGTAACACGGTCATGCTAGTTGCGGAACTCGAAAAAGTCGGGGCGGAAGAACCGTTGTCACACGAAAAATTAAGTCCTGTCCTCGGTGCGTACAGTGTCGCCTCAACGAATGATGCTTTCCACGTCGCAGAACGCATGCTTGAAATCGGCGGACTTGGTCATACGGCCGTCATTCATACAACAAACGATGAGTTGATGACGGCATTTGGTCTCCGGATGAAAGCCTGCCGTATTCTCGTCAACAGTCCGTCGGCACACGGCGGAATCGGCGATCTCTACAACGAATTGACACCATCGTTGACACTCGGTTGCGGATCATACGGGAAAAACTCGGTTTCAGAAAACGTAACGGCGAAACATCTACTCAATGTCAAGAAGGTGGCGAGACGACGCGTGAACATGCAGTGGTTCAAAGTACCGGAAAAGATTTTCTTTGAAAAAAACTCGGTTCAATACTTGAAATCGATTCAAAATGTTTCTCGGGCGTTGATCGTCACCGATCAATCGATGGTTGAGTTCGGTTATGCCGACAAAGTCATCCGTAACTTGCCGGCCGGCGTCAGCTACCGGATCTTTGACCAAGTCGAACCGGATCCATCCGTGACGACTGTTCAAGTCGGTGCCCAAGCAATGCGTGATTTTAAACCGGACTTGATTATCGCCCTCGGTGGCGGATCGGCGATGGATGCTGCGAAAGGCATGTGGTTATTCTACGAGCAGCCAAACGAAACGTTCTCGAACCTCCGTCAAAAGTTCATGGATATCCGCAAACGGGCCTATAAATTCCCGGAACTCGGTAACAAAGCGAAATTCGTTGCCATTCCGACAACATCCGGTACGGGATCAGAAGTCACACCGTTCACCGTCATCACCGACAAAGAGAAAAACGTTAAGTATCCGATTGCTGACTATGCATTGACACCAGACGTTGCCATCGTCGATCCGGAGTTCGTCATGACGGTGCCTGCCTCTATCACGGCGGATACAGGGATGGACGTTTTGACACACGCAACAGAAGCGTTCGTCTCTGTCCTTGCGAACGACTATACGGATGGACTGGCGTTAAAAGCAATCAAGATGATCTTTGAGTACTTGCCACGTGCTTACGATAACGGTTCAGATGCCGAAGCACGCGAAAAAGTCCACAATGCCTCAACGATGGCCGGAATGGCGTTTGCGAATGCCTTCCTCGGCATCAACCACTCGATCGCGCACAAAATCGGTGGGGAGTTCCACACACCACACGGTCGGACAAATGCGATTCTGATGCCGCACGTCATCCGATACAATGCAACAAAACCAACAAAACTGGCAGCCTTCCCGAAATACGAATCGTTTATTGCGGATGAACGGTATGCCGAAATCGCGCGTTACCTCGGTCTGCCGGCAGCAACGACGGAACAAGGTGTCGAGTCGTTCATCCAAGCCGTCAGTGAGCTCGGACAACGCCTCAACATCAAGATGTCGTTTAAAGCCCAAGGCATCAAAAAAGCCGACTTTGAGGCGAAACTCGACAAGATGGCCGTCGACGCGTTTGAGGATCAATGTACAACGGCGAATCCGAAAATGCCGCTCGTGACGGAACTCCGTCAAATCATGGAATTTGCTTACGAAGGTATTTAAGAAGGTATTTAAATAGAGAGAAAAATACCATGGCAATTGAAAAGAGCCTTGCTTCCGGTTAACGGAGGCAAGGCTTTCGTGTGTTCATAATCGTGAAGTAGTATTCGCTCATTTATTAATTACAATCGATAACTGATAATTCACATGCTCATTCAATTCCGTTAAAAACGAATCTAACTCCTGATTTGATGGAAAACGACACTCCATTGAACTACCTCCACCTACGCTTTGCTTAGAGGTGGAGGATTCCTGAGTTATCCGACTTGACGGTCGAAACTTTATCAGGCTAGCCCCGTCGTCCCGACGGTCGAAGAAGCTAAGATACGTTCGGCTTCTTGTTAAAGATTTAGTCCTGCGTTTACATCCCGGTCGTTGTCTGAATTTGGTTCGTCTGATGCAAAAGACCACCGGACAGTACTGTCGGTTTCGTAAGCAGCTGACCAAGTTTTGATTGCTTGATGATGTTCTCAAAAAGTGTTTGATTTGCTTCTGTTGTCACGCCGTTCCTCCTCATGGAATCAAAATCCCTCTTCCATACAGTTTTGGTTATAATTAGAGTATATCGTACAGAAATGACCAGAAGTCATTGAAATTAGGCGACCGGCGTTTCTGAACGGCATAGAACAGGAATAATCAAACAAAGGAAAAGGAGGGATTGAGGATGGAGCAACGACAAGAGCGGCGCAACCGGCGCTTTTCGATTATGGATCTCGTGTTCGGGATTGGATTTGGTCTAATTTTCTTTGCCGTCTTATATGGTCTGATGACACTTGTGACCGGACAAATCGAATCCTCGGGTGATTACCAGTCGCTCGTCGAACAAATGCAGGATGCAGGCGTCACCTGGGGCAGCAGCGACGTGACGGTCACGCTGATGCTGTTATTCGTCGGTGGACTGGACGTGACGATGCCGGGTGCCGTCCGGGAAGCAATCATCAACCAAGTGCTCGGGGCGAGTTCAGCCGGAGATGTGTTATCGATCTTTGGGATTGATTTGAATCAAGTCTTGTCCCCGCTGACATTCGACGCCACCTATGGATCACTGTTGTTGTCGGTGTTTGGGATCGTATTTGTTTTTATTCTCTTTTTAATGATGCGGATCAAAGCAAACCGGCTCGGATGGACAGTCCGATCCGTCAGTTTTTTGGTGACGGTCTGGATCGGTTGGTTCTTTCTTGTCCAGCGCAGTGAATCGATTTCCTTTTTATCGTTCCAAGGCGGTGTGTTGACACAAGGCTTGCTGGCACTTGGGATCGTGATTGGTTTAAGTTTTCTGGCGCTCTATCCGCGAGGGTTATCCGGTTTGTCGGCGGCAGCCCGGGGCAGCCTGCTCGTATTGGTATTTGCGAGTTGTCTCCAGCTGTATCTCGTTGTGACGGATGAAACCAAATACAACGGAGATTCAATGCTTCGGACGGCTTTGACGGTCGCGAGTCTCGATGCCGGAAGCGGCGGCATGTACGACTTGTTGCACGGCGGACAGATTTCCTATAAAGCGAACGTTCTCGGAGCAGATGTCGATGTACCGGTGACGATGCTGAACGGGGAGACATCAACCGGCAAATTAAATCAATCGATTGAGGATGTCCTGGCGGAAGTGGACACCGACCGGGTGACGGAACAACTGCTGACGATCCTCGGCGGCGAACGACCCGATTTGTCGGATACCCAACTGAATCTTGAACCGGTTGATTACGGCATTGCCCGCCAGACGATTCAGGCGCTCGATGCGGAATCAGCCGGATCCGTACCGGAGCCGATTGATTCGGAAAGTGCTTACTGGGTCTTGATCTTGATTCCGTTTGTTTTGTATCTACTCGTCAGTATCCGTGCGTTCCGGACGATTCTTGATCCGATTGTCTTTGCGGTTCTGGTCGGCATCACGAGTTTCCTTGTCGCTCAAGCGACGACGGCAAACTTTACGGTCGCCTGGCGGAATGAAGCCTTACTGCAGTTTACGCAACAACCGGTTGGACTGACACCGCTCTATGCAGCCGGTATGGCGTTGATTGCCGGATTAATCGGCTTTGTCATCAAACGAAAACCAACTGTTTCATAAATAAAGAATGATCGGTTTAAGAATAGCTATGTAATGAGAAGGGCACAGTCGAAAGAATCTGTGCTCTTTTTTTAGTTTCGACCTATTGATTGTTCAGAATTTTTTCTCCGACATCAAATACTCCTGATTTCAATTTCTCATGAATCAATTGTTTTGAAATCTCAATCGGATAGTTCTCTTGTTCCTTTTCATCAATCGATAAAGTGGTTAGCAACTCAGAATGGAAATGAGTCAAGGTGGGAATGATGCCTGAAAATTGATAGTCTTTTTGAATCCGTATTAAAAACAAAGGAAGTTGTAAAACTGCTGTGGAAGAAGCGTTGCGTTTGAGCATCACATAGTCAATAGAGGTGAGTAGATCCGGAGTATATGCTTTTTGCTCGATCATCCTCATTAAAAGATTTTCCAGCGTCTCTATGTGCGCGGTCAAATCAAGGATATGTTGATCCATACGTTCGATATCCCGTTCTAATTGGGGAATGGATGGATGAAGCTGAGTATTTTTCATAATTGAAATCTCCTTCGCCGAGAATCTTAATATATCTGATATGTACTGAAGTGAGTTGTCATTTCCTAACAGAAGTATGGCGTAAGTTGTTTTATTTTTCAAATAGAGAGGAAAACTGCTGTTCACTGCAAAAAATACGATGATTCTTTTAAAAAGATTAAGTCTAAATGAAGTTTGTAAAGCCAGTATTTGGAATTAGTTAAGTAGATTAAATAAGACGGATGTCCGACCTATTCGATGAGACTATAAGCTACAATGAAAGCGTGTTAAATTAGTTGAGCAGTCATTTATACTTAGGGGGAAATCAGATGAAACAAGTCACGAAAATCGTCATTGCCAGCACGTTGATCGCACCGATGCTTGCGCCCGTCATTCAAGTCAAGACACTCGCCGCCGACAACAGCGTCGTCAAACTTCGTTTTTTAGAGACCACTGATTTACATACAAACTCAATGAACTACGATTATTTCAAGGATGCGCAGGATGAGTCGATTGGACTTGTCAAAGCAGCGACCGTCATCAAACAAGAGCAGAACGTCGTCGGGGAATCAAACAGCTTCCTGTTTGATAACGGAGATACACTGCAAGGGACACCGTTTGGCGACTACGTCAAAAACGAATACGACAAAGGCAACAAAGGCAAACATCCGATGTATGAGTTGATGGAATACCTCGGTTATGACGCCGTCACCCTCGGGAACCACGAGTTCAACTTCGGACTCGACTTCTTGAAAAATGCGATGGGTGCGTCTAAAGGCGAAATCAAGTTCGTGAACTCGAACGTCCTCGATGCCGTCACGAAAAAACCGATCGTCTCGGACTACAATGAAGACGGCAAAGATTATCAAATCATCGAACGCCAAGTCAAGGATCAAAACGGTCAGATGAAAACGGTCAAGGTTGGTGTCTTTGGAGTCGTCACACCACAAATCATGGCGTGGGATGCCGGCAACCTGACCGGGAAAGTCACGGCCGAAGATATCATTCCGACGGCCAAAGCAACAGCGAAGAAATTAAAAGACGCCGGTGCAGACGTCGTCGTCGCACTCGGACACACGGGAATCGGGGATACGACGGACCAAAAAGACGGCGACGAGAACGTCGGTTATGCGCTGACAAAAATCGCCGACATCGATGTTTTGATGACCGGTCACCAGCACGGAAAGTTCCCGGCAACAGATTCGGCATTTAATAAATTGCCGAACGTCGATGCAGCAAACGGTCTCATCAACGGCAAACCGGTCGTCATGGCGAACACGCAAGGGAAAAACGTCGGTGTGATCGATTTGCAGTTAAAACAAGACGGCGATAAATGGGTCGTCGATACATCGGCTGCGAAACTGGCGGACGTCACAAAAGAGACGACAGCAGATGCCGGTGCCGTCAAGTTGATTGAAAAGGCGCATGCCGGAACACTTGCCTACATCCGTCAGCAAGTCGGAACGATCAACGACGATATCCAAAGCTTCTTTGCCCTCGTCAAAGATGATGATTCTGTCCAGTTTGTCACGAACGCGCAAAAATGGTACGTCGAGAAACAACTAAAAGACAATGCGGATCTCGCACAGTATAAAGATTTGCCACTCCTGTCTGCCGGTGCACCGTTCAAAACAGGCGGCCGGAACCAAGTCAATGCGTCTGACTATACGTTAATCAAAAAAGGTCCGATTGCCTTGAAGAATGTTGCCGATCTTTATGTTTATCCGAACACGCTTGAAGTCGTCAAAGTCACAGGATCTGACGTCAAGAACTGGCTCGAAATGTCAGCCGGTCAATTCAATGAAGTGACGGATGCAAAAACAGACTTGCTGAACAAAGACTTCCGCAGCTATAACTTTGATATTTTGGACGGCTTGACGTACGAAATCGATATCACGAAACCGGCGAAGTATGACTTCAACGGCGTCGTCGTTAATGAAACGGCGAATCGTGTCCAAAACATCAAGTACCAAGGCAAGGCAATCAAAAACGATCAAGAATTCCTCGTCGCAACCAACAACTACCGTGCCGGCAGCGCCAGCTTCCCGGGTCTCGGCGGCGGAAAGAACATCGTCTACAAGTCAGCGTATGAAACGCGAAACGTTATCTCGGACTTCATCAAAGCAAAACAACCGGTCAACTATCAAGCGGATGATAACTGGTCACTTGTCGCGAGCAAACCGGTCACGGTCGACTTTGATTCAGCAGAAGCAGCAGCGGACTACACGAAACGGTATGAAGGCATCACGAACACAGGTGTCAAACGGGCTGGTGAGACAGGTTCATTCTTGAAATTTAAGTTAGACGTGCCAATGAAAAACTTCAACGTTAGTGTCAGTGCCGTCAAACCGGGAGCAAAAACAGTGACAGGAACAGCCGTCGCAGGTGCAAAAGTGACGGTGAAACGCGGGACGACGGTCCTCGGTACAGCGACAACGGATCAAAAGGGCAAGTATGCGGTCACGGTTCGTCCGGTCAAACTGCGTGACAAGCTGACAGTCGTTTCAGAACTCGGATTCATGAAAACTGAAAAAACGATTACGGTCGGAACGGGCGTCGTCGCGACACCTGCCATCGATAAAAAGTCAGCTGTTTACGGTTCGACAGTCCTAACAGGAAAAGCAACAGAAGGGCTGGATGTCACGCTTTACAAAGGTTCGACGAAAATCGCCAAAGCGAAGACGACGGCAAGCGGCTTCAAGATTCCGGTTAAAGACGGCTTGAAGATCGGTACGTATACGGTGAAGTCGACAGATATCTCAAACAAATTTACGAAAAAAGCATCGTTTACGATCAAAAATACGTATCCGGTCAAACAATGGACAGGCAAAAAGACGTTGACGGGTAAAGTCGAAAAACGTCAAATCGTCCGTTTGTTCGAAAAAACAAGCAACGGCTACAAATTGATTGCGCAAGACGTTGCCGACAACCACGGTAACTATGTCTTGAAGATGCGGACCGGTCTTGAGACGGGTTCATACAAGATGAATATCTATACAGCATCTGACCGTCTCGATCAATCACGTTACTTCATCACGAAAAAATAATGCAGTAAAACGGCTTCTCATATGAGGAGTCGTTTTAGTTTTTGGGAAAAAACTGGCATACTACAGACGAGGGGAGAGATTTGAATGAGACAAGTCATCGTCACACCGTATCAAGCATCGTGGTCGGAAGCGTTTAAGCAGGAAGCGGACCGGCTGGAAACAATCTTCGCGGAACGTCTGCTCACGGTTCACCATATCGGCAGCACGTCGGTTCCGGGATTGTCAGCAAAACCGATTTTGGATATCCTGCCGGTCGTCGACTCGCTCGAAGGCATCGAAACCTATAATGCGGCAATGGAAGCCATCGGTTACGAAGTCAAAGGCGAATTCGGAATGCCGGGTCGTCGGTATTACCGCAAAGGCGGAGATCACCGGACACATCATGTTCATCTTTATGCGAGCGGGAATCCGGAAATTACCCGTCACGTTGTCTTTCGTGATTACTTGCGGGAACACCCGCAGGAAGTCGAAGCATACAGTACAATCAAAGAGCAACTGGCGAACCATCATCCGGAAGACATCAGTGCCTACATTGCCGGAAAGGACACTTTTGTTAAAGAGATGGAGCAACGGGCATTTGCCTGGTGGTTGCATGAATGACTGGCAGGAGGCACTTGACCGGCATGTTCGTGTCGGGGTCCGGACGACACGTAGTCTGATCCGATTAATTCGGTCGGAGGACTGGGACAAACGACCGGTTCCCGGGAAGCGGTCGGTGTATGAAGTGGCGGTCCATCTGGCGGTTTTGCTCGAAGCCGATCTACGGATAGCAACGGGAGGGACGGCAGACGAAATGGCTCAATTTTATGCCATCCCGGTACCGCCTGACCAACTTGTCGACCGGCTGGAACAATCGTGGCAGTATTATCAAGACCGATCTGCGACCGGTTTCTCAACGAAAACGACCTATTGGGGAGTGACTGACAGCTCGACCGGCTGGTTACTGGAAGCAGCCGTTCATTTGTATCATCACCGGTCACAATTGTTTGATTACTTAAACCTGCTTGGTTATGACATCAAGTTGGATTTGTTTGAATAGGAGAGGATTGAAATGGAAAGAATTGTGGATACAGCGGACGGGCGATTTGATACACGATTAACGGGGACGGGAAATGTGACGTTCATCCTTGATCACGGCATGATGTCGAGCCATTATCAATGGGGATGGCTCCGCGGAGAACTGTTAAAACAGGGACGGGTCTTTGAATACTCGCGGCTCGGGTACGGAAAATCGACGCGCGGTAAAACGAAACGATTATTTACGCAACAAGCGGACGAACTGGAGCGGGTCCTTGATCTGCTGGCGATTCGCGGACCGTTCGTCTTCATCGGACACTCACTCGGCGCATACATCTCACTTGAACTCGGACGCCGTCGACCGGACGACACAGCAGGGATTGTTTTACTGGACCCGTCGCATCCGGAAGTCGATGCGGAATTGCCAAACTGGTACGAACGGACGCAAGAGGAATGGAACCGCTTTTTGTATGGACTCAGTCATGTTCGACCCATCGCTTGGTTGATCCCCGATAATCTCGGCGCGCGGATGTTCACGAGTCTGCCGGAAGCGGACCGGGTGCCGATGTGGCGGAACATGGCTCGGAAAAATCATTGGCGGGGGACACTGGACGAATGGCAGGCGGTTGAGGCAAACAATCAGCACGTCTTAGAGGTCGTTGAGCATATTACGCCGCCGGTCCTGGTGTTATCGGCATCGGACTGGGCCGGCGGAATGCCGGAGAAATGGTTGCATCCGGAGCTGACGAAACGGATCAATGCCGCGCATGAACGGTTTGCCCGCAGTTTACCGAATGCAATGTTCCATGTGATTCCAAAAACGAATCATTATACGATTGCCGGATTTTCTCAGGAGGCGGCGGGAACAATCGTCCGGTTGATGCGGACCTCGTTTTTTGAGTAAGCGACACAAATCATCATTACACGATAGGCTTTTTCCTACCCGGTATCACAGACCGGAACGGGGAAAGCTTTTTTATCGGGACAAAATCAGTTGACAGGATAAATCGGAACGATTACTATTTAAAACGTAATGATTACGATTTGACTAAAAAGGAGTTTTTTCTATGCATCCGATTCCCATCACTGTCCTGTCCGGTTATCTCGGTTCCGGTAAGACGACGGTATTGAACCATTTACTGAACAACCGGCAAGGACGAAAACTTGCCATCATCGTCAACGATATGAGCGAAGTCAACATCGATGCAACATTGATCGAGCAAGGCGGCTTCTCGCGCACAGAAGAATCGTTTGTCACGTTATCGAACGGTTGCATCTGCTGTACGTTACGAGATGATTTATTGCTAGAAGTCCGGCGTCTGGTCGATCAAGGTAATATCGACGGCATCGTCATCGAATCGAGTGGCATCTCGGAGCCGATTCCGGTTGCGCAAACCTTTACATACCTCGATGAAGACAGTCAGATTGATTTGACGGAAACGACGAAAATCAATGCGATGGTGACGGTCATCGACGGCTATCGGTTCTTGAAGGACTTTGAATCCGGTGAATCCCTGATTGAACGGCAACAGGCGGTCGACGAGACGGACGTCCGTGAAGTCGTGGATCTGCTGGTCGATCAGGTCGAGTTCGCCGATATCATTTTATTGAACAAGATCGACCGGTTGACGGAGGACGAAAAGCACGATGTCATCGGCTATTTGAAGGCATTGAATCCGATTGCCAAACTGATCGAGACGACACACGGGCAGGTTGATCCGGCCGAGATTCTGGACGTCGATCTGTTTGATTTCGAACAGGCGGCGGCGAGTGCCGGTTGGATTCGCGAGCTGAATGCCGAGGAACATATTCCGGAAACGGAAGAGTACGGAATCAGTTCGTTCGTTTACAAACGGGATGTTCCGTTTCACCCGGAACGGTTGCTGGCCTTGATTGAGGCGTGGCCGGAAGAAGTTGTCCGCGCCAAAGGCTTTTTGTATCTGGCGACCCGTCCGGAAATCGCTTTGCTGTTCCATCAAGCGGGATATGCGTCGAACATGGAATATGCCGGTCGTTTCGAAAGTATCAACGATCGCCGGACGGAACTGGTCTTGATCGGCATCGGTTTTGATCAACAGACACTCGAAGCGAAGTTCGACGCCTGCCTCGTCCAGAAAGACGAAACGGATTGGGCCAGCTTGAGTGATCCGATTCCGGGTCGCGAGATGTACGACATGAATTTTCCAAAATAGGTCAACTTTTAAAGAAATCACATCTGTGGTTTCTTTTTTTGCTATATTTTTAAAGGAGACAGGGAAATAGAACAATAGAGTATGTTGCAGAGGAGGAAGTCTAGTGCGCAATCGGATTTTACAGTTCGCGCTCGTGTTTTTAGTCGCAGGGGGAATCATTTGGGGGCTATATCAATTAGGCTACCTGTTTTATGTCCTGACGATTTCCGCGACCGTCGTACCACTTGCCGTCATCATGATCATCTTCATCGAGAACCGGACAGCGGAATCGACGATTGCCTGGTTTTTAGTTTTGATCTTCTTACCGATTCTAGGTGTCATCATCTGGATGATGTTTGGGCGAAATCCGCGTCGCCGGCGCCGGAACCGGCGGTCGCATGACGAGCGGACCTTGCTGAAACAGGCGATTCGTCCGGTCCGGTCGCTTGCCGTCAGCGAGTTGCCACCAAATCATTTGAAACTTGCCAACACGATCCGCAACTTCGGTGGCGGCGGGGTGGATGTCCACACGGCGAGTCAAATCCTGACGAACGGTAGCGAGACGTTTCCGGAAATCCTTCGGGCGATTCGTTCTGCCGAACATCATGTCCACATTCAGTACTACATTTACCGCAACGACGAGACCGGTCAAGCGATCCGGGAAGCATTGATCGAGCGTTTGAACGCCGGCGTCGAAGTCCGGTTCATGTTTGACGGACTCGGCAGCTATATGCTCGGAGAAGGGTTTTTGAAACCGCTCCGGGAAGCCGGGGCGAAGATTGCGGCGTATGACCCGATTTCGAGTCCGTTGTTCATCTTTACGGCCAACTTCCGCAATCACCGGAAAATCGTCGTCGTCGACGGGAAAGTAGGCTTTACCGGTGGACTAAACGTCGGTGATGAATACGACGGCAAAAGTAAGAAGTTTGGTTTTTGGCGTGACACGCATCTCCGTTTGGAAGGGCGGGCGGTCAAGGAATTGCAGGCGACGTTCCTCGATGATTGGTTGTATGCGCACCTCGAAGGCAATGACACGTGGGAGACGTTTGCCGGTGACGAAGCGATACACCATTACTTCCCGAAACATGATGTCGAGTCGGACGGTGCGGTACAGGTCGTGACGAGCGGACCGACATCTAAAGATCCGGCGATCCGGAATGCTCTGATTGCCGCCATCATCTCGGCTCAACGGTCGATCTGGATCTCGACGCCGTACTTGATTCCGGATAACGAAACGATGACATTACTTCGTCTCGCGGCACGCGCCGGGTTGGATGTCCGGATTCTGACGCCAGGTAAAGGCGACAGTTTCACATCTTACTACGGCACGCGATCCTATTTTGGCCCGTTGTTGAATGACGGTGTCAAGATTTATACGTATAACCGTCATTTCGTCCATGCCAAACTGTTTCTCGTCGACGGAAAGATTGCCGTCGTCGGAACGGCGAACATGGATATCCGGAGTTTCGTCTTGAACTACGAATTGATGGCATTTATGTATGATTCCGAGAGTGCCGCCCGGCTTGAGCGTGACTTTATTGATGATTTTGACGTTTCAATCCAGCTGTCTTCGGCGAATTATGTGAAGCGACCGATGCGGTTCCGAATCTTCGAATCGTTTTCGCGTCTGATTTCACCGTTGTTATAATGTTCACAGCATCGTCCTCATTTCTGTAGGGGGCGGTGCTTTTTGATTAGCTGTCACTTGAAACGGGAACAACAAGTTTTATACACTACTAGTGTAATCGGTTGCACATTCATTTTTGGAAGGAAGTGACAAGGGCGTTCGCGTCCTGATCCCGTATGCGCACAATTGACGAATCCCATTTCTATACCCGAGACATGAAACCAGTGGCACGACCAGAAGCGATTGTCCAAGGCGACACGTATCGCTTCACCGTCTTAACAAGTCGTCTCATCCGACTCGAGTACGCAGCGGACGGACAATTCGAGGATCGACCAACCCAAACCGTGTGGTACCGTGATTTTCCGGTTCCTTCTTACCGGATCGTCGAAGACGAAACCGAACTGCAAATCATTACGGAACACGTCCACCTGCACTATACGAAAGGTCCGTTTGCGTCGAACACGCTGTACATCGACGTCCTTGGGAACTTCAGTACGTATTACAGCCGCTACACGTACGGCGGACCGCTCCGGACTCTAAAAGGAACAGCGCGGACGCTTGACCACGCTGACGGGGCGATTCCGCTGGAAGAAGGAATCATCTCCCGCCAAGGATACGCGGCAATTGATGACTCCGCCTCGTTCGTCTTGACGGACGATCACTTCGTTGAACCGCGTCAAGAAGGTGCACAAGACATCTATTACTTTGGATACGGGCACGACTACAAACAGGCGTTAAAAGACTTTTACCGGTTGACCGGTCCGACTCCGATGTTGCCACGGCAAGTGCTCGGGAACTGGTGGAGCCGCTACTGGCGTTATAACGAAAAAGAATACAAGGATTTAATGAACCGTTTCAAAGCGGAAGACGTTCCGTTTTCGGTCAGTGTCATCGACATGGACTGGCACGTGACGGACATTCCGGAGAAGTACGGCAGCGGTTGGACGGGCTACACGTGGAACCGCGATCTGTTCCCGGATCCAAAAGGATTCCTGCAATGGCTGAAAGACGACGACCGGATGGTGACACTTAACCTGCACCCGGCGGACGGCGTCCGTGGATTCGAGGAAGCGTATGAGGCGATGGCCGTTGCGATGGGGGTCGATCCGGATACGGAAGACCGGATTCCGTTCGACTTTTCAGATCGCGATTTCATTGAAAACTATTTTACGAAACTGCATCACCCGCATGAAGCCGACGGCGTTGATTTCTGGTGGATCGACTGGCAGCAAGGCGCGAACTCGAAGATGAAGGGGCTTGATCCGCTATGGATGCTCAATCATTATCATGCCCTTGACATCGCGCGGGACGGCAACCGTCCGTTGATCTTCTCACGGTATGCCGGACCCGGCAGTCACCGCTATCCGGTCGGTTTCTCAGGAGATACGTTGATTTCGTGGGCATCACTGAAATTCCAACCGTATTTCACGGCGACGGCATCAAACATCGGCTATGGCTGGTGGAGTCATGATATCGGGGGACACCAGCGTGGCGAGAAGGACGACGAACTGTCGACGCGTTGGCTCCAGTACGGTGTCTTCAGCCCGATTATGCGTCTCCACAGTACGATGAGTATCTTCAACGGGAAAGAGCCGTGGCGGTACTCGGTCGAGTCGGAACAGGTGATGAAGAAATACCTGCGTCTGCGGCACCAACTTGTCCCGTACATCTATACGATGAATGCCCGCAATCACTTTGACGGTTTGCCGCTCGTCTCGCCGATGTACTATGAACATCCGGAAGAGGAACTGGCGTATGCCGTTCCGAACCAATATTACTTCGGAACGGAATTGATGGTCACGCCGATCGTCGAACCGATGAATCCGAACTTGCATGTCGCGGCGACGACTGCCTGGTTACCGGACGGCGAATGGTTTGATTTCTTCACCGGTCACCGCTATACGGGTGGCAAACAGATGCGGTTGTTCCGCAAACTCGAAGATCAAGGAGTTCTGGCAAAGGCCGGGGCAATCGTTCCGCTTGGTCAACACCTTGAACATTCGAACGCGCTGCACAATCCGGATCATCTTGAATTGCTCGTCTTCCCGGGCGCGTCGAACCGCTTCACGTTATTTGAGGATGATAACGTCGGTGTCGCACACCGGGATGGAGAAAATGTCGAAACGGCATTTGAGCTGGACTGGTCAGCACGGACCTTGACGATCGCGACGCCGTTCGGCAAACGCGAACTGTTGCCGGAAAAACGTAAGGTGACACTGATTCTGCGCGGTGTTAATGAAGGACACGTTTCCCGAGATGGGGAAGTCCTGCCGAGCCGTTATGATCACCAGACCCAATCGTTGTCGGTTGAACTTGGTGAACTCGGGGAGACGCAAGTCCTGTCGCTTCAAGTCGATATGTCGACGAATGATAACCGGATGGAGCGGTTGTATACGTTTCTCGATCAGGCGGAGATCGGCTATGATCTGAAGGACCGCTTGTACCGGTTGTTGTCGCAGCGTTTGGAACCGGTCAACTTGATGCATCAGCTTCAGGCGTTTGATCTGGAAAAGGATCTTGTCGACTGCCTGCTTGAAATCATGTTGTTCTAAAAACAAAGCAAGGTAGTGCAAGCCCTCACTCTCTTTTCATCCGCTTTCCTCAGGCGAGGCACAAGCCAGTATTCGCGAGTTTTCCAAAACCGCGAATCCGGGTCTTGTTTGTCTCTGACAGCGCAGGCTTGCCTGCGCTTTTCCCTGCAGGAGTCGGATGAAGAGTAGTGGGATTCACGAAAATCAAAAAGAAGCGGTGGACATGTCCATCGCTTCTTTTTTTATGAAAACATCAATGGGTCAATCAGCATTACACCAAACTTCAAGATCCGTTTCTCATCACAGTTCTTCATTCAACCATTCGATAAGATCACTCAAATCTGTAATCAGATGTTTGCTCTTCAATAAGTCGATGACGTCTTCAAGAGAAGTCTGCAGTTTTTCTGAATGATTGATCATTGTTTCGGCTAGGTATCCCGCATAACTGTCAATCTGATCTTCATGATTACACTGCTCAATCCGTTGCATCAATTCACGAACCAATCGTTCCGGTTCTTGACCAATCACCATCCAATGGGAGTAGGCAAGTAAAGTGTCATCCTCATCGCCGTGATCAAGTAGTTCGAGAATTTCTGCCAACGTCAAAAAACTCACAGAAGCGTCAGCTGCATCAAGCGGCTCGCTCTCCTGAACAGATAACTTCGTCAGTAGTTCGTCAAAGGAGTTTGCCACAACATGATTAGAAATAACTGAGATATCCAGACACCAGACGGACGGTTGGTGCGCATTGTCTTCAAAATTGAAATAATAGAAGTAACTGCCACCCCCATGGGCAAAAATCATCTTTTTTCCGATTACATCCCATTCCGGTAAAATACCAACGTTTGATTGGTACACATCGTAAGATAACGGTTGGATGAAAGTGAATGGCAAAAACGGTTGAGCGCCGGGTTCTGACCAAGTGTTTTCAAAATCCACTGAGACAGCATTAAAAACGACAGATCCTCCGTTTTGTTCTGATAATTTTTCGAGGTAGCCTTCAGGAAAACGACCAGTAAGTTCTGTTTGAATCCTATGAATGTCCGCTTGAAATAAAGCAGGAACTGTCAGCTTTTCTTCTTCTTCCCAAAATATCAAAGGATCTCACCTTCTTTCATGTCGTGTTTAATGGATGGCGTTTTTGCAAGTTATGAGAAAAAGTTGGTCTGAAAAAAAGGTGTTCTTCCGCAACAATCATACGGGAAGAACACCTGACGAGCAGAATTATTTACGCTTTAACTTCTTCGCTTTTAACTTCATGTCCTGATACGTGATCATCGGACTGTCGTCGACGGTCAAACGAAGATGGTTCGGTTCACCTTTTGAGGTGATGCCGGAACAATAGAGGATATCGGCATACTGCTCAAACAGCTTTTCGTAAGCCGGCAAATGGTGCATCAAGCGACCGGGTGATCCCCAACCGCATAAGACGACACCGTTCTTTTCCTTGACGTGACGCAACGTCTGTTCGACGAACTCGTAATTGAGTTCATCAAAACTCGCCTGGGCAAACGGTAAATCCTCACTGACGAGCAAATCGGGCATTAAACTGATGATGTCGTACTGACGGACCGGACCCTCGACGTATTTTTTCATTAGGTTGTAAGCACGCTGGGTCGTCGTTCCGGATAAAAAGGCATCCGTCGTCCGCGGCGTGTAAATCAAAGCGGCGACATGAGTGCCGTCTTCAACATCATCAAAAATGTAACTCCGTAAATAGCGTTTCGTTTTTGCGTCGTCAAACGTCGTTTGGACGCGAATCGACGATTCCTCAATCGTCAATGTCGAACGATCGGGTTGTGTCATGGTGGTGCCTCCTTTTAGTTGGTCAAACGTAAGCTGATGCGAAGGAGTTGGGCAAGTGTCTGTTTCTTGAAATCGAGCGCGTTCACATCAATCGGCTCGATTTGTTGTTGATAGGCATCGTATTGGTCGAGGACGTCGCTGACATACTGTTCACTGCGATTGTATTCAAACAGGGCAGATTCAAGCGTCGCTCGATCGGAACTTTTCGTGACGTCATGCTGATTGAGGTACTTGGCTGCCGTATGGGCGCTGTCCGTCAAATCCGTCGGATCGGCTTTGCCGTCTCCGTTTGCATCAACGCCAAGACCACCGTATTGTTTGATGGCGTCCGGATCCGTCAGGTCGATTCCGTCGTGCTCGATGTCACCAAGTGACGTGCCGCCTTCGTATCCCCATCCGACCCATGTTTTTGGCATGAATTGGAACGGACCGATTGCGCCGACCGAAGACTGCATGGCGGACGATTTCGAGAAGATCGTCTCGACGCGGTGAATCGCGGCAAGCAACTTCCAATCGACCCCGTACCGGTCACCGGCTTGTTCGTAGATGTCGATGTTCTCGGCTGGGACACCGGATTGTCCATAATAGGTGCGGTACAATTCATTTTGGACACGTTCCCGGTTTTGCCAGTAGATGATGCTACTACCGATGAGGACGATCAATACGAACAAGATGCTTAATCGAAAAACTTTTCGCATATTGTTCTCTCCTCTTTCTGTGATTCCACTGAATGGTATCACATTTCGTTAGCTGCTAATAGTTTTTTCGTAAAGTCTGTTCTCGGGCAATGATGAGAGCGGTCTCACCACAAGACGGAACGCTGACCGGTTTCAAAAAAGGAAGGGGGAGTGCCGTCGAATTGGCTTCGAACTGGCAACGGTCTTGTTAATTACTGACATCGTCAAACCGGTTAAAATTTGATAGACTGAACGTCAGATGAAGTCATCGTTCATTTTTAAGAAATTGACGGTTGCAGGAATCGTCGAATGACTTGTAAAATGAAGAGGTAAACGCTTACACATCAAAGGAGATGGACGAAACCATGCGAACGATCACTTCCACCGGTGAACGAAAGAAAACAAGTTGGACTCTTAATATCGGGAGTCAACCGAAGTTGATGATGGATGGACTGACGGAGAAAGAAACAGATCAAGAACAACGGATCGCCTTCGATCACTTTTACATTCCGACGACGGCTACACTGATTTTTCGGTTCAAGGAACGTTTCCCGAACCATCTCTGCGAGAACGGGTATGATGTGTATGGAGCTGCAGCATTTGATGAACAGGTCGTGGAATTGATTTCGAACTGGTTCATCGAGCTGGTCACGGTTTTGACCGCGATACAGCGGACGAAAGGTGTCCAGCACTTTTTGATTGAAGGCGGAGTCGCCAAACGGACGGATTTCCTTCCGACCGTGCGCCGGACCTGTCGTGCTTTAGAATCAACAGTGGATATCGCATAATTCGGAAGACGGACGGCAGATGCCGCCCGTCTTTTTTTGTGCCGAAACGACAACAGTCCCGTTCCATCATAAAAAAAGATGAACGGGACTGTTATTAAAAAATGATGGGAACATAAACGAGGAAAAGACGTCCTTCTAGTCGAAAGCCTTACATAGGAGTCGAAAAGTTTTTTTCAGCCGCCCGGCATGCCCGGAGCAAAGCATCTTTAAAGAAACGATCTTCCTGGGACGCAAGCAGACGCGTCGCTTCTTCGTCACCACGCAATGATTTTCCGAGCATTTGAATGACTTTGACCCAGCGCCGGACATGATCGAGCTGAGGGCGGCCCATTGCGACATAGACGGTGAACCAGTCATTTTGATCACGGCGAATCATCCGTTGGAACAATGATTTCGCGAGATCGACTTCTTCCGTCGTCGGTTCCGTCATCGTCTCAAAATATTCCCGGAGTGCGGCAACGGCCGTGACATAGGCTTCCGTAACATCCGCAGATGGTTGATGTTTCCCGTAATCGGACGTCGACAGATGAATCAAGGCTGGTTTCTTTTCGATGCCGGTGATCCATGCCGTCATCGTTTTACTGCTTTTAACGGCCTGACGATTCGCGACCGGTAATTTCGCTGTCACTTGACCGACTTTCCCGATGACGTTGACTTTTCCATTACGTTCTTGAACTTCGGTCACCGTCATTTCGACCGTATCGCCCATCTCGAACGGAATCGCTTTCGGCTGTAGTTTTTCACCGGCCGTCAATGGTGCACGTTTGCGGATCATCCGTAACGCTTCCTGCTCCATCCGGTCGTCAAGGGACCACAAATGCTCCGGTGGAACGTTTCGGAAGCGGCGGCGGCGTACTTTGATGTATTGATCGAGAGCGTCCGCGGCCTGATCCCGGGTCATCTCACCGGCAGCGACCGGTCCAATGATGTCGCGTAAGGTGATCGATTCGAGTCGTTCCATGATTCCCTCGAATGGAATCAGCTCCATCACGTAGAGGCTGCTGACGACAAGTTCACATTCGCGGGGCGTAAGAGGGCGTTTGGCCATAAATTGACTTCCTTTCCAATTGCTTGATGATTTCAGTATACCAAAAAAAAGTCACCACCACCTCTACGGGTGATGATGACGACGGAACTTTTCTTCGGTCAGATGACGTAAGCCGATTCCGAACTGTTTTGCAGCTCAGCCTGGCTTAACTTCACGATACCGTTATGAAACGGATCGTGATCGACGATCAGTTGGCCGAGTGCTTTGATTTCCGCGACAGATGTCTCGGCCTTTGCGCCTGGCAAACGGAGACGATACGGTTTTTTCAGCGACGTCTCGAATGTTAATACGATCGTGTGTTCCATCAAATTCCTCCTTTAACATGGTGAGTAACGGGATTAAGCGTTAAGTAAAGCGAAATCACGGCTGATTTCCGTATGCGTGTACGAGCCGGCAAGCAATTGTCCAATCGCTTGACCGATCGAAGCTGCGACTTGTGGCTCCAAGTCGGCACGCAGACCATTGAAACGGCGGCGGGCGAGAACCGCGTCTCCGTTCGGCGTCACTTTGTCCTTTCGTTCAAAGACCACAACTAAACTCGTTTTGATTTCTTCGGCTTGTGTCATGTGTATCACCTCCTTCGCCCTTATTGACAGGAGAAAAACAGGAATTGTTCGGAAAGGATGAAAAAAGATGGTGTGGTTACGTTTTTTACGGCGGATGTCCTTTTTAAGGATGCGCACATTGGCATATGCATCGTTTGTTTTTGTGTTCGGGGTGGCGTTCATCATGTATCTCGCAGAACCGGATACGTTCGGTTCGTATTTCCGGGCCGTCTACTGGACGATGACGACGGTCGTGACAGTCGGCTACGGGGACTTTTTCCCGAATACAGACTTCGGGCGCTTCATGACGATTTTCGTTTTTATCTTCGGAATCGGCATCGTCGGCGGTTTGATTTCCAAACTCGTCGATGGTGTCCAGCTGATTCGTAATCAAAAGGAAAGAGGGTTACTACAAGTGAAAGAGACGGGACATACGTTAGTGTTTGGTTACAGCCGGCGCTCAAAACACGTCATTGACGAATTGTTGGAAACGACCGATGTGATTTTGATTGATGATCTGGAACGGGAACCGTTCAGTCATCCCCGTTTTCATTATGTCAGCGGGGATCCGGCGCTCGATTCGACCTTGCAGCGGGCGAATATCAAGAAAGCGACCCGGGCGATTGTCCTTGCCGATCATTCGATTCCGCCGGCACTTGCCGACGGCCAGACGTTATTGATCGCAGCCAGTCTTGAACGGGCGAATCCAAACATCTATACGATTGTCGAGATGATGCTTGCTGAGCACCTCGACAGTTTTGAACAGGTCAAGGTAGATGAAGTGTTGCTCGGAGACGAGACGGTTGCTCGGATGGCGATTCTTGCCGCCCATCACCCGGGTGTGACGAAAATCGTGACCAATCTCTTGACGAAAGACGGGGACGGCATGTTTTCAATGGCTGCCAAACCGGAGTGGGTGACATTTCGGGATGCGTTCCATGCGTTGCTTGAGGATGGCGTAACCTTACTGTCGGATGGAAAACGACTCGATTTGAACCAACGGCTCGACGAAACGATCCCGTCCAATACGACATTTATCGTCATGTGCAGTGAAGAGACGGCATTTCGGATCGGTGCCGTTTGAAAAAAGGATTAAGCTAATTCTTTTTCGGGTATAGTAAATAAATTTACTATGCAGAGGAGAAAAGAGTATGACAAACCCACAGCCAGAATGGATTCAGGAATTGTTTGAGACGGTCGATCAAGGAGAATTAAAAGATGTCCCGAAATTACTGTATATGGCGTTAACATTGGAGCCAAGTTATTTCACAAAAGCAGTTAGCCGACTAAATCAACGGCTCGAAGTCGAACGGTTACAAGAAGTATCGGAACTGTTGACGGTTTACCGGCAGTTTTTCATTTCCGCCAATCCGTCGGAAGAATACTGGACGATTGCCTGGAATGAATTGATTCAGACGATGCATTATTTCATCGATCGTCCGGAAGCCCAACAGTTGTTTAAAGAACATATTGATTTGATCGATTGGTGGTCAAGTGAATCGTTATTGTCACTGCCGAGCTGGTTAACCATTCTCGACTTGGCGGAACGAATTGACGCCCTCGATCAATTTGCCAGTTACTTACCAGATATATTTGAGAGTTATGCTTTGGAAACGGCGAAGGATGAGCCGTTTGCGCGTCTTGCTTGGTACGCGCTCGCAAGTGGTCAACAGGATTTATTGACACCGTTCCGGGACCGGATTGAGCAGGCGGATGCACCGGCCGTCCGGTCGCTAGGAGATGCGGATTTACTCGATCAAATTGATACGACGCGTGTCCGTGTGTTAAAGTCTAAGGATAACGAACCGATAGAATTGATGTTTGATCGAAAATGGACATTATAAATTAACCCATAGAAAGTGACATCTAGATACTACACGAATTCAATTCAAGGGGTGTAGGGATGATACACGTCAATTTGCCGCAAGGTGATTATGTCGTTTTGGTTGAAATCAACCGGGAAGTCTTGTTGTGCCACTCACTCGAGGAGGCCGACCAGGCGGAACGGGATCGATATGAATTGGTCGGTCGGATGAGTGAACGTCTGCCATCCGAAGTGATTGGTCCATCGATTGCTGATTTTGTACGGTTTTCCACCGGATTCATCGGTGAAGCCGTGACGTGGAGCGAGGCGGAAGAAGCTTTTTTCTGCCAACAGTTTGAAACGTTTGACGGTTCGCCGCTCGGAGAAGATCTGACCGGAATTGATGCCAAGCGTTGGCGTGCTGTTCTCGTCCGGTATTATTCTTATGTCACGATCGGAAAAATCATTCCATTTGAAGTCAGCGAAGAGTCCGACGGGACCGTACCGTTTTTCTAGTCCGTTTTTTGGGTCAGCACATCATTCGAATCGGCATGTAAAGAGAAGGGCAGGGTCCACATTGAAAAATAAACTTGCACTACTCACATTTGCTATCGCTGTAGGGTTACCTACTTCTGCGTTCGCTAATTCTCAATATGTGCAGTATGATCCGACATTTACGGAACAACAAAAACAAACGTGGCTTTCGGAGCAGGGACTTCAGGAAGTGCGGGAATTGAAACAAGATGGTTTTTCACTCGTCGAACCATTGCCGCACCTCGATGAATCCGATGTGGAAGCAGAGTTAATTCCGGTCAACGTCGCTGAAAAAGCGATGGATTCCGCTCAATTGCAACAGACATATCTCGATCAATCACGTATTCCTACTTACTGGAAATACAGCCGTGGTAAATCGGATATCCGTGTCGCGATCATTGATGATGCCATCGATGTGAAGCATTCGGAATTTAAGAATGTCATTTATAAAACGACGACGATTTCCGGTATCCGGAAACCGGATGATCACGGGACTCACGTCGCCGGAATCGTTGCAGCGGCAGAAGACGGTAAAGGAATCGTCGGTGTCGCGTCCGGTGTCAAACTGATTGGCGCTGACGTCTTTGATGGTGATATTGCGGAATCAATTGATATCGGGGACGGTATTTTATATGCGATTGCGCAAGGGGCGGATGTGATCAACTTGTCTCTCGGACAATATGAACCCGATCCGTATATGGAAGAAGCCATTAAAAAAGCAGAAGCCAAAAACATCATGGTCGTCAGTGCCGCCGGAAACGACGGGCGCAACAAACTGCTATTTCCTTCTTCGATGAAATCGGTCATTTCCGTTGGTTCAGTCGGGATGCTCGGGCGTGCTTCGACCTTCTCCAATTACGGAAAAGGATTAAACATCATGGCGCCTGGGGAAGGATTATACTCGACGATTGTCGGCAACAAATACGGTTATCTTGACGGAACAT
Source organism: Caryophanales bacterium (assembly GCA_902363455.1). Lineage (GTDB taxonomy): Bacteria > Bacillota > Bacilli > Exiguobacteriales > Exiguobacteriaceae > Exiguobacterium_A. Next base: position 1,460,042 of record CABJAC010000001.1, on the reverse strand, counting down.
CAATGGCGACTCCGGTCGTCAGTGGTGTCATCGCGCTGGCAAAATCAAAAAATCCGTTTATTTCAAACAATACCTTACGAGATAAGCTGTATGCCGCCGCGGCGAAGAAAAAGGGAGATACAACGTTACACTACGGAACAGGTCGTTTGAATGCCGGAATGCTTGCGACGATTCCCGCACCGATTTCGAAGGTAACCGTTCCTTCTGTTTTAAAGCCAAATCAAACGTTCTCTTTTTACTTTGATGAGTATTCCAATGCCAAGACGTTGACCCGTATTTACAAGGACGGAAAGGTCGTCAAGACGTTTACGAACGAACGCCTTCGAAACGGCACGCACAAGTATACGTATGCTTTGAAAGAAAAAGGAACATACAAACTTGTCTTCGCGACATCGGCCGGACGTCATACGCGGGTGACGGAACGGGTCATTACTGTAAAATAATATAAAAAAAGCCGTCTCCCGGAAGGGGAAACAGCTGTGGACGACTCAAAGTGTTTACTTTGGGTCTTTTCCTTTTTTATAGACCGGCGTCGGGACATCAAGCACCTCGCCTGTCCATTGGATCATCGCTTCCATTTTATAGCCGGTATCGTCCTCGTGGACAAATGATAAGCGACCGGAGTCGATCAGTTGGTACAAGCCATATTCGACTTGATCCGCCCAAGAGCGTAGCGTCATCGCTTCATCGTACAGCGGGATTTGTTGCGGGAATCGTTCATTCATCAATAAAATATCATGCTGGTCGAAATGGTAACTCCGTTTCGATAACGCATCAGGTTGTTTTACATTAAATGGCTCGAACGCATGGATGAGTTCACCCTTGCGATAAAAGGCAAAAATGCCGTTGCGGAGATGAAGTGCCTTGATTTCATCAATCTCGATCAAGAACGTCAATTTCCGGACGGTACGCTGGTTCGTACCAGAGCGTCGTTTTTTCATAGTACATGCCCCCTTCTGAACCATTGTACTATACCGCAAAATCACAGGAAAACGCAACTTTTCCGCCCATTGATTGAGAATTACCTCTTGCTAGAATCGGCGACGTGCGCTACACTGTTAAGCAGTGACTATGTTGGTTCGGACAATTGCGGGGCACTCCGGTGCTTTGAGGAAAGTCCATGCTCGCACAACCTGCGATGGTTGTAGTGATCGTGCTACACGAAAAGATAAGTGTAGGCAGCGTCGTGCTGACGGCAGAAGGAACGCCTAAGTCTTCGGATAGGGCCGAAACTTCTTGAAAGTGCCACAGTGACGGAGCCTTACTGGAAACAGTAAGGGTGGAACGAGGTAAACCCCACGAGCGAGAAACCCAAATTTGGTAGGGGAATTTCCGGAGCGGAACTGAACGCGAAGGAGAGCGTATGTAAATACGGAGATAGATGATTGTCGCCCGCGTGTGAGGGTCAAACCGTTTGCAACACTAGGGAACAGAACATGGCTTACAGGACCACATAGGCTGTTATTTTTACTTTGAACGAGAGTCCAGGTCCAACTGGGCTCTTTTTTTATTGAAATGATTTTGGAAAATCTTAAAAATAGGTAGGAGCGTGAACAATCATGGCAAAACGTTTAGTCATCGCGACGGCGGCAATGGGAATCGAAGCCCTCGTCGCCAAGGAAGTCCGCGATTTAGGATACGAATGTACGGTCGAGGACGGAAAAGTCTACATCGATTGTGAGCTCGAGGACATTCCCCGTCTCAATCTCTGGTTACGGACGGCGGACCGTGTCAAACTCGTCGTCGCAGAATTTAAAGCGACATCATTCGAAAAATTATTTGATCAGGTCAAGGACCTCCCGTGGAGCGAACTGTTGCCGTGGGAAGCGAACTATGTCGTCAACGGCCGCTCGGTCAAATCGAAGTTGTTCTCGATCCGTGACTGTCAGAAGATCACCGAAAAAGCGATCGTCTCGCACATGCAGGAAGCGTACAACATGGGCGACGAGTGGTTACCGAAAACCGGTGCCAGCTTCCCGATCGAAGTCGCGCTCTTAAAAGACATCGCGACGCTGACGATCGATACGTCAGGCGATGCCCTCCATAAACGCGGCTACCGGGAGTTCCACTCGGCGGCACCACTGAAAGAGACGATGGCAGCGGCGATGCTGATGCTGACGAACTGGAAGCCGGATATGCCGCTGTACGACGTCTTTACGGGTTCCGGAACACTGGCCATCGAAGCCGCTATGATTGGACGGAATATCGCACCCGGCATCAACCGGGAATTCGCGTCGCAAGAATGGGCCTGTATTCCGAAAAAAGCCTGGTTTGATGCAATCAAGGAAGCAAATGACAAAGCCGAGTGGGACAAGCCGCTCAAAATCTATGCTAACGATACAGATCCGGAGATGGTCAAGCTTGCAAAACAAAATGCCGAGCTCGCTGACGTCCGGGACGCAATCAACGTCATGCAACGCGACGCAGCCGATTTCAAGCCGAAGGAAGACTTTGGTGTCATTATCGGGAACCCGCCGTACGGGGAACGTCTCGAGGACGCCCGTGAAGTCCATCAGCTGTACCGGAAGATCGGTAATGCGTTCCGTGAATTCCCGTACTACAGTGTCTACATGATCACGTCATACGTCGAGTTCGAAAAAGCCTTCGGTCGTCCGGCGACGAAACGCCGTAAGCTTTACAACGGGAATATCGAAGTTCAGTTTTATCAGTACTACGGTTTGCGCCGGAAGCGTCCGCAAGCGTAAGTCGCAGCAACCGCTCATGCGAATGGGCGGTTTTTTGTGTCTGCCGAAAGATAGTGGTAATACGTTTTTTAGTCAATTTTTGGTCATATTGTTGATGTAATTAATTCAGAATTTTAAAAGGTGAAGTCCTCTGTCTATAATCGCTAAAATTTTTTTTTGAATCGGTCTCTTGTATTTGAGTAAACCAATCCAAAAATAATAAGGGTTAAAAGTAGAACAAGACCAATAGCAAATAAAAATTGGTTTTCTAACCATTCACTTAATACAAATAAAAAGATGCTAAAGCTAATACCAAACATGATTTTCCCCATGAATTTGCACAAAGCTGCTTCGTCATATTTAGCTTTTTCACCGTTAGACATTGTATTATATCCTGCAAGTAATGATGCGCCTTTCCCTTTTGAGAGGAAGATGGCGAAAATTAAAAAGGGGATCAGGATAATAAGATTAATAATCGCTCCGTTCACAACAAGTATCTCCTTTTTTGTATGTTCTGAATGAGTCATAGTTTGCATTCAATGGGAATGGTCAATACTCCACAATCCTTTTACTTATAGCTACATTTGAAAAGAGTACAGTCCTTTGTCATACTCTGCATCGTCTGACTTAAATTAATGATACAATAAATATTTTTTAACATAAATTAGGTTCAATCTTACATTTTTGTAATTATCAGAAATCTGGAATCAATTACTGAAATAATATGGTAAATTATTCATGTCAGCTGACGATAGAAAAATATTCAAAAACAGGAGGAAAAACAAATGGACTTTTTTCTGAAGGTAATGCTTTTCACAGGTATGCTTTTAATTCACTATGTGTTATCCAGTCAAAAGAATGTATATCTCGGTGTGATGGTTCCTTTGATTTTTGTAGCAGGTATGTCGTGGCGGTACCTGACTGTGGATACCGTGAGCGTAAAAGCTCAACTGATGATTATAGGGATCGGTTTGTTTTGTCTGATGGCAGAGTGGTTGCACGGGCGAGAAGTGTTTCAAAAAAATCAGGGAAAAGAATTGGAACGCCTGCGAATAAAAGATTTAAAGTGAGTAGTTGTGCCCTTAAAAAATCCGCACGACTTGAGAAGTTTTTAGTTTCATCATCAAAATCCAATCATGATATATACACCGTAAACAAAATACACCATAACACCTGATAACAGAATAAGAGCAATCACTTTTCCAATACCCCTCGTGCTGAACAAAGCGGTCACAAGTGCTGCTGTTAAACCGCCTAATAAGAATATACTTCCCCAAAATCCGTTTACCGATAACAGATACATTTGAGCAATACTGAAGATGAACAGTGCGATGGATATCCAACCCAATTTTTTTCTCATACGAACTCCTCCTTTCATACTAAGCGTAATGATTTGTTTATGTATTTCTATTTAGTTTATCAAATTATTTGTAAAAAATGTAAAATATAAGTTGTTGAAGATAAAGAACTCTTTTGAAAAGATAATGATTCATCAGTTGTCGAAAGACAGACTAGCGAAAAACAGGAGGGAATGCTATGTGGTTATTGTTTGGAATTCTTACGATTCTCGTAACGGCTTTGAATGTGATTTTGTATTTCATCGGTAAGGAGTACAGGCTCGCAATGGCGGCCGCATTATCGCTCACGGCGCTCACGCTGTGCGCAGAATACAGTCAGATCGCAAGCTGGGTCAAAGCCGAGGACTGGGCGGCGCTCGCGGACGTTGTACCCGGAATGGAACGCGCCTTTTGGTTTTTGACGATTGTGTCGATTGGATTGAATCTGACACCACTATTACTCGAATATAGAAAAAACCGATCTTGATTGATACATAAATTCATTTTGAAAAGGAGGTCGCTTGCAATGACTTATACCTATTTACCACTGACATAACGTCAGGCGGAACAGATTGCGTATGACTGGCAATACGAGGGTGACTTTTCGTTCTACGATATGCCGAATGATCAAGAGGACCTGGCAGAATTTCTCGATCCCGATCAACGGACGGAACATTATTATGCGGTGATGGACGGTACGCAACTGATCGGATTTTTTGTGTTTGAACCCGGACAGGACAGCCTTGAATTGACGTTAGGGATGCGGCCGGATTTGACGGGACGAGGAAACGGAACGGCTTTTTTGGAATCCGGTCTTTCCTTTGCGATCAAGCAGTATCAACCGCACCGTATTGAATTAGCCGTTGCGACGTTTAATGAACGGGCAATCCGACTGTATACTAAAAGCGGTTTTGAACCGGTTGAACAGTTTCAGCAGGCAACGAACGGTGGAAGCTATGAATTCGTCAAAATGCGTCTGCATACAGGAGTGATGAAATGAATATCGAACAGCAGTTATTTGAGGCGGCAAAAGAATTAATCGAAACGAGGTATCCGAACGGATGGGGCGGAGCGGCAGTGATGGCGACCGATGACGGACGGATCTTGACGAGTGTCGCACCGGAAGTCGTGAACGCGTCGACGGAATTGTGTATCGAGACCGGTGCCATACTCGAAGCACACAAGTTAAACTGTCGGATCACACATACGATTTGTGTCGTGCGGGACGATGAACAGGCACCGTTCAAGATTTTGAGTCCATGCGGTGTCTGCCAAGAGCGTCTGTTTTACTTTGGTGCGGACGTCAAAGCTGCCGTCACGAATCCCGAGCAAGCACTAGTCTTTAAAGCACTCCATGAGTTGCAACCGTACCATTGGTTAAAAGCCTATCAAACCGAGTCGTAAGTGAAAGGGTGTAGTCAATGATTTTGTACCGTGAACCGGGAGGATTAGACGATACGTTTAAATGGAAAACGTCCATTAAGGGCGATACACAATTCTACGCCTTTTTTGATGGGACAGATGATAAGTCTGCGACTCCTGAAGACGACGAATACCGAAATGGGGAGTTTTCTTTACTTAAGAACTTCGTCTTGGGACTTGGACGATATTCGCTCTACGTGCATGCTTTTAGTGGCGGTTCAGAGATCAGCCTTTCAAAAGTGGGGAAAACGACAAAGTTATCAAGAGGACGGTATCATCATCTGCTTGAACTACGTTCGCTCGAAGAAGTCGAACAGTATCTCCCGATGGCGTATTTTGACGCATATAACGGACAAAATGTTTTGATTACGACGGAAGAAGACGTTTCGATCATCAATGATCCGGAGGACTGGCTGCTATTTGAATTTGATTTTTCAATTCCTTCGAAGGATATTTACTATCTGATGATTTCCCACGATGCTGCGGGTTTTGATTTTGTAGCGAACTTTACGGAGCATCCGTTTCAAGAACGGGAAATCATCGATGGTTGAAATGATTGAAATAGGATCTGTTGAGGTCAAGAAACAACTTTATTAGCATGAAGACGGAAATCATCCAGATCTTTACATTAGGTGATTCGTTTTCAAAAGGTGGTGCTCGTTATGTTAAATCTCTCCATGTTCATTGCGGTGATTTTAGGTATTACATGTGGTCTGATTGCTCTTGGGGTCTACATCCTCAAGAAGATTTTGAAGAAATGACCGTCCAGATGAAGGGCCTTCCATAATTAAACGAATATCAGCGTGTTTAATTACAAAAAGATGAGCGTACATGTGCTTCATGTGTACGCTCATCTTGATTTTTTGGTTGATACAAACGATTATTTCAATCTAGCACGAACCGAAAGTTTCTTTGGCGATAAAGTCTTTCGGAAATAAGTTCCTGCACCTAACGCAACAGCGGCACCGATACAGCTCGACAAGCAACCGAGTATTAAGTACATCGATGGACCGGATTCACCGATCAGGACGGAAGCGATACCTCCGATCGCTGGAAACAGCGCCACCATGTAGCCGCTTTTGGCACCACCGATTTTCTCGACCAGCTTTAAGTAAAAGAGCCATGCTCCAAACGAAGCAAGCAGCGTGAGGTAGAGAAGCGCGGATAAGTAAGAAATAGAGGACGATAGACGGATGTCTTGCCCCTGCAATACGACGACTGTGCCGAGAAGCACACCACCTGCGATAAATCCGACTGCATTCGCATAAATCGGATCGACTTGTTTCTTCGCGTTCCGTGCTGAACTGGCGTCGCCGATTGCTGTAATGGCAGTACCAAGCAGGGCAAGCACGATTCCTTTTACATCATTCGGATGTATGTCGTGTAAAGTCGGGTAGAGTAAAATCAAAACGCCCAGCACACCTAATATGCCCCCGATCAGGATGCGGATATGTAAATGCTCTTTTAAAAAGATTCGTAAAGCAACGGGCGTGAAGATGACTTTCAATGAAAAGATCAACGTGACGATCGCGGCTGAACTGAACATGGTCGCGTAATAGAGACACAGATAGCTGAGTGCGAAGTTACAGATACCAAACATCAGGAGATACGGAAGATCCTCTTTCGAAGGTTTTCCGACCGGTTTCATGATCCAGACCAGACTACTAAACAAAATCGCTGTCAGGAATAAGCGATAGGTCAACGATAACTCTAAGCTGACCGGCGTCCCTTGAATCTTGACGGCAATGAAATTAAGTCCCCAGATCAACAAACAAAACATGTACATAAAAATCGTCATCGGTATTTTCCACTCCTAGATAAAGACAATCAGCGAAAAACCAATCAGGATGTTGATGAAACTGAGGACATCCGTTGTTTTGGTATAAATTGATCTTCCCGTTTTCTTTGCTTTGTCATTAAGAACCATCAAAACGACAGCAAACAGCGTCGTTACGCCAATCGGCGCATTGAAAAAACTGTCGGAATACGTGAATGAGTTGGTTACGATATAGATGCTGTTTAGTATGGAAAGGTAAAACAAGGTTTTTTGCATATAATCAACTCCAGTTTAGATTCATGTTTCATTATACATTTCCACTAAAAAATGGCAACATCTAGATTTTATAGTGAATGGTATCTCAAGCTGTTCGTACTTCAACACCTAAGTTTAGGAAAATTTCTTCCAAGGAAGCTTCCTATACTTCTAATTGATAGCTCATTTGTTAGCTTCTGCTGAGTTTCATTATTGATCATTTCACGTTTCACATAGACGATGATACTTTTTTGATACTGCCTTCTTAATTCCCACAAGATTACGTTCATTGGTTCAACTATCTTCGCATAAACGGCACGTTAGATTATCAAAGTCCTGTCCGTTGCAAACAAGCATTTCTTAAGGAAATTGTCTAGATTAGTGTTGACGTTGACAATCCACGTAGCTCGTCTTTAGACATGGATGAAAGTGAGTTCGGATGTTCTTCACATCCGACATTCGGGTACAAGTGACCTATAGACAAGTACGAGTCTATAAAACGTCTGTGTCCATCGTCCTTTGATAATCGTATACGGTTCGGTCACGAAACTATGTAATCGGTAAAACGATGTCTGTCGTCATGCAAAAGACGCTAAAACATCAGGTGGACACATCAACAACCTGTGGTTGATGCTAACAGTCAACCAGCCTGAGAACCTATACGGTCTGTCTCAAGAAGGATGATGGCACACCCTCATCTGAAGGTTTGGGCAAAACAGAAACGGACTGCGCTCGCACAAGCACTTCAGAATCCCGCGGTTTTAATCGTCGGAGTGTCAAGTATGTATCATCAAATAAAGTTTAAAAAATAGTCTCGACCCCTTCATGATAAAAACTATTACAAAAGAGTAGACATATTCTAAGCAATAAGCGAATTAGGAGGGATTTTTATTTTAAGTAATAGAAAAAAGATTGACCCTAACAACTTTTGTGAAGCGTTTCTTTTTGAAGATCCAAAGCACATCTATAAATCAACCGTTAAAGAGTTTCACAACTTAATTTCTTTAGATGATTTTATAGATCTTGTCTCGAATTTCAAAAAAGATATAAGAGAACTTTATCTTTTACATTCTAATCATATTTCTCCAGATTATGCTCAATATGTTTGGGTAGACGATAAAAGAAAAAAATCTATAGATGTAATCTTTGATAAGCATAATGTAATACAGCGTCTATTATTAAAACCTTTTCTTCATTATCCAGAAAGTGATAATCAATTTACGGATAACATCTATACAATGCCTATAAAAGACAAGTGGTATGTTTTTTGGGGTGGGACGAATGAATTTTTAAATTATCATTATCCATTTGAAAATCAAAGATATGCATATGATTTAGTAGTGATCGAGAATGGATTGACATTTACAAAAGAGGCAAATAAGAATGAAAATTTCTTTGCATTTAACAAAGAAATCGTTGCACCACTTGATGGAAGAGTAATTAAAGTAATAAACGATGTACTAGACAATGCTCCAGGAGTTGTCAAAGAAAATGAACCCCTAGGAAATTACATAGTTATTGAGCATAAAAATAATGAATATAGTTTGATTGCGCATTTCAAACAATTCTCTATTGATGTAAAAAAAGGGGATATGGTAATAACAGGTCAAAAACTAGGGTTGTGTGGCAACTCTGGAAACTCTACAGAGCCTCACATTCATTTTCAAGTTATGGATGCAAAAAATGTTATGTACGCTATATCTTTAAATATTCAATTTGGCGAGGATAGTCCAGTCCAAGGAGACTATGTTTATCCTAAAGATTATTTTGTTGAACAAAGAAGTAAAAAACTGGACGTTATAATAGATAAGGGAGAAAATGCATCTTCATTACCTGCAATCTTTTCATCTATATATAGAAGGATTGGAGCATTTTTTAAATAGATGGATTGTTGAATTAAGTACAACACTTTAAAAATGTATATTAAAACACTAATGACAGCTCCATCATGAAGGAAACAATCTTGGAAAAGGTCGTTTCCTTTTTTTAGTCAACTATTTGATTAGGTGTAGCCTCGTATCCGCGCGGTTATCTTAAATAGTGTCGTGCTTATATAGACAATCGATTGTCTCAAGGCCAATGGAGAAAAGAAGACCGCAGTGGACGGATCCGCTGCGGAAAAGGGACTGCTCGTCATTATCTTTGGAGCAGTGAAAGGTTTCAATCATTAGATTTACGGATCTGCTCCTTACGACACAGGGACACAGGGCATGGAGCTTTAAGGAGAAAATAAGCTCGGATCAAGAATCAATCATACTTCGTATGTTCATGTGTATGTATTTTAGGTGCGATGAAGCTAGTACTGAAATTAGCAGATATAGTAGTTGATAAACATACGTTTACGTAAATGGATTGTCAACACTAAACTAGACAATTTTCTTAAGGAGTGATTGCTTGTAGTGAACGGGGCTTTGATAATCCAATGTACCGTGTATGCGAAGGTGATTGAACCAATTCACGTAATCCTGGAACTCGCGTTCCAGCTCCGTCAAACTCGAGAACACTCGTTTTTTGACAAACTCTGTCTTGATGATTTTAAACGTGGCTTCCGCGACTGCGTTATCGTACGGACAACCCTTTTCGCTCAACGAGCGACGGATTCCGAACGTATGAAGGGCATCCTCAATCAGACGGTTGTTGAACTCTCGTCCTCGATCCGTGTGAAACATCCGGATGCGACGCAAATCATGAGGAATGGAAGCGAAAGCACGATGGACCAGTTGCGCATCCTTTCGCTCGCCCACACTATGCCCGATGATTTCTCGGTTAAAGAGATCAACAAATACACATACATAATGCCATTTTTGACGGACCTTGATGTATGTCAGGTCACTGACGACAACGGATAGCTCTTCTCCTTGCTTGAACGCGCGATTCAATTCATTGGCTTCCATCGACTCGTTGCACGTTTCTTTTTTAGGCTTGAATTGCGCTAGCGTGTACGTAGAGACGAGGCCTTGTTCTTTCATGATGCGTCCGATTCGACGACGAGAGACGCATTTCCCTTGTTTTTGGAGTTCAATCTTGATTTTACGCGTGCCGTAGTTCTCTCGGCTGCGTCGGAAAATTTCACGGATGGCTTCGGTCACATCGTCGACCGATGGTCGCTGTCTAGCTTCATAATAAAACGTACTTCTGGGTAATTGGAGGACGCTGCACATTGCTGATACCAAGTATTTATGTCGATTATTCTTGATCACACTTACTTTCGTCCCATGATCAGCGCGGCTTGCTTTAAAATATCATTCTCCATCTCTAGTTGTTGGACATGCTTCCGAAGTACACGTAGCTCGCGCGCTTCATCCGACAAAATATCTTCTTCCTTAAAGGATCCGGTCGTCTTACTTTGGTTGATCCAGCGATTAAATGCCGAAGGCGTCAAGTCATATTCCCGAATGATATCGGCGCGTGATTTACCATTCAAATGGAGTTGAACCATCTGTTGTTTGAATGAATCGCTAAAAATTCTTCGTTCCCGTTTATTCATGAAGGTGATTCTCCTCTGCTGTTCATAATTTTCCTAAGTCTAATTGACCTTAAGGTTTATGTCCAACTAACTGTAGACCATCCAATATGAGGTTTTTCAGTGCCTTCGTACAATACCGAAGCCATCTCATAGCAGCTTAAAACGTTAAGGGTGCTTTTATTAAACTGTCCAAACTGTAGGGCTCAGTTCACTCTTCAGGAAGCTCTATCGCCTTCTTTATTCTTTGAAGTTTAAAGATCAGAATAGGATCATTTTTACTTTCATCTATTTAAGATAGCACTGGCTTTCTTTTCTACTGTTTTTTCGTCTGTCCAGTCCATTTCAGACCGCATACTTGCTTGCAGCTTTTCGATCTGTTCACGCGTATAACCGAGCTGCTCCATAGCGATGACAGCATAAGCGATTGCTTGATTATTATTCAAAATGTTTTCTCCGTTTCATCTGTAGTATCCTTTTCACCTTACCATTTCATAGTACATAAAATTTGTATAAATAAAGTGCATCGTATAAAAAGAGAGGAACATTCTAATCACATATGGTGCAATAAAGTATAATAATTTAAAAATAAGGTATCGAGACTCTACTTGAGAATATAGAAATGAAAAAATGAGTAAAAAAGATTCTTTAGATAAATGGAAATTTAAATATGACGGATGAAGGGATGTGGAATGATGTTGAAAATTGGCGATTTTTCAAAGGTAGGTAAAGTATCTATTCGAATGCTGAGACATTATGATCAAATCGGTATCTTTAAGCCTGCGTACATCGATAATCAAACGGGATATCGAAGTTACTCAATCGATCAACTCCCACGACTGAATCGGATCAAGTTCCTTAAAGATCTCGGTTTCTCCTTACAAGAAGTAATGGAGTTAGTAGACGAACAGCTTTCTATCGATGAGATGAAGCGTTTATTGCAAAAAAAACAGTTTGATCTCGAAAATGAAATCAGTATGGCTCAAATCAACCTCAAGACGATCATGGATCGACTGAAACTGATTGAGAACGAAGGGAATATTCCCAAGTTCGATATTAGTATCAAGGCGACAGATTCTTATGGATATGTATCTCAACGAAAGATTGTACCTTATGTGAATCAGATGAGTGTATTTTGTTATGACATGTGTACCTCGTTATATCGTGAGCTTGATGTTCTAGGTATTACAGCGATAGGTCCAGAGACGACTTATTATCATAATGATGATTACAGTGAAATCGATTTAGATGTTGAGGTAGGAACAGTGATTGAATTTGCTGCATTACAAAAGATTCCCGAACAGGAATCACTACTTCAAACGCGTATCGTACCAGCAGAGGAACATGTTGCTTTTCTCATGTACAGTGGACCTATTGAGGAAGTCGAACAAGGAGTAATCGAACTACTCAAATGGGTAGGATTGAATGGATGGCAGATTAAGGGTCCGATGCGTGAGTTGCATCTCTCTGGACCTATACATTCGAAGGGATTGGTAGATCCTAATCCGATTATTGAACTTCAACTACCTGTCGAAAAATAATTTCCAGTTTCTCTTGACCCTCACATTGTGTGAGGGTCTATTCTTGTTTTAACAAATAGAAGGGAGCGATTCTCATGAAGGAAGAACTTCATGTCGTCCTTGGAGCGACGGGAGCTGTAGGTCGAAGTGTCGTAGAAGCACTTCAGTTAAGAGGGCATGTCGTCCGTGCTGTTGAAAGGAGTAAACGGTTTCGCGGTATTGAAACGATTCATGCAGACTTGAACGATGAAAAACAAACAATCCAAGCACTAAAAGGAGCTAGCCATGTTTACGTCTGTATTGGACTTCCTTATAATGCAGCGATTTGGGAAGAACAATGGCCAAGAATCATACAAAATGTTATTCAGGCATGTGAACAAAATAAGGCACGACTGATCTTTCTGGATAATGTCTATATGTATGGTCCCTCTCCGTTAGTCGTACCCTTTACAGAAAAACATGAGAGAAACCCAGACTCAAAGAAAGGGAAAACACGAAAACTGATAGCAGAAATGGTGATGGAGGCGCATCATGCTGGAAGAATCGAAGCAGTCATCGGTCGATCAGCGGATTTCTATGGTCCCTATGCTGTGAACAGTCTACTTTATACGACATTCGTTGCGCGAATGTTAGAGAATAAGTCTCCTCAAGCAATAGGGGGAATGGATGTTCCACACACATATTCATACACGAAAGATGTCGGTAAGGCACTCGTAACACTCAGTTTGAGTCCAACAACATATGGACAAGAATGGCATTTACCCGTCAGTCATCCAATCACTGTCAAAGACATCGTGACAGAGTTAAATGACATCCTAGGAACAAATTTGAATGTGACACTTATTCCAAGAACTGTTCTAAAAATCATGGGACTATTTGTCCCAATCATAAAAGAGAGTAACGAGATGTTGTATCAAATTGATACTCCTTACATTATGAGTGATGAAAAATTTCGTAGACAATTCCCAAATTTTGAAGTGACCCGATTTGATGTCGGGATGCGGGAAATGGTCCGTTCTTTTCAGGCATAATTATCAGATTCCCATTTCAACTACAAATATAAGAGAGGATGATACATGATGAAACTATATATTCATTCGAGATTACTAGGTCTATTCTTACTGATTGAAGGATTACTGATCTTTGTACCGATGATCATACTAGGTCAAGCCATCAACTGGCCGGATATTTTAGAAGAGCCCGCGAGCGTCGTTTTACCAACTATATATGAAAATCAAAGCGAAACAACTTTTGGGTACTTTAGCTATTTAATCTATTCGATACTCTTTTTCCCGGTCATTGCGATGCTGTCCTTCTATGCGTCGAAAGAAAAAGCATTATCACCTTTACTGTGGATGGCGAGTGCTTTTGCAGCGTTGTCTGCGTTAGCTCGAAGTATTGGTATCATTCGCTGGCTTAGTGTCATGCCGAACCTGGCAACACAATACAATACAGCAGATGAGATGACAAAAAGTAATATTGACGTTGTATTCGATGCCATCAACGCGTATGGTGGATCAATTGGAGAAGATTTAGGTGTTAGCTTGTTTGCTTCGTTGTCGATTATTCTTCTTTCTATTCACATTTTAAAAAGCCATACATTACCGAAGTGGACAGGTTGGTTCGGTGTAATAGCGGCATTAGCCATCGTAGTCCCTTTACTTGCAATTTTTGATATCAATGTAGATGCTTTTGTCGTAGCGAGTGTAGGCGTCGTTCAATTTTGGTTCCTCTTTGTGGGTCTATATTTATTGTTGAAAAGAAAGGCACACGAATAAAAAAAGGTGAAATGACTTCCCCCGTCTGGTCACTCACTATTCTGTTGTTTCAATGACTTGTTAATAACATCGCTATTTAATGGCAATAAAAAGAGGAAATTCAAATTTCCTCTTTTTATTGCCATATATTATGACCTAACATTACTTTTTATGATACTGATTACTTCCTGTGGTGCTTCCAAAGGACTGATATGCCCTCCAGAAATCGTATATCTTAGTGTTAACGAAGGAAGCGGGACATAGTCTTCTTTTCCTTTAATCATAACAGTTGGGATTTTCAACGTATGAATGAGGTGGCTTGTATCAGCAGCATTGAGAAGGACTTCCTGATCGGTTTTTTTAAGTTCATCTTTTGATAATGTGCTCATCATCGAGATAAACGTTTCTAATAAATGGGGGTTCATTTGAATAGAGGATTTAGCCATCATGGATTTAGCTGCTTGATGATAATAAAAATCAGAAAAAGTAAGCATGGAGTGTCGAAGTTTGACAAGGAGTTTAGAAGACGGTGAGAGCTTTTCATAAGGCATATTACATAGAATGATTCGATTGAACTTCTCGGGATGTAGATGGGCTGATCGTAAAATGACCATGCTTCCCCAGGAATGTCCAACGGCAATGACTGATTCTACGTGTAACGCCTCAAGGATCTCTAACAACATCTTCGCGCATTGATCGAGATCCCACGTAGCATGTATTTCTTTAGACTTACCATGCAATGGCATATCGATAAGAATGAACGATTGATTAGAAAAAAAGGAGTCTTCAATGATGTTGTTCCAAATACTATGGTCTAAATAGACACCGTGTAAAAAGACAAAGGGAACGGAAGTCGTTTTTTCAGATAGATAAACGGTCACACGTCCTACAGTCGTATCTACTGTACGTTCGATCATGTGTTCCACCTGCTTTCATTCAAATAGTGGTATGGAAAGTGAGGCAATGAAAGGGCTATTCTCCTTTTAAAAAATTCTGCTGGATAAATCTAAAAAAGAATCGTTCGGGTAGTAATAATTTTACGAATCGAATAGAGGATACCAATCGACCGACTGGATATCGAAACTTCGGTCTTTTTACTTGTGAGAGCGAGACGACTTTCGTTGCAAGAAGATCTTGGTCGATTCCCTTGCTCTCACCATCACTTTTCATTTTTCTAACCATCTTCAAGACAGAGGCATTGTATTCTAGTCGTTCATTTTTTGTTTTTTGTATGGAGAGCTCTAGCGAATTGGTTCGGACACTTTGAGGTTCTACCAATAAAATATGAATACGATAAGGGGCAAGCTCGAAACGTAATGACTCTAAAAATCCTTCCAATGCGAACTTACTAGCTGAATATACACTATTGAATGGAATTGCCATGATGCCACCAATTGATCCGATCGTTACGATACGTCCAGATCCTTGTTTCTTCATATACGGGATCGTAGCTCTAATGACATTGAGAGTGCCGAAAAAATTTGTCTCCATTTGCGCTCTCATTTCTTCCTCCGACGTCCCTTCAAACGATCCATATAAGTCGTATCCAGCGTTATTGATGATGACATCAATGCGACCATGACGCTTTATGATATCTGCTAAAGATTGATTAACCTGATCCGGACTAGTTATATCCATTACTAACGTATGAAATAACGAATTAACGAACGGGGTTCGTCCACAGCCATAAACAATGTGACCTTGTTCGGAAAACATTTCAGCAATACTCTTTCCGATTCCGCGAGAGGCACCAGTAATGAATACGACTTGTTGCATACGTCATCCCTCCAAAATTAATGGCTTAAATCTGTATTGCATGAGGAATTAGATTGTCTGTGCTTGGAAGCGATAAATAAATCCCCGCCAATATCACGCATGTATTGAATATATTGCTCTAAATTTTTTTCTGTTGAATTGATGAAGGTCATTGCGATGCCAAGCCCGATCATCCAGTTTTTATAAAGCATGTCCTTTGCTGCTTCTTCTGTAGGCAGGTACTGAAAGTATGCATCTTGTTTTAAACTATCTAAATAATTTTTTTCGATCAGAAGATATATTTCATGAGATTGTGAGGAGAGAAAGTAACTTTTGAAAAGATCTGTTCGAGATTCAGCGAATCGCAAGACACCGATACCGATGTCCAAAAAGTAGTTCCCCGTGTATTTCGTACTCGTGAATGACAAAATTTCAACTGCTATGAAGTCATAGACGTCTTTCATCAAATTCTCTCGATTAGTGTAAGCCGTATAAATCGGTACAACAGATGATCCTAACTTTTCAGCTACTTTTCGAATCGTGAGGTGATCAATGCCTTCGTTCATCACGATGTCAATTGAGACTGATAAAATCATTTCTTTAGTAAATTTGACTTTAGGCAAGGATTTAAGAGCCTCCTTCCAATATAAATAACTATGTTATATAACGTTGTTATTTATATTATCAAATAATTCAGTAAAGCGCAACTAAATAAAAAGAATTGCGCATCGTTATAACGGCAATTCCTTGTGTATAGAAATAAAACTAGCTTGGTTCACGAGGGGAAGTGCAAATCGATCAGGACATAGGTATAGAGAATAAATCTCCGATACGCGTTATTACAACTATTTTGATCCTAACTATATGGGAAGTAGAATCAAAAATGACTAAAGGAGTATCTAACTCATGTTAAAAAATGAGGCAATCATTCGATGATTAGTTCGTGGTTGATAGGTTTTTTAAGAATGTTAATGATCGCTTTACTACGAAGTCAGCGCTCTTTTTTCGGTAGGTTTGATAATGAATCGAAGCCACATGAGCATCGAACGCTTCTTTATCGCGCCATTGTTCATAGAAGTAAAAGACGTTCGGATCATCTACAGTACGGTGTGCTTGATACATTAGACATCCTGCTTCGGCTCGAGAAGGTAAGATGATACTCTCGATAACCTCCTCTAATCGATCTGCTTGACCGGGCTGGGCTTCAATACGAGCTATTAATTGAATCATGAATAAAACCTCCTAGTAAAAAGAGATCCTTTTAACGAGTGAAAAGGATCTCTTTTTTAGACTAATTGCGATTGATTAGTTAAGTGTGCGGATGACGGCTTTCGCGACCGCAATCGTGGATTGTGGATTTTGCCCTGTGACGAGGTTTCCGTCGACTTGGACGTTTTCCGTGAAGTTGTCAGCCGTGATGATGTTCGCACCGAGTTCACGAAGACGTGTCTCGAGTAAGAATGGCATGTAGACGTCAAGACCTGTCGCGCGTTCTTCTTCATCCGTGAACGTTGCGATCGTCTTTCCAGCGACGAGTGGTGTTCCGTCTGAGAGTGTCGCACTGACGAGTCCAGCTGGTCCGTGGCAGACCGCAGCGACCGTCTTGTTCGCTTCAAACAATGTCCGAAGGGCGTTGTTCAAGGCATCACTTTGTGGCAAGTCGAACATCGTACCGTGTCCACCTGGCATGAAGATTGCATCGAATGCTGAGAAGTCCTGGATTGTTTTTAAATCAAGTGTCTCTTTCAAGAGTGGAGCAGTTTCTAAAATATCAGCTGGCACTTCATTTTGAAGACTACGTGCATCAATCGGTGATTCACCACCGTTCGGGCTTGCGACCGTGACTGTGTACCCTGCGTTCTTGAATTCGATGTACGCTTCCGCAAACTCGGATAACCAAAGTCCAGTTGCGTGACCTTCCTTCATTTCTTTTGCGTTCGTGACGACCATTAAGATATGTTTGCTCATATGAAATTCCTCCTAGAATGTTGTGCCGAATGGCTATGGACATAGCATATGACGAAATTTATCGAAAAACAAATTAATAAATAATGATGTATTCATAAATAAATTTATAAATACATCATTATCTGATTAATAGTGTATATAAATGAGCAATTAAACGCTGAATTTAAAATATCGTATTAATAAAACTGTTGTTGAATCTAACTTTTATAAAATATTGAATTAAATAGTACGAAAAAACATCATTATTATCTATTGCCTTAGAGTTAAGTTTAAAGATTAAAGTAATTATGAAAACGTAATTTGGAGGAGATAGAAAATGAATGGATTTGAACTTTACAACAAGACACGTCTAGTATTTGGTGAAGGGAAAGTAAGTCGATTGAAAGAATTGATCCTTCCAAACATAAAAAATATTTTATTGGTATATGGTAATGGGAGTATCAAAGTAACAGGATTGTATGATCAAGTCATGAATGAACTTACTTCGATAAATGCAAATGTAGTAGAATTAGCCGGAATCGAACCCAACCCTAGATTATCTACAGTAAATAAAGGAATTCAGCTCTGTAGAGAACATGATATTCAATTCGTATTAGCAGTCGGTGGAGGGAGTGTTATTGATGCTGCAAAAGCGATTGCTGCTGGCGCTCTGTACTCAGGTGATGTGTGGGACTTCACTATTCAAAAAGCAGTTATTCAAGAAGCGCTGCCTATCGGAACGATTTTAACGTTAGCAGCAACCGGATCAGAGATGAACGGTGGATCAGTTATTAGTAATTGGGATACAAAACAAAAAAGAACAATGGGTAGTAAATTATTGTATCCAAAGTTCTCTATTGTAGATCCAACATTGACTTATACAGTTCCTGAAAATCAGACGATAAATGGAATTGTTGATATCATGTCCCATGTCTTCGAGCAATATTTTAGTCAAACGATGCATACACCAATTCAAGATGGTTTTGCTGAAGTAATTTTAAGAACTGTAATCAAAAATGGAGAAAAAGTACTTCAAAATCCTAGAGATTATAATGCGCGAGCAAATATTCTTTTATCTGGAACCTATGCGATGAATGGTACTTTACCAACTGGAGTAGAGGCAGACTGGGCTACACACGTTATCGAGCACGAAGTAAGCGCTATTTATGACCTTCCGCACGGAGAAGGGCTTGCCATTCTTTTTCCGAACTGGATGAAACATGTTTATCTTGAGAGAATAGAAAAGTTCGTCCAATATGCTGTTCAGGTTTGGAACATTGATCCGGAAAACAAAACTGATGAGATGATTGCTCTTGAAGGAATCCAAGCTACAAGAGATTATTTTACACGAATCGGTGCACCGTCTTCATTTTCCGAAGTGGGAATCGATGACTCGAATTTCGAGCGTATGGCGGAGGAAGCCACTCGATTTGGGACAATCGGTAAGTTCAAAACACTCTCTAAAGAAGATGTTCTAAGTATTTACTATAAAAGTTTGTAAGAAAAGAACGGACCAAAGGTTAAACTGAAACAAAGAAGGCAGACAACGGATAACTTGTCAGGCGACCTTAAGGATCTGAATCTAGTGGTATTCCACCAGGTTCAGGTTTTTTTATTCGTCTCTTGATACGACGATGGTTATAGTATTCGATATAATATTAAACGCCTTTGATCTTAAACGTCTTTACATATTTGATCATAAAAACCGCCCCATACAAATCGGAAATCAAACTCCAACTTGTATAGGGCGGTTCAAGGTTAGGTCGTTTTTTTCTTTTTGAATCATAGTGCGCGTTGTAGTATATATCGAACGTCTTCTTTATTTAACGGTACATAATTCCCGATGGTCTCACCGCTAATAAATGATCTTTCAATGATTAGATCAACTTCTTTATCATCAATTTCATAATCTGAAAGTCTACTTGGTGCTCCGAGAGAATTCCAGAAGGATCTCACTCGCTTAGCAGTTTCTTTTGCTAGCTGTTTTGTTCCGATTTCGTCTGGATTAAGTCCGAAAACGTTAACTCCTAACTGAGCAATTTTTTCAGGTCTGGTTTCAGATACGTACTCCATCCAGTGTGGGAAGATAATAGCCATACCTCCACCATGTGGAATATCGTGTACAGCTGAGACACCGTGTTCAATCATATGAGAGGCCCAATCAGTTTTTACACCCATCGTCAAGATTTTATTGAGAGCGAGTGTTGCATTTAACATGACGACTTCACGATACTCATATGATTCTAATTCTTCTATCAGTTTTGGAGCTACGTCAATAGTTGTCTTCAGAATAGACTCTCCAAAGAGTTCTTGAACTGGAGCATTTTTTGAGGAGTGAAAGTATTGTTCAAAGACATGAGACATTGAATCCACAATACCATAGACAGTTTGCTCTTTAGGAACAGAGAATGTATTTTGTGGGTCTAGGATGCTGAACTTGGGATAGGTATGAATGGAGCTAAATGTACGTTTATCCTTTTGCTCCCAGTTAGTGATGACGAAGTTTCCGTTCATCTCTGAACCAGTAGCCGCCATCGTCAAGACAATACCTACTGGTAAAGAAGAAGTTACATCTACTTTTCCTGTAACGATGTCCCATACATCTCCGTCATGATAAGTTCCAACAGACATTGCCTTCGCAGCGTCAATAACGCTCCCTCCACCGATCGCTAGAATAAATTCAATTTGGTGTTCTTTGATCATATCTATGCCTTTTTGTACAGTAGAAAGACGAGGGTTAGATTCTACTCCATAAAACTCTACGATTTTCACATCTTCTATCTGATGCAGTTGTTCTAAAATTACATCATATAGACCATTTTTTTTGATACTTCCTCCCCCATAGACAAGTAGTATCCGTTTACCATATGCTTCTACTTCTTTTTTTAATGAATCTTGAACTTGATTCTTTCCAAAGATGATTCGCGTTGGATTTTCGTACTGAAAATTTTCCATAATAGACATGCCTCCAGGATTGTTAAATTAAGAATGAATGGTCAGCTTGAATCTTACAGCTTAGAGTCTTGTTTAAAGCAACTTTAAAGTATTTATCATTTACAAAAAGAGGATGAATTTTGATCGTTATAATCTCCACTCTCTTCTAATTCATCAAAATAACGTAATTTTTTCTCGATTTTTTTAAATGCGAGATTTAATTCACGTTGTTTTTCAAGCATTACCTCTTTGTGAGTGAGCAAAATATCTTTTCTTTTTTGAATGGTATGATTTCCTTCGAGTGTCAAATCCATAATTTTTTTTAATTCTGTAATTGGAATATCGGTCTTTCGTAAACATGCGATGAAGTCTAACCATTCGATGTCATGGTTTGTAAAAGAGCGATAACCGGTATCATTTCTTTTCAATGAGGGAAGAAGTCCTTGTTTTTCATAAAACCGAATGGTGTGTGCACTCATTCCAACTTTTTGAGAAGCTTCTTTAATCGTGTAAGTCATGTAGTTTTCCTCCAATTGATATTTAAAGAGTAGGTTCAAGTGAACGATAGTTTAGTGATGAGAATGTTTGTAAAGACGTATTCTTTTCAATCTTAAAGATTTCCTCATTGGTAATCGCATTAATGATAAGTTGATTCCGGAACACGGATAATTTTAAATTTGTAGACGCAGTTCCATGTGAGTGGTCAAGGTCAGTTAAAACAAAGAAGTTATAGGCAGTAGGTTTCTTGAAGGATAAAGAATAATTTTTATTAATTTTAAAATGCTGTGAACTCTCCCATTCAATCAAATGTTCAAAATTATGATAGAACCAATCTGGGATGTTAGGCTCCAAACCAGTAGCTAGCACAACCGCATCTGTATCGATAGAATAGGTATGCTCTTCCTCGAGGTGTTTAAGATTTAGTGAATATCCGTCGTCGATAGACATTAATTCAGTATGAAGACGGATGGAAGCTTTTACTTCATTTTCAACTAAAGAACGATGATATAGTTTCCGATAAATTTCGTCTAAAGTAACAGGGTTAATACCATTTCTTAGTTGATAAAAATAAGAAAGCCCCTTTTGACGCTTCTCATAAGGTAATTTTTCAAAGTACTGGACATATTCAGGTGTAAACATTTCTAATCGAAATTTAGTAGTTTCAAGTTCTCTCAGTGCCGGTGAGCGAGTAATCCATTCAACAGTGAACTCATGATTCTTCTGATGATTAAGCAAATCAAGGAATATCTCTGCAGCACTTTGTCCAGAACCGACGACCGAAATATGGTTTAACTCCATTAGATCATCTCTTTTAAATGCATATTGTAATGCAGGGAAAATCTGATTTTTCCAGTGTTCTTGTAAAGTAACAGGTGTGTTAGGTCGTTGACCAGTTCCAAGTACGACGTGCTCAGAATAAAATGTTTTTTCTGTGTTTGTTACTAAATCTACAATAGTGACAACATATCCTTCTTCTTGCAACTCAACATTTTTTACATACGAATTAAACCGAATATTTTTAAGTTGTGATGAAACCCAAGAGAGATAAGCGTTATATTCAATTCTTGGAATTTGAAATTCATTATATGAAAAGAACAAAAATAATTTTCCCGTTTCTTTTAAATAGTTCAAGAACGAATATTCACTTTTAGGATTTGCCATTGTGACCAAGTCTGCCATGAAAGGAACTTGTAATGTAGTGTCTTCTAAAAGTAGTCCTGGATGCCAGCTAAATGTATCTTTCATTTCTAAGAAAAGTGTCTTTTTATCGGTACTTTCTTGCAAAAGAGCAGCAAGTCCTAAGTTAGCAGGACCTAATCCAATTCCGATTACATCGTATTTCATAATTTATTCCACCTTTGATTTATTTTTGACCTCAACAAGATCGCATTCGAATAATAAAATTGTAGTGAAGAAGTATTAATTAAAACTTTTATCGAAGAAGAGCATTCATTAGTTTTGATGAAACTATAATTTTGTTTAAAACCTCCTAACAGTTTTTTCTATGTGGGTAAGGGTAAAGGTTAGACACGACTCTAATGCAAGAATATTGACTCGATCGAGGAAGTTGATGATGAATATAGCTGTATATAAGGATATGCTCAAAACATTTAAAATAATGACGATCAACTTTTTAATTTGGTATATCATGTATATTTTTAAGATAATACGTTATGCTTTTAATTAAAAAAAGGCAGCAACGAATATCTCGTCACTGGGCTAACCTAAAATTTTGAGACAATATAAAACACCTTCGGAGTGATACACTTTTAAAAAGTACTAACATCGGAGGTGTTTTTGCATGGGCAAAAACGTATATTCAAGTGAAGTGAAATGGGCGGTAGTCAAAGAAAAACTCAGTGGTGAGCTAACGACGAGAGAGATCATGGAGAAGTACGGAATCAAAAACAAATCGCAAGTCGAAACATGGATGAGATGGTATCGGTCTAATGAACTCTATCGATTCGATCAGCCGATTGGAAAACAATATACCTATGGACATGGACCAGATTCTGCGAGTGAGGATGACAAGAGAGAACGACAAATATCTCATCTGAAGATGGAAAACGAGATCTTAAAAAAGTACATGGAGATCGAAAGAGAGTTGAGAAAGAAGCAGTCATAAAAATTGTAGAGTTTCTTCGGGGGAAGTATACAGTCATCGCTATTCTTAGTGCTTTGAATGTATCAAGAGCAAGCTATTACCGTTGGATTAAAGAATCTGTGAAAGCACCTTCGGTGCTAGAAAAAGCCATCATTGAACTAAGTAAACAGACGAAGTATCGGAATGGACATCGAAAAATAAAGGCACTATTACAGCAAATCTATCAGTTGAAAGCCAATCGGAATACCGTACAGAAAATCATGCAAAAACACCATCTCCAATGTCGGATCAAGCCGAAACGAAGATGGAAGTCTCAAGGTGAGCGCATCATAACGGCACCGGATCTTATCAAGCGTGATTTCACAGCAAGTAAACCGAATCAGAAGTGGGTGACGGATATCACCTATATCCAATACGGCAGCACGACGAAATATCTTTCAACTATCATGGACCTATTCAATAACGAAATCATTGCCTATACGTTATACGAGCATCAACAAACGCCTCTTGTGATCGATACGTTGAAGATAGCGCTTGAGAATCGAAACTATCCCGAAGGGGTCATCCTTCATTCGGACCAAGGAAGTGTCTATACGTCATACGCCTTTCAAGAATTCGTTAAGAGGAATCATCTAACAAGCAGCATGTCTCGTAGAGGAAACTGTTGGGACAACGCAGTTATCGAATCGTTCCACTCTAATTTAAAGTCCGAGGAGTTTCAGTACGTCAAATTTAATTCACTAAGAGACCATGAGGTCTCTGAACGCGTTATCAATTACTTAAATTACTATAACGAAGAACGAATTCAAGAAAAATTAGGCTACCTGACACCGAAAAAATATGGTGTACTGGCAGCCTAATCAAGGTGTTTTATGTGTGTCTCATATTGCTAGGTCAGTCTAAGGTGCCGCTTATTTATTAGCAATTTTGCGTAACAAATACAGTGCGTAGATAGCTGCCGGGACGGCCATGAACTGAACAAACAAATGCAACAGTCCGAAGATAAAATTCAAATCCGTGTAATCCATTTTTGGTTCCTTCTTTCAACGTAACGATTTTGCGACGACTTGCCGCATCTTTTCAAAACCGAGCCGTTCGTAAAAGACATCGACTCCGTCGTTGCTCATCCAGTAATCGAGATCAATCTTATGTATACCTTGTGCGAGTGCCCGTCGCTCGACTTCAAGCAGCAACTGACGGCCAAACCCTTGCTGCTGTTTGTCATCGACAATACAGAGATGATGGACACGGACTTTGGTATTGGCAAAGTTGAAGGCACTTTCCGGACGACGGAGGTACTCGATCCAGACGTACCCGATCGCTTCTCCGTCCAGTTCCGCAATTAAAAACTGATGTTGATCCTTCCCGACCATTTTCGCAAAAAACGCCCGGACCGTCGCAAAGTCGTACGGTTTAAAAAAGTCCGGCTGTTGCGCGACATGCGGCTCATGGACATAGCGGTTCAGCCGGGCCAGTGTATCGAGATTCGTTGTTTCGATAATCTGCATGCGTGTCCCTCCACTCAATGGGTGATTTGTCCGTTAAAGACGTACGGTACCGTCTGTTGCGTCGTCAAAATCTGTTCATATTCTTTCGACAAGTTCATGAACTGGACGGCGTCCGCAATCGTCACCCACGAAATTTCCTCAATCTCATCCGGGAAAATCGTGCCGAGTTCGCCCCCGCGAATTTCGGACTGGAAAAAGAAGAACAGACAATGTTCATCGACTTGTGGGAAAAAGGCTTCGCTGACGTGTAACAGTTCCCCGACCGCAACGTCATAACCGGTTTCTTCTTTCGCTTCCCGGATTGCTGCTTCCGGTAACGTCTCCCCCGCTTCGACCGTTCCCCCGGGCAACGTGTAATACGAATACGATGGTCCGATGTTTTTGACCATCAGGACCTGATCCCGTGTCTCGTTTAATAAGACGTTATAGACGATATTTTTTTGGCGTGTCATGTTCCTTCCCCCTTACATCAATAGATGGTATTTTTTAACTTATCTACTATACCATAGTCTTTTTCAGGCAGGGACAAGTCCTCCATAAAAAAGGAAAAATAATTCCATACGAATGATCTTATGGTAAAATAATTCCATTACGTTAAAATAAGGAGGATTAGGATGATTCATTTGGAACCGGCAATCGACATCGATGCGCTGGCGTTATTCGAGCTGCAAGTCGCTGCGTTCAATCCCTTGCTTAAGAAATACCAAGATTACGACACGAATCCAGCCAATGAAACGATTGACCGGGTCTACGCGCGGATTCATCATCCGGCGGGCTGTTTTTTTAAAATCATCGCGGACGGACAGCTCGTCGGCGCGATCTGTATTCGCTGGAAAGAAGACGTTCATTTCCGGATCAGTCCGTTGTTTTTGGCACCGGATGCACAAGGTAACGGATTTGCCAAACAAGCCATGCTGCTCGCGGAAGCCCGTTATCCGCAGGCCGTGACATGGGAACTGTCCAGTCTGCTTGAAGAGACGAAGACGTGTTTATTGTACGAAAAGATGGGCTACGTTGAAATCGGTGTCCGGAAACCGCTGAACGACAAGACGACGCTGATCCAGTATCAAAAAATCATGGCATGAAAAAAGGAGAATACAAATGTCGATGAAAAAAACAATATCTACTGCTCTATTGTCCCTTACCCTGCTCGTTTCGTTATCACCGGACGCGATTGCTGAAACAAAGGGACCGACGACGGAGCAAAAAAATGAGTTGTATCAACAATACGAAATCGTGATTGAATCCGTGAATCAACGTCATCCGGACGGTGAGCTAGAGTTAGCCCCAATCTATGCCTTTCGGGATGAAGACTGGCGTCCGGTCGAAGAGTTCAGAAAAATCGCAAAAAAGCGGAGTACGTTCAGGATCGCTTTGACATCCGACGAGAAACAGGCGGTCAAACCGGAACAGTCAAGTGAAATCAACGTCATAGCGGATATTAAGACCGATTACAGTCAAAGTGCCGAACGTCAACTCTGTTCGGATACGGTCTCCGTTACGTCCGAATCCCGCACCAAAGGGACCTGGATTCAAAAAGGTTATACAGCATCGCGAATCGATGCCAATCAAACCTATGAAATCAGTCTCGGCGGTTACTATACGATGGACGGAATCGTGACAGGACATATAACAACGATTGAATTCCATTGCGGACGGACCGGTGAAATCAGCTGAAATCATCCGTCTTATCATTAACCATTATTTTACATTTATTATTTTGTATGTTAGCCTAAGAGGCAAAGGAGGGTTATCCATGATAAAAAGAGTATCGCTCGTTGTCCTGTCCATGGTTTTGGCTGTCGTCACTTTACTGGTTGCTGCGCAATATGCCGTCGGTGAAAGCGTGGTGTCTTTTGACCAACCGAAAGCACTCAGTATATCGGTTGCGATTGTCGTTCTCTTGTTTTTGCCGCCTCTGTTCTTATCTTTTTTTGAGAACGGTGTGGTCAAAATCATCAATGCAGCCTATCAATCGATTATCGTTTTATCCTTTATCGGCCTTATTCCAATGGGTTTCATGACACCTAACGGATCTCTGTTGATTGTCTTGACTGCTGTAGCGGGAACACTCATCAGCATGATCAGTACAGTCATGGCTGTCCGAACACGCAATGTCATTTCCTCCAGACATACATAACTGCTTCATTTGGATAAACATATCCTCATTTCATCCCCGAAAAAACGGACTTTTGTTTCCGGTCCATTTTTCCGGGGATTTTTTTGATCTCTGACCGACTAGCTCACATTCTATCTCAAAAAAACATTTCCACTTAAATTATGGAACTTTTATCCACATTGATCGTAGAGGTATTGAAGCTTCAATCCGAATATTATACATCATAAAAGCTGAAGGAGTGACATTCATGGAAACCATCTTTGTTGTTATTTTGACCGCCTTGACGTTATACGGACTGGGTGTAGTTGTTACAAAGGTTCAAAAAAAGTAAGCTGTTATATCTTTGTCGAATCGAAAAAATACATATACACAGGAGTTTTTATGCTTGCTATCTTAAAAAATGAGTTTTTTCATACGTTTAAAAGCTTTAAGTCTGTCGCGATTGTCCTGTTCTTTACCTTGACGTCGGTCGTGACCGCCTCTTATTTGACCAACCATCCGGAATTACTGGGCAATCTCGACAGTCAAGCTGCCTATACCTCGAGCATCAAGTTCTTGATTTTCTTCTTCGGTTTCTTGTTCGTCTTTGCGGTTTCGCACGACATCATCAACCGTGAGATTGACTATCAAACCATTCGACTGCTCGTCAGTAAAACATCACGTTTTAATATCATCCTCGGTAAGTTTTTAGGCTCGTTTTTGTTTTGGATCGGTGCCATTTCGATCAGTTTTTTGATTGTTTCCCTCTATGCCCGGTCGTGGTTTTTACTCGATTATCTGACGGTCTGCACCGTCCTGTTTTTCATCACTTGTTTAAATATCTTTTTATCGACATGGATTTCACGCCCCAGCATGACGATGTTCGTCGGAATCTTACTCGGGATTCTCTGTCCGGTTCTCGGGTTTTGGGCTGCCTTTTCGAGCAACTGGTACTTGCTGCCCTTTAAGTATCTGTTGCCGTACTATTATGTCGTGGAATCAAACGGATATCTCGTCATGCCGTTCATCATCGGCATCCTGTTTCTCGCAGCATCTTATTTTATGTTCAACAGAAGGGATTTGTAATCATGCTCGCAATTGAAGTGAAGGATTTACATAAACGTTATGCCGGCAACGACGTGTTGAACGGGATTCAACTTCACGTCAAACAAGGGGAAATCTTTGGTTTTCTGGGGCGTAACGGCGCCGGCAAGTCAACGTTTATTCATATCTTGACCGGCATCACTCAACCGACGAGCGGCTCCTTCTCGATTTTAGGGGAAATTCATCACCAGATGGAGAGGATCAAACAAAAGATCGGCGTCATGCCAGATACGTCAAACCTTTACCAACATATGAAAGCACTCGACTTTTTAAAGTACATGGCCGCCTTAAAAGGAGATACCAGAAGTATAGCCGAGTTAAGTCAATTGCTGGAACAAGTTGGCTTACCTCACGTTGAAAAACAAAAAATCAAGTCGTTTTCCTTCGGGATGAAAAAGAAAATCAGTATTGCGCAAGCTTTGCTCGGCAATCCGGAACTCATTTTCCTCGATGAACCAACATCTGGTCTTGATCCGGAGTCCGCCATCCTGATTCAACAGTTGATTATCACTTTAAAAGAGCAGGGCAAGACTATTTTCCTGACATCACATAATCTGACGGAGATTGAAAAAATTTGTGATACCGTCGCCATCATGACGGACGGGATAATTGCCAAAGTCGGTACGGTGGCACAACTAAAACATGCAGCGAAAGAGACGATCCACGTCCACCTCCGCACGAATCCCTCACTGGACGTAATGATGTTACAGGAATGTGGGATTACTGACGTCCAGTTCATTAAACACGATCAAGCAGTCAGCGTCATCGAAGTGAACGAGGAGGAAGTCATTCCACTCTTGATCGAACGATTGACCGAGCAGCACGTTAAGATTTACGAAGTTAAAATCGAGGTCACCTCGTTAGAAGATGTCTTCATGGCAGTTTAAGCAGACAACCCCCACTTCCTGATACGGAAGCGGGGGTGTTTTTGAACACACATGAGTCAGACAGCTGCTTACTAGTACTCAGGAAATTAAATATTTCAGGACACCCGCATTTAAAAATAGTTAATGGTTTTTAAGATGTTGCAGCTTGTCGATTTCTTCTTGAACAAAACAAATGAGTGCTTGCATCTCGTGTTCAGAGACATCAAACGACACGCCCGCCAACGCGTAGACTTCTTTGACTGAATGTGTGTGGGTCGCGCGGAGCGCTGTTTTAAAAGCTTCGATGGTTTGTTGCGGTTGCGCTTTGTATTTCCGGTACATCTGTAAGGCCGCAATTTGCGCCATCGCGTATTCGATGTAATAAAAAGGTGTCTCAAACAAATGAATGATGCTCAGCCACTCCTCCCCTTTCCACCTCGAGAGTGTACTCCAGTCGATGGCGTTGGAGTCAAACCGGTCGCGCAAGGAGGCAAACTGTTCATTTCGTTCTTCAACGGTATGTGCTGGATTTCGATACAACCATTCCTGAAACTGATCGACGATGATGGTTTGAGGTAAAAACTCGATGACCAGCCTGAATTGCTCGAGTTTTGCCTTCCGGACATGTGCTGCATCTTCAATCGCCAGATGCCAAAACTCCATGGAAAGAAGTTCGAATGTCATCGCTGCGAACTCCGCTACTTCCATCGGGATCTGCTGAAAGTTGTCCGGCGCGTCTTTCATTAAATCATGATGGACCGCATGTCCCAGTTCATGAATGAGAATGACCACATCATCAAATGTTTGTGTTCGATTCATGAAAAGAAAGGACGTTTCAGACTCCGGAAGGAATTCACAAAAACCGCCACCCGCTTTATGGGCTCTTCCTTCAAGATCTAAATGCTTTTGAGATTTAAGTTCTTCCAACACTTTATGAAAAGATGGATCCAGATTTCTTAATATTGTTCCGACCGTCTCCAGCAGACTTTCAACAGATGTACTTGCAGTCTCTTGGACGTCCGAATACGGAGAGATCCGTACATCCCACGGGCGAAGTTGTTGTTTCCCCAAAAATCTGGTTTGTTCCTCTTGAAATACTTCTTTCAGCGGCACGATATGCTTTTGGACAGCCAATGCCAATTGCAGACATTCTTTCGAGGTATAATCAATCCGCCCCAATTCCATGAAGGCATATGCCACATAGTGCTCAAGTTCCAGATTTTTGGCTTTCTCGTGGCGTAATCGAATCAGCTCTGAAAAAATACTTTGAAGTGATTCGGCGTGATGTTGATAGGAAAGATTAATCGCTCGGTAGGCAGTCTCGCGTACGTCTTCATCGGATTCAAAAAGTAATGCTGTTAAGTCATGGATCAAGACAGCTTCTTCATCCATGGATTGCAGACTCCCGATTAATTGGATGTATCGATTAATTTGTTCATCCTCTTGCTGACGGATCAAGATATTTTTGTCTGAAAACGATGTTTGTTGGTGCATTAAAATGGTTTGCATTCGTGTATTTTCAATTGCTTCGCCGTGCTTCTCGAGACAGATGTCGTACAGTCTTTTTTTACAAACTGCTAAGAGCGGTTTGATGTCACGCTGCACTTCTTTCAGCCGGTCTTCGTATTGTTGATTTGATGTATCCCTTTGAAAATCAATCGATGCCCAAATGACCATTTCATCATACTTATGAATAAACGCTCGACTCTGTTCTATGAATCGAGGAAACGTGTCCGCACTCTTCATTAACTCATTAAAATCATTTTCTAGTTTGCGCTTTACGGTCTTCATCTGCTTCCCCCTTCATCGGTACGTACTCTATACTGAACAAATCAAGTACCTTAACTAATATTTGTTAAATTTATCATTATTATCTATATGACTATACGATTATTTGATACTGTTTTCTAGTTTGTGAAAATCTGACTCTGTCTTTTCCTAACAGGTTTTTTTCTGAAATGACTAGTTTCATTATCTTTTTTGACTATTATCATTGTCATTAAGACAAGTATCGTTTACAATTTAAGTGAGGTGAAGGAAATGAAATCAAAAGTAAGGGAACTACGGGCACGCCATGGATGGAATCAGACAGAATTGGCAAAACGCGCCAATATATCACGCCAGACGGTCAGTTTGATTGAGCGGGGGGAGTTCATGCCGTCGCTTCTGATTGCCACTAAAATTGCCCGGGTCTTCGAAACGACAATCGAGGATATCTTTCAATTCGACGAGGAGGAGTTACTGTGAACAAAAATCTACAGTTCATTTTACAGATGCTTGTTGGCGGCGCGATTGGATTTTTCTTGATGTACTGGATGTTAAGCAGTCCGCTTGAGGGAATCGCCTTTTCAGAGTACAACGTGTGGGTCAATGGCTTTTTGCTTGTTGTCCTGATCGGCTTACTTCTGTTTTCACTGATTCGTTATCGTCAAATTCAACGCCTTCTTAACCAACCGTTGACGGGAGACGCGGAAGACTCGGCTGATCAACAGATGTATCGCTGGTTCAGTGATGGCACACTGAGTTTAAACTTAGTGCTTCCGCTTAGTCTTGTATTGATCAGTGTGAATTTAGTGCTCGATCAACAGCTTTCATTGGTCGTGACTGGCTTCGTCGTAATGGGTGTCGGACTGATTGCTTCGATCCGGTTTCAGACGCTGGTCCAGCACATGTATCCGGAACGGAAGCTTCCGGACATCAGTGAAACGGATTATGCCATGAAGCTCCTCGCGGCATCGGATGACGGGGAAAAACACGTCATGCTTGAAGGACTGTACAAAACACATTCTCTTGTAAATATGATGCTGATTGTTGGAATCATCTTGCTGCTCTTCTACTCGCTGTCGACGTCGAGCTCTCAGCTATTCAGCATTTTCGTCATCACGTTCATCTTGATGGTCAGTAACGCAAAATACTATCTGACGATTCGTAATCGTTAAGAACAGGGGGAATCAGCATGCTAAAAAAAATAGCCGCTGTCATTCTGACATCCGTTTTGGTTTCCGGTTTCTTGACATACTGGTCCTATACACCGATGTCAGAACGAGCAGACGATACGATGTATGAATCAGCAAGCGGAATCTTTATTTTGCATATGATTTATGCACTTCCCATCATTTTGATTTCCGGATTTTTGACCGACTTTCTGGTCAAAAACGGATTTAAAGGTTTTTCTTCCGTCCGGCTTACAGTTGTCTTTCAGGCATTTTTATATATGCTATCAGGTGTTATCATCGGAATAATTCTGATCTTACAGTTCACGAAAGATGATTCGAATATTCCGATTTCTTTATTGATTGCTGGATCTTCGGCCTTGCTTTACTTCATCGTATCTCGCCTAATCGAACGAACTTGGCGGCATCCTGCATAAGATAAGGAGACTTCCCTATGTTCAATAAACTGATTGCCACCGGATTGACCGCTATCGTAACTTCAGGTCTAATTACCTTGATTTCTTACATTTCTGCAGTCTTAGACGGTATATATGATGATAATGATGTCTATTTTTCGGTCATCGATCTTTTTGTAATCTACACCATTTCTTCGTTCCCGATCATTTTAATTTCGGGAAACCTCGTCGACTTTTTTGTGAAACGAATTGCTCCGTTCTTTCCTGTTAACCGAAATATTTTTTTGCTAAAATCCACAGTATATGTCGTTTTCGGCGGCATGGTTGCTCTAATCTTTCTGTTGCCTAACCATGAAGGCAACTATACCTTTAGCAACTTCTCTTTTCTTTTACTCGCTCTTTCGATTTCGGGACTATCAGCGTTCTTTTACTTTTGGATTTCCTTACAACTAAAACGAAGAAAAAGTCATATCTCCTAAAATTAAAAAATTCAAATGACTCCGGAATAATTACTGGAGTCACTTGAATATTTTGATGGTGCATATTAATTTCGCTTTTTCATCATTGGGACTGCCGTTTTTGAAAAGCAAAGATGGCCAGTAATAAAGCCGCCAGTTCGAGTGGATAGTAAAGTAGAATCGAGACGTCAATGACAGCATCTTCCGGTGTCGTTTCTTGCACGTACAAGTATCCGGGGAGCAGTGCAAGGACTCCAACCACCAACAACCCTACGCCAATCCAAAGACTCTGCCTTGAAAATTTAGCTGTCGTCCAATAAATCAGGACTAACACGAACAATTCTCCAAATAACACGAACCTCAATGCCGTATCGCTGAGAAATACGCTTGAAAAATTCAAAATGATTTGTGTTAGCATGTTCATCTCTCCTTCTTAAATACGTAGTAAACGATTTACCGCGCCCAAATATAATGAATCAGCCTCATCCGTTGACCGTTTAACACCACTTCTTCTTCTTTATTTACTCGTCGGAATCCATTATGCGTCAAGATTTTTTGCGAGGCGAAGTTCCCGTCCGTCGTTTTTGCTTCGACTTTATCGATCTCAAGCTTCTGACAATGCCTAAGCAACAATCGAACCGCCTCTTTCGCAATCCCTCTTCCAGTATGAACTTGACCGATCCGGTAACCGAGTTGCGCGCTTTTCTCGATCGGACTCTGGTCAACAAGATTGATTCGACCGAGAATCGATCCGGTTTCGTTTTTGATCAAGAAAAAGACGGAACTACCGTCCTTTTGCTCCTGCAAGAGAGCCGCATGCCGTTCCCGAAAGATGTCCGGCACATAGTAGTCATCTCCTCGTGACGGAATCGACTGCTCGAAATAACGCCGGTTGTCACATTCAAATGCGTATAACTCATCGGCATCGCTTGCTGTACAAGCTTTTAACTGAATTCTCATACTGACTCCTCTTCATGAAGATTTAATGGTAGGTTGTCCATTCTTCCTTTTGATGAAACGACTGACCCGGGACTCGTATGGGTTAATGTGTTGTATTCGTGCTCTTACTTCTTATTCCTTTTTCGACTCCTAGTTATCTCTTTTAAATTCCATATATTATCATTATAATCATATAAGATACAGTTTATCACCGATTCATCACTACAGGTCAAGTTAGGAAACAGCATGTTCATCAAACGAAATCATCATAATTTAGCTACCCATAATATCCGTGTCTTTTATTTCATCACTTTGTTCGGAACGATCAATCTCCTCGATCCGGTCATCACCTTATTTTATTTTCATCGTGGTTTGTCGGCATCCGACATTCTGGTCATCCTCTTCATGTATTGTGCCGCCACATTAGTGTCGGAAATCCCAACCGGTACCTTTGCTGATCGCTTCGGACCAAAAGCATCATTTTTAACCGGCAGCCTGATTAGTGTGTTCTCAACCAGTCTGTTGCTGATTGCGGATGACCTTTGGTGGTTTTCGATTCAGGGACTGCTGTGGGGATTATCAACGTCCTTCTTTTCCGGTTCAGACGACGCCCTGATTTACGAATCATTAAAGGAAAGCGGACAGGAAAAGACGATGAGTCAGGTCATGGCGCAGATCTCGTCCGTCATGTTCTCCGTCACGATTTTTACCAGCCTGATCGGCGCCTATCTCGTCCGCGATTTGGCGGAAAGCCAGTTCCAATTTCTGATCCTCATCGGAATTCTCTTCAAAATCATCGAATTCTTGTTGATTTTCAGTCTGATCAACCCTAAATCATTTGATCAGTTCCGGGACAACCCGTATACGCATGTCAAAAACGGTTGGCAAATCATCCGCCGATCACCGGATCTGATTAAAGTTTTTCTTAACTTCACGATTGTGTTGATTCCATCTGTCGTCATTTTCGGAAAGTTTGAGCAACCGTATGTGACGGGAGCCGGACTTCCGGTTGCATGGCTCGGTGTTTTGTATGCAAGCGCCGCTCTACTCAGCATGCTGATTACCCGACATCTCGCGTGGCTGTTGCTCCGGTTTAAACGGACGACGTTGATGCAACTGTCGGGCGTCGTCACACTGCTTGCCGTTACGTTGGCCAGTTTTCTGTTTGACAGCTTATGGATTGCCTTAGTGCTCTTTTTTGTCCTGCGGATGCTTCGGTCAATCCGTCAACCACTCTATTCCGGCATCATCAACGAACATATCCCGTCCGATAGCCGGGCGACGACACTCTCGCTGCTCAATCTCGTCGATTCTGCCTTCGATTTAATCATTCTCGGAACGATGTCATTCGTCGCGACTCTGGGATTACCGGCCATCTTTATCGGTTGTGCTCTAATTATCGGAGTCGGTCTGTTGTTTCCGGTGCAGGAAGCGAAACAGCCAGTACAATAATATTCTTTTACTATGCAAAAGAAGTCAGAAGACACAGTCATCTAACTCACTGTGTCTTCTGACTTCTTCCCGCAAAATAGATGGCACAAAAAAGACAGACGGTTCCCAGGCTGACACCGATGATCATGGCGGAGTCAAAGAAATTCTGAAGTCCGAGTCCACCTGCAATGAATGCGGAAAACAGCATCAAAAACAGGACAGTATAATTTTTTCGCACGTTACGTTCACCTCCGTATCCCGTAAGTTGTCTTCTTTCTTTTATTTACTTCATGATGTCTCTTTTTGATTCCAAAATGTTTGTCTTAACGAATCCACTCACCTTGTTCCCCCTCCTTAATATTACCATCTTTATTATTAAAATGACTAAAATCATCCATTTCTTCTTTCTAATCGTTCGTGATATCTCTACACTAGGAGTAATCCATTTCGGATAATCAGACTTAACGAAAGTGCGGTGAAGGTATGCGAAGAAAAATTGGCATCATGCTGATTAGTCTACTGACCTTATGGGTGTTAAGTGGTTGCTCAAATGAAAACTATATCATCGTTGACATCACGGGTAATCAATTAGCCTTGGCTCCGGACGAACAAGATCCGGAAGCTACATACGCCTTGATCGAAGTCACGATTGACGACCAAACGCAGATCGACGGTCAGGTCAATTCGTTATCCGCCTTACAAAAGGGGGATGTCATCCGCTTTGAATACTGAAACGACAAAAAACCGCTCGTCGCAACAATTGAGCGGGTCAAATAATCTAGAGAGAAGGTAAATCAGATGGAACTGTCAGGAAAACGAATACTCGTCACTGGGGTCACCGGGACGCTTGGACTACGCGTCGCAAAACGTCTCGTACCGGAAGCGCTTGAAGTTCGTGGATTCATCCGAAATGCGGAGCGGTTCGCTGAATTCGAATCAATTGGAATGAAGCCGGTCCTCGGTGATTTAACCGATCAAGCGTCACTTGAACAAGCGATGGAACATATTGATTGGGTCGTGCATTGTGCTGCGTATCTCGGTGATGATCCGCTTCTTGCCTATCAATCGAATATCGAAGGGGTCGATCACTTGGCAACGGTTGCTTTAAAGAAGAACGTAAATATCCTGCATATCTCGACGACATCCGTTTACGGGGAACCGGCAGCCGGTCATTTGACAGAATCAACGCCGTTTGCTGTTGATCATTCGGCACCCTACATCGAGACGAAAATCCGGTCGGAACAGATTCTAAACGAATACGCCACTCGCGGACTGGATGTCCGGATACTCCGGCCCGGCGCCATTTGCGCTGAACACGATTCACATTGGGGCGACCGGCAAGTCAGACGAATGCAAAAAGCGGATTGTGTGACCTGGGTCCATCCGGACGATGTCGTGAACTGGATTCATGCCGATAATCTGGTCGAAATGGTGTACCTCGTCATCACACGCGGGCAAGCAGGTGACGTCTTCCATGCGGTCGACGCCAACATTCCGGAAACCGGCTTTCGCATGCGTCTGATTGAAGCGTCCGGAAAACCGTATCATGTACCGAATCGCGTGGCGGAGCGCCCGACGTATGCAACCGATAAAATCAGATCGCTAGGCTACCGACCGGTCCGTTCATTTGATGAGACAATGCATGTATTAGTAGCATTGTTTAATTCGTCTGATGGCGATTTAGACGGGCGAATTTGAATTACAATATCAAAATAATCCTTCAAACTACCGATAGACTAATGGAGATCCATTTTTTATCGCAAAAGAGGAGGATTTAAGTTGAACTTGTTAAAATTCTTTTCTATTTCGTGTATTGGTTTGATCTTGTTATCGTTCGGATTTGGACAGTTTTTAATCGAAGTTTCTGATTGGAAACGTATTCTATTTTTAAATATTGTCCAAATGACGGTCGGGCTGGTCAGTACATATTGGCTGTTTAAAACTTCACAGCGTGTAGCGAAGGAAAATCGTTTATTTTGGTTGTTTCTATCCGGCGGAACTTTTTTTTCAGCCTTCGGTACGCTCGTATGGATTGTCTTGTTACCGATGACACACTCGATTCAAACACCTGTCATTTCTTCGACACTTTGGATTGGTGCATACTTTTTTTATTTTAGCGCCCTGCTTTTTAAATTGCGTAAAACAAGTGCTGTTTTAGCACGTGCATCTTATTTTTTTAATCTGGCAATCTACATGGTGGCGGCCGGTTCCATCAGTTACTACTATTTACTTCATCCTCTTTATTATCTGCAGGAACAGTCGTTTTGGTTAAATGCCGTCACATTATTATTTCAGTTTGCTGATTTAGGCATTTTCTTTTGTATTGTGACATTGTATTACCTCATCCAATTGGAGCGGAATACCCATACGCTGATTTTTCTCGTCATCGGACTTCTGCTTCAGGTAATCGGAGATATCTTCTTTGCCTATCTTACGATTCAGGGGACATATGATGCGGGGGAGTGGGTCGATCTCATATGGACGCTCGCTTTATTATTCATCGGCTTCACCGGTCTTTATCACGTACCGGACAAACTACCGCACTCATTTAAACCAAACAGACCTTTTTTTAAACGGGAGTTTTTATTTCCCTATGCCAGTATTTTTCTTTTATCGCTTTTAATGTTCGAATCGTATGATTGGCGTTTTAATGCGTTAAGTCTTGGATGGTTCATCATTTTTACATTCATTTTGGTTCGCCAAACCATTGTTTTAATGAAAAACAATCGCTTAGTGAAGGAACTGGAAAATGTAGCCTATAAAGATCGTCTGACGGGTTTAGGAAATCAATCCGCATTCCTTCAAGACCAGTTTGATTTTAAAAACCATCAAAACTCGGCTGCTTTGATCTTGATTCATCTGAATCGATTTAAAGTCTTTATGGATGCGTTCGGACATCAGGTGGGCGACCAAATCATTCAGACGATGAGTCGCCGCTTATCGGCCGTTCTCCCGCAAGGAGTTCATCTCTTCCGAACTAGCGAAAATGAATTCACCATTCTTTTCCCGTATGAACATGAAAAAGAAATTCATGCGTGCTGTGACGAAATCATGATCCATGTACAGTCTGCCTTAAAAATCAGTCATCATGAAATCCATCTGATCCCGCGACTCGGTGTCAGTTTATTTCCCCGACACAGCAGGGACATGGAAGAACTTCAGCGGCTTGCCAATGAAGCGTTATACCGTTCGCCGAGAACAAATCAACCGTTCTATGCTTTTTACGACCAAACCTTATCTTTACGCTTACTACAGCATTTAGAGATGGAAAACCATTTAAGAAATGCGTTGCAACGTAACGAATTCGAAGTGTATTATCAGCCGAAAGTCCAGTTATCCACTGAGAACATCGTCGGGATGGAAGCCTTGATCCGGTGGAAACATCCTGAATTCGGCTTTATCTCGCCTGCCGAGTTTATTCCGATCGCAGAGGAATCGGGTCTCATCAATCAAATTGGTGAATGGGTCTTGCGGACCGCCTGCGCACAAAATAAGACATTTCAAACCATGGGCTTTGCCCCTTTGTTACTTTCCGTCAATGTCTCATCCCTGCAGTTTCAAAATCCTTTATTCACCCAGATGGTGAAACAGGTGTTGCAGGACACGGGTTTACAGGCCCAATGGCTTGAATTGGAAATTACTGAGAGCATCGTTCAAGACATTCAAGAAAGTATTACGATTCTTCAAGAACTGGCTCGACTGGGTGTCCAAACTTCCATCGATGATTTTGGCACAGGATATTCTTCGTTGAATGTACTGGAACACCTGCCGATTGATACATTAAAAATTGATAAATCCTTCGTTGACCGCCTAAATGACGATCCGTCTTCCCCTATCGTGAAAACGATCATTGAACTAGGTATGAATTTAAACTTATCGATTGTCGCGGAAGGAATTGAAACGGCGCAACAAAAAATGATTTTGCAACACTATGGATGTCCAATCGGTCAAGGTTATCTGTTTTCCCCTCCCGTAGAAGCGAAGACGTTCATTGCGTTACTGCCGAATGAAAATCCTGTCTTCAATACTCCGTGAAAACCGGACGTCAAACGAGGAAAGACTACATCATAAAAGGAGTAAACACGGTATATGATTAAACAAATCAGGTTTCCTCTGTTCCTTACTTTTTTCTATCTATTTGCCTATTACGTTTGGATCGTCTCATGGAAAAACCATTCTTACATCCAAGCATTTGGCGGCAACCTGTTTTCGATCGTTGGGATCGGTATATCTCTGATCTGGTTGTATACGGCCATCAGAAAATCAAGCGGAATGGATCAAATATTTTGGATCATTTTAACATGTGCTTCCGGTTGTTACCTGATTGGGGAAATCATTTGGTTCATGACTGAAAGTGTGTTTTTACGAGAAATCCCTTCTCCCGGTTGGACCGATGTTTTTTATCTTTTCCAAGTCACATTGATTTTAAGTGCACTGCTTTATAAAATTTTTCATCAGACCAAGAAACAAGAACGGATTCCCTTTTTGTTTGATCTCTCGATCGTGATAGTAGTCGCCGCAACCTTTTCATGGCACTTTTTAATTACACCTCTATTGTCGTCAAGGGATATTTCGATGAACGAGCTGATTGTGTCACTCGCCTATCCGGTCGGTGATCTTGGAATGCTGTTGGCAGCTGTTTTTCTATTTTACAGTGTGACGAAACAAAATCAAACGCTCTCGATGTTGCTTGTCTTCATTGCTTTATTCATTCAGGCAGTATCCGATTCTATTTACCTGTATCTGATATCAATCGGTTCTTATTTTTCGGGCAGCCTCATCGATCCGTTATTCATCGTCGTCATGTTGCTGCTCGGGTTGTCAGGATTACTCCATACTTCTTCTGCTGCAGTTCAGTCTGAAATGCTTGTCGCCCGCATGAATCTAGTTCAGATTGTCATGCCGTATGGCGGTGTCCTAGTCTTATTTCTTTTCATGGGTCTACATTCGACCGGTTTCGATTCTGTAACGATTGGTTCAGGGATTTCAATTGGCCTGGTCATCATCCGACAAATCGTCATGATTGTAGAAAACCAACGTTTAGTCAAACTGTATGTTCATAAAACACAGGAGCTTGAAATCAGCGAAGAGCGTTACAAATCGTTGTTTGAATATCATCCGGATGCGGTCTATTCGACTGATCTCAACGGCCGATTTGAAAGTGCCAATAACGCGTGCAATACATTACTGGGTGTAACCAACGAAACGTTAATCGGTGAACACAGTTTACTGTATGTTGATGATCGGGACCGGGACCGGGTCACTTCTGAACTTAAACAAGTATTCGTCGGACACCCCAGAAGTTATGAGACACGTATCATAGCTCATAACGGAAGAGATGCTTATCTGAATATCACAAATATCCCAATCGTTGTTCGCAATAAATTAGTAGGTATATTTGGAATCGGTAAAGACATTACAATCAACAAACAAAACGAGCAGAAAGTACATTATTTGGCATACCATGACACGTTGACCGGTTTAAATAACCGAATCGCATTTGAAGAAAAACTGCATGAACTCATCGATAATCAAACGCATATTTCTTCCGATCAAAATATCTCACTGTTTTTCATGGATTTAAATCAATTTAAACGGGTGAATGATTCATTAGGACACGATATCGGGGATCAATTATTAGCAGCCGTCGCGCATCGGCTGCACGAGTTTTCCGGCAACTTTACAATGATTGCAAGACAAGGTGGAGATGATTTTACATTAGTAGCGGAAAATATTGCATCCGATTCTACATTACATGAGTTGGCCGGCAGGATTATATCCCGTCTTGAAGAACCGTACAGCATAAGCGGAAACATCATTCATTGTCCGCCAAGTGTCGGCATCTCGTCTTTTCCAAAGGATGCACATTCTTTTCGGGACTTGATAAAGCACGCAGATCTTGCGATGTATGAGGCTAAAAAGAAGCCGACAAATGGTGCCTATTGTTTATCAAAATTAGGCGAGAATACTCCCACTTCTAAACGAAGTGAAAGTGGGAGATGAATCGCCAGCCTGCCTTTCGGGTATATTCCCTTTGAAGGAGGTGAAAAATGGTGTTGAAACACAAGGCCTACAAATTCAGAATCTATCCGACAAAAGAGCAGGAAATTCTGATTGCGAAGACGATTGGGTGTTCGCGTTTCATCTTCAATCACTTCTTGGCGAAGTGGGATGAAACGTACAAGACCACTGGAAAAGGACTGTCCTACGGTTCTTGTTCGAAAGAAATTCCTGTGTTGAAGCAGGAGTTCGACTGGTTGAAGGAAGTCGATAGCACCTCTGTTCAGATCAGCGTCAAACATCTTGCTGATGCGTTTGATCGCTTCTTCAAGAAGCAGAACGAACGCCCTCGTTTCAAGTCGAAGCGCCATCCCGTCCAGTCGTACAAAACCAACATCCAAGGCAAAAACCAGCTTCCTGAAGTCTCGATTGGATACAACAAGCTCAAACTTCCGAAGCTGAAATGGGTTCGTTTCGCCCACTCGAAACAGGTCACAGGCCGTATCTTGAACGCCACGATCCGACGTAACACTTCAGGAAAATATTTCGTCTCCCTGCTCGTCGAGCAGGAGATCAACGAGCTGCCGAAGACCGGTTCATCCGTCGGCGTCGACGTTGGACTCAAGAACTTCGCCATCCTGTCGGACGGCGCGGTATATCAAAACGACCGTTACTTCCGAACGCTCGAGAAGAAACTGGCGCGCGAACAACGCAAGCTCTCCCGCCGTCAACACATCGCCCTGAACAAGAAAGTGAAGCTGTCCGAGGCGAAGAACTATCAGAAGCAGAAACGGAAAGTCGCCCGTATCCACGAGAAGATCGCCAACAAGCGCACCGACTTCCTGCACAAGGTGTCGACCGAGATCGTCCAAAACCACGACGTCATCGGGATCGAGACCTTGCAGGTGAAGAACATGCAGAAGAATCGTAAGTGGAGCAAGTCCATTTCTGACGTCAGCTGGTCGGCGTTCTTCCGCATGCTGGAATACAAGGCGGACTGGTACGGGAAGACCATCGTGAAGGTCGGCAAGACCTTTGCTTCGAGCCAACTGTGCTCGAGTTGCGGCCATCAACACAAAGACGTGAAACATCTAGGCTTGCGGAAATGGACATGCCCGAGTTGCGGGATCCATCACGACCGGGATGTGAACGCAGGACTGAATCTGAAACAAGAAGCCGAACGTATCTTAGCTTCTTCAACCGTCGGGACGACGGGGTTAGCCTGATCAATTTTCGACCGGTAGGTCGGATAACTCAGGAATCCTCCACCTCTGAGCAAAGCGTAGGTGGAGGTAGTTCAAATGAGCCAAGTCAGGAAATGGAGTATTGATTAAACTACTTTCAGATGATCTTAGAACTAAAACTGTCTCCTAAGTGGTTCAATCAAGTAGGACATGCTAATCAAGATAGCACGTTATTCTTCGAAAAATGAGGATGGAAAATCGGGAATGAAGATTTCAATTAGTGAAGATAGCATTGTCGTCTTAGTACATCCATTTCAATTCGAAAGTGAGGTTTTAATATAAACAAGCAAATCGTAACGGTACTCTTAAGCAGTTTACTTTTGACCGCAGGCTGTGCTGCAGAAAAGGAAACAACGACATCGACGACGGATATCATCGCAAAGGAAGCCCGCCAGGACAAGACCGCTGATTTGATCCGAGTCGGCGACCGAGTCTATGAACTGCGCGGAAAAGATACGGCCATTCAGAAAAAAGATCTGATGTCCTATTCGACCGTCAACAAGCAGATTAACGGCAAACAAGCACTTGTCGACCGGACGGCGACCGATTGGAAAGCCGGAACAACACTGTATCAAACGAAAAAATCAACAGGTACGCTGTATGTGTTAAAAGGAAACACTGCTTATCGCTATCAATCGATTTCAGAAGGCTGATTGATTTTTGAGAACATCGTCCCGAACCTTACGATTTTGTTAGTTCACGGCATCGCCGCGAGGTGATACACTTGCGGCATCATGTTCTAACCATCCGTTAAGGGAGACTTCTTAATGAAAGAAACCACGCCTACATCCACTTCTACCAAAACGACCGATGAAAAAATCATCCGGTTGATTCAAGGACTGCACCAGTTACACTTGACACCAATGAAAGCCACACACTACCAGAAGCTCGCCCGCCATTTGCCTTACCCGTCTTTACCGGAAATCGAAAAACGATTCGGATCCTGGACCCATCTGCTTGAGCAAGCCGGAATCATTCGTGCCCGCGAGTTGTCGAACGAAAAACGCGTGGCGCTCGACCGGTCGAAATCCGATACGTCTCACAGCAACCGATGGAGTGTCGATGAGAGCATCGCTTTTTATGTCAAGAAGTGCGGCTCCCGCATAACCATCCGTTCCTATTCCGCACTGCGGGTGAACCATC
Source organism: Caryophanales bacterium (assembly GCA_902363455.1). Taxonomy (GTDB): domain Bacteria; phylum Bacillota; class Bacilli; order Exiguobacteriales; family Exiguobacteriaceae; genus Exiguobacterium_A. The sequence continues at coordinate 1,416,446 of CABJAC010000001.1, read as the reverse complement.
CGCAAATGATGAGTGCCAATACGATCATCCGCCATTACGGGACTTGGAAACAGGCGTTGGCCCATTTTCAATTATCATCGAACGGATTTTATTCGAACGAAGATTGTTTAGGTGCCTTGCGCCAAGCCTATGAAGCACTTGGTCCTGCACTGACCAGTAAAGAATATGTTCAGTTTGCCCGAAAACACCAATTGCCCTCACTCACGTTACTGATTGAACGGTTTTCCAGTTGGCGGGAAGCCTTACGGATTCTCGAAGAAACGCTCGACTAAAAAACGGTCGATCCTCCAATCAGATGGGGATCGACCGTTTTTCATTTTTTAAGTTCATCAGGATCCGATTTAAAAATCTCATGATCCGTTCCTTCTTCACAATCAGTCAAGGTAAAGATGGATTGATCATTTTCAACCTGTTCCTTCAAGTTTTGACACACTTCTTTGTTCCGGTCGTCCGTTTCGGAACCATACTCGTCGCGGGACGAATCAATTGAATACTCAAACTCTTTTCCGTCAAAGGTGATGTCTTCGATAATCGCATCTCCCTCTGTCGTATAATTCGTCATTCGGATCGTATCTTTTTTCTGTGCGTCCACCTTTTTCAAAAAAATCTCGAACCGGTCGATGTTTGCCCGCTCCGGTGTCATGACGATATCCCCGTTTTTGATCGCTTCTTCTGACGGATAACTTGTACCGCAACCGGTAAGTGTTAATAAAGAAACAGCCACCAGTCCGATGATTCGTTTCTTCATTTCAGTCCCTCCTTAGAGTGTCGTGGCAACAGTCTGTAGATCATCGGCCGTCTCCGCAATCGACTGGGCAATATGCCGTAACCCTTTAATCGTTCCTGACACTTGTTCCGTATCTTGGGACAACGTAATGATTTGCTGGGAGACATCCATCGTTTGCCTCGAAATTGTCGTAAACGCGTGCACGACACGCGTCAGTTCTTCCGTCGTCCGGACGACGGATTGTTCTGTCCCGTTCATCCGTTCTGAAACTTTTCCCATTTTCGAGGTGATTTCTTGTGCAATACTCGACGCTTCTGTCGCTGAACGTTTACTTTCTTCTGCGAGTTTCCGAATTTCTTGCGCGACGACAGTGAATCCGCGTCCCATTTCTCCTGCCCGTGCTGCTTCAATCGAAGCATTGAGGCTCAGTAAATTCGTCTGATCGGAAATCGCCGTCACCATTCCGGCAATCCGTTCAATCTCTTGCGACAAGAAGGCGAGCTGTGTCATTTGTTCCGTTGTCATCGTCATCTCGGCGACAACCTGTTCAAAACGCTTCGTTTCCGACTCAACCAAATCGACACCGGCTTCCGCTTCTTTTGCAGCACGACTCAGTTGCGTCGCAATCGTTCCCGTCGTAACCGACACCTGTTGGGCATGACGTTCCATTTCCTGAAAACTGGCGGATGACTGTTCACTCATTGCCGCCAATTCTTCCGTCGATTTTTGAACCGCTTGACCCACCCGTAATTTCGAGTCCGACACCAGTTGCCGTTCGTCCTCGACCGTATCTTCGTACATCGTCAAGACGATTTGTTGTTCAAGGTTAAACAACTTCCCGACCGACTGAACGATGCGGACTTGTTCCGATATTGGCAACGTACTTTGCTCAACTTGCCGGCTTAAGACGTTCAATACCTTCTGAAAGGCTGCGATGTACCATTTATTGTGGAGACCAATCCGGACATGACGGTCGGCGATTCGTTTTCGGACGTTGATGTAGTCCGGCGTGACCTGTCCGTCAAACATCTGGAGGATATGCTGTGCAAGCGTTCCTTTTAACCGTTCAAGTGTTGAATGTTGTTCAATCAATTGTTTCAGCTCTGGCACCCGAACTAATTCCGCATAAAACGCATCAACCATCTGCGGCATCCACTCTGCTACATCGTGACGAATCAAACGGACGACTTGTAAATCCTCGACCGTCAAATCAATTAACTGAAGTTGTTGCGTAAATGCTGCCCCCGCTTCTAAACGAACATGTTCGCGTTCCTGTTGCATCCGTTCTGAGAACGTCATCCCTTGTTGTTTCGACCACCATTTCACACTATCAATCTCCTTTTTCAATCATCTCATCTTGTATAACGGCTTCGTGCTGCTAAAGATGAAGCGTTTTCCTTTGAATTCCCAAAACGAAAGGCTTTTCTTCCAAAAGAGTGACTAATAGGGGGAGATATTTAAAAAAACAACCCGTCAGTGACGGATTGACTGATACTTTAGGGAAGGGTTCGTTGCAAAAGCCAATGATCGAGACGATGCAATTGTGACGTAAACCCTTCTTTCATCCCCATCTCAAGGACTTGTTTTACGGCTTCCTCGGTCTTAAAGTCAGACCGGAACAGCACACGGGTTTGATCACCGACTACTTCGAATATCGTCACATTTTCACTGCCCGGCAGTTCTTCGGAAATTGTACCTGACGCGTCCGAAAAATAGTCGGCGTGGGCATAACGCTCTGGAGTATCGATTTGGCGGAAAATGGCTTTTCCCCACGACTCCATTCCGTAAAACTCTCCTTGATTTGGATCCTTGCAACGCATACAGTAATGCCAGATACCGCCTTCAACAAAATCGAATGTCGTAATTTCCGTCTCCCAGCCTTCTGGTCCCCACCAGGCTTCGAGTTGTTCTTTTTGCGTAAACGCGGCGAACACCATCTCGCGCGGGGCGGCAAATGTCCATTCCATTTGTAAGACGGAACCATCCACCGTCGTTTTTAATTTATCCTCCATTTTTATTCGCTCCTTCTGAATCGACTGGTTTCTGCTGCTGTTCCAAGTACGCTTCAAGCCGAACCATCCGACTGATCATCTGCTGTTCAAACGATTGACTCCACGCAGTGATGCCTTGAAATACTTCCGTCCGTAAATGATAGATCCGGCGGTTCGCAACCGGCTCTATCCAGACAATGTCCGCTTCGAGCAAAACCTTTAAGTGTTTCGAAGTCTGCGGTTGATTCAACTGCAGTTGCACCGCAATTTCACCGACCGGTAAAGGACCCGTCTTCAACAGTTCAACGATCTTCAATCGATTGGCATCGGATAAAGCAAATAACGTTCGTGCAAGCCCATCTGACATGATTTCCACCTCTTCTGTATCTATATACCCTTTAGAGAATATTCAAAACAAGGAATATATAAAATTGAGCGGAAAAGTTGTCTTTTCGAGCTGACGTACAGTATCGTCAAGGCAGAACAACATGTAGAGAGAGTGAAGTTTTATGAAAACCGAATGGCTCGAAGCTTTTCATGTCACGGCGGAAACATCCAGTCTGACGAAAGCGAGCGAGTTGCTGCACATGACGCAACCTGCGCTCAGTAAACAAATCAAAAATCTTGAACAAGCCGTCGGAACTGCCCTGTTCACCCGGACGACGAGTGGCGTCTCCCTGACCCCGGCAGGAGACATCGTGTTTAAGGAAGGACAGCGGATCATCGAACAGCTCGACGATATGCAACGGCAAATTGATCAATTGCAGGGTCAGACGTCGTTTACCCTCGGTTCCTGGCCGAGTGTTGCCATGTCTTACCTGCCTCAACACTTTGCCAACCATCCATCGGTGGACGGTCCGGAACTCAAGATCAAGACGGCCCATACGTACATCGAGCTGATGGCCGGGCTGGAGCAGCATCAGTACGATGCCGTCTTACTCGACGACCGGCAGATTGACCACCCGTATCCGTCGACGCACCTGTATACGGAACCATTTTTACTGTACTTCCACGAAGCCGACGAGCGGTTTGAAGGCTGTGTCGACGTCCGCTTTGATCAGATTGAAGCTTCATCGTTTCTGTCGTTGCCAATCGACTGTGACTCGACGAACATCTTAAAGGCGGCTTTCGCTGAGCGCAGCGCGACCTATACCATCGCGTCAGAAATGGAATTTGGCTCGAGCGTTCTCGGCTTCATCCGGGCGAAACTCGGGATTGCGATTTTACCGGCCATCTTTCAGGATGGTCTTCCTCCGGAAATCCGGACCCTGCCGATCACCGGCTTCGACGTGACACGCGAATTGTCGCTTGTGACACGGGATACAGAACACCACCAGACGTTACTACGCCTGATTGGTCATCCCCGCAACCGTTGATCCAGTCGGATCCGAAGTATGTCGATCTCGGCACGGTCGAGTATCTGCTCGTCGATTTCACCGTATCGGACAACATGATACAGCATCGGATCAATCGTCAACTCAATCCGGTCATGCCAGTCCTTGAGGGTTTCTTCCGGACGGCGCTTTAAGACGTCAGGCAATTGCCGGTCAAACGACAACATCAAGTGACGGACTTCGGACACGGAGTCCGTTTGTTTTGCTTGCGGACGCCAGATAGATGGAACAGGGACCGTTCGCAAAACCTGCGGATCCCCTTCTTCCGTTGGATCAAGCGTCTGTTTACGCCAGCGGTATCTGGATAACCGGCGAAAAACAAAAACGGATAATCCAGCTGCGACCAGTGCTCCGACCGGTACCAGTATATCGGGCAAGAACAAGGAGGTCCCTTTGATCATCGGACCGCTCGGAAAATATTTAACTTTAATCGTCTGCGCCTTCAGTCCTTTACGCGGTTCAATCTGATAGTTAAATTCATAATCCGCCGGTTTATAGATGTATGTCTTATAAACATAACGTTCAAACGCAACCAGCGATGCGGCCAGTACTAAAACGGAGAGAATCATCAGTCCGAGCTTCCGTTGCATAATACGCCTCCTTTTTTTACCAAATAATAACATATAGCGACTAGTTCTTCAGCATTTTTCTTTCTTTTCAGTCAATTTCAGCGTACAGTGAAACTACACTGTCAGATGGGATGTGATCGTATGTATTTACCTTCTTTTCGACTGGATCAAAAAACTGTTCTCGTGACCGGTGCCGGACGCGGAATTGGTCGTGCTCTCGCCATCGGGATGGCGGAAGCCGGAGCTGATGTCCTGCTTGTTGCCCGGACTGAATCCGACCTGCAAGAAACAGCGAAACAAATCGAACAGCTCGGACAACGCGCCTTTGTTTTGACGTGTGACGTGACGGACCGGACGCAGGTCCAAGCGACGGTCGACCGTGCCTATACATATGTCGACCGGATCGATGTGCTCGTCAATAACGCCGGGATGAATATCCGCTCGAAAGCACTTGATGTAACGGAAGATGAGTGGGAAACGATTCAACAGACGAACTTAAAATCGGCCTTCCTGTTTTCGCAGGAAATCGGTCGCCGGATGCAGGACACAGGTGGCAGTATCCTCAACATTGCTTCGGTCGCGGGGCATGTCGCGCTGCGGACCGGCGTTGTCTATGCGACGACAAAAGCAGCTTTGATTCAGATGACAAAAGTCCTCGCGCTTGAATGGGGGCCGAAAAACATTCGTGTCAATGCGATTGGTCCGTGGTATTTCAAAACGCCGCTGACGGAACCGTTACTCGCTGATCCCGCTTATTTGCAGGATATCGTTGACGTGACACCGCTCGGACGGGTCGGTGAACTGACAGAACTCGTTGGACCGGCTGTCTTTCTTGCGTCGGATGCCGGAACATACGTCACCGGACAAACGTTATTCGTGGACGGTGGGATGACGATTAAAGGCTTTTAAGGCGATACAACAAGGACTTCCGATCTTGATCGAAAGTCTCTTTTTTCTGTCATGTCCTATTTTTAAAGTGAGGTGGGAAATGTATATGTCTTCATTAAAAAGTAAAATTGCTGTTGTCACCGGTGCTTCACGGGGTGCCGGTCGCGGCATTGCTTACGAACTCGGACGAGCCGGAGCAACCGTTTACGTCACCGGACGCAGTACGCAGGAAGGCTCCACCGACGATCGTCCGGAAACGATTGAACAGACGGCATCAGGTGTCACGGCTCGCGGCGGCAACGGAATTGCGGTCCGCTGTGACCATACGGATCCGGATGATATTAACCGGTTGGTTCAACAGATTCACGATCAGCACGGTCGGATTGATCTGCTCGTCAACAGTGTGTTCGGTGGTTCGGAAGCCTCGCTTCCTCCCGGACAGGGCAAACGGTTTTGGGAACGTCCCCCGGAACACTGGGACGCGATGATGGTCGCCGGACCAAAAGCCTATTTGTTGACGACACGGGCGGCTGTTCCGTTGCTTCAACAAAGTCCGGCTGCATTGATCGTCAATTTGACGTCGTTCAGTCCGAATCAAACGGCCGGCAACTTGTATTACGATTTGGCGATGCAGTCAATCAACCGGATGACGTGTGTGATGGGTCAGGAATTTCGAACGTCTCGCGTCACTTCGATTGCGCTCTGTCCCGGCTTTATGCGGACGGAACGGGTCGTCGACGCAGGATTCAGCAGTGATGCAACCGAGACCACCGCTTACGTCGGACGGGCTGTCGTCGCCCTAGCTCAGGATCCGGATATCTTGCAACGGACCGGTCAAGCCTTATTCGTCTCGGAACTCGCCCTTGACTACGGCTTTACGGATCAGGACGGTTCGCAACCGGTATCATTTCGTGTAGCAACAGAATAAAAAACAAGGTGGGAAGTTGAGATGCCTCTTACATATATTCATGATTTGATTCACAAAGCTCTTGAGCGTTACGGTCTTGTTTTTCAATCACTCGAAATCCATTCCGACACTTTAACGACGTATGGAAAGCATGGGGATCTCCACTATAAAATCCTAATCGATGAACATCCTTATTCGATTCGTCTGTTGCGAGAAAAGCGTTATGCCGAATCTGCCTTGTCCCAATCTACACCGGATCTACTTACAAAACAGTTGCGGTACACCGATTATCTACGGGCACATGGTATTCCGGTCATGGAGCGTGTGAAACCGACACATGAAGCGCTTTTTACGACAATCAACGATTCGGATGGACAAAAGTGGACATGTTGTCTGTTTCACTGGATGGACGGACACCACGTGACGGCGAATACAAGACATACGGCAGCTCAGATGGGCACATTAGCGCGTCGATTGCACGATGTCTCACTTCATCAACAGGAAATCCGGTTTCCGTTCATTGATCATACGGTTGCCTATCAGCACTGGCTGAATGAGTTTCAGCAATTTTCGTTTTCACGATTACCGGAAATAAACCGTGACTTGTTCGACAGTTACCTGAATCTGGTCCAGCATCACATCGACACGGCAAGACCTGCTGATCCATCTTCGATACAACCGGTCATCTCGACGGATTTAAATTCGCTCAACATCTTATGGAATCATAATCAACAAATCGTTGGAATCGTTGATCACGAACATATCGGCGCAACCGACCGCGTGCAGGATTTGGCTTGGCTGATCAAATGGTATGCCCGGACGGAAAGTATCGAATCGCATGATGTGTCCGGTCGTTTAGCGAGAAGTTTACTTGCCTACTACAACTCTCCGACCATGCTCGTGCCGGAAGACGATCCGCGACTGGCTTCCTTACTTTGGCTCTCGGGCTGCTTCAATTTACATTTCGTTGAACAGACAAAACATTTGTTACAGGAAGTCGGGCAACATCCGGAACAGTATAATCCGCTGCAGCTTCATTTGGAGACATACCATCTTCGGGGCGAGCGATTGACCGGTCTGCTTATCTAAAAAAAGAAACAAGTCGCAGGACTTGTTTCTTTACAACACACGGAACGGACTTAGGCTGTCGGATCTTTTTAAGCGGTACTCAGCAATCTTTTTAAATTTACTGTTCAACGTCATGACCCGGTAGTCATCTGTTTTCGTAGTTAGTTCAAGGACATGGTATGTTTTCGTCTTGGCGTCATACGTGTAGTCAATCAAATCATGATCATTGTCATATAGGAGACGGGCTTGTTTTGTGCGATGGTTGATTTCAAACATGCAGTCCATATTAAAAATCAGTTCGGTTCCTCTTGAAAGCATTTGTGTTTTCTCTACTCCGCCTTTTACGTACTGGTTCGATGTCATCATTTTCGTGCTACGTTGTTTCTTCGTGTCATAAGACAGGATAGTCAATTTATTATCATTTTTCAGAGAAGTACCATAAATCTTCAGCTGTGAACCGTTCTGTCGTATATGATCAGCATGAATTAACTGTTTGAAGGTTTCCTGGTGGAGAGACTTGAATGATGTTGTATCAAAAGTATGTAGTTTGATGGAGTAATCGATTCCTTTCATATGATCTGCCAGGACATATAATTTGTCACCAGTCACAATCAGGTCTCTTCCAAATCCGGTATAGCGTTTCGTCGCACCGATTTTCTTGAAATCCAATGTGTATTTCGAAAGTGAAAATTGATTAATCGCCGATAAACTCATTGCGTAATAGACATTTTTGTATTTCTTAATCCGCATCGGTCCCAGTTCGACCTGCTTGATTACTTTCTTGCTGTTCTTCAGATCGATGACACGGTCGCCGAAAGAGCTGTACAGTAATCCGTCATGCAGACGATCGACGCCACCTAATGTATAACGCACTGTCTCAATCCGTTTGCCCCCGATATAGGTCTCGAACGTTGTTAACGGTTGCCGATAGCTTGTTGATACGATTTGATATGTATCTTGTTGCGCTGATACCTGATGATTAAATCCAATTGAAGAACTGACAATCGTTGCTGCAAGCAGCAGCTTATAACCTGTCTGCATATTCTTGAACTCCTTTTTTTCAAAGCAGTATTGAGAATAAATTTCTCTATATAAATAATACCCATTTAATGTCACGTAGAAAGCCGCGAATCATTAAATGGGTCAATTCGTTTTTCATTAATCAGATCATTTTGTGACGACCGGCCGCATCGGATCAAAAACGGTTTTCGCATCAAAGAACGGATCCAAGACTTTGGTCTTCCCGGCAATCGCTTGGCGGAGCCGGATTCCGTCGACATTGATCCGTGCCTGTCGGTAATAGTCTTTCCCCGCCTGCTTCCAGGCATGCTGCGAGGCATCCACGTTATAAAAATAGCGGAAGCCTTTTTGCGTCAAGTACCGGTATTTGTCGCCGCTGTACCCATGCCAGTCCTGAATGTCACTGCCGTACGGATAAATCAGCTGGCGGGTCGACCCGATCAGTGGCATGACGTCGCGGTTGTAACGGTCCGTATCCGCTTGAATGGTTGCCAGACTGACTTTCCCGACTGAGATATGACCGTACGTGTGACTCGCAAACTGCCAACCGTCTTTTTTGAGCGCGGTTGCCGTTGCTTTCGCTGCTTGACGCGCCCGTTCGACTTTGGCTGACTTGCCGTACTGGGCATACGATGACCGGTAACCGAGGACACCGTTGTATCCGGTGATGCCGAGCACTCCTTTGGCGCCGCGATATGAAAAATCGGGATGTTGCGTAACAAACTGATCGACGACCGGAACGAGATCGTAGGCCCCATCTGCTTTACCGGTCATCGTGTTTATGATCTGTCCGTTGTGTTCTCGTAATGTCGTCGCAAATCCGTCACCCGTCATGTATTCATAGTAATTGACGTCATCCTGCGACAGGACGAGCGGATGCTTGCCCTTCGGAAAAGTGAGTGCCGTCTCTGTCATCCGTCCGTCTTTCCACATTGCAAGATCCGTTGGTCGGACAAGGACGTAGTCCCGCTCATACAGTCCACTCAGAATCCGTTTGAATTCGCCAAGTGTCACCATGTAATCGTCATAGCCCTGCTCTTTCCGGTCTCCGTCAAAGGCACGCTTCGGCTCCGCAATCAACGAATGGAAAAACAGATGCGGCACGGCGGTTCCGGCTTTGATCGGAACGAGCTTTGCTTGTTTCGCCACGTATTCTGCCCGCTTTTGTTTCGCTTCCGCCGTCTTCAGCCGGTCAACAATCCGGATCGCCCGCCCGTAATCATACTGTGCGGCCATGCCGTCCGCCCGTTTCAGTTCCTGCTCTATGTACGCCTCATCCGTCGCTTGCCGCTTTTTGGTCTGTTCCGTTCCCGTCTGCTTCGGTTTCACTACCGGTTTGACTGCCGGTTGACCACAACCGCTGACAAGCAAGATTCCGGTAAGACCAAGTCCGATCCATTTGCTGTTCATCTTTATCCCTCTCCTTTTTAGAAATCTGATTTCCCTTCTTAATTATATCCCTACCCGATTATTCAGTCGATTAACTATTTTACCGGGGCATTCCAGTTCGTTATGTCCCCCATCCAAAGCGGAAGTACACAAACCGGTCCGATGGGTGTTTAATAAGGGACGTAATGAAAACACACGGAGGTGCAACACATGATTGAACAAAACGTAATCAATGGAGTTTGGTATAACACAGAAGAAACGATTCCGGTCTTTAACCCGGCAACAAAAGAATTGCTCGGACACGTCCCGAGCAGCACAGCAGACGATGCAGCGCGCGCCGTCGATGCGGCAAGTACGGCTTTCGTTGACTGGTCACAGCGGACAGCCGATGACCGTGCTGATAAAATCGATGCCTGGTACCGGTTGATTCAGGAACACCGTGATGAACTGGCAGACATCATGACACGCGAACAAGGAAAACCGTTTGTCGAAGCACGCGGGGAAATCGACTACGGCAATCAGTATGTCCGCTGGTATGCAGAAGAAGCACGCCGGATTTACGGCGAAACGATTCCGGCATCCGTTCCCGGAAAACGGCTCTTCGTCGAAAAAGAACCGGTTGGTGTCGTTGCGGCGATCACACCATGGAATTTCCCGGCAGCGATGATCACACGGAAACTCGCTCCGGCCCTCGCTGCCGGCTGTACCGTCGTGCTGAAACCATCGGAAGAAACACCCTATACGGCACTCCGCCTCGTCGAACTGGCGATCGAAGCGGGTATTCCGGCTGGTGCCATCAACGTCTTGACGGGTGACGCGGCAACCATCAGCGGTGTCTGGCAAGCCGATTCGCGTGTTCGTAAAATCACCTTTACCGGCTCAACGGCGGTCGGTAAATTGATCATGCGTCAAGCAGCGGATACGATGAAAAAACTGTCACTTGAACTCGGTGGACATGCCCCGTTCATCGTCACGGAAAATGCGGATCTCGATAAAGCCGTTCAAGGCGCCATCCGCTCGAAATTCCGCAACGGCGGGCAAGCGTGTGTCGCAACGAACCGCTTTTATGTTCAGGCATCGGTTCTTGATGCCTTCACTGAAAAATTCGTCGCCGAAGTCAATCGTTTGAAAGTCGGTAACGGTCTTGATGCCGATTCGACAATCGGACCGTTGATCAATGCGAAAGCTGTCGCCAAAGTCAAAGCACACATCGACGATGCCGTCGCAAAAGGTGCAACGATTTTAACAGGCGGAACGATTGATGACTCTGTCGGTTACTTCGTTACACCAACCGTGCTCGGCAATGTCACGGAAGATATGATCTGCATGCAGGAAGAAACGTTTGGTCCGCTCGCTCCGATCTCCGTCTTCGAAACACTCGACGAAGTCATCGAACGCGCGAACAATACACCATACGGTCTTGCGGCATATGCGTTCTCGGAAAAAATTGACGAAGCGCTTCAACTCGGTAAAAAACTCGAGTACGGCATCGTCGGCTTGAATGACGGTGCACCATCGGCTGCCCAAGCACCATTCGGCGGTTATAAAGAAAGTGGACTCGGCCGTGAAGGCGGCGTCTACGGCATCGAGGATTACCTCGAAGTCAAATACTTGTCACTCGGTTAATCGCAAACAGCCCCTGTCCACTGGACAAGGGCTGTTTTTTCGTTTACTCGACGTATTCGTAGAGGACGACACTTTCGATATAGTGAATGAAGCGGCGCAATTCTTTTTCTTCCTCGCCTGACAAATCGCCTTCGTTTGACATCGAAGCGATTTCTTGACGCTGGACTTCGATTGCCCGCAAACAGAGTTCTTCTTTTTGTTGATCGACGTCGGCTTTCCCGCCGACCGGTGACGACCAGCGGGTATGCTTGAAGCGTAACCGTTTGTAGAATTCGAGCACGCTTTGGACGACATCGACCGGATAATCGCCGCGGCATCCTTCGAGCCGGGCGATGACTTCACCCATGACCTGTTCGTACAGTTCATGCTCGACTTGCGTCAGCCGGATCAACTGGTCGGATGACATGTTCGACCGTCTCCGTTTCCAAAGGATCTTCCGGATCGGTTGTGTCAGCCGGAAACGTGCCTCTTTGTCAATCGCTTCGCGTCGATTGTCGATCGACCGGAAAACTTCTTTTTTCAACTGGTCCGGTGTCTCATGATCGGCAAGGAACTGTTTCGTGAAGTCACGTTCCCACTGGACTGCTTCGAGACGCAGTTTTTTCAGTTGTTCATTGAAATGAGTCAATTCTTCTTCACTTTTCTCCTGTGCCCGCAACAGACGTAACATGACATGATATTCATTTAACAAATCAAAGGCAACAGTTGAGTTTTCTTCGTTGACGACCTGCTTGATTTCCGTGATGGCGCGTGTCACCATCCGTTGTTTAAACGAATTTAGATCCAGTTCCGGTTGGGCATCTGCCTCCCCACGGTTAAGCAGCGGCAAGAGGACTGTTGCCAGAACGAGTGTGAAGATGATGACGCCGGCCGCAAGGAAAATGATCAGCGACCGTTCCGGGAACGCTTCTCTCGAGTTGGTTAAGAACGGTAACGACAAGACCCCGACCATCGTGATCGTTCCGCGGACACCGACGAGTGTCGTGATGACATCCTGTTTAAAGGACGGTTTTTGATGATCCGCCTTTTTCAGGAAACGGTGGTCGAACCAATTGAAGAACATCGTCCAAACCAGACGAATCAAGAGGATGACCCCACCGATTTCAATCACGAACAACATCAATCGCCAGTTGTTGATCGCGTCATCGGCAAAGATTTCCCGCGTCGCTTCCGGTAATGTCAAACCGAGCAACAAGAAGATGATCCCGTTTAAGATGTAGGCGATCATCGTCCAGATGTTGTCGGTCAACGTCTGCTCCTGGGCAAAAAACGTTTCTGTCCGTTCCTTGATCAAAGCGTGGAGAATCCCGCCCGTAACGACGGCGATGACACCGGAGGCATGCAAGACTTCTTCTGCGACGAAGAAGATGATGAACGGCGTCAAAATTTGCAACAAGGCATAAAAGACAACATCTTCAATCCCTGTCCGGCGTAATTTCATCTTCAACCAGTTCATTGCGATACTGATTGCCAGACCCACGACGGCTCCGACGGCGAACATGTAGATGAATTCCGTCGTCGCTTGTTGAATCGAAAAATAACCGGTGACGACCGCTGCGACCGCATAACTGAAGGCGACCAGTCCCGACGCGTCATTGATCAACGACTCTCCGCGGACTAAGTTGAGAATCTGTTCCGGTATCTGGACCCGTTTCGCAATCCCGTTAACGGCAATCGGATCGGTCGGCGAAAGAATCGCTGCAAGCGCAAAGGCTGCCGCGAGTGGAATCACCGGTACCAGCCAGTTGATGAAGTAACCGCCGATGATCGTCGTCAGCAACACGAGGACGATTGCATTTCCGAAAATCGCAGCCCGCATCTTCCAGAGTTCTTCGCGCGGGAAATGTGAACTGTCGTTATAAAGGAGCGGTGCAATGAATAACAGCAGGAACCATTCCGATTCGACTTCAATCTTCAAACCGCTGATTAACAACGCGGCAATCGTTCCGACGAGAATTTGAATCAAGGCGGTCGGGATGAAGCGAATGTAATGCCCGAGCACTTGCGTCAAGATGATTAAGGCAAGCATTAATAAAATCAGTGATAACGTTTCCATAGAAAACCCCTTCCATTCTTTCACTGTTTCTCTGGTTATATCGTAACATAATTTCTCACTGACTTAGGGGATTCTCCCCTTTTCAATCGTCATATGCCGCAAGCAACGCGCGCGCTTGGGATTGAAGATCGTCGATCAGTGACGCTGGTTCCAGCACCTTGACCTCCCGACCGAGTCCAAACAATTGCCGGCCGAGAAACGGTAATTCAGCAACGGGAACGGACCATGTGCGTTGTTCGTTCAGCGGCAGGATTCCTTCGAGCAACCGTTCTCCGAGCGTTGTCAATTCCAAGCGGACCGTCACCTGTTCCCCCGCCTGTCCGTGTTGGTCGGCCTCTTCGAACGTCATTCGGTCTGACGATAGGGTCGTCTGTTGCACGTGTTCCACCCGGTCGACCCGGTACTGGCGCAGTCCACGGTCTGTCTGCGCGAGCAGGTACCAGCGGTTGCGATCAAACGTCAAACCGATCGGATCGATTAGGATTGTCCGCCGACCGCTTGTCGTCTCGTACGTGATTTCGCCTTTGACTTCCGCTTCCATCAAACGCAACAAGTCACGCGTCAAAGGAGACGGTGGTGTATCCGGTCGTGCAAAGCGAACCCGTCCTTTTAAGCGGTCCATCTTGGCTTCGAGATCGGACGGCAGTTCGTGTAGATACCACTCGGCAAGATTGCCCCGCAACGCACCAAACGGCAGGTCGGGAATCTGTCCGACCCAATCGAGCATCAAAAACAGCGTGATGGCTTCCTGTTCCCGTAAGGCCAGCGGCGGCAACAACCGGTTCGGCAGGACACGGTACCCGCCGGCTGCTCCCCGTTCACTGTAAATCGGGTACCCGTTCGCTTCGAGTTCGAGCAAATCACGCTGGATCGTCCGCAAGGAAACCCCGCAGGCGTCCGCCAGTTCCCGTGCCGTCAGCAGTTGTTGCCGGTTCAGCAGACGCATGACTTTTAAATGACGACTTTTCATAAAAAACCCCTCTTTAATTACGACATCTTTTGTCATGATTATACCGTAGACTAAGTGTAGAACAAACAACAGGAGGAGTTATGATGACAAAAACCGTTTTATATATCGCCTGCAGTTTAGATGGAAAAATCGCCCGTTCAAACGATTCGCTCGATTGGCTGTTTGCCGTCGAAGGCGACGGTGACAATGGGTACGCGACGTTCATGGAAGACGTCGGCGCCGTCATCATGGGCCGAAAGACGTTTGACGAAGTCTTGGTGCTGAGCGAAGAGTATCCATACCCAAGCATCGACAACTACGTCTTGACCCGGCAACCGGACAAACAGTCGGAACACGCAATATACACGAATGAACCGCTCGATGCCTTAATCAATCGGATCGGTCCAACGATTGACGGTAAGATTTGGCTCGTCGGCGGCGGTGAATTGATTCAAGAAGCGTTACGATTGCAACTGATTGATCAACTCGAATTGGCGATCGCCCCGGTCGTCCTCGGCAGTGGAATCCCGCTGTTTCCGGAAGGGACGCTTGAGACCCGCTTCCGGCTGACCGGTTGCCGTCCATCCGGACAATTTATCATGGCAACGTATGACGTCTTGAAATGACCTGCCAGACAGAAAAAAAACCTTTGAAACGATGCAGTTGATTCATGCATGTATTCAAAGGTTTTTTCTTGAAAACGGTATTTCATTTTATCCGTTCAGTCATGATCGTCGACAACCGACACAATGACATTGCCGTGCTTCTGTCCGGAATCGACGTAACGGTGAGCGGCGACAATCTCCTCAAGCGGATACACCGTATCGATGACCGCTTGGATTTTCCCTGCTTCAAACCACTCATTCAGCAGGATTAAATCGTCCTTCAGCGCCCGGGCGACACCTTGGCCGGCGACTGAACGAAACGCTCCGTCCGCCTTGACATGCTGCCGCGCTGTCCGTTTCTCCACCTTCCCGGACGCATCAAATACCGCGTCATACGTTGTCAGTTCAGTGTCGTAACCATCTGTCGTATAGTCGACGACGACATCCGCGCCAAGCCGTTTGACCAATTGCGCATTCCGCCCGCTGCAGACGGCTGTCACGTGAAGACCATATTGTTTCGCAATCTGGACGGCAATTGAACCGACGGCTCCGGACGCCCCGTAGATCAAGATCGACTTCGCCTGCTCGAGGTTCAGTTTCCGGAAAAAATGCAGGACGGTCGTTCCGCCAAACGGAAGACTGGCTGCTTCTGCAAAGCTTGCGTTATGCGGCATCTGCTGGACACACTTGTTTTCCTTGATACAGGCATATTCGGCATACCCGCCAAAACGCATTCCGGTCAGGGCGTAGACCCGATCGCCGACCTTGAAGTTTTTTACACGGTGACCCGTCGCGACGACTTCACCGGCTAAAACGACTCCTAAAATCGGCTGTCTCGGTGCGTTCCATCCGACGACGAGACGCATCGGGAGCTTTCCGGCTGCCGGGACGTCGAGCGCCCGCAGACGCCGGTCCCCGGAGTGCACGGCGGAAGCATGTACCTGAATCAGCAGATCAGAGGCTTTCGGGACAGGCTGTTCGACCTCTTGCAATTTCAATACATCCGGCGGACCATAGGCAGTACAAATGACGGCTTTCATTGTATCCCTCCTCGTACAGATTGGTTACTTAAAGGAATACGACAGTGGAGCCCCGAAAGCCTGCTTGATGCCTGTCCGTTTTACCTGACACCTGCTAGCCATCATGCTTTTGGTTTTGTCTTTTTCGGTTTCGGTTCCGTCCATTTAAAGATCCCGTTCATGAAGTTGTAAATCCGTTTGGATTCTTTCGTCATCAGTGGTCCGAGGATTGCCAAAATCAAGACGTACAAGGCGGAGAACGGCGACAGGATGTCCATCAGTCCGCCGGCGATCCCAAGATTCGCGACGATGATTGAAAACTCACCACGGGAGACGATTGTCAGACCGATGTTCGATGAAGCTTTGTGTGACAGTCCGGCTCTGCGTCCGGCAATCATTCCGGCGACATAGTTCCCGACAATCGTGATGACGACGGCACCAAGTGCGAGCCACACGGCATCGAGCAGCATCGTCGGATCAATGCTCAGTCCGAAGCTGAAGAAGAAGATCGCACCAAAGAAATCGCGGAACGGGACGACAAGATGTTCAATCCGTTCGCCTTGATCCGTTTCCGAAAAGACCAGTCCGAGCAGTAAGGCGCCAATCGCTTCCGCGACGTGAATCGTTTCCGAGAAACCGGCAACGAAGAACAGTGACGCAAAGACGACGATGATAAAGACTTCGTCCGAGGCGATCTTCAACATCCGATTCAGAAGTGGTGTCGCTTTGCGGGCGATGATGAAGAACAACAGCATGTATCCGAGGGCAATCAGAATCGAGGTTAACGAGCCGAGTAACGTCGTTCCACCGCCAAGCAGGAGTCCTGATAAGACGGACAGGTAGACGGCGAGGAAGATGTCCTCGAACATGATGATACCGAGAATCAATTCCGTTTCCGTGTTCCCGGTCCGTCGCAAATCGACCAGGACTTTCGCGACGATGGCACTGGATGAGATCGTGATGATTCCGGCGATGATCAACACTTCATAGAGTGGGAATCCGGCGATGAAGCCGTACAGTAGACCACCGGTAAAGTTGATCGAGAGATAAATCGTTCCGCTCGTGACGATCGATTTACCCGACCGGATCAACTTGCCGATCGAAAATTCCAATCCGAGATAAAACAAGAGGAACAGGACGCCAATTCGTCCGAGAAAACTGATGAACTCTGCACTTTCAATGAACTTGAAGTCTAGTATCCCGATTGTCGGAGCGTGCGGCCCTACGATCATTCCTAAAATGATTAAAAACGGAATGATCGAAAAATTCAATTTATTCGCAAGCAATGCTGCGATCGCCACTAAGATAAGCGCGGTACCAACTTCAAATATTAAATGATCCATCTATTATCCGCCTCCTTCGATGGAGAATAGGGCTTTCGTGATATGGCGGATATGTTGACGTTCACCGGACAAGACGATCGTATCGCCTGCTTCAAGACGTGTATCCGGTCCCGGATTCAACGATTTTGATTTATCGTGTTTCAGAACAGCGATGATCGAGATGTCATACTGATTGCGAACATCAAGCTCACCGATCGTCCGGTTGTTGACGGCGGAATCTTGCCCGATCTTGAACCATTCGATGACGAGATCGTCAAACGCCAGTTCAATTTTTTCAAGATCTTTCGGTTTGTACGCAAGGCCCCCTAAAATACCGGCCATCTGACGGGCTTCGGCGTCGTTAAACGTCACGCTCGAGATGCTCTCATCAAAATCGTCGTCGTCATAATGGTGCATTTCCCGGCGACCGTCGTCATGGACGATGACGACCACCTTATCTCCTCGAGTTGTGATGCCTTCGAACTTCCGTCCGATTCCTGGTAAATCCACTTCACGCATATCCATCTGTAGTTCCTCCTTTAAATTAGTCAATCGATTGGTTTATAGATGATGATTGGCTTTTTGGATGAGCGACTTGAATTTTTCGTCACTCAATATATCCTGAAGGTCATGCAGCTGTTTTAAATCCGCTTTCGCCATGATGACAAACCCGTCTTCCTCGATGAATGCAACGCGATCTCCTTCCTCTACCTGTAACGCTTGTCTGATTTTTTTCGGGATCGTAATCTGTCCCTTGGACGTCAACTTGGATAGCTCCATTCCGAACTTCCTTCTTTCTTTTTCTGATTTTCCTTACTTCCTTACTTTTCTTATTTATAGCATAACATATTTTCGATTTAATTCCGAGTACTTTGCTTTGAATTAAACAAAAGAATATTCTGAACCTGTTTCCTGTATTTTCTTAAAACGATAAACCATCTGTATTATACTGAATGTATCTGCATGGAAAGGCGGGGTTGGATGTACCGTTGGAAATTAATCTATTTACAGGCGATCGTCATCACCAGCATCATCAGTCTATGCGGTTTGGCCGGAATTGCAATCTCCGTTTTGGCAACCGGCATTCAGTCCGGTTTTACGTTCCATTTATTGACGGATAAACCGGGTTACTTGATTTTATTCGCGGGTCTTTTGGCCTGGATTCCGACGACGATTGCGTTGCTCCACGGATTAAAAATCATTCGTGTCTTAAAAAATAATGCTTTGGCACATACGGTCCTCGTCCCCTCTTTTCAAATCATTCAACGGTGTTTTAATGTCATCAGTATCATTACCATTGGTTTGTTTCCAGTCTTATTCGTAATTGCTGATCAAGATGACGCACCCGGTATCGTTCCACTCGCATTTGTTTTGATTTTAATTCCCGTCACTTTGAGCGCCGTCAGTTCCGTTTTACAGACTCTTTTGAAAAAGTATCAGACCACCTTTCAAAAAGAACAGGATTGAACGCAAAATAAGAAGTGCATAATCAATCATATCTTCGTATAATTAATGGTAATAAATGGTTCATAGGGGTGCAATGTCGGCCTCTTCACGAGCCTGCATGGTCTTGGTCAAAGTGTTGTACACATCCTGTTTATTCTAGCGGTCGTTTTTACAGGCGATGTGTTCCCGCTTCGCTTCAGTATCTTCGTTGAAGCCGTGCTTCTTGCCGGACTGAGTATCGTGCTGATCCATAGTATTTTGCGACTAGACAAGAGGCATTATTTTCAAGAAGACCAGACGACCGAATGGATTTCTTAATCCTTCCACTACATACAAAGGACGTGCATACATGAAAGTTTTAATCGGACAGCCGAAACAGGAAACACAACTCGAACAATTACGACGTGAGATTGCTGCTCATGCTGACATCGATCTGCTGTTGTATCCGGAAGGCTATTGCCGACACACGGATCTTGAGACGCTTTGTCAACTCGCCAAACAGTATGCGACCATCATCGTCACCGGTTACCGGGACGCGGACCGGTTGGATCGAGCACTTGTCATCAATGAGCAGGGAGATGTCCGGCTCGATCGGGCCAAGACACCGGAAGCCGGTCCGCTCTATACACCGTCGACTGCCGTCATTGACGGACAATCGGTCGGTTATCTCCTCTGCCGCGAGGTTTTTCTCGGACATGATGGTCTGAAGAATGACACGGTTGATATTATTTTTAATCCGATCGGCGTCGGAATGTTCAGCGAAGAACAATATACGGAATGGTCGGGGGAAGCTCAAAAAGTCAGTTGCCAGCAATCGGCGCTGTTTATCGGAACGAGCCACGCCGACGGGTCTTATCGAAACTGTGGATTCTCAATTCCGACGGCATTTGCGTTTGACGAAACCGGTGAAGCAATCTTCCTCTCAAAAGATGATCCGCGGACACGGATTCTTGATACGGTGACGCATACGGTTGAATTCGTAGATGCTTCATCCGTTGAACAGACGATTTAATTAAAATAAGCTCTCCAAACCATTAAATCGGTTAGGAGAGCTTATTTCCATCTGTAGTCAACCGTTGAAAGGCTTCATGATTGTCGTTACACTGTACTCGTTTACGTACAGTTTATGACTTAACTCTTCAATCCAGTTGTGGGTACTCATTTGATATGTTCCGCTTCTATCTTGATATACAAGGCTTTTCAGATTAATAATAATCGGATCTGAGGTTTCGATAATTCGTGTTACTCCATGACTCAAATCATGTTGATTTGAAAAATAGGCGAGCTCCACGCTGTCCCCGTCTTCTAAATACGTTTTAATATAATGTATGAATTGGTTGTGCTGAATCGTTGAAATCTCATAAATATATGGTAAAGAGAATACTTTTTTAAGTGAGTTTCTCCATTCGGGAAAAGTAACTTCACTTACCCAAAATTCGTTGATTTCCTCATTCGTCTGATGCAGTGGACTTTCAGACTCTAACGTATCGCGCATAATAATGAATGGTTTCGATGACGCCAAGAAAGTAATTTCTGACATATCTTTTCTCCCTTTATCCGTTATACCATCTATCATTCGAAACAAACCTATTTTACTGGTGTTGTTTCTTCTGTTGTGTCGACTCTTGACGCAATACGGCGTATTCGTCACGTAAGATCGAATACATCTTGACGTCATGGAATGCTTCTTTGATAAAGATCAACCGGCGCAACGTTCCCTCGTACGTCATGCCGACTTTTTCCATCACCCGAGCGGAACCGATGTTGCCTTCCATGCACCGGGCCTGGATCCGTTCGAGTTTGAGTTCTTCAAAACCGTACGCCATGACGCATTCGACCGCTTCCGTGACGATGCCTTTGCCCCAGAATTGTCGCGATAACGCATAACCGAGTTCCGCTTGTTTATTCTCATCCAGCAACAGATGAATGAAATCGATTGTCCCAATCATCTTGCCGGTTTCCTTCCAGACGATCGCCCACGGTGCTTCTTTCCCCTGTTCGTAGTTTGACAGGACGTAGTTCAAAAACTGCTCGGCCTGTTCGATCGTCTGATTGGCATTCCAGGTCACATAACGGGCAGTTTCCTCGTCTTGTGTATATTCGAATAAGTCATTGCGATCGCTTGCTTGAAGCGGCCGCAGGATCAATCGTTTGGTCTCAAGGACCGGTAAGTGCTGGTAAAATTCCGTTGTCGTCATGTCAGTTCCCCCGTTTCTTTTTACCATTATATAGAAAAAGCATCAGGAATGCGATACAGTGAAGTCAGAATCTTTTAGGGGGTGTTTTGAAATGATCCGAAAATGCACAGCCTGTCAATCGGATATGGTTGAAGATTGTGAAGTCCATGTCAAAGGAGCCATGTACGGTTTAAAAATTAAAATACCTGGATGGCTGTTCAGCAAAGCATCAGCTGAAGCAAAAGCTGCTGTCTGCCCCCGTTGCGGTCATGTTGAGCTGTATGTCGAAAATCCCGGTGACTTCCTCATATCTTAAAGGAGATGAACTATGCCAACCACAACCCACATCGTCAGTCTCATTACGCTGATTTCAATTTTGCTGCTTCTTTTATGGAACACAGGAACCATTTATCCGACACTATTCGTAATCGGATTTATTCCTCTTGCCTGTGCCATGTTATTTATCGCCATCTTCGAACTGAGACAAGTACTTAAGTCATAACGAGGTGAAAAAAATGAGCAAACACCATCTATCAAGCATCCGCTTGTTGGTTATTATCACGATTACTACTCTTGTCTGTGTCTATGGCTTTGATATGGAGCTCGGATACGGCATCGTCATCATTCCGGTCACGGTCGGCTACACGATTTTCTTGAACTTCAAAGCAGCTCAAGCCGAAAAAATCGAGTCCGAAAAGAACTAGGAGGCGGTACATATGCATCTGCAAGTCACAACCCTGACATTCGATCAGGCAACGGCAATCCTGCACTGGACCTATCCACCCCCCTATGACTTTTACAATATGGAAGTGTCGGACGAAGCGTATGCCGAATTGCTCGACGGTTTCTATCAGGCGGTGGTCGATCAGGAGCAACTGGTCGGCTTCTTCTGTACCGGTCGTTCGGCTCAAGTCCCGGCCGGTCTTCCGCTCGGACTGTATGCTGACGATTGTCTCGATCTCGGACTCGGCAGACATCCCGACGTTACGGGACAAGATACGGGTTTCGCGTTTTGTTCGTTTGTCCTTGAAACAGTTAAAGCCGAATCATCTTTACCAATTCGTTTGACCGTCGCGACCTTTAATGAACGGGCGATTCACCTGTATGAACAGCTCGGATTTCGACAGCAATCAACTTTTTCTACAGCTCACGCCACTTTTATCGTCATGACGCAATTTCATGCATAAAACGCCATTCCGATTCTATGCCGGAGTGGCGTTTTTTTGTTACTTCTGTGTTTTGTTCTTTACCGTTTCCACCGTTTGAAAGACATTCGAATACATGGCGGTAATGTGTCCCTTCGTTTTAACATCGTTGTATAACCCGTATGTCCAAAACATGGTCGTTTTCCCATTCAAGTAACCGGCTGCATAATCGGTCGTCTCCCCCGCCGCTTCCTTGTACGAAATCCAGTCCGCGATGAACGGCACATGCCCCTTATTCGACCCGATGAAAAACGTCGGAATTCGCATTTTCAAGTAGGTATCGGCATACTCGCCTTGATCCGCTTCCAGTAATTTATTCGGCATGATCAGTACAGCGTCGAACGTCGAAGCGACCTGCTTGCGATTTTTTAATTCAGCGAATGAAATTTCCTCTAGACGGACGTTGTCTTCCCGGACTTCAGGTGCTTTCCCGATATAGGCAATGTGTAAGTATTCGCCCGTATACCGAGGGAAGTCGGGCTCTTTCGGTTGTCCGATTCCACATCCGCCAAGCATCAGCGCAATCGTGACTGAACAAAAAACTCGTTTTTTCATAACGGCACTCCTTTTATATGAATACGTGCAGATAGTCGTCAAAAATCCGCGTCATGACCTTCGGTGTATTGGCGATGTAGACGTTGATCTGCTCCTGATTCGACTGAAGCGGATCAAGATCCGTCTCATCCGTCGGAACATCCGAGATGCCTTTGATGATGATGCATTCGACCGCATTCTTTCGGCAGATGTAGGCAATCGCTGCTGCTTCCGTATCGGCAATCGTGATGCCGTTCGCCTGCAGTTCGAGATAATCGTTCCACATGACGACGGCGCGGTCAGCCGTCCCGATCGTCCCGTTACCTTTAATCCCGTATTTCGTGACATCGATTTCAACGATGAACGACGGTTTCAGCAATGGTTCGACTTCTTTCACCGTACAGTCATATTGAACGGCACGATCCGGAATAATGATGTCGAGTACGTCAAACCGTTCATCAATGCCGGCACACGTTCCGACGACGAGCACTTTTGTGATTGGAAAATGCTACAGCATGTACTGATTACCGCCGACACCATTCACTTTCCGGACACCGGTGCTGTAAAAAATGACAGGTTTCCCGTTGATTGTCCGGCAAAAGTATTCACCGTACGGGTACGTGATCCGTTCCGTTTCTTGTACATGAAAGTAATCCAGCGTCGCCTCAAATTCCCAAACCGTCGCGATGCTGACACCCACCATCAAGCGATTCTTGACAACCGTCTCCGAACTCAATCCCATTTTTCCTCTTCATCCATCCAAATCTGCCGCTTCAAATCAAACGTTTCTCCTTCGTCGTGGACATTAAAATAAGCTGGCAGTTGAACCCGCTCTCCACCGGCTTGTTGCCAACACGTGCTGAACCAATCCGTAAAGAGTTGTCGCTCCTGCTCAATCAAGATTTCTTCATGTTCCTCGTGGAATACATCAAAGTCATCCGATGACTTTGATGTAACGTGATAATACACCGCCTCATCGAGCATCGATTCACTGCCGGCAAAGCCCGGTGTCCCGGCTTCTTCAAACACTTCATTGGCTTCCCGGTCCATCGAAAAGAACATGATGGATAAATCATGCCGCGACGGTTCGATGAACGCAGAAAAATCTAGCAGCTCGACATCCGGTGCAAAGGTTGCGTCTGCGATTGTCTTCAAATTGTTGACCAGCACGTCTGTGTGTTGCGCAAGATTCGTTTTGATTGAAGCCAAATACTCATCTACTGTAAACATAGTTATAACCTCCAGTACTGTTCTGAACCACCCTTTATTTAGGATGATATCTGGTTATCCATACAAATACTGGATAACGTCTTCTATATCATACGTCTTTTCGTTGTTCAGGCAAACTTTTTTTAGACACAAACAACCTCCACCCGCTTCGGATGGAGGTCTGTTTGATTAACGTTGCACTGCTTTGTCAGACGCCAAGTCTTGTCCGTTTGTCGCAATGACCTGTTTGTACCAGTCGAACGAATCCTTTTTCATCCGTTCCATTGAACCGTTGCCTTCATTGTCCCGGTCAACGTAAATCATGCCGTAACGTTTTTTCATCTCACCCGTCGTAAACGATACGATGTCGATGATGCCCCATGGTGTGTAGCCCATCAATTCGACGCCGTCTTCCGTGACCGCTTCCGTCAACGCCTCGATATGCGTCTTCAGATAATCAATCCGCGCTGCGTCATGAATCTTACCGTCTTCAATCGTATCGACGGCCCCAAAGCCGTTTTCGACGATGAAGAGCGGGAGTTGGTACCGGTCATACAGACGGTTCAGGACGTAGCGGAGTCCAACCGGATCAATCGCCCAGCCCCAGTCGCTCGACTGGATGTACGGATTCTCGACACCGTTCGCGAGTCCGCCGTTGACGATGTTGCCTGTATTGTTGACAGTCGCATCGTGCTTGACGGTCGTCGACATGTAGTAACTGAAGCCGATGTAGTCGACTGTTCCGTTTTTCAGGATCTCGTCGTCGCCGGCGAGAATCGGAATCTGATACCCTTCGCGTTCGAACTCTTTTAAGGCATAGTTCGGATAATAACCACGCGCTTGAACGTCCGGGAAGAAATAACGCTGACGCATCGATTTTTCCGCCAGCATGACGTCTTCCGGATGCGACGAGTACGGGTAGATCGGGACGTGTGAAATCATCGCCCCGATTTGGAAGTCGGGATTGATTGCTTTTCCTTTCGCGACGGCAAGGGCACTGGCAATCAATTCATGGTGACCGGTCTGATACATGACTTCCATCGCGTTTTCACCCGGCTCGACTTTGACACCGGAGTTCGTCCAGAGGAACAACGGATTCTCGACATCCATCTTGTTGTTGATTTCGTTGAACGTCATCCAGTACGTCACTTTGTCTTTGTAACGCGTGAAGCAGACTTCAGCGAACCGCTCGAAGAACTCGGCGACTTTTCGGTTGCGGAACCCGCCGTATTCGCGGGCCAGATGCAACGGCATCTCGAAGTGCGACAACGTGATGATCGGTTCGATGCCGTGTTTCAACAATTCGTCAAACACATTATCATAAAACTCCAGTCCAGCTTCATTCGGTTCCGTTTCGTCGCCGTTCGGGAAAATCCGGCTCCAGCCGATTGACGTCCGGAGACATTTCAGACCCATCTCGGCAAACAAGGCGATGTCTTCTTTATAACGGTGATAAAAATCGATCGCTTCATGGTTCGGGTAAAACGTCCCGTCTTCGATCGTATCGGTGATCCGGCGGGCCACCCCGTGTTCACCTGCCGTCATGACGTCGACGACGCTTGGTCCTTTTCCGCCGGCGTTCCAGCCACCTTCAAATTGATGGGCAGCGAGTGCCCCGCCCCATAAAAAATCGTTTGGTAATGTCTTCATCTTCGTTTCCTCCTTGTATCTCTCTGTTATTTAACGATCGTTAAAATCGCTGTATTGGTTTCGACCGTTTCCTGTTTCCCGACGATTACTTCCGCATAACTCGACGCGTTCGTGACGATGACCGGTGTGATGGTCTGTAAGCCGTGCTGTTCGATGGCAGATGCGTCAAACGTCAATAACGTTTGTCCGGCATCGACACTCGCCCCGTCCTCGACATGTAACGTAAACGGAGTCCCGTCTAGTCCGACTGTCTCCAAACCGACGTGAATCAAAACTTCGACACCGCTCGTCGAACGCAGACCAATCGCGTGTTTCGTCGGTGCAATCATGACGACTGTACCGCTGAACGGTGCAACGACCGTGTTTCCGGTTGGACGAATCGCGACACCTTGCCCCATCGCTCCCGATGCAAAAACTTCATCCGGTACGTCCGACAGTGGCACGACTTGTCCGGCAAGTGGTGCTTGAATCGTTTCTTCATTCGTCAACGTTGCACTGACTTCTTGTGCCGGAACCGGTGTTGCCGGCGTCGTCGTCACCGGGACGACTTTCTCTTCGCCAAAACCGAGAATTTGAATCAAGACGATCGGTAAAATCAAGGCAATCGCCGTTCCGATCAATAATCCGACGATCGAAGACGGATAGTCGGAACTGATGCCGTTGACGAGCGTCAATGGTCCCGGCAAACCGGCGTAGGCGAAGTAATACGGTTTGAAGAAACTCGCGACGACGGCTCCAACCGCGCCCGAGATACAGCCGTAGATGAACGGTTTCTTAAAGCGTAACGTCACGCCGTAGATCGCCGGTTCGGTAATCCCAAAAATCCCGGTCAGACCGGCTGAGACACCAACCTTTTTCGTTTCCTTGTTGCGCGTTTTTAAAATGACACCGATGACGGCACCGACTTGAGCGATGACGGCAATCGTCTGATAGGCTTGGAACGAATCCCGTCCGTACTGTTCGAAGTTTGCCAGGACCATCGGCGTCACGCCCCAGTGGACCCCGAAGATGACGATGATCTGCCAAAAGCCGCCGATAATCAGTCCGGCGAGTGCCGGTGCATTTTCGGCCAAATAATTGTATCCGTTTGCAATTCCTTCCGCTCCGAGTGTCGTGATCGGACCGATGACGAGAATCGTCAGCGGCACCATGATGACCATACAGAAGAACGGGACGAACAGCGGTTTGATGACGTCATTGATCGTCCGGTTCAAGAACCGTTCAAGATAAGACAGCAACCAGACAAGGAACAACGGTGGTAAGACCGATGACGTGTAGGTCGTTCCCGATAAGGCGATGCCGATGAACGAAATCGATTCACCAGACGTGATCCGTCCCGCCATCTCGGCCCACGTCGGACTGACGAGTGCCGCACTACAGGCGACCGCGATGAACTGATTGACTTTAAAGTGATTCGCTGCCGTAATCGCAATGAAAATCGGCAGGAACGTAAACGGTGCCCAAGAGATAAAGCTGAACACTTCATATGTTCCCGTCGCGGCAAAGTCTTTAAACACAAGTGAAATTAAGATGAGTGCCCCTTGCAGGATACCGGCTGCCGCCAAGATATAGACGAACGGTGCAAAGACGGCTGACATCGTTGCGATGATCCGGTTCAAGATGGTTCCTTTGGGTGCTTCGGTTCCCTGATCCGAATTCCCGTCCTCTAATGAAACAAGTGGTCGAAACGCTTCATAGACTTCCCCGACATGCTGACCGATGACGACCTGAAACTGACCGCCTGATTCGACGACCGTGATGACACCCGGTAAAGCAGCGACCTGGTCTTTCGCCTTCGCATCCGATCGTTTCAACACCAACCGTAGCCGGGTCGCACACCGTGCGACGCTGATGATATTGTCCTCGCCACCGACCGCTTCCAAAATCGAATGCGCCAGTTGCTGATAATCCCGCACTTTACTCATCCCTGAATCCCCTTTATTCTGTTGACCCCAAATCGTACATCCTTATTATAATTGTACATGTACAATTTATCAATACATATTTAATTTAATTATTCATATGATTTAGTTCAAATCAGTCGTATGCTATAGTAAAAAAGTAGAACAATTACTGGAAAATGAGGGTGAACCATGCTGAAATACCAACAAACGGCGACGGAAATCGAAGCCTATATCGAACAACACGCACTACAGCAAGGCGATAAACTACCGGTCCTCGATCAACTGATCCGTCAATTTGCAGTCAGTAAAACGACGATGACAAAAGCACTGGAACTACTGGAGCGAAAAGGCACCATCTTTCAAGTCCGCGGCAGCGGGATTTTTGTCCGGAAGACGAATCGGAAAGGCTATATCGAGCTGTTTTCGACGCAAGGATTTAAACAGAATCTCGTCGAACACGACATCCAGTCCAAAGTCCTGTCGTTTGAGCTGATCCCCTGCCCGGAAGAAATCATCAAAAACCTTGGTAGCGCTCCCGGGGAAATGGTCTATGCCATCAAACGGATCCGCTACATCGACGGCAACATCATGTGCCTTGAAGAATCGTATTACCGTCAAGCAATCGTGCCCTATCTGAACCGGGAAATCGTCGAACAATCGATTTTCGAGTACCTCGAGACGGCGCTCGGACTGAACATCGGATTCTCGGACATGTACATGCATGTCGGTAAGTTACCTGACTCGATTGCAAAACACTTGGAGCTTGAAGCCGGTGATCCGGCATTGACGGTCGAGACAATCTTCCACTTGACGAACGGTCGGCCGTTCGACTATTCCGTCATCACCTATCATTACGAGCACTCGCAATTCGTCGTGCAGGCGAACGGCTTGTATTTATGAGGGGACTTCGCACATGAATGAAGAAGTGCTTTTCTATTACGCGATTCTCGCTGGCGGTATCATCTGTATGGTGCTAAGTGTATTGTTATATTTCTGGCTCCGTGAAGATAACGGAATCGAATTTTCCCTGTTTGTCCGACTCGTTTTACTGTGTTTATTCGGGGTGGGACTGGTCTGGTATTCGGCGCCGAGCCTGAAGTATGTCGTCTATCATGACTATGTGACGACTAAAGGAATGTGTACGGTGGAATACGATGATCAATCTAGCCCGCGGACGATTGATCTTTATTATGATGAAACAGGTGACTATTTCAGTTTCTTGGATCGGGCAGACCTCGGCGCTTACGGACCGGATGTCCCCTATACCTGTCACGTGACGACGACAAAAGATCATGAATTTGAGATTTCTTACCGGATTTACGATTTCAAGACGGATAAGTTATTGTATTCATCTGAATGACCGAAACTACTTCGAGGGTAGGAATGTGACCATGACCATCCAAACTAACCGATTGACGATTGTACCGTATACGACTGAATGGACGCCGCTCGTTTTGGAACAATGTTACGAGAACGGTCCTGAACTTGAGAACCACTTAATTGAACTGGCAGAAAAACCTGCTCTGCTCCTCTGGGGCAGCTGGCTCGTCATCTCCCAAGCTGACGGTAACATCATCGGGGACATCGGCTTTAAAGGACGACCATCTGCCAATAAGGACGTTGAAATCGGCTACGGCTTATTGGAACGTTATCAGAACAATGGTTATGCGACAGAAGCCGTCGGTGCTCTTGTCGATTGGGCGTTGTCCCGTCCGGACGTTGCGACTGTTTTTGCTGAAACAACAGTGACGAATCGTGCTTCGATTCGGGTCTTGGAGAAAATCGGATTCCAAAAAACCAATGAATCCGATCGCTCTCTTCATTGGTCCCGCCATCAGACGGACGGATCCAGATGAATGCTGAAATCATCACGTATTTTTTCATTTTCTTGTTAGGTGTTTCATTTGTCTTACCGGCCTGCTATCTGCTTGTCCTTCATTTTGACAACAAACAGTATTCCTTTTTCCAAAAACTCAAATGGACAGGCATCCTATTACTCGGATTGCTATGTCTCTGGGTAACGGTACCGAGCTTTACCGAGATGGTGTTTCGTGATTATCGTGTAATGAAAGGTTCATGCTTTCTAGAACCGTCTGAATCGAAAGGAACATCCATCGAAATCACGTTAATGGAAACCAACAACACGTTTTCCTTCCGTGACGCACCTGATCTTGAGGCCTATGGCGAAAAGATTCCGTACTATTGTCAGGTAACGACAACACGAAACGGAGACTTCGAAATCGATTATCGGGTCTATGATCAAGACACGAAAAAGCTGCTCTATGCGAATTGAGGACACAAATAAGCGGAGTTCCTACTCTCAGGAACTCCGCTTATTTTACTGTTCGATACCAGAACGTTCAGCCGGTTCAAGAAACAGTTCATCATCAAATGTCGTCAGCTCAATCATCCGACCATCTTTTTCATACCTGGCGGCCAGTCCTTCCCGGTCGACCACTTTCCAGCCGGCTTGTCGAATCCGCATCGCGTACAATACGCCGGGACCTTCGACTTCTGAAACGAGGTGCGTCTTGACGAACAATCCCTCCGGCTTTTCCTGAACGGTCCCTGTCCGTGGAACCGGAAAACCATTCACATCCGACGTCTCAAACAGATAATACCAACCCGTTCCACTGATGATCACCACCCCCAATAAAACAGCCATCCACTTTCCCATGCGTCGTATGTTCATGTCATATTGCCCCTCCATTAATCATCTATGTATCCATTTGATTTTACCAATCATTTCCTTACCTTTGCCTCCTGCTTAAGGCGGATTCTTGTCGAACAAAGGGTATGAAAACGAATGAAAAACTTCATGTTTTTGTGAAAAGAACTGAAAAAAAATATTATTTTTTCATAATTCTTCACTACAAGACGTCCTGCTTAGAGCATCAACGGTTTGACAACTCCCGGCACAGAGCCGTTTTTACCTGTTCTCAAGTCATTAAGTCGCTTAACGACTTGACTTCATTTCCTGCTATGTTACGATACGAACTTATTAAAGGGAGTGAACAGAACTTATGAAATTCAGAAAAGAAAAAGTCAATGTCGTCGACATGAAGCAAACCAAAAAAAGTGTCTACGCGACCGGAATTGGGAATGCGATGGAATGGTTCGATTTTGGTCTTTATTCGTATCTCGCAATCATCATCAGTCAAAACTTCTTTAGTGCCGTCGAGAACGATGAACTGAAGCTCGTCTTTACCTTTGCGACGTTTGCGATCGCTTTTTTAATGCGGCCAATCGGCGGAATCGTCTTTGGACGCATCGGGGATCGGCTCGGACGAAAGGTTGTCTTGACGACGACCATCGTCATGATGGCCGGTTCGACCCTCATCATCGGATTATTACCAACGTATGATCAAATCGGGATTTGGGCACCGATCTTACTGTTACTGGCCCGGATTTTACAAGGTTTTTCAACCGGCGGTGAGTATGCCGGTGCAATGGTCTACATCGCTGAATCGTCACCTGATAACAAACGGAGTGCCCTCGGAAGTGGTCTTGAAATCGGGACACTCGCTGGTTATATTCTGGCGTCAATTCTCGCAACCGTCCTGTTCGTGACGTTATCCGATGATCAAATGGCATCATGGGGTTGGCGGATCCCGTTCATTTTAGGGGCACCGCTCGGACTGTTTGGTCTGTACTTGCGCCGCCATCTCGATGAATCACCGATCTTCGAAAACGAAATCAACGAAAATACGGAAGAACCAGCGTCGTTCCGGGAAATCATTCGGGACCATAAACGCGATATCATCGTTTGTTTCATCGCTGTCGCGTTCTTCAACATTACGAACTACATGTTGCTGTCGTATATGCCGTCTTACCTGAATGAAGTCATGGGCATCTCCAGTTCAACAAGTACGATCTTGATTACCGGTGTCATGGTCATCATGATTCCACTCGCTTACTTCTTCGGTAAACTCAGCGACAAAAAAGGTAACCGGAACATCGTCTTGTTTGCCTTGGCAGGTCTGTCGATTCTGTCGATTCTCTCGTTCTACCTGATTGGTCTGAAACCACTCTTGTTCGTCGGAATCGGAATCTTCATTCTTGGCTTCTTCCTCGCAATCTTTGAAGGCACGATGCCAAGTCTGTTGCCAAGTATCTTTTATACGGATGTCCGCTACCGGACATTGTCTGTCACGTTTAATGTCTCCGTCTCGATTTTCGGCGGAACGACGCCGCTTGTCTCGACTTGGCTCGTCCATGCGACACAAAATCCGCTCGCACCGGCTTATTATTTGACGGCGGTCAGCGTCATCGGCTTCATCACGTTCTTCTTCTTCTTCAAGAGTACGTCAGGCAAGGCCTTAAAAGGTTCGCACCCGACTGTCTCGACCGAAAAAGAATTACACGCTGTCGCCAAAAAACCGGAAGATGCCTTATGGTGGGCAGAATAATTAAATGTTTCCATCAAAAAAAACGGTCTCTCTTATTCGAGGGACCGTTTTTAGTATTAGGAAATTTGTTTCAACACAAGTTTGACTTGCTGGATTTGGTAGTTCTCGACGTGCAACAGTTCAAGATCATACGTCTCCGTCTCAAGTGTTTCACCGACTTGATAGTCCGTTCCTTGTGCTTGGATGAAACCGGCAATCGTATCGATTTCCTCGGCGTCAGCAAACGTCAGGTTAAAGCGCTCGACTAAATCTGCGAGGAGCACTGTTCCCGATAGTTGGTATTCCGTCTTCGAAATCGTTTCGATGTCGGCCTGTTCGTCTTCGTCGAATTCATCGCGGATTTCACCGACGATTTCTTCGAGCAGGTCTTCCATTGCAATCATTCCGGCTGTTCCGCCGTACTCGTCGATGACGAGTGCAATGTGGGAACGCGTCACCTTCATCTTCAGCAAGGTTTCCTGAAGCGGTGTCATTTCTGACACGGCCGGAATGTCTTTCATATACTTCTGTAAGTCGCGTTGTTGATCGTTCGCTTGATCGGTCAGGACTTCCTTGACGTTAACGTAGCCGATGATTTTATCTTTGTCAAAATCCTCGATGACCGGATAACGCGTGTATTGATTATCTGTCATGATTTGCAGGACTTCCGGCCACGTCATGCTGAACGACAGCGTCGTCACGTTCATCCGTGGGACCATGATATCTTTCGTCACCCGCTCATCAAACGCAAACACATTTTGCATCAAGGCGAGTTCCGTCTGATTGATTTCACCGCTCTTAAAGCTTTGCGACATGATGATTTTCAACTCTTCTTCCGAGTGGGCTTGTTCATGCCCGGCCGGTTGAACGCCGAACAACCGTAAGAAGATCCGCGCTGAACCGTTCATCACCCAGATGAAGGGATACATGATTTTACCGAACACATACAACGCTGGTGCAAGAAGTAAGGTCATCCGTTCCGCGTACTGGATGGCAAGTGTCTTCGGAGCAAGTTCACCGATGACAACGTGCAGAAACGTCACCGAAACGAACGCAATCGTATAGGAGAGAACCGTCGACAGGGCCGCAGCGACACCAAACTCGTCAAAGACCGGTCCAAGCAACTTTTCGACGGTCGGTTTCCCGAGCGCTCCAAGTCCAAGTGCGGTGATTGTGATTCCGAGCTGACAGGCGGACAAATAATAATCGAGGTCACTGGCGACCTTCTTCGCGAGGACCGCTCCTTTGTTTCCTTCCTGAATCATTTGATCAAGCCGTGACATCCGGACCTTGACGACGGCAAACTCCGATCCGACGAAAAACGCCGTCAACACAATCAATAAAACAAGCAACGCCAAATTCAATACCAGCAATATGTCCAATTCTTTCCCCTGAAACAGGGGGTCACCTCCATTAGAATAGTTTTGAATCTTAAAAATGATTCCATTATCTATCAAACCGTACAGTAAAACGTTCTGGTTACAATCATAACGAATCTTTTTCCGGATTTCAATTGTTTTGCCTTTGGTAATGACTTTATTATTCAGAATAATCTGATTAAAGTTTCTAAAAGGAGTACTTTTGATACTAGGTTTGTTTAGGTGGTTTACCGGCAATATAAGAGCTATGCACATCAACATCTCAAGTTAAAACAGTTTAAGACAAAGCTTCTTGAAATCAAGTGATGTACGTAAAATCGTAAGTGGAGAGGTAGTGGATTATTATGGAAAAAACAAGAAAAGGTTTCTCGTCGCACTTACGGCCGGAAGCAGATGGAGCAGGTCGGAACATCTCGTGGAGTTCAATCATCGCGGGGGTCGTATCATTTTTTGCACTTTTAATTACATTCAGCTTAATCGGTTCGGCGATCGGCTTTGGTGTCACGGACGTCACGTCCGACAACCCGTTTGACGGTGTCGGCATCGGATTAGCCATTTGGGCGATTCTGTCGTTGTTAATCTCATTGTTCGTCGCCGGTTTCGTTTCCGGTGTGACATCATCACGTGCCGGACTCGTTCACGGTTTCCTCACATGGTCAACAAGCGTCATCCTCTTGTTCGCTTTGCTGACATTCACGACAATCAACACGTTCCAAACAGTGGGTTCAGTACTTGGTACAGTCGGTGGTGCAGCAGGTCAAGGTGTCGGCGCCATCGCCAGCACAACATCAGACGCTGTCTCAAAAGGATTCAGCTCAGTAACGGATAACGTCTCAAAAGTCGATACAAAAGAACTTGAAGGAAATGTCGATGAAATCCTGAAAGACACAGACATTCCGGAATTGCAACCGAACTACTTGCAAGGTCAGCTCGATGCAGTCAAAGATGACGCAACAGCAGCCGGTAAAGATGTCTTAACAAAACCGGAAGACTTCGATAAAATCGTCAGCGATCTTGGTGATAAATTGACAGCACGTTCAGAAAAAATCCAAAACTCGGTCGATGAAGATAAAATCGCTGAAGCCGTTGCTCAAAACACAGATCTCTCACAAGCAGAAGCAGATAAAGCAACGAAAAACATCGTTGACGGCTTAAACCAGGCAACAAGTGAAACAAGCAAACAAATCGAAAACGCAAAACAAACACTTGATGAAACATCAGCTGATCTCAAGAAAACAGTTGAAGATGTCCGTGTTCAAACAGAACAAGCGACACAAACAGCATCTAAAGTTTCAATCTGGGGCTTCGTCGCTCTCATCTTAACGATGATTGTGACATCAATCGCCGGCATCACAGGTTCACGCGTCGCTTCACGCGGTCGTATCGCCAACAAATAATCGAATGCATGCAGCCGAAGGTCCAAGCGACCTTCGGCTTTTTTGTTTGACAATCGTTTTGAATCTGTTAGGCTGTTAACTAACGACCGTTAGGAAGGTGATTGAATGAAAGCTTCATTATTATTACAAACGGCCCTGCGGCATTTTGCCCAGCACGGCTACGAAGGCGCGTCCTTACAAGAGATTGCGCAGGAAGTCGGAATTAAAAAACCATCGATTTACGCCCACTATCGCGGAAAAGACGATTTGTTCCTGACCGCGATGACACATGCGCTCGAAACACAGAAAACACATCTCGCCACGTACTTCATCTCAACACGCCATCTTACGCTTGAAGCGAGCCTGAAAGGGTTTTTTGACTGGTTTCTTCAGGAAAGTACCCAAAACGATCAGCTGAAGTTCATTTTACGGATCGCGTATTTTCCGCCCGTCAAGCTGGAACGCGAAGTGACGGATTTGATTAATCCGTTTTTTGATTCGATGCAACGCCACTTGACCCGTTTGTTGCGGGAACGCGACCGCCAAGAACAGATTTTGTA
This sequence comes from Caryophanales bacterium, assembly GCA_902363455.1. Classification (GTDB taxonomy): domain Bacteria; phylum Bacillota; class Bacilli; order Exiguobacteriales; family Exiguobacteriaceae; genus Exiguobacterium_A. Next base: position 1,381,088 of record CABJAC010000001.1, on the reverse strand, counting down.
TTCGGACGATTACGAAAGTGCCGCCCTCGCCTATTTGACGGTGACGGAAGGCACGATGACCGAGTTCGTCTACAATGGTGTCGAGGCCTATCAACGACGTTTTACTGCCGTCTGGCCGATTTTTTGGCGGGGGCTTGTCCGCTGATGATTTAAACTATAGAAACAGAGGAATTTACCATGCAAAATAACAAATTGATCTTAGGCACCCTGTTGCTTAACCTGTTTATCGCCTTTTTAGGGATTGGCCTTGTCATTCCCGTCACTCCGACGATCATGAACGAGCTGGACATTTCCGGTTCGACCGTCGGTTACATGGTCTCAGCATTCGCCTTTGCCCAGCTTGTGTTATCTCCGCTCGCCGGCCGGGCCGTCGACAAGTACGGCCGCAAGCCGATGATCATCATCGGTCTGTTCATCTTCAGCATGTCGGAACTGTTATTTGGTCTTGGACAATCCGTCGAAGTGTTGTTCGCGTCGCGGATTTTAGGAGGTGTCAGTGCCGCCTTCATCATGCCGGCCGTCACAGCGTTCATCGCCGACATCACCACGAACGATACACGTCCGAAGGCCCTTGGCTACATGTCGGCGGCGATTTCGACCGGATTCATCATCGGACCGGGCATCGGCGGCTTCCTGGCAGATATCGGGACCCGGGTGCCGTTTTTCTTTGCCGCTGCATTTGGTCTGACCGCGATGATCTTGTCCGTCTTTACGTTACGCGAACCGGAACGGCATTACGAACAGACAACGATTCCCCAGCAAAAGACCGGTTTCCGGAAAGTCTTTTCACCGCTCTACTTCATCGCTTTTATGGTGCTGCTGATTTCTTCATTCGGACTCGCGTCGTTTGAGTCACTGTTCGCGCTGTTCGTCGACCGTAAGTTCGGCTTCACGGCGAAAGACATCGCGCTCGCGATTTCACTCGGGGCAATCGTCGGTGTCATCGTCCAAGTCGGATTGTTTGAACGGCTGACGCGCTGGTTCGGAGAGATCCGTCTCATCCGGTACAGCTTAATCGGTTCGACATTACTGGTTCTTGTCATGACCTATGTGACAAGTTATCTTTCGATTATTCTCGTGACGATGGTCGTCTTCGTCGGCTTTGATTTAATGCGCCCTGCCGTCACAACCTACTTGTCAAAGATCGCCGGGAACGAACAAGGTTTCGTCGGCGGGATGAACTCGATGTTTACGAGTATCGGGAATATTCTCGGACCGATCATCGGTGGGATTCTGTTTGACGTCGATCTTAACTATCCGTTTTATTTCGCGACCGTCATGCTCGCGATCGGGATCGCCTTGACGTTCGTCTGGCGGGAACAGCAGCCGGTTGAACAGTCAATCGAGCAAAAATCATCTTAATGAAACAAGCCCAAATCTCTTGTGTATCCAAGTCGGAATACGAGAGACATTTGGGCTTTTTTTATGGATTAAACTCCATCATAAAAGATGATAGATTTTTTTTCGTTATCAATTTCATGACACCACATACTGTTTCACAACCCAATTCTCGATTCGCATCATTGTCTCGGTCTTTGGATTTTCCAAATAGTCAAAGGCTTTTAAGACAAGCGGTGATGCGTTGGACATATCGACGTCTGCCCGACTGACCCAGGACGAACCGGTCGAATCCTGCCCGTCAAACGTCTTTGGGACAGACCGTTCCCCCTCTGCTTCTAACACGCGGAAAAATACGCCGATATGATGCAAGTGCGACGCCCGGTGCCAGTCGGACTGGAGGAAAAATTCAAACGTTCCAAGCAACTGTTTGGAACGGACCGTCAGCCCGGTTTCCTCCTGGAATTCGCGGTCCAGTGCATCCGGTAACGTCTCAAAATCTTCGAGACTGCCCCCCGGCAAATCGTACCGATACGTATACGGTCCGCCCTGCTTATGGATGACGAGCAGTTTTCCTTCATTAAAATAGATGCCGTATGTACCGAATGCCCGATGAAACGTCGAATCCTTCATGCTCATTCGTTCTCCCTCTCTTTCTTCGGACTGATTTGACTACGAAGCCATCGTTCAACCGATTGCAACGCCCCTTCCAAATGTCCGCCGAACGCCGGATCACTTTCCGTTCCGAGTAACGTCACCGTGTCCTTCCACGGATCTTCGAGGTCAATCAGTTGATAGACAGGAAAGTCGGTTAACGGTGCCGCATCTGCTATCGTTGCCGTTTCGGGCTCTTTTGCCCAGTCTTGATAAAAGACAGCAATCGGATTACCGGCTTCTTGTCCAAATAAACGGGTCAACAGCTCAACGGACTGCTGCTTCAATTCCGTTTCGCTGAAAGCCGCGCGTTCTGATGCCGTCAGACGGAAGAAGCCGAATAAAGCACCGGGTCCGGTTTGCGGCGACGCATCATGAATTTCCTGTAAAATCCCTGACCAGCTGATGGCAAAGCCCGACCGGTCCGCTTGTCGCCAAAACGGTGTTTCGTAAACGACAACGACTTTCGCCTGTCCGGCCATCCAGGTCGGTGTGGCTTCAAGTTGACGGTGCACGGCTTCCGGTAAAGGCGGAATCCAGATCATCCGGCTGCTGAGTCGTGGCGGTAACGTCATGAGTACATGATCAAACGACTGTTGCGTCTGTGTCCCTTGATGTTCAATCGTCAGTTCAACCTGCTTCTTTTTCAGAATGGTGGTGACGCGGTGTGACAAACGAATCGTATCCGGACTAAGTTTTTCAGCCAATGCATTCGGCACGCTTTCCATTCCCTTCACCAGTCGATGCGACAAGACCGTTTGCCCGTCCGGTAAGGAATGCTGTTCAATTTGTCCTGGTGACCTCTCAAGCATCATCGTTCCATGCGTCGCCTGAATGAGTGTCGGGAGTTGCAGCAGATCAACGAGGTTCGTCATCAACGATTCCGTGTCCGGCCAATACCAGGTCGGTCCAAGATCAAAATCGTATATTTGTCCTTTGTAAGATAACGTTTCGGTCAGAATCCGTCCTCCGATCCGGTCACGGGCTTCAAAGATGGTTACGTCGTACCCCGTCTCCTGCAAACGCCAAGCGGCATATAGCCCGGTGATGCCGGCACCGATGATGGCGACTTGTTTCATGAGTCATTCCTTCTTTCCAGTGATTTCCTTCTCAGTGTACCGAAATTCAGCGCGCGCGCCCACTACGAGACAAAAAAAACAGAGTGTCATCGGACACTCTGCCGCTCCATCTTAAGAGGATTGCGCATGCTGCCAGTCGTCTTCATCAAAGACCGACTGGACCCATTCGGTGGAAACATATAATGATTTGGCGATGGCTTCGTCGGATTTCCCGAGTTTACGCAGCAAATGGACGATTCGAATCCTTCGCTCGAGTTCACGCTCGTCAGGCAACAATTCCGGCATCATGTCGGCGCCTCCTTTCTCTCTCTAAGCCAACCATCATCGTTTTGTGTTAGTTACCCGATTGTCGGTTGAATATTCCGATAATTGAATAGTTCCGATGATTTTTGATAAATTGTCTAAAAAAAGTAACAGCATCTTCTCGACAAGGAACTCTGTCTCAGCTGTCGAACACCATAATTATCCGGTCAAAAAAGGAGTGTTCCGACATGTCTGCCTCTTCTCTGCGTATCGTCCGATTCGGTTTTGGTCTGCTTGGTCTTTTGGCCGTCAGCTATCAGTTTTATGCCAGTACGAGTCGGCCCGGTTTCAATCCGGTCAACTACTTCAGCTATTTTACGATTTTAAGTAACTTGTTTCTTGCACTGGTCTTACTGATCACCGCTAGTTCCAACAAGATGTTTCAACGCGCAACCAGTGTCCGTGGAGCTGCGGCTTTGTACATGACCATTACCGGCATCGTTTACTTCGTATTGCTGCGCGGGCTCGAAGAAAGTTTACAAACACCGATTCCCTGGGTGAACACGGTCCTTCATTACGTCATGCCGCTTGTTGGGTTACTTGACTGGCTGCTGGTTCGATCGACGGTTCGTCTTTCGCGAAACCAACTGGTCAGCTGGCTCCTCTTTCCGCTCCTGTATCTGGTCTACAGCTTGGTTCGAGGGAACTTGACCGGTTTCTATCCGTATCCGTTTCTCAATGTCTCAAAACAAGGACCGCTCATCGTGACTGTCATCTGTCTCATAATCATGTTCGCTTTCATCACAGTCGGAAGCCTATTACGCTGGTTGAACAATCGTCGTCATCACGAAATATGATTCATATTTGATAAAAGGGATGATCCGTTCTTCAGATCATCCCTCTTTTTGATCGACCTAAATGTAAAATTAACTTTACAAATTGTAAAGCAGACTATACAATTTACCTTATAATGGATGAAGGAGGTCCAAAATGAAACTGATCAACCGGGTCAAATCGTTGCGCAGCAGCAACGGATGGACACAGGAGCAGTTTGCTCAGATGATCGGAGTCACGCGCCAAACGATCATTTCACTGGAGAAAGGGAGTTACACCCCCTCATTACTACTCGCGATGCAAATTGCCCGTGTCTTCGAACGTCCTATCGAATCGATTTTTTACTTAGAGGAGGAATCGGAATGAAACGTGTCATCATTCAATCGTGCTTAAATATTTGTATGTACTTTTTAAGTGCCGCATTGATCAGCTCCATCAATGAACAGATTCGATTTTTTGATAACGATCCGGTTCAAGGAACTGGATTTAATCTCACACTTGAGCTTCCACTGGTTCTGCCTTTGATTTTCATTATCGTCACCTTAACCGTCATGGGCTACTTGAATCGGACCGATAAAGAAAGCACCTTTTCGGAATGGTCCGTCGGCATGACGGAATTCTCCGATCAAGACGAACGGGAGGAAGTCATTACAGGTAAAGCGACACGCGTCGCCTATATCACACTGTTAACCTCCTTAACCGCATCCATGATTCCATTCTCGATGTACACGCGTTTTCCTGAGTGGTTACCGAATTTCCCGTTCTATGCAATTGCCACTGTCCTCTCACTTGGAACGTTTTCCTATATGGCGGCTTGGATCTATCATTACAAACAGTGACTGCATTTATAACTGCTTCACAAAGAAGTATTGTGTTTGTCCTGCAGTCGGATGATCAGCCAGACGACCATATTCCTCAAACCCGATCTTTTCATAAAATCCGGGTGCCTGAAAACTGAACGTATCGAGTAAAATCTTACTGCATGATTTTTCTTCCGCAAGCGATTCGATCTGTTCCATCAGCTGCTTTCCGACACCTTCCGCCCGTTGTTCCGGGTCGACCCATAGGAAATGAACCTGCAGATGGTTCCAGACATAGCTTGCGGTCACACCACCAAGGAGTTCCTCGTCTTCGTCCCATGCCAAAAAGCAATAGTGTTCCGATTCCGTATAGAGTGCTGCCGGGACGTGCTGGCGGTTATATGTAATCAATTGTTCCCGGATCCATTGTCCGTCTTCCGTTGTGCCAATCGTGATTTCCATCCATCAAAACCCCTTTTGAAATATTTTACAAATGTGTATCATCCTGTCATAATGATACCATTAATATTAAAGGAGCGAAAATCATGCAGACGACCCACCGACCGTTTGATGCCGACACCTATCACGTACGCTGTGCCACCGTATCCGATGCAGCCGAACTGGCGCGGTTACGTGTACAGCTCGATGCCGAGACCGAGCACTTTGATCGTTTTCCCGGCGAAGCAGTCCTCGATGAAGAAGCGTTTCGTACGATACTCACCGGTTCATCCACTGTCCCCGATCGGATTCTCGTCGTCGAACGGTCTGGTCAACTCGTGGCCTACAGCCGGTGCACAGGTTTTTCGTTACGTCGTTTTGCCCATAAAGCGGAATTCGGGATTGGTGTTCAAAAAGATCACTGGGGGCAAGGCATCGGTAATCAGCTGCTGACGCAGACAATCGATTGGGTCAAGACTTCACAGCTCAATAAAATCCAACTGTCCGTCATCGAGACGAATCACGGGGCGATTCGGTTGTATCAACGGCACGGCTTTCAAGAAGAAGGTCGATTGCGGCATGACCGGTTGCTTCAAGACGGCTGCTACTATGATACCGTCTTGATGGGCTTACAATTAATATGAAAAAAGAGGTGCCGCGGCACCTCTTTTTACTTCTTGAATTCTTTTTCCGTTCCATCAGCGAACTCGATCTCGACTTCGAGTCGGGTCGCATCCTGAATATCAAACACCTTCTCGATTTCAGCAATCGCGTCATCGTTTGACGTGTTGGCATCGATGTTGAGTTCATCCAGTTTCGGATCAAGGATCTTCATCGCATCATTCCCTTGTGCACGTTCACCGTCCATTTGATAATCGGCTTCCGTTCCGTCATTGTCCCGGTCATAGCTGATGTCGACAAGATCCATCGTATCCGCATCATCTGCCTCGATCGACAAACTGACGAATCCGTAGTCTTTATCTGCATTATCCGTTACCGTATCTTGATCTTGTGTATTTGACGAATCATCATTCATCGTACTGTCATCATTTGTGGAGTTATCATCACTCATCGTGTTGTCATCCGTTGTTGTCGTTTCCTCGACCTTTTCCGTTTCTTGGTTGTCTGAATTGCCGCATCCTGCCGCAAACAAGGCAAGACCCAGAACCGGTACTAAATAGGTTTTCTTCATTTAATGACCCCCTTCTTTTTTTAATATCCCCACTTCAGGACTCGATGAATCAGACCAATGTGTTCTCATGGATTACTTGACGATCAAAACCGGACTTTTGACCCGTTTGGCAATCTTATGACTGACACTGCCAAGCACCATTTCTTGCAACCCGTTTAGTCCCCGGCTGCCGATGATCGTTAAATCGACCTGTTTTGTATTCGCATGGTCAACAATCGTCGGACCCGGTTCACTGCGTAAGATCGTCACGTAATAGGAGATATCGGCTGCTTCGAGCCTTTCCTCGACCGGGGCGAGTTTTTTCCGCCGGGTGACTTCAATTCCCTCCGCCCCCTCCGCATGCAAGACATCCTCTTTGGCTTTCGAAAAATCGACGACGAAAACCACTTCAATTTTACTGTGCGCACTGAGGCGGGCAATCTTGATGGCTTCTTCTGTCGCACGGACCGAGTGTTCCGAACCGTCGACGGCTAATAAGATGTGTAGATACATATCAATCACTCCTGACCTTAATGGGTAGAAATCTTCGGCGTGGGATCGTTGTGAATCGCCAGACGATCGATTAACTTCTTACTCTCTGGATTTAAACCAATCATCTCGACGTGGTTCTGATTCGCCAGCAAACGGATCATCACCTTATCAATGGCACCGACAGCGGAATCATCCCAGATTTGGGTCGATCCAAAATCAATCAGAATATCTTGTCCGTTCCGTTCATAGTCAAACGAGGCGATGAAATGATCGACGGATGCAAAGAACAATGGTCCTTTCACGGTGTAGACGGTTTTCCCCGACTCGAGACGTTGTTTGACGTTAATCTTCGAGACTTTCGCGACAAAGAACAAGGCGCTTAAGATGACACCGGCGATGACACCAATCGAGAGATCGTGTGTCGCGACGACGATACTGACCGTTGCGAGCATGACAAATGCATCGGCTTTCGGGGCTTTTCGGATATACGTAAACGACGACCAGTCAAACGTTCCAATCGAGACCATGATCATGATTCCGACGAGAACCGGCATCGGAATTTGAACGACCCAGTTGCCGAGGACGATGATCAGAAACATCAGGAACAATCCGGCAACGAGGGTTGATAGTCGTCCACGACCACCTGACTTGACATTGATGACCGATTGACCGATCATGGCACAGCCTGCCATCCCCCCGAAGAATCCGGTGATGAAGTTCGCTATCCCCTGTCCCCGGGCTTCCCTGTTTTTTTCGCTTTCCGTGCCGGTCATATCGTCAACGATCGTTGCCGTCAATAAAGACTCAAGCAAGCCGACGATGGCAAGCGCCAGTGAATAGGGAAAGATGATTTGAAGCGTCTCGAAGTTGAGCGGGACGTTCGGTAAGAAAAATGACGGTAATGAACGTTGAATCGCGCCCAGATCGCCAACCGTCCGTAAATCAAAGTTCAGGTAAATCGCCGCAATCGTCAGGACGACAATTGCAATGAGTGGCGCGGGAATCGCCTTAAAAAACCGGGGCAACAGATAGACGATGGTGAGCGTAATCACGACGAACACATAGGTCATCGTTGAAATCCCGACAAAATGCGGGACTTGGGCCATGAAAATCAGAATGGCCAGTGCATTGACGAAACCAATCATCACGGCACGCGGAATGAATTTCATGATTTTTGCGACTTTCAAGACCCCGAATACAATTTGAATGATTCCGGTTAAAATCGTTGCGGCAAGCAGGTAATCAAGACCGTGCTCTTTGACGAGCGGAACCATTAAGAGTGCCATCGCTCCGGTCGCTGCTGAAATCATCCCCGGTCGTCCACCGACGAAGGCAATGATGACAGCGATACAGAACGAGGCGTACAATCCGACCATTGGATCGACACCGGCGATGATCGAGAACGCAATCGCTTCCGGAATCAATGCAAGCGCCACGACAATCCCGGCTAAGATATCTCCTCTGACATTTGAGAACCATTGTTCTCGTAAACTCATTTTCATTTGTTTCTTCCACCTTTCTGTTGAGAACTGTTCTTTTCTCAACATCCTGTCCTGTTTTGAATACCCACAGTCTAGCACCATTAGTTTCAAAAAGGAACAATTTTGGTCTTTTTATTTCAAAAAAATGTTTTGGCTCATATTCAAAAGGAGTTCATCCGAATCGATGAACTCCTTTTGAGTACTTTATTTATTTGCGTCAGTCTGCCAAACATTTCTTGCAGTGTTGATAGTTTTTATTACCGCCGGATAAGTTACAGACATCCGTAAAGCCCAGGTTTTTGAGCACGTTTTGAGCGGCGTTCCCGGTTACCCCTTTGTTGCAATAAACGATTGTCGGCAACGTCGGATCAAGCTCTTTCGCCCGTGTCCGCAGTTCACCGAGCGGGATATGAATCGCCCCGTCAACGTGATTTTTTTCGAACTGGGCTTTCGAACGGGTGTCGATGATTTTGAACGATTTGCCGCCGGCGACTTGTTCGATCAACTCATTTGGTGTCATCAAACGTGCTGTTTTTTTAATCGCATTGTCGAGTGCCATTCCGGTATAGAGCACCGGATCCTTTGTCGTCGCAAACGGCGGCGCATAGGCAAGATCGAGGTGGAACAAATCTTCCGCTTTCGCCTTAAACGTAATCGCTGTCGCCAGGACATCAATCCGTTTGTCGACCCCTTGCGGCCCAACGATTTGTGCGCCAATGACCCGTCCTGTCGCCCGGTCGGCAATCGCCTTGATGACCATTTCTTTTCCGCCCATATATTCCGGACGATCCGGTTTAATATTGTGGAGAACTTCGATGTCGTATCCGGCTTCCCGCGCTTCTTTTTCCGTCAAACCGGTCTGTGCGACCGTCAGATCAAAGGCTTTGAAGATCCCGGTTCCAAGAATACCGCGGTGTTCCGCTTCTTCCCCGGTGATGACCATCCCGGCAATCCGGCCCATCTTGTTGGCAGTTGAGCCAAGCGGACGATAAATGGCTTCTCCGGTAATGACGGAGAAACTTTCGGCGACGTCACCGACGGCATAAACATCAGTCAGGTTCGTCTGCATCTTCCGATTGACGGCAATCGCACCCGTCTGCCCGAGTTCAACGCCGATCTGTTTAGCGAGTTCCGTATTCGGTTTAACCCCGACTGACAGAATGACGAGGTCCGTCTCAATCGACTTGCCGCTCTCGAGGGCAACCTCCGTCACACGTTCCGTCCCGTTGAATGCCGTCACCGATTCACCGAGCAACAGTGAAACGCCTTTATCTCTTAAATGATCAGCAACCCGTTCCGCCATATCACGGTCAAGCGGCGGCATGACTTGCGGCAGGCGTTCGACGAGCGTCACCTGAATTCCGCGGTACGTCAACTGCTCGGCCATCTCAAGACCGATAAAGCCGCCGCCGACAATCGTTGCCGTTTTTGGCTCATGGGCGTCGATGTACGAACGGATCGCATCGGCATTCCGGACATTCCGCACCGTAAAGACGTTGTCGTGATCAACACCCGGTAAGGGCGGAACGATGCTTGACGCACCGGTCGCAAGCACCAGCGTATCGTACGTATCCGTAAACTTGTCACCAGTCGTCAGGTTAATGATGGTCGCCGTTTTCGTTGCGTGATCAATCGATTCGACTTCGTGTCTTGTATGGATGTCGATGTTATAACGTTTTTTGAAGAATGCGGCATCGCGCGGTGTCAATTCGTCGATGTCGGCAATCTCACCGCCGACGAAGTACGGAATCCCGCAACCGGAATAGGAGATGTCCTGATCGCGGTCATAAATCGTAATCTGTAAATCTTCACTGTTCCGACGTGCTTTTGCACCGACCGATGTTCCGGCGGCGACTGATCCGATGATCAATAATTTCATGTGCATTTCCTCCTAAAAATCAATAAAGTAACAAGCTGATGTATAACCCGAGTAACGTAATGGTCAGCGTCGGAATCGTTAAAATCGTTCCAATCTTAAAGTATTGTCCCCAGCCGATTTTGACACCTTTTGTCCGGAGAACGTGTAACCAGAGCAAGGTCGCCAGACTGCCGATTGGTGTAATCTTTGGTCCAAGATCGGACCCGATGACGTTGGCATAAATCAAGGCTTCCCGGATCGTTCCGGTCGCTTGACTGAGATCAATTGCCAGCGCATCAATCATCACGGTCGGCATATTATTCATGACCGATGACAGAATGGCGGCGAGGAAGCCCATGCCGAACGTCGCCGCGGCCAAATTCGTTGCAAAACCGTCAATGACATCCGCGAGAACTTGCGTCAATCCGGCATTTTGCAGACCATAAACGACGATGTACATGCCGAGTGAGAAGAAGACGATTGCCCACGGTGCGCCGGCGATGACTTTTTTCGTTGGTACGCTTGGTGAACGACGCGCCATCAACAGGAAGAACAAGGCGATGACACCGGCAACCAAACTGACCGGAATCCCGATGAGGTCACTCGTGAAGTAACCGACGACAAGCAACACAAGCACGAGCCACGATAACTTGAACATCCGCTGATCCTTGATTGCTGTATGCGGCGCGACGAGTTGCGTCACATCATACGTCTTCGGAATACTTTTCCGGAAGTACAGATACAACACAAGCAGACTGCCGATCACGGAAAAGACGTTGACGAACACCATCCGCGACGCATATTCCGTAAAGCCAATGTCAAAGAAGTCGGCCGAGACGATATTGACGAGGTTCGAGACGACGAACGGCAGACTCGCCGTATCGGCAATGAAGCCGGAAGCAAAGACATACGCCAAGACGACATAGTCCGGTAATTTTAAGTAGCGGACGATTGCGAGAACGATTGGCGTCAAAATCAACGCTGCGCCGTCATTCGCAAACAAGGCTGCCACAATGGCACCAAGCAGTGTCAGATACACAAACAGTTTGACACCGCCGCCTTTTGCGATGCGAGCCATGTGAAGCGCCGCCCATTCGAAGAAGCCGATTTCATCTAAAATCAATGAGATGATGATCAGGGCGATGAAGGTAAACGTCGCGTTCCAGATGATGCCCCAGACAGTCGAGACATCGTCGAGATTCACAACGCCGGTCAGTAAGGCAATCAATGCCATCCCCATGGCGGAGTAGCCGATGCCGAGACCTTTTGGTTGTTTGATGATTAAAAATAACGTGATCAGGAAAATCCCGATCGCAAATAGATGTGTGCCGGTCAATGCGTTCACTTCATTTCTGGATTAATTTTGTTCTCTGTTTTTCAACAACTGTTTACATTTTTACTACACATAACATTTCTGTTATATATAAAACATGCTCGTTTGCCCTAAACTCAGCAACTCCTCGGTGCAGGAACCGGTAATGGTTCCATCGAGGTTAAAATCGTCAACAACAAGTCATGCTGAGGATGATCCGGATTCAATCGGAAATAAATCCATTGCCGTTCACGCCGTTCCAAAATCACCTGTGCTTGACGCAACAATTTTAAGTGACGGCTGACAGCGGGTTGTGAGATATCAAACATCTCGACAAAATCACAGACACAATGTTCCCGGGCATGCAACCGACGCAACACTTCAAGACGTGTGCCGTCACTGAGCAGTTTTAAGAACTGGCTCATCTCGTCAACACGGTTCGTTGTTTCTATCATGCATGTTCCTCCTTTCCGGATAAATCTTCAACGGAAAAATCGTCAGCCGAAACGTTCAGACTGACGATTCCCTCTATATAACAACTTTATTATATAACCTCTTTGTTATTCAAGTCTTTTTTTAGCTGACGTCTAATAAAACGAGGATACAGTTGATTCACGATTAAAAAATAGGCAAAAAACGCAGAAAAATAAAAGGTGATGAATTTGTTCATTTCCGTTGTACTCAGCCAGATTGATTCATCGTACATCAACCGTCCCGATGCCGTGATGACAACAGGATGCGTCGCAAGCGTCAGACCGATCAGGACGAATAAACAAACACCAAGATCATTGAGCCAGACTTGGATGCTGCCTTTTGAATTACGAAACATGTCCTTGTTCTCCTTTTGAAGTCAACATCGTCCAGTCTGGTCGCAGCAACGAAAAAATCCGTCCGTCGTGCGATGAGCCGTCTTGATAAAGGTAACCGCGCAAAATTCCTTCCTCTTCAAACCCGAGTCGTGTCAGCAATTGAACGGATGCCTCGTTTTCTAAAAACGTCACGGCACCCATCCGGTGTAATGCCAGTGTCTCAAACGCATATTCCAACACAGCTTGAATCGCTTCTGCTGCATAACCACGCCGCCAGTGCGAAGGATCCAGCTCAAAGCCGATTTCTGCCTTTTTACTGTACAGGCTCAAATGATTCAGACCAAGCGTTCCGATGAACGTCCCGCTGTCACGGATTATAATTCCCCAACGAATTCCTTGTTGCGTGTCATATGTCTGTTTGAAAGACGCGATGATGTTCAAAGCGTCGTGTTGCGCACGCAACGGATTCATTCCGTAAAAGCGGGTCACGTCTTCGTTTGCGAGAATATGAAACAGGGCCGGTGCATGTTCAGGTGTCACTTCCACCAGTGCGAGACGGGATGTTTCTAAAGTGGGAAAAGGCATATTGATTCCTCCAGTTGTGATGTTTTGATTTCGGTTTGAATCTTTCGTCTAACTTGTGTCTTTTCAACACGTCACCGCACATCACGCAACGGTTGAAGCACTTCATTGTTGCCGGTGTCGTCCTATACTAAATGTATAGAAGCGCGTGTTTTGTGTAATGAAGGAGTGACTGATCATGGAAGAAGTCAATTTACTCGTTCTTGCCACGCAGTATATGTTTTGGGTCGGATTCGTCGGAATGGCTGCCGGGACACTTTATTTCCTGGTCGAGCGAAACTCGCTTGCACCGGAATACCGTTCCACGGCAACCGTCGCTGCACTCGTCACCTTTGTCGCTGCCATTCATTATTACTTCATGAAGGATGCGGTCGGAACGTCCGGTCTGTTATCGGAAATCGATGGTTTCCCAACCGAAATCCGCTATATCGATTGGCTCGTCACGACACCGCTGTTGCTCGTCAAGTTTCCGTTGTTGCTCGGTCTGAAAGGTCGGCTTGGCCGGTCCTTGTTAACGAAACTAATCATCGCCGATATCATCATGATTGTCGGCGGTTACATCGGTGAATCCTCAATCAACATCGCCGGTGGGTTCACGCAACTCGGACTATGGTCGTATCTGATTGGTTGTCTCGCCTGGATTTATATCATCTATCTGCTGTTTACGAACGTCACGAAAGCCGCTGAAAACAAACCGGCTCCGATTCGCGATGCCCTCTTAAAAATGCGGTTGTTCATCTTGATCGGTTGGGCGATCTATCCGATCGGTTACGCCGTCACGCTGTTTGCGCCGGGCGTTGAAATCCAGCTCGTCCGCGAATTGATTTACAACTTTGCCGATTTGACGAACAAGGTCGGGTTCGGTTTGATTGCCTTCTTCGCCGTCAAAACGATGTCGTCCTTATCGTCGCAAAAAGACAACACGTTAACCTCTTGACGAAAGGTTTAAACCAGTTTCGCCAGCAGGCGGAGCTGGGTTTTTTTGATTTAATTACTTGTGTTCTTCCAAGTGCTTAAACCCATCCAACCGATCATCTGGCGTGCTCGGAAATCCGCTCAATTCAACGGTTCCGTTATCCTCAACCGAATAGGTGTAGGTGGCGTCGGCTTCGTTGGCAAACACGACGTCAATTTTATACGGATTCAGGTGTTTGTATCCTTCTTTCCAGTACGGGACCGTCGTTAACGTAAAGCGTTCATCCGGATAGGTTTTCTCGAGATGCAACTCGACTTGTTTCGCATTATAGGCAACTTTCTGATCGACGAAATAAGGATGGACGATCAAGTAGACCCCGTATGCGACACAGATGAGACCCGCGAGAGTGAACATCATTGCGCGTCCACGTGACTTCAACTTTATTCCGAGCAGAACGATTGGCAACACGATTACAGACAGCATTATCCATTCAATGAGTTCATGTGGTCCCATATCCGCTCCCCCTTCATACTTTCATTAACTTATACATGTTTCCATCCTGCTAGTTCTTGTAGTCAGTATATTATTTAATAGTCGAATAATATTTTGTATCAAAAGTATGAATGTCCATTCGCTCTTTACGGTCTGATTGATCAAATAAAATAGTAAGTCGCCTTTCATCTAAATAGCCTTTTCCAATGACTGATACAAACGTTTTTGGCAAATAATCAGTGAATATTAAATACTGATAGTTTGAGATGAAATCATTGACTCCGAGTTTATAGAAATGATTAGTTAGTTGCGTATTTTTAAAAATTAACCAGTCATTCTGAATAACACACCGATGCATGACAATCGGACAATCTTTTTCAACTAATAATTTATTAATCTTCTCCAAAAGCAGTATTTTTTCTTGTTTTCTACCAACTGAACACTTTGTAATAAAATTCTCGTATTGTATCGCTTTTTTTACATTCGGAACCTTGTTCATGAAGACATATTGACCATATTTTTTCATAAAATCGGAAAAATGCATGATAAATTCAACATTTTTTAAATCATCAAATCTCATTATTTTGATTATTACTCCATTTGTATTTTTGAAGGGAAAATCTCAACTTCTACCTTTTTAAAAGTTGGTGTCAATTTTTTTATAACTTTCGTTCTAAATGCACTGTCGTTTATGTATTGAATAGATTCTAAAGTAATAAATCCTTGGTTTAACATCGTTTGTATTTTTTCTTTCTCTTTTTCATTACTGGTGTAATTTACAGATGCGTACATAGAATGAGTAACTGCTAAAAAATTATACTTTTCAGTGCGATTATATTCCTCAATAGAGTGAACATACGATTTAAATTGCTCGATTTGATGATTCAATTCTTCAGCTAAAGCATTCGAATCTGCACTTTTTAACTTCAGTATTTTTTCTTCGATTTCTTTAATTCTTTTTCTGCTTTTAACCAACGGTTCTTGCAAGTGAACGGGGATATGTAAAGGAAGTTTCTTTAGACTTTCTTCATATTCGGTCAACGTTAATAACTGTGGTACTAACCCGTACAACATTTCTCTTTTCTTGAGGCGAGTTCTTTCATACATATCTGCTTTCATCGATTTCACTGCATCAGTATTCGTATACGATTTCAAACACTCTTGCCCAATGCCGAACTTTTTTTTATTGTAGCGATTTTGAATAACATGATTATTATGAATTCCTGTCAGACATAAATCGCAGGTGACTTTGTTGGAAAGAGTAGAACCTGATAAGTAAATGTACTCTCCTCTAGCCTGATCAATGATTTCATCAAATATATTAAACTGCTCATTTTGTAATTTGATTTCGTGATTGTTTCTTACGCCTCTTCTAGAAAACATTTTTAAAGCTTTTATATTTTTTAATCGATCCTTAATATCAGTGTAATCAGTAATCACTTTACTGTGATACAGAATTTCTACATCACCACGTGAAATTTTTTTATTTTTAGTTTTCAAAACAGCATCTCCTCTAATTTACGATTGTTTCTTATTTTCTTACCATCGTTGATTTTTATTGATAATCCCCACTATTATCATTCATTATATTACATTTTCAATCTTTATATTACTTATTTCCCCATTAAAAAAGAGGCTGGGACATAACTAGCTGACTTTTAAAGAAAATAAGGGATTGCCATCGTCACGATGCGCAATCCCTTATTTTTTTCATCGCCTCTTGTTAAATTACCCCTCGGGCAATACTTTGGGTGAGCCACTTTCTCAGATTTACTGCCATAAGGATGAAGCCAAGCTCACGTTTCACCTTTGCTTTTCCTCTTACGGAAAAACGAGTGAAACGCAAATTAGCCTTCAGATTCCCAAAAACTGGTTCTACGTCTATCTTACGTTTCTCGTAGATTTTCCCGGTTTTTTGATCTGAAAGCAGGTCCTTTACCTGTTCCTTTTGCTCTTCCCACGAAACGTTTACTCGGACTTGGCGATGACGACCCTTCTCTGCCTTGGTACAGAGGGATCGAAGCGGGCAGTCATCACAACTCTCACTTTCGTACACCTTGAAATCGCGGGTAAAACCATATCGATCCGTCCTCTTAGACATGTAACGGAACGTCACGTTCCGCCCGTTCGGGCATACAAAGTGATCGGTCGTTTCATCGTAGGACCAGTTGGCGAGATTAAAAGGATCATCACGCCATTTTCGCGTCTTCTCTTTTTGAAACATCGTATAGGGAACGAGCGGAATGCGCCCTCGGCGCATCAGAATCTCCTGATAATTTTCTTGGCTCCCATAGCCGGCGTCCGCTACGATATGTTCCGGTAAAGTAAGGTACGAGGCCACCTCATCTAAAAACGGGATGAACGTGCGGGCATCGGTCGGATTAGGATAGACATCATAAGCGAGGGTATATTGACCTTCGGTCGCAATCTGCACGTTGTACCCAGGCTTGAGTTGTCCATTTTGCATATGATCTTCCTTCATCCGCATAAACGTCGCATCCGTATCCGTCTTCGAATAGCTGTTCCGTCCATCGAACGTCTTCTTTTGGACGGCATACTTCCTTTTTCTTTCCACGAACTCAGCGAACTTTTTTCGGAAAAGATGGGGTTGCTTTCGTTCGGAACGAAGCCGTTTTCTCTCCTGCATATCTGAACTTGCCTCGATTTCTTGATTGATAGACGCGATTCGTTCCTCCAAAACATCACCGATGTACTCGAGTTCAGGAATGGTCAGTTCGTCTGGACTTTCCCGTTCAATCTCCGGTAAGATTTCCTGTGCGACGAGTTCTTCATAGAGAAGATTAGACTTTTCGACGAGCGACGCACTATATCGCTCGACGGATTTTCGCCAGACGAACGTATATCGATTCGCATTCGCTTCTAGTTTCGTACCATCAATGAAGATCGCTTCTTCCTTAATTTCTCCCATCTCGACGAGATGGCAACGGAAGGTGACGAACGCCTGCTTCAGGATAGGCGTGACTGCCGGGTGCACTCGAAAGCGATTGATCGTACGATAGCTCGGTTCATTCCCTTGAGCGAGCCACATCATACGCAGACTGTCTTGAAGGAGTCCTTCGATCTTCCGACCAGAGAAGACCGATTGCGTATAGGCGCATAAAATGATTTTCATCATCATGCGTGGATGATAGGCGGGGCAGCCTGTCGTTCGAGTAAAAGGTTCAAAGGCATCGTCGGGAATGGACTCGACAAGATGATGAACGGCGAAAGCGATATCGTTTTCTTGAAGACGAATTTCTAAATCTAAAGGCAGAACCAGCTGGTTCATGTTATAATTTTTAAACATAAGGACACCTCCGATAGTTATGGTTTGGTCACTTTAACTTTATCAGAGGCAGTCCTTATTTGTTTACTTAAAATCGGTTTTTCATCATAGAAGAAGGCCCTCGAAACGAAAAACGTTTCGAGGGCCTTCTCATTTATAAAACTGAGTTATGTCCCAGCCTCGCCTGATTTATTACACGTGAAAACGACTTGATAATCGTTTCAAATCTTCCGCCATCGTCGCCAGTGACTGCGACGCCGACGAGATTTCCTGCATCGAAGCCATCTGTTCTTCCGTCGACGCGGAGATGTTCTCCGTTCCGGCGGCCGTACTTTCTGTAACGCCTTGAATCTCCCGCATGATGGCGGAAATTTGTTCGCTTCCGGCAGCCATTTCCTGAACAGCACCGGAGACTTCCTCCACTTGTCCCGTTACTTCACTAATCGAACGTTCAATTGCCTGGAACGATGCGCTTGCTTCACCGGCAACTTGAATCCCGTTCGTCATTTCTGTCGTCACTTTTTCCATGGAGGCGACGGATTGTTCCGTCTCCCGCTGAATGACCTTTATCAAGCTCTCGATCTGTTTGGCAGCAAGAGCTGATTGTTCAGCAAGTGTCTTCACTTCAGCGGCGACGACCGCAAATCCACGTCCTTGTTCTCCGGCCCGGGCCGCTTCGATCGCAGCATTCAGTGCCAACAGATTCGTCTGTGCCGCAATTCCGGTGATTGAATCGGTAATCTGACCGATTTCCTGCGACCGGTTTCCGAGTCCGACGATCACTTGACCCAGTTCCGTGAAATCGGTGTTAATCCGTTCCATCTGCTGACCGAGTTGGCTGACGACTTGACCACCCTGCATGACTTTATCCATCGCGTCACCCGTTGCGTCCGTCATCTGTTGGGCATTGCCGGCGACTTGGCTGACACCGGACGTTAAATCCTGGACCGTCCGCGACGCACCGGACACTTGATTCAATTGTTGGCTTGCTCCGCTCGCGATTTCTTCCATCGTCACAGCGACCATTTCCGTCGCTTTTGTCGTCGCTTCCGCATTCGTACTTAGTTCGTCTGATGCTGTCGCGACATGTTTTGAAGTATCCGTCATCTCAATAATGACATGGTGCAACTGTTCCGTCATCGTATTGAAGGATGTCGTCAATTGACCGAGTTCGTCTTTTGAGACGTAATCCCCGCGCACAGTTAAATCGCCTTCCCCCGACTGTTTCATCCATCCTTGAAGAGAACGGATTGGTTGTGTGATTAAACGTGTAATATAAAGCGCAAGACCTGCGAACAATACGAGAGCGATCACAAAGATCCCAAGCATGATGTGAACTGAACCAAAAAAGTTAGACAATAAATAATTTGTCAGGCGACCTTGAGGACCTGAGTCCGGTATTCCACTGGGCTCAGGTTTTTTAGTCGTCTCTTGATACGACGATGGTTATAGTACTCGATGTAACGCTCAAGCTCATATTTGAAGTGGTCCATGTCATCGAACTCCTTGAGATACAGGAGCTCTGACTTGAGCACGGCGAAGAAGCTTTCGATGGCTGCGTTGTCGAGACAGTTGCCCTTACGGGACATACTTTGCGTGATGCCATGTTCGTGGAGCGTACCAGTGAACGCTCTGTATTGATAATGCCACCCCTGATCGGAATGAAGGATTGGGCGTGCGTCTCCGTCGAGCTTCGCGATTGCCTGGTCCAACATTTCGCCAACGAATCGATATGTAGGGCGGTCCGACATGGTATAGGCAATGATTTCACGGTTTCCCAAGTCCATCATCGGAGAGAGGTAGAGCTTCTCCCCGAACAGGTGAAATTCAGTGACGTCAGTCACCCATTTCTGGTTCAGACCGGTGGCCTTGAAGTCACGTCGGAGAAGATTCGGTGCGACCTCTCCGACCTGTCCTTTATAGGAACGGTATCGCTTCATGCGGACGAGACACTTGAGACCGAGCTCGTTCATGAGACGGCGCACGGTCTTCGGATCGTGCCGGAAGCCCTGGCGTTCGAGAAGTGCGTGGATGCGACGATAGCCACATCGTCCCTCGTGTTCGTGGAAGAGGGTATAGATGGCCGACTTCACCTCCGCGTACTTGTCTTCGCCCGTCAGGCGCGTCCGCCAATAGTAGTAGACACTCCGAGCCATCCCGAGCACGCGGAGGAGTCCCGGGACGGGATAGACCGCCCGCAACTCATCGATTACTTGCGCCTTGATCCGGTTCGTCGCGCATTCTCTTCTTGAACCAAGGCTCTCAATTTTTTTAGCGCAGCGTTCTCCATCTCGAGATACTCGACCCGCTCCTTGAGCTTCTCGACTTCTGTCATCTCTTCAAAATCTTTCTTCTTGCGTCTCGCCATCGGGGCACGTCCTTTCGGTTTAGCGACCAGACCTGCGCTCCCTTCCCGTTCATACGTCGATCGCCAGTTCGAGATCATCCCTGGGGAAGAGATTCTGTATTTTATGGCTGCCTCTATGTAAGACAGTCCATTGGTCGCCATGTCGTTTAATACCTCCAGTTTAAATGCCGGCGAGTGTGTTGTATAGGAAGGATCGAAGATCGTCTCTCCCCAACGCTCATAGAGACGCGACCACTCACGGATTCGTTCACGTCCTATCCCGAATTCCTCCGCCATAATCCGGTATCCGTCTCGTCCCGTCAGATAACGTTCAACGACCTTGATCTTAAATGCCTTCGTATATTTGACCATAAAAAACACCCCATAAAAGTTGGATTTTTATGTCCAACTTTTATGGGGCAGTTCAGATGTAGAGCGCATTTTGTTTTTCCTGCTGGTTCAATGCGTTGATGTCTCTTGATTGTTTTGTCATCGTTTTCATCAAACTTTTCGCTGAATCGGCAACATTATCTCGGACTTTCTCTAGATTTTCCGAGTAACTCTTATACGCGTCATCATTTTCATTTCGTGATGCAAAGTCTTGCACTACGCTCATTCCGTTGTCATACGCCAATACATTGTCTTTTAATTCCTGTAATTGCTTAGTTGACTGTGGGGTCATCTTAGCTTCACGCTCGTATGTACCAAAAGACGACTGGATTTGAGCTTGACGTGTATCAATTTCAGCTTCTAATTCTCCAATCCGCTTTTCATCCGTCGTGAGAATCATTTCCACTAAAAACGAATCGAGCGCTCGCGTATCAATCCGAATTTGAGCAACTTCTTGCACAGGTAATAAATTTTCTTCATACATGATTTTCGAAGCATTTGCCATCTGGTTCAGAAAATAAAGTCCGGCACTTGCTAGCAAAATCATTGCGACAATGGCTGTCGCGATTAACAGTTGAATCTTTTTACGCACTGATAAATTTTTCATAGGTAAACCCTCCCGTCTTTTTATCGGTCAATTATGCAAATGATTCAGTCTTTTTTCATTTTTTCATCCCCCAAATGTGTTGTGCTGAGCCCTTGATTACGACAGTAGAGGATGGATTCGATATAATCAGAATCATACAGAAACCAAAGGAGTGAACGCTGTGCAGTCTGTCTCAAACGAAATCACGCAGTTCCGCGGAACGCATTATGAGTTTGGTCGCGAACAGGGACGCTACGTGAAACGAAATGAACTGCTTCATAACCGCGAAGACAACTGGAAGATCCGTGTTCCGCGTTTTCAAGTCGATCCGGCAGAAACAAAAGAGATGTTTCTGCGATACGCCCCGCATATTTGGGACGAGTTACTCGGCTTGCAGGATGAACTGGAATTATCACTCGCCGATACATTGCTCCACTTTGGTCATTACCGGGTCGAAGGACCAAAAAGTGGCTGTTCGATCATGACCGGTGATAATTTCCTTGTCCGCAACTACGATTATCATCCGATGACATACGATGGACGCTTTTCCGTCTTCCAACCGACCGACGGCGGTTCTGCCATCATCGGTCCAGCTTCCCGCGTCACGGGACGAATGGACGGGATGAACGAACATGGTCTTGCGATGGGCTATAATTTCATCAATCGCCGTCGCCCGGGCGATGGTTTCGTCAGTTTCATGATCGGCCGGATCATCCTCGAGATGTGTACGTCCGTCGATGATGCCATCTCGCTCGTCAAAGAGATGCCGCACCGGGGATCGTTCAGTTACGTCGTCCATGACCGGTCGAACCGGTCGTTCGTCATCGAGGCGACGGCACGGGACATCGAAGTCCGGGAGACGAATCTCTGTACGAATCACTTTGATTTGTTGCAACACGAAAACCGGTTCCACCTCGACGACTCGAAACGGCGGATGATGGAGCTGAAGACGCACCAACACATGATTCAAGATGCCGAATCAGCGTTCCGTCTGCTGAACGATTCCGATAAAGGTGTCTTTTCCGATCTCTACAGCCACTGGGCGGGGACAATTCACACGTCAGCCTATTTCCCGTCGGACATGAAAGTCTGGTTTGCGTTAGGAGGCGACCAGCAGCCGGTCGAGTTTGACTTTAAGGACTGGCTGGCTGGAAATGACTTTACGCTCTCGCACATCAACGGTGAAATCGAAACGGATATTCAGTTCGCGAACACCCTTCAGACTTGGCGCTGAAGATGCTAAAACCCCTCTGTTGTCCAATTGGAACAGCAGAGGGGTTTGTTCGTCAGTTGACCGTCATCTCCATATGTAAATCTGTCGTGACGAATCCCGTTGTTTCATACAAATGAATCGCTCGGGTGTTATGGGCAAAGACATGCAATTTGATTTTTTTGATGTTCATCCGTCGTGCGACCTGCTCGAGCATCTGAATCGCTTGCCGCCCGTACCCTTTTCCTTGATGAGCGTCTTCGATTTTAAAATCAAAGATGAACGCCGTCCGCCCCTGTATTTCCTCACTGACCTGAAACCAGATCATCCCGACCGGCGCCTGTTCCGTCTCCTCGATGATTGAAAACAGATAATGCTGTTTCGTTTGAATCCCGTCCGGCAACAGCTCGGCATAGTCTGCCGTCGATCGTTCGACAGCCTCGACCTCCGCCCACGTTCCTGCCTTGACCTTCTCTGCTGCGTATTCGTCGATTGCTTCCGGTAAATACGCGTCATAGGCTGCTTCCGACATTTTTTCAAATTTGATCATCATTCATCCTCCTTTGTTTCAGTTCGAACGGGTGTCTGTTTGCAGATCGGTCCCGCTGAATAAGCCTGACCAATCTTGTGCGAGCATCGCATAAACAGCCAAATCATGATAGGTACCGTACAGCCGTTCCGCATCGCGTAAGATGCCTTCTTGCTGATAGCCGAGTCGTTCGGGAATGTTTCGGCTCCGCGAGTTGCCAACCGCACATTCGATGACGACACGATTCAGCTGCAACGTCGTAAAGCAATAGTCCGTCACAAAGGCCATCACCTTCGTCATCAATCCTTTGCCGCGCCCGTTGCCGGTCAGGTAATAACCGATGGAGGTTTGGCGTAACGTCTGATTGATTTCGTGCAAGGCGACGGTCCCGACGAGTTCGCCTTCATAATAAATGCCGCAGGTCAATCCGTTGCCCTTCGCATAAGCCGTCAACCAGGCCGGAATGATTTCGTCCCGGTATTCATCCGGTCCGGTCGTCCCGTCGACCCAGCCGAGCCACTCCCGTAGATGTTCCCGATTGGCGTCGACCAGAGCATATAGTGCCTCTGCATCCTGGCGCTCAATCAACTTCAAACTCAATTGATCCGTGATGTGGTGCATGAACATCTGTCTTCACTCCTTATGTAACGTCTAAAGTTATACTTTAGACGTTGACCGTCAAAACACCTGCTTGAGAATCTGTTGTTGGCTGGATTGAGACAAATTTTTATGAATGACTTCTTTTGGTTTCGTCGTTAACGCCTGTTCAAGGAAGTTCGCTTGCGACCGTTCCCCGATGACGACAATCTGTTCCCAACCGAGGGAACGATTCAGTTTTTCAACCTCTCCCGACAATTCCCGGTAAAATCGTTCCGCCTGCTTTTCGACTCGATCCCGGAAATCATCCGTTTGACTGCTGCTGGAGGCCCCACTGCGGCTGCTCCGTCCCTGATACCGCCGCCATTGCCCTGTATCGAGATCCAGTTCATAATCGTGCGTCGCGTCGACTTCACCGAGCCGAACGTCGAGCACAGTCGCGGAATCCAGATTCGTCAGCACGATGCCGGTCCGCGGGAATTGCTGATCGAGCACTTCGAGTTGATTGAGATTCGGTTTTGCATGATAACTGATTTCATCCGTCACATCGAGTTGCAAAAAATACACGTCATGAAGCGAGTCGTCGCTTGAGACAAAGGCGACGATGCTGCGGAGTAAACTCGTCCGCTCGTTATTGATCGCTTGTTCGAGTTTCGTAAAAGCCGATTCAACATCTTTTTTATTCTCCTGCTCCGTCAAAAGGCGTTTTTTCTCATTTCGTAAAATCGTTTCCCATTGATTCCGCTTATCCGGTGCCGTGCTGAGATACACCGACAAGATGTGCGTCGAACCATCAAAATCCTTTAGTCGTTTGATATCTTCTCCAAGTCCCATGATAATGCCCCCTTTAATAAATGAATGACGCTAAAATCCCGGTAATAAAGACGGATGTGATCGTGACGGTCGTGAATCCGGCAACGACCATCTTCGTTGAACTACCTCCACCTAAGCTTCGCTTTGAGGTGAAGAATTCCTGAGTGATCCGACCTAACAGTCGAAACCTGATCAGGCTAACCCCGTCGTTCCGACGGTTGAAGAAGCTAAGATACGTTCGGCTTCTTGTTTGAGATTCAGTCCTGCGTTCACATCCCGGTCGTGATGGATCCCGCAACTCGGGCATGTCCATTCTCGCAAGCCGAGATGTTTCACGTCCTTGTGTTGATGACCGCAACTCGAGCACAGTTGGCTCGAAGCGAAGGTCTTGCCGACCTTCACGACGATCTTTCCGTACCAGTCCGCCTTGTATTCCAGCATACGGAAGAACTCCGACCAGCTGACGTCAGAGATGGCCTTACTCAACTTGCGGTTCCTCTGCATATTCTTCACCTGCAAGGTCTCGATCCCGATGACGTCGTGGTTTTGGACGATCTCGGTCGATACCTTGTGCAGGAAATCGGTGCGTTTGTTGACGATCTTCTCGTGGATGCGGGCAACCTTCCGCTTTTGCTTCTGATAGTTCTTCGCCTCGGACAGCTTCACTTTCTTGTTCAAGGCGATGTGTTGACGGCGGGAGAGCTTACGTTGTTCGCGCGCCAGTTTCTTCTCAAGCGAACGGAAGTAACGATCGTTTTGGTAGACTGTGCCGTCCGACAGGATGGCGAAGTTCTTGAGTCCGACGTCGACGCCAACAGATGAACCGGTCTTCGGCAGTTCGTGGATCTCCTGCTCGACGAGCAGGGAGACGAAATATTTTCCTGACGCGTTACGTCGGATCGTAGCGTTCAAGATACGGCCTGTGACCTGTTTCGAATGGGCGAAACGAACCCATTTCAGCTTCGGAAGTTTGAGCTGGTTGCATCCAATCGAGACTTCAGGAAGCTGGTTTTTACCTTGGATGTTGGTCTTGTACGACTGGACGGGATGGCGCTTGGACTTGAATCGAGGGCGGTTGTTCTGCTTGTTGAAGAAGCGGTCGAACGCATCGGCAAGATGTTTGACGCTGATTTGAACAGATGTGCTATCGACTTCCTTCAACCAGTCGAACTGCTGCTTCAACAAAGGAATTTCTTTGGAACAAGAACCGAAGGACAGTCCTTTCCCTGTGGTCTTGTACATGTCATTCCATTTCGCTAGGAAGTGGTTGAAGACGAAGCGTGAACACCCCATTGTCTTCGCGATCAGAATTTCCTGCTCTTTAGTCGGGTAGATTCTGAATTTGTAGGCCTTGAGCTTCAACACCATTTTTCACCTCCTTCAAAGGGAATATACCCGAAAGGCTGTCTGGTGAGAATACTCCCACTTTCACTTCGTTTAGAAGTGGGAGTATTCTCGCTTAATTTTGGTAAAATTTCGTCTTCAATGATTTGGACCTCATCTTCCGTCTCCCCGATATTTTTAACTGCTTCTTGACTGAGAATCAATGTACCTGGAAAACCGTATAGTGACGTCAAACCGATTGCAATCGCCATCGGATACGAGTAAGCGAGGAACTTCCCGACACGCTTAGTACGAAGGCAATTAACAATGGCACAAACAGTTCGACGAGGTCCGAAGATGAACAGTAAAATCGCAAGCATCATCAGAGCGTAGGCATCAATGCCGTTCAAGACGTTGGGCTTCAAGACGCCGGTCGCCCGTAAGGCAATGTCGAACGTATTCAGCCACCCGTTCGTCAAACCGCTGAGGAACGGCGACACCGACGACAAACAGCATTCCGAGATGAACGATGATCATCCCGGCGTCGGTAGAGATCTTCTAGGAACAGGTTGGTCTTGAATCCGATCAAGAAGATGATGGAAGCAACAAATAAGGAAGATAATAAGTCCTTTGTTTTTTTCGAGATATAATCGCTGACCGTCCAGATGAGCATGATGATTGTAAAGGCGATGATTGGTTGCATACAGGCTCCTCCCTTTTAGACGACAGGCTGGTAGCTAAACCCGGGACCATGAACATCGGTAGCAGGACGAACAATGTGATTAAGCTGACGATGAAGGAATAGAAAAATATGCTGAGGAACGTGACTACTGTCGCTGCGGAGAAGATAACGATGATAGTAAGAAAAATGGATAGAGGTTAGTCTATCATTACCCCTTTTTCGAGTCAGTTAACGAGCACAATTGAAAAAAGAATCTATTTTTCAGAATTTTCACACTACATTAACAAGTTTCGGGGAAAGGATACAACATGCCACTTATTTTCGAGGGAGGAGATTGCCTTGTCCGGATTGATATCCAATCGTTCCTTTCGTATCGGTCTGTTCATCCTGCTTGTACTTGGCATCATCTATATGGCACGACAGGTCGACTTTCTCTTTTATCCGTTACTTGTCCTATTTACGACGATTTTCACCCCGTTCATCATCGCCGGGATTTTATTTTACCTCTCCGTCGGTTTCGTCGATTCACTCGAACGTCGTCTGCGGTCGCGTAAACTGGCGATTTTTATCGTCTTGCTTTTGTTACTTGTACTCGTCATCGTATTCCTTTTGACGTTATTCCCGCTGATCACGAAACAGCTTTTTGCGTTCATCAGTGCCGTACCCGGTTTTGCTGAACGTCTGTACACACAATCCCTGTCGCTTTACGCCAAATACGGGACGTCGATTCCGTCACTCGAGAGCCAGTTTTCATCGGTCGAAAGTTCGATGAAAAGCGCGACCGCACTCCTCGGAAACGTCTTTTCCTCGATTGCCGGTTCCGTGCTTTGGCTGATTCAGTTGATTGCCTCGACCGTTTTCACGTTATTCATCGCCCTTTTTTTGTACGTCTTCATGTTGGTCGACGGAAAAAAATTACCGAATGCGCTTGTCCAGTTCATCCCAATCAGTTACCGCAAGGAAGCCCTGCTGATTTTAAAAGACATGAACGGGACGATCCGCTCTTACGTCCGGGCGCAACTGATCGTCTGTACATTCGTCGGGAGTCTTGCGACACTCGTCCTGTGGTGGCTCGATGTCCCGTACTTCTTACCGCTTGGTCTGTTCATCTTCGCGACGAATATCATCCCGTACCTCGGACCGTTCCTTGGCGCTGCACCGGCTGTCCTGATCGGCTTCTTGGATGAACCGATCAAAGGCTTATATGTCATCATCGGCATCACGATCGTCCAGCAACTGGATGCCAATGTCATCTCCCCGCTCGTTCAGGGAAAATCGTTGAAGGTGCATCCGATTACGATTACGGTCGTCCTGCTCGTCGCCGGGCAACTGGCGGGAATTCTCGGTATGTTGCTGGCCGTCCCGTTTTATGCCGTCGCGAAGGTGACGGTGCTCAACATCATTAAACTCGCGCAACTCCGGAAAATGGCGTTACGGACGGACAAACCAGTTCCGGATCGTGTCCCGGAAGATCCAACCTAACAAGCAAGACAGGATCAGTAGTCCGGGTAACAAGATGACACCGCCATGAGTTGCCCACCATGTCGAAAAGCGGTTTAACAGACCGTAAGCGCCGAGCCGATTAGCAAGAATCGTCCAGAGCAACGCATAGACGCCGGTTCCGGCTAACGTCACGAGCACGTAGGGGCGAAACGGATAGGCGAGCAGTCCTGCCATATAATGAATCGGACGCCGGACACCCGGCAGGAAAAACGACATGGCAATGGCGACCGTTCCTTTCTCCTGCAGAATCACTTCGGCTTTCGCGAGATGTTTATTGGTCAATAACTTTCGAAAGAAGGGAAGTTCGCGAAAAATACGGGGAATGCCGTAAAACAGATTAAAACACACGAAACAGGCGGACCAGACGGATAAAAAAATCAGGATAAGTGCTTGATCCTGGCGTAACCAGCTACTGATTTGACGGATGACCAACAAATCATCCGAAATCGGGATGAACAAGATACTTGAGATGAACCGGATCCATTCCGAAAACATGCTGTCTTCCCTCCCATCGAAGTCATTCTTTCTGAAAACGAGGTGTTCGTATTGATGGACTATACCCTAATCTTGCCGGTTTTGCTCTATGTTGTCCTGTTTGCCAACGTCGCTGCGGCAATCGCCATTCTGTTTTTCGAACGGCGTGACGTCAGTGCCACCTGGGCCTGGCTGATGATTCTCTTTTTCTTACCCGTCATCGGCTTTTTGATTTACTTATTGTTTGGCCGTTCGTTGAAACAAGAGACATTTTATCATGTCCCGGAAGCACGCCGATTGGCGCGCGAAGAAGAGCTTTCGGCGCAAGCGAACGACGATGTCCCCCGCGAAGCACCGCTTTACCCGTACCGGAAGTTGATTCAAGCAAACCGCTCGTCAGGGGCCCTGTTGACGGAAGCAACCGATGTCCGGACGCTGTTCGACGGTCATCAAAAATTTGATACGTTGCTCGCTGACATACAGAGCGCCCAAGTTGAAATCAACATCCAATACTTCATTTTAAAGCGCGATCCGCTCGGCGACCGTCTACTGAACGCTTTGTTCGAACAGGCAAAACGCGGCGTCAAAGTCCGGATTCTGTATGACGCCGTCGGCTCGTGGAAACTCAAAGCGAAGGACTTCGCAACGTTCAAACAAGACGGCGGGGAAGTCCGCTCCTTCTTCTCTTCGCCGCTCGGTATCTTAAACCTGCGGATCAACAACCGGAATCACCGGAAACTCTGTACGATTGACCGGCAAATCGGGTACATCGGTGGCTTTAACGTCGGATCGGAATACCTCGGAGAAGACGAACATTTCGGTTACTGGCGGGATACACACCTCCGGGTCCTCGGTCCCGTCGTCGAAGAACTCGAGTTTCATTTCGAACAGGACTGGGACGCCGCAAGCAACGAGCGGACGGACTGGTCGACCGCCCCGATTCCGCCGCTTGAAGTTGCGACGGATCGGATACCGGTTCAAATCGTGACATCCGGTCCAACGTCGGAAACGGAATATTTGAAAAACATGCTGATTCAGATGATTCATACGGCGGAAAAATCGATCTACATCCAGTCGCCCTACTTTATTCCCGATGCCAGTTTCATGGATGCCTGCCGGATTGCCTTGGCTTCCGGTGTCTCCCTCAAAATCATGATTCCGAACCAGCCGGATCATCCCTTTGTCTACTGGGCGACATATGCGGCAGTCGGCGAATTGATTCAACACGGGGCCGAAGTTTACACGTATGAGATCGGCTTCATGCATGCGAAGACGATTGTCGTCGACGGGAAAATCGCCTCGGTCGGGACGACGAACATCGACGCCCGGAGTTTCCGGTTGAACTTCGAGATGAATGCGATTTTGTACGATGCGACGATTGCGGAAGAACTGGAGCTGCTCTTTTTGTCCGACGTTGCCGACAGTGCCTTGCTGACCCGGGAAAAATATGTTGCCCGTCCGCGGATGATCCGCTTTAAGGAAAGTATCTCACGCCTGTTGTCGCCGATTTTGTAAAACTGGCTCGGTTATGAATTGAAGAACTTCACTCGAAAGGAGAACTTGTAAAAATAGTCAAAATTATGAAATAATACTTTTGAACTTATTTTAATTCTTGGCTATTTAGCAACAAAAAGGAGGATGGATATGGGGATTTTGCTGATTGTAACAGTAGCGTTTTTGCCGATTTTTTATAATATGCACAAACGGTTGCGGATTTTAGAGGACAAACTTCGCGAATATGAGCGGTAAAGGGTCAAATGAATTTCACTCATTAATTAACTCATTTATCGCTAAACATACTCATTTTACATAATTTTGAGTATGTTTAGCGCATTTGACTATGTTTAATGAGTTCATTTTCCTGTTAAATATGTTCATTTGCCATAAAAATGAACATGTTTAATGGCAGAGAGTGGCGTACCGAATAAATCAATGAAAGGAGATAAAAATGATGAAAAACATTGAAGCTGTATTTTTGGATCGAGATGGAACGATCGGCGGCGACTCTACAATTCACTACCCGGGAGAATTTGAACTGTTTCCTTATACTTCTTTGGAAATCAATCGATTAAAAAAAGACCAGATTCCATTATTTTCATTTACAAATCAACCTGGTATCTCCAAAGGGTTAGCAACCATAAAAGACTTTCAACAGGAATTGACTAGATTTGGTTTTGATGATGTTTACATATGTCCACACACGCCTTATGAAGGTTGCACGTGCCGGAAGCCTGATATCGGAATGTTATTGAAGGCGTCAAAAACTCATAATTTAAATCTAGAGAATTGTGTCGTCATCGGTGATCGTTGGACCGATATGCTGGCAGCTTCAAAAGCAGGATGCCTTAAAATATTAGTGAAAACAGGCGCAGGTGAAACTTCGCTTAATGATCATCATGACGAATTAAATAACATCTATATTGACTACATTGCAAGTGACTTAAAGGATGCCATCAGTTGGTTGTACAGCAAGTATTATTTAACTGACCGAGCATGAAACAAGATAGAGTATCGCTTCCTCGTCCGGTGTCAGCACGTACTGCTCGGCACGGCCGATTGGCGCATCGATTTGAATCGAAAATCCGGTCTCTTCAAGCAGCTCCCTGTGAAGTGCTTGCTCCGGTGTTTCTCCCCGCTCGATTCGCCCACCCGGCAACAAAAGATTGTTGAATTTGGTCTCGACGGTTAAAAATGTCTGCTGTCGTTGATCGTATGCGACGCCATAGACACTTTGCTTATATTGGTAGTGCCTGCCTTTCCGTTTCACACCAAAAGTCGGTCTCTTCTTTTCATCAGATATCATCGGTCGTCTCTTCTATAGTTTCCCGTTAATTTCCCGCCGTCGTCCCATCGTCCGAGCATTTTTCCTTGTGCCGTGTATTTCAAAAAGTTGGTCAAGCGTTTTTCATATTCCGGACTACCGGGTTTGTACTCCTGAATGTAACTGATCCGGACCCGGACATACAGATCAGGCAACGTCTTAAAAAACTGATAGGTTGCTGCGTCTTTTTTTAGTTCCTCGAGAATCGCTTCATCGATTTCGAACGGTGTCTCTAAATTCGGCAATACCTTTATTCCCTGTTCGTGCATCTTTCCGAGTGCCGTCAAACGACGGACCCGTTCCTTGTTCAGTTCCGTCCAGTGACTGTTTTTACGGCGTGGCGTAAAGCGTTGGGCTTTTGTTGAGTCATCCATCTTTTTGCTGATTCCGTCAATCCAGCCAAAACAAAGCGCTTCCTCAACCGTCTCGATATAATCCAGCTGGTAGTCACCCGCATCCCTTTTATGGAAGACGAGCCAAATCTCGTTCTCTGTTAAATGGTTACTTTCCAACCAATTGCGCCACTCTTCGATTCGTTCGACATGTAATCGTGTTGTGATGTCCATGAATTCCTCCGATTCAATCAAATCGTTTCCAGTGACCTTCTGAAATCACTTCCACTACACCATCAACCACCTGAATCGCCGTTTGATCATCAATCGCATAGGATAGTCCTGTGAGATCAGCCGCCCATTTGACGGCCTCGTCTAATGTATTTTCCGGTAACAGTTCGTGATCCAGATGCGGGAAAATCGAAAAATCAACCAATCCCAGGGTTTCATCCGACGTTGTATGAGGCGGTGTCCACTCCACGAACGCCTGACCAATCCGCGGCGTAAGCACCATACTACCGGCACTTAACCCGACGTAAACTGCTTTTAGCGAAGTCAATCGCTCTGCAAGTCCCGACTTTTTCATCCAGTAGTTTAAAAATAACGGATCGCCGCCATTCACCAACAGCACATCTGCCTGCTCGACAAGCGGTACCCAGAGTGATTCATCCAGACTCGGTAGTGCCGTCAATTCGAGAACGCCCACCGACTGGAATCCTAATTCACACATCGGTGTTGAACCGGTTCCTGTGATGAATGAGTACGCATGGTACGGACCCTCCTTCATTCCGTAAACGGCCGTCGGAATACACAAGGCATGTGCCTCCGCAATCGGTTTTCCGAGTAAGTAGACGAGTGCACGACGTTGACTGTCATTTTGAATGCCGCCTGAAGTCAGCAATGCTTTCATAAGAACCCTTCTTTCCGGATTGAATGATGAAGCGATTTACGATTCTATACTACTTCTTCACATTTCATGTTTATCCTGTTCCTGTTGCTCTATCGATTCATGTTCAGAAAAAACGTCAGCAAGTAAAATCGGCAGAATAGACCGGCTTTACTTACTGACGTGGCGACAATCACGCTTCTGTTAATAAGGATTGAGCCTGTTCGAGGACTAAGTCCCCTTTCATCAGACCATACGCCATCTGATTGATGATCGCGACGCGAACCCCTTTTGGTTCTGCCGCTTGGCGAATCTTTGTTTCTAAATACCGGACTTGTGGTCCGATTAAAATCACATCCGTCTGATCCAGATGATGCGATAATTCACTTTCGGGAATGGCTTCGATCGTCACATCAAGAGCTTGTACCTCAGCTTGTTCCCGCATTTTCCGAACTAAGATGGATGTCGACATGCCGGCCGAGCAAACGAGTAAAATGTTCATGATTTTTCCTCCAGTCGTGTGAGTCGCGTATACAGTTCGACCATCTCAGATGCTAGATCTCTGACGGTCATCGCTGTCATCAAATGATCTTGGGCATGAATCAATAGAATCGATAACGGCGTTTCAAGCCCTTTTGCTTCGTCCTGCAGTAAGGTCGTTTGGGCACGATGCGCCTGTAGACTTTCTTGATTGGCTTCTTCCAGTTTGGTTTGTGCTAACGAAAGGTCTCCTTTTTTAGCAGCCTGAATGGATTCCATTGCTGCCGAACGGGCATTCCCTGCATGAAGAATCATTGTAAACGATAGGATTTGCAGTTCTTCTGTCATCAGCTTGCCAGCTTCCCTTCTGTTTGTTTTTTCATCGCCCGGACACCTGCTGCGACGAACGGGACATAAATCGCTGTCGCGAGCGTCAAGTTGACGACTTGTAGTGCGATTCCGCGCCAACTCCCGCCTGTCACGAGATAGCCGCTGATTAAAGGCGGTGTCGTCCACGGTAAAATCGCGACGGTTTTTGGCACCAGTCCAGTCGACAACGCGACATAGGACACGATCGTCAATGTGACCGGCACCAAGATGAATGGAATCAACATGATCGGGTTCAAGACGATCGGTAAGCCGAAAATCACCGGTTCGTTGATGTTGAATAATCCAGCGGGTGTCGATAACTTGGCGACTTCGCGGTAAGGATGATTTTTCTGTTCACGGATGACAAAGAAAATCGCAAAGAGAAGAGCCAGTGTCGTACCGGAACCCCCTATGAATACGAAGGAGTCGAGGAAAGGTTTCGTTACCGTATTCGGGACGTCGTAAGCAGAAGTCCCCGCTTGGAATGCTTCCAGGTTCTGCTGAATCAACGGCAGATAAATCGGTTCGATGACGGCTCCGATGATGTTTGTCCCATGTAAGCCGAAGAACCAGAGGATATGATTTAAAAAGGCAATTGCAATCGCAGCCGGAAGTGTGTCTCCAAACCCTTGTAACGGTTTTTGGATACTGTTGAAGATGACTTCAAACAGGCTTGATTCAATGGCGAGTGTCATAAATAATTGGAATCCGCCGACGAGGATCAAAATCAACGTTGCCGGAATCAATGCTTGGAACGAGCGGACGACACCATCCGGAACACCATCCGGCATCGAGATCGTCAACCGTGTCTTCAGTAAGATGCGAAACAGCTCGGTCGTCAAAAGAGAAAGAATGATGGCAACGAATAGTCCTTGCGCGCCGAGCCAGGCAAAACTGAGTCCCCAGTCTTTCGTGACCGGAACGAGAATGATATAGGAGGCGACGGAAATCAACCCTGCCGACAACGGATCGACATCGTAACTTTTAGCCAGGCTGTAGGCGATCGAAAAAGCGACCAGCAATCCTAAAATCGCAAACGATCCGTTCCAGATGTTTCCCCCTAACCCTTGCCAGTTTCCTTCTCCAAGCAGCCCGTTCATCCAACCGACGAAATCAAGACTGCCGATGGCGGGGAAGTTATTGATCAGTATCGCGAGAGACCCGACGATGATCAGGGGCATAATGGCGACGAATCCATCCCGTATCGCGACGAGATGGCGTTGGGCCCCGATTCTTCCTGCGATTTCAATGAATTTATTCATGTCCGTTGCGCCTCCTTGGATTGAAATTGTGGTAACCATGCTGCGTGCGCAAGCAACATCTCCTCGAGTAGCGGTTGCGCACGCTTTTCATCTTGAATCAATGGATTCATCAAAAAGGCTAAGTAAGCGTCTTTGGTTGATCCGCTTAATGCGGCTTGAATCGTCAGTTCTTCCATCTGCTTCATCTGCAAAATCAATCCTTTGACGGATAATGGTAATGGTCCGACCGCAATCGGGAGCGGACCGTCTTTCGTAATGACGGCGTTGACTTCGATGACGGCATCGACCGGTAAGTCGGAAATCGCTCCGCGGTTTAATGTATTGACGGTCTGGATGTCTCCGCGGTTGTTGTAAATCGAATCCATCAGGGAACAGGCAGCATCACTGTAATACGCGCCACCGCGTAATTCGAGTTCAGCCGGTTTTTCGTCCAACTGTTCATCCTGATAGGCTTCGAACAATGTCCGTTCGACTTCCTGGACAACCTCGGCCCGTGTACCGTTCGTGTTGTAGGCGGCGAGGTCCTTCTCGAGCGTCTCGGTGGTTTGGAAATAGTACTGGTGGTAGGGATTCGGCAACATGTTGACGGCTTGCAAGAAGGCATCGGACCAACCAAGACTGACGATATTCGCCGGTGAAAAATCAAGCTGTTTCGACATCAGTCGCTGCATCACCTCTTCTGTTCGGTCGCTTCCGTCGACAAAGACCCGGCGTCCAAAGACGAAATGGTTTAAACCGATAAACTCGATCGAGACGCGCTTGACATCGACGTGTAAGACTTCGGCAGTCGAGTTCCGCATGTTAAACGGAATGTTGCAGACGCCGATGACTTTTTGATGCGGACCGTGCTTCAATAACGCTTCCGTCACGATGCCGGCTGGATTCGTAAAGTTAATCAGCCAGGCATTGGGACAGATTTCGTGCATCTCTTTCGACAGCTCGAGCAGGACGGGAATCGTCCGGAATGCTTTGAAAATCCCGCCCGCGCCATTCGTTTCCTGACCGATAAAACCGTGTTTCAAAGGAATCCGTTCATCGAGTGCCCGTGCTTCCAACCCTCCGACGCGGATTTGTGTGGATACGAAGTCTGCTCCTTCCAGTGCATGGCGCCGATTCAAGGTCGCGCTTAAACGAATTGGCAAACCGGACCGGCGCAGCATCCGCTCCGAAAGCCGGATAATGATGTCCAACTTGTCGGTTCCGGATTCAATGTCACATAAGACGATTTCAGAAACCGGAAAGGATTCATATCGTTTGATGAACCCTTCGATTAATTCAGGTGTATAACTTGATCCACCTCCGATGATGACGACTTTGATCCCCATGATAACAACCTCCCATTTTTTGTAACCGCTTCCTCTTTTTCTTGTTTGTAATGTATCATACAAAAAGAACAAATGTAAATACAAATTTAAAATGTATTAATACAAATACATTCAATTTGTTATAACATTTGCATTCAGTTGTTTGTTATCGGTACAATAAAAGAAAACTCGTGAAGGAAGGTCCGTCATGGAAACCAACCAATCGCTACATTCTTATATCAAAGAAGAATTGTTAGATCGCATCAAATCGGGACTCTATCAAGCCGGTCAACAATTACCGACCGAATATGAGCTTTGTGAAGACTTTGATGTCAGCCGGACGACGGTTCGTGCTGCATTGAATCAGCTCACCCTCGAAGGGTATTTGATTCGTCAGCAAGGGAAAGGGACGTTCGTCGCCGATCAAAAAGTACGCCAAACCTTATCCGATACACCGGACACCTATACCGAACAACTTGCCGTACAAGGCAAACGGGGGCATGTTGCGGCCGTCGATTTAACTGTCGTTCCGGCAAATGCGGCAATCGTCGCGAAATTGCATGTCACGCTCAATGATCCGATTCAACGAATCGAGCGGATTCGCCGGGCCAATGACGAACCGACACAATATGAAATTTCCTATATCCCCTGGCACATTGCGCCAGGCATCACAAAAAAACAAGCGGAACATTCTCTCTACACGACACTCCGCGAAACGTTTTCGATTTCCGTTGCCAAAACAACCGAATCCCTTGAAATCACGTTGGCAGATGAACGCATCAGTGCCCATTTGGATTGTGAACTCGGCATGCCGTGTTTCTATATTGAAACCGTTGCGGAGAACAAGGACGGAGAGCCGATCGAATATTCCCGCTCTTATTTCAGAGGCGACAAGACGAACTTTGTCATCGAACGGCATTATGCTGCGGGTGACGCCTTATGAACATTCTCATCAATGCCGATGATTTCGGATTAACACAGGGCATAACAGACGGCATCATTCAAGCACATCAAAGCGGAATCGTGCATGCAACGACGATGATGATGAATGGACGGTCCGTCCCCTATGCCGTGCAACAAGCGAAACGATTCCCGGAACTGAAGGTCGGGGTTCACCTTGTGCTGTCTTACGGACGCCCATTGACGACGACCACCACGACATTAACAGATGCGTCCGGTCAGTTCCGCTTTACAAACCAGTACACGGAACAGACCCCACCGGCAGCAGAGGATGTCTTGACGGAATGGTCTGCCCAAATCGATGCTTTTTTGGCAACCGGTCTGCCGCTGCATCATATCGACAGCCACCACCACATCCACGGCTGGGAACCGTTGCAGGAGGTCGTGTTAGAATTGGCGCGTCGTTACGATGTCCCGGTCCGATTTGTTTCAACACTTGAAGACCATCCCGAACATGCGCTGACCAAAACGTTGTATACCGGTTTTTATGGCGCAGGGATTTATCTGGATTTGTGGGAGGAATTGCGTTCACTCGATGCCGATTCGGTCGAAATCATGGTTCACCCAGCTTATGTCGATGCCGATCTTCAAGACGTCAGTTCTTATACGGATTACCGCGAAAAGGAGCTTGCCCTATTGACTGCCCTCACGTTACCGGACGATATGACGCCGCTTACGCGATGATAGGTGGTAAGGCGAAGCAAAAACACACGAGGGTGGCAGACTTGTGATCTGCCACCCTCATTGTGTTCAAAAAGAATCAGTTGGTTGTCCGATCGTTTCAAAAGCATTTGCCATTTGCGTCTTTGCTTGCTACACTCAATTCGACTACTTATTAAAATATTTTAAAAAGTGCAAAGGAGACTACCTATGGCTGGAACCAATACCGATTTAGTAAGACAAATCCGGCAAGCGATTCTGTTTCAAAGGATCCGGACGATTCCTGAACTGAGTCGTGTGTTGTCGGCCAGTTTTCCGACGGTCAAAAAGCATTTGGATCTCTTGATTGCACATGGTGAAATTGATGAACAGGTATCGGAGCTCTCGAATGGCGGACGTCCGGCGAAACAATACCAGTACCGGGCGGAATACGCCCAGGGACTTGCCCTCTACCTTGAACTCGATGCCATCGGCTTTCAGATCTTCGATGCCGTCGGGACAAACCTATCGTTTGGCACGGAACCGGTCGAAAAAAATCAACCGCACGTTCCCGCTTTAATCCGCTTGATTCACCGATTGCTTGAACAGAATCCACACATCAGCTTTTTGAGTGTCGGCGTCGCGGCATCCGTCGAAAACGGGCAGGTTTTTTTTGCACCGGATTATCCGTCCCTGCAACAGGTCGATTTGAAAGGTGTGCTCGCATCACAGTTTGATGTACCGGTCGTCGTCGAAAATGACATGAATGCGGCTGTAATCGGATTTCACGAAGTACATCAGCGCAGTCAACAGTCGTTAATCTATTTGTACTTAGGAAAAAATGGTCCCGGTTCCGGGATTTTGATCAACGGACAGCTCGTCCGCGGCAGCAGTCATTTTGCTGGTGAAATTTCCGTCGTCCCGCAATACGACAAGAAAACATTCGGACAGGCGATTGCTAAGCGACAAATCGCCCTGGACGCCCAGACGATTGATGCCATCAGCCGTTTGACGACGACGTTCGCTGCGACGCTGAATCCGCATCTGTTGATTTTTAACGGGTCGGAAGTGACGGAACACGATCTGGAACAGATCCGAATCAAGACAGCCGAATATATCCCGGAAGCGCATATCCCGCTTTTGATCCGGAGTCACTGGGAAACCGATTATCTGAACGGCTTGACCCGACTCGGCTTGCAGCTTCTGACTGAACAACCCCTACCATCGAACAGGAGGACATCTTCATGAGTGGTATCTTGTTACTCAGCATCATCTATCTTGCCTTCATCAGTTTAGGGTTACCGGACTCCTTGCTCGGCGTCGCCTGGCCCGTCATGCGGACGGAGTTCGGTGCCGATCTCGAAGTCGCCGGTTGGTTGTTCATGACGATTGCCGGCGGAACGATCATCTCGAGCCTGTTCAGCGGCAAGATTCTCAACCGGTTTGAGACGAGTCATGTCACAGCGTTTTGTGCCGCGATCACGGCGAGTAGCCTGCTTGGTTTTTATCTCGCTCCGTCGTTGATCTGGCTGTTTCTGCTCTCGATTCCGCTTGGACTCGGAGCCGGCGTCGTCGATGCGGCCCTCAATCATTTTGTCGCGACCCGCTACAAAGCCCATCATATGAACTGGCTGCATTGTTTTTGGGGCGTTGGCGCAACGACCGGGCCGTTGATCATGGCGGCGATGATGAGCGAATCCGGCGACTGGCGCAGCGGATATTTGACCGTCGCCTTGACCCAGTTTGGACTTGCTCTCGTGCTCCTTCTCAGTCTACCGCTCTGGAAACAGGCACCGGTCGCTGTCTCGGACGTACCGGATGATTTATCGTTAACTGATACTGCGTCCAAACGATTGGTTGGTCTGCCGTTCGCACTCGCTTCATTTGTTCTCTATTGCGGTGCGGAAGCCTTGATCGGTTTATGGGGTAGCAGTTATCTCGTCCAAGTGAAGTCGTTTTCGGTTCAGACGGCCGCAACCTGGATTTCCGTCTATTACGGCAGCATTACGGTCGGTCGGTTTTTGAGTGGTTTCTTATCACTCCGTTTAACGAACCGTCAGTTGATCCGGGCCGGACAAGGAACCGCCTTAGTCGGCAGTCTGTTGTTTTTCCTGCCGCTGGATGGTTTGATGTTGACCGGTTTCATCTTGATTGGACTTGGACTCGCTCCGATTTACCCGGCGATGTTACATGAGACACCCGTCCGGTTCGGACGGGATGCGGCGAAACGCTTGATGGGCATTCAGATGGCGTTTGCTTACAGCGGCAGTACGTTTTTACCGCCCTTGTTCGGTCTCCTTGCCTCGCTTTTGACGTTGCAGCTGTTCCCGGTCACAGGATTCCTGATGATTTTGTTCCTGCTGCTCTGTTCCGAACGTCTCAATCGTGTGCTTGCCAAACGGGCGTTGTCCCGTGCTTCCTAATTCTTCAGAAAAGGAGTTTACTCTCATGCAAATTGAACATATCGCCCTCTGGGTCAAGGATCTTGAACGAATGAGAACCTTTTACGAAACCTATTTTGAGGCTCAAGCCAATGACTTGTACCATAATCCGACAAAAGGGTTTTCGTCTTATTTCCTGCACTTTAAATCAGGAGCCCGCCTTGAATTGATGCACCGGGCGGATATTGACCACGAGGCGCCGCGCGACCGATTTGGTTATGCGCATATTGCCTTTTCACTCGGCAGCCGCTTCGCCGTCGATCAGTTGACGAACCGACTCGAACAAGACGGCTACACCCGCCTCGATGGTCCCCGTCTGACGGGAGACGGCTATTATGAAAGTGTCTTTCTCGATCCGGAAGGGCTGGCGATTGAATTAACCGTGTAACTGAACTTGTGTAATGAAGCAAACTGAATAAAAACGGTTTTCTGAAGCGGTGTATTGTGGTTCATCCTGTAGATGTCGTGTGGATGAGAAAACGAACAACAGGCACTGGATTAAGCATCCGGTGCCTGTTGTTTAATTAAAGATGACTATGAAATATTTTTCTCGCCTCTTTTAATCCAGACGGTTTCTACACGGTTTCTTCCACGCTTTTTAGCTTTATACAGCTGTTGATCCACTTCATTGTAGAACACATCCAAATCACATTTGTCACAATCCAAGTAACCCGCTCCGATTGAAACCGTAATTTTTTGAGGACCCGGAAACTCAGATTTTTCTATCATTGCTCTCAAATGTTCCGCAAAAGCGAATATACTTTCCATCGGAAGATCTTGAAGAATAATTGCAAATTCCTCTCCTCCAATACGTATCGGCAGACCTGAACTCGGAGTATGTTCGCGTATTATATCCGCAAGTGTAATCAATACCTGATCTCCTACCAAATGACCATATGTATCATTCACTGCTTTAAAATAATCAATGTCCAGTAGTAGATATCCGAACACTTCTTCATTTTCTTTGATCAGTCCGACCAACTGATCCAATCTTCTTCGGTTCGCAAGCCCGGTCATCGGGTCAGTCAAGGCAGTCTCTTCAAGGTTTCGGATCAAATTTTGCTGATTCTTGGCGAATGATAAAACCATTTGCCGAATGCTCTCTACTTCCTGATAAGGAGAGTGAAGAGTTGACACCTCCTGAACAACCTCTTTAATTGGTTTACGATAATCCAATACTGAAAGTTCCTTCAGTGGTTTGGTGATGAACATGATCAAACCAATCAGTAAAAAAAGTGCTAACAAGACAAACGATGTGCCAATCAATAAAGCACGTGTGGTAGCAGTCTTAGCGGGGGACAACGCTTTTTGTTCTGACGTCATCGAAATGATTCCCCATTGGCTCTTCGGCACCGCTGCATATCCTGCAAAAAAACGTTCACCTGATCGATCTTCAATAACACTTTGACCGGTCTTGCCGTCAGCTAAATCGATTGTCGTTTTATTTTTTTGGGCCTTCGTCCCAATCAAATCTCGATTACTGTGATAGATATATGTTCCTGAATTGTCATACACGGAGATATTACGCTGTTCGTTTCCATACGTTTCTTCGAGTAAACGTGTTAAAAAGTTTCTCTGTTGCAACCAGACTAACCCGTTCACCATCCCATAATACTGGCCATCTTTGTATAAAGCTGTTGAAACCACCATCATGAGCCGATTGTTCGGTCCAATGTATGGGCGAGAAATAAAATTCTTACGCAGCCGTAGACCCGTTCGAATTCCTTCCGTATCCACTCGATTTCCAACCAAATTCAAGTCGGGGTTGTTTGCTTTCCCATACCCTTTAGCGTCAATCACTGTCACTGTATTAAAGTTAAAGTTTGATTTCCTCAAGGTGGACGTAAGCTTTGCAAGTTGAGCAGGATTATCCCAATTCTCAAGTACACGCGGATGTTGGGCCTTCAACGCATTTTCCATCAATAAAAACGTATCGTTCGTAAGGGCACTCAGCTTTTTGGCATTTGATTGATTTTCTTTTAGTACAATCTTTTCAAGGGATTGTCGGTTAACATAATAATTCGTCATAAAAACAGCAGTCAGTGTCATCATCATGCCCAGTGTCGTTATGACAATGATCCAAAATTTTAGTGATCGTTTCACAAAAACAAATCCCTTCTT
The DNA here is from genome assembly GCA_902363455.1 of Caryophanales bacterium. Lineage (GTDB taxonomy): Bacteria > Bacillota > Bacilli > Exiguobacteriales > Exiguobacteriaceae > Exiguobacterium_A. The sequence continues at coordinate 1,339,234 of CABJAC010000001.1, read as the reverse complement.
AAGCAGTAGGTAAATCAAAGCATCTGCCATTGATTAGAGCCATACCTTTTCTTTCTGTATCGTTTTCTTTTGCAGAAACATTATTTATGTATGCTATACAATTTCCATAATGTAATTGGTATATTTCTCTTATTGTATAATTAATAGTTATCCGGGACTTCTAATAAACTCTCGTTTTTCAAAAAAATTACATGGTTTTTTTAGCAGTCTGTATACAATATATCACAAGGAACAAGTATCCTATTAGGAGGTTATATGATTTTTGATTCATGAAGATAACATGAGCAATCAAACTGAAACAGCTTCATTCATGCAATCTAGATTTCTCCACCCCTTATTTTTCGTCTCATTTCAAACATGGATGGTTCAAGAGTTGAAGATTGAATAGTTCTTCATTTTTTGTTGTTTCCCCTTTATAATATGGATATATCTATAGGAGGTGGTAATGATGCATCTAGAAAAAATTGTATCTGTTACGCAAGAGGTTCGTCTGTCACTTGACACGGTCTGGCAACGCTTCTACACCTTATCCCCCTCCAACACGTTTCATTGTCCTTCTTCGCCATGCTCGATTACCGTACTCGAGCATGTTTTTCAGAACCATGGTCCGCTGAGAGTCATCATTTCATCCGTTGAACCCGAGAAAAACCTTGAGTTACGTTATTTCTATACAAAAATTGATGCTCATCGTAAGATTTTAGCCTTGTCATCCAATGGAAAAAGAGTGGTCATCGCACTCACACCAACAGATGAAGCAAGTACAACGCTCACTATTTCGCATGAAATACGGTCTCATGCATATTTTGAGAAAGAGATGTCCTTTACGAACACTGTCATTCAGACGTTAGTCCAATCCATAGAAGATCAAGAGTTAAATCTCCTCTGTAAGTAAGCAGTTTTTCCATCAAGAACGGCTGCCCCCAAGCAAGATGCAATATTCTCTTCACTATAACGTGGACTGAAAATATCCTTATCCTCCTAAAACGTTGTTTGATTTTTTTCATTACAAAGTTTTCCTCTCGATAGCCCGCTATTTTAAATATGCCTTTATGTTATAGAAAAACAGATATCTTCGACGTCAAAATCAAACAAAGCCGGCTTCTTTTTCCATATAGAGAAAGAAGCCGGCTTGTATCTTTTATGAATAAATCAATTGAATCGTATACATCATTTTCTAATAAATATTCAGACATCTAATCGAGTTCACGCCCGCTCTTTCCGCAACAGATACAAGAAGTACGGCACACCAATGATTGCCGTGATTAATCCGGCCGGAATCTCAAGCGGCGGATGGATGCCGCGTCCGAGCGCATCCGCGACGACAAGCAGTCCACCCCCAACGAGGACAGCCATCGGAATCAACAGATGATGCCGGTGTCCGATCAAGCGTCGTGCCATATGCGGGGCGACAAGACCAAGAAAGCCAATCGACCCGACCATCGCGACCGCGACACCCGCTAAAGCGACGGCAAGGGCGAGGAACACATATCGTGTTCCCTTCATTCGTAATCCGAGACCAATCGCTGCGTCTTCACTGAGCGATAAGATGTCGAGTTGCCGGTGACCGGACCAGATGACGAGTCCAAGCATCAGGAAGACTGGTGCCAGGACGTACACTTCCGTCCAACCTTTGCCGAACAAGCTGCCGGCAAGCCAGACGAGCGAATCATTGGTCTGGAGCGGAAACTTGATCAACAGATATTCCGTTCCCGATGCACAGATCGCACTGACGGCGATGCCGAGCAAGGCAAAGGAACTGTTTTGCAGTTTCCCGTGATCCGCCAGCAGCATCAACGCGACCATTACAAGCGTTGCTCCTGTTAAGGCGGCAAGTGGCGTCAAGACAGGCGGACCATCAGGGATCAAGGCAATCGTCAAGACGGCGAACAACGCGGCCCCATTCGTCACCCCGATGACATCGGGCGAGACGAGCGGATTGCGGATAATCGCCTGTAACAAGACACCGGACAAGGCAAAACATCCGCCGGCGAGTAACGCGAGGAGCGTCCGCGGCAACCGGTAGTTCCAGACGATGAAGGAACCGGCGCCGTCTCCTTGAAGAGCCGCGACGATTTCACCCGGCTTCAGAAACACGGAACCGATACCGAGCAACAGGAAACTGAGTACGGTGACAAAGAGTGACATGAGGACTAGACCGAGCCATGGTTTTTGACGGAGTCTATTCATTTAGGCAATCCCCCTTGTCTGCCGTTTCGCTAGATACAAAAAGAACGGCGCTCCGAGTAATGCGGTCACGATCCCGACCGGTGATTCATACGGATAGGCGATGAACCGGGCGAGGACATCAGCGTATGTCAGCAACAGACCGCCGCACAATGCCGAAATCGGTAAGACATAACGGTAATCCTCACCGACCAACCGCCGGACGATATGCGGGACCATCAGACCGATGAAGCCGATTGCTCCGGCGACCGCGACCGTTACCCCGGCCAGCAAGACAACAGCGACGGCTGCCAACATCCGGATCCGGGTGATGTTCTGCCCCAGTCCGACGGCTACATCTTGACCGAGTTGGAAGATCGCCAGCGACTTGGCCAAGCTGAAGGCTAAGATCAAGCCGATGATCGACCAGGGTAAAATCAACCGGACTTCGATCCATCCACTGTCACTGATTGAACCGGATAACCAGTACAGGACATTAGTGATCCGGTCGTTAAACAAAATCAGCCCTTTCGTCAAGGACGTCAGCAACAAGTGGATCGCCATCCCGACAAGTGCCAGTTTCAGACTCGTCATGCCGCGGACAGAGGCGAACGAAAAGACGAGTAATCCGCCAATCATTGCACCGAAAAAGGCGAAATAGACCAGATTCGCTGTCCCGAGTGCCGGGAACAGCAACAAAGCGAGGACGACGAACAGCGACGCCCCGGCATTGACGCCGAACACTTGCGGTGAAGCCAGCGGATTACGTGTGACCGCCTGCATCAAGGCACCGGCGACGGCTAAGTTTGCCCCAAGTAATAAACCGAGTAACAACCGGGGCAAGCGGAGTGTCGTCAAGACCAATGTTTCTTTCGACAAATTGCCGGATGACCATTCCCGAACTGCTTCGAGCGGTTGAATCGTCGTGACGCCGAAAAACAGACTGAGGTAGGATCCGAGTCCGATCAGGACAAGGAGTACGACGAGCAAGCGGATCAATCGTGTGTGTCGGATCATCCACTGATCCTCCTTTCATCAACAAAAGCCAGATTGCTCTGGCTTTGGCTGTCGTTTACTTGTTTTTTTGATTAAGCAGTTGAATCGCTTCATCGACAATTTGTTCCGCAGCGTCGAGTCCACGGTAACGGGTCCATAAGTCACGATTGACTTCGTAGACTTCCCCTGTTTTGACGGCTGTGATTTGATTCCACAGCGGATTCTTTTTCCACTCATCGAGCAACTTCGGATCGGCTTCTGCCATGAAGATGACATCCGGATCCCATTTGACGATCTGTTCCAGTGTGATCGTCACGGTTGGTTCCGCTGTTTTCGTGATGGCATTATCAATCCCCATTTTTTCGAGCAATTCGCCGTCAAACGATGTTTCGCCGTGTGCCGTCAATGAATCCGACCGGAAGACACCGACCATGATCTGGCGTTGATCGTTCGGATCGACTTTTTGTTTGGCTGCTGCGAGACGCTCCTCGTGTAACTCGAGACGTTGATCCATCTTGTCCGTCTGACCGACCGCTTCCGCGATGCTCTTGAACGACGCGATGTTTTCCTGATAGGTCGCGTTCCGGCTCTTTAAAATGATCGTCGGTGCGATTTGTTGCAACTGTTTGTAGATTCCTTTATGCCGGTTGAAGTCACCGATGATCAAGTCCGGTTTCAGAGAACTGATGACTTCGAGATTCGGTTGCTGGCGTGTTCCGACTTCCGTAAAGGAAATCTTCTTGCCGAGCAGACCCGACACATCGTCTTTGTTTTCTTGGGCGATCCCGACCGGTTCGATCCCCAGTTCGTCAAGCGCGTCGACGAATGAGAATTCCAGGGCGACGACGCGTTTCGGATTGTTCGGAACGTTTGTTGTTCCCGCTTCGTGCGTGACTTTATGCGTCTGTTTCGTCTCTTCTTTTGCTTGTCCGGCGCATGCCGCAAGCATCAGACAACTGATCATCAAGACGGCTAATGCCCATGATGTGCGTGTACGTGACATGGTAATGCCTCCCTTTGAGTTCGGAATGAGAATCATTCTTAATTAATCCTGTTTCAGCATAACAAAGATTTATTCGAAACAAAAGACCAAATCTTATTTCCGGATAACATATGTCATTTTTTGGACGGATTGTGCGATAATGAAAAGACGAAACAAAGGAGGAATTTCCGTTGTCATCACTCATAAAAGAGATTGCCGTCCGGATCAAGTATCCGCTCGGACATATCATCTCGTTTGACGATTTACCCGCGTTACTTGAAGCATTTGCTTATCATCTTCCGTTTGATAACCAAGCGGTGTTGACGAAACGAACTGCTCCGTTTAATCCGGATCGTCTCGTGCAGACATTCGTGACGGATCGGACTGGAGGCGTCTGTTACGATTTAAATCATTTGCTTTATGAAATCTTGCGGATCAAAGGATTTGATGTCGCGCTCGTCAAAGCGACCGTCTTCGATCAGGAAAATGACAGCTGGTCTGCAACCGGTCCGACACACGTCGCTGTCCTGCTCCGACATCAAGGGGACACGTACGTTGTCGACACCGGCTTTGGCGTTAATCTCGCATTACGTCCGATTCCGTTGACCGGCGAAACGGTCACCTCACCAAGCGGCAGCTTCCGGATTGCGCCGAATGGTGCCGGCTACCAACTCGAGATGTTGCGGACCGGTCAGGACGACGAGTTTGTCATCGGCTACCACTTCTACACGCAACAGACGATGTTGCCGGAACAACTGTCGTCTATTGAACAAGTCATTCAAGACCATCCGGCGTCCCCGTTCAACAAACGCAGTCTGCTCGCGATCCGGACACCCTCCGGTCACCGTATCCTGACGCGACAAGCATTGACGATCTGGATTGACGGAAAGAAAACAATTCAACCGGTCGCCTCGGACGACCAGTACGATGCCTGGAAACACGATTTTTTTTGAAGGAGTGATGACCTTGTACCGGTATACGCTTTGTTTGATTCGCAAGGCTAATCACGTCTTGTTGCTGAATCGTCAAAAACAACCGGCGATGGGCATGTGGAACGGGGTCGGCGGAAAAATCGAGTCTGGTGAATCGCCGATGGAGTCGGTCATCCGGGAAACACGTGAAGAAACCGGTATCCGATTGACTGATGTCCGGTTCGCCGGAACGATCCTCTTACAGGCGGATGAGACGGTCGGGATCTACCTGTTCCTCGCCGACATGCCGGATGAACAGATGCTCACAACGCCGCTTTCGACCCGTGAAGGAATTCTTGATTGGAAACAGCTCGATTGGATTCTTGATTCGGAAAATACCGGTATCATCAGCAATCTCAAAGCCTATTTACCGTACGTTTTGACAGAACCGTCACCGATGTTGCATACGTTTGATTACGCCGGTCATCAGCTGCTGGATCATCAGATTTCGCCGCTCGAACATGTTATCAATTAAAAAAGACGTCCAATTGTTTACTGACAACACCTGTCAACAAAGCAATTGGACGCCTTTTTTTAGTTCAAACCAAACCATTCCAAGCCCGTCACGATCAAAGCGACCATCACGATACCAGGCAGGAGATTTGCGACCCGGATTTTCGTGATGCCGGCGAGATTTAAGCCGATTGCTAAAATCATCACCCCACCGGTCGCTGTCATCTCGACGATAAACTGTTGCAGGATGGCATCCGGAACGAATTGGGTGATGGCGACGGCGCCGAGGGCAATCGCTCCTTGATACACAAGAACCGGAATAGCGGAGAATATGACGCCGATCCCGAGCGTCGAACTGAGAACCAGTGCCGTGAAGCCGTCAATCAGACCTTTAGTATAGAGGACGTCGTGATCTTGGCGTAATCCGCCATCCAATGCTCCGAGCACGCCCATCGCCCCGATGACGAAGATCAGTGTCGCCGTGACGAATCCTTCGGCGATGTTCGACGGTCGCCCCCGTCCGATTTTGAGTTCAAGCCATTCACCGACACGGTTGAGTTTTTCGTCAATCCGTAACCATTCGCCGATTGCTCCGCCTAAGACGAGACTGCCGATGACGATTAAAAAGTTTTCGCTTTTCAGCCCCATCTGGACACCCAACACGACGACGGCGAGACCAATCGCTTGGACAACGGTTTCTTTCATCCGTTCGGGAATTTTATGGAACAACAAGCCAAGTAATGTTCCGACAATGATTAATCCTGTATTGACGAGTGTTCCGGTTAAGACCATACTGTGCCTTCTCTCTTTGATAAAAATTTTAAGTTAATATGGTAATTGAAATAATTAATGTTCTGGAACTGGCTTTTGCTCTGCCTGCTTCAGACTATGGATGGTCATCCCGAGCATGACGAGGAGCATTCCGAATAATGCCAAACCGGTCGGAAAGACGGCATGTAAAAAGACCATCTCACCGAGGACCGTAAACAAGATCTCAAACGACTGCGTCGCTTCGACTGCCGCCAACCGGATCGGTTCGGTCCGGACAAGTGTCGTCGCATAAAAAAACAGCGATGTCGCAATCACACCGGAAAACAGCGCGACCAGTCCCGACTGTCCGACTTGTGACGCCGATGGTAGACCCACCTGCAGGTAAGCCAAACCCGACAGGACCAACCAGAACGGCAGACTGGCAAGTGTCATCCCGAGAATCCGGTCAAATACACCAAGTTCATCGCTGTACCGTTCCATCATCTTCCGGTTGCCGAGCGGATAGGCAACCGCAGCCAGAATCACCGGCACGATCCCAAGAACCAGAGTCGTCACCGACACCTCACCCGCCACCGACAGTTGCATCAGCAGGACACCGGCAACGATCAACAGCGAATAACGGAGCGACGCCCAGGGAATCGTCTGCTTGAACAGTGGCGCAAGCAACGGTCCGGCCAGAATCGTCACTTGCCAGGTGCCAGCAATCAACCAGCCCGGTGCGTAGTCCGCCGCGAGACAAATCCCGCTGTAAAAAATGCCAAAGCCGATCGTGCCGTACGTCAGCCAAAACCGGGGTGCTGCCCGGAGCGCCGACCAGACACGACCAAGGCGGCGCCGGTAGCCGACAATTACAAATAATAATGGCACCATCAAGTAAAACCGTAAGGCGGCACTGTAAATCCAGTGCCCCCCGCTCCCTTGCATCGATTGATTCAAGATGAAGGTGACAGCGAAAAACAGGGCTGACAGGATGCCAATCACGATCGGTCGCATGACGTCTCCTCCTCTAAGGCCGCGACCAGATGTCGTCCGAGACCGTTCCAATTTTGTTCCGTCGTCCGGACGAGTGCTTCCGCGTCCCGCTTCTCGCAAGCCGCCAGAATCGCCTCGTGATCGGCCATCGAGTCGTGCCCGTGCCGACGAAACTGGGCATACTCCAACCGGCGGATCAGTGGTGTCAGCCGGTTCAACGTCTCAACCAGTTGACCGTTTTGACTCCGCGTCAGAAACAGCCCATGAAAAGCATCGTCCAGCCGCAGTGCGGCTTCGGCATCGTCTTGCATGATCGCTTCCTGAAACGCCTGATGGATGTCTCTTAACTGTTCGATATCTGCTGCTTTGAGCAACGGCAATGCGAGACGTGCCGCTAATGCATGCAATGTCGCGACGATCGGAAACGTCTGCCGGGCTTGCGTTGCGTCCAACCGGGTGACGTTTGTCCGTGACCCGCGTTTCACGACGACGAGTCCCTCCTCTTCTAATTTCTTTAACGCTTCGCGGACCGGTGTCCGGCTGACACCGAATGCTTCGGCCAGCTCCTGATCGTTCAGCTTTTGCCCCGGTGCGAGTGTTAAGGTGATGATTTGCTGTTGCAGTCGTTGGTATACTTCTTCACTTAACGAGAGTCGTGGAATCGATTGATTTTTCATACAACTAATATATTACATATCAATTCTGACTGTACAGTCTTTTTTCCAAAAAAATGAAGCAACCAAAATCGGTTGCTTTCTAAAGGCGTGCTCTGTTTCTTATGTCGCAAGCGGTCGTTTCAAATGACTGAGATCATGCCGTTTGAGCAGCAACAGCTGAATCAGAATCGCCAGGGCAACAAACACTTGCGTCACGAGATTCGGGATTGCGAGATTCACATTCAGAACATCCGCGGCGATACTTGAAAAATCCCATAAGGCGTGGAAGAAGATCAACGGCCACAGATTGTTGAGCTTCAATGCAATCAAGGCAAAAAACAATCCGAACAAAAACGTATTGCCGAGTTGAAAAATCATCGCACTTACCGGAATGAAGGCAATCAAATTCAAAAGATGAAACGACGAGAACAAGGCGGCACTGATGACAATCGCCCGGTACGGGTGTTGCTCCGGATGGAGATGGCGTAAGATGATGCCACGGAATAATACTTCTTCGTTAAAGCCGACGAACAAGGTCGTTACGAAGATGATGGCGACGAGCTGAATCGTTGCTGCAGACAAATCGTCATAGGAGGCGACGAACGCATTGACGACGAGCACGACTTGATACAGCACAATCAACAAAATCGGAATGTACCAGACGAGTCCCCGGATTTTTAACGGGGAGAAACCGACGGCTGCAAACGAACTGTTACGACGGATGAACCAGACTAAAAAGACGGCGGTCAAGATTTCACCAAAAATCGCAATCCGCAATAATTCCGGATCCCCGTAATAGATGCCGAATCCAAATGCCGAGACGGCCATGACAAGCGCCATGATCAAAAAGACGACGGCTGCCGAGATGATGATCGTCCGTTTTTCCACCTTTATCTCCTCCTTACATGAGTGACCGGTTTTCCGCTCCTTTTACCTTTTATTTACCTCGTTCCCGTCAAACATAATCCTGACTTTCCCATTACCTTGCAATGCATGATAGCATGAGATACACTTACCTTGTATTACATGATAGTGAAACGAGGAATCGCGATGTCATCCACCCAAATGTTAAAAGGCATTCTTGACGGTTGTCTCCTCGCCTTGATTGCCGAAGAGGAAGTATACGGTTATGAACTGGCAACGAAACTCGCCGCCCATGGTTTTGCCGACGTCAGTGAAGGGACGATCTATCCATTGTTGATGCGGATGCAAAAACTGGGTTGGATCGAAGCGACGCAACGGGTCTCACCGAGCGGACCAAAACGAAAGTATTACGCCATCACCCGCACCGGTCGCGAGGAACTGGCGGCGTTCACGACGCGCTGGCAGCAACTGGCGGCGAGCGTCCAGCATATTTTAAAGGAGGACTCCTGAATGCAGACGTTATCTGACGAATCAAGAAGGTTTCTAGAAGATTTGACACTCTACTTGCTCGCATCTGGAAAAAATGAACAGGCGACGCAAGACATCGTCACCGAACTCGAGGATCATTTACAGGAAGCCGAGGTGGACGGTAAGTCGGTTGCGGCCATCACCGGTGACAGTCCGGCCGCCTATATTCAATCGATTGCCTCAGAGATGACGACCGATTACCACGAATCGATTTGGCTGCTGTTTCAAATTCTCGCAGGCGTCTTCAGTTTTCTGATGTTTCAAGACTTGCTCGACGGACCGCTGTCCTACAGTCTGTACTTTTTAGTCGGCTTCACCATCTTGATCAGTTCTTTGCTGATCGTTTTGAGTCGATGTTTACGTTACAGCGCGGCGCACACCTCTTCGAAACGTCCATTCCTGTTGTTTGGTCTGTCCACGGGCGTAATCTTCTTGTTGCTGATGGGACTGTTTTTAACCGACTCACAGATCACATCACCGACAATCCACTTTTCCTGGTTGACCAGTTCGATTGTTGGTCTCAGCGCCTTCCTCCTCATCGGATACAGTGCATACCGGGCGAAGACCTGGGTCTTGCCGCTTGGGCTGCTGGCTTATCTGTTGCCGCAATTTTTCCTGCGTTATCAGCTTAATTGGTCCGCTTTATCCGCTGTCGGTGTCGGCTATGTTTGTGCTACTGTTTTGATGACCGGACTGTTTTTTTACGAAACGAAGTCAAAAAAATCTCTACACACGGAGGATTGATCCATGTCTGAAACCTTTTTGTTTTTGATCATTATCGCTTCTCTGACCATTTGGATCAGCCTGTCAAAAGAAGTATCCAAATCATCTCAAGATTTTAACCGTCCCAAAATGCTGACCTTATTGACCGCCGGATCAGTCTCTACGATTCTTTTAATCATTGCGCTTGTCCAGTCATGACAGCCGTCTGTTGTGAAGAACTGTCTTCACAACACGACAGGAATTGAGGTGCTTCAGTATGAAGATTAAAACGTTTCTCCTCGGCTTCATCAGCGTCTATCTTTTGCTGAGCGTTCCTGCATTCTTAGGCATCGGGTCTGTCATTGACTGGGTTCCGGAAGCAACTTTCGCTCAAAAATTTAATGGAATCGTGATGGACGGTCTGACGCGTCACGCTCTGATTAAAAGTGTCCTTGCTACAATCATCAGTCTGTCCGTAAGCCTGTTGTTCTTTAGAGACAGGGTCCGTAAAAGACGGTGACGGGACGCCTGCTTCCTTTCCAACGATTTTTCCAAAAACAAGACGTCCCTCTTTCGAGAAGGACGTCTTGTACTGTTTTACCGGATGCCGTTCGACTGCGCTTCATACCGTTCCCGTGTCCAGCGGTACAGCCGGCTCGTCACGGTCCGCCCGTCAATCCGTTCCATGACGAACGGTCGGTCCAACACATGTTCAAATCCCAGTTTTTCGATGACCCGGCGTGACGGGGCATTAAAGTCAAAATGTGCACACCAGACAAGATCGACTTTCATCGTCTCAAATGCCACTGCGAGGGCGGTCCGGACGATTTCCGGCATCCGTCCCTGCCCCCAGTAGTCCGGGTGAAGAACAAATCCGAACTCGACCTGCTTCAAGTCGGTCAGTGCCTCGACCGGACGACGGTCATGAAAACCGAAGCTGCCGATGATTTGTCCCGTCGCCTTGTCGACGATCGCATAGCCGTCGTTCGCCTCTTGAAAAATCGTAATGACGTCCTGACTTTCAGCAAGCGACGCATGCGGTGCCCAGCCGGCGTTTGGTCCGACACGCGGATCCTTTGCATAGGCATACAGACTGGCAGCGTCACTTTCCTGCCAGCGCCGTAACCGGTGCCGCTTCGTTTCAATGATGTCCATGTTTCTATCCCCTTCCGTTTTAAGAAGCCTGCTGTTTTTCAGCGATTTTTTCGTTCCGGAACAAGCCGAGGTAGACCAGACCGAGTCCGAGACACACGATCAGTCCGATGTAGACACTCATCATGAACGGAGCGAGCACCGCTCCGAGGATGAGCGTCGACCGGGACAGTAAATCGGCACCGGCGTGTGACGTGCCGGCAAAGGCCGAATAGGCGCCGCGTTGATCGGCCGGCATCATGTTGGCTTGTTCCGCATTCAGTGTCGGCGAATAAAGCAACTCTCCGATCGTCGCGATGAAGATGAACGTCAAGAGCAGCGTCAGGGAATTGGCACTCGTCACCGTGGCGTAACCGATGATGTACAAGACAAGGCCGCCGACAAGCGCCTGTTTGTTCGAGAAACGGTTCGAAAACCGCTGGATGAAAAACGTCAGACAGACGACAAGAATCGTATTTTCGATATTGATCAAACTGAGCATCCGGACACCATTGACGGTCAGGTCGCCAATCATGACCGTATTAAATTCGTCCGCTAAACGGACGGCAACGTAACTGCCCATCGAAAACTCAGCCGCGAGAATACACATCGAACCGAAGACGACTTTAACGAACGGTCGGTCACGCCAGGCGATCTGATAACTTTTCCCGAGATCACGGAACACGTGTCGAAGCGGTTGTTTCTGCCAGACGTGTTTCGATTCGTCGAGCAGAAAATGATAGGCAACCGGTAACAGCAGGGAGGTACACGTCAACAGGATGAACAAAAACAGCCGGTTGCTGACGTAGAGCCAACCGCCAAGTGCCGTCCCGAGGGCAATCGACAGATTGATCAACCAGTAATCGATCGCATAGACGGCCCGTCGGTTTTCCGGTGTCGTCGCGTCAATAATGATCGCACTCATCGCCGGTCGACCGATGTTGCTCGTCACGGTGAAAATGGCGTAGGCGATCGTAAAGAGCAGCATGTGATCGCTGGCGAGACTGATCGTCATCACCAAAAACATCAATCCGGTCGCCGTCGTCGACAAGACGAGCAGGCGTTTCCGGGGAAACCGATCGGCGAGGTAGCCGCCAATCAAACCAATCAGGAAGCTGAGAATCACTGTCCCGATCAAAAAGATGCCGGCAAAAACTTTGTTGTACGCTTGAACAAATAACAGGGCCATGAACGGCATGATGGCGAACGAAATCGTCCGGTTGAAAAACGACGTTACAAGTCTGACTTTAATTGGTCGAGGCATTTCTTTCCATTTCATATTGTCACCTTCCATTCTCTACCTGTATGATAAACAAGACACAGCGACTAAAAAATGGACATCGTCAAGAAAAGATGTCCCCTTTTAGAATGGAGGAATGAGATGGACGCTTATCTGTTCACCTTATGGAAATCCTGCCGGGAAGGATCGTACTCGATTGCCGAATTGGCCGACACGGTCCATTTAAGTCCCAAACAAACGAAACGGTATTTGAACCGTTGGCAGGAAGAAGGATGGTTGCACTATACGAGCGGTCGGGGCCGCGGACATCTGACGGCACTCGTCTGGCTGCGTCACGTAGAACGAGAATACGCGAAACAGATGCTGGAGCGGATTGAACGGGAGTCGGTCGACGCCGTGACGGAAGAACTCAGTTGGGACTGGTCCCCTGCTCAAACCGGTCGTTTCATTCGGCAACTCGAGCGCAAGTTCGGCTATACGCAGGAATCGTCGGATGCGTTATTGATTCCCCGCAGACGTCCCTTTTTGACGACCAATCCGCTCGAAGCCGCCGACATTCACAGCGCCCATCTCGTCCAAAATGTCTTCAGCCGGTTGTTTGCCATCGACGCGGATGGTAAACTGCAGGGCGAACTGGCACATCATTATGCTTGGAACGGATGCACGTTATCGCTCTACTTACGAAAGGATGTCCGCTTTCACGACGGTTCGCTGTTGACGAGTAAAGATGTGACGAAAAGTCTCCGGAAACTGATTGTCTATCCCGCTTATGCCAAATCGTACCGGCACGTCCAACACGTTCAATCCAACGGACCGTTCCAGGTCGATATCACGTTAGACCAGCAGCGCCATTCCCTGCTACCGAAACTGGCGACGATTCATACGAGTATCAGTAAAGACAACATCGGGACGGGCGCCTTTCAATTGACGCAAAATAACAGTAAAAAAACGATTTTGTCGGCGTTTCCGAACTATTTCGGCATCCGGGCTCTGCTCGACCGGATCGAGTTCATTCAGATGCCGGACGCCTACGATCCGGTTTACCGGACATCGCGGTCGGACTCCGGTGAGACGGATACGATTGCGACCCAGTCCGGCTTCGGCCTCGTTTTTTTGAACCCGCGTCCCGGCGGTCCATTCGAGCGCCCGGAAGCGCGGCACTACATACACCGGTTGATTGCCGCGATTCGCCCGTTGGTTCAGTCTGTCAGCGAGCGGAGTTTTCCGAACAACCGCGGGTTTCTTGAACAATACAGTTCCGTTTATCCTCTTCCGGAGGGTCCTGCCGTTCCGTTTGACCAGCCGCTCCGGATCAAACTGACAGACTTCACGGACAAAGTAACCCGTTGGTTATGCGAAACACTCGAAGTTCACGGCATACCGTATGAGCTGGTCCCGGTCGGTTTTAAGGAGAGTATCACCGACTTTCACGCTTTTGACACGATTGATCTCGCGATCCACGCCGAAGTCTTCGAACGGAACTTGCCGGTTGCTTTCCATCAATTCCTGACGAATGATTTTTCACCGCCCATGAAGATGTTTGGCCGGATGCCGGAACTCGAGGCATGGATAACGCAATACGACGAAACACCGTTTGAGGATTGGCTGACTCTTCATCAGACCGTGGAACGATACTTGATCGACTCGTCTTATTTCATTCCGCTCTACGATGATACACGAATCATTCCGTTTCCGATTGAGTTGCAGAATATCACCATCGATTCATTCGGCTACTTGGATTTCTCAAAGCTATGGATTTCGTCTTGACCTTCGACTGCCGTCGGAGGTTTTTTGTCGGTTACTTGACGAATTGATGGCATCCTTGTGACAAAAATCACGTACTATTTTAAATCTAGTATTTAATCTATTGCATTAAAAACAGATGTGACGGATACTGAACTCGAACCTGATCTGACCATCCCTCATCCGAAAAGGAAGTGTCTTTATGTTAACGTCATCGACGATCGCCATCATCAAATCAACTGTCCCGGTTCTTGCGGAACACGGTCACAGCATCACCCGTGTTTTCTATCAACGCCTGTTTGCCAATCATCCGGAGATGAAACATATCTTTAATCAATCCAATCAGAAAAATGACCGGCAATCGCAGGCTCTCGCGACAGCCGTCTATGCCGCAGCTGCACACATTGATCAGCTCGACGCGTTAAAACCGACGTTATTGCCGGTCCTCCATAAACACCGCAGTCTGCAGATTAAACCGTTTATGTACGACATCGTCGGAACGGAACTGATCGGCGCAATCCAGGACGTCCTCGGTGACGCCGCGACGCCCGATATCATCGATGCCTGGACTGCCGGATACGGTGAAATCGCCCAACTGTTCATCTCGCTTGAAGCGGAGCTCTATCAACAGGATGAACAGGCAACGGGCTTTGAAGGTTATCAGCCGTTCGTCATTGAAGCGATGACGGCAGAAGCAAGCGATATCAAGTCGTTTACGTTGCGTCCATCAAACGGACGACCGCTTGCTCCGTACCAAACCGGTCAATACGTCACGGTCCGCCTCCAGTCGCCGGACGGTCTCTGGCAAAACCGTCAGTACAGTTTAACGACGATCGCAAACGGCACGTCGTACACGATCGGCGTCAAACAGGACGGGTCCGTCTCGAACCAATTGCACGGTTTATCGGTCGGCGACAGCGTGTTGCTCAGTGCCCCGGCCGGTTCGTTTACATTAACAGATGCCTTAACTCCGTTTGTCGGTCTCGCCGGCGGCATCGGTTTGACACCGCTCCTCGCGATGACAGAAGCGGCCCTTGCGGCAGGTCGTAAAACGACATTATACGTTGCCATCCAAGACGACCATGACCGGCCGTTCGCCGAACAATTGGCACGGTGCGAAGCACAGGGCGCGACCATCATCCGCTACGCCGAACGCAATGCGTTGCCTGATACAACACCGGGACGTTTGTCCATCGACGATGTGATGAATATCGACGGGACAGCTGACACGTTCGTCTGCGGACCGGAAGCGATGATTCAGTTCGTCCGCCGCCACTTTAGCGGTCATCCGGACAAGCTGCATTTTGAAGTCTTCGGACCAAGTCTCGCACTCGAAGCGCCGACTGCCGTCTCATAACTTCCCTTTAATCAGAAAAAAACGACGCTCCCCGTTCATGCGGGAAGCGTCGTTTGTTGGTATAACCTCATCGGCAACCGGTCCGTTCGAACCGGTTGTATGTACTTGTTTATTTTTCAAGCTCCGGTGTAATCCGTCGCCATAAAACATTCAACATGACCGTCATCCCGCCGATCGGGATCAAAAACATCAAGGCAAGCATCGCCATTCCATCCATCCTCTGCATTCTCCTCTGTAAGCGTTTTTTTAAGTATAACGCGTCCCGTTTCCCCTGCCCTCCGCCTGAAGGCCGATTTGTCATCCGACTTCGTCCCGTCGCACTTCCGCTGCTGGTGTTTTACGCTGAAGTCGAAGGATCAGCAAGATGAGCAGACCACTCCCAGAAAAGAACAGAAACACGGTGTCGATAGCAAACACGGTCGTCAAATACGCCGACAATCCAAAAAACAGAGCTGAACTGAAGGTCGAAGCGGCGACCATCGCCGAACGGATTCGCCCAAGCAGGGCATCCGGTGTCGTCTGTTGGAGTAACGTCGAAAAGGGAATCCCGAACAGACTAAGTGCCATCCCAAGCAACAACATCCCGCTGAATGCAAGCGGCAAGGTCGTCGTCAGTCCGATCAGTAACGTAAAACTTCCCTGCAGGACCATCGACAGGTAAAACATCTGCATCAAGTCAATCCGGCTCGCAAGTTTAGCATACAACAGCGACATGCCGATTCCGCCAATGACCAGTGCCAGTTCAAGCAACGAAAATGTGTTTGCCCCGCCTCGAATGACATCTTTCGCAAAAGGTGCGAGTAACGCGTTGATCGGTGTAATCATCCAGTTGGCGAGGATTCCGAAGACTAAAATCCGAATCAAACGGGTGTCGCGCGCTAAATAGGAAAACCCTTCGCGTAAATCGGTCCAGTAGGTCATTTTCGGTTTACTCTCGGCTTCCTCTGTCGATCGTAACGGAAACAGAAGGAACCAGGCGACCAGATGTAAAACGGCTTCCATCGCTAAAATCATCGTGATGGAAAACCCGGTAATCAACAAACCACCCGCCAGTAATCCAGCGAGCGTCCCGATCCGGTCAAGCGTACTCAAGTAAGCATTGGCGACCGGTAATCGTTCGGATACCACAATCCGCGTCACGACTTTAAACGCTGTATTTCCCCCGACGACTTGCAGCACGGTTTGGACAGCGAGCAGACAAAGCAACGGCAGAAGCAACGCATCTGTTTGTGTCAAGATGAACCAGACCGCCGTAAGTAACAAGCACCGAACCAGTACTGTTGTTTTCAGTAACCGGATTGGTTCGATCCGGTCAATCCACGGACCGAGCAAACTGGAACTGACAAAACGAATGACAAAAACGGCACCAATCACTAAGGAAACGGCCGCCGGCGACAATAGCTTCGCACACGTCCAGTAGATGGCGATATATGAAATACTCGCACCGACAATCGCAATCAAGTCGGATATATAAAAATAACGAAACAGGCGTGGCATTTGGTCCCCTCCTTCACATCCATCAGCTGTTCAGTCATTTTTCACCCGCTCCCATTTTACACTTTTTTACATAAAAAGAACAGAATCATTTCCATATTTTACAGCCTCGTGTTTTCCCGACATCTGTTCGTCATATTCGATTAATCTTGTTATCGACTTCTCATCGGACTGTAACGAACAATTTGGGACAAGTCTACTATACTGAGAACAGAAGGAAGTGAAGAGCCATGAGAATGCATACACGAACAGTCACCCCTCACGAATCGACGGACCATCCATCTGAAGCACGGCTCGGCTATTACTTTTTACTGATCGTCTTGCCGCTTGGTCTGGCACATCTTGCCCAGTCCCTGATCCCTTCAGTTGATTCCCATCAATCGTTTTTATTATCGACTCTTACCATTTGTGCAATCAGTCTGTTTTCGATTCTTGGAATTCGGACCGACGGCAGCCCGAAAACTACATTTTTCAGCTACGCGCTGTTCTTAGTCGTCAGTTTATCGTCGACATTTGCAATACCTCTGATCTGAGATGGACTACATACAGGTTTCATCCGCCTCAGACATAAAAAAAGCCAGTTTCCGCATACGGAAGCTGGCTTTTGTCTGATTTAGTTGTTTGCACCCACATACGTGAAGAGTGGTCCACGCAGTTCAAATGAATAATCTTCCGCGTTTACGATGCCGACAATCGCGTCACTGTCGAGCAACTGATCAAGGAATCCGGCCATCTCCGCCGCCGTATGATACTTGGCGACATGTTTGCTGTAATCGAATCCAGCTTCCCCCCGTGACCGGTCAGCAAATTCTGTTTCCGTTGCAGCAGGAGCCAACACTTTTGCCCGCAGTTTCGCACCGGAGTTTTTCAGTTCCTGCGCCAGTCCTTCCGTATAGGCACTGACGTAGAATTTCGTCGCGCAATACGTGACGGCGTTCGGGACGATCCGGTAGCCGCCGCCGGACGAGACGTTCAGGACCGTTGTTCCGTCGACATTGTGGTAATCATGGACGTACCGGCTCGTTAAGACCGTCAACGCTTCGATGTTCAGGCGGAGCATCTTCTCGATTTTTGAGACCGACACGTCCTTGACGTTGTCAAAATCACCGAATCCGGCATTGTTGATCCACGTCTCGATGTCGAGGTCTTTTAATGACTCATACAGTTCATGGACATTGGCCGATTCCGTTAAATCGACGGACCGTAAGATGACATCCGTGTCCGGTGCGAGTGCTTTAACTTCATCGCGTAATTTTTCAAGTTCATCCGTCCGACGAGCGACGAGGACCAGCGATTTCCCTTTTTGCGCGAGCACTTTCGCTGTTTCGTATCCGATTCCTGAGCTGGCACCCGTAATGACTGTGTATTTCATCTGTAATTCCCCATTTCTGTTTGGTATAGTGAAAGTCTACACGTTAGAGTGAACTCTAAGTCAAGGAAGAAAGGTGATGAAACATGTATACAATTTCAGAGATCAGCCAATTGACGCAAACGACGGCCCATACGATCCGCTATTACGAAAAAGAGGGGTTGCTGTTCCCGAGCCGGACGGCAAACGGTGTCCGGCGCTATGACGAGACTCAACTTACTTGGCTGCGCTTTGTCCTGCGCCTTCGGGCAACACATATGCCGATTGATCAGATCCGGGAGTACGTCGAACTGTTTCTCGCCTCGTCCGAAACGCACGATACGACACACGAACGGCTCCGTCTGCTCGAAGCCCATCAGCAGAACGTGCGCGATCAGCTCGCGGAACTCATCCGGACGGAACAGATGATTACGGAAAAAATCACGACTTACCAACAGCTTCATCCGACAACCGTCAACAAAACGATTTAAGAAAAGACCTGCCGAAGCCGTTCAAATCCGGCGTCCACTGTTTGCGCATCAAGTTGTGCGTACGCATCACCGACACTGATTTCTGTTGAACAATACCCGTCTTTGTCGACAAGATAACCTGCGAACCCGAGTCCCGTTTCCTCCTGTATCTTTTCCAATTTTGGTGAAACATCGGCCGCCTGACCGGAAAAGTGCAGATGAAACATGTTGGAAACCGGAACTTTTGGTGTTGTGTGAATGCCCGGCAACGCATTAAACCGTTCCGCCAGTTGTTTCGCATCCTCATAGTATTGCCCCATCCGATCCTTTCGCAGTTCATAATAATAATCAGCCGAAAGGATATACGGGTACAAACTGATTAAATCCCCGCCATACCGTCGTTTCCAAATTCGTGCCGTCTGACAAAACGTTGCCGGTCCTGCAAGAATCGCACCGGCAATTCCGCCAAGTCCTTTATAAAACGAGATGTAGACACTGTCGAACAAACCGGCAATTTCAACAGCCGTCTTTTCATAATATGGCAACATCTCAAACAATCGTGCGCCGTCGAGATGCAAGCGGATCTCCCACTCGCGGCAATACCGGCTGATCGCTTCCAGTTCACTGAACGCCGGCGCGACACCTCCGATTTCCCGTTGCGGTAGTTCAAGCAACAGACAGGCGATATCCGGCAACGCTTTGATTTCGTCCAGTGTCATCACTCGATCGGCTTCCCCGACAAGGATCGTTTTGATCGGATGCAATTCCTTTAAACCATCCTGCTCATGGATTTCGAGGTGACACAGCGGATGATAGGCGACGGTGCGGTTATCCGTCTCGTCCGACCAAATCCGTAGCGCAATCTGTTGCGCCATCGTCCCGCTCGGGAAAAAGACGGCGTCCTCCATCCCCAGTACATCCGCAAATTTTTGTTCGAACGGTTGAATGATTGAACCGGTCCCGTATTGATCACTTGCTGTCTCGTCCGTAACGTCTTCTAAAGCCGTCTTCAGCACCCCAATATTCCGTTTGCCGTGCCCGCTGATTTGTCCCGTTGCTTGTTGAAAAGTCGTGCGTAAACGATTCATGTAAAACCCTCCATTTTTTTAGGAAATAATGACTATTTTTTGAAAAAATCAAAATATTCTAGTCCTTGATTTGTTATACTCAGTGCAGACTTATTTATCCGCTGTTTTAACGGCAACAAAGAGGTGACTTCATGCTGACATCACTCCGACTCAAAATCGGTTTACTCCTTTCTTTTGTTCTGCTCATCGTCTTGTTGATCAAGTCTTTTGTTCCGCAACTGCTGGTTTCTATCAGTTCTCTTTTCGACAGTCAGACAGACAGCTCCTGTACGACACGATGCGGAAACAATGATGCTTTGCCTGTACCGTCTAGTTCCGACGCAGTATCTTTTGATTCACTTGCCGAGGTGGCGGAACCCAAACCGTTGCTCTTACGGACCGGTTTTGACTCTGCCATCGCTGCTCCCCCTTATCCCGTCATCTTCGCGCTGCTTGCCTTGATGACCATTGGCTTACTCGTTTACTACATCAAAGTAGTCCGCCCGGTGCGCTTTCAACCGGTCGATTTTGTAACAAGCCGTGTCCAGGTGATCCACTATCCGTCTCATGAGTTACCGGCAGAAGACATTCGTCAGCATATGCTGCTGTTCAATCGCCGTTTGCCGAAAGCATTACAACGGCGGACAGAGGAGACGATCACCGAATGGTTTACCCGGATTGAGTTTCCGTCTCCTGTCAGTCCGCACTACTTAGAAGTCCGGTACGGTGATCAGGTTTCGATTCAGGTCCATCAATTCACTTTTTTTAAGCAGACCACCGAAGATTTTTTACGCCGTGTCCATTGCACGCTCATTTGATTCCGTCCGTCGTTGCCTCGGCAAGACACATCGGAGACAAGTGAGTTTTTTGCCGTGTCGCTTGTTCATTCTTTCTTGATCGTTTATCTGCGCTGTTTAAGTAAAAACTGATATTTTTCTTAAAAAATGGGTAATATAGACTATATGCTTAAGTAACTTCTTATAATTTTTTGAACTATTTTTTCGAGAAAGAGAGCGAGGCGAAATGAGATGATCTCAGCACAAGAAGCCTATTTCATCACGAACGGTTTGAATGAACAGTTTCAACACCCTCGAATCGACTGCGACTTTTCTATTTTCTCGCTCGAGCCGTTTCAACTCTTATTGCACGTACAAGATGCTGAAATGGACGAATTGAGTACGGAAACCCGATATGTGTTGAGTCGAAAGATCCGGTCTCAGCTGCATCAATTGGATGCGAAAGTCGACGGTTCACCGGTCAAAACAGTGTTCATCATTTCAGCCCCATTGATTTCTGAGCATTCCTATTGTGTGCTTCTGCAATAATTAAACGACCGTAAAGACGCAAAAAAACTCTGATTCCGGCAAAAGCCGTTCAGAGTTTTTTTGTCTATCGATTAACTGGCTTCGTGACTCGAAATCCGGTTTCGACCGCTTGACTTTGCCCGGTACAACGCCTGATCGGCGAGAACAATCAAGTCTCCCTCCTGCATCCGGTCATGGGGACGGACGACCGCGAGACCAATGCTGACGCTGACACGACACAACGGTTGATAGGCCCTATGTTCGATGTTCAGCTGAAGAATTTCACTGCGGATACGTTCAGCGACGTGAAAGACTTGATCCGCCTGCTCCGTCAAGATGACGGCAAATTCTTCGCCCCCATAGCGGGATACTTGACCAAAATCATCCGCATATTTTTTCAGCGTTCCCGCTACTTTCTGCAGGCACCAATCTCCCTTTAGGTGACCATACGTATCGTTATACCGTTTAAATTCGTCGACATCAATTAGAATGAGGGCGACATCTGTCCGGGCTTCCTTGGCAAAAACAAATGATGTTTCCAAATGTTCGTCAAACGCCCGGCGGTTCGGAATACCCGTAAGCGCATCATGTAATGAACGATGGATCAACACCTGTTTGCTCCGTTCGAGCCGGAACGTCTGCAGGAACGCGAATAAAAGCAGGACGGCGACACTGACAACGACGGCGATGACCCACTTGGCGGACGAAGATGCTTGTTCGGAACGTTTCGTCGCTTCACGGATGATTTTGTCGATATCTCGATTGATTTTAGCATTAATCGGCCGGAATTGATTGATGTACTCCATACCGCTGTATCGTTTCAAAGCAGCCTGTTCAATCTGATTATCCCGAATCCAGCGAATCTGCTGTTCATAAAAACCGTCCGTCTGTACAATCAACGGCATAGCTTCTTCCTTTAATAATTGTTTCAAAATAGGATGACGTTCATCCATCATTTTAAGTGTGGCAATCGTTTCTTTGAGTTCAGCATTTGTGTTTTTGAATTGCTGGAAGGTTTGATCATTTTGGTCCAACAGATAACTGCGGACAGTCAACTCTTGGTCAAGCAACAAAGGAAACAGTTGCGAGGCGGCATTTGAAATCGGAATCGCTTCCGTCATGATCCGGTCATTTTCTTGTTCGATTTTCAGGAAGGAATTGTAGCTCCAAACACTCGTAAACATCAAGGAAAATAGTGCCAGAAGCAGGTATAGTTGCAACGTCGATAATTTCACGTTCAGTCTGACCTCTTTCTTTTCCGTCGCCTCCTTTGTTGTCTAAAAGGCGATACGGGACGCTACCTTATTATCGGTATCTCAGGATCAAACCATTAGCGCTCTATTCGAAATATTGCCCGATGTCTGCACATTTCAAACAAATTACCAGTTGAAGCAACACATTCAAATGTATTTTTACTATTTTTCCCGTATATTGGATTTCTTCAGTTGATTCAAGTAGTCTTGTGCTTGTTCTGCCGGATGAGTCAAGTTGTTATTTTTCCACCAGGCATACACTGTGCTCACGATACTGAGAACAGCGAGCACAGCCGTCTCGACTTCTGTTGTCTCAAACGGCAACGGATCATATCCGCAGGCAAACAAGGTCAAGTTCAACCCACTGTACAACGGAACAAGAAGACGGAAAACAGCCGCATGCCGGTTCTTCATCAGCGTGTCCCAAACAGATGACGCCACGTGACAGGACCGATGATGCCATCTGCCGCTAACCGGTGACGGCGTTGAAACTGTTCGATGATTTGCGTCAACTTCTGATCGAATTGACCGGTCAGCGGCAGCCGGAGTCGTTTTTGAATCAGTCGGATCAGTGTCCGGTCCATTCGTGTTGCCCCTGCGTACAACGGTCGGCCGGGATAACGGGGACCGAGTAACGGTTTTGTTTGTCCGTTGACGGCATCATAGAGCTGAAAATGCGGATAGTCTGGAAAACTGCCCCAATCACCGCCCCACTGCATCTGATAGCATTTCATCGCGGTGACGATCCGTTTCAACCGCGGATCAGGCGGTGCCAAAAATTCGGCTAGTTTGCCACCGTCCGCATAGACAAATAAATCGACGGCAACACCAAAGTTATGATTCGATGTCCCGCCTTTTGCATACGTGACGATTTTCCCCGGACGCGTCCGCCCAATCGCATACAAGTCATCTTGTTCCTGTTTTGTTCGAAATGCCTGGGCAATGCCGATCGGCAATCCTTCTGCCGCCAGTTCCGTAATGACGGCGCGGGTAATGGCAACGACGTCCGGATCCATCTTACTCGTTAGTTTCCGGTCGGCCTGTTCGAGTAACTACTGAAGTGATGGTGTCATAAAGTCCTCCTTGATCAAATAAGTTCTGCCAATAGTAAATCGAGTTCTCCTTGATCGGGAACGGTTTCTTCAAACCGTTGTTTTTGCTCCGCCTCTGCCTGTTGCTGTTGCCGGCGTTCACGCTCGACCCAGTCGGGTAATCGACTGCGTTTCTTACGACGAGACGATTGGTTCACTTTCGTTGTCCGGCGTCGGGCTTCATGGTGATCAATCTGCTCCTGTGTCAACAAATTCCGCTCCTTTAAGCTGTCGATGATGATTTTGACATAGTTGAAATTGCGGACGTTCGCCGCTGTTGCCTGTTCAATCGCATGATGCAGCACAGCTGGACTGGTTTCTTTTAACAATGTCTCCAGCTGCCGATGAATCGACGGAGTGACACGACCGATTTCTGTCTCAAAATGGGCAATGATTTCGGCAAGTCCGTTGTAAAGTGGTGGTGGTTCTTTTTTTAAAGACTGTTTCTTAACCCCTTTTTCTTTGGAGGCGACAGGCGTCTCCCCGGCTGCCGTCTCTTGACCCGGGTCCTGTCTGGAAATGTCCGGGGACGTCGGTGAAATGCGGTATCCGTTTGACGTTTGACCGCCATGCCGGTCAAACCGTTCGACCTTTTCGATCCGTCCCTTTTCGATGAGTGTCTGAAGACAATTTTTGACGGTCGTCTTGCTGCACGGAACGCCGTCCGCAAGCGTCTGATGCGACGGGAACGCCAGTCCATCCCGTCCGGCATAACTTTGAAGAAGCAGGAAAATCATTTTTTCATGGACGGTTGAAAAAGCGGCTCCGTCGCGTAACAGGTGATGTTCGACACGTAAGTAAGGTTGCATGCGGTTGTCCTCCTTTAGGTTCAGGAGGGATTTCCTCCTTTCTATCAACCAATAACAGGACGCCCCGCCCATTTGTTCGAAAAAAAACAGGCATGGTCTTCGGAATCAACTGTTCCGAAAAGCCGTGCCTGTTTTTCACATGAATTGAAGATACACATACGGGAGAACGCCTGCGAGAACAATGCTGAACGCCGCCATGCCAAGCGTGATGACGATTGCCTTTGACATCGAAATCGTTTGTTTTCGATAGGCCGAAAAAACGGCCTTGATGATCGTCAAGAGCATCAGACCACTCAAGAGAAAGGAGCCGATGAGGAGGACAATCAGTAGATCCATGACATATCTCCTTCCATCATTTAGGATATCGTACGTATGACTTGATGATAACTTTCCTTGACGGAAATCTCAAGCTGGTTAGACTGGAAAGTAGAACGCTTTCACACTCATCATTCATTTAAAAAGGAGCTTTTCGATGCCACAACGACAACAGACTCTACTCGCACGTCTCGACCAAATCGGTCACCAGCTCGAACACACACAGGAGGCCTGGTTATTGCTTGGACTCGGCTCGGTCGGTCAAGAATTGGAACGGCTTGATGATTATTCCGATCTTGATTTTTTCGTCATCACGAAACCGGGACGGAAACAACGGTTCCTTGACCAACTGGATTGGCTCGAATCCGTCCATCCGCTCAGTTTCATTTTCCAAAACACGGTCGACGGCTTCAAGTTGTTGTTCGCTGACGGGATTTACGGCGAGTGCGCGATTTTTGAACTCGATGAGATGCCGGAGATTGCCTTTTCTCCTGGTCGGATCGTCTGGCAAGATCCGACGTTTCCCGGAGCAGATTTGACCGTCTCTAGACAAACACCACCCTCGATTCGGCGGGATACGCTTGAGTTTGCACTAAATGAAGCGTTGACAAATCTGTATGTCGGCTTATGTCGGTACGCCCGCGGTGAACGATTATCCAGTCTCCAGCTTGTCGAACAGCATGCTTTTTCCCAACTCCTGTCCGTCCTTCATCTGCTCGAGCCGGAAGTCGACTATTATCCGGATCAGTACGGCAATGAACGCCGGGCCGAGCAACGATTCCCACAGGCACAGGAACGGTTTGCTGACGTGCTGCAAGGATATGCCCGCGTACCGGAATCGGCACTTGCGCTGCTCGACTGGCTTGAACAGATCCAGTCGGTCAATCCGGCGATGGCAGCTGAAATTCGACGGCTGGCGGTGGAATGTCGAACGAAAAACAATTAATTTAAACAGAACAACAGCTGTCTCACGGCAATGACTCTGCTCGACGATCATGCGTCAAACGGAAACTCTTGTCTTGTAGCCGGTGTACCCTTCCTGCAAATCATAGTATCCAAACGAAGACTGACAAATTTCATCACGCCTTTTTGTGTATCAATCAATCCAAAATGACATTCTTTCCTTCTGCCGTCAACTTAGCGAGGGAGTTTTTCATTTGCTGAATCATGTCGTCCGAGTGTCGCTGCCATACGCCGAGTTCCGCCATGACGACGAGTGGTTCCTTCGACCGATAGGATCGCGTCGGATTACCGGGAAATCGTTGGTCGGTCAAGTTCGGATCGTTTTCGAACGTTCCGAGCGGCTCTACGAGATAAATCCGCTCTTTCCCGTCACCTTTTGCGAGCTCGGCTCCCCATTTTGCAGCTTCCAGCGTCGCCGTGAAGTAGATATAATTCGATCGTTTCTCCTGATAGTTGGATGCGTGATTGATCTGCAGCTGATCCCCGACATGCAAAATGGCTTTTGTTCCGTGCAAAAACGGTCCCCCATCAAGAACTTTCGTTTGTCCAGTCATTGTTCCCCACTTCCCTTCCAACATTCTTGTTTGTAGTGTATAGCAGGATGGAAGAGAAAAGTAGACTATTTCCTTGAATCTATTCGCGATATAATTCCAGTAGAGAAGAATCCGTCCCAGACAAAAGCTATCTCCCTCTCTTTTTCTAGTTTTGTCATAACTGATAGTCTGCCTTCCTTTCTGATTGACAACTTTTGTCAGAATGGTATCGTAAAAGTATCAAGGTCAAGGATGTGGAAAATCATGTTCATTGTCGAGCTGTTGATCAATGCCTGTATCGCGTTCACAGGATTTTATATCATCTCGAAAGTCATTCATTCTACCCGTTTTTCCTCTTATCCGGCCAAGTCCATCATCATCGGACTTTTAACGGGACTGCTCGGCGTGCTTTTGATGTTTAAGGGGATTCAAGTCAATGAATCGTTACGTATGGATTTACGGCACCTGCCTCTTGTTCTGCTTGCGTTTTACGGGATCCGCTTTCCGCTGATCATCGCGACATTGATCATCGCCAGTTCTCGCTTTTTATTTGGCGTCACGCCGCAAGCCTTCGTCGCCTTTGTCGCGATTTTGGCAATCAGCGCCGGTATGATTTTTATTCACCGTACGTTCTTGAACCGACCGTTCCGTCAAAACGTTGCTTTGAACGTCTGGGCCTTATCGATGGTCACTATAGCGGTATTGATCAACTTAGGCTTAAGTGATGCAGCACTTCGCTTGCTACTGTCGACATGGACAATCGGGCTTGCCGTCGGTATTCTTTCCAGCTTGCTGACCCTTGATTTTCAGACGCTGAACCGGCAAGTCGAACTGTACAAAAAATCAGCTGAACTCGATCATTTGACTGGATTGTACAATCGCCGGGTTTGGGATGCCCGGACCGCCGTACTGGAACAAGAAGGACGAATTTACAATGTCCTTGCGCTCGATATCGATCACTTTAAACATGTCAATGATACATACGGTCATGGAAACGGCGATCTTGTCTTGCAACAGTTTGCGAACATTTTAAAACAAGAAACCCGTCCGCATGATATTACCGCACGGATCGGCGGTGAGGAGTTTATGATTCTCGTTTACGATCTTTCTCCGCAAAAAGTCGTCAAAGTCGCCAACCGGATCCGCGAACGGATTGCGACGGAACGTTTTCAACTCGACGGTTTCCCGGCCATTGAAATCACGACCTCGATCGGCATTTCCCATGGAAAACGTATACCGATCCAGCGGATGAACACACTGGCAGATGACGCTTTATACACTGCGAAACAACAAGGCCGCAACCGGACGATTTTATTGAATCAACAGGATGAACAGCACATCGCAGCTACACAATCAGCGACTGAAACCATACGTTCTTAGTCTATTATTGGAGGGTCCTCATGTTTAAACCAAAACGCGAGTTCATTACAACTTCGGAAACGATTTTATTTGTCAGTTCCTTTTTTATGTGGATTTACGTCACACATACGATCGTCTTCATTGATTCGTTTGATTCTCTTTTCTTTACGAATTCTTGGTGGTTGATGCTTCCGATTACGACTTTTCTTCTTTTCTTACGCTCTTTCGTCGGCAGACGGGTTGATTTAACCTTTAACTGGGAAGATGACGAAGAAGAAGAAACAAAATCAAACCGAAAACAAGGCTAAACGAAAAGGCAGCACTGTCACTCCGATTTTTCAGGAGTGTGACAGGCTGTCTTTTTAACTGAAGATGAACACCAACGTTCCCCTGTCAAGAGTCGGCCGGTCAAAATCTGTTTTACGTCCCGTCAGCCTCAGTACTTCCGGATCTTTCAAACATCGTTTAATCAATGGAACATCTTCTTCTGCAATTAAGTACAGTACGATGTGCCGGTAAACCGGACTCTCCCTTACAATTTTGTACGTTTCATTTACAAGTATACCCTTTTATAATTAAGTTATCTTATTTGTTCGGGAAGGAATAATGTTTAGATGAAATTTCCAAAATGGCTTCTTTACCTCGGTGCAATTCCGACGTTTGTGTTTACATTTTATGCGATTACGAGTCCATCGTTTCGGACTGAAGTCGCAAATTCAGTCCCGATTTCCGCACTTGTCCTCGCTGTCATTCTCACCTTGTTTGTCGCTTACTGGACGCTGTTCTTTCTTTTTGTGAATGGACTCCGCCGTCATCTTGATTTGATTGTATTATTTTCCTTGTTGCTGCTCTGTTTTATTTTGACGAGCTTATTTGCAACACTCGATTATTTCATCGCTTAATGATTTCATCTCTTGCCATCTATCGGATGGCTTTTTCCATTTTCTTCTTGCATTGCTTCCCCCTATCCCGTAATATCAATTGTAATAAATTTCTATATATTCAAAAAACAATTATCAAAACAGATGGACTTTGGGGGCGATGCTGGATGGATTTTAAAACATGGAAACACCCTGCTTTATTATTGACGAGTGTCGGGATTTCGAATCTTGGCGCCTGGGTCTACTTCATCGCACTGAACTTGATTGTGCTCGACCGGACGAATTCGGCATTTGCCGTCTCCGTCCTCTACATGCTTGTCCCGATCGCTGCCCTGTTGACGAGCTTTTGGTCGGGAAGCCTGATTGACCGGGTCGACAAACGAAACATGATGGTGCTTCTTGACGTGTCTCGAGCTGTCCTGATTGCGATTCTTCCGTTTATCGATTCGTTGTTTGTCCTCTATGCCCTCGTCTTTTTGATCAATATGGGCAGTTCCTTGTTCGAATCCGCTTCCCTGATTTACATGACGAAACTCGTTTCGAACAACAACCGGCAACGGTTTAACGCCTTAAAAAACTTCATTCAATCCTGCGGCTTCATTCTCGGACCGACGATTGCCGGTCTCCTGTTCCTTATCGGCTCACCGGCATTTGCCATCTATATGAATGCCGGTGCGTTGGCTTTGTCCGCCCTGATCCTGTTTTCCCTGCCGGATTTGGAGAAACGAACGACGTTTGCCGAGACGGAACGCCTCAGCTTGCGGATGATTGCCGACGACTGGAAAGAGACGTTGCGGTTTACACACAAGCACCGATACATCACACTCGTCTACGGTCTGTTTTGTGTGATGACGATTTTCATGTCCGGTCTCGATTCTCTCGAAGCCTCATTCGCGACACGGGTGCTGGCGTTTTCTGAAAGTACATACGGCTTCCTTGTCAGTATCGCCGGCGTCGGGATCATCGCCGGCTCCATCATCAACGCGACGTGTACGAAGTGGCTCAGCCTACGTTTCTTGATCGGCTTCGGTGCTGTCACGACACCGGTCGGTTACCTGCTGTTTGCGACGTCGAACAGCTTCTTCGTGGCAGCGGTCGGCTTTTTCCTGCTGACGTTCGCCTTATCGTTTGCCAACACCGGTTTCTTGTCGTTTTATCAAAACAATGTCCCGGTTTCCATCATGGGTCGCTTCTCCGGCGTCCTCAACGTCGCCGAGTCGGTTTTTGTCATCGGACTGACGTTATCGATCGGGATGCTCGCCGAAGTCTTCTCGATCCGTTCGACCTACATCGTCTTTTCGCTTGGCTTCCTGTTGATCGGACTGATCACGTTACCGATTGTCTTGAAGCGTACGAAACGGACGTTGTACACGCTGACGGTCGAAGAAGAATCCAAAGTCTCTTAACTCTACAACAACAGGGGCCACGAGGATTTCTCCTTGTGGTCCCTGTTGTTTGGTTCGTTTAGACCGTTGCCGGTCAGGATATAGTCAAGAAACCTGCTGATTTTCAGCCGAAGGAGGACTTCCCATGACAGGAATCGACTGTCTGCTTCACCTGCACCAAGAACTCGATCGGTATTCGGAAGACGAATTGCACTACATTTCACGTCCGGGTGTCTGGTCGCTTGGTCAAATGTATGACCACATCTTGCTGGTCGCTCACGAATATCTGGACGAAGTCGAAGCCTGTGCTTCATGCACCACTCGCTCAACTGCCGGAAAAACGCCGTATGGCGAAGAGTTGTTTCGACAAGCTGCCTTTCCGCCCGTCAAAATCAGGCTTCCGGACGAGATGAATGCTCCACCGAACAATACCGACAGTGCCGATCAGTTAAGACACCGTCTTGTTCAACTGGTCGAACGAATGGAAGACTGGTCGGCACGACTTGATCAGATTGATCCAACCTCGAAAACGAAACACGGTGGGTTCGGTTGGCTGAACGCCCGTGAATGGTATCAGTTGATCGAAATGCATACCCGGCATCACTTCCGTCAGAAACAGGAACTGGAACACCAGTTACCTTGAGGTATACCATTTGATTCAGTTGCTTTGGCTTAATTCGGATGAGGGAGTAAACTGTTGCAGCCGCTTATTCATTAATTCCGCGACAAAAATCGTTCCGTCGTCCGCAACAGCCAGATCGTGGGCAATCCGCAGCTGACCAGGCTCTGTGCCAAAGCTGCCGAATCGCTCCAGAATCGTACCTTGTTGATCGAGCACTACAATTTGACTGCGGGCGTCCACTGTCCGTTTATTCAAATAGTCACCGCCGTCAGCGACATACACCTTTCCGTCCGGCCCGACCTCGACCCCATACGGTCGACCGAGTTCCGGTTGATCCCATGTCTGCTGATGACGACCGAATCGGTCAAATACTTGAATCCGGGCGTTGTTGCGGTCGGCAACATACAAGTTCGACGCGTCGTCACTACTGATGCCATGCGGCAAATTGAGTTGACCGTCTGCCGAACCCAATTGATTGACTTCCCACTCGAACTTGCCGGTCCGGTCGAATTTCGCAATCCGGTGATTGCGGTACCCGTCCGCGACTGCAAACGAACCGTCCGGTAACACCGTCACATCGGTCGGACGGGCAAACAGATACGCGTTCAACCGGACCGGAAAGTTCGGCAACTTGTTGCGAATCCGAAGACCCGCTTCCGTTCCGAACGGATATGCTTGTCCATAAACCGCTTGAACGTCGCCTTCTGGATTCAGCTTAAAGACTTGGTTTAAGCTGATGTCCGTCACCCAGATGTTGTTGGCGTCATCAACTTCCAACCCATGCGGGGATTGAAACAAATTCTGACCGATCGTCCGCTTGACAGTCCGCGTTTCGCCGTCGAGCACGACGATCGTTGCCTCTTTGATCATCGCCTTACTGCCGTACGTCCCGTTTGCCCGGTGCAGGTAATAGATGTCTCCATTTGGTCCAACGGCGACACCGCTCGCTTCACCTGCCTGTTGTTGTTGATTGTTTGTTTTCGGCCAGACTACTGTTCCTTCATAGTGTTCACTGGTCGCTTGGACCGGATACGATTTCTTAAAGACCGGTTCGGCTCCCCCGCGTGACCACCACGCCACTGCCAGTCCAAGTACCAACATACTCCCGAAGAAGATGGTTTTCTTTTTCATTATGTACGACTCCTTTTGTTTACTGCTTTCACTATACGTCTTTTGTTTTGTTTCCCTCCTCCGCCCCGCGATGTAATTTTCCTCCGGCTTCCGTCTCTTCCCTTATTCGTCCCCTTTTTGCACGATTGTCACAAAACGGTAACGTTTCTGACCTTCCCTCCAATTACCAAAAAGTGTATATTTAAAGCACTGATTATGTTAAAGGAGGCTTTTCCCCACGTGAAATTTTTCAAATCCCCTCGGGTGCTTGAATTAAAATGGATTCCCAAGCAGGACTGGCAAACGGTCTGCACCAAGCGCATGATTGACATACCGCATCATCCAAATGAACAAATCGTCGGACTTGCTTACAACAATCAACAGCAAGTCGTTCAAGTGACACGAAACATTCAAGCACCGCTGTTCGGCTATTACGTCACCTTACTCGAAAACCGTCAGGCGAAAAAAACCGTCTTGTCGAAACGTTCGCACATGACGATCCAACATCTGTCGACACGCCTGTTCGGTTCCGTCGAACTGGCCGAGTTTTCCCTGCTCGACATCCATGTCCGGGAAGAAGGACTCGGTGAACGGGGTCTGTTATTAGAGGCGTTAATCCAAGATATCGAACAGAAGTACACCCATTACCGGGTCAGCGGGGATTTCACTGCCATCTCTTACGGCGGTCGCGTCTCGGCCGAGTGTTTTACAAGGTACGGGTTTACGATTGATCAGGATCGATTGATTTTAAAAAACTACCATGATCGTTTGTTCGTCAGTTAACCAGCTACTGGGAGGTAAATCCATTGCGTCTAAAAGACAAGCCATACGTCAAAGCTGTCGTCTATATCCTTGAATTCCTGTTACTAGTCGTCTCTTATGTCGACTTATGGAAACGTCCGCGCACCCGCGGACCAAAATGGTTGTGGGGCATCCTGATTTTTCTCGTCAACTATCTCGGACCGGTCGTTTATCTCGTCTGGGGACGCCGTCCTGCGGCACCAGCCGAGCCGTCCATCCAAGACTAAAAAAGCTTCACTCCGTTGCCTGAACATTAGACTGACCTAGCAATATAAGACACACATAAAACACCTTGATTAGGCTGCCAGTACACCATATTTTTTTGGTGTCAGGTAGCCTAATTTTTCTTGAATTCGTTCTTCGTTATAGTAATTTAAGTAATTGATAACGCGTTCAGAGACCTCATGGTCTCTTAGTGAATTAAATTTGACGTACTGAAACTCCTCGGACTTTAAATTAGAGTGGAACGATTCGATAACTGCGTTGTCCCAACAGTTTCCTCTACGAGATATGCTGCTTGTTAGGTGATTCCTCTTAACGAATTCTTGAAAAGCGTATGACGTATAGACACTTCCTTGGTCCGAATGAAGGATGACCCCTTCGGGGTAGTTTCGATTCTCAAGCGCTATCTTCAACGTATCGATCACAAGAGGCGTTTGTTGATGCTCGTATAACTTATAGGCAATGATTTCGTTATTGAATAGGTCCATGATAGTTGAAAGATATTTCGTCGTGCTGCCGTATTGGATATAGGTGATATCCGTCACCCACTTCTGATTCGGTTTACTTGCTGTGAAATCACGCTTGATAAGATCCGGTGCCGTTATGATGCGCTCACCTTGAGACTTCCATCTTCGTTTCGGCTTGATCCGACATTGGAGATGGTGTTTTTGCATGATTTTCTGTACGGTATTCCGATTGGCTTTCAACTGATAGATTTGCTGTAATANCGATGTCCATTCCGATACTTCGTCTGTTTACTTAGTTCAATGATGGCTTTTTCTAGCACCGAAGGTGCTTTCACAGATTCTTTAATCCAACGGTAATAGCTTGCTCTTGATACATTCAAAGCACTAAGAATAGCGATGACTGTATATTTCCCCCGAAGAAACTCTACAATTTTTATGACTGCTTCTTTCTCAACTCTCTTTCGATCTCCATGTACTTTTTTAAGATCTCGTTTTCCATCTTCAGATGAGATATTTGTCGTTCTCTCTTGTCATACTCACTCGCAGAATCTGGTCCATGTCCATAGGTATATTGTTTTCCAATCGGCTGATCGAATCGATAGAGTTCATTAGACCGATACCATCTCATCCATGTTTCGACTTGCGATTTGTTTTTGATTCCGTACTTCTCCATAATCTCTTTCGTCGTTAGCTCACCACTGAGTTTTTCTTTGACTACCGCCCATTTCACTTCACTTGAATATACGTTTTTGCCCATGCAAAAACACCTCCGATGTTAGTACTTTTTAAAAGTGTACCACTCCGAAGGTGTTTTATATTGTCTCAAAATTTTAGGTTAGCCCACCTTGTTTCCATTGGAGACAAGGTGTTTTGTTTTGAACGCGATTATTTCCATTGAAAACAGGGTATTTCAAGTAAGAGCGACGAGTCACGAAAGCCTTGAAACTAGGAGGGATTGGATGTTATTTCTATTCATCGGCTATTACGATGCAGAAAATATGAATCAGTCCTCGCAACAAGAGCTCGATGCCGTCATGGAACGCTGTAATGTACCGTTGGAAGACTTTTTTACAAAAACGAACGTCTTGTATGAGTGGCATCCGGGAGCGGAGACGAAACGGGCCCGGCTCCTCGGCGGACAGATTCATCATCAGGACGGACCGAACCCGGATAAAACGGAGCAGATCGGCAGTTTGGTTGTCTTTGAAGCGGTTGATTTGGAGCAGGCCGTCGATTTGGCGCTGCTCCATCCGACGACTCAGATTGAGGAAGCGGAGCAGTACGGCTGGCGGATGGAAGTACGGCCGTTGATTGATCCAAAAGAAGCCAAATAAGACGTCCATCACCATACAACGCATTGATGCGTTGTATGGTTTTGTCATGTTGGGTATACCCGTTTCATAGTCGATTACTAGAAATCAGAAAGTCAGGTGAAGCAGACGTGTCGATCATTACATTTGAAAACGTCCAGTACAAACACATACTCCGTGGCATCACGGGAGGATTCACGGAAGGCAAAATCACGACGCTCGTCGGACCAAGTGGTGCCGGAAAATCCACCTGCTTAAAGCAGATGAACGGGCTGATCTCGCCGGACGGGGGACGGGTTTATTACCGTGGTGAAGATTTAGAACAACTGGACCTCGTTGAACTCCGGAAAAAAATCGGGATGGCGTTTCAAAGTGCGCCGATGTTACCGGGAACGGTCGGCGATAATCTCAGCTTACCGAAAACAATTTTTCACGAGACGCTGGCGACAGACGAAGCCAATCGCTTACTGGGATTGGTCGATTTGCATGTCGACCTGAACCAACCGGTCAAAGAATTGTCGGGCGGTGAACGGAGCCGGCTCGCGATTGCGCGGACGCTCGTTAATCGACCGGATGTGTTGTTACTCGACGAAATCACGTCCAGTCTCGACTTTCGGATGGTCAAGGAAATCGAGCAGCTGATTCAACGGTTGCAACGGGAACTCCAAGTGACCGTCATTTGGATCACGCATGATCTCGATCAGGCACGGCGTGTCAGTGAAGACGTTTGGTTCCTGAAAGACGGACAACTGCTCGAGCAGGGCAACGTCTCGCTGCTTGAACCGGACGGAGCACGTTCGGACATTCAGGCGTTCCTAAAGGGGGAGTTGTCATGAGTTACGTCCAGTTGGCAACTTCCTTGATTTTCATTGCGATTCCACTGATTCTCGCCTTTACACTGAAACTCGGTCTCGAAAAAGACATCCTGATCGCGACTGTCCGCTCGATCATTCAGTTGCTGATCATCGGCTATATCCTGACGTTTGTTTTTGAGAGTGACAGTCCGATCTACATCCTGCTGATGATTCTGTTGATGATCGGTGCAGCGACACTGAACGTCATCCGTAAAGGTGACGGGATTCCCGGTATCCAGTGGATTGTCCTTGCGACCTTGGTCTCGGTCGAAGTCCTGACGATGGGTCTGATGCTCGGACTGAACATCATTCCGTTTGAAGCCCAGCAAGTCATTCCGATCAGTGGGATGGTGATTGGAAACTGTATGATTTTGTCACTCTTATTTCTAAATAAGTTCAAGGACGAGGTCGAACGGGGCGACGAGATCATTGAACTGATTTTATCGCTTGGCGGTGATACGAAAACAGCCATCGATACAAGCCTCAAGAGTGCCATCCGGACGAGCATGATTCCGACGATTGAAGCGCAGAAGACAATGGGCTTGGTTCAACTGCCCGGAATGATGAGCGGACTGATCATCGGCGGGGCCAATCCGATGGAAGCGGTCCTCTATCAATTATTGATTTTATTCCTGTTGCTGACGACGGCAGCAACGTCCGCCGTACTCGTCGGTTACATGTCGTACCGGAAACTGTTTAATCAGAAGTCACAGTTCATCGGTTTGACGTACCGCAAGGCGGGTAAGTAAAGGCGTTCTATTTGTCTGGGCATACAAAAAGAGGTGCCGGAATCAAAGCCGGCACCCTTTGTCGTATAAAAAAATAAGACATTCCATGCGACTCGAGCGAGTGGTGAAGTGGTCTCAACGGGCGAGCGCGATGAGATCGACCAGGAGATGGGTCAGCCAAGAACCCCAGATACTGCGTCCCATCTTCAAGTAGACGTAATTGAAGATTAAACGAGCGACACCTTGAAGCAAAAGCACGTGGGCGACTGTCGAGAAGACGGAGCCGTCCCAGTAGGAAAAGACATGCATCAAGCCAAAAATAAGTGCACTGATCAGCGAACTGAGTAAGAAGGACAGTCCTTTACTCCGCAAACCTTCCAAAATGCCGATTCCGAGCAATTCTTCTCCCATCAGCATGAACGGCAACATGAAGATCAATTGATTCAGGTGCCCGACTCCCGGATTGGCGGCCCAATCAAAGCCGATTGCTGATGCAAGCAATCCGGTCAGCGTGGCAGTGACGAGATAGACGATGGCGCCGACAGGAATCAGCCAAAGTTTGCGTGGACGGGAGAAGGCGAGTTTACTGTCTCTCTGAAAAGCAATCAGCCACGCCAGCCCACCTCCGATGAACAATCCCCACCAGGCCCAGCTGAAAGAAGCGAGGGCATAAAATCCGGCGATCAACAAAACAGCTCCCAGTATTAAACGGACGTTTGTCGTCTGCATCGTCTGTGTTCGATCTGCATCCATATTCAGTTCCTCCTTACATAGCGCGAGGGGCATGGTCGATGTGGGGGTAGAAAAGAAATAGAAGTACAAAATCAATGTCAGAGGCAGGTTATATTACATATGGTTAGATATTCCACGTCGGTTTAGGTTCAAAACTAAATTTCTAGTAATAAATGCTTGGAATCTTCATTTTAAATTACGCAAGTGCTGAATATCCTTTTAATGGTATTATAGGTGTGAAATATACATAAAAAGGAGAATGGGATGACACCAACATTATTGCAAATTCAACATATGACAAAGACGTATCAACGGGGAACGGAGACGATCCATGCACTCGACGATGTCTCGTTTTCGATGCAGGAAGGGGAATTCATTGCCATCATGGGCACGAGCGGTTCAGGTAAAAGCACCTTGTTGAACATTCTCGGAGCACTTGATCAGCCGACAAGCGGTACGTTGCGGTTGCGGGATGAAGCGCAACGCGAAATCTTCACGGAACCGGCGGCAACCTTGTACCGGCAACAAAACATCGGCTTTATTTTTCAATCGTTCCATCTGCTCGACGATTTGACGGTTTCAGAAAATGTGGCACTGCCGTTAATGCTTGCCGGTACTGATGCGAAGACAATCCGGCAACGGGTAGAACATCTTCTCGAACATGTGGGACTTTCACGATGGGCGAAACATCGGTCGACCGAACTGTCGGGCGGTCAACAACAACGGGTGGCAATTGCCCGGGCATTGATTACAGAGCCGCCAATCATTTTGGCGGACGAACCGACCGGGAATCTTGATTTCAGGACGTCGACGGAAATCATGACGCTGCTGAAGGCGCTGAACAAAAAACAACAGACCAGCATCCTGCTCGTCACGCATGATGCGCAGGTCGCGTCTTACGCCGATCGGGTGTTGTACTTCCACGACGGACGAATCGTAGCCGATCAGCCGTCGACCGGAGAACTTGGACCAATCATGGAGACGTTCGAGCGCTACGTGAGGTCGGTATGAAGCAGGAGAAACAGCATTTGTTCCGATTGGCACTGAAATTATACCGGAAAAGTCCGATGATTCTTCTGACCTCAATCGGCAGCGTATTGATTTCGATTTTACTTGTCCTGTCGATGGTCTTGTTTGTTTCGCAAAGTCAGGCGTCGGTTCAAGCCGATATCGAGCGGCTCTATGGCAAGATGGATTTATCGGTCGGCTATCAAAGTGGACAAACCAAAATCATCGATCAATCCTTTTTGGCCCGTCTGACAGGAAATCAACAGACCCGGCAGATTTCACCGATTTTGATTACGAATTTGACGGTCACCGGACAAACGACAGCGGATGTTTATACGATCGGGACAAAAAATGATTCGCTCGCCAAAAGCCGCTATCATTTTAAGCAATCAGTGGGGCGGGGCGAGGTCATTCCGAATGCGGGATTGGCCAAAGCCTATAACGTCAAAGTAGGACAGACACTCACGATTGCAGGTAACAAGTACCGCGTGATTGAAATCCAGCCGGACGCATCAGCGAGCGGAGCAGCACCGGATACGCTAGTGATGTCGTATGCTGATGTCAAAGAATTGAATGCAACCGTCGGGCAAGAAGGTCTTGCAACATATGTCTTGGTTCAGTTGGAAAAGGATTCGGATGTCGTTGCCTATGCGGATCGACTGACACAAGCCATATCTGGCCTGCGCGTCGAACTTGCCGAAACCGAAACTTCGAGCGTCAACGGTGTCTCGGCCATGCAGGTCTATGTCGGCATCATTGCCGGACTGATTTTAATCGTCTCCGCGTTTATCCTGATGACGAATTTTGATGTCTTTCTCCGCAAACACCGGTATCAGTTCGCCATCATGCGGACGCTTGGGGCGACGACGCGGCAATTGTTCCAAATCTTCATGATCCAATCGAGTCTGATTGTCTGCGCCGGAGCTCTGATGGCTTTCTTGTTAAGCGGATTGTTTTACAGTGTCCTGCAGGAGCAGTGGCGGGAACTGTTTGCGCTGAAAGGAGCGGTCATTCCGTTTGATGGGCAATTGGCCTTTCTCGTTACAGTCGGCAGCAGCCTGTTGATTCTCTTATTGCTGAGTGCTGCTGCTTACCGCAACCGGCGGATTCTGCCGCTCCATGTCATGCGCCAAAATCATGATGAACCAAAAGCGTCGCGGCTCCGGGGACGTTTCGTTAAATTTTTCGTCGCACTCACAGCAGGGGCACTGTTATATGCGACGATTCTCGCGCAAACAGACAATCACCGAGCTGGTGGGTATCTCGTGTCGACTATCAGTTTTCTTCTGATGATGTACAGCGCAACGCCATTGTTGCTGAAGTGGCTGTTGGTCCGAATTGAACCGTTGCTTCAAAAAGTGGCTGGACCGACGACGTTTGTGGCTGTTCGGAGTGTCTTGCCGCAAATACGGAAAAACGCGTTGCTGATGCTGATCGTCCAAATCCTGCTGGTTGTTGTTGTCCTCGGTTCGACCTTCATTGAGACAATTAAACAAAATGAGCTGACCTATCTGAAGACACAATATCCGACGGAACTGGTCCTGAAAAGCCGCTTGATTGAAGGGACAAAAGCTGATCCACTTGAACTGACACAGACGATCGAAGAGGAGTTGCCGGAAGCAAAAAGTACATTCGTTTCTCCGGTAAGTGGACTTGAAATCATCAAATCAGATCACACCATTACTTTTAATTACGCATTGACAGACCTTGAAAAACTTGACGCAATTGGTAAACCCGTTCGCTCTTTAGAAAACGATCAATTCATCGTCTCTAAAGCATTTGCGCAAGCGAATGAGTTGGAAGTGGGTGACCGTCTTGAGGTGGGGCGTTTTATAGATGGAGAAACGGGCACCTTCTCGATTGGTAGATTTGAAGTCGGTCAGATTGACCCGGACTTACCAACGGACGCCTGGTTCGACTGGCGGTCGTCGATCCGTACTTCTGAAGACCGGCTTGGTGCACTGTATATCGATGCAGCCGACACGAAGCAGACACAGGCCGTGTTGCAGGAACTGACGACACGTTATCCGACGCTCCAGTTGAACCGGTATGAGACATCCGTCAACCTAGCGAATCAGCAACTGCAAGAACGATGGATTGTCTTCATCGTCGCGCTGGCTGTCATGAGTGTATCCGTCTGGTTTGGTCTCGCCAATTCGTTATTAAATTATTTGGCGACGAAA
This sequence comes from Caryophanales bacterium, assembly GCA_902363455.1. Lineage (GTDB taxonomy): Bacteria > Bacillota > Bacilli > Exiguobacteriales > Exiguobacteriaceae > Exiguobacterium_A. The sequence continues at coordinate 1,299,396 of CABJAC010000001.1, read as the reverse complement.
CGACGCGAGTATGCGTTACTCCGGACGTTGGTCTTGACCCGGTCGTCGCTCCGACGTTTGATTTTGATTCAAATGCTGATTTTCATCGGTAGCGGCATCGGATTCGGACTCGTCACCGGGATTGGCACCACCTTCTTGATCTCACGCGTCGATGGCGGAAACATCGCGCTGGACTTGACGAGTATCAACATGACGGTTGTCGGACTTATCGTGTTGGTATTTGGACTGATCTGGTTCACGACAAGGCGGAACCAGGAGAATCTAGTCGAAGAATTGAATCAATGATCACAAAAAACCGTGAACCCGATTCCTGAAAGAGGAATGGATTCACGGCTTTTTTTTATTCTGATAATTTTTCAGCAAGCGGATGAAAAAGAAGAATGCAACCAGCACAAGTAGAATATTCGTTACGAGCGTCAATCGCGGCAGATCAAGGACGGTGGTGTTCAGCAGATTGACGAAAATCAATCCCGCTAATAACAAACGAAAAACTAAAGGGACAGTGCGAGAAGACAAATGACGACCTCCTTTCTTCCCTTGCTTTTCTTCAAAAAGCAGGGGATCTTTAATAAAAAGCGAATTCTGTCTAAAGAGAACAAAACGGAAACGGGGCGTTCGAAATGCGAAAGACGGTACTGGCACTACTCTTATTAGGAATGATCGGCGGCATCGGTTGGTTTTTTCTTGAGCAGGAACAGGATGAGACGTTTGAACAAATCGTACGTGCCCGGGTGACGAAACATGTCGCCGAGCAATATGGTAAAGAAACGATCGTTGCGGTCCGGTCTGCCTATGACAAGACGGCATCTACGAAAGAAGCCCGACATCAGGTCGCCGTCCAACTGAACACCGATCCACGCGGTGAATACCAGGTCTTTCGACTGGCGAAGCAGCAGGTCGTCTTCATTGGACGTACCCGCTCCTTACCGGAACGGGAATGAGCCACGCGCTTCAGTCTTCCTGCATCCGTAAACGGAAGTAGGAGACAAGCGTCGGGACAGCGATCACTAAAGCGACAGCCGTTGCGAGCAGGAGGGGTACGGTATCGAGCGAAACGTATGTGATGATAGCTGCTACAATCAGTCCGGTTCGAAGGACATTCAATCGAAATGGTACAGTTGGAACATCCTGATCAGGTACCATGTATGACATCCGGTATTTAAAGTAGAAGTGGATCAACAGTCCAAGTTGGATGACTAACAGAAAGGTCGAATCAGATCGTTCAAAAAATATGGCGTAAATCGTCATTACAGTGACGAGCAGATACAAACTGGTCGCTAAAAACAGACGTTTTTTCAAAACTGGTCCTCCTTTTGGTTATGTAGGTTATTCTTAGTATACGTCTAGTCCACCTAAATGTTCCCAAAAGTCTCAAATTAAACAGTGTGTCATTAAACGATGTAAGGAGAGAGCGCAATGTATTACGGATTACTCACGAAGTTCACGGCACAAGCCAATGAGGGAGAACGATTGATTAAACTACTGTTAGAAGCAGCATCGTCTCTTGAGTACGTGGCGGATTGTCTGCAGTATACCGTCAGTACGTCAGGTGAAGCTGATACCGTGATGGTTCGGGAAATTTGGACGGACCAAGCGGCACATGCTGCGTCTTTGCAGTTGCCAGCGACACGACAGTTGATTGAACAGGCGCGACCAATTCTATTACAGGTCGAGCGAATGTTTGAAGATCAGCCACACGGAGGAAAGGGATTAAACTGATTTTCCCAAAAAGAGGGAACTTTTATTGGCAGGACGCGTAATCCTTTATGAGGTGAGCAGATGAACAAACAAGAACGGATCCAAATCATTCAGACCATTCGTAAGCGCATAAAACCAGTGAGAATGGTCTCTGCCTGTTTTGCAGCGATTGGATTCCTAATCCTATTTTTAACTGATCAGCCTGTGTGGTCGATTTTTCTGATCGTTTTCGCTTTGATTCTTTTCGGAATATCTTCACGAAAAGAGTGTCTCGAAATCTGTCGGATAACAAACATGAAACAAGCCAAACGGTGGATTCAACTGCGTTACGTTGCTAATTTTGTCCTTGTATGTATAGCGATGACTCTTTTAGCGATCCCTCATGTGGCGGATGTTTCTGATTTGCACATATTCTATTGGTACTTGGCTAGTTCGGTAATAATCATAATGACAGTCGTCGTCGAAACCAACCTAGATCACCGCGTTAGACAAGCTGACCCGGAGCAACCGTTAAGCAACGAATACCGGTAATGAAATTCATCTGTTGCAAAAAAGTATCCGCGATAGCCGGATGCTTTTTCTTGTGTTCAACTGACGACATAAGCAGGCAAATCGCTTTCCCGTCCGTCTCTGACATATGATAAGAACGACTCGACAAAAGGAGGGCTTCTTATTCTGGCCATTATCATTGGATTAATCATCGGGATCCTCGTTCCCGTTCAAACGAGTGTTAACACACGGTTGCGTGGAATCGTCGGCTCACCATTCCTTGCGTCCTTGCTATCATTCAGCATCGGGACGGTTTTTTTGATCTTGCTGACGCTGTTCGTCGAACGTAATTTCAGTCTGAATCCGGGCGTTTGGTCGGAACCCGGCTGGATTTGGATCGGCGGCGTGCTCGGTGTCATCTTTTTAACTGGAAACATTCTGCTCTTTCCGCGAATCGGCGGTGTCCAGACGGTGATCATGCCGATTTTTGGACAGGTGCTGATGGGGCTGCTGATTGACAACTTCGGTTGGTTTTCTACCAATTCCACACCGCTTTCGTCCACACGGCTAATCGGTGCGGGATTTGTTTTACTTGGTGTCGTCGGAACGGTTGCGCTCGGCGATTGGCTTGCGAAACGCCGGCATCCGGAACAGGCCAAGCCGGTCGATTCGACGATTTACGGTTGGCGAATTCTCGGTGTCGTCATGGGAATGATGAGTGCCGCCCAAGCCGCAATCAACGGACATCTTGGTGTGGTGCTCGATTCCGCCATTAAAGCAGCGTTGATTTCCTTTATCGTCGGCACGGTGACGTTGTTGCTTGTGAACGTGATTGTCCGGACGAAGTGGCAGTTCAACCGGTCACTTCCGACTCCGTGGTGGATTTGGATTGGCGGGTTGATTGGGGCCTTGTTCATCGCCGGGAATGCTGTGATTGTCCCGCTCGTCGGAACAGGCGTTGCTGTCGTCATCGTCACAATCGGTCTGCTGACCGGCAGTCTGTTGATTGACCGTTTCGGATGGTTTGGCGCAGCGAAAACGCCGGTCACCGGTGTTCAACTGGTCAGTCTTGGTCTGATGATTGTCGGCATCGTCCTGATCCGGCTCTAATCAAACATGCTCCCTTCCACTGACGGAAGGGAGCATGTTTTAGTCCAGTTCGACTTTGACGGTTGTCGGTTTCGGAAAGGCTGGACTTGACGCATACATGACGAAAACGTGCTGATCGGCCGGCACTTCATAAACAAAATCAATCCGCGAACGAAACGGTGAATAATACTGGAATCCATTCTTCCACGCTTTTTCGTTTCGATTGACGTAATCGATTTGTTCATACTCGGTTCCGTCCGGCGCTTGTAACGTAAACGTATTCGGCCGGTAATCCATGGAACTTCCGTCATAATCGTCAAATGTATCTTGAAAAATCAACGGTAATGTGACGAGACGGTAGCCGTTGCGTGATTTTAACTTCAACTCTTTCGGAGGATTCGGCAACAGAGCATCCACATGAAACACTGCTTTTTTCTGAAGCGGATCACCTGGATAGGTCTTGACGATGCCTTTGTTCATCATCTGTTTGACCGCTTGTTCTTCTTTATCCGTCAATGCTTTCGGCGGCGGACTGACTTCGATCTTAACAGCCCGTGATCTACTGATGGCCGCACCGGAAGCAATCAGGACAAACTCGGTTTCGTCTTCCGGTACTTGATACACGAGGTCGACGTGTGATCGTTTGTTCACCGTGTAATCCATGCCGCGTTGCCAGGCATCGTTCCGGTTGACGTAATCGACCGGTTCGTAGGGAGTATTAGTTTTATCAAACATCTGGAAACGATTCGGGAAGTAGTACGTGCTCTCGTCCGGTGCTCCTTCCGTCTTCAAATAAACAGGAACGGTAATATACCTGAAACCTACTTTTTCCTCGAGCTTCAACGACGCCGGCGGTTCCTTCAACAGGGGACCGACCCAGAAATATGAGTCTTTTAAGGCTGGATCGCCCGGGAACGTCGGGACACTTCCTTTCGCCATCAGTTTTTTGATGGCGGCGGAATCGGAAGCTTTTGAAGCTTTCGGCTCATCACGCTTGACTCCCGTCAAACCGTCCTTGATTTTACTGCCGGTTGTCGTAATGACTGGTGTTTCAGCCGTTTTGGTCGCAACCGGTTGTGGCTCGGTTTCATTTGTCGCAAACAGGAACAAGGAAGCGACGCCTGCGACAAGCGCTCCGCCAATCGTTCCAAGTGCAAGCCGGAAGCGACGCTCCGTCGTCTTGGAATTAACGGCGACACTGCCGATGGCGGCATTTGGTGTAATCCGAACGGCACGCTGGGCCGGTAACAAAGCCCCGATGACACCGGTCGCGACCGGAATCAGTAACGTCAGACTCAGAAAACCGAGTTCAGCTGACGGGAATTGATGGTACATTTTTAAAATCAGGAACAGGGCCATGAGGAGTCCTGCAATCCCGGCAATCAAACCGGTCAACAGACCTTCCATTAGCACAAGTTGACGGATCATCCGGTCCTGCCAACCGGTTGCTTTCAAGACCGCCAGTTGCGATTTCCGTTCATTGACGTTTTGCCAGAGGATTTCCGTCGTCGTCAGGATGGCGATCAAGAGGGCAACGGCCATTGCGACGTAATGCATCGTGCCGACTTCAAGGGCGACGAATTCGCCGAGCCAGGAGGCATAAAGCACCCCTTTTAAGCGGAACGTCACGAACAGGAAAAAGATGAACAGACTCGTCGGCAGAGCAATCGCGACGATGGACAATAACGTCCGTTGCCAATACGTGACAAGCTGATTGAGGCTCATCCCGAGAACGGACTGGGAACGGACGAACCGGCGTCCTTTTGAAATTTCTCCGGACCGCATGCTGTCATAAGGCTGAATCCGGCGGATGAGCGCCATCGGGACAAGCGTCCCGCCCCAGTAGATGAACAAACCGGCAAGACCGATCAATAAAATTCGACTGAGGGCAATCGGGTGATCCGTCGTCAGCCAAAACGTCCCGAGAATCGACCAGGCAATCAGGGCGACGAGGGTCCCGAGAAGCGTGGCCTCAAGGAACAACATTTTCGACAACTGACGGGGACGCCAGCCAAACGATAGTAAAATCGCAAACTCTTTTTTGCGGGCGTAAAGCAAAATGATGTTCGAACTGAAGACGTAAACGAGGGCGACCGCGATGACACTGGCGATGACACCGCTCATCCCGACCTTCGCTTCCTGGAAGATGCTGATCGATGAGCCGAGTTTGATCCACGGTTGCTGTACCCAACCGAGTGCCGCCTGTTTCTCAAGTCCCGGCAGATAGGTCAAGGCCGGTTGCGGGGATGAACCGAGCGTGACGTCCGTGATCAGACCGGTCTTGTCCTCGATTTCCTTGGCGACCGCCTGCAATTTGGCCTCGCTCTGTTCGTTCATTGCGTCAACACCTTTGACATTGACACGGATGACGGAAATCGCTTTTTTACCGCGAATTTGAAATGCTGCATCCAGCGTCGTCAGCATCGACGGCGGTTTCGTCAAAAAGTCATAGGAATCATTGGACGGTTTGACGTCACGGACCGGATTGACCGGTTGTTCCTTGGCGTTCATGACCCACTGGGCTTTCGCCGGGAAATAGGTCTCCATCGGCAATTCCGTTAACGGATCTTTTGAGACATTCAATTTTTTCGGATTAAAGACACCGATATAATCGAGCCTGAGCCGCTTCCAGTCCGCGCTGGAGCTGCCGAATTCCCGCGCTTCCCGGTACATCGTCCGTTTGAAGAGTAACGAATCCGGATTGACCTTCTTCGGTTCGACCTGATACGTAAACGGCCAACGGGAGGCGTACGGACTTTTGATCGGCTGATAGGTAATCGGAGAAGGTTTCAACGCCATCCAGTTGGACTGGCTGACATCCGTGACAGCCGGCGCATGGCTGAGAATATCCTGCACTAACTGTTTTTGGATTTGTTGCGTCGTGACGGTGTACTTTTTCGCTTTGTCGGACGTCACCGGGAGCGTCTCCAAATACTTTTTGCCGCCGCGCTCCGTCACATCCTTAATCGTCTCGTTCATCGAGTCGTTGAGTAAGGGGACGTCCAGTTTTTCGTACGTATAGATGCGGGACGCGTCAACATACTCGCGTTCATTCAACAGCACCGGAATGGCGACGGTCCCGACTTCATCGACGACACTCGGACGGTCGTCTTTTGTGAAATACCGGCTGTACGTATCAGCGAACGTCGCCTCATCAAGACCAATCAACTGGGCTTCCGCTTTCGGATCGATTCCGGCAAGCATCGTACTGCTGCCGAATTCATAGAGCGGTTGTTTGCCGAGCGGCATCGGCGTGACGCCGGCATCCGTCGCATCACCGGACGGTTCCCAGCCGGCTGCGATGTAGGTCGCGGACGAGTACTGTTCGACGTTTAAACCGGTATCCTGCCGGTCTGTAATGGTCAGTTTATAGATGCCTTCGTCTTCGAACGTATGTGTCCCGAGATTTCCGCCGGTCGAACTGTTGCCGATCATCGCGATCGGTGCCGCGACTTCGACATCGGCCATCTCTTGTATCGTTTGATATTGTTGCATCGTGATGCCGCCGTCAAGACCGCTCATATAGTTCGGCTCGAGCAACTTTAAATCTTCCGTGACACTGCGGCTGCCGGGAGGACGGACGACAATGTCATACGATGACTTCCAACGCTTTTGCAGTTCGTCGACGACGGTGCCGTTGCTCGCCTGTGTCGTCCCGATCAGATAACTGAGTCCGGTACTGACGATGAGGACGCCGACGAGGAGCAGGATGAACCGCTCCTTGTTGCGCCACCAGGAATTCCAGATGAATTTCAGCATCAAAAGCCTCCTTCAGATCAATTTGATGTTTTATCCTTGCTTGCCTTCACCTCAATCTTGACAGCGACGGACTTCGCGAACGCTTCGTCCTTGGCGAACAGGACATACGTGTTGTCCTGCTTCGGCACTTGGAAGACGAGGTCAACGCGGGATGCACGGGGAGAGAAGTACTGGTAACCGGATTTCCAGACGTCCGGATTGTGATTGACATAATCGACGGACTCATAGACGGTGCCGTCAGCGTCGGTCAGCGTATAGCGGTTCGGGCGGTACGTGCCGTATCCTTCGCCTTCAGGTGCTGTATAGTTGCGTAAGATAACCGGTACGGTGACATACTGTTCATCCTGCAACGCCGGCAGGTTCAACGCTTTCGGCGGTTCCGGCAACAAAGCACCGGCCCGGAAAATCGCTTTCTTCAGCTCCGGATCACCGGGGAACGTACGGACCATCGCCTGATTCATGATTTCTTGAACGGCACAGGAATCCTGTTTGACGGTTTTTGGTGTTTGCTTCGGTTTGGAATCAGCACCGGGTGCGGCATCCAAATCGATTTTGACGGTGACCGTTCTCGGGAATGCATCATCCGATGCATACAGGACCAATACTTTTTCGTCTTCCGGTACTTGATAGACGAGATCAACATGTGATTTTTCGCCCGAAACATACTGATAACTGAACTTCCAGGCTTTTTCATTATGATTGACATAATCAACCGGCAAGTATTCTTTCCCGTCAGGAGCGGTCATCGCGTAGGTGCTTGGCCGATAATTGGATACGGACCCTTTTGAGCGGGGGTCCTGATTATCCTGCATGATTGCCGGAACCGTCACAAAACGGTAACCCGGTTTTTCTTGTAAATCCAGTTCTTTTGGTGTCTCGATGAGCGGATCGACATAAAAGAACTGATTGCTGATCTGTTCGCCGCCCGGAGTCGTCTGCACCATACCTTTTTTCATCAGCTTCTTGATTTTTTTATCGGTTTCCGTCTGCGAAACCGCCGTCTTTTTCTTCGACTCGGTCTGTTTGGAATCAGCGATTTTCGCACCTGTCGTTTGAACGGAAGGCGGTTTATCCTGCGCCTGTTTTGGTGTTTGCGTGATATCTTCGTTTGCAGCAAACAGGAACAGGCTCGTAACGCCGGCGACCAAGGCGACGCCGATCGTGCCAAGGGCCAGTTTAAAGCGGCGTTCCGTCGCCTGGGTATTGACGGCGACACTGCCGATCGCCGCATTCGGCGTAATCCGGACGGCCCGTTGTGCTGGTAACAGGGCACCGAGGACGCCGGTCACGACCGGGATGAACAGCATTACGCTGAGGAACAAGAGCTCGTTGATCGGGAACTGATTGTAGACGTATCCGATCATGGCGAGCGCAATCAGGAGACCGATCAGACCGGCGAATAAACCGGTTAACATGCCTTCCGTCAGGACAAGGAGCCGGATCCAACCGTCGCGCCAACCGGTTGCTTTTAAGACAGCGAGTTGCGGTTTCCGCTCATTGACGTTTTGCCACATGATTTCCGTTGTCGTCAGGATGGCAATCAAGAGGGCGACTGCCATTGCGACGTAGTGCATCGTACCGACTTCAAGCGCGACGTACTCGCCGAGCCAAGTCGCATACAAGACGCCTTTCAGCCGGAATGTTACGAAGAGGAAGAAGATGAACAGACTCGTCGGCAGGGCAATCGCGACGACTGACAGCAACGTCCGTTGCCAGTACGTGAACAACTGATTGAGACTCATCCCGAAAATCGATTGCGAACGGACGAGCCGACGGCCTTTAGAGACTTCACCGGACCGCATGCTTTCAAACGGCTGGATGCGGCGGATCAGAGCCATCGGAACGAGCGTGCCGCCCCAGTAAATCAAGAGACCGGCGAGTCCGATCAACAGAATCCGTCCGAGCGCGATTGGATGATCCGTCGTCAGCCAGAACGACCCGAGAATCGTCCAGGAAATCAGGGCGACGAAGGTACCGAGTAGCGTCGCTTCCAAAAATAGCAGCTTCGACAACTGACGCGGACGCCAACCGAGCGACAGTAAAATCGCAAACTCTTTTTTGCGGGCATACAGCAAAATAATGTTCGAGCTGAAGACATAAACGAGGGCAACGGCAATCACACTCGCGATGACACCGCTCATGCCGACTTTCGCCTCTTGGAAAATCGCCATCGAGGATCCGAGTTTGATCCACGGCTGCTGGACCCAACCTAAAGCGGATTCATTTTTTAAACCGGGCAGGTAGGTCAGGGCGAGTTGCGGGGAGGAACCAAGTGTCACATCGGTAATCAGTCCCGTCTTGTCTTCAATCTCTTGAGCGACAGCCTGCAATTTTTTTTCGCTTGTCGCATTCATGGCTTCGACCCCTTCGACGTTGATCCGAATGGCCGAAATGGCTTTATCACCACGGAGCTTGAACGCCGCATCCAGTGTCGTCAGCATCGACGGCGGTTTTGTCAGGAAGTCATACGGATCATTCGTCGGCTTGACGTCGCGGACCGGATTAACGGGACGTTCGTTTTTGTCCATGACCCATTGGGCTTTCGCCGGGAAGTACGTTTCCATCGGAAGCTCGGTTAACGGATCCTTTGAAATGTTCAGCTTTTGTGGATCAAAGACACCGATGAAATTCAACTTCATTTTAGGTACAGACTTTAAATTAATCGATGTATCTCCAAACGACCGAGCTTTTCGATACATCGTCCGTTTTGCCAACAGGACATCTTTCGGCACTTCCTGTGGTGTAACCTGATACGCAAACGGCCAACGGGTAGCATAGGGACTGGTCAGTGTCTGGTATTCAACGGCAGACGGTTTTAAATACATCCAATCGAAGCTTCCGGTTGGTTTAGTCGGGACCGTTCCTTTTAAAATATCGTTGACGAGCTCTTTCGAGGTTTCGCTCGTCGTGATCTTGTACACCTTAGCGGGTTGTACCGGAAGTGTCTTCAGATACGATGCGCCGCCTTTTTTCATGATGGCATTAACTGTCTCGGTCATCGAATCATTAACCAAAGGAATGTCTACTTTTTCGTAACGATATTTACGGTAGGCATCGACGTACTCGTGACTATTTAAAATCAACGGAATATTCCATACATCGTCTCCATTATCTGTCGCGATGTCGTTTTTTGTGAAATAACGGCTGTGTGTTGCTTTTTTGGTTGCTTGGTCAAGACCGACGAGTTTTGCTTCTGCTTCCGGATCAATTCCGGCAAGCATGGTCGCACTGCCGAACTCCATCAGCGGTTGTTTTCCTAAGGCTTGCGGTGAAATATCCCGGTTCAGGCCATCCCCCTCGGAAGGAGACCATCCGGCACCTAAGAAGGAGGAACTGGACTGTTGTTCTTTCCGTAAACCGGTATCCTGAACATCTTGGATGGTGACTTTATAGATGCCTTGTTCTTTGAAATCGAATGTCCCAATCTGGGCATCCGCATAATAATTCCCGATCATCGCGATCGGAGCTGCGACTTCGACATCAGCCATTTCTTGAATCGTTTGATATTGTTTCATCGTGATGCCGCCGTCGAGACCGCTCATATAGTTCGGCTCAAGCAACTTTAAGTCTTCCGTCACACTGCGGCTGTCCGGCGGACGAACGACGATATCATAGGAGGAACCCCAGCGTTTCTGCAGTTCATCGACGACGGTGCCGTTGTTCGCCTGCGTCGTCCCGATCAGGTAACTGAGTCCGGTACTGACGATGAGGACACCGACGAGGAGCAGGATGAACCGCTCCTTGTTGCGCCACCAGGAATTCCAAATAAAAGAGATCATTTCAATCACACTCCTTTGGCATGCATGTAAGTAAAAACACACCTGACGCCATGGAAGCATCAAGCGTGTTGAAGTTAATCCACTTCGATTTTAACGGTATGTGTTTTAGCGAATGCATCACTTGAGGCAAACAGAACAAAGTTTTTTTTGTTAATCGGTACTTGATAGACGACATCCACTTGTGAACGGTACGGGGCAAAATACTGATGGGTATTTTTCCATGCTTTTTCGTTCCGGTTGACGTAATCGACGGATTCGTATTCTTTTCCGGTTTCGTCTTGCAGTGTAAAGCGGTTGGGTTTATACACGCTGTACCCACCATCGTGATGAGAAGTATCTTCCATGATAAAAGGAACCGTGATAAACCGATGTCCGTCCTTTGCCACTAAATTCAATGACTTGGGTGGAGCGCTTAACAAACGGTCGACACGGAACGTCGATTTCGCGAGATTAGGATCTCCTGGGTAGGTTTGGACAAGACCTTGTTTCATCAGTTTGGCAATCGAGAGTGCTTTTGGTGTGATCGTTTGACTGACGCCCGCTTGTTTCTTTTCGCTTGCAACCGAGGGAATGTTATCTTTAAAGACATCTGTCGTTGAAGCAACCAATCCGAAAGTACCGACGACGAGACATGATGCAGTGATCAATGAAAGCTTGTTCTTGGGAGACCATTTCATGGGACACGCTCCTTTAAAAAAGTTTGGTAATAATTATCAGAATAGTTAAACAAAATATACTGTTAATTGTTCCCAAATGCAATGATTTTGTAATAATTCTCCAAAATACGAAGAACATATTTCCCTTTTTTACGGAACTATTGCATCGAATCAACGTAAGTTAAACTGTAAGATTTTAACCTGTGAAAAGGAAAAATGAATAACTGTGAGAATACAAATAAGCAATGACTGTCAAAGGAGGAAAAATCATGATTTTTATCGGAATTTTTGTAGTAGTCGGGATAATTGTTACGATTTTAGCGAAACGACGGGGGTACCGTGACCGTACACATGACGATCGGGCGTATAATTCAAACGATCATGAAATGGATATTCATCACCGGAACGACCCACCTTCTTGGTGAATCGAAGCTTTGCAAGGGGGAGGATGGTTTATGATCGTCGATTCCCTTTTTTTCATAAAAGAGATCAGTTCCTCCTAAAAAATGTATAGTAAAATATGAGAGGGGGAGAAGATTCATGAAAACGAAACAAGAACGAACGTCGTTCATTCAGGAAGCAAAACGCCGACTGATGAAACAACGGTTGCTGAGCGCCTTATTGTACGGGACAAGTATCGTATTGGTCGTCGCCAACCGAGGTGCCTACTGGCCGTTTGCCGTGCTCGTCGTTGCCTTGGTACTGATTGCCCGGCTCCACTCACAAGAAGTGAACCGGGATATGGCACTGACGGAAAATCGGAACATGAAGCGGATCATTCAAGTCCAGTACGTGATTGATTATTGTTTCATCGTATTGGTCGGTCTGTTCCTGCCGGTCGTCTTGAATCTGGGTCTGCCGTTTTTCACCAGCATCGGCATTTATCTTGTACTTGCCGTCGCACTCTTGATGACCGATTCAATCCTTGAACGTCGCGGAAAGAAACTGGACCCCGAGCATCCGACGAAAAAAGAGTTGCGGACGTATCCGAAGACGTGGAAAAAGCTGAAGACCTAAATGGGGGCATATCAATGCAAGGAACAAACGAAATTTACAATTCATTATCCGAAAATGAAACACTGCGTGAACAGTTAATGCTCGTCGACCGGCTCGGACTGCCGGACGCCTGGATTTGCGCCGGCTATATCCGGTCCTTGATCTGGGGACTGACTTTGACGGAGAAACAGGACATCGATGTCGTATATTACGACACGGCAGATAAATCGGAAGAAACGGAAAAACAGTATGAAGAACAATTGAAGTCGTGGAAGCCGTTGCCATGGTCGGTCAAAAATCAGGCCCGGATGCATCTGAAAAATGAGTTGCCGCCGTATCAATCGACCTGTGATGCAATCGCGCATTTTCCGGAGACGGTGACGGCGATTGCGGCGAAGTTAACAGACGGACAATTTCAGTTGTATCTGGCATACGGTGCAGAGGATTTACATACCCGGACGATTCGTCCAACCCCGTTGTTTTCAAAAGGATTACCGCGCCACGCCATCTTTCAACAACGGGTGACCGATAAAGGCTGGGACAAACGGTCTGATTTACGGACTGCCTGTCAGTTTGAAACGAACAGCTGAGATCTATCGAACAGGAGGGGGAAGATGAATTTTCGAAAGATGCTGCTTGTCAGTCTGGGCGCGCTGATCGTATTTTACATATTCAGAGAACCTGATCCACCGCCAGACTACCAAAAGAAATTCAACGAAGCGATCGAGACCGTGCTGAAACTTGAGAACCAAGAACGTATTCGTCAGAACGAGGCACCCATCGAGCGGAAAGAGACCGGTATTAAGGTGAGTGACGACGGGGACTGGATTGAATTATATTATGATGTGCCGGGCACAGCGACGGACCAGAAATCATCTAAGCACAGTATTTATCAACAGCAGGGGGACCAGTACATCCGGATTGAAGACCCGAAGACCGTCTACCGGAAACTCGACAAGGCAAAAACGACCTATCTCGAGAATTTGGGGATTAAGTGAAGGAAACCATGATGCGTAACTGAAAAACGCTTATGCCGGATAACTACTGGGCATAAGCGTTTTTGTGTTGCCTTGCTGTTAATGTGTCTGAATGAAAAATTTACTTGAATTCAACTGCGGCTGGGGGAAAAGCAACATGCACTTGTCTATGCCGATGACGACCGACATGGTAACCATTCGGCTTTTGTTCAAGATAGCGATGATGAAGTGCACATATTACTTTCATCTGAGAAGAGAATTCAAAAGAAAAACTTTTTTTAACATTTTATCGCTTGCATTAAAAAAAGTAATGTTATATATTAATTTAGCAAACCGTCTAGTCGGTACAGTAAAAAGGGGTGAAGTGCCATTGAGCAGAAAAAATCTCAAGTTACGAAGCAAAAAATCTTAAACGAAACAGCAAAGATTATCTTAAAGAAAGGGATTCATCACTTGACGCTGTCGGAAATCGCAAAAAATGCTGGAGTCTCAAAAGGTGGTCTGTTGTATCACTTTGCTAATAAGGAGGCCCTTCTTGACGCGGTAATAGGATGGATTCAGGAAGAACATTTTTTTCGATACCAAGAAGAATTAAAGAAAGGGTATGGGAAGATCGAAGCTTATTGCAGAGTGTGCCAATCCTTGGATCTTGAATTTAAATCCCATCAAGATTTAAATATTTCATCCATCTTAACTTTTTTAACGTTGATGGAAATGAATGAAAATGTCTCCCAGAAAATAAAAAATGATGCCCAGTCATTTTTAGAATATTTGACAGATGACACAAATAAAGTAGAAACATTGATCATAAAGTACGCAATAGACGGCATGATGATGTCTAATTACTTTGAGATTGGGAACGTTTCAGAAAAGTTAAATGAAGAACTGTATGACTATTTGTTGAAACAAGCAAGAAACCTTGATAAAAATTAGTTTGAAGGAGAATAGATTAAGTGAAAAAAATTATTGAATTTTCAGTAGGAAATAAATTTGCCCTTTGGCTGTTTACAATAATTCTTACGATTGCAGGTATCTATGCTGGAACTACGATGAAACTGGAAACTTTCCCCAACATTACGACACCAACCGTTTCGGTTACTACAGTATATCCAGGTGCAACACCTGAACAAGTATTAAATGATGTTAGTACAGAAATAGAGGAGAAACTAGAAAATTTAGAGGGTGTAGAGAGTGTCAGATCATCTTCTTTCCAGAACGCCTCAAACGTACAAGTTGATTATTCCTTTAACACAGACATGGATAAAGCAACTCAAAAAGTAGAGGAAACGTTATCAAAAGTTGAATTTCCAGAAGGCGTACAAGATCCACAAGTATCACGAATCAGCTTTGATGCATTCCCGGTAGTAGGTTATGCAGTTTCTGACAAAAATCTAGAACTTTCAGAGTTGACAAAATTAGTTGAAAAAGATTTGCAACCTAAGCTAGAAGGCATAGAGGGCGCTCAAACGGTCCAAATCGCAGGTCAAGAAATTAACGTTGTTGAGATTGTATTTAATGAAGACAAGCTTAAAAAATACAATTTGAAAGAGGATGACGTAAAAAAAATCATCCAAGCGAATGATACACGGTTAGCTTTAGGCTTATACGAGTTCGAGAATAAAGAACAGGCTGTCGTTCTAAACGGTAAAGCAAAAACTATTCAAGATCTCAAAGACTTAAAGATCACATATGTACCAGCTGCACAACCGGGAGCTGCACAACCAGGAGCTGCACCAGCTGCACAACCAGGAGCTGCACCAGCTGCGCAACCGGGAGCTGCATCAGCAACACAACCAGAATCTGCTGCAGCAGCACAAATTAAAAAACTGCCTACAGTTAATTTGAGCGAAGTTGCCTCAGTAAAATATAAAGGTGTAGAAGAGTCAATCTCCCGCACAAACGGAGAGCGCTCGATCGGAATCCAAGTTACTAAATCACAGGATGCAAATACTGTCGATGTAGTAAACGATGTGAAAAAAGAAATCAAAGATTTTGAAAAAGAAAATGATGGAGCAAAAGCTTCACTGACTCTTGACCAAGGTGAGCCAATCGAGGAATCCGTTTCTACAATGATCAGTAAAGCAATTACAGGAGCTGCGTTTGCGATACTAATTATTTTAGTATTCCTTAGAAACGTAAGATCTACTATTATTTCTGTCATTTCGATTCCATTGTCACTTCTAATGGCTTTAATCGTCTTGAAACAACTTGATATTTCATTAAATACAATGACGCTGGGTGCGATGACAGTAGCAATTGGCCGAGTAGTAGATGATTCTATCGTTGTAATTGAAAATATTTACAGACGTTTAACAAGTAAAGAAGAAAAGTTAAAAGGTAAAGAGTTAATTATTTCTGCAACGCGTGAAATGTTTGTACCCATTGCTTCATCTACGGTAGTTACCATTGCGGTATTCCTTCCATTAGGTTTAGTGTCAGGATTCGTGGGAGAATTATTCCTTCCGTTCGCATTAACGATGGTATTCGCATTGATTGCATCACTGATAGTAGCAGTCACGATTGTACCGATGATGGCAGATTCACTTTTCAAAGACAATAAAAAATTAAAACCTGAAAAAGAGAATGGTTGGATGAGTTCTAAGTACAAAAAAATCTTAGAATGGTCTTTGAACAAAAAGAAAACGGTTTTCGGATTAGCAACTCTATTATTGCTTGCTAGTTTCGCATTGGTTCCGGTTATTGGAGTAAACTTCTTAAATCAAGGAGCTGAAAAAACTCTATATGTAACGTATAATCCAGAGCCAGGCCAGACACTGGAAGATTCCTTAGAAGCAGCTGAAAAAGCAGAAGGTTTCTTCATGGATGATCAAAAAAATGTCAAAGACGTTCAATTCACGGTCGGCGGTGAAAATCCGATGAGCCCTGGAAACAATAAACAAGCCGTGTTTATTGTCCAATATGATGAAGAAACAGAAGAATTTGAAGACTTGAAAGCAGAAAATGTAAAAGAATTAAACGAACTCGCTCCAAATGGTGAATGGAAAGAGCAGAGCTTTGGCGGTCCTGCAGGTGGTGGCGCTGAGTATAATGTGTATGCTAAATCCATTGAAGAACTTGAAGAAGTGACACCTAAGTTTATTTCTGAGATTGAAAAAGAAGAAAAATATGTAAGAAAAGTTACATCTAACTTAAAAGAATCCTATATGGAATATACGTTTAATGTAGATCAAAAGAAAGCCGCTGAATTTGGTGTCTCAACGGCACAACTTGCACAATCCATTGCCCAAGTTCAAGGAGAAGAACAACCAATTTCTTCACTTAAAATCGAAGGTAAAGAAATTGATGTGATCGTACCGAATAAGAAAACAGTTTACGATAGTATTGAAGATTTACAAGATAAGAAAGTAATCACACCATTAGGTACAAAAGATTTATCAGAATTTGTTTCATTAGAAAAAGGGACAACTCCAGATACTTTAGTACAATCTAATGGAAAGTTACTCTCTACGATTTCTGTTGAACTAAAAACGGATAAAGTAACAGAAGCTTCAGCTGCTATTGAAGACCGGGTAAAAGATTTAGAATTACCATCGGGTGTGACATACAGTACAGGTGGTGTTACTGAGCAAATTACAGAATCTTTCACACAGCTAGGTATTGCTATTGCTGCAGCTGTTGCGATCGTTTACTTGGTACTAGTAATTACTTTTGGTGGTGCGTCTACGCCTCTAGTAATCCTATTCTCATTACCGTATGCGATTATTGGTGGTCTAGTAGCACTTTGGATTAGTGGCGAAACGATTTCTGTATCTTCTCTAATTGGAGCACTGATGCTGATCGGTATTGTAGTAACGAATGCTATTGTATTGATTGACAGAGTAATTCATAAAGAAAAAGAAGGTATGAGTACTCGTGAAGCACTTTTAGAAGCGGCAGGAACACGACTACGTCCAATTTTAATGACAGCTTTAGCAACGATTGGAGCACTTGCACCACTTGCTTTAGGCTTAGAAGGTGGAGCGTTGATTTCAAAAGGATTAGGAGTTACTGTTATCGGTGGATTGGTCAGTTCTACTTTGTTAACGCTCTTAATCGTACCAATTGTTTATGAATTCTTTGCGAAGTTTAAAAAGAAAAAACAACCTTTAAAATAAAGATTGTTAAAGGCCTAAACAACAATAGTGACGGATTGATACGTTACTAAGATTTAAATGTTCTATACAAAATAAGCGATGTTTGTTTGAAGAATTTATCAAACAAACATCGCTTATTATTTTTTTGTATTTAACATTGATGGAGTAAAAGTAATGAGGAAGATCCATAAGAAATCGAATCATGTCTACAAAGGATATTGATAAGACGTAAGATTTAAAGAGTAAGCCTCACAATGGGGAGGGCCTACTTTTGTAAGATTATTCGCCTTTAAGTCCATAAAAATATAGTTCAAAAAACTGCTTGGTTTTTTCTTCATCAAATTGTAACTGAGTGTATGCGACTTGGATTAGCTCTGTGTATTCAATGATGGTTGGTGTCGGGACATTCTTGGAAATGGAGCCACTCATTTTTCCGAATTCAATTAATTTAGAAAATAATTTATTTCCTTCAAGATTAAGTTGTGTAATTTCTTCTGACTTCAAAATCAAGTCAAATATCCAAGAGTCCATCATTTTCATAGAATTTAGCTTGAGTCTCAACATATGATTCATCACGTCAATGAAAGTTATATCAGATAAGCTCATTAATTCTTCCATATTTTTCAGTTGTTTTTTAGTATCATTTAAAATGGTTTGTTTGATCAATTCTTCTTTTGAACCGTAATAGTTATAAATAGAGACATGAGATATTTTTGAATGATCAGCTATTTGTTGAATAGTAATTTTGGATTGAAAAGTTTGTAACAATTCCAAAGTTGAGTTCTCTATTTTTTTTTTATTTTTAATTGTACGTATTTCATGTCCACTCATATTGTCACCCTTAACAGATAATTATTTGTATCATAATACATCACTAAGCTATAAAAACTGAATATTATTATATTTTATAATTATATCATGGTTTTATTTTTACGCTATTTTTATTTTCAACAAAGAATTCGGTATGAGCTATATTCGTGTTATGACACCAAAAAGAGTTGAAATAGAGATATATCGCGAGTTAGGGTTCTCCATTCGCAAGATTGCTGAACATCTTGGGCGTCAACCTTCTAAGATTTATCTTTAAATCCGTACGTCCCTCGTCGAAGTACGTCCTGGGCACTTACTAATGATACGGACGAAAAGAATAAGTTGAAATGCAGACCATCGAGCAATCGGTGGTCTTTTTCTATGCACTCCATGCCTCACAAGTCTTCACACGCTCCTTTTTTCCTTCGACAATACCCAGTGCATGTCAATGATAAGAACTTATTATGAATATCGTTGAAGATATAGCGTTTATCGATAAAATTATGTGTCATTGTCTGATGAAAAAGATTGCAAGAGTAGTTCGTTTCGATGGTTGTCATTACCTATATTTCTAATGTACTTCAAGTAAATATGTGGTATAAAATATACAAGAACTTTTTTTAATTTATAGGATAAAAAAATAAAAAAAAGGTGGGTTCCGATGCTTAAACTAATTTTTATAGACAAGAATCATGAAGCAAGATTTAGAAATATGATTGAATTTATGTATAGTGATATCATCTCGAAAAAAAATATTTTATCTTCTATTTATTTATCTACAACAAATATAGAACTGTATTTAAAATTCAAGAAAAATTTTAATCATGAATTGGGAATATTAAACTCTGAACTATTTTTGAATAGCGTTACTGATAATCATCTACGTGAGTTGTCTAATTTAGTAAATACACTGTATGTAAAAAAAATAGGCTGGAGTGTGCATCTAGAACATCTATCAATTGAAGAGACACGGGTTTATTTAAGAGCGTTAAAACTGGTATCTGAAGATGAAAAAGATATATGTTGATTAATTTGGAGCTCGTTAATAGTCTTGTGATAAACACATTTATATTGATGATGTACGTGATTTACTTATTTAATCACTTCCCGTCTGTATTGTTTTATTAAAAATTTGACACAACAGCTACTTAGTTATACTATATACTTGTAGATAGTAATACAGAGTACTGGAGTGGAGGGAATGCCGTGGAAGACATCACAGAAATGTTAAAAGGCGTGCTTGAAGGATGTGTACTCGAAATCATCAGCCGGGAAGAGACGTACGGGTATGAAATCACAAGACAGTTACGTGAGTTGGGCTTTACGGATGTGGTGGAAGGGACGGTCTACACGATCACGATGCGGCTTGAAAAAAATCAACTCGTCGATACCGTCAAAAAACCATCGACACAAGGACCACCGCGGAAGTTTTATACTTTGAATGCTGCCGGTCAAGCGCGGCTTACTTCATTTTGGGAGCGGTGGAGCTTCGTTTCCAGCAAACTGACAGAACTGAAAATGAGTCAACCGAAAGGAGAACCCGTATGAGTATCGTTGAAAAAATCATGGGTAACTTAGAAGATAAACGGCATTACCGAGAGATGGAGCGTCGTGCGAAACATTTACCTGCTGACTATTTCCATGCCTATCGTGCGATTCAAAAATATCTGGCAATCGCCGGAGGACCGGTGGATTGGCCGTCGACCCGTCGAATCTTCGAGGGATTACTCGACTTGTTTGAGATGGGTGCAGCAGAAGGGAAAACCGTCACAGACATTACAGGACCGGATGTCGCGGCGTTCTGTGACGATCTCATCAAGGACGAGCCTTCTTGGAATGATCCATATCGCATCAAATTAAATGAATCGATTAACCATAAGTGACACGGAACGGCCTCAGCCGTTGATCGTCCACGTATCCCGCAGTTCAATGATTGTTCCTTCCGGCGCTTTCAGTTTACTGAGGTGACCGTCGACGACGAAATAGATGTTGCCGCCGTGTTTCGGTAAAAACGGCATGCCGAGTTGTTCGAGCCGGGCGACTTCCGCCTGCAAGTCGTCGACGTATAGTGCGAAATGGACGGGACCCGCCGCGTGTTTCGTATAAGGCGTCAAGGTCTCGTCGACTTTGTTCGTCTGGAGTTCGATGTAAAAATCACCGAGTTTCAACCAACTGTTAAAAGCACGAGTGTGGAAATAAGGGGACTCCTGGACGAGTTCGAATCCCAGTTGTTCATAAAACGTTTTCGACGCAGTGTAGTCAGTCGTCTGGATACAGAGGTGATGGATTTGTTTCATCGTTAATCATCCTTTCAGGTGGTGCGGTTCGTATGTAGCCGCTAGCAATATCAAACCAAATTTTATCACAAACAAGCGTCCGTTTCCTTCGAGGGAGACGGACGCTTGTTGATTACGTCAGATCGAATTTCTCCGTCTGATCTGTTAAATAAGAAGATGTTTCGTTTAATGTCTCGACTAGGACATGCAGTCCAGTAATCGTCGCAATCATTTGCTCGGACGCCGCCGCCACTTCTTCGTTGCCGGCCGTATGTTCTTCGGCGACGGATGCGATTTCCGTCAGGGCATTACGAATTCGGGCTTCCGTTCGAGCAACGTCAAGCATTTGTTGACGCATCCCGGCAGCGGACGCCGCGACTGTCCCGACTTGTTTTGCGATTTGGGTGAACGAGCCGTCCGTCGCTTGAATTTCCTGTTGACCGGAGACCGTCTCTTGTAATGTCTCAGCGAACCGGACTTCCATTTGCATCGAATTCCCGGTGATGTTCTGGACAATCGCAGCAATCTGATCGACACTGCTCGCGACATGCGTCGATAACTGTTTGACCTCGGTTGCGACGACAGCAAATCCTTTGCCTTGTTCGCCGGCACGTGCCGCTTCAATGGCCGCATTGAGTGCCAGTAAGTTCGTTTGTGCCGCGATGTCGCGGATGATCGTGACCAGTCCTTGAATGTCGGTGGATTGTTGTTTCAGTTGGCGGACCTGCTCCGTCGCTTCGACGACATGCGTATGAATCGTGTTCATCCGGATGACGGACTGTTTCATCTGCGTCTGCCCGTCGCGGGTCGCCACACGCATCGTCTCGACGGTCTGTTCGATTTGCTGACTGTCATCGGTCGTCTTTTGGACGAGCGAGGAGAAACCGGTCATCTCATCGGTCAAGGCGAGTGTCGTGTGCGTCTGACTTTCCGTTCCGGTCGCGATTTCCGACATCGTCTCGGCAATTTGCGTTGAACCGTCGAGGACTTCCGTCGTCCCGGCATCAATCGCCTGACTCGTCTCCGTGACGAGAACGGTCGTCCGTTTGATGTCAACGATCATCAGGCGGAGCGTTTCGTTCATCTGCTGAATCGAGCGGGCGAGCGTATAGATTTCATCTTTTGCGGGAATCTTCAGTTGTTGCATCGTCTGATCGGCTTGCGAAAGTTTTCCGTCGGCAATCATTCGCGCGACGGATTGAAGCGTTTCGAGCGGTTTCAATTTTCGACCGAGTACATAGTAAAGTGACCCAAGCGTCAACAATAACAGCACGACGAGTAAACCGAGAAACAGCGGCAACGTTTGTTTTAACAGCGTCGTTGTTAAGGTCTCGACGTCTTTTGCCGCAATGTCGACTCCTAAAATCCCGATGATGTCACCCGTCGTACTTTTTAACGGAACGTAAACACTGATGTACTGACCGAACTTCGGATCATCGATGACATCGGTTGAGTGCGTTTTGCCTTGTAAGACTTCTTTCATATCGGACGCGACAGCCCCTGTTGCCGGATCATTGATCTTAGCGGCGTCGGCGACCGGCAGACCATCGACCAATACTTTAACTTGATTGTTGTCGATTATTGCGGTGTATGCGTACAAGAGACCGTTTTGCTGTCGCAATTTATCGAGTGATTCGCGTAACTGTTCGTACGTCGTATCATTCGTTGGATTCGTTAAGAATTTCTGATAGGACTCGGAATCGACGCTTCGGGCAATCCGTAATGCATCTTGTTCTGCCGTCTTTTTGAGCGTCGACAGCGCGGTTTGTTTGGTATTGAGATAGAGGGAAGCACTGCTGAAAATAAAGAAAAGAATGAGGATCAAGCTGATGATGAGAAGTAGACGTGTTCTGATGGAATGAGTCCGTGTCGTGTCCATATAAGCCTCCTGATGATAGTTTACGTGTTGCTTATCTACGTTATCGGCTAGATTTTGAATAAGTTATAGCAAACGTAGTAAAAAAAAGTTAAGGGGTAGAATAAATATCGCCGCATAAAATAAACCCGCGAAAAATGTTTACAGTTAAATAGTTTAGTGTTAAATTATTCAGTGCGATAAGGAATCCAATAGATTTTTCTTATGAGATAAACGATCAAGAAAGGATGTCGAACCAATGGAACAAGATCAACTCTTTAAAATGATCCATACAGTGGAAGCCGTGACGAATGAGGCCATCATCGATTGGAACGCTCGTTTTCCATACAATGTCGGAATTTCGCCGATTCTGACGTTAGGTGAGCTGAAACGGAAAGGTCCTCAAAATCAGATGAAGTTAGCAGAAACACTTGGTTTTACAGGAGGCGCGATGACGAACATCGCTAAAAAACTGATTCAACTTGAATTGGTCGAACGGGTCTATAACGAACAGGACCGCCGGCAAGTTTTGCTGCAAATCACGGAGCAAGGAGAGCGAGTCTTACATGAAGCCCAAGCAATTGGAAAACAACAGTACCTCGAACTGTATGACGTGTTAGATGAAGACGAGATTCGTCAATACTTAGCAATCAATGAAAAACTCTTGACCCACATTCGGGCGAAACGAGAGAACGGAGTGAAACGATGAGTCGAGTAGCGGGGAAAGTAGCGTTGGTAACAGGTGGTGCGTCAGGGATCGGTTTATCGGCCGCGACTTTGCTCGCCGAAGCAGGAGCCGCCGTCGTCGTCGCAGATTATAACGTCGATGGAGCTGAAGAAGTAGCGGCTAAGTTAAGAAAACAAGGACGACAAGCTTCTGCCGTCTTCTTGGACGCGTCTGAAGCTGAATCGATTCAATCCGCCATCGATTTTACCGTCGAGACGTTTGGTGGACTCAACGTATTATTCAATAACGTCGGGCTGACAAACCTTCAGAAAGACTTAGATGTCGTCGCAATGGACTTGGCAGAATGGGACCGTTTGATGAACGTGAATGTCAAAAGTGTTTTGCTTGGTGCAAGATATGCCATTCCACATATGAAAGAAGCAGGTGGCGGATCGATCATCAATACAGCTTCGATGTCGGCATTTGCAGGTGACAGCATCCGTTCTGCCTATGGGACATCAAAAGCTGCCGTCGTCCAGTTGACGAAGTATATCGCGACACAGTACGGGAAGGATTTGATTCGCTGTAATGCGATTGCTCCCGGTCTAATTTTGACACCGGCGGCAAAAGCCAACATGAGTCCAAGTCTGCTCGCAACATTCGAAAAATACAATGCCCTTCCGTATCACGGCGAAGCCGATGACATCGGACATGCCGTCGTCTATCTCGCGTCAGACGAATCAAAATTCATGACCGGACAAACCCTTCAGATTGAAGGCGGACATTACATCGGCAATCCGACCAGTCCCGATTTTTTAGCGATGCAGCAGTAATTCAGAAATGGAGTGAATGAAGATGAATCGATTAGCAGAAAAAATCATGTTAATTACCGGTGCTGGTAGTGGCATGGGAGAAGCAACGGCACTGATGGCAGCGCGTGAAGGCGCCATCGTCGTCGCGACGGACATCAATGAAGAGGCCGTCCGTGCTGTCGTCAAACAGATTTTGCTTGAAGGGGGTCAAGCATATGCCTTACGACATGACGTCTCTTCCCGTGAGAGTTGGCAAGACGTCATCGACATGGTCGAGCGGGAGTTTAATCGACTGGATGTTTTGGTCAATAATGCGGGCATTGCGCTCAGTACCCCGTTTTTAGAGCAGGATGAAACCGATTGGTCCCGGATTTTCAACATCAACGTCAACAGTGTCCTGCTCGGGATGCAACAGGCGATTCGGTTGATGCAGGAGACAGGGGGTTCGATCGTCAACATTGCCTCGATTTCTGCGATCAGCGGAATGGCGGGGGCCGGCGGCTATACGGCATCAAAAGGAGCAATCGATGCGGTGACGCGGGCGGCGGCTGTCGATTACGGCAAGGACAACATCCGGGTCAATGCCGTCTATCCAGGTTACATCGAGACGAAGATGAGTGCGCCGTCGATGACAGCATATAAAGACTATTTTGAACAGGTGATTCCGCTTGGTCACGTCGGGCAAGCCGAAGAAGTTGCGCATGCCGTCGTGTTCCTTGCGACGGATGAAGCGAGCCATATCTCCGGGATTGGTCTTCCGGTAGACGGTGGCGTCACAGCCAGATAATTGAAATGACACGAAGGCACTGTTAATGCGATAGTGTCTTTTTTTAATGAAACAATCGATCAAGTGGTAATGAAAATTCGTTACAATGGAAGAGAAGAATGAAATCGATCAATGACTCGTCAAATCGTTCTTCAGGCAGTCGAAGAACCAGATTGCATTGATTTCGTGATTGATTCACATCAAAAGGAGTGAATAAAATGGCTTTTGAAGAGGTATATTTAGCGGCGGTTCAAGCACGTTTCCGTGCGGTCAGGGAACCAGCGGAGCAGGCGCTCGGTTGGATGAACGAGGAACAGTTTCATCAGACACTGGCGCCGAATACGAACAGCGTGGCCTTATTGATCCAGCATATGACAAATAATATGACGTCACGCTGGACCGATTTTTTAACGACAGACGGGGAAAAGCCGGATCGCAACCGGGACGCCGAGTTTGTCGACCAGGATCATGACAAAGAGACCTTGCTGACACTATGGAACGACGGCTGGCAACTCGTCGAATCGACGCTTGCTTCCTTGACACCAAACGATTTGGAGCGGACCGTTTTGATTCGCGGTGAACCGTATCTCGTCGTCGACGCGATTGAACGGCAGCTCGCGCATTATGCCTATCACACCGGACAGCTGATCTTTTTGATGAAAATCCTGCTCGGACCGGACTTCAAACCGTTAACGATTCCCTTGCCGCATCAGCGGCACTGAACGAAACAGACCTGCCTCTTTTACGTAAAGAGGCAGGTCTGTTTTTTATAGTATGTCGTCGACTTTCTTCACCGATAACGTAATTGTGAACGCGCTTTCACCTTTTTTCAGTCGAATGTCTTTTGGAGAATGGATGGTATCCATTGATTTTTCTTTCATGGTCTCTTGGACGGTCGATTTTTCAAACATCAACAGTTCATATGTAGACGGACGAAATGACTTGTCACGGAATTCGACGTCGCTTATCAAAAGCATTTGATTCTTCGGACCAGTCATGCATCGTACCATTCAACTCATAGGTGTATGACCGATAGCCTTTTGTGCTGTCGAACTGTTGACTGAGTTTCAGTAAATTTCCATCATATTGACCGGGCTTGATTGTCTCGGAAAACCAGATTTTCTGCTTGCCTGACGCAAAATGCTCGATTCCGGTCAGGTAAAGCGGATTCTTGGATCGACCGGACATTTTATAAACGACCTCGTTTTTAATTGAATCTGATGGTTTTTTGGACTGATCCAGTTCGAGCGTCAACGGCAGTTCCGTTGGTTTGACGACTTTTTTTGGCACAGCTTCTTCCGAGCTACAACCGGCAAGTAAAAGTGCCGATAATGAACCGACGAGCATTTGCTTCAACATCCATGTCACGCCCTTCATATGTAGATATATTCAGTGTAAGGGGAATGGATGATATTTACAATCGGATTAGACATCGCAGGAAGGAAGGGTTACATGAAAAAACGATTTATTCTCTTGCTGTCGCTCGGATTGTTTGGGTGTTCGGCGACTTGGAATCAAGAATCGGCGGAGTCAACAGTTGCCAAAAAAGTTCTGTATGTCGCTCCGACCGGCAAGGATACGAATACCGGTTCGATCAAGCAACCGCTGAAAACGCTGAAACGAGCCAGTCAGCTCGCGAAAGCCGGGACGACGGTGTACCTCCGAAAAGGAACGTACACGGAAGCGTTGACGGTCAAGCACAGCGGGACGAAACAAGCACCGGTCGTCTTCCGGAATTATCAACAGGAGAAAGTGGTGTTAAGTGGTAAGGCGCTGAGGCAGAAAGACGGGGACACGACACTCATCCGGATTGAAAATCGACAGTACGTGACGATTCAAGGACTGGTGGTCGCAGACATCGAAACAACACGAACCAATGAGACGCCGATCGGGATGTTTGTCACCGGTACAGGACGGAACATTCAATTGATCGATAATCAGGTCCGTCGGATCAAGACGAACGCCAAAGACGGCAACGCCCACGGGATTGCAATCTATGGAACCGGTCGGTTGAAGCAGATCACCGTCCGGGGAAATCGGGTCGAAGACAACCGGCTTGGCGCGAGCGAAGCCTTGGTGCTGAACGGCAACATCGACGGATTTTCCGTCACGAACAATATCGTTCGACGCAACGATAACATCGGGATCGACTTAATCGGATATGAAGGGGTCGCAACGAATCCGGCGGAGGATTATGCACGAAACGGGACGATTGCCGGGAATCGCGTATCCGACAGTTCGAGTTACGGAAATCCTGTTTACGGTAAGGACTACAATGCAGCCGGCATTTATGTCGACGGTGGAAAACGACTGACAATCGAAAACAATATCGTCGAGCGGAATGATATCGGTATCGAGGTGACGAGCGAACACGCTGGGAAGTATGCAGAACAAGTCACGGTCCGTCGCAATTTGGTGAAACAGAATCGGTTTACCGGCATTTCGATTGGCGGATACGATAAAAAGCAGGGGGGAACGAGACAGGTACGGATCACGAACAATCAAGTCACCGGCAATGATACGAAAGGACTGGAAGGGGGACAACTGCTGATCCAGCATGATGTCCGCGATAACCGCATTGACCGCAATACGTTTACGACTGGGCAAGATAATCTGTTTGTTGCCCATTTCTTTAAGACGAGTTCCGGCAATCAGTTCGAGAAAAATACGTATCGGCTGGCAACAGGAAAAGCCAAACGATGGATTTGGCAGAATCGAGAATACCGGACACAAGAAACGTTTGAACAGACCGTTAAAAAATGAATTGGAAAAGTCGACGTTCAGTAGGCTTTTTTGCTGATTTGAATAAGAACGCAAAAAATATCAAAATGGAATAAACCTGATTCGTTACAATGAAATCAGCAAGAGTGATGATATAAACCGGAAAAGGAGGGAGCTTCCATCAACGAACGAGACTGGCAAACCGTCATGCACTATATCGAAACACATCTTTACGCAGAGGATTTATCGGAGCAACTGCCCGCCTTTACGCAATATTCCCCGTTTCATTTTGGGCGCTTATTCAAAAAGCGGATTGGTCAGACCGTCGGAGACTATATCCGGACACGGCGTGTGACGGACAGCGCTCGGTTGTTACGATCAACGGATATTGAGATTTTAGAGCTCGCGTTTCACTGCGGCTATCAGTCGCAAGAAGCATTTACCCGTGTTTTCAAAGGGCAATATGGTTTACCGCCGCGGCGCTATCGTCAAATCATCAGTACATTAACCGATAAGGAGCGACAACATATGCAAACGAATCAACTAACAGGATGGTTCATGAGCGGTACCCATACCGAGGAGTATCACTTTGAGACCGATTCAGAAATCGTACATCAAGGGGTTCAATCCGGAAAATTACGTCACGTGTCCGACGGATTGGCGACAGGCAAATTTGCCACGATGATGCAAAGTATTCAAGCAGTCGATTATCGCGGGAAGCGGATGATGTTCGCCGGTTTTTTAAAGACGGAAGCAACAGGTCGAGCCGGAGCTTGGTTTCGAGTCGATGATATCAGCGGCGATCCGCTGCAATTCGACAATATGTCCGATCGTTCTTTAAGTGGCGAGACCGACTGGACTTACTGTGCCATCGTACTGGATGTTCCGGATGAGGCGTTGTCGCTCCATTTCGGCTTTTTGCTTGAGGAAGCAGGCACTGTGTGGGCAGATTCGTTTTCGTTCCATGAAGTCGAAGCCAACATTCCTTCAACAAACCAACTGGGTCAAACGTCGTTACCGCGTACACCGGTCAATCTGACGTTTGATGAAAGGGAATGAAAAAAAAGACGTTACTTTCCGAACGGGGAAGTAACGTCTTTCTCATCATCTAGTGTGTGAACGTTCTCAAGAGTTATACCCAAGGAACAACGTAAAAAGCAGTAAGCCGCCTGAAACGATAATACAGACTAAACAAACGATTGTCGTAAAGAGACGCAGCGGCATCGATAATGCGAGACGTCTTTTCCATACCGTAAAGACGACGACCGCACTTCCCATCATCAGTAATGCGAGAATGGTGACCGGAACGGCTCGTTCTTGGATTAAATACCAAATGTCCATTTTCTCAAATCCTTTCAATCAGATCCTGGTTTAATGAGGCTGCACCCTGCAAAACCAGTCGCTGTTGCGTTATACTAATTATTGTAACATATGGATTGACTATCCAAAAGGAGTCATATCATATGGAGAAAGAAGGGGAAACGATTGAGTACACCATTACGGAAATCAGCGACGGATCGATCGATGCAAGGGGTTTGCGGGGGACTGGCAGCACAGTTTGGTATTTCATCACTCGCTGTTCGTCTGATCTTTATTGTGATCCCGTTTCCGGTCAATCTAATCATTTACATGATTCTTGCGAATGCGATGGCGGATGCGCCAAGAACATTGTAGCACCATATTTGAAGGGGGGGGATCAATATGAGGACCTCAAATCTGATGATCCGTATTTTGATGATTTTGTGTGGCGCCCTAATCGGCTTGAGCATTGTGTACGCTGTCAAAGGAACGTTTGACGGCAGTGTCTTACTCGGATTTGTGATTGGAGCGGTCATTTTCGCACTGATTTATTGGACAGTGATGCGTCTTAGAAAACAGTAAACAGCAGGGGGGAATTCGATGCAGTTCTTGATTTGTACGACGTGCGGGGTACAGATGGATGAAAGCATGACGCAGGACGACGTCTGTCCGATTTGTACGGATGAGCGGCAATACGTCAATCCGAACGGTCAGTCGTGGACGACACTTTCGGACATGATTTCGTCCGGGACGTATCAGACGACGGTGACAGAAGAACAATCAGGACTTCAAAGTCTGGTCACAACGCCGAAGTTCGGGATCGGACAGACGGCTTATCTCGTCACGGGAACAAAACGGATTCTCTGGGATTGTGTAACGTATCTCGATCAGACCGTCATCGATGCAGTGGGGCAACTCGACGCGATGGCGTTATCGCATCCGCACTATTATGCGACTCAGGTCGAATGGGCGGAAACATTTGGTATCCCGCTGTATATCCACGAAGCGGATCAAGAGTGGGTGACGCGACCGAGTAAACAGATCGTTTTCTGGTCCGGTGACCAACTCGCGTTAAGTGAGGATGTCATCTTACACCGGATCGGCGGTCATTTTGAGGGGGCGACCGTTCTCGAATGGACGACCGGGAACGACGGTCGCGGGATATTACTGACGGGAGATATCGTCCGTGTCGTCGCCGACCGGGCGTGGGTCAGTTTCATGTACAGTTATCCGAACCTGATTCCGTTACCGGCAACGACCGTCGCTGAGATGGCGTCCGTCCTAAAAGACGTCCGCTTTAATCAAATCTACGATGCCTTCCATAAAATCGTCGTTACGGATGCGAATGCAGCCGTCGCCCGTTCGGCCAGCCGCTATATCGAGGCGTTGAACGGAAACGTTAAAAAGCGTGAACGGCAATGATTCTTGGCCTATATGAAGCACATCTGCCCGTCCGCGACTTACAGCGGTCCATCGCGTTTTATTCGGGACTCGGATTGAAGCTCGATCACATCGTGAATGAAAAAATCGCCTTTCTCTGGATTGTCGAAGAGCAAAGTTGGCTTGGTCTTTGGCAAGCGGACCAAGCCGAGTTGCCGTACCATCCGTCGATCCGGCATATCGCCTTTCAAGTCTCGCTCGACGGCTTACGTGAGTCGGTCTGTTGGCTGACGGAGCGTGGTTATACGCCACGTAAAGCATTTGGTTTTGAAGGTACGGAACCGTTCGTCATGCCGATTGCCCAGCATGCCCATGCGAAGATTCATTTTAATGATCCGGACGGCAACAGTCTCGAATTCATCACGAAGCTCGATAATCCGCTCGGCGCACAAGATTACATGTACTTAAGCGAATGGGAACGATTATTGAACGAGCAAGGTTATGCCTTGAAATAAGCAAAACCTCTTCGATTTACAATAAAATCGAAGAGGTTTTTTGGTGTTAGAGCGACCGTAGATGCTTTTTAGTCCGGTAGATGATCGAGAAAATCGCTACAATCAACAGAACTTCAAGGACGGCGAATCCAATCATCACCGAAGCAGTCACAGGATGTGTCATCTCTTGTCCGATATTTGGGATTAAAAACAAGGACAGCATCGAGATCAGTAAAAACAGTATGGTGATCCAATACGTTTGGAGTTTCTTTTCTAAGTAGCGCTTGGTCGAGCTTGTATCCGTAAACAATTCAAAGGATTCTTCGGTGCCGGCTTTCCGGTAGTATGCCCAAAAAGGATTGGCATGAACGATTTCGACACCTGTTTCTTCTAAAAAAGCGAAGTACTCAGAACGGTTTGGCCGTTGAGTAATCATTTCATTCCGGTACGTATAGACCGTATCCTCCCGTTCAAACGTGTAGACGAACGGGGAGAACTTCGTCAGTTGCCAGCCTTGACGACTCATCTCGTTGACCCAGCGTTCTTCTGTTTCATCATTTAGGTAAAATTTGAATTTTTTCATCAGTTACTCCTTTAAGTAAGTCATCAGCATGCTGTAATACTTGCGACAGACGGGTCCGTTCTGCCAAACATACTTCATAGCCGGATGTTGTCAAACCATAAATTTTCTGGCGACCGGCTTCTTCGACAATTTCAATCCAGCCTTTTTCAAGTAAATTCTTTAAGACCCCATACATCGTGCCTGGTCCCATCCGGACGCGTCCATCTGTTAATTGTTCAATTTGTTGCATCATCGCGTATCCGTGTTTCGGTGTCGTCAACGAAAGCAAAACATAATACGTGCTCTCGGTCAAAACAATTATATCGTCTCTCAATGTATCGCCTCCCGATATAAATGATACATGATTGGAAATAAGTTGTAAAGTATAAAGAAAAAGTCCCAAAAAAGACCTTTTTCGAGAAAGGGGTCAATGTTTTTGTGGATATGAGCAGAATGATGTAAAGCGGAAATGGGACTTGTTATGATAAACGGCAGATGAAAACATTTTTTTTAAGAATAGTTTCTTTACTAAACCGATGATCTATATGAACACCTGAAGGAGATTACCCAAATGACGACACCACAACTAACCAACCCAACCCTTGCTTCTGCTGATATTTTGGAAGCCTTGACCCACAATGTCGCAATGATTCGTTTTGATACACAACGCCGGGTCGTTGATGTCAACGATTTGTTCGCGAAGACGATGAAGTACAAACGCGATGAGATGATTGGCATGCACCATCACCTGTTTTGCCGAGCGGATTTTGCAAACAGTGAGGCGTATCAAAAATTATGGAGCAAACTACTGGCCGGTTTTAGCTCAGCCGATAAAATCGAACGGATTGACGCCCGCGGCGACTCGATTTGGCTGGAGGCGACCTATATGCCGATTTATGAAGCAAACCAAGTCGTCGGTGTCGTCAAGATCGCCTCTGATGTTACGGACCGGCAAGAGACCATCCAAACGTATGCGACGTCGTTTGCCGGCATCGCAACGGATCTTGATACCCGCTCCGTGCAAGGCAAACAGGAAAGCCGGCAACTCAAACAAACAATCGAGAAGATGGCGGATGATGCCAAGGAAAATTTACGGACCTTAACGAATCTGCAGGAACAGTCTTCCGAGATCACAAAAATCACCGGGACAATCAAAGAGATTGCCGCCCAGACCAACTTATTGTCGCTGAACGCCTCGATCGAAGCAGCACGCGCGGGTGAGCACGGAAGCGGCTTTAACGTCGTCGCGACGGAAGTCCGTAATCTCTCAAAACTCGTTGAACTCGCCGTCATCAACGTCCGCGACACGACGGAACAGATGAACAAGGAACTGGAACGGATTCAACAGGGCATCACGCGGGCAAACGCCGATGCCTCGTCCAGTGTCTCCGTCATGGAAGAGACATTGCAACGGTTTGAGACCGTCAGCGAATCAGCGCATGAACTGAATGAAACGGCAAAAAAATTCACGACAGTCATATAAACGCAAAAGTCATGCCCTAAGTTCGGACATGACTTAATACTGAAGACAAGATGGTGGTTATTCTCTTTATCGAGAAGGGCCACTTTTTTGTCGCTTCGAATCGTTTTCTTAAGACACACTTTGCTGCATCAAACACTCTTTAAGACAATTGTCTAGTTTATTGTTGACAATCCATCTTCCTCCTGAGTGTCTGCGATGAAAAGATACTTATAATGCTGATATGATCAACGGTCCCTCACCAAAAGGTAAGAGACCGTTGTTGGCTAATTCGTCTAGCCTGCTCATGTATTAACATAGGTATAGAATACGACAGAAATCGTGTCAAATGCTTTGGAAATGCCATGTTGATAGATGGATTAGTCCGCTTCAGGTTGTTCCTGTTTATAGATTAAGTTCTTTCTTTAAACAGGATATCAAATGCGTTGAACACGAGACTTTTGTCGTCATTGATGAAACATTTGAAGAAGTGATACAGGGATTACTCTTATAGATTTAATCTTCTAACTCATATTTTAAATCAGAAAAAGAACGACTTACCTTAAAATCGAGATTAATGAGAGTGTTTAAATCGTATTTCTGTTGTCGATACATTTCTTTCATGAATTGCAAGAAGATATAGCGACAATTATATAAATCATCTCCAGTATCTTCTCTCATAGAAGCATAATCAATTTCTTCACCTAGCGAATCATAAACAATCGTTTCAAACTCTAAATTCGTATGCCACATAAAATCTAAAAATCCTTGTAGGACTGCTTTTTTATATGTATCTAATGAAAAAGTAGCCAAAATTTGATTTTTATAATGAAATTCCGCTATTTTTTTTGGATAGAAAAATCGAATGGTAAAATGAGAAGAAACTTCTTCGTTCTCATATTGTAGAGTCCAGTCTGATCTTTCAATGTCATATAAATCATTTGTTGATACACTCTTTATTAATAAATGCCAAAACATGTATAGCTCACTAACATATGCGTTGAAAGGGAGTGGTTCACCATCTAAATAAAAAACGACTTTTCCTGAAGGATAGCCGTCAGATCGTCCAAATGCATAATTAAATACATCTTTATCTTCTAAATCAGTCATCTCTACAAATCCCGGATATTCCTGATTTTTATCTAGTTCTTCTTTTTCAGGAGGAATTTCAATATAACTTTTAATTTCTAAATGCATAATAAAATATTCCTTTCATTCATTGATAAGTAATTCATAATTCACTTCAGAATTTATCAAAATCAGTTGAGAATACTCCCACTTCTAAACGTTCAGGGCGAAGCCCTAGTGCAAGTGGGAGATGAATCGTCTTCGGGCAAAGCGTGTCTTGTGACACGTTAATTGCCCGACACTCCTGGTGTGAAAGCAATTAAAATCAGGAATAAAAAAAGAGTCATGTTCTTTGAAAACTGAAGATATAGGGTTGTGACAGGAAGTTCGTCTGTCACGTAAAATCTTCAACGTTCACCTTGCGGATGACCGAAGTAGCGAAAACCAAGCAGAGTAGGCCTCCGCATAAAAGAAACGGACAAGATCAACGTTCAACCGTCGGGACGACGGGGTTAGCCTGATAAATTTTTGACCGCTAGGTTGAATAACTCAGGAATCCTCCACCTCTTAGCGAAGCGTAGGTGGAGGTAGTTCAAATGTCTTGAGATAACCGAATCATATCTGTGCACCGGATACCGTTTTCCATAATGTCTTCTTCGTAATGCCGCAAGAAGAAATTTAGATCAACTCCAACAATCCGAAATCCACATTTTTGATAAAGTGCCAACTGGCCAATGCTTGAATTTCCTGTCCCGATTTCGATGGTTGTGTAGCCCATCGCTTGCGCGGTTTGGATTGCATGTTTTAAGAGATATTTTCCGACGCCATTGCCTTGATACTTCTCGTCTACTGCAATATTTACGATTTCGATCGTTTGCGGTCTCGTGGGTAGAAGCACATGTACCCCAATCAGTTGATTCCTTGTTTCAGCTACGAAACAACGACCTCTTTTCAAATATTCTTCGATTAGTTTCTGAGACGGGTCCGCTAATAGCAAAAGCTCCATCGGAGGATTCTCATGAGCTGACAGTTGACGGATGTTTATATTCATACAGGCATCCTCCTCACGGATTAGTTTTGTTTCAATGGCTCATGATTCTTCGTTCCTGTTTATTCATTTCGACAAGTTAAAGTCATATCCCCCCGAAACGGGCGGGACATGACTTTTTTTGACGCGTTCACCGAATCCGAACGAAGGCAGCACACACTACAATCAGGATACCGCAACTACACAAAAACAGAATCTGTTCGAGACGGACATCAAATGACAGCGAAAGAGACAAGGCCGCATAAGACAATGGAACCAAGCCGTTTGACGAGGCGTTGACAAGGCTCATGACCCGTCCCATCATCTGTGGCCGTGTCGTCGTTTGAATCGTCGTCAAAATCAGAACATTGATGATGGAGGAGATGCCTCCCATTGTCAGCAGCAGCAGAACGCCTTGCCAGACGTGTTCGATTTGTCCGAGTAACCCAAGACCGACTCCAAGCAGACCAATCAACGACAGCAACAGGCGAAACGACTGGTTGATTGAGTGATTGAAGCCGATCCAGGCAGCCCCAAGCAGCATGCCGAGCTGATACGCACCTTGGAGATAACTTAGATCAAGAGCTTCACCCAATAAAACCCGGTCGACCAACAGGGGAATCCCCATCAGCAAAGGACCAAAAAAGAAGAAGTTGATGATAATCAGCAGGAAGAGAATCCGTTTTAAGTATGGGTCGGCAAACACATAATGAAATCCTTGCACGAGCTCAAGCCAAGCGGAGGTCCGAGTCGGATTGGCGACGGGATGTTCGCAAATGAAAAAAGTAGAGATCGAAGCGAGCAAAAGAAACAGTGCAATCGTCAAAAATATGAAGTGAAACGAAGAAAAGGTCAGCAGTACGCCGCCAAGCAACGGTCCGGAGAACAATGCCATCTGATTGGAGGTTTGAAGAATTGAGTTGGCCCGCGTCAGATCTTCTTTCGAAACGAGAAGGGGTAGCAGGGACGCACTGGCAGGGGAGAAGAACGCATCGATACAACCGAACGTAAAAGCAAATACAGCGAGTGGAACGATCGTCAACAGCTGGAGGTGATAGACGGACAGCAATAGCAGAACAAAGGTGAATCGCAGCAGACTGGAATAGCGTAAAATGATTGATTTCTTGAATCGATCGGCAATCACGCCGCCGATTACCATCAAGAATATCCGCGGCAACAATGTCAGCATCAAGACGAGACCTAAATAAGCATCAAGTTTCAAGACGCGGAGGATATACCATTGCTCGGCAAATAAGTAGGTCGATAAGGCGAGGAAGGAACAGGTGCTGGCGAGCCAAAGCGCTCGAAACGAACGGTTCCGCAAAAGCGGGTGATGCGTTTTTTGCTCAGTCGCCTGCATGTCTTCCCTCCTCGTCCGCTTGAACTAACGGTGCATCAATCTCAAACGCCGTCGCCATCACGTAATATAATTTTTTGTCCGCTTCGGATGAAAGATCCTGTTCGATGTCCTGCAACAGTTCCCGGTACCGTTTTGTAAACGTTAAGAATTGCTGAGGTGAAAGTCGGAGTTCTTGTTGGAACGACAGGCTTTCCCAGTCCTCTACGTCAGAGGAACGCGGGGCAAACGAGCGGTCAGGCGCCGTCAAGACACGTGTTTTTGCCCGGTCAAGCACCTCGACATAAGACTGGCGTGTCGCTTGTTTCGTCTCGACAAGGTTCAGGAGATGATCAGCCGGAATGAATCCGCGGGCGACCGCCTGATAAAACTTCAACACATTTCCGCCTCGGACTTCTTCCTCGACAAGTTGAATCAACTGATACTTTTCGAGTTCCCGCAGATGATACAAAATCTTTGCCCGGGAGACGTCAAGTTTTCGTGCCAATTGCTGACCGGTATGTGGCTGTTCAATCAGATGCATCAGCATTTTTGTCCGCATCGGATCACTGATGACTTTAAGTTGTTCGTACTGTTCGAGAATCAAAATCGCCTGCTGTTCCATCATTAACACTCCTTTTTATTAACCGGTTAACTTTTATTAACTGTAAGGCTAGTATACCTGAATGATTGACAAAATAAACCATTTTTTTAAAAAGAAGGATTTGCTCAGTTAAAGCAGAACGTTAAACAAAGAACAGATTCTGAACTTACAGAGGAGTGATTCACATGAACCAAGCTCAAGAAATTCAAATCCAGACCGTAATCCAACGTCCTGTCGCCGAAGTCTGGACGTATTGGACGGAACCGGAACATATCAAAGCCTGGAATGCTGCCTCAGACGATTGGCATACGACAGAAGCGACGAATGATGTTCAAGCAGGTGGTCGCTTTTCCAGTCACATGGCGGCAAAGGACGGAAGTGTCGGCTTTGATTTTTCCGGCGTCTACCTAGAGGTGATTCTTTATGAAAAATTAGCGTACACGATTGACGACGGACGCCACGTGACGATTCGGTTTACGGCGAACGGTGATGAGACCGAGGTCGTTGAAACGTTTGAAGCGGAGTCGACGAATCCGCCCGAAATGCAACAAGCGGGCTGGCAGGCGATTCTTGACCGTTTTAAAGCATATGCGGAGCAACAGTGAATGGAAGAAAGACGACAAAACCCGTTCCATGACAGGACGGGTTTTTGTGTTTTTCCTTATTTTTTGAGTTGTACGAGGTGGAAATGTAATGTTCCGTCATCCCGGAGCACACTGTAACCGAGTCGACCGTTCGTGAAAACCGGTTTCGAATACTCGCCTTCCTTATCCGTCAGCGGAACAACCGTCCCGTTTATCAGGTCCGCATAAAGGAGTTGATGCTGTTCTTCCCGGAAGACGACACGATCGGCTGACAGGAAACAAAAGGCATCAGTCAGATCATACGGTTCCGGTGTCGTATAGTAGTACGATGTCCGGTTCGATCCATGCGACTGGAACAGAGCGTTTCCTTCCGCACCCGTTGCGAGATAGTGCCGCCCATAAGCAAAATCAAGCGGCATCGTGGCTTTTTTGATCGTTTTTCCGGAAAGTGTCGTGTAGGCGGTCGTTTTTTCATCCGCTTTGTATGTCGTTTGATCGAGGAGAATTCCGCCATCTCCGTCCCGGAGATGTTGCGCATATTCTCCGGTCCGGGTTGCTGTTTCCTTCAATGTCAGTGTTTTTTGTGTCGTGACGTACCCGGTCGCTGCATCATATTTTTGGACGAGCGACTGTGTCTGACGGTTCTTTTTCAGATGCTTGATCCAGGAGACATGCGTCGCTGCCGTCTGCAAATCCGGGTAAAAATGCTCCGGATCGATTCCTTGATCCAGTTGTTGGATGGAACCGGTCGCTAAATCCATGGTCTCCAGTGTCCATGTGCTGTCATTCGCATGATCTTGATAACGGATCCAAAATAACTGCCGTTCGACACCAACCAGTTTGTAAATGGATTGCTTCGTCGTATACAATTGTTGCAGCTTTTGATCCGTTAAGGAATAACGGAAAATGAAGCTGTATTTCTCGTTTGAGGCGTAAAAATACAAGGCGGTTTCATCGATGTAACTCGGACCGGACAGGTAAGGATACCGCTTATAGACAGCCGTTAAATCGTAACTGTTGCTTTGTCCGAGCGGCGAAAACGTCTCACTTCGGATCAATTCTTTTGGTGCTGGAACCGGGGGCGTTGGTTCCGATTCCGGTTGACTGCATCCTACAAGCAGCAGGACAAGGCTGAATAAGCTGATTTTTAAAAAATAAGGCATAGCGGAAAACTCCCGTTCTGTTTTAGGAAAATGAAAACTCTATTAGTGTATAGGGAAATGAATCTATTGCCCTAAAAAAGAAGGGGAACTTACAAGAATGTAAGAAAAAACACGATCCCCTTAAGGCATCGTGTTGGCACGTTCCGGTTCAGTTGCGAGGTCAAGCATTTTTGTGAACG
Source organism: Caryophanales bacterium (assembly GCA_902363455.1). Lineage (GTDB taxonomy): Bacteria > Bacillota > Bacilli > Exiguobacteriales > Exiguobacteriaceae > Exiguobacterium_A. Next base: position 1,260,797 of record CABJAC010000001.1, on the reverse strand, counting down.
CGACGTCCGGATCGGTCGTTTGAAACGTCTGTAACCAGTCCTGAAAATCTCCTTCATAGACAATCGACCCGTCATGCAGGAAAATGACATGCGCATCCGTGTGCAATAAGTCATGCAGCTGATGAGTCGAAAACAAACAGGTCCGACCGTCGGCAATCAACTTTTCGAATCGGCGCATGATGTGCAGGCGGGTGGCGGGATCCACACCGCTCGTCGGTTCATCAAACATGTACAATGCGCGGGGGATCGTCGTCAACAACGTGACGAACAACCATTTCTTTTCGCCAGCCGACATCTTCCCGACCTTCATTTGCCACAGATGATGGAATAAATCGATTTCGCGTCGGCTCTGTAACGAAGCACTGTAGGTCGTTTGTTTTTTAAAATCAGTGAGTTGGGCGAGCCGGCCGATGAAATAGGCGACGTCCTTTCCCTTTAATTCATCGGAATAATAGATGGATTGCGTCAAGTAGAGAATATCGGATTGGTCCGGCAGGGCAATGTCACCTGCCTGCGGACGCAAGGCACCCGTCATACAGTCAAATAAAGTGGTTTTCCCGGAGCCGTTCATGCCAATCAACACATTGAGCTTGTTCGGTTGCAGCGTAAACGTCACGTCGTGTAATAACGCATGGGACTTTGGATAAGCAAATTGCAGGTGTTGAACAAACATGGGTTTCCTCCTTAACGGGTCAAGATGGACAATAAGTTAAAACGTTTGATGGCGAAAAGACCGCTCAGCAGATAAAGAATCAGCGCCAACAGCAAAGTCAATCCGTTGACTGACACATCGAGGTCTTTGAAAAAGTGAAGGATCTCAAACGACAACTGACGGATCGTATAAAACGGATTTAGGTAACTGAACCACTGCTCGCTTTGGCGGGTCGACACTAAAAATAACGGATACATGACGATATTGGCAAGTGTCGCCATGCTGGAGATCTTAAACGGCACAAGTGTCAGCAATGTACTCGCAAAAGCGAGCGGCAGGCTGCCGAGCAGGACGAGCAGGGAAAGACCGATCAGTTGAAACGAAAAGAAGCCTGTCACGAGCGACACCGTCACCGTAAAGAAGACGAGACTGACCGCGGCGAACACGACTTGGACAAGGATCATCGCAAGAATACAGCTCAGCTTATCTCCGGAAATCATGATATAGGTTTTCATCAACCCTCGTTCCCGCATCCGGGCCAGTTGGAGTCCGATTCCGTTCAAGTACGTCGATAAGATGATATAACCCCAGAACAGCGGGATGAAGGACAGGAAGTCGGCATATGTAAAGTCATTTTGGGTGCCATACGCCAGTGCGAGCACAAGCGGCAGTCCGATCGTCCACAAAAAAGGAATTTTATCCGTCACCATGATTTTTAAATACAGAATGAAGTAACTTTGAATCGCGTGCATCATGTACCCCCTTTGTTAATAATTGTAAATAGGGTAACATACTTGGTGAAAGAAATGAAATCAACTGTTAAAAATTCTGAATATTCGTTTAGTAACTGAAAGACCGGGAATATATATCTAAAAGATACTATCTAAAAGATATAGGAGATACCGATGCCAAAAGAAAACATGACCCGATATGCGATTTTAGGGCTGCTTGCGAGCGGCTGTACGTCAGGCTACGAAATGAAGCATACGATTGATACAAGTCTCAATCATTTTTGGAAGATCAGCTTCGGACAGGTCTATCCGATGCTGAAGACGTTGGCGCAAGAGGGACTAATTGAAGAGACGAGTGAAGGGGACGACCGGAAGACATTCATTTTGACGCCGGACGGAGAGGCCGACCTCAGACGCTGGGTCGAGGAGCCGACGACCGAACTGCCGGTCCAGCGGAATGAACTGTTGCTGAAGCTTTATTTTGCCCGTCATGAGTCAAAAGAAACGACGATTCAAAAAATCGACCAGCATGCCGCTCTGCTCCGGGAACGGTTGGAGACGTACCACATGATTGAACAAACGATTCGTGCCTCTCCTGAAACAAACGAAGCGGTGTATTGGCTATTGACGCTCGATTACGGTAAACGAAAGACACAAGCTTTGCTCGAATGGTGTGCTGCGTCGATTCAGACACTTGAAGGAGGAAAAGACGATGAAACGCGTGATCGCGACACCGAATGAAGACGTCGTCGTATTTATCATCGGGTTACGGATTAACCGTCTGCGAGCGGTCCGGAAATGGTTACCGGCCGTTCAGGCGATGACACCGATGATCAAGGAATGTTATGAGCAGCAGGTTGGTTTGTTGTCGCATGAGATGCTCGTCGGTTGGCGGTCAGTCACGTTGATTCAGTATTGGCGTTCCTCCGACGCTCTGATTGCCTATTCGCACGGTAACCGTCACCTGACCGCGTGGAAACAGTTTAATCAGTCGGCCCGGGCAAGTCATGCCGTCGGGATTTTCCATGAGACGTTTGAAATCAGCAATTACGAGACGATGTATGTCAATCTGCCGACGCGGGGACTGGCGAAAGCGGTCGGAGAAAGTACGATTCAGAAACATCAGGAACAGGCGAAGGACCGTTTGGCCGAACGGAAACCGGTGTCGACACGTGAATAACGAACGAAGGGAGCGGATTCCAATGATCCGCTCCCTTGCTGTATGTATTACTGTTCTACCCGGACTAATGTTTCTCCGCAATTTTGACAAATCGAATTCATCGTCTCGGTACACTCTTTGCAAAAGGTACAGTTGTGCGAACAATGATACGTTTCCTGACCTTCTTCAAATGTCTCAGCACATCGGGTGCAATTTGTTGCCTGCATGTCATTCACCTCACGTCTCGTTTGATCTGTCTTAATTGTACGAAAGAAAAACGTGACCGGACAGCTGGTTTTGTTTGTTTTTCAGTAGCTTCACCTGAAAATGAATGGTAATTTCAAGATATGTCTTCATAATATTAGGAGGTTTAAAAATGGACGAAATTGATTACGCAATTATCCGGGCGTTGCAGGCAGACGGGCGGATGTCCTGGACGGAACTCGGCAAAACGGTTGGTCTTTCGACGCCAGCCGTCAACGAACGGGTCAAGAAACTCGAGGACCGCGGTGTCATCGAAGGATACCGCGCCGTCATCAATCCGGCCGCCATCGAAAAAACGATCATGGCGATCATGATGTTCGAGCAGACACGCTGTGCGGCATTCATCGCGTTTTGCAAAGACCATCCGGATGTCGTCGAGTGCCACCGGCTCGCCGGGACGTTTAACTTCATGGTCAAGCTGTACACGCCGTCGGTCGAGACATTGGAAACGTTTATCGATGCCTCGATGGAATACGGAAAACCGTCGACCTGGATCCGGTTATCCTCACCCGTCGCGTTTAAGGCATTTACGGTCGGGGATGGAGTGCTGATATGAAATGTGTTATCAGGCAACGGATCGAGCAACAAGTCGGTTGGATCCATTCGATCCATCCCGTTGCCGAGCAGGGGGGAACAGCCATCGTCTACCATGTGAAAACGTTAGACGGTACCTATATCCTCAAGCAGGCAAGTTTACCCCGATACCGCAAGTGGTTGGCGCAGGAAGCGACAGTGATGCAGACGTTCAAGTCACAACACATCATTATCCCGACTTATATTGATTATATGGAAGACGAGCAACAGGATTATTTACTGATGTCCTACATAGCCGGTGAGACGTTGACAACGGCACTGGCGAATGCTTCCGAACTGCAGCGTCTTGAGCTGATTCGTGCATTTGGAAGGTTTCTCAGACAGCTTCATACGAGGGAGACTAGCTCCACCCATTCTTCAAAAGACTGGCTGGACAAACAGCTGCTTCAAGCCGATCACTATATTAAACAGGGCTGGACAAGTGGTTCGCGCGAGTTGCTTAACGCATTATCCACCAAACAGCCGGAACCTGTTCCGGCGACGCGGATACACGGAGATTGTACGACGGACAATCTGTTGGTCCGAGACAACGCAATCGTTGCATTTATCGATGTAGCCGGAATGACGGTCGGCGATCCCCGCTACGATGAAGCCTTGGCGACACGATCTTTTCGGACGGATATCAAGATGCTCGATGCGTTCTATTCCGGATATGGATTTTCACCAATCTCAGAAGAAACATTCCGCTATTTCGATGACGGATTGTATGAATTTTATTGAAAAACAAATTATAGAATCAGGTCAGGATAAAGAAATGTAATTTATACATTGCATATGGAATGTATATATGACATAATGAAAAAGGAAAATCTTTGAAGTAGGTGAGTAACATGAGTCCAAGCATGAGTCCGATGAAATCAAAACGAATGGAACAAGGATGGACGCAGCAACAATTGGCCGATCGTGTGAAGGTGACACGTCAAACCATCGCCCTGATTGAAGCCCGGAAATTTAATCCGAGTCTGAAACTGTGTCTTGAGATTGCCCATGCGTTGCACACCGATTTAAATACGCTATTTTGGGAGGAAGCCGATGAATAAGTTAAAACAATGGTTAGGGATTGAAACTGTAGCGGATGAACGGACACAACTGAAGGAGTTACGGTCATTCCATAATGCCGGACTGTTTATCGTCGTCCTGGCGATTCTTGACGTCATCGTCCGGGGATTCATTTTGGACCGTCCGGCTTCACATTGGGGAGCCAGTCTCGTCTATGTCATCGTCTATGTTTTTTATGCATTAGCGAAGATGGCACTGGAAGGGATTTATGATACGGAAGTCGATGACGAACGCAGTTTCAAGAAGAAAATGAAACAACATTTTTGGACACACCTTACCGGAGGTCTCTTTTTTGCAATCGTCATGCTATTCCTGCGCGGGATGCCAGAGACGTTGCGTGACTGGCTGAGAGTCCTGGTGACATTCGTTGTCGTAATCGCATTTTTGCAACTGTACGAATGGGTCTTCACAAAAATCTCATTACGCCGGACACAAAAAGAATTGGATCAGTCCGACTTTTAAACCAACACAAAAATAGCGGCTATTTCCTGATTTGTCTAGGAGTGGCCGCTATATGTTTTGCATCAGGTACAACACTTTGTCGCTTGATCGACCTGATCTTGCGGGATCAGTAACTGGTCGCCCTTGACTGTAAAATCAATGTCATTGGCTTTTAGTCGTTCCATTTGAGCGGGTGTATTTTCACCCCATGGAACGGTTTTCGGTTGCTCGGAAGAAGCACATCCGACGAGCAGTAGACTGCTTACAAACAGCAATGGTTTTAACATGAAATCATCTCCTGTCAGTCAGTCCGTGAGTTTTTGTTAAAGAACAACCGTTTTAATTGCAGTCCGTCGCTCGGAAAGCCACTAGTCAACCGGATTGGAATCAGGTTAAACAAAATAAAAATTATTGACAGCTGAATAAATGGTGGAGCCAACAGATGCATGACTGGACTTGGAAAGAGCAGACTTAATCCGGCGACGAACGTTCCGGCTATAAAATTCGCGAAAATCCCGCCGAGTAACAAGGCAGCTCTTTGTCCGCTACGAAGGGGAATCTCTGACGGATGAGATTGGTAGAGCCCCTCCCAAAATTGCTTTCGGGCGACGGAAAAATGACCGATTCGTAAGAATGGTTCACCCTTCCCGATGGAAACTGATTTTAGCCTCAGACCGATCAAACGACCGACGAGCGCATGCCCGTATTCGTGCAGAATCAGACTCGGGAAGTAAAAGGCAAGCATGATCAGGTTAAACCGAAGTAAATCCATGTTCTTCCTCCTCTCATTCACAAACATAACAAAAAATGGATGTTTCAAGCAACTTACATAATTGTCATGGATTCATCTAGAGATTGAAAAAGGAGACTTATTATATGAACCTGTTAACTGATTCAACTTTGCCAATTCGCATATTTCCAGCTCAGCGTAAGGATTACCGCAAAATCATCTGTTTGTACCACGGCTGGGGATCGAGTGTGACAAAATATGAAGAATTCGCCCGGATGCTCTCGGAACAAGGATTTACGGTCATTGTGCTGGAACTTTACCTGCATGACAGCCGTGATGCGTTAGCAACGTATTTTAACCCGGGCGTCGTCGAACGTCACTTTTGGGAAGTCGTGTTTCAAAGCATCGAGGAATCGAGCACACTCGTTCAGCGGCTGAACGTTCCGAGAGAGGACATCATTTGGCTTGGTGTCTCGATGGGAGGATTCATCGCAAGCGGTGCAGCTGCTAAACACAACGGCAGCGCAGGGGTGATTAACATCAACGGGTCCGGCTCCTTCCTCTTTTCGGAACAGCTTTTTCGAAGCCGTGACAAAAGAGACGATTTAACGGTAGAAGAAGAACGACGCTTGCGGGCGTATGATCCTGTCCTGCAAAAACAGTCTACACCAACGTTATTTGTACATGGACAACGCGATGCGGTCATTCCGATTGAAACGCAAGAACACTATGTCCAGCAGTCTGCTGGAACGAACAACGATTTGACGTTTTTCAAATATCCATTCATCAACCATACTGTGTCGGATCAGATGATAGAGGACATCTTCGTTTGGTTGGATGAGCGCTTTTAACGAGAGCAGACAGAAGAACCGGACACCTGCTTAAGGTGCCCGGTTTTTTAATACCGTGTTATCAGAAGTGATGCCGTACCGAAGATGATGATCAACGAGGTAAAGACCGCTTTCGTGCGGGGAGAAAGCGGGATGCCTTCTTGTTTTTTCTGAAAATAAACATAGCCGTAAACACCGCTCATTAACATCGTGACGAGAGCAAAGAGTGACGCAATGGTAGTCAGCATACGATGTTTTCCTCCTTCGATTCTTACCGTAAGATTTTCTCGAACGCTTTTCCTTTTGCCAGTTCATCAATCAACTTGTCGAGATAGCGGATTTCCCGCATCAACGGATCTTCGACGTTTTCGACCCGGACGCCGCAAACGACACCTTTGATTAACAATCGACGTTCCTGCATGTCCGGCGCATCCGCAAAAAAGGCTTCGAATGTCGTCTGATCTGTTGTCAGCGTTGCGAGTTGTTGCTCCGAGTAACCGGTCAGCCAGCAAATGATCGTATCAACTTCCTGTTTCGTCCGACCCTTGCGTTCCGCTTTTGTCACGTAAAGCGGATAGACACTCGAAAACGCTGTCGTGTACAACCGATGTTTCGTCATCGTATTTCCTCCTCATGACTAATTATTACCAAAAGTGTAGCATACCGAACGCTCGAAATGGACCCCTCCGGACAAAACAAAGACCGTCCTTTTCACACGAAAAGGAACGGTCTTAACTAATCATTTTTTTAAATCGATGACATGGAATTCAATCTGTTCGTCGTCCGATACCCCGTATGCCAGCTTCCCGTTCGCATAAATCGGTTTGGACGTCGTATCGACCATTTCCGTCAAGGGAGCAACGGTGCCGCGCGCAAAATCGGCGTACCAGAGTCGCATCATACTCTCCCGGAAAATGACCCGGTCAGCCGCTAAAAAGCGGAATGCATCAACCGTCAACCGGTTGTCCGACGGTTTGAACTGGTACCCCGGTTGTTGTCCTTTCTTAGGCATGAAGAGGGCGGAGCCTTCTTCGCCGATCGCAACGTACTTTTTGTTGTGTTCAAAATCAATCAGTCCGTTCATCCGTCGGCTGAACGTACCATCAAGCGTCTCGAGCGTCGGCGTTTTATGACCTTTCTTAAACGTACTTGTATGCAAAATCAGCCCGGCATCGCTCCGGCGGAAGTCAAACGGATACTGTCCATTCCGTTTTTCGCCTTCTTTTAACATATACTGCTGATGAATGATGATGGTATCTTCCGCAAGATCAAACGATTTGACGGTCGTTTTGGTTTTTTCTGGCGTCGCGTCATGCGTCATCCATGACACCTGTGTCGAGGAAGCCTCAAGATAAGGAATCGCCGTGTCATAACGGCTGATGCCTTGATCAAGCGTATTGATGTTTCCCGTCTTCAAGTCCATCGAACGAATCGCCCATTTTTGTCCGGACTTGGTTTGATTGTATTCGACCCAAAACAGGTAATGCGACACTCCGGTCATCATACCGATCGTTCGGTTGACCGTATGCAACACTTGGTTATCGTTCAATCCTTGGCTGTAGCGGTAAATGTAACTGTTAATGGTTGTATCACTCGTTTGTTTAACGTGCGTATAGTAGATCGATTGCTCATACAGATAGTCCGGAGCAATCAGGACGTTTTGACCGGTAAAAAACGAAGATAAATTGTATGTTTGATGTGTTCCGAGCGAAATCTGGTCTGTCTTTTTCTTCAACGGCACATATTTTCCATAGTCAGACAAAGGGGTACTGACCGGTTCGAGATTTGGCGTCGGCTCAGCCACCTGCGGATCTGCCTTGATTTTCGGCGGGTGCTTGGCTGAATCGGAATCGGTGCATCCTGACGTGACGACGAGCGTCACAGTTAAAACCGCCGTAAAAGCTGTTTTCCAGTGCATGGTGTATGCCTCCTTTTAAGTAAAGTAATGATCAATAGAGGTTCTGTTTTCTTCTCCAACGCATCGAGACTAAACAATCGGAAATTCCGGACATCACAAACAGATACAACAAAACAGCGGAATGAACAGCAGGAAAAACCGTTTTCCAAAATAATACTTGTACTAGGGCCGGTACGCATGTACATGTATTTACTCCTTACGTTACTTAAATTTAACATCCTTTATTTTACATAATAGCTTATTTTATACTTCGTTTGAGAGTCGGATTTAAATAAAACATCAATACAAAAACAGTCAATAAACACCAGTATGTCTGGTGTTTGTTGGCTGTTTGAACGGTTCATTTGATTTTTAAGACGACTTTTCCTTTGGCCCGACCGGACTCGGAATACTCGAGCGCAGCTTGGGCGTCTTCAAACGGATACACCCGGTCGATGATCGGTTTGATTTGTCCGCTCTCGATCCATTCCGTGATGTGTTCGAGTTGTTGACCACTTGGTCGCATGAACAAAAACGTATAGGTGACATCATGTTTTCGTTCAAGAAGTGTCTCGCGGAGCGTCAACAGTCTAAATAATGACGTCTTGAGAAAACCGGACCGGTAGGATTTACCGAACCGGCCGTTCGGCAGTCCGGAAACCGAGACGATGTGTCCACCCGGACGAACAACTTGAAACGACCGTCGGAGCGTCTCGCCGCCAATCGTATCGTAGACGCCGTCATAATCGTGCAACAGATCCTCGAAGGCTTCGGTCCGGTAATTAATGATTTTATCGGCCCCAAGTGACTGGACAAGCTCATGTCCGACGGGGCTTGCCGTCGTTGCGACATATAGTCCCATCGCTTTCGCCAGTTGAATCGCAAACGTTCCGACGCCTCCGGCACCGGCGTGAATCAAAACTTTTTGTCCGGGTGTCAGCTGCAGAATGTCATGTAACGCCTGATAGGACGTCAAGCCGACCAGCGGAATCGACGCCGCTTCCTCAAACGAAAGTGTAGCTGGTTTTAAGGCGAGCATCTGTTCATCGATTGCGATGTATTCAGCAAACGTGCCGATCCGATTCTTCTCGGCACGACCGTAAACGGTATCCCCGATCTGAAACTTCGTGACGGCAGAACCGATTTCCGTCACGACACCGGAAAAATCATTGCCGAGAATCAACGGGAACTGATAAGGAATCAACAGTTTGACGTTCCCGTCACGAATCTTAAAATCAACCGGATTGATGCTTGCGGCGTGAATTTCGACGAGTACGTCGTGGGGATTGACCTGCGGAAAGGGCTGTTCTGTAAGTTCGAGTGGGACGTGACCGTACTGTGTGATGGTCATTGCTTTCATGAATATCGACTCCATTTCCTAACTTTTCTATCCCTTAGTCTACCAGTTGGCGAGACCGGCGAACACTTTGAGCGATCGATCCAGACATGATAAGCTAGTCAAGAACAGGAAAAATTTAGGTTTTAAGGGGATGGGACTGTGAGTAAGACAGGTGAACGTTTGTTACGAATCTGGATTCGCGTACCGCGTTTCATTAAACGGATGATTCCGCTCAGTATCACGCTGTATGTCATCGGGATGATAATCACAAACGGGGTTGACACGTTGTGGCATTTTGACTTCGCGTTGGTCAAAGGAAGCGATCTTGTCATCAGTTTAGTCGGAGCGTCAATCCTCGTCTTGGCACTGAGTCGTTCAAAAGGGGAGGACGCAACATGAGACAGCCAGAGCGGGAAGAACAATTGACGGGCGGGAATGTCTCCGACGTCTCACGGATCGGAGATACAGTCAGACGGGAACAAAAACCGGACAGTGAACGGATTCATCGGTTGTTACACCATCTTGAGAAAAGAGAGTTTGCAGGAAGCCCGCGGTTTTTAGGGATTGACGCGCAAAATCGGGAGATCGTCTCGTACATAGAAGGCGAGGCCGGGAATTATCCGCTCGAGCCATACATGCGCTCAGATACCGTTCTTGAAGAAACGGGATGCCTATTGCGTGCTTATCACGAAGCCGTCGCGGATTTTCCAATCTCACCTGATTGGCAACCGCTCGACGGAACACCCGAGCCACTTGAACTTATTTGCCATAATGATTTTGCCGTCTATAACGTCATTTTTCAAAATGAACGGCCGATTGGCATCATTGATTTCGACGTCGCCGCCCCGGGACCACGGATTTGGGATATCGCTTATACGATGTATACGTTTGTTCCGTTAAGCCGCCATCAAATGACGGGAACAGGGGAGCCCGTGCTCTATGATCGAGTCACAGATCAGGAACGCATCCGGCGGCGAATCGAACTGTTTTTGACGGCTTACGGAAAACCAGATGTAAAAGCCGCCTTGTACGAGACGGTGTTGCTCCGCATCCAGGCACTGATTGCGACGATTCAGCGGAAAGCAACGGAAGGCGACGAAGCCTTTCAGCGGATGATTGAAGAGGGACATGTCACGCATTACGAACGAGAACTCGATTTTCTGACACGAGAGGGAGCCGGTTGGTTTCGGTAAGTACACGAAAATTCACAGTGCGGTTTGCAGTTGCTGATATGCGTGTCTGATTTGCCTGTAGATCTCGTCCGTCGGTAACGCCGCATCGATTTCAATGACGGGTGAAGCGGAACGTTCCATTTGCAGGCGGTGCTCGGCTAGCGTTCCAATCATCGCCGGATCCGTCGCCGTCAAGTCTGTGCTGCACCAGTCGAGAAATGCATTCGTTCCCGTGAAATCAGGATACCTTTCTTGTTCCCGCTGGATTAAACGGTTCATCCGTGTGGTTTCATCCAAGCGTAAAAAGACAAGCAACTCCCGGTTGTCGAAGCCGGTCGGATTCCACGAAAAGACGGAACCGGAGACGACATACTGTCGATGGTTTTCAATATCCGGTGTGTATAAGGCATACCGCTCCGCGACCGATCGCTTTTCGGTAAACGTGTGATCTTTCCACAAATAATGATCGCTGTCGATCCAGGGGATACTTTCTTGTTGGCCGATCCACTTGCCGAGCGTGCTTTTCCCGGTACCGGAACCACCGATGATTTGAATGCGCATGTTTCTGACCTCCTCTAAGGTAGAAGAATGTTTTGCAGGAACCTTCATATTACCTTATTCTATCGTCCAAAATAAGGGAGTGGACAAACAGATTGGAAACCGAACAAGAGAATGGATGTAAAGGGAGACGATTTAAGAATCGTTCTCCCTTTTTTCGGGTAATTCAATAGATAAGGTAAAGGAACGATAGTCGTCACGTGTCAAGTCTGCTTGTGAGGAGAGGATGGATGCGATGATTGCCTTTTTCATTCTGTTACGCAATATGTATTACGTCCTGAAAATCCTGTTTCGTCAAGATGAACAAAAAGCCGTCATGTTCTCCGTCGCCTTTTTGCTGGCGGTCGGGATGTTTTTTTATCACAGCGTCGAACAGCTGAGTTATCTGGATGCGCTGTACTTTTCCGTCATGACGCTGACGACGGTCGGATATGGTGATATTCATCCGGTCACGCCGATCGGCAAGATTTTTACGATGGGGTATGTCTTGCTTGGAATCGGTGTCATCAGTGCCCTGATTGTGAATTTTAACCGGGCGTTAAAAGAATTTCATTTAAACAAAAACAAACCAGACGGCAAGTGACGGGCAGTATTTGCGAATAAGGAGTGAAGCAGATGAACTTTAATCTGGTATTCGTCTTCTACAGTTGTCTGCTCGGGCTGATTGTCGGGGCACTTGCGTCGCTCTTTCTGGCACTGTCGAATCTGCTGATTCATGTGACGTGGACGACGATTCCGGAACAGCTGGACACGCCGTTTTATCCGTTTTGGATTTGTCTGTTCGGCGGATTGTTGATTGGTCTGTTCCAGACGTACATCGGCGACTATCCCCGGACGATGCATCAGACGCTTGAGGAATTCAAGACGACAGGCCGGGTCGCGTATGAAGGCGCAGTCGTCAAAAATACCGTGGCTGCCTTGCTGGTTTTGACGTTCGGAGCAAGTCTCGGTCCGGAAGCAGCATTGATCAGCATTCTCGGCGGATTGATGACGTGGCCCGGTGACCGGATGACCTGGACCCTGCAGAAGAAAAAAGAGTTGCTTGATCTTGGGATCGGAGCGATGTTATCGACGATTTTTTACGCGCCGTTGATTGGCGTCAGTGAAGCACTCGAAGACGGGGTGAACCGGACCAACTTCAAGCGTACATCCATCAAAGTCTTGTTGTATGCACTGACGACAGCCTGCGGGATTTTCGCCTTTACGACACTGAATCGACTGTTCCCACACGAAATCTTATTTTCCATCAGTACACCAAAAGTGAACTGGACGGTGGAGGTGATGTACTTTCTGCTTCCGGCAATCATGATCGGGACGGGATTCGGATACTTGTTTTTGTTATTTGGCCGCTGGACGGACAGTGTGGCGCGAAACTATCCGCATCCACTGGGGCTGGCTCTGACAGCCGGCGCGATCTTAGGTCTGTTCGGCAGCATGTCGTCCTATTTCTTATTTTCCGGCGAACAAAAAATCCTCGAGTTCTCGCGGATTGCCTTCGATCAATCGGTCTTCTTCTTAATCAGCATCGCCGTAGGGAAAGCCTTTTTGACCCATGTCTGTTTTTCGTTCGGGTGGCGGGGCGGAAAAATCTTTCCAGCAGTCTTTTCCAGTACAGCGATGGCATTTGCCTTAGCGTCCGTCTTTCCGTATACACCGGGCCTGCTGATTGCAGTCAGTGTCGCCGCCAGTTGTACGATCATCCTCAAACAGCCGTTTGTCACCGCAACCTTGCTGCTGTTTTTATTTCCGTTACAATTCTTCCCGTTCATCTTGGTTGTTGCCTGGCTCATCCATCAAGGGACGGCACGCCTGACGAACCACACGACCAGACCGACCTGAAGACCGGACCTCGTATGGCGAGAGCCGGTCTTCAGGTTGTCTACTGATTCTGATTATCCTGCATCTTTCAATTCCTGATAGGGATTGACGCGTGCTGCGATTTGCGCCGGCAGGAGCGAAGCAATCGTTCCGAACAGCATCGGCAGGAGCAGGGAGACACCAATCAAGAGCGGCTCATCCCACGGGACAAGATCATACAAGACATAAATTGTGATGTAGGAGATGCTCAGTCCGACGATTCCGGCGACGAAACCAATCAGCATCCCTTCTAACACAATCAACTGGCGGACGGAACGATTCGTCCAACCGACTGCTTTTAAAATCGCGAGCGACGCCCGCCGGTCGGTGACGTTTTGCCACATGATTTCGCCGGTCGTCAGGATGGCAATCGTAATTGCCACACCCATCGTCACGTAATGCATCGGACCGACCTGTAAGGCGACGAATTGACCGAGCCACGACGTATACAGCACGCCTTGCAGGTGGAATGTCACAAACAAGAAGAACGTCAACAGAGCGGTCGGCAAGGCAATCGATAAAATCGACAGCGCATTCCGTTTCCACTTGCCAAAGATTTCTTTTAGCGCCAGTGTCCAGGTCGAACGGAGACCGAGTTTAACGTGGGACGATGACGCATATTCCCCGGTCTTGATGGCTTCGTACGGCGAGATTTTCCGGATCGTAAAGGCAGACCAGGCGGCACCGGCAAAGTAAATCAGAAGACTGAACAGGGTGATCCAAAGCAGGCTCCAGCCGTTCATCGTTTCGTTTCGGACATACGAGAAGATGCTTTCGACGAGTAACGCAATGACCGAGACAAATCCAGCAAGGAGCGCGGCTTCAATTAACACAATCCGGTACAAGTCTTTTGTCCGCCAGCCTAGTGCGAGCAAGACGGCAAATTCCTTCCGTCGGGCGAGCATCGAGACGTAACTTGTCGCAAGGACATAAACGATCGCAACGGCAAGCATGGCGAAGATGACACCGGAGAAGCCGACACTCGTCTCGCGGAAGATTGTCATGGCGGCGCCTATGTGAATCCAAGGCTGTTCAATCCAACCGAGTGTCTTGCCGTTATCGACGACTTTCGTGACAACAGGCTGGGGAGAGGAACCTTTCGTGATGGTAGCCATCAATCCAGTTTCCTGCTCAATTTGCTTTTTCACGTCTTGCAGCAGTTGTTCCGACTCTTCACTGACGGTCGTTGCGCCCTTGACTTTGAGGCGAATCGACGAGATGGCTTGTTTTCCATTGACGGCAAACGCACTGTCCAGCGTCGTCAGGATGTTTGGTGAACTCGTCAATAAACCAACCGGATTACCGGACGTGTCGATTGATTTGGACGGATTAACCGGCTCACCTTTCGCATCGAGGACCAGATCAGCGGATGACGGTCGATAGGTTTCCATCGGCAGTTCATTAAGCGGATCTTTTGATACTTTAATTTTGTTCGGATCATAGAGACCGACGACTTTAAAGGTGAGGTAAGGGTACTTAAACGGAATTTCCATTTCAGTCGGATTTTTAACTTTTTTTCCGGTCGAGACAAGTGACCGATATCCTTTTGAAGGATGTGTCGACTCCGAAAAGTACCAGTTTTTTAAATGAATCGCAGATGTGCTGACTTCAAAAGCATTTTTCCAGCGCGTCGGATATGGACTTTTGGTTTCTTTGAACTGAAGCGGACCTGATTTATACAGTAACTGGGCGCCTGGAGCATCTTCTGTAACAAACGTCTGGAGGTTTGTCCCTTCCGACAATGTTTTGAGATATGTCTCTTCGACTTTAGAAGACGGCATCTCAAGGCGTTGCGTCAATTTGGCTGGATACGTTTGAAGGATAGAATTTACACGGTCACCGTCCGGCTGTTTTTTGACCAGTTCTTGGACCAGCTTTTGTTGATCTTGCTCAGTTTTATAAGGGGCATCCAGCTTTTCAATCGTAAATTCATACGTCCCTTTATTAAAGGAATGCGGATTGACAAGAACCGGAATGATGTTGTCGTCAGCCCCTCGAGGTGACTCATGTTGATCCAACTTTGAAAAATACCGGGAATTATTTTTAGAACTGACGCTTTGATCGAGTCCGACTAGTCGGGCTTCCTCTTTCGGATCGACAGCGACAATCAGAACCGGGTTACCGGCAGAAACATCCCGAAAGCTGTCCACCGGCGAGGTTGAGAAGGGGACTTTTTCTGGTAATTGGATCTTTGTTCCTTGAGCAATATGGATCTGCTCTTCGAATTGCTGTTCTTTGCCAAGGCCGGTCTCGGTGTATGTCGTTCTCTTATAGCGGTAAATACCGGGTTCCTTCGGAAACGTCATGGCTTTCTTGAACATGACAAACGTATTGGCATAGCCCATGACAGCAATCGGTGCCGCAATATCAACTTCTTTCATCTGTTTGATGGTTTCATATTGATCCAAAGAAATCCCGCCGTTGATGCCGTTTAGATAATTGGGTTCCAATAGATTATTAGATTCGGTCGTCATTTGACTGCCTTTTGGCCGGACGACGATATCATAAGCCGATGACCATTTTTTTTGTAACGTCTGTTCAACTGTTCCTTGACTGGAGTCGGTCAGGTTGAACATCAGACTGAGTCCGGCACTAATTATGAGCGCTCCGACAAGCGTCAGAATGAACTTAAACCGTTGCCGGCGCCAGTGATTCAGGACAAAACGTAACATTTCGAACCTCCTCTATTGTTATTTTTTCACACACTCCGAACGGTCTGCTTCCGCCGATCTTCGACAATCTGCCCATCCTGCATGAACAAAATCCGATCCGCCCGCTCCGCGAGTGCCAAATCGTGCGTAACGAACAGGATGCCGCATTGTTCTTCTTGATGGAGATCGAGCAACAGTTGAAAGATCATCTCCCCGTTGACGGAGTCGAGATTACCGGTCGGCTCGTCGGCGAGAATCCAGCGCGGCTGATTGATCAGGGCTCGAGCGATCGCGACCCGTTGCTGTTGCCCGCCGGACAATTGCGCCGGCAAGGCATCCTGTTTCGCTGTCAGTCCGACTTTTTCCAAGATTTCCGCAATCCGGTCTTCTTTGTTGAAGTCGGTTTTTTGTTTCAGTAAGGGAACGAGCAGATTTTCTTTGACCGTCAAAGCGGGCAAAAGATGAAACTGTTGGAAGACAAAGCCGATTTCCTGCGCCCGGAACTTCGACAATTGCCGGTTCTTCCACTTCGTGATGTCCTGTCCGTCATAGTCGATTTGCCCCGATGTCGGCCGGTCGAGCGAGCCGATCAGACTTAAAAACGTCGATTTCCCTGATCCGGACGGACCGACAAGGGCGGTGATGTCATTCGCGGAAAACTGACAGGTCAACGCTTTTAAGACTTCACTCTGTAATCCTGCCTGGCTGAAGGTATGCGAAACGTCTTTAACTAAGATATCCATCAAACCACTCCTTTTACAAATTAAGGTAAAATAAGTGTAATATTATTTGAAAATTTTGTCTATTGAAGAAAAAAGATTTTCTCGATGAAACGCCACCGGAATTCATAATTGGTTCATAACTTCCTTCTACAGTATGAGTATTCAAGACAAGGGAGGAACAAACAGATGAAGCAGACAAAAAAACGAAAATGGTGGATCGGATTGCTAGTCATCCTGCTGATCGGGACAGCCGGTGTCGCAGTGCTGGGGCAACAATCGTCAGCGGATGGATTAAAACGGGAGCAAGTTAAACAAAAAACGTTGCAGACGTATTATCATTTCACGGGACAAGTCATGGCCGACAAGCGTAGTACGGTCGTCAGTAATGAGCTGGTCGAAGTCAAGGCGGTCGAGGTTAAAGTCGGACAACAAGTCAAGGCGGGGGACACTCTGTTTTCAAGCGTGAGTGGCAAAACGTATCAAGCCCCGATCACGGGTGAAATCGCCAAGCTTGATGTCGAACCAAATGCCATCTACGGACCCAACACGTCACTCGCCGTCATCACGGACTACAGGGATTTGACCGTTCAACTGAAGGTCGATGAACAGGATATCCATCGCCTCAAACAAGATCAGTCGGTTGAGTTGCGTGTAAACGGCTTGGACGAAACGGTGGACGGTACAGTGGAAGCGGTTGGTAAAGAAGCGGTCACGGAGAATGGACTGTCTTATTTCACGGCGGACGTCACGATCGATGAGCCGGACCAACTGCGTGTCGGCATGACCGTCGAGGCCCGCATCAACAAACAATTGGTCAAGGAGGCGGCCGTCTTGTCACTCGATGTCGTCGAGTATACGGAAAATGACCGTCCGTACGTCTACGTCGAAGAAGAAGGCGAAGTCGTCCGCCGGTTCATCACGACCGGAGTGACGGACGGGCAAGACATTGAAATCAAACAAGGTCTGTCCGTTGATGACTATGTCGTGTTGCCGACTGAACAAGGCAGTTCGGGTCTGTTACCGACTCCTCCGGGAGGTGCATCGTAATGGCCGTCGTCGAGTTGAAACAGATTACGAAAGCTTACGGGGCAGGCGAAAACCGGCAAACGGTCTTGAAAGATGTGGATTTATCGATCGAGGCCGGGGAATACGTGACGATCCTCGGTCCGTCGGGATCCGGTAAGTCGACCTTGATGAACATCATCGGTTGTCTCGACATCCCGTCAAGCGGCAACTATCACCTGCAACACCAGGATGTCAGCCAACTGTCTGAAGATGAACTTGCCCGGATCCGGAATCAGGAAGTCGGCTTCATCTTTCAACAGTTCCAATTGTTACCGCGATTGACGGTTTTGCAGAACATCGAACTGCCGCTGATTTATGCGGGCGTCTCGCCAAAAGAACGGCGCCGGCGGTCGGTCGATTTGCTGACCCGGGTCGGACTCGGGGAAAAGGGAAGTGTCTATCCGCATCAGTTGTCCGGCGGGCAACAGCAACGGGTCGCGATTGCCCGGGCACTTGTCACGAAACCGACGCTGCTGCTGGCGGATGAACCGACCGGTTCACTCGACCAAAAGACCGGCCAGCAAATCATGGGTTTGTTTCACGAGTTGGCGGATGAAGGGAAGACGATCGTCATGATCACCCACGACATTACGATTGCGAAACAGGCGAAACGAATCGTCCGGATTGAAGACGGACAGGTACAGGAGGCGAGTCATCCATGATACGCGAAACCTTTCGGATGGCCTGGACGAATATCGTCCACCATAAAATGCGGTCCTTTCTGACGACACTCGGGGTCATCATCGGTGTTGCTTCCATCATCGCCTTGATTTCAATCGTCAACGGGGCGACTGCCTCGATCAATGCCGAAGTCTCGACGTTCGGGGCAAACAAATTGACGATTCAAACGACGGCGTCTCCGTTAAAAGCAGGATTATCCCAAGGACAACTGGAAGAGTTAAATCAAGTCGACGGGACACGCGGTATTGCCCCGACGTTGACGACTCAATTATCGGTGCGGTCGGCAGACGCCCGACTCGATGACGTGACGATCAGCGGCCGCAATCACATCTACTACCAGGAATCGGCCGATGTCACACAGGGACGGGAAATCAAAATCAGTGATGTCGAGCAGGAAACCGTCGTCGCCGTCATCAGTCCCTCCGTTGCCCGGACACTTTTTCCGGGACAGGAACCGGTCGGACAGTCGCTGTTCCTGAACGGTTTGACGTATCAGGTCATCGGCGTGAGTGATGCCGACTCGGAGGAAATCGTGATTCCGTATACGACGGCACTGCGGACGCTTGACATCGACACGGTGCAACAAGTCGATGTCTTCAAGGAGGAGTCGGCCGACGTCGCGACCGTCAAACGGGATCTGTCCGCGAAAATGTATCAATTCTATAATGAACAGGAAGACCGCTATACGATCGTCAGTCTTGATGAAGCTCTTGATTCAATTGATCAAATCAATACGATGTTGTCGTTGCTGTTGACCGGCATCGCCTCGATTTCCTTGATTGTCGGCGGCATCGGAATCATGAATATGATGCTCGTCTCGGTCACGGAGCGGACGACGGAAATCGGTCTGCGCAAAGCACTCGGCGCACGACCACGGGCGATTCGGCTCCAATTTTTACTCGAGTCGATCTTATTATCCTTGATGGGTGGTGGGATCGGCATCATCGTCGGGGTCGGTCTGGCATATCTCGTCAGTCTGTTGATCGGAACGACGTTTACGATTTCCGTCGGGACGTTGCTCCTT
Source organism: Caryophanales bacterium (assembly GCA_902363455.1). Taxonomy (GTDB): domain Bacteria; phylum Bacillota; class Bacilli; order Exiguobacteriales; family Exiguobacteriaceae; genus Exiguobacterium_A. Next base: position 1,241,371 of record CABJAC010000001.1, on the reverse strand, counting down.
GCAGCCGGTTTTTCAATGCTTGTCGGGATCGTCTTCGGATACGCGCCCGCTCGAAAAGCGTCATTGCTCCATCCGATTGAAGCCCTGCGCAATGCGTAAAGGAGGTGTGGGATGGTTACCATCCTGATTGCAGAAGATGATCCACATGTCCGGTACCTGTTGGGTGAGACCTTACGTGCGGCAGGATTCCGGACGATCGAAGCCGCAGACGGAGCACAAGCGCTTGCCTGCTTTGACGAACAACACATCGATCTGCTTGTCACGGACGTCATGATGCCGCATGTCTCGGGCATCGAACTCGTCCATGCGTTGCGGCAAGCCGGGTATGATCTGCCGATTTTGATGCTGACGGTCCTCGATACGTTTGCTGATAAGGAAGCAGGGTTCGTGACCGGAGTCGATGATTATCTGGTCAAGCCGGTCGAACTGGATGAATGGCTGTTACGGATTCATGCTTTGCTTCGGCGATCCAAAATCGTCGCGACGCAGGAACTTGTTGTGAAGACGTTGACGTTACGGATGCGGGATGCGACCGTCGTCACACCGGACGGCGAACTGACGTTACCGCAAAAGGAATTTCAATTGCTCTATCGTCTGTTGTCCCAACCGAAACAGATTTTCACACGCTAACAGTTAATGGATGAGATTTGGGGATATGATGTTGAAAGTGACAGCCGGACGGTTGATGTCCATATCAAACGGTTACGGGATAAATTTAATCAGTATGAAGTCTTTACGATCGAGACGGTCTGGGGACTCGGCTACAAAGGGGTCGTGTTATGAAACCATTTTTTCAGTCGATCTCCGGTCGGTTTTTCCTTATTTTGTTTGGCTTGCTGCTGTTGCCGTTATTGATTCCGCTCGGGGCGACGTTCTTTTTCCAATTCGATTCGGTCCGCCAAGACGTCGCACAACAATTGGCGGAACGGACGGGTACCGTCGAACGGTTGATGGTCGAACAAGAACTGTCCTTCGCTTCAGCCAGCCGCTACGTCGAACAATCGGTGATCGAGACGACGGAAGTCTCGGCCGACCGTTTACAAACCATGGTTTCACTGTCTGAAACTGAAACAGAGACGCTCCGACAGAAAGGAGAAGTGGCTGTCGCCGGAACCTTTTCGGAGCGTCCGCTTCATATTCGGCAGGTCGGGGAACGTTACTTGGTGGCGACACCGAACCCGGATCAGGACCTTGTCTCAAGTATTCGCAACTCGTCCTTGGTTGGAATCGGTCTGACGATTGCCGTCGCCTTTTTCCTGACCTGGTTTGCCGTCCGGCTCGTGACCCGACGGATCAAACGGATCAGTGAAGCCGCTGTTGAAGTGACGCAAGGCAACTACGACATTCAGATTCCGGATCAGGGGAGTGATGAAGTCGCGAACTTGATTCAGAACTTTAACCAGATGACCGTCGCCTTGCAACGAAACGAATACTTGGCAAAAGATTTGGCGGCGGCGATTTCCCATGAACTGAAGACACCGATCGCCTCGATCCATGGGTTCAGCCGGTTACTGGCACAGCCCGGTCTTCCGGAAGACAAGCAACAGCATTACATCCGGATCATCGGACAGGAAAGTGACCGTCTGTCCCGCCTGACCTCGAATCTTGTCCGGTTATCGCGGCTTGATCATCAGTCAATCATCCAGCGGAAAGCCTATCGTTTTGATGAACAGGTCCGTCATGCTTTGCTGTTACTGGAATCCCAGTGGACAGACAAACATCTGATCCTCGATCTCGAGTTGGCGGAAGTGACGGTCTTCTGGGAAGAGGAACTGATGCAACAGGTTTTACTCAATCTTCTGCAAAATGCGGTTTATTTCTCACCGGCAAACGGCGTCCTGTCGATTCGGCTGACACAAGCAACGGATGTGACGTTGACCATCACCGATCAAGGAAAAGGCATTTCGGCGGCGGAGCTCCCATTCGTGTTTGACCGTTTTTATCAGGGCGAGACTTCACGGACGACGGATGGTCACGGACTTGGTTTGTCGATTGTCAAACGGATCGTCGAATTACACGGCGGGGCAGTGACTCTTGACAGCACACCCGGTCAAGGAACGTCTGCCCGGATTCAAATACCGCAAAAAGGACCTGCTTGAGCCGTTTGCTCAGACAGGTCCTTTCGACGCTTTCTCATTCATGAACCAGGCAGTGTCCTGCAGAAAAGACTCGATGTCGGTTTGTGTGCGGATCCGGATCATCGGACAGTCCGCTCAGCCATCGCGTCGAGAATAACTCGGACCCAGTCCTCAGTCTGACCGAAGCACGGTCGGACATCACCGATATGATAAAATGTGCTGGCTTCCGGACCGATCCAACTTGTTGAATCGAGCATACAAAGGAACACCGAAATCTGGTTGGAAAGGGCAATCCCGAGCTCGACGTGGCTGCCTTTTCCGGCGGGGAGCACTAAAATCAAACAGTCACTTGCTTTGACGGCATCTAGTTCCAGTTGACCGATTCGTTGCAGGGCAGCCGGTGTATCGACCCGGTCTGACCGTGTCCAGTCGTACGTCAGGTGATGTCTCTGTCTGGTCAATTGATGATTAATCGAACGAACGGTTTCGATGTTACGAAAGCTACTGGCGGTTTGAACTACCTCCACCTACGCTTCGCTCAGAGGTGGAGGATTCCTGAGTTATTCAACCTAGCGGTCAAAAATTTATCAGGCTAACCCCGTCGTCCCGACGGTTGAACGTTGATCTTGTCCGTTTCTTTTATGCGGATGCCTACTCTGCTTGGTTTTCGCTACTTCGGTCATCCGCAAGGTAAACGTTGAAGATTTTACGTGACAGACGAACTTCTTGTCACAACCCCATATCTTCAGTTTTCAAAGAACATGACTCTTTTTTTATTCCTGATTTTAATTGCTTTCAAACCAAGAGTGCCGGGCAATTGACGTGTCTCAAGACACGCCTTGCCCGAAGACGATTCATCTCCCACTTGCACTAGGGCTTCGCCCTGAACGTTTAGAAGTGGGCGTATTCTCGACTGATTTTGATAAAAATTCATCTGATGGATCTCCTGTCTGAAATATGTCTTGATTGATTCCGGAAAATAAATCAGCTTATTCAAACGATTTCCGGAAACCGTAAAACGGACGAAACGACTGACCGCGGTAAAAACTTTCCGAGCTGCTTGAGGCGAGGACTTCGATCCGTGTCGTCGGATACCAGTCATGAAGGCGGGCGAACAGCTGTTGACCAAGACCTTGCCCACGGAAATTCGCATCAATCAGTAATTCACAGATGTACAACGTGACCTGCGTGTCTGTCATTCCGCGAAGATAACCGATGACCTCTCCCGCATGTTCGACGACAAGCGCAGCGTTTGAGTGTTGCCAAGCGAGTTGGGTCCGTTCATGCAGACGGACGAGCTGGTTCCAACCTTCCGCAGCATTTAAGCGCTGAATAGCGGGGAAGTCCTGATCTTGGTACGGACGGATCTGATAGGCAGTTGTCATGAGCGTGACCTTCTTTCTAAGTTAAGTTGGATGAGCAAGGGTTCGAGTTCCGACCAATCGTTCACCGTGTAGGAAGACGGAATGGCAACAACCGGATGATCTGTTTTTAAGATGCCCGTCATCCCGACGGCTTCTGCTCCTTTGATATCGTGAAGCGGATGATCCCCGATAAACAAAACATTTTCCGGCGCAAGCTCCCAGTTGATCAAAGGACGTAAGAACAGATCCGGATTCGGCTTGGAAAGACCGACTTCTTCCGAAATCAGAATCGAGTCAAAAAATATCTCTAACTGATGGTGTTCGATGACGGCACGTTGCAAGTCACTCCGACCGTTCGTGATCAGACCGAGCCGGTAAGAGGACGACAGGTTTTCCAGCAAAGAAATTGTCCCCGGATACAAGACGCTAGTGTTTGCCCACTCAGCCAAGTAGTCGTCGAGCAAATCAGTCGGATCAAGTGGCAACTCAAAGCGGACGACCAGTTGTTGATAAACGATGTCCTTCCAAACGAGACCGCGTTGATCGAGCTCAATAAACAGTGCGTGATAACTTTCGAGCGGACAATCAGCAACCGGAGCAATCAGCCGTTGATGCTGAGAGGTCAAAAAGAGTTGCAACGAAGTCTTGCGATCCAGCAAGGTTCCGTCAAGATCAAATAAGATGGCTTCAATTGGCATAGTACAATAACTCCTACACATTTTATATATTTCAATTACCGAAATATTAACTAAAATTTAAAAACTCAATAAAGGATAAACTAACTTCTTGTCAAATACCACTTAAAGCGGACAAAGGAGGTATTCAATGCAGTTTCATTCAAACATAACCCACACTAAACACTATTTAGACACGAAATCCCCGGGAACTCCCGTGATTATCTTAACCGGAATGGGCTGTTCTTACGAAGAATGGTACGAAATTGTTCAATCGCTGCAACAAACGAATCGTGTTCTCAGTTTTCATCGGCATACCTGGAAAGAGGGGAACGGCATTCACCGGACCAGTCACGCAGTACAGCAACTTCAAACACTGTTAACAGAATCTGGTGTGAATGAACCGTTTTTATTGATCGGCCATTCTTACGGCGGACTAATTGCCCAGGAATTTACAAAACAATTCCCTGAACAGATAAAGGGTTTGCTACTGGTTGACTCCACATCCGTTGATTTACATGAACTCGATACACTCGATACACCCGTTCTCGATTCCTTTTCATCGGACGCGTCATGGCAAGAACAATGCCGGCACTATGCCATACAAACGAAAGAGCAATTACATTCTTTGCTGGCACCAATCCTGACTGAATCTCAGAAACAATTACCGGAAGCCGTCCAGTCGGCTTTAATTGACTTTCACACCGAACCGGCACTCTATGCCATGATGGATTCGGAAGTCGAATACTGGAAAGCAGATGCGGACCGGATTCGGACCGGTCCATTTCCGAATCTTCCACTGATCGTCATCGGTCGCGATTCAAAACGGACCATTCAGGACGGACTCGACGAAGGATTACCGGAATCCGAACTGCAACAAGTTGAGCAGACATGGCACCGGTTGGTATTGCGGCAAGCTGCGTTAACAGAAGAAGCAACATTCATTACGGCAACAGGAGCCGGACATTCGATTCATTTGGACCGACCGGATCTTGTGATCTCAGCGGTCCGCAAACTCGACTTCAATTTCAAAAGGATGTGTCAATCGTGAAACGGATTTACTTTTTGCACGGCTTTATGGGTACAGGACAAACACACTTCGAACCACAACTGACTTATTTTAAAACCAATTACGATGTCATTTTACTGGATTTACCGGGACACGGTGCTTCAGAAACGGACGCTGCTGCTGATTATATCGATCAGGCAACCGAGTATGTTCTGGAACAGATGAAAAAAACAGGTCCCGGATACCTCGTCGGATTATCTCTCGGGGCATCGCTTTCCCTACAAATCGCCCTTCAAGCACCGACGCTTGTCGCGGGTGTTGTCTTGACCGGTTATACGCCCGATGTCCCGGAAGAGCTGACAGATATCATGGCACAACAATATACTTATTTTTTGGAAATTGACCAACATCAACCGGACGTCGCCGAACAGTTTGCAGCGTTGCACGGAAACCGTTGGAAAACAACGATGCAACACGTCTTGTATCAAATGACGTTCCGTTATCCGGTGATGACGAAGGAAACGTTAGCTGATTTGACGATCCCGCTCCATATTTTAAACGGAACCGATCAAGCCTATGAAGTCGACGGTGCCTCTCGTCTGCAGAAAGATTACCCGGCGACGGAAATCGATTTGATCGCAGATGCCGGACATACGGCAAACCTGGACCAGCCGGAATCCTTCAACAAACGGTTGGAGCAGATACTAAGCCGATCCTACTGACGCTTTAAAGGTTTGTTTTTCTTCATACATCGCCTGATCGGCTTTTCGCAACAAATCTGGAAGGTCTGTCGTTGCTGTCCGATAAGCAAATCCCAGCGAGACCGATAGTTCATGACGAATAAAATCCTGCCGTAACGCTGCGATTAAATCGTGAACTGATTGTTCTGTATCATTTTTACAGACGATGACAAATTCATCACCGCCGAGGCGAAACGTCTCGTGACTGAAGCGATTTAAACAAAGAGCCGTCTGCTCGAGCAAGGCATCACCCGCGACATGACCGAACCGGTCGTTAACCAGCTTTAAGTCATTGAGATCAAGGGCAATCACGCCGAGGTTAAGCGGGGGACCCGCTTGAAGTTTTACAACTGTTTCGTCAAACGCATGCCGGTTATACAATCCTGTCAAGAAATCCCGTTGACATAATTGCTCGAGTTCCTCCTGCTTGGCTTTGGCTGCATCCATATTCCGAATCACGCCTTGAACGGCGACGATTTCGCCGCCTTCATAAATCGGCGTCGTGTATTCTTCAAACCAAATGTATGTACCGTCATTCGTCCGCCAACGTTGCAGGAATGGTTCATCGTAATTACAGTTGCCGGAGATTTTCGACATCAAAATCTCGATATCGTCCGGATGAATCCGGTCAAAACATTCCGAGGGATCGGCATAACTGGCTTCGACTGTCCCCGGTCCGATGTGTTCGTCGAGAGAGGAACTGATATAACGGAACCGATAAACAGGTTTTACTTCAAAAATATACATGATATCCTTCGAATGGTTTCCGAATGTGGCAATCGTCGAAGTGGCAACGGACGACAAGAGATACTTCTTAAAAGCCCATCGTCCGAGCAGGGTACATCCAATTCCAATCACGATACCGGTCCAGAACAAACGTGTTCACCTGCCTTATGGTTTTCATCGTACATTGTTAGGATGGATGATTTATAAATGAGATACACTAAAGTATACCAAATGAATTGTTTAATAAATACATAAAATCCCATTTTAACCATTGTGATTTTCCTTAAATATGAATGTGAAAAAAACACGGCACCTGATTTACAGGGACCGTGTTTTTTCATGACACCGAAATTAAGGAGACGACAAGAATGAGGATTAATGTTGTTTCAGCTTCTTACTCGCCCATATCAGGTGAGCGACAGTAATTAAAAGGCAGCATACAACACTTGAATTATGAACATCATGAGTACCCGATATTTGATGTGTTGCTACGTCTAAAATCGATGACGGTAAAAAATAAAGAAACGTGGGGGAAAGACCTTTGATAACAAGAAGGAAAAAGGCCACTCCGATGGTCAAAACAGCAATAAGGATCTGTTGTTTTATGTATACGCTGATGACCAGAACAAGACTAACGAGATAAAGAATCCAAAGGCTGTACAAGATTGAAAAGGAAAGTAGCTTTAAGAAAGGGAACGAACCGAATAAATACACCGTGTAGAGGTAAGATGCCAGAATCCCGAAGAAGATGCTGAACATACTGATCAACCAATGAGCAATCAGCTTTGCATGTACGTAACTGTAAATCGATACCGGTCGTGTCAAAATAAAATCCTGCATTCCACTTTGGCGATCTGTTGTAATCAGACCCATAAAACTGATAATCAGAATAATCAAACCGATTTGATTAAATTGGCCGGAGACAGTCGATAAAAAAATTTCACTTGAAGTGGGGGGCGGTTTGTTTGGATCCAGTATGACTCCAATCGTGCCACCTAACTGCTGCAGAATGATGTCCAAATACATATTGATCAGGGGCTGCGTAAAGCCCAGAAGGATAAAAAAGATTGTCAACCACACATATTTATAATCCTTTCCCGCTTCCGTCAGTTCAGCCCGTATAAGAATCGCTAAATTCATCATACATCTGCCGCCAATTCGGTAAACACTTCTTCCAACCCTTTTTCATAAAACCCAACGGACATCACTTCAATCTTGTTAACCGAAAAAGTGTTGATGACTTCTTTTAAATCGAATGCGGCCGCTCCTGTTATCAGAAACGTGTGTGGTGTTAATTCTTTTAAACAGATAACGTCCAAGCATTCTCGAAGATGATTCAGTTGGACAGATTCTTTTAATGTAACAAGCAGCCGTTTCGTATCGAATTTTTGATCATCCTGATTGATATCGCCAATGATTTTTCCGTCTTTTATGATGATATAACGGTCACAAATGTATTTTGTATCGTGTAAGATATGCGTCGAGAGTAGAATGCTCATCCGTTGTTTCAAGCGGACAATCAACTTCTGTATTTCATTTCGACCAATCGGGTCAAGTGATGCAACAGGTTCATCCAGAATTAAAAATCGTGGATTGTGTAAAATCGCTTGAGCAATGCCCAGGCGTTGTTTCATTCCACCCGATAATTGCTCCACTCTGAAGTGTTGCTTTTCTTGCAAACCGACTTCTTTTAAGGTTTCTTGAATCCTGATTTCTAATCGATCTTTTTTTATGCCAGACAACCTTCCAAAAAACCGAAGCGATTCTCTGCAAGTCATCCATGCTTTAAAATCTGTATATTGTGAGAGGTAACCAATCTGTTGTTTACGTGTTTCGATCGGTTGCGCATCAAATAAAACATCGCCTGATTCGTACGAAAGAATCCCCATCAGACATTTCAGAAGAGTTGTTTTCCCTGCTCCATTTGGACCAAGCAATCCAACACATTCATTTTGCTTGATTGAAAGCTGAACACCGTTAAGAATCTTTTGTTCGCCGATTGTTTTATGCAGATTATGAATCGTAATCATGGCGGACGTTTCTCCTTCCTATCATCAAGTACACGATTGGACCAATCATTTGCAGACTTACGATGATCAATAGCCACATGTACGGCTGCACAAGTTGATTTTTTCTTTTATACCAATCTAGAAGAGTAATTCCAATAAACAGCATGTTAAAGAACAAGACAGGGATCATGAGAGGAAGCAGTTGAAACCAATCCATTTCCAATAAAGGAGCTATATCTGTATTCATGCTCTCACCTCTTTCTATTATCATTATCGATAATGATAATTAATAAGTCAACCAATTTTTTACTTTTTATGAAATGAACGAAACTTTAAAAATGATGAGAGACATATGGTATGTTCATGTAGCAGGAACAACAAAAGAACGTCCTATTTTTTATGAACAGTTATTTAAATTAGCAAACGAAGGGATAGATGAAATGAATTTAGATTTATTTAAAAACCAAGTCAGATTCAAAATCGCATTGGAATTAATTGATCGGGATGAAGGGTTGTCTATCATGCAACTGAATAAACATCTCGAAGACGTTCCGCAAGCTACACTCTACCGCCATGTAAATGCGATGCTCCAAGATTCTTTATTGAAAGTGGTTGGCATTCAACGCGCAGGAAAAGTCGAGGAAAAAGTTTATGCATTAAATACATCCGGATACAAAATTAAAGAAGAAGACTGGGCTTCAGCGACATATGATGAAAAGGTCAACTTTGTCTCGTTTTATTTTATGTACATTTTACAAAACTATAAAAATTACCATGATCAGCTAATGACAAACGATTCTCCGGATAAAGCAACATTTTCATTAGTTAAATTAAATTTGGCCGACGAAATGTTTCATTCCTTTCAATCAGAGCTGAGTGCGTTATTAGAAAAATATTATGAATTATCCGCACAAAAAGAAGAAGATGAGACAAAAAGAACCGTGTCGTTGGTGATTATTCCGTAAACAAAAAGTGGTACTCACTTATTACTGTGGGTACCACTTTTTCAAATCGATTATAAAACGAAATATGTTCGAAAACCCCGATTGGCGTAATACGAATCGGCTCCATTATGATACACGAAAACATGGTCATACCGTCGATCACAAAACAGGGCACCGCCTTTTGTCCGGATCGACTCCGGCGTCTTGATCCAGCTTGACGTCTTCACGTCGAATGCCTCAATCGTTTGCAGATGCCGGTAGAGATCTTCCGTCAACAGCTCCACACCGTATTGGGTGGTTGCCGCAACGGCACTACCGGCGGGTTTATTTTTCTTTCGCTTTTCAAGCGCCAGATCGTCATAACATAGGCTGCGCCGTTCGGCGGGACTTTCTTCGGCACAGTCGACATACAACCACTGACCGTCCGGCATGACGACCACATCCGGCTCACCACCGGTCTGTTCCATCCAATCCAAAGAACGGAGTGCTTCCTGAGAAAACCGAGAAAGGACATCTGCAAAAGAAACGGCAGCGTGACGTGTCATATTGGATTCAAACCGTTGCTGCAAGGTTTCTTGTAACGATTTCTGTTGCATCGTGTTTCCACCTTTCTGAACTTTTTTCACTTCAGAACGTTAAGAAGGCGAGGGATATCATTGTTCTAGATAACGATAAAGCGTACTTTTACTGATTCCTGTTTGTTCTCGGATTTCTGCCAAACTGTATTGTTTGCTTTGGTACATGCTGATGGCCCGTTTGACGTTTTCATCCGGTTTCCGTGGACGTCCCGTCTGCTTGCCGAGTTCTTTTGCTTTGGACAATCCTTCCCGGGTTGCCATACTGACGACGTCACTCTGCAAAGCGACGAGGTGCTGGACGATATCCCGGAACGATTGTTTCAAAGCCTGCCGGGTATCGATGCTTTCGCGGATGGATAAAAGATAGGCCTGTTTTGCGTCCAAAGTATTTAACACTTCAATCAAATGGCGAGTAGAGTCCGCCAGTACATATAAATGAGAAACGAGCACGATATCTCCCGGCGTTACGTCTTCTAACAGTTGATCGAGCACGTACCGGCGTTTGGAGGCACCGTGTTCTTCTGTTCTTACTTCATCTGTTTCATACGTCTCAAGTACCATTGTCTGTTTCTCGCATGTAGGATCTTCAAAAAATGGTCGCATATAGCCGATAATCATATTTTTCTCCTCGCTCGATTCGTAGTGCATGCTGCAATGAACTGAACTCTCTTCACCTGTGTTTCACTGCAAGGTGGGGGATTCCCGAGTGACGTGCGTTCACAGTTCATTGAGTCGTTCTTTTCATCTGTCACATTCTAGTATAAGGGAAAACCCAACCGGAAGAAAGACAGGACCCTAGGACGAGCTTCCGACTACAAAAAAAGCGTTCTCGTCGAACGAGAACGCTGTAATGACGGTTAGATTGATACGACAGAAATCCGTTGCTTTTCATGGCGATGATGTTCGACTTCATCCGCCAAAGCCACTGCATAATCCGCGTAGCTGATATAACTTTCGCCGGCTGCATTCGTGGTCAGGATATCCTGTGCCAATTGATATTTTCCGGTTCGTGCACCTTCCGGGTCAAAGAAAGCCGCCGGACTGATAAACGTCCAGTGCAAATCGGACGTTTGTTGTAAATCTTCCAAATTTTTTGCTTGATTCTTTGCCGTCGGAAGATATGCATCAGGAAACTCCGGCGTATCCGCTAGCCGTAACGTTTTTTCCGGATCAACAAACAGACTGCCTGCACCACCGACGACAATCAACCGCGTCGATGTTCCGCGTAATTGATCAATCAAATGTCGACCTAAATCGACATGTTGATGTTCATTTCCGGGTGCTGCCCCAAAGGCATTGATAACGACATCAAAAGCCGTCAATTCTTCTGTCGTCAGCTCAAACGCATTACGTTCGAGCACTGTGTCGTGTTTTGTCCGCGCGGCGTCACGGACAATCGCAGTCAAGGAATGCCCCCGTGCAGCAAGTTCTTCTAAAATAACCCGCCCTGCTTTTCCACTAGCTCCGATAATAGCAATCTTCAACCAAAACGCCTCCTTTTTTCGTATGTAACTGCACATGTAATTATTTTAGTTACAGAAACTGCCGTTGTCAAGCCAATTGACATTAAGCGGGATGCTCATTACACTAAATGCATTGGTGGTGAAACAAATGATTAACAGTCGATTAGCGGTTTCTGTTCATATCTTGGCCTTGATCGCGACACACCCGGACCAAGCCTTGTCTTCCGAATACATCGCTGGAAGTGTCAATACCAATCCCGTCGTCATCCGTCGTTTGATCGGTTCGTTGCGTCAAGCCGGGCTGCTTACGACGGTTGCCGGAAAAACCGGGGCGACCTTGACGAAAGATCCGCATGACATTACATTGTTGATGATTTACCGGGCCGTCGAACCGAAAGAGACATTATTTTCGATGCATGATCAACCGAATCCTGCTTGTCCTGTCGGTCGGGACATCCAATCGACACTCAATCAGTCCTTCACACGGGCCCAACAGGCTCTAGAAGAAGAATTGGGGGCCGAAACCCTCTCTGATATTCTCCATCGTCTTGTCCGGGCAAGATGATGGTCGCCTGTCGTTTAATTTTTTTAAGAATGTCTCCACTTTTGAAAGGAGAAATGTCAAGATGCGACTGATCAGTTATTCAGCCGTCAGTGCAATTGGATCCTTTTTGTTGTTCACAGCCTATGCCTTCTTAACGAATGTTGAAAATGAGTTTTTATATCAGTTCGGTACGTTTGCAACGACCTTGTTTACATTTGCCGTCGGTCTGCCGATGCTCTTCATTACGAGACGATATCCGTTTTCCTTACGCTGTTTGATTTATGTGACGGCCGGTGTCTTTACGATTTTGTTGTTCGTCGGCTTTTATGACTACTTCGGGCAAGCGACATTCGTCGAGTCAAGCCAAAACTTAAGTGGCATCGTGCGATTTGCGACACTTGCTTGTCTGTTTTATATCGTACCGTATGAATGGATCTATCGAAAAAAATCATCGACGAATCATCCGTCGATGTCTTCATGACTGCGACCTTCTGAAAAGAAGGTCTTTTTTTTGCAGGAATTCCCAATAAAAAGGAGAAACAGGTAAACAGCTACATAAGAGGAGGAGAGTATTCATGCAGGATACATTCATTTGTCGACAACTCGGAAAGTCCTTTATTGGTGACGGCATCGAGACACATGCCTTATCAGATATCAACCTGATACTGGATTCAGGTGATTTCATTTCAATCATCGGTCCGTCCGGTTCCGGAAAATCGACTCTGCTCAGCTTGATCGGGACACTTGATCGTCCGACGAGCGGCACGTTATCGTACGGTGATCAGGCAATTCATCAGTTAAAGAGCAAAGAATTGTCCGATTTTCGCTTCGAGAACGTTGGCTTCATCTTTCAACAGTTTCACTTGATTCCGACCTTGACGGCACTCGAGAACGTCATGGCACCGTTATTCGGACGGAAAGTGACCTACGACAAAAAAGAGCGGGCTTTGTCCCTGCTTGAGAAAGTCGGTCTTGCGGACAAAGCCGGCTCACTGCCGTCCCAATTATCCGGCGGTCAGCAACAACGCGTCGCGGTCGCCCGCGCTTTGGTCCATGAACCAAAATGGCTGCTTGCCGATGAGCCAACCGGCAATCTCGATACCGAAACCGGTGAAATCATCTTTAACCTGTTGCGCAGCTTGAATGAGGAGAAAGGATGCGGTGTCCTGTTCGTTACGCATGACCCGGCACTGGCCGAACGTGCTGACCGGAAAATCGAGATGCGTGATGGTCTGATCATCGAAGACCGCAGGCTCATGCACGCCTGACACCTTCTTTTTGAATTCACCGCATCGACCGCGTACACTGAAAGGTGTAGAGGAGGTAAGTTGATGCGATTAGGAATTTTAGATCAAGTCCCCTTGCACGAGGGGGATACCATCGAACAAACGATGGAGGTAACGAAACGATTGGTCATCGAAGCAGAACGCCTCGGTTATGAGCGATACTGGTTTGCCGAACATCACAATACAAACGGATTGCTAAGTGCGGCACCGGAGTTGTTCATCGCCCGCATGGGGGAAGCAACATCTCGGATCAAACTCGGTTCCGGTGGAGTTTTGTTACCTCAGTACCACCCGTTAAAAATCGCCGAGTCATTTTCGACATTAGCTGCGTTTTATCCAAACCGGATTGAACTCGGCATCGGCAATTCACCGGGAGGAAGTGAACGGACCCGGAGTGCGTTGACGGACGGGGCAGACAACGGGGCGGCCCAATTCCCGCGGTTATTGGATGAAGTCGAAGGATTTTTGACAGACTCTTTGTCGTCCCGTCATCCGTACCGGATTGTCAAGACGACGCCGCGTGTCAAGGAACAGCTTCCACTTGCGATTCTCGGACTGTCGCCGCGCAGTGCGGTTCTTGCTGCTGAGCGGGGACACGGATTGGTGTTTGGTCACTTCATCAATCCGGATAAGTGGGAAGAGACATTACGAACCTACCGGGACGAATTCGTGCCGATCGACGGACGATCACCAAATGTCATCGTCTGCGTCTTCGTCATCTGTGCCGAAACAATGGAGGAAGCGGAACGTCTCGCTCAAACTCAGGACGGCTGGATTCAAGGCATCCGTCTCGGCCACTCCATTGTGCCGTCGTTTGCGACGACCAAAACCAAACGATGGAACGCGGAACAACAACAACGGATCCAACATGACCGCCGTCGGACGATCGTCGGAACACCGGAGACAGTCGCCGAAGAACTGCGAATCTTGTCCGACCGGTACCAAACCGATCAGTTCCTGTTAATCAACAATGCCTTTGATCAGCAAAAACGGCTTCGGTCCTATCAGTTGATCGCAGAACAATTGCTCCATTAAAAAACACCGCCCAAGCAGGCGGTGTTCCTTTTGAATCATTGTTGTGCAGTTGGACGGATTAAGATCTCATTCACCGCGACATCGTCCGGCTCATTGACGGCGTAGGCAATCGCACGGGCAATCGCATCCGCGTCCATCGCTTTTAAATTGCCGATGCCTTGTTTAATTTCTTCATCCGTAATGTGATCTTTCAATTCCGTATCGACCGCTCCTGGCGAAATGATCGTCGCCCGAATGTTGTTCTCGACCGATTCTTCTTTACGTAGTCCTTCCGTAATCGCACGGACTGCAAACTTCGTCCCGCTGTAAACGGCACTCGACGGCATGACATCGTGTCCCGCAACAGAAGAGATGTTGATGATATGACCTCGTTGTTGTTTCCGCATATATGGTAAGACGGCACCGATGCCGTAGAGGACGCCTTTGATGTTGACGTCGACCATCGTGTTCCATTCATCCTGTTTATTTTTATTCAATTTCGACAGCGGCATCAAGCCGGCATTGTTGACGAGGACGTCGACTGAACCAAACGTATCTTGTGCGAGTTTTGCGAGCGCATCGACTTGCGACGCGTCCGTTACGTCCGTTACTTGGTAGACGGCTTTACCGCCCAGTTGTTCGATGTCTTGTTGCAAGGTTTTCAGACGATCTTCCCGGCGTGCTGCGAGTACCAGTTGCGCACCTTGTTTTGCCAGTAACTTGGCAGTGGCTTCCCCGATGCCGCTTGATGCTCCTGTAATGATGACGACTTTGTTTTCAATCATGCAAAAAACCTCCTGTATATTTTTTATCTCGACCTTAGGAGTATTAACCTGTTTTATAGAAGAACAAACCTCGAAGGGACAGTTTCGAAGACAGAAAGGACAAAAGCGATGCGAAAAGGATTTTGGCTCGTTCTCTTATTGGCAGTCGGATTGATTTTATATGTTGAACCGTTTCGCGGTGCCCCGCCTGAACCGGATGTTTCCGTCAACGGGACGGACATCGACGTGACGAGCGGATCGTCTTGTTGGCGTAGCCTGTTAAACAGCAAATGTATTGACCTCACGTCTTCGACACCGCTCGAGATGACGGCAAAACAAAAAGCGACTGTGGTCAAACCGGGTGCGATCATTAAAGTTGCTTTTAACGACGGTCCGGCGCCTCAACGAACAAAGACAGAACAGTGGTTGAAGGAAGGAACAAACAAGACCATTCAACTGAAGAACGAACAGTTAACCGCACCGAACAAGAAGGGGCTTTATATCTATCATGTGTATGGGTGGTGGAAGCAAGGAGACGGAAACGTCGCATTTTCCGTCCGGGTAAAATGATATTGACAGAGCATTAAGAACATGTTAAATCGTATGAATCATTTAAAAAAGAAAGTTCCTTCCTGTATTTCAGGTGAAAGGGACTTTTTTCGTTAAATATAGTAGATAAAACACTGGATTACATAGCAATAAAAACTAAACTTTCCGAATAATTAAACTTCACAATAAAGTGCAATTAAATGTTTTAAGGTCTAGTGAACGGGAATAAACACACCATACACATAATATTTCAGCTAGCGAAAGTCTTATGTGAAAGTATTTTACAACGTTATTTAAAAGGAGAGATGAAGATGAATGGGTTCAATCGTTTCTTACTCGTTCTCATCGGTCTGCTCGGGTTAGTGAGTGTCGGCTTACTGGTCCTCGGCGTCTACGATGTTCCGCGACTCAGCCCGTTACTCGAACAATGGCAGGATCAACAATGGTACAGCTACACGGTTCTCTCGATTGGTGGATTTTTAGCTTTCGTATTCGTTATTCTCTTATTCACCGGATTGCTCAGCCGCTCGAAAGGTCAACGGTTGTTGATCCGGACAGGAGATGGCAATATTACGATTTCGAAAGAGACCATTGAAAGAACAGCCCTCGAGTCGATTCGAGGCATCAGTGGAGTCCGGACACCAAGTGTCCACGCGGACATTCATTCAAAGAAAGAGACAGTCGCCTTAACAATCGATTGTTCTGTCTTTGGGAAAGAAGGATTACCGACAATCGGTAAAGATATTCAAGAGCGTGCCAAACATGCCGTCGAATCGTTGCTCGAGTTGCCGGTAAGCAGTACAAAAGTCAAAATCAGTGATACGAAAACGAAAACTTCGGAACGTGTCGTCTAAAGGGAGGAATTGAACATGAGTACGAAAGAACAGTTGTATCCGTACCGGTTCCGGTTAATCGGCGGTCTTGTTGGACTCGTGATCGCGGTTCTGTTCCTGACGATCGGTTTCGGACCTACATTATTACTGCTCGTCTTTACTGCAATCGGTTTTTTGATCGGGAAATGGCGGGACGGGGCACTCGATATTGAAGGATGGATTCAGTTCTTTAACCGGGACTGATTCATATATAAAACACCTTATACTTTATTCAAAAGGAGAGATTTCAAATGGCAAACGAATCATTAAACACAACTGGACAAACTGAAGAGGTACGTTCAAACAAATTAACGTTCGAAGATCAGGTCATTAAAAAAATCGCCGGGATTGCTTCAAATGAAGTACAAGGCATTTTATCAATGAGCGGTGGATTCATGAGCGGTTTGACGGATCGCCTGCGCAGCACGGAAGACATCACAAAAGGCATCGGTGCTGAAGTTGGCGAACGTCAAGTCGCGCTTGACCTCCGTGTCATCGTCGAATACGGTAAAAACATTCCATCGATTTTCCAAGAAGCGGTCGCGAAAATCAAAAAAGCGATCGGGGATATGACAGGACTAGAAGTCGTCGAAGTCAACATGCATGTCGAAGACGTGATGACACGTGCTGAATTTGATGCGAAAAGTAAAAATAATGACGCTGCCGAAGAGAAAACGAATCGCGAATTAAAATAATCGAAACGACCAGGAACTCTTAAAACGGGGTTCCTGTTTTTTTGTGCTTCTTTGAGAGAATGTTTACCAAATCGCCATCCAGTACAACGACTGTCCGAACGAAAAACGGGAAAAGAATAAGGCAGGACTAAATCCAATCGGAAAGGATGAGGAATCATGCGTTTATCGGAAAAAGTCATCATCGTGACCGGAGCCGCTTCCGGAATGGGGAAAGCGATGGCAGAATTGTTTGCGGCAGAAGGGGCACGTGTCGTCGTTTCGGATATTCACGGTGACGGAGCAACACAAGTTGCCGAAACGATTACGAAGAGTGGCGGAGTGGCACTTGCAATGGAAACCAACGTGTCTGATGTGGCAGCGGTTCAACATTTGATTGATCACACCCTCACCACTTACGGAAAACTGGATATTCTGGTCAACAATGCCGGCATCATGGATGGAATGGAAGGGGTCGCAGATATCACGGATGAACGTTGGGACCAAGTTTTCGCCATCAATACGACAGCCGTCATGCGGACGATGCGGTTGACCGTTCCCATTTTCCAGAAGCAAGGGCACGGCGTCATTCTAAATAATATTTCAATCGGGGGACTGAATGGTGCTCGGGCTGGAGCCGCCTATACGGCATCGAAACATGCCGTCGTCGGATTGACCAAAAACACGGCCTATCTCTATGCGAACGAAGGAATCCGTTGTAACGGGATTGCGCCGGGAGCGGTCGAGACGAACATCGGGCAATCGATGACCAACATCAACGACTTCGGAATGGGACGGACGATGCTCGGGATGGGCTTAAATCCACGAACAGCCCAACCCGAAGAAATTGCCAAGCTGGCACTGTTCCTCGTGTCGGAAGAAAGCAGCTTCGTCAATGGAGCGATTGTCGTTGCCGACGGCGGTTGGAGCGCTTATTAAAGAATTGTCCTCAGGTTCCCTTGCAGGGGACCTTTTTTAATGAAGCCTTACGATGCCATGACCCGAGAGGACTTACAAAATCTCTGAATACTAATAAATTATTTACTGGATTACAGTTTAAAATGGAAGGAATTAGACAATACAAGGGATAATAAGACAGTGTAAGCATTATTGCTGACAAGCGAGTCGAACTTTAGGGAGGGACAGGTATGTCGATGCAAGATCAAGCAACTCAAGTCACGGATACACAAGTCGTTCGTGCCATCGAACAAAACTTAGCCATCATTCGTTTTGATGACCGGCGCAAAGTCGCCTATGTCAACGAGCTGTTTGCCCGAACGATGGGATACGAAGTCAACGAGTTAATCGGTAAGTACCATCGTGATCTCTGTTTCCCCGAATACACAGGCAGTCCGGCATATGAGATGTTTTGGCGGAAGTTGATGCAAGGCATCACCTATCAAGATAAAATCGAACGAAAGGCTGCCGATGGACAACATAAGTGGCTCGAAGCGACTTATATGCCAATCTTCTCCGACGACGGGCGGCGTGTCATCGGTGTGTCAAAAATCGCGACCGACATCACGGTCCGGCAACAGGACGTGTTGCGGATGGCTCAGGAATTAAATGAAACCTCAACTTTCTTGACCATCAAGTCAGAAAGC
The DNA here is from genome assembly GCA_902363455.1 of Caryophanales bacterium. Classification (GTDB taxonomy): domain Bacteria; phylum Bacillota; class Bacilli; order Exiguobacteriales; family Exiguobacteriaceae; genus Exiguobacterium_A. The sequence goes on along the minus strand of CABJAC010000001.1, from coordinate 1,222,482 downwards.
GGCCGCCAAGATGGCTTAAATGTCCTCGCGACCGTCCAGCAAGTCGAAGCGGAATCAACTGAAAATTTGGCAAATCTCGTGCAGCTCCAGGCGGAAGCCGATTCGATCACCGACATCGTCAAGACGATTCGGGAAATCGCCGCCCAGACGAACCTCCTTGCCTTGAATGCTGCCATTGAAGCGGCACGGGCGGGTGAACACGGACGTGGATTTAACGTCGTCGCAACCGAAGTCAGGAATTTGTCGAATAAGGTCTCCCAGTCGATTGGAGAGGTGAAAGAGAACATCGAAGGCATCGTCAAACGGATCGAAGCTGTCTCGACGAGCATCGAGCGGATTTCGTCCAAGGTCAAGACGAGCAGCGGACAACTCGAACAGACCGTCAACGAATTTGACCTGTTGGCCGAGTCCGCCAAACAACTTGAACGGCAAGCCAAGGACTTTGTCCGCGTCTTGTAAAATGAACAGTATACAATTAATAATCCCTTTCACGTATCTTTTTGAACAGGAAGATCTGAAAGGGATTTTTTGTTCATGGTTAAAAGAGTGTTGTTAAATCGGAATGATTACGATACGATATAAAACGTAATTATTCCGAAATAGAGGTGGAACACAGATGTTTACATATAAAAAGTGGTCACGACAGACGTTCGTGACCGTCGCCATCGGTACGGCATTACTCAGTGGATGCAGTCCGGCAACCGATTCCCCGAAAGATCAGCACTTGACGTTCGTCTACAATTTCGCGACGTTATCCCTCGATCCGCATCGTGACAGCAGTTACGTCCCGTTACGGGCAGGCGTGACGGAGACCTTGGTTCGTCTGGACGACGACAAGCTGACGGTCGAGCCGTGGCTTGCCAAAAGCTGGACGAATGAGAGTCAGACCGTTTGGCGTATCGTTTTACAAAAAGACATCCAATTTCAAAACGGGGAGCCGCTTGATGCTGCCGCCGTCAAAGCTTCACTGGAGCGGTCAATCCGTGAGAATGCGGGCGTCAAAAACGCTCTAAATATCAAATCCATCACCGTTGACGGCGCGGATCTGCTGATTGAGACCCGGACGGTTTATCCCGAGTTCATCTCGGAACTGGTCAATCCGAACACGGCCATCATTGATATCGATGCGAAACGGATTGATACCCAACCCGTCGGCACCGGTCCGTTTGCCGTCCGCAACTTCTCTCCCGGGACAAAAGTTGACTTGACACGGTTTGACGGATACTGGGGCGAGCGGGCCAAACTGGAGAGCGTTGATTTTTTATTCAACGAGGACGCCGGGGCACGAACGATGGCGTTGCAGTCCGGACAAGCCGATGTCGTCTATCGACCGGAAGTCGAATCCGTCGATCAGCTGAAGAACAAAGGACTGACGGTCGAGGCGGTGGAGACGTTCCGTGTCCATCAACTGACGATGAACGTCTCGAACGGACCGATGCAGTCGTTGCCCGTTCGCCAAGCCATCGATGCGTTAGTTGACCGGGACGAGTTGGTCGATCACGTCCTGCAAGGATATGCGACGGTCGCGACCGGTCCGTTCATCCAGTCGTTTCCGTTTGCACCGACATACGAAAAACAGACACAGCGGACGGCTGTCTCTTACTTAAAGCAGGCGGGCTATACGTTACAGGACGGTCAAATGCAAAAAAACGGTCAACCGTTGACGTTGACGTTGCTGACCTACTCGGCACGACCGGATTTACCGTTGATTGCCCAAGTCTTGCAAGATGACGCGAAGAAAATCGGAGTAACGATCAAGATCAAACAGATTGACGTGCCGGAAGAATACATGAGCAGTCACCGGGACTGGGATCTTGCGACCTACAGCAATTTGACGGCACCGCGGGGAGATGCCGGGTATTACTTGCATGCGACGTATCATCCGCAAGGGGGATTGAACTTCAGCGGTGTCAACGATCCGTCACTGACTCGACAGCTTGATCGTCTGAAGCGAACCGTCAAGCCTGCAGAACGAAATGTCCTCGCTGAACAGATTGCCCGCGAGGTTGATGCCAAGCAACTGAACAGCTTTTTACTCCATCCATCGACGCTCGTCGCCTACGACAAGACTCACGTCAAAGGCTGGAAAACGGAAAAAAGCGAATACTACATGATCACGAATCAGCTCGAGGTACGGTAAGATGGGACGTCTCTTCGTCCGTCAAACAGGGGAAGCCCTGTTTTTTCTGTTTTTCATGACCTTCGGCAGCTTTGCGCTTTTACGCTTTTTACCGGGGGATCCGGTCTTGACGTTGCTCAATATCGACGAGTTAAGTGCGTCACCGGAACAAATCGAGACGGTCCGCCGGGAACTCGGTTTTCACGAACCGTTGCTGGCGCAGTACATCGACTGGCTGGGCCGGGTCGGTCGACTCGATCTCGGGGAATCGTTCATGACCGGACGGCCGGTTTTATTGATGTTGGGAGAAAGTTACCGGGCAACCTTTGAAATCGCCGGAAGCGGCTTGGTGCTTGCCCTGCTTCTCGCCGTACCGCTCGGAACATGGAGTGCCCGTTCCAACCGACACATCGTCCGACTGACTGCTGACGGTGTGTCCCTGATTGGTGCGGCTGTCCCGAGCTTTTGGATCGGACTCGTCTTGACCGATTGGTTTGCCATCCGTCTGCCGTGGTTACCCGTTATGGGGCGGGACGGGGCATTATCCATCGTCTTGCCGGCTGTCTCGCTCAGTTTGGCGTTAGCCAGTGTCTACATCCAGCTGTTACGGGTTAATTTACAGACGGAACTCGCAAAAGAGTACATTCAGATTGCCCGTGCCCGCGGGCTCTCCGAACAGACGATTTTTTGGAAATACGCCTTTCGCGGGAGTCTGCCCCCGGTCCTCGCCGTCTTTACCTTATCGCTCGGCAGCCTGGCCGGTGGCGTCGTCGTGCTCGAAGTCCTATTCGCCTATCCGGGCGTCGGGAAATTGATGGTCGACGCCGTCTTGCAACGGGATTATCCGCTGATTCAAGGGTATATCCTGCTGACGACGGCCATCATCGTGGCGCTGAACGTGATCATGCGACTGGTGACGCAACATCTGCGTCCCGATTGGCGGGGAGGTGGCATGAGATGAAGCGGCTGCGTTGGTTCATCCTCAGCGTGTGGATCGGGATTCTGCTGATCTATCTCGGCACCCACTCGCCTTACACGACGGACGTCACGCAACGCCTCGCATCGAGCTCGATGCAGCATTGGCTCGGGACGGATGCCCTGGGACGTGATTTTCTGGCCCGCTTGATTCTGGCGGGAGTGATTTCTTTTTTGTTCAGCGGGGTGACCGTGTTGTTGACGGCAACCGTCGGAACGGTTCTCGGATTGTTCGCCGGTTACTACGGCGGTCTGTTGAAACGGATCATTCACCGGATCGAAGAAAGTCTGATCATCTTCCCGGATACGGTGCTCGCTCTCGTCTTGGCGGGATTGTTAGGTGCCGGAATCAACAGTCTCGTCCTGGCCATCTTATTGATCAAATGGGTGTCCTATGCCCGGCTCACGGAAACAATCGTCTCGTCGACGAAACAATCCGAGTACATTTGGATGGCACGGGTCAACGGATTATCGGATGCGATGATCGTCCGGCACCATCTGTTATGGCACGTCCTGCGGCAAGTCCGTGTGTTGATGAGTGTCGACATCGGGAAAATCATCTTATTTTTGTCCGCCTTCTCCTACATCGGCTTGGGTGTCCAGCCTCCCGTACCCGAATGGGGAGCGATGTTAAATGAAGCCCGTCCGTATTTTCAGGCGGCGCCCCGATTCATGATCTGGCCCGGATTATGTATCGTCCTGACGGTCAGTGCTTCGATGTGGTGGAACCGCCGTCTGCAACAGCAGACGGCAAAGAAAGGAGTATGAACATGATTCAACTGCATCACGTGACGGTCACGGCACCGGCTAAGCCGTTGTTGCATGCCATCACCGTCGATTTTCCGGCCAATCAATTCATCTGTCTGATCGGTGCGAGCGGAAGCGGCAAAACCCTCCTGCTGAAACACTTGCTCGGATTGGTACCGGAAACGCTGTCGGTCGGTGGAACGGTGACGTTTGCAGAAGGGGAGGACTGGGTGCGGGGACGGGAGATCGGCTACATTCCGCAACACTACCAGCAATCCTTTGTCCCGTTTTTGACAATCAAGGAAACGATGCGCGATCTGTGCCGGGCACATCAAGTCGCCTACGATAAGGAACAGACGGAATCGTTACTGCGTTCATTCCGTCTCGACATCGATTTACTGGACCGTCTGCCGCATCAACTCAGCGGCGGACAACTCCAACGCATGGCGATCATCCTTGCTGTTTTCCTGAAACCGCGCCTCCTTTTAGCCGATGAACTGACGACGGCCCTCGATCCGGTCTCGACCCGGCAACTATTGGACTGGCTACGCAATTACCAACAACAAACGGCGGCGACGGTCCTATTCGTCACGCACGAACTGACCCATGCCTTACATTATGCGGATACGTTGTATATCATGAAAGAGGGAACCATCATCGATGCCGTCACTCCGGAGACGATTCACGCGAGCCGGCATCCCTATACCCAGGCTTTATATATTAACAGGCACTTATAAGAGGAGGCATGAAGATGTCCGCATTATTGACAGTCGAGCATGTCTCGGTCCGTTACCGGAATCACCCCGTCCTGACCGATGTCACGTTTGCACTTTCCGCCGGTCGCTCTCTCGGCATCATCGGCGAAAGCGGGAGCGGGAAATCGACGTTAGCCCGGGTGTTATTACAACTGCAGCCGCAGGACGACGGACAAGTCTTGCTGCTCGGACAACCGTTCTCAACACGATCGAAGCGGTCCCGGCGCCGGCATATTCAAGCCGTTTTTCAACATCCACACGGCTCCTTTAATCCGGATTGGACGATGCGCCGGTCGCTGCTTGAACCGTATCGTCTGCATCAACCGGACTTGAACCATTTCTCAAATGAATCGGAAGAGCGTCTGACAGCCGAATTGCTGGCTGCTGTCGGACTGGACGAATCCTTGCTTGATCGATTGCCGGCGGCACTCAGCGGCGGCCAATTGCAGCGGATGGCGATCGCCCGGGCGATTTCGATCGAGCCCGCCGTCATCGTTCTGGATGAACCGACGACCGGACTCGATGTGCTCGCCTTGCGTGAGATGATTGATTTGTTGCAGGACTTAAAACAATCCCTGCAGATGTCGTACGTCTTCATTTCCCATCAGCTCGACTGTGTGACGGCCCTGTGCGACGAAATTCTGGTGCTGCAGGATGGTCGGATCATCGATCGATTCGATACGATGGATCAACGGAATCCGAACCGCCCTGATTACACCAAGGCGTTCATTGAGGCGGCAGCGTGGTGACGGCACCGGTTACGGCCCGGCAGTATGGGGTGCTGGCCTATCCGTTGATCTTGTCGAGTATCTTAACGCCGTTGCTCGGCGTCACGGATACGATTGTGATCGGTCAGACGGGGGATGCCGCGGCAATCGGCGGCATCGCGCTTGGCGCCGTCTTCTTTAATACGATTTACTGGCTGTTCGGATTCTTGAAAGTCAGTACAACCGGTTTCAGTGCCCAAGCGAGTGTCCACCACGATGAGACCTCGTTGCAGTTTGCCTTATACCGGCCGGTCCTGCTGGGACTGGTGATCGGTCTGATCTTGATTGTCTGCCGCGCCCCTTTGGCATCTGCCGGATTATACCTGTTGGCCGCACCCGCCTCATTGTTGTCGGACGTCAACACATACATCGATTACCGGATTTACGGTGCGCCGTTCGTCTTGATCGGTTATGCGGTACTCGGTTGGCTGATTGGACAAGGGCAGGTGAAACGGGCTCTGATGATTCAAATCGTGAGTAATATCATCAACATTGGGCTGGACGTCATCTTCGTGGTCGGTCTTGATTACGGTGTTGCCGGCGTCGCCGCTGCGACACTAATCGCCGAAGTCTGTACCGTGTTCTTGGCCTTATCCTTTATTGTCCGACAACTGATTTGGAAACCGACGTATCGGCACCTGTTATTCCGCCTTCAGGACTACCGGCAGTTTTTTAGCGTCAACGCCGACTTGTTCATCCGAACGATTTTTCTTTTGCTCGTCACCGGCTGGTTCACCCGGACCGGAGCGTCGTTTGGACCGGACATTCTGGCGGCTAATGCAATCCTGTTGCAAATGCAGTATGTCATCGCGTACTGGTTTGGCGGGCTCGGCAGTGCTTCGACGATTCTTGTCGGACGAGCGCGCGGACGCAACGATGAAGCGGGTTATCAACAAAGTGTCCGGCTGACCCGGCAGTTTGGTTTGGCGTCGATTGTCCTCATCATGCTGCTGTTGTTTCTGTTCCAGCAGCCTTTTCTCCGCTTGTTTTCGGCTGACCCGGAACTTTTGATTGTCGCCGGTGCCTACTACGGCTGGATTCTCCTGTTCCCGCTGACCGGAGGATTTGCGATGCTGTATGAAGGGGTGTTCGCCGGACGCGCCCAAGCGAAACCGGTCCGGAACTCGATGATTCAAGGATTCATCACGTTCGCCGTGCTGCTGCTGTCCATCAACTGGATCGGCAATCACGGTGTTTGGCTCGCCTTCATCGGCTTTGGTCTGATGCGTTCCGGATCGCTTCACCTGGCAGAACGCCGCCTACGCAAACAACACCCCGTCGTCCACTCCTAAGAGGAGGGCGGCGGGGTGTCGTCATGACTGGAAAATGGTGTTCAGGTGGTGGACAAGAATCGTCTTCAAGCGGTCTTTCGTCAACCGTTCCGGTCGGAATAAGGTATGAATCGCCAGCCTCCCTTTCGGGTATAAACCTTTCAAGGAGGTGAAAATCATGTTGAAGCACAAGGCCTACAAATTCAGAATATACCCGACAAAAGAGCAGGAAATCCTAATCGCGAAGATCATTGGTTGTTCGCGCTTCGTATTCAACTACTTCTTAGCGAAGTGGGATGAGACGTATAAAGCGACAGGCAAAGGATTGTCTTACGGTTCTTGTTCAAAAGAAATCCCGATGCTGAAGCAAGAATTCGACTGGCTGAAAGAAGTCGATAGCCATTCGCTTCAATCGAGTGTCAAACACCTGACCGATGCGTATGATCGCTTCTTCAAGAAGCAGAACGAAGGGCCTCGGTTCAAATCGAAGCGCAATCCCGTCCAATCCTACAAGACCAATATCGAGAAAAAGAACCAGCTTCCCGAGGTCTCGATTGTCGGCAACAAGCTCAAACTTCCGAAGTTGAAGTGGGTGCGTTTCGCCAACTCGAGACAGGTCGCAGGACGCATCTTGAACGCAACCATCCGGCGTAACGCTTCAGGAAAATACTTCGTCTCCCTGCTCGTCGAGCAGGAAATCCACGAACTACCGAAGACCGGTTCATCCGTCGGCGTAGACGTCGGGTTGAAGAACTTCGCCATCCTGTCGGACGGTACGGTATACAAGAACGACCGCTACTTCCGTTCGCTCGAGAAAAAGCTGGCGCGTGAGCAACGCAAGCTCTCTCGTCGTCAGCGCATCGCTTTGGATAAGAAAGTAAAACTTTCCGAGTCGAAGAACTACCAGAAGCAGAAGCGAAAGGTCGCCCGCATCCACGAAAAGATTGCCAACAAACGAACCGACTTCTTGCACAAGGTATCCACCGAGATCGTCAAAAACCACGACGTCATCGGCATCGAAACCTTGCAGGTGAAGAACATGCAGAAGAACCGCAAGTTGAGCAAGTCCATCTCCGAGGTCAGTTGGTCGGCGTTCTTCCGTATGCTCGAATATAAGGCGGGCTGGTGCGGGAAGATCGTCGTGAAGGTCGGGAAGACCTTTGCTTCCAGCCAACTGTGCTCCAGTTGCGGACATCAATACAAAGACGTGAAACATCTTGGCTTGCGTGAATGGACATGTCCGAATTGCGGGATACATCACGACCGTGATGTGAACGCAGCACTGAATCTTAAACGAGAAGCTGAACGAATCTTGGCTTCTTCAACCGTCGGGACGACGGGGCTAGCCTGATAAAGTTTCGACCGTCAGGTCGAATAACTCAGGAATCCCCCACCTCTAAGTCAAGGCGTAGGTGGGGGTAGTTCAAATCGGTGTCTCACTCGCCTTCGGTAAATCGCTGATTGCGTGGGCGGATCAGACATACCAACGATGGATTCTTCGTAAAGACGTTGTCCGCGACGTCCGCTCCAAGGCGCAGCGGGAGCGCGAAGGATTTTTCCGCCACCTGACGGCATTCATCATTGGAAGTGTTTTGTTGGCCGGGATGATCTTTTGGATTGCCGACTTCAAACAGACCGAAGCCTTGCTGCAAACGATTCAAATTTGGTTCCTTGTCCTCCTCGTCGACGGATTGATTGCCGTCAGTTATACGATTTTTCCAAAACGCGCCGACTAAAAAAGAAGAACGGAGCTTCCTGTTTAACGATCAACAGTGAAGGTCCGTTCTTTTATCGTATTACTTTTGATTTGTTTTCGTGCATCAATTGAATCCCGAATGTGGATGATATACCGTCGTCCTTTTTGGTAGCCTGAACGAGGCGGTTTGATTCGGAGTTCCTTACCGTCGATGATTTCAAGTTCCGTCTGCATCCGCTCGCCGGTCGAGTCCGTAATCGTGACAGTCCGGTCCGAGACTTGGTCCGGACGGAGTCCTTTTGAAAACTCGATGTCAAATGTATGGTACTTTGAGATCGTCCGCGCACGCGACTTGAAGTGTGGGCCGTCTGTCTGCTCGTCGAGCGTACAGTAACACCCTGTGAAAAGTAAGCAAACAGTTAAAACGATGGAAAATAACGGTTTCACAATCAAGCTCCTTTCAGCATATTTTTCATTATAAGCCAAATTATAGGAGGTTTCAATCATTCTTCGGACCAATTGCGAAATAACGCTTCAAGACAAGTGGAGTGAGATGGTATACTCAATCGAGAGAAAGGCAGTGGTATACGATGCAACAACAAGATCAACGCGAAATCATCGTCTCGATTCGGACGAGTTACGACTTCAAAGCGGATGAAGGACGCGCCGTCCGCGTCGTCGAATTTCACGGACGACGGACAACCGTCATCGATACGTTCAAAAAATCAACACCCAAGCGGATGATTCTCCTCGAGATGATCCGTGCCGTCCAGTCATTTAAGGAACCGTTCCATATCATCTTCAACGTTGAGTGTAACTTCGGTTTCAAGTATCTCAATGATGAGCGTCAATGGGAGAACCGTGATCTCGGAAACACGTTTAACGAGCTGATCCAAGCGGGTGGACATACGATCGAACTCCGTGATTGTTCGTTTTACGAAGGTGGCAAGGATCTTCAGAAGTGGTTACTCAACATCTTAAAAAAAGCCAACTAAGCACGACCAAACAGATGACGCCCGCGTGGCGGGCATCTGTTTTTTGTTGCCCACTCCCGTCCTTTGCTAATATGTGGTAAATTGAGAGGGTAAAAGTGCTGAAACTATGTCTTTCGATTTATTCCGACTATCGAATATTTTACAAAGAGGTGTAATTATGAACAAGGAAGATCATCAACTCGCCCGTAAGCTCGTTTCCACTTATTTGACAGGAACACAAATCGCTACTCTCCACCTAACCGGATTCACAAGCATCGAACTGATTAATCTATATGATGCGACGATTCCCGACATCTCGATTCGTATCGAAACCGACCGTCTGTATTACGGTGACGTTGAATCGACGAAGGACTGGGTTGTCCGACATATGCCAAAAGAAGAGATGCTGCAACTGATTGTAAGATTACATACCGAACGCATCATCGCTGTCCGCATCGGCAAGGCCGCACCGCATCTGTTCCTGACGTTCAGCTCCGGTAAAACACTTGTCATCAACGGTTCTGACACCTATTACGAATCCTGGACGATCGACATGAAGTTACCGCAGGAAGGACTCGTCTCAATCGTCGCTGTGCCGGGGGACGAACTGGCGGTCTTCGCTTCGGATCACACGATGCTGTTGGATCAAACCCATGAGTGACCGGTTGCAAGAGGCGCTCTTGGCGGCACGCGCCGTCATCGCGACGCGTTATCCGAACTGTGACGCGGCAGTGCTCGCCGGCAGTTTTGTCCGCGGTCAAGCTACCGCCACATCAGATTTGGATCTTGTCATCATCGATGAGACGGTCCCGTCCTCATACCGGGAATCGTTTGTCGCGGACGGTTATCCCGTCGAAGCCTTTATCCATTCCAGTACGACGGTGCTGGTCTTCTTTCAGCAGGACAAAAAACGGGGACGCCCGTCGATGCAACGGATGATGGCGGAAGGGATGATTCTTCGGGATCATCCTGTCCTGACGACACTGAAACACCAGGCAGAGACAGAGTTGCTGGCTGGTCCACCGGTATTTTCAGCAAATGAAGCCAACCAGGCCCGTTATTTTCTGACGGATGTACTGGATGACTTCATCGGTGTAACAGACCGGACGGAAGGACTCGGGATTGCTTCCCGTTTAATGGAACAAGCGACGCAGTTTTATCTGCGGGCACGTGGTCACTGGACCGGACAAGGCAAATGGCTGATCCGGAGCTTGGCAGCCGTCGATCCGTCTGAAGCGGTTCAGCTGACGACTGCATTTGAAGACTATTTCCGACTGGATCAAAAACAAGCCGTCATCCGGCTCGTTGAACGCTGGCTGGATCAACACGGCGGCCGTTACTTTGATGGCTTTTCAATCGGAAAATGAGAAGGGGGGGAGACGCGGATGCTGACCATTCAGGAAGGGACGGAAGAATTCGGTCCCTACAAAGCATTTCTTCAAGAAAAAATCCGCACGTACAATGACGAACATTCTCCGCACCATGCCGAAAAACGCCGTACTGGGGTTCGTCCCGTTCATGTGATGGTACTTGATGACGAGCAGATCGTCGGAGGTATTTACGGCGAAATCTATTGGGGGTGGCTCGAGGTGGAGTTTCTTTATCTCCCGGACAACTTACGCGCACAAGGTCTCGGCAGCCAACTGTTGCACCGGATTGAACAGCTGGCCCGTCAATCAGGGGTTGAACGGGTGCTTGTAACGACCTTTTCTTTTCAAGCCTACGCCTTTTATCAAAAACACGGATACGAGACGACCGGTGTGATTCCCGACTATCCACCGGGTTCTGCGCAGTACACACTCGTCAAACACTTTGTTCCGTCTTCCGGTTCGGCATGAAACAACGAATTGGGTTATTCTTCGCCATCACCTGTCTCGTCGGTTTGCTGATCTCACCATTAAAACAGACGGCGCAGCCCGACGCTTACGGTGTGACCCCTCAAACGCTGGTCGACGTCATGAAGCAGCAACCGGAAACGATTCCGTTCTCAACCAAACAAGTTTACTGGATCGAACCGCTCGGTGACAGGCACACGATCGCCTTCGTCAAGACGGCAAAAGTGCAGTTTTTGCTTGTTTTAAAACAAACGGATGCGACCTATCGTGTCGTCTATCTGATTCGTCAAGCACCGCAACCGACCGACTGGTTTGAGGGACGGTTGCTGGAAGTGGATCAAAAACGGTATCTTGTCGCCTATGGTGAAAATCCGTCACAGACGATGCAGCAATTGACGTTTGATCCGTATAAAGTCACATCAAACGGCGAACAGGAGCAGACGTTGCCGCTCACAGGCATCACGCGGACATTTGACATCAACCGGAAAGATCATTTCCATACGATTCAACCGTTGCCGGAAGCTTTTCCGCGGTCGTTGTTTTTTGACATCCATGCCATCGATGCGGATGGACACGAACAGGCACGCCGTTTGTCGAATACGCTTGATTGAAGACGTCCGGGTGGGAGGGAAACTGGCCCATCCGTTATACTGAAAGCAATCGTAAAAAAGGGGGACGTTATGATGTGGATTGTGATGAATCAATTACGTGTGCAAAACGGGAAAGCCGATCAAGTCGCGGCACGTTTTCAAACAACAAAAGGGATTGAACAGATGGAAGGGTTCGTCCGGATGCAGGTATTGGTCGACCTCAGTCAAGAGGAACACGATGTCGTCACGATTATGACGACGTGGGAAAAACAGGAGCACTTCCATGCCTGGCAAGCCAGTCAGGCGTATAAAGGGGTTCATAAAAAACGGGACGAGGGGACATCGGAAGTCAAGCCGCTGGTTCTGTCAAACGCCGTCACGGAATATGCCGTCGTCGCCGATCATACGCACGCATGAATTAACCCGCTTTCTTCCTGACTCAGGAAAAAAAGCGGGTCTTTTTCGTTGGAATAGAATGGCTTAAAAGCGGGTAAAAAGTACAAAACCACTGAAATCCGAGGTGACGGAAGATGACAACACGTAAAGGCATCGTTTCGGGTTTGACGGTCTTGTTCGGCATGATTTTCATCATCGGTTTTTTCTTGTCCGGCGCGTTTGTCTACCTGTACTTTTTTGTATTGTTGATTACCTGTGCGTCTTTTTTACGGGAACGCTTGACGCGCGAAGAGTGGTTGCACGAAGGGATCGCCTTCATCTTGTTTTGCGGGGTCATCTACGCCGTCGAACATCTAGTGTTTTAAGTTATTTGATGTGATAGGTCTCCAGTAACAAGTCGCGTCCGGCAGCAGACAGCTTAAAACTGATCTTCCGGTGAACATCTTCGAGATAGACATCGGTTTTTTTGACTCGCCGGTCGAGATAAATCTTAAACTGTTGCGCCTTCCCCTTGTTCAGTAACGTCAAATACTTCCGCTTGGCCAATTGTCCTTTCCGCTTCGTCTCTTCACTGTCCTCAATCAACCGGACCAACTGTTTTGATTCTTCGAGTGACGTCTCGATATAACCCTCGAGCGGGAAGGGATCTGCTTGATTTAGACCTCCGTCCGCTTCAAATTTCAGTTTTCCGAATGGTCGGTCATGGAAGATGGCGAAACGCGGTAAAGAATAGTCCGCATCGTAAAGCTCGTCCGGCGGTATGTCAAGACCAGATGGGAGTTGCCGCTCCTGCTTAACCGTCAGCTTGTAGCGGGTCGTCTTGCCGGTTTTTTCTTTGACCGTGACCGTACCGTAAGTGCCGTCTGTATGCGATCCCTCCTTGAACTGGATCGTACTTTGCTCTTTCGACGAATGGATCGACGCGCGATAACGGATTTGTCCCATCAGGTTCAGCTGGACTTCGTACGGTTCTTGAATTTGAAAATTTGATTCAAGGACAAGCGGGACGGTCCCGACAAACGGTGTCAGCTCCATGATGTTCGTGACGACCGTCTGCTTCGTTTGTTCATTTGTTGCCCGGACGACGAGGTAACCGGTTGTCGGGACCGTCAGTTCGCGCGCCGATTTCATCAAGGATCTGCCGGATATGCGAATACTTTCCTCGAAGTTAGAAGACAACGGGTGAAACGCCACCTGATTTTGAGGGGTGACCAGATGTTTTGAGGAGAAGCGGTCCTGTTTTGGAGTCAACTTGTGATACCCGGGTTTTGACACAGAATCGTGGCAATACAAGAAGCGATCCTGTTTCGTTTTCAAATAGACGGCTTGCTCACCCATCGATTCCGGGAACTGGCTGACGAGATTAACGAAATATTGTTTGCCGACTGCATAATTCTTCGGAGGAGCCACTCGTTTGGTCGCACACACCTGTTTGATGAGGGCACCAAGCTTCGGATCATCCTCCTTGAGGTCCGTCAGGTTCAACGTGTCGTACACTTCCGGTAAGTAAGTGTACTCGATTGGTTTTGCGTCCGGACTACATCCGCTTAACAAGACGGCTCCAATCACTACAGGAATCAGTTGACGCATCATTATTCCTCCACTTCTGTCAGGAGATTGGCTGCGACTTCGCCGGACAGTTTCGCTGTTTTTTTCGTTTTTGTATCTTTGACATAGATATCCGTTTTCTTGGCGCGTGCTTTTAAATATAGTTCGAACGATTGGCTTTTGCCGTTTTGAATCAACGTCATATACCGGATATCCGCCCGCTTTCCTTGGACTTTTTCAAGCGTCACTTCCTTTAAATCATTCGAGATCCGTTTCGCCAGTTTGTCCGGTAACAGAGACAGCTGCCGGAAGTTTCCTTCCTTAAGCGCAGCATCGTTCGAATGCAGGAATCCATGGATTTCTTTATTATCATTTCCGATCCCGTTAAAGCCGCGGACACGAATGTCTTTTACTTTTGTCTCATAACGCAGAGAAATCGTCTTATTCAGCGGCTTTTCCGCGTCTTTCGACCGGAATGTCACGTACGGAATCGTCTTGTTTGCCCGTAAGACGTCGGGAAGCCGGTGATAGGTCAAATCAACAGAGTGTTCACCGATGCTTTTGACGATGTCTTCTTGATTAAAGTACTGATCTGACTTGATCATCAGGGCATATGTCGTGGACGGCAGACCATCCGTCGTCTTTTCGAACGACAGCTCAAGTTTCGGTTGGAAAAACGATGCCGGTAATCCAAAAAGGGATTGCTGTTGACCGTCTTCGTCTTTTTCCGAAAACACGAGCTGTCCTGTTACCGGAAACTCGATGGACAGACGTTGTACGTGCTGTGACACATCCACAGCCTCGGCTTTTCGTTTTTCTGCTTTGTTATATGTACGGACGGTTAAAACCGGTTCTTTGATTGGTGAACGCTCCTGACCAGAGGTTGGTTTCAACCAAGGATGGTTTTTTAATTGAATTGGATGCGCCGTCAGCTGATTTGTTTTTGGTGAACGACACGTTAAGTAGTATGTGTCTCCTGTCGCGATGTATTGCAATTCAATCGGCGGGGTATACGTGCCGACTTGTTCTAAGTTGAAGTAAAGTCCATATTCACCAAGCGTTCGGTATTGTTTCGGCAGGGAAGCGGCCTTTTTTGTGTTTTCGCATATTTTTAACAGATAAGCCGACTGTTTTTTAGGCACCGGTTCAAATAACTCATCTGAAAAGTTGATAGCTTCCCAGTAATTCGGATTGCGTTCTAACTGCAACAATTGTTCTGATCCGCATCCCGTCAGGAACAGACTGCTGACGAGACTGATGCTGAGTATCTGTCTTTTGATGATCCTCACCTCTTCATTCTTTTAACAATATTTTACCATGTATGTCTCATTTTATTTCCAGTAAAATTCAAAATTGAAAATCTTTTAATATTAAGATGTTAGTTTTCTGCATCAATGGGGTATCTTCTAATTGTGCACGAAAACAACACTATTAATTCAATGGGGGTTTTTCAGAAATGGGTACATTTATTCAAGCAGTCGATGGAACGAAGATTTATGTAGAAGATATCGGATCAGGACAACCGGTTGTTCTATTACACGGATGGCCAGCAAACAATAATATGTTCGAGTATCAGAAAAACCGCCTCCTTGAAGAAGGATACCGCTATATCGGCGTTGATTACCGGGGCTACGGAAAATCAGACGCACCAGCCAGCGGATATGATTACACAACGATGGCTTCCGACATCAACCAAGTCATCGAACAATTGCAGTTGACGAACGTCACCTTGCTCGGCTTCTCGATGGGCGGCGGCATCGCCTTGAAGTATCTCTTGAACCACGGCGAGTCAAAAGTCTCGAAACTGGTTCTCGCAGGAGCGGCAGCACCGGTCTTCACACAACGCGACGGTTACCCGTACGGGATGACAAAAGACGAAGTCGATGCATTGATCGAGGATACGAAACAAGATCGTCCGTCGATGCTGAAAGGATTTGGGGAAATCTTCTTTGCGAAAGAACATCCGGAGCCACTTCAGCAATGGTTCCATAACTTGAGTGTCGTCGCTTCGTCTCACGGAACGATCCAATCGGCAATCGCCCTACGTGATGAAGATTTACGCGACGGTCTGCCGAAGATTACGGTGGATACGCTCATCATGCACGGTAAAAAAGACCAAGTCTGCCCGTTTGAATTCGCGGAAGTCATGCATGAAAACATCACAGGTTCACGTCTCGAAGTATTCGAAGAGAGCGGACACGGGATGTTCCTCGACGAACGTGAAAAATTCACGGAAACACTGGTTTCATACGTCAAATCAAGCCAAACGGTCTAACTGTAAAAGACACGTAACCCCATCTGCTTTTCCTCCGGGAGAAGCAGATGGGGTTTTGTTCGTTTCATCAGCAAGATTTAGTTTGTATACTTCTTGATAAATCGCTCGTCAATCCATTGTTTGAGGCACCAGCTGAGATGATTGGTCTGATGATGACGCCCGTACAGTAATGTCGCTTGTTTACCGCCGAGGGCCAGGATCGTCAAATAACGCCGTTGTGGTCGAAACGTCATCAGGCGCTCTTGATTCACGAACCGAAGTAGGTTCGTCAACAAGACCGGTGCCTGGCGAACGGCCGTCACCCCGTTTTTCGGTGTGTCCGGATACGCGGTCAGCGTCGCACAGTCACCGACGGCAAAGATCGACGGATCCTCCAGTGCCTGCAACGTCTCATGGACGAGCAGGAAACCCCGCGCGTCACAGTACAAATCCGATTCTTGAAACAGTTTGCTCGCACGGGCACCGCCTAAAAATAACAGGGCATCCGTCTCGAGCGACTGACCGGATTGTAACCATGCCGTTTGACCTTCCAGCGTATCAAACCGATCGACGATTCGTTTGACCCCCAGTTGATCAAGCCGTTTCGTAACCTTTGGACCTGCCGGATGACCCGCGAGCAACGGTTCCTCGTGAATCAGCATCACCGGACTGCCGGCGGACTGAAAAGACGCCGCCATCTCGACTGCAGCCGCGCCACTGCCGACGATGACAGGGGAAGCCGCGTTCCTGAACACCTTAAGCGCTTGATCAATCCGGTAGTTCGGTTTAATCGTCACACGCGGCGCACCGGCAATCTCCCAGTCGCGCGAACCGATGTTACACGACACGATGTCATACGACAGAATCTGTCCGGATTGGCATATCACCTGTTTATTCGCTGCGTCAATCCGAATAACCCGGTCCTCGATCCACGTCTTTCCGTGGCGCTCACACAACGCTTTGACATCAATCCGGGTCTCATCGAGCGTATAGGTCCCGTCCGCCAACCCGGAGAACATCCCGGAATAATATTGATAGCGTGAAGGATTGATGACGATCCAGTCGACATCCGGATGACTGCCTTGTTTAATACATTCTAAATGCGCATGACCCGCACCTACTAATACGATTCGTTTCACGACGTTCACCTCCTTCTTTTGAATTCTTTACACCTGAGATGGTATTTCCCTGATGTAGCGGGAAGTAATCTTGCGCTTGTCAGACAAAAAGACGAAGCGACGTCGCGATGCTGCTGACGAGACCAAAAAACAACAGATCGAAGCGGGTGACGATCGGTCGGACATAATACGTCCGGTTCGTTTGGAACTGTCGCGCTTCCATCGCAATCGCAATCTGTTCCGACCGGATGATGCTCGTCGTAAAGAGCGGCAGACTGATGTCAAAAAACGTTTGCCAGGGCCAAATCGACCGTTGCCGGCGGACACGCCGGGCTTGACGAATGGTCCGGATCGCTTGCCGAAAGATCGGAATGAAGCGAAGACCGGCTAAAAAACCGTAGGCCAGACGAACCGGCAGGCGGCACTGATGAATCAGACTCATGACGAACCGTGTCGGATCGGTCGTCGCAACGAACGTCAAGCTCAAGAAGACAAAAGCGAGCATCCGGGTCGCAATCAACCAGGCATGATCGAGACTTTCTTCCGTAATCCGAAACCAGCCGAACGTCCAAAGTTCGGTGCTGCCTTTGCCAAACGCCGCCATCATCCAAAACGTCAACAAAAACAAGAGACCATAGGGAACCAAGCGCAGAAGGAGCGTCCGCAAACGCCAACCGGAACTGCAAACCCCGACGGCAGCAAGTACTGATAAGGCAAACGTCACCTGCAGACTCGATGTCGTAATCAGCAACACCATCACATAGAGGAGCGTGCCGAGCTTGACTGCCGGATTAATACGCGCGAGCGGTGTGTCGTTTTCCTGCACGGTGTTTCACCTCCTCAAGTTGTTGATACAGAAACGATACCGGACGGAACAGTTGGTTTTGTTCCAAAAGTGCTTCTTCCTGAAACAACTCCAGCGGCGTCCCGTCAAACTGGACACGCTCCTCGCCGATGACGACAACACGGTCGGCGTAACGGTGGACCAGCTCCATGTCGTGCGTCACCATGATCACGGTCGTTCCTGCCTCCCGGGCTTGATGCAACACGTCGATGATGTGTGCCGTCGTCTCAGCGTCTTGTCCAAAGGTCGGTTCATCGAGCAACAAAACAGCTTTTCGTTCCAGTAACATCGTCGCGACACTCAACCGTCTTTTTTGTCCGAGACTGAGCGCGAGGGGAGACTGATCCGCGACATCGGTCAGTCGATAGTGACGCAAGGCCGTCTGGACCCGTTCCGGATCAAAGACGGCACAGCTGATGGCAAGTTCGTCGGCAACCGTCTGTTTAAGAAACTGGAAGTCCGGTTGTTGAAAAACAAAGCCGACTTGTTGATAATACGTCCGGTCCGACCATCTCCGAAGCGGGGTGTCGAATAAGCTGATATCGCCTTGGGAAGGAAGCAATTTTGCCAGTGTCTCAAGGACCGTGCTTTTTCCAGCCCCGTTGCGTCCGACGAGCATGATCCATTGACCGGAAAAGGCCGTCCATGAAAAATCGTTAAGAATCGTCCGTTTCCCTCGTTTGACACGGACACGCGTCAGCTCAAATGTCCGCTCCGTTCCAACCGCTCGACGTTCAACCGGACGTTTCTTCAGATGACAGGCTTGTCCGGACAGTTCCGGTAAGGTCTCAAGTCCGTAGGGGTAGAGGAGCGGCATCGCAATGCCAAGCGCCGTCATCACGTCCCGCTGTTGATGAAACACGTCATATGGCGTGCCATCAAGCAACAAGCGACCGCTTTCAAAGACAAGTACCCGGTCGGCAAACGTCACGCACTGATCGAGCTGATGTTCGATCAGAACGAGCGTCAAGTCAGGATCATGATGCAATTCTTCAATCAGATGCATCATCGTCCGTTGACCACTCGGGTCGAGTTGTGCCGTCGGTTCGTCCAGTAATAAGATATCCGGTTCAAGGGCGAGGACACAGGCCAACGCGAGCCGTTGCTTCATCCCGCCGGACAATTCGGCAATCGGTGTCGTCAAGGCAAGATCAAGTCCGACCCGCGCCAGCAGCAACTGGATGCGTTCCTCCATCTCACTGCGGATAATCTCCCGATTCTCGAGACTAAAGGCGATTTCCGCTCCGACCGTCTGCATACAAAACTGATCGTCCGGCTGTTGGAACAAAATCCCGACCGTTCCCTCGGTCGACCAGTGACCGGTGACATCTGCTTCAATCGTATCCGGCAACAGACCGGCAAGAACGTGTAAAAAGGTCGTCTTGCCGCTGCCGCTTGGACCGACGAGCAAGGTCGTTTCTCCTTTTTGAATCGTGATCGACAAGTCGTGTAAGACCGGAGAATCCTGATCCGGATAACGGACGGACAGGTGCGCGCACTGCATCATGCGGCACGCTGCTTTCGTTGCCGTCCGATCGCATAACCGTTCAATGTCCCGGTTTTAACGAGCGCGTCGACGATTATTTTGGCGAGCAATCCGCCGAGCAATGCTCCGCTGACGAGTTGCAGAGAAAACGTCAACAGCAGTGTCGTCGTCGTATAATAGGCAAATCCATTCACGATGAGGCTGTAGACCATACTTCCGACGGCGGCAAAGACACCGGACAACATCAAGGTGAACGTATTAAACGTCCGGTAGCCGAACACGGCAAAGGCGATCTCGGCTCCGATTCCCTGTGCAAATCCAATCAACAGTGCCGATAAGCCGAAGTGACTCCCTGTAAACAACTCGACGGCAGCAGCGACGACTTCCGCAATCAATGCCGCGCCTGGTTTTTGAATGATGTAGGCGACAAGGGGACTGGCGATGACCCAGATGCCGAACATCCAGTTTGCTCCGACCGGTCCAAAGATGGCCGAGATCGGCAACCATAACGTCGACCATCCTAAGTAGAGGACACCACAAGCTACGGCGAGCATCATCATGACGATGATTTCTTTCATTTTCCAACTGTTCATAATCACTTCTCCTTTGAATGCACACCCACAAAGAAACCACAAAAAAGACCGCCCTCTATGAAAAGAGAGCGGTCGTGTAACCTGCAAGATGCAGAAAAAGAGCACGAGGATTCCGCTCCACTTTCCTACGCTAGTATGAACTAGATCAGGTTCAAAGGGTCCGAAGTAAATCGTCTCAGCCGAGCGGGCTCCCCTAGTGGATGTGTCAATGATGTATACCTTCTTCACTGTACGGCTGTCGCCGCGACTTGTCAATATGCATAAAAAAACCTCCCACGAGGGGAGGGGAGAAAAGATTACTCTTTATCTTCTTTGTTTTCTTCAGCTTGCTCTTCAGAAGTTTGTTCTGAATCGTCTGTCGCTGTATCCGCATCAGCTGCTTGTGCCTCAGCTTCTGCTTCTTCGATTTCTTCAAGTTCAGCTTCAAGTGTCGATTCAACGACCGCTGCAACTTGGATGTCACCTTCTGTGACGACACGGAAATCTTTTTCTTCCGGAAGATCAGCGACTGTAATCGAATCTCCGATTGCAAGTTCCGTTACATCCACTTCGATGCGTTCCGGTAATTTATCTGGTGTTGCGGCAACTGTTACTTTAAAGAGTGTTTGTGAAAGGAATCCGCCAAGTTTCGCGCCAGCTGCTTCGCCGACGAGGACGATATCCGTCTCGACTTCTGTTTCTTCATCCATTTTAACAGCGATGAATTCAACGTGTTTGATCGTTGGTGTAAAGATGTCCATATCGAGTTTGTTGATCAACGTGTTGACCTTTTTACCGCCGATTTGAAGAGCAACCAAGACGTTTTCGCCGTGATCACGGACAACTTTGACCAATTCTTTTTCGTCGAATGAAATCGGTGTGCTTTCCACTTTGTAGCCATACACGACACCAAGAGCTTTTCCTTCATGACGTAATTGCTTTCTAAGTGAGCGTGGGCGTACTTCGCGTTCTTCTACTTTTAATGTTACTGACATGTTCATTTCCCCCTTGAATTTGGTATAGCCCTCAAAAGGTAATGAATGTAGGAGTGGAACAATAGGTTCCAACAGAAATTCATGCGCTAAATGCTAGTTCAACTGGATTTCATTCAGAAATGAAAAACGAAGTGAGTAAGTAGCATTTCTCTCCCAGGTCATTACGCTGATATTGAGAAACAATAATTGAAAAGCGACCGTGTTGTACGGTGCTAATGTAGATATACCCCTGTCTTTCAAAACTTAAAACCTTTTTTTCTGAATTTGATTGTCGAAAGACCTTCAAACCTGTTGATAGACAACGGATTGAAGGACCTTCATTTTTTTAAGATTTTCTTTGATTTGTGTGGTTACTCACCTGCTGAATCGACAAAAGCGGGGAGATCGAGCAGACGGACGAGTTCACGAATCGTTAAAACATCCGGCTTCTGATCCGATAGGACGGCATCAATCATCGTCGCTTTACGATCTTGTAATTCCGCCATCTTTTCCTCGATCGTCCCGGTCATCAACAGCTTAATCACTTCGACCGGCGACTGCTGTCCCAATCGATGAGCCCGGTCAGCCGCTTGTTGCTCGACGGCTGGATTCCACCAGCTGTCGTATAAAATGACGGTATCTGCCGTCGCCAGATTCAGACCGGTCCCGCCGGCCTTCAAGGAAATCAGGAAGAGATCGACTTCACCGGCATTAAACCGGTCACACAGTGCGACCCGATCCTCAATCGGTGTCTCACCCGTCAGCAGAAAGTGGGCACGTTGTCGTGCTGCCAGTCGTTCCCGAATCCGGGCCAGCATCTTCGTATACTGGGAAAAAATCAGGATCCGGTGTCCGGCGGCTAATTTTTCCTCGATTAACGTCAGCAGACGTTCGAGTTTTGTCGATTCGCCTGTATAATCTTCGACAAACAGCGCTGGATCACAACAAATCTGCCGTAAGCGGGTCAAACCGGCGAGCAACTTGATCCGGTCCTCACGTTTCGTTTCATCCAAATGACGCAACGTTTCCAGTTGCAGTTTAGATAAGTAGGAGGCATACAGCTTTTTCTGTGTCGGACCAAGGTCTGTGTAGTGATGGACAATCTGCTTCTTCGGTAAATCCTGCAACACCTCATCTTTGGTCCGCCGCATCAGAAACGGACGGATGAATCGTTTGATCTCGTCATGCGACCACGTTTGAAACGTCTGTAAGTCCGGCAGCAAGGAAGGGAAGATGACCCGGAAAATCGACCAGAGATCATCGGTCCGGTTTTCAAGCGGCGTTCCAGTCAAGGCAAACCGACGTTTCGCCCGAATCCGGCGCAAGCGGACAGCGGTTTGGGACGCCGGATTCTTCAGATGTTGTGCCTCATCAAAAATGACGACGTCGTATTCGACGGTCTGGTGCGCCTCCATGTCGGCTCGTAACGACGGATAGGAAATCAGAAAAATCCCGTCCGCTGGTACTGTCTCGATTTGGTCCAAGCGGTGCTTCCGCGCTCCGGTCAACAGATGGACCGTTCTCGTCGGGGCAAATCGCGTGAGTTCCGCCTGCCAGTTATGGAGCAGGGAAGCCGGAGCGACAATTAAGACCCGTCCCGGCGGCAGCGTCTCGAGATACCCAATCGCCTGAATCGTTTTCCCGAGTCCCATCTCATCCGCTAAAATCCCGTGCCCGTCATGTCCGGCGAGATTCGCCATGAACTGGATCCCCGCCCGCTGATATGGATACAAGTGGCGGTCGAGTATTTCCGGGAAGTTCAGGTAGACTCCTGTTCCATTTTTCAGCTCGAGCCATCGTTCTGTTAATTGTTTATGGACATGTAAGAAGGAGGCACCGACCAGATGTTTGAGGTTCGGCAGAGCCGGCGCGCGCAACACCGCTTCAAGTTGATCCTGCTCTGCTGCTTCGAGTTGTCGAAAAACGCGTTGCAACTGTTCAAACGCTCGGGTCTCAAACGAGACAAACTGACCGTTCTTTAACCGGTGATACGTTTTCCGGGTGACAAGCGACTGCAAGACCTGTTTCAGTTCCATTTCCGGAATCCCGTCCATGGAAAAGCGGAAGGTTAACCAATCCAGGCGGTCCGTCGTGTCGACATCAATCCGCGGATGGAATGGTCCGTTCGGTAAGGATTGGCGGATACTTTCCGTCACTTGAACGACGAGTTCACCGTAAACGACACGGGGATCGAGCAAACCTTTCAGAAATTGATATTCCGCCGCTTCTCCCTCTAACCGGTAGCGACCGTTCCGCTCCAGGAAACCACTCTCCGTTACATAGCGGAGGACGGCCCTTTCGAGCGACACATCGCGCCCGAGCCAATCTGTCTCTTGCAACGGATTAATCCGAACCCCTTGATAGCTAAACGTCACAAGCAGTTCAAGTCCAGCAGCTTCCCGGTCCAGCGCCAGCTCGACCGTCGGCGGACCGCTGACGAGCCGTTGTTTGAGCGGGGGACTGAGCCAGACGTCGGCCAGATTCCGCAAGTGGTCACGCCTTTGCAAAAGTCGGTCAAAACACATCGGACTGATGATAAAACGTTGTTGCGCCGTGATGCTTTCCATCACAATCGCCGAACCGCTGACATCAAACCTGATTTTTGCCCGTTCCGTTTTGCGTAATGTGTGCAAATAAGCCGTCACCGCGGCATCTTCGGTCTGCCGCGTCGTCGCAAACGGACGGATTAATGATTGCTTTCCACCGGGGGTGCCGTAGACTTGCACATGATGCATCGCTAACAGCACGGCAACGATATGTCCGCAAAACGATTGATCCATCGCAAGTGACGGACAGTTGCAGCCGGCATCCACGCCGTGTTCCTTGACGCGGACGGTAACGGTGAACAGGTCTTCGCCTTGAACAGCGGCTTCGACGAGCAAGTCGCCGGATTGGTAGTTTCGCAGCGTGACTTTTTTAGCGGCGACATACCGTTTGCCGCGACGGAAAGCATAGGTATCCGACATTTGTTTGATTTTTCGTTCACTTAGTCCATAATTCATCCCGTTGCTCCTTTCCTTAGGATGTAGGTGACATAATACAATTATCGTTCACTATCAAATAATTCAATTGCCCGTTTTTTCTCTTGATCACCGATATGGGCATAGACCTGCGTCGTCGCAACCGACTCGTGTCCGAGCAATTGTTGAATCGTCAAGACATCGACCCCGCCGGTCGCCAGGCGCGTCGCGAATGTATGCCGTAATTTGTGCGGCGTGATCTGTTTCCGCTCCAAAAACGGCAAAACAGGACGCAGACGGTCGACGTGGCGCTTTAAGATATGTTGGACCGCCCGGGGACTGAGCGCTTTGCCTTGTTTCTGAAAAATCGGTTCTACTCCCCGCATCGTCAGACTGTAATGCGCGGCGTATTTCCGTAAGGCGACCCGGACCGGCTTCGCAAGAGGAATGATCCGTTCCTTGTTGCCTTTCCCGATGACCCGAATCGTCCCTTCGTGAAAATCGACGGCACTCCACGTCAATTGCGTCATTTCACTGAGCCGCATCCCGCTGTACCCGAGCAACTGAAACAACGTGACGTCCCGAACGCGATCCCGTTCATAATGGGCAGCTTCCCGGGCATTCATCTCGACGTTCGACGGCAACAGCTGCATCAGTTCGTCCCATTCGCGTTTTGTTAAGTAAACCGGATCCCGCTTCGCCTGTTTCGGACGATTGATTTTCGCGACCGGATTTTCCGACAGGACACCGATATCGATCAAATGCCGGAACAGGGATTGAAGTGCTGACAGTTTCCGATTGATGACGCTCGGGGCGTTCTGTTTTGTTAACGCTAAGTATTCCGCATAAGCGGCAATCCCGGACCCGTCAATTTCAAGAAACGCGTCCTGCGTGATATCTCGCGCC
Organism: Caryophanales bacterium; assembly: GCA_902363455.1. GTDB lineage: Bacteria > Bacillota > Bacilli > Exiguobacteriales > Exiguobacteriaceae > Exiguobacterium_A. Next base: position 1,197,695 of record CABJAC010000001.1, on the reverse strand, counting down.
TGAATCGCTTCTCCCGACGCTTCCGCAACGAACTGAAAAAACGAATCAAAATCGTAGACGTACCGCCGCATCGTCGCTTTCGAGAAATTCTTCGACGCCAAATGGTCGATATAGGACCGGATGAAATCCGGCATCCGGACATATCCCGGAAGATCCATCGTATGGGCGGGAAGGGGTATCGGTTTTACCGTTTTTCCTAGGTTTTTAAACAAACTCATCATTCTATCCCCTCTCTGTTACTACTATACCAAACGTTGGTAGACGGTACACTAGTTTGCGTGAAATAGTTATTTCACGCAACGTTAAATTGTCAGACAGGGAGCGCTCAGTTGCAGCGAAATTAGTCGAGACAGGTAACCATTCGACTCGATGCAAATGATCAAACACTCCTTTTTAACACTTATAAATACAATAACACTATTATGTCAACCAAATATGATGAACAAATCGAAAGTTCCGAATTCGCTCTCAGTTGCAGCGAACTTCCTTCCGACAGGGAGTTGGTCGTCTCGATTTCGTACAGGGCGTTTTAGTCGATTCCCGGTTTCAGACGTTGCGAATGTGCCCGATTCGAGGCTTAATCCAAATCGAATGGGGTATATAGTCTAAGACTATCCTGTATTTAACACGAGGGGGACATAACATGATTTCAGATCAACAAGCACGTAAATTGTTAAAAGACGCAAAACGAATTGCGGTCGTCGGTGTTTCAAGCGACTCTGGCAAAACGGCCAATTGGATTGCGGACTACCTGGTTCAACATGGTTACGAAGTCATTCCGGTTAATCCGACCTTAAACGAATGGAATGGTCAGAAAGTGTATCCGAGTGTCGCTAGCATCCCGGGACACATCGATATCGTCGATGTCTTCCGCCGTTCGGAATTTCTGGCGGATGTCGCAAAAGATGCCGTCGCACACGGTGACGTCGGCATGATTTGGAATCAACTTGGATTATCGAGTGTCGAAGCGGAAAGTTTAGCACTCGGGGCCGGTATTCCATACATCGAAAACCGTTGTATTAAAATTGAACACCAGTACTTGTGATCGTGATCCGGCAAGACATCTACTCCTTGACAGTAGGTGTCTTTTTTTCTTGTTTTCTAGATTATCCTTGTCAGATAGCAAGAAGATGCCTACAATTAGATACAGACTACTAGAAAAACGAACGAACGTTTGGAATATTCGACGTTTTTCTATTTGAGGTGAAAAACATGGCGACAGATTTAAACAATTATAATGATGATGCCATACAGGTGCTCGAAGGACTCGAAGCAGTCCGGAAGCGCCCGGGTATGTATATCGGCTCGACCGATCATCGCGGACTTCACCATTTGGTGTATGAGATCGTTGATAATGCGATTGACGAGGCACTAGCCGGATTCGGGGAACAGATTGATGTCATCATCCATAAAGATAATGCAATTACCGTGCGTGACCACGGACGCGGTATGCCGACCGGGATGCACGCTTCCGGAAAACCGACAGCAGAAGTCATCTTCACAGTGCTTCATGCCGGCGGGAAATTTGGTCAAGGCGGTTATAAAACATCGGGCGGACTGCACGGTGTCGGGGCATCTGTTGTCAACGCTCTGTCGACGCAGTTAAAAGTCACGATTTACCGCGACGGGAAACAGTTTGAGCAAACATTCGAAGACGGGGGAATTCCGAAAACGACCTTGCTTGAAACGGGAACGACCCGTCAAAAAGGAACAAGCGTCTATTTCAAACCGGACGGAAAAATCTTCAGCACGTTGACATACAATTACGATACGTTGGCGGAACGTCTGCGTGAATCAGCCTTCCTGCTGAAAGGTCTGAAAATCACACTGACCGATGAACGGTCGGAAAAAGCGGACACGTTCCAATACGAAGACGGAGTCAGCGAATTCGTCGGCTATTTAAATGACGACAAAGATACATTACATCCGACAGTCGCCTTTGAAGGAACGGAAAATGACATCGAAGTCGATATCGCGTTCCAGTTCACGGATGCCTATTCGGAAAACGTCCTGTCGTTCGTCAACAACGTCCGGACACGGGACGGCGGAACCCACGAAGTCGGTGCCAAAACAGCGATGACTCGGGTGATGAACGAGTATGCCCGCAAAAACACGCTGCTCAAGGAAAAAGATAAAAACCTTGACGGCAACGATATCCGCGAAGGGTTGACGATGATCGTGTCCATTCGGATTCCGGAAGAATTCCTGCAGTTCGAAGGACAAACGAAATCAAAACTTGGTTCTCCGGAAGCCCGGACGAGCTGTGACGCCGTTATTACACGCCGCTTGTCGACGTATCTCGAGGAAAACCCGCAAACGGCGACACTCCTGATCAAAAAAGCGATCCGTGCCGCTCAGGCCCGGGAAGCAGCGCGTAAAGCCCGCGAAGAAGCCCGGAACGGCAAGAAAAAGAAACGTTCGAGCATCCTGAACGGTAAATTGACACCGGCCGCGTCAAAAAACGCCGAGAAAAACGAATTATTCCTCGTCGAGGGGGATTCTGCCGGTGGTTCAGCGAAACAGGGACGCAACCGGACGTTCCAAGCGATTTTACCGTTACGCGGGAAAGTCCTGAACACGGAAAAAGCGAAGCTCGCCGACATCATGAAAAACGAAGAGATCAATATGATCATCCATGCGATCGGGAGCGGCGTCGGAGCAGACTTTGACCTGTCCGATTGCAACTTCGACAAAGTCATCATCATGACGGATGCCGATACCGACGGGGCGCATATTCAAGTCTTGTTATTGACGTTCTTCTTCCGTTACATGCGTCCGTTGATTGATGCCGGAAAAGTTTTCGTCGCCTTACCACCGCTCTACCGCGTCTCCAAAGGGAAGGGCAAATCCGAGAAGTTCGAGTACGTCTGGGACGAAGAAACCCTTGCTAAAACAACGAAAAAGTTCGGCAAAGGGTATATGATCCAGCGTTACAAAGGACTGGGTGAGATGAATGCACCGCAACTTTGGGAAACGACGATGGATCCCGATACACGGACGTTGATTCGTGTCACGATCGATGATGCAGCTGTCGCTGAAAAACGTGTATCTGTTTTGATGGGCGATAACGTCGGACACCGCCGAAGCTGGATTGAAGACAATGTAGCGTTTGGGCTGACGGAAGACCTCTCGATCATTGAAAATGAACATGTGACGAAAGAGAGTGTGAACTGATATGTCTAACCTGCAAAACATCCTCAACCTGTCCCTCGAGCAAGTCGTCGGGGACCGGTTCGGACGTTATTCGAAATACATCATCCAAGACCGGGCCTTACCGGACGCCCGCGACGGGTTGAAGCCGGTGCAACGCCGTATCTTGTACGCGATGCATACGGAAGGCAACTTGTTTGACCGCGCCTACCGAAAATCCGCCAAAACAGTCGGCGTCGTCATCGGTAACTACCACCCGCACGGGGATTCATCGGTCTATGAAGCGATGGTCCGCCTGAGCCAGGAGTGGAAACTCCGCTATCCGTTAGTCGACATGCAGGGAAACAACGGCTCGATCGACGGCGACAGTGCGGCAGCGATGCGGTATACGGAAGCCCGTTTATCAAAAGTCTCGAGCTTGATCCTCGACGGCATCAATAAACAGACCGTCGATTATACGCTGAACTTTGATGATACGACAGAGGAGCCGCTTGTACTGCCGTCCCTCTTACCTAATCTCCTGATGAACGGGTCGACCGGGATTTCAGCGGGGTATGCGACGGAAATCCCGCCCCATCACGCAGGCGAGGTGCTCGACGCTGCAATTGGCCGGATCTCCGGAACCGTGCATACCGTCGATGATTTATTGACCCACATGCAAGGTCCCGATTTCCCGACCGGTGGTGTCGTCCAAGGGCTTGACGGGATCAAAAAAGCGTTCGAAACCGGTCGTGGGAAAGTCATCATCCGCTCACGGGCGACGATCGAAACGTTACGCGGCGGACGCCAGCAAATCATCATCACGGAACTGCCGTATGAAGTCAACAAAGCCAACCTCGTCAAACGGATGGAAGAACTCCGCCTCGACCGCAAAGTCGAAGGAGTGGCGGAAGTCCGCGATGAGACGGACCGTGACGGACTCCGTGTCGTCATCGAACTGAAAAAAGAAGCGGATGCCGAAGGGGTGCTCCATTTCTACCTGAAGCAAACTGATCTGCAAATCGCCTACAACTACAACATGGTGGCGATTCACGAGCGGACACCGCGTCAGATGGGCGTTCTGGCCTTACTTGACGCCTATCTCAGCCACGTCAAGGATGTGGTCATCCGACGCACGACATTTGATCTTGAGCAGGCGAAACGCCGCCAGGAGGTTGTCTCTGCTTTGATGACGGCGATTTCTGTCCTCGATGAGACACTTGCTTTGATTCGTTCCGCATCCAACAAATCGGAAGCAAAAGACAAGCTGATCGAGCGGTTCCAGTTCACGGACCGCCAAGCGGAAGCCGTCGTCATGCTTCAGTTGTACCGGTTAACGAACACCGATATCGTCGAATTACAGGATGAAGCCGCGAAGCTCGAAAAAGAAATCACCCGTCTCGAAAAGATTCTCAACGACGAAAAAACGCGAAATCGGTTGATCATCAAAGAACTGACCGTCTTGAAAGAACAGGTGGCTGACGCCAGACGCTCAACGGTCGAAGCGGAAGTCGAAGAGTTGAAACTGAAGACGGAAGTCATGATCGCGGTCGAAGAAACGATGGTCTTCGTCTCGAAAAACGGCTATATCAAGCGGTCTTCGATGCGTTCATTCGGAGCGACCAACGACTTGCCGGAGATGAAAGAGCAGGATCGCCTGCTGTATCAAGGACAAGCCATGACGACGGATCATGTCATCGTTTGGACGGTTCAAGGGAACTATCTCTTGATTCCGGTCCACCAGTTGCCGGATACGAAGTGGAAGGACGGGGGACAACACGTCGCCAATCTCGTTCCGCTTGATCCGGGCGACCGGATTTTATCCGTCGATCTCGTCCGGACGTTTGATGAAACATCACACTGCCTGTTCGTCACGCGCCAAGGAATGGTCAAACGCTCGAAGCTGATTGATTACAACGCCCAGCGGAAATCAAAACCCCTCCAAGGTGTCCGGTTACGGTCCGATGACGAAGTCTTATATGCGAAGGTTTCTACCGGACAAGAGCAATTGTTCTTAACGACCCAGCACGGATTTGGTCTCTGGTTCACGGAAGACGATGTCCCGGTCGTAGGTGTCCGGGCGGCTGGTGTGAAAGCGATCAATCTGCGGGACCAAGATGTCGTCGCAGGGGCGATCGGCTTCAAACAAGCGCCGAACATCGTCCTCTTGACGCAGCGGGGCGCACTGAAGAAAATGCGGCTTGCCGACCAGTTCCAAGTGTCGAATCGCGCCTTACGCGGGACGCAACTGCTGCGTGATTTAAAATCAAAACCTCACCAAGTTGCGGCCTTGATTGATGTCACCCAAGCAAAAGAAGTCATCTTGATCGGAAAAGAGCAAGAAAAGACGATTCAAGTCCAATCCTTGTCTTATCTGGATCGCTTGTCGAACGGCTCATTTGCGTACGATGAAGAGAAATTCGGTGCCTTGATCGATTGGTATACCGTTTGATGGTCAGATGCCCCTCATTTTAAACGAGGGGCATCTTTTTTTGTTCAATTGGGTGAAAACTCGCCGATTGCTGTTCGTTTCTGGCTTTCCAGCGCCCATTCCGGCATCTTTTTCAGACTTTTCTTCGAATTATCAGCAATTCAGTCGTTTACAAATTGAAACGATTGTCGATAACCGCTACAATAAAAGAAAATGGTCAAGGCATGATCGCCACAAAAACGTGGAGCGGGCAGTTCGGAGCTTTAGCTTATATCTCTTTCATCAAGCAGCTACGGACATGTTCCCCGGCTGCTTTTGTGCAATCTGCCGAACTGGAGAGGTGATGAAGATGAAATTCAGAAGACGCGAAAAAGTAGCAATCTATATCACACGGGAACAACCAGAGGGATGGGAACTACTTGTATTTCATCCGCAATCAGCTCCAGACAGTGATTGGCAAATTCCTGCCGGTACCATCGAAGACGCTGAAATCGCCAAAGAAGCGGCTGTACGGGAAACGTTGGAAGAAAGTGGTCTCTCATTAGCAACCGTCCAATACGTCGGCGAAGAGGAAATGCGGTATCCGGAACGAATGCGGGTTCATTACACGTATTTCTATCATGCTCATATCGAATGTCAGGAAAATCGTTGGACGCATTGTGTTGCTGGTGACGGTCAAGATTGCGGTGATTTTTTCCATTTCGCGTGGTTGCCGCTGGAACGCATCACACAGCTCGAACGCCGACATCATATTTTCTTGGATCGCTTGATGAATCGATTGGAACGGACACATCATTACGATTGCCGAAAACACGGTTAACCCCGTGTTTTTTTGTTTGTCTCACTATATTGAGTTTACCTTAGTTATGAGACAATGTTTATTAACTATTGATAATATATGTTATGTTAACTCATCAAAAAAATAAAATTTTTTGATTGTTCTTTGTTTTTACTTCCTTCCCTGTTACTCTAAATACAGTAACAAACTATTTGTTACCTTTATAACGGTAACAACTGATAAGTAACCGTATTTTCGGTAACAAGGAGGATGTGTATGCAAGCTGTTGCGATTTCATTTGATATTCAAAATTCCCGTGCCTATTCGAGTAAAGAACAATTGTTAACGGATCTGCACAGATTAGCCGATCAGTTGAACCGTGCATTCCCGACAGCACTCGTACCGTTTCAAATCAAGTCTGGTGATAGTCTGCTTGGCGTATTCAACGAATATGCCGTCAGTTATCCGCTTATATTGATGCTGCTGAATCAACCGTTAAACGGTTATATCGGGATTGGATTCGGTCAATATGAGACGTTATCGACGACGCATGCTGATGAAGCAAACGGGAGTGCCCTTATTTTCGCTTTTGAGGCCCAGGAAGCGGCAAAACAGACCACAAACCGGATTTCCTTTGCCGGACCACCCTATTTGCCGACCGCCCTGCTGAACGGTTATATCGAGATGCTGTATCCTGCTTATTTCGGTAAAACAGACCGACAAATCGAATTGCACCGGCTGATGGATCAGCATCCGGACGCCACCTATGAAGAAATTGGCTTGAAGATGGGCTTTCACGAAAAAGATGCCCGGATGAATGTTGCGAAACTTGTGGCGCGTTCCCAACGTAAACAACGTAAGCGCCTCGAAAAAGCGTTGATCGACGCCTTAAAGCAGCTGCAAGTCTGGGAGGCGATCGGATGACTCTACTGTTAAGCCTGCTCCTCGTACACCTGCTGGCGGACTTCCCGTTACAGAGTCAACGGATGGCGAAGTCCAAACAACGCAAGCTCCGGGTATTACTCGAACATCTCGCGATACATAGCATCGGGACAGCTGTCGTCCTCGGAATCTTCTACCAGATGAATGACTTGAATGGACCGACTGCCTGTATCATCGGCGGTGGTATCATCGGGACACATGCCTTACTGGACGGTTCGCCCTTAAAACGTCTGTTGCATCCGGCCGTTGCCTTTTGGGTCGATCAGTTGCTCCATATCGGGATTGTGACAGGCCTCGTCGTGTATTTGACACCCGTTGTTTGGCCGACATCGTTTACGTTACCGGATCAAATCCTATGGATCAGCGTCTGGGGCCTGATTGCGACCGAACTGGTCGGACGCGGAATTGCCCCGCTTCTTGCACCCTTTGCCCCCCGCTTGATTGAATCGCATTTTGAACGAAAGGTCACACGGAAAGAACAACTGGACGGTCTGAAGCGTTTCGTCACCCATGAGGTCGAGGATTCCGCCCGTAGCTATACGACGGAAATTAACGGTGTCGGCCGCTATATTGGACTTGTCGAACGGGCCATCATCGTCTGTTTGGTGGCAGTGAATGCAACGGGCGCCATTGGATTCATCATTGCCTTGAAGGCATTAGCCCGCTTTAAACAGTTTGACGACCGTCGATTTGCGGAATATTATATCATCGGCAGTTTATTAAGCATTCTCGGTGCCTTGCTGTGCGGTATGGCCATCCGCCTTGCTCTATAATGCAGCGAGACAAGACGATAGAGAGAAAGAGAGGTGGACGGTTTCTTGACACAAAAGACCGTCGCAAAATCATGAAACAGATTGGATTAGTCAGACACCACCGGGTAACGGAAGGTTACCCGACTAAAGGTTGGGTCAGCGCAGCCGATATCGAAGCCTGGATTGAGCGTTATGACGTCTCGACGATTGATGTCCAACCGGTTGAACTGGGAAACATCGACTGGACGATTTGTTACGCGAGCAGCATGCCACGCGCCGTCCAAACAGCGGAAAGCGTTTATGAAGACGATATCATCGTGACGGACTTATTACGCGAAGTACCCTTCCCGACCATCCGCTCAAAGATCCGTTTACCCTTTCTCGCCTGGGTGTTGATCGGACGACTTGTCGCTCCATTCAGCAAACGAATTCAAGCAGAAATCAAGGATGCCAACGAGCGGATTACGATCCTGTTAAACCAATTGACGTTTGAACAGAAGGAACACGAACGTATTTTACTCGTTGGGCACGGCGGGATGATGATCCTGATGCGGACTGCATTAAAAAAACGAGGATACGTCGGTCCCCGCTTCGGTCATCCCCGTAACGGCATGTTGTATCTGTTTGAGAAACGGGAGGGATAGACATGAAATGGGGTTCCGTTCTGCTGCTTGCCTTGTGTCTGATTGTCGTCTTTTATATGACACGCGACGATGAACCACTACCTGGTGATCGTCCGGATACGGATTCCGTCCTCAACGTCTATGGTTTTGACGTCGGTCAAGGCGACAGTACATTGATTCAGACGAAAAACGACACGATTCTGATTGACGGCGGGAACAACGGGAAAGGGGACGATGTTGTCCGCTACCTCAAGACGCTTGGCATCACCCGCTTAACGGCAGTCATCGCGACGCATCCGGACGCAGACCATATCGGCGGACTGGATACAATCCTTGATGCTCTGCCTGTCGATCACGTCTATGCCCCACGTGTCAATCACACGACAGAAACCTACCGTGATTTTCTACTCGCAGTCAAACGGCAAGGCGTGACCATCAAAACGGCTAAGGCCGGGGTCGTGATTCCGAGTGAGATCATTCGTTTAAAGTTACTCGCCCCACTCCGTGACGGGACAAGTGATTTAAACAGTTGGAGCGCGGTCGTCCAGCTCGTTCATCAGGATAACACCTTTCTCTTCATGGGTGACGCTCCGATTCGAACGGAACAGGACTTACTCGACTCCGGGATTGATTTAAAGGCCGACGTTTTAAAAATCGGTCATCATGGCGCCGATACGTCCTCCTCGATCCCGTTCTTACAAGCGGTCCATCCCGCGCGTGCGTTGATTTCAGCCGGTGAAGGCAATGCTTACGATCATCCACGTCCGACCGTCATGAACGCTCTGGCAGCGGAAAGCATCACAATGGACCGGACAGACCGGACGGGTACCATTCAGTACACATCAGACGGTCAGATGATTCAAGTCAAAAGCCGGACCGACTTACGTCCCGAGTAAAGGAGAAAGTGCACGATGAAGATGACTATCACCGAATTTGACGGAGAACAGGCGATTTGTGAGACAGAGCATCGTGAAACGATTCAAGTTCCCCGCGTGCGTCTGCCTCATGCCGCAACAATAGGAGACTGGCTCGAATGGCGCGGTCGTTCAATCCGGATTCTCCGGGAGGAAACGAACAACCGTCGTCAGGAAATCGATGACTTAATGGATGAACTGTTTGAAGACTGAGTGCCGTTCCTTGACCGTCCGTGGTCAAGGATTTTTTTGTTTCTCTCCTAGTCAAACCAGTAATTCTAGGAAACCTGCTTAAATTACTGGCAGTTTTATCTGAATTTTCGTAAACTTTAGAAATAGTAAACAAAAAGGGGGATTTATCCATGTTCCAACAATTACGAACGAACTTAAAGCAAGCGGTCCTCGGACAAGAACATGTCATAGATCATCTGCTGATCGGTCTATTGTCGGAAGGTCACGTATTACTCGAAGACCGGCCGGGTACCGGAAAGACGACGCTTGCTAAATCACTTGCCAACACACTCGATGCGAAATTTTCCCGCGTCCAATGTACAGCAGATACGTTACCGACCGATCTGCTTGGAATGGAATTGTTTAATCCGTTGACCGGTTCGTTCGAACAACGGTTTGGTCCGCTGTTCGCAAACATCGTTCTTGTCGATGAAATCAACCGGACGACGCCGCGGACGCAGTCCGCCTTGCTAGAAGCGATGGGAGAAGCACAGGTCACGATCGGAGATACCTCTTATACGTTACCGCAACATTTTTTAGTCATCGCGACTCAAAATCCGTTTGACGGTCAGGGGACGTTTCCACTCCCCCACGCACAACTCGACCGCTTTTTGTTTAAATTGTCGTTTGCACCGCTCGATCGACGGGTTGAAAAAGCGTTGTTGCAGGGGGTTCACTTACAACCAAGTACATTCCAACTGCCGCTTGAGCAACTGAGTATCTGGAAACAAGAAGTACGGGCTGTCACGATCGAAGATACCGTCGAAGACTACCTCCTTGACGTCTGTGATGGCTTACGGGCGCATCGGGACGTTGAAATCGGTCCAAGCCCCCGAGCTACTCTGGCGCTTCTGCAAGCTGCAAGAGCACGGGCCTGGATGCATGACCGGACGTATGTTACCCCAGAAGACATTAAGCAACTGGCGAATCCGTTGCTTGCCCACCGGCTCGTTCTGACGCTCGAAGCAACGCTAAAGATGACAAATGGTCGTTTGGTCCAACAGATTTTGGAGTCGTTGACTGTTCCGACTGAGGTGTAACATGCAATTGATCACACCGAAGTCCTTTCATCCGATGATTTTATTTTGGATTGCCGTCGCGGCCGGCATTTGTACACTGTACGGTTCAATCCTGATTGCGACACTACTCGTCGCGTACACGTTGTACGGTTATCTCTTACCAAGATATCTTGAGTACCTTGGAGAACGCGTGAGCGTCCGGCTCGTCGAAACGGTTCGGGCTTTCCGGGACGATGCACTCGTCATCCCATTCGAAATTCATAATCCGACACGGTTTTCACTTGGAAAGGTGACCATGTCTGGCCTTCTCGGGGAACAAGTCCGAATCGAAGATGCCAGCAGCCAGTTTTGGCGGAAACATGTCTTTGTACCGCGTCAGGCTAACGTGCCGTTTCAAATCGACGTCACGGCAACCAAACGGGGAACGATTCGCATCCAGTCGCTTGATATCATGATTTCCGATCCGTTCCATCTGATGACGCTGTACTTGACATTACCAATCCAACAACTCGGTCATGTTTTCCCTGATTTTGCGCCGGCATCGGTCGAATGGAACGAACGTCAGATTCCCGGCGAGACGATTGACCGGTCAAGTCCGTTTACGGACCGCTCGAGCTTTCATTCCGTCGTACCGTATGCAGGCGATGCGAAGACGATCTATTGGTCTGCTTATGCAAAGACCGGAGAACTCTATTCCTATCAATATGATCGGATGCGCAACCATGATTATGCGGTCATCATTGACGGTCTCTCCGCGGACGGTTTAGCCTTACGCGGTGATTTTGAAAAATTACTCTCCCGTGCTGCGACGATTATCCGAGAACTTGAAAAACAAGGGGCGTCATACAGCTTATGGATTTCGATGGTCAACCGGGAGGGACAGTGGTATCACGTTCCCTCTGGAAAAGGAAAAGACCAGTTTCTGCGGACGATGGAATGCCTCGCCCGGATATCGGAATACGATCTGCCGCTCGAGCGCCGCTATTTTACAAAACGTCTCCAACGGACTGTTCCCTCGACGACAGCAGAAATTCATCTTGGGCATCGGCATAAGGGGGCTAGCGCATGATTCTTTGGTGGATTCTCATCATCAGTCTGTTACCAGCACCACTCGTCATTCTGATTTTTCCGTTGCTTGCAGCAATCCCAGCACGCAACATCCGGATTGGACTGCAACTTGCAGCGGCGATTGCGTTTCTATTCGTCTCTCCGCTGATCAGTATGTTGCTGTTACTTGCCATTGCCTTCGGTGCAGGACTCGAGACCGTCGATTATCCTTACAAGTTTGCCATCAGTGCGACGGGAATGACCGGGTTATGCCTGTTGTTCCCCGGACTTTCTCCGCCGTTAGGCACCTATCTTCTACTAGGTCTATTATGGGCAATTCCATTCTTAAGACAACATCTCGTAGAATGGCGCCGAATCATTGCAAATGTCTCGTTGTTTCTCGGGGGCAGTCTCGTCCTCGTCATCTTGATTCGATTGCTTAAAGAAACCCTGTTTGGTTCTGTTGCGAACTTGACCCGTCCGGCACTTGAGGCGTTCGGCTCACTCTTTACCTGGACATTGCCGCTCGCAGAACGGATTGATCAAAAGACGGCGAAAAATACGACCGATGTAGCAAACATTGCTCCGCAGAAAAGACTAGAGGCAGCCAGCATGAGTTCCGACACGCTGTTTTATCTGAACATGGCAGGGATTGTCTTGGCGATTCTCGCCGTCGGTATCACCTTCTATTTGATTCGAAAACGACAAGTCATCACAACGGAAGCAGAACCGGTCGTCCGCATGACGGTGACGAAGCAACCGCCTCCTGTCAAAAAACACAGTCAGCATCCGCTCCTGAAAATCGCCTCGCAACTCGAACAGGCTTTTCCGCGCCGTCATGATGAAACAACCGTCGAGTGGTTGACGCGGATTGAGTTTCCGGAAGCCGCTTCCCATGCACGTCTTCTCGACGGGATTGAATTCAGCCGCAGTGAACCGGCGTACGATCTGCAACTGTTCCGGAAATATGTCCGGGAACAAATCGAACGCTGAACCAAAAAGAAGGTGCTCCGATACCGGAACACCTTCTTCTTGTTATTTAGAATCAATTTTAGACGCTTTACGCGCGATGATGACAATAAAAACGATGGCAGCAACCGGAAGCACGAGTGGCATCCAGTCCAGGATATACTGTGTATTCATCGTATCCCCTCCTCCAAGACATGCTGATACTCTACAGGTAGCATATTCCAAAAGGCGAGACCATGCAAGCTTCATCAGATCCGGGGCAGTATCGAATAAAGAACAGAGTAATAGATCAAGACACTAGTCAAGACACTATACACCACAAGTATGTACGGAGAAAACTTAGGTTGGCTGTATCGCTTCAACATCTTCAAGGAAAATATCGTAATACCGAGAGCGAATAAAGGACTGAATCCGAACACCACAAGATCCATCGACATGAGAAGTTCTGAGCTAAACAATATATTAAAGGCAAAAATCGATAATAAATACCACAAAGTATACGATAAACAAATAAAGAAGAGGTATGATACGACCGCAATCACACTTCCTGTCCGTTGTTTTTCCATTTGTTGCATGACGTCCCTCCTGCAAAAAAATAAGATATCCTTAATGGTAATCGGAAAAACGTCTTAAAAATATTCAAATATGAATATACGACAAAAAACGACAAAAAGAGCAGCTTTTCTATTTCCGAAAATCTACACGTCTTTTTGTCGTTTCTGTTTTGGAATTAACGTGACCCAACCGGCGTTTGATACACTTTCGCGAGTTCAAGGACTTTATTTTTAAAAGCCTCCCGGCATGCTGCGGGTTCAACGATTTCAGCCTGCTCTGCAAACTGAATCAACCACATCATAAATCCTTGTGAGAACAACGCACTCACTTTGACTTCAAACCACTGCCCTTCTAACCGACGACAGCGGATATCTGTTCCGAATCGGTCGACCACGGTCGGCATGACATGCTCATGGAACTTCAACGTCAATTGTTCCTGCTCCCCACCATACATATTGAACATGCTGCTCAAATACGAGGAGTCGACAACTACAGGTGTCTCAATCGGTTCAAACACATTACAATTGACGATCCGGTCGACCCGATAGGTCCGGATTTCATTGACTCGTTCGTCGCGACCAATCAAATAATAGTTCCCGTTGTCAACAATCAGATGTGCCGGTGCGACGAGATAGTAATCCCCGTCTTTTCGGAGTTCGAACTTCCGCGTCCGCTCATTAAATTTACCCTGATATTGAAAACTGATGACGTCTTTTCCGGTGATGGCTTTTTGGATCGTATCAATTGAAAAAGGAATGACGCCTTTCGGTTTTTTGACAGTATGTATGACGGGAGTTAATGTTTCGGCAAGGCGCTTACTCGTCAAAGTATGGATATTTTGAACAAGTATCTCCGTTTCACTTTCTGAAATGAATTTGGCACTTGCGATTGCGTCTACCAACAGCCGGAGGTGGTGTTGTTCAAACGGACGGCTGACCAGATGATATGGAATTGCCAATCCGTTTTTCGTTTCTTCCGCACGGATATCAAATCCGGACTTTATGAGTGCTGCAATATCTTCTTTTAGTGATTTACGTGATAACTTCTCAATCAGCCCCCGCTTGGACAACTCTATGCTAAGTTCTTCCAAAGTCAAGGTATGCTCTTCATCCGAATAATGCTCAAAGATTTCTCGAACTGCCAACAACCGGTCACGGTTGGATAATTTTTCATTTGACACAGGCGTATCCTCATTTCCTATCCATAAGATATTTGATTATAATTGAATTATACCTTAAACAGGAAAAAACAATAACAATAATATGGAAATTTTTAAGAGATAGGAGAATTTGGATGCAACATATTGCTGATTGGAAGAATCACCGGTTTGATTACAGGGACAGTGGAAGCGGTCCCGTTGTTTTGTTGATTCATGGAACACAGTCCGATTACCGGGAAGTGTATCATGTCGAACGGTTGATCGATGCCGGTTACCGGGTGATCGTCCCGTCACGTCCAGGCTATGGAAAGACCTCATTAGACGTCGCAGCTTCTCCCGTCGAGTTGGCGGCATTTTATCGGGAATGGCTGCTGTCCCGACAGATTACAAGCTATACCGTGTACGGCATCTCAGCCGGTGGACCGACCGCAATTGCACTAGCCAGTCATAATCCGGCCGTAAGCGCTCTTGTACTTGCATGTGCCATGACGCATCAAATCTCGCTTCCTTATCAGACTTGGCTTGTAAAACCGTTTCTGCAACGGCCATTGCAAGTCGCTCAACAGTTATTGTGGTATTACGTAAAAGATAAATTGACGAAATTTCCGCAAGAGGCTTCTGTCCGAATGGTCGAGATGACCAGTTTGTTGCAACGTGACGACATCCGCCGGCAGCTATCCGGCACCGACCAACAATTACTGTATCAAGTCGGACTCCAGAATGGACCCGGGCGGGGCGTCTTGTTTGATTTGACACAACAGATTGACCGTCCGCTTTTACAAACCATCACCTGCCCTGTCTTGATCGTCCACTCGAAAGCAGACCGGGCGGTTCCGTTTGAACATGCGCTTTACGCGCGACGGGCGATTGCACATGCCCAGTTCATCGAATCACACAGTCCCGGACATTTAATTTGGATTGGACCGTCCGCCCGCCGTGATGAACGGATGATTGAACGGTTCATTGCCTTAAATCACTTGTAGCCGCACGCGTAATTTTAGTTTCTCATCCTCTTCCTCAATCGAAATGATGCCTCGTGCAGTCAACTCTTCGATTGCGAGTTGGGTCCGTTCTAAATTAAAGCGGGCGTATCGGGCAATTTCCGATATCCCCATGCGACAGGACAATTGATTGGCTTTGATTTTCGAAGACGGTTTAGCAACAGAACGTTGCAGCAACCGCCAAAAGACTTGCCGCGCATCATCCGACAGCGCGTACGCGTTCTTTTCAATGACAGGCGGGACATACCGGATATCTTCCCGAATCCGGCGAATCAAGTACAGACTCAACCAATCTTCGACGTCCGCTTGAATTCGGAAAAACTCAAACCACCACAATTGATCGAGTGCTTCCGCTTCATCCTGACGAAGTGCCCAAGAAAGCGGGATTTCATCGAATTCTTCTTCCAAAAAATCTTCATAATCAAGTGCTGTTTCATACAACACCTGAGGAGCAATTCGATCAAGCGCTTCCCGTTTTCGGTACAGGTCAAAGCTCATCCGTCGGAAATGCTCCACAGAACCTGCAACTTGACTGAGTTGCATCAATTGTTTCGTGATCAACCGGGCTAAACCGTCCAGTTCTAATTGACTGGCGTATAAATGTTTTTCAAGGGCGATCAATGTACTTCGTTCCATCAGACAGTTCCTCCTCTGTTCCTGGCATGCTTCTTGTCTTTTGCCGCAAATCGGACATTCAAAACCATCCACTTGATCGAATACTATCATGCCTTTCACTTTTCTCTTAAGAAGGTTTACGTCAAAAGTAATCAGGGAATATTTTGTTTTGATTGCAGCACGTTCAAGATCTTTAAATGATGCCGTTGGAAGGAGAGCGACGTATTACTTACAGCGCTCCGGAAAAGACCCCGGTCTTAACAGGGGTATTAGACATACGAAATATCACCTAAAAAGGAGGATGCGGGCGGCATCCTCCTTTTTAGTGCATCAGTCTTTATCTACTTTGACATTTTGATCAGCGGGCAACGTTGTTGTCGTCTCTTCCTCTTCAAGTTTCGGAACACCGGCACCGTACTCTGTCGTTTCGTCTGTTACATAAGATGCGGCAAACGCTGGATTCAGAAGATCTGACTTTGAACCGACTATGACGATTCGACCATGGCGAACTTCGTCTTCCAAATCCTCGGCGACGTCTTTCGTCATTCCGAGCTCTGACAACTGGGCAATCCGATCTTTCCGGTTACTGCGGACGGTCGCCATCAACGTTTCGAAAAATGATTTTTTCGTCACGCGGTACGCAAGTGTTTGTGTATCATTCGCAATTCGTTCCGCCAATTCTTCATCCTTCGCGAAAATGTAAATTTGTTTATTCGAATAACCGCTTGATTTTAAGCTAGTCACTTCCGCATCAACGGCCGTCATATTTCGTACGATTCGTGTTTCAATCATTTTGTTTCCTCTCCTTTATGCGAGCCAACTGTGTTTACTCTCGATATAAAGTTATTCCCGAAACATAATGAATAAAACATGCATCTAAAAAACGAATCAAACGACCTTTTGCAGTCGTGCCGGAGTACGGCGTTTCCATAACACCGTCAGTCCGATGAGGACACATAATCCAATTTGAGGGATCAGCGTCTCATACGTAGGATAAAAACCGAGCCAAGAAACCGTCGGCACGTATGGCGCGACGTGTATCGGCACGATTCCCGTCAGTTGCAAGGCATGCAGACTGGCTCCAAGAATCTTAAACGCCATCAGATAAATCAGACAGGTCGCCGCTAAAAACAGCCGCTGAACCGGCAGACGGACACCCCAATAGATTACAAGAATGGAAACGAGCGTAATCACAAGGATCGCAGCACCAATTCCGCCAGACAAGGCGACAGGCGTCATCGCAGGCGCCATTCCCGCATAAAATAACAGCGTCTCAGCGCCTTCTCGGAAAATCGTCAAAAAACTGACCGCAAACAAGGAATGACCGGCAAATGATGCCGCCAGTTCCGTCTGTCTTGAGGAAACAGCAGTTTTCGTATGCAACCATGATCCCACCAGCAGCATCATAAAGACGGCGAGGAGCCCCGTCCAGCCTTCGATCTGTTCCCGACCGACCGAAGCAAGCGCTGTTGAGAAGAAACGTTGAATCAATAAGGCCAATCCTCCGCTTGCTACTAACCCCATGACAGCCCCGGTCCATATGAGACGTTCACCCGCGAGCTTGGCTTTCCGGGTGAATGCGACGAGGGCACTGATGATCAGCAATGCTTCCAGACCTTCCCGCAACATGACGAACATGGCATCAATAAAGGAGTACGTGGTTTTCTCTGTCAACACTTGAAGTGAGGTAATGATTGGTGCCAAGTCGGTCCGGGTGGACTCCATCGTCGTTTCATCTAAACGCGACAACAGAACAGGCACATCTGATTCAATCGTCGTATATAAAGAACTGCTCCGCGTACGAACTTCCCCTTCACCGCTCGGCCAACGCTTAATAAATGTTGTCAGTGTCTTCTCGGCTGCCGGTATATCCTGATCCTCGAGTTGCTGATTCGCTTGTTTGAGTAACGCGACCAGTTCAGCGAGTCCCGTCTGCTTCACCGTTTCAACGGCATCCCCTTGCAGGAAGGAGCGGATACTCGCATCAAACTGATCAAGTGCTTGATTCAGCTCCGATGGATCAAATGTTTCGCGTGCCAAAGCAATCCGGATTGCGGACAATCCCATTTCGACTTGACCGTAATGTCCGATGCTCGTCTCTCGGACAACCGTTTCGCGGTCGGTCCAGGCCGCCAGTAAATCGGACTGTAGCTTCTTCCGTTCGGACATCGTTCCAGCATGTCTGAGCTGCTTCGTCCAAGTAAACAACTCTGTCAGCCGTTTTTCAGCAGCAGGATCTGATTTCGGACGTCCCGTTTCTTCCAGTGCACGGACAGCCGTCGACAGTTTCGTCAGCTGCTGTCTGACTGCCGGCAGAGAGGTCTGCTTTTGTACGGCCGTCAATCGTTGTTGAATCACCTTTTGCTCGGCAGAGACCGGTAAACGGTCAACCTGCTGCTCAAGCGTCTGCAGTGCGGTCTTAAGACTGCTCCGGTCCTGATTGTTGGCTGCCGACAGGGCTTGACCAATCGAGACGTAGAGCGCATCGGTTTTCGAATCCGCATGAACAACCGAAATTCCAACGGTCGCACAAAGGAGTACCGTCATGAACACATTAAGCAAAGAGCGCATCACCGATGTAGCCTCCTTTTTGAATCCCGCCGAAACAGGCAAAAACAGCACTGCCACGGTGGGTAATGTATTCATTTAAGCGGTCGGACGCCGCCAACCGTCGTTGGATGGTGACGAACTGTTCCGGTGACCGTTGGTATGATAAAAATAACAGTCCGGCATCGAGGGCTCCGGTCGTTTCATTAATGCCCGCCTGGTAGGAATAGGAGCGGCGTAACAACTGTTCTGTTCCTGATCCGTGTGCGACCGCGGTGTGTGAATCTTTTGGAAGTGGTGCTTCACCGCGCGCTGTCCGCTGGCTTGGCGTCACCGCAGCAAACTCTTCTTTGGATCCGAGCGGAGCTCCGGATGCGCGTTCCCGTCCGAAGGTCCGCTCCTGTTCTTTCAGGATTGTCCGGTCCCAGACCTCGAGATGCATCTGAATTCGGCGGACGACCAGAAAACTGCCGTTCGTCAACCACGGCGAGCCGTCCTGCCATTGGTAAAAGAGGTGTTGATTCCGGACGGAAGCCTGCGACGAGTCCGGATTACCGGTTCCATCCTTGAATCCGAAGAGATTCCGAGGTGTCCCTCCTGCCGCATCCGCCACCTTTGACCGTTGAAAACCGGCTTGGGTCCAGCGGATTTTGACGACGCCCCGACCGATCCGAGTCAAGTTTCGTAAGGCATGGAACACGACTTGTTGATCGTCGGCACAAATCTGGACGACAAGGTCACCACCCGACCATTTCGGATCCAGCTGATCAAGGTCAAAGACCGGCAATTCCCGGAGAAGATCAGGACGTTTATGACCGATTCCGAACCGGTCGTCCGTAAACAAACTGCGGCCGCAGCCGAATGTAAACGTCAAATGACTCGCCGACAGTCCATCTGCCTCTCCCGTATCTTCCGGCGGGACATACGCACTGTCCGAGTCGCCGAGCGGCAGTCCGGCTGTCAACCGGGCACATGCCCGCGTCCAACGTTTTAAGAGATCAATCAACTCATCGCGCCGGGTTGTCTGGACGTCAAAAGCGACCACTTGAACATGATTTTGAGCCGGTGTCAGAATACCCGCTTGATATTTACCGTAAAACGGGACTTGGTCCGTCGCCTGAGCCGTCAAGGCACGCGGTAAAAAACGTTCGATGCCGCTTGCATAGAGGGCAGCTCCAAGACCGGTCAATCCAGCTACTTTTAAGACGTCACGCCGTGTGACGCCCTCTTCCATCGCGTTTCGTGTCATCGATCAACCCTCCAGTACGATGCCCATTTTCGAGAGCGGCTCTGCCAACTCATTGATGGCTTGACTCAATTGTTTGACGTCGGCTTTCGATAATTCGGTATAGAGGACGTAGCCGTCACCTTTCTTTTTGGCGTCCAACAAGGTGTTGACATCGTTGAAGCGGGCCGCAATTTCCTTCGACAGCGCGGAATCCTGCTTTTTTAACGCCGGATCCAATAACTGATAAATTTTTTCGGCGCCTTGGACGTTGGCTGCGAAGTCATATAAGTCGGTATGCGAATACCGGTCCTCTTCGCCTGTGACTTTTGATGTCGAGACTTCGTTCAATAAGTCGGTCGCACCGGTGACGAGAAGTTCCGGCGTCACTTCAACCGTCTCGACTTTTGCCCGGAGCAGATGGACATCCTTCATCAATTGATCCGCATAGTCTTCATATCCTTTTGTTGTTCCTTTTTCAAACAATCCTTGCTCGATCCGGTGATAGCCACCCCACTCCGACGCTTTGACGTCCCCTTCACGGGCATCGATTTTTGGGTCAAGATCCCCGAATACTTCCGCGATTGGTTCCGCCCGTTCATAATGCATCCGTGTTGGCGCATAAAGTGCTTTCGCCTGTTTCAAGTCTCCTTCTTTGACCGCTGTCGTGAACGCTTCCGTCTGTTTCGTAAATTGCTCCAGTTCTGCAATCGCATATGTCCGGTAATCCGAAACAACTTGCTCGAATCGATCCGGCTTGGCCGCAGCAGGTGTTGTTGGCGTTGGTTGTTCATTACATGCTGCCAGTAAAGCCGTCATCGATAATAGTCCGATCGTCAGTGTTTTTGTATGTCGCATGGATGGTTCCCCCTGATTATTAAGTAAGTTCATCAATCAGTATAGTCGATAATGATAATCGTTATCAATATATTTCGATAAAAAAATCCTCTGCCTGTAGAGGATGCTGTCTGCAGGCAGAAGACTCCATACGATTTAAGAGTCGCGTTTTTTAAAATAGGTCCGCGAAATGACAAATGCGACGATGCCGAAGCCGATAAACACAAAGGCTTTTTGAATCAAAGACAAGAATGATAAGTCGAACAACAACAATTTGAAGGCACTGACTGTCAGCAACAGCAGACCCGACAAACGCCAGGCCGCCGTTCCACGGACACGACCAATCGCTACAAGGACAAACGATAACAGGATGTAGGCGACAGACAACGTCGTGCTCCGATCCGTCTGATCAAGCGTGGCATAAAACGGCAGTTCCATCACGATCAGCGTATAGGTCACAAACACACCGGCAGCTGCAAAAAATAAGACGACCTGCCAATACTTCCGCCAGATCGCTTCCCCATGTGTCCGGACAAGCAAGACAATGAAGGCGGTCGTCGCGACCGTCAAACCGAACACGGAGACTGCGTACGACTGATCGTTAAGCCGATACGATTCATACGTTCCGATCGTATACAGGACAAACATCAAATATACGGCAACACCGAAAAAGCGTTGGTACGGAATTTCCTGCCGTTTGATAAACCACAGTCCGGCAATCGTAACGGCATATAGAACCGAACGAAATTGATCACCGAAGCTCAGCGGATCAACCGGTAATTGCGAAATGGCAAACAAGATAGCAAGATGTCCAACGCCGTTTTGCCACGCATCCTTCGTTTGATTCGCGACGACGTAAGCGAGTAGTGCAAACAGAACCGCGAGTCCGTAAACAAACGGCCAATCGACCACGGACAGACTGAGCAGGACGAACCCGCCCGCCAGCCAGCTCGGATAATTGTAAGTGATCGGAAGTCTGGTCCCGACGTATGCAAGACCGAGATAGCCCATGAAGGATGCCATGAGTAAGGTGATTTCATCAATCAGAGGGCGTGTCTCAAAATTGACAGTGAGACTGCCGAAAATCAGTGCCAGGAAAAAGATACCGGCAGTAACCGGGTATGCTTTGACTGCCTGCAGACGAAGAACGGCAAACAACAATGCCGTAAACAACAGGACTTCATACAGTAAAAACAAGAAGACGTTCGGCTCATCCGTTAACTGGAGAAACGGTAATAAAAAGCCGGTGATCGAGACTAAAATCAACAACGCCGTTGACCGCATCCACAACATCAATCCGTACGCAATCGCGAGTACGACGATTTCCAGTAAAAATGCGAGTAACGGAGGATAAAATTGATATAAGGCCATACCGGCGAATAACGCGGACAAGGACACAATCGTTCCTGTTGCAACAAGCCCGACACCGAGCTCCCGCCGTTTCTTCTCATACTGAAACTCACCAAGTGCCATGACGAGCAGTCCGATCACGACCCCGCTCCCGATCCGGACTGCCGGACTGATCAAACCGGCCATGGAAGCGTACGAAAACAGGAAAATCGCGCCGATTGCCGCAAAAATCGCCCCAATCCGCGGTAACCAGACCGTTGCCAAAACATTTTCCCACTCGTCCCGTGTCCGGGCCTTCTTGACGACAGGCGTCCGTTGCTTTTTGACGAATGCCGGACGGACGGCTGGTCGGGCGACAGAAGAAACCGGTTCGCCTTTCATGTCTGCGTCTGCCGCCGGTTGTTGCTCCAAACGATCCAGTCGTGCCTTTAACTGTGCGACTTCTTGCTCAAGCTGTTCCAAACGTGTTTCATCCATCTTCTCACCGGTCCTTTCTGGATGACGTGCTGGGTGAACCCCGAGCGGTTGTTATTATATTACTCGTTTTTTAATCAATTCCCATTTCTTTAAAATCCGTAACGCTGTGACCTCTTGATCCCTATGGATACAAAAGAAAAAAACCGGTGAAGCGGAAAGCTTCACCGGCAGACAGATTAACGGACAGATAAGGCATATTGTCCTGTCGTATTGTAGACAGATGTAAATTGTGACCGGCTGACCGTATATTTTCCACGGTATGGATCCGACACAGTAAACGAGCTGCTTGAGACACCCGTTACGAGCATGACGTGGTAGTTACGGTAGCCTGTAAACGTTTTGCCGTCCGGCTTGATCCATGAGAAGTAACCATATGGATTTTTAAAATCAACCGTCGCCCAAACGATGACTGGATTTCCGCTCCGGATTTCACTTTCGATCTTACTGACCCCTTGTTTTGAGATATCGGCTGCCCCGCTCCGATATTTTTTCGCGAGCGGCAGGATGCCTTTCGGGTAAATGCCCCAGTTTTTGTAATAATCGAGGGTTCCGGCAGGATTTCCGGTAAACATCTTTTCCGGATCCGCCCAGTAGTATTTCCCGTTTTTGTATGTGGCATTTTTCATGCTTTTTGGCATTTGATTGTACAGCGAAGTAGCAGAGACCGCTTTTTTCTTGTACTCGAGTGCCATTTTCAACGAAACGAATTCACAACCGGATGGATAACCCAATGAGTACTGATTGTAATACGGTACGTTTAATTGTTTCGTTGAACTGCTTGGAGCAGTCTTCGTCAAGTATTGTGTCGAGACATAACGGTAGCTGCCGTTGTATAAAATACGGGTCCAGCTGCCGGATGTGCCGTAAGAGGCGACCCTCACTCCTTTGTTCAGTTGTGTGACGGTTTTGGCCGACGTGCTTGGAGACGTTCTGACATTCAATGTGCCGACCGTCGTATAGCGCGCGCCCGTCGACGTATACTTTGATGTCGTCGACGTTCGGACATAATCTTTGTGTATGTAGCCTGCTTTCGATTTGTACGTGATTTTGTACCAACTGCCGGATGTACCATTCGACGTATAGACGGCACCTTTCATGAGGTTTCCGAGAATCTTGCTTGTCGTCGACGGCTTTTCGCGAACACGCAACACATCTGTCGTTACCGTTAATTTCGTGGCTGCTTCTGCAACAAGTGACGGTCCGAAAACACTAAAGATGATGAATGCTGCAATAAAAGATGTAATGATTTTTTTCATGATAAACCCCCTTTGGATGTAATATACACAGGTTTTCCCATCTTTTTGAAATATTAATCAATATTCCATAAGAAAATTCTGAAAAATTGTGATATCCTTTCCTTTATAACAAAAAATCTCAGCTCTGCCTAGGCAGATTGCTGAGATGTAATTATATTGATATCGAAAAAAATTCATTTTTTAACATTCAAAATGAAAGGAGACGGTTGGGAGAAACCTTGTTCCATCAAATGTGCGACGAGTTTTGTCTCTTCTTCGGTGACAGGTAAAGGCGCATTATGGACGATACTGTCGTAAAAGGCCCGGTACAACTTCCCGTAATCACCGACCGGACTTGGAATCCGGACATCCTGCAAGTGACCGTGGTCATCATGATACAGCAGTCGCCCGAAATCATCTTCCGAATCTTCTCCGAATCCTTCTTCTCCCGGGAAGTAGTTTGCCTTCAGATCGAGCTCTTGCCGGTCCACGTGTTGTTTGATGAACGTACCGTTTGTCCCGTGCAACATCCAGCGTGGCGCACCGGCTAAGGCGACATGACTCGTCCGGACACTGACCTTGAGTTCCGGATAATAAAAATCAAGCGCAAACGTATCATCCGGATTCCCGGCTAAGCGGACCGAACGGATGTCATAGCCGACTTGGTCCGGTTTGCCGAACAAGGCGACAATCTGATCCATCGTATGGACGCCGAGACCATACAACGCACCATTCTCGTTTGTCGCGATGGCTGGTACCGCTTCCGGGCGGTAGAGATCAAAATGTGAGACGACTTCAACGAGGCGTCCCAGTTTACCGGACCGGATGACTTGCTCGACGACTTGAAAGTCGCTGTCAAAACGTCGGTTTTGATAGGCCAACAGTTTAACTCCCTGTTGCTTGGCGACTTCGAACAACTGCGTCGTCTCCTGCTCCGTCACCGTAAACGGTTTTTCGACCAGGACATGTTTTCCGTGTTGTAACGCTTGTAGGGCATAGGCAAAATGCGTAGCGGGTGGTGTATTGATGACGACGACTTGCAGCTCCGGATCCCGCAGCATCGCGTCGAGATCCGTCGTAAAGCGGACGCCGGGTAACTGATCAGCATACGTTTTTTCGAGATCAGGTTTTGCTTTTCGATTGTAAATCCACGTCACGTCAAAATTTTCCTCAATCATGACGTAGGGTAGATGATAACGGGTCGTACTTTTTCCAAAACCGATGAAACCAATCTGAAGACGCATCTGATCACTCCTCGAATCATTCTTTTTACTAACCATACCAAAGCACACGTCACTTGTCCTGACTAAAGAGGGTCTCAGTGCGAAAGGACGGCAACCGGATACTCATATGTCGAAAAACCGTCACGAATTCCCCGGCTTTCAAACCCGAAGGACGGATAATACGTATTTAAAAACGAATTCGTCGCGACACAATCCAACCGGAGACGTTCCTGTTCAGCCGTCGCGACAGCAATGACATGCTGGATCAGTTGTTTTCCGACACCCAACCCTTTTGCCGATTCACTGACGACAATCCGGTGGATATACAAACCTTCCGCATCATCCCATAAGGCTTTGTCCCAATCGAGTGAAGGCAACAGCGCAATCGAACCAAGAAGGCGGCTGTCCTGTTCATATACGTACAAACGTCCTGCTGAAAGATCTGCTGCGACGAGCGCGTCCAGATCTGCCTTCAGATACGCGGACCATTGTTCGCTTCCGCCTGCTTGTAATAATTCGGCCTTATGTCTGAGAAGTGCCGCAATCTGTTTCACATCTTGTGTTGTAGCTTGTCGAATCATAGTAGTCCTCCTGAAAAAAAATTCTTCTTCATCCTAACGAAAATGAGCACAGAAGAAAACCGATTTGCACAAACTACATGAAAATTTCAAATGACAGCATCAATTTGTGATTTTTTTCATATTTCAAAATTATATACTCCTATATTGTATGCTAGGAGCGTGATCAGACCCCCAGTCTGCACAACATAGGTCTACCGACTTCCCACGAGTCGGTAGACCTTTTTTGGTTACGTTAACCCGACCCATTGTTTCGAGAGGTGTCGCGCTTGTCGGCGGTAGGTCTCGTCTTCGACGACCGGATTACTGAGACGCGGTGCAGAATCCGCATAATACCCTCCGTTTTCAAGACGGTCATCCGTCGTTGCAAGGTACAACGCCGTTTTGGCTCCGTATTCCGGCGTATACAATTTTCCGGTCCAATACCCGATTTGAGCAATTGGCTTTAAGACGGTTTTGAGCACTTTTCCGTATTTTCCACGATAGAATAAGTCCGTATTGACGATGCCCGGATGGACACTGACAAACGTCACCCGGTCTCCATGTTGTTCCGCCAGTTCACGCATGTGCACCATCTGTAACAATTTTGATTCCCGGTATGACCGCATCGGATTGTATTGTTCCTTTTTGACATGCGCCATCGCTTCGAGTTCGATGTCCGTCCGAATCAACCCACCTTCACCGGCAAGTGACGAGATGGAGATGACGCGGGGATCTTGCCCTTGTTCAAGAAGCGGGAGCAACCGTTCAATTAAATAAAAGTGGCTGAGGTAATTGACTTGGAACTGAGACTCGAACCCGTCCTTCGTCCGGTGGTACGGCGGGACCATGACACCGGCGTTCAGAATCAGCCGGTCGATGCGACCGATTCGATCAAATAGCAGATCCGCAAATTGCCGGACCGAGTTCAGTTGATCCAGTTGGACGATCTCAACCTCCAAGTTCGTATGGGAGACCCCATGTTCGCGCAACAATTGAACGAGTAACGTCGCCTTCTTGGCTGAGCGGACGGTCGCGATGACCCGGTCCCCACGTTCGAGCAATTCTTGAATCGTGACCATGCCCATACCGGAATTTGCTCCTGTAACTACACAAATATTCATGAAACTGCCTCCTCTTTTCGGATCGATGATACCATATGCTACCTGTTTTCCTTTTTTTTCGGATTTATACACATGTTCTTGAAAACTATTTTTCCGAATTGGTGCAAAAGAATGGCGTATACTAAAGAAAAGATACCTTTCATCAAAGGGAGTGAGTGCATGTGAACGAAGCGACCGTCCTGTTACTTGCCGGCATCTTACTGTTACTCGCCATCATCACGACGAAATTTGCCGTTCGTCTGAATGTCCCGACCCTGATTCTGTTTGTTTTTGTCGGGATTCTCGCCGGAACCGATGTCACGGGATGGATTGATTTTGCGGATTTTGAACAAGCACGGCTGTTTGGGACGATCGCTCTGGTCATCATCTTGTTTGACGGCGGACTCAACACCAGATGGAAAAACTTTAAACCGGTGTTACCGGCGGCATTATCGCTCGCGACCATCGGCGTCCTCGTGACGACCGGATTGATTGCCGTCGTCGCACACTACCTGCTTGATTTCAGTTGGCCGATTGCGTTGTTGATCGGAGCACTGGTCGGTTCGACGGATGCGGCAGCCGTCTTTTCATTGCTCAACGGACAATCGATTGACCAAAAAGTCAAACACACGCTGGAAGCGGAATCCGGAACCAACGATCCGATGGCCGTCTTCCTGACGATCCTTTTTACGGAGTTCGCCCTCAGTCCGGCCGCATTTTCGATTGGTCAGGGAATCGTGGCGTTGCTTTATGAGATGGGGCTTGGCCTTCTGATTGGTCTTGTGATCGGTTGGGGCTTAACGACATTGATGAACCGGATTCAGCTCCAATCTTCCGCCCTCTATCCGACGCTGTTGATCAGTGGTGCCCTTCTCTCCTACGGCGTGGCGACGAGTCTGCACGCCAGTGGATTCCTCGCCGTGTATGTGACAGGCATTTGGCTCAGCAATCACGATTTGATTTACCGGGATATCCTTGTCCGTTTCAGCGGCAGTTTGTCCCATTTGGCGGAAGTCGGGATGTTCATCATGCTCGGTCTGCTTGTCTTCCCGAAACAGTTGCTAGATCCTCGAACATTACTCGTCTCCGCTGTCATCGTCCTGACGCTGGTGCTGATCGCCCGACCGCTCGCCGTCTTTTTGTCCTTACTGCCGTTTCCCTATAACATCCGGGAACAAAGTGTCATCACGGCAGCCGGATTACGCGGCGCCGTTCCGATCATCTTGGCGACCTATCCGTTATCCAGCGGTTTGCCGGAAGCGAACCTGTTGTTCAACATCGTCTTCTTTACAGTCATGACATCTGCTCTGTTGCAGGGGACGGCCTTGCCGTGGATCGTCAAATTGATGAAGCTTGATGTCAAACCGCTGATTGATGTTGAACCTTTGATTCAGTTCATGACCGTCGCCAATCCGAACGCCGAGATTGTCGAAGTCAGTGTCCCGTCGTTTTGCCGCATCGACGGGAAAACCCTGCAAGAAATCGAGATGCCGCAAGACTTGCTGGTCGTCGCGGTGATCCGAAACGATACCATCATCACCCCACGGGGACAAACCCGGCTGATCGGCGGAGATCAGTTGTTGATTTTGACTCCGAAGCAGTCGGAAGAACGGATCAGGAAGTTGATTGCCTCCCTCGGACTCGGTCAGCCGTTTTCGGATTAAAAAAAGCGCTTGTCCTCTCTCCGTAAATCGAGAGACGACAAGCGCTTTTTCGAGCGTGTATCATGGTGTATCAGCTTGCTCTGCTCCAGCAGCTGATTCATCGGTTCGTCTGATCTGGACGACTCCGGGCGGGCGGTGCGGAAAGGTAAGCGTCAGACCACCGAAGCGACAGCTGTCGTTCCCGTTTTGTGCCCGGTCGATCCATTCAATGGGTTCGCGGCGCGCCAGACTGTGACGAATCCGGTTTTCGACTTGTTGCCGCGATATTCCTTGGCAGTCGACCGCGGTCAAATAGGTCGCTTCATCGGACTCGAATTGTTGCCAAATTCCTAACAGAAGCTGCCCCACGGCACTGACAGGTGTCCCGTCCGGCTCACCGGCACCGACCGCTTGATCGAGCAGTTGAATCGTCTCACCGGATGTGGCACCGATGGCCAAAATCCGGCGGGATCCTTGTTGCATGACGCGAAAGCGCTTCTGCCCTTCTTCGAGCCACAAGCGCTGTGCAAACGGATTGACCGGGATTCCGTGGAAGAACGTGACTGTTCCCCGCCAGGCAAACCCAAATGACGGGTCATATTGACGGATCGTTTCCATCGCCTGTTGTAAAAACGTCTGAATCTCGACCTGTTCGGTCTGTAGTTGCTTGCGTACATCCTCAAACTGATGAATCGGGACGCGGATGGGAACCGGTGTGAACAGTTCTCCCTCCGGCACGCGGTGCGGGACTAAGACGTGACCATCAAATCGATAATCAGTGGCTGGTCGACCGGTCCGACCGACCAAGACTTGCCAATCGTCCCCGTCCGGTGCAAAGGCATAGGTCTGATGCGCAAATGACGGAGCGACGAACAAGCCCGGAAACGACTCAAACGTCGAAATCCGTAGGACTTCTCCATCGTTCCATTCCTCTTCGATGACGCGGATCAGTTGACCGGTCGAAGAGACCTGGTCCGTTAAGTAACGCCCGGTATTGCTGTAAAAACCTAAGATGAATTCACGTTCTTCTTCTTCGAAGGTCATCATCGTCATCTGGAACAACGATTGGACTTGTGCTTCCGCAAACAAATCGTCGACTTCTTCCAGATGGTGCGATTCAATCGCCACCATTTGCCAACCCATTCGTTCATATAAAGTGATCGTGATCGGGAAAAACAGGAACGCGCCGTGTGTCGCCTCGAGCTTCAGCATATCCTGCATCGCCAGTCGTTCAATCCGTAAATCAAATCCCATTCGTTCAAAATGGTCTTGCATACGTCTTTTCCAGTGCGTGAATTCCATGTTTTTCCCTCCTTGCTGATTAGGCGCGTTTACGAAGCGGATTCTTCGACCAGTAAATGTACAGTCCGACCAGTCCGGCGATTCCAATCACATACGAAGCCGTTCCACTGACTTGAATCAAGACGTCCGGATTCGGAACGAACGTAATCAGGACAGCTTTATACGTCGCGAACAGCATGAAGCTGATAAGTAATTGTGCCCAGACCCGCTTTTTGACGAGACGGATTTTCGGTGACGTGATTAAGATCGACATTGCATCGATTAAGAACAAGGCGATGATGGAAAAGAGGATGTAGTCGGCTAACGCAAATTGAAAAATGCCGTCGATTCCTTCGATGAAGATGAACATCAGAATCGTCGAGACATAGTTGCGGGTCCACCGTTTTTGCGTCTCAACGCGGCGGCGTTCCGGAATTTCGGCAATCATTTGATCGAGCCGTTCCTCCGGCGATTGTCCGTGCACCGTTTCGAACGGCTTTTGCGACCGTTGTGCTTCGTACAAATCGGCTTGGAGACGGTGTTCGATTTCCGTCCGCTCCGGTTCTTCCACATTCAGGTTGAGTCGTGGTAACAACGACTCTAAAATACGTGTGTTGGATTTAGTTAGTTTCAAGCGAGATCCCCCTTTTTCATGTTTAAGTATAACGGTTTAACGGGAAAAATACTTCTAAGGAAGATGGCGATTACTTGACGAATCCGCCAAGAATATTCAGAATAGTGAGAAAGATCACTTTATCTTTAGAATGTGGAGGGAAACAGATGCGTCAAACTTTAACGAATACCACTTTACTTGCCGTCATGGCGAGCGTCGGCATCGTGTTGCCGTCGACCGATGCGGAGGAAACACCGGAGACAGACATCGTTCCGACAGAACAAACCGCTACCACCGAGTCTCCGATGGAACCAACTGAATAAAAGCATGACCCCCTTTCCACCAGCGACGGAAATACGGGTCATGCTTTTATTTTGCGTTGCCCGGCATCGTAACCGTTTCTTCGACGGTCACCGTCCAGGTCACAATCGTTGTACTGTCCCGGACATCGTGTCGTTCAATCGTTTCAAGCAGCGTAGCAAGTGCCGTTTCGGGTTGTCTCGCAAACAGCGTCGCCATCGTCTCCGGATCTTCGAATGGTGTTCCGGGACATTCGACCAAACCGTCTGTCGTCACCAGGATACGGTTGATGCCGCGCCGTAACTCACGGATGCCGCGCGTGTAACACGGAACCGGTAAATCAAACGTGTTGACCCGCCCAATCCATTCAAAAAATTGACGTTCGTTCAGTTTGAACTGACGATGCCGGCTCAAGTCCGGGTGGAACAGATATGCCAGCACGTCGCCGACCGATAACCACCACAAATATTTTCCTTTTCGCGCAAGGAACAAACAGGCCGTCTCCCCTTGTACGCTCCGGCAGGTCGTCCGAAAAGCTTCGTCCTGCAAAAGTCCGAGCAACAACTGTTCCAGTGACAAAAATGCCTGTTCGACCGGCTGATGTAACGTTTGTTCGATTTCCTGCTGATGCCGTGTCATCTGACGCACGACTGCACTGGCGCTCTCTGCTGTATCGTGGGCGTCGAGCACCAACGTGAATTCCCAATCGTCACCAAGCCAGATCAAACATCCGTCCTCATTTTTCGTTTGCCCTGCCCGACTGCATCCGCCAAACCGGCCGACCGCGACGTGACCGATGGTTTGAATGTCTATCTGATCGACGAACGCCGATTCATTTCCTACCCAAGACAACTGAGTTCCTGTCATGGCTTGCTCCTTTCGAAACAAGACACTACGTGCGCTTGTTTCTTTTTAATAGAGACAGCGTAGCATACGGACAGGAAGCTGGTATATTTATCCTGTTTCAAATCAGGTCAATACAAAAACGAGAACGGCGGATGCAACATCTGCCGTTCTCGCCTCTATGGTTTATAGCGGTGTGACGAAAGGTTCGATAAACAACCGGAGCCGTTTTTGATAATTCTCTGGATCTTTGGAAGACGTGTCGTCGTGTCCTGCTCCCCGGACCGGGTAAAGCTGTTTGAGACCGGGTTTCGCTTGGTACAGTTCATAGGCCATCCGCGACGGGACACGTTGATCGTCCGTTCCGTGAATGAATAAGGTCGGAACCATGATGCGTGAGGTCTGTCGCGTGACGGACACATCCCCATAAAAGAAATCCTGTCGGAATTTGTTGAACGTACTGGCAGCAGCCAGTGACGGATCCGCGGGATACGGGAGATTTTCTTTGGCACGGAATGCCAACCAATCGTCAAGACGGGCGTAGGCACCTTCCGAGATGACGACTTTCAGCTGTTTCGGGACGTCTGCTTCCCCCGCAGCCAACAAGGCCGTCGCGCCTCCAACACCTAATCCGTGATATAAAATTTGGCTCGCCGGTCCATTGTCCGCAATCAGCTGGTTTGTCCAGTCAATCAAATCCAAGCGGTCCAACCAACCAGAGCTCCGTGCCTCCGTGTCTCGACGTTC
Organism: Caryophanales bacterium; assembly: GCA_902363455.1. Lineage (GTDB taxonomy): Bacteria > Bacillota > Bacilli > Exiguobacteriales > Exiguobacteriaceae > Exiguobacterium_A. Next base: position 1,165,549 of record CABJAC010000001.1, on the reverse strand, counting down.
GACAAGCAGGACATGGTAACCCAATTGTTCGTGGTACAAGCGGATCAGTGAAAACAGGGAGGCCTGGTGTGGTGTATCGTCAGGTAGAACAATGACTGTTTTGTCAGAAGCCTCTGTTGCGGCAAGGTACTGACCAACACGTTCCGGTCCTGATGTCGTCAGCTTTTTCGATACGACGTCTTGTTCGGTAAACCACGTTTGATCATCGGTTTGCTTCTCATCAGACGCTTTGCTTACGTTTGCTAACAGGCGGGACGCATCGGACTGTCCACTGAGCGTCTGTTGAATCCGGTGACCATCATACAGAATCAATCCACTGATGATCAGTACGGGGATAAGGATGACGAATAACCATCTGCGCACGCTGTAAACTCCCTTCCGTCCTATGTTTCCTACACTTATTCGCCGTCCTTTGCCTCAGGACCTGCTGCCGGCGGCAACGGTTTTAAGAATGTTTGCTGGTACCAGTTCAAGATCTCTTTAAATTCGGTTGCAGTGAAATATCCGGCATCAAACCCTGTTGAACCACGCAGCGTGATTCGGAATTTCAAAATGCTTTTCTCTTCCAAAAAACGGGAGACGTGCCCGGAAAAGGCTTCGATTTTCAGACGGGGCGCATAAATCGTTTCCCGGTTGACAAGTTGTTTTCGTAAAACGAACAGGTCATTTTCATAACCGTAACGCGTATGGCGGTAACCGGACCGGGCGAGGACGTAATACAGCGGCAAAAATAAGAACAGCACCAGGCCGATGTACCGGATCGCTTCCGGCAACCAGTAGTAAAAGGCGCCGTTTACAACCAGGAACAGACTTGCATAACCGAGCAACGGCCAACGCACGATGTAGAAAAATCCGCGATCGGCAGCACGTCGTTCCGGTACAAGTTGCTTAAACCGCGGTAAAAATCGTTCTAAAAAGCCATCGATGTCACTGACGCGGATGAAGGGATGGAGCAACAGCTTTTCTTCTTCCCCGCTGGCGGAGATGATATGCAGGGAGAGATGAGCCCGCTTAAACCGGCGTTTGATCCAGTTCTCTTCAATAACGAGGGCTTGGATCTTATCTTGATGAAACACAACTTCCGTCCGGTTCAAGAGACCGTACCCGATCGTCAACCGTTGTTGAGATAAGGTTGCTTGAAATGATCCGTACCGTAACGCAAAGACGAGGATGGAGCCGATGTAGATGATCACTAACACCAACAGACCGATAGTAACTAACACCAGTAGCGACAGATGGAGTAATTCGTTAAACAGTTGACTGATGTACTTTTCAATGAAGCGGTTGATAAATTGATAAACGGCACCAAACCCGACCAGGGCAAGACCGATTCTGCCGGACAAGGCACCGGCCAGCAACAGTTCTGTCATGCTGACGGAATACGTATCGGACGAGGAAGAGTGTTCTGACGAATCAATCTGATCCGTCGATCCGATTGTTGACTTCAATTGTTTGGCGAACTTCAACCGGACCCCTTTGAGCTCGACTTCCGGTTTGCCGCCGTCTGACGATGTTTCGACCGTCAAGGTCGCCAGTCCAAGAAGACGTTCGAGAACGTTTTGGTTGATTCCGATCGACTCGATCCGCTGACGTTTTGTCGTCCGCTCACTTTTCCGGAAAATCCCTTTATTGACCCGAATCGATTGGTCGTCCAAGGTGAACGTGTAGAAATACCAGGACGCGATTCCAAACAACAGGATGATCAGGCTGACGACTGCGACGCCAATTGCCGTGTAAACACCAAACCCGTCATTTTTCAAATCATTAAACAAAATGACCGCAATCGGGATGACAAGCGAGCGGAGATGAGTCAAGGTCGTCATCAGGATGAACAGAGGATGGACCCGCCGTGTCATAACGTCTCCTCCTCTTGTTCCTCAAGTTTCGCGATCCGTTCGATCTGCTGTCGCAGTTTCTTCGCCTGAGTCACCTCGAGTCCGTGCAGGTCGATTTCTCCCGACGCGGTGCGAACGTTCATGTTCATTAACTCATGACGACGTAAAATCGGTCCCGACGAGGTGTCGATGATTTGAACTTTGACGAGCGGCGTCACGACATGATGTAAGATGAAGATGCCGGATTCGACGATTAAAAATTCCTCATCGACGCGGAACTTAAAATATTTTTTTCGGATCGGCGGAATATAGACGAACTGCAGGATGAACAACAGACCGACGACGGCGGCGGCAATCCACATCCACCAAGGAGACAGATCAAGCCAGATGATTTGGACGACGGTCGCGACTCCAATGAGGAGTGCAACAATGGTATACTTGATTCCAACGTATTGACGTTCAGCGGTTACCGAGGCCTGAGGCAGAGATTGCCACTCCCCGGTCGGATGGTTTGCTTGCATAAAATCTCCTACCTTTCGTTTTTTCATACGGGAGGAGACCCGTTGAAGTTTCAGTGTCATCAATCAGACGTTGACATTTCCCTGCGAATCATCGCATATATAAGAGAGTAGAAATGTATTTCAAGGAGGAACCATGCTAACATTTGAAGAAAAATTAACCATCATCGAGACTTTCCCACAACTTGTCCGGAAAGAAGTTTCCCTGAATCGTGTCAACTTCCACTTCCCGGAAAGTCAGTTTGAGAAAAAAATCGTCGTCTATCACCTGCATCCAAACGGGAACGGGTTTGTTTACGCAGCAGGTTTACCAGGATATGAAAAAGACCGGAAAGGATTCGTCAACATCCGTGAATTTTCGGAGCCGGCTTTAATCCTCTTACTTCAAGATGCCATCAAGGCGTTGGAAACCGTCGAGACGGTCGAAACATTAGAAGAAACATGGATCAATGACAACCAATTCGAATTGACGTTATTAAACGAAGATTTGGATACATGGTTGGTCTATGCCGGCGAGTTACTCGACGGAGCCTTTAATTCGTATAAAGAAGCGGCAAACTATCTGGAAGAAGAAGGTTTCCGCCGTAAATAAGCATTACATGAACGGGACTGTTTAATCAGTTCCGTTCATTTTTAATGTCAGCCGGTTTAAGGTCTGTTTGACCAGTTCAAGATCTTCTTCCGATACCCCGAGCACTTCTTTTAAGGCAAGTGGAATACGTTCGGCCTGTTGCCGAAGATCCCGTCCTTCAGCTGTCAACGTGATTTTGATGTGCCGTTCGTCTGCCGGATTCTTGACACGCCGAATCAGACCGGACACTTCCAGTTTTTTTAATAAGGGCGTCAACGTCCCGGAATCCAAGTGCAACCGTTCACCGACTGCTTTGAGCGATTGCTCATCTTCTTCCCATAAAACCAACATGACCAGATACTGCGGATAGGTTAATCCAAGCGGATCAAGCAACGGACGGTACCGTTTCGTGATTTCCCGTGAAATCGCATAAAAAGGAAAACATAATTGTTCATCAAGTAAGAGTGGATTTGACATCAAGAAACCTCCTTTAAGCATAATAGTTGTATTTTAAATTAGATTGTATAAAATCTAATTGTAAGCTACTTAAAAAGAATACCTAAAAACGAAAGGATGTTACAACCATGAAACCAATGTTCACTTCATCTGCAACTGCTGTAGGAGGACGCGACGGACGCGTCGTATCGGAAGACGGAATCTTAGACGTCGCTCTCGCGATGCCTGTACCAGGATCTAAAAAAGAAGCAACAAACCCGGAACAATTATTTGCTGCCGGATACTCTGCTTGTTTCGACTCTGCCTTGAACCTTGTTGCCCGTAAACAAGGCATCAAACATGACGGCAGCGAAGTCACTGCTCACGTTACCCTAAACGAAGCAGCAGACGGTTTTACCCTGTCGGTTGAACTCGATGTTCTTGTCCGTGGTGTATCGGAAGAACAAGCTGCTGAACTCGGGAAAATCGCGCACACTGTTTGCCCGTACTCACGTGCAACAGCTGGAAACATTCAAGTCGATATCTTCACACGGACATCAGACGCAGAATAAGCATACCACTCTCCTCTTTCATCTTGGTCAAATTGGCTAAGATGAAAGAGTTTTTTTGTTGTATTTACAAAGAGGAATAATATAATTGCCGTCTTTTTCTTTATTTTTTTGTTAATACATACGGTATATGAAATAAATGTTCCTTCAGTTTAAAAATCACACTGCTCGAATTCACAGTGTGATTCCGCCAATCGTTCGGTGGATCATTGCAACTGTTTGACGGACAAGATAACGAGTTCTCCGGAAACAATCATATAATAGGCATCCTCAAACCGGTGACGGACATTTTGTTCGCTGTCAAATACCGTCACCATCGGTTCGGCGTCATCGCCGATCGATTCATGCAGATAAAACCGGTCGCGTAACACCCGTTCAAAGGGATCCCGTTCCAAGTAGCGGGCGCCGGTCCGCAGATTCATGACTTCATGATGTTCATCGGACCGATCGTTGACGATGAAGATCGTCGACTCGACGTCGTCATACGTAAAGTCCAGCGGTTCATAATCACTCCACCGGACCCGTCCGAGTTCCGTGATGTCCGATTCATTGTTGATCTGATAAAACACTTCTTCATTTAATCGTTCGGTGTAGGCACTGAATACAAGGTGACCACCCTGTTCCCCTAAATATTGAACGGTGTCCCCTTCCCCGTCCAGGCGGAGTAACGTCTGAAACGACAAGCGGTCAGCCCCTTGCTGGATTTCCTGGACAATCGTAGCAAGCGAAGCAATCAGCACACTTTCGGAGTGATCAATCGGATCTTCCGGCGAGATGACCCCGCTCTCAAGCGCGTCATAAAATGAAAACTCATCGAGCCGGGCATTACAGACGATATAATCCGTCTCGTTTAAACTGACGAGGAAAAAATACAGTTCCCGGTAGTTTTCCGTGATGCCGTACAACCGTTCATCATTGATCGGGTACTGGATTTGTGTCGTCACGTCATACAGAAAAGCCGTCGTCGTCTGATCGACATGCAACAGGACCATATAACGGGCGTTCAAGACCCAGTACAGCGTCAAATCACCGGGTAAGTTCCACACGGCGAGCTGCTCGCTTTTCCCCGAGTGCAGATCGATGGCGAGCAGGTGGGTTTCCCCGCCGTCATCCCGGTGTTGCTCGTTTAAACAATACACTTTGCCTTGTTTGACGAATGGACGGGTTGGTCCGTGGTCGCGCAACACGTCCGTCGTCAAATCGACTTGTTCCTGATCTTCCAAATCAAACCGGCTGATATGAAATTGATTTTCGTCGAGTCTGCGTCTGAAATAAACTGACGATGGTGTGACATGTAAGATATCGGAATGATCGGCCGGCAACGCCCGTGCGTCCAAGATTTCCATTGTAGCACCCCTCCCAGATGTTCTATTCTTTCTTTCCCACGAACGGCAGTCGTTGAAACAGGGTCTTCCCGTGCGTCCATCGAAAACGAGTGCTACAATATGGCTAGAAGAGACTTGATGAGGAAGGTGAAATCCGTGCAATCACAAGATTTAAATACGATGATGCTGGAATACGTAAACGATAAGGAAGATTATGATGCGTTTGCCGATAAATTAAAGGTATTGTTATCCGAACTTTTAGACGCTGCCGGGATCAAATACCATTCGATTGTTGCGCGGACCAAGGAATCGGAAAGCTTGTATCAAAAAGTGTTACGACAACCCAATAAATACCAGTCGCTCCGGGACGTCCATGACTTGACCGGGATCCGGATCGTGACGTATTTTCACGATGATGTCCGGGAAGCAGCACGGATCATCGAAAATGAGTTTTCGATTGACCGGGATCAATCCGTCGATAAATCGACGTTACTCGATACGACGGAATTTGGTTATCTGTCGGTCCACTTCGTCGCCGCCCTCAGTGATCAACGACTCGCGCTCAGCGAATACGGCCGTTTCAAGGACCATACAGCCGAGATTCAGATCCGCTCCATCCTCCAACACGCGTGGGCCGAAATCGAACACGATCTCGGTTACAAAAATCCGAACAGCGTGCCGGCGGAAGTCCGCCGCAGTTTCAGCCGGGTCGCCGGTCTGCTTGAAATCGCCGACCAAGAGTTCGTCAACATCAAAAAACAGCTCAAACAATTCGAAGACGAGACCGTCCAACAGATTTTGTCTGATCCCCACCAAGTCCGGATCACGTCCGACAACTTAAATTATTTCATTGATCATTCTGCTGTCATCAATGACTTGGATAAACAATTAGTCACGTCCCAGATGATGCTTGATTCCGATCAACAATTGATCAACGAACTGATCCGAATGTTCCATTACGTGGATATCCGGAACTACGGCGAATTGATCGAAGCCGTTTCCGTCCACAGTCCGCTCGCCTTGAAATGTGCCCAGGTCATGCCGAACCCCTTCCTGCCGCGCCAAGGGATTGGGATTGCCTACATCTGCATGGCGGTGACGATCGCCGGCAACGATCCGCACCGGATTGATTATTTCTTCCGCCGCTTCTATCCTGAACTCCGGAATGTCGAGGAAATCATCAAACAGGTCCAACCGTTAACAAAACAGATGATTCAAGAGAAAAATATTGATTAAACTAAAATTTTTCACTATACTAAATCTCGGAAGAAGAAACTACGGTACAGAAAGAGTGAAACTATGGCCACTACACTAGAAGTAGCAAACCGCGATCAGTTGATCGTCGATACAGAAAAAGGGTTACGCATGAACTACCGCGCCATCAAAAAAGACGTCCGGAGCATGTTTACGACGTACTTGACGCGAAATGAATTCTTTATTTTGAAGTCACTTTGCACAAGCAGTCCGCAAATCGCGTCGGCTTTGTCCAATGAATTCCAATTTTCAGCCAGCATGATTACGGCGCTTGCGGATGAATTGACGAAAAAAGGATTGATTTCGCGTGAGCGGAGTGAACTCGACCGTCGTGTCGTCGAACTTCGGGCGACAGAAGAAGGCATCGAGTTATACGGGAAACTGGAAGCGATGAAGATGGAATATCTGTCTGATGTGTTCGCTGACTTTTCCGATGCCGAACTCGATACGTTCCGGACATTGCTGACAAAACTCGAACAACAGGCTTGATCTTCATCCAACCCTTCAGCCGATCCGGTTGAAGGGTTTTTTGGTTCCCACCTTAAAAAAGGAGTGATTCGGTAATGACAGGCACACTCACGACACAGACGGAACGCTTGACGATCCGTCCATACCAACTGACGGATTTTCCGAGTTGGCTTGCGCAATCTTCCGTCCCCTCTTCCGGACAACCGGATGTGGCCGTTTTTACAGAGGACTGGTTCGAAGCATGGATCGCAGAACAACAGCAGCGGGCGGCGGATGACCTCGGCTACTGCTTCGGTGTGTTCCGGACGACGGACGGGGTCCACCTCGGAACGATTACTTTTTCGACGCTCGCCCGAAAAAGCTTAGCAGCGGCAACAATCGGCTTTTCGATCGACGCTCCCTTTGGATATGCCGACGAAGCCGTCGCTGCTGCTTTGTCGCTGGCGTCTGCTCCATTGCAGTATGAACGGATCGAAGTCCGGATTCCGCTCGATGATTCGGCCACGGTGCAGTTGGTCCGTCGCCTCGGCATGCAGGACGACGGCATCCGAACCGTCTGGTTCCCCGACAACCACACCTGGACGGAGCAACGGATTTTCGTCCGTCTGAAAACGGAAGCGCCGCCGACCGGAACACCTCCTTTTGACTGGACGGAAGTCAGTCGGTTACGGCAGGATAAACAGTACGCCGTTGCAAAAGACGTCGTCGCGACTTACATCCGGCAAGCACCGGACGATCCGTTCGTCAATTACCAGATGGCTTGGTGCCACGACAGCCTCGGCGAAGAAACAGCTGCCGTTCCCTATTATGTCCAAGCAATCACTTCTGGCTTAACCCCGCCTTATTTACAACAAGCGTATACCGGACTCGGCAGCACCTACCGGGCGCTTGGACGATACGCGGAGGCGGAGCAGACCCTGACTGCAGGGCTCGTCCGATTTCCGAACCATCCCGTGCTCCAAACGTTTTATGCGTTGACTTTACATAATCTCGATCAGGCGTCCGAATCAACGGAATTGCTCATCCGGACACTCCTTGACACAACCGCTGACAGAGACATCCTGACCTATGAACGGGCGCTCCGTTTTTATGCCGCGCACCTCGATGACACGTGGGACAGCTGAATACCACAACAAACGTTTCCCTGACGAAGTCGTCTTCATCAAGGAAACGTTTGTTGTAGTGGTTTCATGCATTTTCGGAATTGGAGTAGATGAAGTCTTGGTACCAATCCGGAATCACTTGTTCGAACTGGTGATGAGCCGCCACTATACCGGCAAGGCGTTGTTCCATTTGTTCCGTTTCCAACGGCGCATGTCGCTCGGTCCAGACCACGCTAGAAAAAACGGCCATCGCAAGATAAACACTGTATAGCACCCAAAATGCTTCCGGCACCTCCCCGTCAAAATATCCGTCGAGTTGACCGACGGCAAACGGCACACTCTTCTCGACCTGAAACAAACCCATCTTGACGAAATCATGCCAAGGATCCCCAAAATCATGATTCGAAAAATCAATCAATCCGACGAACTGCCCCTCATCCGCAATCAGATTACCGAGGTGCAGGTCATCGTGCTGGAACCGGTTCGGTCGACCGTCCAGCAGCTCGACATGACGGTCGATGAAGGAAAGAAGAGGCTCATCGTCTTGGATTTTGATCCGTCCTTGCCGATACTGATCGACGTACCGCTGATGTTTGGCGAGACAACGGTTCGCCCATGGTTCAAGCGCTGACGGCGCAGCGTAGGCGTGCAGTCGTTTCAACTGTTGACCTATTTCAAGTCCCAGACGATACTCCGACTCCTGCCCCAGGGGAAACAGTTCCCGGACCGTCGTTCCTTCCAGATAGCGGTACCGGCTGCAGCACCAAGACATGCCCGGTATCACGATGAGGTCAAGCGGTTCCGGCACCGCCAAACCGTCCTGATGCATCTGTTGCAGGAGACGGAATTCAAGTCGTTTTCGTTCCACGTTCCGTAACGGATTGATGTGGAAGATCGACGTTCCTGTTTCGTCCTGCGCTGTATATTTGGGATCATTACCATACCGGGTCGAAAGGCGCCGCCAACACGTAAAATCTTTTAAAGCCGGTTGTTGTTGTAAGCTGTCTAAAATCGAATCCATCAGTACCTCCTTTTGAAACAGTCAAAAACAGCAGGGAGTCTCCCTGCTGTTACGATTCGGACGGTTGTCCCGGAATATAGGCGGAAATGATGCCGAGCAGATCGGCATAAGCTTGTTCAAAGTCAATGTTTTCGATCATGTAGTCGTAATGATCACGCTCTTTCCACGCATCGGCATAATCGATGAGCCGGGCTTCGAACTCCGGCGTATCACCCCGCATCAACAGCCGTTCTTTCATCAAGTCCGGCGGAACGGAGACGAAAATCGTAATCACTTGATCGGCAAAGATCGTTTTAAAGGCGGTTGCCCCTTTGGGATCGATATCCTTGATGACGATTCCATCGGACGCCAGCACATCTTCATACGCTTGGCGCGGAGTTCCGTACCAGGCGCGATGAACGTGCGCGTACTCGATGAAACCATTGTCTTGAATCAATTGTTGGAACGTCTTGACGTCGACGAAATGATAACTCTCCCCATCCTGTTCCGTCGGACGTTTCGGCCGTGTCGTGACGGACGGGATAAAGCGGACACGTTCATATTCATGGCGTAACCGTTTAATCAAGGAAGACTTTCCGCTGCCCGATCCACCAATCAACAGAATGATTTTACCTGACATCGTCATCCTCCTTTTGTTGTTTTAGCGTCATAAAATAACTTGTAAAACGCAGCGCAAACTGTTCCAGTTCACTGTCTTCGACAACCCCGTAAATCGGACGCACGACGATGAGGTACCGGTCGTACGTCACGATTCGCGAGACGTCGTTTCGGGTCATCTGGACGTTGCTCTCCGGATAACTCGAAACATAATACCAATCGACCGCGATCCGGGTCGGGGTTTGACTGGCGTAGATCCACGTCTCGTTTGAACGGTCATGCTTGATCGTACTCGTCAAGGCAAAGCGTTGTACCATCTTTAATTCGGTTTTTGCGTCACGCAGTCCTGCCTGAAAATCATCCGGTTTCGTCACCGACTCCTCGACCTGTTTTGGTTTCGGCGCCGGCAGGCTGGCAAAACCAATCTGCAGACCGATGACGAGCGCCGTGATTGACGCTAGTATGATTAACACATGCTCCTTGCGCATGACGCTTCCTCCTTAGTGGATGGACAAGCTCGCCTTAAATGTTTTGGGATCGTTGACGATGACGGCATCGACGCCAAGCGCCATCATCTGTTTGACATCAGCCGCGGTTTTCGGCGTATAGACGCGGACTTCGATTCCCGCCTGATGCGCAAGGATGACGTCGTCTCGCGTGACGCGACGGTAATCCGGGTGAATCGCCTTTGCCCCGAGTTGTTTTGCCTGTTGTTCCGGATGGTACAGCGGATAAGGAAACAGAATCGCTGTTTCAATCGCCGGATCAAGCTCGCGGACCGTCGCGACCGAATAATGATTAAACGAACTGAAAATCAATCGGTCGCTTGTGATGCCATGGGCACGACACCGTTCGAGTGTATAGGCTTCAAGACCCGGATAACGGATCGTATCCGTCTTCAGCTCGATGTTCAGGATCACGCTTGTCGGAGCGAGTAACACCAAGACTTCGTCGAGTGTCGGAATCGTCGTCCGGACGGGTCCGCCGCTTCCTTTAAAACGCGCACCGGCATTCAGCTGTTTCAGTTCCGCGAGCGTCAAATCGACGACGCGTCCCGTTCCATCGGTCGTCCGGTTGACCGTCTCGTCATGAATGATGACACCGACACCGTCCCGTGAAAAGTGGACATCAAATTCGATCCCGTCCACGAACGGAATCGCCGCTTCGATGGCTTCCAGCGTATTTTCAGGGAACTGATCACTGGCTCCCCGATGGGCAAACCAACGCATCATAATGCCTCGACGACCCGCGTGTACTTCGCTGTCAAATAGTTGATCAACGGTTGGACGGAAATCGATTGTCCGGTTGCCGCTTGAATCAATTCAGCCGGTGTCTTCGCTTTTCCGTGTTGATGGATGTGTTCATTGAGCCATCCTTTAATCGGTTGCAGCGTTCCGTCCGCAATCAATTGATCGACATCGGCCACGTCACGACGTAATGCTTCGTTCAGCTGCGCACTGTAGACGAGTCCGAGGGCATAACTCGGGAAGTAACCAAATGATCCGCCCGACCAGTGGACGTCTTGCAGGACACCTTTTGCGTTTGAAGGGACATCGACCCCAAGATACTCTTTATAGAGACGGTTCCATTCAACCGGCAAGTCTTTGACTTCGAGCTCACCCGTAATCAATCGTTTTTCGAGTTCGTAGCGGATGATGATGTGGAGCGCATACGTCAACTCGTCCGCCTCAATCCGGATCAAGGACGGTTTGACTTCATTAACAGCCGCATAAAATGTCTCAAACGGAACGTCTGCTAACGAAGGAATCGCTTGTTTCAGCCCCTGGTAACGTGCTGCGAGGAACCCTTGGTTTCGACCGATGAAGTTTTCGAAGAACAGTGACTGCGATTCATGAATCCCCATCGACGCGCCTTCCCCCAGTCCAAGAGCATCGAGTTCCGGTGCGATGCCTTGTTCATAGGTCGCGTGTCCCGCTTCATGCATCGTCCCGAACACGGAATTGCGGTAATCATTTTCATCGTACTTCGTCGTGACACGGGCATCCTTCCGGTTGATGGTCGTTTGGAACGGATGAACCGTCTCATCGAGGCGTCCGGCCGTGAAATCATAGCCGATATCGTTTAACCAATCGTGATTCAGTCGAATCTGTGTCTCGCGGTCGGCTGACCAGTCAAGCGTCGGGAACGTTTTCCCGTCCAGTTCTTTTAACAGGGTGATGATCGCTTGACGAAGTTCAGCGAACAACGGATCAAGTTCCGCGACCTTCATTCCCGGCTCATAATCGTGCAGCAACGCATCGTACGGATGGTTCTCATAACCCCAATATTCGACAAACTTACGTTCCATCGCAACAATCTTTTCCAAGTACGGAGCAAACAGGTCCCAATCATCCGCATCCTTTGCTTTTTCCCAGACACTTTCCGCTTCCGAAATCAAGGTGATAAACGTCTGATATTCCGCCTCCGGAATCTTCGAGTCCCGATCGTATGCTTGTTTCGCCTTTGCGTACGAGACCGCTTCCACTCCAGTCAGCTTCTCTTGTCCCATGGCTTCGAGCAACGTTTGATACGCTGTCCCCGTCCGGCGGCGGAAACTTTCCGTCGATAAGAATCCAATTGATTTCGAACGGTTGTCGGCCGATTGTTCCGGCATGTATGTCCGCATGTCCCAATAAAGTAAAGCGACGGCTTCGTCATAGGCACGAAGCGCCTCAAAATGGTCACGCCATTGTTGTAAAGTAGTCATAAAAATGCCCCCTTGAGCTAAGTATTTGCTGTACATTTTCAGCATATCACAAAATGTTCAAAACTTTCACACAGGAGTCGTTTTATGAAACCTTCTCACACCAAACAGCGTATAATTAAAAGAAGAGAAAGGAAGTGGCATGTGTGAAGACAGATTCCGAACTGGCTTTTGCGATCCATCTGACAGAGATACAAGATGGCTATACGGTCTCCTCTTATCCAGATGAACTGGAGTGGATTGGAACGGGTCGAAGTGCGTTTGTATTTCGGATCGTCGGAACGGACCGGGTCATCAAAAAGTTTTTCCCGTCGCATCGACATCTTGCAGCAATCGAAGGATCGATTTATGAACAATTAAGCCCTTTTACGACGTATGCCAAACAATATGAGTATGGCGCAGATTATCTTGTCATCGAATACATCGAAGGGCAAACGTTGTTCGAATGTTTGATCAGCGGCACGCTCATTACGGACGATGTCATCCAGACCGTCGATCAGGCTTTAGCAGAAGCACGATCGGTCGGCTTGAATCCATCCGACATTCACTTACGCAACATCTTATTGACGCCGACTGGCACCCGGATCATCGATGTCGCGCGGTTCCGACAAACGGATCCGTGTACACAATGGGACGATTTAAAACGGGCCTATCAGTACTTTTATGCGAAACCGTTTTTCCCGAAACGATTTTCCGAGTCCTTCTTGAACACGATCGCAGACGTCTACAAGGGACGTTTGTTTGAATCGATGCGAAAGACGGGGTAAACCAGAACGACCGACAATCGAGTGACTGTCGGTCGTTACTTTTACATATGATTTCAATATTTTAACTAAAATGGAGTGATTTACAAATGAAGCGTTGGCAAAAAATTGGACTTTGGATGGGTGGTTCTCTACTCACCTTGTTGATCGTCTTACCATTGCTGTCGCCGGTCGTCTTTTCGGACGATACAGAGCGCGGAGCGATTCGCCATTATCTGTACGAACAAGGACATCCGTATCAGAGTTACAGCGCCCTTCTCGACAGAAGAATGGTTGATCCGGAGTACGGGCGCATGTACGACGTCATCTGGTACGATCATGACAGCGAGACGGGTCTCTGATGGATCCGTTTTTTTATTGGCAGGAGCGTTTTCGTGCTGTTTCCCTGTTATTCAGAGTGACGGATTCAGCAAATGAAGATTGCCTGTCGCTACGCTTTACTCATTTAAACATAAAATACGGGAGTTGAAATAAAATTAATGGACTCGTTTGGGTCGGCAGATGGCGGCGAGCAACGTCAATAAGAGGATCACTCGTTTTTTCTTGAATGTTCTTTTCATTACGCTTTCCTCCTTATAAAATCGCATTGGCAATCAACAGATCAATTTTTCGAACGTCGACCTTTTTGTTGAGATTGATCTTAATCGTTCCGGCCCGGGTGAACAGTTGGACTTCCGAGTTGATGTCAAACATCCCGCCGGCGTTTTCCGTCGAATACATGTTGATCGACTTATAGGGAATCGAGTAGACTTCGACCTTTTTCCCTGTCAGTCCTTGCGCGTCCCGAATGATCAACCGGTGGGTCGTGAAGACGGCGACGTCACGGATCGTCTTGTAGGCGGACAATGCCTGTTCGCCTTGAATCAATAATCCTTGCACGTCATGGGGGATGTCACACTCGGAGACGAAAGTCCATGCGAGTTGACTCAGTGGATTGCTCATTAAAAATCGCCTGCTTTCTGTTTTTTGATTCTCTTGCTTTGTCTTAGGATATCACACTCCGCCCTTCACCCGGGAGGCGTCTCATTCCCGATAATGGAAACGAAACAAGACCATTCCGGCGATGAGCGCAACGTGCGTGTCGTGTTTGGAAACATCAAACGTCAAAAGATTCCGTTTCCGTTTACTCGTGGCGATCGTTGCGCCTTGCTGCAACACCACTACGCGCCGCGATAATTTGGATGACCGGATCTGATACTGTTGCGCTCGGTAAGTCATCTGCAACACTTCGCTGAACGCGGCCGCATGACGGAACGTATTATCCGTTTTGATTTCACCGACAGTCTCTCCCCCCTCCTCGATCCACCATTCCGTCTGATTGCTCCACAACCGTTGATTCGGTTTCTCGACTAGCTGAAGTTGTTGGTTTGACACGTCGAACACCAAATTCAGAAAAAATCCTTCCACCTTCGGAAAAGCAATGAACCAGCGGTGCCATGGTTTATGGAACGTCCGCCGGTACGTACCGAACGCAACATCCGCCCGATAGATCTGTTTCACCCCTGTCGATAATCGTTCACCGAGGCGTGAAGCGTATCCGGCATCTAAGCCGCAAAAGGTCCCGTCCCGCTTTTGTTGGATCCGTTCGATCCACCCCGCTCCAGAGGCGGCGGGCAGAAGCAATGATAGACTCGCCCACTCCGTGATATCGAAGATCCCAAAATACAACCCGCGCGCCGTCAATCCGACGACCCCCAGCAAAAACAATCCGATACAATATATCATGTCCTACTTTCCTTTCATGACCATTTCTGATTTCATAACTTCCATTTCCATGCTAATTAAACACGATTAAATTGGCAATCATTTCCCTTATCTATTCCGTCGACAAAGTTTTTTACATCCATTTTTTAGTTGATACAGCAGGGATTTTTGACTATTTGTCGAATAGATTAGATAAGTGATACGGTCATCACCATTTTCTACTTTCGTTTGGAGGTTAATTGATGTTATTCCTGTTGCTCGTCAAAGCGTCTCACCGGTCGGAAGCCGATTTACTTCCGGATCTATCGCTCCAAAAAGCGATGGCCGCCTTTAATCAGGAGTTGGTTACGGCAGGTGTCCGGGTCATGGCAAAAGGACTTCACCCGACGCGGGAAGCGCTCCGTTTTACGTATCAACAACCCGATGAGGAAGCGGGCGTCACATCCGGACCGTTTGAACCGTCGGCGGAGCAGATCGCCGGTTTCCTGTTAATTGATGTGGCGTCAAAAGAGGAAGCGATTGTCTGGGCCAGACGTATGCCGGATCCGCAAGGTCACGGCGAAGGACAAATCGAATTACGTCAAGTATTTGAATAAAGGAGAATTGATGCATGCTCAGCTACAAAAACAGTACACAAGTCATTCAAGACAGCCAGACAAACATTGCCATTCTTTCGGTCGGTGCAACGGAACAGTTCGGACCGTATTTGCCGATGCATCTTGATACATTGATTGCCGAGCGGTATGCGACCGTTTTCGGCGAACGCTTAAACGCCTATGTTTTGCCGACCCTGCCGTTTAATACCTCCGAAGAACATGCCAATCAAGCGGGAACCGTCACCGTCAGTCCGACGGTGTTATCGGCGATGCTCGAAGAAATCATCGTCAATCTGTTCCGTCAAGGATTTAATCAATTTGTCCTTTGCAACGGGCACGGAGGTGCCTACTGGGAATCGGCGTTCGTCAAACAGATCAACTTCAAGTATCCGGAACTGGTCGTCATCACGACCCACCGTTATCAGGCTTTTGAGGAAGCGTTGCACGTTGCCGGACTGGACGGGTTAAACGAACGTCACGGCGGTCTGTTGTCCGTCGCGACGGCAATGTGGCTTTGTCCGGAACTCGTCGATTTAAAACCGATGGGGGGAGACGTTCCGCTGTCCCATTACCCGGTCGCTGATTATGTTTTTTGGGATCAACTGACAACGGACGGCTGTTGGGGCCATTTTGAGCCCGGCGTCTATTCACCGGACGAACTGGCAAGAATCGGGGAAACGTTCTGGACGACCTTCATCGACAAGCGGGCGGAACATTTGGAAGACATACTGACAACTGCGGTCCGTTTGAGAAACCTGCCGGCGAGAAAAGAGGAGCCACGATGAAGGAAACGATTCGCACGCAGGACGATATCCTGAACATGCTGGATGCTTTACTGCGGGAACCGACCGCGTTTTGGGATAGCTTTTATGAAGACCGGACGAAACGGATTCCCTTTTTCGTCGATAAACCGGATGAGAATCTTGTCGCCTACGTGGAACAAAGACAACTTCCGCTGACACGTGTCCTCGAACTCGGAAGCGGTCCCGGACGTAATGCCTTGTATCTGGCGGAACGTGGAAGTCAGGTTGACGCGATTGACCTTG
This sequence comes from Caryophanales bacterium, assembly GCA_902363455.1. Classification (GTDB taxonomy): domain Bacteria; phylum Bacillota; class Bacilli; order Exiguobacteriales; family Exiguobacteriaceae; genus Exiguobacterium_A. The sequence continues at coordinate 1,149,039 of CABJAC010000001.1, read as the reverse complement.
CGCAATCATCGATTGATTGGGCAAATGAACGGGCAAACGAGCGACAACTTGATGTCCGGTTCCGGCAAGGAAACTTGTTTGAGCTCTCGATTGAAGACGGTGCTTACGACTTCGTCTACGATTCCGGCTGTTTCCATCATATCGCCCCGCACCGACGACACGACTACATCCGCGTCGTCACGGATGCGTTACGACCGGGTGGTTGCTTTGCCTTAACCTGCTTCGTCGAGGGTGGTCAGTACGGCGGGTCCGACATGACGGACTGGGACGTTTACCGTCAACGCAGTCTGCAGGGCGGTCTTGGCTTCACCGAAGACAAACTCCGCTCGATTTTCGATACGTTTGACGTCCTTGAAATCCGGTTGATGCAGGAAGCTGCACCGACCGATCCGGTCTTTGGATTATCGGGTCTGTGGACAGCGCTTTTCCAAAAGAGATGACACAATTCAACACAACCGGTGTCCCCTTGCGTTTAAAGGAGGCACCGGTTGTGTCGTGTTGAAACTAGATCATCTCATTTCAAGAGCGGAGCAAGGCTCAGCTTTAGGATGTCCCGTAAATCGGAGACGATATAATCAGCTTCTGCCAGTTCCGTTTCATTCGAAAAATCAAAACGGCAGCCGATGGCCGGTAATTGATTGGCCCGTGCCGCCATAAAGTCAGAAATCCGGTCTCCGACGACCGTCGCTTGCGTCAACTGATGGTTTGACAAGATGTGCCGTACCAAATCACTTTTCTGTAACGACGCCACGTCTTCGATGCTGTAGACACCGTCTAACCAACGATCCAGTTCATAATACGTCACGATCGCAGCTAAATAGTTGTTCCAGCCGTTGCTTGCGACGTACAAAGGATGGTCCGCTGCTTTTAAGGCACGGAGTGTCGCTTCGGCACCCGGATACAACGCACCGTGTCCTTGTTTTATATGGGTGATCAGCGCACCTTGGAAGATTTGATCAACAACTGTCCGTTCGTCATCCGTGTGCGTCGGCAACAGCGTCCGCCAGACTTCCGGCAACGGTACTCCCATGATCGATTGATATTTCGCAAGCGGAGTCTCTCCGGTCCAGCGTCCCTGCTCGCGTAAGAAAGTAAACGCGTCGTCCAAGGCATAGCCAAGAATACGATTCGTTTGAAATAATGTCCCGTCCATATCAAATATGTACGCCTGTTTCATGTTTCCAACCTCCTTGATGGTTCAGATCAGACTTCTCGTCAGTCATCTCGATCTGTTAAAAATTTTCTGTGGCCTGCTCACTCGGTCTTCTGAATACAGGGTAAAGACTAGGACAGGGATATGTCATGTTTTCAAAGGCGCAAGGAGATGAAACGTCATGATGGTGCTTATTGTGATCGCCTTAGCCGTCATCAGCATCGTTCTGTTTGTCCTCTATCACAACAACAACAAAATCGTCTAGCAGCACCCTTCCAGCATCCCGTTGATTGTTTTGACACTCAACGGGATTTGCTTGCTCGAATCACGCATCGCTCAGTAAGGCATGATGCGCATAAGCAAGCGTACCCGGCACAAAATCCGATGTCCGCATTTGTTCGCGCAACCGGTCGATCTCCCGCCATGCTTCATCATACTGCGCCCGGTTGATTTCCCCCGCTCTTAATGCCGCTTCCAGCTCATCCGCATCAAGAATCAAACACTCTCCCGACGGCAACAACACAAGATCCAAAAACAAATCATCCCAGTAAATCCCGTTCGCATCCCGTCCGTGACGAAGACAAATATCGACATATGTTTGAACGATTTTTCCGTGTTCATCAAACATCGTCGTGACGACATGTTTTTTTCCGCTCGGAAACTGTTGCAGCCAGGAATAGCCGTCGCCAACAAGCTGAATCACCTGTTCTGAATACCGAACATGCAACGGGTGCGTCACCTGAATCATATCAAGCCGTGTTACATACCCGGTGAATGATTCCGTCTCCATGTACAGCTCCCGGTAATTTCGTTCAATCATCCGCTTCCATGACGAGCGCGCTGCGTATTTCCGTTTCAGCACGTTGAACCACCTCTTTTTTTCATCATAGCATTTGGAAACGGATGGATTCTATTACATTTTGTAAAAAAATCCCTCTTTTTTCTGGACGCCCTTCTTTTCATCACGGTACAATGACACACATAGACGGACTTACATGGGAGGCGTTGTTATGTCATATTCACCCCGGCTCGCACTCATTACCGGTGCGAGCCATCCCGATGATATCGGCACGGCGGTTTGCCGAAAGCTCGCGGCTCAAGGGATGACGATTTGTTTTACATACTGGAAAGCCGATCCTTCCTGGATCAAGACGTTTCAAGCAGAGCTGGCGGCAAACGGTACCCAAAGCGAGGCGTTCGAAATCGACCTGTCGGCACCGGATGCGGCAGAACGTGTTTTCACCCATACGCTCTCAACAGTCGGTACGCCGTCCGTGCTGATCAACAATGCCGCTCACTCGACGCAGACCGATCTGGCTTCCTTGGACATTGCAGCACTCGATGCCCACTACTCCGTCAACATCCGGAGCACGCTGCTGTTATCGGTCCTGTTTGCCCGTCAGTTCGAGCAAGCCGGTTTACAGAATGGTCGCATCGTCAATATGACGTCCGGACAGGATCTCGGTCCGATGCCGGATGAACTCGCGTATGCAGCGACAAAAGGGGCGATTTCAGCTTTTACGACTTCGTTTTCGCTCGCTGTCGCGCCGCTTGGGATTACCGTCAACGCGCTCAATCCCGGACCAACCGATTCGACGTGGATGACGGATGACGTCCGGACGCAGCTCCAATCGCAGTTTCCGTTCGGACGGATCGGTACACCGAGTGATGCCGCGCGGACCATTGCCTTCCTCGTCAGTGAAGACGCCGCCTGGATCACAGGACAGATCATTCATGCAGAGGGTGGATTCATCCGGTAATGGAGGAGCGACCGAGCGTTTCCGAATGGTTATCCGCGCAAGGACTTTCGTTCGAACAGATCCTGTTGATTGAAGCGATTCTGACGAATATGTCCGTCCTTCATAGCGATCCGGCAAAAATCGAAGATGTCCATCAAGTCTTTCTTCAGGACGTTTCTCTTCCTTCACTGCGATTGCAGCCTGACTTGAGTGTTCGGCAATTTACCGATGTCCTGTCAACATATGCGATCCACCTCAATCCAGCCGAATGATTGAGACGTTATCACGAACAAGAATGCTGTTCCGTCCTGTGCAAACACTGGTTACATCAAAGCCAATCTTACAGATCTTAAAGGAGGTCTCTACATGGGGTATATCTCAGAATTACGCAAGACCATCGGGAGTCGTCCGATCATCAGCGTCGGTGCGACGGTCCTCGTGACGAACGATCAACAGGAAGTCTTGTTCCAACACCGGTCCGATACACACGACTGGGGACTGCCGGGCGGATCGATGGAACTCGGCGAAACACTCGAAGAAGTCGCCATCCGTGAACTGCAGGAGGAGACCGGGCTACAAACGACTCAACTGGAACTGATCGGCGTCTTTTCCGGTCCCCGCTTTTACTTCCAATATCCGAACGGGGATGAAACATACAGCGTCATTCATCTTTACCACGCAAAAGACGTCACGGGGACGCTTGCGATGCGCGACGGGGAAAGTCTGAATCTGAGCTACTTCAGCCAGACGACACTTCCGGAGACGATTGAGCGCCGGGCCAACGAGTTGCTTAAACAACTGGGAGACCGGTTATGGAACTTGGATAGTTCCTTTTTGCCTCTGTCCCTGAAATGACCGCAAAACACATCAACCTAAAAGACTTACAATCGGTCAGGGACCAGATGTAAGTCTTTTTTACGTCGTCTATTCCTTCAGAAAACGAACCTGGATACTTGCGGAAGCAAACAGCGATTGAACGTCCTCAAAATCGGTGATTTGTCCGATTCGTGTATATTCAGCTGCCGGTTCGACTGCTTCATAAAAAATCACTAAACAATTGTTTTGATACAGCAGTACATCTCCGGCCTCAATCGTCTGAACCGATTGGGCATCCGTCGGGAACACCTTGTCGAAATAATGGTACTTTTCATTCCGATGCAAGTCATCCATTTTAATCGTAAACGGGGCGTCCGCCATCAAGGCTGCAGTTGTCGCGTTGTCTTCCAGTTGTACTGAAGCGATCTGACCATTGATTTCGATGTGCATGGTTGCTCTCTCCTTGACCGTTTTGTCTGATTCGTTCGGCACAGGCGCCGACGGACCGCACCCCGAAAGTACAAGCGAGAGGATCATGGTTATGACGGTCAAGCGACGCTTCATCTCATCCCTCCGTCTCTTCAACGAAACGGATGATTCGAGCCGGGGTACCGGCAACAATCGCCTTGTCCGGGACATCTTTCGTCACGGTCGCGTTTGCTGCGACAATCGCGTGTTCGCCAATCGTCACTCCCGGTAGAATCGTTGCCCCCGCTCCAATCCAGGCATTTTGTTTCAGGTGAATCGGGGCAACGAGCAAACCACGCCGCTTTGCCGGACTGACCGGATGGTTGACGGTCAGCAGCTTGGCAAACGGGCCGATCAACACATGATCATCAATTTGAATCGAACCGAGATCCGTCAACATCACCCCACGGTTGATGAAGATGTCTTTCCCGAACGAAATGTGTTGCCCGAAGTCCGTATAAAACGGGGGTAAGACGACAACACTTTCATCGACCGGCTGACCGATCAACTCGGCTAACGTGTCGCGAAACGCCGTCGGTGACAACAGTTGCTGGTTCAACCGGTGGAGCAATCGTTCTCCGTTGCGTTGTACGGCATGAATCTGCTCGAACAGTGGATCGTCTGCCTCAATCAGTCGATTTTGAATCTGTTGAAGAAGTGATGATGATTCCATCGGCATCACACGTGTTGTTGCGTCGGGCGAATGATTAAGTTGCTGATCGAAACCCGGTCCGGTGTGTCGATCGCATACAAAACGGCTTGTGCCACATCTTCGCTCGTCAGTCCCCATTCCTGTTGCGCTTGACGAAGCGATTCGCCGACAGCTTGATCCTTGATCGTCGTATAGAGTTCCGTCTGCACGGCACCTGGTGAAATGATGGTTGATTTAATCTGGTTTTCCCGTTGTTCTTGCCGCAGACCTTCCATGATGGCCCGGACGGCAAACTTCGTCCCGCAATAGACGGCCGATTCCGGATAGACGACATGACCGGCGACTGAGTCCGTTGCAATGATATGACCGGCTTGTTGGTGTTCCATAATCGGTAACGCCGCGGCAATCCCGTTTAGTACCCCCATGACATTAATATCAAGCATCTGTTTCCAGTCCTCCCGGTGACCTGCGGCAAGCGGTGCGGTCGGCATGATGCCGGCATTGTTAAACAGAACATCAATCCGTCCAAATGCCGAATTCGCTTCCTGAATCACAGCTTCGACCTGATCAAACTGCGTGACGTCTGCCTGCTTGATCCGAATATCCACTTGCGGATACGCGTCCAGGATGTCCTGTAAGCGGTCGAGACGACGGGCTGCCAACATCAGTGTCGCTCCTCGTTCTGCTAATAAACGGGCCGTCGCTTCGCCAATCCCGCTGGATGCCCCCATGATGACGATGACTTTGTTTAGTGGTGTACTCATTGATGTTCCTCCTCGTATGTCTTGCTTGTGTACAACACTACAAGTATCCATTAGTCATGTCTAATGCTAATATTACATCACAAGACATAACTAAAACGCATAGGAGGATTCTCATGGAACTACAACAGTTACGGTATTTTTTAGCGGTCGTCGAAGAAAAAAACATTACCCGGGCCGCCCGTATTCTCCGGATCTCTCAACCGGCATTGTCACGCCAACTGCAACGGTTGGAAGACGAGTTAAACGGTGTTTTATTTGATCGGACGCCGAGCGGTATCATCTTGACGGAGAACGGTTATTATTTAGCCGAACGGGCGCGCGAAATGGTTACTCTGGCGGATAAAATCGTCACCAATCTGACGATGGAAGAAACGTTTCACGGTGATCTCTACATCGGCGGTGGCGAGACGACCAGTATGTTAAGTGTTATCCGGGCATTTCATGAGATGCATCAGCAGCACCCTGAGGTCACCATCCGGATCCACAGCGGCAACGGTCAAGATATCCTCGATAAACTCGACAAAGGCATTCTCGATTTCGGTCTTGTAATTGAACCGTTTGACGTCAAGGAATATCATCATTTACAGCTTGCAACAGCCGACCGATGGGGCATCTTGACACGAAGAGACCATCCGCTAGGCCAACAAACGACGGTCGATGCAGCGGATTTACGGAATGCACCGTTGATCATCTCGGAACAAACCAAAGACCAGCAACAGTTTGCTGAAAAAACGGGACTCGATTTCAATGCAAGCCGCATCGTCGGAACTTATAACTTACTGTTTAATGCGTCACTTTTGGTCAAAGAAGGACTTGGTCACGCTGTATGCCTGGAGCACATCATCAATACAACAGGCAGTGAACTGATTTTTGTGCCACTCCTGCCGAACGTCACCTCAAACACGTTTTTGATTTGGAAAAAGGAAGCCGTCCTGTCACGTCCGGCGAAAAAATTATTGGAGTGGTTGAGACATTCGCAAAATGAGACAGCCCTTTAAATGAAACATCATCAAAAAAACGATTTTCCGAACATTAGAACATTTACATTCGGAAAATCGCCTTGTATCGTATTCATTTATTGTTTGTATTCGTCCGTTCAACTATCTTGACTTCATACGGCTTAAGCGTCAGTTGACCGCTGATCTCCGTTTGTGTTAAAGACTCCAGCAAAGGTTCAAACAGTTTAATCGATTGCTCGACTTCCGAAAAGTTCATGATGAATCCGTAGTACACATCCTGTCCACGACGTACTTGAACCGAAACTTCAGCCGTATGCGACGTATCGAATAGCGCCTTGATGGTTAACCGATCCGTTATCATCGTATACAAGTCATGCTGAAATGCAGACTCGAGTCGTCCGCCGATATACCATGCCTCACCTTGTTTATATTGATTTTTTGTCACGGCCGGCGTATGACGATAAAAGTCATCGGTGTAGCTACCAACGATCTCTGCTTCCGCTACTTCCATGATCGTCGCATAATCCTGCAGTTCATAATGTTTGCCGTCAAACGCCACCCCGTTCCGATCATTCGGATAAAGGGTATCCGTTTCGAGTGGTGTCAGACCAAACAGTGTTTTCAGTTCATCCGGCCATCCGGCATACGTCAAATCGTGTTCGTCGACGAGACCCGTCATGTACGTCGTGATTAATGTCCCACCCTGTTCGACAAAACGCTGCAACCGCTCTAATGTCGTCGCACTAACCAAATACAGCATCGGAACGATCAGCAGTTTGTAAGCATCAAACGGCTGTTCCTTCGTGATGACATCGACGGGAATATCCTGCTCGTAAAAAAAGCGATAGTGCTCCTGGAGGGTTTGTGGATAGTCTTTCGTCCCGTTTGCAAACCCTTGAGCATCGTTTAATGCCCAGTTATTTTCCCAATCATAGACAATCGCCACTTCCGCCGGTCGCGTCGTACCGACCACAGCATCTAATTGTTCGAGGGTCCGTCCGACTTGGGCGACTTCCCGAAAGACCCGGTTATGCTCCGATCGGTCATGATCGACGACCGCCCCGTGGAACTTTTCTGATGATCCGCGGGATTTGCGCCACTGGAAATAAAGGACACTGTCGGAACCGTGGGCAATCATTTGCATCGAGGATAACAGATGCATGCCCGGACGTTTTGCTTTATTGACGGGATGCCAGTTGACGGCACTCGGTGTTGATTCCATCAAAAGGAACGGTTGCTGTTTTAAACTCCGGAACAAGTCGTTGATGAACCCGACCTTCATCGCTAAATTGGCCGTCGTCTCCCAATCATTGTGCCAAGCCGGATAGGCATCCCAACTGACGACATCGACGTGTTTGGCAAATTGACTGTAATCGAGAGCTTGAAAAGGAATCAAGTCCTCCGTATCCGCCATGAAATTGGTCGTAATCGGAAGTGCCGGCGTCAATTCACGTAAAGGTACGCTTTCCTGTTCAAAAAAGGAAATCGTTTGATCCGTCACAAAGCGTTTCCAGTCCAGATTCAAACCATGGACCATATTTTCACCAATCGGCGACGGCGATTCGATTTGCGACCAGTCATCAAATGTATGACTCCAGAAGGCACTCCACCACGAGGCATTCAACGCTTCAAGCGTCTCATACTTCACTTTCAGCCAATTCCGAAAGGCTTCCTGGCAAAGCGGACAATGACACTCGCCCCCGTACTCATTCGAGACATGCCACATCAAAAGCGCCGGGTGTGTCCCGTAACGTTCGGCCAACAAGCGGTTTATCTGCTCGGTTTTCCTGCGATAGACGGGCGACGTCAGACAGTGATTGTGACGCCCGCCGTGGAGCTGTTTGACACGCCTCTCATCGACACGCAGGACTTCCGGGTACGTTTGAGATAACCAGGCAGGACGCGCCCCGCTTGGTGTCGCCAATATGACCTGGCCTCCGTTCGCATGAATCTCGTCGATGATTTGATCGAGCCACTCGAACGTGAACTGATTTTCGATCGGTTCAAGCGCACTCCAAGCAAAGATGCCGATCGAGTACGTATTCGTGTGTGCGAGACGCATCAACCGTAAATCGTCCTGCAAGACATCCGGGACGTCGAGCCACTGATCCGGATTATAGTCCCCACCGTGCAACAAATGCCTGGCCTTTGATGTATAGATTCTTCGTCCCATTATATAACTCTCCCTTACTCACCAATTTAGCTGTTCTTTCTCTCTTACCCTTTTGTGCCTCCGGCTGTTAACCCGGATACAAAATGTTTTTGCAGAAGGACAAACAGAATAGCGACCGGTATGCTGATTAAAATCGCTCCGGCAGCAAACGTCGTATAGCTCGCTCCCATCGCTTCGTTGACGAGATTAAACAGACCAATCGGCAACGTATACGCTTCCTGCGTCCGTAAAATTGTCGAAGCCAGCACAAAATCACCGAGCGGTCCCGTAAATCCGTTCATCGCGACCACGGCAAGCATCGGACGACACAGTGGTAAAATAATTTGGATGAAAATCCGGGTATGACCGGCGCCGTCGAGTTTTGCACTTTCATCCAGATCAACCGGAATTGAATCCATATATCCTTTCATCAAGTATGTATTCATCGGAATTTGCCCGCCGATATATAATAGAATCAGTAGCCAGTGACTGTTCATCATGCCAAGTAGCTGGGCCAGTACGAACAGGGCAATCAAGGCAGAAAACTGCGGAATCATTTGTAACAGCAAGAACAACGTCAGGGCTTGCTGGCGTCCTTTGAAGCGAAACCTTGAAAAAGCATAGGCTGTAAAAGAAACGCTGACAACCGTTCCGAGCATCGTAAAGAGACTGATTTTCAAAGAGTTCATATACCAATGACCGTATTGCAGACTTTCTTTTCCGGCAAATAATTCCCGGTAATGATCAAGTGTTGGATTTTTTGGAATGATAGATGTGCTGACTAAACTGTTGCCCGGATTAAAGCTCGCACCAATCGTCCACAAGAGGGGATAGATGATGCAGGTCGCAACGAACAGCAGAATCAAATAGGTCAGCGTCAGACGAACCGTCCGCGTCATGTTACGCGTCGCCATCCCGATCACGCTCCTTCCTTAAAGGCATTCGTTCGTCTAAACTGCCATAACGCAATCGCGATGACAAAAATCGAAAGCAAGATCGTCAAAGCAGCAGCTAACGCGTATTGACCGGACTGCATCGTCAATTTATATATCCAGGAGACGAGAATATCCGTTCCGCCGGCATTGGAACCCGGTACGGACGGTCCGCCCCCGTTAAAGAGATAGATGATGTTAAAGTTATTAAAATTGAATGTGAACTGGGTAATGATAATCGGCGACATCGCAATCAGTACCATCGGCATCGTAATATGTCGAAACTTCGCAAAAATCGAAGCGCCGTCAATCGTTGCTGCTTCGTATAAATCATCAGGAATCGATTGCAGAACACCTGTCGTCACTAAAAAGACATACGGGAATCCGAGCCATCCCTGCATGAACACAAGGGCAACCCGCGTCCACTTTTCATCTGTCAACCACGGGACCGGATCAAGACCGAATAGAGACAAAATGTCCAGATTGATGGCACCAAAGCTGTCATTAAAAAGTCCGGCAAATACAAGGATCGTCACAAAACCGGGAACCGCCCACGGCAAAACGAAAATCGTCCGAATGACACGTTTGAACCGGACCTCTTTTTGATTGACGAGCACTGCTAAAAAAATACCGAGCGACACTTGTAACGTCGAGGCGACCAATGTCCAGACAATCGTCCAAGACAACACATCAAAGAACGTCGACCGCCAAATATCAACTGTGAAGATTTGAGCAAAGGTAGAAAATCCAACCCAATCCGCCAGTTTGGCCGGCGGGGAATGGTACAAATCATAATTCGTAAACGCCAAGGCAAAACTGAACAAAATAGGAAAAATCACGGCAAATATCAACAGAAACAACGAAGGTCCACTGACTAAATAGGGATAACCTTGATTCGTTAAATTCCGATAATCCGACCACAAAGAATCCGGTCGGACGCCTTGGTCCCGCTTTTGCCCATTGCGGTAGGCGTCCCGTAAATTAAATACATAAAGACCGATCCCAAATAACAAAATGATGATCGCGATGATGCCTTGTGCCAACAAAAAAATCGAGTTGTCGCGGGGTACTTCTGTTCCGAGCGTCACGATTCCCCATAGTCCCATGTTGAGCAAATCGGCGAACGCTATCCAAAAGGCAATGCTGACCGCGAGCAAGAGTCCGCCTTTCATCCATTGCCGGTGATACAATTGGCCAAGTCCTGGAATGATCGATAACATCAATCCAATTTTCCGGTGTTGCACGTCCTTCACCTCTTTATTAGAATCTCCGACTGTCAGGCATTGTCGCATCAAACACGGTTATTTCGTTCCGTGTTTCGCCTTAATCTGACCGTCAATCGTCTTGACGGCTTGCTTCATCGCTGCTTCCGGTTCCGCTTTTCCGGTGGCAATCGTTTGAAGTGCGGCATCAACCGGCTTCCAGACTTCATTCATTTCGGGGACGTTCGGTGTTAACTCAGAAAATTTAGATTGTTCGGCTACTGCTTGTGCGGCTGGACTTTTTGTGACCGCAGGATCTTCTGCCAACGCACTGACGGCCGGAACTTCTTTTGTGATTTCAAAACGTTTTTTAGAGTTTTCCGCATTCGTCAAATAAAGCGCCAGTTTGCCCGCAAGCTCCGATTGTTTGGAATAGGCACTGACATTATAACTTTTGACGCCGATGAAAGAACTCATGTTTTTCCCGTTTTCAAGTTCCGGCAATTTTGTGATACCGAAATCAATGCCTGCTTTCGTAAACGGCTCGACATTCCAGGGACCGGAGATGATGGCTGCCGCTTTCCCTTCCGTAAACAAGGACTCGAGGACATTGATTCCCTGCTCACCGATGATGCCTGCCGGGAATAATTTTTCCTTGTAAAACTTTTGAATATACGTCGCACCTTCGATGGCTCCGGTATTCCCAAGCCCGACTTCTTTCGTCTGATACTTCCCTTGGCCATCCTGCTTAAAAATGTAGCCGCCATATCCGCTCAGGACACTTTGGGCATAATAAATTTGATCAAATAAAGCGAGAAATCCAAATGATTGCCCCGTTGCCGTTTTTTTGGATAAGGCATACCACTCTTCCAATGTTTTCGGTAACTTCTCTTCTGACACCAGTTTTTTGTTGTAGTATAAAACGGTTGTTTCCACTGCTTTTGGGACACCATAGAGTTTCCCATCCACTTTTTGCGAATCGAGCGCAACATCAGTATAAATGGCCTGTATCTCTTTCGGAACATCCATCTCCATGATGATTCCTTCTGTTACAGCAGTCCCAATCTGATCCCCTGGCATCGTCAATAAATCGGGACCCGTCCCCGCCGGACCATCTAATCGTAAGTCCTCGATTTGCTTGGCATACGGTTTTTCAACGATTTTCACATCAACGCCGTTGTCTTGTTCGAATTTTGAAACGATGTCTTTGATTCCTTCTCCTTTTTCAATGTCTTCCCAGACAATAAGCTTCGCTTCTTTACCCGATGTTTCATCCTTCTTCTCCTGCGACTCTTCCCCGGGACCACATGCCGCGAGCGAGACCGTTAATGCCAGACTACTCAGGACAGTCATGTATGTAATGGTTTTCTTCATCTTCTTACTCCTCCTATGAGTCATATTATGAAAAGAATAAAAGTATTTTTGAAAGCGTTTTCTTATTCAAAATATAACACCACAAGAAAACGTTGTAAATAAGTTTAGTAAAATATTTTACTAAACTTATTTACAACGTACTTTTACGCGTAATTAATTCAGCGCCGATGTAAACGGTTTTGACGACTTTCCGTTTCTTTAAAATTCGTTCCAGCAACAACTGAATCGCATTCTGACAGATTTCCTCCAAGTCAATGTGGAATGTTGTCAAAGGTGGTGATACATATTTCGAGATGCTTGTATCGTTGACACTTATCAGGCTGACACGTTTCGGAATTTCAATTTGCTGTTCATTCAAGACTTGTAAACAACCAACCGCGATCGGGTCTGCCGCGACATAAAAAGCTGTTGGCAACTCTTCCCCGAGCTGTTCAACCGCTTGATTCATCAAGTAATAACCGTTATCCACCGAAAAACCCTTCCGGCAAAAAATGAAGTCTTCACGCAACAACTGACGTTCTTCCATCGCTTGACGAAAAGCCCGTTCCCGTCCGTCCATCTCCTCTGCATCCGTATCAAGATTATGATACGTCCCGCCGATAAATCCGATTTTCTTATGCCCTTGTTCCACCAACACCTCGATTGCCCGGCGCGTGATTTGCGCAAGATCCGGACGAACAGAGTCGTAATGTGCCGGATCCGGCGTAGAATCGATGAACACGCCGTGTGTTGTCAATTCTCTCAAATATTCCAGTTCACGATTCATGAAGGAACCAACAGCAATAAATCCGTCGATATCAAATGGAATTTTCTCAATCCCGCCTTCTAATTTATATGTCGTCAATTCAATATTGTTTTCGCGTGCTTTTTTCTCAATTTCAACCCGCATCGTTTGAAAATAGACGTCTTCGAGCTCTTCATTGTCAGTCAACCAGTACAAAAAAGCGATGTTTTTCACGAGCGTTTTTAATGTTTTTTTTCGATAACCGACCTCTTCTGCCACTTCAAAAATTCTAGTCCTCGTCTCTTCTCCCACCGATAAAGTTGGATCATTATTTAACACACGCGAAACCGTCGAAATCGAACATCCAACTTCTTTTGCAATATCCTTAATCGTTGCCATCATCCATCCACCTCTGATTTTGATTAATTTAAAGATAAAAAATTTTAGTAAAAAATAATTATTTTATGGTAAAATTCAATAAAACATTTTTACTTAATTTGTTGCCATTATTTTATTATACCGTTAAAACCCGGTTTATTTCATTCGAAAAGAGGAGGAAAGAAATTGAAGGTTGAAATTAATCAATTAGCAGATCAGTCGACACAGTATCGTTTAAAGAATAGTCGAGGAATCGAAGTCGATATTTTAAGCAAAGGAGGACAAATTCAGCGTTTACTTGTGCCTGACCGAAATGGTCATCAAGAAGATATCCTCCTCGGAAATTTAAAATCGTCGTCTCTCGAAAATTCGCTTTTTAATGGGCTATCGGGTCATCTATATGACTTATCGGTATCCAGTATGCCTTGTGAAACAAACTTATCTTTGCATCTAATTCCATTTACAGGGGAAGCGTTTACGACGACACATCGAATAGGCGTTCGTCTGTGTACTACGATTTTCATAAACATTCACGTCATTCACATAGAAATCCTTTATATTCTGACCAATGATAATCAACTGATACTTCGGTATTTTGCTAAGACTAAGCAGCCGTTACGTCTCTCACTTGCAAGTCTTATCTTCTTCAACTTAAGTGGAAATTTAAAAGAGAGTATCTCACAACACGATTTAAAATTTTCTAGTTCTTATTTCCTTAATCCAACCTATGCTCTTTTAAACGATTCGTGGTTCATGCGGACAAAGGGGACAGTCTTTGATTTTCAATTAGGACGCCGTTTGAAGCACCTATTTATTGATGAGACTACGCCAGCATCCCTTACAGATACGTATTTTTTGTTTTGTCAAAAACCAGTCATCGCCGTTCACGAAGCGTTAAGCGGTCGATGGATGACCATTGAATCATCTCAACCTGGATTTCTTTTGTCTACCGCCTGGATTCCGTCTATTGAAGCAGGTGAACAACGAACAAAATCCGTTTCTGGTGTGTGCTTTGATTCGAAGCCTTTTATCTTATCCTCACTCGTCAACCAACGATCTCCATATTCTCAACACACCACATATTCGTTTAGCACCACTTATTGAGTACTACGACAAGAAAAGGGGACAGCAGATTTTAAATCTGCTGTCCCCGGTAATTTCATATGATTTTTTTCGAATCAACTGTTTTATTTTCCCTTCCGCACAACACGTGTACCGGCAAATTCATCCTCCGGTAACACCGATCCGTCCTGCAGATAAATTTTGCGGTTTTTCCATGTTTTGATCGGGGCAATCGTTTCCCGGTAAGCAATCCGTTTCGCAATCTGTTTGACGGCGAGCGGTTGTCCGTTGTCACTGACGACTTGAATCTGAAACAGTCGTTGCCCGATAGTTTGCCGGCTTCCTGTCGCGAGTTGTGTCGTCTCGATCAGGAAATTGACGGCCGGTTCCGTAATCAGTGAATGAACCGCCTTATTTTTGACGCGTTTCAACACGGTTTCTTCGAGCACACCGGCAACCACTCCTTGTACGAGTAAATCAACGATGCCTGCCCCGATCCGGCGTTTTAATAATCCGTCCATCCTCAGTTCCTCCTTTTTTCACTTCAACTGGTAGAGCTGTTTGTATTTTCTTCGTGCCACAACCAAAAAAACCTTTTTTGAGACGGATGACTCCGATCAAAAAAGGATAGCTCGTCACGCATACAGCAGGACGATACTGCTCAAACCGAACAGACAACCCGTGTACAGGACAGCTGCCATTCGTTTACTGGATCCCGGGATGTCCCGACGGACGAACAGCCGCCCGTACTTCACGGTCAAAACGAGTCCGATGATGAGTGCCGCAAGCGCGATGTTCGACATATCAAGCACGATCAAAAACCAATACAACATCTTTCCCACCCTCTTCAGTCGATTTTTTATATAGGTTCCTTGTCTGTCCAGCCACGCGGTGTTCCTAGAGGCAACAAACAAATCCTCTCTCATTCCGTTGTACCGTGGATTTTATCCGTCTTTGCTCATTCAACTTTAAGCTTTGATCATTTGATCGTTGACCATTGTTCGTTATCCGTTGAGCTGTCAGCGTTGAGCTTTCACTTGAGGTTCCATTCAGAACCGCTGTGAGGTGCATCGCACCGACGTTTTGTTATCGCACAAAACAAGCGTGTTTGGTCGCAGGATCATCGGACAAACAAGGATTTTTTTCATCAGGCGAAGATTTTCGTGACTGTATTACTTTCTGAGAGTGTGAAATCGACTTCCGCCTCAAACGTGTCAATCGTCTCGTCGAGCTCAGCGATTACTTGACGTAACTGTGATGGATCAATCAAGTTTGGTTCCAAGCGTTCAAGGAACAAACGCCGTGACTTTTCGATTTCCTCGGCATTGCCCTTCTCGCGTGAACCATACGTCGCCTCGATATGGCTGTCAGCCCGACGCGTGATATCCTGACGTTCTTCCTCGATCGTCTGCTCGACCTGCCGGAGTTGCGTCTGTAATGTCTGCAACAATTGACGGTCATAGACCAGACCGGCATCCCGTCGGTCGATGGCTTCGGCGACGGTCATCTCGCGCCCGGCAATCCGGACGACCGTTACAGCGTTCGACGCCGTGATGGCCGACTTGATCCGGTTCCGTCGTTCCATCAAGTCCCGAATCGATTGGAGATTGGCTCTGGCTTCTTCGGCAAACGTCACGACCGACGGATAACCTGCCGGAGCCTGACTGCCGGTATGAACACCGATGAACGGTTTGGTCTGTGCTTTTTGAATCCGTTTATCTAAATTTTTTAATTCCACTAATCCACGATGAATCGACATTTCGATGCGTTCGATGTCTGCCACTTCCTCTTCTTGTTCAGTCTTTTGTCTAGAATAGCATATCCTGATTGGTAAACAGGTTACTTTCCAAAAGTACACACCTTACAAAATTGTCATATTTTTATTCTGAAAAGGATTTTTTTACCTTATACTACATGAAGATGAATCACTTTTTCAGAAAAGAGGGTTATTAATGAATCAGCACCGCTTACAGGTGACATCAGCTTGTTCCGTCGCTTGGACTACACATACACTGCCTCCCCCGCAAGCAAACGAATTGCTTGTCCGAACCATCGCTGGAGCTATCAGCATCGGCGCCGAACTGCCGCAAATCCGTGGCAACGATCTAACGGACCCGTTTCCGATCTACCCGAAAGAGACCGGTTACGAAAGCTATGCCCAAGTCCTCGCCGTCGGGACAGACGTGACCCAGTTTCAGGTCGGCGATCGGTTGCTTGCTTTTTATGGTCACCGGGACGTCGCGCTTGTCGAGGCGTCAAAAGCTATTCCTGTTCCGGACGGGATTTCGGCTAAACTTGCCGTACTGAACATCTTGTCGTGTGACGCCGCGAAGGGCGTACGGAAATTAGCACCCCTGCCGACAGATTCTGTACTCGTGACCGGGATGGGGGTCATGGGGTTATTAACTGTTTTTTATCTCCGCTACTATTATCAGGTCGAACGCATTATTGTTTCTGAACCGGATCCCGTCCGGGCAGCCCTCGCTTTACGACTTGGCGCGACGGCTTTGTTTCAGCCCGACGATCCACTTTCCAACACGTTTACGCATGCATTCGAATGCTCGGCCCGTCAGGACGCTTTTGCTCTGTTACAGGAGGCATTGGTTCCTCACGGCCAGCTCTGTATCTTGTCGGACGGGAATCACGAGACGTTATCATTGACGTCGGCTTTTTACGAAAAGGAATTGCGGATTGTCGGCTCGAGTGACGGGTGGGATTACCGCACTCATGCTGCGTGGTTTTTTGAGACGGCACCGCACGTTCCGCAGCTAGAGCAACTGTATGAACAAACGGTCGCTTCCCGCGATCTAGTCGCATGTTTCGAGCGCTTGCTGACAGACGCGCATCCGTTAAAAGTCTTCGTCACCTATCCACTCGTTGATTAACGCTGCACCCGACTCACCGTCCGCACTTCCAAACCGTTTGGATCCTGCTCGTGTCTTGCATGCTCACCGGAAAACGTCACGTCAACCAAACGTGTCTGCTCGGCTGCTGACGTCGTGATTTCCGGAACCGGTCGCTCGAGTAACTGGTGTAACATCGCTGCAAGATCCGGTTTGGATGTTGCAATCTCGAGCTGCAGAAGTTGATCCCCCGATCGTGATTCGATCGCATCCAGATACGTCTGCAATTCGATCCGAAAGCCGTAAGGCGTCTGAATAAACGTCCGGCGTTCGTTCGCCTGGACCGTCCACCCCAACGTTTCCGCCCGTTGAAGTGTCGCCAACCGCTCGGCTTTTGTCATCCAAAAGCCGATGTGGTCGAAGGCGACTTTTTTTCCGTACCCAAACGTAATGTTGATTGCGCCCCGTTTCATCTCAATGATCCGAAACAGAATCTTTTCATGTCGGAAATCGTCCCAGTCAAGTGGCGGGTCAAACGACGTGAACGTTCCGTCCTGTTTTCCAATTCGTTGCGTCACGCGAAAACCAAGCTTTTGATAAAATCGTTCCGTCTCTTCGACGAACGGCGTCCACAGATGGTAATGAAATAACATTGACTTCTCTCCTTATCGTGTCAGGTCGTCGAGTGTCGTCACTTCGACCAGACCGCTGTCTGTTAACAGTTGTTGCAGTAGATGCACATGGGCCAATCCGTAAATCACGACAATTCGTTCATCCGATGATTCGACGAGTGCGAGGATGTTCTTAAAGATCGTCAGATTCCGGACATACCAATACCGGGCAACCCACTGCATGCCCGTCTCCCCGAGACGCGCGAGTTCCAAATAGGTCTGATGCATACCCCGTGTCGTGTCTGGTTGATTGATTTTCTGAAAGAAGGTCAAAAAATCGAGCCCCATGATGTCTTGATCCAGTTGTTTCATCCGTAAGGTTTCCCGCGAGATGATCTGATGAAATCCAACCGGTTTTTCCTGTTCGAGTTGACTGAGGTTTGGCACTCCCTCAATCGATTGATTCCAATCGACGCCGTTTATCTGTGGCAACTTCGCTTGACGGGCCAACCGGAACCCGATTTGATGCCGCTCATCGGCTGTCAGTTCAAAAGTACCTTCTTGATAGGCGGCATAGTCTTGATCGAGTTGTGCTTGTCGGTCAGACGTCGTCTCGAGCGCCACTCTCGTTGGTCGAAACGTCAACAGCACGTCGATCAGTGTCTGGATTTGCTGTTGACGGTCTGCATCCGACACTATAATCGGCGCCGGATGCAGCAGATCACCGTTGTCGGGACGATCTAAGTGCATCGTCCCGAGAATCAAAATGCTAGGGCCTGGTTTCATGCCTCTCCTCCTAGTCCACTAATGATTCCCATTTTACAAGAGATTGTCATCTATTTCCATTGAACTAGGCCAATGATCCGACAAAAAAAGACCGATCTTCGAAAAGATCCGCCTTTTAGGCCATCATTTGTTTGACGAGTAACGTTTTGCCGCTGACTTCACGCGGAATTTCTTGAACTGCCCGAAGCGACACCTGCATGTCTGCGCCCAGTAAGGTTTTCAAAAAACGATAAAGTTGCTGCTCGTGTTCCGACGAAAAACGTGTCCAATCCGGAATGTACAAAAACGTGATATCCCGTTCACTGTTTTGAATATACTGGACCCGTTCAACGCTGTTCGGCAACACTTTAACGAGACTCGACAGCTGACTTTCAAATACTTTTTGACCGTCTGGTTTAATGAGATAGCCCCGTTTTCGACCGTCAATTGAATCAATCACAGGACCGGGATGACCACAGGAACACGTCTTCCCACTGCTGGTCATCCGGTCTCCGACCCGGTAGCGGATCAACGGTGTACCGTGGGTATTGAAGCTTGTCACGAGCACTTCTCCGTCTGCTTCCAGTTCAATGATGCCCATCTCGTAATGCAGATGTTTTTGTCCGCACCGGCATTCGAGACGATCGGTGCCCCTTCTGATGAAGCATATTGATCAAAAACCGGTCCATGGAACACGTCTTCAATCAATTGCCGTTCTTCTCGTGTCATCATTTCGGCCGTCGGGAAAATGGCGCGTGGCCGGCATGACAGCTCAATTCCTTCTCGTTTCGCATGATAGGCAAGTTCAATCATCGCGGACGGTAAGCCGTCAATCGATTCCGGATCAAACTCGTCGATCGCTTGCAGATAGGCGGTCATCGTACGCGGACTGATTTTTTTGACGGTGAACAACAATTGATTGAGCGCTCGGTTCATCCGCCAGTAAACGGGGGTCCGCTGATGTTCCGAAACCAGGGCTTGCGCCGTAAAACTGATGCGTCGCATTCCTTTTTCGACTCCATGCGTCGCTTTGAAGTAGTCCAGATGGGCCATTCGAATCTGCATGTCGGCCTTCGTATAATGGACTTGAATCGACTTTCCGGTCGTGCCGCCTGTCTTGCCGATAATCGGGGCTGGCAGATCCGTTCGGACCAATCCGATGTGTTGCCGTAACGTTTCTTTTTCAAGTGGTGGGATCTGCTTCAGATCCGTCAGCTTCTCGAACGGCAATTGCAGGTTCAATTCTGCAAACAACGCTTCATAAAAAGGACTGTGATGCTGACAAAACAACAAAAACTCATTGAGCCGCTTCAATTGATCCGCTGCGACATCGATCGTTTCTGCCCGTTTGTCCATCAATTCCTGAAACCGCTGTTGATACGCCGGTCCATACCGGTCCCGCTGCAACTGATAGCCGTACAATGTCGTCAAAAGATTTTGTAGGAACACAGGTGAATACAGATACACTTGCTCTTTGATTCCCATCTGCGCACGTCCTTTCGAACAACGACTGGATCGCCGACCACTCGAACAATGAATCGATCACTTATCCACTTTTAATAAATCTGAACTTATCTGATACCTTTAGCTTATGTCGCTTTTCTGACAACTACATGACAAAATCATCCGGTTCCCTTGAAATGTGCTAGCATTTTACCGTTTTTTACAGTTTGCGACTCTTTTGACAACATAAAAAAAGCAGATCATTTCCTTTTAAAATCAGGAAAAATCTGCTTTTTTTACATATTTATTTACTATAAGCTTTCCGGAATTAACTGTTTAATCAGCAGCGTCTTGCCACTGATTTCTTTTGGGATTTCCGGAACCGCTCGCAAGAGAACCTCCATTTGTCCCCCAAACAACCGCTTCAAGACAAAATAAAGCTCTTTTTCATGTTCTTCTTTAAAACAGCGTTCGTCCGGTACATACAGCATGACGACTTCCTCTTCATCTGCTTGGATGTATTGGACACGTTCGATGCAGTTCGGAAAGGCACGAACGATACCGGCAAGTTCGCCTTCAAAAATGCGATGGCCGTCCTTCAATTGAATGAAACTGTGTCCGCGCCCATCAATCGATGCGATGATCGGACCCGCATGACCACATTGACATGTTTCTTCACTGAGTGTCATTCGGTCGCCAACACGATAGCGGACGAGAGGCGTGCCATGTGTGTCAAAACTCGTCACAAGAATCTGCCCATCTGCCTCAACTTCGATAATGCCCATTTCATAATGCAGATGTTTTTTTCCGTAACGGCATTCAGCGACGATCGGTGCCCCTTCGGATGAGGCATATTGATCAAAAATCGGAGCATGAAACACTTCTTCAATCAATTTTCGTTCTTCGGCCGTCATCATCTCTGCCGTCGGGAAAATTGCTTTTGGTCGGAACGTGCAGGGGATGCCATATTTTTTCGCATGCCGGGCGACTTCAATCATACCGGACGGTAATCCGTCAATCGATTCTGGGTCAAACCGGTTCAATTGTTCGATGTAAGAAGCGACCGTCTGCGGATTGATGTTTTTGATTGTAAACAGCATTTGATTGATCGTTTTGTTCATCCGCCAATAGACCGGTGATTTTTGATTCGTTGCCGCAAGCACTTGACCGGTAAAACTGGCCCGGCGCATCCCGCGCTCAATGCCATGCGTCCATTTGAAATAATCCAGGTGCGCCATCCGGATTTGCATGTCTTCTTTTGTATAGTGGACTTGAATCGACTTTCCGGTCGTCCCTCCAGTTTTCCCAAGAATCGGTGCCCGGACTTTAGCGTGGATATCTGCATTGCGTGTCCGTAACAGTTCTTTGCTTAATACAGGAATTTGCTTCAACTCTTCAAGTTGTTGAAACGGTAAGGAAATCCGCGCTCCGTCGAAAAGCTCTTTATAATAAGTGCTGTAGTCGTAACAAAACGTCAGAAATTGATTCAGACGGTTCAATTGTTCTTTTTCAGCGTTGACGCGAAATTGTTCTTTCTCCTTTAATTCTTGAAAACGTTTTTGATACACGCTTCCATATCGTTCTTGGTACAAAACGCGCCCATAAATCGTCGTCAAGATGTTTTGAATGAAAATCGGCGAATGAAAATAAATCGATTGTTTGAGTTGCATACGTTCACTCATCTCCCGTCTCATCGTAGATTTCAGACGATGGTCGTCACATATTTCCTGTTACTTACATCTTATTTCCAGGTTGATTCCCGTTCAATCAAATCTTAATAAACAAGCTTAGCTTTTATTCGGATACCGTTTTATGATAATAAACTGATGTCACAAACATCTTTTAGCGTTTCTTCTTTTGTTTTGGTAAAGAATATGAGACTCACAAAAAAGAAGTGGAATCATCAACGATTCCACTTCTTTTACGGTCAGCTATGGGATTAGTTTTGTTACCGGTGGACGATACCTTCATCCGCGCCGAATGATCGGATTTGAATGGCCCCTAACGCAAGTTCCAAGTCTTTCGGATTCAACTGGTCGATCACCTCGATGACGGTCAAGGTCGTGCGACCATTATACAACTGAACCAGCAATTGACGTTCGACTTCGAGAATCCGGTTATCAATCGGTTCCGCTAGCAACTCTTGATAAAAAAATTCACCCGTCTCCGGAAAAAAATAATCACTGAACAGTTGCAACAATTGTAAGTTACCCGTTGCCAAAAACAAGATCGACTGAAACGAATGGTTTGACCGATTCCTTGCATTTAACCGTCTCAAAATCATGTGATAGCGTTTATAGTGGTGTTCATCTAAGAAACAGACTGCATTCATCTTCGTCCCTCTCCCTAAACTAAAAGTAAATGTGCAGAGTATACTGCTGCTGAATCCTTGATTGTGTTTCCTGTTTTTTCTTTTCCCTGTTTTTAACGACTGAAGCCTTATTTTTTGAAAACACTTGTTTGGATTACGAAGCGGTCGATTCGGGTAAATTGGTCAAGTAGTGCTAATCAAGGAGGAAATCAAATGACACAACCACGTAAACGACTGGCGCTCGCCGGAGCCACAGGATATATCGGACATAATTTATTAAATGAATTAAAGAAAAAATATGATGTCATTGCGCTGTCCCGGAACGGCGACGACAAGGATGATGAGGCAAACGTCGAGTGGCGGTCATGCGATCTCTTTTCACTCAACGATACGATTGACGGATTACAGGGCGCAGACATCGCCATCTATTTGGTCCATTCGATGATGCCGTCCGCCAAGCTGACGCAAGGTTCTTTCGAAGACATGGATTTGATTTTGGCTGACAATTACGCCCGTGCCGCCAAAGAAAACGGTATTCAGCAAATCGTCTACTTAAGCGGAATCATCCCCGAAGAAACAGAAGATTTGTCGCGCCACCTGAAAAGCCGTCTCGAAGTCGAGCGGGTGCTTGGAGCTTACGGAACACCGGTGACGACGATTCGCGCCGCTTTGATCGTCGGACCAAAGGGTTCTTCCTTCCCGATTCTATCTAAGCTCGTCAAACGCTTGCCTGTGATGTTACTTCCGGAATGGACGCGCAATCAAACGCACCCGGTCGCCCTGCCTGACGTAATCCATGCTTTAGGCGCAAGCGTCGGACGGGATGACCTGAAAGATCGAGCCATCGACATCGGTGGTCCCGAATCGATGACTTATAAAGAAATGATTTTAAAAACGGCTGAAGTGATCGGCAAAAAACAACCGACCTTTGATTTACCGTTCATGACGGTCAACCTGTCGCGGCTTTGGGTCACCTTAGTTTCCGGTGAACCGAAAGAGACGGTTTATCCACTCGTTGAAAGTATGGTACATGAAATGGTCGCCGATCCCGAAAAGATGGTCGATGGAATCAGTAACGGGAAAATTTCTTTTGAAGAGTCGGTTCGGATGGCACTCGAAGAAGAACAAGAAGAGAAGCAACAGAAAAAAGGCTCGTCGGGTTCATCGAAGAAGCCCGAATCACTGGATGTCCGGTCCGTCCAACGGGTTCGTCTTCCGGAAGGCCGGGATGCGAACTGGGCAGCCGATGATTATGTCGACTGGTTGTCGTCTTTCGCCAAACCATTTCTGACGTCACACCTGGCGGACGAAACGCTTGTCCAGATTCAAGTTCCCTTCTTGGATCAACCCTTGCTGGAGTTAACGAAGGAACCGTTCCAAGATGCCCAACAAGCGACGTACCGCATTACAGGCGGACTATTCGCCCAAGTACAAGAAGGCAGCAAAGGCCGGATCGAGTTCCGTCAAATCCCGGGTTCCCAAGAATGTCTCATTGCCATCCATGAATATGTGCCCGCTTTACCGTGGATGCTGTATAAAACGACGCAAGCCAATATCCATTTACTTGTGATGTATCTGTTTAAATTACACCTGCTCCGACTTATGCAAACGACTGAAGAACGTCCGGATGAATCCGAAATGATTGTTCCTGAACCCAATTA
This sequence comes from Caryophanales bacterium, assembly GCA_902363455.1. Lineage (GTDB taxonomy): Bacteria > Bacillota > Bacilli > Exiguobacteriales > Exiguobacteriaceae > Exiguobacterium_A. Next base: position 1,125,030 of record CABJAC010000001.1, on the reverse strand, counting down.
ATCATTACTTTCGACCAACATGACTGGAGTCCTCCTCTCGAGAGAACTCCAGTCATGTTTTGTTTCATTAAGTAATATAAAATCTGACAGCTCTTGCCTGTTTGCTCCTGCTTTATCAGCATAAATCATAAAAAAAACGTCAGTTTGAATACTTCAAATAGATTGAACGTCAACAACTTACTTCTAAGCAGATGACGAACACAAAATAACCATGCTACACTAAAATATGACTGTAAGAAAGGGGTTTCATACGCATGCGCTCATTCGAAGAACGATTAACGAACCAGATAGAAGCGACCGCGCTTCTGACAACACTCATTCACCCCTCGTCGGACCAACTCCGACTGGATAAACTAGATAAATTTTCAAAAAAATTATTAAAACGTGAATTTACGATTGCTTTTGCCGGTCACTTTTCCGCCGGAAAATCGAGTATGATCAACGCGTTGACGGGCGAATCGATTTTACCGACAAGTCCGATTCCGACGAGCGCGAATATCATAACGGTCCAACATGATCAGCACGATGCCGCAATCGTCCATTTCCATGATCGTCCGTCCGTCAAGCTGACGTCTGATGAGTTGTCTCACCTCGAGACGTTAGGACGCGATGGAACGGTCGAACGAATCGACATCACCCATGCGGCATCGACGTTGCCAAACGGTTTGGTCCTGATGGACACACCGGGTGTCGACTCCGTGGACGATGCACACCGAATTTCTACCGAATCCGCTTTACACTTAGCCGATATTATTTTTTATGTCATGGATTACAATCATGTTCAGTCCGAATTGAATTTCATGGTCACGAAGGAATTGCTCGGTTCCGTTCCTGAGCTGTACCTAATCGTCAATCAAATTGATAAACACCAGTCCAATGAGTTATCGTTTGCGTCGTTTAAACGTTCTGTCCGCCAGTCATTCGCAGCACACGGTGTTGAACCAAAAGGAATCTTCTTTACAAGCTTGCGCGAAGCTGAACATCCGGACAACGATTTTGCGACGGTCAAACAATTGGTGGAGCAAAGTATCCGGGACGTTCAACCGAAACTGCTCCAGTCCGCGGCGACGACGCTCGAAAGCCTGCATCAAGAACACGTCACCTACTTGCAGACCCGGGTAGAAGAAGCTGAACAAGCCAGTCAGGAACAGCTGACACGCGAAGAACAACTCCATCCGGATACGGTCTTCTCACGCTTGGAACAGATCGAGCAACAAATCCAGTTGATGTCACCGGAACAATGGGTCAGCCGCTTCTCCAAACACCGCGAAAGTTTGCTTCGAAATGCGACGTTGATGCCGTTTGAACTCCGTGAAAAGATGAAGACGTTTCTTGAATCACGTCAGCCGACGTTTAAAGTCGGCTTTTTCAAAAGTGCCAAGAAAACGCAGGAGACCCAGCAACAGATTGCCGAAGACGTGTTGCATGCGTTGCAGTCCGTCACGACCTCGGAAGTCGCTTTGCACCTGCGTAAACTGATGAAGCAGTCGTTGAAAGAAGCCGGCTTGTTGTCGGATACGCAGTCGTTACAAATCGATCAGTTTCCGCTTGATCCTCCGCTTGACGTGATCGAAGAGGCGTTGCAAGAAGGCATCACGATCACGGGCGAATCCGTCCTGCAATTTACGAACCGGGTCGTCAGCCAGACCAGTGCCTGGTATGTCAAAGAAACAAACCGGTGGCGGGACGCCGTTCGTGTGGAACTCGAACAGACGGATGGAACAGCCGTGCAGGCGTTACTGGCCGATCGAGATGTCTTGCGTCAAAAACGTGAACTGTTGACGACGGAAACAGCGACGCGTCAAGGAATGACGACCTATCTCGAACAAGCAGCCGCGCCTTCGGATGATCAAGTGAAACTTGCCCGGCAACAAGTAGTAGCATGGAAACAAAAACTGATCCGGACAGAACAAGATGTCGTTCCGTTTACACCACTTGAATCACTCAAAGAAACAGCGGCGACGGTCGAACAGCCGGTAACAACAACGTCCAAAGAAGCGCCGTCCTACTCGCTTCATGAAATTAAGCAGATCCAGGACATTTTGTCACAAGTGCCCGGATTCGAAGAAACGGTCGCCTATCTCGAAGACAAGTTGACTCGGGTCACCGCGAGTACGTTTACGATTGCTTTGTTCGGCGCCTTCAGCGCCGGTAAATCGTCGTTTTGTAATGCGTTGCTCGGACATGCGGTCTTACCGGTTTCACCTAACCCGACGACGGCATCGATCAACCGGATCAATCCGGTCAGTCCGGAACATCCGCATGAGACGGCGACGATCCTGTTTAAAACCGAGCAGGAGTTGCTCAGCGATTTGAATGACGTGCTGCATAAATTCGATGCATCCGTTGAATCACTTACCGACGCACTCGCTTGGATTGAAAGCCGTTCGGAACAGGAGTTACGAAACGCTTCATTTTTACGTGCCTTTTCGACCGGTTATCCGATTGTTCAACCGTTCATCGGTACGACTCAAACCGTTGACCGGAAAACGTTCACGGAATATGTCGCCCAAGAACACCTCAGTTGTTTTGTCGATATTATCGACTTGTATTTCGACAGTCCCCTGACGCGTCTCGGGATTACATTGGTCGATACACCGGGTGCTGATTCAATCAATGCCCGCCATACCGATGTCGCTTTCGAATATATCAAGGATGCCGATGCGATTCTGTTCGTCACGTACTTCAACCACGCCTTCGCTCGCGCCGACCGCGAATTTCTCATCCAGCTCGGGCGCGTCAAGGATGCGTTTGAACTCGACAAGATGTTTTTTATCGTCAATGCCATTGATTTAGCTAGTCAAGAGTCCGAAAAGCAAGACGTCTTACAGTATGTCGGGACCGAATTGCAACGGTTCGGAATTCGGGCGCCGCGCCTGTTCGGTGTCTCCAGCCTGCAGGCGTTGTCCGAAAAACAGACCGGAAACAGCCAGCAATCCGGGCTTTCCGCATTCGAAGAAGTGTTCCATCAATTTTTGGAACAAGACCTGAAAGGGCTCGCCTTACAAGCCTTATCGGATGAGACGGAAAAAACCGTCCATCGGTTGGGACAAGTGATTGCACAAACCGAATCCAATATTGCACGAAAAGAGAGCCGTCTGGAAGAACTCGACCAGATCACGGCAACGATTGAGACACATTTCGCGGATCATCGCCCCGACTTGCTACGGCATGCGTTAGCTGCTGAAATTCATGAGTTGTTGCACCATGTCAATCAGCGTATTTATTACCGGTTCCCGGACTTCTTCAAAGAAGCCTATCATCCGGTCCGGTTTGCGAATGCCACGAAACAGCAGGCTTTACAACAAGCCTTGGAGGAATTGCTCGGCTTCTTGCGGTATGATTTTGAACAAGAACTGCGAGTGACCCATTTCCGGATCGACAATTGGATTAAAACTGCCATGGACCAACGTTTCCAAGAGGAAGAACAGTTTGCGAGGAAATTGAACCCGTCCTTCCAATTGTCTCCATTCGAGTCGTTTTCAATGCCGGCGGTAAGCTTTACGGGACCGTTTCTTGACCCAACACCTTACGAATCCGTGAAACAGTATTTCCGAAATACCAAAGTCTTTTTTGAACGAAACGAAAAAGAACAATTAAAAGACGCTTTGATGCAGATGACGAAACCGGACGCCACCGCATATCTGGACTCCGAGGAACAACAGTTACGTACTATCGCCCATCACCACGTCATCGTCTTACTCGATGCGATGTATGTAGCACTGAAAGACACGTTACGGAAGCAAATCGAGGTCGAACGCGATACCTTGAGCGCTCCGAATCCGCTCGCTCCATTTAAAGAAGCCCAACTGAAAATCAATCAGCTGTTACCGGCGTCCTCGTCTTGATACCAGCCAAACGTCAACAAAAATCCCGACCGATTTCGTCCTCTTATCGAAAGAGACACGAATCGTCCGGGATTTTTTTTATCAAAATTAGGCGAGAATACGCCCACTTCTAAACGTTAAGGGCGAAGCCCTAGTGAAAGTGGGAGATGAATCGCCAGCCTGTTTTTCGGGTATATTCTCTTTGAAGGAGGTGAAAAATGGTGTTGAAGCACAAGGCCTACAAATTCAGAATCTACCCCACAAAAGAGCAGGAAATCCTGATCGCGAAGACGATTGGATGTTCGCGCTTCATCTTCAACCACTTCTTGGCGAAGCGGGATGAGTTGTACAAGACCACTGGAAAAGGACTGTCCTACGGTTCTTGTTCCAAAGAAATTCCTGTGTTGAAGCAGGAGTTCGACTGGTTGAAGGAAGTGGATAGTACCTCTGTTCAGATCAGCGTCAAACATCTTGCTGATGCGTTTGACCGCTTCTTCAAGAAGCAGAACGAACACCCTCGTTTCAAGTCCAAGCGTAATCCCGTCCAGTCGTACAAGACCAACATCCAAGGCAAAAACCAGCTTCCTGAAGTATTGATTGGATGCAACAAGCTCAAACTTCCGAAGCTGAAATGGGTTCGTTTCGTCCATTCGAAACAGATCACAGGACGTATCTTGAACGCCACGATCCGACGTAACGCTTCAGGCAAATATTTCGTTTCCCTGCTCGTCGAGCAGGAAATCAACGAGCTGCCGAAGACCGGTTCATCTGTCGGCGTTGACGTCGGACTCAAGAACTTCGCCATCCTGTCGGACGGCACGGTCTATAAGAACGACCGTTACTTCCGTACCCTCGAGAAGAAACTGGCGCACGAGCAGCGCAAGCTCTCCCGCCGTCAACGCATCGCCTTGAACAAGAAAGTGAAGCTGTCCGAGGCGAAGAACTATCAGAAGCAGAAACGGAAAGTCGCCCGTATCCACGAGAAGATTGCAAACAAGCGCACCGACTTCCTGCATAAGGTATCGACCGAGATCGTCAAAAGCCACGACGTCATCGGGATCGAGACCTTGCAGGTGAAGAACATGCAGAGGAATCGCAAGTTGAGCAAGGCCATCTCGGACGTCAGTTGGTCGGAGTTCTTCCGCATGCTGGAGTACAAGGCAGACTGGTACGGGAAGACCGTCGTGAAGGTCGGCAAGACCTTCGCTTCGAGCCAACTGTGCTCGAGTTGCGGACATCAACACAAAGACGTGAAACATCTTGGCTTGCGTGAATGGACATGCCCGAGTTGCGGGATCCATCACGACCGGGATGTGAATGCAGGACTGAATCTCAAACAAGAAGCAGAACGCATCTTAGCTTCTTCAACCGTCGGGACGACGGGGTTAGCCTGATAAATTTTCGACCGGTAGGTCGGATAACTCAGGAATCCTCCACCTCTGAGCAAAGCGTAGGTGGAGGTAGTTCAATCCGTTCCCTCTCGACCGGAAGGATGCGGCCAGTACGATTTAAAATAATGTAAGACATACTCGTGGACATGACTGACGAGCGGCCGTTGTTCGACTCCCGCCAAATGATTGAGAGAGACGTCCCATAACATCGGTGGGTCAAACGGAAGAATTCGGATATCTTCTGCATGATGAAACCGTAAAATCGGTTCTGGTAAAATCGACACGACATCCAGTTCCTGGACCATCCCGATCAACAAATCCCAAGCTCCGGACGTAAAGAAGATGTGTGGTTCCACCTGAACGTTTCGAAACTGCGACAGAATTTGATGATGCAACATGAAGCTGTCATTGAGAATGACAAGCGGTTCTGCTGCCAACTCTTGATAGGATACGTTCTGTTGCTGACTCAGCGGATGGCTGGGACGGACCGCGACGACGACCTCATCTTCAATCAACCGGTAACGTTCGATTCCATACGACTCTCCCGGCTCAATCAAAATCGCTAAGTCCAATTCTTCGAGCAACAGACGGCGTTTTAATTCAAATGCCCCTTCTTCAATCACTTCCAACTCAATACCCGGATGTTCTGCCATCAACTTCGGGATGAGTTGCGAGAACAGGACCGGTAAGATGACAGGCGGAATGCCGAGCCGGACTTTCCCCCGCATCAGATTGGATCGCTCATGCAGATGTTCCATCATGACTTGATGTTGGCGTAACACTTTTAACGCGTCTTCATAAAATTGTCGCCCCGCATCGGTCAGACCGGTCAGGCGTCCATGATGGCGTTCAAACAGTTCGACTTGCTCTGACTCTTCAAAATCGCGGACCAGCTGGCTGAGTGCAGGTTGCGAAATATGTAGGTGTTTCGAGGCACGGGTTAAGTTGTACGCTTGATCCACGATGGTCGTAAAAAATCGTAATTGTCGAATATCCAACCGCTTTCCCCCTCACTCATCAAACCAATGATTTTTTCTGAAATACACAATCATGCTAATCGAGATCATCGCCATTCCGCCCAAAGCAAAGAAATAGCCATACTTCGTCGTCAGTTCCGGCATATGTTCAAAGTTCATGCCGTAAATCCCGGCAATAAACGTCAAGGGCATGAAAATCGTCGTAAAAATCGTCAACGTCTTCATGATATTGTTCATCCGGTATGAGTTGAGCGAAATAAAATTGTCCCGGAATTCGGAAGTCATCTCGCGGTTGTACTCGATCATGTCGTTGAGTTTCAGCAGATGATCGTAGATATCTTGGAAAAAGGCTTTTTTATTTGCATGGATCGCCAGTCGTCTTGATTCACCGACACGGTATAACAAATCCCGCATCGGTAAAATCGTTCGCGCCACTTCCAACAAATCGGATCGAATATCAAAGATGTCTTCCATGATGCGTTTATCGTTTCCGCGCTGTTCGTAACGTCCTTCGAGTGAAAAAATCTTATCTTCCAATGCATGCACAATCGGAAAATAGCCATCGACGATCTTATCCATGATTTTATGTACAATCTCGATCGTCCAGTGTTCATGGTCGCCATGAATCCGTTGAAAGGCATTGAACACCAAATCAATCTCGCTTGATGGTTCTTCATGGTAAGAAACGACATACTTCTCATTAGCAAACAGATTAATTTCTTTCCCTTTTAGCGATTCCGTATCTAAGGCATGCAGAACAAAAAAGCTATACCCTTCATAATATTCCAATTTCGGGCGTTGCAAGTACTGAAAACAGTCCTCAAGCGCCAACGGGTGAAAATCAAATGCCGACACCAGCTGTTGTTTCTCATGCTCCGTCGGTTGGTCAAAATCAACAAAATACCATTTGATATTTGGTTCGTGCAGTCGATTCAAATGCGTATCCACTAAAACTTGATGATTGGTCGTCACAAGAAGACAACGTATCATAAACGTTCACCTACTTTTCGTTACTGTGCCTTCAGTATCGCAAACAATCGATGCCTTTTCCATCAAAAAAAGACTGTAGCGCTGAGTCTACAGTCTTTTTATTTTATCCGCGTTCGAAGTAAAAGCCGTTCCAGTAAACATGACGGTACGTGAACTCTTTGCCGCTTTTTGTCGTCACAAGCATCTCGTCTTCAGATACCACGGCAATCTTGATCGGCGTCTCACCATGATCGGTCAGAAAATTCAAGATCTCCAAATGACGGTTGAGCCAAAGCCGACGACGAAACCAACGAAAACGACTGAACGCAGCAGTAAAATGCAAGATTGATAACAACATGATGACCATCCCAAACGGTAATGGAATATCAAATAACGCAACCAAGTAGAAATCTGCGATGATCAGGAACACAGATAAGCCCATCTCGGTCATTTCCATAAAGGAAGCTTTATACGTGGCAAAGTAGGTCATGACACGAAATAAAACAATGACCGTCAAATAAGGAACAAAATAAAGACGAAAAACATGGTCCGACCCACTATTGACGTACATGAGTAAGGGCAGGAAGAAAAGCAACTTCCAAGTTAGGATGGCAGAATAAAACAAAGTGTGATCCGTGTAGCGTTTGCGTACAATGGCGCGACTAATGTTCATTGCCTTCCCCTCCTTCAATGGTGACTCCATGCTCAAGTCGATGATGTCGGGACGTGATGCCTATAAGGGTATCTTTCCGAATTAGGCAACTTCTAACCGTAAATTTCGTGTGAAATGTAGGTTTATATTGAGTATACGAAACATTCTGATAAAAAGTTTTATTTTCCCATCATTCCCCATATTTGAATGTGCTGTTTTCAGCTACTCATTCGTATTTGTTCTTTGCCGTTTTTTTCTTTACACTTGAACTAGATTATTTTAGAAATGAGATGAAAAACATGTACAGCCATATCGTGATCGGGGCAGGTATTCTCGGCACCTCAACCGCGTATCATTTAGCGAAAGAAGGAGCATCCGTCTTGTTGGTGGACCGGAAAGAAGTGGGTCGTGCCACGCACGTCGCAGCCGGAATCATTTGTCCTTGGATGACGCAACGTCGGAACAAGGCTTGGTATCGGTTAGCCAATAACGGTGCTCATTATTATGACACCTTGATTCCGGAACTCGAGGCACTTGGTGAGACGACGACCGGCTATCAAAAAGTAGGCGCCATCGCTTTACACGAAACATCAAAAATCGAAAAAATGCAGGTCATTGCTGAAAATCGTTTTCCCGAGGCGCCGGCGATCCAGCAAATCGAGCGTTTGACCGCTGATCGCGTGCAACAGATGTTTCCGTTGATTGAATATGTCGAGGATGCATTATTCGTTTCCGGCGGAGCACGAGTTGACGGACGTGCGTTACGCGCTGCACTAGAACGTGGCGCCCTCAAACAGCAGGCGAAGGTGGTTGAAGCAGATGCCTCGTTAATCGTTGTGGACGGTCAAGTGAAAGGTGTCCGAATTGAGGATGAAATGCATTACGCGGAGCAGATCATCTTGACGGCAGGAGTCTGGGTCAATGAGTTATTGGAACCGTTGCATCTTGAACTTGACATCCGTCCTGAAAAAGGGCAGATTCTCCATCTGGACATCACAGCGGAACAGACAGAACAATGGCCTGTCATCATGGGGCAACGTGGACTGTACCTTGTATCGATCGAGGATGGAAAATTGGCACTCGGCTCCACGCATGAGAAGCAGCTTGACTATAACCTCCAACCAACCGTCAAGGGCATGCATGCTTTATTGACACGTGCCTTGCCGGTTGCCCCTGCACTGGAAGACTCGAAAATCAATGAGATGCGTGTCGGACTTCGTCCTTATACCAGTAATTCCTTACCGATCATCGGACGACTCGCGACTCATCCGAATGTATTGGTCGCAAACGGACTTGGAGCCTCCGGCTTAACGATTGGTCCTTATCTGGGGCGTGAATTAGCGAAGTTAGCGTTAGGACAAGAACTCGATATCAATCTGGAGGATTATTTACCGCAATGAGCGAACAACAAACGAACTTTTACCTTCTTGATAGTCTATACCCGCTAATAAACAAGAACAAACGTTCTTAATTCGAGATATTAAAGGAGAGTTGAATGTGCATCCGATTAAACCTTTTGTGAATCTTGATCAGCTGGAATCCCTCGACATTCGTGTCGGTACAATTCGTTCACTTCGGACTTCGGACGAAGAACCCGCTTTACTGTTACTGCTGATCGATTTCCTAGAATTTCAACAGTCCTTGTTCCTCGATTGGAAAGAAACACGTTTTGAATACGAAGAAATCATCGGCAAACAAGCACTTGTCGCTCTGAACGTCCCGGGACTCGTCGTCGGCTCATCCGGTCGGATTCTCGAGTTAGGTTCTCTCGATCAGCTCATGCCCGTGTTGGTCTGCCCGGAACACCCGATTCCGGACGGAAGCCGACTGACCTGACGAAGAAACGACCATCCGCCATCGGATGGTCGTTTCTTTGTCGTCATGCCTTTTCTAAATAATGGACACTAAAATATTGGTTTCGATCCGTAAAATATGTGACCGGAGTAAATCCATTTTGTCTGGCCAACACTTGAAAGTCATCCACACTGTACTTATAGGAATTTTCCGTATGGATGGTTTCACCTTGTTTAAAACTAAACGTCAGACCCGCGACGGTCACCAGTTGATCGACCCGACTCCTCAGATGCATCTCAATCCGGCCAAGCGCCTCATTATAAAACGCAACATGTTCGAACCTTATCAGGTCAAATGTTCCGTCCAGTGATTCATTGATATGCTGTAAAATGTTCAAATTGAACTGTGCCGTCACACCCGCCTGATCGTTATAGGCTTCGTCGAGAACACTTGCCGCTTTTTTCGTATCAATACCGATCAAAAATCCGTCACCCTTTTCCAGCAGTTGACACGAACGACTCAAAAAAGCAGCCGCCTCGTCGGGATCAAAATTGCCGATGGTTGACCCGGGAAAGAAAATCACTTTTTTCAGCTTGTCTTCAATCGGCAGGACCAGCGGCGTCGAATAATCACCACATACGGCTTTGATATCCAAAGTCGGGTAGTCCTGCGAAAGTTGATGCGCCGATTGAATCAAAAACTCTTTGGAAATATCAATTGGCATATATGCCTCCAACTGATGCAATGAGCTGAGCAGACTTTTGATTTTCCGACTGCTGCCGCTTCCATACTCAATCAGCGTATGGACCGGTCCGATACAATCGGCAATCGCCACTTGATGCTGCGATAAAATCTCGAGTTCCGTTCTCGTCAAATAGTATTCCGGTTGTCGTGTAATTTGTTTGAATAATTCAGACCCTCTTTGGTCATAAAAGTATTTTGCCTGAAGTGTCTTCTTGTCTTGCGATAACCCGGACAACACTTCCTGACGCATATTGTGTTGCTTCGTATACATGTCATAACTTTTGACCTGCTGACTCATTTAAAGGTCACCTGCCAACCGAAAACCACTGAACTGCCAACGTTTATCCGGAGGAAAGAAGTTACGGTACGTCTCGCGGATATGATCATCCGGCGTCACACATGCGCCTCCTCGCAACACCATCTGGTTACACATGAATTTTGCATTGTATTCCCCTAACGCCCCTTCAAGCGGCCGATTTCCCGGATACGGTGCATAGGCACTCGCAGTCCATTCCCAGACATCACCGAACATGCCGGTCATCTCTTGCAGATCGGAACTGACAGGTCGAGGATGGTAGGACCCTTCTCCCATCAGATTCCCCCGTTGTTCAACCTGCCGTCCGACGTACTCCCATTCCGTCTCGGTCGGTAATCGTTTTCCATACCAGCGGCTGTAGGCATCCGCTTCGTAAAAACTGACATGACAAACAGGTTCGTCTAAAGATAACGGTTTGATTCCGTTTAAGGTAAAGACGGACCACTCACCCTGTTCGTTTTTCATCCAGTACAAAGGTGCTTTCCAGCTTTGTTGATTAACGACATGAAACCCGTCAGACAACCAATGCTCCGACTGTTCATACCCGCCTGCTTCGACGAATGCCAGAAACTCACGATTGGTGACCGGTCGGCTTGCCAACTCAAACGGGTTGAGCCAGGTTTTGTGGACTGGATTTTCATTATCAAAGGCAAACCCTTGACCATCATGACCGATTTCAACGAGTCCCCCTTCAAACCGTTTAAATGTTGGTGAACCGTCAACGTCCAGAGTACGTTCAGATTCTGTTTTATTTTGATAAGCAGGCAGTAAGGGGTTGACGAAAAAGTTGTACTTAACGTCCATTAGGATTAATTCCTGATGTTGCTGTTCATGTTGCAGCCCCATTTCAATCAGTTGCTCCAGTTTTTGCTGAACGAGTGTTTCTCGCTTTTGTTGCAACAGGGACAAGATTGCTTTGTCAACATGCATTCGGTAAGCAAGTATTTCCTCAACGGTCGGCCGAGACAGAACACCTCGTTGATGACGTGGTTGGTAAGGTCCAATCGAATTATAGTAGGAATTGAACAAATAGTTATACTTTGGATGAAACACCGTATACTGGTCATCATATTCCTGGAGAATCATTCGCTCAAAAAACCATGTGGTATGTGCGATATGCCATTTCGGCGGGCTGACATCCGGGCTGGCTTGAATAATAAAATCCTCCGGTTCGAGCGGTTCGATCAATGCTAAGGTTTGATTGCGGACAGCAGAAAACTTGTCTACTAAGTAAGTCGTCGTTTCCAGTCTCACTTCAAAGCACTCCTTTAAATGGATTTTTCTGAAAATATGCACCATTCTCTTTACCCTTTTCCCTTTCAAGTAAGCGCTCTCAATAAAATAAAAAAAGAAGCGACACCCTGTAAGGATGCCGCTTTCTCCGACTTAATACACTTTATCGCCGTTAAAAATTGAATTTTTGACGACCACATAATCGACAGTCCTGATTGCCTGCAGCTTGTTACCACCCGCGTACGAAATCGCAGACTGTAAATCTTGCTCCATCTCAATCAATGTCTCTGACAAGCTGCCTTTATGTTCAACAAACACTTTTTTTCCTTCGACGTTCTTTTTCTCACCTTTTTGAAACTCGGACGCCGAACCAAAATATTCTTTAACGCGTAATCCATCAACTTCGTGCGTCTCACCTGGAGACTCTTCGTGTCCCGCAAACAGCGAACCGATCATCACCATCGTCGCCCCAAAACGAACCGATTTTGCAATGTCGCCGTGGGTCCGGATGCCGCCATCAGCGATAATTGGTTTACTGGCCGCTTTGGCACACCATCTCAATGCCGCTAATTGCCAGCCTCCCGTACCAAATCCCGTTTTAATTTTCGTAATACACACTTTACCTGGACCGATTCCAACTTTTGTCGCGTCTGCTCCGGCGTGTTCCAGTTCACGAACGGCTTCCGGTGTCCCGACGTTTCCAGCAATAACAAAACTGTCCGGTAACAGCAGTTTGATATGTTGGATCATCCGAATGACCGCTTCCGAATGACCATGAGCGATGTCAATCGTGATGTATTCCGGCGTCAAGCCTTCTTGTGCCAACGTCTCGACGAATGTATATTCTTCCGCTTTTACGCCAACACTGATTGATGCAATCAAATGGCGTTTTTGCATCGACCGGACAAAATCGAGTCGTGTTTCGGGCTCGAAACGATGCATGATGTAAAAGTAACCGTTCTCTGCCAAATAAGTCGCAATTTTTTCGTCAATGATCGTCTGCATATTGGCCGGAACGACCGGTAACTTAAACCGTCGTCCACCAAACTCAACCGTCGTATCACATTCCGACCGGCTTCCTACGATTGATTTTGCAGGAATTAATTGAATATCTTCATAATCAAATACTACATCCATCACTAGCACCCCAAATAACGAATATTTTTTATTAATTAAATAGTAACGTTCGTACTTGGATACTATATCGAACATTAGGAAGCTTGTCAAAATAAAATCACCAAAAAACATATTTTTTCTATTCAAAACTTCATCAATGTTCGTCTTTTATAGAGTATTCCACCTTTAATTGATCAATCCATGCTTCTTCCCATTCAAAAAAGCTAGTTTCCGTTCCTGTTTCAAAAATATGCTCGGGATAAGGAAGCGCTAAGGGCGGACGATCTTTCCTGTCAAAATAACACAGTTGTTTGGATTCACCGTCAATCGCTGTTAACGTTCCTTCCAACACATCACACTCAAAAATAAAGGCGATATACTCCACCTGGTTTTGATCCGGGTAGGTCAGGCGAAACGCCTCTCCTCCAAAACAGCCGATCAAGCGGACCGGACGGACAATCAATCCAGTTTCTTCATACTTCGCGGATCAACGCTTTTGCCGGCGGCTCGCCCGGTTCGATTGCGCCCGCCGGAAGGCTCCAGAACGGACCTCCCGGATCTTGGAATAAGATTCGTCCCGATGCATCGCGGATGATGGCACCGACAGACGGTGTGAACAACAATTGATTTCCTGTTTTTTGACGCAGATTCTGGTAATACGTCGACATGGGCATGAATCATTCTCCTTTGACAATTCTGATGTATGGCTAAAAGACTGTGCTCGAACGTTTCCCTCATTCGAGTTCTTCTTTTAATAGTGCAAACAATACGAAGTCTTCCCAGGCACCGTTAATGAACAAACTCTTTTTTGCGATGCCTTCCTGTCTGAATCCTGCTTTTTCCAAGACGCGGATCGATCCGATATTCTCGGGCATGACTTCGGCCCGCAAACGGTGGAACTGATACTCATCGAACAAGAGACGCGCAGCTTGGCGGACAGCTATTGACATGATCCCTTGCCCGTTATACTGCTGATCAAGTTGATACCCGATCATACACGTCTCTGCCGGAGAACGCTCCACAAAAGCTGCCGAAACCTCCCCAATCAGCTGATTCGACTCTGTTAAAAAAACTCCAAAAGCGTAAGAACGATCAGCTTGTGCATTTTCTTTCAATTGTTGAATTCGTTCTTTATACTTTTCCAAAGTATAGGAATCTGGTAACGGTTTTACCGGCATCCAATATTCGAAATGATCTCGGTTTTTAACATTCAAGTCTAGTAGTGCCTGCGCATCCGCCGGTTTGTAATGACGTAAAGTGATGGATGACATATAGCCTCTTCCTTTCCTCTAGATGACATATAGCCTCTTCCTTTCCTCTAAACGATCGATTTTTTAATTATCTTGATATCAAGCAGTTTAAGTGTTTGATATTTATTTTTTGGGGAAAATTACAAGATATCTGATAAGTAACAAAGTGTTTACAAAACATATGTATACACTGATGAGGAGGAGAGCATGCAAACGGATCGAGAATTATTCCAACAAATTGAACAAAAAAATAGTCAAGCTCTCGAGTTGTTATATGACCGGTACGAAAAATCGATTTACGTGGTCCTTACACGTATGGTACCGGATGAACAACACGTCCAACTTACATTAAAACAAATCTTTCACGACATCTGGAAAAATCCCAGTCGTCATTCTTCCATACATGGTTACTTAATTTCAGCTGTGAAGCGAACAAAATCAACACGTCAGCCTGTTAGTTAATCTGAAGTTTTAATAAGGATAGCTTTTTATATTCGAAGCGAATCTCATAATCCCTTTATTTTTAACGGTACATGGCTATTGGATATTTTTTAGGCGGATTATCCTTTTTTTTGTTCATTACTTCCTTTTCTTATTTGTCTGTGATATATTATAAAGTAATTATTGTTGTTCGGTGGAGATACAAAGTGTATACTTTCGACTCGATGAAATTGATCACAGTAGTAATAATCAGTATGGCTCAGTCATACGCAGGAGGCAACACACATGGAACAAGGTAAAGTAAAATGGTTTAACGCAGAAAAAGGTTTTGGCTTCATCGAACGTGAAAGCGGCGACGACGTTTTCGTTCACTTCTCAGCTATCCAAACAGATGGTTTCAAATCACTTGACGAAGGTCAAGAAGTTTCGTTTGAAGTTGAAGAAGGCCAACGCGGACCGCAAGCAACTAACGTTACTAAACTTTAATTTCCCTAAGAGGAAGCGCAGCCGCGCTTCCTCTTTTTTTATTCTTTTCAATCACCCCTATCTTTTTCAGACCAGTCATGGTATATTATTAAGTAATTATTGTTGTTCGGTGGAGATAGGAAGTTTACGCTTTTAACTCGATGAAATTGATCACGGTAGTAATAATCAGTATGGCTCAGTCATACGCAGGAGGCAACACACATGGAACAAGGTAAAGTAAAATGGTTTAACGCAGAAAAAGGTTTTGGCTTCATCGAACGTGAAAGCGGCGACGACGTTTTCGTTCACTTCTCAGCTATCCAAACAGATGGTTTCAAATCACTTGACGAAGGTCAAGAAGTTTCGTTTGAAGTTGAAGAAGGCCAACGCGGACCGCAAGCAACTAACGTTACTAAACTTTAATTTTCCTAAGAGGAAGCGCAGCCGCGCTTCCTCTTTTTTTATTCTTTTCAATCACCCCTATCTTTTTCAGACCGGTCATGGTATATTATTAAGTAATTATTGTTGTTCGGTGGAGATAGGAAGTTTACGCTTTTAACTCGATGAAATTGATCACGGTAGTAATAATCAGTATGGCTTAGTCATACGCAGGAGGCAACACACATGGAACAAGGTAAAGTAAAATGGTTTAACGCAGAAAAAGGTTTTGGCTTCATCGAACGTGAAAGCGGCGACGACGTTTTCGTTCACTTCTCAGCTATCCAAACAGATGGTTTCAAATCACTTGACGAAGGTCAAGAAGTTTCGTTTGAAGTTGAAGAAGGCCAACGCGGACCGCAAGCAACTAACGTTACTAAACTTTAATTTTCCAAGACTCTGCTGTTGCAGGGTCTTTTTTTGTTTCATCACTAGGAATCCCATCATTCATTTAACGACGAAAGGATGATTCTCATGGAAACTTCAACTCAACATGAACAACTTCAACTTCTTTTGACAAATCGACACGCTTTTTTGATGCAAGGTAACCGAAAAGAGATGCATCAGTTATTATCACCCGATTTTTCTTTTATTGACGGACAAGGCCGACAGTTCGATGCCGAAACTTATCTCGATCATTATGTGGATCCAGATCAAATCCAATGGAGCAATCAACTCAGCGAGTCGATGGTGGTCGAAGTCTTTGAGACGACAGCTTTAGTACAGGAAATAGTGGAAGATCATTTCTCATATGGTCGTAGCATGTACGTCGGCCGGTTCCGAAGTGTTTCGCTTTATCACTGGACGAGCAAAGGCTGGAAATGGCACTTTAACCAACTTACACCTCTCGACCCTTCTTGAGTCCAACACACTTGTTCGCATCGATCGATAGGATCAGCCACTCTTTAGGAGGGCTGGTCCTTTTCCATTGAAGGATCGTTTCCTCTCTTTTCTCCTCCAGAAAGTCCATGCTCCACTTGAAATGAAGTTTGATTAACTGTTTTCATTCCGTTACACTTTAGTTGTGAATATTTTCTGAAAATTATTGGAGGTGGAATACGATGACTGTTTTTAACTTTTCAGCTGGTCCGGCAGTCCTACCGGTACCAGTCTTACTTAAGGCTCAATCTGAGCTTCTAAATTACAAAGGGTCTGGACAATCCGTTTTGGAGTTGAGTCACCGCTCCACCTTGTTTGAAAACATCCTTCAAGAGACAGAGTCTCTGCTTCGGGAGCTCTTGCAGATCCCGGACAATTACCGTGTCTTGTTTTTACAAGGCGGTGCAACACTTCAATTTTCAATGTTACCGCTTAACTTAGCAACTGCACACCAGCGCGTCGACTTCATCGATACGGGAAGCTGGTCACAAAAAGCGATACAGGACGCCGGGGCTTTTGTTCAGACAAACGTCATTGCCTCATCTGAAGCCGACCACTATCGCTCGATTCCGACTGGTCCGATCCGTTCTGACGCTGATTATCTGCATATCACATGGAATAATACGCTCGAAGGGACTACTTTTACGAATGTTCCACAAGTGGATGTTCCATTAGTGGCAGACTTCTCTTCTTCCATTTTATCTGAACCGATTGATGTCAGTCAGTTTGACGTAATCTATGCAGGTGCTCAAAAAAACCTTGGGTCAGCCGGAATGACGCTTGTCATCATAAAAGATGACCTGTTGCAACGAACACCGGACCGCTTAGGATCCTATTTACGATATGACATACATGCTGCCCATCATTCTTTATACAATACACCACCCACATACAGCATTTATTTGACGAAACTAGTCCTCGAATGGATCAAGGAACAGGGATTTGATACGGTTGTTCAACGCAATCGTCGACAAGCCGCTTCTCTCTATGCCTACTTGGACCAATCTGCCATGTTCTCAAACAGCGTCGCCCTACCTGACCGGAGCCGAATGAATATTCCTTTTTCAACCGGTCAAACGGATTTAGATCAACAATTCCTGCAATTTGTAGAACGTCATCAGCTCGTTAATTTAAAAGGCCATCGTTCTGTCGGAGGAATGCGCGCAAGTCTCTATAACGCCATGCCGACTGCAGGAGTCGATGCCCTTATCACGGTTTTACAACGATTCGAACAGGGGGAACGTTAAATGCATCATGTACAGCTTTGGAATGACGTATCTGATAAAGGATTAAAACGCTTTACCGACCACTATGTCGTCAAACAAGACATTGAAACACCGGATGCCTTTCTTGTCCGCAGCAAAGATTTACATGGAATGAAGTTTCCGACTTCCTTAAAAGCTGTCGCGCGCGCCGGCGTTGGTGTCAATAATATCCCGCTCGACCAATTGGCGAATCGGGGTATTCCCGTTTTCTCGACACCTGGCGCTAATGCCAATGCCGTCAAAGAGCTAGTCATCGCCAGTTTGTTCTTGACTGCCCGAAAATTAATCCCAAGCATTTTATGGACTAACAATCTTCGTGGACCTGATATCCCAGAGCGGATTGAAGCGAACAAAAAACAATTTGCAGGTACGGAATTGTTAGGAAAACGAATCGGCATCGTTGGTCTTGGAGCCATTGGAGCAAGTTTAGCAAATACGCTTCACGAACTGGGTATGACAGTTTCCGGATACGACCCACATATGTCTGTCGAATCAGCGTGGCGTGTCTCGAATCAAGTCCATCGTGTCACCAATCTTGAGGAGTTGCTGGCGACAAGTGATTATATTACACTGCACCTGCCTTTGATTGATGCGACACAACATTTGCTTCATGAACGCTTACTCGGAAAAATCAAACAAGGAGCAACTTTACTTAATTTTTCCCGAGGTGAATTAATCGACGAACAAGCTTTGGCAACAGTCTTAAAATCCGGACGTCTGGCCAACTATGTTACTGATTTCCCGAATGCCTTCATCCTCTCTCT
The DNA here is from genome assembly GCA_902363455.1 of Caryophanales bacterium. GTDB lineage: Bacteria > Bacillota > Bacilli > Exiguobacteriales > Exiguobacteriaceae > Exiguobacterium_A. The sequence continues at coordinate 1,106,509 of CABJAC010000001.1, read as the reverse complement.
GCCTCGTGTCATCCCGTTGCCTCACATTGGTGCGTCGACAGCAGAAGCAGAAGAAAATTGTGCAATCATGGCCGTCGATCAATTAAAGCTGTTCCTCGAAACCGGCAACATCCGAAACTCGGTCAACTTCCCGTCCGTCGAATTGCCGTATTCCGGTAAACGGCGTATCACGATCGCGCATCAAAACATTCCGAATATGGTCGGTCAAATCGCTTCCGTCCTTGCGACAGAACAAATCAACATTGCCAACATGATCAACGGCAGTAAGGATGGAATTGCCTATACGATCATCGACATCGACAATCATCTGGATGAAGCCATCTCATTACAACAATTGCATGCCATTCCCGGCGTCTTAAAAACAAGACTACTTTAAGGAGCGATGATTATGCCTACTTTTGAACCTTTCCATGCCTTGCGACCTGACCCTAAATACGCAGAAGCGTTTTCTTCCCTTCCGTACGATGTCTTCAATCGAGCGGAAGGACGTTTGGAAGTCCGCCGACGTCCACTTTCCTTTTTACGAATTGACAAAGCAGAAGTGACGTTACCGGACTTGATTGATGAACATGATTCGCGTGTTTATCAACAAGCTGCCCTTCATTTCAAGGAAGCGATTGAACGCGGCATTCTCACAACCGATGATGTTGAAAGTTATTATCTCTATCGTCTGACGGACGGTGAGCATACGCAGACTGGTTTTGTCGGTTGTGTCTCTGTCGCTGATTACGATCAAGGCATCATCCGTAAACACGAATTCACACGACCTGATAAAGAACGGGACCGCGTCCGCCACGTTCAGTCGCTTGCTGCCCACACTGGTCCAATTTTGCTCGCCCATCATCCAGATAACGAGCTAGATCGAGTTGTCTCGGAACAGACGAAACAATCCCCACTCTATCAATTTACAGCTGAAGACGGGATTGAGCATACCCTCTATAAAATCACGGATCGCGACGCCATGATGACGATTGGCAGCCAGTTTGCCCGTCATGACCACCTGTATATCGCCGACGGGCACCATCGGGCTGAAGCGGCCTCACAAGTCGCCCGGTTGAATCATCATGAGGATGCCGGATTGTTTCTCGCCGTCTCTTTTTCAAGTGATCAATTGAATATACAAGGCTATCACCGCGTCGTCGAAGATTTATACGGTCAGTCCGTCGATGACTTGCTGGAAAGAATCAGTAATCGGTTCAGCGTTACCGAAGGACGCGCGACAGAAACAAAAAAGCATCGGTTTGAAATGTATGTCAAACATAACTGGTACACGCTGGATTATGAGAAAAACCGTCCATCTGTCAAAGAGGACCTCGATGTCGCCATTCTTCAGGATGAATTGTTGACACCCCTTCTCGGGATTGAAGATCCTCGGACGGATTCACGGATTCAATTCGTCGGAGGTGTCAGAGGTTACGCTGGGCTTGAACAACTCGTCGATCAAGGTACGATGGCCGTCGCGTTCCATCTACATCCAACGAGCTTAACCGAGCTGATGGCCGTCGCTGATGCCGGTGAAGTCATGCCGCCGAAATCGACCTGGTTCGAACCCAAATTAAGAAGCGGTCTGCTGATTCATCCATTTTTCTGAGGATTTTTAGGCAGACAAAAAACATCCGTTCAGGAAAAAGTTGATTTCTGGAACGGATGTTTTTTCGTTTGATAATTTTTATTCTACTCGGAGAAATTTTCCGGACACCCCGTGTACAATAATGGTGTCTGTGTAACGTTGTCCATCAATTAAATCAGCAGCTGGTTCCGCCAGGTCAAATCGGACATCCTCTAAGCCATTGTTAAACAGGATCAAATAGGTCACTTCATCGGACTGACGGCGAATGAGGAAACTCGCCGTCTCGTCATTCAATTGTTCGAATTGATAGCCACTCGCATTGGCAAGGCCCGGATGTTTCTTGCGTAAATCAATCAACCGTGTAATATACGTCAAGAGTTCCGCATCCTGTTCCGCCGGATCCCACACCATACATTTGCGGTTATCCGGATCCTGGCCACCCGTCAAACCGATTTCATCGCCATAATAGATGACCGGACTTCCCGTGAACGTCAATAGCGATAACATCAACAATTTCATCCGATCCCGGTCCCCGTTTGCCCGTGTCAAAGCACGAGGGGTGTCATGGGAATCGATTAAGTTGAACATGACTTCGTTAACGTTCATCGAGTTGCTGTTCAAATTGCGGACGATGGCGTAGCTGAACTCTGATGCCGTCACTTCATTTGTTGCAAAGAACGTTAGAAAAGCTTCCGTCAACCCATAGTTCATGACTGCATCAAACTGGTCGCCTAGCAACCATTCCTGCGAATCCGTCCAACACTCCCCGACGATATACGCTTCCGGATTAGCAGCTCGCACTTCCCGCCGAAACTCGCGCCAAAATGCATGATCTACTTCACTCGCGACATCCAATCGCCATCCATCAACCTGAAATTCTTCTACCCAGTAACGACCAACTTTTAATAAATAATCTTTAACATCAGGATGGGCCGTGTTCAGTTTCGGCATATTGCTTTCAAAGGCAAAGACTTCATAATTTGGTACCGGTGTCTATTGGACCGGGAATGAATCAATCATAAACCAATTCGCATACTGCGATTCTTTCCCATGGGCAATGACGTCTTGAAATGCAGGATGATCGACACTGACGTGATTAAAGACGGCATCCAGTAAAATCCGAATTCCATTTTGATGCAGAAGTCGAATCATTTCCCGAAACGTTTCTTCCGTTCCGAAACTCGGATCAAGACGTAAATAATCCAGCGTGTCATATTTATGGTTTGACGGTGCGACAAAGACCGGACAAAAATAAATTCCGGTAATCCCAAGTGCCTTTAAGTAATCAATATGATCAATCACTCCTTGAAAATCGCCCCCGAAATGATTGTCAAAAGCCGGTGCCTCGGCTCCCCATGTGCTTGTATCCGCGCGGTCATTCGTCAAGTCACCGTTTGCGAATCGATCCGGAAAAATTTGATACCAGACCGTGTCTTTGACCCATGCCGGAGCATCAAACACGTCAACGGCATTCATATAAGGGACGGCAAAATAGTAGCCCGGGTGATCCAGCGGCACTTCATCGTACCATCCTCGTTCTGTATAAACGGCGGATTCACCGTTTGCGTGAACTCTGAATCCATAACGGACCCGCTTTTTTTTCGGCCGGATCGCAATGAACCAAAAATCGTGTGTCGCATCCGAGCCTGCGAACGTCATCTCTGCCGTCTCCGTTTTCCAAAACTTTTCTTTATTCGGATCAAAGTTCCAATCCCGATCTTCTTCTTTTTCCGCATCCCATTCATAAGGATCCCCATGAATCAACTCAACACGATCCACGTCTCCGTTCGCCGACATGAGGCGGATATGAACCGTTTCTTGATCGTATGTATAAACATACGGAGACAGGGCCCGGTGAAACACAGCTGCTTTATTCATAAGTCCCTCTCCTTCTACACTCTAGATTTCATCTTCTGTTATTTCCCGATTTCTGACTAGATGTAAACGTCAATCTTGAAAAAACACTCGTTTTACTGTCTTTTCAGTTTAGAAATCAACAGTTTATGCGGTATACTGATGAGGCAGAAGGAACCAGTAAGTTCCTAACTAAATCGAAGTCATGTGAAAGCGAGTGGATTCTGATGGGTCGTAAATGGAATAATATTAAAGAAAAAAAGGCGTCAAAAGACAAAAATACAAGTCGGGTTTATGCTAAATTTGGTCGGGAGATTTATGTTGCCGCTAAACAAGGGGAACCGGATCCTGAATCAAACCAGGCATTAAAGGTCGTTCTCGAGCGTGCCAAGACCTACAGTGTCCCCCGTGCCATCGTCGATCGTGCCATTGAAAAAGCAAAAGGTGGCGCGGAAGAGAATTTTGACGTTTTGCGTTACGAAGGGTTTGGACCAAGCGGTTCCATGGTCATCGTCGAGACACTGACAAACAACGTCAACCGGACCGCTTCCGACGTCCGTGCCGCATTTGGTAAAAACGGTGGAAACATGGGAGTCAGCGGGTCGGTTGCTTACATGTTTGACGCGACAGCCATCTTTGCTTTTGAAGGAAAAACAGCAGATGATATTCTTGAACTGATGATGGAAGCGGATATCGATGTTCGTGATATCTTGGAAGAAGAGGAGTCTGTCATCATCTACGCTGAGCCAGAACAGTTCCATGCTGTTCAAGAAACGCTGAAAGAGGCAGGAATCACCGACTTCTCGGTCGCTGAACTAGTCATGCTCGCTCAAAACGAAGTCACGCTATCCGACGAAGACGTGCAACAGTTCGAAAAAATGATTGATGCGTTGGAAGATTTGGAAGACGTGCAACAAGTCTATCATAACGTCGAACTCTGATCATCGATTTATCAACCGGCTGATATCATTGCCGGTTTTCATACACAAAGAGGAGTTGGATACGCATCCGACTCCTCTTTGTGTATTCCACTTTTGTCTGTATCTAATGTAATTTTGACATGTCTATTCAGAAAAGAACTCAATGCCCCTTTCAACGTCTTACTCAGCTGACGCCTATCGATTCAAGATAGTCACGCGCTGTCGTAACTCATCATAAAGTATGAAACGCGTTTCATAACAATCAAAATTTGCTACAAAAAAAGATTCTTTTTTAATGTTTAATTTTTGAATATAATGGGAAAAGACATATTCGATACTGATAGGTGATGCATTTTTAAGTCACGTGCTTTTCACATAAGGAGGAAATGGTATGTCTTATTCATTAATTGAAACTTTTAAACGAATTGTTAGCGAAGCCAATCGGTTTAGCCGGGTTGATTTTGGCGGTTACGATATCTATATGCAAACGAATGACGGACGAACGATTACTGCTAAAATTCGTTTTGACGGCGGCGGAGATGATCAAAACGAAGCCTATCTGCGACTGGATTCAAGTACGGGACACAGCCGGATGACGACGCTTACATTGCATCAATTTGAACATCTCTCTTCGTATGCTGCTCACAGCGAACGAATTCAATCACTCGTCTCAACAAGTGCTTAATACTGTATACGATAACACGCCCTCAAACGAGAGCGTGTTTTTTTATCAAAATTTGGCGAGAATACGCCCACTTCTAAACGAAGTGAAAGTGGGAGAGGAATCGCCAGCCTGTTTTTCGGGTAAATTTCCTTTAAAGGAGGTGAAAAATGGTGTTGAAGCATAAGGCCTACAAATTTAGAATCTACCCCACAAAAGAGCAGGAAATCCTGATCGCGAAGACGATCGGGTGTTCGCGCTTCGTTTTTAACCACTTCTTGGCGAAGTGGGATGAAACGTACAAGACCACTGGAAAAGGACTGTCCTACGGTTCTTGTTCCAAAGAAATTCCTTTGTTGAAGCAGGAGTTCGACTGGTTGAAGGAAGTCGATAGTACATCTGTTCAGATCAGCGTCAAACACCTTGCCGATGCGTTTGATCGCTTCTTCAAGAAGCAGAACGAACGACCTCGTTTCAAGTCCAAGCGTAATCCCGTCCAGTCGTACAAGACCAACATCCAGGGCAAGTCTCAGCTTCCTGAAGTTTCTATAATCGGGAACAAGCTCAAAGTTCCGAAGCTGAAATGGGTTCGTTTCGCCCATTCGAAACAGGTCACAGGCCGTATTTTGAACGCGACAATTCGACGTAACGCTTCAGGCAAATATTTCGTTTCCCTGCTCGTCGAGCAGGAAATCAACGAGTTGTCGAAGACCGGTTCATCTGTCGGCGTCGATGTCGGACTTAAGAACTTCGCCATCCTGTCGGACGGCACGGTCTATAAGAACGACCGTTACTTCCGAACGCTCAAGAAGAAACTGGCGCACGAACAGCGTAAGCTCACCTGCCGTCAACGCATCGCTCTGACCAACAAAGTCAAGCTTTCCGAGTCGAAGAACTATCAGAAGCAAAAGCGGAAGGTCGCTCGTATCCACGAGAAGATCGCCAACAAGCGCACTGACTTCCTGCACAAAGTATCGACCGAAATCGTCCAAAACCACGACGTCATCGGCATCGAGACCTTGCAGGTTAAGAACATGCAGAAGAATCGTAAGTTAAGCAAGTCCATCTCGGACGTCAGCTGGTCGGAGTTCTTCCGTATGCTCGAATATAAGGCGGACTGGTACGGGAAAATCGTCGTGAAGGTCGGCAAGACCTTTGCTTCGAGCCAACTGTGCTCCAGTTGCGGACATCAACACAAAGACGTGAAACATCTTGGCTTGCGTGAATGGACATGCCCGAGTTGCGGCATCCATCACGACCGGGATGTGAACGCAGGACTGAATCTCAAACAAGAAGCCGAACGTATCTTAGCTTCTTCAACCGTCGGGACGACGGGGTTAGCCTGATAAATTTTCGACCGGTAGGTCGGATAACTCAGGAATCCTCCACCTCTGAGCAAAGCGTAGGTGGAGGAAGTTCAATATCCTTCTTCTTTTTCCAGACGTTCCAGTTCAGCATGCGTTTGCGGAAAACCATTAGCCTGCCAATCGGCCCGATGAATTGAATCCAGTTGCGTCAATCCTACTTCTGCTTCATCCTTTTTCGCATCGATACTCGGTTGACGATCGAGTGCGGTCGGATCACTGAAATCTTGCGAGGAGAACCCACCTTGTTGATAACGTTTGACGACTAACGCAGTTAACACTGCGATCCCACCAATGACCAGACCTTGCTTAAATGACTTTTTCATAACGACACCTCTGTCCGCTGAATTTTTACACTTAAGTCATTTTCCCTGAAAAGGAACATTGTAATCAACGTCTATCCGTCTTTTTAAAATTTTTTCAGACTTTTTTTTCGCGTTTTTCTACCGTGTTCCTACATATTTAATAATTCACTTAAAAACCGCTTTCCTGCGCTACCTCAAGAATGTTCGGGTCATGCAGAGAGCCGAAATCTACGTTATACTTTTAACAGATGCTTCATGAGAATCGAATGGTTGAATACAAAAGGACATGTCACAAGCACGACAGCTCGCTTGCGTACTACGTCCTTCTTTCATTTTTTTCGATGAAATGAACGATATGAAAAGGAGGGAACCATGTGTCATTGCTTCATTTGGCAATTTTGTTGCCGTTACTCGCAAGTCTTTTCATTCCATTATTGTACAAAAAGATTCAATCGGTACACACAGGCTGGTTTGTCCTGCTTGTTCCGCTGACGCTGGTCGCTTACTTCAGCCAGTTCCTCACCCAGACAATGGCAGGGGAAACGGTAGTCGCGACAATGAAATGGATTCCTTCGCTCGACATCAACTTTATCGCTTACGTCGACGGCCTTGGTTTGCTGTTTGCGTTGTTGATTACAGGAATCGGTTCGCTTGTTGTGCTGTACTCCATCTATTATCTCGATGCGAAAAAAGAAGCCCTGCATAATTTTTATGTCTATCTGCTTCTCTTCATGACGGCCATGCTCGGAATCGTTTTATCCGACAACATGATTGTCATGTATCTGTTTTGGGAATTGACGTCGATTTCCTCATTCTTACTGATTGGTTACTGGTATGAACGAGAACGCTCCCGTTACGGGGCCCAAAAATCGATGCTCATCACTGTCTTTGGTGGACTGTCGATGCTCGGCGGAATTTCTTTGCTGTCGCTTCTCTCCGGTTCATTCAGTATTCGGGAATCATTGGCGACGGTTGCGACGTATTCAAATGATCCACTCTTCGCCGTTTCGCTTGTCCTGTTTTTACTGGCGGCCTTTACAAAATCCGCTCAGTTCCCGTTTCACATTTGGTTACCGGATGCGATGGAGGCTCCGACCCCTGTCAGTGCGTATCTGCACTCGGCAACGATGGTCAAAGCCGGTTTGTATCTGGTAGCACGGATGAGTCCGATTTTTGCCGAAACACCGCTGTGGTTTTATCTTGTTTCGTCTGTCGGAATGTTCACACTCTTCTGGGGATCATTGAACGCTGTCAAACAAGTGGATTTAAAAGCCATTTTAGCGTATTCGACGATTTCACAGCTCGGTCTGATCATGTCATTGCTCGGACTCGGAGCGGCCGCACTACAAGTCGAGGCCTTGCCGGACAGCCTGTACACGGTTGCAACGGTCGCAGCAGTCTTCCACTTGATTAATCATGCTACGTTCAAAGGCAGTCTCTTCATGATGGCAGGAATTGTCGATCATGAGACCGGTACACGCGACATCCGGAAACTCGGTGGTTTATCACAACTGATGCCGGTGACGTTTACGATTGCGACAATCGGGACGCTATCCATGGCTGGTGTGCCTCCGTTCAATGGTTTCTTGAGTAAAGAAATGTTTTTGACCGGTGTTCTCGAAGTATCGCAGTCCGGATTATTTCATCTGGACACATTCGGTCTCTTGTTCCCATTCGTTGCGGTCGTCGGCAGTATCTTTACGTTTGTCTACAGCATCTTAATCGTTTACCGGACGTTCCTTGGTCCAAAACAATTGGACAAGTTACCGAAAAAACCGCATGAAGCACCAATCGGCATGTTAATACCGCCACTTTTCCTTGTTTCATTGGTCGTCTTAATCGGCTTGTTCCCGAACTTATTATCGAACACGTTGATCCGACCGGCAGCCGAAGCAATTTTACCGAAAGTTGTCGCGAACGGGGGATCGATTCCTGTTGAGATCAAACTTTGGCACGGTTTCAACTTGGAACTGTTTTTGACCGTGCTGATCATCTCAGTCGGGACGATTTTGTTCCTGACGTTGCCAAAATGGCGCTCGCTTTACAACCGGATGCCCAAACAAGTCTCGTTGAATCACCAATATGACGCCTTGCTGCGCCGTGGTGAACAAACCTCTACCGTTATTCATGATACGGTCATGACCGGCTATATGCGTTCTTATTTGGTCTATATTTTCGGTTTTATCGTCGTGCTGGTATTATCGAGTCTTTACTTCCTTGATGCCTTTAGATTTGATGTGGATCCACTCAGTTCAGTTCAGGCTTACGAAATCGTCTTGGTCCTCGTCCTCGTCGGAAGTGCCTTATCGATCACGTTTGCCCGGTCCCGTTTGACATCCATCATTTTGCTTGGTGTCGTCGGTTATACGGTCGCCCTGTTCTTCGTCTTATTCCGGGCGCCGGACTTAGCCTTGACGCAACTTGTCATTGAGACGGTATCCGTCGCCTTATTCCTGCTCGTGTTTTATCATATGCCGGAAATCAGCCGGAAAGAAGAACGGATTAAGTTTAAACTTGGCAATGCCGCAATCTCGGCGCTCGTCGGATTAAGCGTCACGTTGGTCGCACTTGCCTCGCTCAGCCAACGGTCGTTCGCTTCGATTGCCCAATACTACATCGACAATGTGGCCGATTTAGCCGCCGGCGGTAACATGGTCAACGTCATTCTCGTCGACTTCCGTGGTTTTGATACGTTATTTGAAATTAGTGTATTAGCCATTGCCAGTCTTGGCATCTACGCGATGATTAATTTCCGGAAGACAGGAGGAATCGACAAATGAAAAACCCGATGAAGAAGCATACGAATGACGTCATCTTGGAATCTGCCACGACGTTCATCACGTTCATTATCTTTTTGTTTGCCGTCTACCTGTTTTTCGCCGGTCATTATACGCCGGGTGGCGGCTTCGTCGGCGGTCTCGTGACGGCTTCCGCACTTGTCTTGATTTTGCTTGCCTTTGATATCAAGACGCTTCGACAAATCCTGCCTGTCGACTACAAACAGATGACAGCCATAGGGATGTTGATTTCCGTCTTGACGGCTTCAGGCGCCCTGTTGTTCAACAAACCATTTTTTACACATGCCCACGACTATTTCAATTTGCCGTTGTTCGGAAAAACGTCCTTACACACAGCAATGCTGTTCGATTTAGGGGTATATCTCGTCGTCGTCGGTGTGACGATGACAATTATTCAAACGATTGGGGAGAGTGATTAACGCATGGAAATCATCATGGCGATTGCCGCAGGCATCTTGACGATGTGTGCCGTCTATCTCATTCTTTCAAAAAGTATTTTACGCATCATCATTGGAACCGGTTTACTCAGTCACGCGGCTCATTTGATCGTCATGACGATGGGTGGTCTGAAGACCGGAGCGGCGCCCGTCATTAAAGACGGGGTCACCCAGTACACGGATCCACTGCCACAAGCGCTTGTTCTAACGGCAATCGTCATCAGTTTCGGCGTGACCGCATTTTTCCTCGTGCTCGCCTACCGGGCTTACCAAGAACTGGGCACTGACAATCTCGAGGAAATGAAAGGAACCGATACGCATGATTAATTTACCGTTATTACCGCTTTTAATTCCGCTGATTACCGGTGTCATTTTGATGCTGTTCCCGAATCGGCTCCGTCTGCAACGGACGCTCTCTCTCGTCTCGACCTTTTTAAGCACCGGTGCAGCGGCCTATCTCGTCTACAGTATCCGAAAAGACGGAATCCTGACCGTCACACTCGGCAGTTGGCCGGCTCCATTCGGTATCACGCTTGTGTCGGATATGTTATCCGCCTTACTTGTTTTGACGACCAGCTTACTTGTCTTTTTTGTCGTCTGGTATTCGATCTATTATTTGTCCGACTTACATCAGCGGTTTTATTATTACATCGCCGTCCAATTTTTACTCGTCGGTGTAAATGGAGCCTTCACGACAGGTGATATCTTTAATATGTTCGTCTTTTTTGAAGTCTTCTTGATTTCTTCTTACGTTTTGATTGTGCTTGGAGGAAAACCGGCTCAGTTGCGTGAGTCCTTGAAATACTTGTTGATTAACGTCATCTCGTCCGCTCTGTTCGTCATGACCGTCGCCTTTTTGTACGGTGTCATCGGTTCTCTGAGCATGGCAGACATCTCACAAAAAATCGCAGACATCAATCAGCCTGGCATTCTCAGCGTCATTGCGATTCTGTTTTTGATTGTCTTTGGATTAAAGGGTGCCATCTTCCCGTTATACTTCTGGCTTCCCGGCTCGTACCAAGTGCCTCCGACACCCGTTCTTGCGCTGTTTGGCGCATTGCTGACGAAAGTCGGCGTCTATGGGATCTTGCGGACATACAGCCTGTTTTTCTCGCATCAGCAAGAGTTCACGCATCAAATTCTCGGTTGGTTGGCACTGGCAACGATCGTCATCGGTGTCATCGGTGCACTGGCAACACGCGACGTTAAACAGATCTTAATTTACAACATCATCGTCGCGGTCGGCGTCATCTTGTACGGCGTCTCTGTCATGACCCGTCAGTCACTCGAAGGAGCGGTGTTCTACCTGATTCATGACATGTTAATTAAGGCCGCCTTGTTCCTGTTGATCGGTGTCATGATCGGCATCGCTGGATCGAGTCGCTTAAAAGATATGGGTGGAATGATCAAAGACTATCCCTTACTCGGGTGGACGTATTTCATTGCTGCATTGTCACTCGCCGGGATTCCACCACTCAGTGGTTTCATCGGAAAGTTGCTGATCGTCCGTGGTGGCTTTGAAGCAGGTGATCTTGTCGGACCGTTCGTCGTCTTGATTTCGAGTCTGCTCGTCCTCTATTCCGTGATGCAGATTTTCATCCGTGGATTTTGGGGATCGCCGAAGACCTACACGGGTCCGAAACGCCACCTGACGAAACAATTGCTCGCACCTGCACTCGTTTTGGTCACGATGACTGTTTTGTATGGTGTCGGGACGGAAGCGGTACGACCGTTCATCTCGCAAGCCGTGGATCCACTTGTCGATCCCTCAATCTATATTCAAGCCGTACTGAAGGAGGACTAATCTTATGCCGTTTCAGTTATTACTCAATCTCTTGCTTGCGTTCCTCTGGATGTTTCTTGCTAATTCCTTCTCGACGTCATCGTTCATCATCGGCTATTTATTGGGATTGATTGCGATGTTTGCAATGCGGAGGGGGTTCAGTAGCCGGTTTTATCTCGGACCGTTCATCGCGTTGATTCGACTGTTCATTCGCTTTTTATATGAACTTGTTGTGGCGAATCTCCAGGTGCTGTCCATCATCTTGAAACCACGACTTGATATCAAGCCCGGTATTTTCGCCTATGAAACCGAGCTCAAACACAACTGGCAAATCACGTTGCTGTCGTTGCTGATTACGTTGACACCCGGCACCTTGGTCGTCGATATTTCCGATGACAATAAGACATTGTACATCCATGCGTTGCATATGCCGGAAGCTGATGATGCCGTTGACTCGATTCGAAACAGTTTTGAGAAAGCCATCTTGGAGGTGAGCCGCTGATGTTAGAGACCATTTTATTCATCGCCTTGGGTGGCGTATTCCTGTCGATGCTCGGGTTATTTTACCGCGTCATCAAAGGACCGTCCGTTGCCGACCGGGTCATCGCCCTCGACTCGATCGGGATCAGCCTGATTTCCGTCGTCGGTCTCGTCTCGATTATTCTTCGGACGAGTGACTACTTGGAAGTCATCTTATTGATCGGAATATTGGCGTTCATCGGCACCGTCGCCTTCTCTAAATTCATCGAGAAAGGAGAGATCATCGAACGTGACCGCAATCAGTGATATTTTCGTAGCCGTCTTTGCATTGATCGGGGCATTTTTCAGCCTCGTGACCGCACTTGGTCTCATTCGGCTACCTGACCTTTATACGCGTGCTCATGCCGCCTCTAAGAGTGCGACACTTGGCGTCATGAGTATTCTCATTGGCGTGATCATCTATTTCGTCGCAGAAGACGGATTTTTCTCTTCCCGTGTTTTGCTCGGGATCTTGTTCGTTTTGATTACCGCACCAATCGGCGGACATTTAATTGCAAGGGCTGCGTATTACAGTGATGTACCGCTTTGGAAGGGATCCGTTCAAGATGATCTTGCGAAAAATCCGGAACACGTTACTCCTAAAAAACGACCTAGTCCAAAATTAAAATGAGTTCAATGATTTTGAATCAAAATATACGAGTATACAAAAAACGGATGCAACCGTTCACTTATCGTGAAGGGTTCGCATCCGTTTTTGCAAATAATAATTCTAATTCATGTCGATTGGTGAGCAGTTCCGCTAACGTATGTTGTTCCAGTTCACGGATAAACGCCCGTAAGGCCCGAGCTAAAATCCCTTTGAGCTGACATTGGGGTTCTATCACACAATGACCGTCTTTTGCAAAACATTCGACGATATCCATTGGTTCCATCTCACGGACGACTTTACCGATATTAATTTCCTCCGGATCACGGATCAATCGTAATCCACCTGTACGACCACGCGTCGACTCCACGTATCCAAGCTTCGTCAGTTGTTGCGTGACTTTCATCAAATGATTGGATGAAATTCCGTAATGATTGGCAATTGCCGGCATCGGTGTAACCTCTTCTCGATGTATCCCTAAATAAATCAAGACCCGAAGTCCATAATCCGTATATTGTGTAATTCGCATGTCGTTCCACTCCATTCCCTGTTCACGAAGCCTTTGACGACCTCTTCCAACTTTGCTGTTTCATCTTAACATTTTCCATTTCAATCGAAAATAATAGAGATGCTCTAATTATGTATACGTAAGCCAACACGATTTAGATTCCTGATTTCAAAAAAAATCAGTTTCCGCTTGAAAGGGAAACTGACTGATCCTACTGTCATTTTTTATTTTTATAAGTACGTAACACTTCATTAAAGCGGTCTGCGTAATTCGTAAAGACTCCTGTTACTCCGTAATCGAGCATTCGTTTCATATCCGCTTTTTCATTGACTGTATAGGGATGAAGCAATAATCCGTTATCCCGGATTTGTTTTGTATTTTCTCGTGTCAATGATTTAAACGACGGTCCGACTCCGACTGCGTATGATTGGATGACCTGCAAGTCCTTCGTTGTTAAACGTGTCGTTTCCGACGCTTCTAAGAGTTGGACAAGCGGAAGTTGATGGTCCAGTTCTTTAACTTTCAATAAGCTGTCTCGGCTGAACGACTGAATCATAACCTGCCCCTGACGAATTCGATCACTTGATAATCCATATTGGGACAGCTTCTCTACTAACTTTTTCTCCATTCTTGGGTAAACTTCTGGTGATTTTGTCTCAATATAATAATTTGCATGTTTTCCGTAGCGTTCAAAAATTTCATCGAGCGTCGGTACACTTAATCCTTTGTAATGTTCTTCCGCATACGCCGGATATGCTTCATTAAACCAACTTCCTGCATCCAACTCTTTTATTTCCGAGAGCGTCTTGTCCTTAACTGCACCTGAACCATTTGTCGTTCGATCCACCGTCTCGTCATGCATCGCAATCAACTGACCGTCCTTCGTCATTTGCAAGTCAATTTCAATGTAGTCGGCTTTTAATGTTTTGTGTCCGATTTCGTAAGCGGCCATTGTATGTTCCGGTGCATAACCCGATGCTCCGCGATGGGCAACATTGACAATACGGTTAGGGTCAAGCAGCCCCTTTTCTTTACCTGCTGCCTCAGTACTGACGGAACTACTTGCGACAACCATTCCCACGACCATCGTGACACCCATCTGTTTCATCATTCATGTTTCCCCCTTTAAAGTAACGTACAAACCGTATCTTACCGGCTGACAATAAAGGAATTATGAATCTGCTGTAATCTTCTGTGTAGATTCGATGACAGATATGTCATATCCGAGAAAAAACGGGACTGACTTTTGAGTCAGCCCCGTTTGTATGATCTTGCTTATGCTTCAAAAATCAATGATTCCGGATCTTCGAGCAAATCTTTAATGTGTTTTAAGAAAGTAACGGCTTCTTTTCCATCCACGATGCGGTGATCGTAAGAAAGCGCGACATACATCATCGGACGATTTTCCATCCGTTCTGCACTAATCGCGATCGGACGCAAATTGATCGCATGCATTCCGAGAATCGCGACTTGTGGTCCGTTGAGAATCGGTGTTGACATTAATGAACCAAACGTTCCGCCGTTTGTAATCGTAAATGTCCCGCCTGTCAAATCCGATAATCCAAGTTTATTATCCCGCGCCTTGACCGCAAGATTAATGATATCTTTCTCAATTTCACCGAAGTTCTTTTTATCGGCATCGCGAACGACCGGTACGACCAACCCGTCTGGTGCCGAAACGGCGATTCCAATATCGTAGAATTTCTTGAGAACGATCTCGTCTCCTTGAATTTCAGCATTCAAATACGGCATTTTCTTCAAGGCCGCTACTGCTGCTTTCGTGAAGAATGACATGAACCCGAGTTTGACTTCATTGTCTTTGACGAATTTTTCTTGACGGCGTTTCCGTAAAGACATGACGGCAGACATATCGATTTCATTGAACGTCGTCAACATCGCTGCTGTTTGCTGCACTTCGACCAAACGATTGGCAATCGTTTTACGGCGACGTGACATTTTAATCCGCTCTTCCGGTTTCCCCGGTGCAGCAGGCGTTGCGGCTTGTGGTGCCGGAGCTTTTGTTTCCGGTTTCGCTTGTTCACGTGGAGCGACTTCAAATGTCGCGACGTCCTGAACACGAATTCGACCAAGTGGATCTTGTGTCGCGACCTGTGCTAAATCAATTCCTTTTTCGCGTGCCATTTTCCGGGCAGCAGGTGAGGCAATCGGGCGATCAACGCGTGACGTTGCTTCTGTCGCAGCGACAGCTGCCGGTTGTTCTTTTTTCGGTTCCTGTGCGACGGGTACTTCTGTTTGTTCAGGTGCCGGAGCTGCTTCTGTCGGTTGTGCCGCTTCTCCACCTGCTGTGATGATGGCAATCGTTTCTCCGACGCGGACTGTATCGCCTTCGGCCGCCATGACTTCAGACAGAATTCCAGCTTCGTCAGACGGTACTTCGATGTTGACTTTATCTGTCTCCAGTTCGACGATGGCTTCCCCTTTTTCTACCTGATCGCCGGGTTGTTTTAACCACGATGCGACCGTACCTTCTGTAATCGATTCTGCAAGTTCTGGCACTTTGATTTCCATGTTAATTCGTCCCCCTAAGACTTTTCGTGTTTGACCCCACTTGATTTTAGATTAGACATTTGTTTCGGAAGTAGCTGATGCGCTCGGCTGGTTGACTGTCGTTCGTGTCAAGGCTTCTGTTAGAATCCGCGCTTGTTCGACTTTGTGACCTGTCGGATCACCTTCCGCCGTACTCGAACGTCGACGACGGCCGATGTAACGGACGTTTGTAATCCCATTGACGGCAACCGATTCAAGACGTGGTTCAATGTAAGTCCATGCGCCCATGTTTTTCGGTTCTTCCTGAACCCAAACAAATTCAGCAACATTCGGATAACGTTCCAACAAGGCGTTTAACTGTTTGGCCGGGAATGGATAAATTTCTTCGATCCGGACGATGTGCAACCAGTTGAAGTCATCGTCTGATTTCGAGACGGCTTCTGCTAAGTCAATCGCAACTTTCCCGCTGCAGAAAACAATCCGTTCAACTTGTTCCGGTGATTGCCCTAAGCCCTCTTGTTCGACGAGTCGTTTGAATGAACCGTTTGTCAGTTCGGATAGATCAGAAGTTGCCAGTGGATGACGGAGTAAACTTTTCGGCGTCATGACGACGAGTGGACGGACTTCTTCTTTTCCAAGTATCGCTGCCTGACGGCGAAGCAGATGGAAGTATTGGGCCGCACTCGACACGTTGGCAACCGTCCAGTTCTTTTCACCCGACAACGTCAAGAAGCGCTCTAAGCGACCACTCGAGTGTTCCGGTCCTTGTCCTTCGTATCCGTGCGGCAACAGCATGACAAGCCCGGACGTTTGTCCCCATTTTGCACGACTTGCCGAGATGAACTGATCAAAGATGACTTGACCGGAGTTTGCAAAGTCACCGTACTGGGCTTCCCATAAAACAAGTGTCTCAGGTGCAAACACATTGTAGCCGTATTCGAATCCGAGAACGCCCGCTTCCGACAACGGACTGTTGTAGACGGCAAACGATGCTGTCGCAGAGTCCAAGCTGTGCATCGGAGAGAAGGATTGTCCCGTTTTTACGTCATTTAAATTAATATTCCGCTGGGCAAATGTTCCCCGTTCCGAATCTTGACCACTGAGTCGGATCGGTGTCCCCTCTGAGAGGATGGAGGCGAATGCCAACGTTTCTGCATGTCCCCAGTCGATTCCGTTTTTCGTCGTCAATGCATCCGTACGGCGTTTCAATACTTTTTCGAGTTTGTGGAAGACACTGAAACCACTTGGCCATTCGAGTAGCTGCTCGTTATACGCAGTCAATTTCTCGGCGGCAACTCCCGTCTCGATGTGCGGCACTCCTTTAAAGACGACGTCCGGCATGATGCCACCGTATTCTTTCTCGACATTTGGAACTTTTTCACGTGCTGTTTTCATCATCTCATTGATGTCTGCTTCAATCTTCGTCACGTCTTCTTTAGCGACATCTCCTTGTTCGACCAGTTGCTTGGCGTACAAAACACGTGCTGAATCATGTTTATGGATCAAATCATAGAGGACGGGATTCGTATTCATCGGCTCATCCATCTCGTTATGTCCGAAACGACGGTACCCAATCAAATCAATTAAGACATCCTTGTTAAACGTTGCCCGGTATTCGCTGGCAAGAAGAGCGACTGCTAAACAGCTTTCTGGTTCATCCGCATTAACATGGAAAATCGGAATTTCATAACCTTTTGCCAAATCACTTGAATACCGTGTTGAGCGGGAATCTGTCGGTTCTGTCGTGAAACCAATCGTATTGTTGGCAATGATATGAATCGTTCCACCCGTATTGTATCCTTTTAGGTTGGCTAAGTTGAGCGTTTCAGCGACAATCCCTTGTCCCGGGAACGCAGCATCACCGTGAATCAAGATGGAAGCTGCTTTCCCTTGTTCTTGACGAGGAGCTCCTTTTTGTGAACGATCGTCTTGCGCAGCTCGTGTAAACCCTTCGACAACAGGATCGACGAATTCAAGGTGAGACGGATTATTCGCAAGCGTCATCCGGACGTTACTGGATTGTTGCTCCATCTTTCGGTTTAACCCAAGGTGATACTTGACGTCACCTGTCCAGCCGTACGTGATACCGATTGAACCTTCGGAAGGAACCAAATCATGGTTCGGTGCGTGTTGGAATTCTGCAAAAATCATTTCATACGGTTTTCCTAAAACGTGTGCCAAGACGTTTAGTCGTCCCCGATGCGCCATTCCGATATTGATTGTTTCCGATCCGTTAGCAATTAAATGACCGACGATCGTGTCGAGCAACGGCACCATCGCATCAAGTCCTTCGATTGAAAAACGTTTTTGTCCGACATATGTTTTATGAAGATATTTTTCAAATAATTCCGTTTCCGCCAATCGTTTGAACAATTGCTTTTTCTGATCAACAGTCAACTTGGCTGTCAGCGCACCTTGTTCAATCTTCTGTCGCAACCATTTCTTTTCATCCAAGTCATCGACATGTTGAAATTCAACAGCCGCCGCCCCTGTATACTGAGCTTTTAAGTGTTCGATGCCTTCAAAAGCATCTTGAAGATGAGATGGTGGTTCTGGACAAACGAGTGTGACAGGCATTCCCCGCAAATCGGCTTCGGTTAATCCGAACTGACGAAGTTCCAATAACTCTGTTTCGCGTGGATGATCCTTGAGCGGATAAATATCGGCTGCAAGATGACCTTTCGCCCGAATTTGATCAGCCAACCGGCTCGCTGCCAAGTACTTTTCGAAATCTCCCGTTTCGACCGGCTGTTTCGTTACGCTTTCTGCAACCGGAGCACCATTTTGTTCAAAGTATGTCCGTGTCTCTTCATCAACAGAAGAAGCATCCTCTAAAAAACGTTCATACAATTCAATGATATACCCAAGGTTTGGTCCATAAAATGCTTGTTGATCCTGGCTTGCCATGTACGGTTCCCCCCGTTTCATTCATTTCACACTTCGTGTTGAAAAATCAGCATATTTCCAACTCTCTACCTGTTAGCGCTTTCAAATCATATGACATAAAAATTCGGTAATCGTCATGTTCCTTACATTGCGTACGAACACAACTCTTAACGAAGGCCTGTATGTCAAAAGTGTTTGCCTTAGTTATTATATTACTACTTCTTTTAGGTCAGTGCGTTTCGAATTCCCAATTTCTCAGTCATAAATGTATAAGTTTTTCTTATGACTGTACCCTGTGTTGTTTATGAATCAAACATCTCTAGGCGAAAACTGATGTTTTCTCTAAAAAAAAGAGTATGAATAACCTTCCTGAAGGTCATCCATACTCGATTTCGTGTGTCATAAGACTTTACTTAAAAACGACTGTGTCCGTTCGTGTTGTGGCGAATCAAACAATAGACTCGGGATATTTTCTTCGACGATGAAACCACCGTCCATGAAAAGAACCCGGTCACCGACTTCACGGGCAAATCCCATCTCGTGCGTAACGACAATCATCGTCATCCCTTCGAGTGCCAACTGTTTCATAACGGCAAGAACATCCCCGACCATCTCCGGATCAAGCGCGGACGTCGGTTCGTCGAACAACATGATTTTCGGATTCATGGCCAAGGCACGGGCAATGGCGACCCGTTGTTTTTGACCACCGGACAGTTCACCCGGATAGTTATCCGCTTTTTCGCGTAATCCGACTTTGTCCAGCAATTCCAGTGCACGTTGTTTTGCTTGATTTTTTTCGGTCTTCCGGACTTTCATCGGTGCAAGCGTCACATTTTGGAGTACCGTTTTATGTGGAAACAAGTTGAAGTGTTGAAAAACCATTCCGACTTCTTCCCGTACTTTATTGATATCGACTTTTGGATCCGTGATGTCGTGTGTATCAACTACGACTGTGCCGCCTGTAATATCTTCCAGTCGGTTTAAGCAGCGGAGAAACGTACTTTTTCCGGATCCAGAAGGTCCGATGACACAAACGACTTCTTTTTCTTTGATTTCAACGGAAATGTCCTTTAACACTTCGTTCGAGCCAAACGACTTCTTTAATTGTTTCACTTCAATGATACTCATCGTAGCGTAAACCTCCGTTCCAAAAATTTCCCTAGCAGTGAAAGGAGATAGATGACGACGAAATACATCAGACCGACGACGGTCCAGACGATGAACGGTTCAAACGTCGTCGCCTGTTGCACTTGTCCCTGTTGCGTCAAATCCGCGATGCCGATGATCGATAATAACGATGTATCTTTTAAGCTGATGATCGATTGATTTGTAATCGTCGGTAACATCCGACGAAATGCTTGCGGCAAAATGATTTGTGTCATCGTTTGACGCCCCGTCATACCAAGGGAACGGGCTGCTTCGGTTTGTCCTTTATCAATCGATTGAATCCCGGCCCGGATGATTTCAGCGAAGTAGGCTCCAGCATTGATCGCGACAGTCAAAATCCCGGCATACATCCGGTCCATCGACAGCCACTCGAGCGAATTGAGTCCAAAATAGATAAAGAACAATTGGACGATAAAGGGAGTTCCCCGAATAACATCGATATAGACAATGGCGATTCCGTTTAAAATCTTAAGTGGTGATAAACGCATCAATGCGACGATCAAGCCGATTAAAAATCCAACAATGACCGCGATGATAAAGATATAAAGGGTAATTTGTAACCCTTCCAAGAAAAACGGAAACGCCGTTTTTGCGACTTCCATCAGTGACTCAACTCCCTTGTCATTCGTTCAAATGGCTTATTTTAAATACGTATCGACGATTTTATCGTACTCGCCGTTTTCTTTGAGGTTAGCCAATCCTTTGTTGATTTTTTTCATCAACTCTTCGTTTTCACCTTTTAAGACGGCGATTCCATAATTATCACCATTCAAACGATCCCCGACTAATTTCAGACCCAGGTTTTGTTGTTTGTTTGCATATGAGATAACTGGATAATCTTCAATCAATGCTGCAGCATTTCCATTTTTGACTTCTTGGAACATCGCAGGACTGTCGTTGAATTGTGTGACCGTAATGCCTAACTTATCTGCATTATCCGTCGCATATTTTGCACCTGTTGTTCCCTTTTTGACAGCTACTTTCTGTCCTTTCAAATCATCAACTGATTTGATTTTGTTTTCATCTTCTTTGACGACTAAAATCAACCCGGCTTTAAAGTAAGGGTCTGAGAACGTCACGACTTTTTTCCGATCATCGGTGATGCTCATACCAGCAATCGCGACATCCAATTGATTGGCTTGAAGGGCTGGAATGATTCCGCTGAAATCCATTGCTTCAAACTTGATTTTAAAATCTTGATCCTTCGCAATGGCTTTCATGAGGTCAATATCGATTCCTTTATATGTGTCCCCGTCTTTATATTCAAACGGTGGATATGTGACATCGATTCCGACTTTGTACGTCTTGTCTTTCGAAACCTCGTCTTTTGATCCGATGCTACACGCACTTAATACCATTAAACAGCTAAGCAGTAAAAATAAAACCGATAAATGCTTTTTCATGTTGTTACTCCTCTCTTGAAAGCAAATGCTTTCTTCCTTATATTTTCCTCAAAACTTTTTCCTTAACACATATTTTATCAGAAAAATTCAAATTTTACGAACTAACTTATTAAGGCATACATTAAAATTTTTCAAAATAAAAATAGGAGCACCCTTCTTACGAAGAGTACTCCTATTTTTGCTTTAAAATGCCGCCGAGAGGACTTGAACCTCCACGGTGTTGCCACCACTAGATTCTGAGTCTAGCGCGTCTACCAGTTCCGCCACGACGACTTCTATTTATGTTACTAGAATACTAAATAGTTGTTTTCGTGTCAACGGTTTCATTGATTTTTCTAGACTTCTTTTGGCTGTTCATTCAAAATACGGCGAACGAATTGTTCTACCACATCATCATACGTATCCGGATCTTCGAAATAAGCCATCGCGTGGGCTGCATTTGGAATGACAACCAATTCTTTCTCCGTCGGACAGGCTTCGTATAATTCATAGACCATTGAAGTCGGAACAAACGTATCAGCACCGCCGTGTAAAAATAAAATAGGGACAGTCGCCCGTCTGACTTGTTTGATCGCTGACGCCTCACTGAAAAAATAACCGGCTTTTAGTTTCGTTAAGATACTGGTCATCGCCAAAAACGGAAAGTGCGGCAAACGGTACATCCGTTTCATTTGATAGGCGAGGACGGCATTGACTGACGTGTACGCGCAGTCAGAAATGATCCCTTTAATTTGTGACGGCAACTTTTCCCCACTCGTCATCAGGACCGTTGCACCGCCCATTGAGACACCATGCAAGAAAATCGTACTTTCTTGACCTAGACGCGCAATCAAGTATTCACTCCACCGGAGACAGTCTTCCCGGTCATGCCATCCAAAACCGATGTAATTCCCATCACTTTTTCCATGTCCCCGGTTATCCGGCATCATGACATGGAATCCGGCTTGGTGATACAAATAAGCAAATCCGGCTAAATCCGTACCAACACCTCCGTAGCCGTGAACGAGGATCACAACCCGTTCAGATGGAACAAGCGGCGGCAAATAATGCCCGCGCAATGTCAATCCATCGTGTGCTGTTACTTCAATCAGCTCAAGCGGTTGTTCTTTGATCCACGTTTGACCCGGCTGCATCAAACGGACCATTTCGTCGCTTAAATCACGATTGTTGGATAAAAAGGGTTTAGGGTTGGTCGCGATTGCCATTTCATAAAAATAATAACTCGCTGCAAGCATCCCTGATCCAAGTACACCCAGACCAATTTTTGTTCGTTTACGCATCACTGTCCACTCCTCATCCGCTCTTATAACTCAATTTGTAGCTGCGCTGAAGATGCCGTATCCTCTTCTTGTAAAATGTGCTGACGCAGACGGTGCTCCTGTTGTGCTTTACGGTAAGCAAATTCCTGTACCAATTCTTGTCCCGTAAATCCTTCATCGACAATTTCAGCCAACAAGTCCGTTTCTGTCGTTACGATTTCTTCAGGATTTCGAACGATCAATACTTGACCGACTTGAGCTAACATCAGTTCGTCATTTAGTTGTAAGGCATCGTAAAACGGCTCGGGTAACGTCATCCGTCGTGTCTCCGGATTGATATGTACTCGTTTGTACGCTGCTAACGATTGAAACTTCCGAGTTGCCATAATCGTCCTCCTCTTCTAGATTACTGAAAGGTCATGTCTAATCTAGAATCTTTTCCTTGAATCGTGATGGTCGCCGACGCCCCGTTGACGAGTGTCAGTTGCGGGGGTTGATGCCCGATGTCGAGATCGTAAAATACCGGAATGTCTAACATCTTTTTAAACGTCTCATAGACATCTACTATCGTATAATCCTCAATGGTCCGTCCGCCTGCCGTTCGTCCAAAAACGATTCCGGATGCGTGCTCGAACCAACCGGCGAGGTACATTTGCATCAGTGAACGATGGACATCAGTGGCACTAGCTTCCGATACCTCGAAGTACCAAAGGATAGGGTCTGCGTTGATTTGGTTTTCCTGAAACGTTGCCACTTCTCCGTATGGTGTCCCGATGAGATGGCGAATCGTCTCAAGGCATCCGCCAAGTAACCGACCGGATGCCTGCTTTTGTGCCGGATCCAGTGTTTTCCACTCTGTCGTTGCATCGAGATGATACATGTAACGGTCCGGTCGTTCTGAATGGTTCCACTTGGTTTGATACAAATCAGACGTCCACTGCGTGACCGTCCCCCCGGCAGGTGTTGCCAGAACACGCCGCCAGGCTGCTGTAGTTTCGTCCCACTCCTCGCTCCGCATGTCTACGAAGTTCGGTCCATGCGCTGTCGCGATGCCTGTCTTGACCGTGATTGCAAACAATACAGTACTGATATCAGAATATCCGAGCAACCACTTTGCCGGAATACGTCCGAAATCCAGAAACGGTAACACATCAATCGCTCGCTCCCCTCCAAAGGGTGGAATGATTGCATCGATATCCGGATTTTGTAGCATTTCATTCAGTTCGTCTGCCCGCGTTTGAGCCGGAGCACTTGCCGCATGATGTTGTGTCCAAGCTGTTTGTCCAACCTTGACTGTCATTTGCCGATCCTGTAAACGTAACGTTGCTTCTTCAAGCAATCCATGTAAGTCTTCCGGCACACCAGAAGACGGGGCTGTCACTCCAATCGTTTGTCCGGTCCAGCCTAAAAAAGGATAACGCATGCTTGTTTCCTCCTAACAATGTTGGATTTTTTCAGTTCATCGACGGGACCCATCGACTGTGCTGTTCGACTTTCCGGTATGGTACTCCAATCGACATGCCCAGACCGAAATACGGGATAGTTTGCTAAAATGGGTTCGATTGACGTTTGCTCTTGAAACGTCGCCATGTCTCGCCCTCTTCTTTTGTAAAATATCTTTTAATTATAACGTGCCGCAGCTTAGAAACAAAACAGGATCTCTCATTTGACTTTTTGGACTAAAAAAAACACCTTCAGCTCGAATTTTTAAGGAGTCATCACTTAAAAATTTGAGCGAGGTGTTTTCTCTTTTCGTTTTATGGTTTGGCAGATGCCGTGAGTTCCGCATATTCTTCGGACGTAAAGGCGCGAGAACGTGTCAAAAATCGTTTTCCCTCGACACCTTCTAAGGAAAACATTCCCCCTCGACCATTGACGACATCAATGATGAGTTGTGTATGTTTCCAGTAGGCATATTGATCCTCGTGAATATAGAACGGACAGCCACCAATTGTACCAATCAATAAATCCTGATCGCCTAAAAATAAATCGCCTTCTGCAAAACACATCGGGGAACTGCCATCACAACACCCGCCCGATTGATGAAACATTAACGCTCCGTGTTTCGCTTTCAGCAGTTCAATCAATTCCAAGCCGGCATCGGTCGCAAGTACACGTTCGACCATGTCGCCACATCCTTTCTTCGATCAGAAGAAACCAAGTTTATCCGGACTGTAGCTGACGAGCAGATTTTTTGTCCGTTGGTAATGGTTGAGCATCATTTTATGGTTTTCCCGTCCGATTCCTGACATTTTATATCCACCGAACGCTGCGTGAGCTGGATACTGATGGTAACAATTCGTCCAGACACGTCCTGCTTCAATGGCGCGTCCGAATCGGTATGCACGATTCATATCACGCGTCCAAACCCCTGCACCTAATCCGTACAGCGTGTCATTTGCAATCTGAAGGGCTTCTTCTTCTGTCTTAAAGGTCGTGACCGACAGAACAGGACCAAAAATCTCTTCTTGGAAAATCCGCATTTTATTATGTCCTTTAAAAATCGTCGGTTGGATATAATATCCGTCGGCTAAATCCCCGTCGAGATGATTCCGTTCGCCACCAATCAGGCATTCCGCCCCTTCGGATTTTCCGATTTCAAGATAAGATAAGATTTTTTCCATTTGTTCACTCGACGCTTGTGCGCCCATCATGACGTCGGCATCAAGCGGATTTCCGAGTTTGATTGCTTTGACCCGTTCAAGTACACGTTCCATGAATGGTTCGTAGATGGATTCTTCAATCAAGGCGCGTGATGGACATGTACAGACTTCCCCTTGGTTCAAGGCGAACATCAACAAGCCTTCAATCGCTTTATCGAAAAAGGCATCATCGGTATCCATAATATCGGCAAAGAAGATATTCGGTGATTTTCCTCCGAGTTCTAATGTAACCGGAATGATGTTTTGGGATGCATACTGCATGATGAGTCGTCCTGTCGTCGTCTCACCCGTGAAGGCAATTTTAGCGATTCGTTTGCTCGAGGCGAGCGGTTTTCCGGCTTCCAGTCCAAAACCGTTGACGATATTCAAGACACCCGGAGGTAACAAATCTTCAATCAGTTCCGTCAGCAATAGAATACTCGCCGGTGTTTGTTCAGCTGGTTTCAATACTACACAGTTTCCTGCCGCGAGTGCCGGTGCTAATTTCCAGACAGCCATCAGAATCGGGAAGTTCCACGGGATGATTTGACCGACTACACCAAGCGGCTCATGGAAATGATAAGCGACCGTATCGTTGTCGAGTTCACCGATCGATCCTTCTTGCGCCCGGATGACACCGGCAAAGTACCGGAAATGATCAATGGCGAGCGGTAAATCGGCATTCAACGTCTCCCGGACAGCCTTCCCGTTTTCCAGTGTTTCGGCATAGGCCAGCATTTCCAGATTTTCTTCCATCCGATTGGCGATTTTATTTAGAATGTTCGACCGTTCTGCGACCGACGTTTTTCCCCACGCGTCTTTCGCCGCATGAGCCGCATCGAGCGCGAGTTCAACGTCTTCTTTCCCTGAACGGGCAACTTGACACAACACTTTCCCGGTAATCGGCGTCACATTATCAAAATATTCTCCTCCGACCGGTGCCGTCCACTTTCCGTTAATGAAGTTCTCATAACGATCCTTGTACTGTACCTTTGACCCTTGCGTGTTCGGAATCTCATAAATCATGATCTTGTTCCTCCCTCAATTAAAATGGTCAAACAACGAGAAGGTATCTCATGTATACGCTTTCATTTTAGTGTTAACGAAATGTCTTCTCGTATCTATCGTACCAAATGTTTAATAAAAGTCAAAATTTTCCGATATTTTTATTCAAACAAAAAACACGTCATCCGGAAATGGATTGACGTGTTGAACATTTGATGGATTCACTTAGCGAGTCGGATCAATACCGTCCTCTTTATCTGAAGGCGTGTCAGAGTTTCCGAATTCCCCTACTTTGCTGAATCCGTCTGTCGCCCCGTCAATATCTTTGCCAGTTGCTGTGACGGACGGATCTAGAACCGCTTCTTCGCTCGGACGAGACATTGGATCATTCCCCTCACGCTCTTCCTCTTCTTTTGCATCTTGAATGCAGAGCAACGTTTCCGGAATGATGTCGAGACGTTCAATTTCAATGTCTTTTCCACATACTTTGCAGACTCCGTACGTGCCGTCTTCGATCGCTTTTAACGCCAAATCAACGTCGGATAACATCTCTTCCTGCATATCCGTCATCGCCTGATCCCGTTCTCGCAGGAACAACTCGTCACCTGAATCCCCCGGGTGATTGTCGTAACTCGACAATTCTCCTGCATCGTAGTCCACTTCGCGGTTTTCGATGTTCGTTTCTGTTTTCTCTTTTTCTTTAAGCAGACGTGTTTTAAACGTTTCGATTTGTTTTGCTGACAACATAGCTTTCATCTCCAATTCTTTAGCTTCAACTTCTTCTCTAAAGGTTTTAACCGAAATGAAACCATGTTAAACGTCAATTGCTTGTTCAAGAACACTTATACGAACGGATTGAACCATGAAGATCGCAGATGACGGTCATGAATTCTTGACCATCCTTAAAACAAATTTGATGACTACGACCGTTTTTAGAAGTGGAGATATCATCAATCCATAATCGTGTAGCATCCGCGGATGATAACATCGCTACCTTATCACGGATTAAAAATAGATCAAACGGTAACAGGTTCAGCGATTGGATCACGAGTCCATGTTTTCGGAACAATGGATCCAGTTGATAATGCGAGAGACTGTATAAACTTTTTTCCATTCCGCCAATCAACAGTTGAATCGAATGACAGGGTTCACGACTGTCACTCCGTTCTTTTTGAAGAATGATTTTTCCTTGGACACCAGATTCATCAAAGATATCCTGCATTTTCTCTTGATCAACCCGGACAGCTCCTAGTTTGACATGCAGTACCAAATGAGCAAATTCAGCGTAATCCGGTTTCCCGATTTCAAGCGACGGAAGATGCCGGACCTCTTCCCGTTCAATCAATTCAATGAGTCCTCGTTCTACTGTTACCGGTAATTCTTCTTCTGTATAGATCCTTACATCGATGACATATTGATCGACGACCGTGTTCACTTCTAACGTGTACATCAAGTGCGGAGAATGTTCTTGTTCAAGCGTCAACCGGTTCAGCAATAACTGATGCAGTAATTGCACGGGTGTTTGTGACATGAATTGACTCGTATAAATTAAATGTTTTCCGTTTGAAGATTGATTAGATTTTGACCGTGTTCCCTTAGTCATATATACGTTCACTTTATAATTGAGCATAATTCCACCTTCTCTTAATTAAGAATCGGATGATTGGAAGTTCCGTTTCTTTAGCGTACAACGCAAAAACAAAAAAAAATATTCGATAACGAATATTCTAAATCTGTTATACACAAGATCGCTGATTTATGTTAAAGATTTGGAAATTCAACTCGTTAACCCTTGGTATTTCGACATGTTTTTAAATCCAAAAACCTGCCTTCGTAATAGTGAGCGATTCCTCTTGAGTGAGCACTGCGCGAACAACCTCCCTCTTTAGCTCTTCTGGATAACGTGTCCATTCTGTTCGATTACGAAGTGCCAAAGAGCCGTCCTTACGATATTTTGTCCTCCATCAATTTAAGGTGGTGACTGAAAACTCAAAGAGCGAAGCAATCGCTTTTATCGAGTACTATAACCATCGCCGTATCAAGAGACGACTAAAAAACCTGAGCCCGATGGAATACCGGACTCAGGTCCTCAAGGTCGCCTGATGAATCATTTATTGTCTCACTTTTTTGGTTCAGTTCACAAAGTAGACAGTTTTTGTTATTTCAACTGTCTACTTTTTGGGGAGCATATCACAACGGAGTCTCGAACATTTTTGTCGTCACATCAATCAACCGGTTTGCTGTAAAGTCCGTAAATGGTGCTCGATCACTTCTGCAACCTCGCGCCCTTCGCGGATTGCCCAAACAATCAGTGATTGTCCCCGGCGGGCATCACCAGCTGCGAAGACCCCTTCCTGATTGGTCGCATAAGATGTTGTCTTAATTTTTCCGTTGTGCGTCTCGACTGCCAGATGGCGCAAAACGTCTTGTTCGACACCGCTAAACCCGATCGCGATCAACATCGTATCGACCGGAAAATATTTTTCGGTACCTGGAATCGCTTGAAATTCAACACGACCGTCCGGATGGCGGATTTTTTCATTGTGAACCGTCCAAACACCGGTCAATTGCCCGGTCTTACTGGTCGTGTACCGTTCGATGGCGATCAGATATTCCCGTGGATCACGTCCAAATTGAGCAAGTGCTTCTTCATATCCGTAATCAAGTGTATAAAGATTCGGTGTATCCGGCCACATATTATCGGTGGCCCGAACCGTTCCCGGCATCTCATGTTTCCCGAATTGAACGACTGAACGGCAGCCTTGACGAAGCGCCGTTGCGACACAGTCTGCTCCTGTATCGCCGCCGCCAATGACGAGGACGTCTTTCCCCTGCATATCGTGCTGATCCTGAACGGGTTGACCAGTCAACAGCTGTCGCGTCACACTGGTCAAATAATCCATCGCATATCCGACACCACTTGTCGGGACGTCCAAGAGTTTTCTTGGTTCAGTCGCTCCGACGCAGAGGATGACGGCCTTGTAATCTACTTTTAATTGTTCAAGTGAAACATCGAGACCAATCGTCACTCCGGTTTTAAACAGGATGCCTTCCGTCTCAAGCAAGCGGACACGGCGGGCAACCACGTCTTTTGAAAGTTTCATGGCCGGGATCCCGTACGTCAACAACCCTCCGATTTGGTCTTCCCGTTCGAATACCGTCACCTGATGACCCGCTTGGTTCAATTGATCCGCCGCTGCTAAGCCGGCAGGTCCCGAACCAACGATTGCGATCCGGTGTTGACTTCTGACAGTCGGAATCCGGGGTTGTACCCACCCTTTCTCAAAACCAATGTCGATAATCGTCCGTTCAATCTGTTTGATCGAAACAGCCGGTTCATTGATCGAGAGAGTGCACGATCCTTCGCACGGAGCCGGACAGACGCGCCCTGTAAACTCCGGAAAATTATTGGTCTGTTGCAATCGGACGAGTGCTTCTTGGAAATTCCCTTGTTCTACAAGAAGATTCCATTCCGGAATCAAATTGTAGACCGGGCAACCAATCTTGACTTGACCATACGTCTCCCCGACATGGCAGAACGGAGTCCCACAATCCATGCACCGGCTGGCCTGGGTAGAGGCTTCCGCCTCTGAAAACCGTTCTTTGTATTCCTCGAAGTCACCGATGCGCTCATTGCTCGCCCGTTCAGTTCCCGACTTTCGGGGAACATGCATGAATTGATCTCGTCTGTTCATCGTTTCCCTCCTGTTCCACGTCCGATGTGCGTCTCAAATGCCAACAACATCGCTTCTTCTGTATTGTGTCCTTGTTGTGCGTAGCCTGCCATTAAAGTCGTTACGGTTTGATACGTTGTCGGAATGACACGAATGAACGAGCTGAGGACGTGATCCCAGTTGGCGAGAATCGCATGACCTTGTTCACTGTTCGTCCGCGCGACGTGTCGTTCGATAAAGGTTTTGAGTCGGGTCGCTTCTTCTGGATCTGTGACTGCTCCCGTCGTCACGAGCTCCCGATTGACACGTGCTTGGAATCGCGCCAAGTCTTTTGGCAAGACGTAGGCAACACCGCCCGACATTCCTGCCGCAAAATTCAATCCGACGTCTCCTAAGATGACAACACTTCCTCCCGTCATGTATTCCAAACCATGATTTCCGATTCCTTCGACGACTGCTGTTGCCCCGCTGTTCCGAACAGCAAACCGTTCCCCAGCCTGACCGTTGACATACAGTTCGCCGCTCGTCGCCCCGTACAGCGCCACGTTGCCGATGATGACTTGATCTGACGAGACGTAACTTGATTTCGTCGGTGGTCGGACCGTAATGATTCCTCCGGACAACCCTTTGCCGACATAATCGTTGGCATCTCCGACGACATTCAATGTCATGCCTCGCGGGACGTAAGCACCTAAACTTTGACCGGCAGATCCATTCAGTTGAAGCGTCAACCGGTCCGACGGAAGTCCCATCGCCCCGTGCAGTCGGGTCAGGCGTGCGCCGGTATTCGTTCCGATTGCGCGGTCCGTATTAGTGATTGGGAACGTGAACGTTTGCGGCTCGGCAAAGGATTGATCGGATATCCGTGTTGCCAATTCTCGTCCGTCAAATGACGCCGATACGTGATGCTGCTGGAATTCCTGTGTCGTCGCCGAATAGTTCGGCATGACGAACAGACGGGACAAGTCGAGACTCGACGCTTTCCAGTGCGTCGTCAACCGGTCTGACGCCTGAAGTAAATCAGTCCGTCCGACTAAATCGGCCAAACGCCGAACGCCTAATTGCGCTAAATATTCCCGAACTTCTTCTGCGACGAATTCCATGAAATGTACGACGTGATCCGCCGATCCCGTAAATTTCTCGCGCAGTTTCGGATCTTGTGTCGCGACACCGACCGGACACGTATCGAGGTGGCATGCCCGCATCATGATACAGCCGACGGCAATTAACGGTGCCGTCGCAAATCCGTACTCGTTCGCCCCAAGCATTGCGGCGATGATGACATCACGTCCGGTCAACAGTTTGCCGTCGGTCTCCAGAACGACCCGTTCGCGCAGACCATTTAAGGCCAACGTCTGATGCGTTTCGGCCAGTCCCAGTTCCCACGGTAATCCTGTATGCTGGATACTCGTCTTCGGCGAAGCACCCGTTCCCCCGTCGTGCCCACTGATGACGATGACATCAGCCAATCCTTTCGCAACACCTGCCGCAATCGTCCCAACACCACCTTTGGCAACCAATTTGACACTGATCCGCGCCTCATCATTAGCTCGTTTCAGATCGTGGATCAGTTGCGCCAGATCCTCGATCGAATAAATATCATGGTGCGGCGGTGGTGAAATCAACCCTACACCCGGTGTCGATGCTCGGACACGGGCAATCCACGGGTAGACTTTTTCACCCGGCAACTGTCCGCCTTCGCCCGGTTTTGCTCCCTGGGCCACCTTGATTTGCAGTTCATCGGCATGAACGAGGTAATGACTGGTCACACCAAACCGACCGGACGCAATCTGTTTGATTCGGCTCATCCGTGAATCCCCGTTTTCGTCCAACTGATAGCGTTCTTCCTCCTCGCCGCCTTCACCGCTGTTGCTTTTCCCGCCCAAACGGTTCATGGCGATCGCCAACGTTTCGTGGGCTTCTTTTGATAAAGAACCGTAAGACATGGCTCCTGTTTTGAAGTGCTTCACGATTTCACTGACCGGCTCGACTTCTTCGAGCGGAATCGGCGTCGTCTCCTGAAATGTCATCAAATGACGTAAAAACGTCGCCGGCTCTGCTTGAATCCGGGCCGAATAGGTTTTAAACAATTCATATCGTCCAGTCCGGCAAGCATGTTGCAACAGATGAATCGTTGCCGGATTAAAGGCATGGTGCTCCCCGTCATGCCGGTAGCGGAATACACTGCCCGACTCGAGGTGCGTCCGCTTGATGCCCTCTTCATGTTGGCGAACCGCTTCTTCTTCAATCAAGGCAAGTGAAAGACCACCCAATTGTGAGACCGTTCCCGTGAAATACCGATCAATGACTTGCTCGGAAATGCCGATTGCTTCAAAGATTTGGGCACCGCGGTAACTGAAGACCGTCGAAATCCCCATCTTGGACATGACCTTAACGACGCCTTCCGTCACTGCAGCCCGGTAACGTTCTTCGTAATCTGTCATCGTTTCCGGCACGGCATCCTGTAAGGTCGCATAGACCAGATATGGATGAACGGCATCCGCCCCGTATCCAATCAACGCTGCAAAATGATGGACTTCACGAACTTCTCCGCCCTCGATGATCAAACTGACCTTCGTCCGTAATCCTTGCCGGATCAAGTGATGATGGACGGCACTCGTCACGAGAAGCATCGGCATCGGTACTGCCCCAGGCCGTACGTTCCGGTCGGAAAGAATCAGCAATTCACAGCCTCTCTGGACGGCATGGACTGCTTGTTCCAGTAACGTTTCCAGTGTTTCTTCGAGCGAACCTTCAAATAATGTCGACAGTGTTCTCGAAACCAGTTTGGTTTGTTTTAAGGCAGCTCCTTCCGACGGGATGAGGATCGGTGAAGCGAGTCGAATTCGGCGGCAATTCCGACGGTTCGGGGTCAACAGTTCCCCCTGCTGACCTAACCACGTCATCGTCGAGGTGACGATTTGTTCGCGCAATGCATCGATCGGCGGATTTGTTACTTGGGCAAACAACTGTTTAAAATACCGGAACAACGATTGCGGACGTTCACTTAAGACGGCTAATGGGATATCCGTCCCCATCGCTCCGAGCGGATCTTTTTTCTCCTCGACCAAAGGAATCAAATACTGATCGATATCTTCTCGGGTATAGCCGAACAAACGCTGTAATGTCCCGAGGTTCACGACATCCTCTTTTGGAACATCTGCCGGCAACGTCAACAACTCTTCCGCCAACCATTCCGCATACGGATGACGCATGGCGAGTTCCCGTTTGACTTCTTCGTCGGACATCAATTGACCGGAAGCAAAATCAAGCAACAGCAACTCACCCGGAACAAGTCGTTTCTTGAACAAAATGTCATGTTCCGGCACCGGGAGGACACCTGATTCAGAAGACAACATAAAGTGTCCGTCCCGCATCATCATGTACCGTGCCGGCCGTAATCCATTTCGGTCAAGTGTCGCCCCAATCTGTTTCCCGTTCGTGAATACAATAGCCGAGGGACCATCCCAAGGTTCCATCATCGTACTGTGGTATTCGTAATATGCGCGTTTCGCCGGTCGGACCTCTGTATGCTCAAATGGTTCAGGTACCAGCATCAACGCTGTTTCGGCCAACGTCAGTCCCGATAAATATAAAAACTCAAACGCATTATCAAGCATCGACGAATCACTGCCCGATTCATCAAGGATCGGCAAGACATCTTTGGCTCGGCGCCCATACGTCGTTTTTGCCAAGTTATTTTCCCGGCTCCGCATCGCCCGGATATTTCCTTGTAACGTATTGATTTCTCCATTGTGGATCAAATAGCGGTTCGGATGGGCCCGTTTCCAACTCGGAAATGTATTCGTGCTGAATCTGGAGTGGACGATGGCAAAACCAGATTGATACCGCTCATCCTGTAAATCATCAAAATACAAGCCGAGTTGATCCGTTGTGACAAGCCCTTTATAGACAATCGTTTCACTCGAGCTGCTCAGCACGTACTGTTCAATCCCAAGTCGTTCTGCTTCTCGTTCGAACAACCGGCGGATCAAAAACAGCGTGCGTTCGAACGCCAACCCTTCGACCTTTTTTGCCTCGATGAAACATTGACGAATGACGGGTTCTGTCTGACGGGCTTTTTCACCGATGACTGTATTCGAGACAGGAACGGTTCTCCATTCGATCAACCGTTGCCCTTCTGATAAAATGATCGATTCCAAAGCGCGTTCCAGTCGCTGACGTAAACGATCCTCCCGTGGAAGAAACATCATCATGACTCCATAGTCCCCACTAGGTGGCAGACTGACATTCCGAAGAGCTTGACGGAATAAACGATCCGGCAGTTGCGTCAGGATGCCTGCTCCGTCTCCTGTTTTCGCATCGCTCCCTTGACCACCCCGATGTTCCATCTGACACAACATGTTTAAGGCATTTTGAACGATTTCGTGACTCGCTCGTCCCGTCCGATGAGCATAAACACCGATTCCACACGCATCGTGTTCCTGTTTCGGATCATAAAGTCCTTGCCGTTGCGGCATTTGATGAAATGACATAGTACCACGCTCCTACCCGTTCTAAATTTTCTGTATATTCAGTTAAAATATACTTTACACCCTTTTATGTTTATTCGCTACTATGTATATTTTTGTATTTTACGTCTTCCAAATCATTGGTAGGCTTCAAATCAATGATGATAACGCTTACATAAAGATGAATAATTTTATTCCAAACTTTTTTCTTAAAAATTTTTTTTTAGACATCACTCATTTTTGCACCAATAGATTTAGACGTGGTATTTTTAATATAGAAGTAAATTATCTGTGTTCGCTAGAAAAGGAGAATGTAACCGATGAAACAATCTGTAAAATGGACAGGGCTCTTGATAGCAGGAACTACCCTGTTGCTTGGTGCATGTGGTCAAGAAGAAAAAAAACTCACCGCATATGATAAAATTCAGAAAGATGGGACTTTAACGGTTGCGACAGCTGGGACGCTTTACCCTACATCGTTCCATGAAGAAAAAAACAACAAATTAACGGGCTTTGATGTTGAAGTCGTCAAGGAAGTAGCCAAGCGTCTTGACTTAAAAGTGGCGTTCAAAGAAATGTCGTTTGACGGGATGTTGACAAGCGTCAACACCGGTCAAGTTGACTTAGCCGCCAATGATATTACCATCACGGAAGAACGAAAAGGAAAATTTGCTTTCTCTAAACCATACAAATACACGTATGGAACAGCCATCGTTCGTAAAAGTGACCTTTCCGGCATCAAATCACTCGAGGATTTGAAAGGAAAGAAAGCCGCCGGTGAAGCCACGACGACGTATATGCAGATCGCAAAAAAATATGGCGCCAAAGAAGTCACGTATGACAATGCCACGAATGATCAGTATTTACGCGATGTTTCTAACGGTCGAACCGATGTCATTCTAAACGACTACTATCTCCAAAGTCTGGCAATCGACTTCTTCAAAGACTTTGATATTACGATCCATCCTGATATTGCCTACAATCCAAGCCAAGTTGGTCTCATCATGGATCTGGACAACAAGGAATTGCAATCAAATATCAATGCTCAAATCGATGAAATGAAAAAAGACGGAACACTCGCTAAATTATCTAAAACCTTTTATGCCGACAAAGACGTTTCAAAAATGCCTGATGTCAAAACGACGATCGTCGATGTGAATTGATTAGTTTCGATACGATTGAATGGCGGTCCGTCTTTAATCCCGAATTAGCGGTCGATGCCTTCCCTTACATCTTGGGAGGGCTTGGTCACACGCTTTGGATTTCACTTCTCAGCATGGTGATTGGTCTCGGACTCGGCTTGCTGCTCGCTTTGGCCCGTTTATCCACGTCTCGGGTGTTACGTATCGTCGCGACACTCTACATTTCATTCATGCGGGGTGTACCGATCTTAGTCTTACTTTTTATGCTTTATTTTGGACTGCCGGTCATCAACATCCAACTGGATGCCCTCACGGCTGCCGTTGCCGGGTTCAGCCTAAACAGTGCCGCTTATATGGCAGAAATCATCCGCTCCTCGCTCTTGTCCGTGGATCGTGGTCAACGGGAGGCGGCCCAATCCTTGGGACTCTCCCGCTACCGGGTTTTTGTGGGGATCATTTTACCGCAAGCCGTCCGACTGGCCATCCCGCCGTTATCGAATGTCTTACTTGATTTGGTCAAAGCCTCTTCTCTGGCTGCCATGATTACGGTTCCTGAAATTTTCCAACGTGCCAAAATCGTCGGTGGACGTGAGTTTGATTATATGACCGTTTATTTTGTCATTGCGTTCATTTACTGGGGTATTTGTGCCGTCATTGCTGCCGGACAAGAAGTGCTGGAACGCCGGTTCGCACGTTACCTGTAACCAAAAAGCTCAACTATTTTTTCCTTGGACGTCTCGTGACGTTCGAAAAAATAGTTGAGCTTTTCTTTTAAGCATGTCGATCGAGCAACGGCTCGATATATAACGCCTCCAATGGTTTGTGAAACAAATAGCCTTGAAGCGTATGGCATCCTAGCTGTTGCAACAATTCCGCTTCCGCCGTCATTTCGACGCCTTCTGCGACAATCGTCATATCCAGACGTTTCCCCAGTTGAATAATCATCTCGACGATGGCACGTTTTTCTTCTGAATCGATGGCTTCTTGAACAATTTCTTTCGGGATTTTCAATTGATCAAACGGCAATTTGACGAGTGTCTGTATCGATGAAAAACCGGTTCCAAAATCGTCCAAGGCAATCCGGATGCCGTATCGATGTAATTCATTTAATGTATCGATGATTTGCACCGTCCCCTCGACGAAGATATGTTCCGTCATTTCAATTTCCAGCAAATGAGGAGGAAATCCCGTGTCCTTTAAGATCTCAAGAACTTTTTCCGTAAAATCCGGCTGACGTAATTGCCAAGGAGATACATTAACGGCAATCGTAATCGGTTTTCTGCCTTGTTCGAGCCAACATTTTCCTTGTAAACAAGCTTTACGCATCACCCATCCGCCAAGTGTTTCGATGAATCGTGTCCGTTCTGCGAGTGGAATGAATTCAAGCGGAGAAATGAGACCGTATTTCGGATGATTCCAGCGGACGAGCGCCTCCGCTCCCGTAATACGATGACTGCTCGCTCCGACCTGTGGCTGGAATAATACAAAAAAGTCTCGATCGAGTTCGGCATCATATAAGTCACGTGTCAACTGCATCGCCCGCTTCCGTTCATTTTGAGTCGCTTGATCCGTGATGGCAAATGTATTTTTCCGATTGGATTTAGCGGTGAACAGCGCGATTTCTGCATCATTGATCACATGGTCAATTGATTCTCCGTTTACAAAAGAGACACCGATACTTGCTGTTAAATTGATTTGTTTAAAATCAATTTGGACACGCTCCGAGATACTGGATAAAATTTCATCGCATAACTCTTCTGCCGAATGGTGTGAGTCCGCATACAATAAAAATGCGCTGCCACTCGCTTTCGCCACAATACAATCCGAAAACCGCGTCATCAATCGACTCCCGATGACATGAAGGGCACGATCCCCTGTTCGGTAACCAAACGCATCATTAACCGTTTTGAAATCGTCGAGATCAATCAGACAGATCAGATCTCCTGACGTTGCCTTTTTTTCCGTTTCAATCACAAAAAAAGAGCGGTTCGCAAGTTCCGTGACCGGATCAAAAAAGGCTTGTTCCTTCAAGCGGGTCAAATAATCAATATTCCGTTCGAGTCGTGTCACGTATTGTGTGTGAATCAATAAACTGATTAATGTCGCAATCAAAATCAAGCCGATGCGGGCGATGTGATCCGTCGCCGTAAATACAGATGTTCCTGATGGTGCTTCGAGCCAAATATAAAGCAATGACACAATACTGATACCTGTCGCATACAGCAACATCGTTCGGTTGATGACGACGAGTGACGTTAATAAAAATAACAGCGATGTCGCCCACACTGTCTGAGCACCACTTTCGATATAGGGATAATTAATGAAAGGAATCAATAAAAACACACTCGACATGACATGCGGTTTCAACTGGTCTGACAGATTACTTTTTCCAATCAGGAGCTGAACTAATCCGACAATAAAAATCAAACCCGCCCGCCAACCATCAGACCATTCCAGTCCCGATCGGCTTAAAGCACTAGAGAAGACGTATAGAGCGGATCCGCAACTGGTCAATACAAAGATGATCATTCCGAATAGTCGGTAATTCGCCTTCACTTCACGATGATAGTGAAGATTTGCTGATGAAGATCGATCGTGCACCTTCATATCATCCCCTCTTTTCCATTTCTTCCTCCTCTCTTTTTCCTTATCTAGATGGAATTAAAACCTAAATCCTCCACGAAACTGGTTAATCGATTGACGTCTAAGGAGTGACTCTTTCGGGTAATTCAATACTAAAGAATGAAAGGAGTGCCATCCTATGAGCCGTTTATTATTTATCGAAGCCAATGACAGCACCCATCAATCAAAAGGTATCAGTTCACAGATGAACGAAACGTTTCTGTCCAGTTACCGGACACATCACCCGGAAGATGAGATTATCGTCTTAAATTTATTCGAAGAACGCCTGCCTTTTTTTGACCTGAAACTCGCCACATCTGCGGCAAAACTGTTTCGGGGTGAATCTCTGGACGCTGAAGAAAGTGTTCCGGTTGAAAAGTTACAGGAGTACCTGACCGGTTTCCTCGAATCGGATAAAATCGTTTTTTCCTTCCCCATGTGGAATTTGACCGTTCCTGCCCCGCTCCATAATTATATGGATTACTTGGCACAGGCCGGTCAGACATTCCGTTATACGTCTGAAGGTTCTGTTGGACTCGTAACGGGGAAACACGTCTTGTTGCTCCATTCACGTGGCGGTGATTACTCGACACCTGACAAAGTCAGCTCGGATCATGCTGTCCGCTACATGGTCGACATCCTTCGTTTTTTTGGAATCGAAGATGTCGAAACGATCATTCTCGAAGGTCATCAACAATATCCGGACCGGGCCGATGAACTCATAAAAAATGCCCTCTCTGCTTGCGAGAAGGCTGGGCAACGATTTTAAAATGAGAATAAGAGAAATCGTTCTTTTCCTTTAAGAACGATTTTTTCATACGTTTCGAGATGAAATGCCCGAAAAAGAGCATATGAAATCGTGTAATCAGACTGTGTCGCTAACGTATCTCCTTGCATCACCTCATGGTAATAGCCACGTTGATAATAAAAATGAGCGATAAAAGAGGCATCATTGAGTGACAAACTGTAACGTAATCCTTTTTCGGTAATTTTTAAGCCGGCTTCATATTTTTTCTCGAACGTTAATAATTGTGAATGGTTGTAATAGATTTTAATCAATTGTTTCTTTAACTCTTCCGTATCGTATGATAATTGTTCCAATTCTTCGTATACTCGCTCGGCTAAATGATATTGTTCATTTTCAGCATATAAATTTGAAATCGCCATTTTAATTCGAATGTACATTTTGGGGGATTCATACCAAATATCTTCCTGATCCGTTAATCGTGACAGTAACGTTGAAGCTGTACGGTAATCGATTTTGTCAGTCTTCACCTCTAACAAAATTGTAAAGTATGCTCTCAACAAAAGAATCTCATTATGATGCGTTGCATCAGATTGTGATAATTCTTGTCTCATCTCTTGATACTTCTGCTCGCGAAACAGACTCGATAAATGATTATCCGCCTCTCGAAAGGAGTCACTTTCGAGCTGGTCTCGAAATAACAAGGACAGTGGCACTCGCAAACGTTTGGCAATTTGTTGCAACAAGTCGATCGTCGGCGAATTTCGACCATTTTCAATTTTACTAATTTCTGCTTGACTGCATATACCATCGCATAACTCTTTTTGTGTCATTTTTTTTTGCTTACGGATCCGTTTGATTTCGTTTCCGATCATGTGGGGCAATGATGTCATCATAATTTACCTTTCTACTGCTTTCTGACTGCTGTCAAACAACTAGTTTCTGGACTCATTTCAATGAAAAATACATCAGATCTGTTAAATGATCTTCTAATATAGTCGCGTACGAAGTATTTTCTGTCGCCAGAAAAATTCCATAGGCCAGTGTGTAGGAATCTTGAATCAATTTTAATGGACTGTCTAACTGTTCCAGAGCGTATCCCCGCTGATAATAAAAGTGCCCCAGATAACTTAAATCCTGTAAGTGATTACTTTCGTTAATTGCCGATTCAGTTTCTTTTAAAATCGCTATATAGTCCTTTTGTTTAATCAAATTCCGAATGTAATTATATAAAATTTTAAGTCTTACTTTTTTATATTCAACGGTATGATATTCGTCCTTTAGTAACGACAAATAGATTGTATCCGAATGACGGTACTCACCATAATTTGTGTATAAAATCGCAATCGACATTTGAATTCTTAAGTATAATAAAAATGATTCTTCAACCATTTTTTCATCTGTCGTCATATTCAGCAATTGTGAAATACATGTTCGATAATCCATCATCTTTGTTCTTTCTTCGATAATCAGTTTATGATAACGCAATAAAATGATTACATCCTTATCCGTGGCTTCTGTCAAATATTGATCAATTCGTTGAAACATTTCAGCATGTTGGTTTAAACGCATCAGTTGAATTAATTCTTGATCAATCGTTTGAAAATTATTTTTTTCCTTCTCATCGATAAAAAAAGCTGAGACCGAAACATGTAACCGTTCAGCAATCTGTTGAAGTAAGTGAACAGTCGGTGAATTCCGTCCATTTTCAATCTTACTGATTTCTGCCTGACTACAGATGCCCCGGCACAATTCAGATTGTGTCCAATTCCGTTCTTGCCGGATCCGCTTGATTTCGTTGCCAATCGAAATATTTAATGAATTCATCGATTTCTCCTTCAAGGTCAGTTCCTGATCCAAACGAAAACAGGTCTTCCGTTCAAGTGATTGACTTGTGACGGAAGACCTATTTATTTTGATGCTTCCGGCGAGAATCGAACTCGCACTGCAGCATTACCATTGCTGAGGTCTGCCATTAACCTACGGAAGCCTGTTTTTTCTAATATTAGTATAACGTATTCGTTTCCTGATTTCAACTTTTTCACTAAAATAGAAAAGAGCAGTTACAGGAAAACACATCTCCAGTAACTGCTTCTGTGTTCTGCGATTAAAGGACTGTTTTGGTTAATGAGTTATCAAAAACAATTAACACAGAATAATGTTCATCCGCTTTCGACGCCACGAATGTCGAGAATTTGAGTGTGATGATCGAATTTGATCCGACACCATTTTCCTCAAAGAATTGATTGAGTCGTTCTTCGAGCTCTTCCGGTGATCGTCCTACTAACACTTTAGAATGTAACATAAAATCCACTCCGTCCTTTTTTTTGTGTACGGTATTGAGTTTTCCCAAGCACCTTCCGTTTAAAACCTTTATTTTTCGAACTTGCCGAAATGAAGCCCGTTCGGTACTGTGAAGACAGTAGCAATTCTATTTTGAAAGGAATGAAGACAGATGCAAGAATACTCCTTTGATGAAGTGGTGGAAAAAAGAAAAACCGGATCTGCCAAATGGGATGGTTTGGAACAATTATTTGGATCAGATCAGTTGATTCCGATGTGGGTCGCTGACATGGATGTTCGTCCTGCCGACTCCATTACAAAAGCACTGACCAAACGAGCAGCAAGCGGACATTTCGGATATTCCTTGTTTGAAGACGAGGCGAAATCCGCCATCCAACATTGGTTTGTAAAACGTTACGATCAGTCGGTCGACTCGTCGACGATTCTGTATTCGAGCGGGGTTGTTCCTGCGCTTGCGCACAGTGTATTGGCATTGACCGAGGAACAGGATGAAATCATCATTCAAACGCCGGTCTACCCGCCGTTTCATCATGTCGTGCAAGCAAACAACCGCAAACTGATTGAAAACCCTCTTCGGTTGGTGGACGGTCGGTATGAAATCGACTTTTTACTGCTCGAACAACAATTAAAGACTGCTCGCATGATCATTTTATGTAACCCTCATAATCCGACCGGTCGTGTCTTCAGCCGGTCCGAATTGGAGCAAATCATCGCATTGGCGAAACAGCACAACGTCTACATCTTGTCTGATGAGATTCACGCCGATTTGATTTTTTCCGGAGCGACCCACCATCCGATTATTTCGTTTGATTATGAACAGGTCGTTTTAGTCAGTGCGCCATCGAAAACATTTAATATTCCCGGGCTGTATGCTTCTTATTTGATCGTCCCTCATGCAGAGACGCGCTTAAAAATCGAACAAGTGCAACAAGCACACTTTGTTCATCCGAATGCCTTTGCGGCAACAGCCATCGTCGCTGCCTATACGGATCCAGACAGTGAACGCTGGCTCCACGAGTTACTTCTTTATCTGGAAGCGAATCGGGATTATGCGGTGCGACGGATCCAATCTGAAATGCCCCGCTTGACGGTGATTTCACCCGATGCGACGTTTTTACTGTGGATCGATTGCCACGCTCTGCCGTTTGACGAAGCGGAGCGCGCCAACTGGTTGGTTGAGCAGGCCGGACTGGCCTTGACACACGGTCAACCATTCGGAGAAAACGCCCTAACATTTGAACGCCTGAACTTCGGCTGTCCCCGCAGTCAACTTGACGAAGCCCTCAATCGTTTTCGTGCTGCCTATGACAAGATTGTTTTTACCGATTGATGATTCGCGATACGACACCCTCATCAGGTCAGTCGTATCGCTTTTTTATATACATTGAACAAAATCAAATTTTTCATTATACCTTTTTAAAGCACGCTGATTATTTCAACAGTCTTTCCTCTTGACGACATTCTCATGACCAAAATTTGAAAATTAGAACTTTATGAGGGACGGAAAGCGTCCCTATCCCTTGATAGATGAGGGCTGAAGCCGCTTTTTTCGAGATTGTGAAGACTTGCTTTGTTGTTTTAGACCCTGTAAGGTGGGGAACAAATCGATTGTGCTTATTTGACAGATGAATGAACAGCGCAAAAAAAAAGATTAATTGGAGGCTTTATTGTTATGACGCAAGAATGGATTTCAATCAGCTTGTATCTGGTCATGATGCTTGCCATCGGCTACATTGCCTACAAGCGAACGACAAACACAGAAGATTATATGTTAGGCGGTCGGGATTTAGGACCGGGTGTCACGGCACTATCTGCCGGAGCATCCGACATGAGTGGTTGGATGTTGATGGGGTTACCCGGAGCGATGTATGCGACCGGTGTATCCGCTTTATGGCTGGCCTTAGGTTTATTGATCGGGTGTTACGTCAATTACTTGATTCTTGCCCCACGTTTTCGTCTTTATACGGAAATGGCAAATGACTCGATTACGATTCCCGACTTTTTAGAAAATCGTTTCAAAGATACGTCACGTGTCTTGCGGACTGTTTCTGCAGTCGTTATTATCGTTTTCTTCACGTTTTACACATCAGCTGGTATCGTATCCGGCGGTAAATTGTTCCAAAGTTCATTCGGCTTTGATTACCACTATGGTATGCTCTTGACGATTGCGGTCGTCGTCGCCTACACGTTGTTTGGCGGTTTTCTCGCAGTCAGTTGGACCGACTTCGTCCAGGGTTGTATCATGTTCATCGCTCTCGTCCTTGTACCGATTGTTGCTTTAACAGATGTCGGCGGTATCGATGGGGCGTACAGCTACGCAGAGAACTTAGATCCGACATTATTTGATCCATTAAAAGGAACAACTTTCCTCGGAATCATCGGATTCCTCGCTTGGGGACTCGGCTACTTCGGACAACCCCACATCATCGTCCGCTTTATGGCCATTCGTTCGGTCAAAGATTTGAAAAAAGCACGTCGCATCGGAATTGGTTGGATGTTCATCTCGATTCTAGGTGCCATGATGACAGGACTGGTCGGAATTGCTTACTTTGAGGGACAAGGAAACGGTCTCGGCGACCCAGAAACCGTCTTCATCCGTTTTTCTGATGTCTTATTCCACCCGTATATCACTGGATTTTTGATGGCCGCGATTTTGGCGGCAATCATGTCAACGATTTCGTCACAGCTCCTCGTCACATCAAGTGCTTTGACAGAAGATTTTTATAAAACGTTCTTAAATAAAAAAGCGACGGATAAACAGTTGGTCTTGACTGGACGGATTGCCGTCTTAGTCATCGCCGTCATCGGTTCCGTTTTAGCATGGAATCCGTCAGCGACTATTTTATCGCTTGTCGGTTATGCCTGGGCTGGTTTCGGTTCAGCATTCGGTCCGATCATCCTGATTTCACTTTACTGGAAACGAATGACGAAACAAGGTGCGCTTGCCGGTATGTTGTCAGGTGCCATTACGGTCATCGCGTGGGTCCAACTTGGCCTCAGTACGACATTATATGAAATGGTACCTGGATTCTTCACTAGCTTACTCTTCACTGTCGTCGTCAGTCTCTTGACGAAACAACCGGTTGAATCGGTTCAAGATACGTTTGACGATATGGAGGAAGAATTGA
Source organism: Caryophanales bacterium (assembly GCA_902363455.1). Lineage (GTDB taxonomy): Bacteria > Bacillota > Bacilli > Exiguobacteriales > Exiguobacteriaceae > Exiguobacterium_A. The sequence continues at coordinate 1,062,226 of CABJAC010000001.1, read as the reverse complement.
AAGAAGCCGTCGAATGACAGATATTGCAAACCCCCTCTCCGCCAATCAGCGAAGAGGGGGTTTTTGATTCTTTATACTTCCATGACACCATAATGCAGCTTAGAAGACTTGCGGATCGTCCGTTTAAAACCAAACTGTTCAAATAATTCACTTTCAAAATGAGCCTTTAAAACAATTCTTTTTCGTGCAACCCGTTTGGCTTCATCGAGTACCTCTTCCGTCAAAGGCTGATAATTTGCCAACTGGCGCAATCCATCCAGATGGATCGATTCAGACACTGTTTTTTCAAACATAGGATCGAAGTAGAGGACATCGAAGGCATTGTCTTCGCATTGTCGCAAATACGTCAGATGATCTGCTTTTTGTACCGTAATGTTTCGCATAGCCGAAACAATGGGTTCGTATCCTTCCATCCACTGTTTCAAGCCTTCCCGTACAATTAAGGCTGTCGCCGGATTGCTCTCTAGACCGATGACGTGACCCGTTGACCCGACGCCGTGACTCATCACGATCGCATCTGCACCGAGACCAAGCGTACAATCCAGAACGGTCATTCCTTCATTTAATTGGGCGATGGCAATCAACGGATCGTGTCCGTCGGCATCAAACTGTTTGATCCGGAACACGGCGCTCGAGGGATGAAAGAAAAATGAACTGTCCGAATGAAGCGGATAGTATTCCAAACGATTTTTATCGACGACGAGCAGAGATCGTTGATATCGCTCCTGCAGCGTGGAAAGACTATTTTTTTTTCGGTCAACGATTTGATAATCCAATTCTTGTGCTGATTCGACCAGCTGCTTTAGTTTCATCCGAACACTTTCCGTAGGTCTTAAACAAGTTGTTACTATCACTTTTTCTTTAGCCAAACCGATTCACTCCCAGAAAAAAATAAGCCAGCCAGCGCCAGCTTATTTCTTTTTCTTCAATAACCCTTCGATGTCTTCGATGAGTGCTTTTTTCGAAATCAAGTCTTCTTGTTTTTCTTGTTCGACTTTCGCATCGACCGTCGTACGTTGTAACAACGCCTGTAACGTCTCGTCAATACTTGATTTCAGATGATCGCGATCTTCTTTGTTCAAGGCAAGATCATGACGTACTTCGTCACCCTGTTCATCCAGTTGACGTAATCGTTCCGTCAGTTGTTTTGCTTCACGGTTCAAATCCGAGTACAGTCGCTCGATTTGTTCCAAGCGTAATTTGATTCCATCCCGTTCTGTGAACACATTTCCCAACTCCTTCCAACCTATATATGTCTACATCATTACTTTACCATATTCATCGGGAAATGAAACAATCACAATCCGTTTACAATTTGCTTTTTCTAATGTACCCTCGTTCTTTTTTCCATATATAACCATTCCGGCTATCTTTTGCAATTTCTTTCTAGAACTCGCTATAATGAATGAGCAGATTGAATTGCGATCAGAGGAGGACACTGTCATGGATTTAAAACGTCGAACGTTGCGTCACGTGGACCAGACTGAATTCGAACACTTTTTAAAATATGGCGAACAAGCTTATGGGCTATCCCGTCAAGAAATTCAAGGTTACGATCACGAGCTTGGAACGGAACGGGCTTTTGATTCAGTGGAACACAGTTATTCAGAAGACTTTTACTTTGACATTCTTGTCGACAATCAGCTGGTCGGTCGGATTTTATTGTTAAAGATGGGGCATTACTTTCAACTGGACTTGATGATTTTTGATCCGTTCAGCAGACAGGGATTTGGAACAAATGCTGTCCGGCTTGCTTTACAACAATCTGATGTCCTCAAGACGTATGAAGTCCGTGCCCGCGTCTTGCCTACATCGCCCCACCAAGAGATTGCTTGTCGACTTCTTAAGACAAACGGATTTACAGAACATCCGCATTATTTTAGTAAGGGACGCCGCAAACGGTATTCGCTTCAGCGCTCTTAATGAAAAGTCGACGCCACATAGCGTCGGCTTTTTTTGACATCGATTAAAATAAAGCGTAAAATTTTTCTTTGTATGATTCAGAAAGGAGTATGACAATGAATGAATGGTTATGGTTTCCTTCCATCTTAATTACGATGGGATTATTATTGCTCAGTTATCGTCTCTTTGGAAAAACAGGTCTGATGATGTGGATTGCCATCGCAACGATCCTCGCCAATATCCAAGTGACGCAACAAATTGAACTTTATTCTTATGTTTTTACATTAGGAAACGTTGTTTACGGTAGTTGTTATTTAGCGACCGACATCTTAAATGAAAAATACGGAAAGAAAGTTGCCCGTCAAGGAGTATATATGGGATTCTTCTCCTTGATTGTGACAACGTTGTTGATGCAATTCAGTTTATTGTATACACCGCTTAACGATGCACTCGCTAAAGACATGTCAAGTTCGTTACATCTGTTATTTGGATTACTTCCTTGGATTGCGTTCGGAAGTTTGTCTGCCTACCTCGTCTCCCAACTATTTGATGTGTTCATCTATTCCAAAATCCGTCAAAAAACCGGGGAAAAGAAACTGTGGCTACGTACGACCGGTTCAACGGTACTAAGCCAGCTGGTGGATACGTTAACATTTTGCGCGATTGCTTTCCATAGCTTGCCATTTGATATTTGGTGGCAAATTTTCGTGACGACGTATCTTGCGAAATTCGTCATCGCCTGGGTTGCGACACCGTTCATGTATATAGCTAAACGCATCCATCCGACCGCTTCGTCAGAAGATGCTGCAGCTTAAACCGTACGTCTTGCTCTTATTTTTCACATCTGACTAGAAGATTTTCACTTTTTAACGGATAATGGAAATTAGGAGGTGGTTTCTTGAAAATAAAACGTCATGAGTCTTTTCGATATCAATTTGTAGAGCCGATAACCGGTGAATTTCATTTGATGAAAGAAGGGCAGCGAACGCCGTCAGGATTGATGAAAATCCATAATATTTCCCCCAGTGGAATTGCGATCATCACGCCGCTCAAATTACCTACTGATCGGTCTACCACAATCGTAGTTGAATTTTCCCTGTTACGCGGGACAGAGCCCTTGAAGCTAGCAGGACGGATTTTATACGAAAAAGCAATTCCGGACGGTCGCTTATATGGGATACGACTCGAAACCACAAAAGAAGAGCAACAATACATCATCGGGGGTATCAAACAAATCGTCAAAGATGCTTTATGAATGAATTGGAATCCATGTATACAAAAAAGACGGAAGGTGCAGATGTTCAATCTGTTCCTTCTGTCTTTTTTGATATATGAGGACGTCTACTTTATTTGTCGCCTCTAAAATCGTCCCGCTATATGGTTACTGAATTGTCGTCCGATAGACAACCGCCTCATAAGGTCGGAGTTGCATCTGTCCGTTGACAACCACTGGCGGTTCAGCATAATTTCCAATGACTTGATCTGATGTTTTATGTGAAACTGACAGTGTCTGCTCTTCTTCTGCAAAAGAACAATAGACATACCACGTTTCATTTTCGTAGGTTCTCGTGTACGCATAGACGTGTGGTTCATCTTCCAAAATCAAGGCATATTCCCCGTACACGATTAAATCATGCTGGCGGCGTAACGCGATTAACTGTTTGTAATAATAGAAGATGGAATCAGAATCCGCCAATGCTTGTTCGACGTTAATCGACGGATAATTCGGATTGACCTTCAACCAAGGTGTTCCTGTCGTAAAACCACCATGCTCAGTCGCGTCCCATTGAATTGGCGTTCTCGCATTATCACGACCCTTTACATGGATGGCACGTAACAATTCTTCCGGAGAAGCCCCTTGTTCTGTCCGCTCTTTCCACATATTCCGTATTTCGATATCTTCATATTCCTCAATCGATTCAAAGGCCACGTTTGTCATTCCGATTTCTTCCCCTTGATAAATGTACGGTGTCCCTTTTAACAAATGGAGCAGTGTCGCTAACATTTTAGCGGATTCAACGCGATACGTCGTGTCGTTTCCAAACCGACTGACGACTCGTGGCTGATCATGATTATTCCAGTACAGCGAGTTCCAGCCTTTTTCATGTAAGGCGACTTGCCATTTGGTGAAGTTTTCTTTTAATTTTTGAAGATCAAAGGGCTGAACGTCCCATTTCCCACCGGGACCGGAGTCCAAATCCATATGTTCAAAGGTAAAGACCATGTTTACTTCTTTTCGGTTTGGGTCCGTATACAGAATGGCATCTTCTGTTGTCGCCCCCGGCATTTCTCCAACCGTTAAGACATCATACTGACCAAACGACGCATCATTCATCTCTTTTAAAAATTCATGAATTCTTGGTCCGTTAACATAATGCTGTCCACCATCCCCATATAAAGCCCCCGGAGGAATTGTTGCGTCCGGAAGACCGGGTGTCTTCGAAATTAAGTTAATGACGTCCATCCGGAAACCGTCAATGCCACGATCCAACCAACGTGTGATCATCTGATAGACTTCTTGGCGTAGTTTCTCATTTTCCCAATTAAGGTCCGGTTGCTTTTTGGAAAACAAATGTAAGAAATATTCGTTTGTCGTTTCATCCAGTTCCCACGCCGGTCCAGAAAAAATGGATCCCCAGTTGTTAGGCAACGTACCCTCTTCATTGGCACTTCTCCAAATGTAGTAGTCACGGTACGGATTGTCTTTACTTTTTCGTGACTCTGCAAACCAGGCATGCTCGTCTGAAGAATGATTGACAACGAGGTCCATCACAATTTTGATGTCCCGCTCATGCGCCTGGTCAAGCAGACGATCAAAGTCTGCCATCGTTCCAAATTCGTCCATGATCGCTTCATAATCCCGAATGTCATATCCGTTGTCATCGTTTGGTGAGTCATAGACGGGACTCAGCCAAATGACATCAATTCCAAGTTCTTTTAAGTAATCCAATTTTTCAATGATACCTACAAGATCTCCGATTCCGTCTCCGTTGGAATCCTTAAAACTGCGCGGATAAATTTGATATACTACACTGTCATGCCACCATTTACGTTCCATATGATTGATCGACTCCCTTTATGAACAATTTATGCAAACGATTGCACTTTTCGATAAAAGCGCTTCCATTTATTTCATCGACATCGTATCACGAATATTGTAGTCAGGACAAGAAGATTTCCTTATTCCTTACAAGGATTCCGGTATACTGGATCTATAGTTTAACGTTTGAATTTTTCCGATTGAGGAAAAATGATGTAAGAGAGGAGGCGTACCCCATGTATCGCCGCTATTTATTGTTTTTGGTTTGGGCTGTTGCCATTATTTTTATTTTGTTATTTGGAAATAACCGAGTCTTTCCTGACGGTTTTCTCCTTTCCTTTTTACGTTTTGATCAAAGTCAGTTTGATACATCGGCACTCAGTTTGTTCACACTACTTGGCATTTACCCGGCAGCCTTTTTTATGCTGTTTTTGGACGAGAAACGTTTTTTGAAACCTTCACCGATGTTGGCAAGCTTTGGCGCATTTGCATTAGGATCCTTTATCCTCATGCCATATCTGGCACTTGCAATTCCACGGCAAACATTTTTGCCGTTTCGACGACGTAAATTTATCCCTTATGCCGTTGCCATACTCACCGTTTTATCTGTCGTCATCATTTGGTTGGCTTTAGCACGTTCAGATTGGTCGATTTTCCAAGTCTATTTCATGACGAATCAGTTCATTCGGACGATGACAGTCGATTTGGTCATGTTTTATATTTTACAGTTATTCATGTTGCATCGAATACGCACCCGACAAAAAAATCGACTTGGTTGGCGAGACATCTTGCCGTTGTTTGGCTTATTCAGTTATTTGTTCCGTCGCCACCTTTCAACTGTCACCAACAACGGTTGATTCGTCTTACTCGATTCAGCTACAATAGGAGGATAGCTTTTATAGGGGGATTGTTTTCATGAAACAGTATCATCAGCTTTGTCACGAAATCTTAACGAACGGTGTCAAAAAAGAAGACCGTACGGGAACCGGGACGACCAGTATTTTTGGACATCAGATGCGGTTCCCGTTACAGGATGGATTTCCAATGGTGACGACGAAAAAATTACATATGAAGTCGATCATCCACGAGTTGATCTGGTTCATCTCTGGAGAGACCAACATTTCATATCTACAGGAGCACGGCGTCCGGATTTGGAACGAGTGGGCCGACGAAGATGGTAATCTTGGACCGGTTTACGGTGCCCAGTGGCGTTCGTTTCCTAAGCCCGACGGTTCGACGGTTGATCAGCTCGCAGATGTCATCGAGCAAATCAAGACGAATCCGGATTCACGCCGCTTGATTGTCAGTGCCTGGAACCCGGGTCAATTGGAAGAGATGGCACTGCCGCCATGCCACCTCTTGTTTCAATTTTATGTCGCGAACGGCAAATTGTCCTGCCAACTCTATCAGCGGTCTGCCGATGTCTTTTTAGGTGTTCCGTTCAATATTGCCTCTTATGCTTTGCTGACCCATATGATTGCTCATGTTTGTCAACTCGAAGTCGGTGATTTCGTGCATACGCTGGGTGATGCGCACATCTATTCCAACCACCTCGATCAAGTGAATCTTCAACTAAGCCGGACACCTAAACCATTGCCGACCATTCGTTTTGCACGTCAAGTCGAACGGATTGAAGACTTCACTTATGACGATATCATCATTGAAGGATATGATCCTGATCCGCATATCAAGGGAGTGGTTGCTGTATGATTTCCCATATCGTTGCGTACTCGAAAAACCGTGTGATTGGTCGTGACAATGATATGCCTTGGCATTTGCCGGCCGACTTGGTCCATTTCAAAAAAACGACGTACGGAAAACCGGTCATTATGGGGCGCAAAACATTTGTTTCGATTGGTCGTCCGTTACCGGGGCGTGAAAATATCGTCATCACACGCGATCCTTCCTTTCAGGCGGATGGTGTAACCGTTTGGCATGATTTGACTGCACTTGAGGCTTATGCAGAGACGGAAGAAGAGGTATTTCTAATTGGTGGTGGTGAACTATTTCAACAAACATTGCCATATACCCGCCGGATCTATGCAACAGAAATCGATGCTGTCATTGAGGGCGATGTCTACTATCCGTCCATCCCAAAAGAATTCAGCTTGGCTGAAAAAATAATCCATCCAAAAGACGATCAAAACCCGTTCGACTTTTCGATTCATCGCTTTGAAAGACACTGACTGTATTTACAGATGTTCGAACAAAAAAGAATCCGGCTTCCCTCATGTGGAAGTCGGATTCTCTTTTGTCCTGTTATGGTAAGCGGATAATCCATTCACGAATTTGTTCTTCTAACTGATCACGGTCAAGTGGTGACAGACAATAATCCGTGACACCACGTTCTAATACTTGCCCCAGTAATTGATTTTCTTCCGGAGCTATCGCAATCGCTTCAATCATCCCTTCCCGGGACTGTTTCCATTCCTCTAGCAATTTAAAATTATCTGCTGCTAATTGTTGCAACGGTAAGACACACAATTGAAGCGGAGCTTGTTTTTTTTCCTCATAAGGAACCACTCGAAACTGATACTTGGAATGATCTGGTAAGGACAGCGGTATTAGTTGCTGATAAGACTTTGCTTCAATTTTGATCAATGCCTCGATTTTTTCTTTCGCTGCCGAAACAGAATAGACAACTACTTGGTTCCTGCCGTTTCGTTTCGCCTGATAAAGTGCTTCGTCCGCTTCTGAAGTCATTTCTTCTACATCCAATGTCGGATGATCAATGATTGTCAAACCAATCGATACGGTTATTTTCAATCCGTTTGGAAATGTATGCCGTTCGATTCTAGCCCGGACTTTTTCCATCATTTCCGTTGCATGTTCAGGATGATCCGCGCTAAACAATAACATAAACTCTTCTCCACCAAATCGGATTAGTTCATCCTCTTGACGGATGGCTTGCTTCGCCAAAACGGCCAATTCTGCCAAGACCAAGTCTCCTGTCGGATGACCATGTAAGTCATTGATCCGTTTAAAATGGTCCAAATCAAAGATAGCTAAGGCAAATAACTGATTATCCCGTTCAAGACGTGACGTCCGGCGCCGGTATGCATTTTGAAGATATTTACGATTGAAGGCTCCTGTTAACTCGTCCACCAAAATTGTTGAAGAAACGGTACGTAATTTCCGAAGCAAACGTTTAAGGCGAATTTGCCGTTCTTCGATTTGAACGGTCTCGTCCCAATAATCATCTGCGCCTAAGGCATAACAGAGTTGACGGACAGACGCGTCGGACGGTCCGATGATGATTAGCGGAATAAATGAGCCTTCGACTTTTTTGATTAGTTTGAGTAATAAAGCATCATCTGTCGTCCGAACAATTTCATAGTCCACTAATATGGCATCCACGTGCAAATCATATCCGACTTCAAGTGTATCCTCAATCGAACCAAAAAAACGAGTCATATACCGAGCATTCTCAAGTGCTTTTTTCCATTGAACGTTCTCTAAAAAACGTTTCGTGACGGATAAAATCATTTCTTTTCGAACAACTTTTTTTCGTCCCCGCTCTGAAAGATGGTCAATGACAGGTGCAAGCAGCGTCTGAAGTTGCTCATGTGTCACTTCTTCGACTACATCATCCAGTTCTTCAATCCATCGAGCTGCTTGACGTTCAAAAAAATCTGCTTGATCTTGACCACTGAAACGCTTCAACCATTGGGAAAACACGACAAGTTCTGATTTGGGAACAGACTCCATTCGAAGTAGCCGCTCAACCATTAAAATCGTTTGTTCGATTTGTTTTTCAATCCGCTTTTGCTTCGTTTCCACAAGTCTTCCCTCTCTTTCTATACAGCCGAAAGCACCCTTTCGACTGAAAAGAAAACGAGGGAACCCCCTCGCTTTCGATTATGCTTTTAGATTTGGACTCACCATATCTGCCGGAACAATCCATTGATCGTATTGCTCTTCTGTCAATAATCCGGTCGCAAGCGCTGCCTCTTTTAAAGTAGTACCCTCTTTATGGGCAGCTTTAGCAATCCGAGCTGCATTTTCATAACCGATGTGCGGGTTCAATGCGGTGACGAGCATCAACGAGCGTTCGACGTTCTCGGCAATGACCGTCCGTTCCGGCTCAATCCCGATGGCACAATGGTCATTGAATGAATGCAACGCGTCAGTCAGCAGACGAACCGACTGAATGTAGTTGTACATAATGACCGGCTTGAAGACGTTCAGTTCAAAGTTTCCTTGACTTGCTGCAAAACCAATCGTTGCGTCATTCCCAAGAACTTGAGCGGCAACCATCGTCAGCGCCTCACTTTGTGTCGGGTTGACTTTTCCAGGCATGATTGAACTTCCCGGTTCATTTTCTGGAATCGTAATTTCGCCAATTCCAGCACGAGGACCTGATGCCAACCAGCGGACATCGTTAGCGATTTTCATCGCATCCATAGCCAGCGCCTTGATCGCCCCGTGGGAAAAGACAAGTTGATCGTGGCTCGTCAGGGCATGAAACTTATTCTCTGCACTGACAAACGATTTTCCGGTCTCTTCACTCATTTTTTCAGCTGCCCGGTCTCCGAATTCCGGATGGGCATTGATGCCGGTTCCGACAGCTGTTCCACCGATGGCAAGTTCCGTCAGCGGCTCTAACGTCAACTCAATCATCTTCTTCGATAATTGCAACATCCGGACCCATCCACTGATTTCCTGCCCCAATGTGATTGGTGTCGCGTCCTGCAAGTGGGTCCGACCAATCTTGACAATATCTGAGAAAGCTTTTGCCTTTTCGTCAAGTGTCGCATGGATAGCATCGATGGCCGGTAACAGTTGATCGATGACAATCGTTTTTGCTGCGATATGCATCGCGGTCGGATATGTATCATTTGAACTTTGCGATTTGTTAACGTCGTCATTCGGATGGATGACTTGCTCACTTCCCCGTTCGGCAAGTTTCCGTGTCGCGACCCGTGCGACGACTTCATTGACGTTCATGTTTGACTGAGTACCGGACCCGGTTTGCCAAACAACCAATGGAAACTCACCATCAAACTTCCCGGCGATGATCTCATCACATACTTCAGCAATCACTTCAGCTTTCTCTTGGTCCAAAACACCTAAATCACGATTGGCTAAAGCTGCCCCTTTTTTCAGAACAGCAAATGCCTGAATAATTTCGATCGGCATCTTTTCTGTTCCAATTTTAAAGTTTTCTAAGCTCCGTTGTGTCTGAGCTCCCCATTCCTGTGCTTCTGGGACACGAATTTCCCCCATCGTGTCACGTTCTAAACGATATTCCATGATCATTTCCCCCTTTATCTATTGATACCTTAATAGTTTAACGGAAACCACCGCGAATGGGAATGATAGAGGCGAGTTTGGGGAATAGTTTGTTATCGAAAAGGAGTGAATGCTTGATGTGGTTGATAAATTTAACGATTGTCCTGCTGTTGATTTTAGCGAATGGCGTCTTTGCGATGACAGAACTCGCCTTATTATCTTCAAAGAAATCCAAACTACAACAACATGCCGATGCAGGAAAAAAGTCAGCACAAGTCGCACTGGACTTTTTGGAACGTCCGACGGATCTGCTGTCGACTGTACAAGTCGGCATCACGTTGATTGGTATCATCAACGGAGCGTTTGGCGGCGCTGCTTTATCCGCCCCCTTGATCAACTGGCTATCCGGTTTTGAATGGCTTGCTCCTTATGCCAGCACGCTCGGCTATATCGTGGTCGTCACGATCATTACCTATTTATCACTTGTCGTTGGTGAACTGGTCCCAAAACGAATTGCTCTCGTCAGTCCGGAACGTGTCACGATGGCTTTGGCCCAACCCATGCGGTTATTCTCAAGTGTCTTAAAACCGTTCATCTTCATTTTAAGTAAATCAACGAGTGTCATCTTTCGGATGATCGGACTCGATCGTCTTCAAACGAAAGACGAGACGGAAGATGAGGTGAAACAATTATTGATCCGTGGGACAAAGGAAGGAACCTTCGCAACATCAGAAGCGGAACAAGTTTCGCGTGTATTCGCCTTTCATGATCAGCTAGCGTACGAATTAATGGAGCCGCGCACAGTGACAGAATGGATTGATCTGACTGATTCACCGGAACAGATTCTAGCTGATTTACGCAGCGCAAAACACCGGAATCTTCCCGTCGGTCACGGTGATTTGGATCATTTTGTCGGGTACATCGATGCAAAAGAAATTTTAGCTGCCGATCAACCAATTGCTGCCATTGAATCGTTGATCCACACACCGCTCATTGTTCCGAAACAATTACAAGCAACTGTCTTGCTCGAACGGATGCGCAAGGAAACTGTCTCGATTGCTTTTGTACTGGATGAGTACGGTGGATTTTTAGGAATGATTACCTTGTTTGATATTCTCGAAGCATTCGTCGGTGAAATCTCGACCATGGAAGAGGAGCCGGAACTCGTGCAACGGACGGATGGTTCCTATTTGGCCGACGGACTATTGCATATCGACGACTTAAAGCGTGTCCTCGGCATCAAAACGGACTTACCGGGTGAAGAAAAAAATAGCTATCATACAGTTGCGGGACTCGTCTTATTTCTACTGGGCGAATTTCCAGTCCGCGGAAGTCATGTCATAAGTAACGGCTATCGCTTTGAAGTCGTTGACTTGGACGGTCGACGGATTGATCAAATTTTAATCGAACGACAGGAAGAACCTGTCGAAGAGACGTCCTCACCAAAAGAGGCTGGGACATAACTCAGCTTTATAGATGAAAAAAATAAGGGATTGCGCATCGTGACGATGGCAATCCCTTATTTTCTTTAAAAGTCAGCTAGTTATGTCCCAGCCTCTTTCTATTGAGATCAATATTCATTTAATGCTTCTTTTGCCACACGATCGGCTTTATTTTCTGACCGTGGAATCCACTTGACGAAGGCAAGCGGTAAACGGACAAAACGTTCAAATGCCGGATCAAAGTAAATTTGAATCCGTTTATTTTTGGCAAATTCGCGTTCGACAGCCAAAGAAACAGCTTCTGAATCCGTACGGAAAGAAAACACACTCTCTCCTTGCTCCAACAGTTCTTCTGCCAGTTCCACCGCTTTTAAAAATGCCTGAAATTCGGCTTCGTGATTATTCTCGGCCGTGATTCTAAACGTTCGTTCAATGACTTGACCTTCGGAATTTTTGCAAAAAATCCCGACTGCTGCATCATCATTCGAGGGACGGACTGCTCCGTCAAAATATAGTTCAACCATGTTCTCTCGCCGCCTTTACACCTTTTCGAATCGCTTGTTCATCCAAATTTTTCCCAATGAAGACTAACGTTGTTTGTTTGGGTTCTTCAAATTCACCACGCGTTGCTGTTCCATAAATCATGCCTGTTCCCTGCAAAATAATTTTCCGATTCGTATCCGAAAAATGAAGGATTCCTTTATAACGATATAAGTCTTCCGCGTATGCTTCGAGGATTTCTCGAAGAACGGCGCCAAAGCGTTGCCGGTGCAGCGGAACTTGTTCTGTAATCGTCAACGCTGTAAAGGACTCTGCTACTTTCTGCAGACCGTCTGTTTGTCGTGCCAACCGTTCTTCTTCCTGCTTCGGAAAATGAAAGGTTTCGAATAAATGCTGGATCGGCGTGTCAGAATCGATGGTCGGCAGAATCAGTGCCGTTGGATTCAGTTCGGATAAACGTTTCGCTGCAATCGCAACCTCGTCCGCCGAAATCAAATCCGTTTTGTTTAACAACAAGGTGTCCGCAAAGCCGATTTGCCGGACGTTTTCTTCAAACGTCAATTGTCGTTCCAGTTGATAGGCGTCCACGACCGTCACGACACTCGATACTTGATATTGCTGTTCCACTGCCGGTTCAAAGTAAAATGTCTGTAAGATAGGACCCGGATCTGCAATTCCTGTCGTTTCGACGATTAAACGATCAAATGCCATCTCACCTTCGCGTCTTTTTTTAGCAATTCGCAGTAAAGCATCCCGCAAATCACCTCGAATGGAACAACAGATACATCCGTTCGTCAATTCGATGACTTCCTCGTCACTTCGCTCAATCAGCGCTTCGTCGATGTTGACCGCACCCACTTCGTTGACGAGTAACGCCACTTTTTCAATCGGATTCGCCACAATCCGGTTTAACAATGTTGTTTTTCCCGCCCCTAAAAAACCGGTGACGAGGGTCGTTTGAATACGTGCTGACATGTGTTCACTCCTTATGTTGACTGAGACTGCCGCCATTTTTCTTTTCGCGCATCGAGTAAGTCGATGGCGTGTAAATACCAGGCGTCTGTTGTCTGAGGGGTAACGCTGGATCCCCACTCTTTTTTCCCATGATGGGATAAAATCATATGCATCAACCGGTGGTACTGATCAACCGGCAGTCGGACGGCTTCCTTTTGTAACGCTTGTTCCAGGACAAAACATCCGTAAGGCATATGTCCAACCAGAACACCGTTCGGATCTAAGGCAATACCAGACAGTTTTTCATCTGCCGCTTCTGCTTGAACCAAACGAGAGAAACGATCGTCGCTCGCCCCCAAATGAGTATATTCAAAGATTTTCCCAATATCGTGCAACAAAATGCCCAATAATAATTCATCCTGGTGCGGCCGGTCGTTTAACAACGCAATCGAACGCGCAGATTGATACAACGCATCAAAACTGTCATCCCAGGCAAATTGTCGTATTTCCCGGTCACTGGCGTGAAACAAATCATTTTTATGATCGGCCTCAGCCTCTTGAATACATTTTAAGAGTGTTAAGTCCGGACGTTCTGATTGACAGATTCCAAAACCAATCGTCATCATGCACGCCGTGTGCTTCAATAGTCCGCCGATATAGGCATGGTGATGATATAACGCCGCCGGACGAGTCGAGAAATCTTCCCAATACGAGGACAACACGCGGTGCGCTACTTGTCGGAGCGGCGTCTCCATCTTTTCAATCAGCCCAATCAGTTGATCCCGATAGTCGCTTGCGGTTTCGCCGATTGGCATTTGTGGTAAAAATGTCGTTCCAGATTGATCATGAACGGCTTTAACACGCTGGACCGTCAATGATTTATTTCCTGAATCAACCGGGTACTCTTCCACTTTGGCAAACACATGAACGATGCCTGTTTCAAGATAGGGACGCATTGCCTCTTCAGCCGTTCCTTGATTCAACCATTGTTTTCCTTTACACGCACCACTCGGAGAGTTGAAGGTAAATTGTAACCATTCACGACCTGTCTGGCTTGTTTTAATTTCAGCTGATGCCACGAGTAACGTTTCTTCCACCTGTTCACCAGGAACATGATTGGAAATCAGGAATCCCGTCTTCGCCTCCGTTCCTTCGAGTCGATAGTCTTCTCCGCTGTAAACCGGCATCTCTAGCTCGGGAATGGCTTTAAATAATCGAATCATCGTCAACACCCCTCTCATTTACTCCGCCTTTCATGATAACAAATCTTCTCTATTTCTGCATATGCTAAAACATCCATTGTAAGCGCTTCATTTATGATTTAAAATGACAAGAGAAGACAAATTTACCATGATAAGGAGGACTACCGGATGATTTTTTCATTATCGACCTGTTATGATACGGTGCAAACTTCAGAACTAGAGTCAGAACCATCTATCGTGACACGTGAACAACTTCGTCAAGCTGTCAGCGTTTATGATCCGTTCGCTCTTAAGGACCCTTGTTTATTACATCAACTCATTTATCAAGAAATGGTCTCAGCATGTCGACAAGTTGAAGCACTTGGTTTATCGCTTGACGCTATCCCTGTTAAGCTTTTAATTGTATCATCATTTAATCCGGGAGCGGGTTTCGACGCTGATGAAATCGATCGGATGTCCCACGCAACATTAAAACGGCAACTTGCGACCAATGATGTCGTCTTTTCCCGATTTATCCAACAATTATTTCTTCATCAAACACAACCAGACATTCTCTGCCAACGTTTGATGGGCATATTAGCAGGCGCGACTACACAAAAAGTACTCATTCGAGCCAAACGCCTCCAAACTTCTTGGGCCATTCTGCACTGATAATACAAAAAACAAAAAGTCCCGACTCAAGCGAGTCAGGACTTTTTTTCAACGACCTGGCATTCCAGCTCCTTGATGGATTATTCTAATGAAAATGCGGCATTCCGCTTCGTCATATTCTATATACATCATTGCAGAATATTGGAAATATGTCAATTCATTTTTCAAAAAAAAGTGGGATAACTTCGTCTGAAGTTATCCCGAATGGAAGAGTGAATAATTACCATGGCAATGCTTAATTTCATAATACAATGTGATGGAAGCGTTTACAAGTCTTTATCGAAAATTCTTTCAAGAAAATATTCTTCTGTTAATGGACGATGAAGCACTTCAATCCCACTTTGACGCATCAGCTTTAATCCATCACCATATTCATAACCAGTCGAATAGACTACACGATCAATTTTTGATGCAATTAAAGCTAAACTACACGCATGACATGGGCTGTGCGTAACATAAGCCGTCGCGTGACGTGCGCTGGTCGAGTCTGCTGCAAGCTTTCCCAACGCATTGATTTCAGCATGGATTTCGTTCAGTTTCGACCATTCATGGTGCTCTTCTTGATTATCACATCGGTGAAACACTTGACCGTTATGTAATACAGACAGTTCATCAGGTTGCTCATGAAGTTTTCCTTCTGTTGCGGCTTTATAAAGAACACTGTCTTGTTTTAAATAAATTTCATTGCAGTTCACGTGTTGACTAGGTGTTCCGTTGATTCCGATTGAAATTGGTTTTTCATCTTTGACGATGACACAAGCGACAGACTTCGAAGCACATTTTGAGTGTCGATCCGCCATCATCCGAGCAAATAAAAGCCAAGTCGTATCCCACTGATGTTGTTTTGTCATAGTTTTAAGTCGGCGGACACCCGTGACTTTAGTCATGGGAGAAGCCGACCTTCACCTCCTTTTGAATAAACCACTAAGGAACACATAAATGTGTTCCTTAGTAAGGGCGATTTGGTAATTCGCGACTTTTAGAAGCCACTTCAATCACTTTTTGTTTCAACTCATTTTCCATTCGTTCTAGCTCATGTTCTGCATCACGTCGTTTTTGTTTTCCGTCCTGTTGAATCCGAAGCGTTTCATCTAATGTTTCAATTAAGTTTTGATGTGCTACTTTCAAGGATTCCACGGAAACGATTCCCTTTTCGTTTTCTTCCGCGATCTCAATTGAAGAATCTTTTAGGAGTCTAGAATTTTGTTCTAACAATTGATTGGTCGTATTCGTGACATCTTTTTGCATCTGCAATGCTGTTTTTTGCCGCGATAGACTTAGTGAGAGGACCACTTGGTTTTTCCAAAGTGGAATCGTGTTGACAACCGCTGATTCAATCTTTTCTGCCAAGATTTGATTATTCTGTTGGATGACACGGATTTGAGGAGCCATCTGCAGACTGATTGTCCGTGATAGTTTTAAATCATGAATTTTCTTTTCAAAACGATCGGTCAGCTGAATCAAGTCATTCAGCTCCTGAAGTCGCGTTTGATCACGTGTCCGTTCGACTTCCATGCGAAGAGGCTCGATTTCCTGTTCTCTGACATGGGCAATCTTTGTTTCACCTGCCGCGATGTACAAGTTCAATTCTTCAAAATAGCGCTTGTTTTTTTGATACATTTGATCCAAAAGCGTGATATCTTTCATTAACCCAAATTTTGAGCGGTCCAGATTATGAACGACTTCTTCAAGGTAAGCGCTCATTTTTTCATATTGCAGGAAATACGTTTCTGCTTTTTTCTTCGCACGACCGATGACCGGTACATTCGACCAAAAACTTTTCTTTTCCTGCAATGTGTCCGGATCCATCTGACGGACACGTTGCATTAAATCCGACAGAAGTTTTCCGGCATCTCCACCGTCTTTCATTTTCACTTCACTTAAGACTTGATCGGAAAATTGGGATAACTCGCGTTGTACCGGTGCACCAAATTGCATCACAGCATCCGATTTATTTAAATCAATGACTTGAAGCAACCGTTCGATTTTTTGACGTTGTTCGGTCGGAACATCACTTGGAATCATTTCTTCGATTGGTCGGGTGGGCACTGCTCGATGCTGAGACGTTTCTGCGAGATTCAAATCGACAGAAGGATCTGAAATCGACGGTTGTGTCGATGTTTCTTCATCCGGCCATTGTTGCCAGCTATTGTTGTCAGAATGGGTCATGTTTATAACTCTCCTCCTGTTTTCGTTGTTCGGTTTCTTGCGCCAGTACTTTTTCAATCGTTAAAAGTTCACGTTCTAGATCAACAGTATCACCTTCCAATAGAAGTGATTGCTGTTGCTTTAATTTCTCGGCAATCATTTTAAGATTCGATTGTAATTGTTCCCGCGTCTCAACTTGCACTTGTGCACCGCGACGCTCTAAATCCGCAAATTTCTCGGAGATCGATAACAAAGAATCCAAGTAAAACGTGAAGAAATCACGGACCTTTTTTACCTCACGTGGTGCTTCAAACAATTCTTGGAATAAGATATGGGCCTCACGGGAAACGATTCGCATTTCGGAACGAATTTCGCTATCGCGGATTGAAGGAATGAGTTTATCAAACGATTGAAGTTTGACGAATCCTTCTTCGACTGTCCGTTGTAAGACTTGCAGTTCCAAATCATCGGTTTCTTCAAACCGTCGTGTCGCTTGTTCCGGTTTTAGAATGATACTGCCGACAAATTCCTCTTCATCATCCAATAACAATTTCTTTTTGACACTTTTACGTTTAAGTTCTGTCGATTTCCGGTCCGTCCGGTATCGTTTTCCTGGCTTGGCACGATATCCGCTCCAGATAAACCAAAGACCTAGAGCAATGAAGATACCGGAAAAGTTGAATGTATCCGCAATTTGCAGAAAAACAAACATCAAACCAACGGAACCCATTATCCACCATGTAGACGACTTCATCTCATCCCCTCTTTCGATTGATGATTCTATTCTCTGTATCCTTTAAACGATTGGTTCCTTATATCTTACCATTACGAATCATATAACAAAAAGTTTCCCGTTTTTGCGCATTGTTAGTCCTCTGTATTTCTTATTTCACCATAATCTAAAAGAGAAAACATCCGCCTCAAGTTCGATTTCCCGAATTTTTCACAAGTAAAAAAAGCTGATCTGCAATTCCACAGACCAGCTTTTTCTATGTCTTGTTTTTCAATACATTAAGAACCGAATAATGGCCAGATCAGAACAATTAAAATCGCAATCGGACTCAAATAACAAATACTGAACCGCCAAAATGGAAGAATTCGCTTCATAAAGGGACTCGTGACGAGTTCCTGTTCGACTAGTGTCCGGTCCAACTTGAATCCGGCAAAAAACGAAATCAATAAGGCACCGATTGGCATCAGGATGTTCGATACAGTGAAGTCCATCCAATCAAAAATTGTCTTGTTCATCCAAGTGATTTCACTTGCTATACCAAATGAAAGTGCCGAAGGAATACCAATCAACGCAATCAAGCATGTCGCAATTACCGTATTTCGTTTTTTATCTTTAGACGTCGCTGTTGCTTTTCGATCCGTGATGGCGGATACGACAACCTCAAGCATCGCAATCGATGATGTGATGGAAGCGAACGCAAACAAGAGGAAAAACAACACGAGAAACAGCGAACCGAACTGAATTTGACTGAATACGGTCGGCAACACAATGAACAATAACGCCGGACCTTCCGCCGGATCAAGTCCTGAAGCGAATACAGCCGGGAAAATCGCGAAGCCGGCAAGCAGAGAGACGACGACGTTCAGTGACACAATCCACGCAGCGGACCGATTAATTTGTCCCCGCTCTTTCATGTAAGAAGCATATGTCAGCATGGCCGATACTCCTAATGAGAGAGAGAAGAAGGCTTGCCCCAAGGCACTGAGGACAGATGTCCGGTTCAAGGCCGAGAAATCCGGTTCGATAAAGAAGCGGATACCTGCACCTGCGCCTTCAAGCGTCAATGAACGAATGACAAGAATGATAAAACAGAGAAACAGTAACGGCATCATAATTTTACTCATTTTTTCAATACCGGCTTGTACTCCGCGTAAGACAATCACACAGGTAATGATCAAGAAGATCAACTGACCCGTAATTGCATACCCGGGAGAACTGGAGACTGTAGCGAATAATTCGCCTAAATCTGTTCCGCTCATGGCAGTTAAATTACCCGAAAAACCTAAAACGATGTAGATCAGGACCCAACCTCCGATGACGCTGTAAAATGAGAGCAGTAAAAAACAAGCGATGACACCGAGCCAGCCAATGAATGTATATTTTTTATGACCAAGTTCCGTAAATGCTTGTAAAGCCGTTTTCCCACTCGTCCGGCCAATCAAGAACTCGGCAATCAAGACCGGCAATCCAAGTAATAACGTGAATGCTAAAAAGAGCAGTAAGAACGCTCCTCCCCCATTGGTTCCCGTTGTGTACGGAAATTTCCATATCGCACCTAAACCGATGGCTGATCCTGCTGCTGCTAAAATAAAACCAACCTTCGAAGCCCATGCATTTCCTTTCATGGTCTCGACCTCCTTTTCAAAAATACTTTTCCATTGTACAAAAATTCAAGTCAGAAGTCATCCTTTATCAAACATTTTCTTTAAAGCGTCAAAGCATAACCGCGAATATGTAGTGAACTAAAGAATTTTATGCTAAAAAATCGAAGTCCGCATAATGGACTTCGATCAGAAAAAAATTTGATTTGTTAAAAATAATTCTATACTAATGTATCGATTCGACCGCTGTACATTTTTAAATACTCCGGCAATACTTTGACCTCGATCGGCGAATGCATCGCCTTCTCTCCATCCGTATCAATGACTTTTGGAGAATCTGTTTTCAAGGTAAAACCGCTCGTCAGAATGTGTGTGAAGGAAGGTTCCGTCGCCAGCCCCATTTTTTGCAAGATGACGTCGCGGATGGTCGTCAAGTTCACTTCATCGACGATCACAAGATCAAGCTTCCCGTCATTGTAAGCCCCTTCTGATAAGTTGGTTTCGATACCGCCGAGCGATTCCCCGTTCGCCGCCAAAATCAAGACCGCTTCTCCGGTCATTTTCTGCCCTTCCGCCAACTCCAGATCGTACGAAAACGGTTCTGCTTCCATACTAGAACGGATTGTCGACAGATAATACCCCATTTTCCCTAAACGGGCTTTTTCTTCCGTATCAATTCCGATTGAAGCTTCTGCCACAAGACCAAGCCCAAGGAAATTTAAGAAATACGTATCATTTACTTGTCCGAGATCCACTTTAACGATTTGTTGTGTGGCAATCATTTCAGCCGCTAATCGTGGCACCATCGGCAATCCTAACGTCCGAGCAAAATCATTGCACGTACCGCCCGGGATAATGCCGAGAATCGGACGCGTCTCCAGTTTGGATATTCCATTGATCACCTCAAACACGGTACCGTCCCCACCGATGACGACAAGTGCATCAAATCCATCTGCTTCCTCCGCAAAATGCATCGCATCCAATGCTTGTGCCGTTTGACGGATAACAATCTCATCAAACAAAGCTGCAAGTGGATCAATCACATCTTGTAACAGACCACCGCGGTTGGATCCTGCCGTCGGGTTACTGATCAATAGTAATCTCATTTAAGAATTCCTTCTTTCTGTAAATAGTCGCGCGCGACTTGATTCGCGGTTTTTCCACCGTAAGCGACCGCTTCATTCATTTTCGACATCTCACTGTCGGAAATTTTTCCGTCTAACTGTTTTAATGCCTCTTCCACTTCAGGATACTCCTCTAACGTCTCTTGTCGAAGTAGAGGTGCTCCTTCATACGGCGGGAATAACTGTTGATCGTCTTCTAACACGACCATATTGTATTTTGCGATTTCCGGATCTGTCGAATAGGCATCGATGACTTGGATGTCTCCCGACTCAACGGCTTTATACCGCAATTTCGGTTCCATCGTTACAACCTCTTTAAAATTAACACCATATGTTTCTTGAATGCCTTTGTAACCGTCTTGACGATCTTTGAACTCCAGTGTAAATCCAGCTTTTAACTGATCCGCGACTTGTTGTAAGTCAGAAATTGTTTTTAAGTTGTATTGGTCGGCGACTTTTTTCGGAACAGCGACGGCATACGTGTTGTTGTAATTCATCGGTGGAAGCAGCGCCAACTTTTGTTTAGCAAGTCCATCGCGTGCCTGCTTAAAAACGGCTTCTTTTTCATTTGAAACCGGTTTTTCATTCGTCAAACTGGCAAGGACCGTTCCTGTGAATTCAGGATATAAATCAATGTCTCCGGATTGTAATGCTTTGTAGACAAATGTCGTCTTACCAAAGTTCGGTTTTACTTGAACGTTTAAATCCGTCTGATCTTCGATGACTAACTTGTACATGTTCATCAGGATTTCAGGTTCGACTCCTAGTTTACCGGCGACCACCAAATCCGGTTGTTCCGTCCGTCCGAGAGCGAAAGGTGTGATGATCAATGTCGCGATTAGTGCGAGCGCGACGACGAGTCTTCCCGTTTGACGTTTTTTCGTTGCCACTTCGGTCTGTCGTAACAATCCGTCAAACAAAAGTGCCAATAAAGCGGCTGGAATCGCACCCAACAGCAACAGATAATTGTCATTTCGATCAATTCCAAGCAGGATGATCGAACCGAGTCCGCCAGCACCAATCAAGGCGGCAATCGTAGCTGTCCCGATAATTAAGACCATCGCCGTCCGAATTCCGGCCATCATGACGGGTAAGGCTAACGGAAGCTCTACTTTCAGCAAACTTTGTGTCGGTGTCATGCCGCAAGCCCGTGCCGCTTCCTTCAATGATGGATCGACTTCAGCCAACCCGGTGTACGTGTTCCGAACAATGGGGAGAAGGGCATATAAAACAAGAGCTATCACTGAAGGAACTGTTCCGATTCCGACAAGTGGAATCATCAAACCGAGCAGGGCAAGTGATGGAATCGTTTGGATGACTGAAGTGACACCGATTGACCACTCACTGAATTTTTTGTGACGGGATAAATAAATACCAAGTGGAATGGCAATCAGACAAGCAATCACCAGTGAAAGGACCGACAATTGAATATGTTCAATCAGTGCTTGTAATAACTCTGCTTTTCGATCTTGATACGTCTCGACTAAGCCTGTCATGAGAGTGTCCCCCTGACTTGACCCATGAATTCCTGAACAAATTCATCATTGCTCGATAAAATCTCTTCTTTCGTTCCGATCAAAACAATCTTGCCTTCATTCATCAAACAAATTCGACTGCCGAGTTTCAACGCTTCATTCATATCATGCGTCACGAATAAGATGGTTTTCCCGAGTTCTGCATTTAAACGCAACAAATCATTTTGCAACTGATCTCTCGAAATAGGATCTAACGCTGAAAAAGGTTCATCCATTAAAATCACGTCTTGTTCCGCCGCCAATGCCCGCATGACTCCCACACGCTGCTGCTGTCCGCCTGAAAGTTCTGTTGGATATTTTTTTCTTAAACTCTCATTTAATCCGGTTAACCGGAATAATGTTTGTACACGTTCTTCGACTTTCTTTTTGTCCCATTTCAGTAGATGAGGCACGACACTGACATTTTCTTCAATCGTCATATGCGGGAATAAGGCAATTTGTTGAAGTACGTAACCGATTTGACGACGCAATTGATGCTCATCGATTGACATAATCGGCTCGCCATTGATCCAGATTTGTCCTTCTGTATGATCAATCAATCGATTGACCATTTTCATCGTCGTCGTTTTTCCACATCCCGACGGTCCGATTAAACAAAAAATCTCTCCTTGTTCAACAGTGAAATTCAAGTCTCGGACTGCTTTTGTACCATCCGGATATATTTTTCCGACTTTTTTAAACTCAATCATACATGATCCCTCCAGCACCTTAATGTAGTAAAGTGTCTTCTTTATTATCTTTGTAAAATTCCCCTCATTTAACAGTTCTGAAACCTGCTACGCATGACTCACAAGCTCAAAAAAACCGGACAGAAACTTCTGTCCGGCTTTCCGATTATTTTGTTTTACGTTCTAACAGTTCAATCTCTGACTTGATCAAGACCTGCTTCTCGAATTCAAATCCAAGAGATTCGAAGTTTTTAGTATGTGACAAGTCGCCGACCACTGTATTGGTCAATACAGCCGTCACTTCTGCGACCCATCCTTCTTTTGTTTTCACCATATCACCGACGATATAATCAAATAACTCTTCTTCTTCCATCTTTTTCATCTCCTGACACGTTCAGATATTCTTAATCATATAAAAGAACCTATGAAAAAGCTAGTATTGCGTCAGCGTACGTAACATTTGCCGTAAAATTTTGGCCGTCAGCCCCCAAATCAAGTACTCTTCATGTTCATAAAAATGTTCAACCGTTTTGTATGTCCGGTCCACGTACGCATCACGATTCGCCAAACGGTCCGTCGGTACTTTATTACCAGGTCGAATCCGCCATTCCATTTCACCTTGAATCGGTTCCGCCGCAAGCAGGTCAGCCAGAGCCACATAAAAGATATGGTCCACTTCCATCGGCGACGGATCGATGTCTTCTGCCGTCAATATGCCGAGGTACGGATAAATAATGGAACGGTTCGGTGTCACGAGTGGTTCTAACGTACCGATGATTTCGATGTCCGAGTCGGTGACATTTAATTCTTCTTTCGTTTCCCGGATAGCTGCTTCTCTCGGTTGTTCCCCCGGATCAATCCGGCCACCGGGAAACGCAATTTCTCCCGGTTGTGAGCGAAGGGTCTTCGCCCGAACTTGAAACAAGAGATGAACTTCTCCATCTCGTTCCATTAAAGGGACTAATACTGCTGCGGCATTTTTAGGTAGTTGTTCAGTCGAAGAAGCAAACACTCGCTTCACATCAGCCAGTTGGACATCCTTCATCGTGTTTCCTGCGCCACTTTCTGGTACGCTTCTTCTAGATGACGCATCCGAACGATCAAATCAGCATTTTTAGCGATTCGATCAGCCAAAATGGATCCGGCCACCACTTTGTAATAAGCATTCAGAGCTTGGATTTTCGACATGTATGCTTCATTTTGCTGCATGTATTCTCTAAAGTTACTCATCAACCGTTCTGTCGTAAATAATTGCTCGTTCACTGCTCTCATCCTTTCAGACGGTTCACCGTCCAGTCTATAGTTTAATGGTAGCGAGTTTCGGCTAAGAAGTAAAATAAGGGGGGCTATCCGTGAAGAAAAAAATAGATGTATTGATCATTGGTGCTGGACCGACCGGGTTGACATTAGCACTTGCCTTATCTCGTTATGGACTGACCTTTCGGATCATCGAACGGGCAAGCGGTCCATCTGTCGTCTCAAAAGCAATCGGTATTCAGGCTCGTTCACTCGAACTGTTTGCCCGGTTGGGTGTAGCGGACGCCTTGATGGAGAACGCCATCAAGATTAATCAAGGGAACCTGTATGTGAACGGTGCATGGCAGGCGAAACTGGATTTTACCGATTTAAATACACCATTTCCGTTCGTCACCTTGTTACCGCAAAGTGAAACGGAACGTATTTTGGAAACCCGCCTCCAAGAAGACGGGCATCAGGTGGAACGGGAGACGGAATTAACGGGTTTCGCCCAATTTCCGACATTTGTGTCCGCTACCATCCGAAAACATGACGTGACAGAAACCGTCGATGCTTCCTTCATTATCGGTGCTGATGGTGCCAACAGCTTTGTTCGGCGGGAGCTCGGACTTCCGTTCAGTGGAAAATCCTTTAAGGAATCCTGGGCACTGGCCGACATCGAAGTCGACTGGCCGTTGTCTTCAGAAGAAGTCCACATTTTCTTTTCCGACCATGGGGTAATCGAGTCCTTTCCCCTTCAGTCCAATTTATTCCGAATCACCGGCAACCTGACGAATGGCGCGGTCCCAACTGATCACGCGGCAATTGAGGACTTTTTGGAAAACCGGGCAAAAGTACCCTTTACCTTAAAGAAAGTTCACTGGTACTCGATGTTCCGTGTCCACAACCGAATCATCGAGAAATTTGGACACCACCGGATTTACTTGATTGGTGACGCGGCTCACATCAATTCACCGGTTGGAGGACAGGGAATGAACACCGGTATTGCAGATGCCATGAATTTAGCCTGGAAGCTATGGTGTGTCCACCGATTTAAAGCCAGCTTCCCATTGCTCGATTCTTACAGTGTCGAGCGGCGTGAAGCAGCGCGTGGCATTTTACGTTCAACGAATTTAGCAACGGAATTGTTACAGATCAATATTCCCTTTTTACTACCGCTTCAGGAAAAAGTAATCCGCAACAGCTTAAAGATTACACCATTGCATCATTACGTCACGAACCGAATCGCTCAACTCAACAGTAATTACAACGCTTCGCGATTATTCGTCACACAAGGTCATTTTCCACTTTTGACTCCGCGTCCCGGAGAACCGATGCCGTACAGTGAAGTCGTAAATCCGCGGACCAAGAAAAATGAATTGTTATTACGACGGGCGGATCGTAATTTCTTGCTGTTACTTTTCCTTCCTCGACAGGCTGATGCCAAGTTGCTTTTAGCCTTTAAAGAATTAGCCTATTCTTATCCGGATTTATTCGAGACTGTCCCGATTCATCAGGAACTAAAAGATGACGGAGTCGTCGATCAGGGCGGCGAGTTATCCCGAAAATTCGGTATCAAACAATCCGGTCTTTACTTGGTTCGACCGGATGGATACATTGCCTATCGTCAGCAAGGATTAAAGGTCCAATCTTTTTCACGTTATCTTGAGCGTTTACTTTATGCCCGTTAAGGACGTATCATAAAAGATGAGGTGAAAAGTGGATGGACTTTAATACAATTCGAATCATTTTAATTGTCGTGCTCGTGCTTTATTTTATCGTACTCGTGACGTTACGGACTAAAGAATCCCTACGTTGGGTATTACTTGGTGAAGAATTTGGTGACAAAGGGAAACAGTTGACCCGCGATCATGATCGTTTGGAGCAAGCTGGACTTCATGTTCGGATGGAACGCGGTGTCAAGACCTCATTTCTTTTCCGACGCTTCAGTAAAGATTTAGATGATCGTGTGGCTCTCTATGTTTTGAAAGAAGAGTTGCCCGAAGCTGAGGCTATTCTCGGTCAGAGATCATAAAAAATCGATTCCTCATGTGCGAGGAATCGATTTTTTATTTTACGCATGTGTCCGTCCAACTGTTTTTTGCATAACGATGAACATCAACCTTCTTGATGCGGGCGTCCAAATACTGCTTTTTCCAGATTGGAAATCCGGCGCAACATATCATAGTTAGAGGAGCTCGAAGGAGTCGGTGTTGCTTCCGCCTCTACTTTTCGTTCTTCTCGTCTCACACTGACAGAAGATGATGATTTTGCTTCTTCCAACTCTCGCTTCAATCGGTCGATTTCACGTTCAAATCCCTCATAATCTTTAATCACTTGATCGAGATACCCATCTACGTCTTCAATCACGTATCCCCGTAATCCGGTTTTAAATTCTTTTTTGTAAATGTCATCTGCAGTCAATAGCGGTTTATACATCTGCTTCACTCCCATTGTTCGTTGTAGTTCTGCTCCTGCTCCATCATCGCTAAATCATCTTGCGTAATCAAGAACAATTGATAATCCGATCGTTCCATTTCTAGTTTAGCACGTTCTACCAAATACTTGGCCGATCCGCCGTGTTCTTCATCAAAGACGGACAATAACCCTTGACTCTTTTGAATCATGAATTCCGTTTTATTTCGAAACTGTGAAGGATTTTCATACGGTTTTTGACTGATGGCATCGACGAAGTCCGCTTGATTCAATACGGCTAAATATTGTGCTTGAACGGGTTCTTTCCATTTTGCCTCTTGTTCTAAAAAAGGCAGCAAAATCCCTAAACGAATTTCCGGATAATCTTGCTTCAGCTCGAGAATGACTTCACAGGCCCATAATTCGCAGCCGGGCGTCGCACTCGTGATGAACCAAGTCGTTCCCATATCTTCGATTAAACGAATGAGACGTTCGCGGTAGGCCGCTTTCAGAATCTTGATTCCAGGGTGTTTTTGATCAAAAATACCGAGTTCTGCCGGCTTGTATCCTGTTACGGCAATCACGTTCATTGATGACACTTCCTTTGCAGACGTTGGCTCCTGTGGTCCAGTTCAGCAAATAACCGTTCCCGGCGTGATGCCAGAAGTTGGCGTTGTTCCAACAACCTTTTGGCCTGTTCAGTATAATCATAAGCAACACCGGGTTGTTTGGCAATGTGCTCCGCCCACTTCGCCAGCTCGACAAATCCTTCGTACGATTCACTTTTCTCAAAACATACTTTGGCTTGATCATAATTCCCCAGTTTTTTATACAAAAAGCCTTGTCGCAACCATCCCGCATCCGTCAGTTCGTCCGCTTGTCCAAAATGTTCCGCCGATTGTTCATGAATCCCTAAATCCGCTAGCCAAACAGCAATGTTTTCACGAATTTGTGAGGTAGCTTCTTGGCGGTGCGTCACAAGACGATTGCATTCATCATATAAACTTACGAGTGTCAGACAATCGTGAAGGTGATGTTCAAGAACACCGTTCATGATCATCGGATTTTGATGTTCGACATATTGAAAGTAATGCATCGGCGCTAAAAAACCCGGTAAATCATCCGTTCGTTCAAACCCAATCCGTTCTTCCATTCGTGTCAGACGATACGAGTCGTACAATCCTTTAAAGATCCGCCGGCATACGTGCAACAAATCCAAGTGACCGACTTTCGGCAAACGCGGGACACGTTCGCGGACAAAGACGTGCCGGGTCTTAATTTGTGGCCAATCAAAGCTTTTCCCATTATAGGTAACAAATCGGACGTCATCTCCAATATCGTGTAAAAAATGATGGTACAGTGCCGCCTCATAGTGAGGATGGGGCAAAAAATATTGCCGCATCAGCAAACTGCCTTGTTCAAAGCGAGCAAATCCCAACAAAAAAATCGTTGTGCCCGTCCCTTTTAATCCGGTCGTTTCTGTATCGAAAAAAATCACTTGTTCGAGTGGGACATCGAGTGCGAGCGGCGGATGAGGCAACTGCAGGGATTCAAACACCTCGGCATATGAACGATGTCCGTGTTTTCCCTCAAGTGGATACCGATGGTCAATTCGGACAATCCATTCCTCTTCAAATGTGAGAATGTCTCCTCCTTGAGCAATCCAGGCGGCCTGCTCTTCCGTCGTATCCGTTTGAACCGTGGATGCAGGATCGACGGGCGATTCCGATTCAGTCGCTTTCAGCATTCGTCTCAGTTTATTTTTCATGATAATTCCTTCTCCATTTCAGCAAGCATTTGAACTGTCCGCTCTTTTTCGTCTGCCAATCCGATCATTCCGATACATGCCGGACAGCCGTCAAGACAGGGACATGTCACAATCGAGTCTCGGGCTGCTCGAAGCATGACGGACCGCTGTTTATAAATCGATTCAGCAAGACCCACACCTCCCGGATAACGGTCGTACAAATAAATCGTCGGTTTTTGAGTGTGTGTCGCCTTCACTTGCGGGACGACAAAGACATCACTTGCATCACACATCAAATACAATGGAGCAACGCGTCGCAGACTGTTCGCCACGCCTTCGATGACTTGCTCCAATTCGGTACTCGACGAAGCGGTTTCCGGTAAAGAAAACCAAACTCCTGTCGTATGGATTTCCCGTTCAGGTAAATGAATCGGACCCGATCCAATATTTTCGTGTGTCCCAAATTTGATTTTCTTGAACATCGTGGCCATACCGCGGACACTGACATCTCCTCTGGCGACACTGAACTCTCCGCTCGTATAACGGTCATCTTCGTCGAGGACGGACAGTTCAACGGAAAAGTTTGCATCCGTATAATAATCAACATCTACGGCGCGGACAAAGGCCTTTTTCTCTTCAAAATCCAATACTTCGACTTGATATTGATCGGCACCATGCAAATAAATCGCTTCATCATGCAAAAGGGTCATCGCACTGAATGTATCCATCTCACCGATGACACGATTCGGAACATCCGTTTGATCAACGATGACAACATTCTCTTGATCACTCGATCGTAAGGAAATTCCGTGGGCCGGAAAGGCATCGTTCATCCAATAGTAACGTTCCCCTCGCTGATGCAAGACACGTTCTTCAACCAGATACTCGAGAATATCTTCCGTTTCCAGCGTTCCAAACGTTTCCCCGTGGCGAAACGGAAGCTCAAAAGCGGCACATTTGATATGATCCACTGCAATAATTAAGTTATCCGGATCGAGTCGCGCCGCTTCCGGTGACTGATTTAAAAACAATTCAGGACGTTCTGCGACATATTGATCGAGCATACCGGAAGATGCGACTAAAATGATGAGCGCATCATCCTGCCGACGTCCGGCCCGTCCTGCTTGTTGCCATAACGAAGCGATAGTACCCGGATACCCGTTCATGATACATACCTGCAATTGTCCGATATCGACACCCAACTCCAACGCATTGGTCGAAACGATTCCCGTAATTTCCCCTTTACGCAAACGTTTTTCAATATTACGCCGTTCACTCGGCAGGTATCCGCCACGGTATCCTTCAATCGATTTCGGTCCTAATTCAAACCGGACGAGACTCCGGAGATACGTCAATAAAACTTCTACCCGGACACGTGAGCGGGCGAAAACAATCGTCTGGAACTTTTTTTTTATGAATCGTGAAGCCAATTGTTTGGTCTCAAGCGTCGCCGAACGCCGAATCCCCAGTTGCGCATTGACGATTGGCGGTTGATAGACAATAAAGTGTTTCCGTCCTGTCGGAGCCCCATTGTCATCAATTAGCCGGACTTCTTTTTCCGTCAGACGTTCCGCTAATTCTTGCGGATTGGCAATCGTCGCACTCGTCATAATAAAAATCGGATCGCTGCCATAATACCGGCAAATCCGACGTAAACGACGAATCACGTTTGCGACATGACTTCCGAATACTCCCCGGTACGTATGCAGTTCATCAATGACGATATGTGATAAATTTTCGAATAATTCAATCCACTTTGTATGATGGGGAAGAATTCCGGAATGTAACATGTCCGGATTAGTAATGACGATGTTCCCTGCTTTTCGGACTTTTGTCCGGATTGTGGGTGAAGTATCACCATCGTACGTAAAACACCGGATGGGCGCCTCCATCTCATCAATCAGTTCCAGCAGTTCACTGTTTTGATCTTGTGCCAATGCCTTAGTCGGATACAGATACAGCGCCCTTGCGTTCGGATTCGCTAAGAGATGAGTCAAAATCGGTAAATTAAAGCAATAGGTTTTTCCTGAGGCAGTCGGTGTGACGATAACGGTGGACGCCCCTTCCTGAACGGTGCGAAAAGCCAGTTCTTGATGCTGGTACAATGATGAAATACCACGTCTTTCCAATGCCTGACGCAGACGGTCCGGTAAACCCTCTGGAAACGGCGCATAACGTCCTGCCTTTGCTTCCATCGTTTTTATATAGGTAACACGTTCCATGAAGGAACGATCGGCTTTTAATTCTTCTAAATAGGTAACAAGTGATTGTCTTGATTCCATTGCGCCACTTCCTTCCTGACCTCCATTATACAAAAAAAGAGAAGCAAGACCGAAGAAACACACCTGCTTCTTCGGTCTCGTCTTCTTTTATTAACCATTCTACTCTTTATTGTTGCGTTTCGGTTTCTGATTGTTGGTCGGCAGGTGCATCGTCCTCGCCTTGACCTCGGTTTCCGTTCGTTGATGAATTCCCGCTATCCGACTGCGTGGACGCTCCGTCGTTTGCCGCCGGTTCGTCCGTCGCTGGTTCGTCCGTCGTCGGCTCATCCGTTGTCGGTTCTTCCGTCGCCGGTTCTTCCGTTGTCGGTTCTTCCGTCGCTGGTTCGTCCGTTGTCGGTTCTTCCGTCGCTGGTTCGTCCGTTGTCGGTTCTTCCGTCGCCGGTTCTTCCGTTGCCGGTTCTTCCGTCGTCGGTTCTTCCGTTTCCACTTCTGCAACGGTTACAGTCGTTGAAACAGGACCCGACTGCTCACCGGATGCTTTTGCTACCACCGTAAAGGTTGTCCGGCCTGGATCAAGACCACTGATTCCGATCCGATTTGTCGAGCTGGTACCTAGTACCGATTGTTTACCGTCCGGATCGGTCATGGAAACTTCAAACGATACGCTGTCATAACCGTTCGTACGAAGTGCCGAATCATTGTAGTTCCATGTTAATTCACCAGACTCCGAGTCTTCATTATAAGATGCTTGTAAGCCAGTCGGAGCTGGCACGGCCTTTTTTTCGACAACCGGTTCTTTTGTGCCTTTGACATATAATTCGTCGCCGATACTGAGGACAGAACTTGGTTGTTTAAACGGCGCCGGTGTCCGGTCACGTGTTTTCGTGACAAAGTCTTTCCAAATATTTTGTGCCATCGTACTGTTTGTCGGACCACTTAAGCCGGCACCATTATTATTGCCGGATTTTGTTGTTCCGGTCCAAACACTGATTGCTACATCCGATGTATAGCCGGCAAACCAAACATCTTTGTAGGCGTTTGTCGTTCCAGTTTTACCTGCCGCGTCAAAAGAAAGAGCAGCGGTCGGGAACGTTCCACCTGGTTTCAAGACATCCCGTAACATATCCGTCAGCATGTAAGCTGTGTAGTCTTCCATTGCTTTTTTAGGTTTGACAGGAGATTTGATTTTTGAACCGTCACTGTATTCGATTGTTTTGATGATATGCGGTTTGATGTAGTCACCGCCGTTTCCAAGCGTCGCATAGGCAGAAGCCATTTGCGTCGTATTGAATCCGTGTTTCATCCCACCAATCGCATACGCCGGTGAAATCGACTCATCCTTTTCTAAATTCAATCCGGATTTAGCAGCAAAACTTTCGACGGTTTCACCGCCAATTTGTTGATACGTTTGAATGGCAGGCGTATTGGCTGATATTTTCAACCAATTGCGGATCGTATTCGTCCCGCGGTACCCATCGTAATAGTTGCCAATATTTTTCCCGTTCACTTTAGTCTCTTGGTCGGTCAACATTTTCGCCGTTGACCATTTTTCATCTTCAATCGCCGGTCCGTAAGCAAAAAATGGTTTTGCAGATG
This sequence comes from Caryophanales bacterium, assembly GCA_902363455.1. Classification (GTDB taxonomy): domain Bacteria; phylum Bacillota; class Bacilli; order Exiguobacteriales; family Exiguobacteriaceae; genus Exiguobacterium_A. The sequence continues at coordinate 1,030,277 of CABJAC010000001.1, read as the reverse complement.
ATCCCGGTTGGTGCGGTTCTTTGGCAAAGTTGCGGCGGGATGTGCCCGTTCCCGGATTTTTCCCGTCGACGACTCCAAGAATTTCACCCGTTTGCGTATTGACGGCTGTAGCCGCTGCTTCCGCATACTCAGGTAACTGAACGACTTGATCCTTTTTAATAGCTTCGTTCATGTAATCATGCATCGGTTTGTCAATCGATGTATAGATTTTTAATCCTTGACCGTAGATGTCTTTTCCTTCAAGACCAAACACCTCTTCCAACTCTTGCGAGACCATATCGAAGATGACGCTGTCGTATGCGGCATCATCTTTTGATTTCGGTGCCGGATCAATCAATTTTGAAATCGGTTGATCCACTGCTTTGTCACGTTGTTTTTGTGTAATAACACCCGTTGTCAACATGGCATCAAGCACCTGTGTCTGACGCCATTTTGTCAGCTTCGGACTTCCTTGAATCGGATCGTACGCTGATGGACGTTGTGGTAAGCCGGCAAGCATTGCGGCTTCTCCATAGTTCAACTTATCGACCGTCTTATTAAAGTAAGCTTTTGACGCTGTTTGGATCCCGTACGATTCCTGACCGTAATAGTTTTTGTTCAAGTACATTTCAAGAATCTGATCTTTCGTATAATCGCGTTCTAGACGAATCGCCAACCACTGTTCTTGCACTTTACGAGTAATGGTTTTATCCGAACTCAAGAACGATTGTTTAATAACCTGTTGCGTGATCGTTGAAGCACCTTCCGAACCAAAACCATCCGTGATATTAGCAATGATGGCCCCGCCTAAGCGGCGGAAATCAATTCCGTTATGTTGATAGAAACGACGGTCCTCAATCGAAATAAAGGCATCTTTTACGACGTCCGGTACTTCTTTAATCGAGACGTACTCCCGACTCGTTCCACCCTTTTTAATTTCTTCTTTATTACTTGCATAAATTTTCAGTGGAAGGGCGTCCCGAAGCTTGGATTCATCAAGCTCTGGCGCCGTAGCCACGGCATATACCGCAAATCCACCGCCGGCAATCATCATCACAAGGAACAGTCCGACAGCTGTTAACAGCAGCTTTTTCCAAAGAGGACCTCTCCCGCCGGTTCCGCCTGACTTTTTCTTTTTCGGACGTTTTGTCCGGTTCGTTTGTTTGGCTGACGTCTTCGTTTCTTCACGACGTGCGACACGACTTCTTTCCATATGCTATCCTTCTCCTTCGATCTGTAAAATTTCTCAAGTGAAATATAACTCGTCTACTGCCGGTAAGTAATCAATGGCAGGAAACGCACCTGTCTCAAGTTTTTTTCCGTGCCGTTCGATTTCGGCTAACGGAATCGACTTTCTCCCGGTTTCCAATTGCTCCCACCACGGGAACAAATGCTCGGCAGACAACACATATTGCACATTATACATACTGAATCGAATGATGACAAAACAAATTCCTCCATGAGTAATGCATTGACGCATGTGTTCGATTTGATGGGAGTGAAAATTTTTAAGCGGGAATGATGTTTTATGATTGGTTTCCTTCGCTTCAAAATCAATGTATTTTCCACGGTACACCCCGTTATAGTCGGTCGTCGACGGTTGCTTGAAATAGGCTTCTTTGACGACAGCGGCAGACCGTTTCGGATAATCGACTTGGACGATTTGAAGAGGAGTCGGTTTCTTGTGAATGATTGCCCGATTATGGGTCAGATAAAACATATTACTTTCATTAATTAATTTCTCAAGCTTCATACCACGATTCGAAAAAGTCGATCCCGCAGAACGGGCATTTTGAATCGTAACAGCATGTGGTTCAGCCGGCTTTTGAAATTTTTTACCGTTCGGGTAATTCAAAAGGATTCCCCTCCTAACGCGTTTATTGTACCATGATATGTGATTGTATCGTATCGGCCGAGAGGAGTAGTTAAAAACAAATGACAATAGAACCGTTACTTCAGGATATCGAACGGATTTACCAAGCAGGACGAAACGGTCAGGAATATGACTTTCAAACAGATGTCGTGCCGTTCGTTGCAAAAGCCGATATCTTGATTGCCGACTGGCAGCAAAATGCCCAAAACAGTCCGTATTTACGTCCGGCAATGGTGGAGAGTGCCGTTGATCAGCTGAAACAGTTGTCCGTACAGGCCTTTCAACCGAAAACCAGTTTAAAACGTTTCAACGAAACCATCAAGTCTGTCCGTTATATCGATCAACTGATGCAATAATTCAAGAAATGTCATTTTTCGTCACGTAATCCCGGACTTGAAATGGACACTTTGAATATGTAGTCTGATGTTGAGATGATATGTTTAGGTCAACAGTTTGAGAGTATGGATTAGCAAATGAGCTGACCTCACAGCTGCTTTTTTGCGCATTTAAAATGATTGTATGGATGAGTTGACTAATTTTCGTCAAACTACGCATAATGATAAACAGCAAAGCGGTACACGATTCGCTCTGCTACGAAAGGAAGTTGTTTATGTCATCAAAAAAAATGTGGTCAGTAGAAGGTTATGAAGAGAACGGGGTAGAGAACCATCGTGAAGCAGATAAGACTGAATCATTCACGAATGAGGCTGAAGCTCGTAAAGCTGCTAAAAAAATGGCTGATAAGTACGACAACCTCGATGTATATGTCATTTATACGAGTAGCGTGAACGGTAAAACAGAAGAAAAATTCTTTAATTCCGATGGATCTTACAGTGAAGAAGGATTTGAATGGTAACACCTTAGCCGTCTAGTTGACGGCTTTTTTGTATAAAACGGGCTGTCCCCTCCTCCACCAAGCGGCTCATTCCTTTTTCAACTGGAAACAGTTTGATTCATCGTCAATTTCACGAAAGATACCTCCACTGTCAAAATCAGGCAGGAAGGAGCAGCTATATGACGAATATAAAAAATAACCCTATTACCGGTAAACGGGCAGTCCGAATCCGCTTTATATGCGATGAACGAGAAAAGCGACACTGATGACACATCCTCTCGTATGTCTTGATGAAGTTAACGGAACAGTATCCAGGAAAGATTGGTCATGCAAGTTGTGCAATAACCATGGATTTATATGACCGTGTCAGTGTAAAGTTACATAAAGAGGTAATAAATATGCTTGGTTTTAATAAAAGTGTGCAGTATGTGTGCAATTGGAGGAGATTCGCTTGAATAAAAGAGAACCAAGAAACGTGAAAAACGTTGATGTCAAAGGATTTCCTAGGACTACAAACCCAACAGCCAAAAAATATGTCATGTTCGTCGACGAGACGGGGACACCAAAAGGAAATACCCAATTCAATCTGACCGGCGTCTTAATGGAATATAAATACGCCATTGATTCAGATGAGACCGGTGAACCAAGTCCATTACGCAAACGCTTGATGGAGTTTAAATCAACTGTTTTTGAAGACCCGCATATTCCGCTTCATCTGAAAGAAATTTTAAAAGCAGAACATCCATATGGCAAGGAAGATGGGATTACCATCGACATGCTGCGTCATTTTTGGGTCGCTTTACCCGACTTTTTAGTTGATATCGACTGTACGATTGTCAGCGTCGAAGTTGATAAACAAAAATTACAGGAATTTTATTCGACACCAAAAGATCCATATGTCGTCGCCTTTGCCCACTTGATGAAATCGTTTTATGCGTTTCTTGAGGAAACAGAAGCAACGAGTGCCCGTGTTGTGCTTGAGAGCCGAGATGATTATCAGAACCTGTTAATTCAAAAAGCATTTTTCGATATTTTTAATTCTGGTACGGTGCATCTCGACGTTGAGAAGAGCCGCCAAAAAATCAAAGGCTTCATTTTTGCTGAAAAAGATAGTGACCTCTACCAATCCGGTCTTGAGATTGCCGATCTCGTTTGTCTTCCCCTTTCCCGCGTCCGACGCGGTGTCATTGAGGTAAAACCCCGGTTTGTCCATTATGGGGACGAAAACCGAATTTTCAAAGCGATTAAAAACAAGATTTATATTCGTCGGGATAGTCCCGATCAAGATTTCCGGAACTGGGGTTTCAAAAAAGTTCCGATTACGAAAAAACGGCGTGAGTGGTCCGATACGCCATGGAACGGATGATCGACACATAAAAGCGTCCCGCACAATTTGCGGGACGCTTTTGGTTATTCGCTCTCAAGAGATGGCACTAATCCTTTTGTCCGTTTTTTCCCATCGCGGCACATGTCAAGCAAGGGACACTCCAGGCAATTCGGACGCTGTGCTTTACAGTGATACCGGCCGAAAAAAATAAATTGGTGGTGTAATTTTGACCATCTTTCCCGTTTAAACCGTTTCATCAAGGTCTGTTCGACTTGCGTGACATTGTCCTTCCAACGGCAGATACCCAGTCGTTTCGAGACACGTTCAACATGTGTATCGACAGCAAACGCCGGCACATCAAACGCAACAGATAACACGACGTTCGCTGTTTTTCGTCCGACGCCCGGCAGCGCTTCAAGACCCGCCCGGTCGGTCGGTACTTCCCCATCATGCAAGACAAGCAGTTGCTGCGCTAATGCTTTGATGTTTTTCGCTTTGTTGCGATACAAACCAAGCCGCTTGATTTTTGCTTCAATTTCCTCGACTGGTGCAACAGCTAATCGATCAGGTGTCGGATAGGCAGCAAACAAATCCGGTGTCACTTTGTTGACTAAGACGTCTGTCGCCTGCGCACTTAAGGCAACCGCAACGACAAGCTCAAACGGATTTTGATGAACCAGTTCACAGAAAGCTTCCGGAAACATCTCCTCAAGGGTCGCTTCAATTCGTTCGATTTCTGCTTTGCGTAACATCCCCGTCAGCTCCCCCTCGTCGCAAGATCTTCCAGCGTTTTAATTCCTTCGCGTTCCCACGTCCGCAGAATTTGATTGATATACGTCATCTTCCGGACGTTATGGTAGACGGCTTCCCGTAAGGCGGCCAAAACAAGCTCTTCCGCAATATTTTCAATCGTTAACCATTGAATGATCTGTTCCATCTGAAACGGTGACATCATCCCCAGTTCGCGCTCAAAATGTTGGAAAACAGATGGATTGATCGTATCAAAGTTGGGGGCTTCCTGTTCCGGTGGTGACATTAATTTTTCATAGAGCGGCACCAGAGAATAACGTTCCGATCCAGCGACGTTCTCCATGGCAAGTAATCCTTTTTGAAGCAACCCGAGTGTCGTCTCAATCGTTTCCGTTTCCGAAAGTCCGAGCCGGTTACTGAGCTCCTCTGGCGACGGCATCTCCATGCCTTCCGCGCGACAGGCAAACAATTGTCCGATCAGCGTAAACTCGACAAAACTGATGCCAAGACGTTTGGCTTCCGTGAACAATCGTTTGGGAAGGACAACCGTTCCTTCTTCAAATAGCTGAATTAAATTATGATCCATGATACTTCCTCGATTCTTTAAAGTAAGCAAGAAATCGACCCGTCCGAGGGATGGGTCGATTTCAATCACTATTACGGATACAATCGGTTCAGCAGGCGTGGGAATGGAATCGTCTCGCGAACGTGTTCGACTCCTGTGATCCAGGCGACAGTCCGTTCGAGTCCAAGACCAAAACCACTGTGCGGTACTGATCCATATTTACGTGTTTCCAAGTACCATTTGTAAGCACCGGTTTCATCCAAGTCATGTTCCTTCATACCAGCTAACAGCTTCTCATAATCTTCTTCCCGTTGTGAACCACCAACGATTTCTCCGTATCCTTCTGGCGCAATCAAATCGTCACATAAAACGAAGCCCGGATTTTCCGGATCTTCTTTCATGTAGAAGGGTTTGATGTCTTTCGGCCAGTGTGTAATGAAGACGGGACGTGCAAACGTGTTGGCGATTGCCGTTTCATGAGGCGCACCGAAATCGTCGCCGAATTCGATATCATCAAATCCTTGTTCTTTCAGCATGTCAATGGCTTCCGTATATTTAACACGCGGGAACGGAGCTTGAATGTTTTCAAGAACCGTCAAGTCACGCTCAAGTAATTCGAGTTCTGGACGACAGTTTTTCAAAGCCGATTGAACAAGATGCGACACATAGTTTTCCTGCACTTCGAGGTTCATCTCATGATCGTAAAAAGCCATTTCCGGCTCCATCATCCAGAACTCGATTAAGTGGCGACGTGTCTTTGATTTTTCGGCACGGAATGTCGGACCAAACGAGAAGACTTTTCCGAGTGCCATCGCGGCTGCTTCCATATAGAGTTGACCGGATTGCGACAAGTACGCATCTTCGTCAAAGTATTTCGTATGGAATAATTCAGTTGTTCCTTCCGGAGCACTGCCTGTCAAAATCGGAGGATCGACTTTAATGAATCCTTCTTGGTTAAAGAATTCATATGTCGCCCGAATCAGCTCGTTCCGAACAACCATGACAGCATGCTGACGTTTCGACCGTAACCAGAGATGACGGTTATCCATTAAGAAGTCCGTTCCATGAGCTTTCGGTGTGATCGGATAATCGACCGCTTCATGAATCACTTCGATGGCTGTAATTTCCATTTCGTGACCGATTGCTGTCCGCCCACCATCTGATTTGATGACACCTGTCACCCACATCGATGTTTCTTGTGTCAATCCTTTAGCCGTTTTGAACAATTCTTCACCGACTGTTTCTTTCACGACGACTCCTTGCATGAAGCCGGAACCATCCCGTAACTGAAGGAAGGCGATTTTACCGCTCGAACGCTTATTCGCGAGCCAACAGCCAATCGTGATTTCTTCTCCTACGTGTTTCTCTACATCACGAATCATTGCTTTCAAAAGTCAACATCCTCTCTCAATTAAACGGCAGTATGTGCCGTGATAAATCCTTCGATCCGGTCTAATGCCTCGAGTACCCGTTTCGGGTCTGTCGCATAGGATAACCGGACATATTCTGGTGCGCCAAAGCCTGATCCTGGAATCAGGGCGACTTTCGCTTCCGATAAGACCGCTGTACACCAGTCATCAACATTCGAGAAGCCGCACAGTTCCGCTGCCCGTAACGCATGCGGGAACAGATAAAAAGCACCTTCCGGCTTTAAGCAAGTTAATCCCGGAATCTGAATCAAACGATCGTAAATTTGTTCCAACCGTTCTTCAAATACAACACGCATCGCTTCAACCGGTGCGTCGCCTTCCGCGTACGCAGCGACCGATGCCGCTTGGGCAATGGATGTCGGATTCGACGTCGAATGACTGGCAAGATTCGTCATCGCACTGATGATGTCCTTTGGTCCGATTGCGTATCCGATCCGCCACCCCGTCATGGCATGCGACTTGGATACACCGTTGATGATGACAGTCCGCTCACGCATGTTCGGTAAGGTTGCAATCGATAAGTGTGTCACACCATTGTATAACAACTTTTCATAAATCTCGTCACTGATGACAAGCAGATTGTGCTGAATCGCAATCTCCGCCACCATCTCAAGTTCTTCCTTCGTATACACCATCCCTGTCGGATTAGAAGGTGAGTTTAAAACAAGTGCTTTTGTTTTTGGCGTGATATGTTGCTCGAGCAGGTCACGTGTCACTTTGAACCGTGACTGTTCCGTTGTTTCCAAGATGACAGGAACGCCGTCACTCAGTTTGATTTGCTCCGGATAGCTGACCCAGTAGGGCGCCGGAACGATCACTTCATCGCCTGGATCTAAAATGGCTTGAAACAAAGTCGATAAAGCATGTTTCGCTCCTGAAGCGACCATGACTTCCGAACGGTCGTACGTTGCCCATAAATCACGTCGTGTCTTTTCGATGATTGCATCTTTTAAAGCTACCGTTCCGCCGGATGGCGTATATTTCGTATCGCCGGCTTCTGCTGCGGCAAAGGCTGCCTGGATAATAAATTCTGGAGTATTAAAGTCCGGTTCACCCGCACCGAGCCCGATGATATCTTGTCCTTCTTCACGTAACGCTTTTGCTTTAGCGGTAATCGCCAGTGTCGTTGACGGTGTCAATTGTTGTACACGTTTCGATAACATCTTGTACACTCCCTTTTTTTAATTAATCCGTAATCGTTTGATAAAGGATCCTTCTTGATACGTATAGTACGAATAATCGTATCCAGACGCTGTTTTGGTCACAATCTCGATCAATGCCCGTTTTTCGAAACCGTACTTGGCAGAGATGATGTTATTCGGATTCCCGGCTTGTCGGATGACATCGGCAATCTTCATACCGTCCGCGACCCGTCGCGTCTCGATTTTTCCTTTTTTCGGAACAAATGCCCGCATCTTTTCACCGTTTTGTTGCATCGTAAATACACTGTACTGTGTTTTTCCGCTAAATACATGGTCAAATTGAATCTGTTCCGGTGCCAATTCTTTCTTCAAGCGTTCTTCCGCCTGACGAACAACCTGTTGTTCCCGTTCTTTCGCCTCAGCGACGGTAAATTGGTAAATTCCCGTTCCAATGAGTGAAATCAGAAGGATGAAGCAGAAAAGACCGATGACGATCTTCCACTTCATGTGCGGTAGATGGTGAAGACCATCTGCTCCTTGTCCTTGTCATCCAGTGCCAGGCCAAACATCAAGTCTTCTGTTTTCAGCGTGCGATTCAATAAGTCTACGATCTTGTACGTATCATCATGGCGATTGACTTTAACCGTTGCCAGTGTCTCGATTTTCGAATCCATTCTTATATCCTCCCTCGTTTTTCTACATCTATTATAATGCGATAATGCTTATTTTAACAGACTCAATCCGCCTCATTTAAGAACAATTCCAGTTCAGCGGTTAATTCATCGAGCGGTTTCGTCAAAACAGGAACATTCGGTAAACTCGAGACAAACCGTTTGCCGTAACGTGTCGTCTCGATACGGCGATCAAATACAAACACGACACCACGATCGTTGGTCGTACGAATCAGCCGTCCAAAACCTTGCTTAAAGCGGATGATGGCCTGCGGCAAACTGTATTCAAAAAATGAGGATTTGCCTTGTTGTTCAATCTGTTCCGAACGGGCTTGCACGATTGGTTGGTCGGGCGGTGCAAACGGCAGACGAACGATGACGAGACAACTCAAATCGTCACCCGGTACGTCGACCCCCTCCCAAAAACTCGCGGTTCCGAACAAAATACAAGCATCCAGTTGTTTAAATTGTTTCATCAGCCGTTGTCGCGATCCTTGGGTAATGCCTTGGGAAAGCAATGTAAACCGTTCCGGTAACGCTGATTTTGTTGCATCATGCGTTTGCCGCAACATTTCGTTTGACGTAAAGAGAACAAGCATCCGTCCTTCCGTCACTTCGGCAATCCGAATGATGGCGTCAGAAATCATCTCAGAATACGTCGTTTGTGGCACATCTTGTAACAGAGGCAAATCGGTCGGAACCATCAAGCGGACTTTTTCTGCATATCCAAACGGCGACGGGACGATAAACCGTCGTGTCTCAATTTCTTCCAACCCTAACCGCTTCTCGATGAACTGAAACTTATTTGAAACGGTTAATGTTGCCGAGGTCAAGACACATGTTCGTTTCGAGAAGACATCCCGTTTCAAACGAGCTGAAATATCAATCGGTTGTGTATAAATACGCGTTAGTTTTCGATTCTTGGCAGTCGTCTCAATCCAAGATACGGTCTCATCATGCGGTGCAAGCATCGTTTCAAAAATCGCTTGTTCCACGTCCTCAAGCTGACCAATCACCGTTTTCAAATCCGCAACAACCGAACGCTCCCGATAACTCATATGTTCCCGTTGATCGTGAAATAGTTTATGAATGGTCCGAATGGCTTGGCGTAAGCGTCTCAAGACGAGTTCGACCCGTTTGGCACTTTCTTGAACTGCCCGCATGGAAGGATGCAGTCGTTTAAAACGGACGGTGACCCGTCCTTCCCGCCGCTCCTTGCGAGACGCCAAGTCAAGTCCGTACGCTTGAATGATTGTCAACAGTCCGTCGGCTTCTTCGAGCAATTCGGTCAATGTCTCATCAATCGTTTCACTGTGGGCTTCGACCAACTCCGTCAAGTCATAGTGGTCTGACAGACTGACGAGTCGCGTCAATAATTTTTTATCGGACGAAAAGCCGAGCTGTCTAAAAATCCGGTCAAACGAATGACCGTCAAAAACAAGACCAAAATGATGACTGGCCACTTCTTCGATTTGATGTGCTTCATCTAAAATCAACGGGCAGCCCTTTGGCAAAACACCTGCTTCGTGTTGAATATCACTGAACAACAACGCGTGATTTGTCACGATAATCGTCGCCTGTTTCGCACGACGGACCGCATGATGGAAAAAATCACGGCTGTACCAAGGATCAAACCGTCCCAGCTGCGATTGACTGTCGGACTGGATTAATTGTTTGATTGCGATGTTTCCTTGTGCCGCTCCACCAGGTAAACTCACTTCTTCCAGATCCCCTGTCTCCGTCTGCGTCAGCCACACCAGCAAAATAGCTTTAGCCAATGTAAAATTATAAGGTTCCTCCGTCTCACTGAGGAAAAACTCGAACTTCCGCAAGTCCATATAATTACTCCGACCTTTCAGCAAAGTAATTTCGACGGGTGTGTCGAATACTTGGCGCAAAAGCGGTAAATCGCGGGCAAATAGCTGTTCCTGTAATTGAATCGTATGTGTACTGACGATGACCGGTGTTTCGTGCTCAATCGCATAATGAGCGGCCGGAACGAGATACCCTAGTGATTTCCCCGTCCCTGTCCCTGCTTCGACGAGAAGCGGTGTTTCTTGATCAAGGGACTGATACACATGCCGCATCATCTCCAGTTGTCCTGTACGTGGTTCATATCCTGTGAACAACTTCGGAAACAGTTGCTCATTTAATCGATCAACAAACGGACCGAACGGTTCGAGTTCTGTCCGGAGGATAAATTCTTCCGGCTCACTCCGTTTTTTTAATGCGATCTTTCGAAAACTGTCAAACCGGTCATCGGTTTCGAGTCCGACGTGTCGAATCGCTTGATCGATTTCTTCTTCCACTGCACTGAATAATTTCCCGGATAACCGTCGCAAATGACGTAACGTATCAAGCGGTAAATCATTTAGACGTTTCAATAAATGAAGTAATAACTCCGCTGTCGCTTCCGCATCACTGCCCGCGCGGTGTGCCTCATGGTGCGTCAATTGTAACGCTTCCGTCAAATGTGACAACGAATGACTCTCTGCTGTCGGTAATAAAATGCGCGCAAGCTCCACCGTGTCAATGACGGGACCTGTATATGGTAAGTACCCTTCTTCTTCTAAAGCCTCATTCAAGAACGTCAAATCAAACTGGACGTTATGAGCGACGAAGATTCCTCCATCAAGTAATTGGAGAACACGCGGCGCGATGCGGTCAAATGTCTCAGCATGCGCGACATCTTCATCTGTAATGCCGGTCAATTGTGAAATAAACGGCGGAATCGGTTTTTGTGGATGGACAAACGCTGATAGACGATCGGTAATCTGTCCGTCTTCAATCACTGCCATCCCGATTTCAATCATCTCATCGCCGGATTTAATCGAGTGTCCGGTCGTTTCTAAATCCACTACTACAAACTTTTTTTCCACGACTCATCTCCACCTTTAACCATCCATACCTTAAACATATGGCATCTCAAGTTCCATCTTAACAAAAAAGAGACCCGAATGTACCTCGGGTCCCTCAAAATCATAAGATCGTATGTGCGATTTCCTGCGATAACATCTGCTTGATGGAATTATCTTGATCAAGGACAGCAACTTTCGGAACATGTGCTGAGATTTCTTCGTTCGTCAATTGTGCATAGGCCATGATGATGACTTCATCTCCGATTTGGAAATGGCGGGCAGCTGCTCCGTTTAAACAAATCACGCCAGAACCACGAGCTCCTTTAATGGCATATGTCTCGATACGTGCCCCGTTCTGGTTGTTCGTCACTTGGACTTTTTCATTTTCAAGAATCCCGACAGCGTCCAGTAAATCTTCATCAATCGTAATCGAACCGACGTAATGCAGATTCGCTTCCGTGACACGGGCTTTGTGTAATTTTGCGTGCATGAATGTGCGTAACATAATCATGCTCCTCTCGTATATAGTAAGTTATCAATCAAACGTGCCGATTTGAATTGAACGGCAACCGCGAGTAAAATCGTTTTCGTTGTCGGATTGACTGGTCCGAGCGTCGGATACGCAACAGCTTCGACATAATCAATCGTCGTCCCTTCAAAGTGAAGTGACGCGCGTGTTTGTGCAAGAACCGTTTCAAGCGGCGTACCTGCATCAAGCGCTTGTTTTGCTTCCTGTAGTGCCTGTTGAATGCCCGGTGCCTGTTCGCGCTCGGCTTCCGACAAATAGACATTCCGGGACGATTTCGCCAGTCCATCCACTTCACGAATGATCGGACACCGTTTAATCTCGACCGGTACGAAATAGTCCGCTACGTACCCTTCAATCAATGCCAATTGTTGTGCATCTTTTAATCCGAAATAAGCACGGGTCGGCTGAACGATATTAAACAATTTACTGACGACCGTCAAGACTCCATCAAAATGTCCCGGACGCGATGCACCACATAAGACGTCATCACCCGAACGAACCGTGACTCGGGCCATATCAAGTGGATACATGACATCATTCGTCGGATAAAAGAGATAGTCGACTCCTGCTGCTTGCGCCAATCGCTGATCACGCTGCTCGTCACGCGGATAACGGTCTAAATCTTCATTTGGACCGAATTGTGTCGGATTGACAAAGATGCTTAAAACAACGATATCGTTGTCCTGCCGTGCCTGTTTCAGCAGCGAGGCGTGCCCTTCGTGCAGAAAACCCATCGTCGGGACGAATCCAATCGATGTTTGTCCCGCCAAAACTTCCCGCAGTTGTTCCACACTCTGCATGATTTTCATTCTTTCGTTCCTCCGTATAAGGCACCAATCAATTCCTCATCCATCATGAAGGAATGAGCCAATTCAGGGAATGTGCCGTTTTTAACTTCTTGGACGTAATGAGCGATGGCTTCCGTACCTGATGTGTTCCAATCGGCATATGCTTTAACAAATTTCGGAAGCCGGCCGACGCCGTAAGTCAAAAGATCATGATAGACCAACACTTGTCCGGCGACATCAGCACCGGCACCGATCCCAATTACAGGAATCGTCAAGAGTTCTTGGACGCGTTTCGCAAGAGGATGCGGTACACATTCGAGTACGAGCATCTTCGCGCCTGCTTGTTCTGCTGCCAAACTATCGGCAATCAACTGTTCCGCAGCTTCAAGCGATTTTCCCTGAACTTTGAACCCTTCCAACACGCCAACAGATTGTGGTGTCAGTCCTAAATGCGCGACACACGGCATCCCGGCATCCGTCAAGCGGCGAATCGTCATCAAGATTTCTCCCGCACCTTCGAGTTTCAAAGCGTCCGCCCCGCTCTCTTGAAAAATACGGGCTGCCGCTTCGAGCGTCCGGTCAAATGAACCGTGGTAGCTTGCAAATGGCATGTCGACGACCATAAATGTCGCGGGTGCTCCGCGGCGTACGGCTTTTGCGTGATGGATCATATCGTCTACTGTCACGGCAATCGTCGAATCATAACCGAGAATGACGTTCCCGAGCGAATCACCGACCAATAACAGATCGACGTGTCCTGCTTCTGCCAGTTTTGCCGACGGATAATCGTATGCTGTCAGCATGACAAGTTTTTCCCCAGCTTGTTGTTTTTTTAATAAAGGTGTCATCGTATGCATGTGTGTTCTCTCCTTCGTAGTTTAGAGAGGACAAAAGGAAACACCTTCCTTCCTAAAATAATCCATAGGAAAGAAGGCGTGAATAAGTGCTAAATCATCCTTCTGTCCCTGTCCGAGTAGGATCAAGGCAGTTAAATAAAAACTATGATTACAAGCCTCTAACCGGTATGACTCCAAATGGCTATCATCCTCGTATTCATTATACATGATTCAAAAAGCAGACTGCAAACGTCCGAACTTATCTTTCTGTCCAGTAAATCAATTCGGCGGAATGGAATGTTTTCATTCCTGCTTCCGTTTCCATTTGTAACGTACCATCCGCCTGAATGCCGCGTAAGATGCCGGTCACCGTTTCTTGCCGGGTGCGTAACGTTACTAGATCGTTTAATCGATCCGCATAGTTCTCCCACAACGAGACAAAAGACGCAAAACCTTCCGTTAACCACTTCAGGTACATCGGTTCGAACGTATTTAAAAACATGGCGACGATTTCAGCGCGGGCAATCACTTTACCGGTCGCTAATTTCAAAGACGTCGCACGGTCCGCTAATACTTCCGGAAACTGTTCATGGAGGACGTTAATGCCGATTCCAATGATGACGGAATTGATGCGATCAGCTTCCGTTTGCATTTCCGTTAAGATACCGGCCACTTTTTTTCCTTCAATCAACAAATCATTTGGCCATTTAATCGTCGCCGGGATATCAAGTGTCCGTAACGTCTGTGCCAAGGCGATACCCGCAAGTAATGTCAATTGACCGGCTTGGTGAAGCGGTGCTGCAGGACGTAAAATCAAACTCATCGCAACGCCTGCTCCCTGCGTTTCGTGCCATGTGCGCCCGAGTTGTCCTCGTCCGCCGGTTTGAAAGTCACAGACGATCAGTGTCCCTTCCACAGCTGCTTGCTGGGCTTGCTCATGCGCAATCCGTTGCGTCGTTTCCGTCTGCTCGAGATGCATGATGTGCCGTCCAAGAGTACGTGTTTGCAAATCCTGTTGAATCGCGAGTGATGTCAATCGATCGCCTTGATCTACTAAATGATAGCCTGTTTTTTTATTGGCTTCGATGATATACCCTGACTCTTTTAATGTCGCAATTTGTTTCCAAATAGCGGTACGTGAAATATTTAATTGATCAGCCAACTCTTGACCCGATATCCAATCGGTCTGCATTAATGCATGGAGGACTCGGTCCCGTGTTGATTTTTCCAACTCATCACTTCCTTTAACAGAATCTCACGTTGATTTTCCAGTCGGCCATCCACCACTTGCCGTTCCAGATGATGGAGCGCTTCTTTAATCTGTTTTTTTTGCAATCCGAGCTCGATCATGTCACGTCCATTGACCGTTAAATCTTGTAAACGTCGGATCGGCAAAGAAGTCCGACCTTCGTGACGACGTCCCGTCATGTGGTTCAAATGTTCCAATTCTTCATCCGACAGTCGATAGCGTTGCCAATCGGATAACGTCTGCTCCTGTACAAGGGGGGCCAATGTCTTTGCACGCCCCTCTTGTTTTTTGGAACGTTTAAAGACCCGCAGCGCTTCCGGACGTAACCCGGCGACTAAAACGAGTGTCCATACATTGTCCGATGACACACCGTTCAAGTCGAGTGAAATCAATTGGTTTAGAATCGTGTCATCAAGACCCGGCATGTCCGCGTAAATACCGGTTCGAAGCATTACTTGAAGTGCCGTTTTTCGTCCGGGACCTAATAGTAGTTTTTCGAACTCCATCGCGATCCGTTCGACGGCGACCGATTGAAGATGATGTTTTTGATTCGTGATGGCCTGTTCCGTCTGTGGATCCAGTGTAAATTCCAGCTGGCTCATGAATCGAAAGGCCCGAATCATTCGCAGGGCATCTTCATTAAACCGGTCTTCCGCCCGACCGACCGTGCGAACGATTTTGGATGCCAAGTCGTCTTGACCACCAAACAAGTCTACGAGACCGGTCGGCTTTAATGCCATCGCATTGATGGTAAAATCACGGCGTGTCAAGTCTTCTTCCAAGCTGACCCCAAGTGTCACGGCATCCGGACGGCGGCGGTCACTGTAGGTGGTTTCCGAACGAAATGTCGTTATTTCAAACGGCATGTGGTCCAAAACGACCGTGACGGTACCGTGCTCGAGTCCGGTTGGAATGACGATCGGAAAAAGTTGCATGACCTCTTCCGGAAGCAGTGACGTTGCGAGATCATAATCTCCGGGATCCCGTTTGAGCAACATATCCCGGACCGCTCCACCGACGATATAGGCCTCTCCTCCCGCTCCTTCAATCGTCTGAATGATGTGGTTAGCATATTCAAGCATTTTCATAGCGTGCACACACCCGTTCATATAACAATTCATAGGTACGAACGACTTGATTGGAATCAAACCGTCTGCGGGTATCGCGGATTCCTTCCTCCGCCAATTCTTCCCGCAATGCCGCATTATCCGCCAACTGTCCGATCCGGTCCGCCGCCGCCTTCACGTCATACGTCGGCACGATGAATCCGGTTTTGCCGTCTTGAATCACTTCCGGTAACCCTCCGGCACTTGAGACGACACTCGGAACACCAACCGCCATCGCTTCGAGTACAACAAGTCCGAATGCTTCTTTTTCCGACAACAGTAAATGAATATCACTGATTGCAAGCAACTGAGCGACATGCTCCTGTTTTCCGGCAAAGATGATTTTGTCATAAATTCCGAGTTCCTTCGCCCGGC
Organism: Caryophanales bacterium; assembly: GCA_902363455.1. Taxonomy (GTDB): domain Bacteria; phylum Bacillota; class Bacilli; order Exiguobacteriales; family Exiguobacteriaceae; genus Exiguobacterium_A. The sequence goes on along the minus strand of CABJAC010000001.1, from coordinate 1,013,964 downwards.
GTCTTGTCTGTCCCATTTCCGGACCGTCTCCGACCAATAATAACCGCATGGCTCGATCCTTCGAAGCAATCGCAAACGCAGCAATCGTATCGTCAATTCGTTTGACCGGCCGAAAGTTCGAAATATGGATAACGACGACCTCATCCGGTTCGATGCCGTAATGCCGCTTCAGTCGTTCATCCCGCATCGGATAATACATACTTTCATCAATCGAGTTTGGAATGACTTCAATCGCATACTGTCCGTTTAATGTCATGTTTGTTTCAAGAGCCAGACTTTCCGAAACGGCCGTGACCGCGTCCGAACTTTCAATCCCGTACCGAATCGCGGGTTGCATCTCTAAATCCTGTCCGATGACTGTAATATCCGTTCCATGTAAAGTCGTCACGACCGCGACGCCTTTTTTCTTCGCCATATTCCGACCGAGCTCCGCACAGACAGCGTGGGGAACAGCATAATGGGCATGAATGATATCGAGATCAAACACATCGATGACTTCCGCGACCTTTGACGCCAGCGTGATGTCGTACGGCGGATATTTAAAGACCGAATATTGATTCACTTCCACCAAATGAACTGTGATATTCGGTCGATATTCCGTCAGGCGAAACGGAATACTCGATGTGATGAAATGTACATCATGTCCCCGGTCCGCTAACTTCATTCCAAGTTCCGTTGCCACGACACCACTGCCGCCGACCGATGGATAACAAAGAATCCCAATCGCTTTTTTCATAATCTAATCACTCTCTCTTTAAGTAATGTCCTCTACCTTGCTCATTGTATCAAATTGTCGACTAAAAACTACATCTGCCACTTTTTGAATGATTTTCATCAGAAAAGCTAGTCTTTTTTTACGTCTGCCGTTACCCTAGAGAAAGAGTCATGTCAGAGAGGAGCAATCAGATGGCACCCCCATTCCAGTTTCCAATTCGAATTCAAAACATCATCTGGATTTTAATTGGATCATTTATTTTCGCTTTTGGTATCTATCATTTTAACGTGCAGAACGAGTTAGCTGAGGGAGGATTTACAGGCATTACCTTGATCTTAAAAGGATTGTTCGGTTTTTCCCCATCCGTTACGAATTTACTGCTCAATATCCCGCTATTCCTTGTCAGTTACAAATTGTTGGGACGAACGACGTTTGTCTACACATTGATCGGAACGTTCAGTTTCTCGATTTGGTACGGGTTGATCGCCAAGTACTCCCCACTGGAAATTTTATTGAAGGATGATATGGTCCTTGCCGCCCTGTTTGCCGGCGTTTTCATCGGGGTTGGTCTCGGTATCATCTTTAACAACGGTGGTACGACCGGCGGGGTCGATATCATCGCTCGATTGACGAAACGATACTTTGGTTGGTCGATTGGCAGAACGTTCATGGTGTTCGACTTTTTCGTCATCATCGCATCCCTGACTTACCTCGACTATAAACAGGCGATGTATACGTTACTGGCTGTCTATGTCGGTGCCCGTGTCATCGACTGGATGCAAGAAGGTACGTATGCTGGAAAAGCTGCCATGATCATCAGTGATCAGCGGACTGAAATCGCGGATGGCATTCATGCGACGATGAACCGTGGTACGACCCGACTGATCGCAAAAGGCGGTTATTCCGGACGCGACTTGGAGGTATTGTACGTCGTCGTCGCCCGTAATGAAATCACACGATTGAAGACACTTGTCAAATCAGTCGATCAACATGCTTTCATCACTTTGCATGATGTCTATGAGGTCACGGGAGAAGGATTCACGTTCGATGAAAATCGTATTCCAATTAAAGAAACATGACCTGTCCCAACAAAAAATGACGAGGAGTCCCTTCCGGACTCCTCGTCATTTTCATATTGTTTAGTCATCACTTGATGGTGCAAAGACAATCAAAGCTAAACGGACGAACTCGGCAATCGCGACAAGCGTCGCTGCGACATATGTCCACGCAGCAGCGTTTAAGACACGACGTGATCCGCGTTCTTCTTCAGCATCGATGATCCCATGTTCTGTCAACTGGGCCATCGCCCGGTTGGAAGCATCAAACTCAACCGGTAATGTCACGAGTTGAAAAATGACTGCTCCGAGCATCAAGATGACACCAAGCATTGCCAATCCACTCATACCAGCCAAGAAACCGATCAACAACAACGGGAACGACAGGTTCGATGTGATCGAAGCGACTGGTGCGATCCGGTGACGAACCCGCATCATCCCGTAATCGGTTGCGTCTTGGATGACGTGCCCGATTTCGTGGGCGGCGATTGAAACCGCTGAGACCGTAGAACCGTAGTAGACGTCTTCCGACAGGCGGACGACTTTATTCGTCGGATCATAGTGATCGGACATCGTTCCGCCGATCGGCTCAAGCCGCACATTCGTAATCCCGTTTTGCTTCATGATGAAATCCGCGACTTGTGCTCCGGTGACTCCACTCTGAATCGGAACTTGTTGATATTTTTTATACGTTTTTCTGACGCGCATCTGCGCCCAGATTGGCACGATGATGATGATGGCCAAATAAATCAAATAGTTCGCCATGTGGCATCTTCCCCTTCATAAAAAAGATTATATCCTTATTTTATGTTCGAGTGAACTTATTGTCAATTGAATCGCGTGCTACAAACCAATATCCCATCAAAAGACATAATCCGGTCAACCAAAACGAGCCATATCCGATCCACTGGATATGCTCTGCCAGCGCCGGATACCGCGGCCACTGTCCAAGTACATAATCCACCACATCGTTATGAATGACCCAGATGGAGACGAGGATAAGTTCCTTGACCCGAAACGTCATGACGGGGGCATACAGAAGGGCTTGGAACGCCATCGCTCCGTGGGAGAGCATCAGCATCAGTGCCATCGCCGTCAGATAGGAATTATCTGTCCCGAGTTCCCGTAACATCAACGCATTCATGACGACCGCCCACACCCCGTATTTGATCAAAGTCACGAAGGCAAGCGCTTCAAACAAACGGGACCGGCGATTAAAAATCCATAAAAAGACGATAATCGTGAAAAAGAAAGACGCTGTCGGACTATCCGGAATGAACGGATAATAGTACCAGTTCGACTGTTCGAGTTGAGGCTGATACCAGTAATACCCGTAGAGTGTTCCGCCTAAGTTGATCAAGGCAAGCAGCCAAAGCACCGCTTTATGTTTTAAAAAATGAATGAACGGCATGTATTGTCACCTCGTGATAGACAAAAACCGGAGGAAAAATTCCCCCGGTCGGTTGTCTTATTTATTGTTCTCTCCGCCTTCACCGTAAGAAGCGATGAATTTAGCGAGTTCTTTACGGTCTGCATCTGAACCTTTGTACTGTCCAGCAGGCATCGATCCGATCCCTTTGTCTGCAATCTCATAAATTTCTTCTTCTGTCTTTTTCGTTCCGACGAGAGCTGGAGCTGCTGCGCCACCTTCGAGGTTCTTCCCGTGACAGTTGACACATGACTGATTCGAATAAATCTCGAATCCTTTAGCTGCCGTATCGATTTTTGGACCTTCGTTCATCGTCAACTCACCTTGTTTATGAATCGTATCCCAGTGTGTTGTTTGAACAGATTCCCATGTCAAGAAGACAATCGAGACGACTGCAAGAAGCATCATGCTGACAGCGACTGGACGTTTTGCCGGGCGACGTTCCAATCCTTGGTCTAACCATGGCGCAACAAGAAGTGCTGTGAACGCTAAACCTGGAAGAATGACGGTCCCCATCAAAATGTACGGACCCGCTGCAAATTGGTATTTCAAGAGCTGATAGAGGAATAAGAAGTACCAGTCCGGAAGTGGAATGTACGACGTATTCGTCGGGTCAGCAATGTTTTGAAGTGGTGCTGCTTCAACGATTGTCAGTGTCATGAAGCCGATCAGGAAGACCGCTCCTACCATCCATTCGCGAAGTAAGAAGTTTGGCCAGAACGCTTCCGTCCGACCTGGATATTCCGAATAGTCTTTTGACTTGTTCGGCATCCGGTTGTTGATCGACACCCGTGAATCGGTGACGAATTTCATTCCTTTACCACGATGCATCGTGTTCTCCCCCTTTTAGTTGTCTAAAGTAATTGTCGGTTTAAAGTGGTCCAGAGATCCCTTGTTTGCGGATCATCATGAAGTGGGCCCCGAGCAAGACGAACAATGCTGCAGGAAGGAAGAAGACGTGAATCGCAAAGAATCGAGCGATCGTACTTGCACCGACGATTTCTCCACCCGCTAGGAGTGTTTTTGCGATACCACCGATGACAGGAATACTTTCGGCAATTTGAATCGTAACTTTCGTTGCGAACAATGCTTTCATATCCCATGGCAACAAGTATCCTGTCAGACCGAGCGCTAAGACAACGAAGAATAACAGAACGCCGACGACCCAGTTCAATTCACGTGGTTTTTTGTATGAACCTGTGAAGAAGACACGTAATGTATGTAAGAACAACATTACGATGACGACAGATGCGCCCCAGTGGTGCATACCACGAACGATTTGACCGTGTGCCACTTCATTTTGAAGATAGTAGACGGACGCATGCGCGTTGATGATATCCGGTACGTAATACATCGTCAAAAACATTCCCGAAAGAATCTGAATGACGATCGTGAAGAACGTCAGCCCGCCAAAACAATAAACGAATGCGGAAAAGTTATGGGCCGGGTTAACGTGTTCTGGAACTTCATGATCAGCAATGTCTCGCCATAGCGGTGTGATGTCTACCCGCTCATCAATCCAATCGTAAATTTTCTGCATCATCGCTTACGCACCTCTTTCGACTGGTTTACCTAAGTAAAGGAAACCATCTTTCTCTTGCATTTCGTAGCCATCGAGCGGTTTCGTCGGAGGCGTACCTGGTACGTTGACGCCATCTTTCGTGTAACGTCCGAAGTGACACGGGCAATAGAAATCTTCTGGGTGCGTCGGATCAGATCCGAAACTTACTTGGCAACCTAAGTGTTTACAAATCGGTGATAATGCTAAAATCTCACCTTTATCGTTTTTAAACACCCATGCAGACAATGTTTCTTCAAACTCATACCATGCATCCTGTGTTTGTTTCTTGAAGTCAACCCGTTTTGGTTCTGTCGTGATATCCGACAACTTCATTACTTTTACTTTATCGCCTGCCCCTGATTTCTTCAGGACTGGATCAACTGCGAAGTTGACCATCGGCATGACCATTGTCGCCGCCATAAAGCCGCCGACTCCAGTCAATGTATACGTCAAGAACTGACGACGTGTTACGTTAGACCCGTTTTGAGCCATCTCGATCCCCCCTCGTGATGTACGCTGTGCCCCAAGACCACAGTACTTCACACAAATTTCTCACATGGTAATAGTATCTTAATAAAATCATTGCGTCAACCGCTTCATAGCGCGGTCCAACGGTTTCCTAACTGCTCTAGGACTTGTCCGACAAAATTCCCGACCATCTGACCTTGTTGATCGCGACTCATCGTCTCAAGCGATAAACGCGGGACATAAATAATGTCCTCGACCGATGTCTCTTTCCACCGTAAATCGGCAGTAATGAACGTCACAAATCGAAATTGTTCGGCAGATGCCGCTTGCTCCCAACTGGTTAACTGATCGACTGACGGGACACCGATGTACGTCATCGGCGGGACGAGCATCGCCCGACCTGACAATTGCCGTTCGACTTCTGTCGCAACGGTCATCGTCATGTCTGCGCATTCTGCAAAAGCATGCATCGCTTCGTCAAATCCGACGGGAATCAATGGGACAATCAACGTATCGATGTACGCCTGTTCGTTTCTCGTCCTTTGAACATCGGATGGTTTGAAACGCAAGTCATTTCCCCCTTTCCTGTTCACATACAATTCGTCACATTTAATGTATCATATCCGCTTTTGTTACTGCTTCTTTAATGTGAACGTTTTATGAAATTAGCTACAATTTTTCTTCATATTTTGACCTTAGTTTGATTTCAAAAAGCCTCCCTTCATTTTAAGTAAAGGGAGGTCGTGTGTCTGCCGTTTTGATTCAAAGCTGACTGCGGATGATTCGAAGCTCATCAGACAGCGATTGAAACCGATTTTTGTCACGGGCGTCCAACGCCTCGTCAATCAACCGGACCAATCGTTCTTCTTCCTGGCGGTTGACGGTCGCGGCGATAAAATTCATTGCAGCATCCGCCAGCTTGGGTTCAACTGCCACCTCCGGACGAAATGGATTTTCCTCCAACAGCGAAAGGTATTCGTCATCCATCATCATACCTTGAAAGTTCAGCTCGATATAGACGTCTTCATCCGTCAACCGGATGTCATGGTATGCTTTTTCCGGATCAGTCGTTTTCACTTCTCCTTTTTTGAATAAAAAGGGATCTGCATCAAATCCGTACGTCGTAATGATGATGGCTTTCGGTGCAAACATCGCATTTTGGACAAAGTGCACACGCTCGAGTTTTGAGTCATTTCGGAGCCAATAATCGATAATCCACTTTGACTCCCGACGTTTCAACGTATAATAGGTCAAGATGCGGCGCAAGAAACGCTGCTTTCTCTCTGTCATCTTAATCCTACTCCCTTCTCCCGTGAAGTCATCCATCCATTCGTTCGACATAGTCGACTAAATCTGCATCTTCCGGCGTTAAACCGGCTGCCCGTCTCAATAAGATCAACCCTTCATCCCGGCGTCCTTCTTCAACGAGCGCATAACCATATTCTTTCAAGAATAACGCATCATCCGCAAAGGCTGACTCGACTTGAGCGTATTTCTCCATGGCTTGTGTATATTCTTCAAGTGCATATAACGAACGCGCCCGATACCAAGTTAAGATGGGTGCCGTCACGTGTTCCTCGATGGCGGAAATCGTTTCAAGCGTCGCGTCATGGTCTTCGTCTTCCGCGAGCAAAGCTAACAGCCGTTCGGCAGCGACAAGTGATTCCGGATTTAAAGCAAGGGCCTCGCGTAATGCTTTAACACTGCCTTCCCGGTCACCCAGCTTCAAGAGGAATAATGCTTCCATCGTCCGCAACTCATCATTGTAATCATCTCGCTCCATCCCTTGTTTGATCACGTTTAAAGCTTCTTTCGTCAATCCAAGCTCAGCCTGGCTTTCCGCGTATGGTACGTATGCGGACGTGTAATCGGGATCTTGTGCGACCAATTGTTGGAACGTCTCGACTGCTTTTTGGTGTTGTCCGACACGGTGGGCGGTCATCGCGAGACCAAACAGCGTATGCAGGTCCGAACGTTCAGCGACGGCACGTTCATACAGGGGAATCGCTTCTTCGAATTCACCGATCATCGCCAGTGCCTCAGCATACAGCGCATCCAGTGGCAACTGTTCCCGTAAGACCGGATCTGCTGCGATTTCAGCAAACAATGGAACCGCTTGATCAAACGCTCCTAACGTCATATACAGTTCTGCCAGTCCATAAGCAAGCAACGGCTCATCCGGTGCTAAGTTCCGTGCTTCCTTCAGTTTTGCCAACGCGACTTCATCAAGACCTTGCGATTGATACAAGTCCGCGAGTAACACCAATGTCCGTGGTCCGTTTTCGATATCCGTCACATCAACCTGCTCCAAGACCGTAATCGCTTCTTCCTCACGATCCAAATCGATGTAACACTCAGCAAGCAATAAGGCCACACCGGCATTGCCTGAATAGTCGACATAAAGCGGAGCCAGTACATTGACTGCCCGATCGGATAATCCTAATTCAATATACAAATCAGCTACTGCCAAACGGTCTTCGTCCGTTCCGTTTTTTTCAAGCTGTTCCAGTGCTGCTAATGCTTCGGACGTATGTCCGTGTTCGAGACTCTCGACTATCTCTTTTAATAGTTCTTCGTTCAAGGCAAACGCCTCACTTTCTTCTAGGTCGCTCATTAAGAGGTCTTTATCAATCCGTTTGTTGTAATGTCTTTAAATCATCATAAAACGTCGGGTAGCTTACTTCAACTACTTCATGTCCACGCACTTGAATTTCAGGTTGTAATGTCGAAGCAATCGTCAGCATCATCGCCAGACGATGGTCACCCGCACTATCGACCGTCGCGCCGATCAGGGGTGTCGGTCCGTCGATGATCATCCCGTCCGGTGTCGCTTCGATGCATGCACCGATTTTTTGTAGTGCCGCTACAACGGTCTCGATTCGGTCGGTTTCTTTGACACGCAGTTCTGCTGCGTCACGAATAACCGTCCGACCATCCGCTTGCGTTGCGAGCAGCGCAAGCAATGGGATTTCATCAATCAGCGAAGGGATTTGTTCCCCTTCGATTGAAACGGCCTGCAAAGACGTTGTCGCAAGTGTTACATCTGCCGTCTCCTCGCCTGCCGTTTCTTGACGATGGGTGATTTCGACACTGGCTCCCATTTGACGCAACACTTGTAAAAACCCGATGCGTGTCGGATTCATCAACACGTGTTCCGTTGTAATGCGGCTGTCTTCGCCTAATGCTGCAGCCGTCCACCAAAAGGCGGCAGATGAGGGATCGCCTGGTATATCAACGGTCGTGGCCTGCAATCGGACCGGTCCTTGCAACCGGATCAGTCGGCCTTGTTCTTGATCTTGAATGGCAAGCGTCGCTCCAAATTTCGGCAACATCCGTTCAGTATGATCGCGGGAAAGAACCGGTTCAATGACCGTCGTCTCGCCAGTCGCAAACAATCCCGCCAACAAAACCGCACTTTTCACCTGGGCGCTGGCGACAGGCAGTGTATATGTCGTTCCGACGAGCGGTTGTCCTGTTATGGTCAACGGTGCGTACGTCCCTTCAATCCGGGCGCCGAGCGTTTCAAGCGGTGCTGTCACACGATCCATCGGCCGTCGCTTAAGCGAGTCGTCTCCCGTCAAGGTGTACGTCTCTTGTCCTCCCGCCAAAATACCACTCAACAGACGAATCGTTGTTCCGGAATTTCCACAGTCAATTTCCGCTGCTTTCAAAACATCGGTTCCGGTGATTTGAATGTGTTCTTCCGTTTGATCAATTTTTGCGCCAAGCGCCTCGACAGCTGCTAGTGATGCCATACAATCTGCTCCTAACAGTGCATTGGAAATCACTGTCGTGCCTTCCGCGATGCCACCCATTAAGAATGCGCGATGCGTCATCGATTTATCGCCCGGTACGCGTACCGTTCCTTTTAATCCCATTGTAAACACCTCACTGTTTGATCAAATACTTGCTGCAGACGTTCTGGACTAACGGCTTCTAAATGAAAACCCTCGTCTCCTTGTAAAACAAATCGAATCGCGGCATCATTTTTTTTATCCCGTTTCATCAATTCCAAATACGTTTCAAACGATTGACGTTCCGGCAACACTACGCCGAGCCGATGAATCAAATCTGCCAATCGATGGGCCTGCCGTTCGTTTTCTTCAAGAAGCGATACGAATACCAAACCAATTCCGACAGCCTCTCCGTGAGCGAGGTTGACACTCGCATATTCCACGGCATGTCCAAACGTATGACCATAGTTCAAAAAAGCCCGGATGCCGGTTTCACGCTCATCCTGCTCCACAATTTGTTGTTTCACAGCGATTCCGGCTGAAATCCACTCCGCTGACAACTTCTGCTTGATGTCTGGCAGTTCAAGGTCGATCCACTCTTCAGCGAATGAAGGACGGGCTAAAAAACCGTGTTTCAATAATTCAAAAAAACCGCTTCTCCATTCGCGGTCAGACAAGGTTTGTAAAAAGATTGGATCGTATAGGACAGCAGACGGTTGATAAAAGGCACCTACTAAGTTCTTACCCCAACGTAAGTTTAATCCAACCTTTCCTCCAACACTCGAATCATGCGCAAGCAATGTCGTCGGAATTTGAATGAATGGAATGCCGCGTAGAACAGTCGCTGCGACAAAACCGGCCAAATCACCGATCATTCCGCCGCCAACCGCGAGGATTACTGTCCGGCGCGTCGCTCCCTGCTCAATGCCTTGTTCAAGTAACTGTTGATACACGGATAATGATTTGCTGCCTTCTCCCGGTTTAACGGAGCTGACAAATTGAGGCGTCATCGGAAAACAGTTCTTCAATTGCTGGCGGATTGATGTCATGTGTAAGTCTGCCACAGTCTGATCCGTAATGAGCCAAAACTGATCTGCTTCCTGTGCCTGCTTCACTTCTTGAATGCGGAGAATCGCATGTTCTTCAACGTAAACCGAGTAGGGTCGACTCGCTTGAATCATGAGATGCGTCAAAAGAGACGCACCTCCTCCCGGTAAGTGGTGACGGCTTGTTTAAGCCGGTCAAGCGTTGATGTTCCGAACATCTCAAGGACTGCTGCTGCGATTTCAACGGCTACGACCGCCTCCAGAACGACCGCTGCTGCCGGAACGGCACACGCATCACTCCGCTCGATTTGAGCGACGAACGGTTCTTTCGTCTCGATATCGACGGATTGAAGCGGACGGTATAACGTTGGAATCGGCTTCATCGCGACTTGAACTCGAATCGGCATCCCGGTCGACATACCGCCTTCAATGCCGCCAAGATGATTGGTTTTTCGGAAATAACCCGTTTCGTCATGCAGGATTTCATCTTGGACGGTACTTCCTTTTCTGCGTGCCAGATCGAACCCGTCCCCGAATCCAACCGCCTTCATCGCATTGACACTGATGACGGCCCGGGCGATGCGGCTGTCAAGCTTCGTCTCGTTTTGTGTAAAAGACCCGATTCCTGGCATGACGTTCATCACGACGACTTCTACTTCTCCCCCTAACGTATCCCCGTCTTTTTTCGCTTGATCAATTGCTGCCATCATCTGCTCCGATGCTACAGCATCAGCACAGCGGACAGGAGATGCCTCAATCGTTTCACGATGTTCCAACGGATTGACAGATGCGGCGTCAATTCCGCCGATCGAACGAACGTGGGAAAATACATCAACATCCAATTGACGCAACAATTGTTTAGCGATCGCTCCGACGGCGACACGTGCTGCCGTCTCACGGGCAGATGACCGTTCCAGAACATCCCGTAAGTCACGGTGTCCGTATTTTAATCCACCGACTAAATCCGCATGCCCCGGGCGCGGACGGGTTAATGTGCGGGGCCGTTCCAGTTCCTCTTCCAAAGGTTCTGCTTGCATGACTTGTGTCCAGTGCGTATGATCTTTATTTTCGATGAACAGACTAATGGGTGCTCCCGTCGTGTATCCATGACGGACTCCACCACGGACATCGACGGCGTCCTGTTCGATTTGCATTCTGCGTCCCCGACCATATCCTCCTTGTCGACGTGTCATCTCGCGTTGCACTGCCTCAAAATCAATCGTAAGACCGGAAGGGATACCTTCAATGATGACTGATAATCCTTTACCGTGTGATTCGCCTGCTGTCATATAACGCATATGTCTCATCCCTTCTTATCTTAACTATTAGATTTTTTCGTAAAAGAAACTCTGCTTCATCTTTAAGCCAAACCGTTCCGGTTGAAAAATCTGTTCTGTTCCACCAACAAACAGTATGCCTCCCGGCTTTAGGGCATCGACAAACGAACGATAGACATGCGCCTTCGCTTCCTCCGTAAAGTAAATCAAGACATTCCGACAGATAATCAAATCAAATCCTGTATCGTACCGATCTCCTAATAAATTATGTTTACTGAAACGAACAAGTCGTTTGATTTCAGGAACGACTTCAAACTGTTGTTCCTGTTCGACGAAGTATCGTTTTTTACGCGCTTCTTCCACTTCGTTTAAGGCAGATGTGCCATATCGACCTTGTTTCGCCTTTTCCAACACGAGATCATCCAAGTCCGTTGCTTGAATCGTAAATTGTGCCGGATCCATCTTTTCGTTTAAAACCATCGCCAAGGAATAAGGTTCTTCACCAGTCGAACAGGCTGCGCTCCAAGTTCGGATCCGCCCATGGGCACGCGCCTGCAAAACAGGCAGGATATCTTGTTCCAACTGTTGCCACCGAATCGGATTTCGGAAAAATTCACTGACGTTAATGGTCATCCGGTCTAAAAACTCTTCATACAGCGAGTCACTCTTTTCCATTTCCTGCATATATGAAGCAAACGTACTGTATCCTTTTTTATCACGTAACGCCGTTAATCGTCGCTTCATTTGAGCTTCCTTGTATTGTCCTAAATCAATCCCGGATTTTTTTAAGAAACGCTGGATGAAAAGTTCATAATCTTGCATAGTCCACCTCACAGATCCTCTCTCTTTCGGAAACGAATTTAATCCGCTCCTGTCTTATTTTCTATCTTAGCATAAAGCTATTTCCTTTCCAAAAAACAAAAAAAACGATTGAGCAGCTGCCCAATCGTTTTTCTATCCTTATACGTTTAACGGTTGTCCTTGAAACCAAAGACCCAGTTCGCGCTCCGCACTCTCAACGCTGTCTGAACCATGAATGACATTCTCACTCATCGTGTTCGCGAAATCGCCGCGAATCGTTCCTGGTAATGCTTCTGTCGGTTTTGTTTTCCCGATCATCATCCGAGAGACCGTTACGACATCTTCACCTTCGACACGAAGGGCGACGACCGGACCAGATGTTAAGAAAGTGACCAACTCTCCAAAAAACGGTTTCTCTGCATGTTCTGCATAATGTGCCTGCGCCAATTCTTCAGACGCTTGCATCATTTTCATTTCCCGAATTACAAACCCCTTGCGTTCGATGCGAGCGATGATTTCCCCGATCAATCCTCGTTCGACGCCATCCGGTTTTACCATTAAAAATGTTTGCTCCATTGCTAGTTCCCCCTATGAAATACAGATAAAAAAGCGCTTACATAGTAAGTTTACTGCGTAATGGAACGACCGGCAAGAAATTTTTTACATTCATTCAACCTTTTCGTTTACCCACGTACCGGGCCACTTCTTCCAAAGACCGTTTAGCCGAGGATTTCGGAAGATGCTCGAGACGACGAATTGCACGGCGAATATACAAATCGACCGTCTGTTGTGTCCGGTCCAGTGCACCGGATTGTTGGAGGCGTTCCAGTAATGGTGCTACTTCTTCATGACTCGGCATGGAACGAATCTGTTGCAACTCATGGAAAAACACGGGATCTTCTGAGGCGTAAAAAACAGGTAGCGTCTTATGACCGTGCCGCAAGTCCTCTGCGACCGGTTTACCAAGTTCCATCCGCTTGGCGGTAAAATCCAGCAAGTCATCAGCAATTTGGAAAGCTAGACCGATGTCGCGGCCAAATTGCCGTAACGCCTTTGTATCTTCCGGAGAACAGTTCGCAACAATTGCCCCGAGATGGCAGCTGGCTTCGATCAAGATTGCCGTTTTCCGTTCAATCCGCTTGATATACCGTTTGATGGACTGTTCCCAGTCGTACTGGTCATAAATTTGTTCGATTTCGCCTTCACAGATTTCCCGCATCGCGTGTACCATGACTTGCACCAATTCAGGTTTACCGACTTCGCCGATTAATTTGACAGCCTCACCAAACAAAAAATTACCCGAATAAAGGGCGACTTCTTCATCAAAGTGTTGCATGACGGTCGGTTTCCCCCGTCGCAGTTCTGCATCGTCAATCACGTCATCATGCACTAGTGAAGCCATATGGACAAGTTCCAAGCTGGCTGCGACACGAACGAGTTCGTCCCGATCCGCATGACCGAACTTCGAGGCCAGTAACACAAAGGCCGGTCGAATACGCTTGCCACCCGCCTGCAACAACTGTTGACCGGCAGCGTCAATCGTCGGATCGTCGGACGCAATATGACTCATTAAAAATTGATCGACTAAATTCACTTCTTTCGTTACATCCCGGTAAATCGAGTGCAGTGACATCTCACCACTTCTTTCCGAGGTGCATGGCAGCCGCCCCACCTGCGAATGCTTTAACTTCCACTTGCATGAAGCCGGCTTGTTCAAACAATCGTTTCAGTTCGACACGGTCCAAAAACACTTCCGTCGACTCTTGAAGCCAGTTGTATTGATCGTATGATTTGGCAAACAAACGACCAACCTGCGGCATGATTTTACCGAAATAAAGCGAGTACGCTTCTTTGAATAACGGCGCCGTCGGTTGACTTGTTTCTAAACAGACGACCGTACCGCCCGGCTTTAACACACGGTGCATTTCTTTGATGACCTGCAAATAATCCGGTACGTTCCGTAATCCAAATCCAATGGTGACATAATCAAACGAATGGTCGCCGAACGGCAGTTCCATCGCATTGCCGTGAATCAATTCCACGTTTTTCATCTCAAGTGCTTCTACTTTTTCAACACCGACTTTAAGCATGTTCTCCGAAAAATCGAGTCCTTTAATGACGCCCGTCGGACCAGCTGCTTTCGCCAGTTGGATCGTCCAATCGGCTGTTCCGCAACATAAATCGAGACACTTCGCCCCGGGGAATACATTCATCCGGCGCATTGTTTCTTTTCTCCACCATTTATGAAGACGGAAGCTGATGATGGAATTCATTTGATCATAGTTACTTGAAATCGATTGAAATACTTCATATACTTTTTTCTCTTTTTCTTGTGTCTGCACGCAGTTCACCCTTTCGAAGATATTACGCTACTGCCATTTGTTCCAAATGAGATAATAACAGTTGTTGGGCACTTGCCTGTAAGCTCTGTGCCCGTCGACGGATCAAACGTTGTCCATGTTCCGTCAACCAGTCTCTTCCGCTAATCGTTGCTAGTCCTTGAACCAATCCGAACTCTGCCTTTAACCATAATAAGACATATTCTTCGGTCGAATCATAGTTTTCCTCATGAAGAGCACATTTTGCTTCGTTCACATGCTGAACGGTGCGTCCGAGTGTTACGAGTGCCGTTTGGGGAAGAGATGCCAATTCTTCGAAGAAATAGCTTGAGAACAAATCTCCCGCCAGGACAAGTAATTGTCGCTCTTTTGAACCTCTTTTTGTCGCTCCGACACGTTCATGTAACAGTAAGGCCACTTGTGCATAGTGCACACCTTTAACAAGTGATTGCCACGCCAATGTTTCATTTTGGGCCACATCGATCAACCAACTGATTTGTTCACGATTGATGGAAGGGAAATCCACATGTCGAGCCAGTTGTGTTGTTTGTTTTGTAGTGAGTGCAGTGACCATTTCTTCCACGAGCAGCTCTTGATGATTCATGCTTTTACCCCCCGATCTCCAGTGCCATCTCGTTGATGGATTTTCTTCTTTTTTAATATACCATAATCAATGCGTTTTCTCGTCTCTCAATGTCCACAAAAAAAGCCGTCCGAGGATTTCCTCGAACGACTATGTAGCCGGATTACTTAACAGCATCTTTCAATGCTTTACCTGGTTTGAAAGCAGGCACTTTGCTTGCTGGAATTTCGATATCTTCTTTTGTACGTGGGTTGCGACCTTTACGAGCTGCGCGTTCACGGACTTCGAAGTTACCAAAGCCAATCAATTGGACTTTTTCTCCAGACTGAAGTGTTTCAGTGATCGATTCGAATGTTGATTCAACAACTTTCGTCACGTCTTTTTTAGTCAGACCTGATTTTTCGACAACTGCTTGAATGAGTTCAGTTTTGTTCATTACGTTCACCCCCTCCCAATCACTTCTTCGAGGCTAATCATACCTTATAAACGTTGATATTACAACATTTTCGTTTGATTCCCGATTAATTTTCTGATTCTTCGATCGATTCCTCAGAAAACACAGGTTCGCCTTTTTTGTTAATTGTATAGCTTTGAGAGTAAGCGGGAACAAAAGGTTGGTCATCATAGAGCAAATGACGAATATCTTGACCGACTTTCGGCTTTTTCTTCGCCGTTTGCACTGCTTTTTTTAATTCAGGCAAATAATTGATGAACAGCTGCCCTTGTCCGTCTACGTAGATAGACAGTTTTTCGTCGGAATAGGGACTCGGAACCATCGGCTCCTTTTTAATAAACAGTTTTTTATAATCGAGCGTAAACTGATTTTTACCAATCGACCCTTTAAACGGATATTTCTCATTTTTCTTCCGGTACGTATCAATCCGGACTTGCAGCTTTTGAAGTTCCTCCGCTACAAGTAAATCCATTAACTTGACGGTCGGTTTTTGATCAACATCGACCAACAAGTAAATGAATGTTCCGCCACCTTCGAAACTGTTCGGTGGAGGATCACTCATGTAGCGTGGAATCAAACGACCCAGTTCAATTTGATACCGTTCCATCAATGGTGTATCTGCTTCTCTCGTCTTGATCGGCAGAACTCCGGTATCTTTTTGATAGGCCTCTACAGCATTTTGAACGGTTTGAATCTGTTCCGGATACGGTACACGGTTCGACGGTTTTTGACTGTCCGGAAATAAACAACCGGACAACATCATCACCGGGATGAGCATACAGATGACCAATAATTTTTTCATGCGCTCGGACCTGCCATGACAATAAAGACCATGATGATCGAGGCAACGATAAAACAAAGAAATGCGACGGTCGACACTAAAAACTGCCAACCACCGGATAACTTCGTTCGACTGATCGTGACTAACAAGACACTAATGGCAAACAAACCAATCCCAGCGAACGAAATCCACATTTTTAGTAATCCAGGACTCAAGGTTTCCACCCCACTCCATTAATCTTTCAGTGTAAACAGATACTCGATTTCATTTTTTTGCGGACGACGCATCAGCTTCTGTACTTCTTCTGCCGGAGTATGACCGTCGAATAAAACATGATACAACGCCGTCGTAATCGGCAATTCACACTGTTTCGTTCCCGCTAAATCATAGGCCGCTTGAGTAGCACGTACCCCTTCGACGACCATCCCCATATTTTCAAGAACCGTTTCGAGTTTTTCGCCCCGGCCAATCGCATTTCCGGCACGCCAATTCCGGCTGTGGACGGAAGTACATGTAACAATCAAATCGCCCATGCCCGTCAGACCCGTAAATGTCATCGGATTCGCACCAAACAACGTGCCAAGTCGAGCAATTTCGACCATTCCGCGGGTGATTAAAGCCGCTTTTGCGTTGTCACCATACCCTAAGCCGTCTGCCATGCCGGCAGCTAAGGCGATGATGTTTTTAAACGCGCCTCCAAGTTCGGCTCCGATGATATCCGCGTTCAAATAGACACGGAAATTGTCATTCGTAAACAATTCCTGTACACGTCCTGCTTCTTCCATGTCAGTTGAAGCAACCGTCACGGTTGTCGGTTTACGCAATGCCACTTCTTCTGCGTGTGATGGTCCTGTCAATACACAGACCGCTGAACGTTTGGATGGATCAATCTCTTCTTCCATCAACTCTGATAAACGAAGATGTGTTTTCGGTTCAATCCCTTTTGACGCATGAATCAATACGACCGGGCTTGTTAGCAATTCATTTAATTGACGCGAGACCTCACGAATTGCAGAAGAAGGCGTCACGATTAAGATATACGTGGCTCCCTCAACGGCATCTTTTAACACAGTCGTTGCCCGCAACGACTCCGGCAATGTCACGTCTGGTAAGAATTGCGTATTTTCATGATTTTCATTAATAGCATCAACATTTTTTTGATCCCGACCGTAAAGAGTGACTTCGTGGCCGTTATCGGCTAAAACGAGCGAGAGTGCGGTTCCCCAACTCCCAGCTCCAATGACTGCGATTTTTTTCATCATGATTCACCTTGTCCTTATTGTTTTTGACGTGCCAGAATCCGAATCGGTGTTCCTGTAAAATCAAACGCTTCGCGAATCCGATTGTCCAGATAACGTTTGTAGGAGAAGTGCAACAGTTCCGGATCATTGACGAACAGTACGAATGTCGGTGGACGCGATGCGACTTGTGTCGCATAGTTGATCCGTAAACGAACCCCTTTATCTGTTGGTGCAGGATTCATCGCTACTGCATCGACGATGACATCATTCAAGACACTTGTCTGAATCCGTTGTGCGTGACTCTTCGCTGCTTGTTTGATGACCGGAAGTAATGTCTGTAAACGACGTTTTGTTTTCGCCGAAACGAATACGATCGGCGCATAATCGAGGAACCGGAATTCTTCACGAATTTCCTCTTCCATTTTTTTCATGGTTTTATCATCTTTTTCGACAGCATCCCATTTATTGACGACGATGACGACTGCTCGTCCTGCTTCATGGGCATAACCGGCGACTTTTTTATCCTGCTCGATGATGCCTTCTTCTCCATCTAATACGACACAAACGACGTCTGCACGCTCGATGGCTTTTTGTGCCCGCATGACACTGAATCGTTCGGTTGATTCGTACACTTTTCCGCGCTTCCGCATACCGGCTGTATCAATGATGACGTATTCTTGTTCGTCACGTGAAAACGGCGTATCGATTGCATCACGCGTCGTACCGGCGATACTTGAAACGATGACTCGTTCTTCACCGAGAATCGAATTCGTCATGCTTGATTTCCCGACGTTCGGACGTCCGACTAAAGCAAACTTGATCGTATCCTCATCGTATTCGATGTCTTCTTTATCCGGTGCCAGTTCCAGCACACGGTCAAGCATATCCCCGAGTCCGAGACCATGCGTTCCGGAAATTGGATACAAGTCACCGAATCCTAACGAATAAAACTCATACATCAAATCCCGCATCTCAAAGTTATCGACTTTGTTGACCGCAATGACAACGGGTTTGTTCGAACGGAATAACATATTCGCAACTTCTTCATCCGCTGCTGTAATTCCCTCTCGACCATTTACCATAAAAATAATAACATCCGCTTCATCGATGGCGAGTTCCGCCTGATGACGCATCATTTGAAGTAAGGGCTCATCCCCGACTTCAATTCCACCTGTATCAATCAAATGAAAATGACGATTCAGCCATTCTCCAGTTCCGTATATACGGTCGCGGGTAACACCTGGCTTGTCTTCTACGATCGAAACCCGATCTCCAATCACCCGGTTAAAAATCGTCGACTTTCCGATATTTGGGCGACCTACGATCGCCACTACTGGAATTGCCATCCCAACACCTTCTTTCTCTTCTCTCGCTTCATAGCCGTTCTATTGTACCAAATGAAGCGGTTTTATACCATATCTATCCGTAACATAAAAAAAGTGAACACATTTCGTGTTCACTTTTCACTTCATGATTCAGTTGTATCTCCATCTTTATCGGCAAGATCAGCAACAGAAAAACCTTCGTTTTTATCTGTATACTGTGAATAATCATCTTCTGACGATTCTTCCTGTTCGAGCACGCGGGTCGAAAGGGAAATCTTATGCTCCGCCAAATGGACTTCAAGAACCTTCGCTTCAATTTCCTGTCCTTCTTCCAGTACTTCCGAAGGAGAACCGATATGACGATTCGCGATTTGAGAAATATGAAGCAATCCTTCCACTTGTGGTGCCAGTTCGATAAAGGCACCGAACTGAACGATACGGCGGACACGTCCTTTGACGATGTCTCCCGCCTCGATTTTCCCTTCCATCTGTTGCCATGGACCCGGCTGCGTCTCTTTAATCGATAATTTGACTTTTTCTGTATCCCGGTCGACACCAAGTACTTTAACTTCTACTTTTTGACCTTCTGTGACGATGTCAGACGGACGTTCCACACGGTGATGTGCCATTTCCGAAATATGAACCAAACCATCAACACCGCCAATATCGACGAATGCACCGAAATCAGTCAACCGTTGAACTGTTCCTTCTAAAACTTGTCCAACTTCAAGCTGTTCGAGCGTCTCTTTTTTCTTCACATTCAATTCGCCTTCGACCACAGCCTTGTGCGAAAGAATGACACGATTCTTCTCACGGTCCAGTTCGACAACCTTGACGGCAATCGTCCGACCGATATAATCCGAGAAGTCTTCCACGTAGTGACGTTCAACGAGAGATGCCGGGATGAATCCACGAACACCAATATCGACGACAAGTCCTCCTTTGACGATATCTTTGACGGCTACATCAAAGATTTCACCCGACTCATACTTCGCTTCAACTTTTTCCCATGCCTGCAAGGCATCAACTTCACGTTTGGAGACGACGACTTCTTCGTCTGTAATTTTCTTGACCTTTACTTGTAGTTCATCACCGACTTTAAGCACACCCCGAATATCATCCAAATGGAGACTCGAGACTTCGCTAATCGGCAGGATTGCTTCTGTCTTATATCCGATATCAATGAGCGCTTGCTTGTCTTCAATCTTCACGACCATTCCGGTTACTACCTGGTCCCGATGAATTTCAAAATCAGGCATATCTTTCATTTCTTCGACCATTCCAACACAACCTCCTCACGATGAGTACAAGAAACGTATGACTACGTTTATCCTTCTTCTAACTTCTTACAATTCTGACTATTTGTCAAGGCATTACGCGTGATTGAAGTAGACGGTTTTGATTTCTTCTAAAATCCGCTCGGAAATTGCCTTCGCTGCACCCCGTTGATCTCTTAAATCGGTAATGTCGACCGGCTTTCCGATTACGACATGCATCCGGCGAAACGGACGATAGTCTCCGATGATCGCGATCGGCAGAATTTGTGCCGGCGACCGTAGTGCAAAAAAGCCGACACCCGGTTGAGCAGAAGTGAACTCTCCAGGTGCTGAACGTGTTCCTTCCGGGAAAATCCCGACTGTTTCATCCGTATTCAACAGTTCGATTGTCCGCTTCAACGCTTGGCGGTCGCCCTGTCCCCGTCCCACCGGATAAGTACCGGCAGAAATCATGATTTGTTTTAAGACCGGGACATGAAACAATTCCTCTTTTGCCATGTAGCGGACAGAACGGCTCGTTGGAATCGCACTGACCAAGAAGACAGGATCCCAGTTTGAACTGTGATTGGCGCAAACCAATAACGAGCCGCCTGTTGGAATGTTCTCTTTTCCCGTCACTTTTAAACGGAAAACCGTTTTTGCGATAAGAAGGACAATAAACCGGGCTAACCGATAGACAAAATCGTTCCGTTTCATTTGAGAACACCTTCTGCAAGCTCAGTCAGACGATCCACGACTTGATCGATGTTCATCTCTGTCGTATCCAGATAAATCGCATCATCTGCTTGTTTAAGTGGTGAGACGGTCCGTTCACTGTCTCGTTTATCCCGCAAGGCAATCTCTGCCTGCAATGCTTCTAAATCGCTCTCCATTCCACGGGCGATATTTTCCCGGTGACGCCGACTGGCTCGTTCTTCCACTGATGCTGTCATGAATACCTTTAATTCTGCCTGAGGCAAGACGACCGTGCCGATGTCCCGACCATCCATGACGATGCCACCACGCTCGGCAAGCTTACGCTGGGCAATGACCAACGCGGAGCGAACTTCTGCTTGACGGGCGACAAATGAGACGTTGTTCGTCACTTCATTTGTCCGGATAGCTTCCGTCACTTCCCGGTCACCAATGAAAACACGTTGTCCGTGTTCGCCCGGTGTCAAACGAATATCAAGTGATTTCATTAATTCGCCGAGAACCTGACCGTCCTCTAGATTTAATTTTTGTTCGAGGGCTGCGAGCGTGACGGCACGATACATTGCCCCTGTATCGATGTATACGTAATCCAGATGTGCTGCAAGTTGTTTTGCGATCGTGCTTTTTCCGGCACCCGCTGGTCCGTCTAAGGCAATTTGAATGTTTTTCATGAAAAATCCGTTCCTTCCGTGTTCACCATGTCAAATGGTGCATAGTATCGACCGTTATCATAGCAAAAAAATACGCTCACGTGAATGAATTCGGAACACGTCGTGAATTTTTCATCTGTGCTTGATAACAGTACCGCAACACAAGTTCGCGACTGCGATCATTGATTCGAGTAAATTGAAATGCCAGCTCATACCGCTTTTCTCTCGAATCCACACGCACGAGTTCCGCCAAAACATCAATCGTGTGGGTGATGCCGTCTCCGGTCGGAAGTAAAAACGTCAGTTCCAGTTCTTCGGTCACCTCAACTGGAACTTGATTGGCCAATACCAAAATGCCTCCTGCTGACAAATCCAGCGTCACGGAAGTAAACGGGTCAAACTCCATCTTGTGCGGATGAACCGCTACATCCAATAATTGCGGAACCCGTACGAACTGCCTCCGCTGAACGCGTTGAATCATTTCTTCTTTTGGACGACGCAACGCATACCGTTGCCCACGCAACGGATCATTTTGTCGCTCGACTACTTCTGTCTCAAATCCATACAGTTTACCTTTTTCCTTAAAAAAGTAAAAACCAATCTGTTCTTGATCCGATAGAATAAACGTTTTCAACGTGGATACTTCACTCGGTGCCTCGATCCAAATCAATCGATTCGTCACTGCCGTTACTTTCGTCCGTCCTTGACGGTCTTCCTGATTGGTCAACATGACCAAATCTCCAATTTCTATCATCTAACTCTCTCCCAGTCCATTCGATTCAATTGCTTTTTCCATTGTGCCGTTGGTTCAAACGGTTCGCACTGCGAATTTGATAAAGTCCAATCGTCCATAAAACGATCATAAATAAAATCGGCACAACCGATATACCGTTATTTTCCAATATTAACAAATTAAAGATTATGTGTGCAATAATCGGCATACAGATTGATAACCCCAACCAACGATAAGGGTGAGTCGAAAACTTTGCTTTCCCCATAAAGAATCCCATGATAACGGCGAACAGCGCATGACCGGATACCGGTAACAAGGCACGAAAAATCATATGTTCGACCGTCCCGTTGACCATCAAATATAAAATATTTTCCAGTGTTGCGAATCCTAACGAACATGCGACAGCATAAATGATGCCGTCATAATAATCATTGAACCGTTGATGGATGTAAACGGTATAGAAGACTACAAACCATTTAGCAAACTCTTCCGTAATACCGGAACGAATCAACTGAACCGTTTCCGGTCCCCCAAATTCACTTTGAATGATGTAATCAATGAACATTAAAGGAAAAACAAGCAGAATCCCGAAAATGAAACTACGCAGGATATAACCGACGGGTTCTGATTCATGTTCATGCCTTAAGTAAAAGTATGTCAGCAATGCAATACCTGGGGCAATTCCTGAGAAAACGATTGGTAACACGTCTCCTCCCCCCTTCCTGTTCTTTTAGAATAAAGGTTTCTCGGAGAAAAGAAAACCACACCCCTTGTTTCTCCAAAAAAAAAGGGTACAATGTGAATGAAAATGAACGGAAAGAAGGTGAAGATTGTTCGTCAGACGACGACAGTCCATATTATGAAAAAATTACTCTTGATTCACACCGGGGGCACGATTGCGATGGCCCAAAATCATTCCGGACATGTTTTACCGAATGACATCAATCCGCTCGACGCTTCCTTGCCCCGGGCAACGGATATCGCAGACATCACGACACGCCACTTTTCAAATTTACCGTCTCCACACATCACACCGGAAATCATGTTGCGGCTCGCTCATTTCATTCAAGAAGAATTGCAGGCGGGTTATGACGGAGTCGTCATTACCCATGGAACAGATACGCTGGAAGAAACCGCATATTTTCTTCAATTGACGATTGGCGCCCCTGTCCCGATCGTGTTGACGGGAGCGATGCGTTCCTCTAATGAAGTTGGTTCTGACGGTGAGTTCAATCTGATTACTGCGTTGCGGGTCGCTGTCAGCGAGACTGCCCGTGATAAAGGCGTACTGGTCGTCTTCAATGGAGAAATTCATTCGGCGTTTAACGTGACGAAAACACATACCTCTTCCGTGGATACGTTTAAATCCGTTCATTTTGGAAACTTGGGTATGGTGACAAAAGATCATGTTTATTTGTTTAACACACCGCTTCTTAAACCGACACACATGGTTCCGCAATTAAGTAAACGTGTTGCTGTCTTAAAAGTCTACGCGGGCATGGAGCCCGATTTATTGCTCGCTGTCGGGGAACTCGGGTATGACGGGTTGGTCCTCGAAGTACTCGGTCAAGGGAATGTGCCGCCAAGTTTGACCGATGCCATCGAAACACTGACGAAGCAAATGCCGATCGTGATTGTCAGCCGTTGTTTTAACGGAATCGTACAAGATGTATACGGCTATGCCGGCGGCGGTCAACAGCTAAAAGAATTGGGTTTGATTTTCTCAAACGGTTTAAATTCTCAAAAGGCACGGCTCAAGTTAATGATCGAACTCGAGATCGGAGCGCCACGTGCTGCACTTGAAGAATCGTTCCGCGTCGAATAATCTACCAACAAAAGAGAGACGTCCGCTAATCCAGTGGACGTCTCTCTTGTGGTTGACGGCATATCCTGTTACCGCTGTGCCGTTTCCCGTTCAAGTCGGCGAACGAGGTCGTCTGCAATCAATGCCCCGTGAAAACGGCCGTTTTCGATGAAAATTTTATTGGCGTCGTAACCGGCTGCGACGACACCTGCAATGTAAATACCCGTGACGTTGGATTCCATCGTTGTTTCGTCAAACACTGGAATACCTGTCTCCGGATCAATCTCAATCCCTGCATCTGCGAACAGTCCGACATCCGGTGTATACCCGGTCATTGCGAAAACAAAATCAGCCTTGACCGTCAACTGTTCATCGCCAATCGAATACACAACGTTCGTCTCGGTAATTTCTTCAATCGTGGCATCAAAAATCATCTTTACTTTTTCAGCGCGCACCAACGCTTCAAAATTGGGCAACACCCACGGTTTGATCGAAGGGCTGTACGCTTCTCCACGATACAACATCGTTACGCGTGCACCGGCTTTTTCAAGCTCAATCGCTGCATCCACACTTGAATTTTTCCCGCCGACCACCACAACCTCTTGTCCATAAAACGGATGACCTTCTTTAAAATAATGAAACACATGCGGTAACTCTTCTCCCGGTACATTCATTTTGTTCGGCAGACCGTAATAACCGGTTGCAAGAACAATCGAACGGGCTTCACGGGTTACGGTTTGTCCGTTTCGAATTGACGTAACATCAAAACCGTCACGGATTGGACGGACATGCTGTACTGTTTCAAATGGTCGAATAGTAATTTCTTTCCGGCGGACTACTTCCCGGTAATAGACAAGTGCATCCTGTCGTCTTGGTTTCAACTCTTTATTAATGAAAGGCACACCGCCGATTTCTAATTTTTCACTACTTGAAAAAAAGGTTTGATGGGTCGGATATTGATAAATCGCCTCTACGATATTCCCCTTTTCAATCACTTCAACGGATAATCCCCGATCCTGCATTTCAATCGCTGCCGACAAACCGCAGGGACCGGCACCAATGATGATACAATCCAACATATTTCTTTCGCCTCTTCCGCTCGCTTTTTTTACCATCTTAGCAAATCTTTCTAGTCGAAGAAAGAAATACACCACAAAAAAGCCCACTTCAAAACGAAGTGAGCTTAAAATCCATTACACCCAACCACGGAATCGTGACGCTTCCGCCATTTTTCGGACACCGACCATATAAGCTGCAAGCCGCATATCGACATTGCGTGTTTGTGCCGTCTGGTACACCTGATTAAAGGAGTTGACGAGAACTTTTTCCAGTTTTTCGTGAACTTCTTCTTCTGTCCAGTAATAACCTTGGTTGTTTTGAACCCATTCAAAGTAAGACACCGTCACGCCACCGCTTGAAGCAAGAACGTCCGGAACAATCAAGATTTCGCGTTCCGCCAAAATCTTCGTTGCTTCATTTGTCGTCGGTCCGTTTGCCGCTTCGACGACGATGCTTGCCTTAATATCATGCGCATTATCTTCTGTAATTTGATTTTCGATCGCTGCCGGCACTAAAATATCACATTCAAGTTCTAGCAACTCTTTGTTCGAAATCGTATTTTTAAAGAGCGTTGTGACCGTTCCGAATGAATCGCGGCGATCGAGCAGATAAGGGATATCGAGACCGTTCGGATCATGCAACGCTCCGTACGCATCACTGATAGCAATGACTTTTGCACCCAAATCATGCATGAATTTAGACAGGAAACTGCCTGCGTTACCGAATCCTTGAACGACAACACGTGCGCCTTCAAGCGTAATTCCTTTTTTCGCAGCGGCTTCGCGAATCATGATGGCGACACCTTTTGCCGTTGCCGTCTCACGACCGTGAGAACCTCCAAGGACTAACGGTTTCCCTGTAATGAAGCCCGGTGAGTTAAACTCATCAATCCGGCTGTATTCGTCCATCATCCAAGCCATGATTTGCGAGTTCGTGAACACATCCGGTGCCGGAATATCTTTTGTTGGACCAACGATTTGGCTGATGGCCCGCACATATCCGCGGCTGAGACGTTCGATTTCACGGAAACTCATCTCACGTGGATCACAAATGATCCCACCCTTACCACCGCCGTACGGTAAATCAACGATTCCCGCCTTTAAGCTCATCCAAACAGATAATGCTTTTACTTCAATTTCCGTTACGTTTGGATGAAAACGAATCCCACCTTTAGTTGGACCGACCGCATCATTATGCTGGGCACGATATCCGGTAAAGATTTTCGTCGAACCGTCATCCATCCGAACTGGAATGCGAACCGTCAACATCCGAAGTGGTTCTTTCAGCAGTTCATACATTTCATCCGGGTAACCGAGTTTCTCAAGTGCTTCCTTGACGATTTCTTGTGTTGCTTCGAGTACATTTTTGCGATGATTTGCGTGTTGTTGGTCAGTGATCATTCCAACGTTCCTCCCCATAAGTGGCATCCCCTATGCCGTTTCCTTGTTCGGATAAAGTATACCTTTTTCCGAGCCGTAATGAAAGGGGTTACCATTATATTTGTAAGCGCTTTCTAACATCTACTTCATTTTCACTTTTTACGACTTTCTGTTTCGCCTTGATGTCGTGTCAATGCCAGTTCAATAAATGTTTCGACAAGCTCCGGATAGTCAATACCGACAGCGCGTGCCCCATCCGGGAAAAGACTCGTTGATGTCATGCCCGGCAACGTATTTGTTTCTAAAATGACCGGTTCGCCATCCTCCGGAACAAGGAAGTCTGTCCGGGAATAGCCGGAACAGCCTAACACTTGATGGGCGACGACAGCCCAGTCTTGCAAGATTTGTGTCGTCTTCTCATCAAACTGTGCCGGACAGATATGTTCCGATCCACCAATTGCATATTTCGATTCATAGTCATAAAATTCATTTTTCGGGATGATTTCGATGACCGGCAACGCTTTTTCTTGTCCTTTGGCACCCAAAACCGGCACTGTCACTTCACGGCCTTTGATGAACTGTTCAATCAATACGGCATCATCCGCTTGAAAAGCCAGTTCAATTCCTTGGCGCAATGTCTGCTCGTCCATCGCAATCGTCAAACCATTTGAAGAACCTTCCTGCGCCGGCTTGACGACACAGGGGAATTGATCGTCCCACTGCTTGATTTTTTGTTCGATATCGTCCCCTCGTTCAACTAATACGTCCCGCGCGATGCGGATTCCCGCTTTTTCGAAGTGGACCTTTGAACGGGCTTTATCCATTGCAAGCGCTGATGCCAAAACACCGGATCCTGTATAAGGGATGCCTGCCATTTCCAGCAATGCTTGGACACGGCCGTCTTCTCCAAACTTACCATGAAGTGCGATAACTGCCGCTTCCACTCGTAAATTCAAGATTTCTTCTGCCCGATCTGGATGAAAATCGACGGCGACGACTTCATGCCCTTTACTTTCAAGCGCCTCCACCACCGATTTTCCGCTATTTAAAGAAACTTCACGTTCACCAGAAATTCCGCCAAACAATACTGCCACTTTCATCTTGTTCACTCCTTCATCTTACGTTCAATGCTTATCATACCATCACTTTTTGTATGAAAAAACACAAAATAGTACCAAGAATGATTCAGACAAACAAAAAGCCACTTCTCCGCATGGTGTCGGTGAAGTGACTGAGTCATTTTATGTTGGTAATAATCACGTTGTACTCACGGTGTAAACGTGTTTATCAATACCGAGACCGCTTGCTTCCCGATGATTGTCTTTCCGTATTCTGCCATGACAAGCGGACTTTTAGGACTCGGTACCCCGTACTCAGACAGGATTGTCGTCACCGTCTGCTCGACAGTTGGTTGCATCTGCTCCTGGAAATAAAGATAATAGCGGTTCTCGTAAAAATAGAGCGTTGCACCGGTTTCTGTCTTATTTATATGACGGCTCAATCCATGACTGGCTTGGATGACATCTTCGAACTGGTTCAGTTCATAAAGAACGTGATGTACGATATCCACTGTCATCCGGATTTCAACTTGATCAAATTCTTCAAATGTTTCTTCCGGCAACACACCGTCACGCCGCACATCAACCAACATACCGTCGTTCGGGAAAAAAGTCACAAAGAAATCCAGTGTCCCGACTGCTTGAAATCCGTAGTTTGATTCGGCTTCTTCCAAAAGAGTACGCAACAAGATTTGTCCTTTACCGACAGCTAATGTTTCCGGTCGTACATCATGTACCGCTAGTTCTTGTCTTGATACAAACACCCGTAAATGACCTTGCTTAAAGTGCTCAAACTTCATCTTCGACCCCTCCAATGACCCGGCAGAGTACACATTCTCTCCGTTCGATATGACTCACACTATACACCAGTTGTCGGAGTGAGTCGACTCAACCAACTTTTCCATGCGCTGTCATCTGTTCCGAGCAACATATCGCCGTACTTTTCCGGATGTTGGTCGACCGCATATCCACCGAGACCAATTACTGTTCGCGGGACTTGTCGTTGAATTTCTGATACTGCTTCGTCTAAGTCGTTCAAATGATCGGAAATCGTACAGGACAAGACGATAGCTCGTGGAGTCAATTGTTTCGTGACCGTCACGAGATCCAATACCGGAATACCTGCCCCAAGAAAAATCACATCGAACCCTGACTGGCGTAAATATAACGTAAAAAAGAGCAGACCGAGCTCATGCTCTTCTTCCGGCGCACAGACACATAAAATACGCGGTAAAAAGGGGTTAATCGGCATCTGTAAAGATAATGTCGAAAGCCGCGCACGTAAAAAAGCCGTGGCAAAGTGTTCATGCGCAATCGTGATTTCTCCCTTTTCCCACTTCATTCCGATTTCATGCAACAAAGGACCGACGATGTCTTGAATCACTTTATCAAAACTAAACATCGAGAACGCTTTATTCATAATATCGTGGGCATGCCGTTCTTCAAAATTCGTAAGTGCTTCAAACAATTGCTCCCGAAGTTCCACTCCGTAATCCGTCGGAATCTCGGTGCGGCTTACAGGCATTTCATATAATTGAATGGCTTTTGAAACGGACAGCCCTTCTTTTTGTTTATCCACAATCCAACGCAACTTCGCAACATCGTTATCGCTATAAATACGATGTCCCGCTTCACTGCGATCCGGATCCAATACTTGATAACGCCGCTCCCAAGCACGAATGGTCGTCGGATTGAGTCCCACCAATGCAGCAACTGCCTTGATATTGTATTTCCCACGATCCATGCATCGTGCCTCCTTTCTTCTTCCTTTTAGTATACCCGTAAAGGAAAAAAATCGCTGTTCACAATGTGCGTTTACATCATGAAACCGATGGAGACAAATGCAATGATGATCGTAATCATCAAAACCGTGAGGGTAATCGCTAATGGATTTTTTGCAAATGGTTGTTTTAATCGTTCGTTGCGAACATGTTCAATTCTTGCAGAGCGTGGTGGTAACGTCGTTCGTTGATGATCGTCCTGTCGATTTTTTCGCTGATCGTGTTTACTCAATTTCATCACCTTTTCTGAATAATAAGGAATACTACTAGTTTACACTGAATGGCGGGATGAAAAAAAGACTTCTTCTAATCGGCGTTTCCAGTCCAGTTGTTCGGTTTCTGTCTCGATGAGCGGTGCATCCGTCGTCAGTGTGCCGCAGTTGTCACAACATCGGTCCTGAATGATGGGAGGTTCTCCAAAATGCTGTAAAATAAAAGCGCGGCGACATGACGTATTTTGAATATAATTTATCATTTGCATGAGTTCACGTAAACGTATTTTTTTACGCTCTTCTTGCCATCCGATGATGTCCTCCTGAGTTTTCCCTTCCATCAGCTGACTTTTCAGCAACCGGTAGGCCGGTTCGTCGGGATCTAATCGAAGACGGCGCTCAATAGCGTCAAACGATTCTCCTTGATGACGCAATCGTGCCACCTGATCAATCCAAAGCACCGATGCGTATTGCTTGTCGACTAAAAAATGCTGCAGCTGTTGATCCCCCGGAGAAAATAATAAAATCGCCGTCGACAGCTGTCCATCCCGTCCGGCTCGTCCGACTTCCTGCATATAGGCTTCAATCGTCGCAGGCATCGTGTAATGAATGACTGTCCGGACATTTCCTTTATTGACCCCCATTCCAAATGCACTTGTGCAGACGAGACAGTCGATTTCGTCATGCAAAAACTGTTGTTGGATGAGCTGTCGGTCTTCTGCTTCGAGACCGGCATGATAATACGCGGCATGTGGTAGAAAGAAGGCAATCCGTTCCGCCTCTTTCCGTGTTGTCGTATAAATGACACACGGGCGATTCACCGTCTTTAAACGAGTTTGTAACACTGCATCTTTTTCACTCGGATCAGTGTGCTCGACGATGAATTGAATTTCCGGTCGATTCACGGAGTGACGAATCCGTTCGGGCTGTTCGAGTGAAAGTCCCGCTATGATATCGTGCTCCACTTGACGTGTCGCCGTTGCTGTCAAGGCCAGGCAAGGCGGATTTCCAAGCCCACGTCGAATCGGTCCCAGTTTGGCATAATCCGTTCTGAATTCGTGTCCCCATTGCGAAATACAATGGGCCTCATCGACAACAAATAAGTTGATTTTGACTTCTGCAAGTCTTCTTTGGATTTGCGGTACGGCCAATTGCTCGGGAGACAGATACAGATAACGCAACTGATCCACCTGACGTAAAATCTGTTCTTTTTGTTCGCGACTTTCAAGGGACGTCAATTTAGCAACTGAACGTTCGCCCCGGCTTTTAATCTGCATGACTTGATCTTCAATCAAAGAAAGCAACGGGGACAAAATCAACGTCAGACCGTCTGACTGAAGGTAGGACGGAAGTTGATAACAGATAGACTTCCCTCCACCTGTCGGCAAGATAGCGACTGTATCTCGTCCCGCAAGCACCGCCTCAATGATTTCCCGTTGTCCATCTCGAAATTGATCGTACCGGAAGATTTTTTTCAGTACGTCCTCCATCATGAACCAGCCACCTTTCTTGCCAAGATGATCCGAATTTGAAAATAGTCAAGTTCCTGCTTTAACGCTTGTTTGATTCGTTTTAACGAAAACGTCTGCAATTGATCGGAAATCGTAATGACTTCCTGGTATTGTGCGTCCCCCACGAATTGTTCAATTGGAAAAACAGACGCATACATTGCAATTTCGACGAGATGATCTTCCATCGTACTTTTTTTCAAATGCCGCTGTTGTGCAATTTGCGGGACACTGTATCCGTTTTTGAGTAATTCCCAAGTTTTTTGGGCGGATTGTGTCATTTTGGTTTGTTCAATATCCTGACCTAAAGACAGGATCAGACTATTTTCCGGTAACTTGCGTAAACATTTTCGCCACGCCATGATGAACTCGAGCTGTAACGAAAGCGGGTCCGTGTTTAAACGGACACTTAATTGCGGAAACGATAACCCGGTCTTTTGTCCGGACAACCGATAGCTGAGTAGAACCGCTTCCCGTTCCGTCAATTCAGATAAGGCGGATTCTAACTCAGCGTGCACATGCGTTAACCAGTGTGACCGTTCTGGTACTCGTTTGATGTATTGTCTGACCCAGTCTTTTACGGCACTATCTTGTTGGATCGGGACAAAAAAAATCTGTTGTTCCAAACACACGACGGTTTGAATCAATAAGCTAGTCCGTTTCCACAGGTGAAGCGGATATCCCCGCAGTTCCCCGCCTAAATCATCCAGTAAAAAAGGACCGTCCACCTGCTTTCGTCCCGCTTCCGTCACCATCAACGTCTGTTCCCGCTGAATCCAACCAGCCTGTTCGAGTTCTTGCAACACTTGTTCAAATCGTTTTATTTTTAAAGGAAGCATTCCAAACACAGCTTCCAAATTATAAAAGTGAGCATCCTGCAGGGACGTGGCAGATCGTTTCCCTTGTAAAAGATGAAACAAACTGCGATCCGTCCGTTCGTTTCGCAGACGAACGATGGCTTCCATCACTATCCGCTGTAATACTGTCTGTTCCATGCCGTTCCTCCTTTGATCCCGTCTCAATCATCTGTTGACGAATGATCGGCAAAACAGAATTCGTACATTTGTTCTTATTTTACATTTTCCCGTCAAATTACGCCATATGAAAGCCGCTAGGCAAAAGGCGTGCGTAATTTTCAAAAATTAAATCGTCGTTTCACACACTTCTCTCTCTTCCTCATTGAAATGCATGGATGAGTCCGATACAATGACTTATAGATGAGAACAGTACTTAGTTTCCAATGTTTTCGAATCGAAAGGAGAATGACCGATGGCTAAATTTACAATTGTTGACAAAGACACATGTATCGCATGTGGAGCTTGCGGCGCAGCTGCCCCTGATATTTATGATTATGATGATGAGGGCTTGGCTTATGTCATTTTAGATGATAACAAGGGAACAGCTGAAATTCCAGAAGCGTTATTTGATGATATGATCGATGCATTCGAAGGATGCCCGACGGATTCCATCAAAGTAGCCGATGAATCGTTTGAAGGCGACGCTTTAAAATACGAATAATGTTCGATTCATCAGTCTGCTCTTGCATGAGCAGACTTTTTTTGTAAAAAAAATCACTTTCCTACGATAATCGTAGAAAAGTGATACAAACAGGACCTGTTATCGTTTTCCTTTGATATACGGTACACCAACAGCTTTCGGTGCATCCGCCCGCCCTACGACACCCGCAAGTGCCAGAATCGTCAGCAAGTATGGTGCAATCAACAAGTACACTTGTGGAATCTGATCAAGAAGCGGTAACTGTTGCCCGATGATCGAAATCGCTTGAGCAAATCCGAAGAACAAGGCTGCTCCCATCGCTCCGAGTGGATTCCATTTCCCGAAGATCATTGCCGCGATAGCGAGGAACCCTTGTCCGAGAATCGTTGTCACACTGAAGTTCAATGAAATGGACGTCGCGTAGACAGCGCCGGCAAGACCACCAAAACCACCTGAAATCATGACACCGATGAAACGCATTTTCGTAACGTTGATTCCCATCGTATCCGCTGCCATCGGGTGTTCCCCGACAGAACGAAGACGAAGACCAAACGGTGTTTTAAAAATGACATACCAGGCGACAAACGCTAATGCAATCGCAATGTACGACGTGTAGTAGACGTTAGCGAAAAACATCTTGAGTACTGGAATATCTGATAAAAACGGAACGTTTTCCTTCGAAATCCGGTTCGGAATCGAATCCGTCTGTCCTTTTCCATAGAACGCACGTACAAGGAAAATCGCCAGACCAACGGCTAACATGTTAATTGCTACTCCAAGAACCGTCTGATCGGCACGGAACAAAATTGCCGGAATCGCGAGGAACAATGAGAACACTGCGCCGACGACGATTGCAATCAGCATGGCAATCCAAGGACTGGCAGCGCCTAAGCCCATCTTCGACAATGTCAAGGCTGAGACGATACCTGAGAATGCGCCCATGACCATGAGCCCTTCAAGTGCGATGTTGACGACACCCGAACGTTCACTGAAGATTCCACCAAGCGCCGCAATGATCAACGGAGCCGAATAGGCAAGTGCGATCGGTACGATAATATACAGTACTTCTAAAAAGCCCATTATTTATCGGCTCCTTTCACTTTTTTATCTTCTGATTTCTTGACCGTGAACTTCTCGATCAAGAGACGGATCGCGTAACCAGAAGCGACGAAGATGATGATAAACGCAATGATGATTTTAATTAATTCAGGCGGGATGCCGATTTGTTGCATCGAAAGACCACCGATATTCAGACCCGCAAACAGTAAAGCCGCGAGGACGACGCCAATTGGATTGTTGGCACCTAGTAAGGCTACGGCAATCCCGTCAAATCCAACGCCCGTAAATGACGCATTCAACGTCATGTTCTGGAACGTCCCTAACCCTTCCATTGCTCCGGCTAGTCCAGCGAACACACCCGAGATGACGAATGAAAGAACGATGTTTTTGTTGACACCCATCCCGGCATATTCTGCTGCACTCTTATTGAAACCAACTGCCCGTAATTCATAACCGAGCGTCGTTTTCCAAAGAATGAACCAAAAGACGAGTGCTGCCAAGACAGCAATAAAAATTCCATTATGAAGACGTGAGAAATCCGTCAGTTCTTGTAAAAACGGTGACGCAAGAGACGCTGATTCTTTAACGGATTCCGTCCGTTCGTTCTCAATTCCGATGACATGACGCAAAATATCGTTTGTCACATACAGGGCGATGTAGTTCATCATAATCGAGGTGATAACTTCGTGAACGTGGAATTTCGCTTTTAAGATCCCTGGGATTGACGCCCAAAGCGCTCCAGCAAGTCCTGCTCCAATCAGAGCAAGTGGCAAATGAATCGCTGTCGGGAGATCAAACTCAATCCCAATCCAGACGGCAACCATCCAGCCGACCAAAACTTGTCCTTCGACTCCGATGTTAAATAATCCTGTCCGGAAGGCGAAGGCAACAGCAAGACCAGCAAAAATCAACGGAGCAGCCGCTCGTAATGTTTCCCCGATGCTGTAGGGTTCACCAAAGATGCCGTAAAACAATTGATCAAATCCGTCAACCGGATTGTAGCCACCAGCCAGCATGACGATCGCACCAACGACCATCCCTAAGATGATGGAAAGAATCGGAATCAATATTCCGTAAAAACGTTCCAGTTTCATGAACGACCGACCTCCTCTTTCTTACCGCCGGCCATCAAGAAGCCAAGTTCGATTTCATTTGTTTCTTTAGGATCAAGGAAGGCAACTGTACGTCCTTCGTAAAGAACAGCAATCCGGTCGGATACTTGCAGAATTTCTTCCAATTCAAATGAAATCAATAGAACAGCCCGACCTTTTTCTCGTTCCAGAACCAATTGTTCGTGAATGAATTCAATCGCTCCGACGTCTAGTCCACGTGTTGGTTGTGCCGCAATCAGTAAGTCAGGGGAACGGTCCACTTCACGGGCAATGATCGCCTTTTGTTGGTTTCCGCCTGACAAGGCACGGGCAAATGTTTCTGGACTTGGAGTTCGGACGTCGAACTTCTCGATTAAAGTTTTGGCTTTTTCCATGACCTGACCGTAGTTCATGATGCCTGCTTTTGAATACGGTTTTTGATAATACGTTTGTAACACCATGTTGTGTCCGATTGAATAGTCAAGGACGAGACCATGTTTATGACGGTCTTGTGGAATATGTCCGACTCCTGATTCCGTCACTTTTCGTGGTTTTAAGTTTTTAATCGATTTATTGTTGAGGAAGATTTCACCGCTGTCCGCTTTACGCAAACCGGTGATGGCTTCAATCAATTCTGTTTGTCCATTTCCGTCAATCCCAGCGATCCCGACAATTTCACCGGCGCGGATATCAAGATTCAATCCGTCTACTGCCTTGATACCACGGCTGTCTTTGACGACTAAGTCCTTAATATCCAATACAAGTTCTTGTGGAGTTGCCTTGGAATACTCCGCATTAAAGTTTACTTCCCGCCCTACCATCATCTCAGCTAATCTTGATTGCGTCATCGTTTCATCGATGTCAACGGTTCCGATATATTTACCGCGACGAATCGTCGTACAGCGATCGGCGACTTCCATGATTTCCTTCAATTTATGGGTAATCAAGATAATCGATTTCCCTTCAGCAATCAATCGATTCATGATTTGAATCAATTCTTTGATTTCTTGCGGAGTTAAAACAGCAGATGGCTCATCGAAGATTAGAATATCAGCACCACGGTACAATGTTTTTAAAATTTCAACACGCTGTTGCATCCCAACCGAAATATCTTCGATTTTAGCATCTGGATCAACGGCAAGACCGTATTGCTCCGAAATTTGACGGACTTTTTCACGTGCCGCTGCTCGGTCGATTTTCAGACCGGCTTTCGGTTCTGCACCCAAGATGATGTTTTCTGTTACTGTGAAATTTTGAACGAGCATGAAATGTTGGTGTACCATTCCGATCCCCAGATCATTCGCAACGTTCGGACTCGTAATATTCACTTTTTCACCACGTACACGAATCTCTCCAGCCTCAGGCTGATACAAACCAAATAAGACGTTCATCAGCGTCGATTTTCCGGCACCGTTTTCACCAAGTAAAGCGTGAATCTCACCTTTCCGAAGCTGGAGCGTGATGTTATCATTTGCGACGAAACTGCCAAACTCTTTTCGTATGTTTAGCATCTCAATGACGTATTCCAAGAAAATCCACTCCCATGTTTAGTTTAAAAGGGGAGGCCGCAGTACTAGCGACCCCCGCTTCCAGTTTATTTCAGTGACGCTTCGTATTCTTTGTACTCGTCGTCAGTAGCCGGAACTTTGATGTCACCAGCGATGATTTGTTTTTTGTAGTCTTCCACTTTCGTCAAGACGTCTTTTGCTACATTGTCTTGTGATGGTGCGATATCAACTCCGCCGTCTTTGAGACCGAACTCAACGACTTTACCTGCTGGGAAGTTACCGTCTTTTGTATCTTTTGCTACTTGTTCAACTGCTGTATCCACACGTTTGACCATTGATGTCAATGTAACGTTTTCTGGCATACCTTCTTCAACTTGGTCACGGTCTACACCGATTACCCAAACATCTTCGCCGTTTTTCTTACGGTTTTTCGCTTCTGTGAAGACACCTTGTCCTGTTCCACCAGCAGCATGATAGATGACATCGACTTTTTTACCGTACATCCCTGAAGCGATAGCTTGTCCTTTTTCAGCAGCGTTAAAGTCTTCTGCGTATTGAACTTCGATATCAGCATCTGGATTAACAGCTTTAACGCCGGCTTTAAATCCACTTTCGAACTTTTTGATCAAGTCCGAGTTAACACCACCGACGAAACCAACTTTGTCTGATTTCGTTGTCAAACCGGCAACGACACCAACGAGGAATGATCCTTCGTTTTCTTTGAAGACGATTGAAGCAACGTTTGGTTTCTCAACGACCATATCGACGAGTGCAAAGTTGTTGTCTTTAAATTGATCCGCAACTTTACCGATATCTTCCGCCATCAAGAATCCGATACCGAGAATCAAGTCGTATTTCGCACGTGCCAATTGCTGAAGGTTCGGTTGATAATCCGATTGTTTCGCCGACTGGAGATACTTGTAGCCTGTACCTTCTTTTAAGTCGTTGTCTTTACCGAATTTTTGAATACCTTCCCACGCTGATTGGTTGAACGACTTATCGTCAACACCGCCTGTATCTGTAACCATACCTACTTTGAAGCCTGCTTTTTCGTCCCCGCCGCTTGAATCTTTCGAATCATCGTTACCACCACATGCTGCGAGTACCGAACTCATTGCTAAACCTGTTGCTGCTAATGCGAGAAGTGACTTCTTTTTCATCTGAAATAATCCCCTTTCGAATATGGTCATACAAAGTTCCTGACTACGTCAAGCACCTGAGGCTGGTGATGAGGAGCGTTACGTAGGTAGGCAGAAAGCGCTTTCAGTAAACCTCTTAAAACAAGTGGTCAGACACGCTTACGGATGACATGGAAATCGAACTTATCCGCACGGAAATAGTTCGCTGAATAAAGAACGGATCGATCGAGCTCATCATAATGCGTTTGCCGCAAGACGAGTAACGGTTGGTCCGTATGTAGTTGTTCAGCGATCTTTGGATCAATCCGCGGCTCGATATGCGTAACCGCATGTGTGACACGACGTCCTAATTCTTTTTCTAGTGCGTCAAACAGAGATGTCGAAGACGTAAACTGCTCTTCATTTTTAATATAATGGCTTGGAATCTTATCGACACAATAGACGACAGGAATATCTCCTGCAAGTCGGATCCGTTCGATTCGATACACCAGTTCATCCGGATCCAGTTGAAAACGTTCCCGGTCCCGCTCGGTTGGTTGCACCATTTCTGATGACAATACTTCAGATGTCGGAATCATACCCGCCCGGGCAATCATTTCCGTAACGCTGTACAGTTCTTCGATTCCTGAAGTAAACGGTGGTCTTGCATTGATAAACGTACCGACACCGTGTTTACGGATGACGATGTTCTCATCTTCAAGAATTCGTAAAGCCTCTCGAAGAGTCGCTCGACTAACGCCAAGTTGCTTTGAAAGTTCAAACTCTGAAGGTAGTTTCTCGCCTTCCTTGTAAACGCCGTCATCGATGTCGGACTTGATCTTTTCAATCACACGTAAATAAAGCAAACGATGATCTAATTTAATCGACATGACGCATCTCCATCCTCTATCTAGTTGTAACCAGTGCTCAGACTTCTGACGTATGAGAACTCCAGCCAAGATAAGTATATGATGCCGGACACAATCCTGCAATCATTTTGTAACAGGTTAGAAGTCTGACTTCTGGCGCTTTTGTAACCCTTTTCATAACGCAAATGAGATTGGAAGAAAATAGGGCATTCTACCTAAGAATACCCGTTCTCTTCCCGCCTCTTATTGTTCAGGAACGACTGTTTTTTCTTTTATGACCGCCTGTTTCGCTTGTTCGACTTTTTCAAGTGTTTTCTCGGACAACTTGTCTGATTCCACTAGATCCACACCTTGTTCTTTTAAACCGTAACGAATGGTCTCGCCGCCTTTTAGTTTCCCGTCTTTCGCAGCAGTTGCCGTATCCTGAACGGCACGATCCACTCGTTTGATGACAGATGTCAGCGTTACGTCTTCCGGCATACCTTCTTCTTTTTGATCGCGGTCGACACCGATTACTGCGACCTCTTCACCGTTTTTCTTACGGTTCTTCGCTTCTGTGAAGACACCGTTTCCTGTACCGCCGGCTGCCGGGAAAATAATATCGGCTCCTTTACCATACATACCGGCTGCGATTGCTTGTCCTTTTTCTGGAGCTGCAAAATCTTCTGCGTATTGTACGTCCACTTTGATTTTTGGATTCACTGATTTTGCTCCGGCTTCGAAACCGGCACGGAAACGTTCGATGACATCCATCTTCATTCCTCCGACAAAACCGATATGGTCCGTTTTTGTCTCCATCGCAGCTACAATTCCAGCAAGATAAGCGCCTTCATTCTCTTTGAACGTAATCGACGTGACATTTTTACCCGGTACGACATTATCGACGATGGCAAATTGTGTGTCTTTAAACTGTTTGGCTACCGCTTCAATATCTTCATTAAACGTATTTCCAATTCCGAATACTAAGTTTTCACCACCACGTGCAAGACGAGATAAGTTAGGTTGATAGTCTTGTTGGGATTTTGACTGAAGATACGAATAGCCATCATTTTGCTTCAGCTGTTGTTCCTTTCCGTATGCTTGAAGACCTTCCCAGGCCGATTGGTTAAACGATTTGTCGTCGATTCCACCTTTATCTGCGACCATCGCTACAGAAAACTGATCTTTTTTACTCGAACTGTTTTCTTCCGATCCTCCACATGCTGCCAAACCAACTGTTGCAACAGTCATTGCTGATACGAACGCATACTGTTTTTTCATCTTCTCCATCTCCTCTTCCTATTATGTGAGCGCTTTCATTATCTATTTGTGAAAAAGCTGCTCACGCACCGTTATACGGTACGCCAACTCATATGATTGAGTATGACAAAGATATTCGTTAAAATCAACAGACGTCTGACAACTATTTGTATGAAAACGGTTTAAGTTTTATTTTTTAGTTTGCTTCCTATAAAAAAAAGGGAGAAAACCACAATCGGTCTTCTTCCCTTTTTCGTTTAACGTCCCATGACACGTCTCGGTTTAGATCCTTCAGATGGACCGATTAATCCATTTTCTTCTAATGCATCGATCAATCGGGCGGCTCGATTGTAGCCAATCCGATATTTACGTTGAATCATCGAGGTCGATGCTGTTTCTTGCGTCAAAATGAATTGAACGACTTCGTCATATAACGGATCGTCGACTTCCGTCTCCCCTTCCGGAATATCCTTTGGAATCATCGCTTCGACATATTGTGCTTTTTGTTGGGAGATGACATGGTTAACAATCGTTTCGACTTCTTCATCCGACAAGAAGGCACCTTGGACGCGAACCGGTTTATTCATTCCGTTTCCAAGTAACAACATATCTCCTCGCCCGAGCAACTTGTCTGCACCGCTTGTATCGAGAATCGTCCGGGAATCCGTCCCGCTGGAAACGCTGAAGGCAATCCGCGACGGGATGTTTGCCTTGATGACACCAGTAATGATATCGACACTTGGTCGTTGTGTCGCAATGACCATGTGTATCCCGGCTGCCCGGGCCATCTGGGCGAGCCGCATGATAGCATCTTCGACTTCATTTGAAGCGACCATCATCAGATCGGCTAACTCATCGACGATGACGACGATGTACGGCAGACGTTGATGGACTTTTTCCTCTGCGTTCATCTTATCGATCAAAGCATTATATCCTTCGATGTTGCGCGCTCCATTCTGACTGAAAATTTCATAGCGCCGTTCCATTTCTGAAACGACTTGCTTTAAGGCTTGTGCCGCTTTCTTAGGATCAGTCACGACCGGCGCCAACAGGTGAGGAATGCCATTGTAGACATTCAATTCGACCATCTTCGGATCAATCATCATCAACCGGACTTCATCCGGTCGGGCCCGCATCAAAATCGAAACAATCATCCCGTTGATACACACAGATTTCCCGGAACCGGTTGAACCTGCGACTAAAACGTGCGGCATTTTATTCAGTTTCGCGGTGACCGTCTCACCGGAGATGCTTCGACCAAGTGCAACGAGTAAACGGTCGGGGTCCGCTTGAACACTCTCTGCCCCGAGTACTTCTCGCAACGAGACCATGGCAACTTCCCGGTTCGGTACTTCGATCCCGACGGCAGCCTTGCCGGGAATCGGTGCTTCAATCCGAATATCCTTTGCTGCGAGAGCAAGTGCCAAATCATCAGCCAGTCCGGTAATCCGACTCAGCTTGATACCTTGATCCGGTTCAATCTCATATTTTGTCACACTTGGCCCAAGATGGATCTTTAAGACTTTTGCTCCAATCCCAAATGATTTCAAAGTGGCAATCAATTTTGTGGCATTATCTTTTAAGCGTTTGTTTTCACCAGACAAATCTTTGGTGACAGGTTCCGCTAATAAATCGAGCGATGGCAATTGATAACCGTCCGGTGTCTCGGTCATCGTCAACGGTCCTTGTGTCTCTTTCGCTTGTGGTTCGACATGATCTGCAAATCCGATGATTGGCACATCCTGAAGATTAACAGGGGGCTCTTCCTGCACCGTTTCTTGAAGAACTTGATTTTTTAGTGTTTTTTGTTTTTCAACCGGCTGTTCAGTCGGTTCTGACTGACGGTGTCTCTTTCTTGCAGGACGCTCGTTTGTCGTGACCGATCGTTCACGCTGGCGGAATTCCTGAATTCGTTCTTTGATACCGAAGAGTAATTCACTGAAAAATGTTGGTTGCAGTAAATGAACACCCGTCATAATCAAAAATAAGCCAATCATAAATGCGCCAAAACTTGAGATATAGTAAGAAGAACCCTGATACAACCAGGCATTCAGTGCACCT
Source organism: Caryophanales bacterium (assembly GCA_902363455.1). GTDB lineage: Bacteria > Bacillota > Bacilli > Exiguobacteriales > Exiguobacteriaceae > Exiguobacterium_A. The sequence continues at coordinate 972,559 of CABJAC010000001.1, read as the reverse complement.
CGCGGTTGACCGAGCAGCAAATCAATCCAGATCAAACCACCCAAAATCAAGGAGGACCAGGCCCATTTGGCTACACGTTCTTGATTCGACAACAAGAGTAACAGTACCCCCCCGATCAAACCGTAAAGGAGTGAACCAAACTGTCCGACCTGATCTTTGGCGAATTGAGCCAACACTTCGCCGACACGTCCAAACTGTCCAAGTGACAGGATATAGGCCAACAAAGACAGGACCGCGATGATTGCTGCATATGTACGGTATTGGATGGGTTGTCGCTGTTTTTTCACAGATGGACGTTTTTTTGCCGGTGGCCGCTTTCGCGCTGGTGTTTTCCGGACCGGTCCTTTTTTTGTCGTTGCCATCTTTCTCTGACCTCCTGATAAAAAAACGACTCAGCTGACCATCTATCCGGCCTCCCTGAGTCGCTCCTTTTGTTAAATTTCCATGATGATCGGTAAAATCATCGGACGACGTTTTGTTTGTTCGTATAAATACGAACTTAACTTGTCACGAATCAATGATTTCATTTCTGTCCAGTCCAACTCGCCCGTCAGTTTTCCTTGCAATTGTTTTGCAACGATTCGGTTGGCTTCGTTGATCATGTCTTCTGATTCGCGCATGTAGACGAATCCACGTGAAATGATTTCCGGTCCGGAGACAATCGTTTTATTTTTACGACTGATCGTTATGACACAGAGAACGACGCCATCTTGTGACAACAGGCGGCGATCCCGTAACACGATATTCCCGACATCTCCGACACCGATACCGTCAATCAAGACGTTTCCGGCATTCACTTTGCGCGACATCCGGGCTTTTCGTTTTTCGAACTCAACGACATCTCCGTTTTCGATGATAAAGATGTTGTTCGCATTGACACCAACTGTTTGTGCTAAGCGGCTGTGTGCCTTCTGCATCCGGAATTCCCCATGAATCGGAACGAAGAATTTCGGTTTAATCAAGTTCAGCATTAATTTTAAGTCTTCTGCATGTCCGTGACCGGACACGTGGACTTTGCGCTGATTGTAAATGACATTCGCTCCCGCGCGGAACAAGAGATCAATCGTTTTCGAGACAGATTTTTCATTTCCCGGAATCGGTGAAGCCGCGACAACGACCGTATCATTCAGACGAATGTTGACCTGTTTATGGGCATTACGCGCCATACGTGTGAGGGCTGCCATCGGTTCACCTTGCGAACCAGTCGTCAAAATGACGACTTGATTGTCATCGAGGCGATTGATATCGGACAGTTCAACCAACGTTTTTTGTTTAAACCGTAAGTAGTTTAAACGTTGAGCGACCTCAACGATATTGACCATGCTGCGACCGACAACCGCCACTTTTCGGTTGTTGGCTTCTGCCGCTGCAAATACTTGTTGCAAACGGTGCACGTTTGATGCGAATGAAGCAACGATGACACGACCCGGTGCCTCGTAGATGACATCATTTAGTTCTGAACCAACCGTTGATTCTGAACCGGACATTCCGGGACGTTCTGCATTCGTCGAGTCCGATAAGAGGCAGAGAACACCACGCTGACCAATCGCTGCAATTTTCCCGAAATCAGCTTGTTTTCCGTCAACCGGCGTATAATCGAACTTAAAGTCTCCCGTGTGTACGATTGCCCCTTGTGACGTTTGGATACATACCCCGACTGCATCCGGAATCGAGTGATTGACACGGAAAAATGTAATGAAATGACCTGCTACGGTTAATTTCGTCTTGGCATCAATTGGACGAAGATCTGCCTTTTTCAATAAACCGGCTTCTTTTAATTTAATTTCAATCAAACCGAGCGTTAAGCGTGTTCCATAAACCGGTACTTTTAAGTCCCGTAACACATAGCTGAGGGCACCAATGTGATCCTCGTGTCCATGGGTAATGAAAATCCCTTGAATCCGCTCTTTATTCTCTTTTAAATAACTAATGTCTGGAATGACTTTATCAATTCCAAGCATCTCATCTCCTGGGAACATTAATCCGGCATCGATTACGAAGATGTCCTCGTCGAGTTCGACGACGTACATGTTCTTACCGATTTCACCGGCGCCACCAAGAGCAAAGACGCTTACCTTTTCCGTCTTTTTCTTTGACACAATATGACCTCCTATTTATATTCACTTTTCGTGAGCCGTCCACTTATCACTATCACTATTCTAGCCGAACTTTGCCGTTCTGCCAACAACAGGGATGGTGAAAACGAAAAAAAACATCGTGTGACCACTCTTTCGGTCCACACGATGTTCGTTTTACGGATTCAACAGTTTCTCGATTTCTTCTGTTCGCTTTGCTTTTTCCTGACGGTTTGGTCGCTCACCCGCTTGAAGTTCGTCCAAGGAATAACCAAATGTCATCTCAAAGTGCGGATAATCCACGAATCGTTTCCAGTCACCACCCCACTCGAACCCGAGTGCTTTTCCGACAGCAGCGACTTCTCGCCAGTCACTTTTACCTGATTGATTACCGTCATAGTCTAAATCGTAGGAAATATCCCCGTCTATGATTTGAACAAAATCGATGGCTAAACCATAATTATGCATCGATTCTCCGCCACGTGCATTGGTTACGACTTCTCCTGCTTGAGAACGTCCTTGTTCGTACAAAGCATCCTGCTGTTTTTTCGTTCGATAGCCTTGGGTGATTCGAATATCGATGTTATAGCAGGAATGACTGAGGCGTATTAAATCTTTCGCCCCCGCACTAACCGCCGGGTGAAGCTGTTTCAACTGATCGGCACTGTCATTGATGAGCCGCTCTTCACCAGCAAAATCCCGCGGACAGCTTTCAATGCCGAGTTCCGGCTGATCAATTAAAATGCTCGGCATCCGGTTCATAAAAGCTGCAAGAAACAATCCGATGGCAAACATGGCAAGCAGGAACAAAATCCATCCGAAGATTGTTCCCCGTTTCATCAGCGGCGCAGCTTCTTCCGAATTTTTTGAAGAATCGGTAATCCAGTTTCCAGCAAGATAGATAGCGGTTTGTTCAGAACATAGTCAAACTCACCGATTTTTTCAATCATCTCGCTCCCCCAGCCGGATTTAAAAGCATACAATCCAGCATAATGGTCGTCCGGATCCGTCGATCCACTCACACCACCAAAATCATATGAGATGGCTCCATGTGCTTTCGCATGACGCATCATTGTCCATTGCATTAAATGATTTGGCATAAACTCACGGTATTCGTTTGACGAGGCACCGTACAGGTAATACGACCGTCGACCGGCTAGAGTCAATAAGCCGCCTGAAAGAATCACACCGTCTGGATGTTTAGCCGCAATCGCCATCAATTCTGTTTTCGACTTCTCTGCCTTTTCAATCTGAGCCGTCGTCTGTTCGAGTCGATTATTTAAACTGTTGATTTTCTTCTCAATCGTTTCTTTTTCAAGCTGACGATGAATTTTCGTTAATTCTTTATCTGCTTGTAATAGAGCCGCTTCTGTATTTTCAAGTGCCCGGACAACGTCCAGTTTAGTCAAAAACAATGCCGCGTCTCCAGTCGGGCGCAAATGATCATACAGATTTTCAAAATAATCAAGACCACGGATCGAGAAACCATCACGTTCGCCCGTTTCGACCATCAGGTTCGCAAATGTCTTGAGTTCCTCACGTGATGCTTCATAACAGACAATCCCTTTTCGTTCTGCCAAACGGACATTATAGCGGAACTTGGAATGAAAGCGGTCAAAGATCTCTTTTTCCGATCCTTCCAGACTTGTTTCCATCGTAAAACGTGGTTGCGCATAATCAAATCCGCCTCCGAATCCGTTATGCTTAAATCCTAAAGTCTTCATATCCTGCAGTAAGTTCGGATATTCCGTCCGGTTGACGTTCGGATCCAGTTTAATCGTAATGGCTTTCCGTTGTTTGGCGACACGAACAGCAACATCCCGTAAAGCGGCAACCGCTTCTAGATCCGTATAGTCAACGACGAATCCACGGGGTGCGTAACATAACGTGAACGGCAGTTTCGGAACTTTTTTAAACAGCAAAAGTGCGACTCCTTCTACTTGTCCATCTGCCGTTCCGATCGCAATCCGTTCATGTGTCCAACCGGTCGCTGCCTTAACGGATCCCCAAGCAGGCAATTGCAAAAGATCTCCTTTCGGATGAGTTTTTACAAACTGTTCAAACTGCGTCTGTTCAATTTCAAGTTGTTGGTAAGTCACTTCTTTTCCTCCAATTGGCGTATCATCTCTTTGACGAGTTGTTCTTCGTCGAGGGGCGTCTTCTCATCCCCAATGATTTGATATTTTTCATGCCCTTTTCCTGCTAAGATGACGATATTGTCCGGACGAGCAAGGCGCGCTGCGTAGCGGACCGCCTCTTCCCGGTCACCGATCTCAACGAATTGATCGTGGAGCATCCCCGACGCGATACCGGATGTAATCGACTCGTATGATTCGAACCGGGGATCGTCGGTCGTGATCACGACGGTTCCGGCATACGTCGACGCGAGTTGACCCATCATCGGTCGTTTCGTTACATCGCGATTTCCACCTGTTCCGATCAAAAAGACGATATTTTCTTTCGGAACATCCACTAAAGCTTTTAAGCATTGTTCAATTCCGTCCGGCGTATGGGCGTAGTCGACGTAAATATTATAACCGTCAATCGGTAAACGCTGCATTCGTCCTTTTGCCGGTTGAATCTGAGTGATCGCATTCGAAATCTCAGTCAAGCTGTATCCTGACGACAGTAAAATACCGGTCGCAAGCAGTAAGTTGTAGACATTGAATCGACCGATGAATTGAACCGTCAATTCAATGGATTCTTCTTGATACTCCATCGTAAACGTAGTTTCTTGAAGCGTCTGTGTAATGTGTTTGGCTTGCAGATCAGCCGGTTTCTCAATCCCGTATGTCAGGACACGTGCCCCTGTCATCATCTCAAACAAGTCACTCGTTTCATCATCCGCATTTAAAACGGCTACTTTTTTGTCCGACAGCCGTTGTCCCAATTGGGCAAAAAGCAATCCTTTGGCCCGCGCGTAGTTTTCAATCGTCTTATGAAAATCAAGATGATCGTGTGTCAAGTTCGTAAATCCAGCAATATCAAAGTCTGTCCCCGCCACGCGACCCAGTTCTAGTCCATGCGAAGAAACTTCCATGATGACATCTTCGACGCCTTCTTGGCGCATTTGGTGGAAAAAGGCCTGCAGTTCCGAACTTTGAGGAGTCGTATTCCGACTTGGAATCACCCGGTCACCAATCTTAACTTCAACAGTCCCGATGATGCCTGTTTTTCGCCCTAATTGCGCCAACACATCACGTACGATGGTCGTTGTCGTCGTTTTCCCGTTTGTTCCCGTAATTCCAATCATCCGCATCTTTTCCGAAGGATAATCATAAAATTTACCGGCCAGTTCTGCCATTGCACGTGTCGTACTTCGAACAAGAATAACAGGAATCGTCACATCAAGCAGACGTTCTGACACGATGGCAACAGCTCCCTGTGCTTCGGCTTGTTTGGCATAATCGTGTCCGTCCACTGTGTATCCTTTAATGGCAACAAATAATGTACCAGGCTTCACATCGCGCGAATCCGTTGTTAAAGAGGTTACGTCCACCTCTACCATACGTTCCGTTTTCTGAGTCTGAATGACTTCGATTAATTCAGTTAATTTCAAAGGTATTCCTTCTTTCTCAACAACTTGTTTTTCAGTTACCTGCTATTTCAGTGTAGGGTAAGGCTTACTCGGTTTCAAGGTCTGCCTCATCAAGTTCCGGCAAGATATAGGCTTTAGCCGGCGGTTCACTAAAAATATACGCAATCATTTCCTGAACGTGAGCGGGTGTTATCTGCTCCACTTCTTTTATGACGTCTTCCAGAGTCGGATGCATACCTAAATGGAGTTCATTTCGGGCATTCCGATTCATATGACTTGAAGTGCTCTCGTTCCCTAAAATTAAAGAGCCTTTTAACTGCTCGATTCCGTCCTCTAGTTCTTTTTCCGTCAAACCATGTTCGAGCAATTGATTGATTTCAGACGCAAGAACCGTCTCGACTTCAGCCAACGTTTCTTTTGATGTTCCAACGTAAATCGTAAAGGTTCCATGGTCATCAAACGTCGTATAGTAGGAAAAGACAGAGTAGGCTAATCCACGGTCCTCCCGAATGGACTGAAACAGTCGACTTGACATCGTTGCACCGAACGCATTATTAAGCAAAGCCAACGTCGGTAAACGATCGTCTGCAGAAGGAATTGACCGGAAGTTATAACAGACATGCACTTGTTCCGTATCTTTTTCCTTGCGTAAGGCGTCACTTTTTAAAACAGGTTCTTCAATTTGACGGACTGCTCCGCTTGCCTGTAATTGCTCAAATCGATCTTTGATTTGTGTAATTAACTCATCTGTTACGTGACCGGCAACAGAAATGACGATTTGTTCCGGTGCGTAGGCTTCTTGAAGATATTCCACAATCATTTGGCGGTTGATGCGTTTCACACTTTCCTCTGTTCCAAGAATGGGCCGTGCCATGACATCGTCTCCATAGGCCGCCACTGCTAGCAACTCATGTACTAAATCATCCGGAGTATCCTCGTACATTTTAATTTCTTCAATCACGACCCGTTTTTCTTTCTCGAGTTCCTCTTCGTCAAACGTCGATTCCAAAAACATGTCTGCCAGGACATCAAATGCCGTGATCGCATGCTCATCCAACGTCTTAACGTAATAGCAGGTCTGATCTTTACTCGTGAATGCATTAATATTACCACCCAAGCGGTCAAAATAAACGGCTATTTCTTTTGCCGATTGCTTTTTCGTCCCCTTGAACATCATATGTTCGATTAAATGACTGATTCCATGCTCTTCAATGGTTTCAGTCCGTGAACCGGCTTTAATAAAAATACCGGTGGCTACACTTCGGGCATTCTCAATTCGTTCGCTGACGATTCGAACGCCATTATCTAATACAAGTCTTTCGACCATGGTTTACTCCTCCTTTAAATATGAAACAAGGTGGCCCGCGGTGCACATTTTCGCACCGTTGAGCCACCTTTGTTTTCATTAGTTACGACGTGGTGGACGCTGTCCGTCACGTGGTGGGCGAGATCCGGTATCCCGACGCGGCGGGCGGTTTTCACGCTCTGTTTTTTTCTTTTCTTCGTATGCCGCACGATCTTCAGCATTCATACCTTCGACAAGCAATACTTTATGCGACGCGTTAACACGTCCTTTGTCATCCACTTCCGTGACACGGACTTTCAACTTGTCACCCAATTTAACGACGTCTTCGGTTTGACCGACACGCTCAAGTGCCAGTTCCGAGATGTGTACGAGTGCATCTTTGCCTTTGAACAATTCAACGAACGCACCGAATTTTTCAACGCGGCGAACCGTTCCGTCAAATTCTTCTCCGATGACAACTTCACGGACGATCTCTTCAATCAATTGACGTGCCCGGTTGATGCCGTCTTGATCCGTCGACGCGATGAAGACCGTTCCGTCTTGATCGATATCAATTTTGACACCTGTTTCATCAATGATACCGTTGATGACTTTACCGCCGGGTCCAATCACATCGCGGATTTTATCCGGATTGATTTTCAATGTAACGATTTTTGGCGCGTACTTAGACAACTCAACACGTGGTTCAGCAATCACTGAATTCATGTGCTCGAGGATGTGTAAACGACCAAGGCGTGCTTGTTCGAGTGCTTCTTCTAAGATTTGACGTGTAATGCCGCCAATCTTCATATCCATTTGAAGGGCAGTGACACCATCTTTTGTTCCTGCGACTTTAAAGTCCATATCGCCGAGATGGTCTTCCATTCCTTGAATGTCAGTTAAGATTGAGTAATTTTCGCCTTCTTTGATCAAGCCCATCGCGATACCGGCAACTGGTGCTTTCAATGGGACTCCAGCATCCATCATGGCAAGAATCGAACCACAAATTGATGCTTGTGAAGACGAACCGTTTGATTCCAGAACTTCTGAAACAAGACGGATCGTGTACGGGAAATCTGTTTCTGAAGGAAGAACCGGTAACAAGGCACGTTCTCCGAGTGCTCCGTGACCAATTTCACGACGACCCGGCGCACGCATCGGACGTGCTTCCCCGACTGAGAACGGCGGGAAGTTGTAATGGTGCATGAAACGTTTCTCCGCTTTCAAACCAAGACCATCGATGATTTGCGCATCTCCTGCGACACCAAGCGTCGCAACAGACAAGACCTGTGTTTGACCACGAGTGAAGAGACCTGAACCGTGTGCACGTGGCAACAGCCCGATTTCTGAATCGAGTGGACGAATCTCAGCAAGTCCTCGTCCATCTGGACGGACTTTATCTTCTGTGATCAATCGACGCACTTCGGTTTTGACGAATTTATTCAAGACTCCTGAAACTTCCGCTAATTGCGCTTCCGTAATAGAATCGTCTGCTGCATATTGATCGATGTATTTCGAAATGACTTCGTTGATGGCAAGATCACGTGCTTGTTTTTCTTCGACTTGAACGGCCGTCGTCACTTCTGCCAGTGCGTCTGATTTTAAACGGTTGACAAGTGTCTCGTCAAACGAAGAGACCGTATAGGCGAATTTTTCTTGACCGACAGCTGCGACGATTTCTTCTTGGAACGCAATCAAGGTCTTGATCACATCATGTCCGAGGAGAATCGCTTCGAGCATCGCTTCTTCCGAAACTTCTTTTGCACCGGCTTCAACCATGTTGACCGCATGTTTCGTTCCGGCAACTTGAAGGTCAATATCACTTTCAGCCGCTTGACTCATCGTCGGATTGATGATGAACTCACCGTTCACACGCCCAATCGTTACACCGGCAATCGGTCCGTCAAACGGAATGTCTGAAATCGACAACGCGATTGATGCCCCGATCATTGCTGCGACTTCCGGCGAGTTATCTTCATCAGAAGACAAGACCGTTGTTGCGACTTGAATATCATGACGGAATCCATCCGGGAACAATGGACGGATTGGACGGTCGATCAAACGTGATGTCAAAATCGCGTTTTCACCTGGACGCCCTTCACGTTTTAGGAAGCCACCTGGAATTTTACCGGCAGCATATAATTTTTCTTCATAGTTCACTGTTAATGGGAAGAAATCCAAGTCTTTTGGTTGTTTAGATGCAACAACCGTTGCGAGAACTGCCGTCTCACCGTAGCGGATCAACGCTGCTCCGTTTGCTTGTTTGGCCAGTTGACCGATTTCAATTGTTAAAGGACGTCCACCGAGCTCGGTCGAAAACGTCTGTTTTGTTTGTGACATGCACAAATCCCCTCTCACTTCTATCCGTTTTTTCATTCAAATCTAATTATGGATGTTCTGACGTCAAATGTCCATGAATCGGCAAAAAAAAAGAAGCCGGAGACGATGCTCCTGCTTCCTTGTTGATCTGTTCCGATTAGCGACGAAGACCAAGACGCTCGATCAATGAACGGTAACGTGAAACATCCTTGTTACGAAGGTATGTGAGCAAGTTACGGCGACGACCAACCATTTTCAAGAGACCACGACGTGAGTGGTGATCCTTTTTGTGTGTACGTAAGTGATCGTTCAAAGTTGTGATCTGTTCAGTTAAAACAGCAACTTGTACTTCCGGCGAACCAGTATCGCCTTGTTTCGTAGCATAAGCTTCGATAATTTCGTTTTTACGTTCTTTAGTGAGTGCCATTGTCACTCCACCTCCATCTTTTGAATGACCGTGTTGCCGAGCATCGGATGGTGAGACCTGATGCCAAGCCAACCGGCTGTACGTATTCGTACTGACTCATCATATCGAACCGCTGACCGTCTGTCAAACCGTTAATGCCTGCATCGCTTCAATTTTATCGTGTGCGAGCTGGGTTTTTAAGCTCTCGATACCGTCAAACGCTTGTTCGTCCCGTAAGTACGCCATCCATTCGAGTTTTAGTTCTTGTCCATACAGATCTTCATCAAATTGTAACAGGTGTGTTTCGATGCTGACTTCTCCCGTTTCATAAAACGTCGGACGGCGTCCGATATTTGTCATTGCCGGAAATTTTCGTCCGTCTTCTAAATGAACAAACGTCGCATAGACACCTAACTTTGGAATGACATAGGCAAATTCGGGACGAATATTAGCCGTTGGAAAACCAATTTGTCTGCCCCGCGCATCACCATGAATGACGATTCCTTTCGTTTGATACGGTTCTCCTAATAAATTAGCTGCTTCCGTGACAGAACCCGCAGCGAGCAACTGACGAATACGCGTCGAACTGATTTTTTCATTCTGTGCTTGATGTTCCGAAACAATCGTGTGCTCAAATCGTCCCCGGCTGTGAAAATCAAGTGTTTCCATTTTTCCTGCGCCGAACCGACCATACGAATAGTCAAAACCGGCGACGATATGACGGGCTCCGGCGGCAATTAAATAATGATCGACGAAGTCCTGCGGGGATAACTCTGAAAAAGCGACTGTGAATTCGATGACATAAACGCGGTCAATACCAAGTTGCGCCATCTTTTCAAGTTTTCGGTCAAGCGGTGTAATGTAGAGGATTTGTTCCGTTCCATTACCAAGTACTTGTTTGGGATGAGGATCAAACGTCATAACCGCTACCGGCAGATGCAGTTCGCGGCTTTTTTCGATTGCCGCCTGTAAAACACGCTGATGTCCAAGATGAACACCATCAAAAAAGCCGAGTGCGATGACAGCCGGATCTTCTACTGGTTGTTCTGGATATGTTAAATGAATGATGTCCATTCCTGATCTCTCCGATCCTAATCGATTTGTAACATGACTTCCACGCGTCCCATATTGATCTCGGAATCCAGTCGATAGATCGCTAAAGGGATGCCTTCTTCATTATAGACAGTAAATCGTTCAAATTCGACCGGAATGCCTGGTAATTTTGCCCCATTCAACACTCGGGCTGCCGTTTCAGCGTTTACTGTCATGCGCGGCCACTTTTGAATGACTTGTTCAATCGGCAAAACATATTGCATGCGCTCTTCCACAGTCTCACATGCTTCAAGCGTGGCAAGCGTCACAGCTTCTGTTTCAGACATCGCACCCGAACTCGTACGGCGCAACTCACTCATGTGAGCCGCATAACCTAAACGTTGACCGATTTCAACGGCAAGCGTCCGGATATATGTCCCTTTTCCACATGCAATCTCGATGCGAAAACGGCAGATCCCGTTTTCAAAAGTCAGTCCGGACGTTCGTTCCAGCGTATCAATTTGAACGATTCGAGTCGGTCGTTCCACTTCGATCCCTTTACGGGCGTATTCGTACAATTTTTTCCCATTCACTTTGACGGCCGAGTAATAAGGCGGTGTCTGCTGCAACTGACCCGTCAGTTGTTGTAAGATCTCGTCGATGGCTTCCCGTGAGATGCTGTCCGGTTCGACCGGAGTTTCCTGCACCGTCTCACCATGCGCGTCTTCCGTTGTCGTCGCATATCCAATCGTCACTTCTGCCGCATATCGTTTTCCTTCGTCTGTAATGAAACGGGCAAGCTTTGTCGCTCGTCCGAGACAGATCGGTAAGACACCTGTGACTTCCGGATCAAGTGTTCCGGTATGTCCGACTTTTTTTGTCTGAAAAAGGCGACGCAGTCGAAACACACAATCATGACTCGTCATGCCGGCCGGCTTATCTAAAGGTAATACACCTATTGGTTCCATTTTAATCGCTTCCTTCCCTTCTAAAAAAGGGCAACCACGCCTGTGGTTGCCCTTGTCCTGTTTAATCCTTGTTCAAGTTCCGGAGCAACTCGTCAATCCGTGATCCGTACTCGACTGATGTGTCAATCTCAAATAACAGTTCAGGTGTCTTCCGTAAACGAATCCGTGATCCGATTTCCTTACGCATGAACCCTTTTGATTTTTCAAGACCAACGCGCGCTTCTTCACGCACTGTTTCATCACCGAGCACCGAATAAAAGATTGTTGCTTGCTGTAAGTCACCGGTGACTTCAACACCAGTTACCGTAACCGCCTTGACGCGCGGATCATTCACATCTTTAATCAACATTTGCGTAATCTCTTTACGCACTTGCTCTGCTACACGATTGGAACGTACGCTCATTCTATATCCCTCCAGTTCGGATTCTGATCCGTTCTGTTACTTGCGTTTAACTTCTTCCATGACAAACGCTTCGATGACATCGTCTACTTTGATATCGTCGTAACGTTCAATCTTGATTCCACACTCGTAACCGGCTGCTACTTCTTTGACGTCGTCTTTGAAGCGGCGCAACGTATCGAGCTTTCCTTCATAAATAACGATGCTGTCACGAACAACACGAACACCTGCTGCACGTGTCAGTTTACCTTCAGTGACATATCCACCTGCAATCGTGCCGACTTTCGAGACTTTGATGACGTCACGAACTTCTGCTTGACCGATGATTTTCTCAACGAATTCAGGGTCAAGAAGACCTTTCATCGCTTGTTCGATTTCTTCAATCGCGTTGTAGATGATTTTATGAAGGCGAATTTCAACCTTCTCTTGATCGGCCATCGATTTAGCATTCCCATCCGGACGGACGTTAAAGCCGATGATGATCGCATTGGCTGCTGAAGCCAAGATGACGTCACCTTCTGTGATGGCACCAACACCTGAGTGGACGATGTTGATTTTAGCACCTTCGACATCAATTTTCTTGAGTGAACCGGCAAGTGCCTCGACAGACCCTTGAACGTCACCTTTGATGATGATGTTGAGGTCTTTGACTTCGCCTTCTTTGATCCGGTCGAAGAGGTCTTCTAAGCTGACTTTCGCTGAATCGCGGCGTTGCGCCTCGATTTCACGTTGGTAACGCGCTTCCCCGATTTGACGGGCTTTTTTCTCATCTTCAAACGCAAAGAATTGATCTCCGGCTTTTGGTACATCGTTTAAGCCCGTGATTTCGATTGGTGTCGACGGACCAACTTCTTTGACACGACGACCGATATCGTTGACCATTGCCCGGATCCGGCCGAATGTATGACCGACAACGATTGGATCTCCGACACGGAGTGTTCCGTGTTGAACGAGTAATGTTGCGACCGGTCCACGACCTTTGTCGAGTTTCGCCTCGATGACTGTTCCGCGTCCGTGCATGTCAGGTGTTGATTTGTATTCTTGAACTTCTGAGACAAGCAGAATCATCTCAAGCAACTCATCGATGCCGTCTCCCTTAAGTGCTGAAACCGGTACGAAGATCGTGTCACCGCCCCAGTCCTCGGCAACGAGTTCAAACTCAGTCAATTCTTGTTTGACACGGTCTGGATTAGCGCCTTCTTTATCCATCTTGTTGACAGCGACGATGATAGGAACGCCGGCTGCCTTCGCATGGCTGATTGCTTCTTCTGTTTGTGGCATGACACCGTCATCTGCAGCAACGACGATGATAGCGATATCCGTGACATCTGCCCCACGTGCCCGCATTGTCGTAAACGCGGCGTGACCTGGTGTATCGAGGAACGTAATTTTCTTTCCTTCGATTTCAACTTGGTACGCACCAATGTGCTGCGTGATTCCGCCGGCTTCGCCTGCAGTGACTTTTGTGTTTCGGATTGAGTCAAGCAACGTCGTTTTACCGTGGTCAACGTGTCCCATGATCGTAACGACCGGTGGACGTTCTGACAATTCATAGTTATCGAGATTCAGTTCATACGCATCAAAGTCTGTTTCATCGACTTTGACCGTCTTCTCAACTTCAAATCCGAAGTCAGACGCAAGCAATTCAACGGTCTCATCATCAAGATCTTGGTTAATTGTCGCCATGACACCCATTCCCATTAATTTCATGATGAGTTCGTTTGGCTTTTTGTCCATTTTTTCAGCCAATTCGCCGACTGTTAAGTTGTCTGCGTATTGAACAACGTTCGCCATTGCTTCTTCTTGTGCCCGGCGTGCTGCTTTTCGTTGACTTGATTTCGAGTTCGGATCGGCTACTTCTAATTTGCGTGGTTCTACTTTTTTCTGTGGACGGCGTTTACCGCCACGGTTGTTGCGGTTTCCGAATTCCGGACGTCCGCCTTTTGTATTGCGTGATTGGTTCCCTGCTGGTTTGTTAGATGTTCCTGGTCTGTTCGGTTTATTGTCTGATTTCACTTGTTTTGGAGCCTCCGTTTTTTGGACCCGATGTTTCTCGGGATTAAATACTTTGTCGAGTTGCTGTACTGTCTGTTCATCTAAAACCGCCATATGATTCTTGACCGGTTTTTCCAGCTTTTCGAGCTGGGCGATGACCTGCTTACTCGTTACGTTCTGTTCTTTCGCGAATTCGTATACACGTTTACCCAAAAGATCCACCTCCAGTTAATCGTTCGAGAGGAGTTCCGTTAGCTTTTTCGCAAATCCGGCTTCGTTGACTGACACGACAACACGCGCGTCTTTCCCAAGTGCATGTCCAAGAATGTTTCGATCCCCGACTTCAATGTACGGAACACGATAACTTGTACACTTATCCGTCACTTTCTTACGCGTGGCAGCCCCCGCATCTGCTGCTAAGAGGACGAGTTTGGCTTGTCCCCCCCGTACTTCTTTCAGTACGAGTTCTTCTCCAGTCGTCACTTTCCGCGCTCGGTTCGCGAGACCAAGGAGCGATTCCCATTTACTCATGTGTACCTCCCGCGATCGCAAGCAATTGATCGTATAATGCATCTGTCGTTTTCACTTTCAGATGATGATCGAGTGTGCGTTTCTTTTTTGCTGTCGCAATAACCGTGGCATCCTTTGTCAAATAGGCGCCCCGCCCATTCATTTTACCATTAAGATCGACGACAACCTCACTGTCAGGTGTTCGGACGACCCGAATTAACTCTTTTTTAGGACGCATTTCTTGTGTGATGACACATTTTCGTAATGGTACCTTTTTTTGCACGAATTATTCCTCGCCTTCGACTTGGACCGCTTCCACGTCAACTGCTTCTGTTACAGGTTCGACTTTTGAGAAAACATCCTTCAATTCCATCGATTCGGCTTCTGTCTCGCTCTTAATGTCGATCTTCCACCCTGTCAATTTCGCTGCAAGACGTGCATTTTGACCACGTTTTCCGATAGCGAGTGACAATTGGAAGTCCGGTACGACAACGATTGTTGCTTTTGCCGGTTCATTGACATATACCGCAACGACTTGTGCCGGACTGAGGGCATTGGCGACATACTCTCTTGGATCGTCTGAATAACGGACGATATCAATTTTTTCACCGTTCAACTCATCCACGATGTGTTGAACACGTGCTCCTTTTTGACCGACACATGCGCCGACTGGATCGATTTGTTCTGAAGCCACCGCGATTTTCGAACGGTCACCGGCTTCACGTGCCACCGATTTCACTTCGACTTCACCGCTTGCAATCTCCGGCACTTCGATTTCAAACAGACGTTTTAATAAACCTGGATGCGTCCGCGAGACGAGAATCGATGCGCCTGATCCTTTGACCATCGGATCGACTTTCGTGACGTACACTTTAATGTATTCCCGAATTCCAAAGCGTTCATTCGGCATCTGTTCATGTGTCGTCAATACGGCTTCAATACCTTCGAGGTTGACGTAAAGATTACGTGCATCTTGACGTTCGACCATTCCCGTCATGATTTCGTCTTCACGGTCAGCAAAGTGATTGTAAATGCGTTCCCGCTCTGCTTCACGCATTTTTTGTGTGACGATTTGTTTGGCCGTTTGTGCCGCAACACGTCCAAAATCACCTGGTGTGACTTCGACTTTGTGGAAATCTCCCAACTCATACGTCGGATCGATTTCATGCGCTTCTTCGAGTGACAGCTGTTCTTCCGGCTGTGTTAACCGCTCGACGACTTCTTTGAGCGCAAAGACACGGATGTCTCCTGTCTTCTGGTCGAACTCGACCTTTACAGCCTCCGACTCTTTTCCAAAATTGCGACGGTAAGCGGAAATCAATGCCTGTTCCAGCGCATCGATGATGATATTTTTATCAATCTCTTTTTCTTTTGCGATCTGTTCGATTGCTTCGAGTAACTGTGGTCCCATCGTTCTCTTCCTTTCCTTAGAACACTACCGCAAGCCGCGCCATCGCGATCTTGTTCACCGGTATTTCAATTTTCAATTTGCGTGTCTTCACACGGACTTCGAGCTCAAGCATTTCTTCAGAATAAGCCAGTAATGTACCTTCAAATTCCGTCGCATCTTTGACCGGGTCATGTGTCTTGATGTACACATGTTTCCCGATTGCCTTTTCGAAATCCTCAGTTTTTTTGAGTGGTCGTTCGGCACCTGGACTCGCAACATCTAAATAGTAGGGTTCGTCAATCGGATCATCTTGATTTAATGCTTCCGATAACTTTTCATTGATGTTGACACAGTCTTCCAGGTCAACGCCACCGTCCTTATCGATGGAGACACGTAGGAACCAATCCGCCCCCTCTTTGACGAATTCGACGTCGACAAGCTCCATCCCCTCACGTTCTACGATCGGTTTTGCGAGTTGTTCGACCTTCTCAGTTACGTTCGTCATCTTCATCCTCCTTCAAAAAACAAACAAGAAAGGAGCAGGTCCCCCTACTCCTTCCAAGTCGTAGTATAAAAAACATTTCCTCACTCAATATAGCATAATGCACCGTCTTAAGCAAGCATCCACAAGGCTTTAGAGGTCAAATAACGAGAGTTGGTTCTCATCTGGAAGACCTTCTAAACACCCGAGATTATCCAGCGTTTCGATAATCGATTTCGAGAGTTTTGCCCGTTTTTGCAAATCTTCTTTCGACAGGAACTCGCCACCTTTTCGGGCTTCGACGATTTGTTTCGCCGCGTTTGTCCCAAGTCCGGTGACAGCATCAAACGGTGGCAGCAACGTATTGCCGTCAATTAAAAACTCCGAGGCACTCGAGTTGTACAAGTCAACTTTACTGAAGGTAAACCCGCGCTCAATCATCTCAAGCGCAATCTCAAGTACCGTGTAAAGTCCTTTGTCCTTCGCCGTCGCTTCAAATCCTTTATCCTTAATATCCTGTAAAACTTTGCGGACGGCAGCCGATCCTTTGTTCATTGCGCCGATATCGAAATCACCGGCCCGGACCGTGAAGTACGACGCGTAATAATACATCGGATGGTGGACTTTGTAATAAGCAATCCGGACAGCCATCAAAACATATGCCGCCGCATGGGCTTTCGGGAACATGTACTTGATTTTTTTGCATGAATCGATGTACCAAAGCGGCACATGATTTTCAATCATCGCTTCTTCCATCTCAATCGAAAGACCCTTCCCTTTACGGACCGACTCCATGATTTTAAAGGCGAGTGATGGTTCAAGTCCGGCATAAATCAAATAGACCATGATGTCATCCCGGCATCCGATGACGTCTTTCAGTTCGCACGTGCCGTTATAAATCAATTCACTCGCATTGCCAAGCCAGACATCGGTTCCGTGGGACAGACCGGAAATCTGAACCAGCTCCGAAAACGTCGTCGGCTTTGTTTCTTCAAGCATCTGCCGGACAAACTTTGTCCCAAACTCCGGAATTCCGAGCGTACCGGTTTTCGAGTCAATCTGTTCCGGTGTGACACCAATCGATTCCGTCGAACTGAAGATCTTCATGACTTCCGCATCGTCGACGGGAATCGTTTTCGGATCGCGCCCCGACAAATCTTGCAACATCCGGATCATCGTCGGATCATCGTGTCCGAGGATATCGAGCTTCAACAAGTTATCGTGAATCGAGTGGAAATCAAAGTGAGTCGTTTTCCACTCGGATCCCATATCATCCGCCGGAAACTGAATCGGGCTGATGTCATAGATGTCCATGTAGTCTGGGACAACGATGATTCCACCCGGGTGTTGTCCCGTCGTCCGTTTGACACCGGTCACACCGCTGACAAGCCGGTCCACTTCGGCATTCCGGTAGTTGAGATCATTTTCAGACTGATACCCTTTGACGTACCCATACGCTGTTTTTTCGGCAATCGTACCGATCGTGCCTGCCCGGTAGACATAGTCGTCCCCAAACAACACCTTTGTATAAGCATGGGCTTTCGGTTGATATTCTCCGCTGAAGTTCAAATCGATATCGGGTACTTTATCTCCTTTGAATCCAAGGAACGTCTCGAACGGAATGTCATGCCCGTCTTTAATCAGCGGTATATCACATGTCTTACATGATTTATCCGGTAAATCGAATCCAGAACCGACCGATCCGTCATCAAAGAATTCCGATTCTTTACAATTCGGACAAACATAATGTGGCGGCAACGGATTGACTTCCGTGATTTCTGTCATCGTCGCCACGAGACTTGAACCGACGGAACCACGTGAACCGACGAGATATCCGTCGTCAAGTGATTTTTTAACGAGTTTATGCGAAATCAAATAGATGACGGCAAAACCGTGACCGATGATTGATTTTAACTCTTTTTCAAGGCGTGCTTCGACGATTTCCGGTAAGACATCCCCGTAAATGTGATGGGCCATGTCGTACGATAATGACCGGACTTCTTCATCCGCTCCTTCAATTTTAGGTGTAAACAAGTCCTTCGGAATGATATCGATATTTTCAAACCAGTCGGCGACTTGCTGACTGTTTGTAATGACCAGTCGTTCCGATACGTCAGGTCCTAAAAATTTAAAATCACTCATCATTTCCTGTGTCGTCCGGAAATGAGCCGGCGGCAGTTGTTTACGCATATTCAGCATATTCGCGCCGCCCTGAGTTCGAATCAATACTTCCCGATATGTCGCGTCATGTTGGTCCAAATAGTGAACGTTCCCTGTCGCGACCGGCAAAATGTCATTTTCTTCTGCCACGCGAATCACTTTTTTGATCAATTCCCGCAATTCCAACTCATTTTGAACGATTTCCCGTTCGATCAAATGACTGTACATCGCAGGTGGCTGAATTTCAATAAAGTCATAAAACCGCATCACCTTCGCTAAATCCTCATCCGATTTATTGAGTGCCGCGTCAAACACTTCCCCGTTATCACAGGCTGATCCGATGATCAAACCGTCTCGGTGTGCCACAAGTTGGGAACGTGGTGTCCGAACGACACGATGGACGTGTTTCGTATGCGCAAGTGAAATCAAGCGGTACAGGTTTTTAAGTCCGGTCCGGTTTTTCGCATAAACCGTCGCATGGTACGGGCGGGCCCGTGAAATATCTTTTCCCATTTCCCGGTTCAGCGAAAGATGGGTCTTCATATTGAACATCTCATCCGCCATCTGCAGCAATTTGAGCATCAAATATCCCGTCGCTTCCGCATCATAAATCGCCCGGTGATGTTGGGTCAACTCAATGTCGAATCGTTTCGCGAGCGTATTCAATCGGTGATTTTTAAGGCTCGGCATTAAGACACGTGCGAGTTCCAACGTATCGATGACGGGTAACATCGATTCCTCATGACCACCCGATCGTAGTGTCGCATTCAAGAAACCGATATCAAACGAAGCATTGTGGGCAACGAGGATCGAATCACCCGCCCAGTCCATGAATTCCTTGACGACTTGTTCCGGATCCGGTTTCCCGCGTACCATTTCATCCGTGATGCCGGTCAAATCAATCGTCGTCGCCGACAACAAATGTTTCGGATCAGCAAACGCTTCAAACTTATCGATGACATCGCCATCGTAAATTTTGACCGCCGCGAGCTCAATGATTTTGTTGTACATGGCAGATAATCCGGTTGTCTCGACGTCAAACACGACGAACGTCGCTTTCTCTAGTTCTTGATCAACCGGATGATACGCGACTTGTACGCCATCATTGACGACGTTCGCTTCAATGCCGTATAAAATCTTAATGTCGTTTTTCTTTCCGGCATAATACGCATCCGGGAAACTCTGTGCCCCGGCATGATCCGTAATGGCAACAGCCGGGTGTCCCCACGCTGCCGCACGTTCGACGTATTTTGTCACATTCATGACCGCATCCATCTGACTCATTTGGGAATGGGCATGCAATTCCACACGCTTCTCGCCCGCCCATGGATCAGCCGGAAGTTCCATCTTGACTTCAGATAACTGCGCAATCATCATGCATAAATCACGGAGGAACGTATCAAACTCGACACGCCCTGCGACCTGAATCCACATCCCTTTTTTAATGGCCGACAAGATTTTGACATCTGTTTCATCGCGGGCAAACATTTTAACAACCAATGAATCCGTATAATCGGTCAGTTTAAACGTAAAGATTGTTTTTCCGCTCCGCAGTTCGCGGCTCTCGGCTGAAAAGACGAGACCACGGATCGCAATCCGGCGTTCTTCGTCTTGAATCGTCTTAATCGGAACCACTTCGTCTTGAATTGGTTTTCCAATTCGGATATCGACTGGTCCTTCATCATCGTCACGGGATTGTTCCCGCTTGAATTGAAGTTCAAGCATTCGTTTTGCTTCCTCGATATCCTCTTGTTTCACTTGATTCCGCAACTCTTCCTGCTCCGTCTGATCCATTTGAACGACTGGTTCGCAATTGAATTTCGGAAAACCGTAAGCCCCGTACAAGAGTTGCATTTCACCGCATAGATCATTTTTTAAGAAGCCCGCCTCCGGTTCACTGCGGACAGGAATAAATAATTTATTGTCCCGGTATTCCGGCAGAACCCGGCTCAAGTGGCTCCGCATGGCTGACGAAGCGTCGGCCAGATCTTCAACGATGTACGGCCAATAATCGATAAACAGTTTGGCATCCGGGCGGTGTTCCGATTCCAGATGTAATTTTACTTCTGCAAACTGTTGGTAACGGCTTTTCAACCGGCTATAAAACATTTGATAAACATTTTGAGGTAACACTTGTCCGATTCGGATATGAAACGTCCAAACGGCAGTTGTTTTTTGAACCCGTAATTTTTCAAGAGAAGCATCGGTAAAAAATTCTTCGACGATTCCTGTCGGTAATTCTAAATCGCTCATCAAAAGCGACATGCGTTGTTGTGTATCCACTCGCATTTGTGCTGTCGTTATTTCTTCACACCGTGACAGCCACTCCTCCTCCTCTTGCAGATTGCCCAAGGGGCGAATGGGTGTGAGACAAGAAAACAGTCACTTTGCAAAAAAGTGACCGTTCCCATTACTTATTGTAAACCTTCATAAAGCGAACGAACAGCCTCAAGAAGCGTTGTTTGTTGAACTTCTTCCGATTCCCCGCCACGGCGGGCCTTCAGTTCGACGATTCCTTCCGTCGCTTTTTTCCCGACGTTGATCCGTACCGGTAGTCCAATCAAGTCAGCATCGGCGAATTTAACGCCGGCACGTTCTTTCCGGTCATCGAGCAACACCGAGAATCCGGCTTCCGTCAGTTCGCGGTAAACGGCTTCCGCCACTTCCATTTGGTCGGCATTTTTACCGTTAACGGCAATCACATGAACATCAAAAGGTGCGATTGCTTTCGGCCAAATGATGCCACGTTCGTCGTAATGTTGTTCGACGACGGCTGACATCGTCCGCGAGACACCGATTCCGTAACAACCCATGATCAACGGTTGTGCTTTCCCGCCTTCGTCGAGGAACGTCGCGTTCATGCCTTCGGAATAACGTGTCCCGAGCTTAAAGACTTGCCCGACTTCGATTCCCCGGGCAAACTTGACGTGTCCCGCACCGTCCGGCGACACATCTCCTTCTTCGACAAAACGTAAGTCCGTATACTCCGCTTCGAAATCACGGCTTGGATCGACATGGATGTAATGTGTTTCTGCTTTGTTGGCACCACAGACGGCATTGGTTAATGCCCGAACCGCATAATCCGCAACGATTTTCATGTCTGCCCCGATTGGTCCGAGTGTCCCTGGCGTCGAGTGGAGTGCCTGTTCGATTTCTTCATCGGATGCCATCGTGATATCCAAAGCGCCGAGATAGTTCTTCAGCTTGATGTCGTTGACTTCATGATCTCCGCGGACAAGCGCCATGACGAGACCTTGTTCCGTCTTGAAGATGACCGTTTTGATTGATTCAACAGCAGGCAGTCCCAAGACTTCACTGACCGCTTCAATCGTCTTCGCGTCACCTGTCTGCACTTCTTCGAGCTCTCCCGGTGTTTGATCTTGTTTCGTGTAAGCATCAACCGATTCCGCCATTTCCAAGTTCGCCGCGTAATCCGACTGATCCGAGTAAACGATCGTATCTTCTCCGATTGCAGCTAGAGCGTGGAATTCATGTGTGCCGCTTCCACCAATCGCACCGGAGTCCGCGACGACAGGACGGAATTCAAGTCCTACGCGGGTAAAGATTTTCGTGTAGGCATCAAACATATTTTGATATTCGTCCTCGAGGCTTTCTTGTGTCGCATGGAACGAATACGCATCTTTCATGATGAATTCGCGTCCGCGGAGTAATCCGAAGCGTGGACGTCGCTCATCACGGTACTTCATTTGAATTTGGAACAAGTTAACGGGGAGTTTTTTATAAGAGTTCAACTCATCACGAACAATCGATGTAATCAATTCTTCGTGAGTAGCACCAAGCGCAAACCGGCGGTCATGGCGATCCGTCAGACGCATCAGTTCCGGACCGTAGATGTCCCAACGACCTGTCTCTTCCCATAATTCTGCCGGCTGAATCGCTGGCATCAACAGTTCCTGCGCTCCAGCTGCTTCCATTTCCTGACGCACAATCGTCTCGATTTTAGCAAGAACACGTTTAGCTAACGGCAGGTAGGAATAGATTCCGGCAGCATTTTGACGCATGAAGCCTGCCCGTAACAGGAGTTGGTGGCTGATGGCTTCTGCATCGGATGGTACTTCACGCAAAGTTGGCATAAATAGTTTGGATTGTTTCATTTGAGTCGTGAACCCCTTTGACTAATAATTTAAAAGAATTTCTGGATATCGTTCCATGTGACGACTAACATCAAGAGCATCAAAAGCGCAAATCCAACAAAGTGGACCAACCCTTCTTTTTGCGGATCAACCGGTTTTCCACGTAACGCTTCCAGGAAGAGGAACAATAATCGTCCACCATCAAGAGCCGGTAGTGGCAATAAGTTGAATACCGCTAAATTGACCGAAAGTAACGCTGTCCATGTCAATAACATCGAAAAACCACTGTCTGCGACTTGATCGGTCATTTTAACGATACCGACCGGACCAGATAGTTGATCGACACCGACGACGCCTGTCACAAGATCCCCAACGGCCCCGACAATCAGTGTAGACATCCGCCATGTCTCTGAGACACCCGTTTGTAAAGCTGTTCCAAACGACTTTTCAGTTTCATTCGTCACACCGATAATGCCAACCTTTTGGTCTCCCTGCTGTTGTACTTTCGGCGTGATCGAGGTTGTTTGTTCTTGACCGTCTCGTTCATAGACAACGGTCGTTTCTTTCCCAGCTTGATTTTGGAATCCTGCCCGTAAATCGGTCCATTGTTTCGTTTGATCACCATTAACGGATACGATACGGTCGCCTTCAACAAGACCGGCTTTGTCAGCAGGAGAGCCTTTTTGGACCGTTCCGATGACACTGTCACCTGTTGGAGAACCGTTATATAACGCTAAACCAAACAAGATAACGAAGGCGAGAACAAAGTTCATCGCCGGACCAGCGGCAATCGCAAGGACACGTTTCCAAACGGATTTTGATCCGAATGTCCGGTCATACGGAGCGATTTGTGTTTTCGTTTGTCCCTCGACTAGAAAAGCCGTCTTCGAGACGGGATAACGTGTCGACACTTCGTCTTGTAACGCGATGACTTCCAACTTGTGCAACAGATCAATTTTTTCAACCGTTACGACTTGATCGGCTTCCGGACGGGAAGCATCCAGGTACATGGTTTCAATAACACCGTCACGTAACGCAATACCGATTGTTTGACCCGGTTTGACTTCGACGAACTCTGGTTCTTCACCGGCCATTTTGACATAACCGCCGATCGGTAACAAACGGACTGTGTACAGTGTCTCATTCTTGAAAAAAGAAAAAATCTTCGGACCAAATCCAATGGCAAATTCGCGGCAGAGAATGCCCGCCCGTTTCGCCATGACGAGATGCCCCCATTCATGTACGGCAACAAGCACACCGAACATCAATACGATTGATATAAAGGTCGTCAATGTTATCCCATCCTTAGTTAGCGAATGACAGGGACAC
Source organism: Caryophanales bacterium (assembly GCA_902363455.1). Lineage (GTDB taxonomy): Bacteria > Bacillota > Bacilli > Exiguobacteriales > Exiguobacteriaceae > Exiguobacterium_A. The sequence goes on along the minus strand of CABJAC010000001.1, from coordinate 948,577 downwards.
AACAAATGCACGGGCCCAACGATCCGCCTCTAAAATCTGTTCCAAAGACGGATCTTCGATGTTTTCATGCGCTTGAAGAGCCGCCTCGACGCTCGCTTCAATTTCTAAAAAGCTGATTTCCCCTTTTAAAAAACGGTCGACAGCTTGTTCGTTCGCAGCATTCAGCACGGAAGGCATCGATCCACCCGCACGTCCGGCTTCAAAGGCAAGACGGAGCAGAGGATAACGTTCAAATGAAGCTTCCGCAAAATTCAGGCGTCCGATTTGTTTTAAGTTTAACCGTTCTCCCCCTTTAATTTCAAGGCGGGACGGATATGTAAGGGCATATTGAATCGGCTCACGCATGTCCGGCATTCCGAGCTGCGCCATGACCGCGCCATCATTAAATTCAACCATCGAATGGATGATGGATTCCCGGTGAAGAACGACGTCGATTTCGTCATACGTGACATCAAACAACCAGTGTGCCTCAATCACTTCAAATCCTTTATTCATCATCGTAGCTGAATCAATTGTAATTTTAGCTCCCATCGACCAGTTCGGATGATTGAGTGCCTGTTCGACAGTCACATTCGCCAACTCTTCCCGTGTTTGATCCCGGAAGCTGCCACCGGATGCTGTTAAAATGATTTGTCGGACGTCTTGACGGCGTTCACCGTTTAAACATTGGAAAATCGCAGCATGTTCACTGTCAACCGGCAAGATGGCGACCCCTTTTTCGCGTGCTTTTTTCATGACGAGATGTCCTGCCGTTACCAGCGTTTCTTTATTTGCCAATCCGATTGACTTTCCGGCTTCAATCGCGGCAAGTGTCGGACGAAGACCCACTGCACCGACGACCGCTGTCATCACGATGTCGGCAGTTTCCGCCGTCGCGACGGCGATCAATCCCTCTTCTCCTACGAGAAGTGTCGGAGAATAGTCGAGAACCGCCTCGAGTTGTTTTTTTACCGCCTCATCTAAAACAGCAACTAATTCAGGACGCAAACGATTTAACCAGGGTAATGCCACTTCGATATTTTTACCGAATGCAAAACTGACCAATTGAAAACGATCGGGATTTGCCGCAATGACATCAAGCGTCTGCGTACCAATCGAACCGGTTCCACCAATGATACTGACATGTTTCATCTTTACTTCCCCCTTAACCGAATATACCGAGTACGATCAGAACAGTAAATACGATGATCATACTGTCAAACCGATCAAGAATACCGCCGTGTCCCGGCAATAATGTTCCGGAATCCTTTACGCCATAATGTCGTTTGTACGCTGACTGGACCAAATCGCCCAGTTGGCCGACGACAGCAATGATAACCGCTAATAAAATGACGGTACCGAGTCCAACAGTCGGATGGATCCATTCAAACACAAGACCAAGCACAACAGCAAGAACTACTCCACCAACAGCGCCCTCGACCGTTTTATTCGGACTGATTGCCGGCCATAATTTTGTTTTCCCAAAACTTTTCCCGATGAAATAGGCACCCGAATCCGTGAACCAAATCAACAAAATGATCAGTAAGGAAAAAATCAACCCGTTTTCGAGCAGACGGATGTACGTAAATGACGCAAATCCCACTCCGACATATACAGCGGTCAACAGCAGAAAAGCCACATCATCAAATGTGAAGACATTTTTAGAGAATACTGTCCAAAATAACCCGATTAAGACAATCAACATCCCCCACGCAAGTGGCGTTAACCCCAGTGAAAGCGACTGATCGCTTGCCTGTTCATACAGACCGACGAACGGAAGTAATGTGCCCAGTCCAAACAACAGGACCGGAACCGATTTAAACGACAGTTGCCGCATTTTAATCAATTCGGTATAACCGATGATCGTCAAAATTGCCATGAAAGCAAGAAATGGCAGTCCTCCTAGATAAAGCAAACCTAAAAAGATGGCACCTGCCCAAATCCCAGTAATAATCCGTGTTTTCATAAGATATGTCCTCGTTTAGTCAGACGCCGCCAAACCGACGGGTCCGTTGATTGTAGTCTTCGATGGCTTCCAGAAACTGGTCACGCCGGAACTCCGGCCATAAGACATCCGTAAAATAAAATTCGGCATAGGCTGCTTGCCATAATAAAAAATTAGAGAGCCGTTGTTCTCCACTCGTCCGGATGACCAAATCGACATCCGTCATGGAACCGGTCATCAGCTCCTGTTCAATGACCTCATTTGTAATCATTTCCGGACGCAATACACCTGCCTGTACTTTTTCAGCAATCTTTTGCATGACTTGGACCATTTCGTCCCGACCACCGTAATTCAGGGCAAAAATCAAACGTAATCCTGTATTGTCTGCAGTATCTACTTTTGCTTGCTGAACGGCCTCCCGGGTATAAACGGGTAATCGCGATACTTCTCCTGCGACTTCTACCTTTACATTGCGCTCTTTTAAGTCTTTGAGATCAGATTCCAGAAACTGAGCCGGCAACTTCATTAAAAAGCTGATTTCTTCTTCGGGACGTGTCCAATTTTCTGTCGAGAAGGCGTACAGCGTTAAACTTTTTACACCTAATTCGTTTGCAGTCCGAACGACTTCCCGGACAGATTTCATGCCCTCACGATGACCCATGATACGGGGAAGGCCTCGTTTTTTTGCCCAACGTCCGTTTCCATCCATAATAATCGCGATGTGTGCAGGAGCTTGTTGTTCAATCACTTCTTTCGTCTGATTTAACCATTGAAACATTTACCTCTTCCTCCCCTCGATTCGTTTAAGAAGAAAGGGACTCTTCGTGTGACAAAGAGTCCCCAACCTGACAACGTATTGTGTCATACTTCCATGATTTCTTGTTCTTTATCCGTCGCTGTTTGATCCATCAGTTTCACGAATTTATCCGTCAATGTTTGGACGTCTTCTGTATAGCCGCGAAGATCGTCTTCTGTCAACTCTCCGTCTTTTTCTTGCTTTTTCAACTGTTCGTTCGTATCACGACGAATGTTTCGAAGCGCCACTTTGCCTTCTTCCGTGTACTTTTTGACAAGTTTCACGAGTTCTTTCCGGCGTTCTTCCGTCAATGGTGGAATAGCCAATCGAATGACCGTTCCGTCAGAAGATGGTGCCAATCCTAAATCAGCGCGTTGAATCGCTTTTTCGATCTCTGTCACCATTGATTTATCCCATGGCGTGATCAAAATTAAACGTGCTTCTGGTGTGTTGACGTTCGCGACTTGGTTAAGCGGAGTCGGTGCGCCGTAATATTCGACTTGAACAGGATCTAAAATGGCAACATTCGCCCGACCTGCACGAAGCGTAGCTAATTCTTTTTTTAGTGACTGATGCGCTTTCTCCATCCGTTCTTCTGCTTGTTTCATGATTGCCTGTGACATCTTATTTCCCCCTTACGAGTGTCCCGATTTCATCACCGATGACAACACGTTTAATATTTCCTTCTTCCATTAATGAGAAGACGATGAGTGGGATATCATTATCCATACAAAGCGACGTTGCTGTCGAATCCATAACTTGGAGACCGTCTTTTAATACGTCGAGATAAGATAACGTCTCAAATTTCTTCGCTTCCGGATCAAGGTTTGGATCGGCAGAGTAGACACCATCGACGTTATTTTTTGCCATGAGGATAACTTCTGCTTCAATTTCAGCTGCACGCAGTGCGGCTGTCGTATCAGTTGAGAAGTACGGATTACCCGTTCCAGCGGCAAAGATGACGACACGGCCTTTTTCTAAATGACGCATTGCCCGGCGACGAATGTACGGCTCGGCCACTTGTCGCATTTCAATCGACGTCTGGACACGTGTTTCGACACCAACCGATTCCAAACTGTCTTGTAAGGCAAGTGAGTTCATCACTGTTGCAAGCATTCCCATATAATCGGCATTTGCTCGGTCCATTCCAAGTTCTGCCCCAGTTTTACCACGCCAAATGTTACCTGCACCTACGACAACGGCCACTTGTACGTTCAATTCAATCAATTCACGAATCTGTTTGGAAATGGAATTGACGATTGCGGGGTTAATTCCGAACCCTTGATCACCAGCGAGCGCTTCTCCGCTCAATTTTAACACAATCCGGTTATATTTCGTTTGCATGACTATGTCCTCCTTGCTAAATTCCGTAAAAAAGGAACACGACCCACTTCCACGCGAAAGTGGATTGAAGCATACGTGTTCCTTCTCTTGTCATCAGGAAATCCTGATTCTTATTTTTTAAGTTGGTTCATTACTTCTTCAGCGAAGTTTTCTTCACGTTTCTCCATACCTTCTCCAACTTCGAAGCGTACGAATGAAACGATTTTTCCGCCTTTAGATTCTACATATTTACCGACTTTGAAATCTGGATCTTTGACGAACGTTTGATCAACAAGGCAGATTTCTTCGTAGAATTTGTTCATGCGGCCAGCAATCATTTTTTCAACGATGTTAGCAGGTTTTCCTTCGTTGAGTGCTTGCTCCGTCAAGACTTTTTCTTCACGTGCTTTTTCTTCTTCTGTGACAGAAGAACGGTCAACGTAGAGTGGGCGTGCTGCTGCGATGTGCATAGAGACATCTTTTGCAACTGCTTCATCTGTTGTTCCTTCGATGACGACGACAGAACCGATACGACCACCCATGTGGAGGTAAGAACCGAATGCTGCGTTGTCTTCTTTAGCGAAGAGCGCTACACGACGAAGTGAGATTTTCTCTCCGATTGTCGATGCTTCTTCTGAAATGTATGTGTCGATTGTTTTTCCTGCTTCGTATTCAGAAGCAAGTGCTGCTTCAGCCGTTTCAGAACCGTTACGGAGTACTGCATCCGCAATGTTTTGAACGAGTGATTGGAAACGTTCGTTTTTCGCAACGAAGTCTGTTTCTGAGTTGATTTCAACAAGTGCTGCTTTGTTTCCGTTAACTGCGACAGCTGTTAAGCCTTCTGCTGCAATCCGGTCACCTTTAGCTGCTGCTTTCGCGATTCCTTTTTCACGCAAGAAATCGATTGCTGCGTTCATATCCCCATCTGCTTCGACGAGTGCTTTTTTGCAGTCAAGCATCCCTGCACCAGTTTTTTCACGAAGTTCTTTTACCATAGCTGCTGTAATAGCCATTCGATATTCCTCCTTATAACGTCCTTATTTTCAAAAAAAAGGTGATAAAAGGTCGATTCCCTTTATCACCTGGCATCACGAATTACTCAGCGTCTGCTACTACTTCTTCAGTAGTTTCAGGTGCTACGTTATCTTCGCCTTGTTTAACTTCGAGGATTGCGTCAGCCATTTTACCAGTAAGCAATTTGACTGCACGGATCGCATCGTCGTTTGCTGGGATGACGTAGTCGATTTCGTCTGGATCACAGTTTGTGTCAACAATCGCAACGATTGGGATGTTGAGTTTGTGTGCTTCTGCAATCGCGATACGCTCTTTGCGTGGGTCAACGATGAAGAGTGCATCTGGAACGCCTGGCATATCTTTGATACCGCCGAGGAATTTCTCAAGACGAGTCATTTCTTTTTTAAGAATGATGACTTCTTTTTTAGGAAGAACTTCGAATGTACCGTTCTCTTCCATTTTTTCGAGTTGTTTTAAACGGTTGATACGTTTTTTGATTGTTGAGAAGTTCGTGAGAGTTCCACCCAACCAACGTTCGTTGATGAAGTATTGACCTGCACGGATCGCTTCTTCTTTCACAGTATCTTGAGCTTGTTTTTTCGTACCAACGAAAAGAACGTTTCCGCCTTCAGATGCTACTTCACGAATGAAGTTGTAAGCTTCGTCTACTTTTTTAACCGTTTTTTGTAGGTCAATGATGTAGATTCCGTTACGTTCTGTGAAGATGTATTTTGCCATTTTTGGGTTCCAACGGCGTGTTTGGTGACCGAAGTGTACACCAGCTTCTAACAATTGTTTCATCGAGATTACTGCCATGATGAATTCCTCCTTTTGGGTTTTGGATGTCCTCCGCGATGATCGTTCTTCCGGCTAACCTATTAAAGGCACCGCAGCCGGCGATACATGCGTGCGTAATTAACACCGTAGACAAATATAGCATAAAGTTTACCGGCGGGCAACCTTCGTTTTTTGAGAAAGTTTAGCGATCAATGCGACTTCACCGGTTCCCCGGTTTAACGAACGGGCCAATGCATCTAAATCGGCCCCATTCTCCAGTTGATCTTTGACGTCCAACAAAGCCGTTTCCTGAACAGGAATGACTGGTTCTTCTAAGACGTTTTGTTCTTTTGGCATAATTTGTTGAACGGACCGTTCTGTTTTCTCCTCCAAAATGATCCGTTCTGCATTTTCTTTATTCTCGTTATTTTCTTTCGACTGAAGGATCGATGGCGGTTCATCGGTTTTCGTCAAACCGTTCACTTGTTGCATGAACTGTAACAACATTTCTTCCGTTTCTTGTTTTTGCCGCTCGAGACGCGTAATACGATCTTTCAAAAGTGCCTGTTGTTTAAACAATAATAGAAGACCATAACAAATGAGGGCAGCTAGTAAAATATAAAAAACTGTCATGATAGTTCCTTTCACATCGCGACACGATCAGAAAGATAAGCGCTCCCCAGCGCTTGTTTCAATTTTCTGAGGGCTTTGGAATGAATCTGTGAAATCCGTGAGGTCGATAACCCCAGTACTTCTCCGATTTCCGTCAACGTCAACTCTTCAAAGTAAAAGAGCGATACCACATATTGTTCTTTTTCAGATAATTGCTCCACTTCTTCTGCCAGTTTCGAAATCAGTTCCCGCATCAACAATGTATCTTCTGGTGTTGCCGCGTCCGGATCCAGATAAGAGACCGCCATCGCTTTGCCTTCATCTTGAAGCGTCACCGCTTCATCGATGGATAGCACATTGGCAAAATAGCTTTCAGCAAGTGCCGTTTTCACTTCTTCCGGACTCATTTCAACGATGGAAGAAACTTCATCAATCGTTGGTGTCCGTTGAAGGCTCTGCTCTAGAATTTCAACAGCGGCTTCCACCCGTTTTGATTTTTCACGTAACGAGCGTGGCAGCCAATCAATTTTCCGAAGTCCATCGAGGATGGCACCACGAATCCGAAAAGCGGCGTACGTATCGAATTTATTATTATGATTTTGGTCGAATTTTTGTAAGGCATCGTACAGCCCCATCATGCCAAGACTTTTTAACTCATCACGGTCAACACTTTTTGGAAGTGTCGCACTGAGACGTTGAACGTGGTATTGAACTAGAGGTTCATAATTCAGAAGTAACCGGTCAGCTACCGCTATATCACGCGTCGATAGCCATTGATCCCAAAGTTGTTGTAATTCCTCACGCATGACCATTCCTCCTCTAAATTTCCAGCGTTCCGACGTTCACTGTCCGAATAACCAGTCGGCCAGTAGTGGAGTGAAATTCGATCGTCCGACCGTTAGTTCCCCCGACGTCTTCCGCAACGAGTGGGACGTTCGCTTTTCGTAAAGCTAGTTTAACGGCTGCAATGTTTCGTTCACCGATTCGCATCGATTCATGCTCGTATTTAAACTGAAACATTTGAGCACCACCGGCAATTTTCGCCCGCAGGCGGACGGCACCGCCAGCCCGTAAACGATTTGTCAGTTCAACGACCGCCGTGTCGGCAAATTTACCGACTTCAAGTGCAATGTTCCGACTAATGGCCGAATCCGGCAACATGACGTGTGCCATACTGGAAAGACCCCGTTCTTGATCGTAAATAATGACACCAACACAAGATCCTAAACCAGCTGTTCGAAGAATGATCGGTTTTTGACTGACGGCATATTCTGCTATTCCGATCCGAACGACCTCATCCATCAATATCCACACCCAATCGTTCGAATACGGATGTAAACGCGCCTTCTTCAGGTAATAAAAGCAGATGACCGTTTAAATCATTACCTGAACTGGTTAGACGCGTATCGATGTATACTGCCATATTACCAAATTTTGTCGACTCTAGTAAGGCTACTTCCAAAATTGCTCCGACCATATCGAAAGCAGAAGCAGGTACGGTGACGTGTACAGAAAGATTCAGCCAATCTGAAATGGAGCGTGCATAGGCTCCAATCAAGATATTCCCAATTTCTTCCCATGCTGAAACACCTAATGCATGGTTGTCTGAGAAAAATTGAAAGGGTTGTTGAATCAATTGTGCTACTAATTTCTCAGCATCTTCAAGCGGCATTAAAAACAGCAGACACGCTTTAATATCACCTGAAAAACGTAGTAATGCACCTGCCGTATAGGCTTCAGCACCACCTACACGGTCAATGATGGTGGAAAAGGATTGCAAATCCGCTGAAGGTACTTCAATTTCGACAGGTTGATTTAACAGTGTCGACAGTGCCGTTGCTGCGTGGGCGGCTCCGATATTCCCGACTTCTCGGAAAATATCTTGTTTCATTCGATCAAGCATGGACAATCTCTTCAAACAATCGGTTTGGTTCCAACAGTGAAAACAATTGATCTTCACCCTTGGCAATCGCCGTCAAGTAGTTTGTCTCATCTTGTTTTTGATCGGTTAACGGTTCGATTCGAACGTCCGCGGCCTCAACGACTTCATTTGCCCGATCCACGATAAAACCTGCATCTCCATGTTCCAGCGTTGCGATGATGATTCGCGTTTCTTCTGTTTCCTGAATCGTTTCGAAACCTAAACGTGTCCGTAAATCGATGACCGGTGTGACGACACCGCGTAAATTAATAACACCTTTGACATAAGATGCAGCATTTGGAATACGTGTAATCGGGATAATACGTTCAATCGAACGTACGGATTGAACATCAATTCCGTACGCATTTTCCTCTAGTTGAAAAACGACCCATTTTTGTTCCATTTATATTCCCTCACTTTCGTAACAGTGCATTGCTGTCAATAATCAACGCGACTTGCCCGTCACCAAGAATCGTCGCGCCTGAAATGGCACGGATTCCCTCCAAATAACTGCCTAGCGGTTTCATGACGATTTCCTGCTGACCAATCAGCTCGGACACCATTAAACCGGCTAATTTTTCGCCGCTTCTGACGACGACGACTGAATATGCTTCCGACTCAACTTGCGGTAAGCCGTATACTTCGTTTAAAGAAATCAACGGAACCAACTGTCCGCGGAAATCAAAGACTTTTTCGCGATGCGCCTGTAAGATGACATCTTGTTTTAATGCCGTCGTTTCGATGATCGCTGTCAACGGAATCGCATAGGTTTCTTCTCCTAGTTTAACGAGCATCGCGGAAATGATGGATAACGTCAGAGGTAAACTGATTCTGAAGATGGTACCTTCTCCTCGTCTTGTTTCAACAAAAACTTCCCCGCCCAATGATTCAATTTTTGATTTTACGACATCAAGTCCAACACCGCGACCTGACAAGTCAGTTACCGTTTCTGCCGTCGAGAAACCTGGTGCAAATAACAGCATCGAAGCTTCTTCCGGTGTCAACAAAGCAGCTTCTTCCTCTGTCAATAACCCTTTTTCGAGCGCGATTTTTGTTACTCGTTCATGATTGATGCCCGCGCCATCATCTTCAATTTCGATGAACACCCGATTTCCTGAGTGGTATGCACGAAGGGACAGATTTCCTTCAACCGGTTTTCCTGCCAAAATCCGGTCTGCTTTGTTTTCGATTCCATGATCAACAGCATTGCGGATCAAGTGAACAAGCGGATCGCCGATCTCATCGATGACTGTACGGTCAAGCTCCGTCTCTGCCCCGGTAATATGGAGTTTGATATTTTTTCCGACATCTTTTGAAACAGAACGCACCATCCGTGGAAAACGGTTAAACACTTGTTCAATCGGCATCATTCGTAACGTCAAGACGAGGGATTGCAGTTCGTTTGTCCCACGTTTGATTCGTTCGACCGTTTCTGTCAAATCAGAAGAACCGACTTCCGCCGCAATCCGCTCTAAACGACCGCGATCAATGATGAACTCTTCAAATAAATTCATTAATCGGTCAATTCGTTCTAAATTAACCCGGATTGTTTTTGCTGCAACCGGTGTTTGTGACTCGTTTGCTGTTTCGACAGGTGTACTTGGCGTATCGTCTGCTTTCTTGACGGGCTCAAGTAATGTCGCCGCAGTAGCCGGTTCGACTGACACTTCAAATGGTTGAATCAAGACTTGTGCCACTTCCGAAACGGATTTAATTTCTTCTTGAATGTCCTGCTCGGACTTCATCGTTACAAATAAGACATCAAAACTCGTTTCAAATTGTTCTTGTTCGAGTTCGTCTGAAGTAGGGTTTGATAAGATGACGTCTCCTAGGTGTTGCAACCGGTCAAAGACCATATACACCCGGGCCGCCTTTAAAATGACATCTGCCGACAACTCGACTGTGATGACGTATGCCTGGTATCCGGAAGCCATCGATTGACGGACAACCGATTCAGAGTAGACGTCACATTCAAAGTTCTTCACGACGGTTGGCTCAGGATCTTTTGTGACTGCTTTTACTTCTGCGTCAGGTTGAATAAACTGTTTTAAACGAACGACTGTCGTTGCCACGTCCAGTTTTCCTGTTCCACCCTGGCTGATGTCCTCGACCATCGTTTCAAGTTGTTCTGCTGCTACGAACAAAACGTCAATCAACTCGGGTGTTGCCGGTTGAGTCTTTGAACGAACTAAATCAAGGGCGCTTTCCATCTCATGTGTTAGATCAGCGATGGCATCGTATCCCATTGTTCCGGCCATTCCTTTTAACGTATGTGCTGAACGGAAAATCTGATCAATTACGGCTTCGTCATCAAGACGTTGTTCAAACACTAGTAGACTTGAGTTAATCGCTTGCAAATGCTCAATCGACTCATCTAAAAACAATCCTAAGTATTCATTTAAATCCATGAATCGCATCCTCCTTCGTGATTAGCGGACACGGTTATGCCGTTTTTTCAAACGATTCAATAACCGGTCTAAAAATTTCTGTTCTTGTACCTGAAGTCCTGTAAGAGAAGTCGTAATATGATCGAGCCGCCAGCTGACATCACTCGTTCGGTCCACTAAATAAAATGGCCGTTGTGCTTTGACCGCTTTCATGACGGTCGGATCGTCCGGCAAAAAGCCGATGAACCGTAAGGATTTTTCTAAAAAACTCTGACTGACCTTCTGAAGGCGGTCAAATGTTTCAATTGCTTCTTGTCCATTTATCGCCCGGTTCACAACAACGGCAACCGGCAATTCTTTTGCATGATGATGGGCTAATTTAACAAATGCGTATCCGTCCATGATAGAAGTCGGTTCCGGTGTTACGATCAACCATGCTTCATCCGCACTGCTGATAAAATCGAATGTTTGATGCGTGGCACCTGCCCCTAAATCCAGTAAGACAAAATCATAGTCATAAAAGAATCGAAACTCACTCATCATGAATTCAACATCATGATCCGTTAAATTCATCAACTCTGTAAATCCGCTTCCACCATGGATAAAATGTAATGCCGGTGTTGATTCAACAATGGCTTTTACTAGCGGTTCACGTTTTTTGACGCAATCCATCAAAGAAGTTTTTGACGATTTCCCTAGTAACACACCGACATTCGCCATTCCGATATCTAAGTCAATGATCAATACTTTTTTATCTTGCAGCGACAGGGCCACACCTAAGTTGACAGCCACATTCGTTTTGCCGACGCCACCTTTTCCGCTGACGATTGCAATCGTCTTAGTCTGTCGAAGGATCGATCTTGAACGTAAGGATCGTGCTTGATCTTCTGACATCATCTTAACCCTCTTTCTACAATCATTCGGGAAATTTCTGGACGAGTGGGCCAGATGATGTCTTCAGGCACTTCTTGCCCTGTCGTCAGACAAAATACAGGAAGACGTGACTTTGCCGTCAACCCATAAATCGACCATAGTTCAGTCGTTTCATCTACTTTTGTAAAGATAAAACCAGTAAGTGGTACTTGATCAAATTGTTGCAGAATATGTTCCAAATCCCGATATTTTGATGTCAAGCTGAGAACAAGAAAGACATCCGTATGGGAAAAGTCATGCCGTGCTTTTAATTGTTCGACATATCCTGCATCAAGGAAGTTTCGTCCTGCTGTATCAATTAAAATGACATCACATGAAGCCAGTTCGACTTTTGCCTGTTCAAATCCTTCCAAGTCATACGCAACCCGCATTGGAATATCAATGATTTCCGCGTAAGTCCGCAGTTGTTCGATAGCCGAAATCCGATATGTATCCGTCGTAATCAACCCAACAGTCTGTTGCTCCGTTAACCGATAATGGGCTGCTAGTTTTGCGATCGTTGTCGTTTTACCGACTCCGGTTGGTCCTGTCACCATCACAAAACGCGAGTCGGTTGCCGTCATATGAATGTTCTTTTCGACGGCTTGGATCAATTGTCGCTCGACTTCCGCAACATCATTTGTTTTGTAATACGTGGCAGACATCAATTCGTACAACGCTTCTGCCTGCAGATGCAACGCCGGTTCCGCTAACAAAAACTCATACCGACGTAACGCTTCCGGTAACCGTCGAGAAGCAAAGGACACAATCGTCGGCTGTAATGGTTCAGACTTCGTTCCGCTCTTATCAGGCTGAATCCGAGCAATCGGCCGCGGCACGTGAGGTGTCGGTTTAACCGATACGTCCTCCTTCGGTTGCGGTACAGCATGCTCATCTACTGAAGCGACGAGTTCCACTTTTTTTTGAGCAAACATTCCTAAAAATCCGCCTACTTTAATATGGCGTGTATTTAAAATAATGGCTTCCTCACCTAAGTCTTCTTTAATCAATTCCATCGCTTCACCGACGGAATTCGCAATGATTCGTTTGACCATCATGTGTTAAATCACCCCAATACTCTTGACTTCAATTGTCGGAATTAATTCGTTATAAGACAGAACAGGCACATCTGGGAAATAACGTTCCGTCAATTGACGAACGAACATCCGAATGCTTGGAGATGCTAAGACGATTGGTTGCGCACCATAACGTTCAAACTCTGCCGTCAACTCGTTTAATGATTCAATGAATTGTGTCGCTTTATCCGGATCAAGCGCTAAATAATTTCCGAATTCAGTTTTTTGAATGGCGCCTTGAATATCGAGCTCCAGTTCACTGGATACTGTCACGACATGCAGGACTTCGCCTTGCATGACTTGTTCGGTAATTTGCCGCGCTAAGGCTTGACGCACATATTCTGCCAACAAATCACTGTCTTTCGTGACAGCAGCATAATCGGCAAGTGTCTCGAAAATCAGCGGCAAATTCCGAATCGAAATTTTTTCTTTTAACAACTGAACGAATACCTTTTGTAATTCTCCGATCGATAACAATTGTGGGGTCACTTCATCCACTAAGATTGGATGTGTTTCCTTCAAGTGATCGACCAGCTGTTTCGTTTCTTCTCGTCCTAATAAGTCGGCCGCATGTTTTTTTAACAGCTCCGTCAAGTGCGTCGCGACGACAGACGGCGGATCGACGACTGTGTATCCGGACATTTCAGCCCGGCTCCGTGTCCGCTCATCAATCCAAAGGGCCGGCATACCAAACGCTGGTTCAACCGTCTCGATACCTTGAATTTCCGGGTCATCAACCCCTGGACTCATCGCTAAGTAATGATCAAGCAACAGTTCACCGGTCGCCATTTCACTACCGCGGATTTTAATCCGGTAATGATTTGGCGGAAGTTGCAAGTGATCTCGAATTCGGACCGTCGGTAAAACGAACCCAAGTTCGAGTGCTAGCTGTCTGCGGATCATGACGACCCGGTCGAGCAAGTCTCCGCCCTGCGCCTCATCCGCCAAAGGGATTAATCCATACCCGAATTCGAATTCAATCGTGTCGACATTTAAAAGAGAAATGACCGATTCACTGGATCGGAGATTTTCGGTTGGTGCCTCTTCGACCGCCACCTCTTCTTTGGTCGCTTTTGACGTTCGTGTCAATTGCCAAGCAAAGAAGGCTGCTGCCCCCGCGACAGGAATCGTCACGTAATCTGGAATGGCCGTGAATAACCCTAACAAGAAGATCGCACCGGCTCCGATCATGACAAGCAACGGTGTCCGTGAGAGCTGTCCGACGATGTCTTCTCCCAAATTCCCGTCAGAGGTCGAGCGGGTGACGATGATACCCGTCGCGACAGAAATCAACAGCGCTGGAATTTGACTGACAAGACCATCCCCGACGGTCAAAAGTGTGTACAATTTGATCGACTCTGTCATCGGGAGTCCTTGTTGCACAACCCCGATGATCATTCCGAAAATCAAGTTGATGATGACGATGATGATCCCAGCGATTGCGTCTCCCTTGACGAATTTAGAAGCTCCGTCCATCGCTCCGTAAAAATCCGCTTCTGATTGGATCTTTTGCCGCCGGGTCCGCGCTTGTAGCTCGTCGATCATACCGGAGTTCAAATCGGCATCAATTGCCATTTGTTTCCCGGGCATCGCATCGAGCGTAAACCGGGCCGATACTTCCGAAACACGTTCCGATCCCTTTGTGATGACAAGGAACTGAATCAATACAAGAATCAAGAAGACAACGAATCCGACAAGGGCATTTCCTCCGACAACGAAACTACCGAAGGCTTCAATGACTTCTCCCCCGTTCCCGTTCGAGAGAATCGCCCGTGTCGTCGAGACGTTCAGTGCCAGGCGGAATAAGGTCACAATCAACAGTAGGGTCGGGAAGACAGAAAATTCCAACGCTTCCTTCGCATTCATTGCGACAAGTAAGACCATCAAAGCAATTAAGATATTAATGATGATGAGAAAATCGAGTAAAAATCCTGGCAGTGGAATGACGAGCATGAAGACAATCATAATGACGCCTAGCAGGACAGATAAATCTCGTGTTGAAATGGTCATGATGCTTCATCCTTTCATTTCGCTTGTTTCATTTGATAGACAAAGGCGAGTGTTTCAGCGAGTGCCTGATAAAATGATTCATCCACTGCCATTCCTATTTCTGATTTTGCGAATAATGCTCGTGCGAGCGGTCTATTTTCAATAATTGGGATTTCAGCTGCTGTCGCCTTCTCCCGAATTCGGAATGCGACAGCATCCACTCCCTTGGCAACGACAATCGGTGCGGCATGTTTTCCATCATCATATTGAATCGCCACTGCATAATGAGTCGGATTCGTAATGACGACATCGGCATTTGGTATTTCCTGCATCATTCGCCGCATTGCCATCTCCCGTTGCTGTTGTTTGATTTTCCCTTTGATTTGCGGATCACCTTCCGTGTTCTTATGCTCATCTTTTAAATCTTGTTTACTCATCCGAATGGATTTCTCAAAATCGAACTTTTGATAAGCAAAATCGAGCACGGCAAGAACAATCAACGCAATACTGACCGAGATACCCAGTAAAAAAGTTAAATGACCGATGATTGCCAACGCGTCACCAATCGGCTCCGACGTCAGCCGCGAAATTTCAACTTTGTTGTTCCATAACACCATGCCACTTGTCGTACCAATGACAAGTAACTTAAACACTGATTTTAAAAATTCAATCAACGCTTTCATACTGACGATTCGTTTGACACCTTGCAGGGGATTGATACGATCGAGTTTCGGTTGAATCGATTCCGAACTGAGCAATGCCCCGATTTGTACAAAGTTCCCTAGAATACCGATGACGACCGCCGTTAAAAAGAACGGTGCCACAAGAATACCCATCTGAACCAACATTTCGACCATGATTTCTTGGACCCGTCCTTCTTCGACAGCGACTAGGACGGTTTGTGCACTTAATCCTTCTTCCAACACCATGACAAAACGTTTTCCTAAAAAGGGACCAAAGAAAAATAAAATCAGAAACATTCCAAACAACATCAAGCTGCTTGTTAAATCCGCTGATTTTGCCACCTGACCTTTTTTCCGGGAATCATCGCGTTTACGCGGGGACGCTTTTTCCGTCTTTTCACCTGCGAAATACTGGAGGTCAAGCGTTAAAGTGTATTTTCCCATCTCAACCTCCTAGTAATTGAATCGCATCCGACAATACTTCCTGCAATAAAGGAACGAATCGGGAAATCCCCGTAATCGTAGCCCCAGCGAGTACAAATAAAATAGCGTACCCCATCAATAGCTTGACCGAAAAACCAATCGCAAAGATATTGAACTGCGGAGCCGTTTTCGCTAAAAATCCAAGCGCTAAGTCGACTAAAAACAAGGACACGACCAACGGCATGGCCATTTGCAATGCTGTCAGCATCGCGAGTCCGATTACTTGGACGACTAGACTCATCCCTGCTTCTCCCGACACTCCGATTGCGCTTCCGGGCGGGAAAATTTGAAAGCTCGTATAGACTCCGTCCAGTAAAATCAAATGCATATCGGAAGCAAGTAGTACCAACAGTGTCAGCATGTAATAAAATCGCCCAACAATCGGGGATTGTCCGCCGAACATCGGATCGTACGCAGAAGCCATGGCAAGCCCCATCTGTAAATCGATGATGGATCCGGCAATTTGCGGCGCATACAATAAGAAACTCGCAAGCAGACCGAGAGCTAAACCGATGACGACTTCCGTTCCCATCCGAAAGAAGAAATCGATATCATCCACCTGAACACTAGTTTTGACGGCATAACTGGCAAAATACGCAAGTCCGGCAGCAATTGCCAACTTATGTTGGGCTGGTAATTGCTTCGAGGAAAACAAAGGTGCCGCGACAAGAAATCCAACAATCCGGCCAAATACCAGTAAAAAGACACTGACAAAAGACAGTAACGTCATTTTCTCGAGACCTCAGCAATCTGTTTAAAAATCTCAATCGTGAACGTTTTTAATTCTTCCATAATCCATGGTCCGAAAAAGACAAGTGCTAAGAAAACAGCAACAATTTTCGGAACAAACGATAAGGTTTGCTCTTGAATTTGGGTCGTCGCCTGCAGAATGCTGACGAGAAGACCGACGACGAGTGAAACCAGCAAGAGCGGCGCCGAAACTTTTAATAAAGTCCAAACAGCCGAACTGGCTAATTGAATGATCATTTCCTGCGTCATGTCTTCCCCCCTATCGCATGCTGACCAGCAGTGACTCGACAATCAAATGCCAACCATCCACTAGAATGAATAACAATAATTTAAACGGTAAGGCGATCATGACCGGCGGCAACATCATCATTCCCATTGACATCAAAACACTTGAAACTACCATATCAATGACAAGAAACGGAATAAAAATCATGAAGCCGATCTGAAAAGCTGTCTTCAGTTCACTGATTGCATAAGCCGGCACAAGGGCGACGAGTGGAATATCTTCTACCTTTTCCGGTTTCTCATAATTTCCATACTTCAGGAATAGTTCCAAATCGTCACTTCGTGTGTATTGAGACATGAACCGTTTCATCGTTCCACCCGCTTTATCAAACGCTTCGTCTTGGCTGATCTTTTCATCCATATACGGTTGTAACGCAGTCGTATTCAGTTCCGTCAAAACGGGTGCCATGACGAATAATGTAATGAATAATGCAAGACCCACGAGTAATTGGTTCGGTGGAGTTTGTTGTGTTCCAAGTGCCGAACGGACAAACGATAATACGACGATAACACGCGTAAAACAAGTCATTAAAATTAATAAGGACGGTGCTAACGATAATAAAGTAAGTAATACTAATAATTTAACCGAGGTCGCCGTTCCCGACGGCGTATCCAGTGAAATCAGATTTTCAATCGTTGTCATGATTGCCCTCGATTCTTTTGGAACTGGTCAAGCTGTTGCTTAAACGATTCCAAAAACGGAGATGCATGTGACGTATGTGATTGGTCTGGTACATCAGTTGTCGATGCCCATTCATCCTCTTCTTCAATCGTGTCGAGCAACTCAACGTTTTGACCGACACCGACGACATAAATCTTGCCCTGAACCTTTACCAGCTGAACGGATCGGTCTTTTCCAAGCGGAATGCCTCCAAGATGAGACAGACGGCTTGATTGACGGACGCCTCTCGTTCGTTCATTGATGAAACGGGCGACCAAAAGAAATCCGCCGATTAAGACTACGAGAGACACGACGACTTTTATCCCCGTGACTACATTCGATGACCCGTCGACCTGTTGTGTTGTAGGTTCATTTTTCTTAGATGGATTAAGCTTCTCTTCCACTGTTTCGGCACCGACATGATGCATCAGCAATAACAGAAAAAGACAGGTCAAACAGGTCAGTCTTTTCATGACGAAACAGTTTTCGAAACGGCTTCAAGTACACGGTCTGCTTGGAACGGTTTAACGATAAAGTCTTTTGCTCCGGCTTGAATCGCATCAATAACCATCGATTGTTGTCCCATCGCAGAACACATGATGACTTTAGCAGCCGGGTTAAAGGCTTTAATTTCTTTTAAGGCAGAAATCCCGTCCATTTCCGGCATTGTGATATCCAGTGTAACGAGATCCGGTGATAATTCTTTATACTTCGCAACGGCTTCGCGACCGTTTTCCGCTTCTCCTACTACGTCATATCCGTTTTTCGATAAAATTTCCTTAATCATCATTCGCATGAAAGCTGCATCATCTACGATCAAAACTTTTGCACTCATCCTATTTCCTCCTTAGAACATCCGCAGACGTTCTTTTGTATTGACGATCTCTGTAATCCGGACACCGAAGTTTTCTTCGATGACTACTACTTCTCCTGTTGCAATCAACGTGTTGTTCACAAATACGTCAACAGGCTCACCTGCTAATTTATCCAGTTCAATGATGGAACCTTGGGTGAGTTCCAAAATATCTCGGACTGACCGGCGCGTTCGTCCGAGTTCAACCGTTACGTTTAACGGAACATCATACAACATTCCGATATTTCCGGGAGGTCCTTCCTGTTGCACATCAGAAAACTGACCAAATTGAACCGGACTGACTCCAACCGGTTCTTTTTTAGGTGCCGGTGGTGCTTCGTATCGTGGTTCCGGTTGGGGTTGCGGCTGAGGTGCTGCCGGCTGTTCCCGTACCGGTTCGATTGGTGCGCTTGGTGCTGCTTCTGTCGTTGTCGTACTCGCATTAAACAACTTTTGAATCAGCTGTTTTGAAAACTCAAGCGGAGCCAATTGGACGATTTTCGAATCGATCAATGTCCCGATTTTTAAATCAAACTCAATGATAACCATATTTTCCCACAAAGAGAAGCTGTCAACGATACTTTTTTCTTGAGAGAAATCAAAAATTTCAACCGCGGGCGGTGAAATATCGATGCGCATCGAGAAGACCGTCGACATCGACGTTGCGGCTGCACCCATCATTTGGTTCATCGCTTCTTGAACCGCTGATAACGCAATCGGTTCCATTTCTAAGCTTTCATCTATGACACCGTCTCCACCCATCATTAAATTCGCAATGATGGACGCATCCCGTTGTGTCAAGATCAGCACATTTTCTCCTTTGAACCCTTCGGTATACCCGACACGAAGAGCCACGTGTGGAATCGGATACCGGCTCCGTAACTCTTCCATCGAAATCATCCGGACATGCGGTGTTGTGATTTCAACCTTTTGATTCAATAAAGCCGACAAAGCTGTCGCTGAATTGCCAAGCGAAATATTCCCGACTTCACCAAGCGCATCAATCTCCATATCGTCTAATTGACTAAGTTCATCTTCCAAATCTGTGTCCATGGGTTCTTCAGATGATGGGGTCCCGCGTAATAACGCATCGATTTCATCTTGCGAAAGCATATCGCTCATGTTATTCCTCCTCAATTCGTTGTAAGACTTGTAAAGCGAGATGCTTCCCATTCAGACCAGGTCGCGCTTTAAACATTTTCCGATCATCGACGAACAATTCAACCGGATCGGATGTACGTGTCTGGAGGGACAGGCAATCGCCTACCTCGAGGTGTAACAATTCTCCAAACGACAGTTCCGTCTGGCCGAGCACTGCTTTCAAATCGACGACTGATCCCATCAACTGTGTTTGCATATGTTCTGACTCTTGGTTATCGGCTGACTTTCTTTTTTCCTGTTGCATCCAAAAATGACTCGATAATTTCGGAATGATCGGTTCGAGTGTCACAAACGGCAAACAGACATTTAACGTGCCACTCACTTCACCGACCGTCACGTAAATCGAGACAAGAATGACGGTTTCATTCGGTGAAACGAGTTGCAGAAATTGCGGATTGATTTCCAAATCGTCATATTCGGCTTCAATCTCAGCGATTGACTCCCATGCCGCCCCATATTGAACAAAAGCGCGTTTAAACAATTGTGTCAAAATCCGTGTTTCGATTTCCGTCAAATTTTCAATCTTGTTCATTCCTTCACCTGGTCCGCCAAGCAGGCGGTCCAGCATCGCATACGCAATATTCGGGTTTACTTCAAAAATAACCCGTCCGTCGAGTGGATGAAGATTTACAAGATTGATCAATGTCATGTTCGGAATCGAATGGATAAATTCGTCGTACGGTAGTTGTTCCACTGTATTGACGGTAAATTGGACATATGTTCTGAGCTGTGCGGAGAAATGCGTCGTCAGAACCCGTGCGAATTGTTCATGAATTCGCGTCAGGTTACGCATCTGATCTTTCGAGAATCGTAACGCACGTTTAAAGTCGTATACTTTTACCCGTCGTTCCTCTTCTTGACTGCGTATTTCTTCAACTTCCATATCTCCGCTTGAAATGGCTGATAGCAGGGCGTCAATTTCATGTTGTGATAATACTTCGCTCATGCGCCCACCTCACTGGATGATTTTTTTCGTTGTATAGACACGTTGAACATCGCCTTCTTGCAGAAGCTTTTTGAATTGCCCCCGTAATTTTTCTTCCAGCTTTGCCATGTCTTGTTTAGAATCCAAATCTTGTTTTTTCATCGAAGCCAAATCGCCTAAGATGATGTTGTTGATTTGGAATTTCCGTAATTCGAGTTCTTCCCGCGTTGTGACGTCATCCGTCACGATCGTGAACTGGACGTTTAAGAACCGTTCGTCCGCGATATTTGTCGTTAGGTCGTCCGTTTGAAAACTTCGCTCTTCCAGCTCCGCACCGGTCGGCTGTTCGACTTTGGCTTCCGTCGGGTCACTCGCCAGTAGATACTTCGAGAGCATATAGCCCGCTCCGACCATCATCAATGCGACTACAATCATGATGATCGGGAGTTTTAATTTACTCTTTTTCTTTTCTTCTTCCATCTTCGAGCCTCCTAACACTGTTCAAGCCCGTTAATCCGACTTGTCGGTAAAAGTCGATGGTCGCTGCTTTTACCTCTTCCAACGTTTCCTTTACGACATATGTCTGTCCACCGACCAACTGAATCGTCGTATCAGGTGTCGACCGGACCGCTTCGATTAAAATCGCATTCAAGACGAGCGGTGCATCACGTAATGTCGTTAAGGTAATCATCGTTTGAGATTGACGAGTTCTTCTAAAATTTGGTCAGATGTTGTGATGATCCGCGTATTGGCCTGGAATCCACGTTGCGCAATGATCATTTCCGTAAATTCTTCCGACAAATCGACGTTTGACATCTCAAGTGTCCCGGATGTCAATTGACCGAGACCGTTTGTACTAGGCGTTCCACTTGCTGCTGGACCTGAGTTTTGTGAAGCAGCAAATAAGTTTACGCCTGATTTTTCAAGACCGCCCGGGTTCGCGAAGTTCGCCATAGAGACATAGCCGACACGTTGCAATGCACCTGTCGAATCAACAAATGTTACTAAACCATCTTTTCCGACAGCTAAGTTCTGTGCTCCGGTTGGAATGGTTAATTTTATATAGTTTCCGGTAGGGCTAGTAGCCTCTTTTTTCCCTTGGGCATCATAGGTATTAGCCTGCAATCCACCTTGATTCGCAGGTACCGCTGGCAAAGGCGTCGGACGGGGATCAGGAAGACCAATCAAGTAGTTTCCGTCACCAGTAACGATGTTACCTTGTAAATCTGTATAGAAGTTACCAGAACGGGAATAACGAACACCTTCCGCTGTCATCACCTGATAGAATCCTTCACCTGAAATCCCGACATCAAGTGTCCGGCCTGTATTTTGAAGTGCGCCTTGGTTGTAGACGTTATCGACCGTCGACATCGATGCCCCGAGACCGACTTGTTTCGGGTTTGTTCCCCCGACTCCGCCGCCTGCGCCTGAAGCAGAACCAACCGATTGGTTAACTAAATCCTTGAACGTGACACGGCCTTTTTTGTAACCGAACGTATTGACGTTCGCGATGTTATTCCCGACGACGTCTAGTTTCGTTTGGAAGTTCTTTAACCCACTGATTCCTGAATACATTGAACGTAACATTATTTTTCCTCCTTTGTTTTGATCTCTGTCAATTCATAGACACTGACGCTTTTCCCGTTTGACAATTCAGCGATGACGTCTGCTCCGTCCCGTTTGACACTCAAGACATTTGCCGTTTCTTTCACAGTGGAAGACACGTTTTTTCCTGATGCATCCTTTTCCGTTGATTCACTTTCATAACTGACTGTTTTTCCAATCAAATTACTGTATGTCATCAATGCACCTGCATGCTGGTTCAACATCATCGTATCGATCCCTTTGCCGATTGCTTGCATTTGCTCAAGGGAAGAAAACTGAGCCATCTGAGAAATGAATTCTTTATCCTCCATCGGTGCCGTCGGATCTTGGTTGGAGAGTTGGGCGATTAAGATTTTCATGAACATGTCTTTATCCATCGAATTACTGGAAGGTGTTTTTGTTTTCTCCGGTAATTGGAAAGACGATGTATCATTTTTGATTGAATCAGTCATCTTCATCCTCCTCTGGTTCTTCTTCGTGTGGCACAGGTTCTTCCTGCTGCCGTTCCTGTCGTTCTTGCGGCAGCCCCTGATCGAACTCTTTCAGACTGGCAGCGAGCATCCCTGTCTCGATTTTGACGAATGGAGCTTGTGGTTGCAGTGAAGTGTGCAGTTTACCGAGTTGTTGATCAATCAACTGTCTGGCTTGTTCTGTCGCAGCAAACAATTTGACGGTCAACACACCTTCTTTCCGGTCGAGTTGAACTACCACTTCTCCCAGTTGCTCCGGATACAGACGAATCGACATCCGGGTTGAACCGTCGGCACCTTTTAAGAACGGTGCTTGCTTCAGCGCTGCTTCGATCCGGTTGGCTAATTGTTCGTCAACACCAGAAGTCGGATGAGAGGCACGGGACAGGACCGGCATCGCACTATTTAAGCGATTCAATTTCAATCCATTTAATGCTGTGACCAGTTCTTTTCCTTCCGGCTCAGACGGTCCTTTCAACAGCTCCAGATTCTTTTTAAAGTCACTTCCACTTTCCGGTCTCGCAACCGTTCCCACTGTTTCGGTTCGTGCTGTATTAAAAGAACCGGCGAGTGGCTTCTGTGATATTAGCTTGGTGACATCAGAAGGATCAGCCGTTGCTGTTTTCTTTGCTGTCACATCTACTGCTGATAAGAAGTTTTCTTTCGGAACTCCGAGTACGGAAGCTACTGACGTGACAATCGTTTGCTGGACAGTTGTCGGCAATTGTTGAAAAGCATCGACCGCCTGTTCCACCTGTCCGGCTTGAATGGTTTTGATGAACTGGATCACTTCCATCGCCTTCTTAGGATCATCTGTTAATTTTTCAATTTCCGGTTGATCTAACAGCTGAAGGATTTTTTCCGGTTGTGCCAGTAACTGTTCGACGATTGGTTTCACATCGACTTGATTTTCTCCTGTATTGAGAATTCCGGAGTCGGCCAATAGGGCGTCTTGAGAAAGATCCGTTTTAGGTTGCACTAAATATTGAAGCAACGCCGCAAAATCTCCGCCGTTTCCTAAAACGTCTTTCCCGTTTATCTTCGTATTAGCCTTCAGTGACTGTGATTGCTGGATATCCATCAAATTCATTTCGTTTTTTCACCTCTCATTCCACTGCCAGTAGCTGAGTCAATGCGGCTGCTTTTTTAGGGTCCATTTTCGCAATAATGGCTGCCTGTTGTTCCGCGTCAATGTCCCGAATGATTGCGACTACTTCCGTCGGGCTCAACTCATTTAAAATGTTAGCTGCTTCTTTTGGCGGCATCTCTGCGTATACATCCGTCACGTTCGCCGTCTTTTTTTTCTTTTCTGTCTCGCTGCTTGTCGCAGCCGGTGTAGCAGGTGTTTTCTTCAAGCGGTCACGTTCCGCGATTAAACGCGTCACTTCTTGTTCCTTGGCTTTTAACGTATTTGTTTGTTCAGTCGATTGTGACCGTAATTTCTTAATTTCTTCGTTTGCCAACTTCAAGCGTTTTTCTAAGTCTGTCGTTTCGCTTGTTTTTCCTACTTGTGTAGCCGGCTTTTCTGACGAAAACGGTAACGAAAAAATCGGACGACCATTTGCATAGTTTAAGACCAAATAAGCCGTAAATAATAACAATAATAATGGAATGATCAGCAAAGGTAAGATCCATTGTTTTGATGATTTTTGATCACTCATGTTGTTCGCCTTCTTCCAAACTGTAATAAAGCCAATTCATCCATTTGATTTTGCTCGACCAGTGCAAGGGACCGACGATTTTCTTCCAATTGATTCGATTGAAGGCGGGTAAACTTCTTTTCTTCAATCAAAGCTTCTTTTAAGTCCACCTGCGCACGCTCATATTGATTTTTTGCTTGTGTCACGTACAGTTGTTGACGTTCAATTTGCTGTTTGACGACATCCCGTGCCCGTTCCCGGTATTGGGATGCCAGTAATTCCACATCACCGGTCTCATTTTGAGCTTTCAAAAAAGCTTCGTATCGGACGAGTAAATGGTACAATTTCTCGACTTCCACTTCATATTGTTTCTTTTTTTCAGCAGTATGCTTTGAAACACGATCCTTCTCCGCTTCCGCTAAAGGAATGATGCGTTCGTATATCGTTTTCACAGATGAACCTCCTTTAACGGATTGTTGAGATCAATCGTTCCATACCTTCTTCAAAATGCGTTTTTTCTTCGACACGCTGTTTCAAGAAACCAATTAACTCCGGATATTTTTCAACGGCTCGATCGATTTCAGGGTTTGTCCCGCTTTTATAAGCCCCGATATTGATTAAATCTTCTGCATCGAGATACGTGGAAAGCAATTGACGAAACGTGATGGCACTGTCTTTATGTTCCATCGATGTAATTTGATTCATTACCCGGCTGATGGAGCGTAATACATGAATGGCTGGATATTGCCCTTTATTAGCTAGGTTTCGATCTAAAACAAAGTGACCGTCTAAAATCCCACGCACCGCATCTGCGATTGGTTCATTCATGTCATCTCCGTCAACCAGTACCGTATAAAAAGCGGTAATGGAACCCTCTGTCGTTTTCCCGCTTCGTTCTAATAACTGGGGGAGTAAGGCGAACACACTCGGTGTATAACCTTTTGATGCAGGTGGTTCACCGGTCGCAAGACCAATCTCGCGCTGAGCCATCGCAAAACGTGTGACGGAATCCATCATTAAGACGACATTTTTGCCTTGATCCCGGAAATACTCCGCAATCGCTGTTGCCGTATAGGCGCCTTTAAGCCGAACGAGTGGTGGTTGGTCACTGGTTGCGACAACGATGATCGACCGACTCATCCCTTCTTCGCCGAGTTCCGCCTCGATGAATTCTTTCACTTCACGTCCCCGTTCACCAATCAGTGCGATGACGTTGATGTCGGCTGTCGAACGTTTGGCGATCATTCCGAGCAATGTCGATTTCCCGACTCCGGAACCCGCGAACAATCCGACCCGTTGCCCTTGACCCACTGTCAATAATCCATCGATGGCACGAATCCCGGTCGACAACACTTGATCGATTCGAGGACGATCTAGTGGACTTGGGGGTTTACGGACAATCGAGGTTGTCCGTAAATGTGTCAATCCCTCTCCGTCTAACGACCGTCCCAAACCGTCCA
The DNA here is from genome assembly GCA_902363455.1 of Caryophanales bacterium. Lineage (GTDB taxonomy): Bacteria > Bacillota > Bacilli > Exiguobacteriales > Exiguobacteriaceae > Exiguobacterium_A. Next base: position 922,870 of record CABJAC010000001.1, on the reverse strand, counting down.
GTACTTTTCCAATCAACTCATCCCCAACCGGAACGTGAAGTGGTTTCCCGGTTGCGATGACAATCGATCCTGGTGCGATTGCCGTTGTCTCACCGTACGGCATCAGCAGGACGTGTCCTTCTCTGAAACCAACGACCTCCGCTTCGATTTCGTCTCCACGATGGATCCGAATCAAGCATCGTTCTCCGATGGCGACTGCTGTCGGACCACGTGATTCAATCATCAAACCAATGACTTGAACGACTTTCCCGGAATGTTGAACCAAATCTTCTGAACGAACATCCCGAATCGCGGCTTGCAGTGGTTTCAGTTTATACATCTTGCAGCACCTCGGATAACTGTTTCAATAACATGTCATAACTAGAAGTCAGACCGCCTGTAATGGCTCCATTTTCTGAATCAACACGGAAATCACGCGCTGCCAGTTCAGCGTCTATTCTGAAGCTGATTGTCGCTGTTCCACCTAAAATCGTTTGAAGTCGTTCATCCAATAATACGACCCGTTCAAAGTCTTCCGCTGATGTATACACGACTAATTTTTCACGGTCCCGGAATTGAAGTATCAGTTTATGAATCGTTTGATACAACGCTTCTTCATCCGTATCATGTAAATGCTCTAAAAATTGATGTGTCAATTGGAGTGACAGAGCACACAATTCGTCTTCCATCATTTCGATCCGGTCAGAAAACATCTGTTCGAGACGACTTGCGAATTGATTGGTCTCCTCAATTCGTTGTTGATACGAGGCTTGACCGTCATGTTGACCCGTTTGGTACCCTTCTTGATACCCTTGTTGTCTTGCTTCTTCTAATACCGTTATCCGTTCTTGTTCCAAAGCCAGCCGTTGTGATTGTTCGCGTTGTTCCAACAACTCCTGCTGTTGTTTTAATTGTCTTTGACCTTCATTCATCATGTCATCGTATGTCGTAAGTGGCTCCGGATCAACAGTCTGTTCTGGAGTACGATGAACGATTGTCCGGTGATCCCGTTCAAAAACAATTTGACGTTTTATGACGTTAGACAACGATATCATCTCCTCCACCGCGGGCAACGACGATTTCTCCCATATCTTCTAGGCGACGAATGATGCCGACGATTCGACTTTGAGCTTCTTCGACGTCACGCAATCGCACGGGTCCCATGAACTCCATGTCCTCTTTGAACGATTCGACCATTCGTTGGGACATATTGCGGTAAACCATTTCTTTTACGTCGTCTGAAGACACTTTAAGCGACAGCAACAAGTCTTCATTCGAAACTTCGCGAATAATACGTTGAATCGCTCGGGCATCCAGCGTAACGATATCTTCAAAGACAAACATCCGTTTCTTGATTTCTTCTGCTAATTCCGGATCCTGAATTTCGAGCGTATCCAAAATTGTTCGTTCTGTTGTCCGGTCTACACCGTTTAAGACTTGAACGACAGCTTCGATACCACCCGACTGTGCATAATCCTGCATGCCGGCCTGCGAGAGGTTCCGTTCTAGAATTTGCTCAACCTCACTGATGATTTCCGGATTCATCCTGTCCATCGTCGCAATACGTCGCGCGACATCGGATTGTGCTTCAGCCGGAAGTTCTGATAGAATCTGTCCGGACTTAGCCGGATCCAGATGGGCTAGTACTAACGCAATTGTCTGCGGGTGTTCATTTTGAATGAAATTCAGCAACTGTTTCGGATCTGCTTTTCTTGCGAATTCAAACGGTCTGACTTGTAAAGTCGATGTCAAACGATAGATGAGTTCCATGGCTTTTTCTTCACCAAGCGCTTTTTCAAGCACTGATTTCGCAAATCCGATTCCACCTTGCGTGATGTAGTTTTGGGCTGTCGCCAGTTCATGAAATTCGTCCATTACTTCAAGTTTTTCTTCCGGATCAATCCGCTTCATACTTGAAATTTGTAACGTTAACCATTCCATTTCTTCTTCTGATAAATGTTTGTATACACTCGCCGCTACTTCCGGTCCAAGTGAGATCATTAAAATCGCTGCTTTTTCGCGACTGTTCATCTCTAGTTTCTTCATGTCATCAATCCTCCGCTAACCAGGTGCGTAATAATTTAGCAAATTCATCAGGATTAGATGCGGCAAGCTTCTCAAGCTGTTTCCGTTTCACTGCACCTTCGCTTGTGTCTTCCGTTGACAGTTCAGGAATATCCGTTTCAATCGGTGTCCATTCCTCTAGCTCCTCGACTTCATCGGTCCGACGTCTCCGTCGTACTAAGAGGAAGACGGCAATCGCAACAACCAACCCTGCTGCTCCAAGTGCGAACCAGACCCACATCGGTGTTGTTTCTGTCGTTACGGTTTGTTTTGGTGTTTCAGCAAACGGACGTGACATGACTACTACCTTGTTTGCCAGCTCGGCATCGGTTAAGGTCGTCTTCGCATCCGTTTTTGTTAAGGATGTCCGGATAATCGAATACATCATCGTCTGCAGATCTGTTTGCAGTTGAGGGTCAATTTGATTTTGTCCTTTAGGTGGTTCGACAATCACTTGAATTCCTAAATCACGAATTTCGTAAGGCGCCCCTTTAATCTGTTTTGTAATTCGATTGACTTCGTAATTGATGATGTCATGTGTTTTTTCACTTGTATCTCCCGTCGTTCCAGTACCTTGTGGGAAGTTGACGGTTTCATTTTCGCCTGTTCCAGCCGTTCCTTCGTTGGCTGCTCCGGTGTATGCTTCCGCCACTTTTTCTGCTGACGTGACAATTCCTTGAATCTTATCTTCATCTACAGGCTCAACCAACTTCTGTTCTTCTTGACGTTGCGTGACATCCACATCCGCCGTAACCGAAACAAGTGCTTTTTGAGGTCCGAGTACAACTGATAACATTTGCTGGATTTGTTTGCGTAAGTCTGTCTCGGTTGTTTTCTTCAACTGCATTGGATCACTTCCACCCGCAGTCTGTGCCCCTTTACCCGGCTCATAATACGTAAAGTATTGATCCATGATGGTAATGTTTTCTTCTTTTAGGTTCGGAATACTTTTTGCAATCAAGTGGTATAACCCTTGAACAGTCTGTTGATTTAAGTCACTGCCGGCACTTGATGTCAAAACGACTGACACGGTTGACGTCTCTTCTTGATCAGACAAGAAAACACTTTTTTCCGGTAAGGTAATCATGACCTTCGCTGCATCAATTCCATTCACTTGTGTAATTAAATTTTCAAGTTCTGTCTGCATCGTATCGCGTTCTAAAATATTCATTTCCTTATCCGTTGTTCCGAAACCGGCATTTTCACTGAAAAATGAATAATCGATTTGACCGGATTTCGGAATACCGGCTGTCGCCAGTTCAACTTTTAAGTTTTCTGAACTTTCTTCCGGAACAAGGATGGTGACACCATCCGCATTGCTGACGACTTCCGATTTCACCCCATCTTCATTTAACTTCTCCGTAACCTGACCCGCTTCTTGCGGAGAAAGTTTTGAATACAGTGGTGTCATCGTTGGTTTACTTAACCAAATCGCAGCTACAATGATAGCTGCAATGACTAAAAGCAGAAGTCCGATGATGGTTGCTTTTTTTGTCAGTGACCACTCTTGCCAAGTTGTTTTTACAGCGCCAAAACGCGTTTTAAGACCTTCATTCATTCAACATCTCCCACGCTTTCCTTAACAATCACAGTTGCATACGCATCATTTCTTGGTATGCCTCGATGCCTTTGTTACGAACTTCGATAGCGAGTTGCATAGAAAGCGATGCTTCTTCTGTTTTGATCATGATGTTATGCAAGTCAGTCGTTTTTCCCGTCGCAAGATCCACACGAGCTTGCGATGACGCTTGTTGCGCCTCATTTAAACCGTTCATAGCTTGACTTAATACTTCACTGAAGTCACTTGGTGTCGTTTTGGCTACAGATTGAGATGGCAAGACCATCTGCATACTTTGTATCGGTTGAATCGCCATTTTTCCATCTCCTCGTTATTTACCGATTTCCATCGCTTTGACCAACATAGCTTTTGTTGCATTCAATGCCGTGACATTGGCTTCGTAAGAACGGGTCGCCCCCATCATATCCACCATCTCTTTTAAGAGATCAACATTCGGCATCTTAACGTACCCTAAATCGTCGGCGTCCGGATGATTCGGATTGTATTCTAATTTAAACGGTTCTTGATCTTTCCGAATCTCGCTGACCGTCACACCATTACCCGTTTCTTTTAAAACAGCGAGTTTACGTGCATACGGTTGCCATTCTCCATTGACGAGTTCACCACGCGTGGTTTGCGCGTTTGCGATATTAGCTGAGACCGTATCTAAACGTAAGCGTTGTGCCGTTAATCCTGTTGCTGATGTATGAAAGCCTGAAAACATGCTCATCGATTACCGTCCTCCCCGGATAACAGATTGAATACCGGAGAATTTCCGGTTCAGTTGCTCAACCAATGCTTCATATTCGATTTGATTGCGCGATAATTCAGACATCTCAAGGTCAATATCGACTCCGTTTCCATCGTTGCGCATCGTGGAGGATTGCTCGACGACACTGCCGGAAGAACCGATAGTCGCATGCCGTTTTAAACTCATTTTCATCTCTGAATCCAGTACATCACCAAAAACAAGACGCTTTGCTTTATAACCGGGCGTATCGACATTCGCGATATTTGCTGAAATGACTTTTTGAGCTGCCACTGTTCGATTAACTGCCTGTGTCATTGTTGCATAATCTGATCCAAGCCAATTCATTTTTTTCAACCTCCACATACATTATCTAGAAAACTTATTATTATATCGTAAGCGGTTAGTAACATATCTGAAATAATTGAAACAAATAGGTCAATGTTTGAAAAGAAGTTTTTTGAAAATGAGGGTAATGAGATGTTGTTTTTTTGCTTTTCAAACCCTTTTTTGATAAAAATGATAAATATTACCTATAAAAAAAAGAAGAACTAGCATTCCGCCAGATCTCCTTCAAAATTTTAACATTTTATTTTTAGTTTGATTTAATTCGTTCCAATTCATACAAGAAATTGTCATTTAAAATCTTGATATACGTTCCTTTCATACCAAGTGAACGTGATTCAATGACTCCAGCGCTTTCCAATTTACGCAATGCGTTGACAATGACCGAACGAGTAATCCCGACACGATCGGCGATTTTAGAAGCGACAAGTAATCCTTCGTTTCCATCCAATTCCTCAAAAATGTGCTCAATTGCTTCAAGTTCCGAGTAGGAAAGCGAATTGATTGCCATTTGGACAACAGCTTTTTTACGTGCTTTATCTTCTGCCTCATGCGCTTTTTCACGTAAAATTTCCATTCCGACGACCGTTGCTCCGTATTCCGCCAAAACTAAATCTTCTTCATTAAAATCTTCAATCATCCGACCAAGAACAAGTGTCCCGAGCCGCTCTCCGCCACCGATAATTGGAACAATCGTCGTTTTAGACGTCTCGAACATATCACGGTTATCGATTGGAAACGCGGTATGTTCACTGTCGATTGCGATGTTCGCTGTTGTTTCCGTAACATTGAACAATTTTTTTGTGTAATCTTCCGGGAACTGACGCTCTTCGAGGAAGCCGCGAATCCGGGCATTTTCGATTTGTTGTTTAATGGCGATCCCTAACAGCTTCCCACGGCGACTGACGATAAAAGTATTTGATTCCATGACTTCACTTAAGCGATCCGCCATGACCTTAAAGTCGACATGTGTGCTTGCTTCTTGTTGTAACATCGTGTTGAGCTTTCGTGTTTTTGCCAGTAAATTCATGATTTTCTTCCTCCACTTATAAGATGAACTGACTTAAGTCACGATCATCTGCTACTTTTCCGACGCGTTCCAAAACATATTGTGGTGTAATGGTGACATCTGTTTCCGGCATCTCTGCCGCTTCAAACGATAATTCTTCTAACACACGTTCCATAATTGTATATAAACGACGGGCACCGATATTATCCGTCTCATCATTTACTTGTGCTGCGATTCGTGCGATTTGACGAATCGCATCTTCTGTAAAGGTGACATGAACTTGTTCTGCCCCAAGCAACGCTTTGTATTGTTTAAGCAAGGCTTGATTCGGTTCAGTCAAAATTTTGACGAAATCATCTTCTGTCAAACTGTCGAGTTCCACACGGATCGGGAAACGTCCTTGTAATTCCGGTATCAAATCGGATGGCTTCGCCATATGAAATGCTCCTGCTGCAATGAATAACATATGATCCGTCTTCACAGGACCGTATTTCGTGACAACCGTCGATCCTTCGACAATAGGTAAGATATCACGCTGTACGCCTTCACGGGACACACCAGCACTGTCCTGACCTTTCGTTGCGATCTTATCGATCTCATCGACGAAGATGATCCCCATCTGTTCTGCACGCCGTACGGCCTCATCATGGACTTCATTTAAGTCAAGTAATCGTTCCGCTTCTTCCGCTGTTAAAATCGGACGTGCTTCTTTAACGGTCAACTGCCGTTTTTTCGTTTTTTTCGGCATGACCTGTCCAAGCATGTCCTGCAGATTAGCCAGTCCTTCCATCCCTTGTTGTCCGGAGAACAGATCCATTTGCCGTTCTTCGATATCAACATCAATCATGCGGTCTTCTAGTTGACCTTGGAATAACTGCTGACGGATCACCGAACGGTCTGCTGTATCATTGGCAGTTTCTTGTTCAGGCGGTTTTTGGTTTCCACCAAACAGCATCTCGAACGGATTCCCTCCCCCTAAACCTGCGGAAGATTTTTTACCGACCAGCGCATCGACGATTCGTTCGTTCGCGACGGCTTCAGCCCGTTCCCGGAGAGCTTCCTTTTTCTCATCTTTCACGAGACGAAGCGACGCTTCAACCAAGTCGCGGACCATCGATTCAACATCTCGACCGACATAACCGACTTCCGTAAATTTGGTTGCTTCAATTTTGACGAATGGAGCCCGGACGAGTTTCGCCAGTCGGCGCGCAATTTCCGTTTTTCCGACACCTGTTGGCCCGATCATCAGAATGTTTTTGGGTGTGACTTCATCACGTAGACTCGGATCGAGCAGTTGACGGCGATAACGGTTTCGAAGCGCAATGGCAACGGCACGTTTCGCGTCTGCTTGACCAATGACATGTTCATTTAATTTCTCCACGATTTGTCTCGGTGTAAATTCATGCATCTGCACTTCCCCCAATCGTTTCCAAAATAATTTGATCATTCGTAAATACACACAATTCTCCGGCTGTTTCAAGAGCTGCACGGGCAATTTCTTCTGCTGTCATCTGGCTGGCATGCCGGGCGAGCGCACGACCTGCCGCGAGTGCATAGTTCCCACCTGAACCGATGGCCAAAATTCCATCATCGGGCTCAATGACTTCACCGTTTCCTGATACGAGCAACAGATGTGAGCCATCCATTACAAGTAACAGTGCCTCGAGTTGCCGTAACATCTTGTCCCCGCGCCATTCTTTTGCCAGTTCGACAGCTGCCCGTTGAAGATTTCCGTTGTACATTTCGAGTTTCGCTTCAAATTTCTCAAATAAGGTGAACGCATCAGCCACACTTCCGGCAAAACCGGCAATTACCTTGCCGCCATAGAGACGTCGTACTTTTTTCGCACTTTTCTTCATGATGACCTGATTTCCAAAGGTCACCTGTCCATCCCCGCTCATCGCGGATTGTCCGTTATGTTGAATCGCAAAAATCGTCGTTGCATGAAACATGCTGTTTCCTCCCTTAGGCACGCGGATGCGCTTGTTGGTAAACATGTCGTAGCCGCTCCGTCGTGACGTGTGTGTACTGTCCTGTCGTCGAGAGCGAAGCGTGTCCGAGCAGCTCTTGGACTGCCCGCAAATCAGCTCCCCGCTCAAGCAAATCTGTTGCGAAGCTATGTCGTAAGGCATGTGGTGTCACATGTTTTGATACATACGGATCACTCTTTTTTAAAATCTTCCGGATTCCATCTGTCGTCAAGCGACGACCTAATCGCGATAGGAAAACGGCTTGTTCACCGTCTTCAAATGGACACCGTTCATCCAAGTAACAAGCCAGCGCCTTACGTGCAAACGAACCGATTGGCGTGATCCGCTCTTTTCTCCCTTTTCCATACACATGGACGTATTCCAAATCTGAATCCAAGTCTGAAAGATTCAGTCCTGCCAGTTCACTGACGCGCATTCCTGTCGCATATAGAACCTCGATCAAAGCCACATTTCGTGTACCGAACGCATCTGCTGTCCGAAATACTTCCAAAAACCGCTCATACTCTGAAGGGACTAGAAACGTCGGCAATGTGTGATCACGTTTCGGTGCTTTTAATCCTTCAAACGGATTCAGCTCATCCGTATCACGTGTCACAAATCGCCCGAACTGTTTTAAGCAGGAAACTTTTTGAGCGATCGTCGATTTAGAAGCTTTTTGATCATAAAGAGCAAACAAATAACGCCGTGCAGTTGCCAATTCAATCGATCTCAACTGATGATCGAGGCAAAAAGCGGCGTATTGTCGAAGTGTTTGATCATAAGAGCGGCCTGTGTTTGGAGATAATTGACGTTCGATGTGTACATACCGTAAAAAAGATTTTCGCAGTACGTCAAACTCTGAGTCTACTCCCATCAGTGAGCCCCCTTCTAACCATTTCATACTCGAATCGCCCTTAGCATAGCACACCGTAAGTAGTCTGACAATAGACCAAAAACCGGAAAAATAACAAAATTATCACGCTTTTATGACAAATTAAGAAATGGGAGAAAAGAACGCGAAATCGCGCCTTCTCTCCCATCTGGCCTTACATATCGGTAAAGTCTTTGATTGCTTCCAATGCCCGCTCGGCCAGCAAGGCATATTTTTCCGGTTTCTTCATTCGAACCGGATGACCGTCCAATGTCGGTACAAGACCAAAGTTCGCATTCATCGGTTGGAAGTTCTTGCCTTCCGTCGTCGTGATGTAATGTGCCATCGCACCCATCATTGTTTCTTTCGGAAACGCGACCGGCTCTGCCTCATTGACGAGGCGTGCCGCATTGATTCCTGCCGTCAAACCGGATGCGGCTGATTCGACGTATCCTTCGACACCGGTCATCTGACCGGCAAAGAATAAGTCATGGCGCGTCCGTGTCTGATAGGTCGGTTGCAACAGATTCGGGGAATTGACGAACGTGTTGCGATGCATGACACCATAACGGACGATTTCAGCATTCTCAAGACCTGGAATCAACCGGATGATCCGTTTTTGCTCGCCCCATTTTAGATGGGTCTGGAATCCAACGAGATTAAACAGTGTCCCTGCTGAGTTATCTTGGCGAAGTTGAACGACGGCATAAGGACGTTCACCAGTCTTCGGATCTTCAAGTCCAACCGGTTTCATCGGTCCAAATAAAAGAGTTTTCGGTCCGCGTGATGCGAGCACTTCAAACGGCATACAGCCTTCAAAGTAGATTTCTTTCTCGAACTCTTTTAAAGGAACGACTTCCGCTTGAATCAATTCGTTATGGAAATGTGTAAACTCCTCTTTGGTCATCGGACAATTCAAGTAAGCGGCTTCGCCTTTGTCGTACCGTGATTTCAGGTACACCTTCTCCCGGTCAATCGTATCACCGTCGAGGATTGGTGCTGCTGCATCGAAGAAGTACAGATAATCTTCACCGGTGAACTGCTTGAGTGATTCGGATAACGCAGCACTTGTCAACGGACCCGTCGCGACGATGGTCGGACCATCTGGAATCGCTTCAAGTTCCTCATGATGCACAGTGACATTCGGATGGTTTTTTAACGTTTCCGTCACGTATCCGGCAAAGTCATGCCGATCGACAGCCAGTGCTCCACCAGCTGGTACACTGGCAAGATCGGCTGCTTTCATAATCAGCGAGTCGAGTTGACGCATCTCTTCCTTTAATACACCGACTGCATTTGTCAGTTGATTGGCTCGAAGTGAATTCGAACAGACGAGTTCTGCAAATTGATCGGTATGGTGAGCAGGTGTCTGCTTGACTGGTCGCATTTCATATAAATCTACTTGTACACCGCGTTTCGCAAGTTGCCATGCTGCTTCTGAACCTGCGAGTCCGGCGCCGATTACGGTTACCCGTTTCATCGGTCATTCCTCCTCTTGCTCCTGATCGATGCGTGTTTCATGATGTCCGCACGACGTACATTCTACTTTCACACCGTTCTTAATTTTCTTTTGTACCATCATACTGCTGCAAACCGGACATGGTTCTTCCACTGGTTTATCCCAAGAAACGAATTCACATTCCGGATAATTCGAACAGCCGTAGAACAAGCGTCCTTTTTTGCTCCGGCGTTCCACAATTTCACCTGTTCCACACGTCGGACATTTAACCCCGATTTCAACTTGAATCGGTTTGGTATTCCGACATTCTGGGAAGTTGGAGCACGCCATGAATTTTCCATAACGCCCCATCTTGATGACCATCGCGTGACCGCAGACTTCACAATCTTCTCCAGCCGGTTCATCTTTGATTTCAATTTTTTCAATTTCAGCTTCTGCACGCGTTAGACGTTTTTCGAATGATTTATAAATCGGATCGACGACTTCCGTCCACTGCATGTCTCCTTTTTCGATCGCATCAAGCAAGGCTTCCATGTCAGCCGTAAATTGAACCGTAATAAATTCTTGGAAGTAATCGCTGATCATGTCAATGACTAGTTCCCCGAGTTCAGTCGGCAGGAATTTTTTCTCTTCGAGCGTCACATATCCACGTTTTTGAATCGTATCCAGTGTCGGTGCATAGGTCGACGGACGACCGATACCGAGTTCTTCCATCGCCCGGACGAGGCGGGCCTCTGTATACCGTGGTGGTGGTTGCGTAAAGTGTTGCTTCGGCTCAATCATTTCCTGCTCTAAAACTTCACCATCTTCAAGCGGCGGCAATAACCCGTCTTTGACGTCCGTTACCGTCTCATCATCTGTATCTTCGATGTAGACTTTCATGAATCCGGCAAATTTGACCGTCGAACCGTTTGCCCGGAACATGACATCATTTGAGATCAAGTCAACCTTTACCGTGTCCAGAACAGCCGGAGCCATCTGACTGGCGACGAACCGTTCCCAAATCAATTTGTACAACCGGAACTGGTCGCGGGATAAATATGATTTGACGAGTTGCGGGTCCCGCATTGTCGATGTCGGACGAACCGCTTCGTGGGCATCTTGTGAATTCGCTGATTTTTTCTCTTTCCGTTTTTCAACAGCGATGTATTCTTTCCCGTACGCATTTTCGATGAATCCTTGTGCTTCAATGTTGGCGGTTTCGGATGTCCGGGTCGAATCGGTCCGCATGTACGTAATCAAACCGACTGTCCCTTCTTTTCCGAGCTCGATTCCTTCATATAACTGCTGGGCAATCATCATCGTCTTCTTCGCACGGAAGTTCAGCTTACGGGCTGCTTCTTGTTGCAAAGAACTCGTCGTAAACGGCAGAGCCGGATTCCGGCGTCGTTCTTTTTTCGTAACAGAATCGACAGTGAAGGACTCGGAGAGTTTTGCCAATACTTCGTTGACTTCTTCTTCTGAATGCAGTTCACGTTTTTTTCCGTCAATTCCGTAAAAGTTTGCTTCGAGCTTTTCACCATTTGCGTCCAACTCGAGTTTGATCGTCCAGTACTCTTCCGGTAAAAACGCATTGATTTCCTGTTCGCGGTCAATGATCATCTTCACAGCAACCGATTGAACACGTCCTGCTGACAATCCTTTTTTAATTTTTTTCCAAAGCAATGGACTCATGCTGTAGCCGACGAGACGGTCCAAGATACGCCGTGCCTGCTGTGCATCGACAAGATCGTAGTTGATCTTGCGGGGTCTCTTGAACGAATCTTTGATGGCGTCTTTTGTGATCTCATTAAAGACAACCCGGCATTCTGTCGATTCATCGACACCGAGGGCTTTCGCTAAATGCCAGGCGATCGCTTCCCCTTCGCGGTCCGGGTCGGCTGCGAGATAGATTTTTTGTGCTTTTTTAGCGGCCGTTTTTAATTCTTTTAAAACCGGACCTTTACCACGAATCGTAATATACTTTGGTTCATAATCATGTTCTACGTCAACACCCATTTGACTTTTCGGTAAGTCGATGACATGCCCCATCGAAGCTTTCACGGTATAGTTTGAACCGAGATAACGTTTGATGGTTTTTGCCTTTGCAGGTGATTCGACAATTACTAAATATTTTGCCATTACAATCGCTCCCTATTAGAGGCGTACTCGTATTTTAATCTCACTTATCATAGTAGTCTCGATTCCCATTTGTCAACGTTCATCAAGATACTTTTTGAAACTTCTTGCGGATTCAAGAGTGGAATCGCACCTTCCGCAATCAGTTGATTTGTTCCTTGAAAGTGTTTTTCCGTCGGACAACCCGGGATACAATACACATCTTTCCCCTGTTCCAACGCATGACCGGCCGTATTCATCGTCCCGCTTTTATGTGCTGCCTCGACGATGATCAGTCCTGACGTCAGCCCAGAAATAATCCGGTTTCGTTCCAAAAATTGATGTTTTTTGACGGGTGTCGGAGCAGCATACTCGGATAAAAGCAGCCCTGCTTGCTGAATTCGCTGAAACAGTTTTTCGTGCTGAGCAGGATACAGCGAATCAAATCCGCTCGCTAAAACGGCAATCGTCGCTTGATGATGTTTCAGGGAAAGACGATGTACCAGAGAATCGATACCACGGGCACCGCCCGACACAGTGACGAACGGAGATTGGAAAAACGGACGTAAAAAAGACAAACGCTTGGAATAAGAAGAAGAGGGTTGACGACTTCCGATGATACTGATCATCGGCTGTTTTAATAAGGAAGGATCACCACGGAAGAAGAGACCATAGACGGGCTGAGGAATCTGAAGTAACTGCATTGGGAAATATGGATCTCCGGGAACAAGGAGGTTCGTTGGAACTTGATCCAATTGTAAGGCATGCTGATAACGGTTTTTGATGGACCTTGACACAGGTAAATCCTCTACCGGCAAAAGACCGTACTGCTCGATCAAAACAACGATTGAATACGGAACCCGGCAAGTCGCAAAACGTGCATACAGTTCTCTGTCCATTCATTACGCTCCTTTTATATAGAAGAAAGCCGTCCTGATTATATCAGGACAGCTGACGTCTTGTTTATTTTACAGTCGAACCTGTAACACATTCGTCGTAAATACCGGCTTCTTTGATGACACGAATCAACGTCTCACCAATGATAGCTGGTGTTTCAGCCACTTCGATCCCGTTGGCACGAAGTGTTTTAATTTTTTCTGCTGCTGTTCCTTTACCACCTGAAATGATGGCACCGGCATGACCCATCCGTTTGCCTTCAGGTGCTGTCTGTCCACCGATGAATCCGATGACCGGCTTCGTCATGTTGGCTTTGACCCACTCTGCCGCTTCTTCTTCTGCCGTTCCACCGATTTCACCAAGCATGATAACAGCTTTTGTTTCCGGATCTTCATTAAACGCTTTGAGCGTATCAATGAAATCCGTTCCGTTAACTGGATCGCCACCAATTCCGACTGCTGTTGATTGACCAATTCCCGCTGTCGTCAATTGATGAACTGCTTCATACGTCAACGTCCCAGAACGCGAAACGATTCCGACGTGACCTGGTGTATGAATGTATCCTGGCATGATACCAAGTTTCGCAACGCCTGGCGTAATGACACCCGGACAGTTTGGTCCAATCAAGCGGACTGGTTTTCCATCCAAATAACGTTTGACTTTGACCATATCAAGAACCGGAATCCCTTCCGTGATACAAATGATCAATGCGATGTTCGCATCAGCCGCTTCCATGATCGCATCAGCTGCGAATGCAGGCGGTACGTAGATGATTGAAGCATTAGCACCTGTTTTTTCAACCGCTTGAGCGACTGTATCGAAGACCGGCACACCTAATACTTCAGTTCCACCCTTACCTGGTGTCACACCACCGACGAGGTTTGTTCCGTAATCAATCATCTGTTCGCCATGGAACATCCCTTGATTCCCTGTAATTCCTTGAATGATGACTTTTGTTGATTCATTTACCCAAATACTCATCCTTAGCTCCCCCTTACTTCACGAGCGCAGCAATTTTTTCTGCGCCGTCTGCCATTGATGTAGCTGCTGTAATCGCTAGACCTGAATCTTTGAGAATTTGTTTCCCGGCATCGACATTTGTACCTTCGAGACGAACGACGAGTGGCAATTCTAAGCCCACTTCTTTTGTTGCTGCAACGATACCTTCTGCAATGACGTCACATTTCATGATTCCACCAAAGATGTTAACAAAAATTCCTTTGACGTTCTCATCCGATAAAATCAGTTTGAAGGCTTCTGTTACTTTCTCTTTCGTCGCACCACCACCGACATCAAGGAAGTTTGCCGGATCACCACTGAAATGCTTGATGATATCCATCGTCGCCATCGCGAGACCTGCACCGTTGACGAGACATCCGATGTTACCGTCAAGAGCAATATAGTTTAAGTCATTTTTAGAAGCTTCCACTTCACGTGGATCTTCTTCTGATTCGTCACGAAGTGCGACGACATCCGCATGCCGGTATAAGGCGTTTGAGTCAAAGTTGAGTTTCGCATCAAGTGCCAAGACATCCCCGTCTTTTGTTGTGACGAGTGGATTGATTTCAGCAATTGAACAGTCTTTGTCGACGAAGAATGTATATAATTTCGTGACCATACCGACGAACTTATTGACAAGCTTAACCGGAACACCCATTGCAAACGCCAGTTTACGGGCTTGGAAGGCTTGAAGACCTACTGCCGGATCAACCACTTCTTTGATGATTTTTTCCGGAGTTGCTTCTGCTACTTCCTCAATATCCATTCCGCCTTCACTTGAACCCATGATGACGACACGTCCCGTTACACGGTCAAGGACAATTCCGAGATAGTATTCTTTGTCAATCGCACAACCTTCCTCAACAAGAAGACGTTGGATGACTTTACCTTCTGGACCTGTTTGATGCGTGACGAGTGTTTTGCCGAGTAACTCTGTCGCGAATTCTTTCACTTCTTCTTGCGATTTCGCCAATTTAACACCACCGGCTTTACCGCGCCCCCCTGCGTGAATCTGTGCTTTTACGACTTTGATTGGACCTGACAATTGTTCTGCTGCATCGACTGCTTCTTCAACCGTAAATGCTGCGATTCCGTTCGGAACGGGTACACCGTACGAACGAAGTAACTCTTTTGCCTGATATTCATGTACATTCATGAAAAAATCCCCCTTAACCCCTTTAGTTTCGGCTCTTTCATTGTAGTTAAAATTGGAAGCGCTGTCTATCGTTATCGACCGAAAGCATTTTATTTCTTCGAAATGCCGTTTTGATCGAGTTGATACAAAAAGGCAAATAACTCCGCGATGACGCCGTATAATTCGTTCGGAATTTGTTCCGAGACTTGAACGGCATCAAGCAACGTGATTAACGTCGCATCTTCACGGATCGGAATATCGTGCTGTAAGGCTTCTTCGAGAATTCGTTCCGCAACCCGCTCTGATCCTTTGGCGACGACTTTAGGGGCCTGCATCTGCTCTTCATACGATAAAGCAATCGCTTTTTTCATATTTGATAGTCCACCCTTCCGTTTCGATCCGTCGGCTGAAAGGCAATGCGTTCTTTTTCGGATTCCACTTGTTCGAATCGAATCAAATCATACCCCTGCTCTTGCAGACGCTGTTCAATCGTCGGTTGATAGTATGACATGAACGATGCAATCCGTTCATCCGGATGAAAAACAGAAATGGCAATTTTCCGATCTGTAATTAAAATATCCAGTGCAATTTCACCAAGTTGCGGCAGTTTTAAGTAAAAGGCCATCCGGGCGTGATCTGGATTAAATTCTTTTTGATCAAATGGTCCCTCCATCGTGACATCGACTTCTTCAAATGGACCGAATTGCGGTAATTGAAACAAAAACACACCACGACCCGTTTCATTTGTTGCTTGCACAATCTGTTGGGTAAGTACTTGATCACTCGTCTTCCGATCCAGTTGTCCCTCCGCCGTCCCGTCTGCTTGTCGGGCGAGTTGAACAATGTCCAAGATGGCCTGTTTTAATGCCGGACCCGACCCTTCCAGCATTTTTTGACCAACTTGTTGCAACAGATCGCGTGTCGTTTGTGGAACGGATTCCGTTGAAAGTTGAGCGATTCGATCAAATGTCGGAAGCGCCGGTAATTTCGGAAGATTGGTTTCTTGTGAGACGATTTTTAAAACAGGCTGTCCATCTGTACTCGTGACGAGAAACCGATAAGTCGCCCCTTCCTTTAGTTCAGCGGTTGTCCCTGCCGTTAAAACACGTTGTCCGACCTGCAACTCCATCAGACCATCCGGAAGTAATTTCAACACTTTCCCGATGACATTCGCCCCTTCACGTAACGGTTGATTGGTTGGATCAATGATTTTGAAGGGTAACAAAGCACGATGCTCAATCTGCACGACGGTTCACCTCCTAAAGTCGGTCCAGGACCGGTTTAAATGTTTTCCGGTGAATCGGCGTCACCCCTGCACTGTCAAGCGCCTGTAGGTGTTGCGCCGTTCCGTATCCGGCATGTTTTTCAAAGCCGTACTCCGGATAGAGACGGGCGTATTGCTCCATCATCGTATCCCGCGTTTCTTTGGCAATTACACTCGCGGCCGCAATCGAAACACTGCGGGCATCCCCTTTAATCAATGATTCTTGCGGGAGCTCAACAGCGAGTGTCATGGCATCCACCAATAACGCATCCGGTCTCAGCTGAGCGACTGCCTGCTGCATCGCCTGTTTGGATGCCTGATAGATGTTAATCCGATCAATTTCCTCCGGTTCGATGATGCCGATTGCGACTTCTGCGACCTCCTGAATATGCTGATAGGCAACGAGTCGCTGCTTTTTCGACATCTGTTTCGAATCCGTTAACCCGGGATGATAAAAGTCGACCGGTAAAATGACGGCTGCTGCGACGACAGGACCGGCCAGCGGTCCCCGACCGACCTCATCGACACCTGCAATCCGGTCATATCCTTGTGCCCGGTACTGATTTTCGAACAACATCCGTTCTTGAAAATCGATACGTTGCTGTGCTTCGAGCTGCAATCGTCGTTCGGCTTGTAAAAAGGCGACCTCGACACCTTTTCGGGTATCGTCGGAAAAGGCAGCTTTCAACGCATCGAATTCCGGTTTAGATACATCAGCTAATCGTGCTTTTAACTCTGTAATCTTCATATTCAAACTCCTTTTTGAAAAAAGCTTGGAATTCTCATCTTTGAGAAGTCCAAGCCTGTCTTATTCTGCTACCGTCGCCCATTCTTCGACGGTTTCAAGTGTCACACGACCAATCTTTTCTGTCCGGAGTTCATGTAGCAACATTTCACTTGTCCGTTCAAAGTCGACATATCCTCCCGTAACGAATCCACGGTTTTTTCCAATCGCTTCAAGCACCTCAACAGCCTCACCTGATACGTCCTGTATACGGTAACGTGCTTTCAACTGTTCCGGATAACGCGATTTCAGTTCTCGAATCGCAAATAAAGCAATATCATCAATGTTTAAAATGTCATCTTTGATGGCACCTGTCGCAGCTAAACGGTATCCGACAAGCTGATCGTCAAACTTCGGCCAGAGAATACCCGGTGTATCAAGCAACTCCATCTCACCGGTCTTCATCTTGATCCATTGTTGACGCTTCGTCACGCCCGGACGGTCACCGGTGATCGCAATGTTTCGACCTGCCAAGCGATTGATCAATGTCGATTTCCCGACGTTTGGAATCCCGATGATCAAAGCTCGGATCGCACTTGGATTACGTCCCTTGTCCCGCATCCGGTCATGCTTGTCTTTCATCAGGCGTAAAGCACCCTCATGAATCTGACCGAGTCCTTTATTGTGTTTCGCATCGACGGCAATGACGTCAACGCCATCCTTGCGCAGTGCCTGCATCCATTTTTCGGTCAGTCGGGCATCTGCCATGTCTGATTTGTTTAAGACAATCAAACGCGGTTTCCCTGCCGTAATTTGTTCGACCATCGGATTGCGGCTCGACATCGGCAAGCGAGCGTCCACCAACTCGATGACGACATCAATTAATTTTAATTTTTCCGTCACTTCACGGCGGGCTTTCGCCATGTGTCCCGGGAACCATTGTATTGTCATTTCTTCCACCTCAAATTTTCATAGTGCTTGGACTGCTAATAATGAACGATTGCTTCAACGTATATCCGGAAGGACCGGTACACTGTTTGTTCGAGAGAAACGATCCACTTTCTAGTATACGCAACTTCCGGAAAGAAAAGAACCCTGTCTCGGCAGGAACGAAAAAACGAAGCTCACGTATGTGTGAACCTCGCTCCTTGTTAGATCAGATTAATCAACAGACCGGACGTCACTAAAAGGATAGAAGACGAAGTTCGTCGTACCGACGATTTGATCTTCATCCACGAAACCGATATCGCGGCTGTCTTTTGAATTTTGACGATTATCGCCCATAACAAATACTTTTCCTGTCGGGACGGTCGTTTGCGTCGTTTTTTCTTCCAACGTAAAATCTTCTGTTAAGGGAACACCGTTCATCTGTGCCTTGAACTCATTCAGATACGGCTCTTCGACTTTTTTATCATTGACATATAATGTGTCATCCTTGTAATACATCGTATCTCCAGGAACAGCAATGACACGTTTAATATAGTCCCGCGTCTCCGTCGCATGGAAAACAACGATATCGCCGCGTTCCGGCTCGTTAAAATAATAAGGAACCTTATTGACAATCATGCGGTCCGAATTGTGTAAGGTCGGCATCATCGATTCACCGTCCACGATGACCGGAACAAATAAAAACGTCCGGATGATGAACGCAATGACAAGCGCCACGACCAATGCCTTAATCCAACTAAATAACTCCTTCACACGTTCCACTCCTTCAACTCAATCTCTTGCCTATGCCTAGTATACGCATAAACGCTAAAAAAAAGAAGCTTGTCCGGAGACAAGCCACTTTTTCACATGATTAACGACGAATTTCTTTAATACGAGCCGCTTTACCACGAAGGTTACGGAGGTAGTAAAGTTTCGCACGACGGACTTTACCGTAACGAACGACTTCGATTTGCGCAACACGTGGTGAGTGAAGCGGGAATGCACGCTCAACGCCAACTCCGTAAGAGATCTTACGAACTGTAAACGTTTCGCTGATGCCGCCACCGTGACGTTTGATGACTACGCCTTCGAAAAGCTGGATCCGCTCACGCGTTCCCTCGACGACTTTAACGTGGACGCGGACTGTATCACCAGGACGGAATGCAGGGACGTCTGACTTGATTTGTTCTTGTGTAATTTCACGGAACAATTGTTGTGTGTTCATGAATGATTTCTCCTTTTTTCACCAATGTTCGTATCTTCATTTGCCCTTGGCATCCAACAGCGGAACATCGTTAATAGGTGGCTTTTGCCACATGTTTTAACTTATCACAGTTTCAGTCGTTTGACAATCCTGAAATTGATTGTAAGTAACGACGGTCAGCATCGGACAAGTCGGCCTCTTCGAGTAGATCCGGTCGCCGCTCAAGCGTTCGTTTCAATGCCTGCTCGCGTCGCCACGTTTCAATCCGGGCATGATTGCCGGACAATAACACTTCCGGAACGACAAGTCCGCGAAAGTCGGCGGGACGCGTATAATGAGGATATTCGAGCAATCCCGTTGAAAAAGAATCGTCTTCATGACTGGCTGCTTTGCCTAGAACCGACGGCAATAAACGGACGGTCGCATCAATCATTGTCATCGCCGCAAGCTCTCCTCCGGTCAAAACAAAGTCACCAAGTGAAACTTCATCCGTCACCAGTTCATCATGAATCCGTTGATCGAATCCTTCATAATGACCGCATAAAAAAACAAGTTCCGTTTCTTGTGACCATTCTTCCGCAAGACGTTGGTCAAACCGGCGTCCGGTCGGTGTCAACGCAATGATTCGTCGGTTCGCTTCAGGTAATGCAGCGACCGCGTCAAACACCGGTTGCGGCGTAAGTAACATGCCTGCGCCCCCACCGTATGGAGTATCATCGACCCGACCATGGCGATTGGTGGAATAATCGCGAAAATTGACATAGTTCAGCTCGATTCGCTTCTCCTCTTGGGCCCGGGCGACAATCGAATGATTGAGCGCCGTGAACATTTCCGGGAACAACGTCAAGACCGTAATCTTCATCCTTCGATCAAACCCGGCAACGGTGTGATTTGAATCCGTTTCGCTTCGACGTCGATCGAGGCAACGACTTGTTCGATATATGGAATCAGGACATCTTTTTTGCCGGGACGTTTGATCGTCCAGACGTCATTGGCTCCGGTTTCTAAAATATCAGAGACGACACCGATTTCGTCCTCACCGTCGAAGACCGTGCAGCCGATGATTTCATGATAATAAAATTCATGTTCCCCAAGCTCCTGTAAGGCTTCCGGCTGAACATACAGTTTCAAGCCTTTATATTTCTCGACATCATTGATATGGTGCATTCCCTTGAACGTCACCATGATGAATTGTTTATGTTTCCGATAACTGCTGATTGTAAACGGTGTATATGTCCCGTTTGACTCCAAAAAGACATCATGTCCGACTTTGAACCGTTCTTCCGGAAAATCAGTGCTCGCCAGAAGTTTGAGTTCTCCTTTTAAACCATGGGTATTGGCGATTTTAGCAACTTCCAACCATTCCATTTGTTTCACTTCCTTCTCTTTTTACTGACTTTCTTCCTCATTATTTCGCCATAGAAAAAGGAGGTAAGCTTTCGCTCACCTCCAATCGTCTTACTTCGCGAGTTTCGCGTTGTGGAATTTCTCCATGATACCAGCTTTTGAGAAGAGGTTACGAACTGTGTCCGAAGGTTTAGCACCTTCAGCGAGCCATTTAAGAGCAAGCTCTTCGTTAAGTTTTACTTCTGCTTCTGGTTTAGCAACCGGGTTGTAGTATCCGATTTGCTCGATGAAACGACCATCACGTGGTGCACGTGAGTCTGCTACTACCACACGGTAGAAAGGTGATTTGTTTGCGCCCATGCGCTTAAGACGAATTTTAACTGCCATTCGTAAGTCCCTCCAGATAATAAATAATTTTTTTCGTTTAGTCAAATTGACAACTTCACTAGTATACAACGTTCCAGCAAAAGTGAAAAGACTTTTAGAAGAATGGGAGGCCAAAGCCGCCTTTCTTTTTCCCTTTGCCCATTTGGCCGGAGAATTGTTTCATCATCTTCCGCATGTCTTCAAATTGCTTGATCAATCGGTTCACTTCTTGAATGCTGCGACCACTGCCGCGCGCAATCCGTTTCCGACGACTCGCATTGAGAATTTCCGGTTCAGTCCGCTCTCGTTTTGTCATCGATTGAATAATCGCTTCGACATAAACAAGTTGCTTTTCATCGATTTGGGCATTTTTCAGACCCTTCATCTTTCCTTTACCGGCACCCGGAATCATTCCTAACAACTCATCCAAAGGACCCATCTGTTTCACTTGCTGTAACTGCTCGATGAAATCGTCAAACGTGAACGATGCATCGCGCATTTTGCCTTCGAGCTCTTTGGCGCGTGTCGCGTCCATTTGAGACTCCGCTTTTTCAATCAGCGTCAGCATATCTCCCATGCCGAGAATTCGTGACGCCATCCGCTCCGGATAGAATGGCTCGATTGCGTCCAGCTTCTCTCCAAGACCGACGAACTTAATCGGTGCTCCGGTGACTGCCTTGATGGAGAGTGCTGCTCCGCCTCGAGTATCCCCGTCGAGCTTCGTCAAGATGACACCTGTCACGCCGAGCTTTTCATTAAAGCTTTCCGCGACATTGACGGCATCCTGACCCGTCATCGAATCGACGACAAGGAAGATTTCATTCGGTTTGGCGATTTCTTTCACATCAACCAGTTCCTGCATGAGGTCCTCGTCGATATGTAAGCGTCCCGCCGTATCGATCAACACGATATCGTGGTGATGCTCTTTTGCATAGTCGAGGGCGTTAGTGACAATCTCTTGTGGACTGACCTGATCTCCCATCGAGAAAACAGGCAGTTCGAGTTGTTTCCCTAACGTCTCGAGCTGTTTGATCGCAGCCGGTCGGTAAATATCCGCTGCAACAAGCAGTGGACTGCGATTTTGTTTCTTCCGTAAATGATTCGCAAGTTTTCCGACCGTCGTCGTCTTACCTGCCCCTTGCAAACCGGTCATCATAATGACGGTTGGCGGACGGTTCGATAACGTCAATGGAGAAACTTCTGACCCCATCAGTTTCGTCAATTCGTCATGGACGATTTTGACGACTTGCTGACCTGGCGTGAGAGACGTCATGACATCTTGCCCGACTGAACGTTCTTTCACATCATTTACGAATTGTTTGACGACTTTGAAGTTGACGTCAGCTTCTAATAACGCAAGGCGAACCTCACGCATCATTTCTTTTACGTCAGCTTCAGAAATCTTACCTTTACCCCGCATTTTAGCGAGACTGGCTTGAAGCCGTTCCGATAATCCTTCGAATGCCATGAAATTGCCCCCTACTCTAATTGCTCGAGTGCCGTAATGGTCACGTGAGCTTCGCTCGGAAGGTCTAGTTGCTTCAACTGATCAAGAAGTAACTTTCGCTGTTCATACTTTTCGAACAAACCCAGTCGTTCTTCATATTGTTCAAGCATCGCTTCCGTACGTTTTATGTTGTCGTAGACTGCTTGTCGGCTGACTTCAAACTCATCGGCGATTTCACCTAACGAAAAGTCATCCAAATAATAGAGTGACATATAATTCCGTTGTTTCGGCGTCAAAAGCTCCTGATAAAAGTCAATCAGATAATTCATCCGGTTCGTCTTATCAAGTGTCATTTGAACACCTCCACGGTTGTTAAGTGAAATTCCTTTACAGATAGTATAGTACAGCCCTCACAGTGTGTTGTCAAGTTTTTTTCTTTACAAGGAAATCGTGGTCAGTCCTCTTCTCGGACTTCTTCGACTGTTTCTTTTTCTTCAAAGACATCCCCGAATAATCCGTGGACGAATTGTTCCGCATCAAACGGTTGCAGGTCGTCGATTTTTTCACCGAGACCAACGAATTTCACCGGTAAATCCAACTCGTTCTTAATCGCAAGGACGATTCCGCCTTTCGCTGTTCCGTCCAGCTTCGTCAACACGATGCCGCTGACATCGGTCGCTTGTTTAAAAGCTTTTGCTTGAACCATTGCATTTTGTCCCGTCGTCGCGTCAAGCGCGAGTAACACTTCATGCGGCGCCCCGGGGATTTCCCGTTCGATGACGCGTTTGACTTTCTCGAGCTCGTTCATGAGGTTAACTTTGTTTTGCAGACGTCCGGCCGTATCACAAATCAAGACGTCGACTTTCCGTGCTTTAGCGGCTTGAACGGCATCGTAGATCACAGCAGCCGGATCCGACCCTTCGCCTTGACGGATGACGGGAACGCCGGAGCGTTCGCCCCAAACTTGAAGTTGGTCAATCGCCCCAGCCCGGAACGTATCTCCGGCTGCGAGCATGACCGTCTTCCCTTCGTTTTTTAGCCGGTTCGCTAGTTTGCCGATTGTCGTCGTTTTTCCGACACCGTTGACACCGACGAATAAGATAACATTGAGTTCATGACTGAGATCCAGTTCTGTCTCCTCTTCTTCGATTAACATGTTGGCTACGACTTCTACCAGTACGTCACGAACTTCTTTTGTATCCTTGACGTTTTTACGTTTGACTTCGACCTTTAACTTCTCAACAAGATCCATCGTCGTCGTGACACCGACATCTGCCTGAATCAATACTTCTTCCAACTCTTCAAAGAAATCTTCGTCCACTTCCCGGAAACGGTAGACGAGATCGTTGACAGCGTTTGCCAATCCATCCCGTGTCTTCGATAATCCTTCCGTAAACTTCGACGTCACTTCTTGCGTGGATGTCGTCAGACGATCTTTTAATTTTTTAAAGAAACTCATTTTTTTATCTCCTTTGGTTCTGCTTCTTCACTAAGTGTCCGTCTTGCTTCCTCCAGTTTAACGGACAATACTTCAGAAATCCCGTTTTGTTGCATCGTAACACCATAAAGGACATCGGCGGATTCCATCGTTCCTTTTCGGTGTGTGATGATGATGAACTGCGTTTCGCGTGCCAGTTGATGGACAAATTCTCCGAATCGGGCGACATTCGCTTCGTCGAGCGCTGCTTCGACCTCATCGAGGACACAGAAGGGAACCGGTCGGGTTTTTAAGATGGCAAATAATAAAGCAATCGCAGTCAAAGCACGTTCCCCACCGGACAACAAGGACAGATTTTGTAACTTCTTCCCGGGTGGTTTGGCAACGATATCGATACCGCTCGTCAAGAGATCAGTTGGATCCACTAAAATCAAATCAGCTTCCCCACCGCCGAACAGTTCCCGGAAAGTCTCCCGGAAATGTTCCCGGACGGCTGTATATGTCTGTTTGAACAATCGGATGACTTCCCGGTCCATTTCTTCGATGACGGCATACAAATCCGTTTTCGCATTGACTAAATCGTCACGTTGCGTCGATAAAAACGTAAAGCGTTGATCAACTTCGGCAAATTCCTCGATGGCACCGAGATTGACAATCCCAATTTCCTCGAGTTGGCGCTTTAAGAGATGCAATTCTTCCTTGGCTTCCTCGAATGAGGTCGTCAACGGTTGAATCAAGTCCACGATCAGTCCCATTTCCTCCAGTGTTTCATGACGCGTCTCAAGACGTGTACTGAGTCGTCCTTGGGCAAGGCGGGCTTGATCGAGACGTTGCGTCGTCCCCTGACGTGCTTCCGTCAACTTCGCTTCCTGAATCCGTAGCAGACGTAGAGATTCCGCTGCCTGCTTGATTTTGTTCGTCACAAGCGTTAACTCACGTTCAACTGCAGTTTGTTCTTGCTCCATCTGCATTTTTTCTGCGTGCAGGGCATCTATCTTCGCTTCGTCGAATCCTTCCAAAACGTGCTTCAAGTCACGTCGTTTATGACTTCTTTCTAATTTCGCATGACTCAGCGTCTCCCGCAAACGTATAACTTCACGGTCAATTTGATCCCGTGTCATACTGACGGTCCGTTCCTCAAGTAACGCTTCCGCTTGTTGTTGTTTCAATTCTTCGACCGCAACCGCTCCGCGTGACTGCGCTTCTTTCAGCTGATCGAGTGCCTGTCGCAGTTCCCCTTGACGGTTCGTCAACAGTTCCATGTCCTGCTCCGATGTCGCGATGATGGTTTTGGCTTCTGCCACTTGTTCCGCGAGACGGTTCAATTGACCATCATGGACCGATAATTCAGAGGAGGTGACGGCGAGACTACGCTTCGCCTCTGTAAAGGCTTCACGAACACTTTCCAATTGCGCCTGGACAAGTTGAATGTCGCGGACGTTTTCTTCAAGCGATTCGCCGAGTTGTTTGACCGCTGTTCTCATTTCATCACGACGTCGCTCTTGTTCACGAATGACGGCCTGACCTTGCTTTAAGCCTGTTTTTAATTCTTCCAGTTCACGAGACTGGCTGAAGAGAGGTGTTCCTTTCTTCCGGCTGCCTCCCGTCATCGATCCTCCGACGTTGACGACGTCACCTTCGAGCGTCACGATCCGGTAACGATGCCCTGTTGAACGGGCAATCGTATTGGCTTGCTCAAGCGATTCGACGACGAGTGTCGTGCCCAGTAGGTTATCTTTCAGCTTTGTGAAGTCTTCTCGTGTCGTGACCAGATGACTCGCGACGCCAAGATAGCCCGGCATACTTGACAGACTTTCTTGAACGGACGTACTCAGTTCACGACGCTGAATGGATGAGAGCGGCATGAATGTCGCCCGCCCGGCGTTTAATCGACGCAGTTCTTGAATCAGTTTTCGTCCTGTCGCATCTGTATCGACGACGATATTTTGCATCGCTCCGCCTAATGCGGTTTCGATCGCCGCCTCAAAACGGGCCGGAACGGTAATCAGTTCCGCGACAGCACCGTGGATGCCTGCCATCCGGTCCCGTTGTTTCAAGACTGTTTTGACGGCACCGAAATAACCACTGTAGTCGGCTTTGACGGATTCTAAAAACTCAATCCGGTCTTCTGTCTTATCACGACGCCGGTGCAGATCCAGGATGGATTGTTCCATTTGGCGTAATGTCTCTTGTTGTTGCCGATTCCGTTCCTGTTGTGCTTGTTCTTCTTGACGCAATGTTTCCAAACGATCGCGCAACTCTTCCACTTGTTGCCCTAGACGGATCGTTTCAGCTTCATACGTTGAACGGTCCGTTTGTTTTGAACCGACATTTTCCGAAAAGCTATGTTGCTGTTCTTCTGCATGAAGAAGATCTTGTTTGGCACGGTGGTACGCATTGGTCGTCGCCGCCAAACGGCTGGCTACTTCAAAGGCTTCCGAACGCAATTGTTCCGCTTCTTTTTCAAAATCCCGGTCAGAGTAAGATAAGGCAGCATCAGCTTTTTCCCGTTGCGCGACAGTATCAAGGTACAGTTGGTGTGTCTGTTGCTGTTGTTTTAGTATCGTCTGTTCCTCTTGCTCGATTTGCGCGACCCGTTGTTCCGCAACCGTCACTTCTTGCTCAAGACGCTCTTTCATTTCCGTCCCGTGTTTTTCCCGTTCTTTGGCCAGATTCAAAGCCCCTTCGATCTCAACGAGTTTCGTTGATACATGCCGTAAACGATCTTGCATCTCCGTCTCTAGCCGTCGTGTCTCTTCTAGTGACGCTTCTTGCGTTTCCCGTGTATCGATCGTACCTTGTAACCGGTCCTGTTCTGCCAGCAATTGTGCTTGGCATGCTTCAATCTCCGTCGAGACGTCAGCAAGCTGCGTCATATAGTGTTGGATTTCTGTTGCGATGATACCGCGTTCCAAAAAGTCGTAACGCTCCCGTGCGACTAAGAATTCCTTTGCCAGTGATGCTTGTTCCCGTAACGGCTCGATTCGCCCGCCGAGTTCAAACAAAATATCGTCGATACGCGATAAATTCGTTTCCGTATCCGTTAATTTTCGTTCAGCTTGTTTTTTGCGATTCCGGTATTTCAAGACACCAGCCGCCTCTTCGATAACGGAACGTCGTTCTTCCGGTTTTCCGGAAATGACTTGTTCGACCCGGCCTTGACCGATGATGGCAAACGCGTCACGTGATAATCCGGTATCGAGAAATAAATCAAGCACATCCTTTAGACGGCATGGTTTTTTGTTTAAAAAGTAGTCACTGTCCCCGTTTCGCGTCACACGTCGTGTCACACTGATTTCTTGATACGGCAAAGCGACCGTTCCCGACTCATTGTCGAGCACAAGGGTGACTTCCGCAAATTGTTTCCGTTGTTCCGATATACTGCCGGCAAAGATGACATCCTCCATCTTCGCACCACGTAATGATTTAGCCGACTGCTCACCGAGCACCCAGCGGACTGCATCCGATATATTCGACTTCCCGCTGCCATTCGGACCAACGACGGCCGTGACTCCCGGTAGGAAGTCGAGCTCCGTCCGACTGGCGAATGACTTGAAGCCATTGATTTCAATTCGTTTTAAGTACATCTTGACCACCCATATGTTTAAATTTCTTTTGATTTTCTTTTAGTTTACCATAGCCGAGAGGTCTACAAAATGGTAGCTTTTATGGTAATGTTAAGCATAAAGAACTGAAGAGGAGCATATCAGACATGACGATTGAACAAATGATTGAAGCAATTTTGGATAAATTAAACATTATTAACAAAGGTGTCATCAAGGCGGATCAATTTGACGGTACAAAAAATGACGACTTAAAAGAGATTTATGAATTTGTCATGATGCGCGATTCTTTATCCCTTGCAGAAGTGGATGCGATTGTCGACGAGTTAAAATCCTTAAAAACCGTCTAAAACGCAGGAAAAGGCACTCCATTTAAAATGGATGCCTTTTTTTCATACACTGTTTTTTAGGACGAGTAAGGCTTGCTTTGCAGCTTGCTGTTCGGCTTCTTTTTTTGACCGGCCGGTCCCAATGCCTTCTAATTTATCCGCAACATGGACACGCGAGATGAATTCCCGGCTGTGTGCCGGACCGCGTTCTTCAATGATTTCATACTCAATTTGTCCCAGTCCGACACGCTGAATTGCTTCTTGGAGCTGACTTTTAAAATCTGTCTGTTCTTCAAAAAATCCGGATGCCACTTTCGGAAAAACCGCTTCGGCGAGGAATTGTTCTGCAGCTTCGATCCCTTGATCGAGGTACAAGGCACCGATGAAGGCTTCAAACACATCCGCTAATAGTGCCGGACGATTTCTTCCCCCTGTCAGTTCCTCCCCTTTACCAAGTAGAATCATTTCAGAGAACTGATAATGATTCGCGAACTGGACCAGTGACGGCTCACACACGATGGCCGCACGCAGCTTTGTTAATTCCCCCTCGGAACGTTCCGGATAGTGCTGAAAGAGATAGCGGGAGACAGTAAGTTCAAGTACCGCATCGCCTAAAAATTCAAGACGTTCGTTATCTCCATCTGATTCACGTTGTTCATTCACAAAAGAAGAATGCGTAAACGCTTGCTTCAGTAGCTCCACATTGGAAAAATGAATAGCAAGACGCTCCTGAAGTTGCTCAAACTTTTGTTCAATCTGCGCCATAGCCCGAGAGTCTTTACGTCGCTTTACATAGGGTCCTTTTCGGACACGACGCCCTTTTTGATTCGTCATAATGCCTCCTAAACAGCTAAATCCCACCGCAAAAACAGCGGTGGGTCCAGCTTCATGTATTAGACTTGTGTTTCGATGTAGCTGACGACATCGCCGACTGTTTTTAGGTTTTCTGCTTGGTCATCTTCGATTGTGATTTCGAATTTGTCTTCGAGATCCATAACGAGTTCCATGACTTCAAGTGAATCTGCACCGAGATCGTCTTTAAACGATTTGTCGAGTGTGATTTCACTTTGTTCTTTGCCTAACTTCTCTGCGATTGCTTCTTGCACGTCTACTAAAATTTGTTCTTTTGTCATTTGAAAATCCCTCCATGAGTTGAGTATATAAGATGATTGCCAATTTGGCAAAGTACTACCACTGTTTAATTACATTGTCATGCCGCCATCAACAGCCAAGGTTTGACCCGTGATGTAACGAGCATTGTCTGACGCGATAAAACTAACTAACGATGCGATATCTTCCGTTTGACCAAATCGTTTTAACGGAATTTGATCCAATGTCTGATTGCGTTGTGCTTCTGTCAATTCATCCGTCATATCGGTTTCAATGAAACCAGGACAAATCGCATTTGCCGTCACACCTTTACTTGCCAGCTCACGTGCCACCGACTTCGTAAATCCGATCAGACCCGCTTTTGCGGCTACATAATTGGCTTGACCGGGATTTCCGGTGATTCCAACGACAGAAGCAATATTGATGATACGGCCGCTCGATTTCAACAATGGTCGCGTCGCTGCTTGTGTCACAAGAAACGCACCTTTTAGATTCGTATTCAGAACAGCGTCAAAATCTGCCTCTTTCATACGCATCAATAAACCATCACGCGTAATCCCCGCATTGTTGACCACACAATCCAATTGTCCGTACGTATCAAGTGTCGTTTTCAATAACGCTTTTACTTGATCCGCATCAGCAACATCTGCTTGAACGGCGATGGCTTCACCACCCGCATCAACGATGGTTGAAACGACTTCTTCTGCTTTTGCTGTATTACCGGCATAGTTCACAACGATCCGGAACCCGTCTGCCGCAAGACGTTTGGCGATCGCAGCTCCGATTCCGCGTGAAGCGCCGGTCACAAGGGCTACTTTACTCACTGAACGGCCTCCGCTTCTAATTGTTCAAGCGTCGTAATACTGACGATCTTGACATCTTTTTTAATCCGTTTGACGAGTCCGCTGAGTGGCGAAGACGGTCCGAATTCAATAAATGTATCGGCACCTTCTGCAATCAGTTTCTCCACACATGCTTCAAACCGGACAGGTGAATACAACTGTTGGACAAGCAAACGAATCAATTCGTCCGGCTGATCGTGAAAATCACTGTCGACATTTGAAATAAATTTCGTTTTCGCCGCCTGAAAAGGGGACGAAACTAAGATGTCTTCAAAACGGGGAGCGAATGGTGTCATCAAGGACGAATGGAATGCCCCGGATACATCAAGCGGCAAGACACGTTTAGCACCCAACTCTTTTAATTTCGCAGTTGCCGTCTCTACCGCAGCAACTTGTCCTGAAATGACGAATTGTCCCGGACAGTTGTAGTTTGCGATTTGAACGATTTCTCCGGTCGCCGCAATGGACTCAACGGCATGATGTGCGGCTTCGACATCGTTTAAACCAATGACAGCCGCCATCGTTCCGCCGGTGACCTGATTCATCAGATTTCCACGTTCACGCACCAAATATACTGCTTCACTGGCAGTCAAAACGGAAGCCGCAACGAGTGCACTGTACTCTCCGACACTGTGTCCGAGTACGAAGTCCGGTCGGTGACCAAGTGATGCGTAACGCTCTGCTAACAACGTACTATGAGCAACGATGGCCGGTTGCGCGATTTCGGTCGGCTTCAAGTCCTCTTTTGTACCCGTCGTCAATAAATCCGTCAAATCGAGTCCGATCCGTGTACCTAGATCCTTCAATGCCTGACGCGTATCGTCCTGTTGTACGAGTGTTTGACCCATGTCCGGCATTTGTGAGCCTTGACCAGGAAACATCCAAACTGTTTTACCCATCCGCCTCACTCCTTTAGATTTCTTTTGTTGCCTTCGCCTCAATGATTTTGGCGACGACTTGTTGGTCGACCATCAATTGCGCCTGTGCCAACGCCCGACTGAACGCATAGGCGTTGCTTGAGCCGTGCGCTTTGATGACTGGAGCGGCAATCCCGAACAACCCGGCTCCGCCATATTCCTCGTAGGCAAGCAATTGTTTCATTTTCTTCAGTTTCGGCTTTAAAATCAATGCCGCGATTTTGGAACTGAACGAACTCATGAATTGTTCCTTCATGACACCCATGATCATGCTGGCAGCGCCCTCTGTACTCTTTAGCAGCGTATTTCCAGCAAAACCTTCTGTCACGATGACATCTACTTCACCACTCATCGCTTCTCGCGCCTCGACGTTCCCAACAAAATGGATTGGAGCGGTCTCAAGCAGAGGATACGTCTCTTTCGTCAGGGCATTCCCTTTGCCGGCTTCTGATCCGATATTCAGTAATGCCACTTTCGGTTGTTTAATTCCTCTGACTTGTTCTGCGTAGACCGATCCCATGATTGCATAATCCAAAAGATGTTCTGCTTTTGCATCTGGATTGGCACCGACATCTAAGATGACGACCCCTTTTCCATTTCGTGTTGGGAAAGTCGGCGCTAATGCCGGACGGTCAATTCCTTCGATTCGACCAATCACGAACAATCCTGCTGTCATGAGAGCACCCGTGTTGCCTGCTGAAATCAGAGCATCTGCTTCTTTTGATTTCACCAGGTTTGCAGCCACCACAAGTGAGCTGTCCTTCTTGCGACGGATTGCCCGGACCGGTTCGTCTTCTCCGGTAATGACGGATGCCGCATGCACAATCGTCACCCGCGGGTCTTTGATATCATACGAACGGAGCTTTAATTCATCACCAACCAGACGAATCTCCAATTGTTCAGTTGGACGTTCCGCCAAAAACTGAACGACACCTTCCACGATGGCGCGCGGTGCATGATCGCCGCCCATTGCGTCTACTGCTAAAATCATTTTGACTCCTCCTTACTACTTCGGTACACCGTAAATTCACCAATGAATACACACTCATCGCCAACAAAACTTTCGACGTTGATGTCCGAGCGTCCATCCTGCCGGTGCGAACTGACGAAGGCTTTCGCCACGACACGTTCACCGACGTGAACAGACCGTGTGAACTGGACATTGGCTTTTGTCGTTAAGGCCAATTCGTCGTCAATCAAGGCAATCGCAAGCGAGTTGGCTTGCGCAAACAAGATGTGTCCACGAGCAATCGCATTTCGGCTGAATGCGTGTTCCGGTAAAATTTCCAAAATGGAAATGGCTGATGTATCGAGTTTCAGGTCAATCATATCACCAATGACTTCATTTTCAGTCAATGTACGCACATCGTCCAGTCGTTCCGTCGCCACATGTTTAATGCGTTCACGTAATTCGGGAATCTTCATCTCCATTCGATCCAATCGAATCGTCTGGATGCTGACGTTGAAATGTGTCGCCAGCGCTTCATCGGTGATGAAAGGATTTTGTTCAATTGTATGCTGTAATTCTGTTTGTCGTTCCTTTTTAGGTACCCGCATGTACGTTCCTCCTACAAGAAGGATAACTACCATTATTACCTGGTACTAATAGTAGTATATATCCCTTGTTGTTCACTTTCAAGTATTATTCAATTCTTTCTCCATCAAGCAGTCCTTGCTGTTCGATGTATTGCCGTAAAACCATGTACTCCGGATGTTGCCAAAAGGCATCTGAACGCAATAGACGGACCGCGTCATTTCGTGCGGTTTCCATCACGTGAATGTCGAGTGCCGGGTCCGTCAGCACAAAGCGGGGCAGACCACTCTGTTCCGTTCCGAAAAAGTTCCCTGCTCCTCGTAATTCCAAATCTTTTTCAGCCAACTTAAAGCCATCATTTGTCTCTGTCATCGTCTTAATGCGTTCTTTCCCTGTATCAGAAGAAGGATCGGCAATTAAAATACAAAAAGACTGGGCATCTCCCCGTCCGACACGACCTCTTAATTGGTGCAGTTGGGCTAAACCAAACCGTTCCGCGTCATAGATGACGATGATCGACGCGTTCGGGACGTTGACCCCGACTTCGACGACAGTCGTCGAGACGAGAATTTGGACTTGATTTTCTTTAAAGGCCTGCATGACATCCTCTTTTTCAGACGAACTGAGTCGCCCGTGCATCAGACCAACTTGATGTGTCGAAAAGCGTTCCGTCAAAAGCTGGTGCAGTTCGATCGCATTTTGAACATCCAGTGATTCAGATTCCTCAATCAACGGCGTGATGATATAAGCTTGATGACCGAGCAGTAACTCTTTTTCGACAAAGCCGAAAACGCGTTCCATCTGTTCCGGTTTCGCCCAGTATGTTTCAATTTCTTTTCTTCCTGCCGGCATCTCGTCAATGATTGAGACATCCATATCACCAAAAACGGAAATGGCAAGTGTTCTCGGAATCGGTGTAGCCGTCATGTATAACACGTCTGCCTGATCGGCTTTTGCCCGGAGTCGTTTCCGCTGTTCGACCCCGAACCGATGCTGTTCATCCGTGATGACGAGATGAAGATCCTTGAAGACGACCGTGTCTTGAATCAACGCATGTGTTCCGACCAACACATCAATTTCGCCTTGCCGCAGGGCTTCGAGCAATAGAACCCGATTTTTCCCTTTGACGGAACTTGTCAATAAGCCGACCTTGATGCCGAGCGGCTCAAGCAACGGTGCAAGCGACGACGCATGTTGCTCGGCTAAAATTTCAGTCGGGACCATTAATGCGCCTTGTTTGTTCGCACGAACTGTGGCGTATAAGGCAATCGCCGCAACGACCGTTTTCCCGCTCCCGACATCTCCTTGAAGGAGTCGGTTCATTCGTTCCGCACGGTGCATATCGTTTAAGATTTCTTCCGTCACACGCTGTTGGGCGCCTGTCAAAGGGAAAGGCAGGTTTTGAATGAATTGCTCCATTTCTGGTTGAAAGAGCGGTAAAGCAATCCCTTGCCCTTTACGTTTTCCAAGGCGTAACGTCTGTAACTTCAATTGAAAATACAGACATTCTTCATACACATAACTGCGCCGTGCCGTCGTCAGGTCTTGACGGGTCGCCGGGAAATGTAACCGTTTCAACATCGTCATCCGATCCAGTAAACGGTATGTCTTGCGAATCGGCTCCGGAATCCGTTCGTCAAGCGGCTTACTTTCCGCGAAAGCCAGTTCGACGACACGTCGGAACGTTTTCATCCGCATGTCTCCCTTTAACGAATAAACCGGTGTTAATTCGCCTTCGATTGCTCCGAATTGGAGTTCCGTCGCGGAAATCGTCATCCGGTGCAGGTCCCATTTTCCACTGACCGTCACTTCTTCTCCCAGTTTCAACTGGTCTTTATAAAAAGCACGGTTAAACATCGTGACGGTAACACTGTACCGGTCTTCAACAAGCAAACGGAACGTCAACCGGTTTTTTCCTTTTCCGTAATAGCGGACCAAGGCTTCCGATTGCACCTGACCGGTGAACTTGACTTTATCCTCGTGAATCGCTTCCGTTAAACTGCCCGTCACGAAGTCGTCATAACGAAACGGGACGTGCTCAAGCACGTCCGCAATCGTCAAAATATTCATTTCTTCAAGTTTACGGGCTAAATCACGCCCGATTCCTTTTAAAGTCGTTACGTTACTTGATGGATTCATTCGAGAGTTCCCCAAAAATTTTAGATTCCAGCCAGCGCCCCGTTGGAGTGTTCGCAAGACCACCTTTTGCCGTTTCCCGTAAGGCGGACGGCATCATCTGTCCGATCTCATACATGGCCCCTATGACCTCATCACACGGAATTCGTGATGTAATTCCGGCAAGTGCCATATCAGCGGCAACAAGCGCATTTGCCCCACCCATGGCATTTCGTTTCACACACGGTACTTCGACCAGTCCAGCAACAGGATCACACACGAGCCCCAACATATTTTTAAGCGCGATGGCGAAGGCGTGGGCAGATTGATCCGGTGTTCCACCTGCCATTTCAACGATTGCGGCAGCAGCCATTGCCGTTGCCGAGCCGACTTCTGCTTGGCATCCGCCCGCTGCACCGGAAATCGAAGCATTGTTCGCGACAACGAAACCGAATGCTCCGGAAGTAAACAAGAAACGCAGCATCTGCTCTCGGCTCGGATTTAAGCGTTCTCTGACAGCGAATAGTGTTCCCGGTACGACCCCGGCACTCCCAGCGGTTGGCGTCGCACAGATTTTACCCATCGCGGCATTGACTTCATTCGTTCCAATCGCTTTGCTGACAGCGTCCAACAACAAATCCCCGGACAATCCCCGACCACTCGCGCGGTAACGTTGTAACAAGACCGCATCACCGCCTGTCAAACCGGTGACCGATTCGACCCCGTCCCCTGTCAAAGAACGTTCGACTGCCGCTTCCATCACTTCTAAATTTCGTTCCATCATCCCGAGTACTTCGTCCCGTTCGAGGTGACGAACCGTCATTTCCTGCTCAATCATGATTTCTGAAATCGGTACATTTTTTTCAGTCGCCAGTGCGACAAGTTCTTTTACGGATTTAAACATCTCTTCACTCTCCCATCATGACAGAACGCTCGACTTGTGGTAACCGGTTAATTTCTTCAAGTACGGCAGTTGGCATCCGGTCATCGATTTCAATGGCCATTAATGCCTGCTTACCTTTTTCATGACGCGATACTTCCATGTGTCCGATGTTGATTTCATAATCGGCCAAGATGCTCGTGACTGCCGCAATTGCCCCGAAGCGGTCATGATGCAAGACGATCAATGCGGGACCTCCGCCGGACAAGCGTAATGGTACTCCGTTCAGTTCGGTAATCTCAATCGTTCCCCCGCCAATCGAGATGCCTACCAGCTCAAATTCCGCCTGTCCATCCGTCAAATGAACGCGTGCCGTATTCGGATGGTCTGTCAGCGCTTCGCTTGTTTCAAAATGAATCCGGATTCCTTGTTGTTCCGCAATCTTAATCGATTCCGGAATCCGGTCGTCAAACGTATCATAGCCGAGAACGCCGCCGATGATGGCGACGTCTGTTCCGTGTCCCCGGTACGTGTCGGCAAATGACCCATAAAACGTAATCGTAATATCCGTTGGCTGTTCACCAAACAATTTCCCTGCCATTAATCCGATTCGCGCCGCCCCTGCCGTATGCGAACTGGATGGTCCGACCATGATCGGACCGATGATATCAAATACACTTCGGTACTTCATCTTTTTTTCCCCTCTCTTTCCAAATCAAACAAAAATCCCACCTCTATTATCGCAGATGGTGGGATGTGTGAAAAGGTACGTTCACGTTTTATATTATTCGACGCTTAAGATATACGAGTAGAGCGGCTGTTTGCCATCGTGCACTTCTACTTCTGCGTCCGGGTTGACTGATTCGATATAGGCGACCAGTTCGTCGACTTCTTCTTGAGCCACACCTTCACCGAACAAGACAGTGATGATCTCATCGTCTGGTGTAACCAGTGTATCAACCAATTTCTTGACAGCACCAAGACTCGAACGATCCGTTGCGATAATTTGTTTTTCGGCAATCGCCATGTGATCGTCTTTTTTAATCTCGACACCATCAATGCTTGTATCACGGACGGCATATGTCACTTGACCGGATTTGACGGCTGCGATTGCATCCACCATATGCCGTTCGTTTTCTTCGACGGTCGCTTCCGGATTGTAGACGATCGTAGCCGCCAATCCTTGGGGAACTGTCTTCGATTTCACGACAGTTACACCACAAGATGCAACCGATGCCGCTTGTTCTGCCGCCATGATGATGTTTGAGTTGTTCGGGTAGACATAAACGTGTTCCGCATGCGCATCCTCAATGGCTTTGACAATGTCTTCCGTTGACGGGTTCATCGTTTGTCCGCCTTCGATGACAACACTGACGCCGAGCGATTTGAAGAGCTCACTGATCCCTTCGCCCATCGCTACTGTGACAAGTGCCGACTGGGCTTTTGCTTTTTTTGCAACCGGAGCGGCCACTTGATTAACGCCCTCTTCTTCAAGAATCGTCGAATGCTGTTGACGCATGTTTTCAATCTTGACCGCTACAAGTTCACCAAACCGTTGTCCTTTGGTGATGACTTCGCCCGGTGTTTCAACGTGAACATGGACTTTCAACAATTCTTCGTCTGCGACGACGAGTAAGGAATCACCGAATTCCGCCAATTCATTGCGGAATGCTTCTTCACTGAATGGTGTGTCCACCAATTTATCGTCTTGGAAACGAACCATGATTTCCGTGCAGTAACCGTAATGGATTTCTTCTGTCGACATGAAGCTCTGAGCCGATTTATGATGCTCTGCTTCGACGAGCGCTTCCATGACCGGCGCGTGGGGCTTCTCTAACTCTTTGCCTTCAAGTGTCGCGAGGAATCCTTCATAAATGCAGACGAGTCCTTGACCGCCGGAGTCGACGACGCCGACTTCTTTAAGTACAGGCAGTAAATCCGGTGTGCCTTCGAGTGATACTTTTGATGCTTCGACGATACCGCGCATCAGCTCGAGTAAATCCGTCGTCGTTTCTGATTGGGCAATGGCTGCAACAGCCGTCTCGCGTGCCACCGTCAAAATTGTTCCTTCAACCGGTTTCATGACCGCTTTATAGGCTGTGTCGACTCCTTTTTGTAAGGCATCCGCAAATTCCTGTGTATCGATCGTTTCTTTTCCTTCGATTGATTTTGAGAAACCGCGGAACAATTGGCTTAAGATAACACCTGAATTTCCTCGTGCGCCCATTAAAAGACCACGTGCAAACACCGTGGCAACTTCTGAGACAGAATCGGATGTTGTTTTCGATGCTTCCTTTGAACCCGAAGTCATCGTCAAATTCATGTTGGTTCCCGTGTCACCATCTGGGACCGGAAAAACGTTCAGCGAATCAACGAAATCCGCATTTTGATAGAGATTCGCTGCGCCGTTCTGGATCATCTTGACCAGTTGCGCTCCTGTTAAACGATCTACGCTCACTAAAGTTTCCTCCTCTATTCCCGCCTTAGACATTCGTCAAGCGGACTCCTTGGACAAAAATATTCACAGATGTTACTTCTAAACCAAGTGCCTGGCTGAGTGAGTATTTCACACGGCTCTGGACATTGTTTGCGACTTCTGAAATTTTTGTACCGTAACTCACGATGATATGCATATCGATATGAACCTGTTCCGACGCTTGTCGAACGATAACGCCACGCGCAAAGTTTTCACGTTTGAGCAGTTCAGCCAGTCCATCTTTAATCTGCGACTGGGATGCCATACCAACGACACCAAAACATTCCATTGCCGCTCCGCCTGCAAGTTGCGCAACGACATCATTATCCACATCAATTTTTCCATAGGTCGTTTTCATCTCGATCGCCACCTGAGTAGCCCCCTTTGTTAATTGTGTTCTTCTCATAATTCTACTATAAGGACCTACTATTGAAAAGTCGCCGTACTGACTATACAATGAATAAGTGAAAAATAGTAGCGGTCAAATGAACTTTTACCATCATCCTCATTCATTATTTTAAATTTTGAGGTTGTCTGTCAAGTTTTTTTCTTGTCAGCTACTTTTTTTATGTTGCAACCGTCTCGACACCATGCTAAGATAGCAAAGTGTCTATTAGGACGAACGCAAAACAACATAAAAGGAGGCGGAACACATGGCACGTAAATGCTACGTTACTGGGAAATCGCCGAAGTCGGGAAACAACCGTTCACACGCATTGAACAAAACGAAACGCACTTGGGGAATCAACGTACAAAAAGTACGTATTCTCGTTGACGGTAAACCTAAAAAGGTTTGGGTTTCAGCTCGAGCTCTCAAATCAGGTAAAGTCGAACGCGTATAAGGCGCAGTAACCGGATGGGAATCTTCCCTTCCGGTTCTTTTTTTATCCATTTTTTATTTTTCTCCTAAACTAATTGTCGGAACAATTGAAAACGCTTACAATAAGTGGGCAGTTATTTTTTTCAAGGGGGAAGGGTCAACATGCAGTTAAAAAGAGAAATGACAAGCCGGCATCTCTTCATGATTTCGCTCGGCGGTATCATCGGAACGGGACTGTTCCTCGGTTCCGGATTGACGATTTCACAAGCTGGACCGCTCGGGGCAGTGCTCAGTTACATCGTGGGTGGGACCATCATGTATCTGACGATGTTATGTTTAGGAGAAATGGCCGTCCATATGCCGGTCTCCGGATCATTCCAGACGTATACGACACGGTTCATCGGACCAGGCATCGGTTTTGCGGTCGGTTGGATTTACTGGCTCGGTTGGGCTGTCACGGTAGCACTCGAAATTACGGCAGCCGGAAGTCTGATGGATCGATGGTTTCCGGATACACCCATCGTCATTTGGTGTGCTATCTTTACCATCATTTTGTTTGGTCTCAATGCTATATCTGCAAAAGCCTTTGGGGAGGCTGAATTTTGGTTTTCGAGTCTGAAAGTTCTCGCTATTCTCTTTTTCATCGTGCTCGGGGGAGCCGCTTGGTTTGGCTGGATTGATATGACGGCAGCCCGTCCGGAGAGTTTGTTCGCCAACTTTACCTCAAATGGATTATTTCCGAATGGTGCTATTGGGGTGTTGACGACAATGATCGCCGTTAACTTTGCGTTTCAAGGTACGGAATTGATTGGTGTCGCTGCAGGCGAGTCAAACGACCCCGAAAAATCAATTCCAAAAGCCATCCGTAATACCGTCTGGCGAACATTCATCTTTTTTGTCCTCTCGATCACAATCGTCGGTGCCTTGATTCCCTATGAAACAGCAAGCGGAATCAGCAGTCCGTTCATCATGGTATTTGATGCCATCGGAATTCCTTATGCGGCTGACTTGATGAACATCGTTGTCTTGACTGCCCTATTATCCGTCGGAAACTCAGGATTGTATGCGGCGACACGGATGTTATGGTCGATGTCGCAAGAAGGCATGATCTCAAAAAAACTGGCAATCGTCAATTCGCGGGGTGTGCCGATGCGGGCGTTGTGCTTTACGATGTTATTCGCCATGTTATCACTCCTGACCGCCTTTTTTGCGGAAGACACCGTCTTCATCTGGTTGTTGTCACTCGCCGGACTCGGGGCGCAGGTCGGATGGATTTCGATTTCTGCTTCACAGATCGCCTTCCGTCGCCAATTCATCAAGGACGGACACTCTGTTAGCGAGTTGAAGTTCAAAACACCGTTTTTCCCGGTCTTACCGATCATCTCGTTTTCTTTAAACATGCTTGTCCTGATCAGCCTTGCCTTCCAAGCGGATCAACGGATCGCCTTATATATCGGTGTCCCCTTCTTCCTCTTGACATGGGCGTCTTATCATTGGTTCGTCAAAGGAAAACATCTCGCTGCCCAAACGGAACGACAAGCAGCCAGTTCGACCTTAGAGCCATAATCAAAAAGAACGTGACCGGCTACAGGAGTGATTCCCTGGCCGTCACGTTCTTTTTTAGTCATTTTTTATTGATCAGACAGACTTCGTAATACGATTACTTCACCCGTGTGGACCGTGACATCGGCCAGCTGATGATCCGTCCATTCATTGCTGACGGTTAAGGAACCGCCGACGGGCACGTCATGATCGGTCAGCGGATACTTGACACCTCGAAGCGTCAAACGCGTCGGAACGAGTGGGATGAAGGACAGGTAATGATACTGATCCGCCTTGATTTGATAATGTCCTTCCTGTAAGAAACGCACCTCTTCGCGCTTCGTCATAAGACGCGCTGTCGGGAACTGTTTCAATAGATAGACGTTTTGCAGGGTCATATCCAGTCGACCACCTGTCGCCCCGAAAATCAACACGTCCGTCACTTCATACCGTTCGCTGACATGACGCAAAGCGAGTTCTAAATCGGTTTCATCTTTTTCAGCCGGATGAATCATCGCCCCTTCCGGCGTATATCCGAGCGAATCAAAGTCCCCGATTGCCAAGTCAAACGTGAGACCTTGTTGCACTAGCGTAGAAACACCCCCGTCAACCGCGATGATAACCGCGTTTTCATCGATAAACGGCGTCAGGGACGGTACGTCCTCGACCGGTCCTGCTGCGACGATCACAGCGCGCATCAGACACCACGCGCCG
Organism: Caryophanales bacterium; assembly: GCA_902363455.1. Classification (GTDB taxonomy): domain Bacteria; phylum Bacillota; class Bacilli; order Exiguobacteriales; family Exiguobacteriaceae; genus Exiguobacterium_A. Next base: position 882,177 of record CABJAC010000001.1, on the reverse strand, counting down.
AGTAACGGAGGAGTCGTGGCGCCGTCGTGAATAAGAGCCCTGCGACAATGCCGCATAACAGGTACGATGGAACCATGTACGTCGCATTGTAAATCAAGGAGTACGGTACGACCGGACTACCTTCCGCGTATTCAGCAAAGAAGACAACCCCACTGATGACATGACAGACGTACCGTAATCCGGCACCAAGGAACGTCGCCATCAGGACGATGGTCATCAAACGTCCGCTTTTCCCAGCCGCTGCCGCTTTTTTGACCTGACCGGCAAATAAACCACTCAGTCCAACAACACCAAACGCAATCGTATAATCAAGTAACGGTTGGACGACCGTCAAGATTTGCGGCGCGAACATCAGCTGAATCGTTCCGACGAGTGCTCCTGTCACGACACCACCCACGACGCCGTGACGGAACGCCATCACAAAAATCGGCAGCATCGCCAAGCTGACAGAACCTCCTTGGGGCATCTTAAAGGGAATCAATAAATCAAACACCACCCCGAGACTTGCAAAAATTGCAATTTCCATTAACATTTGTAGCCGTTTCATACTTGTTTCCTCCTAAAAATAAAATCGCAGGACGGCAAAAAGGCAGTACGACGGACGCCGTACTGCCTGCGTGCGCCACATCCCTACGTCCGTCTGAACGGAACAGGTTCGAAGGGTTAAAGTCCAATCACTTCTCTCAGCCGCTTGACGCGACACCCCTTGCGGTCATCATTTAGTTTTGATTTCTTTCTTTATTATACGTGAGCGGCACTGCGAATACTAGTGATTGCTTCCGTATAATCGGGTGCATTGTAAATGGCGGACCCGGCAACAAGGACGTTCGCCCCGTTTTCGATGCACAGCTTCGCTGTCTCCGGATTCACACCCCCATCAATTTCAATCTCAAACGAAAGATTTCGTGCCACTTTCAATTCTGCCAATTGCTTTAATTTCTTCATGACACCTGGAATAAAGGCCTGACCGCCGAATCCTGGATTAACGGTCATCAGCAAGACCATATCGACCTCTTCCAAGACATGCTCAATCGTCGAAAGTGGTGTATGCGGGTTCAGAACAACCCCCGCCTTCGCACCCGCTGCTTTGATTTGCTGGAGGACACGGTGCACATGGTTCGTCGCTTCGACATGGAAGGTCACGATATCAGCGCCTGCTGCAACAAAAGCCTCCACAAAGTTTTCCGGGCGGTCGATCATTAAATGAACGTCGAGAATCATCTCTGTTTTTTGGCGCAAACTGCTTAAGACGGGCAAACCGAACGAGATGTTCGGGACAAACTGACCGTCCATGACATCAAAATGAATATAGTCGGCGCCTGCCGCCTCGACGGCTTTGACGTCCCGCTCCAAGTTTGCAAAATCTGCTGATAAGATTGATGGTGCAATTTTAATCATCTTAATACCTCCGGGCTCGATTCTTGATTTCCTCTACAAACATACCATAATTCGTATACCGTGAGAGCATGATTTCGTTCGCTTCAACCGATTCTTTGACGGCACATCCCGGTTCATTCAAATGCAGACATCCCCGATATTTACAGTCGTCTTGCAAAGCGACGAATTCAGGAAAACACCAACGCAATTCTTCGAGTTCCATTTCATGCGGGAAATCGAGATTTGAAAAACCTGGTGTATCTGCGATCAACCCTTCACCGAGCGGAATCAAGGTGACATGACGTGTCGTATGTCGACCGCGTCCAAGTGACTTCGAAATATGACTCGTCTCAAGAGCCAATGAGGGTTCGAGCGCATTGAGCAACGAACTTTTCCCGACACCGGATTGTCCCGCCAGTACGCTGGTCTTATCTTTCAGCAAGGGGCGGACGAGCTCCACTCCGACAAGCGTCTCGCTCGAAGTCTCAACGACGGGGTAGCCGATTTTTCGGTACGCCGCGATAGCTTCTTTTACCGCCTGTTCGGTTGTCCCTTGCAACAGATCCATTTTCGTTAAAATAATGATCGGTTGGATGTCCTTCGCTTCAATCAGTACAAGAAACCGGTCAAGCAGATGGGCAGAAAAATCGGGTTCCGCCGCTGAGACAACCAGTAGCGCTTGATCGATATTCGCAACCGGTGGTCGGACCAAGAAATTTTGACGTTCCTTTACTTCCAAGATGTAGCCGGTCTCACTTTCGATGTGTAACACAACCTCATCGCCTACGACAGGACTGATCCCACGTTTTCTGAAATTACCGCGTGCGCGTGACCGAATTTCTCCTTGAGGTGTCATGACATCATAAAATCCACCCTGCAGACGAATAATCGTCCCGTCCCGGTTTTCTTCGATTCGACTTTCTGCCATCCTGTGCACTCCTTTTTTCAGCATAACGCTGCTTACTCTTGTGATTTTGCCTGATTATACGTAATCGTTTTTGCCCGGTACACTTCATCATCTTTGTAAATCGTAATCTTGCCTTCGTCACCGGGATCAATCGTCAACGGAACATCAAATGTCTCATCTTGATCAATCGATTCTTCGATGACCGTTCGCTTTCCTTTCGCATCTTCCGTCTCGATCCGAACAATTTGGCGCGGAGCAGGTTCTTCGTCCTCACTAACCCCGTCATAGACTACTTTTTCCGGGAAAGTCGCTGTCACGGTTTTTTCTTCTTCCCCGCGAGAAATAAAGACGGTGACGGAATCGTTCGGTTCCACCTGAGCACCCGCCTGTGGATACTGTCGAATGACTTGATCAAGTTTAACGTCGCTTGAGTACTCTTGCTCAAATGTTCCATCAAGACCCATTTTATCCAAATATGCTTTCGCATCGTCACTCGATAAATCAGTCAAATCTTTTAACACAAACGTCGATGATCCGTTTGAGACGGTAATGGTAATGGTCTGTTCTTTTGCAATGACTTCCGTTCCTGCCGAAATCGACTGGCGAATGACGTTGCCGCGACTGATATCTTCTGAATCTTCACGTTCAACATCTACTTTTTTAAATCCGCTGTCCTTCAGGATGGCAATGGCTTTTTTCTCCGTCTCATCCGATACATCCGGCACTTCGACTGGGTCGCTTCCTGTCGAGACGATCAAATCCACTGTTGAGCCTTTTTTGACTGATGCCTGTTCTCTCGGAGATTGACTGATGACCAGTCCTTCGTTTACTGTATCGCTTGCCCGTTCCGTCGTTTCGACGACAAAACCGATTTTTTCAAGCGACGTTTCCGCTGCATCTGCGTCTTTTCCCGTCACATCCGGTACCATAACAGTGGGATCGGGCCACATCGCAAAAGTCGTCGCCGCTCCTCCCATCACCAAAAGTACCAACAAGACGATCCACCAAGTCCGCTTCTTCTTCTTTTCCGGTTTAGGTGTGACCGTCGCGACTTTCGGGACAGGTGCAGTTTGTTCCATCGTTTCATCCGGCAACGACACAGGGCGGAGAACCATCGTTTGCTCCATCTGATCATCCCCACGGATACCTTCATTTGCACGTTCAGTCGACATTGCCGTCACCATATCTTCTTTAAATGCTGCTACCGACTGTTGGCGATCGTGAGGAGCCTTGGCAAGTGCCTGCATGATACAATTTTCTAAAGCTTGTGGCACGGCAGGGTTTAACGACGTCGGACGACGGGCTGTATCTTGTAAATGTTTTAAGGCAACCGCAACCGGCGAATCACCTTCAAACGGAACTTGTCCGGTCACGAGTTCATAAAGAACTGCTCCAAGAGAGTAAATATCGGATTTTTCGTCTGCAAATTTTCCTTTTGCCTGTTCCGGCGAAAAGTAATGCACAGATCCGAGTACAGACATCGTATGGGTCAATGTGGCATTCGACATGGCGACGGCGATTCCAAAATCGGTTACCTTCACCGTTCCGTCTTCTCGAATCAGCATATTTTGCGGTTTGATGTCCCGATGGATGATTCGATGGGCATGGGCATGATCGATCGCATCACAAATTTGACTGATGATATCAATCGCTTTTGTGACCGGTAATGCCCGGCCTTCACAATACGTCTTCAGTGTCATACCGTCGATATATTCCATCACGATATAATAAATCGCTTCTTCTTCTCCCACATCATACACGGCAACGATGTTCGGGTGGTTTAAACTTGTTGCGGCATGGGCTTCTCGTTCAAATCGACGGATAAATTGTTCATCATGTGAAAACTCGGTGCGTAAAACTTTAATTGCCACCATGCGGTTCAAGATTTCATCATATGCCTGATAAACGTTTGCCATCCCGCCATTTCCAACTAACCGTTCTATGCGGTAGCGGTCGTTCAATCGATCTCCGTATCGCATATTCAGATCCTCTCTCTTTCTTTAAAACGGATTGCAGCAATTGTAATATTGTCTGCGCCCCCCCGGTCATTTGCCTCGGTTACAAGACGTTCAACGATTGTATCAAGCGATGCGTCTTCTTGAAGCAGTCGTTGCATGACATCATGAGGGACTTCATCCGACAAACCGTCACTGCACACTAACACGATATCATAATCCGGTGCATCCCGGACTTGAATATCCACGTCAACGGATTCATTGGAGCCGACTGAACGTGTGATGACGTTGCGTCGCGGATGATTTTCAAGCTCTGCTTCCGACAATTCGCCTAATTGTTTTAACATGTTGACATACGAATGGTCATCCGTCAGTTGTGTCAAGCGTCCTTCTTCTAACGCATACACCCGACTGTCTCCTACGTGACCAATGACCAGTAAATCATCCGACCAACAGACACAGGCCATCGTCGTACCGACAATCGATAAATTTTCGCTCTGAGAAAAATGTAAAATTTGTGTGTTGGCTTCTTTCACCAAGTGCTCGATCCACGCAGATAATTCCATCGGGCGGTTCGGCATGTCGGGATACGCTTCGGCAAAAAGCTGCCTTACGATGGCACTCGCGGTTTCTCCGGCCGCGTGACCGCCCATACCATCGGCGACTACAGCCAACCCTTGCTTCGCATCGCCTACTAATAAGACCGTGTCTTCGTTTTTTGAACGGACCTTGCCGGTCGTCGTCAAATACGCTAACTCCATACCCGTCCTCCTCTACCGTGTTTGATGCTGCTGTTTCGTCAATCGTTTTTTCTGAAAGCGGCGATATAAAACCCGTCCGTTCCAAGGGTTGTCGGCAATAACTTCAGTTCTGCCCGTTCTCCGATTAAAGACTGGACGATTTCAGGCATCCGTGTTTTAAACGATTCGTCAAAAACAAATCCCTGACTGAGGATATAATCAGTTTGCTGTTCATTTTCAAGCGGATCAATCGTACAGGTCGAATAAACGAATGTGCCCCCGGATTTGACAAGCGGAAGAACCGACTCAATGATTTCCCGTTGAATCACCGGTAGATGTGTCAAATCTTCCGGTCGTTTCGTCCATTTGATGTCTGGTTTCCGGCGAATAACACCAAGACCGGAACACGGCGCATCCACTAAAATCCGGTCAAAAGAACCGGTTTCGAACCGTTCACCGGCTTTCCGGGCATCAAGTGCTTCAGCCTGAACGGTTTGTAAACCAAGCCGGTCAGCTTGTTTTTGCAACAACTTTACTTTGTGTGCATGTAAATCGAGTGCCTGCAAGGATCCCGTCGTCAATCCTTCCGCGATATGCATCGCTTTACCACCCGGTGCGGCACAACTGTCTAGGATGTGATCTGTCGGTTGTGCGCCGACAGCCAGTGCCACGAGCATCGAACTTTCATCTTGTAACGACAGATAACCCCGCTCCAACAAATCCGTCTGCTGGACACTGCCACTGATGATTTCTAAACCATCCGGTGCAGTAGGCGTCGGTTTGGCGATGACACCTTGTTCTTCTAACAACTTAACCGCTTCTTGTCTGTCGGTACGTGTCCGGTTGACGCGTACCGTGACAGGTGCCGGTTCATTGTTCAATCGACACATCTGCCATGTCTCGTCTTCTCCGAACAGTTCCATCCAACGCGAGACAAGCCAGACCGGATGACTCGTTTCAATACTGATCCGCTCGACAACGGATGAAATTATAGAAAAGTCCGGTTTTCCTTTTCGCAACACGTTGCGCAGTACACCATTGACGACTTTGGCAATATGCGGTTTCCCCCGGGTCTTCGCAATCTCGACCGCTTCATTGATGACCGCGTGATCCGGAATCCGGTCCAAATAAAACAGTTGATAGACGCTCATGCGTAACAACGGACGCATAAATGGATCTAATTTTTTTTGTGAGGCCAGAAACGGTGCCAAAATGTAATCAAGTGTCAATTCCCGACTGAGTGTTCCGTAGACCAGTTCCGTATATAAACCGATGTCGGCCTTTGAGATGGCTCGTTTTTCAAGCATTTGGTGAACCGAGATCGTCGAGAATGCTCCACCTTGTCCAATTTTCAATAAGGTCGTTACTGCTGCATCTCTGACATTCATGCGTCATCGCCCACTTTCTGTCCAATCGTCAAAGTTTGTCCGACACCGCGCATAAACGTCGCACCATCCATTCGTTTTTTTCCTGCCGGCTGAACATCCACCAATTTCAAGGCAGTGTCTGAACCTGTCGCAATGACCGGACCGTCCGCTTCAAGAGCAATGATTTCTCCAGCCGCTCCGCGACCGGACACCTTTTCCGCAAAGTAGACTTTCAGGCGATCAGCACCAAGCATCGTATACGCACTTGGAAATGGATTCATTCCGCGGATTTGATTGTACAAGTCTTCACCTGGTCGCGAAAAGTCCAACCGTTCGCGTTCCCGGCTGATGTTCGGGGAGAACGTGACATTCTCTTCCTGTTGAGCTTCTGCCGTCAACGTTCCGGCAATCAACTGTGGTAACGTTTCGATTAATAATCTTGCACCGGCTGCACTGAGTTTGTCGAACATCGATCCGACTGTATCGCGTTCTTCAATCGGGACAATGATTTTTGACAACATATCACCCGCATCCAGCTTATCGACCATATACATGATCGTCACACCGGTTTCCGTTTCACCATCGATGATTGCCTGATGAATCGGTGCACCGCCACGGTATTTCGGCAACAAGGAAGCATGAACGTTAATCGCACCGTACCGGGGTGCTTCGAGTACAGCTGACGGAACAATTTGACCGTAAGCGGCCGTGATGATCAAATCCGGTTTCAGGTCGAGCAGTTCTTGATAGTCTTCACGGATTTTAACCGGTTGCAGTACCGGAATGTCATGCGCAAGCGCAACTTCCTTGACCGGTGTTGGCTTGATTTCACGTTTTCGCCCGACTGGTTTATCCGGTTGCGAAACAACACCAACGACATCATATCCGGCATCGATGACTTCACGGAGCGTATTCGCGGCGAACTCCGGTGTCCCCATGAAGACAACACGCGTTGATCGTGAAGTGTCGACCAGTTTATCCGTAAATAAGACACCGTCCAAATGATCCATCTCGTGCTGAATCGCACGTGCAAAAAATCCGGTTGCCTTGATTTTGACACTCCGTCCCAGACGATCCTGCGATTTGACGATAATCTGTTCGAATCGCTCGACAGGTCCAAAAATACCCGGCATGCTCAAGCACCCTTCATCATCGATTTCCGAACCGCTTGCCTCAATAATCTCCGGATTAATCAGTTCGACCGGTCCTGTTTCATCGTCCGTATGGACAACCGCTACACGAATCGGCTGATTGATCTGCGGGGCCGCCAGTCCGACACCATCATATTCGTACATCGTATCGAACATACGATCAATCATTTTTGCTAACTTTTTATCAAACTTCGTCACCTTTTGGCATGTTTGACGCAACACATCGTTTGGTACCTCTACTACTTTATACATAATTTTTGCCACCTCACATAAATACAAATGGATTCAGATCCACTGTTACTTGGACTTTTTGTTTGATGCGTAACGCAAGCATCGCCCGGAGCGCCTCCCGGACTTCTTCCTGTCCTTTATGTTTCAAAATCACTTGATATCGATACATATTTTTCAGCCGTGCCAGCGGGGCTTCGAGCGGTCCATTGATGACCAAATCATCTGATTCCAGATGGCGGAGTTGATCCGCCACTGCCTCGGCTTCCGCCTGGGCTTCGAGTGGGTGTGCCGCCGAGACGGTCACCAGCCCCAAAAACCAGAACGGTGGATGCCCCCCGAGTTTTCGTAATTGCATTTCCCGCTGATAAAATGCTTCATAATCATGCCGCTTTGCAGTTTGGATGACGTAATGCTCCGGATTATACGTTTGGATAATCGATTGTCCGGCAAGGATTCCACGACCGGCACGCCCCGAAACCTGTGTGATCAGTTGAAACGTTCGTTCACTGGCACGAAAATCGGGAATTCCGAGAGTGGCATCCGCCGCGATGACACCAACAAGTGTCACGTTAGGAAAATCGAGTCCTTTCGCAATCATTTGTGTCCCGAGCAAAATATTGCCTTCTCCCCGTTCAAAGGCATTCAGCAACTTCTCATGAGCCCCTTTACGGGACGTGGTATCTTGATCCATTCGGATGATTTTAGCTTCCGGAATCAAATGGGACAATTCTTCTTCAATTTTTTGTGTACCGGTACCGAATTGACGAATCTTTTGGGATTCGCAGGAAGGACAGGTTTTCGGCATCGCCGCTTCAAATCCGCAGTAATGGCACTTCAAACAATCTTGCTGCTGGTGGTAGGTCAAATTGACGGCACAGTGCGGACACTGAAGTGTTTCCCCACAGTCCCGACAAAGAACGAACGTCGTATACCCTCGGCGATTTAATAGTAAAACCGTCTGTTCCCCGCGTTCAATCCGTTGTTTTATGCCTTCGATGAGCGACAGACTGAATGGAGTTCGGTTGCCGCGTTCCAGTTCTTTTCGCATATCAATGATATCGACCGGAGGCAGTTCGCCTCCAAACCGTTCGGTCAACGGCAAATAGCGGTATACCCCTTTTTGGGCACGTGCATACGTCTCAAGAATTGGCGTCGCACTGCCGAGCACGACAGGACAGCGATGATACGCGGCCCGCCACGTCGCGACATCCCGTGTGTGGTACCGCGGATTTTCTTCTTGTTTATAGGTTGTTTCATGCTCCTCATCCAAAATAATGAGACCAATGTTCGTCAGTGGAGCAAAAATCGCCGAACGTGCTCCGACGACGACCTCTACTTCACCTTGAGCAATTTTCCGCCATTCATCATATTTTTCGCCTAAGGACAGACCGCTATGCAGGACAGCAACCCGTTCCCCAAACCGTCTTTTAAACCGTTTGACCATCATCGGCGTTAAACTGATTTCCGGTACGAGCAGGATGGCTTGCCGTCCCCGTTCAAGCATCGTGTGAATCGATTCTAAATACACTTCTGTTTTTCCGCTTCCGGTCACCCCGTGCAGTAAAAACGTGTTTGTCTCATCCGGTGCCGTAACGGCGTCGACAGCATCCTGCTGATGCGTCGTCAATGTGGAAGGAACAAAAATATCTTGAACCAGATGTTCGTACGGATTACGGTTCACATCAATCGTTTCAACCGTAATCACACCTTTTTTCTCGAGACTGTTCAGAATGCTGACCGTTAAGTCAAGTTCATGCATGACTTCACTCCACAGCACTTCCGGTCGTTCCAGCAGGTGTTCCCGAAGCATAATCTGTTTTGTTGCTTTTTTTGATAATTCAATCGTTGCGTCCAGTAACCGGATTCGCTTATCGGTTTTGGACGTCTTTTTTTCTTTGACGACCGGTTGAAGGTGTATGTCTCCTGTTTGCGCAGCTAATAAAATCTTTTGTTGGACTTCACTCGGAAACTGGCTAATTTTCTTATGATTCCAGTTTGCCCATTTCGGACTTTCCGTCAAAATCAGTTTATCATAGCTGACTTTCAGAGCAGCAGGTAACATCGCAAGAAGCGCAGTCGCCTGATAACATAGTGTCGTTTCAGATAGATACGACGACAAACGGAGCAACTCTTCCGTATAGGTCGGGGTTTCGTCAAGTACCCGGACAATCGGCTTGATGCGGTCCAGTTCCGATTCCGGCTTGACTCCGACAACGATTCCAAGTAATGCCCTTGGTCCGAATGGAACTTCGACACGCATACCGGGAACGACGAGATTTTGCCAAAGTTCCGGAACTTCATAATCAAACGGACGATCAACCGTTGCCGCGGCAACGTCGACGATAACTTCCGCAATCATCGTATGGCCTCGGTAAATTGTTTAATCAATTCCACAGCCAACTGTGTCTTTGACTGTTGATCGTAATGAACAGTTTCTTGATTTTTTCCGTAAACCGTCACTTGATTTTCATTGCTTGAAAAACCAATATCTGCTCGGGATACGTCATTGGCTACGATAAAATCAGCCTGCTTCCGCACCAATTTTTGCTGGGCATGTTTCTCCAGATTTTCCGTTTCAGCGGCAAACCCAACAAGAATCTGCTGTGTTTTACGTTCGCCGAGCGTCCGTAAGATGTCTGTAGTCTCTTCCAGTTCAATTCGTAAAGGTCCATCGATTTTTTTCTGCTTCCGGTCGTACTGAATGGTCGGACGGTAATCCGCCACCGCCGCTGCCATGATGACAAGATTTTGCTTGTCATACACTGCTAACATCGCTTCGAGCATCTCGTCTCCGGATTCGACAGCAATCGTTGTCATACCGGCCGGCAAAGTCTCACGGATCGGACCGTGGACGAGTGTGACGGTCGCACCGGCATCACGGGCGGCTTCAGCAAGCGCAATACCCATCTTACCGGATGAGTCGTTTGTCAAATAACGAACCGGATCAATACGTTCGACGGTCGGTCCGGCACTGATCAGGACATGTCGATCTACAAGTGGTTTGACTTGAAACAAACCGGATAATGTTTCGACAAGTTCTTCCGGTTCAGGCAACCGGCCTTTTCCGACCCAGCCGCATGCCAAGTTTCCGACTCCCGGGGCGATTAACTGGACTCCGTCTGCCATCAGCCGTTCCATGTTTCGCACCGTCGCCGGATGTTCGAGCATATTGACATTCATCGCCGGCGCAACGACGACGGGACAGGTTGCTGCCAAAATCGTCGTCGTGATGAAGTCATCCGCGATTCCGTGAGCGAGTTTTGCGATTAAATTGGCTGTTGCGGGTGCCACGACAATCAAATCGGCTTCATCCGCTAAATCAATGTGGGCAATTTTAGATGCATCATGTTCGATGAAGACATCATCATAGACCGGCTTGCGTGTTAGTGCCGCAAACGTCGTTTTCCCAACGAATTGTTGGGCATTCTTCGTCATGGCGACTTGAACACTCGCTCCCGCCTGAACCAGTTTTGAAGCTAGGGCCGCCGCTTTATACGAGGCGATGCCTCCTCCAACACACAAAAGGATTTTTCGATTCGTTAGCATGATGAGTTCCTCCTTATTGAAAAAAACAGCCACAATGAGGAGTGGCTGCTTCAAAATTAGTCTTGCGGTTGGTTCGTAACCACGACTTCACCAGAAAAGAGTTCTTCGAGTGCTTTTCCGACTGGTTTGTATGATTTCGGGTTCGCGACTTTCAGGCGTTTCCCGTCTTGGAGTTGACGCGCCCGTTTCGCTGCGACCGTCACGATTGTGTACTTTGAAGGAATTGTCTTTTGAAGCTTGTCTACTGATGGATATAACATGTTATTTGACCTCCATGGCTTTTTTATACAAGGACGCAACGCGTTCCCGGCTACAATGTTCTGCTGTGACGATGGCTTGAATTCTGTCACATGCTTTATGAATTTCATCGTTCGTCACGACATAGTCGTAAGCATCCATCATTTCAATCTCTTCTTTAGCGACGAGAAGACGTTGCTTGATGACTTCTTCCGATTCCGTCCCGCGTCCGACGAGGCGATTGCGGAGTTCCTGTAGACTTGGCGGCGCCAAGAACAGAAAAACAGCCTCAGGAAAATGTTCCTTGACCTGCATCGCACCCTGCACTTCAATTTCTAAGATGACATCTTTTCCTTCATCCAAGATCTTATTGACCCATTCGACAGGTGTTCCATAATAATTTCCAACGAATTCCGCGTGCTCCAACAATTGATTGTTGGCAATCATGCTTTCGAATTCTTCACGTGTCTTGAAGAAATAATGGACACCGTCCACTTCTCCTTCACGTGGTTTTCGTGTCGTACATGACACGGAATAATGTAAATTGTTGTCCTCATCTTCACGTAATGCCCGGCAAACTGTTCCTTTACCAACACCGCTTGGACCAGATAATACGAGTAATAAGCCACGCTCTTTAAAAATCACTTCAGAACCCCTCCATCTAACAAACTTCACATTGTTTCATATTAGCAGTAGAGACAGGAAGTTCGCAAGTGGTCTTTTCAGCTCGACTGCTTAATCATACCATATCCATGCACTTTCTGTTACCTTTAGAAAGTGGAAACGAAATCAAGAAAGAAGGTAATATCATGGCTTTTGATGGACTAATGACGACACGGGTCGTCCGCGAACTCCAACCGCTCGTCGGAGCTCGTATCAACAAAATACATCAACCGTATGCACTCGATTTAATTTTCAGCGTTCGGGCGGAACGGAAAAATGTGATGTTACTCGCATCAGCGAACGCCATGTATGCCCGCCTTCATCTGACAGCAGAGTCAACAAGCAATCCGAGCGAACCGCCGATGTTCTGTATGATGCTCCGGAAACATCTTGAAGGTGGCTTCATCGAATCGATTGAACAGCTGGGACGAGACCGGGTCATTCTGATGCGCGTCCGCTCACGTAATGAACTCGGTGATGAAGAAGCGAAAAAACTATATATCGAACTGATGGGACGCCATTCCAACATCCTGTTAACCGATGGACAGGATAAAATTTTGGATGCCATCAAGCATCTTCCACTCAGTCAAAATACGTTTCGGACAATCATGCCGGGGGTCCAATACCAGTTGCCGCCGGAACAAGATAAGGTCGATCCCTTAACTGGAGACATCGAGAAGACCCTTCACCGGATTGACTGGAATGCGGGAAAACTCGATCGTCAATTACTGAGTTTATTCAGTGGTTTCTCGCCCCAACTTACGGCAGAAATCGTTCACCGGGCTGGTCTCGCAAACCGGACGTCACTCACTCAGGCCATTCAATCCGTTCTTGGTGAATTGACGGGGCCTTATTATTTCCAACGCCTTGCGAATGGGAAAGAACGATTTTCTCCCGTCGCATTGCATCACGGGGAAATCGTCGATGAAAAAACCTTCACTACGAGCGGCGAGGTCCTCGATGCTTTTTTCCATCAGAAATCTAATCGGGACCGAGTGAAACAGCAGGCAGCGGATGTCGAACGGTTCATTAAAAGTGAATACGATAAAAACATTCTCAAACGAACCAAGCTCGAACGTGATCTCGCCGCAACGGAAAAGATGGATGAACTGAAACACAAAGGGGAACTGTTGACAACTTACCTGTACCAGCTTGAACGCGGTATGAAAGAAGCGACAGTCGTCGATTATTATGATGAAGACGGGAAAGAAATTACAATCACTCTTGATCCCCGCTTCTCACCAAACGAGAACGCCCAACGGTATTACAAACGCTACAATAAGCTAAAGACGGCTAAGATTGAAGTCGCCAAACAACTTGAGAAAAACCAGCGTGAAATTGATTACTTTGAATCGTTACTCGCTCAACTCGACGTCGCGTCTCCGGATGATATCCGTGAGATGCGTGAAGAACTCGTCGAAGAAGGATACGTGCGGGAACGGAGCAAAAAGAAAAAGAAACCCGTCGTTCCGAAACTTGAAGCGTATCAGTCTTCGACCGGCATTCCGTTTTTCGTCGGAAAAAACAATAAACAAAACGATTATGCGACATTCAAGTTTGCTCGACGTTCGGAAACATGGCTTCATACAAAAGACATTCCCGGTTCACACGTCATCATCCGCAGCGAACAACCGGATGAGACCACATTAAAGGAAGCAGCAATCGTTGCCGCCTACTATTCGAAAGCACGTGAATCCAGTCAGGTTCCAGTCGACTTCACCGAATTACGTTATGTCAAGAAACCAAGCGGCGCTAAACCCGGTTTCGTCATCTACACGGATCAAACGACGCTTTACGTCACACCAGACGCTGATCTTGTTCAGTCTCTTCGGGCAACTTAAGAAAAAATGTCGTCCCTTTGCTTCTTTTGAAAAGAAGTGACAGGGACGACATTTTTATTTCATTTTCTCTAGTTGCTCCCGGTAATCCAACAGATGCCCATTAATGATGTCCTTTGCCTCACTGACTTCTTCATCAAATGTAAACATCGGTTGAGTCCGGTCATGTGAAAAAATTACATCATAATGATGGCTGAGTAGAAAATCAATTTCTTGTCCAAGTCTTTTTTCTTGTTCTTCTGCCATCGGTACGTCCCGGTGACTGGCGATGCTTTCGAGTAACAACAGCAACTTATCTTCCAAGTCCACAAGCTGCTTCAATTGAATAAAAGCCTCACTTTGACCACTTGCAACAAGTGGATATTTTTGATCTTCCTGTAACATGATGATCATTTCTTCATGTTTTAAGACTTGTTTACGAACAGCCAGCAGTTTCGAATCATCCTTGACCAGGCTGCGCCAATCCTCCATCAATTGTTTGGTCGTCTTTTTGACGAACAACAACAAACGGTCTTCGTAGTGTGGTGGAAAGACGATGTAGTTGACCGCGACAGCGGATAAGACACCGACGACCGTCAATAAAGAACGGGTCAGCGCATAATGCGCATAGTCGGCCGTCGGACTTTCAAACATCAAGACAATCGCAAATGCCGCAAACGTCGACATGTCCGTCCGTCCAATCATCGAATTAAACACAAGCGATACGATGACGGCAAGCCCGATCGTCAACGGATTGGCTCCGAGCGTTGCGACGACGGCCAGTCCACACACTAAGCCGAGAATTGTCCCTAAAATCCGATTGAAGACGATTTTAAACGAACGGTGAATCGTTGGTTGCATCGCGACGATGGCCGCGACGGCCCCCATCCCAGAGTAAATTCCGAACACATACCATGAAAAACTAAGCGCGATCGCGACTGCAATTCCGGTTTTTATCGTCCGAAGACCGATGCGAAACTGAAATTTCACTCGAGCGTCACCTGCCCGACTTCACTCTCGACAGTCACTTCCGGTTTTTCTTGTTTGGACAATTCAAACAAAGCCACTTCGTCATCTTTTTGTTTCGTATAGCGGTCTGATGCTTTGATGTCCCCTTCTGTCGTTACGGCAATCGTTCCGGCTGCTTTTGTTGGTTTTAACCGGATGGCTCCATCGATTGTCGATACCGCTAAATCGAGTTTCGCGCCATACTCTGCTAAATTAACTGAGTCAGCGGTCACTGTGGCATGAACAGCATTCAAATTGGTGACTTTCACATCGCCTCGACCGGTCAAGGTAATCTCATCGGCATCGATTTTATTTAACTCCATCGCCTCAGCCGTCAGCTGAATGGTTTTGGCAAAGAGACCCATCCCTTTTAACCGCTCGGCTTCGACATCGATCTGATTCATATAGCTCGGCAAGCCGACTTGAATCGCATAATCTCCCGGTTTTTCACTTGGACGGTTGCCGAGTCGTGCCGTGAATCCATCCCGACCGGTGACCGTCAAGGTATTGCCGGACGTCCCGATTTTTAACCGTTTTTGACTCGATGCACTGTCAATCAGCTTCAATTGAACGTTTCCGTCCGTGCTTCGGACGAATGTGACCGTTGCGTTCGGGGCATCGATCTGTAGTGTTTTATACCGATTCGTCGTTTTAAACGATTCTCCCCGTGATAAAGAATCTGTTGTCAAAAATAATGTCACGGTATATAACAGGATAAGACTTAAGACAACTGATCCATACACGATGACCGGACGTCGGATCGGTTTACGCGTCCCAATCCGGTCGAAAGATGCGGCCACTTTCCGTCGTTTATCCTTCAAGCGTGTAAATGATGATTGTTTCCGTTTTCGTTCCGTTCTGCTTGTATTGTCGTCCATCGGTTTACCTCCATCCAATTCTCTCCCATTATTCCGAATATAGGATTCGTCTGTCAACATTCCATCTCTATCATACGAAAATGTTCACATATTGCCATCGGGCGGAAGGTGGAGCACAGCAAAAAAACGAACACCTCTTCCTGCTTCATCAGAAAAAGTGTCCGTTTTGATAATCAAAAATCCTTCGTGTTGCAGCTCCCGCTGTATGTTAGAGCTCGATCGATGCGTCAATTTTTAACGCATGACCCGTCTGTCCTTGCGCTTCGAGATTCGCACAAAACGCTTCAGCGTCCTGCTTGATTAAATCAAACGTATCGTAATGGACCGGAACGACGGCTTTCGCCTGCAGCATGTCCGCTGCAACTAACGCATCCTCAGGTCCCATCGTATAGTTATCCCCAATCGGCAAGAAGGCGAGATCGATGTCATAATGGGCACCATAAAGCGCCATATCACCGAATAGTGCCGTATCTCCCGCGTGATAGATGACTTTGTCTTCGATTGTTAATAAGAATCCGGCCGGCATCCCCATATACGTGATCGTTTGCTTTTCTTCATCAATGATGCTCGAAGAATGGAAAGCTTGTGTCATCTTGACCTTGCCAAACGGAAATTCAAACTGTCCGCCGAGGTTCATCGGATGGACGTTTAATCCTTTAAAACTGAGATAGGTCGCCAGTTCGTGTGTTGCGACAATCGTCGCCCCCGTTGCTTTCGCAATCGCTTCTGCATCCAACATATGATCAGCATGCGCATGTGTCAGCAAAATGAAATCCGCTTTGACGTCTTCCGGTTTTGTCATCGCTTGATCGTTACCGCTGAAAAAAGGATCAATGACGATATGTTGTCCGTTCGTTTCGATTGTGACGGTAGATTGTCCGTGATACGTCAACTTCATGTGAAATAACCTCCTGAGATTAATGATATCAACAGAAAGATTAGTTCCCTTCCCCCCACGCACATAAACCTTTCATCGCCGGTTGTAACGTGTAAGCGGCGTCTGTCAACCGGTACTCGACATGTAAGACGGCTTCGTCGAATTCAATCCGTTCGACCATTCCGAGCCGTTCGAGTTCCTTTAATTGATCGGTCAAGACTTTACGTGAAATACCCGGAATCGCACGTTGTAACTCTAAAAAACGTTTCGGACCGTCCTCTAACGTGCAATATAATTGTGGACGCCATTTTCCGCCGATGATGGCGAGCGCCCGATTGACTGGAAATTGTTCTGTCGTCATTGTTTCTGTCTCTCCTTCAAGTAGTTACTTCAAAGTGCGTACTATGCAGTCGAGTGTATCGTAAGTTATCGTTGTCGTAAATCAAAATGCAAAGGAGATCGATGTTATGACCTATCCACGTAATTTTTCACACATCGGACTGTCCGTTCCGAATTTAGAACAAGCCATTTCTTTTTACTCAGAGGTGATGGGCTGGTATATCATCATGGAACCATCTGATGTCGTGGAGGATGATTCGCCGATCGGCGTCATGTGCACGGATGTATTCGGAGCAGGCTGGGAGAAATTCCGGATCGCGCACATGGCGACGGGTGACCGGGTCGGGATCGAGTTATTTGAGTTCCCGAACAATGAACAGCCGGAAAACAACTTTGAATTCTGGAAAACAGGTATTTTCCATTACGCCATCCAAGATCCGGACATCGAAGGCATGGTCGAAAAAATCGTCGCACACGGCGGCAAACAACGGATGCCGATCCGTGAATATTATCCGGGCGAAAAACCATACCGCATGGTGTACTGTGAAGATCCGTTCGGCAATCTCGTCGAACTCTATTCCCACTCGTATGAACTCACGTATTCGGAAGGAGCATATTAATCATGAAAGCATGGCTCAATGAAACAGGAACGACGGTCGAAAACTGGATTTACACAGACGTCGATACGCCTACACCGATGACAGGCGAAGCCTTGATTCGTGTCCAAGCGGTCGCCTTGAATCCAGTCGACTATAAAGCGACAAAAAATCCCGCTTGGACCTATCCGCATATTCCGGGCGTTGATTTGACCGGTGTCGTCGAACAACTTGGACCGGACGTGACAGACGTTCAGGTCGGAGATCGTGTGGCCATCCATACGAACTTGCAAAAAAACGGGGCCTTCGCAGAGTATGTCACTGTTGATGCCCGGGCTTTGGCTAAAATTCCGGAAGCTGTCAGTTTCACGGACGCAGCCGCCATTCTGTGTGCCGGGATGACGGCCTATGAAGCGATTTTCCAAAAGATGAATACGACGGATAAAGAAACGATCCTGATTCATGCCGGTGCCGGTGGTGTGGGTGGTTTTGGAATTCAGCTCGCAAAACGCCTCGGACTGCAGGTCGCGACCACTGCTTCTGCTGACAATCATGACTGGGTCAAACGTTTAGGTGCTGATCTTGCGATTGATTACCGGAACGAAGACGTTACGCAGATAATCCGCGACTGGACGAACGGCCGTGGGGTCGACTTGATCTTAAATACGGTCGGTCGTCAGGAAGCAACCGATGATTTGGACCGTCTCGCATTTTCCGGTCAGTTGGCTTACATCGCCGGAGGTCCCGATCTGTCCGTCGTCACACCGTTCACGTTGTCGCCGTCGATCCACGAAGTCGCACTGGCTGCTGCCTATGCGAGTGAAAATGACCGCGCGATCCGCAATCTGGGGCTGATGGCATCGGAACTGTTACAGCTTGTCGCAAGCAAACAACTCGATCCGCTTGTCACAAAAGTCGTTGCCGGATCGGAGATTGCTGAGTACCTCGAACTGTTATCGAAGCGGCATGTCCGCGGAAAAATCATTGCAACGTTTTAAATCATCCGATTTTCAAATAAAAAGCAGATGCGCTTCCTGGTGAGTCAGGAAAACGCATCTGCTTTGTCGTGCAGTCAGCAAGTCATTGGTATTTCGGACGTTTCGTAATTTGCATCGAACGTCCGACGAGTTCAAAGCCGACTGCTTGATAAATCTTATTCGACGTCGGATTCGACCAGTCCGTGTACAGGGACACCATCGGATAGTTGGTCAACAAATAATCTGACAGACAAGCGACCAAATAAGACGCGATCCCCTGTTTCCGCCATTTTTGAGGGGTAAAGACATATGAAATCGTCACACCGGAAGCAGTCGGCCGACTCGATGAAGCCATTGCGAGCAACTGATCATTGTCGAACAAACCAAACAAAGTTTCTGCCTGAATATGTTTTCGAATCGTTTGTTCATTTTTCAGGCGACTTCGTTCTGTCGCCGGCAGGGCACCGGTCTCCTGGATGAACGACCATCCAAATGCAACGGCCTGCTCTGCAAATCGTTCCTCGATTAAGCGGAATTCGTAGTCGAGCCTCATCGGAGGAATGACGGTGGTCAGCGCATAAATCCCTTGATCCATCTTCGTTTGAAACGGACTGTGAGAAGCAAGCAATGGCTCAATGATGGCTTGTTCACCGACATATCCGGGACAGTTCAAAATCCGCGATAACTGTCGAATTCCTTCGTATGTAAAAGCATCACCTGCCAGGATTGCCTGCTCTTCAATCGTTTGCAGGACGACGATTGTACGGTCACCCTCTTTCGCAATCGCCATCAAAATCGGTACATCTCCCCGCTCCAGTATGCCAAGAGGTAACTGATGGACATTTGGACGTCGTTCAAGCAATGGAACCGCAACCTGCTTAAAACTCTCGTAATCACGATAATGGGTCAACATCTGAAAACAGCTCCTTTTCTTTGTTTTCAGTGTATCAAAAAAAAGAACACATGACGGACGATTCTGATCGTTTCCGCCATGCTCGTATGACTTAATCGGTATTCTGCCATTAATTCTGCTTCGTGCCTGTCAGGAACCCTTCACTCCATTTTACCGGATCGACAGACCAGGTCCGTAATCCGTCCTGCTCTTCTGTTGAAATGTAAGCCGTCTCGACGGCAGTCTCCAGTAATTCCGTAAACGTCAGTAAAGCATCCGCCTCTACCTCGGCCGCCGCCAAATTTTCCTTAAGTCGTGTCATGCCGTAAGAGAAGATGGCCTGAATCCGGACGACGGTTGCACCTGCTGCTTCGACCGCTTGTGCAGCTTCAATCGAAGACCGCCCCGTCGACAATAAGTCTTCTACGACGACAACGCGTTGACCGGCTTGCAATCGTCCTTCAATCTGATTTCCTTTCCCGTGTCCCTTTGCACTTCCCCGGATATAAATCATTGGGAGAGCCAGTCGTTCCGCGACGAGCGCCGCATGCGGAATACCGGCTGTCGCCGTCCCGGCGATGACATCGACGTTCAATGGTCGGATTCGCTCTGCCAGCTGATCAGCAATCATGGTGCGGACCGTTGGATTGGATAATGTCAGCCGGTTATCACAATAAATCGGGGACCGGAGTCCGCTCGCCCATGTGTAAGGTGTAGCCGGTGCTAACGTGACCGCTTCGATTTCGAGTAAAGCCTTTGCGAGTTGATTCATTGTTTGATCCCCTTCCATTCTGAGAGCAATGCTTCATAGATGACTTTTGGATCCTCTGCCTGAGTGATGGCACGTCCGATGACAAGATCCGTTGCCCCGTTCCGGCGTGCATCCGTTACTGTCGCAATCCGTTTTTGATCGTTCGCATCCGTCCCGTTCGGTCGAATTCCCGGAGTGACCAATTCGAACCCGGATCGACAGATGACCTTGATGTGTGCTGTGTCCAGGGCTGAGCAAACAACCCCGTCGAGACCCGCGTGTTCTGCTTCGTGTGCATAGTGAACGACGACGTCGTTCATCGCGTGTGGAATCATCAAATCAGTTAACATATCTTGATCCGTCGATGTCAATTGGGTGACGGCAATCAGCCGGGTATCCGTTGAAGTCTCGCGCAACCCTTCCAGTGCCGCCTGCATCATCGCTTTCCCGCCTGCCGCGTGGACGTTCGTCAGTTCAACACCGAGCTGACCAATGACACGCATCGTCCGTCGGGCAGTCTCCGGAATGTCGTGTACTTTTAAATCCAAAAAGACATCATGTCCTTGACTTACCAAATGACGAACAAAGGCGGGGCCTTCTGCATAATAAAGCTCCATCCCAATTTTGACCGCCGGACGGTGTGGTGCCAATTTCTTTAAAAACCGTTCGACCTGATCGGCTGATTGAAAATCAAGCGCGATGTAAAGTTGCTCCATATGCTCTCCCCCTAATGTCCAAGATGTGTTCAATGCCTAACTCGTCCATTCGATTCGGTAATGCCGCAATCAGTTCCTGACAGATGAAGGGATTCACGAAATTTGCCGTTCCAATCGCTACCGCGGACGCGCCCGCATAAATCATCTCGAGCACATCATCGACCTCCATGACGCCTCCCATTCCAATAATCGGAATCGTGACGACTTGAGCGACATCATGAATCATCCGGACGGCGACCGGTTTGATGGCTGGTCCGGACAAACCACCGATGCGATTGGCAAGAATCGGTTGACCTGTCCGGACGTCAATCCGCATCCCGACAAGTGTATTAATCATCGTCAGTCCATCCGCCCCCGCCTGTTCAACCGCTCGGGCCATCTCAACAATTGACGTGACATTTGGAGACAATTTAACGTAGACTGGTTTTTCGGAAACTGCTTTGACGCGTCGTGTCAGCTCAGCCGCCATCTTCGGATCCGTTCCAAACTGCAGTCCGCCGGATTTGACGTTTGGACAAGAGATATTCAATTCAATCGCTTTGACGACCGGATCCCGGCTGATCCGTCTTGTGACTTCTTCATACTCTTCTGGTGTCGAGCCGGCCACATTTGCAATGATTTCTGTATCAAACTGACTGAGAAACGGTAACTTTTGCGCGATGATCCCGTCAACACCGGGATTTTGTAAACCGATCGCATTCAGCATGCCCATCCCGCTCTCTGCAACCCGCGGCGTCGGATTGCCATACCGTTCTTCTCCGGTCGCTGCTTTGATCATGATGCCGCCAAGCATCGATAAATCATACAGTTTGGCAAACTCTTCCCCGAATCCGAAACACCCGGACGCCGGGATGATTGGATTTTTTAAATTCAAACCGGGTAATGTCACGTTCAGACGATTCATAGGATCACCTCTTCTGCCCGGAAGACCGGACCATCGGAACAGGTTTTGACATAATGTCCGTCCGGTGTCGGGCAGACACAGGCGAAACACGCTCCGATGCCGCATCCCATCCGGTTTTCAATCGATAAAAACTTGTGTTCGATCGGAATTTGCTGGATGGAGCGTAACATCGGTTCCGGCCCACAGGCGAACAACGTATCGAACCGGCTGCTGTCGAGCGCTGCTGTCACGAATCCTTGGATTCCCGCTGTCCCGTCGACGGTCGTCACCGTCGTCGGACCGAGTTCCCGAAACTCGTCTTCATAAAAAACGCTTTCCGCCGTATCAAATCCAAGAATCGCTTCACAGGAAATTCCCCGTTCGACCAACTGACGCATCGTATAGTAGAGAGGAGGAACTCCGATGCCGCCTCCTACCAGGACAATCTTGGCATCACTCGCGACATGCTTGACCGGAAACCCGTTTCCGAGTGGACCGAGTGCATCGATTTGATCACCTGCCCGAAGACGAGCCAGTTCTTTTGTGCCTTGACCAATTTCCTTGAACAAAAACGTGATCAGATCTCCTTCGACGTTGGCGATCGAAATGGGGCGACGTAACAATGGACCGACCCGTAAATGCATGAACCGACCTGGTTCGATCGCCGTCGCGTCAGGCCGGCGACAGACTAATTCTGTCGCGCCTGAAGCAATTTGTCGTCGTGTCACGACCGTCAAGAGTTGAATCATCGAGTCACCGCCTTTTTCATATAGTCAAACGGTTGAATGGCGCTGGCTTCAAAGGACAGACTTTCAATGACCCGTAACAAGGCTTCCGCGGTATCAAGAGAAGTCAGGCAGACGACATTGTTTTCGGCTGCTGCCCGGCGAATGATGAAGCCGTCTTTCGTGACTTGCGAATCCCGGCTCATCGTATTGATGACATATTCGACTTCCGCTTTTTCAATCCATTCAAGCATCGATCCTTGTTCCGAACCGAGCTTACCGACGATTTGGACACGCAGACCGTGCTCCGCCAAGACACTTGCTGTTCCGGCAGTTGCGAGAAGTGTAAAGCCGAGTGCCGTAAATCGTTTGGCGAGATCCAGCATCTCCTGTTTATCCTGATCAGCGACAGTCAGTAAGACCCGGCCGTGTTCCGGAATCGCCATGCCGGACGCCAACAACCCTTTATAAAGTGCTTTTTCGAGTGTCCGGTCCGTTCCAATGACTTCTCCGGTCGATTTCATCTCCGGTCCGAGCGACGGGTCGACTTCCTTCAGCTTCGCAAACGAGAAGACCGGCACTTTAACCGAGACCAGTTCTTCTTCCGGTAAAACGCCACTCGTCAATCCGTAAGACGCAAGCGTATCCCCTAAGATGACATTCGTCGCAAGGCGCGCAACCGGTAAGCCCGTGACTTTTGAGATGAATGGGACCGTCCGGCTTGCCCGAGGGTTCACTTCGAGCACATACAGTTCTCCGTCTGCAAAAACGAATTGGATATTGAGCAATCCCTTGATCCGGAATGCTTTGGCAATCCGTGTCGTGTAATCGACAATCAAGTCCTTAATCGTTTGCGGTACCCGTTGCGGCGGATAGACACCGATTGAATCCCCCGAGTGTACGCCGGCCCGTTCAATATGTTCCATGATACCTGGTATGACAACATCTTCTCCGTCACAAATCGCATCCACCTCAAGTTCCATTCCGGTCAAATAACGGTCAACGAGAACCGGACGTTCCGGCGAGGCGATGACGGCGTGTTTCATATAGTGTTCGAGTTCCTGTTGTCCGTAGACAATCTCCATCGCGCGTCCGCCCAGGACATAAGACGGGCGGACAAGAACCGGGTATCCGAGTTCACTTGCCGCTTCTGTCGCTTCAGCTACCGTGACGGCTGTTTTCCCTGGCGGCTGTGGAATCTCGAGCTGTGTCAGTGCTGCTTCAAACTGTTTCCGGTCTTCTGCCCGGTCGAGATCCTCAAGCGCTGTTCCGAGGATTTTAACCCCTTCAGCTTCAAGTGATTCGGCGAGATTGATTGCTGTCTGTCCGCCGAATTGAACGATGACCCCGATCGGTTGTTCGTTTCGGATGACTTCGAGTACATCTTCCGTCGTCAAGGGTTCAAAATACAAGCGGTCGGAAATGGAGAAATCGGTCGAGACCGTCTCCGGATTATTGTTGACGATGATCGCTTCATATCCCGCTTCACGAATCGCTTGGATGGAATGGACGGTTGCATAATCAAACTCCACCCCTTGCCCGATCCGGATCGGTCCCGAACCGAGGACAAGAATTGACGGCCGTGTCGTTGGTGTCGCCTCATTTTCAACTTCGTACGTGCCATAGTAATACGGTGTGTCAGAGGCAAATTCCGCTGCACACGTATCCACCATTTTATAGACCGGATGCAGTCCCGCTTCGTTGCGGATAGACCGGACAGTTTTCTCGGTTTGTTCCGTGATCCGGGCGAGCATTTGGTCACTAAAACCATAACGTTTTGCATGACGCAGGCGCTCCTGCGTCAATCCGTTCTTGACGATGTCTTGTTCAATTCGGTGGATGTGATGCAGTTTTTCTAAAAATAACCGATCGATGTTCGTCCACTCGTGCAGCTGTTCGACTGTATAACCGCGTTCGATACCGGCATAGAGAGCAAACAACCGTTCATCCGTCGCCTTGATGATGTGGTGGTGCAGATCGGCTTCAGTCATTTCAGCAAAACGTTTCATGTGTAAATCGGATTGACCAATCTCAAGCGAACGGACTGCTTTAAGCAAGGCTTCCTCCATCGTCCGTCCCATCGCCATGACTTCACCCGTCGCTTTCATTTGAGTGCCAAGTGTCCGGTCGGCCGACTCAAACTTATCGAACGGCCAGCGGGGAATCTTGGCGACGACATAGTCGAGTGCCGGTTCGAACGAAGCAAAGCTCGTTTCCGTAATCGGATTCTTCAACTCGGATAATGCATAACCGACAGCGATTTTAGCAGCCAGTTTGGCAATCGGATACCCCGTCGCTTTCGAAGCCAGTGCCGATGAACGGGACACCCGTGGATTCACTTCAATGACATAATACGTGAAGCTCACCGGATCTAACGCGAACTGGATGTTGCATCCGCCTTCGATCCCAAGCGCGCGAATGATATCTAGCGATACGTTGCGCATCATCTGATAATCGCGGTCAGATAACGTTTGTGTCGGGGCGAAGACGATGGAATCACCCGTGTGGACACCAACCGGATCAAAGTTTTCCATCGCACAGACGATAATGGCCTGATTCTTTGCGTCACGCATGACTTCGAATTCGACTTCTTTCATGCCGGCGATTGATTTTTCAAGTAAGACTTGTGTCGCCGGACTGGCTTTGAGTCCTCCTTCAACGATTCGGATGAACTCGTCCATCGTTTCAGCGATTCCGCCACCCGTTCCACCCAGCGTATACGCCGGTCGAATGATGATCGGAAGACCGATTTTCGCACAAAATTGTTCGGCTTCTTCGACCGTATGCACGATCTCACTTTCCGGAACTCCGTGTCCGAGTCTAAACATCAATTTTCTGAACAAATCACGATCTTCCGCTTCCTCGATCGCCGTCAGTTTCGTTCCGAGCAGTTCGACGCCGTATTCGGCGAGAATACCCAGTCGATCCAGTTCAACAGCGAGATTCAGACC
Organism: Caryophanales bacterium; assembly: GCA_902363455.1. Lineage (GTDB taxonomy): Bacteria > Bacillota > Bacilli > Exiguobacteriales > Exiguobacteriaceae > Exiguobacterium_A. Next base: position 856,593 of record CABJAC010000001.1, on the reverse strand, counting down.
CGTTTGTCCACCGAGTGTCGCGAGTAACGCATCGGGACGTTCTTTGCGGATGATCCGGGAAACAAACTCCGCTTGTAACGGTTCGATGTACACGCGGTCCGCTACTGTCGGGTCCGTCATGATGGTCGCCGGATTGGAGTTAACGAGAACAACTTCGTACCCTTCCTCTTTTAAGGCTTGGCAGGCTTGTGTTCCGGCATAATCAAATTCTGCCGCTTGTCCGATGACGATTGGACCGGATCCGATAACGAGAATCTTTTGAATATCTTGACGTTTAGGCATGAGAGACCTCCTGTTGGTTCGTGATTTCTGTTAAAAATTGATCGAATAAATCATTGGCATCCATCGGTCCGGGAGATGCTTCCGGATGATATTGGACGGAAAAGACGGGGTATGTCGTATGCCGGATTCCTTCTACGGTCCCGTCATTGATCGCTCGGTGCGTCAGCTTGAGATTCAACCCGACCAGCGACTGTTCTTCGACAGCATAACCATGATTTTGTGACGTGATACTGACTTGTCCCGTTTGAAGATCTTCGACCGGATGGTTTGCACCACGGTGACCAAACGGTAACTTAAACGTATCTGCTCCGTGCGCCAAGGCGATCAATTGATGACCGAGACAGATTCCGAAGATGACGACTTGACCGGTCAGTTCTTGAATTAATGGAATCGCGGTCGGGACGTCTTTCGGATTTCCGGGACCGTTTGATAACATGACACCGTCCGGTACGTAACGCAAAACTTCCTTCGCTGTCACGTTGTGCGGGACGACGACGACTTCACATCCGCGTCGGACGAGCTCCCGGATGATGCCGAGTTTGGCGCCGAAATCCACAAGGACGATCCGGGGACCGGCACCCGGGATGACGTAAGCGCGCTCCGTCGAAGCCCGTTTGACTTGATCGGTCGCAAGCGCCATCTGTTGAATCCGTTCCAGTTGCTCGGACAAATCGTACGCCCCATCGACGAGGAGTCCCCGCATGACCCCTTTTGAGCGCAAATGTCGGGTCAACTGACGGGTATCGATTCCTGTCAGCCCGGGAATGTTGAACTCCTCTAATGCCGCTGCGAGAGACGTCTGGGAGCGGAAGTTCGATGGTGTGTGGCAGACTTCCCGGACAACCAGCGCTTTCGCAAGCGGGCGGGTCGTTTCATAGTCATCGCGGTTCATGCCGTAGTTGCCAATCAATGGATTGGTTAAAACAATCATTTGATCACAGTAGGAAGGATCGGATAACATCTCTTGATATCCTGTCATTCCTGTTTGGAAGACCACCTCTCCCATCGTCACCTCGCTCGAACCAAACGCTTCTCCTTCAAAAACCATTCCATCCTCTAAAATCAACGTCCGTTTAGACATGTGTCATTTCCCCCTTGAATACAATTTCTCCACCGACGAGCGTCAAGACCGGGTATCCTGTTAAGTGTTCTCCGCGAAATGGAGTGTTTTTCCCTTTCGAAAGAAACTGGTCCGGTTGTACCATTCGAGCCGTCTGCAGGTCGAGCAGAACCAGATCGGCGGGTGCTCCGACTTCAATTCGTCCAAATGGTAAGTCAAACAAATCAGCCGGTTTACGCGATATCCAATCAAGCACCTGGTCAAGAGGTAAGATACCGGGTTCGACCAGTTTCGTATACAGCAAAGGAAATGCCGTCTCAAATCCGGTAATCCCGAACGGCGCGCGCTCGATCCCGAGTGCTTTTTCCTCTGCCGCATGCGGGGCATGATCGGTCGCGATACAATCGATTGTCCCGTCCAGTAAACCTTCAAGCAGCGCTTGGCGATCCGCTTCGCTCCGAAGTGGCGGATTCATCTTGAAGTTTGGATCCCGCCCGATGATGTCGTCTTCCGTCAATATTAAATGGTGCGGTGTGACTTCCGCCGTCACCCGGATACCTGCCCGTTTCGCATCCCGGATCACCCGGACGGATTCCTTCGTCGAAACATGACAGACATGATAATGACAACCGGTCGCTTCCGCAATCAAGACATCGCGGGCGATATGAATGCTTTCCGCGAGTGACGGAATCCCTTGTAATCCTTCTCGTCGGCTGTATGCCCCTTCATGGACACAGCCTGCCTTAAGTGAATCGTCTTCACAATGGGCGACGATGCTTTTATTAAGGGCAGCGGCCCGGTTCATCGCCTCGCGCATGACGGCGGCACTTTGGACGCCGACTCCGTCGTCTGTGAAAGCAAAGGCATCGGTCAACTGTTCAAACGCGACGAGTTCTTGCCCTAGCTGATTTTTTGAAATCGCCGCATAAGGGAAAACACGGACGGATGCCGTTTCCTCGATTTTTTTAAAGAGTGCGTCAAGCGTCTCCCGGTCGTCCGGAACAGGTCGCGTGTTGGGCATCGGGCAAATCGTCGTAAATCCACCTGCTGCTGCAGCTGCCGTTCCCGTTGCGATCGTCTCTTTATGTTCGCCGCCCGGTTCGCGTAAATGAACGTGAATGTCTACAAAACCCGGTGCAACAGTGTAACCTTTGGCGTTAATCACTTGATCCGTCTCGATTGGTGTCGCATCAAGCTCCGTAAAGACACCCTCTTCGATGCGAATACTCGACTCTTGCAATTCCCCATTTTTATACCATGTTGCATGATCAATTCGAATTGCCATCTTATCTTGTCTCCTTTGTCGTTGAGGTCTCAAAAGCCCGTTCTAAAATCGCCATCCGTGCAAACACACCGTTTGTCATTTGATCAAAGATACGCGATTGCGGATGTTCAACCAATGCTTCTGCAATTTCGACACCCCGGTTGACCGGTGCGGGATGTAACACAATTGCGTCCGGTCGAATCCATTTCATTCGTTTCTCCGTCAACCCGTACCGTTCGTGATACGCCTCTGTTGCAAACGGATAGTCGTCCACATGCCGTTCATGTTGAACCCGGAGCAGCATGATGATGTCACTCGTTGCCACTGCCTCGTCCATCTTTCGGTAGGCGATTCCCATCGTCTCATCGAACCATTCCCGGGGACCTGAGCCAATGACGGTCGCCCCTAAACGTTGTAAGACTTGCGCGTTGGATCTTGCGACCCGGCTATGCCGGAGGTCACCGCAAATGACGATGGTTTTACCGGTGACATGACCGTATGCTTCATACATCGTCATCAAATCCAGTAACGATTGCGACGGATGCTGTCCGCTTCCATCTCCGGCATTGATGATCGGAATCGACAACTGCTGTTGTAACTGTTCGTAATAACCCGTCTCCCCGTGACGGATGACGAGTGCATCGACTCCAATTGCCTGTAACGTTTTACATGTATCGAGTAACGTTTCACCTTTTTGAACGGAAGAGGTTGCTGTCTCAAACGGCAGAACGTGAAGTCCGAGATGATGTTCCGCCATGTCAAACGAACATTTGGTGCGTGTCGAATGTTCGAAAAATAAGTTGGCGACGGTTTTCGTCGGAAGCGGTTGGACGGGCGCGCCTTGTTTCAGTTGCAGTCCCCGCCCAATCAACCGTTCAATCTCATGTGTCGATAGTTCGTCAAGACTCGTAAAATGGGCAATCCGTTGTCGTGTCTGCATGTTTTTCTCTCCTTTGGGCCGCAAAAAAGCGCACCTTCTGATGTGAAGGTGCGCTGAAGAAGACAGGTGTTACCACCTGTTTCTGAAGGGCCTCCACTTTATCGTTCTCTCTGGAACGTCTTAAAAGTCGTTAGCTGCTCGTTTCGGTTGTTGTGTTTCTTGTTCGTTTTCTTCTACTTCGGTACTCGTTTGCGGCAAGACCAGATTCAGGAGGATACCTAGAATCGTCGCTAATGCCATTCCTTCTAACGAGAAGTTGCCGATTTTTAAAGCAGCTCCACCGATGCCGATTACCAGGATGACGGCTGTGATCGTCAGATTACGTTTGTCCGCCAAATCGACTTTACTTTCAACCAATGTCCGGAGACCGTTCGAAGCGATGACTCCAAACAACAGGATGCTGATGCCGCCCATGACCGGTGTCGGAATCGTCTTGATGAATCCTTCGACATAGCCGAGGAATCCGAAGCTGATGGCAAGAACGGCTGCTCCTCCTAGGACAAAGACACTGTACACCCGTGTAATCGCCATGACTCCGTTGTTTTCACCGTACGTCGTAACCGGTGGTCCACCGAGCATCGAAGCGACCGTCTTGGCCAAACCGTCCCCTAAGACCGTCCGGTGCATCCCCGGATCAAGAAGCGTCTCGCGCCCGATGATCCGTGATGTCACTTTTTGTTCTCCGATATGTTCTGTCAACGTGACCAGTGTGACCGGGACGATGAGCGCAAGTGCTGCCCAGTTCAAGGTTGGGGAGTAATCCAGGAACGGTACCGTAAAGTTTGGAATCTGGAAAAAGCTTGCTTGTTTCAGTGAAGTGAAATCGACGATGCCGACAGCGACAGCGACCAAGTAGCCCGTCAGGATACCGAACAGGATCGGTACTGTACTCCACATCCCTTTGAAGTACGTCATCGCAAGCAAGGTCACGGCTAGTGTCGTCAAGGCAACAAGCAGGAATGTACCGTTGTACTTCCCGTCCGCTCCATTCATCGCCATGTTGACGGCGGTCGGAGCAAGCGATAATCCGATGACCATGATGACCGGTCCGATGACGACCGGCGGCAAGAGTTTCATCAACCAGCCGACACCCGTATACGTGATAATCAGTGAAACCAGTCCATAGACCAGACCGGCGACCATGCCGCCGACTAAGGCGTCTTCGACGCCCCAGCGTTCGCTGACGGCGATGATCGGCACGATATAGGCAAAACTCGAGCCTAAGTAGGTTGGGACTTTGAAGCGTGTGACGGCGAGGAAAATCAAGGTGCCGACTCCGCTTGCGACGAGGGCGACTGACGTATTCAGTCCCGTTAATAACGGAACGAGGACCGTCGCGCCAAACATCGCGAAGACATGTTGGAGGCTGAGCATCAGCCATTGGAGAGGATGGTTCGGACGTTCTTGTACATCAAGAATCGCTGTGTGGTTTTTCATAAGGATAACTCCCTTTCTGGTCTCTCTGGACCACGTTAAAGGTATTTGTGTTTAACGTTTGATGAATACTTGATCGGCGTCGTCGACTTCGGATAAGGCGACGACGACTTGTTCCTCACGGGATGTCGGGACATTCTTACCGATGAAATCTGGTCGGATCGGGAGTTCCCGATGTCCCCGGTCCACAAGGACGGCGAGTTGAATCATGCTCGGACGACCATGGTCGACGAGCGCATCCATGGCAGCGCGGACAGTGCGTCCAGTGTATAAGACGTCATCGACGAGGACGATGATCTTTCCTGTCACTGTCTCCGGCATATCCGTCCCTTTAATTTCCGGTTCGAGGCTTTTCTTCGACAAATCGTCTCGGTACATCGAGATGTCGACGACACCGAGTAAAACCGGCTTCCCTTCAATCTGTTCAATCCGGCGGGCCAGACGACGGGCTAACGTTTCGCCCCGTGTCTTAATCCCGACGATCATCAGTTGATCGATTCCTTTGTTACGTTCGATGATTTCATGCGCAATGCGTGTCAATGCACGACCGATGGCTGCTTCATCTAAAATGACGGATGGTTTCATAATTGGCTCCTTTCTACAAAAAAACCTCCTGCATCAAGTCGCAGGAGGTTGTTGAAGACAATAAGTGTGGGCAGCTTACGCTACACGTATCTACACAAATGAAGTGTCTCCCTTTCGAAGCCTCTCCGGACTCGTTTAAAGGTGTGCTATAGGTAGGATCGTCAACGCGGACGACCGATTGTGAGGCAGATGTCTCGCATCGCTCTCTAGGTGTTACTCTACCGTTTTATCAGAAAAACGTCAAGACTCTAATTCGAGTTTTTTCAACTGACTGATTTCAAATGTCATCTCTTCCGGTAAATCGGCTTCAAAACGCAACGTCTCGCCAGTGCGTGGGTGCGTGAATCCGAGAACTGCGGCATGGAGTGCTTGACCGTTCATTTTCATCGTTTTCCGCGGTCCGTATTTCGGATCTCCGGCAAGCGGGAAGCCGATGTAACGCATGTGGACACGGATTTGGTGCGTCCGTCCTGTCTCGAGCTTACACTCGACAACGGTAAACCCTTCGTAACGCTCAAGCACACGGAAATGTGTCACCGCTGCTTTTGAATTCTTGTCGGTCACGGTCATCCGTTGGCGGTCATTTTTGTCGCGTCCGACCGGTGCTTCGATTGTTCCGAGTTCGTGCGGAATTTCACCGTGGACAAGCGCGATATAAAGACGTTCTGTCGTCTTGTCTTTTAATTGTTGTGCCAAGGACTCATGTGCCAAATCATTTTTAGCAACCATCAGAAGACCCGATGTGTCCTTATCGATCCGGTGGACAATCCCCGGACGTTTGACGCCATTGATGCCGGAAAGATCCTGGCAGTGATGGAGCAACGCATTGACAAGCGTCCCGGACACATGACCGGCTGCCGGATGAACGACCATCCCTTTTGGTTTGTTGATGACGATGACATCACTGTCTTCATACACGACATCCAGCGGGATATTTTCTGGTAAGACTTCCAGTTCAACCGCTTCCGGGATCCGAACAAGGATTTCTTCCGTTCCGGACATCTTATAGTTCGGTTTGACAATTCGTCCGTCGACTTCGACATGACCAGCTTTTAACCAATCTTGGACTTGTGACCGTGACCAGTCTTGTTGCTCTGCCAACCATTTATCAATTCGACCGGTAGCACCATTGGCTTTAACAGCCCATTCATTTTGTTCATTCATTTAATCAATCGTTCCCTTCTTAGTCAAACGCTCTTCAAACATGACGCTGATCAGCATCAGAATAACTCCAAATGTCAAACAGACGTCTGCCACATTAAATATCGGAAAATTATACCCGAACGGATAAAAATGAAAGAAGTCGACAACTTCTCCACGTGCCATCCGGTCGATGAAATTCCCGACCGCTCCGCCTAATAATAAAGCGACGCTCCAAGCAAATACTTTGTTTTTTGTGCCTTCTTTGTAAAGAAAATAAATCAGCCCGATGACAACGACCAGTGTGATGAGAAAGAAAAAACCAAACTTCCCTTCCAACATCCCCCAAGCGGCACCACGATTCCGGTATGAATTTAAATAAAAGAAATTGGGAATGATCTCAATCGCTTGACCAATCGTCATCTGTTGGACGACGATCCATTTCGTCAATTGGTCCACTCCGACGAGTACAGCAGCAATCGCTAAGTAAAGCCACATTCTTTTTTCCTCCACATCCAAAAATAATGAGGGACCGCTACGAAGTCGCCGTAGCTGCCCCTCCCTGATTCATTATAAAGAATTGACGACTTCAGTACAACGTGGGCAAAGTGTCGGATGAGCCGGATCTTGTCCGAGTTCCGTCGAATATGTCCAACAGCGTTCACATTTTTCACCATCTGCTTTAAGAACCGTGATGCCTGTCGTCCCGTATGATTTCTCCGCTGAAGCGACGAACTCAATCTGCGAGACTTGCAACAACTGCTCGAGGTGATCGATCGTCGCAAGCAATGCTTTCGTTTCTTCATTCGGTGCCAGCTCTAATTTCGCTTCAAGCGTTTTCCCGACAAGTTTCTCAGCACGTGCTTCTTCGAGTGCTTTCAAGACATCATCCCGGAAGACGAGGAAACTGTTCCATTTCGCAATCAACGCCAGACCTTCTTCCGTCACTTCCGGTGCTTCCGGAAGATCCGTCAAGAAGATGCTTGATGTCTCAACGCCAGGAACGAATTCCCATGCTTCGTCTGCTGTATGCGGTAAGACCGGTGCCATCAATTGCAACAATGTCACGACCGTATCATACATGACCGTTTGAACGGCACGACGCGCCGGTGCATCTTCTTTTTCGATGTACAAGATATCTTTCGTGTAATCGAGATAGAACGAAGACAAGTCAAGGACACAGAAGTTATGCAACAGCTGATACACTGCCATAAAGTCATACGCATCATACGCCGCTTTTACTTTGCCGATGAGTTGATCCAGTTTTGTACGCATGAAGCGGTCGGATTCCGGTAAGTCAGCAAACGCAACACGATGTGTCGTGTAATCAAACTGATCGAGGTTACCAAGCAAGAACCGAACCGTATTCCGAATTTTGCGGTACGATTCCGATACTTGTTTGAAATTGTCCATCGAAGCCCGAACATCCGACTGGTAATCGACGGAAGCGACCCAAAGGCGAAGAATTTCCGCACCAAATTGTTGCATGATCTGGATTGGTGCAATCGTATTTCCGATTGATTTCGACATCTTCCGTCCTTGACCATCAAGGACGAATCCGTGACTGACGACCGCTTTGTATGGCGCTTTTCCTGTCGTCGCGACAGCTGTCGAAAGCGAGGAGTTGAACCATCCACGGTATTGGTCAGAACCTTCCAAATACAAATCGGCTGGACGTTCGAGTTCCGGACGTGTCGCAAGAACACCTGCATGGGATGACCCGGAATCGAACCAGACATCCATGATATCCGTCTCTTTTTTGAAGATACCGTTCGGGCTTGCCGGATGCGTGAACCCTTCTGGTAGTAAGTCAACGGCTTCACGCTCATACCAGACGTTTGATCCGTGTGCTGCGAACAGATTCGCGATGTGGTCAATCGTTTCCGGTGTGACGATTTCCGTACCGTCTTCTGCATAGAAGATCGGCAACGGTACGCCCCACGCCCGTTGACGGGAAATGACCCAGTCTCCGCGGTCTTTGAACATGTTGTGGAGACGTGTTTCGCCCCACTCCGGCACCCACTGGACTTCTTTAATCTCGTCGAGGATTTCAGCCCGGAAATCTTTAATCGAAGCGAACCACTGAGGTGTCGCCCGGAAGATAACTGGTTTTTTCGTCCGCCAATCATGCGGATACGAGTGTTTGATGAATGATAATTTTAATAAAGCACCGGCTTCTTCTAACGCCACACCGATTTCTTTGTTGGCATCTTCATAGAATAATCCTTCAAAACCAGGAGCTTCTGCTGTCATGACACCTTTGTCATCAACCGGGCAAAGGATATCCAGTCCATACGCCTGACCGATTCTGAAGTCATCTTCCCCGTGTCCAGGTGCTGTATGAACGACACCGGTCGCTTCTGCCGTGACATGATCTCCGAGCATGACAAGGGATTCCCGGTCGTAGAGTGGATGTTTCGCTTTGATGTACTCAAAGTCGGCTCCGTTGAAGACACGACCCACCGTAGCGTTTTCCCAGCCGAGTGCTTCGATTACTTCTGGTACGAGTGTCTCAGCCACGATATAGCCTTTTCCTTCGTGTTCAATTCGTGCATACGTTAACTCACCACTGACTGAGATTCCGAGGTTTGCTGGAATCGTCCAAGGTGTCGTCGTCCAGATGACGAAATGATCCGTCGGGTCCAAGATGTTTTTTCCGTCCATGACTTGGAACGCCACATAGATCGCCGCAGAACGTTTATCTTGGTATTCGATTTCAGCTTCTGCGAGAGCTGACTCTGATGAAGGTGACCAGTACACCGGTTTTTTCCCTTTATAGATGTAGCCCTTGTTCGCCATATCGCCGAACAGACGAATTTGTGCTGCTTCGAATTCCGGTTGTAGCGTGATGTATGGGTTATCATAGTCACCGAGGACACCGAGACGCTTAAATTGTTCACGTTGGTGATCGACTTGCTCCAGTGCATATTTCGCACAAAGCTCACGGAATTCTGCGACCGACATCGATTTCCGGTCGACACCCGCTTTTTGTAAAGCCGTTTCGATTGGCAGACCGTGCGTGTCCCAACCCGGTACGTACGGAGAACGGAACCCATTCATCGATTTGTAACGAACAACGATATCTTTTAAGACTTTATTTAATCCATGCCCCATATGGATGTCTCCGTTTGCATAGGGAGGACCATCATGCAGAATGAATGTCGGTTTCCCGGCATTTTTTTCTTGAACCGCTTCGTACAGGTTCATCTCGTTCCAACGTGCCTGCATATCCGGTTCACGTTTTGGCAGGTTTCCTCGCATTAAAAATTCGGTTTTCATCATCAATAACGTATCTTTGTATTCCATCTGGCATTCCCTCACTTCTTTGAATTTTGCGTACAAAAAAAGCCAAACTCATCCCCTGATAGGGACGAGTTTGGCTTGAACTCGCGGTACCACCCTACTAGCAATCCTGACTGACGGACTACCACTTAAGAGCCCGATAACGAAGGCGAGACGGTGAAACTTACTGAATATTTTCAGTTTCACACTCAAAGGGGATATTTTTTATCCGTCACTGATCGGGCTCACACCAGTCCCCGATTCGCTGACAGTATCTAGATAAAAAACGTGTCCTTTTCAATGATTTAGCTTATACGACATCGTCGTCATTATACGCAACTGCCGGAATCTCGTCAAGCGCACTACGCGCTGCCCCGTCAAAGGCATCCCAATCGTGACTCGTCAACAATTCCATCTGTGCATCAATCAATACTTTGAACCGATTCCGGTACAATTCGATTTTTTTACGCATCTGTTCCACTTCAAAATCAGTCCGTTGCGCCCGTCGCTGGGCAGAATCTTGTAATTGTTCCGCTTCCCGTTCCGCTTGTTTGACAATCAAACTTGCTTCTTTCGTCGCATTCGCCTTCACTTCTTCAGCCGCTTCTTGCGCCACAATGATGGATTTATTTAACGTCTCCTCCATCGAGCTGAAGTAATCGACACGGGACTGCATATTTTGAATGACTTCTTGCTGTTGACGGTTTTCACGGAGCAACAGTTCAAAATCTTTGATGACTTGATCAAGAAATTCATTGACCTCATCTTCGTCATAGCCGCGAAACTTTCGTGTAAATTCCTTATTATGAATATCCAGTGGCGTCAATGGCATGATGAAATCCTCCCTCAGCTTGTTGGTTAACCTTTTAGCAGACCGTATTGTAATTTAATCCGATCCCGTTTTGTTGAGCCGAGTACGGCGATCAACTTGACACGCCCCGTTCCGCGAAGTGACAAAAGGTCGCCTTCTTCCAGCAGGAAGCTTGGATCCTCGACAATTTTATAATTGACTTTGCTTTCGCCCTGCTTAATCAAGCTTTGTGCTTTTTGTCTTGAAAATCCAAGAATCTCGCTGACAACCGTATCAAATCGAAGAGAACTGACGAACCCGAGTTCCTCTTGCCATTCTTGATCTTTGATTTTCAGCTGATCCTGTGAATCAACGAGGGATAAACGGATTTTTGTTTTTCCCGCCCGTTCCACATTCACTTCGATATAAGAGGCTACATCTTGCGCCACGGCGAATTGGACCACTTGATCCTGAATGACGACATCCCCGAACTTCCCGCGTTTTAGACCCACGTTCAGCAAAGTACCTGTCACCTGACGATGCGAGAGCTCCACGAATTTGGTAGGATAATGGATGCGATAAATGGCAATATCAAAATCGTCGGCATCAAGCTCATAATAATCTGGTGCAATCAAAGCACGTTTGCGTTCCGCCCCTTCGAAACCGCCCTCAAAAAAGAGGGCACATTTCGTTCCGACGAGTTCGCGTGTGATCTGTTGTTCACGGGGATCCAAAAAATCAGTTACTTTGAACGTATACGTCGCTTCGACATGGTCGATCCAGTTTAAGACGAGATCGACGAACTCCCGCTCATGTCCGCGATAATGATCATACACGCTCATTAGAAGAAGATAGCTCCAATGCCTGCCTGTGCTAAGTTAAGCACTAAAAAGGCAACGATAGGCGAAATATCGAGCATTCCTCCGATGGGCGGGATAATCCGTCGGAATGGCGCGAGAAACGGTTCAACTAACATCGCCAAGACTTGACCGAATCGGGATTCCCGTGCATTTGGGAACCACGACAACAGAATATAAGCAATCATGACATAGCTGTAATATTGAAGTAATGTGCTTAACGTACGCCCGATTGCGTACATAACTTGTGAATCCATGTTTACCACCCCTTATGGTTGATATCATCTTCACCGAGCAGGTTCGAAATACTTCCGGCCAACTCGACGTTGTTCGGGACACAGAGGAGTGTATTTTGACTGATTGTCGTAATCGTTCCATCTAAAGCAAACACGACACCTGACAAGAAATTAATCATTTGACGTGACTGATCTTTCGACATCCTTTGCATGTTGACGATGACAGCACGATTTTGACGAAGATGCTCGCCAATTTCCTGCGCTTCGTTAAATACACGCGGTTCACTGAGAATGACTTGTGATTTTGCCTTTTTAGTATGGATGGGTACGATGTTCGTCTGTCTCACAGGCTCCTCCTTTTGAGTAACACTCGGGGTAGATTCCTCATAATACTCCTCATATTCTTGCTGTGAAGCGTCTCTACCTTTATTTATTGTAGCATCATTTTCATATTCGAGTTCATCTAAATCGTCTGTATTTCCGAGAAATAGATTTTGTATTTTTGATTTGAATCCCATATCCATTCTCCTTTCATCTAGATTGCTCGTTTTTATGATTGTACCAACACTGTCCCGACGCGGACATGCGTAGCCCCTTCTTCAATCGCAATGGCATAGTCAGATGACATACCCATCGACAGTTCCGTACACGGAGCATAGGACAGGCGACGAACTGCCACTTCGTCCCGCAACTGACGTAATGACCGGAAAACCGACCGGATGGTTTCTTCGTTTTCCGTTAAAGGCGCCATCGTCATTAAGCCGATGATGCGGACCATCGGATACTGTCCCAATTCGTGCAAAAAAGAAGGCAAGTCGGTCGGGTCGATTCCTTGTTTGGAAGCTTCCCCCGATACATTGACTTGAATGAAGCAATCAATCGGCTGCTTTGCCCGCTTGTTGATTTCTTCCGCCAAATGTAAACGATCCAATGAATGCAAAACGTCGATTTGATCAATGATTTGCCGAACTTTTCGTGTTTGGAGCGTACCGATAAAATGCCATTCACATGCATTGCGTCCTAAAGCTGCTTGTTTATCCGTTAAGCCATCCGGACGATTCTCGCCAAGGGCTGTCACACCTGCTGCCAGCAATTCTGCTGCGACTTCACTTGACACTGATTTCGTCACACCAATCAATTGTACCTGCTTTTTTTGATCGGTCTTTTCATAAGCCTGTTTCATATTTTGTTGAACATGTTTGACATTTTCAGAAATTGACATCAAGAGACTCCTTTACAATCAAACTAGCGAATCGACCGCCGTGATCTCCGTGACGATAGGAGAAGTAATCTTCGGCCTGACAATTTGTACAAAGTCCGGTATCCTGAACGTCGCCAATCCCGCTCTGTTCCGCTAACATGGCATTGGTTTTTTGCAGCGACAACATCGCTTTTCCATTGTCTTTTTTGATATACGGGGATTCTTCAAGACCAAGTCGATCAATTGCTTCCAACACAGGACCGTCCACCTCATAACAACACTCACGAATGGATGGACCGATCACCATTTGGACGGAGGCACGATCCGCACCTGCTTGTTCCATTTTCGTTAATGTCGCTTCGACGATGTTAGCAACGGTACCACGCCAACCAGCATGGACATTCGCAATGATGCCTGTTCGAGGATCGCAAAAAAGAAGTGGCACACAATCAGCAAATAGCATCATCAACGCCACGTTCGAATCCGTCGTCACCAGTCCATCTGTACCCTTGATGGCCGTTTCATAATCCAGCGCTCCGCGTCCGGAATCCAGTGTCGTCACTTGTTCAACATGATTTCCATGCACTTGTTCTGCCCAGACCGAATTTTCGAGTGCCAACTCCAGTTGCCGCACGATGACTTGACGATTCTCAACAACACCTTCAGCATTATCTTTAACATGTAACCCCAAATTTCCGTTTCCGTGCGGTGCTGAGAACTTCGTCGTAAAGGCTGCTCGAACCGTCCCTGTCGGTGTATCCCATTTTATCCATTGACCAAACATCTCATCCCATCCTTTTTTTAAAAAAGAGGCGTCGCTTACGCGACACCTCTTCATCTAGCAGTCGTGTCCCTGAAAGATCGAATTAACGGTTGTTCCGGCGAAGGAAAGAAGGAATGTCCATCGTCTCTTCGACATCTGACCCTTTTGCTGATTCTTGGTTCGAGCTACTAGGTGCCTCTTCGACTTGCGGTTTTGGTTCTTCCGCTACCGGCGATGGTGCAGCCTGCTTTTTCTTAAGCAGGTTCTTCATCATTTCCTGAGCTGATGGAATTTCAAAATCAAGCGGTTCATTTTCGAATTCTGTCGCGATGACCGTCACGATGATTTCATCTTCCAGATTGTCATTGATGACAGAACCGAAGATTAAGTTCACCTCTTCATCTGCAGCACTTTGGACGATCTGAGCTGCTTCCGTTACTTCATACAGGCTTAAGTTCGCGCTACCTGTGATGTTCATCAAGACGCCTTTCGCACCCTCGATTGATGTTTCAAGCAACGGACTCGAAATGGCTTTTTTCGCAGCTTCCGTCGCACGGTGTTCGCCGGTTGCAACACCGACACCCATCAAAGCAGAACCTTTTTCTGTCATGATCGTTTTGACGTCGGCAAAGTCCAAGTTAATCAGACCTGGTACGGCGATTAGATCGGTAATCCCTTGTACCCCTTGACGAAGTACGTTATCCGCTTCTTTAAACGCTTCAAGCATCGGTGTATTCCGATCGACGATCTCAAGTAATTTATCATTCGGGATAACGATCAGCGTGTCGACTTTTTCTTTAAAGTTCTGAACACCGGATACAGCATGTTGCATGCGTTTACGACCTTCAAACATGAAAGGTTTCGTAACGACACCGACCGTTAAAGCCCCGATTTCTTTAGAAATTTCAGCGATGACTGGTGCTGCACCTGTTCCGGTACCGCCACCCATTCCTGCCGTGACGAAGACCATATCAGCGCCAGAAAGAATTTCTGTCAATTGTTCACGGCTTTCCTCAGCAGCCTTTTTACCGATTTCCGGATTTGCTCCGGCACCGAGACCACGTGTCAGCTTCGCACCTAATTGAAGCTTCACGTCAGCTTGTGACATGTTTAATGCTTGTGCATCCGTATTGACAGCGATGAATTCCACGCCTTGGACACCATGTTCAATCATTCGGTTGACAGCGTTTGATCCACCGCCACCTACTCCGATGACTTTGATTTTAGCTACTTGGTCCATCATTTCATCAAAATGCAACATAAAAGGGGCCCCCTATTTTTTTTACTGATAATTTTTTATTTAACCGAAAAACTTCTCAAAGAAACTACTGAATGACTTCCGCTCTTTTGGAGGCTGTTCCTTCGGTGTGCGATCTTCGCGTACAGGAGGTGAAGGAGGTGCAAATAGTTCTTCTTGTTCACGTCCTTGTGTCGACGTTCCCTTTTCATCCGCACGATCCAATCCTGACTTCGAAACGGTACTCCGTGACAGGACATATCGTAACATCCCAGCAGCCACGGCGTACTTCGGATGACGAATCCCTAAACTTGCTGGTTGGTAAACATTGACGCTTTGTTTGAAGACCCGTTTACCGAGCTGGTCAATTCCCGGCAAGGAAGAGCTGCCGCCACAGAGGATGATCCCGCTGTTCATTTGGGAATAACCTGCTTGCGTCATCCGCTTCTGAATCATCTCAAAAATTTCTTCGAGACGCGCTTCGAGTACAAAACCGATTTCGGTTTGCGGTTCAAAGCGGTGCTCCCCGTTGATGGTCACGTACGAGACTTTTTCTTCCGGGTCCCCCAGTGCTTCCAGTGCAACACCATATTCTTCCTTTGCCAATTTGGCATCTTGATATTTACAATTCATTTTATACGTCAAATCGCGTGTCAGATGATCTCCACCATACGATAATGTCGTTGAATACACTAAATCATTTTTTTCGTAGATTGAAAGCGTCGTTGTCTCGTGACCGATATCAATGATACCGACACCAAGTTCCAACTCATCGATGGAAGCAGCAATCCGCGAGACCGCTAAACTCTCGAGCACGTATCCCGCAAGCTCAAGGCCGGCCCGTTCAATCGAACGTTTCATGCTATGTAGGATTGTCTTCGCTCCAATGATCAGTTTCCCCGTCACTTCTAAGCGATAACCTATCATACCACGAGGATCCGTGATTTCCGTCTGTTGGTCGACCGTAAATGTTTTAGGCAACACATCGACGACACTCAATTCATTAGGAATTCGCATGACCATGGCTGAATGGAGAACATCTTTCACATCATCATCTGTGATTTCGTTATCTTCACCTTTGATTGATGTCATCCCTTGGCAGTCTTTCACCTGAATATGTTCACCGGAAATTGCTACATATACTTCACCAATCGGCTCACCGAGTGTACGTTCCACTTCTGTAACCGCTTGTTTGATGGCATTTACTGTTTGATCGATGTCAACGATGACACCTCGCTTAACGCCTGCGGATGGTGCAGATCCTTCCGCCAAGACATTTAATGTTCCACCAAGAAGTTCACCAACAATGAGTTTCACTTCCGATGTCCCAATATCTAGCGCGGCAATCGTACCTTTCGTTTCCATGGGAGTGACACCTCCACTTTCATAATACTAATACTATCGTTCCTGTTTATATTTACAGGAATCGAGACAATCTTCTTCTCGTTTAAGTCTACACTATAAAAAACCTTACGAAAAGAAGTTATTGCCTGACATACCCATCTAATAGATTACGATTTGATGACGATGTGTCCGCTTTCTTCCTAATGAAAACAAACGTTTGTCAAACCAATCTAATCAAGGATGATTTTTTCTATTTTTTACCTTTATATGGTTTAAAATAGATTCCGCCATCGATAGTGATTGTTCCGGTCTTTCCTTTCGGTAAAGCCGAAATCACCTTGACATATTCATTCAACGAGTTAGAAAAAGCCGATGTACTCAATAAGACAGTATTCCCATCCGTCATGAATAACTTCAATCCACCTTTGTCCGTCTGATCGTTTGCCACGATTTCCGAAATCCGGCTCCGGACTTTCGGTTCGATTTTGACAAGTTCTTTTGTCAGACGACGCAAGGATTGATCCGTAAATCCTGTTAGAATCGGTGCATCAAATAATTCTTCCTTTGATTTCCCGGGAAGAATCGTTCCATCCGCTAAGACGATCCGCGCACCAGGTTTATCCTTGGCATAGGCGATTTCTTTTTCTTCGACGACTTCCACTTTGTAATGATGCAAAAAGGTTTGACTCATCGTCGCTTCACGAATACCTGGAACGTTTTCAATCCGTTCTAACACGGCTTCTTCCGACACATTGAAAGCATGTGTCTCCTTCACCTGGATACGTGATGCTTGAATGATGTCTTCCTTCTTTACGTTCACAGTCCCGTTGACGTCAAATGTCGCGACACGCGAGAAACTCGATTGAAGATAAAAGACAACACCAATCAATAGACCGATCAGGATGAGGACGTAGATTAAGCGTCGGTTCGCCTTCTTCCGGCGTTGCTCACGGACGTATGGAATTTTATCTTCTAAACTGCGGACAGTCGTATCCGTCTTCGGCTGTCTGGCCGGCTGTTCTTCCTTCACGTAAGCCTCTCCCTCCGTTATCTTTAATTTCATTACCTTATCGGTCTATCCCTGCAATCATTTAGTTTTTTTGCTGAATCAACCGTAACAATTCATCGACCAAATCACTTGCTGCGTTCGGCATGCCGAGAGCCAGTGAAGCCTGAGACATCGGGATTTGATTTTTAATAGCCTCTGTACATGCTTCAAACAACCGGTCACCTGATAAATCCGATTCCCGGATCAACAGACTTGCACCTGTTTCTACGAGAGATGAGGCATTGACTTCTTGGTGATTTTCCGTCACATACGGACTCGGTATCAAGACACTCGGCAGTCCGAGCGTCGTCAATTCGGCTAAGGTACTCGCACCGGAGCGCGATACGACGAGTTGACTTGCTTTAAGAATCAACGGCAGATCATAAATAAATGGCCGCAACTGGATTCGGTCCGGTACTGTTCCAAGCTGACGTTGAATTTCTTCATAATGTACCTGACCGGTAACAAATAACAGCGACCAGTCCGTTTCCGTCAATTTCGGAATCATCTCAACGACAGCTTTATTAATAGCCGGCGCACCGCGACTGCCACCGTATACGACGATCAAGGGACGATCTGCGGCAAAACCGTATTTCTGCTTTTCTTCAACCGGATCAATTTCCAGTAAAGCCACTTCCGAAGCACGGGGGTTACCGATCAAAACCGTTTTCCTTTCGTTTTTTCCAAAATGATGACCGGATCCTTTAAAGGATAAGGCGACTCGATCCACATAGCGTGCCAAAAACTTGTTCGTAATACCCGGCAGACTGTTTTGTTCATGTACGAGTGTCGTATACCCCATTTTTGCCGCTGTATACAAGACTGGTCCACATACAAAACCACCTGTTCCGACAACGATGTCGGGTTTAAAGTCACGTAATAACTTTCGCACGCGTACGACACTCTTTAAAAAACGAACTCCGGTCTTCACGTTTTCAAACGAAAGAGACCGGCGGATGCCTGAAATTTCAATCGACTCAAACGGGATTCCAGCTCGCCGGACGATATCTGCTTCAAGTCCATTTTCTGTTCCGATATACAATACTTCACATGGTGTACGCCGTTCAATCTCACGTATCATGGCTAAGGCCGGATAGATATGACCACCTGTCCCGCCACCCGAAACTACAATCCTCATTAAGCCGTACCTCCTATTTGTCGGACGGAACGGATAAAATGTTCGCCGCGTTCTTCATATGTCTTGTACTGGTCCCAACTCGCTGAAGCAGGGGACAACAAGATAATGTCACCTGGTTGCGAGACCGCAAACGCTGTTTTGACCGCTTCTTCCATTCCTGATACAACGGTCGAGGCAATCTGTTGTTCCGCCGCTAAATCTGCAAAACGTTGCCCGGTCTCTCCCAGTCCAATGACGTGTTTCACCTGCGTCATCGCACTTGCCAACGGTCTCAAATCAGCACCTCGCTCCAGCCCGCCGCATAACCAAACGATCGAAGAATGAAATCCGGATAATGCCGCTTCCGTCGCTACGTTATTTGTTGCTTTCGAATCGTTATATACTTTTCGCCCTGCAAACTCTCCGACGTATTCTGTCCGGTGAGCCACACCTCCGAACGTCCGCAAGACATCTTGAATCTCTGAAAGTGGAAGATCAAACGGTTCAACCAATGTCAACGCTGCTAGAACATTTTCAAGGTTGTGTCCGCCGCCGAGTGCTAATTCTTGAATTGGTAAAATCTCTTTGTGACCCACAAAGATGCTTCCTTCTTTCGCTTCGGCGTAAGCTGATTGATGACGCGAGAACGTCAACCGTTCTGCCACCGCCGTTTCACTCAAGCGCATGATCTCTTCATCGTCGGCATTGACGACAAGCCGTCCGGTCGCATCCATGTTCGCAAAGATACGTGCTTTTGCAGCCGCATACGACGTCACATCACCATGATAATCTAGGTGAGCCGGTGAAAGATTTAAAAAAGCTGCAGTATTTGGCTGGAACGATTCAATCCCCATCAATTGAAAACTGGACAGTTCGATGACAATTACATCATTCGCTTGCGCTTGTTGCGCCACCTCGACTGCCGGGAATCCGATGTTTCCGGCCAGATGGACCGTCCGTGATCCGCGTTTTAACAGTTCATGTACAAGCGTCGTCGTCGTCGTTTTACCATTTGATCCCGTAATCGCCACCCAATCCGCGTTTGTCGAACGGTAAGCCAGTTCTACTTCCGTCCAAATCGGAATCTGACGTTTCATCGCCTCTTGCAATAAAGGAATCTGGTACGGGATTCCTGGGTTTTTAACAATCAATTCCGTTTCGTCAAGTAACGATAACGGATGGCTACCAAAAATCGTCTCTACATTCAAACGTTTAAGTGTTTGGATATCGTCATCCGACGGTGTTCCACCGTCGTTCACCGTCACGACTGCTCCTGTACTGACAAGATACGTCGCGGCTGCAATTCCACTTTTCGCCGTACCAAGAACCAACACTTTTTTCTGATCCAGTTCAGAAGTTTTCATCTTTAAATCGCTCACTTTCTTCACACGAATTTCAGTTATACAAACAGATAGGCGATGAACGCGACAATCAAACTGATTGAGGCAAATGTTCCGACAATCCGCCATTCGCTCCAACCGACCATTTCAAAATGGTGATGAATCGGACTCATCTTAAAGATACGTTTTCCTGTCGTTTTGAAAGAAATGACTTGTAAAATGACCGATAACGTCTCAACGACGAAAACAATCCCAATCAGTACAAGCAACAGTTCTAGTTTCAAAAGAATCGACAATCCGGCTAGAGCTGCTCCTAAAGCGAGTGACCCTGTGTCACCCATGAAAATCTTCGCCGGGTAGACGTTAAACACAAGAAAACCAATTAACGCTCCAACAGCCGAAAATGCAAACAAAGCAATCCCGGGTTCATCGGCAAGTAACCAACTGTAAAGACCAAAAAATAAAAAGGTCGGAATGGCTGTAAAGGACACGAGTCCGTCGAGTCCGTCCGTCAAGTTCACTGCATTTGAGAATCCGACGAGCCAAAATAATGCGACTAGTGGATACAGAATACCGAAATCAATCGACCAGGTCGTAAATGGAATCGACAGATACGTCGCTTCACTCGTGAAACCGCCGCTTAACCAGACGAATAATAAACCAACGACGATTTGTCCGACTAATTTTTGTTTGGAATTCAAACCCAAATTCCGTTTTTTGACGACTTTGATGTAATCATCGATAAAACCGATGGCACCATAGGCAAGCGTTAAGAACAACAATGCAAGATGATTCTGGTCCATGTCACCCATGAACAACAGAACAAGCAAGCTGCCAATCATCGCGAGCAAAATGACGATTCCGCCCATCGTCGGTGTCCCGGATTTCACTTGATGCCAATCCGGACCTTCTTCTCGGATTTCCTGACCAAATTTGAGACTGTGTAAAAACGGGATCGCTTTTGGCATGACGAGTATGACAACCAAAAACGCAACAATTAAACTGATGAATAATGTGATCATTGCAAACACCTACTTTTAAGAATTAAGTTGCAGTTAAATACGTGAAAATTTGTTCCAAGGCCATCCCGCGGGATGCTTTTAATAAAACGACCGTTTGCTCTCCGAGCAATGGCTGGAGGACATATGCGGCTGCTTCGACCGTGTCCGCAAATTGGACTTGGACGGTCGGATCAACGATTCCTTCCGCAATGTAACGTCCTTTCTCCCCTACAAGAATAGCATGGGAGACAGGAAGTGTAATGTTCTTCCCGACAGAGGCATGTAACAGATGCTCTTGATGTCCCAGTTCATACATATCACCTAGAACAACAACTTTATTCGTGAATCCGTCGAGTGTCGCAATCGTTTCGATTGCCGCATTCATCGATGTCGGACTGGCGTTGTAAGCATCGTTAATGATGGCTGTTTTTCCGTACATCAACCGTTCCATTCGCATGGGTGTCAGTTGAACCTCATTCAGACCCGCTTGGATAAGCGTATCTGACACTCCGAGAGCTCTCGCCGTCGCAATCGCATACGCTGCATTTCGGATTTGATGTTTCCCGAGTACGGGAAGACTGAACGTCGCCCCATCAAATTTAAATGTCGTTCCGATGAACGTCGCTTCTGCCTGCTCGATGATGAAGGTGTTCGACGGATGATATCCGATTCGTTCGGCCGGTACTTCTTTGATTAACGGTTCATCGCCGTCTACAAAGAGATGTCCGTCCGGCTTCAGACCGGACCGGATTTCAAGTTTCGCTCGGGCGATTCCTGTTCGTCCACCAACTTGTTCCGCATGGGATTCACCGATGTTTGTAACTAACGCAATATCAGGTTCTGCTAAGTTCGACAATAGTTCAATGTCTCCAAATCCGTTCATTCCCATCTCGAGTACAGCAACTTCCGTATCCATCGGCATCTTCAAGATCGTTAACGGCATACCAATGTCGGAATTAAAATTCCCCGCTGTTTTATGCGTACGGAACGTTTGTTTCAGAACACTGTCAATCATATCCTTGGTGGACGTTTTTCCATTCGATCCGGTAATGGCTATGACTTTCGGCGCTACCTGTTTCAAATACAGTCGTGCAATTTGCTGTAATGCTGCCAGCGGATCTTCAACCTCCAGTACAACCACGTCCGCTTTCGGAAAAGGAATTCCCTTTTTCCACAGCGTCGCGATGGCACCTTGTTCGACTGCTCCCTCGATGAACGAATGTCCGTCGACGCGTGCTCCTTGAATCGGAACATACAATCCTTCAGTCAAAATCGCTCTTGAATCTGTTGCAAAATTTCGTAAAGGTCGCGAATCGGTTTCATCCAATCCCAACCACTGTGCCAGTTGTGCTATCGTTACCATCTACTGTTTCCTCCACTCGTTTACAGCAAACGAGGACGAACGGAAGTCAACGAATGACTCCGGTCCGTCCTCGTTTCACTGCAGAAATCAGGAGACCGCTGTATCTTACTCTTTTGGTTCAGCGAGTTCCACCGTCAGCTTTCCATTTTCTTTCACCAGTGTACCAGTTCGCGCCGATTGTTTGGTTACAAAACCTTTACCAATCACATCTAACTTTAGATTGTAAAGACTGACCAACTTCTTGACGTCCCGTTGCGACCAACCGGTTAAGTCCGGCATTTTAAAGGTTTGCGCCGTTTTTAACAGTACACGTTCTCCACTCACAAACTCTTGACCGCGGGTCGGAATTTGCGATACGACTTCGACACCGTCACCTAAAACGACCGGCACCGCACCTTGGTCTTCTGCCATCGTCTCCGCCTGGTTCATACTCTTTCCGATGTAGCTCGGAACGATTTTCGCTTTGACGTCAACCGATTCCTTTTGCGTCGCCGGCTTGATGCTCCGGTATTGGAGCGCTGTGTTCATGACACTTTTGAAGACCGGGCTCATGATACTCGGTCCGGATACCGACGATTCATTTTTAGAAGGACGGTCAACTGCGATATACATGATCAGTTCCGGATCGTCCTTAGGCGCCATACCGATGAAGGAATGAATGAACTGACCTTGAATATACTTTCCTTTTTCTGAAATCTGGGCTGTCCCTGTTTTTCCGATGACACGGTAATCTTTCAGCTTATACATCTGTCCGGTACCGATTTTACTGTTGACAACGCCGTCTAACGCTTCCCGGGTTGCTTTCGCCGCTTCAGCAGAAATCGGTTTTCCGACGACTTCCGTTTTCGCTTTGTACGGGGCTTTATCCGTATGGTCCGCTTTTTGAATAATGTGCGGTTTGACCATCTCTCCGTTTCCGGCAATGGCTGTCGCGCCCTGAAGAATTTGCATCGGTGTCACTGCCGTCGATTGCCCCCATGAGGTAATCACTGTATTCAACGGTTTGGACAGATCAGATTGACTGTTCACTTCACCCGAAATATCTATACCCGTTTTTTGGTCAAAATGAAACTTCTTAAAATAGTCTTTGTACCGCTCGATTCCTAGCTTTTCCGCCGTCAAGATGGAAAACATGACGTTCGAGGAATGGTAGACACCTTCAATCATCGGGATGGTACCCCATCCTACATCATTGTAGTCTTTAATGATTGTTCCTTTATAATTGTAACTTCCGGATTTGTACGGTTCGTTTGGACGGAAGACACCAGCATCGATCGCCGCTGCCAATGTAAAGATCTTCATCGTTGATCCCGGCTCGAAACGGGACGACACGCCAAAGTTCGTAAAGTCCGTCATGTCGCGTAAATTAGGGTTAAAAGACGGTCGATCGGCCATCGCCAGAATTTCACCTGTTTTGGCATCCATGACGATACCGGTTGCATTTTTCGGCTTATATTCGTTGTACATTTTTTGCATCTGTTTCTCGAGTGCTTGTTGAATCCGGTGGTCAATCGTTAAATACAGATTAGATCCGTCTTTAGGTTCGTTGGAGATCTTCGATACACCTTGAATCAGTTCACCACCGCTGCGATCCTTTTCAAACACACGGGACCCAAAGGATTCACGTAAGGCATTGTCATACTGCTTTTCAATTCCCATCTGTCCTTGTAAAACAACGCGTCCCGTATCTTCTGTTATTTTCTGGACAAAACCTAACGTATCCGACAAGAAGATTCCGTTTGGATAGTACCGTTTCGGCTCCTCAATCAGACGAATGCCGGGTAGTTTCAAACGATCAATCTTTTCTTTTTGTTCAACCGTTAAATCGTTACCTTTTTTTCCGAACTCGATTTGAGCACGGTCTTTGTTCTCAATCAAATACGTTTCCAGTTCTTTGACCGACATACCAAGAATCGGCGCAAGTCCTGTCGCCGTTTTCTTGAAGTCGACCACCGTCGCGTCGGGGTCTTTTTCACCACCCAATCGATACACTGCCACCAAATGATAAGACGGGATATTGATCGCAATCGGTGAACCGAGTCGGTCAAAGATTTCTCCACGTTCCGCCGACAACGTCGCCTGAGCTTCCCAGCGTTTTTTTTCGGCATAGACAATCATGTCTTCCCCGTGAAATTTCTTTGTCGTCGATAAATACAAAAAGCGCGAAATGAACACCAAAAAGAGAGCAGCAAATATCAACATGACAAAAGCTACTCTCCGTCGGGATTTAGATAGTGGATTCATTTAGGAATCACCTTAATGTTCCCTTTTCGCATATCAAGACCTTGTTCTTTCGCAATCTTGTAAATTCGTTCTGGAGAGCTTAAGTTGGTCACTTCGAGTTGAAGGCGTTCATTTTCTTTTTTCATCTCTTGTGTGACTTGGTTTTCCTTCGCAAGATCACGGCTCACGTTGTACGCTTCGTTATGAGCCCCAATCGTTACACTGCCGAAGAGAACAATCCCGCCGATCATCGCACTGTATAAAAATTTTTCAAATGGGTATAAACGGTATTTTGGACGAACCGCGACGCGCCGTGCGATATCTTCCGTCTTACGTGGTTGCTGGACAGGTTGCTGTCGCGCAGGGTCCATAGATTGAATCGGTTTACGAAGTGGTTCTGCCATTTGAATGCTCCTCTCAACTTTCCTTCATTTTTTCAACAATTCGTAACTTAGCGGAGCGTGAACGACGATTATCATCGAGTTCGTCATCTCCTGCAGTGATCGGTTTTCGTGTAACTAGACGTAATTCCGGCTCAAACTCTTTCGGAATCATCGGTAATCCGGGTGGAAGTTCCGGCAGTGATGACTTTTCCTTAAATGCTTGCTTGCACATACGGTCTTCGAGTGAATGGAAAGTGATGACACATAAGCGTCCACCAACTGCCAAAAGATCAATCGCTTGATAGACAGCGCGGTCAAAAACATTTAATTCATCATTCACGGCAATCCGAATTGCTTGGAACGTCCGTTTTGCAGGATGTCCGCCTTTTCGTCTAGCCGGAGCTGGAATGGCGTCCTTGATCAACTCTACGAGTTCAAACGTCGTTTCGATTGGCCCGAGTTCACGTGCCTTTTCAATCTTGCGGGCAATCTGTTTGGAGAACTTTTCTTCCCCGTATGTAAACAAGATCCGGACAAGATCGTTATACGGCCACTCATTGACGACTTCAAATGCTGAAAGCGGTGACGTTTGGTCCATCCGCATATCGAGTCGGGCGTCAAAGTTGTAACTGAATCCTCGCTCGCCTTCGTCTAGCTGGGGAGAAGATACACCAAGATCAAACAAAATCCCGTCTACCTTTGTAACGGATCGCGCCTCTAATTCTTCTTTTAAATGTACGAAATTACTTTTTATTAATGTAAAGCGACCTTCATATGCCGCGAGACGTTCTGCTGCATGTGCCAGTGCGACATCATCTTGATCAAATGCATACAGATGTCCTGTCGTCAGTTGTTTGACGATTTCTTCACTGTGCCCTGCTCCACCTAACGTACAATCGACATAAATCCCGTCAGGTTTGATATTTAGTCCTTTGATGGACTCCCATTTTAATACTGTTTCATGCTCAAACATGTGCTGCCTCACCTTTCACTGTCCAAACTGGACGTTACTCTTTTTCAATGTATCATATTCTTTCTTAAAAACGTTACGAAAATGAGACAGTTTCCTTGATTTTTTGAACTTTTGTGTATCTTTCGTTAAAAAATCAAAAAAACCTGCATTATCAGCAGGTTTAAATCATAATTTTCAATTGTTCCGCTTCAAGTTGCTCGTATTCGACACGAAGGACCCGGAGTAAATCCAAGCCATACCGATTCAGCCACGGCAACAACGAATGCATTCTCTCCTGCGGTATATTATCTGGTGCCAATTGATACTGGAGTGCGCGATCGGAACGATTGGTTTGTTCATGAAGACGTCGTTTCTGATCGATGATCATTTCAAAGGTCAGTTGAAGCTGTTTATTGAGTTTCGTAGCAATTCCTGTCGTATTCAAAGCCTGTTTTTCAATACGTTGAATTTCTTCGAGTAAAACGTCACTCAGCAATGACGACGTATGCAACTCCCGTTTTATCCCCGTCTCGTCAAACGCTGTCAGAGGAATACCGTTTTGCAAGGCTTCCTCTACTCGTAAACCGTGTTGATTCAACCGCTTGTCATCCCGTGCTTGCAACAGCACTGCACCCATACGCGGAATCAACAACGGCATCGTCCAATCAAAGTGATGGAACAACGGACGCAGTCTTGTCCAGTACGCAAGTTCTCCCGGTCCACCGATATACGCAAGCGTCGGGAATAAGTAGTCCTGCATCAACGGACGTGTAACGACGCTGTTTGAGAATCGCTCCGGACTCGTGTATAACAACGCCAATAGTTCAAGTTCTGTGTACGTCTTACCTTGCTTTGTCGTAAAGTCTGCGTCAGGATACAACAATTCCCGTCCAATATCTTCGACAAACAGATGCGCTGCGTCTTCGTTTAAAAATGTATCCGGTAAATCCTTCGTCTGACGAATACCTTCCGATAGTGCATGTCGAATCTCGTCATTATCTTGAATCAACCGTTCGAAAAACGGGATTTCGAGTCGACGGACAGCTTCCGTATCGGCATCAAAAAAGATAATATCATGATCGACAAGCTCGCCTAAAAACGCTGAAAAGAAACCACCGTAAGTTGTACTCGTTTCAATCAATCGGTCGGATAATGCGAGCAATTCTTTTGTATAGCGCGTCTCCTGTTCCGTACACAATGCTTGGCGAACGATGTCCTTCACTGCCGCCTTGTCAAACGATAAACGGCTGATGGACCGTGTAATCGAATCTGGCGGCGTGACCGACAGCTTCCGCGTCTTGAAATCGTGTGTCGGAACAATCAGATGATTGATTTCGTCAAAGTCATGATCTTCGGTCGCAAGCCAAAAAATCGGAAGGACCGGTCGTCCGAGCAATTGTTCTGTCTGGCGCGCGACCTTCAGACAAGTCAATAATTTATAGACGGCATAAAGAGGCCCCCCGAAAATCCCTGTCTGTTGACCGGTAATCACAACTTGGGCTTCTCCCGTGCGTAACAGCTCAAGGCGTTTCTTTAAAGAACTATCCAAGCGTGGATTTTGCTGTATCAATTCGTCGACAAGAGGACTGAGATGCGTGTATTGCCGTTCTTCCAAGAGTCGGCTTCTCGTCTGCATTCCTTCTGATCCAATGTGATCCACATATTTTGAAAAATCTTGTTGTACCGCTTGATGCATCAGCGATTTTTCATCATACAAGGCGTGAAATGGCTGTACCTTCAAACAAAATCCCTTCTTTCTAACGATATCAATGAATGAAAAACTGACGAATCCCGATTCCAAGCAACAACAATTGAAGCGGCAAGGCAATCAAGATGGTAATCCGCCAGCTATGTCGAATCATCTGTCTATAATCTACATCCACTTTTTTGATTCGTTGCCACAAGGCATTGACTGCAAAAATCAAGAGTACGGCAATTAAGAGCCACCCTAAATAATTTTGACCCGTTAATGCAATCAAGGCGACGTGAATCCCATACAATACGATGAATGTACCTAAATCAAGTGCAAAACGAACGGCTTTTCCATGTTGGCGAAAGACAACCAAAAAAATAATGTATAAGCTGATCAAGCTGAAAATCGGAAAAATAATAAACCACGTCACATCGAATCCCCTCTTTTTTCCTGAGATTTAATCTGGTGATAATAAAACGTCAGTAAGGGTGTCGGTTCACTTGCTTGTTCGAGAATATAACCGACAATCGGTTCAATTTCTGTTTGTCTTCCATGCTCTAGATCTTGAAGCATCGACGAACGATTTAGCGCAGTTCGTCTGATGACCTGTTCGATTTCTTCATATGTGATAGGATGCTTTGGAAAAACGTTCCGCACCTCTTCAAAAATACCGTATGCTTTTGCAACATATGGTGTTTCCAATAATTGACCATTCGGTATCCGGTAGTAGGCAGTCAATGGGTTGATGACCGCGTTCATGAATAATTTCGTTAACATGACCTGTTCAATATTCAGGACATGCTCAAACTGTAAAGATGTCGCTTCGAGCATCGGAACAAAGGACTGCCCGTAGCGGATACGTCCCATTCCGGTATGCTGCACCGCATACTGTCCCGTTTTCATGGCACCATGTTCAACGATCCCAAACAGAGCATGTTGTACCCGCTCCGCCTCTTTCACATGTCCCATTCCGTTCTGCAGGAACATGACTGGCATCTTTCCGGTCGTCAGATACGGCATCACACTTTTTATATCATACGACTTTGTCGTCACGAATACCAAGTCTTGTGACTCGAATTGATCAAGCGGTCGCACCTCTACAGGTGAACTGACTTGATCATCGCGGAGAATCGTGATGTTGTGCGCTGTCGTCTGTCTCGTATAGAGTGTCACATCATGCTGCTCTGCAAGGTAGGATGCGATCAATAATCCAATCGATCCGGCACCGATGATTCCCACTTTACTCATTCGTTCACTCTCCTTTGCTCATCAAAAAAAGCGACCTGTCAAACCGATTGCTCGATTCTAGGGTCGCTTTTATACCGATCATTCAGCTTACTTGCTGACGATTTCTTTACCTTTGTACGAGCCACATGCTTTACAAACGCGGTGTGAAAGTTTCATTTCACCACAGTTTGGGCACTCGACCATACCTGGTACACGGAGTTTGAAATGAGTACGGCGAAGACGTTTGCGTGTTTTCGACGTTCTGCGGAATGGTACTGCCATCGTTGTCCACCTCCTTGAAAAAATACACTCGTCTTTATGAAAAGATTAGGAATCCTGATCCTTTTTAAAGAACTGAGCGAGACCCGCAAGTCGCGGATCAATTTTTGGTTCAGCTTCTTCTGGCGCTTCTTCAGAGAGAATTGTCCAGCCTTCCCCTTGAACCAACTGATTTTCTTCATCATCCCCATGCACTTGCACTGGCACATGAAGTAAAATCAATTCTTGCACGAGTGGTTGAAGATCAACCGTGTTCCCGTTTGGTAAATTGATGTCATCCGAGTCACTCGGAACAGCATCAACTTCAAGCAGAAACGACTCGATCGATTCAATCTCGAACGGGTACGCGACGTCACTCAGCGTCCGGGCATCCGGAAGCGTCATTTCACCTGTAATCCGGAGATTGAATATTAATTGATTCGATGTAAACGATGCATTTGCACGAACGTGCACAGGTTGCACCGCCCGGATATCCGGATGGAGGGCGATAAGCTCAGGAAGCTCAATCGTCTCGTTAACCTGAAGTTGACCCAGATTGCGCAATTTATTCAATTGCATCAGGGACCATTTCATCCGAATCACCTCAATTGCAACAATATGAATTATAGAGAGGACATCTTGTTTTGTCAATGTTTTTTCTTTACACTGAAATCGCTAGAGAACGAACACTTTTGGACGTCTTCATCCATATTACCGCACTTAATTCGGTTTGCAAAGGAGAAAGTTTCATGAGAATGACCGCAATTATTTCTGAGTACAATCCGTTTCACAATGGACACCTGTATCAAGCGAAAATCGCACGCCAAGAAACTGATGCTGATTTAATCGTCGCCGTCATGAGCGGGACCTTCACTCAACGCGGAGAACCTGCTTTTACGGATAAATGGACCCGTGCTAGAGCAGCTGTCGCAAGCGGTGAAATCGATCTGGTCCTCGAGCTTCCTTTTTATTTTGCCGTACAGCGGGCTGATCGTTTTTCACTCGGTGGTGTCACGATCGCCGAGGCGATCGGCGCAAGTACCTTGTCTTTTGGAAGTGAATGCGGGGAGATCGAACCTTTTATCGCGGCAGCTGCCGAAAATCAGGAAGCGCACCCCCGCTATCAGGAATTACTTCAACTGGGGCTGGCACGTGGTTTATCTTCCGCCGCTGCTGCCAGTCAAGCATTTAAAGCAATGACGACGACACTCGATTTGACGACACCAAACAATACACTTGGATATTATTATGCACGTGCCGCCTCAACGATTTCTCTGCATACAACAAAACGAATCGGAAGCGGCTATCACGACCTGTCTGTCGGCGACATCATGAGTGCAACGGCTGTGCGTGCCCATTACGCCCATCATCGTTCCTTGACCGGTTTACCGAAGCAGACTTCTGAGGCATTGCAGAACAGCGTCTTCACGTCATTTGATGTCTACTATCCTTTTATCCGTCATCGTCTTCTGACGACACCTCTCGATGATTTAACGCAATTTAACGGCATGGACGCGTCCCTCGTTCCACGTTTAGTGGAAGGTGCCCGTAAAAATGACTCTTTTGAGTCCTTTTTATCTGCAGTCAAAACACGGCGCTATACACGGACCAGTATCCAACGCACGCTCATTTATCTCTTGACGTCCACGACAAAGCAGGAGATGTACGGTCTGTCGTTCGATCAGATCGACTTCGTTCGCCCGCTCGCATTTAACGACAAAGGACGGCAAGCTTTACGTGAAATCAAACAACGGATTCCGGTTATTTCGACCTTCGAAAAACATCCGTGGCTCATTAAAGAAAGCCAAGTTACAGCTGCTTACGCAGTGCCCTTGGCTCGTTACAACGTGCTTGAAGAACATCGCCGGTTTGCTTATTTTTCAGGTAAATCCTCTAAATAATCGAGGGCATCTTCCACCGTTTTAATCGGGACGAGTTTCATCTTCGTCTCGATTTTTTTGATGGATGGTTTAGCTTCTTTGTAATTTTCACCGGCAGGAACAAACATGATTTCTGCATCGGCTTCATCCGCCGCCACGACTTTTTGCCATGCTCCGCCAATTGGACCGACTTTGCCGCCTTCTTCGATTGTACCTGTGCCGGCAATTTTATAGCCTTTCGCCAAATCCCCTTCCGTTAACTGATCGTAAATTTCCAGTGTAAACATCATGCCGGCTGACGGACCACCGACATCTTCGACGTTAAAGTCAACTTCCGGTTTTGTTGAAACGGACGACATCGGGAGCGGTTCATAGATCCCCAGTCCAATCTGCTCGGATTCTTTTGTCAGACGGTTGACCGTAATCGTCGTCTTTTGCTCTTTTTTATTTCTCAGGAAAGTCAAATCGACTTTTGTTCCTGCCTTCTTGGCATTAATCGTCTTCATGAAGTCACGTAACGAATCGATGGAGTTCCCATCCAACGAGACAATCTGATCTCCAGCCTGCAGCTTTCCGGCAGCCGGTCCACCCGGAATGACACCGGAAACGTATATGCCTTTAAAATCAACAGAAACCTGTTTTCCAGCGAGCTCGTACCCTTCAATCATCGCATTATGTTGCGCCTCTTCCATATAAAGCTTCTGGCGGTCCTCATACTGCGCATCCGATTCTCCGTCATACAAATAATCACTGACGCTTGAACGGTCTGCAAACGGCAAGAACAGGCTTTCTACAAGGAAGTAGGGAGTCGCCCGTCGTTGTGCGATTGTCAGCATCATTAAATCACCCGGTTCCTTGGTCGCTCCTTTGACATCGATCAATCGTTCCGTCGATGTCGCATCTCCCGGATAGGAAATGAAATACGGAAGCGGAGCAAAAAAAGCGATCATCGCAGCAATGATTGCTGCCAGTGCCGGTTTCCATGCTTTCATTTCAGTTCTCCTTTGCTGTACTTATGACGTAGCGCCTCTTCGACGATCGGAGGAACGAGCCCCGCGACCGAAGCACCGTATTTCGACGCTTCCTTTACGATAGACGAACTCAAAAAAGAATACTGATTATTTGTCATCATGAACAATGTTTCAATTTGATCATTCATTTTTTTATTGATTGATGCGACCTGCATCTCATATTCAAAATCCGATACAGCCCGTAGTCCTCTTACAATGGCCGTCGCTCCGACTTCGGATGCATAATCGACGAGCAGTCCGTCAAAAGAATCTACTTTAATGTGCGGCAGGTGTTCTGTCACTTCAGAGATCAGTTCCATTCGTTCGCGTACTGAAAAAAGAGGTTGTTTTGAAGAATTGTTCAGGACAGCGACGATGATTTCGTCGAAAATGGGAGCTGCCCGCTCAATGATATCAAGATGTCCATTCGTGATGGGATCAAAACTCCCGGGACAGACGGCGATCCGTTTCATACATGTTCCTCCAGTTCTGTAAATTCATATAATGTCATCGAGATGACCGTCGAATAGCGGAGTCGTTTGATGACACCCAGACGACCGATTTGATCCGGTAATTCCGTCTCCGATCCATGTTCACATACGATGACACCGTTACTCGTCAACATATCATGTTGTTCTATGTAAGCGACGTGTTCAGCCAATTGTTCTTTGGCGTACGGAGGATCAAGAAAAATTAATTTAAATGGTTCTTCCGATGCCAGTTCTGCAAGCGCAACCGTCACGTCTTTCTTTAAAACACGACTTTCTTTGATGAAGCGGGTTGTTTCAAGGTTTTCCTTAATCGTTTGAACCGCCTTGTATTGTTGATCTACAAAAACAGCTTCGTCACATCCGCGCGACAACGCCTCAATTCCAAGTCCGCCGCTTCCCGCGAACAGATCAAGTGCCTTTCCCCCGTCAAAATACGGTCCGATGACATTAAATAAAGATTCTTTGACCTTATCGGTCGTTGGGCGGGTTTGATCTCCCGGTACAGCCTTGATTCGCATTCCTTTTCGGTTTCCGGATATTACGCGCATTCATTCTCATCCTTTCAAAAAAGAGCGACGAGGATGTCCTCATCGCTCTATCCGTTAGACTTCTTCTTGCATTTTACCTTTTTTGTTGGCATAGGTTTCAACGATAAACGGTCGTTCTGAACGAACGACACGTTCGACAAACGGCAATTCCGCAATTCGTTCAACGACTTGTTCATATCGCTCGAGATCGACATATAAAAAAACGTACCGCTCCCGTTTTGATGTGAAATAGACGTTTCCATATCGGCGTAATTGACGGGATGCCTTTAACGCTTTGACATAGACGATGAGTCCGATTCGTTCCTTAATCACAACCCCGTTCCTCCCTTACACAATGTTTAGCCGCTGCAGCTGCAACTTCCACCCGTCGAACAACCACCTGCGCATCCTTGATCGAAAAACGGATTACCGGTCGGCACTTTGATTTGGGGTGACACTTGTCCTGCGAGCACTAGACTGACCTGTCCAAGTAGTGTTTCCAGTTGTTTTTCGGCTTTTTTGAACTGTGCGACTTCTTCTTGAAGATCAAGCGCCCGTTTCACTTCATGGACTTTTTTCGTAATCGTTTGATAATCGGGATGGTATCGGCCAAACCGTTGTACCAATTCATATTCTTCCTTGATCCGATTAAAGTCACGAATGACGTCCTGGGCTTGTCTTGAATCCGCCCGTCGCTGTTTTGCTAATCTATATGCTTGACCTGTTTCGCTTTGCGAGAGAGAGTATGCAAGGTCTTCCGCTGCGTTGATGAGGTCGATTGTTTTATCTGAATAAATCACAACGAATCTCCTCCTTAACTTAACCATCATATCATAACATTTATCTCGCTCCTAGCACGCTGAATTGTGTATAATTTGTTCAGAAGGAAGGACTGAGTTGTATGCAACTTTTATCGTTTAATATGTTCCGCACGATCGGAATCAGAACCGAACATGCAAAATCTGATTATCATTTTGAGTCATTAAATAAAATCGCACAGGCAGACGTGATTTTATTCCCGGAATATTGGCAGATTCATTCCATCATTTACGGAATGAACAAACCAATTTTTCCTTCAGCCGCCACATTCCATCTTGGACACGATAAAATCGAAATGACACGGATCTTTCAAACCGTCATTCCGGACAATATCCCACGAACCGGCATCTACGGAAAAAATGAATTCACTGTCACACGGGTGCTGAATGAATTCTCGTTTCCATTCGTTGCGAAGACTGTCCGGAGTTCGATGGGACAAGGCGTCCATCTGATCAAAAATCAAGCAGACTGGGACACATATACTGCTGCACATGATACTTTTTATGTACAGGAATACATTCCAAATGAAAAGGATTTACGTGTCGTCGTCGTCGGTGATCAAGTCTTGGCTGCTTACTGGCGCGTCGGAGGAGCCCAGTTCTTGAACAACGTCGCTCAAGGCGGTGTACTGGACTTCGAAAACATCCCGCAAGATGCCGTTGCGTTCGTCCTTGATCTTGCGAAGCGACTCGACATCGATCATGCCGGATTTGATCTCATTTTCCGGGATGGGCATATCTATGTTCTTGAGTTCAATGTTTTCTTTGGTGGAGAAGGATTAAACCATCTCGGCATCCATGCACCTGATACTATTCTGGAGTACGTGGAACGGAAATATGGAAGTTCATGAATTCTTCAAATTGACTTCACAACTTTTTCTTTATCGGTTGTTTCATTATGGTATGATAGCTTGGAAAGACTAGTGTACACTAGCAAACTGGGGTATAGGGGGATTTACAGATGAAGTTTGAACAGTTCGGAATCGAAGGCAAGGAAATTAAGTTCGGGTTACTTGAAACGATTATGGATCATCATCGTTTTGTACGCGAAGGACAGTGGGATTATGAGCGTGCCATGTATGACATGAAGTACGAAAAACAATCGACGGGAGAGGTATTTTATCTCCGAGTTCCAGTTTACGCGATTCAAGGTGAAATCGAAGACCGTCAAGCAGTCGTTCGGATGTTGACACCATTACTCGGAAAACACTATTATCCGCACGGTGTTGAATACGATGAGGAATTTCCTACTGAAATCGTCAAAGACTGCGAACGTCGTCTGACAGCCTTACTCGAAACACTCGAAAAATAAGTTGCTTCCAAATCAAAATCCATCTCATATGGATTTTGATTTTTTTTATTGCAATTAGGCGACAATCCTCTCACTTCTAAACCTTAAGAGCAAAGCCCAAGTGAAGGTGGGAGATGAAATGCATGATGAAGCATAGATCGAGGTAGTTCAATGTGCACTGTGAAAGAAAAAAGCGGCTCTTCTCGATCAAGAGAAAAACCACTACTTTGTCTTCAGTCTGAATGGTTCTTCTCACTCAGGAGAAGAACTACTTTTTATTTGGCGATCAACTGTAAATAATCCAGTACATCTTCGCCTAACTGAATATTCATCTGCTCACGCAAATAATGATATAGTGCAGCAAGTCGGCTTGGATCAACATGGACTTTCAGACTGAAAGAAATAGAATCGTCTGATACACGTTTGATTCGAACAACTGTCGCTCCGAAATCCACAACTGTGCAAAGCAACAATTCTTCAATCGCCTGAACAGAAACTGTCACTTCGCCTTGTACCTTGTATTGTTCCATCACGAAATTCACTCCTTCGCAAGTTGTTTGACCGATGTCATAACTTCCTCTAAGTCGACCGGTTCGTCCGGTGTCTTCGCCATCGATGAAATCGCTCGGACTTTGTTGTCTCGATCAAGAATGAACATTTGTGTTCCGTGCGTCACTAAGCCGCTTTCCGCTTTAGAATAATAAAAATTCAACTGACGGGTCAGACGGTCAATAACAACTCCATCTCCTGTCAACACCTTCCACCCTTCCGCATTGGCTTCAAAGTTGGACGCATATTTTTTCAAAACTTTTGGTGTGTCGACTTTCGGGTCAACGGTCACGGCGACAAGTTCAACATCCGAGCCGTACAACTCTTCCGCCCGTAACTGTTTCTCTAACTTCCGGTAGTCATTTAGTGTCAAGGGACAGATGTCCGGACAGTTGGAATAGAAGAAGGTCAAGATCTTTACTTTTCCGTCTTCGGAATTAAACTCTTTCCCATCCACTGCATTCGTCAATTCAAATGGAGTCGGTTCTGCGATGACGGGTAATTTTTCTTTCATGAAAAAGTAATAGTAGCCACCGGCTGCCGCAATGAGAATCAATACAGCTGCTGCAACCGTCAAATAACTGTTTTTCTTCAAGTCATGACCTCCTTAGTGGTTCCAGATTGCCCGAAACACGTTTGTCGTCTCTCCCGGTTCATACACCACATAGAGGAGGCAGTAGACGATGACTCCTGTAATCGCGGTTAAGAACCAGATGACAGAAGCTTTAGGACCGATTTTACGATGTTTCGTAAAGTTTTTCTTATACGCAAAGAAAAGTGCCATCAATCCGAGTACTCCACCCGATGTTGCTAAAATGATGTGGAAGATTAAAAATCCTGTGTAATACGGTTTAATCGTGTCTGGTCCGCCAAAGGCTGTGTTACCTAACAAGATTGTCCGTAACGCATACATGATGAAAAATAACAGTGCTAAAGCAGCAGCAATCGTCATGACGAATTGATGTGCTTTCATGTTCCGGCGCGTCTGCGCAATCAAAAACCAACCGATCGCAACAAAAATCGCACTGATGACGATCAACGAGACACAAATCAACGGCAAATAACTCATGTTCCAACTTCCCCCAATTTAATCCGCTTTTGGCGAGAAGGACATACCTTCATCGACAGCAGTACTTTTAGAACGTCTCACCCACGTAAAGAATGTAAGTCCAAAGAACAATCCGTATACCAACTCTTGACCAAGCTTCATCAATACGCCACCAAAACGTTGGTCTTCCAGCAGATCTTTTGTTGTTCCGAACAAACGCTCCATATCAAGTCCACTTACATCATTGTTTGGCATACAATACGCAAGAACTTTTGCGAACGTCGCCGGATCTTGATAAGCTTCATATTGAAAACTTTGACTAAAGATCATGAAGGCACAGGCTGGTGTCAACAAGACGCCATTTGCGACGATATACACCATTTTCTTCAAATCCGACAAGCTGTCTTCTTCGTTGACTGGTGCAATAATCGGATACCACATCGTCATACTGAGGAAAATCAATGCCCCGTGGAAAATCCGGTGCACCGTGTAATTCGTCAGGACATAATCAAAAATGAAAGGCATATGGTAAAACGTAAACAGTGAATTAAACACGACCAATGCAATCAATGGCAAGATAAAGAAGCGTAATACTCGTCCAAGATAAGGGACTTCAAACAAACGTTTGAATACCCATCCAGGAATCGCTAGCATCAACAGCGGCGGTGCCACCATATAGACGAATACCATCTGCAACATATGCGCTGAGAACGTAATATGCGCCATTACATCGAGCGGACTACCAAAACCAATGTAATATACTACCAAAGCAGCCAACATGGAAAATTTCTGACCAAGCGTTGTTTCCGCCTCATCCGGCCGACGAATTTTTTCCGTCACGACTGCATAAAAAATATAGATTCCAATCAACAGTAAAGCATAATATGGACTCCATAAAACCGTCCAGTCAAATTGTGATAAAGATCCCCTTAAGTTGCCTAACACATTTCTCACCCCGTTCCTTTTTCCTACAGATTAAGATTACCGTTCCCCTATTTCATTGTAAAGGTTTCTCATAAAACGATTCTAAAATAAAAGACCATCCTGCTAAACGTTAGCAGAATGGTCACAATTTATTACCAGATTAAAAGACGGAGTGTCGCGACAATCGTCAAGGCGACGAAGATCCCAAGTGCCATCATGACTTTAATCCATGTGTTCCCTTTATTGTTCATGTGCATGAACATGTAAAGTTGGAGATACACTTGCACGATCGCCATGATGATCAAGAATCCACCGGCTGCCCAGTGAGGCATGAGTTCTGCCATGACCGCACCAAAGGCGATCAACGTCAGGAAGATCATCAAAGCAAAACTTGTGAGTTGAAGTTGCATCTCGCGGCTGCGATCTGCTTTCATCTCGAGCTCCATTTGATTACGTGTCAGTTGCGGTTCGTGTTTTTCCATCTTATTTCACCATCCCCATGAGGTAGACGACTGAGAAGATAAAGACCCAGACGACGTCAATGAAGTGCCAGTAAAGACTTGAAACATAATACTTCGGTGCGTTGACGACGGTAATACCGCGGTTCCAGTTCCGGATCAACAATGTAGAGATCCAGAGAAGACCAAACAAGACGTGTGCTCCGTGGAAACCAACCAATGTGTAGAACGCTGATCCAAAAGCACTTGAAGTAAACGTGTGCCCGATGTGGTAGTAATGATTAAACTCATAAATCTCACCCGCTAAGAACGCTAGTCCAAGAACAAGTGTGATGATCAACCACATTTTCATCTTCTTCACATCATTACGTTTCATCGCCATCATCGCAAGGACACTTGTCAGTGAACTTGTGAGAAGGAGCATTGTCATGATGAAGACAAGACCCATTTCAAAAATATCGTAACTGCGTAATCCTTCTTTCGCACCCGAGTTATGCAATCCGATGTACGTCCCGAACAGAGAGGCAAACAATGTTGTCTCTCCACCAAGGAAGAACCAGAAGGCTACATATTTATTCTTACCCTCAAGTGTTGCTTTTTCAACATGATCCGGAATACCCGTGATCGGGTTATTTGGAACTGAATGATGTCCCATCTTACTTCGCCTCCTTTTCAGCTTCAAGGCGTAGATCTTCTTCGATGACGGATTTTGGAATGTAGTATCCTTCATCGTCAATCCATGAACGGAGGAACATCGCAACGAGTGTCGTAGCGAGACCGATCAACGCAACGATGAGACCGACTGTTCCGTAGTCCAGGCGAAGAATAAATCCGAGACCTGCGAGGAATAGACCGACTGACATGACGAACGGCAGAATCGTATTGTTCGGCATGTGGATATCGCCAACTTCTTCCGAAACGGAAACGGTTTTGTTTCCTGCCATTTTTTCGAGCCAGTATGTGTCAAGTCCTTTGACAAGTGGTGTTTGTGCAAAGTTATATTCTGGAGTTGGAACAGGAAGCGTCCACTCGAGTGTCCGTCCATCTCCCCAAACGTCACGTTTGACGTATTCTTTTGACATCAATGCCGCTGCAATCGAAACAACCAATACGATTGTCGAGACACCCATGAAGCCTGCCCCGATTGACGACAGCAAGTTCATTGTTTCCCAGCCTTGGTTTGGCAAGTACGTGAAGACACGACGTGGCATTCCTGTCAGACCGAGAATGTGTTGCGGGAAGAACGTCAAGTGGAAGCCGATGAAGAACAACCAGAATTGAATTTTACCCCAGAATTCGTTGAGCTGTTTCCCGAACATGAGCGGGAACCAGTAGTAAAGACCGGCGAAGAGACCAAAGACAACCCCACCGACGATAACGTAGTGGAAGTGGGCAACTACGAAATAACTGTCATGGTACTGATAATCGGCTGGTGCAACAGAAAGCATGACACCCGTCATACCACCAACGAGGAACGATGGAATGAAGGCAACCGAATACAACATCGCGACAGGGAACGTCAGTTTACCGCCCCACAGCGTAAAGAGCCAGTTGAATATCTTAACTCCGGTCGGAACGGCAATCGCCATTGTCGCAACCGCGAAGATTGCGTTCGCAACAGGACCAAGACCAACTGTGAACATGTGGTGAACCCAAACCATGAATCCTAAGAAACCGATCAACATTGTCGCAAAGACCATCGTCGTATAACCGAAGAGACGTTTACGGGCAAAAGTAGGAATGATTTCTGAGAAGATACCGAAGGCCGGTAAAATCAAGATATACACTTCCGGGTGACCGAAAATCCAGAAAAGGTGTTCCCAGATGACGATGTTACCACCGGCTGCCGGATCAAAGAAATGAGCTCCGAACAATCGTTCAAACGTCAAGAGGAATAATCCGACCGTAAGTGGCGGGAATGCGAAAACGATCAAGGCAGAAGCTACGAATGCTGTCCATGTGAACAACGGCATACGCATCAGTTTCATACCTGGTGCACGCATGTTCAAAATTGTAACGAGGAAGTTAATTCCCCCCATAAGTGTACCGAAACCAGAAATCTGTAATCCAAGTGCATAGAAATCAACACCAAGTGATTCTGGAACTGTTGAAAGTGGTGCATACGCAGTCCATCCTGCGTTTGGTGCTGCGCCGAAGAACCATGATAGGTTCAAGAGCACTCCCCCGAAGAAGAACAACCAAAAACCAAGTGCGTTTAAAAATGGAAATGCAACGTCACGTGCTCCGATTTGAAGCGGAACAGCAGCGTTCATATACCCGATCAACATCGGCATCGCCGCCAGGAAGATCATCGTCGTACCGTGCATCGTGATCAACTGGTTAAATAATTCACCGCTGACAAAATCGTTCATCGGTTTAATCAATTGAAAACGAATCATTAAGGCTTCTACGCCACCGACCAGAAGGAAAAACAATCCGGACATGATGTAGAGAATACCAATTTTTTTATGGTCGACTGTCGTTAGCCAGTCCATGATGCCGCTTTTTTTCTTCGGCATACCCATAGTATGTGTCCCCACTATGATTCCCCCTTAAATATTATTGGAGCTTCTTGTCCAATAGGTAGTCTGCAAGTTCGCTTAACTCTTCATCGCTGATCTTATCTTCAGAGAAACCAGGCATTTTTG
Source organism: Caryophanales bacterium (assembly GCA_902363455.1). Lineage (GTDB taxonomy): Bacteria > Bacillota > Bacilli > Exiguobacteriales > Exiguobacteriaceae > Exiguobacterium_A. The sequence continues at coordinate 815,929 of CABJAC010000001.1, read as the reverse complement.
TTCCTTGTTTTTCTTTTTGCGGATCGCGAATCCATTTTTCAAGATTTTCTTTGTCATGATCAAGGTATCCAGCGATACGTTGACGATCACCAAAGTTCGTTAAGCTTGGCGCGACTTTCCCGCCACCGTGACAGCTGAGACAGTTTTGTGCGTAGACTTGCTCGCCTGTCGTCCAGTTCTTTTCGTTTTTTGCATCCAACTGTTTTGTTTCTGCTTCTTTAGCTGACTTCATGTCTTTAAGCCATGCATCGTAATCATCTTGCTCAAGTGCGATGACTTTAAAGTCCATCAATGCGTGTGATGGTCCACATAACTCCGCACATTTACCGTAGTATGTACCGGCTTCTTGTGCTTGTAACCACATTTCATTCTCAAGACCTGGGTTTGTATCTGTTTTACCTGAAAGAGCCGGTACCCAGAATGAGTGAATGACATCTTTTGAAGTTAAGTTGACAGCAACTCGTTTTCCGACTGGAATAACAAGTTCTTGTCCTGTTGAAACACCTTTGTCCGGATATTCGAACTCCCACCAGTACAGGTTTGCTGTAACGTTGATAACTTCGTTTTTCTTCGCTTCTTTCGCATCTGCTAATTCAACCGTCGTTTTGATGGTTGGTACGGCAAGAACGACTAACAAGAGAATCGGAATGACTGTCCAGATGATTTCAAGTGTGTGATTTCCTTCCACTTGTTTCGGAACAGTGTTGTCTCCAGCTTTACGACGGAATTTCATAAGTACGTAAATATAGATGACTGCTACAATCGCAAGGACAAACAACATGACCCATAAGCTGAGCTTAATGATTTCAAGTTGCATTTGTGCGCCTTCCCCGCGAGGCTGTAGTGCGGACAATTCCGGGATTCCACAACCTGATAACAATAATGCCATCAAACCGATCGGAAGAAGCCGGAAGAGCATTTTTCCTGATTTTTTCACAACCATCCCCACTTTCTTTTCCCCAATTTTTTTCTTTCTTAAATGGTGTCCGTGAATATGTCAAATCGTTTTAGAGAGAAACGAGTACGACCGTCACGATCCAAGCCGTGAAGTAAAAGAGCGAGAAGAAAAACATCTTCGAAGCCCACTTAATCTCAGCTTGTTCTTCCTTGATTTTGAGACCTTTCAGTCCCATGTAGAGCCAGTATCCGCCAAGCACAGCCATGACAAGCATGTAAATGATGCCGTAATGCGCAAGGAGGAGTGATGATGGTAGCAATACTGCGATCCACCATACAATTTGTCGTTTCGTGATCGCAAAGCCATTGACGACGGGCAACATTGGAATACCGGCAGCCCGGTACTCTTCCGTCCGTCTCATGGCGAGCGCAAGGAAGTGAGGCGGTTGCCATACGAACATGATGAGAAATAAAATCCATGCATCGATATGAAGTGTCGGAGTGACTGCCGCAAATCCAATGATCGGTGGCACTGCTCCTGAAATACCACCTACGACCGTATTGATCGTATGCGTCCGCTTCAACCACATCGTATAAATAACGACGTAGACAAACGAACCGATCAATCCGAAAACTGCCGCGACATGGTTAACAATCAGCAAGAGAACAGTACCGGCAGCCAGTATCCCAAGTCCTAATGCCAATATCCGTTGCCCGTCCATCTTACCGGTTACACTCGGTCTTCCCATCGTCCGTTCCATCTTATAATCAATGTCACGGTCGATGTAGTTATTGAGGTAACAACTACCGGCAATGACCAGTCCACTTCCGAGAAGTGTCCACAATAACGTCAACTTCGTCTGCCACAAATAGAGTAGAACATCATCCGTTAAGTACGATGCCGCTACGACATAACCCGCGAAGACGGTGATGAGATTCGCACGAACGATTCCCATCTTTGCTAGGGTGACATAGTCCTTGAACGTCGGCTGATCTGATTGCTCGATCATGATGTCCAGGGTCTCCCCGTTTACTTTCGCCATGTTGTTTCCTCCTTCTAACCGCCTGTATTCTTTCTGTACGTAGGATTCACGTATTTTCTTCACAGAAATAACACAGACACGCCACGAAACGCCCTTTTCTCTATAAAAGATACCACATATTCAAGGTCATGACGTATGAAAATACTTTCGACATAATGAACAAAATGTGAAATCTATGTGATTTACCTCACAGTTCACCATATTTACCTAATATTAGAATAGCGTTCTTCTAAAAGATTGCAAGCGTTTCGATATTTTTTATGCGATACTATTGCTAGGTATTTCAAGTATCATGTATTTTTCCTAGAAAGGTGGTGGCTGCGTTTTGAATCGAAAACTTTCGATTTTTTCAGCATTTGTCACATTCACAATGATGATTGTTCTTCTCATGGGGGGAACTGTCACGAAAACAGACTCCGGAAACGGATGCGGGACCGATTGGCCGCTCTGTCATGGCGAGTTGATTCCAACTAATCCAAGTGTCGAAACGATGATTGAGTATAGTCACCGCGCTGTAACAGGAGTCGTCGGTTTATTGATCATCGCCTTATGTCTTTGGACCCTTGTCGCATTCAAAGATCGTCTGGATATAAAGATTTTTGCTTTTCTGGCTTTCATCTTTATGTTGATTCAATCGATTGTCGGTGCTGGTGCCGTCGTCTGGCAACAGTCAGATCTCGTCATGGCATTACATTTCGGAATCTCATTGATTTCTTTTGCTTCCTTACTTATTTTGACGATCTTGATTATGGAGCGCCCCGGTCAAGAGTTCAGGGAATCGGTCCCAGCGTTCTTGCGTAAGCTTCTGTATGGCTTATTGGTTTATACACTCATCGTCGTGTATACCGGTGCGTTCGTCCGCCACGTGGGCGCCACTTATGCCTGTGTAGGCTGGCCGGTCTGTTCGCAGCCGTCGATGACCTTCGAAGCGTGGGTTCAGATGATTCACCGGATTTTGGCAGGACTCCTGTTCTTCTATACGTTGTTCGTTCACTATACGGCGATTCGTTTGAAACACCGGACAGCACGGACCGGGATGTTATTCGCAACCTTTTTCATCTCTTGTCAGGTCGCAACCGGTGCCTGGATCGTTCTCGGTGGACATGCCACGTATGTTCCTTTATTACACGCGTTCTTAATCACTTGCTATTTCGGAGTCATCTCTTACCTCGCTTATCATGCTTTCCGGACACGAAAAGATAACTCCCGGCTGCGCTGATCAGCTCTTCAACTAAAAAACAGATCGCGGACTTCAAACATCCACGATCTGTTTTTTTACACCATTTTATTTAAAGCGGGCAATTGCTCGTTTCCGGGCCATATCGTGCTCGACAATCGGCATCGGATAATTATAATCTTTTCGTTGTTGTTCCGTCGGTTCATGAATGGCCGTTTTAGGTAAATCCTTGATTTCCGTCACATATTTGCGGATGAACGTTCCATCCTTATCAAATTTCTTTGACTGGGTCGTTGGATTGAAAACTCGGAAGTACGGTACAGCATCCGTCCCGACGGACGCTGCCCACTGCCACCCTCCAATATTCGACGCCGCTTCATAATCGACCAATTTCTGTTGGAAGTAACGTTCACCTTCTTGCCAATCGATCAGCAAATCTTTTGTTAAGAACGAGGCGACAATCATCCGTAAACGGTTATGCATCCATCCTGTCGTGTTGAGTTGCCGCATGGCTGCATCGACAATCGGATAGCCGGTTTTCCCTTCTGTCCAAGCTTTGAATCCCGCCTCATCTTTTTCCCATTCGATTTTTGTATACTGTTCATTGACCGGTAATCGTTTTGATTCCGGATAGTGCATCAAAATGGTGTAATAAAATTCCCGCCAAATTAATTCTGTCAGGTACGTCTGCTTACCTTTCGAATCCTCCTCTTGCTGGACAGCTTCAAAGATTGTCCGAATCCCAATTTCACCGGTCCGCAGATAGCGTGACATCAGACTCGTCCCGTCGACAGCCGGCAAATCCCGTTGTTCGTCGTAAGAAGCCAGGTTATTTTTGATGAATACCTGCAATCGTTTAGCGGCTTGCTCTTCTCCTACACCAAAATCAGCATCCGATGCCGCCTGTTTAAAATAATCCAACATGAATGCATTGTTTTGACGCCGTTTTTGATAACGCTTTTTCAGCAGGTCCAGATTAACCGGATACGGTCCCGCTACATCTTTCTTCAAAAAAGCATTTTTATACGGTGTAAACACTTTATAATAAGAACCGTCATTTTTTTTGACCGTATGTGGGTGAAGCAAATGACGGTCAAGAAGACGCTCCGTTTTTTTGTCGCCCCGCTTTTTCATGATGCCGTCGTCACGACTTTTAAACGGTTCTACATACTCAGCGTTGAATAACAGAACATCCGCCATATCCGTCGCCTCTAGGAAATCTTTTTCATTTCCTTCGATGAAACGAATCGGCATCCCGTGCGTTTTACAGTTTTTTGCGAAGTGTTCAAGTGCCTGAAAGAAATATTGTTGTCTGGCGTCATACTCTCCAATATAGTCCGGGTTCACCCAGAAAACGAACTCGACGTTTGCTTGTTCGTTATTTTCAAGATAGTCGACTGCCTGTGCCAACATGTGATTGTCCTCCATTCGAAAATCACTTCGAATCCAGCAGATGATGTTCATAGTTGTTCCTCCCCAAAATGACGATGAACGAAAAACAGGCAATCCGCCATGCGTTTTGCCTGTCTTCGTCATACTGTGTCTATTGTCATTTACGTTTGTCTTTTAAATGAATTCAATCAATAAATCTTGACTTGCGATAGCTTCGCCTTCTTTGACGTGGACTGACTTGATCTCACCGTCTTCAGGTGCTTGAATCGTCGTCTCCATTTTCATCGCCTCTGTTACAAGCAGTTGCTCGCCCTTACGAACCCGAGTTCCAGGCTCAACCAAAACTTTCAAGACACTACCCGGCATTGACGCACCAATCTGTTTCGGATTCGATCGATCGGCTTTCGGTCGGCTGGATGAACTTTCTTTGATGCTGATGTCTTTTACTTCGACTTCACGCGGCACACCGTTCATCTCGTAGTAGATGACACGGACACCGTGATCGTCCGGTTGACCGATTTGGATTAACTTCAAGTACAATGTTTTTCCGCGCTCGATTTCGACTTCGATCGTTTCCCCGAGACGCATGCCGTGGAAGAACGTACTCGTATCGAGTACTGAGATGTCACCATATCGTTCGACATACGAACTGTAGTCAAGGAACACTTTCGGATACAAGGCATATGCCAGTGCATCAAACTCCGTCACCGGACGTTCCAGTTTCTCGAATAATTCATGCTTGATGGCATCAAAATTGAGCGGCTCCATCATTTTTCCAGGGCGCTCCGTCAATGGCTCGACACCTTTGAGGATTGCCGCTTGGACTTGTTTCGGGAAACCGTCCGGAGGTGTACCAAGCTCCCCTTTCATCAATTCGACGACAGAATCCGGGAAGTCGAGATTGCTGGCACGTTCCATGACATCTGCTTCTGTCAGATGATGCTGAACCATAAACAATGCCATGTCACCGACGACTTTTGAAGATGGTGTGACTTTAACGATGTCGCCGAACAACATGTTGACGCGGGCATACATCGTTTTGACTTCAGACCAACGATCCGCGAGTCCGACGGCTTTCGCTTGTTGTTGCAAGTTTGAGTATTGTCCACCCGGCATTTCATGATCATAGACCGTCGGATTCGGTGCTAACATATCGAGTTCAAACGCTTGATAGAGATGTCGCACATCCTGCCAATAGTCAGAAACTTGTTCGAATTTTTGTGCAGATACAAGTGGCTGACGTGTGTGTCCACTCAGTGCATGAATCAAACTTCCTCCGGCAGGCTGACTTGTCAGTCCCGCCATGCTTGAAGCGGCGACATCCACGATATCGACACCGGCATCGACAGCACGGGCATATGTGTAAATCCCGTTCCCGCTTGCATCATGCGTATGCAGATGAATCGGCAAATCGACGGCATCTTTCAGTGCCGAGATCAATGCGTAAGCAGCTTCCGGTTTCAGTAACCCTGCCATATCTTTGATGGCAATGATATGGGCCCCGCTGGCTTCGAGTTGCTTCGCCAGTTTAACGTAATACGGAAGATGATATTTCGGACGGTTCGCATCAAACAAGTCTCCTGTATAACAAACCGCTGCTTCCGCGATTTTTCCTGTCGGCAAGACGGCATCGATCGCCAACTGAATCGATTCCGGATTGTTCAAGCTGTCGAAGATACGGAACACATCGACACCTGCTTGCGCTGCTTCTTTGACGAAGGCATGAATGACATTGTCCGGATAATTTTTATAGCCGACCGCATTTGCCCCGCGTAACAACATCTGAATCAAAACATTCGGCATCTTTTCACGTAACTGCATCAACCGAACCCATGGATCCTCTGATAGGAAACGGTACGCTACATCAAACGTTGCACCGCCCCAAGCTTCCACTGAAAAGAGTTCCGGTAACAGTTTGGCTTCTGCTTCCGCGATCGCGACTAAGTCTTTTGTCCGCATCCGTGTCGCAAGCAAGGACTGGTGCGCATCCCGGAATGTTGTGTCCGTCAGTTGGACGCGTTCTTGTGCTTTGAGCCAGTTAATAACACCAAGCGGTCCTTCCGCGTCAAGAATCGCTTTTGCTCCTGCTTGATAGTCAGCAGGCAAGTCTTTTGGAATCCGAACGTCTCGCGCCAATGGTTTTTCAATCTTTCCGATTCCCGGGAAGCCGTTGACGGATACTTCTCCAATATACGTTAACAACTTCGTTCCACGGTCTTGTCGTTTCGGGAAAATAAATAATTCTTTTGTATCATCGATAAATGACGTATTGTAATCTCCACTGATAAAAGCATGGTGTTTAAGAACGTTACTTAAAAATGGAATATTGGTTTTAATACCCCGGATTCGGAACTCGCTTAAATTCCGGCTCATTTTAGCGACGGCTTGATCGTATGTTAAGCCATGCGTGGAAATCTTAACAAGTAAGGAATCGTAATAAGGCGAAATCTCAGCACCTACATACGCATTTCCACCGTCGAGACGAACACCAAAACCACCTGGTGAGCGATATGCTTTAATTTTGCCTGTATCCGGTAAGAAGCCGTTTTCCGGATCTTCTGATGTAATCCGGCTTTGAATGGCGAAACCTAACATTTGAATGTTTTCTTGCGCAGGAATGCCTACCAGTTCACTATGTAGCGATTCTCCTTCTGCGACTCGAATTTGTGTCTGAACGATATCGATCCCGGTAATCATTTCGGTAATCGTATGTTCTACTTGAACACGTGGATTGACTTCGATGAAATAGAATGATTCATCTTGTGTCACCAAAAATTCAACCGTTCCGGCATTTTCGTAGCCGACATGGTTCATCAATGTGACAGCTGCTTCACAAATCTTTTTCCGTCCCTCGTCAGACAGCGTCACACACGGTGCCACCTCAACAACCTTTTGATGACGACGTTGGACCGAACAATCACGCTCAAATAAATGAACGATATTCCCATGAGCATCTCCAATAATTTGGACTTCAATGTGTTTTGGACGTTCGATTAGTTTTTCAACATAAATTTCATCCGAGCCAAAGGCTTTCAAAGCTTCAGATTTTGCGCGTTCGATCATTTCCGGCAGTTCTTCTTCTGTCCGGACAACACGCATACCGCGTCCGCCGCCTCCAAGCGAAGCTTTGACCATTAACGGATAACCGGCTTTTTCAGCGAAGGCATAAGCTTCATCAATCGATGTGATTGGACCATCTGTACCAGGGATAACAGGTAGTCCTGCTTCGATGGCCGTCGTCCGCGCCCGAACTTTGTCACCGAAACTGTATAAATGTTCTTCACGAGGACCGATAAAAATAATCCCCTCTTCCCGGCATCTTTTGGCGAGTTCAATATTTTCTGACAAAAATCCATAGCCTGGATGGATAGCATCACATTGTGCCGTCTTGGCAGTCGCGATAATTCCTTCGATATCGAGGTACGCTTCGATCGGTTTTTTTCCTTCACCGATCCGGTACGCTTCGTCGGCCTTGTACCGGTGAAGCGATCCCATATCTTCTCTTGAATAAATAGCAACTGTCCGAATCCCGAGTTCGGTTGCCGCACGGAATACGCGAATCGCGATTTCTCCGCGGTTTGCGACAAGTATCTTTTTGATTTTAGTCAACTGATGCTCCCCCTTTAGGTAATGAACTCGTAGCACTCATCTTTCGTGCTTCCTGTACTTCTTTATGATACGCTATCCGATGCTTGTTTTGCATCGAAATATTTGCTACAACGCCAAGCATCGTACTCATGACGAGAAGCGAAGACCCACCGTAACTGATAAACGGTAATGTCACGCCGGTCCCCGGAAACAATCCTGACATCGCTCCGATATTAATACAGGTCTGGATAAAGATGATGGACGAAATACCGAATGCCACCATGCTCGAGTAACTCGAAGCCGCTTGTCGCGCAATTACCGCACCTTGCCACATTAAAAAGAACAGCAATCCCAGTACGACAAGGACTCCGACGAAGCCGAGTTCTTCTGAGATGATTGACATGATGTAATCGGTCTCCGGCTCCGGCAGATAACCGTACTTTTGAAAGCTATTCCCTAAACCGACTCCAAAGAATCCTCCGTGGGCAATCGAGATGACCGAATTTATCAATTGATACCCTTTACCCTCCGCGTCCAAAAATGGGTTGAAGATTGCCTGAATGCGTTCCATTTGGTTGACCGAAAAATTGTTCCAAGCATACAGACCGACTCCTGCTCCGAATACAATTGCAACAGCAATATAACCACGCGGCAAGCCGACCGCAAACAAAATCAGTGCTGTGATCAGGAGGAGGATAAACAAGCCTCCGTCATCCGGCTGCATCCGAATGATAATGGCATAAGGTGCCAACAGGACGAGCATCGGTATTAGAATCCAGTCCGTGAAGCTGAGCAGAATCCGTTTCCCTGATGATGTTGGTGACACTTGACGATGGATAAAGTGATGGACGATTCCAATCACTCCGTTCATTTGCCCCTTATGTTTTTGATCAAAGTAATTGGCAAGACCAATGACCAGAACAAATTTGCACAGTTCAATCGGCTGAATCAAAAAAATACCAAAGTTCAGCCAAGCCCGTGCCCCGTTTAACGGCGCAGCGAAAAGAGTCGCTGTTAACATACCGAAAGTGATGGTATATAAAACCAATCGAAAAATGGGTCCACGAAAAATTTCATGGTTCAGATGGGCCACAAACAAGAATAATGCAATAGCCATCACGTCAAACATCAATTGTTTTTCAAAAAACGAGGTATTTGCATAGTCTCCACCATTCCAGACACTGGCACTGTAGACCATTACCGTACTGATTGCCATTAAAATCAGCATCGTAAAAAATAGGCGGTAATCAAAAAACGCACGTCTTTCTTTAAACTTCGATTGCATTATGTACACGTCCTTTTTCTAGTTCTAAAAAAAAATACCCAAACGCCGCATTTCACGTTTGAGTAGAAAATCAGCACGTCTCCGCATCATGTAAGTCAGATAATTGCTGTTCTAGTGAGTCAAGTAATCGTTTCCCTTCACTCGCATCAATCAGTTCGAGACGAACGGCAAAATCAATTTGGCGCGACAATCCGAACATTTGTGTATCCAATACTTCCTCATAGAGAGGACATTGTGGCATCGTTAAATTCGCAAGCTGGACCTCGATCAACCGGCGGATTTTATGGGCATCCGCTTCTAGTAGCTCAAGAGCGCGCTGGCGATGAACTGTCCCGATTTCAGTTGACAATCCAATCCCTCCTCATCAAATGACGCGTTCCTGTTATAGATAAACTTTACCTTACTTTCGCCAACAATTCAACGTTTCGGTATAATGGATTTGCACGACTCATACATTTAGGGGGAATAATGATGATTTTTCCGATTACAGGGAACGTACGCTATCCACTTACGATTGATCCGACCGTCTGGATCTTTGATGAACGGAAAATTGAAGTCGATCAAATCGGGAAACAGATCGCCGACAATGCACAAGAAGCGTATTATGCCAAAATGGGAGCGGCTTGGGATAAAGGCATCACAGAAGGCAGCCGGACCGATCACAATAAGCCGATGACCCGTGAAGAAAAAGACGCCGCCTTGCGGGGAACGTTTGCGATGCCGCTAGCCCCATTCATTCGTAACGCCGAAGTGTTCGAAGGGGCAACGACATTACGCTTTGAAGGAGTAGAAACGGTCGAACTGGATTTAAGTGCCCTACCGGATATGTACTTACAGTTTTCGAAAGATGGAAAAGTATTAACGGACGGTCCCGTCCATTTACTTTATCGGGATCAAATCGTGCGTTCCGTCGAACGGATTACTGTCTTGTAATCAATTCAAAAAATCGCTTGGTTCGTCCGAAACCGGACAATAACCAAGCGATTTTTTATATTATATTCAGAGTAAGTCGGCAGCAAGTCGTGCGAGGCTCGAACGTTCTCCTTTAACCAATTTAACATGACCGGTCATTTTTTCATCCTTTAATCGTTCGACCGCGTACGATAATCCGTTTGAATATTCATCGAGATACGGATGATCAATTTGTTGCGGATCACCAACCAAAACAATTTTAGAGTTCTCACCGACACGCGTCAAGATGGTCTTGACTTCATGTTTCGTTAAATTCTGCGCTTCATCAATGATGATGAACTGTCCCGGCATGCTCCGCCCCCGGATATACGTCAACGCTTCCAGTTGGATCGACTTCATACCGGCCAGAATGTTCCCTAACTCGTCACCGGAACCTGTATTAAACAAATGTTCCAAGTTGTCATAAATCGGTTGCATCCACGGACGCAGTTTTTCTTCCATCTCGCCCGGCAGGTACCCGATATCATTGCCCATCGGAACGACCGGTCGGGCCACGACCAGTTTTTTGTAACGGTGCTCATCTTCCACTTGCAACAAACCTGCTGCGAGTGCCAGCAACGTTTTCCCTGTCCCCGCCTTCCCGACGAGAGTCACGAGCGGCACATCATCACGAAGCAATAATTCAAACGCCATTCGTTGTTGAACGTTTCGAGGGATGACCCCCCAGACTTGATCGACATCGAGTGACAACGCCCGAATGATGGGCATCTCTTGATCGACAACGGCAATCGCAGATGCTTTTGACATATTACTTTTTAAAATAACGAATTGATTCGGATGAACTTTCTCGGGCAGGACATCCACTGATAATCGTTTATCTTGGTAAAAAGCGTCGATGTACTCTTGATCCACCGTCAATTCGACAAATCCTGTATACAGTCCGGTCAAATCTGCAATGTGGTCAGTCAAATAATCCTCAGCGACTAAACCGTAAGCATCCGCTTTGACCCGAACCAGAATATCTTTTGAAACCAAGATGACGTCCCGTCCGGTTTGCTGTTCCTTCTGTTCCCGATGAATCGACCAAGCGAGCTCCAAAATCTTATTGTCATTGGATTCATGGGTAAACGGCGACACCTCACTAATGGAATCCCCGATGTCGACACGGAGAATCCCACCGTTTCCAAGCGGAACCCCCGCATGTAACTGACCTGTTTCGCGTAATTGATCAAGAATGCGTGCTGTTTCCCGCGCATTTCGCCCAATTTCATCCATATTTCTTTTTTTTCCGTCTAATTCTTCTAATACGATTGCCGGAATCACGACATCGTGTTCTTGAAATTGAAATAAAGACAGTGGATCATGCAGCATGACATTAGTATCGAGCACATATATTTTTTTCATTCCATCGTTCGCCCCTTTAGAGTCGAGTTTTGATGAATGTTAAGATTTTAAAATGGTATGAATTTGATGATCTAACCGCACCGCTGCCGCCTCATCATATGTTTTATGCACACGTGGTCGTTCGGATACGGCAGCTCCATAAAACAAAATATCGCGCACTTCTTTTAGTTCTCCTTCATACAACGCTACTTTTAAAGGTAAGGATTCGCTTGTTTCAAACGGCTTTACATCCGTACAAGTCAAACTGTACGTCGACTGATCCGCGAAGAAAATCAGTGTGAAGATTGGATGATCGGTTAACGTTTTGACAATCAGCGAGTCGGCTTCAATCGCAAAGCGAATCGTCGTCTCATCTTTCGCATGCACCCAACTGACTGCATGGGTGATCGGCCAACTGGTTGATTGATCATGCGTGATTAAAAAAACAAGTGGTAAATCCGTTAATGCTTCCATCTGCTTGTCACTCAGACGATGTTCCACTTTATTTGCCATGGTACCACCCCCTCTTCTGCTTATTGGATACATTCGATATTGGATCTGCGCATTCCTTTTTCGATTTGAACAATTCTTAAATATGATATACTAAGAAAAAAAGAGGAGGACCTCCCATGCGTGTAAAATGCACCATTTGTGATAAAAAAGAAACCATCGATGATTGGTCCTTCACAGCAAAGCGGCTGCGTAACAAACCTGTTCGCGTCTACATATGCGACGAATGTCATGAACGAGTCACCGAGCGGACTGTCGCCCGCCAAGAAACAGGACGATTCAGTCTTTATCCGACTTGGGCAACTACTAAAAAAAGATGGTAAACTACTTTGTTTTTTCAAAGTAGTTTTTTTATGGTGTCAAACGGACAAGGACATCATCCTCGTCACCGGGATTCCCTCTACCGTCTGTATTGTTTGTAATATAATAAAGATCCTTTCCGTCGACCATCACGTCACGAATCCGGCCTCGATCCGATACGACCTGTTCCACTTTCGATGTTGAGGATTCGATGGATCGCAAGCTTTGACCGACAAGTGTTCCAAAATACAGTTTTCCGTCGAGTGCTGCGACACCGCTCGGCGCGACGGATTGCTCCCCGACTTCATACCAAGGTGTCACCAGTCCTTGCTGTTTTTCCGTACCTTCGATCAACGGCCACCCGTAATTCTTCGATTCGATTCGATTGATTTCATCATGACCACTCTGCCCATGCTCCGTTGCATAAAGCGTTTGATCGACAAACACCAATCCTTGTGGATTTCGGTGACCATAACTGTAGACGTATTCTCTTAAGTTCCCGTCAGCCGGACTCCCGTCTAATTTCATCCGCAAAATCTTGCCGGATAAGGAAGACAACTTTTGAGCATTTTCCGGTACCGCTGCGTCACCTGCCGTCACATATAAAAAGTCGTCCGGTCCGATTTCGATGCGTCCGCCGTTATGAATGGACGCACCCGGAATCTCGTCGAGCAAAACACGTGTTTCTTTCCACGTATCGTCTTGTTCGACGATGGCAACGACACGGTTGTATAACGTTCCATTTTTTTCGTACGTGTGATAGACGTAAGCCGTCTGATTATCTGAGAAGTCGGGATCAAGTGCCATCCCTAGCAGACCACCCTCCCCTTCATCCACGACATTCTCCGACAGATCAAGCTCCATCCGGACCTGTTCCTTGCTCGATCCTTTCAGAATCGTTCCTTCCCGCTCCGTGATATAAAACGTTTCTCGATTTTTTTCAATGTTCCACGGTGTCCGTAGTTCCTTTAGTACAACATTACTTTCAGCGGTTTTCGATGTTTTCGGTACAGAATTCGATTTGTCTGTTGATGAATCACGTTCTTCAGATTGTGAACAGCCTGCTAAAACAATTGCAAGGCTGACTGGAATACTCCATGTATGTTTCCACATGCTTTATCACCCCTTACCGTTTTTTTCCCCAAACCGTCCTGATTATTCCTCAATTCGAACATACCGCCATTTTCCCATCGTTTTACACAAAAAAACCCGCCTTCTGATTAGAAGACGGGTCCAAGCGTATATCAACTTACGTAGCAGTCCGTTCCCGCTCACGTTTGACCATCCACATCCGGAACCGGTAGATTCCAAGAATGACGACCATCACGAGCAAGACCTCAGGAATCGGCCACGTCCAGAAGACGAGTGTTAACGCAGCTGAGAAAACAGCCAACATCAGATAGACAATCAGTGATTTCCACCAGGCCAACTCTTTTGCAAAACCTAATTTAAACACGATCAACGTCAAGATGACAACGGTAATCATCAGCGCGTTAAAACCAGCGCTTAGATTATTTGGATCACTTCCTACGCCGACTAACTTGGCGACGGCAGGAATATCATATTTCGAGAAATCAGAAGCAACGGCAGGTTGTGCAGTCATTGCCAGTCCCCCTTACGTGTTAAGAGCTCAGTCTTTACCAAGACGACGACGCTTGTCTTGTTTTTCACGTTCGTTTTTGTTCAATACTTGTTTACGAAGACGAACTGATTCTGGTGTGATTTCACAGTACTCATCTTCATTCAAGAATGTCAACGATTCTTCAAGTGAGAAGACACGTGGACGTTTAAGAACGTTTGTCGTATCCTTCGCAGATGCACGCATGTTTGTCAATTGTTTCGCTTTAACGACGTTAACAGCGAGATCGACGTCACGGTTACATTCCCCGATGATCATTCCTTCGTATACTTCAAGGCCTGGCTCGATAAAGATCGTTCCACGGTCTTCAAGTGCAGAGATAGCGTAAGCAGTTGCTTTACCAGTTTCGATTGAAACCATAACACCACTGCGGCGTCCACCGATGTCTGCATTGATGAACGGACGGTATTCTTCGAATGTGTGGTTCATGATTCCGTATCCGCGTGTTGCAGATAAGAATTCATTCCGGTATCCGATTAATCCACGTGAAGGAACGATGAACTCCATTTTTGTTTGTCCGTTATCCATTGTTTGCATGTTCGTCAGTTCACCTTTACGGAGACCAATCGATTCCATGACGCCACCAGTGTATTCTTCCGGTGTATCAATGACAACGCGCTCAAACGGCTCAACTTTTACGCCGTCTTCAACCTTGATGATTACCTGCGGTTTAGATACTTGAATTTCGTATCCTTCACGACGCATGTTTTCGATCAAGATACCGAGGTGAAGCTCACCACGGCCAGATACGATCCAGCGGTCCGGTGAATCTGTGTTTTCGATGCGGAGTGAAACGTCTGTTTCAAGCTCTTTTTCAAGACGCTCTTCGATTTTACGCGAAGTGACGAGGTCACCTTCACGACCAGCGAATGGCGAGTTGTTGACGATGAACGTCATTTGAAGAGTCGGCTCATCGATACGAAGTAATGGGAGTGGATCGACGTGTGAAGTCGGGCAAACCGTTTCCCCAACGTTGATGTCTTCCATTCCTGCGATTGCGATCAAATCTCCAGCTTTCGCTGCTTCGATTTCGACGCGTTTCAGACCGAAGTAACCGAATAATTTCGTTACACGGAAGTTTTTGATTGATCCATCAAGTTTAGAAAGCGACACGCTGTCTCCAACTTTGATTTCTCCACGGAAAACGCGTCCTACTCCGATACGACCAAGGTAATTATCGTAGTCAAGCATCGTAACTTGGAATTGTAATGGATCCATGCTGTTATCAACAGGAGCCGGTGTGTGTTCAAGAATCAAGTCAAGAACGTTTGTAATTGTATCTTCTTGATTTTCAAGTTCAGGGTCAAACGAACTTGAGCCGTTGACTGCCGATGCATAAACGACTGGGAATTCGAGCTGATCTTCATCTGCTCCAAGGTCAATCAAGAGGTCGACGACTTCGTCAACAACTTCGAGCGGACGAACCATCGGCTTGTCAATTTTATTGACGACGACGATTGGTTGGAGACCTTGCTCAAGTGCTTTTTTCAATACGAAACGTGTTTGTGGCATACAGCCTTCACGTGCGTCAACAACGAGGATAACGCCGTCAACCATACGCATGATACGTTCAACCTCACCACCGAAATCGGCGTGACCTGGTGTATCAACGATGTTGATGCGTGTATTTTTGTAATCGATTGCTGTGTTTTTCGCAAGGATCGTGATTCCGCGCTCACGCTCGATATCATTTGAGTCCATTGCGCGTTCTTCAACTAGTTCATTCGCACGGAATGTTCCAGATTGTTTTAAAAGCTCATCGACGAGTGTCGTTTTACCATGGTCAACGTGGGCGATGATCGCGACGTTGCGTAAATCATTTCTTACTACTGTTGTCATAGGTGTGTACCTCTTTCTGTTCATTTAAATAATCCATAAATACTTTCGGTCAACTTTAAGAGTATAGCACAGGTTGACTGGTAGTTGGCAATCACTTCGATTGAAGATGATAGCGAAAGCCTTTTCATTGTCCCCGATTCACGCTAAACTAGAGACGAGTTCATGTATCGTGAGGGGGAAACTACAGATGCGGATTATTTTTCTATTATTAGCCATCTTGGCAGTTGGGTCGATGGCTTCGATCGGTATTTTTATCGCAGAGCAAAACGTCGTGATGATGTTTGTCTCCATATTACTGATGATTGTCTCGATGGCTGTCGGCTTTGTTCTTAAAGCCCGGCTGCGCAAGCAAGCTTAAACGCCCAGACAGGGCGTTTTATTTTTGCACATACGTCAATACGTCTGACACAAACCGTTGACTCCCGGCAAGAACACTCGTCTGTTCCAAAAAGCTCATATCCGCTCCTTCAATCGTGCCGACACGTCCACCCAACTCTTCAATCAACAGTTGCCCCGCCGCATAGTCCCAAGGCATGTTGCGCATCGTGATGTAACCGTCTACGCGACCGGCGGCGACCCATGCAAGTTCAAGGGATGCCGCTCCGACCGCACGTGTTCCGACCGCATCACGGACGAGTGGAGCGAGCAGGCTCGGATCAATCCGGCGATTCGCCGTCACCCACGTCGCATTCATGCAGATGATGGCTTCTTTGACCGGACGATCTTCGATTGGATCCAGACGAATTCCATTCTCATACGCCCCTTGTCCTTTGATGGCATGGAACATTTCATCTGCCATTACGTCATATACAAAACCGTAACGTAATTCGCCATCAATCATGATGGCAATAGACACCGCAAACAATCGTTTCTGACGAATGAAATTCATCGTCCCATCAATCGGGTCGACAAACCAGATGGTGCCGTCCAATGTATCCGGTCGCTCAATTCGTCCCTCTTCTCCATAAATCAGATGATCCGGATATTTTTCCAAGATGCCCTTGATCAACAAGTCTTCTACATGTTGATCAATTTCGGTGACGAGATCACTTTTGTTCGTTTTTTCTTCTATATGATACGCCTGATCCATTTTTTGACGGATGTACTTTCCTGCCCGTTTCATCAGATCAATCGCATGCAACTCTAGCCCCTGCATCTGTCTCACCCCTTCAGTCTGTCGAACATCATACTACTCTATAATAGTAACAAAAAAAATCAACCAACGAAAAGATTCGCTGGTTGATTCTGGCATTATTATTTTATTTTGAGTTATTTTATTGTTAAATGGAACGCATGTCTTACGCTTCGAGGCGTACCATCTCTTGGCGGTATTTTTCAAGGCGTTCCTTACTCGCACCTACCGCTTCCGTATCACTTGCTACGATTGCATCATGCAATGTCGCAAGTTCATAATCGATTTCGAGGCGCAATACAGGAATGCGTTTTTCTGCATCTTTTCTTTTGTATGCTTCTATCACTTGTTTCACAGTAACCACACTCCTTCGCGGGATAAACAAATTTACTTAGTTATCAGACAATTGCGACTAATTAGTGGATTGAATCCATAATAGTACGAATCAACTTAGATGTAAAGTATCTATTTTTAAAAATTACAGTTACACGATATCGTCTTGTATGTAGTATATAACCAGTTTTTGTTTTTTCTAAACAAACAAACGGCTTTCCTCCTTCTATATGAAGGAGTGAAAGCCGCTTACACTAGGACATGTTCAGCATGTTAGACGCTTTTGTGGATAGATCTGTCTTATTTCTTCAATCGCAAAAGTGGTTGTTCTTGTTTTCTTGCTTGTTGGACGGCGCGGTAACTAGAACATCCGGTCTCTTCAAAATAAAATTGATCCAATTGTTTTTCTTCTGATTTTGAGTTGACGATTGCCTTAAACGCTTGGTAAGCACTTAAGAAGGCACTACGATCAACTCCTTTTTCATAGGCTTCTTCGACGACGTTAAAAAAATGGATGACGGTAACGATTTCGTCCGTAGACCAGTCCGGATTAATCGGATAATTGACTGCCATTGTGACACTTCCTTTCTTGACGCTTTCTATTTTACAACGAAATCGCGTATAAAACAGTTGCAACCTCATGAAAACTTGTTATAGTTAGCTTGTTTGATTGTTTTTTTATTCGGTTTTAAGGGGGGAAATCTGGTGCAAACAAAAAGCTTAACACAGCTCGATACACCTTTATTCGATGCGCTGCTGGCGCATGCGAAACGTCAACCAATTCAATTTCATATTCCCGGTCATAAAAATGGCCAAGGGATGGATCCTGCTTTTCGATCATTTATAGGTCAAAATGCGCTCGATATTGATTTAATCAATATCGCTCCGCTTGATGACCTTCATCATCCAAAAGGCATTATCAAAGATGCCCACCGACTTGCGGCGCAAGCCTTCCATGCTGACGAAACATTTTTCTCGGTTCAGGGAACTTCAACCGCCATCATGGCAATGATCATGAGTGTCGTCGGTCCGGACGATAAAATTCTTGTTCCGCGAAATGTCCATAAATCGGTGATGTCGGCTATCGTTCTTTCTGGAGCGCACCCGATTTTCATTCATCCGGAGTTTGATGAAATGTTCGGCATCGCACACGGGATTACACCAAGTGCCGTCGAACGTGCACTCAGCCTGCACCCGGATACAAAAGCCGTCCTCGTGATCAATCCGACGTATTTCGGCGTTGCTGGCGATTTGGAGAGCATCGTTACGCTGGCACATAGTAAAGGGATTCCCGTCCTTGTCGATGAAGCACACGGCGTCCATATCGCGTTTCACGATGATATGCCATTATCCGCAATGCAGGCAGGCGCTGACCTTGCTGCGACGAGCGTGCATAAACTTGGTGGCTCTTTGACAGGGAGTTCTGTCTTAAACGTCCGTCGTGGTCTTGTATCGCCCGATAAGGTACAAGCCGTCCTCTCGATGCTGACGACGACTTCAACCTCTTATTTGTTGCTTGCGTCACTCGACTGTGCCCGTCGTCACCTTGCCATCAATGGTGAGGCGATGAACCGCCGCGCACTCGAACTCGCGACGCGGATGCGAATGGGGCTCGCCAAGCTTCCTTATCTCGCTGTCTTCGGAGAAGCCGATCTGCACTCGAGTGCAACCTTTGCCTTCGATCCGACAAAAGTCTTGATTTCTGTCAAAGGACTCGGAATTTCCGGTCATCTCGTCGAGGAATTTTTACGGGAAGAACACCGGATTGAAGTCGAGCTTTCTGACTTAAACAACATTTTGTTGATCATCACGTCCGGTGATTCAGAAGAGACGATTGACGCCTTGCTCAAAGGAATGGCTGAACTGGTCGAACGACACCGGGATACGGGTTCAAAAACCGCTTCCCATTCGATTGTCTTACCCGATATCCCTGCGCTTGCGCTCAGCCCGCGGGACGCCTTCTATGAGGAGACGGAGACTATTCCGCTCGCAGATGCGGTCGGCCGTATTTCGGCAGAATTCATGATGGTCTATCCGCCTGGTATCCCAATCTTCATTCCAGGAGAAATGATTACGACCGACAACTTGGCGTACATCAAAGAAAACATCGAAGCCGGTCTGCCGGTTCAAGGTCTCGAAGATCACACACTCGAAACCATCAAAGTCATTCAACAATCCAATGCCATCCGGTAACGGGTTTATTCCAAAAATCCTGCAGGTGCGTAAAGCACCTGCAGGATTTTTTTTAGTCCGCCTGTTCATAACGGGGGACGTAAGGTAACAGGGTTCCTAAAAAGTCTCCGACCGCCCCAGCATCGATCGGATCCACATCAAGTATCCGGTGCAGGACATCTGCGTCGAGGACATCTTCATGATCCAACAAAGCTGCGCGTCCGCTGCTGAGGCTGACGACCAACATCTTCCCGAAAAATTGACCTGTAAAGATCACACCAAAATCGTACCGGGCATGATCAGTTGTGACACCAATGAATCGGACCTTATCCACTTCTGAGACATGATACAGTTCTTCGATCGGAGACAATTGAGGTTCCACTTCAACTCACCCTCTCTTTTTTTATTCTTTTCCTATTTTTAAGCAGAGTTAAACGAACAAAAAAGACCTTGAAACGGTCGGCTCCCCGTTTCAAGGTCTTCGTTACTTATTTGATGATGTGGATTGGGCTTCCGATTGCTACTTCAGCTGTTTCCATTGCGATTTCACCAAGTGAAGGGTGTGCATGGATTGTGAGTGCGATATCTTCAGCAGTCATTCCAGACTCGATTGCGAGTCCCATCTCTGCGATCATGTCAGATGCGCCGGTACCAGCGATTTGAGCACCGATCAAGAGACCGTCTGATTTGCGTGTGATCATTTTCAAGAAGCCGTCTGGCTCGTTGAGTGCAAGAGCACGTCCGTTTGCAGCGTAAGGGAATTTAGAAGCGAGGTAATCAAGACCTTCTTCTTTTGCTTGCGCTTCTGTATAACCGACTGTTGCGAGTTCTGGGTCTGTGAAGACAACCGCAGGAATCGCACTGTAGTCGAGGTATGCCGGGTGTCCAGCAGCCGCTTCAGCAGCAATTTTCGCTTCGAATGAAGCTTTGTGTGCAAGTGGTGGTCCAGGAACGATGTCACCGATTGCGTAGATGTTTTCGTTCGACGTACGGCACTGATCGTCGATTTCAACAAGTCCGCGTTCGCTGACTTTGACTTCTGCCATTTCAAGACCGAGATCAGATGTGTTCGGGCGACGACCAACTGTGACGAGGACATAGTCCGCTTCGACAGTTTGTGTTTCACCTTTGACTTCAAACGTAACTTTCACGCCTTCTTCTGTCTCTTCAACACTTTGTGCAAGTGCTTCGTTGTGAATCGTGATGTTTCCTTTTTGTTTGAGCTTTTTCTTGACGACTTGCGTCATTGCCGGCTCGAACCCAGAAAGGATATCTTTTGTTCCTTCTAAAATGACAACTTCAGTATCAAAGTTTGCATACGCTGTTCCAAGCTCCATTCCGATGTATCCTCCACCGATGACGATGAGTTTTTTCGGAAGTTCAGGAAGGTTCAAAGCGCCTGTTGAAGAAAGGACACGTTTTGACCATTTGAATGCTGGAAGTTCGATTGGAGTCGAACCTGTTGCGATGATACATTTTTTGAATTTGTAAGGTGTAGAAGAATCTTCGTTGATGATACGAACTGTATCTTCAGATTGGAAGTACGCTTCCCCAACAACTGTCTCGACGTTGTTACCTTTAAGAAGGCCACCAACACCGCCAGTCAATTTGTTGACAACAGACTGTTTCCAAGATTGAACTTTTGAGAAATCGACTGCAACGTTTTCAGACGTGATTCCCATTGAGTCAGAACCTTTTGCATGTTGGAAGTTATGTCCAGCTGTGATCAAGGCTTTTGACGGGATACATCCGACGTTCAAACAAACACCACCGACGTTTTCACGTTCGACGATTGTTACTTTAAGTCCGAGTTGCGCACCGCGGATTGCAGCGACGTAACCACCAGGGCCAGCCCCGATTACGAGTAAATCTGTTTCTTGTGCGAATTCACCTACTACCATTGCTTATCCCTCCATAATGAGAAGTTGTGGGTCGTTCAACAAGCGTTTAACCAAGTTAAGCGCGTTTTGTGCAGTTGCACCATCGATGAGACGGTGGTCAAAGCTGAATGAAAGAGCGAGTACTGGTGCCGCAACGATTTCACCGTTTTTGACGACTGCTTTTTCAGCAATACGGCCGATTCCGAGAATTGCAACTTCTGGGTGGTTGATGACCGGTGTGAACCATTGTCCGCCAGCAGAACCGATGTTTGTAATCGTGATCGATCCGCCTTTCATTTCCTCACCAGAAAGTTTACCTTCACGTGCTTTACCAGCAAGATCGTTGATGTTGTCTGCTAATGCAAAGATTGATTTACGGTCTGCATCTTTGACGACAGGAACAACAAGACCGTTGTCTGTGTCTGCTGCGATACCGATGTTGAAGTAGTTTTTGTAAACGACTTCTTCGTTGACATCGTCGATTGATGCGTTGATGGCAGGGTATTTCTTAGCCGCTGCTGTCAATGCTTTCACGACGAATGGAAGGTATGTCAATTTCGTACCTTGTGCCGCTGCAACTTCTTTGAAGTTTTTGCGAAGAGCAACAAGATTCGTTACATCGACTTCGTCCATCAACGTTACGTGTGGAGCCGTGTGTTTCGAGTTGACCATTGCTTTCGAAATCGCTTTACGGATTCCTTTGATCTTCTCGCGTGTTTCAAGCTCAGGCTGAGCCGCAACGTAAGGTTTCACTTCAGATTTAGGTGCTGAAGCTTGTGCCGCTGGTGCTTTTTCTTCTGTTGCTGGTGTAGCTGAAGCAGAAGATTGTCCACCGTTTGCGAATGCATCGATGTCTTCTTTGACAACACGACCGTTGTCACCAGAACCTTGAACTTCACGGATGTCTACGCCTTTTTCACGCGCATACTTACGTACTGAAGGCATCGCGATGACACGTTCTGATTTATGGATTTGAACTTCTGTTGGTTTGTCTTCGACTTTGCTGTCTGTGTCTTGGACATCTTTTGCGTTATCTGCTGCTTTAGGTTGTTCTGGAGCTTCTTCTTCAGAAGGAGCTGAACCTTCACCTTCAACGTCGAATGTAATCAATACGTCGCCAACGACAGCTACGACACCTTCGTCTACTGTTACTTCTTTAACTGTGCCATCAACTGGTGACGGGATTTCAACGACTGCTTTATCGTTTTGGACTTCAAGAAGAATGTCATCTTCTTTGACCGTGTCGCCTGCTTTAACGAACCACTTTACGATTTCACCTTCGTGAATACCCTCACCGATATCCGGTAATTTGAATTCAAATAAACCCATTTGAATTAGCCTCCTTTTATTTCACTCTTCAAAGTCGATTGTTATCTTTAAAACGGAAGCAAGGAGAGAATTGCCTCTCTCCTTTTTTCCGGTTCACGCTTAGAAATTGTAAACTGTTTTCACTTTTTCAACGATATCTTTGTGGTCCGGAAGCCATGCATCTTCACCTTGTGCGAATGGGAAGATTGTATCAGGAGCCGCTACACGAAGAATCGGTGCTTCAAGATCAAGAATCGCGCGCTCTTGAATTTCAGTTGCGACCATTGCAGCCACACCTGCTTGTTTCTGAGCTTCTTGAACGACGACAACACGGTTCGTTTTCTTAACTGATGCAACGATTGTGTCGATGTCAATCGGGCTGATTGTCATCAAGTCGATGATTTCAACGCTGATGTTTTCTTTTTCGAGCTCTTCAGCTGCTTTAAGTGATGCGTGAACCATTGCACCGTACGTTACGATCGTCACGTCAGTACCTTCACGTTTGATGTCAGCTTTTCCGAGTTCGATCGTGTAATCGCCCTCTGGCACTTCACCGCGGAATGAACGGTACAGTTTCATGTGCTCAAGGAACACAACTGGATCGTTGTCGCGGATTGATGCGATCAAAAGACCTTTTGCATCATACGGAGTTGAAGGGATGACGACTTTAAGTCCTGGTGACTGAGCCATTAATCCTTCCAAGTTATCTGCATGAAGCTCAGGTGTTTTAACACCGCCACCGAAAGGTGAACGGATTGTAACAGGTGCACTGTACGTGCCGCCTGAACGGTAACGTAAACGTGCGAGTTGTGCCGCTACAGAATCAAATACTTCGAATACGAATCCGAAGAATTGGATTTCCATAATTGGACGGAAACCAGTCAAGCTGAATCCGACTGCAAGACCACCGATACCAGACTCGGCAAGTGGTGTATCGAAGACACGGTCTTCGCCTAATTCATCTTGAAGACCTTCTGTCGCACGGAATACCCCACCGTTTTTACCGACGTCTTCACCGAACAAGAGAACTTGCTCGTCGCGTTTCATCTCGACGCGCATTGCGTCAGTGATCGCTTGGATCATCGTCATTTGTGCCATGGGTTATTTCGACTCCTTTGCTGTATACTCATCAAGCTGCTCTTGCAGGTTTTGTGGTAACTTTTCAGCCATCACGTTGATGAAGTCTGTTACTTTTTGTTTTGGTTCTTTATCTGCTTGAGCGAGTGCTTCTTTAACATCCGCTTTTGCTTGTTCAATCACTTCGTTCTCTTTGTCTTCGTTCCAAAGACCTTTTGTTTCCATGAACGCACGGAAACGAACGAGTGGATCTTGTGCTTGGTACTCATCGTCCATATCTTTTGTACGGTAACGTGTTGGGTCATCTCCAGCAAGTGTATGTGGTCCGTAACGATATGTGAGTGTTTCGATCAATGTCGGTACACCGTTCAGTGCTTCAACACGAGCTTGTTTTGTTGCTGCGTAGACGGCAAGAACATCCATTCCGTCAACTTGAATTCCGTTGATACCCGCTGCAACAGCTTTTTGCGCGATTGTTTTCGCCATCGATTGTTTTTCAACCGGTGTCGAAATCGCAAAACGGTTGTTTTGGACAACGAAGATCGCAGGTGCTTTGAATGCTCCGGCAAAGTTCATACCTTCGTAGAAGTCACCTTGTGATGATCCGCCATCACCTGTGTAAGTGATTGCGACTTGTTCTTTTCCACTTTTCTTAAGACCGAGTGCGACACCGGCAGCCTGCACGATTTGTGCACCGATGATGATCTGTGGCATTAAGACGTTTACACCTTCAGGAATCTTACCGCCTGTGATGTGTCCACGTGAGAACAAGAATGCTTTATAAAGCGGGAAACCGTGGAAGACCATTTGCGGGATATCACGGTAACCTGGAAGGATCCAGTCATCTTTATCTAAAGCGAATTGTGAACCGATCATTGACGCTTCTTGTCCTGCGACTGGCGCATAGAAACCAAGACGTCCTTGACGGTTGAGTGAGATTGCGCGTTGGTCCCAAATACGTGTGTAGACGAGACGACGCATTAATTCCGTAAGCTCTTCATCTGAGAGATCCGGCATAGCGTCTTTGTTGACGACTTCACCTTTCTCATCCAGAATGCGGAATGTTTCAAAGTTTTCTTCCACGTTTTTAAACATGTTTAAGTTCATCTTTTCACCTCATCCTTTCACTGTGCTCAGCGAAATATTCCTCTGACTGATTTGCTCACATACGAATAGTGTTCAAAAAATGAAGTCCCGTATGACCTTTTCTTGAACATATATCTGTGTACCTATCCAGTTGAGTAAACTGTATTAACATGACGAGACATAAATGCATGTCTTGTTCATTACGTTACAAGTATAAAACTGTAACACCTATAAAATCAAAGGAAATGTTTTATTTTTTTTAGCGGATGTTCTTGTGAATGACCTCACATTCGAAGAACGCCTTTACTTCTGTACTATTCATCAATTCACAGCTGTGTTAGTTATTAATATTCCTCCTTTGATATGCTATAATTTTTTTAGATGAAAGGGGTGCTGTTCATGATTACCATGAATGAGATTGTCCGGGAAGACGTACCTTCGCTTCACGAACGATCTGTCGATGTTACCTTCCCACTGAGTGAGGAAGATAAAGAAACGATGCGTCTTATGATGGAATATTTATCCAACAGTCAAGACGATGAATTAGCTGAAAAATATGATTTGCGTAGCGGGATCGGATTAGCCGCTCCTCAGATCGGAGTCAATAAACGAATGTTCGCCGTTCGTTTACAAGACGGGGATGACATTCTCGAGTTCGGGATCTATAATCCTAAAATCGTCAGTCATTCCGTTGAACAAACGTATCTTGCCGGCGGCGAAGGCTGTTTATCCGTTGACCGGGAAGTAGAAGGTCATGTACCGCGCTATATGCGTATTACCCTGTCTGGCATCGATCATAACGGAAATCCGGTAAAATTAAGATTAAAAGGATTAAAAGCAGTCGTCTGTCAGCATGAATACGATCACTTGGACGGTATCATGTTCTATGACCGAATCGATAACAAGGAGCCGTTCAAGGATTACGGTTCACCGCTCTGAGAAACGCATACAAAAAGACATTCCCACGATGTGGAAATGTCTTTTTTTGTTATACTTCCATGATGATCGGCATGACCATCGGATGACGTTGTGTTTTTTCTGTCAAGTAAGGTGTCAACGTGTCGTTGATGACTTGCTTGATATCCGTCCATTTCGTGTTTCGGTTCGCTAACGATTGTTCAAGCGAACGTTTCAGCAAACGTTCTGCATCTTTAATCAGGTTTCCTGATTCACGCATGTAGACGAATCCGCGTGAGATGATGTCTGGTCCGGAAACGAGACGATTGGTTTTCGAATCGAGTGTCACGACGACGACGACGAGACCTTCTTCCGAAAGAATGCGCCGGTCGCGCAGGACGATATTACCAATATCTCCAATCCCTTTTCCATCTACATAGACGGCATTTGCCTGAATTTTGCCGGTAATCGCTGCAGCATTAGCATCGAGTGCTAATACTTCACCATTATCCATGACGAAACAGTTTTCTTCCGGTACACCGGCGTCCATCGCAAGTGACATGTGTTTTTTCAACATGCGGTATTCTCCATGAATCGGCATGAAGTATTTGGGTTGCAACAGACGAAGCATCAACAATTGTTCTTGCTGGCTGCCGTGACCTGATGTATGGATGTCATTCAGCTTGCCATACATGACGTCCGCGCCCGCTTTGTACAATTGATTAATTGTTTTTCCGACAGAAACGACGTTTCCTGGAATCGGGGACGACGAGAAGATGACTAAATCATCCGGAATGATGGAAATCTGACGGTGTGTCCCGTTGGCGATTCGGCTGAGAGCTGCCATCGGTTCCCCTTGTGATCCCGTACAAAGAATCGTCAATTCATTTGATTTATATCGTTTCATCTCGTTTGGCTCAATAATTGTTCCTTTTGGTGCTTTAATGAAATCAAGCTCCTGACCAATCATCATGACTTTATCCATACTCCGTCCGAAGACGACGATTTTACGTCCGGCTTCGACCGATGCATTAACAACTTGTTGCAGACGATAGATATTAGAAGCAAAGGTCGCAAAGATAATCCGACCTTCCGCTTTACGGAAGATGTTTGAGATTGTATCTCCGACGACGCGTTCGCTCATTGTAAATCCTTCAATCTCGGCATTCGTCGAGTCAGACAGCAAGCAAAGAACACCTTCCTTGCCGAGTTCTGCCATCTTCGTCAAATCAGCTGGTTCCCCGACCGGCGTGAAATCAAATTTAAAATCACCCGTATGGACGATATTGCCTTGCGGTGTTTTGACGACGACTCCAAACGAGTTTGGAATCGAGTGTGTTGTCCGGAAAAACGAAATGCTCGTTTTACGGAATTTGATGATGGAATCCTCATCAATCTCATGTAACTCGGCCGTCCGTAATAAACCGTGTTCTTCGAGTTTTACTTTAATGAGACCAAGTGCAATTTTCCCAGCATAGATTGGTAAGTTGACCTGCTTAAGTAAAAATGGCAGTCCCCCAATATGGTCTTCGTGACCGTGGGTGATGAAGACTCCTTTTACCTTGTCTTTGTTTTTGATCAAATACGTGTAATCTGGAATGACATAGTCGATCCCAAGCAATTCATCTTCAGGGAACATGACGCCGGCGTCGATGACGATGATCTCATCTTGAAACTGAACGACGTACGTATTCTTCCCGATTTCTCCTAAGCCGCCGAGTGCGAAGACGGCTGCTTGATGGTTTTTAACAAATTTCATGCGAACGTTTCAACCTTATAGTCTGGGCTTAGTTTTTCATATTCCAAAAATTCTCCGCTTAACTCACGGATGAATTCGACATTGATTTCTTTGATGAGGTGATCAATCGCTGTTCGCACTTCACGAATGTTCTCTCCCTCAACATACATCACTTCTGTCCGTTCCCGTACCGGGGCTTCTGAACGAAGCGGTTGATAAAATACTTTAAAAATCATGTTTAGCAACTCCTTATCAGTCCATTGTTTTTTGTCCTTAGATTAGTATACACGATATCCTACTATTTTTTCATCCTATTCCTAATCCAAGGTCGGTGTAAACGTTAACGCTATGCTATAATTCCACATGTATCCGGCTGAACAGCCAATTAAAAAGAGAAGGTGAAACCATGGCAAATCAGAAAGTCGTCTTTTTCGATATCGATGGAACCTTACTTCACGATGGTCATTTTGTTCCAGAGTCGACCAAACAAGCAATTAAACAGCTACAAACGAATGGTGTATATGTCGCCATCGCGACCGGACGGGGTCCGGCGATGTTGTCCGGTGTACGTGAACTATTAAATATCGACACGATCATTGGTTACAATGGTCAAATTGTCGTTCATCAAGATGAGGTCATTTACAGACGACCACAACCGATTGCAGATCTCGAGCATTTGACAGCCCGCGCGCAAAAAAATAATCATACACTCGTCTATTTGGGTGAAACGCAAGGATTCTCAACGACGCCATCCGATCAATTGGTCCAGGAGTCGCTTGGCGAACTAGATATTCCTTTACCGGTATTTGAAGAACATGCCCTTAAGACACATGACGTCTTCCAAACACTTGTCTACTGCACGGCAGAAGAAGAAGCGGAGTATGTTCAAAATTACGAAGCTTTTGATTTCATCCGCTGGCATCCGAACGCCATGGACGTCATCAACGTCGGTTCGTCAAAGGCAGACGGCATCAAACAATTCCTGAAGCTGACGAACATCCGGCGCGAAGATACATTTGCGTTTGGGGATGCATTAAATGATTTAGAAATGTTACGTTATGTCGGGACGGGCATCGCGATGGGCAACGGTCTTGAGGAAACAAAGGCGGCCGCAGATTTCGTCACGAAACACATTCTCGAAGACGGAATCGCTTACGGTCTTAAAGAGTTTCAACTGATTTAACGACCAGGATTGAAAAGGCTGAGGAGCGATTCCTCAGCCTTTTTTCATCAGTTTCTTACTTTATGAATCGCGCGTTCCAGTCGATCCAAGTCGTCATTTTCACCAATGACGACTAAGTAATCCCCTTTTTCAATCAACTCGTCCGCCTGTAAGGAAATCATGACGTTTTCCCCTCGCTTGATTGCAACGACGTTCGCTCCGTATTTACTCCGTAAATCCAAATCAATTAATGTCTGGTTTGCCATCCGATCACTGACTTTAATCTCCACGATCGAAAACTCTTGTGATAGGTCAAGATAATCTAAGATGTTGGAACTCATCAGTCCATTTGCAATCCGGACACCCATGTCCCGCTCAGGGTGAACGATGAAATCAGCACCAATTTTCCTCAGTACTTTTTCATGGTAGTCATTTGTCGCCTTAACAGTAATCGACTGGACGCCGAGTTCCTTCAAAATTAAAGTTGTTAAAATCGATGCTTGGATGTTTTCACCGATCGCAACGATAACATGATCAAAATTACGAATGCCGAGACTTTTTAAGACATTCTCATCCGTCGTATCAGCGATGACGGAATGCGTCGCAATCCCCATGTATTCGTTAACGCGTTCTTCATCTGAATCGATCGCTAAAACATCATATCCGTTTTTCGATAGCTCTCGAACAATCGATCCCCCGAATCGTCCTAAACCGATTACTGCAAACTCTCCATTCATGTTCAACTCTCCTTCATATTTCTGCTTCAGTAGTAGTGTACCCGATTCCCCTTTAAATTGCTATGAACGCTTTTATGATGCCGTTTCCCCCTACTTTTTTTTACGAAACGGCAAAAAAAGTGTGCCATCTTTTTGCAGACGGCACACTTGGTTTTCAGGATCAGGATTTCGATTTTTTCCCACTGACATAATCGTTGTCAAACAAGAAGAGTCGGAGAATCAAATACAGAGCCGGAATCAATAACAATAATCCGAAGATGAAAACGACGACGAGTGCTGTTGCCATCGTTTCGTTGACGACTGCTTTATTGATGTCAATATAGGGGTACAAAATGTACGGAAGATGGGTATATCCATATCCGAACCAAGCGACACCGTACTGAGCCATAACGGCAATAAAGGCAATCCCGTAGTTCTTTTTCAAATAGATGAGCGTGACCGCAATACAGAAGAACAAGAAACTTGCTGCGAACCACCACCAGTTGCCGTTCAAAATATTTTCATAATGCCAAGCAGCCTGATTTTTCAAACCGAAGAAAACAAGTGCACAGACGACAATCGTTGGAATACTCCAGAACAACGCCCATTTACGAATGAGTGGTGTCGCGTTCTCGTCTTTTGCTTTATCCGCATAAAACAGAAGGAACATCGCACTGATGTACAGAACGGAAACGATGGCGAGCGCAACAACCGTCCAAGAATAAAAGTTCGTAAACAGTTTTGTTCCCAAGAACTCCACCGTCTCATTTGTTTTACGAATGAAGCCACCTTGACTGATTGTCAAAGTAGTCGACATTGCTGCTGGAATTAACAATCCTGTCGCTCCGTATAAGAACGTATAGAACATGCTGTCGTTCGAACCATAGTTGGCAAAGGCATAAAAGCTACCACGAATCGCAATCAACACTAAGACGATTGAGGCTGGAACAAGTAGAGCTGTCCCGTAATAATAAGCCGTATCCGGAAAGAATCCGACGAGTCCGACAAAGAAGAAGACGAAGAAGACGTTCGTCACTTCCCAGACCGGTGAAAGGTATCGCAGAATCAGCCGATTCGTTAAATGATCCCGTTTTGTATATTTTGAATAGAACGCGTAAAAACCGGCACCGAAGTCAATTGAGGCAACGATGAGATATCCATAAAGGAACGTCCAAAGTACGGTTATTCCAAGTGTTTGAATGTCCAACTCGTTCCCTCCTTATTTATTGTCGTCCGCAAACATCGCTTCACCACGTGTATGATGATCATCCGCGAGTTCTTTACCGACAGGGTTATTTTTAAACATCCGAAGCAAGACGACTGTACAGATCGTTCCGAGCAACAGATAAAGTAAACTGAACAAAATCAACATCGGTCCGACGGCTGTCGATGTCGTTGCCGCATCAGCCGTTCTCATAATACCATAGAGGGTCCATGGTTGACGCCCGATTTCTGCATACATCCATCCTGCTTCAATCGAAACGATGGCAAGTGGTCCACCGATGAAGATACCACGTAATAACCACTTGTTATACGGATTCAGCTTTTTGAGGCGGAATGCCAGTACAAACAGCGCGGATACGGCGGCCAAGTACATTCCGATTGATACCATGATATCAAAGAAATAGTGGACAAACAGTGGTGCTTGGTCCTCTTTCGCAAACTCATTTAAACCGATAACTTCCGTATCAGGTGCTCCGCCTGCAAGAATCGATAGTGCATACGGAATTTTGACGGCCCCTTTGATTTCATAACTGCCGTCTTCTTGTTCATCTAAAATACCACCGAAAATCAGTTCGGCTTCACTTGTCGTTTCAAAATGCCACTCTGCAGCCGCTAATTTTTCCGGCTGGTATTTGGCTAAATATTTTCCCGAGAAGTCTCCGACAAGTGCTGTCGAGAACGCAAAAATCAAACCGGCCATGACTGTTAAGCGAAGGGCTTTTTTGTGATATGCCGTTTCGGCTGCCGACAATGTTTTTTTCCGAAGAAGATGGAAAGCCGCGATCGCTGCCAAAATGAAGGCTACCGTCAGATAGGCAGAGACGATGACGTGTGTCGCTTTTGTTGGTGTCGCCGTATTGAACATTGCTTTTAACGGTTCGATTTGTGTCAACGTTCCGTTAACGATTTTAAATCCTTCTGGCGAGTTCATGAACGAGTTGACCGTCGTAATGAAGAAAGCGGATAACGTCGCACCAATGACGACAGGAATCCCGATCAACCAGTGTAACCATGGGTTTTTGAAACGATCCCATGTGTAGAGGTAAATACCGAGGAAAATCGCTTCAAAGAAGAAAGCAAATGTTTCCATAAAGAGCGGTAAGGCAATCGTTTGACCGGCAACTTGCATCAAAGACGGCCATAAGAGCGATAATTGTAATCCAATCGCCGTTCCGGTCACGACACCGACCGCTACCGTTACGATATAACCGCGCGTCCAACGTCGTGCTAACAGAATATAGTCTGAATCTTTTCGTTTAATTCCGATGTACTCTGCTGCGAGTACCATCAATGGAACCCCTACTCCAATCGTCGCAAAGATGATGTGGAATGCTAATGTGAGCCCTGTCAATAATCGACTGAGCATGACTGGATCATTGAACATGTGTATAGCCCCCTCTTTCTAAACATACTTCTATATATTGTTTATATCCGTATCATAGAGAACATAATCATTTGTGTCTGTTCTTAATGTTTGATGTAACAAATTGTTCACATATACACGTGATTAATTTCACAAAACGTTCGAAAACTGTTCTCTTCTATAAAATGAAAGCCCTTTATTCATTTTTTCATGAATAAAAGGCTGATTGTCACGTCTTTTGTTTAGACGTATTCGCGGAAATAATGATCTAGTAAATTAATCACGAAGGGGATAGCCTCTTCATCTGGATTTAAGGTCGGTTGGTGCAATCCGGACGTTGCATTATTGACTCCGAGCCAAAACATCATGCCCGGGATTTCTTTTAACATGAAACCGAAATCTTCTCCCGTCATCGCGGCATCACATTCCACATAAGTAGCGTTCATTTTAACGAAGGACGAAAATTTATCCACAATTTTTTGATCGTTGACGACTTCGTAGTAACGATTGCCGAACTGGAGATCAATCTTCACACCAAACGAAGCTTCGATACCGCGGACAATATCCCGGACACGTTGCTCCAACTTCTCCATATCCGCACCGTTAAGCGCCCGCATCGTTCCGTCGAGTAATGCTCGACCGGCAATAACATTTTCACGGATTCCGGCATCAACTTTACCAATCGTAATGACACCACAGTTCATCGGATTGATGGACCGGCTGATAATCGTCTGAAGTTGCATAATTAAAGCCGCTTGGGCCACGACTGTATCAATTGTCAGGTGTGGGAAAGCGGCATGACCACTTTGACCATAAATCGTAATATGGACTTCTCGTGCGCTGGCAAACAATACACCAGGCCGACTCGCAATGGTACCGACCGGGTATTCCGGTGCGACATGCAGTCCGTACATCTCACTCGGACGATATTTTTCAAACAATGGACTCTTGATCATCGGTTCCGCTCCACCCGGTCCTTCTTCTGCCGGTTGGAAGAGGAAAACGACATCGTCCATAATCGGAAGCTCAACGATCCGGCGCAGCAAACCTAAGGCGATGGATGCATGAACGTCATGTCCACAGGCATGCATGAACCCCGGATGTTCGGAGCCAAACGGCAACCCTGTTGCTTCTTCGATCGGCAAGCCGTCAATATCCGCCCGATACCCGATTGTCCGGTTTCCTGTCAATCCTTTCACACGAACGAACACCCCCGTTTCGAACGTGTCATAACTGACCCGATCCGCCGGATAAGAACGGATTTGATCGAGAATAAAAGCTTGCGTTTTAAACTCCTTGAATCCCGGTTCCGGTATTTTATGAAGTTCTCGCCGCATTTCAATTGCGTATTCCATCTGACTGACTTCCTCCTTCTTCTTTGACAATGTCCCAAAACGCCTGGACTTGTTTTAACTCAAGCATCGACTCTGTCGACAAAATCCAAGTATCGCGTTTTAAAATTTTTCCGGATGACGTCTTCAACGGAATTTTCATTACGTCGCGCGCTTCATGAATCGTCGATTCGGGCAGGATAGCGAATCCGATTCCATGAAGCGCCATCTGTTTGCACGTCTCAATCTGGTCAACGACGAGTGTCCGGGCTGGCGGACTAGAAAAACGATCTTGCCACCATTCCAAGATTTCTTGATAGTACGTCGAATCACTTTTAAATTGAATGAACGGCCGTTCTGTTTTTCGTAGTTGTTCCAGAGATGTTAATTCGCTGTCGACCAGATAGAGCGGGTCAGAGAACAGTCGTTCTTTGACGCCTTTCCAGTCGGGATTCCCGCGAATGATGCCGATATGAAAATGTTCTTCCAACATATGACGCATCATTTCACTCGACCATCCTGTGACGAGTTGGACACGGACGTGCGGGTATCGTTCGACAAAGCGTTTTAAGACGCGTGGCAACCAGTATTGTCCCATGATGGAAGCCACTGCAATTCGAAGTGTCCCGTAGACTGCGCCTTCTTCTGCCGTCAATTCACTTTTTAATTCTAATTCTTTGCGATTCATTTCTTTGGCGAGTCCGATGACCTTCTCCCCTTGAGGGGTGATGCTGAGACCACGGGACGAACGAATGAACAACTTCGTCGCCCAGCGCCGCTCAATCGCGACGAGACGTTGACTGAGGGCAGGTTGCGACACGAAAAGTCGCTCCGCCGCCCGTCTCATGTTTAATTCCTCCGATAACGTAATCAACATTTCCATTTCCGACACTTGCAATGTATGATTCGACTCCTCATGATATAAGATGGCATTAGTTTAACACGTTAGAGAGGAAGGTACATATGTCACGCTATCATTTTATGTTGATCGTCTCAACGATTGCGACCTTGGGTAGTCTGTACTTCAGCGAAGTCCGAGGATTCATCCCTTGTCCGTTATGTTGGTGGCAACGTCTGTTCATGTATACGACAGCCATTTACCTGCTCGTTTCACTTTTTCGAAATCGTCCGGTCGACCGCTTTTTCATTCGCTTATACACGCTACTCGGTTTCGCGGTCGCGGCCTACCATGTCATCCTGGAACGTTTACCGGATGGAGAAGCCCTATGCACGAATGGTTGTCTAATCAAATGGGTCAACTATTTCGGTTTCTTGACGATTCCGATGATGAGTTTGATTGCTTTTACGATTTTGGTTGGCCTCGCCTTTTATCCGCAACAAAAAAACGCTCAATGAGCGTTTTTTTGTTGCCATGCTTCTGCAACGGTATACGCACTCGAAAACGATAACTCGGATAACTGCCCTTCTCCTTCACACCAATCTCCGACGAAAGCGACCTTTTCCTCACACTCTTCATCCATGAAGCAAGGCAGGGCAGCTTGTCCCATCTTCCACTTGATTTCTTGTACGATCGCCCGCTTCATCGTGCGTTCCGTCACCAACTGTTCGCGCCATCCTGCGTAATGCTGATCGAGCAGACGATGGATTTGTTGCACTTTGCTACTCAAGTAATCCGGATCACCGACACGATCATGAACTAAATACGCGACGACTTGCAGAACTTGACCATTTTTTGGCGCGATACTTGGGTCGTAATGGGATAAATCCGTCACGAATAATTGGTGCGTACGATCATACACATAGGAAAAAGGTGTCTTGATATAAGGATGCACCCCCACATCATAGACAAGAACTTCAACCGGTTCATATTGGGCATACGGTTCGATGAACAGCTGAATCGGTGTCGGTAAAGCAAGCTTCCGCATCTCTCGGGGGGGGATGGCCAACACGATGCGGTCGACGGTCCATTCGGCCTTTTTTCGATCGCGTAGCCGGTAACCGTCGTCACTTTCTTCAATGGCCGTAATTTTTGTTTTACGGTGAATCGTTCCGTCGTGTAGCATGATCACGCGTTCCAGTTCATTGATGAGAACCTGCCAACCACCGGCAATATAGGAAACCGGTTTTCGGGTTCGAAATAGTTTTTTGTAATAGTTGAAATAGACGTCTGATGGGATGTTTTCAGGTTCCGCCGTGAAAAAATTACTGGAAGCTAAATCAAGCATCAATCGCGCGACGTCTGCTTCCACCTTTTGTTCGGTCAACCACTGACCAATTGATAGCGCTGGGTCTCCCTGTTCGAGATGTAAGACGGTTTTGACGACTTCCCATGTAAACCGGAGCTTATCGGTTCCACCGATGACTTCCGTTTTCAACAGACCAATTGCATTGGCAGGAGCAGCAGTCAGATGACCTGCAAATTCATATTTTGCTTTCGCGGACGAAAAATCCAACCAGGTGATATCTAATTTCAACTGTTTAATGATTGTCCGCAACATCGATTGATCGCGTGCATAAACGGCGTGAGCCCCATAATTAAATGTAAAGCCTTTGATTACTTGTGAAGTCGCTCTCCCGCCTAGCAAACCGGTATCATACAACTGAACTCGTTTTCCTTGTTGTGCGA
This sequence comes from Caryophanales bacterium, assembly GCA_902363455.1. GTDB lineage: Bacteria > Bacillota > Bacilli > Exiguobacteriales > Exiguobacteriaceae > Exiguobacterium_A. The sequence goes on along the minus strand of CABJAC010000001.1, from coordinate 779,958 downwards.
GAAGAGCAGCCACTGACAAACCTGCTAATCCGCCACCAATGATTCCAACCGTCTCCACCTCATCACCTCCAGCTTTTCAAAAAGATGCTACCCTTTTTCTTTTCCCGATTATGGACGAAAAAAACGACAGCTCAGTCGGCTGTCGTTTTTTTGTGATGACTCATTTCCACCAAACATCAAAAGGTGAGACCGGCATATGGTGTTTATGCCCCACTCGTTTGTACTGCCCTTCCAATTTCGCGGCACTTTCGCTGGAAATCGACTTTCCTTCCAGATAATCATCGATTTCATCATAGGTCATACCGAGTGCTTGTTCATCCGGTAAACCGGGTTGATTGTCCTCCAAGTCAGCCGTCGGTACTTTTTCAATCAGGGCGTTTGGTGCCTGAAGATGACGGAGTAACTGTTTTCCTTGACGTTTGTTGAGCCCTGTCAGTGGTGTAACATCACAGGCTCCGTCTCCGTGTTTTGTATAAAATCCGGTCACGAACTCTGCAGCATGATCCGTTCCGACAACTAAACAACCAAAGTGAGCTGCGAGATCGTATTGCGCCTTCATCCGTTCCCTTGCCTTTGTATTTCCTTTACTGAAGTCAGACAGTTCCTGTCCCGTTGCTTGTTCAAATGACGCCATTGATGCGTCGACAGCCGGTTTGATGTCGACACGTAACGCATGATCCGGACGGATGAAGGATAATGCGAGTTGTGCATCAGACTCATCTTGTTGTTGACCGTGCGGCAAACGGACGGCATAAAATTGATAGTCGCGTCCCGTTTCGCTTCTCAACTCTTCGACCGCCAGTTGGCACAAACGCCCCGCAAGCGACGAGTCTTGTCCACCCGAAATACCGAGTACAAACCCTTTTGCCCCAGTGTGCAACAGATACTCTTTTAAGAACTGAATGCGTTGCTTAATTTCCTCTTCTGCTTGAATGACCGGCTTGACGCCCGTCACTCGAATGATGTCTTGTTGCATGAAACATTCACTCTCCTTTTTCATTCTCAATTTTTTGGCGATCGGTCATGACGGATTCAGGCGTCCCTTCCACCTGTCGAATCGTTGACGCCTCAATTTGGTCCGCTCGACTAGACTGCGGAAGCTCGATTCTGACTTCGTACCGCTTAGTCTCTAAAGCTTTAAACGTTTCCTTTTCAATCGCTTGTGTAAATACTTGTTCTTGCGAGAACGTGTACAGCACTTTTCCCGTTTCGTCTTTGACAAGCAATTCAAATCGCTGGGACGTCGGGAAGGTCACTGTCGTATCCTGCTCATTTGGATTCTTCAGTAAAACAATCGCTTCTACGATTCTCGATTCCGGTTGTTTCGCCGACACCGCGATTGTCATCGGCTGACTTGTTACTTCATTTTGTGCTGTTTGTTTATTCTGGCTGTTTTTTTCTGGTTGCGCACAACCTGCGAAAACGATCGCTAATAAAACGAGACAAGATAACCGGGTGATCCACTTCAAAACATCGTCCCCTCTCTTCTCTACTACAGATTTTAGCACAAAAAAAGAGGAGGAATAAGGTCGTAACCTCATCCCTCCTCTTCGGATCACATATTAGGCAACTGGAATCGCTACCTTGTTTGTTGTCATTGAAAACAGTTGCTCAATCCCCGTTACGAACAACTCGTCACAAATCGCATCCGTCGCAGTTGCAGGAGCCACAAGCGTGATCGTCCGGCTGTCAATTGTCTCGATTGTCACGAAGACGCCCGAAGCCGTCCGCTCTTTATAACCCACCGCTAAGTCTGTTTCAGCAAAAAGTATCATATCCCCGAATCTCCTTTAAAGTCAGATGTCAGTCAAACCGAAATAGCTGTTTGAAATCGAATCAGTTATTGTGATTTCACTTTATCAAACGGGCAGAAATGCCGGGAAATTCTCATTCGACAATTTATATCAAAACTTTATACCAAAAAATACAACCATATTTTTACACTTGGATTTAGTTGGCTCATACATCTTAAAAACTTTGATGTGTCGCCGTATTTCAAATTCATTTCAAGTCCATTACAAGAAAATATTCATTTTTTACCATCTATATTGTTCTACAGGTAAAATATACCTAGACAACTGGTGTGTTATTTTGTCGAATGGTTCTGTATACCCTGCGTTTTTTAAGTTCTTATGAACTTTCTCCAGTCATTCGATTCATTTGTTGCCAAACCGTTCCTAGTGCTTCTTCCCCGCTCTCGATTCGTGCTAAGGCAAGTTCCGCTTGCAACGCCACTTCATATTCCCGATCTTGAACTGCTTCTTTTAACCGAGGAACCGACTGTTCTGTCCCGACATCAAATAAGAAACGGGCGGCCCGCCAACGAACAAGCTTATTTTTATCCGTCAATGCTTCAATCATCATCAGCTCTGCCTCTGCTAGTGCCCAATCTGAAATCGTATCGCCGGCTGTTCGACGCACACTACTCGAAGGATCATGCAAGGCACTCGTGATGTACTCTAATAACTCCAAACGGTTTTCTTCGAACATACCGAGTTTGACGACAGCCTGTCTGCGAATCTGCATTTTTTCGTCTTGCAGCATTCTGGCATACGCTGGAATCCACTCCAGTTCAATCGGCAACTCATCGAGTGCTGCAAATCGTTGTTTCCAATCGTTTGATGTGAGTGCCTGTCCGTCAAACGTCACTTCTTCTCCTGAAGCAATCGTTTTTAAGCGATCGATTCGCTCAACGGGATAAGCGACCTCGATTTCTTGTGCGACTTCAGCAAGACTTTCATCCAATTCGCCATAACGCGGCGCCTGTTCGACCCAGCGACGATCACTGATGACATTCTTGACGAACGGTTGCACGAATAGGGCTGCTTCTCTGAATCGGTCCGATAACCCGTATCGTTTCTCTTCCAGACCTTTGACCCCTTTCAGTTGCATCGGAACCCCTAAAATAAACTGAACAAATAAATGAACAGGTTCAAAAGCCGCATCTGTTTCATGTTGTTCGACATCACTCAGGATTTCTCCGAAAGCCCGACGGATTTCAATCACAAGCGTCCGCCAATCATACTTTGGAAAACGTTCGACCGCTAAAAAATCACTGACTTGATAGACGGATTTAATTCCTGGAATGTCTAGTAATTTGGCGACATGATTTGGTGCACCAAATGCATGTTCAAATGTCTGACCTTTTTCAGAGAACGTCTCATCGACGATGACCTTCATGTTATTCGGACTTGGTGTTGGTTCAATGGCTATAATTTTCATCTGTATCCCTCCCCCTTCATCATTCAGAAATTCACGTGGGATTGCAATGCAAAAGCTCAAAAATGAGGACTGAATCAAAAAAGGATCACTCTTCCTTTCACACGTTTTCCTGTAGGAGTCACGTGAAAGCGAGTAATCCCTTTTAAACGAAACGAATGGAAGTAAAATAAAACTGTTATTTCGAAAACGCTTCTTCCACAAAATCGACGAACGCATCTGGCGTCTCGAGCATTCCCATATGGCTGCTGTTTGTCGACCGGAATAGAATCCGTTCATTTTGTGGCGCAAACGCACTCTCTTCTGTAATCAAGGGATCCAGCGTCCCGTGGAGAATCAGACCACGGACAGACGTGTGGCTTAATGTTTTCGTCATGTCTCTTCGATCACGCATCGCAGAGAGTGCTCGAATCGCCCCTTCAACCGTCATCATATATCCCAATTCCTTTGCCTCCGAGATCAGCATCGGGTCCGCTTCGTCCGCAAAAAGTCCAGGTATGAGCCCGTCAACGAATTCCCGAACACCAATGTCTTTCACACGGCCGATGTTCTGATTCCGTTTTTGTTTAGCCTCATCTGTATCTGCCTTGGCTGTTGAATAGACCAGTCCGAATCCGGAAATTTTTTCTGGATACATCTCAACGATGGAAGAAACGATATATCCACCAAAGGAGTGACCAATCACAATCGGTTGGTCAATTCCTCTTCGTTCCAAATCTTCCATTACCCATGTCGCAAAACCTTCCATCGTATCCGGACCAACTGCTTCTCCTTCATGTCCAGGCAGTGCTAATACAAGAACATCAAACGATAAACGAAGCCGGGCTTCCACCCGGTTAAAATAATCTGTCCCTCCGGTAAATCCATGTAATAAGACAAGTGACTGTTTCGACATTCAGTGGTCATCCTTTCCATTCCGATGCAAGCATGCGGTAAATTGTTAAATCCATGAAACGTCCATGACTATACGCATAATCCTCAAGCAATCCCTCTGCTTGAAAACCAAGCTTTTGGACAAGCGCGTTCGAGGCGATATTTTCGGGTGCCACTAGAGCACTGATGCGATGAAGTGCAAAATCTTCAAAACCGTGTGTCAAGACGGCTCGTGCTGCTTCCGATGCCACACCTTGTTGCCAATATTCTTGACTGACTTCAAAGCCGATTTCAGCTCGATGATATTGAGTCAACCAATTATGAAAACCAATTGTTCCAACAAGTTGATTGGTTTGCTGATCAGCGATTGCCCATCGAATGGCTTTTCCTTGAGTAAACTGTTCCTTGAAATAACTGATGACATTTTTGGCTTCATAAACCGTAACCAAAGGATCTGATCCATAATAGTACATGACCTCATCATCTGATAAAATCTTGAACAAATCACGCGCATCCCTATTTTCTAGTTCACGTAAGATAAAGCGTTCCGTCTTTAGTTCCGGGAATGGTTTGCGTAACCCCCACATCACCTATCACCTCTTTTCTTTATTATGCCCGTTTTCAGCGGGAAATATCCTTTTCGCGTCATAGAAGTTTTGCTACTATTGAAATAATAGGGTTAATTGTTCAGGAAGGAAGGCTTACTTATGTCTAACTCATTACTTTATTTGTATGAAGATGCAGAAAATCATCGCTTGACGATGTCAGGTGTGACCTTTTCAGACTTCATTGTTGCGATTGATTCCAAACGTCCCTTACTGGTTTCAGGTGCCGCCTTCAAATCTGCCAAACAGTCCTTACGAACGTCTTTTCATTACGTAGAAGGACATGAAGTCGAACAGTTCGTTCAGTCTAGTGAAGTCGAACGTTCTCCGTTAAGTGCAATCGACATCCGTTCCTCCCATTCACTCGATACATTAACAGACGCTGAAATCGCAGAACTTTTGTTCATCATGCATATGAAACGCGGGATGCCGAGTCCTTTTACATCATCTGTTGAAAATGAGATGGTGTATTTCAGTGAAAACCCTGGTGTACAGGCTACTGTCTATTTGAAAGACTGGTCACGAATCGAACAGATGTTAACCTTTTTAATGCAACGGAAAATGAATCGCGAGTTGCGTCTGCCCTCGTCTCCATTAACGGCTGAAATCATCCTCAACTTACATCATCTGCTCAGTGAAGGGATTTTGATGGATTTTGCGAATGCCAAACAATCCGTTTTTACAAGAAACATCAGCATTCCGGTCTACGCCGCCGGACGGTACGAAGATATGACCGTCTTGAAGGAAGACCTCGATTCTAAAAAGGAATCCATCGTCAAGCGTGGTGAGTTGGTTCATCGTAAGAAAAATTGGAGTTTGGAGTTACAATGATCTTCAGCATCTTCGTCCGCCACGGACAAGATGCTTTTTTCATATGTCCGTTCCTCTTCCTTTCCTCTGTCTTTTCAAGTAATTTCTTATGTGACAATACTGTTACCAAATCGTTTGAATTTTCACATAAATTAGTGCTGGCATCTTCAGCAGACTTCGTTATAATGAGATTAACCTTTTGGAAGTTAGAAGTTGTACCTGTTTTTCTTACGATTTTCAAGAACGCATCAACTGAAGGAGGAAATTAGCATGGATCAGTTAAAAGTGAACGGAATCGGTTCATTCACGAAGTTTGCAACGAACGGAAACATTCTGAAATTAAAGGATGCGACGACGGGCGAGCTGAAAGTCTCCCTGAATGAAGCGAGCTCAATGACGATTTCACCAATTGATGAAGAAACAGGATTATTCATTATCCACGGTCAACAACAAGAACCACTCGTGGAACTGACCCTCCCTCGTCAATCGTGCGAAGTCGTTCACGCTTGGCTACTCCATAAACTGAGACGACAAAAGAAAGGTCGTTTCATGGCATCTAGCTAAACTCCTACTCTTTTTAGTTTACCATGGGTAATTCAATCATTTCATTCCTCTACCTGTAAGGTCAATACGTTGACCTTACAGGTTTTTTTGTTACAAAAGGTCAGTAAAAAAGACAGGTTGAGGATTCATTTTGTCCATGTTACTCTAAAAAAATGAATGTTCGCTTAACGATTTGCTTTTTTTACAAGGAAGATGGACAACGAGACAAACGAATATTCTAAAAATTCTTTCATCTCTTGTTGTCTAATGGTATAGTGGACAAGATTATTGAAAAACAGGAGGTAATTTATATGTTGAACCGGAAAGACATCTTTGCTTTAGGATTCATGATTTTTGCTTTATTTTTTGGTGCAGGTAACCTAATTTTCCCTCCTGAACTCGGTGCCTTAGCTGGAACACAATTCTTGCCTGCTATGCTCGGTTTTATCGTGACCGGCGTTGGATTGCCGTTAGCCGGATTGATTGCCGTCGCATGGGTAGGTGGTGGGATCAGCACGCTTGCCAACCCGCTTCCTAAATTCGTCAGCGCCCTTTTGACTTTTTCGCTTTATGTCGCGATTGGTCCGTTTTTCGGGATTCCCCGAACGTCCGTCGTCACGTATGAGCTCGGTGTGGTTCCATTTCTGAGTGGACCATCTCAAACCAGTCTGATGATTTCTTCATCCATTTTCTTTTTAGTAACCTTATACTTGGTGCTTCGACCTGGTAAATTACTCGACATCATCGGTCGGTTCATTACTCCACTGTTGCTTTTAGCGCTTGCGACACTCAGCATCAGTAGTATCATCAATCCCCTTTCGCCGGTTCAACGCCCGGCACCTGGGTACGCCAACTTTACCGATGCATTTGTCCAAGGTTTTCTCCAAGGGTATCTGACACTTGATGCACTGGGCGCCCTTGTGTTTGGAGTTATTATTTTGCACACGCTACACGCACGTGGTCTAAAACATCGAACGGCTCAACTTCAGACCGTAACACGGGCTGGTCTGATCGCTGCCGCTTCACTGACGCTTGTCTATACAGGGCTTGGTTTCCTTGGACGCAACAGTTTCGGTGCCGTCGGAGCTGTCGATGGTCCGTCGTTATTGCAACGATACGCGGATGACACGTTCGGGACGTCTGGTCTGGTGATTTTAGGCATCGCCATTTTACTCGCCTGTCTCACGACATCCGTCGGTCTCGTCACTGCTTTCTCCGAATACTTGATGACGTTCTCAAAGCGACTTTCCTTACCGGTTACAGGTATCTTTACGACAGTCCTTGGTTTCGCCATTTCGATTGTCGGTTTAAAAACGTTGCTCGCCATCGCGGTTCCCGTACTGATGTTTTTATATCCGATCGTCATCGTGTTGATTGGATTGACCTTCGTTCGTTCCTTCTTAAAGAAACCAAAACTCGTCTACCGGACGACACTGTTCGTGACGGCGCTCTTTTCCTTATGGAGTGCCCTGTATTCCTTAAAAGTCTTACCGGATCTACTGACTGCGGTTTACAAGGTTTTCCCGCTGGTCGAACAAAATTTAGCTTGGTTGTTGCCCGTTTTGATCACGCTCCTCATCAGTTCATCGATTGGACACGTTTCAAGAGATTCTATTCCTGAAAAGCGTATTGGCTAGTGATGCCGCTTTCATGCCATGGTATGATTAAAAAAATGAATTTCTACTGGAGGCGTCGCTTTAATGGATAAGATCGCTTGGATCACCGATAGCATGGCTTTTTTCCCGCCTGGGGAAGCAGAAAAAATCGGTGTCCATGTAGTACCAACTGTCATCATCATCAACGGAGAATCCTATCGTGAATATGTCGATTTATCGGTCGAGGAACTCGATGCGAGAATGCGTCACGATTCTTCCGTTATCCCGACTACCTCGCAACCTTCTTTCGGTGAGCTAGTGGAACTGTACGAACGTCTCAAGACTGAAGGATATGACTACGGCTACGCCATCCACATCACAAGTGGCCTGAGCGGAACATACGCGAGCTCTGTAGCAGCTGCGGAGGCCGTTGGTTTTAAACTGTATGCCATTGATTCCTATACAGGTGGTGCCAACCAACAGGAAATGTTACGTGTGTCGATGCAACTTGCACAAGCAGGAAAGCGACCGGAAGAAGTCGTCCAGATTCTAGAGCAGTTCAAACATCAATCTCACTTTTATCTCATTATCGGCAACATGGAAACGATGCGGCGAAGTGGTCGCGTATCGAGCAGTCAATTTTTACTCGCTAACATGTTGAATATCAAACCAATCGTCAAGTTTGACGAAGTCGGAAAACTGGTTCCGTTCAAAAAGGTTCGTTCAATCAAAAAAGCTTTTCACGAAATGACTGCAGAAATCGCTTCACAAATCGCGAAGTCCGGCCTTTATCAGCAAACGCTGTACATCGGTCATACACTCGCTCGACCTGCCGCTGAACAGTTACGAGATACGCTTCAAGCTAAATTGCCACAGATTTCAATTGAAATTACACAGTTTGGACCGTCGATTTTGACGCATGCCGGCTCAGAAACTGTTGGTGTCTTTTGGTTTGATGAGATCAACGTCCCGACTTAAACAGAAAAGCCACTCGCCGAACGTCGGCAAGTGGCTTTTCTTCAGTTTGAGACATTTTGTTTTAATAGTTGATCCAGAAGTTCAGCTTCGTCTGCTACTCGCTGAATCATCTGATAAGGCCGTTTTGTTCGACCGGACCAGACTTCTGCCGGATAGACCGTCCAGTCGAACTGTTCAACTTCTTCCAAATAGGTAAGTGTTGCTTCGAGGTGTGCCGTTTTCTGATGTTGGCGTAACCAGTTCTCATACCGTTTGTCCGGCTTTCCGTCTTTTAGTAAAACACTGCCACTCTCAAGGATTGCCCATTTCGGTTTAGCATCAATCTGGAACAATTCGAGTTGTCGGAAAGCTTCAAGCGTCCGCTCTGTAAAGGGAATCACTTGATTGTGTTCAACGAGTCGTTTTAACCGTAAGTGGGTCCGCATGGTCATAAAACGTTTATGACCATTCAGGCGTTCGACTAATAATGTCGGGACGGATAAGGTATTCATCACCTGTTCATCAAAAACTAAGCTGTGATCGATATCAAGTAGTAACATACGTCCGCTCCTTTTTACGTCGAGATGAGATAAAGGCATAGGATAACCCCAGTATGAAAGCAGCAAAACAGAATCCACCGACGACATCCGAGAAATAATGCACGTTCAGGATGATGCGGGATGACCCCATTGCAAGAATCAACAAACTGAGAAGCGTTCCTAATATGACTTTCCCGGTACGATTCAAAAACCGCCAGCTCAAAATCAAAAATCCACCGTACACAGCAAAGGCCATCGACGAATGACCACTTGGAAAACTATAACCTACTCCTCCAACCAGTTCATTGAGTGAAGGTCGGTCTCGGACGAAGATGGCTTTCGCGACTTGGTTCAATACGGCTACTGCCGCAAATGACAATAGATACCACAGGCTTCCGATCCGGTCACGCCAGAGGTAGTAACTGATTAACGTCAAGATTAGCGTGACAGTTACGGCTCCAACCCCTGATCCTAGCTGAGTGAACCAACTGACATAATCTGCCGGGACTTGTTTTGCCATTTGATTTGATAATTGGGCGTCAAATAAGAAATAGCCCGTCAATCGAATCGAGATGGCAATACTGATGAAGAGGATGAACGCGATTCCAGAGAAAAGTAACGCACGCTGATTTAATTTCATTTAATACGTTCCCTTCCGTTGCTCCAGTTCTTCTGCAGAATAATCTTCTTTATCACGCAATCGGTGGGCCAATCGACCGGATGCATTGGCGGCAATCGCTGCCACGATGTCATCCATGAATGTATTGACGCGTCCATCATCCACTTTCGTGTCAAGTTCTTTGATGATTCCGATTTTAGCTTTATCTAAATACCCAAACGTCGTAACTGCGATCGAACCGTACGTATTGACGGCACCAATCGCGATTGTCTCATCTACGCCAAATAATCCTTCATCGCTGCGGATGATTGACAAGAGCGGTTCTGATAACAACCCTTTTTCTGCTAAGATATCCAGTTCTGCCCCCACGAGGATGGCATGCTGTAATTCACGCTTTTCGAGAACACGTTCGACAGAACTCGTACACGTTTCAAGCGTTAATTCAATTGTATACGGTGCCTGCATCTGGTATACGATTTCCGCAATCGCGTGAATCGTGACACCACGCTCATGCAACTTATCAATTGCTGCTTGTTTTACTTCTTTAGAATGTGCTTTTTCTTTCATGACAAAATCCACCTCTCTGACAAAGTTCTTCACAAGTATACACGGATTCATGCTCTCCCCTCAAACTTCTTTGACATCACACCGATAATCCGTCATGATTATCCTGTAAAGCGTTATCATTTCAGGGGAAAGTAGGGGATTTTCGATGAACATCGGGGTAGTTTTGTTTCCATCGAAACGAATTCAAGATTTTGCAAACTCATACCGGAAACGGTACGATTCTAAGTATGCGTTGATCACGCCACACATTACGATGCGTGAGCGGATCAGCGTCGATGATGCGGAACTCGAGACGATTGTATCCGCCCTCAACAAAGTAGCGGCACAAACAAAACCGGTTTCCTTACACATTCAAGGTGCACGTTCTTTCCATCCTACAAACAATGTTTTATTTTTAAAGGTCATGCCGACGGACGAACTGGAACAGTTGCATAAAGCCTTGCACGCAGAGGAATTAAGCCACACACCAAAGTACGATTTTTTACCTCACATCACAATCGGACAAGACTTATCTGACGTGGAATTGTTTGATGTTCTCGAACGATTAAAAATGGAAGATATCCGCTTTCAAGAAGATGTCACGAAAATGGCTCTCTTGTATGAACTTGAAAACGGATCATGGAGTGTCTATGAAACGTTCCGGTTTACCGGTCAATAAGATTAAACTTCCCGGTCGAACTTACGACCGGGAAGTTTTAGTTCAGGCAATACACCGTAAGCATTTGCCTGTTCTTCTAACTCTGCATGATGCGGTTCAACGCGTTTAATCGGATTGATGCGAGCGACTGGCTCTGTTTTTCGTTCCATGTCCACTCTCACTTGACGATTGACATATTGTACAACCGTAAAATCCACTTGATACATATGACGTCCCTCCCTTAAACTTCAGCCTGATATTCATTTATTCCCAAAAACACTTCGAGAAAAACAAAAAAACCAAGGTTCCCCCTGGTTTTTACCGAGTTAAAGAAAAGCCGCTTATATTCAACTGGACTTAAAGGATGTGGAATCCACTGTCGACGTGTAAAATTTCGCCCGTCACGCCACTCGACATTGGAGATAAAAGGAATAGTCCACTGTGACCGATTTGTTCCGTCGTGACGTTTCGGTGCAATGGTGCACGTTCTTCGATGCTTTCAAGGATTGAATTGAAATCACCGACACCTTTTGCTGAAACTGTTCGAATCGGTCCTGCCGAAATGGCATTGACGCGAACTCCTTGTTTTCCGTATTCTGCTGCCAAGTACCGGACGCTTGCATCGAGTGCCGCTTTTGCAACACCCATGACGTTATAGTTCGGAACCATTTTTTCGCCGCCGAGATAGGTTAACGTAATGACAGAAGCATCTTCCGTAAAGAAGTCTTTCGCTGCTTTGACGACAGCCGTCAAACTAAATGCTGAAATATCGAGTGCCTGTGCAAATTGTTCACGCGTAACGCCTGAAAATTCACCGCGCAACGCTTCTTTATCAGCAAAAGCAATCGAATGGGCGATTCCTGAAATCTGTCCATGATCGGCATGAATTGCCGCAAACACTTGATTAATTTCCTCGTCACTCGTCACGTCACATGTATAATACGATGCCGGACGTGAAAGCTCCTGACCCAACTTCTCAAGAGGTGCTTTAAAACGTTCCCCTACATACGTAAAAGCAAGAGTTGCCCCTGCTGCATCCAGTGCACGTGCAATCCCCCAAGCGATCGATCGTTGATTGATGACACCCATTACAACATACGTCTTCCCTTCAAGCGAAGGATAAATATTCATTATGAGTTCCCCCTTAAATTAGTACCTGGTAATAACACCTAAGTCTAGGTTACAAAAACGTAACGCTTCTGTCAACCATCGCTCTTGATATTGCGATTTTGATAAATTACGGTAATATAGAAAGAGACAGAAAGTAGGGATGGAATGAACCGTTTTAAATCATTTACACAACGTTATGATAACACGTTGCTTTTTTTGCTCGGTTGTTTGATGGTCATCAGTGTCATCGCAATCTATACCGCGCAACCTTTCTTACAAGGGGCAATCAGTGAAATCAATTTCATGGCAAAACAGATTCAGTGGTATATCATCGGATTTATCGCACTATCTGTCGTCATTCTCATCGATTATGAACAACTGAAACGTTTCCACTGGTACTTATATGGGGCTGGAATCGTCTCTCTGATTGGTCTTGTCGTTTTACGTAATACGCCGTTGGTCGCAAACATCAAAGGGGCGTATGGTTGGTATCAGTTCCCAGTCATCGGAACCGTTCAGCCGGCGGAGTTCATGAAATTTTTCTTAATCGTCTCCCTCGCGGCGGTCATCTCGGAACACAATGCCCGGTTCGTTCAACATGAGCGGGACTTCTTATTATTAGTTAAGATGGTCGCCCTTACGTTGCTTCCGCTCGCTTTGATCATCATCCAACCTGACTTGGGAATCGGATTAATTCTATGTGTCATCTTAGCGTGTGCGATGTTATTGTCCGGATTGAACTGGAAATGGTTACTCAGTATGTTCGGATTGTTCACAGTAGCAATCGTCGGATTCTTTTATCTGTTTTATTTCCAGAATGATTTACTCGCCACCTTCTTCCCGGGACATGCGATGAACCGGATCATGGCTTGGTTACAACCGTTTGAATATGCGGATGACCTTTCTTACCAGCTGGTCCAATCAATTAATGCTATCGGTTCAGGTCAGATGTTTGGTGTCGGATACGGAAAGCTTCAAGTATCGGTTCCCGAACTCCATACCGATTTTATCTTTACTGCGATTTCAGCTCACTATGGCTTCATCGGTGCTGCCGTTGTCTTGATCATTCTTTTCCTCTTTATCTACCGGTTGATTCAAATCGCACTGGAAACAGCGGATCCATTTGGAACCTATATCGTGACCGGATACGTCGCTATGTTTACATTCCAGATTTTCCAAAACATCGGTATGACGATGGGGGTTTTGCCGATCACGGGTCTCCCGCTTCCCTTCATTAGTTACGGAGGGTCGACGATGATCGTTAACTTGGTCGGACTCGGCTTGATCATGGCAATTGCTTCACAGTCCCGTATCTCTATGTTTGATGAAGATTAACGTCAAAAAGAGTGGCATCCAGTCAGGTGCCACTCTTTTTGTATTCACGAAAGACTTAAGTCGTCCGGCAACGGCGCGACAAACGTCATCACCTCACCTGTTCCAGGATGCGGAAACGTAGCAGACGCACTGTGTAGTGCTTGTCTGGCAATCAGAGGTGTTCCCTTATACATCGTATCTCCGACTAACGGATGACCAAGTGCTGCAAGGTGAACGCGAATTTGATGGGTTCTTCCCGTTTCAAGTTTGATGGTCAGTCGTGACAAGTCACGATTAAAAGCTTGGAACGATTCACTTGCGAGAATATGTGTAATTGCCTGCTGACCGTCTGCCCGCACCATTCGTTCCATAAACGAATGATCCGTCTGACCGATGGGAAGATTTATAGTTTGAGGAGATATCGTCCCTTCAATAAAAGCCACATATCGCCGATCGAGCAACCCATTCTGTTGCATCTTGCTCAACTGGTGATGGGCAAGCGCGTGTTTCGCAAAAACAACCAGACCACTCGTATCCCGATCCAATCGGTTCACGATATGAATCGCATAAGGAATTCTCTGTTCTCGATAATATCCCAGTACGAAGTTGGATAAAGAGCGTTCCGGATGTAAGCGTGATGGAATGGATGCCATGCCCGGGGGTTTATTAACAACCAACAGCCACTCATCTTCAAACAGAATATCAAGTTCTCCATTCGTTGCATGCATGTCTTGCGCGGGTTGTTCTTCTGGAAAACGAACATGAATCCGGTCGCCTGAATGAACGCTCTCCCCTACGTTGACATGTTGTCCATTACATAAAATATCACCGTGATGTTTGATGGAAACAAGCATCTTTCGGGAAATTTTCAACCGTGTCGTACAAAAATGACCGACACTCCATCCTGATTCTGTTTCCGTTACATCTTGTTCGATCTGAAATGCCATAAAATTTACCTCGTTAACTTCTTTCTTCTGCTAAAAATGATTCACGGACGCGTTGCCAAAACGGGAACGAACGGAACCGTGCGAACTTCACTTTTTTATCCGAGACGCGGCAACGGATGGACTTAACATTTTGATGGACAATCGAAGCATAATGATCGTATGTCAATTGAAAATCAATTGGATTGACCGGTTGGATTTCAACATCATGATGCTTTGGAAGCAACATGGGTGAGCCAATCGTCCGATACACCCGATTATTGATTGATGCCATTTCAGTGATTTGAATCGCTTCGAGTGCCGGATGCACGATGGCCCCGCCCAGCGCCTTGTTATATGCCGTCGATCCGGATGGGGTCGAGATACACAATCCATCTCCACGGAATGTTTCAAAATATTCTCCACGGATCGATAAATCACACACTAAGGTTTGGTTAAAACTTTTAATCGTACATTCGTTCAGTGCAAGCAATTTATTCGTCGATCCGTCTGCATAATCAATCGACAGTTCAAGTAACGGGTACTCAACCGTCGCTACATTGTCATCTGCAATATGTTGAATCAATTCATCCATCTCTTCCGGTCTCCAGTCGGCATAAAAGCCGAGATGTCCGGTGTGAATTCCGACTAACGTGATTTCCTCGACCTGATCCAAGTAAGAATGGAAAGCTTGCAACATCGTACCGTCTCCACCAATCGAAATGACAATCTCCGGAGTGACGGTATCTCGATGACTACCGCGTTCGATCAATGCTTGTTCCAATTGTTCCTTCAGCATATGGGAACGTTCATCTCCCCGCGCCGTAACCGCAAAACGCATCGTCATCCTCCTACTCTTTTAATCGCTTTTTTGATTCCGTCGTCTCCCGTTCTCGCAAGACGACTTGTGCATCCTGTATCTCGACTTTCAGTTGACTCATTTCCGCATCCAGTAAAAATGCCGCTTCTGCCGCACGACGTAAACGCTCTCGTGTTTCTTCCGGGATATTCCCCTGATATTTATAATTTAAAGAGTGTTCAATCGTCGCCCAAAAATTCATCGCGAGTGTCCGAATTTGAATCTCGACGAGTGTTGGAATTTCGCCTTCGATTGTCTGGACCGGATAAGCGATAATAATATGATACGATCGATATCCACTTTCTTTCTTTTGTGTGATGTAATTCCGTTCCTCAACAATTTTAAAGTCTCCCCGTGAACGTAACAACTCCAAGACATGAATGATATCATCCACAAATTGACACATGATTCGGAGACCTGCAATGTCTTGCATGTCTTGCTCGAGTAATTCAATATCAATCGATTTCCGCTCAGCCTTCTGTATGATGCTTTTTACAGGTTTGACACGTCCTGTGACAAATTCAATCGGTGAATGTTCCCCACGTTGTTGAAATTGTTTTCGAATGGCTTTTAGTTTTACTTTCAGTTCATCCACTGCGATTTGATACGGTGCGAGAAATAAGTCCCAATTTTCTTTTGTCATCGTTTTTGTCACCACTTTTAGTCTAAATTCTTGGTTCAATTCGTTTCACTACACCATTCATGTTATCATATTTTCAAGCATTCAACTAGAAAGGTGTGGTCAGGAATGAGACAAGAAATGGAAATTGAATTTAAAAACCTGTTAATCGAAACTGAATATACGAAACTTACGGAACGGTATAATCCATCAGGAGAATCCGTTTGGCAAGCCAACGACTATTTCGATACGCCTGACTTTGAACTTCGCAGTCATGGAGCAGCTCTGAGAATTCGTGAAAAAAAAGCAGGTTTGGTCTTAACATTAAAAGAACCAAAAGAAGACGGTCTATTGGAAACGCACGTCACATTATCCGAAAAAGAAGCGGAAGACTTGTTTCAGTATGGTCTGATTCACTCAGCAGAAATGAATCAACAATTGGAAAAGTTTAAATTAACGGCTTCCCTCGAGCATTTGGGACGTTTAGAAACAAAGCGGTTTGAAAAACAGTTGACGAGCGGACTGCTTGTATTGGATCAAAGCATGTATTTAGGTACAACAGATTATGAACTGGAATTTGAAGTAGCAGACTATGCAGCTGGTAAAAAAGCCTTCGAAGAATTACTTCAAAACAACTCAATTCCCCATCGGGAAACCAAAAATAAAATCGTTCGTTTTATGGACCGTAAAGCGCTTACACGCTAATCGTGTAAAAATGTACAAGCAAAACCTTTGCTCTTTCTTTTTTTTCGTTGCTAAAATAGGGTAACGATATTAAAAGAAAAGGGGTGAACGGATGGAACACGAACAATGCAACGGCTCATATTGTTCATTGGACGAACCATCAATTCAGCAACCGACGAAACCTCTGGAAATCTATCATTTTCTAGACGTCACACAAACGGATGGTTTACGGTTGATTCCCGTTCTCAAGAAACTAGAATTAGAATACGGTCATTTATTCCGTCTTCGGACGATTGCAACAATCCCTTGTGCACCTTCACGGTCAGCGTGTGACATGTCGCCACTGTTGATTTTAAAAGCCATTGAACTTCAAGGTAAAACGTTTGGCATGCGATTTATGCGTCGTTTGCGTATGTTGCATAACGTTGAAGGAAAAAGCGCCTATTCACGCGATTCACTGATGCGTTTAGCCGAGGCATTGACGGAATTCGGTCTTGATTTAGCAGAGTTTCATCGAGACATCGAATCCGATACAATCCAGTTGATGCTTGAAAAGGAAACAGAACTCGTGACGGACTGGGATGTCCGTGTTCTTCCGACCCTTGCATTTGTCGGAGACGAAGAAGCCATCAAAGCTGAAGGCCATTATGAATACTTGATTTATGTATCGATTCTGAATGAATTGTTGGAACAACCGTTCGAGAAGCAGGCAAAGCCTCCTCTTGAGCAATTCTTGAGACGGTATGACACGGCTACAACTTCTGAAATTGCATTTATCTATGATGCAACGGAAGCACAAGTCGAACATGAATTAAAAAAATTAATGCTTCAACAAAAATGTGTTTCCCTTTCTTACTGTGACGGTAAAGTTTGGCGTCATTTGAAAGATTCAGCACATGCTTAATAAAAAAAGCCGCTTCCACTTTCGTGGAACGGCTTTTTTTGTCATCTTCATGACCATTGGATGGGGGAAAAGAGAAGAACAGGGGAATGTGATCCTCTTCACATGACTAGTATAAGTCAACCTTCCTCAAAACTCCATCCCTTTGTTCAAAAATTCACAATTTCGTCATTCTCCAAGTAGCGCCTCGAATTCATCCAACACACGCTCAAATTGACGAAGCGCTTCTTCTACAGGTGCTTTTGTCGTCATATCGACCCCTGCAGCTTTTAAGACTTCAATCGGATAATCACTTGATCCTGCCTTCAGGAAGTTATTGATATATCGATCAACAGCCGGTTGTCCTTCTTCTAAAATTTGTGAAGTCAATGCGGCAGCAGCAGATATACCTGTTGCATATTGATATACGTAATAGTTGTAATAGAAGTGTGGAATCCGTGCCCACTCTAATCCAATTTCTTCATCGAGAACAATCCCGTCCCCGAAATACGTCTCATTGAGTGCGTAATACGTTTTTGTTAAAAACTCAGGTGTCAACGCTTGACCGAGTCGTGCGGCTTCATGAATTTGATGTTCAAATTCAGCAAACATCGTTTGTCGGAACAACGTTCCACGGAATGTCTCCAACTGATTGTTCAACAGATACAGTTTTTCATTTTTATCCGTCACTCGTTTTAACAGATAATCATTTAATAGTGCCTCGTTTGTCGTCGACGCGACTTCCGCAACAAAAATCGAGTAGTCACCGTACGTATATGGCTGATTTTGACGTGTATAGTAACTGTGGACGGAGTGCCCAAACTCGTGTGCTAACGTGAACAGGTTATTGACATTGTCTTGCCAGTTCATCAAGATGAACGGTTGCGTATCGTACGCTCCTGAAGAATAGGCACCACTCCGCTTGCCACGTGTTTCCCGGACATCCACCCAACGTTTTGCTAAACCGTCTTCTAAAATATGTTTGTATTCCGCACCGAGTGGAGCAAGACCATCGATCATCAATTGTTTGGCTTCCTCGTACGTGACTTTCATTTCCACTTCACTCACAAGTGGTGTATACATATCGTAGACATGCAGCTCTTCGACACCTAAGATTCGTTTCCGTAACGCCACATAACGATGTAACAATGGTAAATGTTCATGAACTGCTTCGATCAAGCCGTCATAGACTTGTTCCGGAATCGTATTTCCATGTAAAGCCGATTCGCGTGCCGTTTTGAACTTACGGACTTCTGCATAAAAGTTATCCTTTTTGATCGATCCTGCTAAGGTAGAGGCTAACGTGTTTGTGTACTGGCTGTACGTCCCGTACATCGCTTTAAAGGCGGCTTCACGAACAGAGCGGTCCTTTGACTCCATGAACGTGATAAAGCGTCCGTGTGTCAACTCCGTCTCTTCCCCGTCTTCCCCTTTAATCTTCGGGAATTTCATGTCCGCATTATTCAGCATGCCAAACGTCGTTCCCGATTGACCAAGAACTTCACCGGCTTTCGCTAAAATCGCCTCTTCCGCTTCTGACAAGACGTGTTCACGCTCACGGTTCAACTCATCGAAGGCATGACGGTATAATGCAAGATCCGGGTTTTTCTCTAAATAGGAAGCAATTGTTTCTTCCGGCACTTCCAACAACTCTGGCGTCATGAATGCTAACGTGGCACCAATTTGGGACGCCAGTGTTCGAGCACGGTCATTCATCGCTTGGTAGAAACTGTCTGCCGTATTCTCATCGTAACGCATATGGGCGTATGTATAGAGTTTATGCAGACGTCTTGAAACCTCATCACGTAACTGTAATCCCTCAAATAGAATCGCATCTGTCTGCGCCAGACGTCCTTTATACTCGACGAGCAACGGAAGCATCGCTTTGACCGATTCAAATTCCTCTTCCCATGCCTCGTTCGTTTCGTAAATGGACTCTAAATTCCATGTTTCTTCAACATTCACATCATTCCGGGTTAATACTTCTGCCATTTGAATCACTCCTTTACTTCATTTATACCTGTTTCCCTTTCGACAAACAAACGAAGCGCTCCTGCTAATTTTTGATCTTCCTGTAAGCGTCCTGTTAAATCGAGAGAGTCGTGCTTAAAAAGTTCCGGGAGTGTTCTTTTAATAAAATGAATCATCGCCCGCCATTCACGAATCAGTTCATGTAAACAAGACAACTCATAAGAAATACGACATTCAGTCAGACAGGATGTCAGAAACGTGGTTAAGCGCTGTTCTGAATAATCTTCCTTCAACCGGAGAAAAACAGCGAGTTGCAGTTCAAAGGGGTGGACTGGAATAGAAATTAAGGTCGACAAGGGAAGATAACACCAACTGGGGACGGTAGAGACGTGAAGACGTGACTGATAAAGGGGGGATCGCAAGTAATGGGAAGGCAAAGAAGAAAAAAACGGGCGAAGCCGGTAATTTTTAATCAGCGTCGCCCATTGGCGTTCGGGAAACGTTCGGGGAACCGGACAAGGTGATAAAAAGTCGTCCACTGTCAGCGGAACGCGTTGACAAAATGCAACACGCCGCGCAAATGGAAGAGGATACGTATAACGGACGATTCTCCCCTTCTCAACAACATCGACGTAACCGTCTTTGAAAAAGGCTTGTTTCATCCAACCATCTAATTGAAAAATCGGTCCTTCTGTCTCACGAAATCCGATCCAACGGACCTCATAACCGGATTGCTGATCCAATAAAGACCTTCGTTTCCATTCGTCCGCGCTCATTTTCGAGCGTTGAATCTCAATTCCAATGGCTCCGGGCTGAAGCAAAAGATCAAACCTTCTTTTTCCTCGAACCGCTTCAAGTTCGACCTCGAAATGCAGGTGCCTGAAATACGCAGCAAGGTGTGTTTTCCAAAATAAATGTTCGGTCGATTCGCCCGTGCACGAGGTCAGGTGGACGAAATGCAACCGTTTTTTCCCCCGCCTGATCCGGAGTCGTGTCCGACAATACGGGCAATACAGTGTTTTTTGGGTCAGTGATTGTGCTGTCTCTAGTTGACTGTTGATCCGGTTTCCCTGCTCGTCAATCGCTTCAAACATCTTACCCCTCCTCTTGGACAGTGGCACAACAGATTAAAGCAACGGTGAGAATAAACGAGAAATCGATTCAACCAGTCGTTGCTTAAAACTTCTCCGAATAAAAACACTTCGTTCGACTTGTGAAGAGTTCGAAAAGTCTTCATAAAAATCACGGGTTAATTCATGCACGGAGTTCGTACCGTATAAAAAGGCGTTGACTTCAAAGTTCAAATGAAAACTTCTTAAATCCATGTTGGCCGTTCCAATCGTCGCAATCGCATCATCCACTACAATGACTTTTGAGTGCATGAACCCCTTGTTGTATTCATAAATCTTGACACCCGCTAACAAGAGATCATCAAAATAGGAACGACTCGCATAAAAAACGATTTTATGATCCGGAAAACTTGGCAAGAGGATTCGGACATCGATTCCGGACATCGCAGCCGTTTTTAATGCCGTCATCAAGTCTTCATCTGGAATCAGATAAGGAGAGGCGATATAGACAGAGTGTCTTGCTTCCGTAATTAAACCAAAGTACAGAGACTTCATCGTTTCATACGGCTCATCCGGACCACTTGCGATGATCTGTACGCCTCCTGTTGCGTTCTCCATGACTTCAAGCGGTTTCATATAGTACGGGGTAAACAACCGCTCTCCGGTCATGTAATACCAATCCTGAAGAAAAATCAATTGGAGTTCGGAAACGGCTTCGCCGCGGACAATCAGATGAGTATCCCGCCAAAATCCAAACGCCTTATCTTTTCCCAAGTATTCATCGCCGACGTTGATGCCTCCCGTAAAGGCGACCGTGCCATCGATGACAACGATTTTCCGGTGATTGCGATAGTTGGATTTACTGGAGATGAACGGCAGGACGACAGGGAAAAACGCGTGCACTTCGATGCCTGCCGCCTCCATCTTTTTAAAATACGCTTTATCAGTCGAGAAGCAACCGACTGCATCATACAAAAAACGGACTTCTACACCGGCTTGCGCCCGTTCAATCAAAGCAGCCTGCAACTCTAACGCCAGTTCATCATCCCGCACGATATAATACTGCAGGTGAATATGATGCTCCGCCTGACGGATTTCTGTTAATAACAAAGGAAATTTTTCTTGTCCATTCGTCAACACCTTCGTATGGCTATTATACGAAATCGGCAGGCGACTGATCGAATCAATAAGTTTAACAACCTTTGCGTAATGTCCATGTTTGAACACTTGATTGTGTACACCATGATCAAACTGGGTACGATATTTAATGTAAGACTCTTCATCGAGCATCGCTTTCAGACGAAACATTCTTTTTCGTCTATAATTTTGACCAAAGGTAAAATACACAAACACACCGACGACTGGGAGTGCCATCATGACAAGAGCCCAGACAAGCGTTCGTTCCGGATTACGGTTCTCCAGTAAGATGATGACAAAAACACTCAGTACGACCAGAATGATGATCAGGGATAACCACCCTACCATGTACACACTCCAGTAATACGAAAGGAACCCGATTAGGCTGACCGTCAGCAGTAACGTCATAAGTAATTGGACACGTCGCAACATGAGATCCCCTCCTTTGATTTGATATGGAACATACTTTATGTAGAAGGGAAGAGTAAACATGAAAACCTATTTAGTAACTGGTGCAACAAGCGGAATTGGTGAAGCCACAGCCTTACAGTTGGCACGCGAAGGACACACGGTCCTCGCACTCGGACGAAATGAGACGAGCGGGAAAGAACTGGAAACGAACGGAAATGGACACATCACCTTTTTCCCAGTCGATCTGTCCGTACCTGAAGAGATTGAACGATTCTTTGAAGAAACAAAAGAACAGTTTCCGACGCTTGACGGCATTTTCAACAATGCCGGTACATTTGGAAAACCTGTGGCGCCGGAACGTGTAACCGATCAGCAAAAAGAAGTGTTCCAAGTCAATTATCATGCACCGGAGCAAATCATTCAACTCGCCGTCAAACGTTTCTCAAAAGGCGCTTCCATCGTCAACAACAGTGCCATCGTCGGTCACGTCAAGTTTCCGGCCATGCTCTTACCGTACGCATCATCTAAAAGTGCTCTTCTCACTCTTACGAAAACGTACGCTGCCCGGTTTCATGGTAAATATCGCTTTAACGCGATTTGTCCCGGTCCCGTCGATACGAAATTGAGTCATTCGTTATACGGGGGGAAAGATAAGTTTGATTTGGCCATGAAACACCATTTGCGGGGACAGGCAGCTCAACCATCAGAAATCGCAGAAGTCGTCTGTTTCTTACTGTCTGAAAAGGCCAGCTATATTAACGGACAGACATTAATTGTTGATGGTGGCTATACCTTAACGTAATATTTTTTCAAAAAAAGGACTGCTTCCAAATTCGATTGGAGCAGTCCTTTTACATAGTGTCGTGATGCGCATCATTAATTCGGGAACTGTTTACGAACAAACGTAAAGACATCACTCGCTACGATGACTTTACCGTATTCCGCTACCGGATGAATCGTCTGTTCACTGAAGTTCAAGTATTCTGCGATTAAACTCATCACATTTTCCTGTTCTTCCACTTCCGTCTCGTCTTTAAAATGAAGGTGAAGCAGGTACAGTCCGTCCTTTTGATAAAGAGACGTGCTGACTTCTTCGAAGATCGGTGCTTCTGCATATTGGCTAAGGGCAATGATATGCTCGAAATCCGTTGTTTCAAATAAGACGTCTTGACTGAGTTCTGTTTCTTTCTCTTCCGCATCAGACATCGCGGAACGGAGTAGGGAATCCAGTTCCTCTTCATCTACTTGTTCACCGTCGACCGATGTTTTAGCGATCGTGACAGTAACTTCTAAACCTTTTTCAAATGCCTGTACTTGTATCCACAGTGGACCTTCGAAGGAGATGGACTCTTTTTCATTCGCTTCATCCATCATCTGCCAGAATAACTGTTCTCCACGCTCACGGTTGTACCAAATCTCATCACGGGCAAAGCCGCGGCGTTCGATATCCGTGTACGTAATGAAGAACTTGACGGTGTTGTCATTGACGCGTTCGATTTTCAATATGTCCACTCCTTTCCTCTCGCTCTTATCTAGTATACGAACGAGCACTTCACATAGATTCAAAAGAATCATGAAACATATAGGGTATATTCCTTTGTTATCTTTATTTTAACCTTTTTAGGCGGTAACAAAAAGCACACTGCTCAGAAAGCAGCGTGCTCGGTGTATATTATTCGTTGACAAGGCGCTGGGCTTCCAATAGTTGGAAGGTACGGACTTTACGTGGTAAAAATCGGCGGATTTCATCTTCATTGTATCCAACTTGAAGACGCTTTTCGTCGATCAAAATCGGACGACGTAACAATCCTGGATATTCTTGAATTAAATCATACAAATGTTGTAATGATAGATTTTCTACCGACACATCTAATTTGGAAAAGACTTTTGAACGGGTCGAGATAATTTCATCCGTTCCGTCTTCTGTCATACGGAGTATCTGTTTGATCTCATCAAGCGATAATGGTTCCGAGAAAATATTACGTTCCACAAATGGGATTTCATGTTCTTCAAGCCATGCGCGCGCTTTACGACAAGAAGTACAGCTTGGTGAAGTATAGAGTGTTACCATTGAAAAACATCCTCCCCCTGATTTCACATCATTTCTTCTGCGAACATTTGTTACGCAGCAGCTGATGATTCTATTACTTGATAGTTTACATTGATTTTAACTGAAATAAAACCCAATATGTTTTGAGATGAAAGAACTTTTCGTAAAAAAACTTGCCAGAGCCACCAGGTGGCTTCAGCAAGCTGGCGTGTGATCAAAGGGTTGAGAAATCGTTTCTTTTGCTTTTGGGAGCTTAATTTCTTTTAGTTTCTTTTCGAAAATATCCCGCAAAAGGCGCTTTTTCAACTTTTTCTTTTTATCACGTTCTTTCATAATCCGACACCTCACTCGGTCCGAAAAAAGAACAGTTAACCAACGAAAGCTAAATTATCATCTTCTACATTAATTAGTATACCACGTTTACCCGATTTCTATTCCTACTTGTGTCAATTAATTGTGTGAGATTGTCGATTACCTCAAAGTAAACAGTTGCAATTGCTTGCAACATCACGTAAAGTGTATAGAAATACTTACTCGTGGAAGGAGTTATTTCATTATGTCAGTCACTCTTGTTACGATCATCGAACACCCAATCGCTCAAAAATATTTAGAACGGTCTGGCTTGAATCATGCGATTTCCGTCGCCGAACGAGCTTTGACACTCGCCACACAGCGTGGTCTCGATGCGGATACCGCAACGAAAGCAGCTCTTCTTCACGATATCGGACACTACGAATGGTATACGGATGGCACTTGGAACTATGATTTATACCGTCAAAATGATATTCACGCCATCAAAGGCGCAGAACGGGCACACAAACTGCTGATCCGTCTTGGTGAGGAACCTGAACGGGCAAAAGAAATTGCTCTTGCTGTCCTGTTGCATACGGATTCTTATTTACCACCAGGTACAATCAATCGTACTCCGTTGCAGCAATTGGTTCATGAAGCAGATACGTTAGAAGAACAACCAGGTGGTCTTCATCATTACGAAAAAATTCCTTTCGAGGACGCAATCAAACGTCTGAACGCTTTAGACTCGGTTGTCCACCGCTTCAACAACCTTCCCCGCATTGCTTCCGAAAATTAAAAAAAGGCATTCCCGAATTCATTCAGGAATGCCTTTTCATGTGACGTTATACCAGTTGGGCTTGATATGCTTCAAGCTCGGCATCCGTCATCGAGACGTAATGACCCGGCTCGATTTCACGTAACGGTGGAATGCTCGAATCTTCATTCGATTTTCCAACCGCTCCGCCTGTCGGCCGATCATAAATAATCCGTTTCCGTGTCCGCTCGTGCTCCGGGTCTGGAAGTGGAATCGCAGATAACAGCGATTTTGTATAGGCATGGACAGGATTCTCATACAGACGATCCGCATCACATAATTCAACAAGGTGACCTTGATACATAACACCAATCCGGTCAGAAATGTACTTAACCATTGATAAATCGTGGGCAATGAACAAGTACGTCAGGCTGCGGTCACGTTGCAGTTGTTTCATCAAGTTGACGACCTGTGCCTGAATCGATACGTCAAGCGCAGAAATCGGCTCATCGGCGATGATGAAATCCGGCTCAACAGCCAAGGCACGGGCAATCCCGATCCGCTGACGTTGTCCGCCAGAGAATTCGTGCGGATAACGGCTTGCGTGTTCTTTCGTCAAACCAACTGTTTCCAGAAGATCGTATACCCGGTTGTTCCGCTCGTCTTTCGACTTGGCGAGACCATGGATATCAATTCCTTCAGCAATGATGTCTCCGACTGTCATCCGTGGATTTAATGATGCATATGGATCTTGGAAAATCATTTGCATCGACCGGTTGAATTTCAGTTTTTCTTTGCGAGACTTTTTATTATGCACATTTTCACCTTTGAAGAGAACTTCACCGTCTGTCGCATCGTAAAGACCGATGATTGAACGCCCAGTCGTCGATTTTCCGCAACCGGACTCACCAACCAGACCAAGTACTTCACCTTCATAAATATCGAATGACAAGCCGTCGACGGCTTTGACGACGCGTCCTCGTCCGATATTAAAGTGTTGTTTTAAGTTTTTTACTTCAAGTAGTTTATTACGATTCTCCATTACTTTAGACCGCCTTTCAGAAGCGATTTCGCGAATGTGCTGTCTGGACGATATTTCAGCGCAAGATCGCGGATGGCAGCCGGTGGCTCTACATATGGTGCTTGTGGATGTAATAACCAAGTTGCCGCTTCATGAGTATCTGTGATCGGGAAGAACGGAGGTTCTTTCTCGAAATCAATTTTCATTGCGTACTGATTGCGTGGTGCAAAGGCATCACCGACCGGTGGATGCAATAGGTTTGGTGGTGTCCCGGGAATTGCCGGTAAGTCTTGCGAACGGTCGTCGGAAGGACGTGGCATTGATCCTAGAAGTCCCCATGTATATGGATGACGTGGCTCATAGAAAATTTCATCCACTGTTCCTTTTTCGATCAGCTTTCCTGCGTACATAACTGCTACGCGGTCTGCCATATTGGCTACAACGCCAAGATCGTGTGTGATGAAGATGATGGCTGTGCCCGTTTTTTGCTGGATGTCTTTTAACAACTCAAGAATCTGTGCCTGAATCGTAACATCCAGTGCCGTCGTCGGCTCATCGGCAATCAAGACTTTCGGATTACAAGCCAGAGCGATCGCAATAACAATCCGTTGACGCATCCCGCCTGATAATTGGTGTGGATATTGTTTCAGACGTGCTTCCGGATTTGGAATACCAACGAGTGTCAGTAATTCAAGTGTCCGTTTTTTAGCATCATCGCCCGTCAATCCTTGGTGGCGTTTCAAACCTTCTGCAATCTGTTTGTAAATTGTCATTGTCGGGTTCAGTGATGTCATCGGATCTTGGAAGATCATCGCGATATCACGACCACGTACTTTTTGCATCTCTTTATCAGATAGTTTGACTAAGTCACGCCCGTCAAACATGATTTCACCTTTTGTGATTTCACCAGGAGGATTCGGAATCAAACGCATGATGGCTTTTGATGTAACCGACTTCCCTGAACCAGATTCACCAACGATGGCAAGTGTCTCACCTTTTTTTAAATCAAACGATACGCCGCGGACGGCTTGAACCGTCCCAGCATACGTATGGAAAGCGACAGTCAGGTCGCGTACTGATAAAATAGTTTCCATTGTGGATGAACTCCTCTCATATTTCCGTTAGCGACGCAGACGTGGGTCGAACGCATCACGTAATCCATCGGCCAGCATATTGAAGCTGATCATGACCAGTACGAGGACCGTAGATGGGATGACGAGCAAGTAAGGGAACGTTTTTAATTCTTTGTACCCTTCGTTGATCAATGTCCCGAGTGATGGTTGTGGTGGAGCAAGACCAAGTCCGATAAAGCTTAGGAAGGCCTCGAAGAAAATCGCACCAGGAATCGTGAACATCAATGAAATGATGATTGTACCAAGTGTATTTGGAATCAAATGTTTGAATACTAAACGTGCGCTAGAAGCACCAAGTGTACGAGCTGCAAGAACGAATTCCTGGTTCTTAAGTTTCAGGATTTGTCCACGTACGAGTCGACTCATCCCAATCCAACCGGTGATCGTCATGGCCAGGATGATGGTTGTGATGCCCGGTTCAAGAATCAAGATGAACAAAATAATTAAGATTAAGTTCGGAATTCCGGTCAGAATTTCCGCAATCCGTTGCATGATGTTATCGACGCGTCCACCGTAGTAAGCTGAGATACCGCCATACGTGACCCCAACGAGAACGTCAATGATCGCCGCAACCAGTCCGATGAAGAGTGAAACGCGTGTCCCTTCCCAGACACGTGACCATAAGTCACGGCCGAGATGATCCGTACCAAACCAGAATGTATCTTTGACTTGTTTTGTTTCATAAAAATCGATTGGCTTTTCACCCAGTGTCGCCATACCATCAAAACCAGCCCACTCGAGACCAGTGATTTTTGGCGGAAGTTTAGCTTGCGTGATGGTTTGGGTATAAGCATCTCTACCAGACAACATAGGTCCAAACAAAGATAACAGTGCAATGATGACAATAATGACGAGCGATAGAATCGCCGCTTTATTTTTGCGAAGGCGTGTCCACGCATCCTGCCAGAAGTTTAAGCTTTTTCCGGCAATCCGTTCGCCTGCTTGTTCATTAAATTCTACTGGTTGGAACAACGATGAATCAAACTGTTCCGCTTTTGCATTTGAATTTTGTTCTGCCATTATTTGCTACCCCCCAAACGAATCCGTGGATCAACGACACCGTACAGAATATCGACGATCAAGATCATCAAGATGAAGACTGCTGAGAAGAACAGTGTTGTCCCCATGATGACCGTGTAGTCATTTTGTGTGATTGATGAGACGAACAATTCACCAAGACCAGGTACCGCAAAGATTTTTTCGATAACGAATGTCCCTGTGATCAAGGCTGCCGTCATTGGTCCAAGAATCGTAATTGCTGGAATCAAAGCGTTACGCACCATATGTTTCCAAGTAATTGATTGACCATCTAGGCCTTTTGCCTTAGCTAACGTAACGTAATCCTGACCTGTAACTTCGAGCATCTCTGTTCGAACGAAACGTGCAATCGAGGCCGTTACACCGAGCGACAAGGATACCGTCGGAAGAATCGTATGTGCTGGACTTTCCCAGAAGGCAACTGGCAATACGCCCCATTTCACTCCGATATAGTATTGAAGAAGTGACGCAAATACGAATGATGGCACAGAAATCCCGAGTACCGAAATGAACATCGCACCGTAGTCAACTGCTGTGTTATGACGAAGAGCTGCAATAACACCTAGGACAAGTCCTAATAACACCCCAAGAATAAGAGCTTGAACTCCTAGTTGAGCCGATGGTCCGATTCGTTCCATAATCAAATCTGTTACTGGACGGCTGTCATATTTAAATGATACGCCGAGGTCTCCTTGAACCAAGTTGACCATGTACGCTGCATAGCGTTGTGGAAGCGGATCATTCAGGTTGTACTTATCCCGCAGGATATCCAATTGTTCAGGAGAAAGTTTTTCCTGGTTTTGGAACGGTGAACCTGGTAACAGATCCATCAAGAAGAAAGTGAACGAAGCGATGAGTAAAAACGTCAGTACGCCGTAAACAAGGCGTTGAGCTAAATAACGGCCCATAGATGGCACCCCCTATAAAGATTTTCTGTTTTTTTCGAAACATCAATAAAATCAGTATGACCCAAAATTGTCGGAACATTCAAGAATTTTGTTATAAAAATTAAAATTCTTTTTCACTTTGGACTGATTGATGCCCTTTGGCTGCTGTTTTTTCACAGTAAACCAATATTTCAGAATTTTTCGTTTGATTCCATTATACTTTGCTAACAAAGTAATTAGAACCTATTTTTTACGAAAAGTTCACATTTCTGATAAGAAATGAGTTTCCATTCAGAAAAAGCCGTATAAAACAGGAGCGTTCCTTGTAAACGTTCTCAAGGACGCTCCGGTTTTTCATTACTTCACATCAACGTATTTGTACTGGAAGTCAGCACCAAAGACTTGGCGTTTAAAGTCTTTGACTGTCGGACGGTTCAAGTACGCAGCACCCGCTTGATAGATCGGCGCGATGGCTTGATCTTTCTCGATCAATTGTGCTTCAGCTTGTTTAAAAAGATCCAGACGTTTTGCGACATCTGATTCTTCATTTGCTGCATTTAACAATTTATCGTAAGCAGATGATTTGTAGTTCACGTCATTTTGACTATTTGTCGATTCAAAGATGGACAAGTTTGACATTGGATCTTGATAATCTGGACCCCAAAGCGCATACGACATTTGGTAGTCGCCTTTTGCTTCTAAATCAAGCTTGTTTTTGAATGGTTGTTGTTTGATTGAGACAGTGACGTTCGGAAGGTTTTTCTCAAGTTGCCCCTTCATGTACTCACCGACTTTTTTAGCATCTTCATTATCAAACGATAAGAGTTCAATGGTTGTCTTCTTATCACCGTTTGCTTTTTTCCAAAGATCAGCTGCTTCTTTTGCATCACGATCGAACCAGTTGATGTCGCTCGTATAGTCTTTACCCGCGTCATCTTTGATGAAATCTTTCGGAATAAAGCTTGTTGTCGGAATCGAACCGTTTGCAAGCAACGTATCTGTGATTCCTTTTGGATCGATGGCGCGTGCGATGGCTTTACGCGCATCCACATTTTTCATCATTGCGTCTTCATTGTTAAACTTCAAGTACGCGATCGATGAACGAAGTGCTGTCTTGAATTCAGGTTTTGATTCGTATGTCGCGACTTGCTCTGAAGTAAGTCCGGCGTAATCGATTTCGTCTGTATCATACAAGTTTGCAACTGTTGAGTTGTCTTTTACGACACGGATTGAAACTTCATCCAATTTAACGGCATCTTTGTCCCAATAGTTTTCGTTTTTTGTCAGAACACGTTTTGAATCCGTTTTCCAAGAAGTCCACACGAAAGGACCATTGTAAAGCAGTTTATCCGGTTGAAGCGAGAAATCTTTTTTGTTTTTGTTATAGAAATCTTCGCTGATTGGCGTATATGTTCCGAATGATGTAAGCGAAAGGAAGTATGGTGCAGGACGCTCGAGTTTTACTTCAAGAGTCTTGTCATCAATTGCTTTAACGCCTAGTTCATCAACCGGTTTTTTCCCTTGAGAAACGTCTGATCCGTTTTTAATCGTATCAAAGATATATGCATAACCGGAAGCAGTTTTCGGATCGACCGCACGTTTCCATGCAAATTCAAAATCTTGTGCTTTGACTGGTGTTCCGTCTGACCATTTAGAATCACGAAGCGTGAATGTGTATGTGAGGTTATCACTTGAAATATCTGTTTTTTCTGCGAGTGCCGGAATCGCTTTACCGTCTTTGTCTAATCGGTAAAGACCTTCCATCGTGTTTCCGATCATGTTGAATGCAACGGCATCCGTTGCTTGTGCCGGGTCAACCGTCGTAATATCAGACGTATCTGTTAGACGTAAGACCTTTTTCCCGTTAGAAGAACCTGCATCTTTATCTCCGTCACCTGTTGTTGAACAACCTGCAAGTACAACACTTCCTGCAAGCATAACTGATAACGCGAGACCGACTGTTTTTTTGTTCATCGGTAAGTCATCTCCTTTTTCTTTTTCAAAACCGTTTAAACAAACGATTTTTAGACATCTCGTCGAAACTGCAACAACGTTCCCCAAAACGCATTGACCTAGTTTCAAAATCTTAAACGAAGTGATAAATTGATTTTATGTGAGAATAACAATAACGTCAAGTGAATAGTCACACTATTTGCTGTTTTACAGATTCTAAATCGCGTATAGTCGTAACGAGCTGTTGCTTTGCGTATAATGAAACTATCATCTAGTTGTAGGAGGTTCATCATGTCAGCCAAATTAATACGACCACTTTTGATTGCCTTGATTTTAACGGTTGCTTACACCACTTGGGCCGTCGTTATGGATGCCACCCATTCCTTTATCTATCACGTTTCAGGCGGTCTTTTCATCGCTGGTTTCCTCTTGTTGGCCATCGGCTTTTTCTCGAATATGTCGGCCAACGGGTTTTTTAAAGGCATCACAGCAGGTTTTAAAAAACAACGGGAAGCACGATTGCGGGAAGTGGATGGTGATTATTATGAAGACGAAGATGAAGAAGAGGAATTGTTGGAAGCGAAGCAAAAACGGGCTTCTAACCGGAC
This sequence comes from Caryophanales bacterium, assembly GCA_902363455.1. Lineage (GTDB taxonomy): Bacteria > Bacillota > Bacilli > Exiguobacteriales > Exiguobacteriaceae > Exiguobacterium_A. The sequence goes on along the minus strand of CABJAC010000001.1, from coordinate 748,278 downwards.
GACGCCTTATTTGTCTGCCGGTTTTATCTGTATTGCACTCTCATTGCTTCTCTCTTTCATTTAATTGAATTTGAATGACCTTTTGAATCAAAATATGGTAAAGTAAAAGTAATGGTATAAGAGAACACAGTGAAGAAGAGTAGTACATCTGATCACCACTTACAGAGAGTCCATGGATGGTGGAAATGGACAGTCGGCACAGATGGAATGGACTTCGGAGTGGCTGATTCGAAATCGTGTAGAATCAGACGGGTATGCCCGTTACAGCAATTGAGCGGCTAGATTCTAGCAACTTGGGTGGCAACGCGATGACTCGTCCCTTGATTATTTCAGGGGAACGAGTCATCTTTTTTTATTCTATTTTATTTTTTGGAGGGGTTCTTATGAAAACAATTTTTTCAGGCATCAAACCAACCGGTACGGTAACACTGGGAAACTACATCGGCGCCATGAAACATTTCGTGAATTTACAGGATGAGCATGATGCGTATTACTGCATCGTCGATTTACATTCCATCACGGTCGAGATTGACCGGGTCGAACTGATGAACAATACACGGGCGCTTGCTGCACTTTATATCGCAAGTGGTCTTAATCCCGAGAAATCGACCATTTTTGTCCAATCCGAAGTTAAAGCGCATGCGCAACTCGGTTGGATGTTAACTTGTCTCTCGGGTATGGGCGAACTTGAACGGATGACACAATATAAAGACAAGTCACAAGGAAAAGACCGGATCGGTGCCGGACTATTTGTTTATCCGACATTAATGGCTGCAGATATTTTGTTATATGACGCAGAGCTTGTTCCGGTCGGTGATGATCAAAAACAACATATTGAGTTGACGCGTGATTTGGCGCAACGTTTTAACAGCCGCTATTATGAGACGTTCAAAATGCCGGAACCGGTCATTGCAGAAACGGGTGCCCGTATCATGAGTTTGACGTCTCCGGACAAAAAGATGTCGAAAACAGATACAAACCCAAAAGGATATATCTCGATGCTCGATGCACCAGACGTCATCCGTAAAAAAATCAAGTCTGCCGTCACCGATTCAGAAGGCATCGTTCGGTTTGACCGGGAAAACAAACCGGGCGTCTCGAACTTACTCGAAATCTACTCATTACTTGCCGGCATCTCCATTAAAGAACTGGAAGCAAAGTATGACGGATTAAACTACGGTGTGTTTAAAGCAGATGTCGCGGAAGTCATTGTGGCTGAACTTGAACCGATTCAACGACGGTATCACGAGCTGATTGATTCAGAAGAACTCGATCTGATTCTCGATCAAGGGCGCGATAAAGCGGAACTGGTTGCTTCACGCAAACTGGCGAAAGTCGAAAAAGCAATGGGGCTCCAGCGTAAACGTGCAAAAGTGAAAAAATAATCTTACCTTTTCTTTTCGTACTTCTCTCTTCTTGCCTTTCAAGAAGAGATTTTTTTAATTAACTCACAAAAAAAGCGTTCCCGATTGACGGGAACGCTTGATCTTATTATTTACCTTCGATTGAAGCCCATTTGTACGAGAAGTCTGCGCCGAAGTTATGTTCGACAATTCCTTTAACGTATGGTTTGACCATGAATGCACGTCCACGCTGATAAACAGGTGAAATCGCTGCAGAATCAAGAAGGATTTTCTCTGCTTCTTGAAGCTCTGACCAACGTTTTGTAGCATCCGTTTGTGTCTTCGCATCGTTGATGAGTTTATCGTACTCTTTATCCGACCACTTACCACGGTTGTATGGTCCGTCAGTCAAGAAGAGATCGAGGAACGTCATCGGATCTTGGTAGTCAGGACCCCAGCCGGCGAATGAGAACTCAAAGTCACCTTTGTTTTCGAGATCCAGTTTGTTTTTGAACGGTTGTTGCTTGATTGTGACTTTCATGCCTGGAAGGTTCTTCTCAAGCTCACCTTTCAAGAATTCACCGATTTTCTTCGCATCATCACTATCATAGTTCAGAAGCTCAAGTTCAACCGAGTCTTGACCGATTTCTTTTAAGCCCTCTTCCCAAAGTTTTTTCGCTTCGTCTGCATTGTACTCGTTGAATGTCGGGTACTTTTCACGGAAATCTTTTCCGCCTTCATCCTTCGCGAAATCTTTTGGTACTAGGAAGTTCGCTGGAATCGAACCGTTCGCCAAGATGACGTCCGTGATTCCTTTTTTGTTGTAACCCATGTCGATGGCACGACGGATTTTTTCGTTGTTCAAGGCTTTGACTTTCGTGTTCAAGTAAAGGTAGAAGATTGTTGATTCCCCTTTAGTTTTGAACTCTTCGCTATCTTGGAACTGGGCAACGAACTCGGAAGATAGACCTGTACGATCGATATCTCCTTTTTCGTAAAGGTTAACGCCTGTAGCCGTTTCCTTAACAACCTTCACGTTGATTGTGTTCAGCTTCACGCTGTCTTTATCCCAGTAGTTATCGTTTTTGACCATTTTCCAGCCTTGTTCACGTGTCCATTCCGTTAATTTGAATGGTCCGTTGTAAAGTGCTTTATCTGCTGTCGAACCGAAGTCCTTACCGATTTTTTTCGAAAGTTCTTCTGATTTCGGCATGAATGGACCGAATCCAGTTAACCCGAGGAAGTAATCAGCAGGTGCCTTTAATTTGACTTCAAAAGTCTTGTCGTCGACAGCTTTGACGCCGACCGCATCACGCTCACCTTTTTTCGTATTATATTCTTCAGCGCCTTCGATGTTGTAGAAGACATATGCATACTGAGAAGCGTTGTCCGGATTCAGAACTTCTTTCCAAGCATACTCGAAGTCTTTTGCTGTGATTGGTGTACCATCCGACCATTTTGCATCACGTAGCTTGAATGTGTACGTTAACTTGTCATCCGAAACTGTGTGGCTTTCCGCAATCCCTGGAATCGGCTGTTGCTTTTCATCCAAACGGTAAAGACCTTCCATCGTGTTGTTCAAGACGTTGAACGACACAGCATCCGTAGAAGTCGTTGGGTTAAGTGTCGGAATATCCGAAGCTTCGATCAAATTTAGTGTTTGCTCACTTGATTTTTTGTCTGAACTTTTATCGCCCGATGATTTGTCATTTGAATCAGTCGTCGAACAAGCTGCAAGGAATGCGCTTGATACGAGGGCTACAGATGTAGCCAGTGCAAAACTTTTCTTTTTCATGATACGATGACCCCCCTAAAATTTCCAAAGCTAGTAATCTAAGGTTTTTGAGCGAAAAAAAAAGTCGCTACTTTTATTCGAACAAAACCCTTCGTTACAAATAGTTTACAATGTTCTGATAATTTTGCAAACCTTTTATCCGATTTTTCTAAATATTTTTTCAAAACAATTTGAAAATAAGTGGAATTTTTAGATGTCTGATTGAATTTTTATAAATTAGAACTGAAATCCTTTATACAGAAAAAGCGATTTAACGTTCATATGAACCGTTAAATCGCTTTTCTATTCACGCGTGATATCGTTTGAAGACGAGAGAAGCGTTATGACCACCAAATCCAAGTGAGTTACTGAGTGCGTATTCAAGATTCCACGACCGGCTTCCTTCCCGGACATAATCAAGATCGCAACCTTCACTTGGCTGCTCCAAATGGATTGTCGGATGGACAATTTGTTCTTGTAACGACTTAATCGTCGCAATGGCTTCGACACCGCCGGCTCCGCCTAACAAGTGACCAATCATTGATTTTGTTGAATTGATTGCTAATTTTTCAGCATGTTCTGCAAACACCGTATGAATCGCTTTTGTCTCAAGCACATCATTCATTGGTGTACTCGTTCCATGCGCATTGATGTAATGCACGGCTGTCGGCTCGATACCGGCGTCTTGGATCGCCATCGCCATTGCGCGCGCTCCTCCGTCACCGTCTGGATCCGGTGCTGTAATATGATAAGCATCAGCAGTTAATCCATATCCGCTGACTTCTGCATAAATCGTCGCACCACGGGCAATCGCATGGTCATATTCTTCAAGAACCAAGATTCCTGCCCCTTCTCCCATGACAAACCCGTCACGTCCTTCGTCGAATGGACGGCTTGCTGTGTTTGGATCATGATTGGTTGACATCGCTTTGTTCGCACAGAACCCAGCAAACGACAGGTTCGTAATCGGGGCCTCTGCACCACCAGCAATCATCACGTCCGCGTCGCCACGTTCAATGACACGCAATGCTTCGCCAATCGCGTTTGTCCCGGAAGCACATGCCGTGACGGAACAATTGTTAGGACCTTTTGCTCCTGTATAAATCGAGACTTGTCCGCTCGCCATATTCGGAATCATCATCGGAATAAAGAATGGACTGACACGACGGTGGCCCCGTTCGAAGTAAATCTTTGCCTGTTTCTCAATGGTCTCGACCCCACCGATTCCAGAACCGATCCATACCCCGATCCGTTCTGCATTCGCTTTGACATCCAGTCCGGCGTCACGGACTGCTTCCATACTGGCGACGAGTGAATAGTGAACGAAACGATCCATCTTCCGTGCTTCTTTTGCCTCGATAAATTCTGTAATATCAAAGTTTTGAAGCTCTCCCGTCACTTTCGTCGGATATTCATCGATATCTAAACGTTCCATCGGACGAATTCCATTTTCTCCTGCTTTTAAAGCGTTCCAGAATGTATCAACATCATTGCCTATTGGTGTTAATGCGCCCATACCCGTTACTACTACACGTTTTCTCATCATTTTATGTGTTCTCTCCTTTAGTCCAAGTAATGTAAGCTGCTCCCCATGTCAAACCTGCTCCAAATCCGGCAAGGACAAGTGTTGTCCCCGGTGACAGTCTGCCCTGCCGCCGTGCTTCTTCTAATGCAAGTGGTATTGACGCAGCCGATGTATTCGCATGTTCATCAATCGTCACGATCACTTTCTCTTCTTCGATCCCAAGGCGTTCACGTGCTGCATCGATGATTCGTAAATTCGCTTGATGCGGAATCAGTAAATCAAGTTCCGCCAACGATCCACCCGCTTTTTGAATGACTTTCTCAACGATGTCCGGTAATTTCCGGACAGCGAACTTAAAGACTTCCCGGCCGTTCATTTCAATCGGACCGTCCAGTTCTTTAAATAATAGATGTGCCCCGCGTCCGTCTGTGCCAAGTTCAAAGGCATTCAATCCTTGTTGTTCGGTTGGACCGAGCACGACAGCTCCAGCGCCGTCACCAAACAAAATTGCTGTCGACCGGTCTGACCAGTCAACGATTCTTGACATCTTCTCTGCCCCGATGACCAGTGCATGTTTGGATCCTGTTGCTGTCATCATGCTCGAAGCCGTTTGTAATGCAAAAATGAATCCACTGCAGGCGGCACTAATATCAAAAGCTGTCGCACTTAGTGCCCCAAGTCGTTCCTGAACGGTACAGGCCGTCGATGGAAAAGCGCGTCCGGTTGCCGTTCCAACAACAATCAATCCGATATCGTCTGCTGTCAAATTGGCATCTGCTAATGCTTTTTTCGCGGCTTCCGTCGCTAAATCGGTTACATCCACCGTATCGTCTGCAATGCGTCGTGCTCCGATTCCTGTACGTGTCCGAATCCATTCATCACTCGTATCGAGTGTCGCGGCTAAATCATCATTTGTGATTCGACGTTCGGGCAATGATGTTCCGAGTCCTACAATTCCGATATTCATATGATTGCTCCTTTAAAATTAGTATCTGGTACTAATATAAAGCGTTAAATACTTTTTGTCAAAGAGAAAAGAAGGCGCCTCGGATGAGGTACCTTCTTTTCCGTGTGTGACTTATTCAGATTCTGCCAAAGTTCGGACGACTTCCATGACCATTTTTGCAGAATTGATAGATGCAATCTCCAGAAATTCATCAAATGATAAAGAGGCTTCCTCGTCAGCACTGTCCGAAATCGAACGCGTTACAACGAACGGGACATCAAATTGGTGGCAGACTTGAGCAATCGGCGCTGCTTCCATTTCAACTGCCGCAACATCCGGGAAGTTCGTCTTAATGATGTTCGAACGTTCCGTATCATGGATGAAGGAATCTCCTGTCACAATTAAACCATGAACGACCCGAATCGCGTCCATACGTTCAATGACAGCTTCCGCTGTTGCAACCAATTTCGGATCTGCTGTATACGCAGCCGGCATTCCTGGGACTTGACCATACTCATAACCAAATGCCGTCACGTCGACATCATGATGACGGACTTCCGTCGAGACGACGACGTCACCGACTTTTAAACCCGCCTTGAATCCACCGGCTGATCCCGTATTGATGACGGCACTCGGCTTAAAGTGATCCAGCAATAGTGTCGTTCCGATGGCTGCATTGACTTTTCCGATCCCTGATTTCAAGATGACGACGGGCACGCTGTTGAGCAAACCTTCATAAAAATGATAGTTGGCAATAACCGTATCTTTCCGTTCTGATAATTCATTCCGAAGCAAGTTGACTTCTTCTTCCATCGCTCCGATAATTGCGATTGGCATCCTGTTTCCCCCATTCAAACAGAAAACCGGATTGCTCCGGCTGCTGTCAGTTCTTATTTACTTGATCGATGTAATTTTAACGGCGAAATCTCCGCCTGGCGCTTGAACGGAAACTTGCTCTCCGACACTGTGACCGAACAAACTTTTCGCGATTGGTGATTCGTTTGAAATTTTTCCTGTAAACGGATCCGCTTCGGCACTACCGACAATCGTATACGTTTCTTCTTCGTTGTCTTCGAGAATCAAGAAAGTGACTGTCGTCCCGATCCCAACCACTGAAATGTCTTTTTCGTCTTCCGAGATGATGGCGACGTTACGTAACATCTCCTCGAGTTGAGCAATCCGTCCCTCGACCATCGCTTGCTCTTCTTTCGCCGAATCATATTCCGCGTTTTCCGATAAGTCACCAAACGAACGGGCAATCTTAATATTTTCGACAACTTCTTTACGGCGGACTGACTTCAGTTCGTTTAATTCGTTCTCAACATTCGCCTTACCTTCAAGCGTCATGTAATACTGTTTTTCTGCCATTTTTGTCACGCTCCTTTTTATTCCACTAGTATAGTATATTCACATCTTTTTTGGAATCAATATCCTCTTTGATCAAGCGCAGACCGGTAATCGAGAATCGCACGAATCTTTGTGACGAGTAGATCGATGGCCACATGGTTTTCTCCACCTTCAGGCACAATGATATCAGCGTACCGTTTTGTCGGTTCACAAAACTGGAGATGCATCGGACGGACGACTTTCGTATACTGTTCGACAACGGAATCAATCGACCGTCCCCGTTCATTCATGTCGCGCTGCATCCGGCGCAGAATTCGAACATCTGCATCGGTATCAACGAATACTTTAATATCCATCAGTTCCCGTAATCGTTCGTCTTCAAGCGCCAAAATTCCTTCGACGATGATGACATCACGGGGATCCAACGGAATCGTTTCCGTCGCCCGTGTATGAGCAACGTAATCATAGACCGGTTTTTCAACTGCCTGATTTTCTCGCAAGGCTTTGATATGCTCAATCAATAAGTCGTTATCAAAAGCAAACGGGTGATCATAGTTGGTTTGATAACGTTCTTCCATTGATAATTCACTTTGATCCTTATAGTAAGCATCCTGCTCGATCATGACGATGGATTCACTTGGGAATGCGTCGACAAGTGACCGTGCGACCGTCGTCTTTCCTGAACCTGTTCCTCCAGCCACACCAATTACAACCGGTTTTTGCATTGAATTCGTACCTCCATCATTCATTCCGACTTCACCTTCCGACTGACGGACACACCGTCTCCAAGTGGGAAAATCGTCGTATCATATTGGTCTTGCTCCATCATCCATACCGTGAATTCCTTGACCAGCCGAACAAGCCGGCGTCTTCTCCGGTCGAACGTTTTAGGATCTTCCTCAAGAACATCTCCGTGCAAAAATAGATTATCCGTGTATAAAACGCCGCCTATTGGCACCAATCGCCCATAACCGTTAAAGAATTTTTTATACTGTCCTTTGGCCGCATCAATAAAAACGGCATCAAACTGCTGATCTAAGGTTTCGGCTAATTCTACTGCATCGGCAAAAACGATGTCAATCCGGTCTGCAACATCTGACTGTTCAATGAACATCTTAGCCTCGGCATATCGCTTCGCATTTCGTTCGACGGTCGTGATCCGGGCATCCGGCAGAGCACGTGCCATCCGAATCGCACTATAGCCAATCGCGGTACCGAGTTCGAGAATCCGTTTCGGTTGTTGTAACGTCAATAACGACAACAGTACTTCTGATCCCGTCAATTCGATGATTGGAATATGGTGTTCTTTTGCATATGCTTCCATTTCTTGCAATAAAGGATCCCGTGGTCGAATCATCCCTTCGACATATGCGGTAAAATCGTTCATTCGGAATTCACTCCTTCTGCGCATAAACAGGTTGACCGGAAACGAACGTACCGTTTCCGATCAACCCCCTTGTTCATTGCTCTTTACTTGCTTCGTATTCGACCCATTCCGGTTTATACTTCACAACATTTTGTTGATGTTCTTCATACGTTTCCTCATATAAAATTTGCCCGCGTGGATTTTTATCACTTGGTGGTCGAGCAAAGAAGTACACGTATTTGGTCTTGTTCGGATTAAGCACAGCCAGGATTGAATCTTTACTGACGGTGGAAATCGGACCAATCGGAATACCCTCGTATTTATACGTATTGTATTTCGAATTGTTCTCAAGATCTTTTAATGTCGTCAGTGCAGTGTTTTCCCCTGTACCGTACCAAACCGTCGGATCCGATTGGAGTTTCATGCCGTCATTCAGACGATTCGTAAAAACGCCGGCAATTTCACGACGATCGTCCGGTGTCGCGGCTTCCCGCTCGACCATTGATCCAAGGCTCAACACTTCGTGGAAGGTCATGCCTGATTTCTTAATGGCATCAGCATTCACATCATAAATCTTTTCCATCTCATCTAACATCGTTTCCGCTATTTGATTGATACTTTTCCCCTTATCGAATTCGTACGTCGCCGGGAAGAAGTATCCTTCGAGAGAATAAAGGACACCTTGTTTTGTCACTTCATCCGTTAACATCGGATACTTTTCAATCAGCGTCTTAATGTACGCTTCATCCGTCAGCGATTTTCGAATGGAGTCGGCTTTAAAGCCCGTTGCTTTAGCGATGATTGCAATTTGACGATCCATCGTAATTCCTTCGGGAATCGTGACTTTAACGTCTGCCGCCTTCATAATTGTACCGGTTTTCAATTCATTGATGATTTCATCCGGCGTCATCGCTTGTGTCAACGTATACGTTCCCGCCTGAAATGACGATTCATTTTTATAGCGGACGTAATAACGGAAAATTGTCTCATTCGCAATCAAGTCTTTCTCTTTAAGAAGACTTGAAATCGTACTCGTTCCAGCACCAAGCGGAATTTCGACTTTAACGGACTTCGTCGCTTCTTCATTAACTGGCTCAAGTGAACTCTTTAAAAAGATATAGATGGCTGCTCCTGCTACCAAGAAAATCGTGAATAACACTGAAAGGATGATCAGCGTAATCCGGCGCGATGTCCGGCGGCGCTTCTGTTCAATTTCAGCATTTTTCTTCCATTCGTTTTCCATCGGTTCCTCCTTCTTCTCTTAAAACAAGGTGATATCGAAAGAGCCACTGCTCTGACGACACCACCTTATACACGAGTCGGTTTAGTCAAGCTCGTCTTCTAATGTATTGAAGACTTCTTCAATTTCATCCCATGTCTCTGCATCATCTTCTGCAATCGGAACGAGGTTGAAATCGTCATCTCCGTCTCCGTATTCTTCTAACTCATAAACAAAGATATCAACTTCGTCTGCTTCATCATAGTCCGCGCCGACTGGCTCGAGGAAGATATATGTTTTGTTTGAGCGCGGGCTTTCATACCGTAAGCGCTCGGCAAATTTAAATTCGTTACCTTCTCCATCGGGAATTACGTAGTGTGTAGGTTCATTCTGTTGCATCATTCATCCGCTCCTTTAAGGCAACCTCGAGTTCATCCCAAGTCTGCTCATCGTTTTCATCAATCAGGCTTAATTCAAAATCATCTTCGCCTTCGCCAAACTCATCGATTTCGCAAATGATTAAATCATCTGCGCCCTCTTCCGGATGACCAATCATTTCGAGAAATAGATAGGTCTTACCGGTTCGCTCACTGACATAACGGTACCACTCTTCGAAAAGATGTTCGCCACCGTCTTCATCAGGAAAGAGATACTGCCGTTTTTCTTCCGACATCTCATTTCCTCCTTATCGGTTTGCCCGATCCAAATACGATTGTAGGATCATGACTGCTGCCATCTTATCGATGACTTGTTTTCGTTTTTTTCGACTGACGTCGGCATCAATCAGCATACGTTCTGCCTGCATCGTCGTCAATCTTTCATCGACCAGAACAGTCGAAAGGCCTGTCTGTGTCTCGATTTCCCGTGCAAAGGCTTCACTCGCCTCGGCCCGCGGACCAATCGATCCATTCATGTTTTTCGGATGTCCGATGACGATGATTTCGACACCGTATTCCTTAATAATTGCCTCGAGTCGCTTGAAGGCGACCGGATATTCAGGTTCTGTCCATTTGATGGTCTCAACGCCTTGTGCCGTCCAACCCATCAAATCACTCACCGCCACTCCAATCGTCTTCGAACCGACATCAAGTCCGATGGCACGCTTCATTTTTTGTCTCCACTCTCCGATAGATAAGATTTCACGAGTTCTTCTAACAGTTCATCACGTTCAATCTTTCGGATCATATTACGTGCATCGTTATGACGAGGAATGTAAGCAGGGTCACCGGAAAGTAAATATCCGACAATCTGGTTGATCGGATGATAGCCTTTTTCTTCTAAAGCATGATAAACCGTTAACAACACTTCACGTGTTGCTGCTTGGCTATCGTCTTCTGGAAAATTAAATTTCATCGTTTGATCCATCTGACTCACGTTAATCACCTCTTTCATTTACACTACTTCTCTATTATGCCAGTGATTGCACGTAATGTGAAGTAAACGCAAGTGCTTCGTTTAATTTCGCAGCATCTTTTCCGCCAGCCTGCGCCATATCCGGACGACCGCCGCCGCCGCCGCCGCAGCGTGTTGCCACTTCTTTGATCAATTTACCGGCATGGTATCCTTGATCGATTAAGTCTTTCGAGACACTTGCAACGAGGTTGACTTTATCGCCTTGTGCACTACCAAGAACGATGATTGCTGAACCGAGACTTGATTTCAACTCATCCATCATACCGCGGAGTGCATCCATATCCGAAACATCCACTTGTTTCGAGAGAACTTGGACTCCGTTGATATGCTCGACATCATCTTTTAGCGACGCCGCTTCAATATTCGCAAGTTTTGCTTGTAACGATTCATGTGCACGCTCCGTTTCCCGAAGCTGAGCTTGAAGCGCTTCGATCCGTCCCGGCACTTCCGTCGTTTTTGTTTTCAGTACACGTGCTGCCTGTTCAAGTGTCTGTAAGTGACCGTTCATCACATGATATGCTCCAGCACCTGTTACTGCTTCGATCCGTCGTGTTCCAGCTCCGATTCCTGATTCTGAAACAATCTTGAACAGACCAATTTCTGCCGTGTTTTGAACATGAATTCCGCCACATAATTCGATGGAATATGTGCCTGCTGAAACGACACGAACCGTCTCGCCATATTTTTCACCAAACAGTGCCATTGCGCCTTTTGCTTTCGCATCGGCAATGTTCATCTCTTCAATCTCGACTGCAAGTGATGCCCAAATTGCTTGGTTGACATCTTGTTCGATTGTTGTCAATTCTTCTGCCGTTACTGCCCCAAAATGCGAGAAGTCAAAACGGAGACGATCTGCCGATACAAGTGAACCTGCTTGGTTGACATGTGTGCCGAGTGTATCTTTCAGTGCTTTATGCAACAAATGTGTTGCGGTATGATTTTTTGTGATTGCCTGACGGGACGACGCTTCGACCGTCGCACGAACTGTCGCATCTGCCAAGGCAATGCCCGTCCGAACGATGACGGTATGCAGATTTTGACCATTCGGTGCTTTTTGTACATCTTTGACATCGAGGACGAAATCCGGTCCTGTAATTGTTCCTGAGTCAGCGACTTCGCCACCACTTTCCGCATAAAACGGTGTGATGTCGAGCAACAACTGTGCTTCTTCCCCAGCAGCAACTTCTGTCACTCGTTCTCCATCATGCAACAAAGCAATGATTTTTGCATCCGTCTCAAGTTCCGTATAACCGACGAATTGACTTGGAACGGTCAACGTCGCCAAAACTTCCGATTGTTGCTGCATTGAACCGCCGTCTTCGCGGGCAGCACGGGCACGTTTACGTTGCTCATCCATCGCCCGTTTAAATCCTTCTTCGTCGACGGACATCTGATGATCTTCTGCATATTCGACTGTCAATTCAAGCGGGAAACCGTATGTGTCATACAGACGGAACGCATCTTCTCCACTGATAATCTGTTCCCCGTTGTTTTTAGCTGTTTGCGCGACTGTATTCAAGATTGCCAAGCCGTCATGTAACGTTTCGTGGAACCGTTCCTCTTCGTTTTTAATGACACGTTTGATGAAATCAGCCTTTTCCGGGACTTGTGGATAGAAATCGACCATGACGCTGCCGACTGTATCAACGAGTTCATACATGAATGGACGTTCGATGCCCAGCATTTTTGCGTAACGCACGGCACGACGGAGCAATCGACGTAAGACATAGCCACGTCCTTCGTTTGAAGGCAACGCACCGTCTCCGATTGCAAAGGCAACGGTCCGAATGTGGTCAGCAATGACTTTGAATGCGACATCGAGTTTTGCGTCGTCGCGGTAAAGTTTGCCGCTGATTTCTTCCGTCTTGTGAATGATCGGCATGAACAAATCCGTATCAAAGTTCGTCGGCACATCTTGCATAACACTTGCCATCCGCTCAAGACCCATTCCTGTATCAATGTTTTTACGTGGTAATTCTGTGTAGTTGCCGTGTCCATCATGGTTATATTGACTGAACACGATGTTCCAAATTTCGAGATACCGTTCGTTTTCACCGCCTGGATATAGTTCAGAATCATTTGGATCGTCTCCGAATGCCGGTCCGCGGTCGAAGAAAATCTCTGTGTTTGGACCAGATGGGCCTTCACCGATTTCCCAGAAGTTATCTTCCAGTGGAATGATACGTTCAGCCGGGACACCGAGTTCAAGCCAAATCTGACGTGCTGCATCATCTTCCGGGTGAATCGTTACCGAGAGACGTTCCGGATCGAGTCCGTACCACTCGTCACTCGTCAACAGTTCCCACCCCCATTTGATGGCGTCTTCACGGAAGTAATCTCCGACAGAGAAGTTTCCGAGCATTTCAAAAAACGTATGGTGACGTGCGGTTTTTCCGACATTTTCAATATCGTTTGTCCGGATGGATTTCTGCGCGTTGACAATCCGAGGATTTTGCGGAATAACCCGTCCATCAAAATATTTTTTTAGCGTAGCAACACCCGAATTGATCCATAATAATGTTGGATCTTCAATCGGCACAAGCGATGCACTCGGTTCGATTGCATGTCCTTTAGATTGGAAAAAGTCGAGATACATCTGACGGATTTCTGCACCCGTCAACGGTTTTAATGGTTTCATCGAAAATACCCCCATGGATTAATTTGTCCTGAACGCAAAAAAACGATACATTCATCCCTGAAAAGGGACGAAAGCATCGCTTTCGTGGTACCACCCTCGTTCGTAAAGACACATGCTCTCTTTACCTCGAAAAATCCGTTAACGGAGATTACCCGCAAGTGTTTGCACTCGACTCCGGAAGGAGCTTCAGTCGACTCTTCATGGAGATGGTCCCAGCGCACCCACCTCTCTCTGGTTCATGAAACATTCGACTTACTTAACTTCCATCAACGTTTTGCGTCCATTCATCTATCGTGATTATTACCTATCTTACGCACCGCGTCAAGTCTTTGTCATACCGCCCAATCGTTCGATGAGTCGTGTCCGCCGGCGCGGTTCTTCTTCCTGAGAGGCTTTATAAAAAGCACGTGGATCACCGAAAAGAAGTAGACTGGCTTTCGCCCGCGTCACCGCCGTATAGATAAGATTTCGGGAATGCTTGAAGGCACCGGTGAAAAAGACCGGCATCAAAACAATCGGAAACTCTGACCCTTGGGCTTTATGAATGGTAATCGCATAGGCGTGTGTGAACTGATCCCAGTCGCTCCGGTTGTATTCGACTTCCGTCTGATCGAAACGAGCGATGATTTTATCGACCTTATCGACGTTTTCCTTCGCAAAGAAAATATTGACGATTTCACCGATATCCCCGTTGTAGACATTTTCTTCGGCATTGTTGACGAGCTGAAGAATCTTGTCCCCGCTCCGGTAAATCCGCGTCCCTTGTTTGACTTCCCGTTTTTTAGGCGCTTCCGGATTATACACCTGCTGAAGCACGATGTTCAGTTCATCGATGCCCACTTGTCCACGGTAGGTCGGGGCTAAAATTTGGACGTCGAACTTCGAATAGCCTTTTGCAAGTGCCTTCTCCGCAAAAGCGGCAATACCACGCAAGGATTCTTGCGGTGCCAGTGAATAGAACCGACGGTCGGACAACGGAGCAAGTAAATCGGCCGAGGTGACACGGTTTTTCAAGTCATGTGCCAACCGGAGAATCGAGGAATCTTCCGCTTGACGGTGGACGACATTGAGTCGGACGACCGGAATTCCGTCCGTATCCATCAAGTCAGCGAGCACTTGTCCCGGACCGACCGACGGTAATTGATCACGGTCCCCGACAAACAGAATCTTCATTCCGTTCGGCACAGCCCGCAATAAACTCGACAACAGATAAATATCAATCATCGACGATTCATCAATGATCAACACCTTCCCTGTGATCGGTTGATCTTCGTTTAATTGGAAGTTCGTTCCGTCATATTTCAGGAGCCGGTGAATCGTCATGGCCGGGACATCCGTCGCTTCAGACAGGCGTTTTGCCGCTCGTCCGGTCGGGGCGACGAGCACGTACGGATAGACATCACCTGACTTGACCTGACTTTTTTCGAGCGGCCAGTCGTGAATTTCCTGAAGGGCATGCAAAATCCCTTTGATGACCGTCGTCTTCCCGGTACCGGGACCACCTGTCAACACCATCAGCGGAGCCTTGACTGCGAGCTCGATCGCTTCTCGTTGTTGGACCGCATATTCCATCCCGAATCGTTCTTCGAGCTGCCCGATTGCTGATAAGATCGTCGCAACATCCACTTCCTGTTCCGCACCATTCGCCATCACGCGGGCCAACTCTTTTGCTGCCCGGACTTCGGCGTAAAAAATCGTTGGTAAGTACAAACAACCTTCTTCGAGTTTTACCTTGTCTTCCGTCAACAACAGCTCGATCGCTTGTTCCAGCCGCTCACCGGGATCTTCGCCGAGCAGACGAGGTGCCCGTTGCAACAGCGATTCGACGGTCGCAAAGGCATGTCCTTCGCCCGCCTCTTGCTCCAAAATATGCATGATTGACGCTGCGACCCGTTCCGGATGCAAGCCGACAAGTCCCAGATGCGAGGCAATTTGGTCGGCTGTCTTAAACCCGATTCCACTAACCTCGTACATTAAGGAATAGGGATTCTCACGGATGCGTGCCATCGCATCCCCTTCGTAAGCAGCATAAATTTTCGCTGCCAGTTTCGGGGTGACATCAAACGGCGCTAAAAAGAGCATCAGTTGATCGACGCCGTATAACGTCGCCAGGCGACTAAAGATGACATCCGCTTGTTTTTGTTTCAGTCCAGGCACACGATCAAGCGCCTTGCTGTCTTTTAAAATGACGTCGATGGCATCTTCACCAAGGGCATCGACAATATTTTTCGCTGTTTTCGGACCAATGCCGGTAAACGAACCGTTCGTCAGGAAACGGACAGCCGCGTGCTTTGTCATCGGCACCGACCGCCGGATCAACTCCGCTTTTAATTGTTTACCGAATCGCGGATGATCAATCAATCGTCCGAACGCTTGATACGTTCCACCGAGTTCGATTCCGACGCCGGTCCCCGTGACAACAAGTTCCGTCTCTTTTAATTCAAAGTTTTTTTCTTTGATGGCAATCAAAACAATCGAATGGGCTTCTTCTTCGGAGGAAAAAAGCACACGTTTGACGCGACCAACTACTTGATGGGGGTGCTCCATCACTCCACCTGCTTTCTTTCTGGACTCCGTTACTCTGCTATTATCATAGCATTCGTTTAACGGATTTTAAATGAGGGAAACATTCCTTGAGCTAATATACGAATGGAGGAACGAATCATGGGACGTCTACCGATTGCCGGATTATGTGAATTAGTATTAGAAGTCGAGGATATGGACCGCGCTGTTGCGTTTTGGAACGGGACGCTCGGCATCCCGATCGTCGAGCAGTGGGCGCCCGATGATGCGGAGCCGAGTCAGGAACAAGAAAAACAAGACGGTGTCTGGGCGACCTGGCTGTATATCGGGGGAAACACACGTCTTGGTCTTTGGCTGAAGCGTGACTTCACGATGGAGGAACGGACCGTCAAACGTCTTCCCGTCACGGAGTGGGACAGCCTGTATGACGAAGGCGGCATGCATGTCCATTGCGCCTTTTATATCGAGAAGAATGAATTTAATGAAGCTCTTGATCTGTTACGTGCTGCGTCGATTGATGTCAAAATTCGGGAGTGGGACGAGCAAGAGACCTCGAACGATAAAGAGTATTCTGCGTACTTCAAGGACACGGAACAAAACGTCATTGAACTGTATACAAAAAACATGGACGAGGCCTATGAAGACTTTTCCGGTCCACCGCTTCGCGTCGTCCGTGAAGTCGGTCATTAATCAAAAAAAAGCGTTGCCGAACCGATTCTCAATCATCGGTCGCAACGCTCTTTTTTAGTTCAACAAAGCATCCATTTTGGCTTTCGCATCTTGCGCCAACGTGTGGTTCGGCTGATACGCAAGCACGGTTTCAAGTTCCGTATAACACGCTTCCTGCTGACCTAAAAATGCCAGTGCAATCGCATAGTTATAACGGGCATCCGTATGTGTCTCTTCCAGCAACAAGACTTGTTCGAAGATTTCAGCTGCTTCTTCGATCTGTTCGTTCTGAGCGAGGGCAAGACCGTACTGAAAGGCGATTTCTACATCAACACCATTCAGTTCTGTCGCTTGTTTTAAACGAGGAATGCCTCGAACCGGATCACCCAGTTTTTGATACGTCAGTCCGAGCATGAAATGAAGATCGGCATCATCGAGTCCATGCAGCAAAGCAAGACGCAATGATTCTTCAGCCTCGACCAGTAAATCTGCCGAAAAATACAGCGCACCTTTGGCATAATGAGCACTTGCGAACGTTGGATCAATCGTAAGCGCCTTGTCGTAAAACCGGAGTGCCCGGTCGGCATCATCCATTGATTGGAGCAATGTTCCCAAGTTGACATAGCCGGTCGGATCATTCGGTTGTTGTTCGATGGCATCATTAAAGGCTTGAGCTGCCAATTCATAATTACCGGATTCCAGATGTCGGAACCCGACTTCGTTGTAGTTCATTTAAACCTCTCCCTTACGCAAGATACGTTAACTGTTTGCCGGCTTTGTACGCATCATCAATCGTCGCCCCACCAAGACATACGTCCCCGTCATAAAAGACGACGGCTTGTCCGGGAGTAATCGCCCGTTGCCGTTCGTCGAACGCGACGTCTAAACGTCCACCGTCCAGTACACGGACTGTTACGGGTGTATCCGTTTGACGATAACGGAACTTCGCGGTGCAGCGGAATTCTGTCCCGGCAGGCACCGTTGCCGTCCAGCTGATATCAGACGCATAAAGCCCTTCTGAATAAAGCAATTCATTGTGGAATCCTTGCTCGACGAACAAGATGTTGTCTTTCAGGTTTTTCCCGACGACGAACCACGGTTCCCCGTCTCCACCAATACCGAGACCGTGACGTTGACCCATTGTGTAATACATCAGACCGTCATGACGTCCCATTGTTTTTCCTTCGAGTGTCCGCATTTCACCTGGTTGAGCCGGCAGATACTGGCTGAGGAACTGTTTGAAATTCCGTTCTCCGATGAAACAAATGCCGGTCGAGTCTTTTTTCTTGGCCGTCGCAAGGTTCGCTTCTTCGGCGATTTTCCGCACTTCTGATTTTTCCATATGCCCGATTGGGAACATCGCTTTGGCGATTTGATCTTGGGACAGTTGGTTCAAGAAATACGTTTGATCCTTGTTTGCGTCGACACCGCGTAATAATTTATGCTCGCCGTCTTCGTACACGGCACGAGCATAATGCCCTGTCGCAACAAAGTCTGCCCCTAGGCGCATCGCATGGTCAAGAAATGCCTTGAATTTGATTTCTTTATTACACATGACATCCGGATTCGGTGTCCGACCGAGTTTGTATTCATCCAAGAAGTACGTAAAGACTTTGTCCCAGTACTCTTTTTCGAAATTGACCGCATAATACGGAATACCGATTTGATTGGCGACGGCGATGACATCTTCGTAATCTTCCGTTGCTGTACAAAATCCATTTTCATCTGTATCGTCCCAGTTCTTCATAAAGATTCCGATGACGTTATATCCTTGTTCTTTTAATAAATGAGCTGTAACGGAAGAATCGACACCGCCGGACATACCGACGACGACCGTTGTTTCCTCCGGTGCTTTTGCGCGTGTATTCATTGTTTTCACCTCTTAATTGTTCTGAAACGATTTTACGACATCTATCAGGCCTTGTGCGAGCAGTTCGACTTGTGCCACATCGTTTCCCCGTCCAAAACTAATGCGGACTGATTGTTTTGTTCGTGGATTTTCACCATACATCGCCGACAAAACATGGGACGGCTCAATCGATCCCGCCGTACAGGCACTTCCACTTGAAACAGCAATTCCCCGCATGTCGAGCATAATCAAAAACGGTTCGATTTCGACGTCTCGGAAATACAAATTGATGACTTGCGGTAACCCGTCTGCCCCGTTGACCTCAAAGTCAATCGATGAGGCACGAAGCCGCTCAAGTAATGTGGTCCGTAAGAACTGGTACTGTTCGGCCTGCCCATCCCGTTCCATTGCCATCAGACGGACCGCTTCCGTAAAACCGACAATCCCGGCGACATTTTCCGTTCCGGCACGCCGCTTGCGTTCCTGTTCTCCTCCATAGGATTGAGGAGCTAACTTAACAGCCGACCGGACATATAACAACCCGACGCCTTTTGGTCCGTTGATTTTATGACTCGATGCCGACAGCAAATCGATGTGCATCGCTTCCACATCAATTTGTGACTTCGCAAATACTTGAACGGCATCGGTATGGAACACAATCTGTTTCTCCCGCAAGAAGCGGCCACATGCCGCAATCGGCTGGATCGTTCCGACTTCGTTATTTCCGAACATGATCGATACTAAAATCGTATCCGGTCGAACGGCAGCGCGCAAAGCATCTTCCGTCACGACACCGGACGCCGGTACATCAAGATACGTCACGTCAAATCCCCGTTTCTCCAGTTCCTCGAAGGCATGGAGTACGGCATGGTGCTCAAACCGTGTCGTGATGACATGACGGCCTTTTGACTGGTACTGCATGGCAGCACCGATGATGGCGTAGTTATCCGATTCCGTACCACCACTCGTAAAGATGATTTCCGTCGGTTTTGCGTTCAGTTCCGTTGCAATCATTCGCCGTGCTGTATCAATCGCTGCCCGACCGGACCGGCCGAAAGCATGGACGCTCGACGGATTACCGAATTGTTCGAGCATGTATGGTGTCATCTTCTCGAGGACTTCCGGACGCATCGGTGTTGTTGCTGCATGATCAAAATACATCATCGTTTTTCACCTCTCATATATAAAACATATAACCTGTATCGTCTTCTTCAGCTAAATCTTTTAATGACGTCGAATCGAGCACATCGTCGACAGCACGTTGAATTTTATCCCATAACTTACGTTTCGTCACCTCATCACAGTTGTCCCCTTCGACGACGACGAGTGGTCCTTCGAGCAAACGAATGATATCCCCTGCTGTGATTTCCTCAGCAGGACGCCCCAGTTTATATCCGCCGTATGCCCCGCGGACACTTTTGACGAGACCGCCGTTTCGAAGCGGGGCAATCAATTGCTCCAGGTAGTGCTCGGACAGATCATACATCTGCGCAATTTTTTTTAAAGACAATGGCTTTGCCTCGCCTCCTTTGGCGAGTGCAATCATGATTGTCAGACCATAACGGCCTTTTGTCGAGATTTTCATCATGCGAAAAGACATCCTTTCTAGTATAGTAGTAGCTAAAAGTTGAAAGAAGGAACGCTACCTATGGCTAATTTATTTGAATCACATTCTCCGGCCGGACCGCTTGCCAATCGGATGCGCCCTCAATCACTGGACGAAATCGTTGGACAACGCCATTTGATCGGAGAATCGACCTTATTACGTCGGGCTATTCTCGCTGACCGGCTCGGGACCGTTATTTTTTACGGACCACCGGGAACTGGAAAAACAACGCTTGCCCGTGTCATTTCCAGTTATACGAAATCGGCATTTGAACAATTAAATGCCGTCACGGCAAAACTTGATCAGTTGCGTGAAGTATTAAAAGCAGCGGAATCCCGTTTGCAGTTTGACCAACAAAAAACCATTTTATTTTTAGATGAAATCCATCGTTTCAATAAAATGCAACAAGACGCCCTGCTGCCTGCCCTTGAAGCCGGAACAATCACACTAATTGGTGCAACGACGGAAAACCCGAGCTTTGAAGTCAATGCCGCCCTATTATCCCGGGCGACCGTTTTCCGGTTTGAAACTCCGACGACAGACGATTTACGAATTGTCCTGCATCGGACTTTAGAAGACGCAGACCGTGGTCTCGGCAAGTATCCGGTCACTGTCACCGAGGAAGCAATCGATCATTATGTCAAGCTCTCAGACGGCGATTACCGGGCGTTGCTCAACGCACTCGAACTCGCCGTTCTAACAACACCGGAAATGGACGGAAAAATCACGATTGATCTTGCTGTAGCCGAAGAATCGATTCAGCAAAAAGCACTGAAATATGATAAAGATGGAGACCGGCATTACGATGTCATCTCGGCCTTCATCAAATCGATTCGTGGCTCGGATCCCGACGCTGCCCTTTACTGGCTTGCCGTCATGATTGAAGCTGGGGAAAGTCCCCGTTTCATCGTCCGTCGACTTTACGTCCATGCGGCAGAAGACATCGGATTATCCGATCCGCAAGCTCTTCTGATCGTCGATGCATGTGCTCGGGCCTGTGAATACATCGGTTTTCCGGAGGCACGGATTCCACTCGCCGAGACCGTTCTGTATCTCGCGACGGCTCCGAAATCAAACACTGTCATTACTGCAATTGATCAAGCACTCGAACTCGTTCGTCGATCAGACGGCGGTCCGGTTCCGCCGCATTTACGGGATGCGCATCATGCCGGTGCGGCGGCGCTTGGCAATGGTGTCGAATACCAGTATCCGCACCAGTTTCCCCATGCTTACGTTAAACAGAATTACTGGCCGGAAAATCTGGCACGAACCAAACCTGTTTTTTACAAGCCAAGTCCACGCGGATTTGAAAAACAATTACAGGCCCGTCTCGATTTCTGGAAAAAACAACCGTAAATGATTAGAAAAAGCGACCTCAGCAGGTCGCTTTTTTTAACGGACACGTTCGATGATGACGCCAGCTTCCCGAACAATTTCATTAATGACATAACTCGCTGCGATTAATCCGCCGACTGACGGAACAAAAGCGTTTGAGCTTGGGGGCATTTTGGCTTTCCGGATAAAAGCTTCATCGTTACCAACGACTTGGCGGACTTCTTCGATGATTTTGACCGGTGGTTCATCCGAGAAGACGACCGGAACTCCCTTATGAATCCCTTCCTTACGCAATCGCGTCCGAATGACTTTCGCCAGCGGATCGTAACTTGTATCTTTAATATCAACGATTTTGATTCGTGTCGGATCCATCTTGTTCGCCATTCCCATACTCGAAATGATTGGAATTTGACGTTGTTTACACTCTTTGATCAAATGAATCTTAAACGATACCGTATCCGAAGCGTCAATGACATAATCCGGATTTTCTGCGAAAAAGGCTTCGTACGTTTCTTCGTTATAGAACATCTTCAAGCGGACGATTTCTAAATCCGGATTGATTTGCATCAAACGATCCGCCATTGCATCAACTTTCGGTTGACCGACTGTCGGTAACAAAGCATGGATCTGACGGTTGACGTTTGTAATATCGATATCGTCTTTATCAACAAGAATCAACCGACCGACACCACTGCGGGCTAAGGCTTCTGCTGAAAACGAACCGACTCCGCCGATTCCTAAAATCGCAACAGACTTGGATGCCAATGCGTCAAGTCCGGTCTTACCGATTGCTAACTCATTACGTGAAAATTGATGTAACATCTCCATAACCTCACAATACTCATACTGTTTTACTCGGAATTATATCATAAAAAAAAACGTCATGCGACGTATAGTGTAAATCCACTTAAAAAGAAACGATGGGACCCGAAGTGCCGTGTCGATACCTTATTTTTGAACCTGCTGCGCAGGTGGGTGTCTTATCCGATTCCTATTCGTACGTCCTCCTGCTGTGTTACGAGGCATGTACTACTAGTTGGAACGTCAAACTCCCTATCAAAAAAGAGTGGCTCAAAGATAAAAGGCGGCTCTCGTACATCTCAGGAACCCCATCTGTTGCATTTAATATAGCATTCCCCTTATCGAAATGCAACTGGTTCTGATCCTTAAAATTTGGTCATTTTTCAGTCGTTTCGCTTGACATCCAGCGTCGGATAAATGCTTTCGTCGGATCATATTTTTGTTGTTGAAATTCAGGATTAAATCGTGGCGTTCGGGTCGCATTTCCGACTCCCGCGATGTACGTCCAGTTCCCGTAATTGGAAGCGACATCAAAATCAATCAACTGCTGCTCAAAATACCGGGCACCGATCCGCCAATCCTGTTTTAAGTCATGAATCAGATAACTCGCCGTAATCTGACGTCCACGGTTCGACATCCAACCGGTCTCCTTGATTTCCCGCATGAATGCATCAACGAATGGCTCACCCGTCTGTCCGGCAATCCAAGAATCGACGACTGCTTGATCCGTTTTCCATGTTAGTTGACCGTCTCGTAGACCATTTGATCGAAAAAGCCGGTGACCGGTCTCACGCATCGTCAAATGGAAAAAATCTCGCCAAAGCAGTTCGAAATATAGCCAGTAGGTCGATTCATTGGCACCGTGCTTCCGTTCGGCACGTTGCAGTTCTGCCATGACGCGCCGCGGCGAAAGGGAACCGTTCGCAAGCCAAGCAGATAACTTCGAAGAATCATCGCGGTCGAATCCGTTCCGTGTCTCTTTATAGGTAAAGACGGGTCCTTCCAAGTAAGCAGCCAGGCGATTACGCCCTGCCGTTTCTCCTCCTGCAAACGGGAATGCCGTACGAGAATCCAGCTTTTCCTTATCCGGCGGTTCAGCATAACGAATCTCTCCCGGTGCATCGATCGGTTCTTCAAATCGGCCGGACTGTTCCACTCTTTTTCGGAAGGCCGTAAAGACGCGTTTCAGTTCGTCACTCCCGATGTCTTCCCGCCGGTGCAGCGTCTGCGTTTCATACATATGGGCTGTATACTGTTGCAAAACCTGCTGTTCGAGACGCGCTTCATAAAAACCGGTCATCCGGTGAAAGTAGAGGACATCCTCCGGTGCCGTGAAGTGCGAAAGTTGTTCCATCGTATCGCCTTGCAAAATCGTCAGTTCGATTCCGAGTTGTCCTAAATGATTTCGTAAGGCGTGTAATGTCTCTTGTTCAAAGATCACTTGTTGTCGGCCACGCTGTTCCGTCTCTTGTTGAATAAAAACTGCCCGAACCTTGTCTTGTTCGGCACAGGCCTGCGTTAACGCTTCATGATCGTCGACCCGTAAATCATTTCGATACCAAACGACTCCTGCCATGGCACTCACTCCTTTGTTATCCTTACCCGTACTATCTCAATCTTCTTTCTCTCCGCAAACGATTGATGTGCTGAAAAGGTTTTGATTTTTTGTTTTCGTGGAATATGATTAGTACAACTTACTAAGGAGTGAATCATTTCATGGCTGCTAAAAAAGGGAAACTCAAGACGCTGATTACGCTTGCTACGACGGTTGGACCGATCGTCTACAAATTTTATAAAAAACAACAAGCTAAAAAATCAATCAATACACCAAAACGATGAACTAACAGATGAGGGGGCGGATATCAAATCCGCCCTCTCATTTCGTTCCAATTTTGATAATTTAGTTTTTACTTACGCCGGGGCTGCCAAATTCGTAAAAACGCCACGGATACTTCGTCGCTTCCCCGGCATTCGGGATTCCGATCCGTGTCGTCTGAACGATGTTCTCCGCTTCCCCCACTTCAATCTGAAAGCGTTCATCCCTGTACAAATCCACACCCGAATCTTCTGTCGTCAAACCAAACGCTTGGCACAGCTTAGCCGGACCGTTGACCAAGTTTTTTTGTTCGGCTTTGGTTAACGTCGCGTATGATTTTGCAAATCGTCGTTCGGCAACGAGATCATGTCCGCTGATAATTTCCGCACCGCGCAGTAATACGGCATACCCTTGACCAGTCTCTCCACAGACGATGTTCAGGCAATGGTGCATCCCATACGTGAAATATACATAGAGGTGTCCAGCCGGTCCAAACATCGGTGCAGTCCGTTTCGTCGGTCGCCCACTGTAAGAATGAGCCGCTTGATCATGCGGTCCAAGATACGCTTCGACTTCAACAATCCGCATCGTGACTGCATTGACCGTCAAGACACTCCCGAGCAAGTCCGGTGCGACGTCGACCGGTGACCGTTCAAAAAAAGACCGTTCCATCTTCATTCCTCCTCTAAAAAAAACAGATTTCCTTCTCTTATGGAAGGAAATCTGTTGCTGTTACGACTGTTTGACTGCCGTCCGAATCGATAGCTCATTTAATTGTGCATCTGAAACCGGACTTGGTGCCGCTGTTAATAAATCACTTGCCGACGCCGTTTTCGGGAAAGCAATCGTATCCCGTAAGTTTGTACGTCCAGCGAGTAACATGATCAGACGGTCAAGACCTAACGCGATGCCCGCATGCGGTGGCGTTCCATATTCGAACGCTTCCATCAAGAAGCCGAACTGTTCGTTTGCTTCCTCTTCCGTGAATCCAAGTAATTTAAACATCCGCTCTTGGATATCCCGTTCGTAAATCCGCTGTGATCCTCCGCCAAGCTCATACCCGTTCAAGACAAGGTCATACGCAACAGCAAGCACACTGCCCGGGTCCGTCTCGAGTTTGTCAAGATCTTCCCGGCGCGGCATCGTGAACGGATGGTGGTTCGCATAAAAACGACCATCCGCTTCTTCGAACGTCACGAGTGGGAAATCCGTCACCCACAAGAAGTTGAAGACCGTTTCGTCAATCAAGCCGAGTTCTTTTCCAAGTTTTTGACGAAGTGCACCGAGGCTATCCGCAACGATTGAGGCTTTTGCTGCCACGAAGACGAGCAGATCGCCCGCTTCAGCCGACGTTGCGTCAACAAGACGTGCCGTCGCCGCTTCATCAAAGAACTTCGCGATTGGACCGTTCAGTCCGTCGGCCGTTACTTTGACCCAAGCGAGACCTTTCGCCCCGTAAATCGCTGTGAACTCTTGTAATTTATCGATATCTTTACGTGAGAATTGGTCGGCTGCGCCTTTGACGTTCAACGCTTTGACTTCGCCGCCGGATTCAAGTGCCATGTCGAAGACTTTAAAGCCAGCTCCTGTGACCGCTTCCGCCACATCAATCAACTCAAGACCAAACCGTGTATCCGGCTTATCCGAACCGAATCGGCTCATCGCTTCCGCATACGGCATCCGCGGGAACGGTGTCGTAATGTCTTTCCCGAGTGTTTCTTTCATGACACGTCTCATCATCGATTCCATCATCGCGTACAAGTCTTCGACATCCATGAAACTTGTTTCGATGTCGACTTGTGTGAATTCTGGTTGACGGTCTGCACGTAAATCTTCATCACGGAAACAACGGGCAATTTGGAAATACCGCTCAAAACCAGATACCATCAGTAACTGTTTAAACAATTGCGGCGATTGCGGCAAGGCGTAAAATTCACCCGGGTGGACACGACTTGGTACCAAGTAGTCCCGTGCGCCTTCCGGTGTCGATTTCGTTAAAATCGGTGTCTCGACTTCAAGGAAATCTTGTTCGTCGAGGAAGTTCCGCATGATGTTTGATGCTTTTGAACGCAGACGGAATGTTTCCTGTAGTGATGGACGACGGAGATCCAGGTACCGGTATTTCAGACGGAGATCTTCTGACGTCTGTTCCGCTTCTTCGCTGATCGGAAACGGCGTCATTTTTGAAGCGTTCAAGATGATGACTTCGTCTGCGACGACTTCTACTTGCCCGGTCGGAATGTTCGGATTCGGATTTTCACGTTTTATGACCGTCCCTTTGATGTCGAGCACATATTCCGAGCGAATCGTTTCTGCCAAACGGTGTGCCTGTTCGTTTTCCGGTTGGAAGACGACTTGAACGATACCGGTCCGGTCACGTAAGTCGAGGAAAATCAATCCACCGAGGTCACGTCGTTTTTGGACCCATCCTTTTAGTTGAACGGCTTGGCCGATCGTTTCTTCTGTTACGGTTCCGTTCATGTGTGTACGTCCGATCATTGTGCTTCCTCCTTTAATTTCGCGACAATCGTATCGGCGACAGCTGATAATGGAACATCAATCTGTTCACCGGTCGACATGTCTTTTAACGCGGCCGCACCACGTTCGACTTCTTCGTCTCCGAGGATGACGGTAAAGCGGGCCTGCATCCGGTCGGCTGCTTTGAATTGTCCTTTGAACTTCCGTCCGAGGTAATCCCGATCCGCGGCAAGTCCTTCCAAACGCATCAATTGAAGCAGGCGGGTTGCTGTTTTTTCGACTTCTTCATTGCCTTGCGCGACGATGAAGACATCGATTGAATCATCGACTTCCGGTAAAACCGCTTCGTTTTCAAGTGCCATCAACAGACGTTCAATGCCGATGCCAAAACCGATTCCCGGTGTTGCGGGACCACCAATCTGTTCGACGAGTCCGTTATAACGTCCTCCGCCGCAGAGCGTCGTGATGGCACCGAACCCTTCTGCCTCCGACATGATCTCAAATGATGTGTGGTTATAGTAGTCGAGACCACGGACGAGTGTCGGGTCAATCACGTACTCGATGCCAAGTGCATCTAAATGGAGCAAGACTTGATCGAAATACGCTTTCGAAGCCGGATTCAGGAAATCGAGAATCGACGGTGCCGTCGCCATGCTCGGGTGATTGCGGTCAACCTTACAATCGAGAACACGGAGCGGGTTGGCTTCGAGACGATTTTGACAGTCTTGGCACAACTCGTGAGCAACCGGCTTGAAGTGATTAACCAACGCTTCGCGGTGCGCGGCCCGGCTTTCACTGTCTCCGAGTGAGTTGATGACCAGTTTGAGTTTTTTCAAACCAAACGAGCGGTAAATGCTCATTGCTAGACTGATGACTTCTGCATCGATTGCCGGTTCTTCACTACCGAGCGCTTCGACACCGTATTGGTGTAATTGGCGGAAACGTCCGGCTTGCGGACGTTCATAGCGGAACATCGGTCCGATGTAAAACAGTTTGACCGGTTGGTTGGCTGCGCCATACAGTTTATTCGTCACGAACGATCGAACGACGGCTGCTGTTCCTTCCGGACGAAGCGTAAACTGTTCCTTGCCGCGTTTTTCAAGCATGAACATCTCTTTTTGAACGATGTCCGTCGTCTCACCGACACCCCGTTTGAACAGCTCTGTTTCTTCGAAGATTGGTGTCCGGATTTCTTTATAGTTGTACCGTTTACTGATCTCCCGCAATTGGTTTTCAATATACTGCCAACGTTCGACTGTACCCGGAAGTACATCAAACGTTCCGCGTGGTAATTTCATCCTAATTCCTCCTTTTTGAATACAAAAAAGTCCTCGTCCGCAAAGGGACGAGAACTTGAAGATCCCGTGGTACCACCCTGGTTGCCGAAAAATCTCAGCCACTCGGTGCAGTTAACGCCTGCCTACGATTCCCCCTACTCTACACATTTCAGGAAAATACCTCAAAAGGGTCTTTCATCTAGTTCGTCTGATCACCCTTCCAGCCAAGGGGCGACTCTCTAAGCAGCCGAGATCTAAATTACTCTTCTTCGTCATCGGTTCTATAATCGTTCTGTTATCCCTTATATTGCCTCGTTCGAAAGATCCTGTCAAGACTTTGGTCACTTTTCTAAAATCAAGGTCACTGGTCCATCATTGACGAGCGCAACATCCATCATTGCTCCGAACTGTCCGGTTTCGACCGTGATACCTTGGGTGCGCAGACGCGCATTAAAGGCTTCATACAATTCATTTGCAAAATCCGGTTTCGCCGCTTCTGTAAAGGCAGGACGGCGTCCTTTTTTGACATCTCCGTACAGGGTGAACTGGGAAACGGACAAAATCTGACCGTCCACATCTTGGAGCGAACGGTTCATCCGTTCTTCCTCATCTTCGAACACCCGTAGTCCGGCAATCTTATCCGCCAACCAATTGACTTGCTCCAGCGTATCTTCATGCGTGACCCCGACGAGTAAAAGAAATCCTTGATCGATTTGACCGGTAACTGTCCCTTCGACCGTCACGCTTGCTTCTTTGACCCGTTGTAATACGACTCGCATTTCTATCCGCTCCTTATGTCATCATGACGCGATGCACGGCATACACGTCTGATATCTGTTTAATTCGATCGACGACTTTTTGCAGGTGATTGACGTTATCGATCGCAATTGTCATCGAAATCTTCGCTTGTTTGCTGTCGTCCCCTTTACCGCTGACGGCCACGATATTCGTATTCATCGCGGACACGGATTGCAGGACATCATTTAACAGACCCGCCCGGTCAAAACCGGAAATCTCGATTTCGACGTTATAGCTTTTAACCGTCTTGCCTTCATGTTCCCATTCGACTTCAAGCAACCGTTCCGGATTTTGTTCATGAATGACGTTCAGACAATCAGACCGGTGAATCGAGACGCCTCGACCACGGGTAATGTATCCGACGATGTCGTCACCCGGAACCGGATTACAACAACGGCTCATCCGGACTAACATGTTGTCGATTCCTTTGACACGAACGCCTTCCGGATTTTGTTTTTTCGGTCGGTCAAATGTCTTCATTTCACTGATAGCTTCGTTCAGCTCAAGATTTTTTGATTCTTTATCTTTGCGCAATTTTTCCGTCAATTTATGGGCGACTTGCGCAGCGGTCAGACCGTGGTATCCAACGGCGGCATACATATCTTCTTCTTGAGAAAAATTGAACTTCCGTGTGACATCTTCCAGTGTTTTTTCGTTAATGACTTCTTTTGGCTCAAAACCAAGCTTTTTAACTTCCGCCTCAATTAATTCACGACCTTTTGAGACATTCTCTTCCCGTTGCTGGCGTTTAAACCATTGACGAATTTTGTTTTTCGCCTGGCTCGATACACAAATCTTCAACCAGTCTTTACTTGGACCGTAACTGTGTTTCGACGTGACGATTTCAATGATGTCACCCGTCTTCAGTTTATAATCGATCGGCACCATCCGTCCGTTGACTTTCGCACCAATCGTCCGGTGTCCGATTTCCGTATGGATCCGGTAAGCATAATCAATCGGCACCGATCCTTTCGGCAATTCGATGACGTCACCCTTTGGTGTAAAGACGTACAGCATATCACTGAAGAAGTCGACTTTGACTGATTCCATAAATTCTTCCGCATCGGCGGTATCTTTTTGCAGCTCCAGAATTTCACGGAAGTGGGCGATTTTATCTTCAAAACCGGATTTTGCTTCCTGCTCTTTACCTTCTTTATAGGCCCAGTGCGCAGCGATTCCGTACTCGGCGATAAAATGCATATCGCGTGTCCGAATTTGCACTTCAAGCGGTTCACCCTTCGGCCCGATAACCGTTGTATGCAACGACTGGTACATGTTCGGTTTAGGCATCGCGATATAATCCTTGAAGCGTCCCGGCATCGGTTTATACTGCGTATGGATGATTCCGAGGACAGCATAACAGTCCTTGATGGAGTCAACGATGATTCGCACAGCCATCAAGTCGTAAATCTCGCTGAACTCTTTTTTCGAGTTTTGCATCTTGTTATAGATGGAATAGATATGTTTAGGACGACCATCGACTTCAGCTGCAATTTCCACCTCGTCCAAGACTTCATTGACTTCATCGATGACCGATGTGACGAGTGCTTCCCGCTCCGTCCGTTTTTGTTTCATCATCGAAACAATCCGGTAGTACTGTTGCGGATTGATGTAACGCAGGCTGATGTCCTCAAGTTCCCATTTGATTGTGGAAATTCCAAGCCGGTGGGCAAGCGGCGCAAAGATTTCGAGCGTCTCTTCTGCCTTTTGGACTTGTTTTTCTTTGACCATATGTTGAAGCGTCCGCATATTATGCAGACGGTCGGCTAACTTAATCAAAATGACGCGAATGTCTTCCGCCATCGCAATGAACATCTTACGATGGTTTTCAGCCAATTCTTCCCGTTTTGATTTATATTTGATTTTCCCGAGTTTTGTCACACCATCAACTAGCATCGCGACATCTGCTCCAAACCGTTCTGTCAGTTCTTCCAGCGTAATGTCGGTATCCTCGACGACATCATGAAGAAGCGCGGCTACGATTGTTGTCGCATCCAAACCGATATCCACTAGTATCCCCGCTACTTGAACGGGGTGAATGATGTAAGGTTCACCCGATCGGCGAAATTGTCCGTCATGCTCGTCTTTTGCGAATTGGTAGGCACGTTCGATGTCTTTGACTTCTGCCTCCGTCATGTACTCCGCACTTCGAGCGAGAAGGTCTTCTACATTTACGATTTGTTTATTTGTCATCCCTTATCCTCACCCAGTCCCCGGGATTGATTACGCTGAATCCCTAATATATATACCTTCTATTATCGTGAAATTTTGATAATATGTCAAAATAAAAAGAAATACCCCCCCGACCAATGTCGGGAAGGTACTTAGTATTCCTTAATCTGCATAACGAATCAACGATAGGATATCGTATCCTTCGAGTTTTTCACGTCCACCTAAACCATCCAGTTCAATCAAGAATCCGATTCCGGCAACCGTTCCACCAAGTTGCTCGATCATTTTGATTGTCGCTTCGATCGTGCCGCCCGTTGCCAGTAAGTCATCCAGAATGACAACGCGTTGCCCTGGTTGGATTGCATCATGGTGCATCGTCAAAACATCTTTTCCGTACTCAAGACCATACTCGACACGGACTGTCTCACGTGGTAATTTGCCTTCTTTACGGACAGGGACGAATCCGATTTCCATCGCGTATGCAGCCGGGCATCCGACGACGAATCCGCGTGCTTCCGGTCCAGCAATCACGTCTGCTCCTTGTTTACGGGCATAATCAATTAAAGCATCGACGGACTGCTTGTAGGCAGGACCATTCTGCATCAAGGATGTGATATCTTTGAAACTAATTCCTTCTTTCGGCCAGTTTTCGACCTCTTTTATATGCTGTTTGAACTCCATGTCATTTCCTCCTGCTTCGCCGCTTCTACCAAAGTATCAAAACGCTCTTTCAACTGAGCGAGTGACGAATAAATGTATTGTTGCTCAAGACGTTGACGTTCTTCATGACGCTTGTACGTCGCAGCTTCCGTCAAGTCCCGTTTTTCAGCATTCGGGTTCACACCCGGCAGCCCGTCCTCCATTGTAACAAGAAAATCAAGTTCCGAAAACACTGAATGCATAAAGTTAATCGAACGTTTCGACCATTTTCGAGATTTCGACAAACGAACCAGTCCGATTCGGAGCTCATCACGGGGACATTTTGCAAAGTAATTGAAATAATGCTTAAATTCTTCCCGTGATGGGATCGTTTCGAAATAGTACCCTTCGTCTTTGAAAGCACAGTAGATCCGTTCCGCTTGTTTCAAGTAGGGCAAAAAGGCCGACTCTTCTTCCGGTAAATCCAAAAAGACAACATTCGCTTTAGCCTCGCCATTTAGCGGACGCTCGGCATATTTGGATTGTGTTTCTTCCGAAAACGCAACGAACGTCGTCATTTCGTGTGGAAGCTCAAACACATTCGTCAACGGCTTTTTTCCACCACGGTAATCAAACAGTTGGTAATCCACGACTGCCAAATCCTGAATCATCAGTTGTGGTTTACGGAATCCGTTCCATTCATTGATGTTCAGACTCCCCATCAACGAAACTTCTGCCAGTGACGAAACTTCATCGACCGCGTCACCAAATCCGAATCCGATTCCATCCAGCTCCGTTTTCCCGTCCGTCACGAGTACCTTTAAATGTGTCAAATCACGACCGATTCGTTTCAAGTCACGAATATTCGCTCCTTCCACGACAACACGGGGCGATGGATTACCCATACCGAACGGGGCCAACCGTCCCATCTCTTCAATCAATCCGATCGAGACATCAGAAACAGTTAAGCGTAAATCAATTTCTGTCGTCGCGATGAAGGCTTCTTCCGGTAAACTTGCAGCTTGAGCATTCAATCGTTCCCGCAGAACACTGACGTTTTCGGATGACAATGTCATGCCGGCCGCAGCCGGATGTCCCCCAAAGTGCGGCAGGATATCAGCACATTGATTTAACTCGGCAAATAAGTCAAACGCTGCAATCGAACGACCTGAACCTTTTGCAGTCCCTTTTTCTCTATCGTGGCACAACAGAATGACTGGTCGATGATACTTTTCAACGAGCCGGGACGCTACAATTCCGACGACACCGGGATTCCACTGATCCGAATCGACAACTAAGACACGGTCTGATAAATAATGCTGTTCTACCAGTTCGGTTGCTTCTTCTGCAATGTTTTTGACGATATCTTGCCGTTGCTTATTCTGCTGATCGAGTTGCTCCGCGAGCAGACTGGCCTCCTCAATCGTTTCCGCGAGTAACATCTCAAGTGCCGGCATCGCCGAGTCGAGTCGACCTGCCGCATTGATCCGGGGACCAAAGGCAAAACCAACCGATTCTTCCGTCAACTCTTCTTCAACGAGACTGCAGACTTTCCGTAAGGCCAGGATGCCCGGTCGTTCACTGGCGTTCAACGCTTCAATCCCTTTTGCTGCAAGCAAACGGTTTTCACCGACTAACGGTACCAGGTCGGCAATCGTTCCAAGGACAGCCAAGTCGAGCAGTTCTTCCGGCATGCGCCCGAGCAACGCATGGGCAACCTTAAAGGCAACACCGGCTCCGGCAAGCTTTGAATATGGGTAGTTGGGATCGATTCCAGGATGGATCATTGCAAAGGCATCCGGCAACACGTCTTTTGCTTCATGGTGATCCGTGATGATCAAATCGACACCGAGTTCTTTTAAGACGACGGCTTCCTCGATCCCGGAAATCCCGCAGTCGACCGTGATGACGAGACCAAATCCCTCTTCCGCAGCCCACTTGAACGCCGCCTCGTTTGGTCCATAACCTTCTGTAAAACGATTCGGGATATAACATTCCGCCATCGCACCGATTTCAATCAACGCATGCCATAAAATAGCAGCGGAACTGACACCGTCGACGTCGTAGTCGCCATAAATCAAAATCATCTCACCTTCGTCCGCTGCTTGCTGAATCCGGGCCACGACCTTGTTCATGTCCTGAAACAAGAAAGGATCATGGAACGCCGTTTGATCGGTTCCCAAAAAAGCTTTGGCTTGGTCAGCTGTGTCGAACCCCCGCTGAACGAGCAGGTGCGCGACCTGTCGGGATACGTTCACCTGGTCGGCTAATTCGTCTATTTTAAGTGAATCGACTTCTTTGTCGATCCATGTTTTCTTTGAATGATACATCTAATCCCTCCAATCAACTTCATCATTATAGAACAAAACCCGCGTTAGCGATAGCTAACACGGGTCAGGTTATGAAGCTTGTTTCGATGATTTGAGTGTCCGACCTTTCATGACAAGCCACAGTTGGGCTGCGATGAAGATCGA
The DNA here is from genome assembly GCA_902363455.1 of Caryophanales bacterium. Taxonomy (GTDB): domain Bacteria; phylum Bacillota; class Bacilli; order Exiguobacteriales; family Exiguobacteriaceae; genus Exiguobacterium_A. The sequence continues at coordinate 714,270 of CABJAC010000001.1, read as the reverse complement.
AGAGTACATCCCCATGATCAAACCGACCAATAAGGCAAGACTGAAGCCACGGATGGCTTCACTGCCGAAGATATAAAGGGCAGCTGCCGTCATGATGACCGTTACGACCGTATTGATCGAACGAATGATTGTCTGTTGAATCGATTCATTAACGATGTGCGACAATTCACTGAACGTCACTTGACGACCACCTTTTTCAGCAAGACCTAAGTTTTCCCGGACCCGGTCAAAGGTAACGATCGTATCATTGACGGAATAACCGATGATGGTCAAAATCGCTGCGATGAAGTACAGATTGACCTCAATTTGGAACAACGAGAAGAATGCGATAATCATCAACGCGTCATGGAGCAGGGCGAGGACTGTCGCAATCCCGTAAAGCGGTTGGAAACGGAACGAGACGTAAATGACGATTCCGAGTGAAGCCAACAAGACGGCATAAATCGCATTACGGGCGATTTCTTGACCGACTTGAGCCGAGACGGTCGAGATGCTCGGTTCTTTTTTATACTTGGCTTCAATGACCTGTTTCATTTTCGAGATTTGTTCCTGACTGAACTCTCCAACGAACGTTACGTTGGCCAGTTTTCCACCTTGGGCAAATTGAACACCGTTGATTTCAGCTGCATCAATTCCAGCATCTTCAATGACAGAGCGAACTTCAGATTCTTTAATCGTATTTGTTGAAGAGATTTCTACCCGCGTTCCTTCTGTAAAATCGATTCCGAGGTTTAGTCCCCGAAACGCGAGTAATAGGACAGAAATCAGCACTAAGGCAATTGTAATCGTAAAGTAAATTTTCCGATGTTTAACATAGTCGAATTTCGTTGGATTAAAGTTCACGAATTTCACTCTCCTTTACGCCGAACCAGGTTTTTTTCTTATCAAACCAGCGGCTGCTGACGAGAAGTTGCATCAAGTAACGGGAGATAAAGACATTCGTAACAAACGTGACAGCAATCGAAACCATCAACATGATTGCGAATCCTTTGACGGTACTTGTTCCGAAGTAATAAAGTACTCCTGCCGAAATCAACGTCGTCAAGTTCGCATCAAGAATCGTGCCGAATGAACGGCGGTTACCGGCTTTGAACGCCGACAAGACCGATTTCCCGCTTCGGAGTTCATCTTTAATCCGTTCGGCTGTGATGATGTTGGCATCCACTGCCATCCCGACACCCAATACAAGGGCAGCAATCCCCGGTAAGGTTAGTACGGCATTGATTCCGTTAAAGAAAATCATGACGAGGTAGATGTAGAATAATAGTGTAATGATCGACACTAAGCCGGATACCCGGTAAAACAGCAACATGAACAAGAAGACGGCTGCGACACCGATCATCGAAGCAAACAACGTCTGATCGAGCGCGTCTTGACCAAATGCGGCCGAGACAGACGTCGAATAGATTTCATCCAATTTCACCGGAAGTGCTCCAGCATTGAGGATCGATGAAAGTTGTTTGCCGTATTCTGCTGTGATATCGCCACCGGAGATAATGGCTTTATCCGAGTTGATCGGTTGTTGGACCGACGCATCAGAGACAATTTTGGAATTTTCTTTTTGAATCTCTTTTTCGTACGTATCGCCTTTTTCATAATCGAGCCAAATGACAAGACGATTCGCTGGTGGTTGCATTTTTGACACTTCTTGTGTCACTTCATAAAATTTCTCTTTTGATTTCATCGTCAGTTCGACGAGTGGTGCATTGGTCTGCGGATCGTATCCGACTTTTGCTCCTTTTGCCTTTAAGTCTGATCCATCAAGTAACACTTTGTCGTTGATGTCTCGGAATGACAATTCGGCGGTCGAAGATAGAATCTGACGCGCTTCACCCTGATTTTTGACACCTGCCAGTTGAACACGGATCCGGTTATCTCCTTCAATCCGAATGTCCGGCTCAGAAACACCGAGTACGTTAACCCGGTTTTCGATTGCTGTCAGCGTCGCGCTCATTGCATTAGCATCGATGACGTCACCTTTTTTTAATGGTTGTACTTCATACAACACTTCAAACCCGCCTTTTAAGTCTAAACCGAGTTTCGTGTCTTTTAAGAGCCAACTCGACGTCGTGCCGATCAAAACGAGCAGCGCGGCAACGATGATGAAGAATGTGGCCAGTTTTCCTTTCTTAATCATGCTACATTGTCCTTTCTCTCAATCCCATTATATTTTCAGACAACTTTCTTATCCTATCCTAGCTTACATAAGAATTGGTAATCTTAGCAATCGTTTTTCTCATATATAAACAGAAAAGACGCTTCCGAATTCGGAAAGCGTCTGTTTCGAGCCTCATTCGACGATTTCGTCGTCCATGACAGCAGTCGATTTTTTCGTAACTTCTGCGACCGCACTACGGTTAAACGTCAATTGCGCGTTACCCGATTTCAATGTGACTGTTGTCTCATCTACTTTTTGTACGACCCCATGAAGGCCACCGATCGTAACGATCGAGTCACCGCGTGATAACTGGGTTTGCATCTCACGCACTTGCTTCTGGCGTTTGTTCTGTGGACGAATCAACAAGAAATAAAACACCACGAAGATCAAGATCATCGGGAGGAATGTCAATAATTGTTGCATCTGAGTCAGCTCCTTTTCATTCAAATCACGTTCATTATACCGTAAAAAGAATGGAATTGTCAGACCATTTATCAGAAATTCTTCGCGTTTGGCAAATTGTAGCCGTATTCTTCGAAGAATTCGTCTTTGAAATCAAGCAGACGGTCTTCACGAATCGCTTGACGGACGCCTTCCATCAACTTGACAAGGAAGTGAAGATTATGTGTCGAACAGAGGTGCAGACCAAACGTTTCCTGTGCCCGAATCAAGTGATGGATATAGGCACGTGAGTAATTCTTACATGCGTAGCAATCACATTTTTCGTCGAGCGGACGGAAATCACGGGCATATTTGGCATTTCGGACGACAAGGCGTCCGCTTGATGTCATCAAGGTCCCGTTTCGTGCAATCCGTGTCGGTAAGACACAGTCAAACATATCAATCCCGCGAATCGCACCTTCGATCAACGCATCCGGTGAACCGACTCCCATCAAGTAACGCGGTTTGTCTTCCGGCATGAGTGGTGTCGTAAAATCAAGTGCGCGGTACATGACGTCTTTCGGTTCTCCAACCGACAATCCACCAACGGCATAACCCGGGAAATCAAGCGACGCGAGGTCACGTGCACTCTGACGGCGTAAGTCTTCATACTCGCCACCTTGGATGATGCCGAACAACGCTTGATCTTGCGGACGTTCGTGTGCAGCAAGGCAGCGTTCCGCCCAACGGCTTGTCCGTTCGACAGACGCTTTCATGTATTCATGAGAAGCCGGGAACGGCGGACATTCGTCAAACGCCATCATGATGTCCGAACCAAGGGCGTTCTGAATCTCCATTGCTTTTTCCGGTGACAGGAACAGCTTATCGCCGTTCAAGTGATTGCGGAAATGGACGCCTTCTTCCGTGATGTTCCGTAAATCGGCGAGCGAAAAGACTTGGAAACCACCGGAATCGGTTAAAATCGCTCCGTCCCAGTTCATGAATTTGTGCAGTCCGCCGGCTTCTTTAATGACATCATGACCGGGACGGACCCAAAGATGGTACGTGTTCGAAAGGATGATGTTGGCATTCATATCCTTGATTTGTTCCGGTGCCATCGTCTTGACCGTCGCTTGTGTCCCGACCGGCATGAAGACGGGTGTCTCGAAACTACCGTGCGGCGTATGGACGATTCCTAACCGCGCACCGGATTGTTTACAGGTTTTGATGTGTTCGTAAGTTACTGCATGTTTTGTCATCGGTTTAATTCCTCTCTCGTTAAGAACATTGCGTCTCCGAAACTAAAGAATCGGTATCCTTGCGCAACGGCTTCTTCATAGGCATGTAAGATGTGTTCGCGTGTCGACAACGCGGATACGAGCATGATCAATGTCGACTTGGGTAAGTGGAAGTTCGTGATCAATCCGTCGATTCCTTTGATCTCTTGACCGGGATAGATGAAAATATCCGTCCAACCGGAGGCTTCGACGAAATCACCATGATCCCGAATGACGGTCTCGAGTGTCCGCGTCGATGTTGTTCCGACAGCGATGATCCGGCCGCCGTTCTTACGGGTGTCCCGTAAAATTTGTGCCGACGATTCCGGCAACTCATAGTATTCACTGTGCATCTTGTGGCTGTCGACATCATCGACCGAAACCGGTCGGAACGTGCCGAGTCCGACGTGCAGGGTTAATGGCGCGAGCTTGACCCCTTTGTCCGTCAACGCTTGCAACAATTCCGGCGTAAAGTGAAGTCCTGCTGTCGGGGCTGCCGCACTCCCCCGTTCCCGGGCATAGACCGTCTGATAACGGTCCTGGTCTTCCAATTGTTCATGGATGTACGGTGGCAACGGCATCGTTCCCAACTGATCGAGTACTTCGTAAAAGATCCCTGTATAGGAAAACTTCAAGATCCGTCCGCCGTCCTCGAGGGCTTCCATACATTCTGCCCGCAGTAAACCGTCGCCAAATGACAGCACGGTTCCCGGTTTAACCCGTTTCGCAGGTTTCGCGAGGGTCTCCCAAACATCATCACTCGTCTGTTTGAGCAACAACAGTTCAATTTTACCACCCGTCTCTTCCTTGACGCCGAACAAACGGGCCGGTAAGACTTTTGTATCGTTGATGACAAGCGTATCCCCTGCGTTGAAGTGTGACACGATGTCATGGAACTTCTCGTGACGAAGCGCACCCGTCTCCCGGTTGATGACCATCAATTTCGAACTGGTCCGGTCGAGCAGCGGGACTTGAGCAATCTGTTCTTCTGGTAAATGAAAATCAAATAAATTTACATCCATCTTTAATTTCCTTCTTTCAATCCTAAATGTTGCCGTGCAAACGGCGTCAAGACACGTCCGCGTGGTGTCCGTTGTAAAAATCCCTGTTGAAGTAAATACGGTTCGTAGACGTCTTCGATCGTCTGCGCATCCTCACCGATTGTCGCAGCAATCGTCTCAAGACCGACCGGACCACCCGCAAACCGTTCGGCAAGCGAACGTAACAACCGGTGATCAACATCATCGAGTCCGAGCGCGTCGACATGCAGGCGATCCAGCGCACTCGTTGCCAGTGTCGCGTCAATTGCGGTTTGATGAGCGACCTGAGCAAAGTCGCGGACCCGCCGTAAGAGACGGTTCGCAACACGGGGTGTCCCTCGTGAGCGGAGCGCAATCGCTTCTGCTGCCATCCGGTCCGCTTCAAAACCAAACAAGCGGGACGTCCGCGTGACGATGGCTGACAATTCCGGCATCGTGTAGTACTCGAGTTTCAGCGTCACACCAAATCGGTCACGGAGCGGTGCCGATAACATACCGGCCCGCGTCGTAGCGCCGACGAGCGTAAATGGTGGTAAGTCAATCCGAACGCTTCGTGCCAGTTCACCTTGACCGATGACGATGTCGAGACAATAGTCTTCCATCGCCGGATATAAAATTTCTTCAATCGAGCGGCTCAGACGGTGAATCTCATCGATGAACAAGACATCTCCCGGTTCAAGCGAGGAGAGAATGGCTGCCAAATCTCCCGGACGCTCAATCGCCGGTCCGGCTGTCGTCTTGATCCCGACACCCATCTCATTGGCGATGATGGTCGCAAGCGTCGTCTTCCCAAGTCCCGGTGGACCATATAACAACACGTGATCCAGCGTTTCCTGACGGATTTTTGCCGCTTGGATGAAGACACTCAAATTGCCCTTCGCCTTTTCTTGACCGATGTACTGATCCAGCGTCTGTGGACGTAAACTCCACTCTTCTTGATCTTCTGCGTGGGCAGATTCTGACAAAATACGCTCTTCCATATCCTCACCTCACATTCAATAACAGCTGCAACGCCCGTTTCACATATTGGTCGGTGGACAATACTTCGCCTTGAAGCGCTTTTTTGACTTTTTCGACTTCCCGATCGCTGTAACCAAGTGCCGTCAAGGCTTCGCATGCTTCGTTCAGTTCGGCGTTTCCTTGTGCAAACAAACCTTCGCTCGGGATATAATCTGGTGCCAGTTCAGCCAATTTGCCTTTTAAATCCAGGGTCATCTGTTTCGCTGTCTTTTTACCGACACCCGGGAACTTAATCAAATAACTTTCCTTTTCCTGTTCAATCGCTTCAACGAGTGCGTCCACGTCTCCCGATGCCACGATGGCAAGTGACCCTTTTGGACCAATGCCGGTCACACCAAGTAATTTCGTGAACAGTGCCCGCTCGCGTCGGGAACGGAATCCGAACAATACTTCCTGATCTTCTCTGACATAATGATACGTATATACGATAACCTGTTCGTCTCCGGTCCGATAAAAAAACGGGTTCGGTGCTACGATTTTGTAGCCAATCCCCCCGACCTCGATCGTCACGAATTCCGCACAGACATAAGCGACTTCGCCGCGTACGAATTCTATCACTTTAGAACGCTCCCATCCATTAAGAAACTCTCGTGTTATTGTAGCATATAACGAGGAAGCTCTTCAAAACGTAATTCCGTAAACGTAGCAATCGCGCAATCTAAATAGTCATATAAAAAAGTGAGGATGGCAGATTTTAAATCTACCATCCTCGCCTGTCTAAAACGACTTTTATATGACTTGATTTTAAGAACGTTCGAGCATCCGCTCAAGCGCGAGGACGGCATACCGGGTCGTTTCCGGATCCACCGTGATGATGTTGACAGGCTCTCCTGCTTCGATCTGAACAAGTGACCACGCAAGGTGCGGTAAATCAATCCGGTTCATCGTCAGGCACGGACACATGAAGGGATTCAACGAGACGATATCGAGCTCCGGGTGATCTTTTGCCAAGCGTTGTACCAGATTCATTTCTGTCCCAATTGCCCATTTTGTTCCCGGTTCCGCCTGTTCAATCTGCTGAATGATGTACGCCGTCGAACCGTTCAAATCAGAAGCCGCGACGACTTCAAACGAACATTCCGGATGGACAAGAATCGTCCGGTCGGGTTCTGATTTTCGGAATTGTTCGATTTGACCGACGGTGAACTTTTCATGGACCGAACAATGCCCCTTCCAAAGGATGACCCGAATCTCATCATCTGTATCGTCAAACAACAGCTCATCTGCAATCGGATCCCAGACCGCCATCTGTTCAAGCGGAACGCCCAATGCATGCGCCGTGTTTCGGCCAAGGTGTTGATCCGGCAGGAAAAACAGAATCTCTCGTTCCGCAAGCGCCCATTCGACCATCCGGACGGCGTTGGACGAAGTGACGGTCGCACCACCGTGGCGACCCACAAACGCTTTGATTTCCGCCGTTGAATTGACATATGTCAACGGGAGAATGGAACGTTTGAGACGCTCCGATAAGATCTCATAAGCACGTTCCGTCTGAAAACCATTTGCCATGTCAGCCATCGAACATCCGGCCCGCATATCTGGCAAGACGACCGTGTGGTTACTCGAGGTCAGCATATCTGCCGTCTCCGCCATGAAATGAACGCCGCAAAACACGGTATACTCCGCCGCTGTCATCTTTTTCGCGATTTGCGCGAGCTGAAGCGAATCTCCTGTCGCATCGGCAAACTGGACGACTTCATCTTTTTGATAATGATGGGCCGGTAAAAATAATCGACTGCCCATGCGGGATTTCACACCTTCAATCACAGCAATCAGCTCTGCATCTGATTTTGCCAAATACGTTTTCGGAATGCCGTTATCGGTAAACAAATCAAGCTTCATCTTTTTTTCCTCCTACGATTTTCATACTGATATCCAGTGCGGGCGCTGAATGCGTCAACGCACCAAGCGAGATGTAATCGGCACCGGTCTGACAATAAGCAGGTAACGTGTCGAGGGTAATCCCACCCGACAATTCGACGGTGATGTGAGCCGGTATGCGTTGCCGTAACACCTTGACCTCTTCTGGCGAACGGTTGTCGAGCATGATGATATCCACGTTTGCCGCCACTGCTTCTTCGACTTCATCCGCTGTCTCGACCTCGACCTCGATTGGTGTCGTATGACCAATCTGTCGTTTCGCCCGTTCCACGGCTGCCGTAATCGATCCGGCGACCGTGATGTGATTGTCCTTAATCATGACTGCGTCATCGAGGCGCCCTCGGTGGTTAAATCCTCCACCGATCCGGACGGCATGTTTCTCAAGCATCCGCAATCCGGGTGTCGTCTTCCGGGTGTCTAAGATCCGAACGTGTCCCGCCGCTTGTCGGACCGCCTGATGTGTCAGCGTCGCAATTCCTGATGTGCGTTGAATCAGATTCAAGGCGACCCGTTCGCCTGTCAAAATCGATCGCAAATGTCCGGACCACCGGGCAAGGACTTGTCCCTGTTCAATCGCTTGTCCATCCTTGACTAAAAGCTCCTGCTCCACTCCGAGCAACGCTGCAAGTTCGGTTAAAACGAGCTCGCCGCAAAAGACGCCGGATTCTTTAGCAATGAATCGTCCGACTCCCTGCTCGCTTCCGGTCAGACATACTTCACTGGTCACATCTTGATGACCGATATCTTCCGTTAAAAAACCTTCAAGTTGTTGCCGCAGTAACCATTTGTTCATGTACTTGTTCTCCTTTTACGCGTCGGATCGCCCCTTCTAACAACAACCGGGCCGTCCTCGTTTTTAACTGATTGATTTCTGCTTGCCGTCCTGTCCGCTGACCGTCTGACGACAGCTCGATTGTTCGCAGGGCATCCTCGAGCAATTTTTCATGCAACTCTACCTGCAGAACCTCAGTCAGCAAGGATTCGACAGCACGGGTTTCGTCGTCCTGTACACGTCTGTTCGGCAACGGTTGTCGCTCCGGCAGCTGAAGTTGCTGAGCCAGTTGTTTCCCAATCACAAAACACTCGAGAAGCGAGTTCGAAGCGAGACGGTTTTTTCCGTGCAAACCGGTTGAAGCCGTCTCCCCGACCGCATACAATCCGGGCACCGTCGTCCGTCCCGTTTGATCCGTCTTGATTCCGCCCATCAAGAAATGAACACCTGTCGTCACTTCGACGAGATCAGGCGATATGTTCAATGATTCACATTTTTCAACAAACGTCGGGAATCGTTGATCAAGCGCCTGAACCATGGTCGTATTCAAATACACCGGCTCGTTTTTTCTCGTTGCAGTAATGACGGCAGCCACTTCGTCCCGCGCCGCTAAGTCACCTTGCGGATGGTCAACCATCAATCGTCGACCGTCTGCTGTCATCAAATAAGCCCCAGCTCCCCGCAAGGCTTCTGTGATCAACCCTTGGCTCTTACCGTCGTGGACCAGGACCGTTGGATGGTGCTGAATGTATCCTAAGTCGGCCAGTTCGGCTCCCGCTTGACCGGCAAGTGCTAGACCGTCTCCGGTCAGACTCGGATCGTTCGTCGACGTCAGGAATAATCCGCCAATCCCTCCCGTCGCCAAAACCACAGCTCGAGCGGAAATCCGAATCGGATTTTCCCCTTGGTATCCAAAGGCTCCGACAACCTGTTGACCATTCATCAACAGCTCCGTCACCACCGTATCCTCCAAAATCGGGTGCTGAAGTTGTTGCAACAAACGAGTCATCATCCGTTCACCCGTTTGGTCGCCACCGCTGTGAAAAATTCGTGGCAGACTGTGAGCACCTTCCCGTCCGAGTGCATAGTGTCCGGATGCGTCCCGATCAAAGGTCACGCCAAACGATTCCAGCTCGGTGATGACATGCCGGCCGGCCTCTGTAATGAACTCAATCGTCTCTTCGTGGGTGTGTCCTTTTGCCGCTTGGATTGTATCCGCTTGATGGGAGAGATGTGTCTGCTCCAGATAGGCGGACGCAATGCCGCCTTGTGCCCGCATCGAGTTCGTCTCGGTCTTCTTGCCTTTTGAGACGAGCAGGACGTTCATGGACGCTGGGACGTGTAAGGCAACCGAAACTGCCGCCAGTCCTGTCCCAACAATTAATAGGTCGACTTCCAATTCTTTATGTAAAGACATTTGTTTTACACCTCTGTATTATTTGTTTACTATTGACTTGACAATAAGTTTGGCATATTTTTAGCTGAGTGACAAGATGAAAGGATACGATAACTGATGATTTATTTGGATCATGCTGCAACGACCCCTATCCATCCGGATGCGTTGGAACAATACAAAAGAACGGCAGAAACCGCCTACGGCAACAGTTCTTCGCTCCATGACGCGGGGGATGATGCCCTCCGATTATTAAACCAAGCCCGTGCTCAACTGCTTGATTGGCTCCAATTAACCGAAGGAAATATCTTATTTACCGGCAGTGGTTCAGAAGCAAACTATATCGCGCTCAGTCATTTGCTTCGCCAAAGTAAGAAGACAACTGTCTTGACACTTGCATCTGAACACGATTCCGTCCTGCTCCCATTAAAACGCTTGGCCCATCAAACGGTGACGATTAACTTGTTACCGACAGGAGAATTTGACTGGAACACCTTTCGTGAGGCTTGCACCGACGACATCGGTGTCGTCTCCGTCCAACACGTCAATTCCGACACCGGTTTTGTGTTTCCGGTCGCTGACATCGCTGCCTTTTGCCGGAAAAACAATATTTTAGTGCATTGCGACGGAGTTCAAGGATTTTTAAAGCAGCCCGTCTGTTTAAAAGATGTCGATGCCTATACGATCAGCAGTCATAAAGTCTACGGTCCAAAAGGTCTTGGCGCCGTCTACTTGCGACGCCCGTTATTCAGTCCGTATTATGAAGCCCATCACGAGTTCGGGATTCGTCCCGGCACGGTCGACGTCCCGGGAATTGCTGCATTCTTGATGGCGTGCCAGCGGTACCGTAATGAAAATCAAAAGATCCAGGCATCGAGTAAAAGATTTCGTGGTATGCTAAAAAAAAGACTTCCCTCTACTCGGTATCACATCATTGAATCGCCTCAGCAACTCGACTCGATTTGCGCCATCCGGACAAAACAACGGGATGGTCAATTCGTCCTTCTTGCCCTGAACCGTGCTGGCATTGCCGTCTCGGCAGGAAGTGCTTGTCGTGCAGGTGAAAATGGTCCAAATGCGACGTTACGTGCAATCGGATATGATGATTCAGCAGCGCATGGACTCATTCGTCTGAGCTTTGGCCGCACCACCACTACCGAAGAAGTCAATCAGTGTATCGCTGTACTTTGTTCACTGGATGAATCAGATTAAGAGAAAGGTAGGAGTCGTCATGGAAAGAAGACAGTCCGGAGAAGAACGCCGGCAAGAATTACTGCGAATGATCCAAGAAAATGATCGTCCTGTTACCGGCACACAACTGGCAAAACAAGCGGGGGTGAGTCGTCAGGTCATCGTGCAAGACTTATCATTGTTAAAAGCTAAAGGATATCCGGTCGTCGCGACCGCCAGAGGATACTTATTAAATGATCCGGTGCTCGACGGAACCCGTCGGATTCGAAAAGTCGTCTGCCGTCACGGTTACGATCAATTAAAAGCTGAATGTGATGCCATTGTTGATGAAGGTGTCATTTTGCGAGATGTCATCGTCGAACATCCGGTGTATGGGTTTTTAACAGGTGAATTGATGTTGAAAAGCCGGCGGGATGTCCGTGCCTTGATCGAGCGGCTTGAAGAAACACAGGCTACACCTCTGTCCAGCCTGACAGATGGTGTCCATATCCATACACTCGAAGCCGATAATGAAGAAGCTTTGGACGCGGCGATTGAAGCCCTTGACCGGTTAGGTATCCTCGTTTCAGAACTGGATGTCTGAGCTTAGTCCATGTATTCCATGCAAATGCGCATATCAAAAAAGGTCCATCCCGTTTTTTTTACGGAATGGACCTTTTTGTGGTTTAGATCAGACGGACTCATCGATCGGCTCAACAGGTGGTTCATCAGAAAATGTTGCCAAGACCGTTCGAACACGACGATTCTCGACGTGTAAGACAGTCAAAGTGACTTGTCGATACACCATCTGCGTGCCCTCTTCCGGAATATGACCGACATCTTCCATAATCCATCCGCCAAGTGATTGCGCATCTGTTTCCGGCATCGTCAGACCAAATTGATGACAAAAATCTTCAATGTCATATTCAGCGAGACATTCGTAACGATTCGTTCCGACTTGTTTCGTGTACTCCAGTGATTCATCGTGTTCGTCCCAAATTTCACCAACCAGCTCTTCGAGGATATCCTCGAGCGTGATGAGTCCTGCTGTCCCGCCAAACTCGTCCAGTACAACCGCCATATGGGACTGTTTTACCTTTAACTCAGGCAAAAGATCCATGATATGCGTTTGTGGAACGACAAATGAGACAGGTCGAATCAACTCTCGAATCTCCACCCGACCGTGTTTTACGAATTCACGTAAAAAATCGCGTTCGGATAAGACACCGATGATGTGATCGATGGAGTCTTTATAGACCGGCAAGCGTGAAAAGCCGCCTTTTTGAACTTCCTGTAAGATGTCATCAAAACTCGCATCAATATCGATCGCTTGAATGTCCGTTCGGGGTGTCAACGCTTCCTCGACCGTGACATTCTTGAAATCAACAGCGCGATGAACGATTTCCGCACTGGCTTGATTCATGATCCCTTCTTCTTCACTGATATCAACAAGTGCACGGAGTTCTTGTTCCGTGACGAGTGGTCCTTTCGGATCGGCACCAATCAGCACCAATGCGGCTTGTCGTAACTTCAGGAATACAAAAATGAAGGGTTTGAAGACGACCAAACAGAGGTGAAGCGGACTGCTGATCCAAAACACATACGTTTCCGCATGTTCCCGCGCATACGATTTAGGAATTAACTCCCCAAACAACAAAATGAACAAAAACGTCAGGAAAATGATGCTGATTTGCATCAACAAATCCGTCGACAAGGACATCGCCAACCACCCGCCGATCATCGCTACACCTAGATTCGACAGTGTATTTCCGATCAGGATGGCGGTGAGTGTCTCCTCATAACGTTGTAACAGACGGAGTGCTTGTGTCGCACGTGCGTTGCCCTCTTCCGACTGATGTAAGATCCGTAACCGATTCGCACTAGATAAGGCTGTTTCAGAAGACGAAAAGAATGCTGAAATAACTAGTAAGACGAAGAACCAGATGAACTGAATCGCGGGAAGTGGGTCCACGATGCTCTCACACTCCATTTCTCAAATGAACTTATTTGACCGTTTCGATTAGAACGACGACTCGATGAATTCGAATTCGAAGTCACGGATTCGAACGACGTCGCCGTCAATCGCACCCATTTTACGAAGCTCTTCATCGACACCCATTTGACGCAATGTCCGGGCGAAACGTTTGATGGACTCTTCACGCATGAAGTTTGTCATCGTGAACAGTTTCTCAATCCGTGGTCCTTTGATGACGAAGCAATCATCTTCGTCTTTCGAAATCGTAAAGCCGGCTTCCGGTGCTTCATATCCGTAGACGACGCGTGGTGTCGCTGTTTTTTCTTCGAGTTCTTCCAGACCGAATTCAGGTGTTGCATCTACAAGATCCGCAATTCGGAACAGAAGATCGCGTAACCCTTGACGTGTTGCAGCTGAAATCGCAAACACTTCCAAGTCCGGGAAAGCTTCTTTAAATACTTCCAGATTGGCTTCCGCATCCGGCATATCCATTTTATTTGCAACGACGACTTGCGGTCGTTCTGTCAAACGCAAGTTGTAGTCGGCGAGTTCTTTGTTGATGATGTTGTAATCTTCAACAGGATCGCGTCCTTCCATCCCACTCATGTCGATGACATGGACGATAACTTTTGTCCGTTCGACGTGACGCAGGAATTGGTGACCGAGACCTACTCCTTCGCTCGCCCCTTCAATCAGACCCGGTAAATCGGCCATGATAAAGCTGCGGCTGTCTTCTGTTTCAACGACACCGATGTTTGGTGTAATCGTCGTGAAGTGGTACGCTCCGATTTTTGGACGCGCCGCTGAGACGATTGAAAGCATCGTTGATTTCCCGACACTCGGGAAACCGACGAGTCCGACATCCGCCAACATTTTCAATTCGAGTTTTAAATACTTCTCTTCCCCTGGTTCACCATTCTCCGCGTGTTCCGGAGCCGGGTTGGCCGGAGTTGCAAAACGTGAGTTTCCACGTCCGCCGCGTCCACCTTTTGCGACGATCGCTTGTTGACCGTGGTGAACGAGATCGGCAATGACTGCATCCGTATCATCGTCGTAGACGACTGTACCGGGTGGAACTTTAACGACCAGATGCTCGGCTTTGCGACCATGCATCCCTTTCGACATCCCGTTTTCACCTTGGACAGCTTTAAAGTGACGTTTGTAACGGAAATCCATCAACGTCCGTAGCCCCTCATCCACTTCGAGGACGACGTGGGCACCATGACCACCATCTCCTCCGGCCGGACCACCGTCTGGAACATATTTTTCGCGACGGAACGCAACTTGCCCGCGTCCTCCATCTCCTGCTTTTACATAAATATTTACCTGATCGACAAACATGTCAGATCCCTCCTATTACTGTTCTTCCTCTACAGGAAGACTTTCGATTTCGATCACACACTCATGTTCCGTCTGTGACTCGATCTCCATCGGCGTCACTAGATCTTTAAGGCGCGACATATCTAGTAGATCCCGATAGATCTCGATGGTCACGCCCTCATGAAAGGTTACGGATACTTCTCCATTCCCCACTTCTATCATGTCAAGCGCAGCTTCAATGATGGTCGCGAGACGCGAATCATCGATCTGCTTTGGTTTCTCAATCACATCATATTCGACAGTTAAGCCTGCCCAATCCGCTCGTTGTAGTGTGAGCGCTGCTTTCGGCAATTCAATCAAGGAGAGCCGTCCTTCTCGTGACGCTTGCTCCCGGTAGACTGAACAGATCGATTCAACAGCCGCCTCGTCACCCATCGCGCTATAAGAACGAACGAGTTGCAATCGATTCAACCATTCGTGACGAAGTGACTTCAAAAGATCCAGTACCTGCTCATCCTTCATCGGTCGTTCCCTCCTAAAAAAAGCAGACCCTAACCCCTGAAAGTGGCTAGAGTCTGCTTCATCGATCACTTATGCTGGGTAAACGCTGACTTGTTTTTTGTCGCGTCCGAGACGTTCGAAACGAACGACACCAGTTGCAGTTGCGAAAAGTGTATCATCGCCACCACGTCCGACGTTCATACCTGGGTGAATCTTCGTACCGCGTTGGCGGTAGAGGATTGAACCAGCAGAAACAGTTTGACCGTCTGCACGTTTCGCCCCAAGGCGTTTCGATTGCGAGTCACGACCGTTCTTTGTCGAACCTACCCCTTTTTTCGATGCGAAGAACTGAAGATTAAGTTTCAACATGTGGAATCCACCTCCTATATTTGTTCAAGTTGGATAAACTCACCGTAACTTTCGGCGATGGTTCCGAGTTGGACTAACATCGCTTCCAGTAACAATTGGGTGCGTTCACTGACATCCGGTGCTAAATCAGTGTACGGTTCTACATAAAAGTAGCCACCTTCTTGTTGTTCTGCCATTTCAAGGAGCAGGACCTGCCCGAGCAGTGACTCGATGGCATTGTATGCCCCGAAAATCACGCTTGATGTGCCGGCACAGACTAAATCTAAACCAGGCTCAGCGAACTCGGCATGTCCTGTCACTTCGATGGAGCGGATTAACTCTGCTTCATCTCGTCGAATCTTGACACGTATCATGGCTTACGCTTCGATTTTCTCGATGCGGACCTTCGTGTAAGGTTGACGGTGACCTTGCTTACGACGGTAGTTCTTTTTAGCTTTCATTTTGAAGACTGTGATCTTTTTCGCGCGAGCGTGTTTGATGACCGTTGCTACGACCTTCGCACCTTCTACGAGTGGAGCGCCGACTTTAACATCGTCACCACCAAGGATCAAGACTTCGCCGAATTCTACTGTGCTGTCGACGTCTGCGTTTAATTTCTCAACGTAGATCTCTTGGCCAGCTTCGACTTTAACTTGTTTACCACCAGTTTTAATAATTGCGTACATTACGTGCACCTCCTCTTAGGAACTCAGACTCGCCATCACGGGCAGCGGATGCTTTAAAACCCGGTCTGTGCGGTTGTAGTCATTTGGGTGCTTCCAAACGAACTAACGTTATTCAGAATACCAAACGATGTTGACTATTGTCAATAACCTTCTGATCGGATTCTTATTGTCTTTTGACGAAATTGTCACAATCCTCTTTCGTACCGGTAAATAAAATACCGGTTTCCCCTTCTATTAGAAACAATTCAAGTGGACTTTCCTGAAACAATAACGGACTGAGCAGGTCGAGCGGGGCACGCACGACAGCTGCTTCTGCATATGTCGCCATCTCCATCAATCGTGGTTCCAACTGCCGGTGGACGGCAATCCGCGACGGTTTCCCTTGATTGAAGGATCGCTCGGACAACGATTTCCCGTGCCGTTGCCGCGTCAATTCACAGAGTCCCATCTTCGTGAATCCATATACTTCAATCTGTTTTGATTCATGTGCGGCCCGTTCTTTCAACAATTGGGTGACACGGGTCTGTCCTTTACTCGAGCCCCGCAAGAAATCAACGGCAATCATCCCGCTGATATTGCGTAGACGGAGTTGACGCATGATTTCAACGGCTGCTGCTTCATTAATCTGATCAAACGTCCGTTTTTGTTCTTTGACGGACACGGTTTTACCGCTGTTGATATCAATCACCGTCATTGTCTCCACTTCTTCAATCAACAGATAAGCGCCGCCGTCCAGCCACACGACTTTTTCGAGCGCCTTCTCGATTGCCCGGTCGACTTGCTCCATAACAGGAAGACGCCCTTTGACGACCGGACGTTCTACCCGTAATCCCATCTGTTCGAGTCGTTCTTTCTCACTTCGATTTGTCACAATGGCCTCTTCAACATGACTCAATCGTTTCGCCTCTTGAAGAATCAACGACTCATCTTGAGTAATTGTCGTCTGTTGCAGCATCTGGTGATGACGTGCACGCAATTGTGTCAATTCCGCTTGCAGGCTTGATGTCTCTGCTTGCGCCGCCTCCGTCCGGTAAAGAATACCTTCCTCTTCTTCGACTTGAATCACTCTGGAAAGTTGTTGTTGCGCCACGAGATCGAGCTTCCGACTGAAACGAATCCGGCGTCCGTAAGGAAAATAAACAAGAAAGCGGCCGCCGTACGTAATGTTTTGTGTGACTTTATGCTGTTTCGGTGCTGCACCTTCCTTAACAACTTGTACGAGGACAGTTTGTCCGACTTGCACCGCCTGACCGATTGTTGGAACTTCAGGATAACGATATAACGTCTCAAGTGTTTCATTGATCGGTAAATAGAGCGGAGTCCCGTCCGTCGCAATCAAAAATGCGGCTTCCAGCGTCGGGTGCAGACGATCAACTTTCGCCTGAAGCAGTGTTCCGACCCGAATTTCATCGCGCATCCGTTCATGGTATTCGATCACCCGTCCACCCTCGACCAAAGCCACCCGTTCAAGAGACGGAGTCTGTTCACTAATCCATTTCATCTTCATTCCTCCATGAAAAATAGACTAGAAGCATCAAAACCCTTCTAGTCTATTTTTCCCCATCTTATTTCATGCCAAGCATTTTTTTCAGTTTCACGAAAAATCCTTTTTGCGGTTGCTCCATAATATCAAGGAGTGGCACCGATTCCCCGAGAATCCGGCGGGTGATGTTCCGGTACCCGAGACCTGCCCGATTATCGGGATTCATTGTCACCGGTACACCGCGGTGAGATGCTGCAATGACTTCTTCGTCATCGATGATCAAACCAAGAAGATCAATCGACAAGATGCGCATGATTTCATCGATGTCGAGCATGTCACCAGACGCCATCATATGCGAGCGGACACGGTTAATGACGAGCTTCGGAATGATTTTTCGCTCTGATCGTTCGAGCATTCCGATGATTCGGTCTGCATCCTGAACGGCTGCTTTTTCCGGTGTTGTCACGATGATAGCTTCATCTGCGCCGGCAATTGCATTCATAAATCCTTGTTCAATCCCAGCCGGACAGTCAATCAAGACAAAGTCGTACTCTAATTTCAGAGAATCGATAATACCTTTTACCTGTTCCGGTGTGACAGAGGATTTATCCTTGGACTGAGCAGCAGGTAACAGGTACATCTCTTCAAAACGTTTATCACGAACGAGGGCTTGATGTAATTTACATTGTCCTGTCACGACGTCAACGATATTGTAGATACTGCGGTTATCCAGTCCAAGTACGATATCCAGATTCCGAAGACCGATATCTGTATCGACCAAACAAACTGAATGTCCCATCAGCGCAAGCGCTGTGCCGATGTTCGCCGTTGTCGTCGTTTTACCGACGCCGCCTTTACCGGATGTGACGACGATGGCACGTCCCACTTGAGATTTCGCCTCTGTATGTACCTGTTCTTTCACTTGTTCCATATCTGTCACCCTCTTTCACTGTCAATCGCAAATTGATCCATCCGCGCGAGCGGAACGGTTTGAAGACGAGAAAATTCTACTCCTGTTTCTCCGACGAACGCACACCCCATATCCAATGCCTGAATCGGCGCATCGTCTGGATCTTCATAGACAAAATCAGAAATCGAAATCCATTTTGGTTGTAAGACACTGGCAGCAATTACTGCCTGCTGATTTCCGCCTTTTCCGGCGTGAACCGTTCCCCGAAGTGCACCAAGACAGTAAATACTCCCTGTCGCATGTACGACAGCACCCGGATTAATGTCACCAATGACAACAATGGATCCTTCAACATCTACGACATGACCACTACGGGCTGTGCCGCCGAAATAATGAAATGTCCGTTCCCCGTACTGGGCTTTCGCTTCCTCTTTCGTCAGACATTCACTTTCATATCCGTTAAATAAAAATGAATCATGACGCGCGACGATAGATTCGACAGCCGTCACAACGCCTTCGTCGACATAACGGCGACCGAAGAAGAAGGTAATCGGTACGGCGCGTCCGTTCTCGACGGATTTGTCAGCAAGCGTCAATTCTAAATCGTCAAGAAATTCATCCACACTGCACCTTTCATTTACATAGACGGCGAGGCCACCACGATGACCTTTCATCGTTACATAACGCTTACGCTCAATCATGACTCATCCTCTTTTCTCATCAAATGTGGATTGCACCAGTCGCGTCATCGGATAATACAGCACGATGATCCCGATCAACTGAGCAATGAGACTCCTTGGAATGATTTGCGTCGCGAGTTCCTTGAAGGGAACACCGACGCCTACGACCGAAGCCGTGAAGAAATAAATATCCAGTTCAAACAAAATAGCGCTGAACGTAAAGGTGACGATAATCGTTAATACGTTCTCCTTTACATATTTTAGCACGAAGCTACTAAAAAGCGGAATGGCAGATAGCGCAAATAAATAAATTCCGATGATATCGGAATAGACGAAATCATACAACAGACCAAATAACAGACCAAAACCAAGCGCCTGCTCGATTTTTCCATAACGTCCTAAAAACATCAACGCAATCAACGTCACATGCACGACGTACGGAGAACCGTCTCCGAGCGGTCCGGCAAACAGCGTCCCTTCTAAGATAAAAAGAAGGAACACGGCGAAAAACAACTTGACGTTATTCACGAGTGTCCCCTCCTTTGTCGGTCTCAGCGAAAGGTTCCTTCGCTTCGCGTTGAATCACAAAGACGTGACCAAACTGTTCGAAGTCTGCTGCCGGTTTGACGTATGCGATTTTCGAAGCACCGTATTGATCCGATTTCACCTGTTCAATCTTCCCAACGACAATCCCACTCGGATACTTACCACCGAGTCCGGAAGTCGTAACAGTCTGCCCTTTTTTCAGTTTGGCATCGTTCGGAATCTTCGTGAACTTTAAGCGGTTCGTCTCTTCATCAAATCCTTCGATCGTTCCGAAAACACTTTTCCCTTTCGTATCATCGGCGACTGCTGAGACATTATTCGTTCGGCTCGTATCCGATAACAGTTGTACGAGAGACGTGTAGGCACTCGTCTGAATGACCCGTCCGATTAGTCCGTCCGCCGTCACGACCGCCATATTCGTTTTGACGCCCTGTTCCTGTCCGATGCTGACCGTGACAAAACGTTGCCATTCGGAAGACGTTCGGCCAATCATCTCTGCCGGAAGTAATTTATAATCACGAATCGATCCTTTTAATTTCAACATGTCTTTTAATTCATCGTTTTCACGTTCCAAGTCGCGCACTTTAACCGAATTTCCGGCATAGTCCCCCAGTCGTGATTTTAAATACTCATTTTCCTTATATACATCGCGCACTTCTTTAACCGAAGTGACCGTATCATCAATCCAGCCAATCGGTGTCGCAAAAAGACGCTGACCAACTCCGACGGTATCACGGACAAAACTTTGATACCAGTGGCTTTGGTTACGTCCTTGAAGCGAAATTCCGATTAAAATCACCAAAAGGAGAAAACTAAGGAGTGTGATGAGCAGTTTTCGATTATTTAAAAATCGCTTCATCGCTCATCCCGTCCTTATCTTTTTTGTGAGATGCCTGATTTCGAACGCAATACATTCATCATCTCCAGTGATTTACCTGTTCCGATCGCTACACAATCAAGCGCATTTTCCGCAACGAGAGTCAAAATACGTGTCTCGTCTTCAATAACAGCATCCAAGTTTTTCAGAAGAGCACCGCCGCCTGTCAAGACGATTCCGCGATCCATGACGTCTGCCGATAATTCCGGCGGCGTCTGTTCGAGCGTGTGTTTGACTCCAGCCAAAATCGCATCGACCGTATCCGATAAGGCGTCACAAATTTCTGCACTCGTGACTTCAATCTGCTTTGGAAGTCCTGTCACGAGGTCACGTCCACGAATTTCCATCGTTTCGTTTTCCGACTCTTCGTCAATGCGGGCATAACCGATTGTCATTTTCAGCGTCTCAGCTGTCCGCTCCCCGATCATCAAGTTGTACTTCGACTTGATGTAACGAATGATTGACTCGTCCATCTCATCGCCGCCGACACGAATCGATTGACTTGTGACGATTCCGCCAAGCGAGATGACAGCGACTTCTGTCGTTCCGCCGCCGATATCAACGACCATCGAACCCGTTGGCTCAGAAACCGGAAGACCGGCTCCGATTGCCGCTGCAAACGGTTCTTCGATTGTATAGGCTTCACGTGCACCAGCCAGTTTCGCCGCATCTTCAACTGCCCGCTTTTCAACTGACGTGATACCACTTGGTACACAAATCATCACGTTTGTTTTTGACGAAAACAATCCTTTTTTCTTTGTTGCTTGATCCATGAAGTATTTGATCATCGTTGCTGTCGTTTCATAATCAGCGATAACCCCGTCTTTCATCGGGCGTCGTGCCGTCACGTTTCCCGGTGTCCGTCCAATCATGTTTTTTGCTGCATTACCTACTGCTTCAATCTTTCCTGTATCCGTACGGAATGCGACAACGGAAGGTTCGCGCACGACGATTCCTTGCCCCTTCACATAAACGAGCGTATTTGCCGTACCTAAGTCAATGCCGATTTCACGGCTAAATGATCCAAACATTATTCAAAAAACCCCTCTCTGAGAATACACTTCACTAATTATAACGGAAAAGCCTTCGTAGGAAAGCGTTAAAACGTTACAGCTTGTTTACAGTTCGTTGGTTATCACAAAAGCAAAAACGCCTGAGGTCAGGAAGCAAAGTTCCCCCTCAGACGTTATTCTTACATAAATCCCCGCTGTTTCATACTAATAAATTGTCCATGCCCGATGACGAGATGATCAATGCAGCTGATTCCGATCAATCTGCCTGCTTCAACCATCCGTTCCGACACTTCAATATCTTCCCGGCTCGGTGTCGGATCACCAGACGGATGATTGTGGACGGCAATGAAGCTTGCCGCCGAACAACGAATGGCTTCACGGAAAATATCACGGGGATGGACGATCGATGTATTAAGTCCTCCGATAAATAATGTTTTTTTCGAAATCACTTCGTTTTTCGTATTCAAATACAGGCAGATGAAGTGTTCCTGCTGATATAACCGCATCTCTTCCATTAATAATTCTGCCGCGTCCTCCGGTGAGCGGACGGCTGGTCGGACCCACTTCGGTTCCGTCACAAGCCGGCGGCCAAGTTCTAGCCCCGCCATGATTTGCATCGCTTTGGCTTTTCCAACACCTGGTGCTTTCTCCAGTCCGCCTACACCGGCCGCTTCAAGTTCAATCAACGATGGATAGATATCGAGTAACTCTTCTGCAATTTCAAGCGGTCCCCGGTTCCGTGTCCCGCTCCGGACGAGACAGGCGAGTAATTCGACCGTCGTTGCTTGCGCCAATCCCTTTAATTGAATCCTATCCTTTGGCCATTCAATCACTGCATCCGACCTTTCTCTACAAGGAATTACGCAAACATCGGATTGATTCCAAACGTTTCAAGGTGACGGCTGATCGGATTGATCGGCAGACCGACGACATTGTAATAATCTCCCTCAATCGCCTCGACGAACAGACCACCCTGACCTTGAATCCCGTATCCTCCTGCTTTGTCATAAGGCTCATTGGTCATGACATATGACAGGAGCCATTTTTCCGGAATCAAGCAAAACCGGACCTTCGTCGTCACCGTAAACGTCTCTTGCCGCTCCACTGTCCAGATGGTGACACCGGTTACGACCTCGTGCGTCCGTCCGGACAACAGACGTAACATCTCAAGCGCAGCCTCCCGGTCGACTGGTTTTTCAAGGATGCGGTGATCCAGTGAGACGACCGTATCAGCAGCCAATACAATTTCACCCGGTCGTGCCACGGCCCGTGCTTTTTTCTGCGACAGATAACGGACATACTCTTCAGCCGTCATCGGGTGTGGTGCTTCTTCTCTTACATCCGCCGGTCGAATCGTATGCGGCACACCGATTTGCCTTAACAGTTCCGTCCGCCTCGGCGACGCCGAAGCGAGAATCAATGAGTGTTGCGTTATCATTAGTATCACGCTCTTTTCTTTCTTTTTCGACCAGTCTTACTGGTATTATCTTTGAGTATAACGAAAAACAAGTGCTTCCCCGAGTCGAAGAAACACTTGTTAAGGGTTCAATTATCTGTGACATCCACAAACGGATCTGATTTTGGAGTCGTTTCTTTTAGCGGCGTTTGTTTATCCGGAATCAACTTGGTTAAATCCGGGCGATAATAACTTTCAATTTCGACCGTGAAGGACATCATTTCATCCTCAAGTACAATCGCTTGACTGCCCGGTCCCGGCTCCTCCGGTCCCGTCAGCTGGATTTGCCGCAAAATCGTAATCCGGTCCGTCCGTTCGATTTGCTTCAAAAATGCCATTAAATCCAAATAGGACGGAGCCTCGACAACTAATGAAGCAGGTAATGCGGTTGCCGTCGTTGCCGTAACCGGTGCTTCTGTTGCTTGTGCGGCATCCACTTCTGATTCTGTTGCCATTGCACCGTCGACAGCAGGTGTCGATTGGACAGGTGAGGCGGGGGTATCAGTACTTGCCGCGCCGAAGGTAATCCCCTGAACCTTGACACCGGCAATCTGACTGGCTGCATTGATGGCATCGATGACATCATCATTTGCCGGCAAGACAGGTACTTGTTTTTGCAGGAAGCTGGATTCTGCCACATCGACTTTTTGTTCGTTGGCTTTAGCTGCCTCAAGCGCCATCTGTTCCCGTTCGAGTGCTGTTTCCGTCTTGTTCAGTTCTTGATATGTCGTGTACGTCGTGTAACCAAAGTAGGATAGACCTCCGATGACAAGCAGGACTGTCAGGGCCAAAAGAATGAAACCACTATATCGTTTCAATTTCCTTCCACCTCCTCTACTTCAGTCGAGACGACCTCACCGCTTTCCGGATTCGCCGGATCCGGGACCACCTCTTCCGAATTTGTCTCCGGATCGGCGGCAGGTTCCGTTGTTCCGTCTTCTTTCGGTGCTTCCGGATCTGCTTGGTTCGTCTCTCCCTTGATGACTTCTGCCGGAATGACGGTTAGACCAAACTGACCGATATAGCGCGGTTCTTCCGTTTTTGTTTCATCAGACGGCGTAATCGTCGTCGTCGGCATTTCTTGTCCGGTCGTCGGATCAACAGCCGTTGATGTGACCACCTCTGCTTTTTCATTCATGGTCTTCGTCGTTACACTTGTCAAGCTGATCCCCGTAAAAGAAGTATCCGTTAACAGTTGACGGTAAAAACCGTTTAATTCATCCAGTGTTTCAAACTGAGCATTCATTGAGACGGTTTGGTCGGCACCATACGCAAACTGCAGAATATACCCCCGTTCCGGTAAATAACGCGTGATCCGTTCGAGGGTCGGAACAGCAGGACGCGGCGTCGTTTCAAGACCTTCAACCGTTTGCTTTAGTTGTGCGACTTCCTGTTTCGCGGACTGGGCTGATTCGGATTGAAGCGTCCGAACAATTTGAATTTGATTATTTGCCGTCTCAATCCGGTCGGCAAATTGATCGGTCTGCCAATAAAGATATCCACCGATCATCCCGCCGAATAACAATAAAACCAGTGAAGCAATCAGCGGGAACTTGGGCGCGACATCACTGTCCGGCAATAAATTGATGCGTTCTTTTTGAGTGGTCGAGAGACCAACGAGCGGTAAATAGGCTTTCGGCATCAACTGACCATTCAGATCCACTTGATCCGGGACTTGTTCCAAAACAAAATCAAAGCTCGCTTCAAATCGCCGGACCAATTCTTCTTGAAATGGAAAATCGCCTGTCAGCATGACCCGCTTAATTTCACGACCATCTCGTGCCAAAGAGAAACGATAAAAATCAAGTACACGTGAAAACTCCAACAGCATCTCTTCTAAAATGTATTCGACATTCTCATCATCCAATTGATATCGATAGTGCAGACGATCCTCCATGACCTCTACATCCCATGCAGTGGAAACAAATGTATCTACCGAACGGATCAAACGCGGGACACGATCTTCAATGATAATCAATTGGTGGTTCGTCGCGTTGACGTTCCAAATCAATAAGTTACTGTCCGCTTCGATTTCATAAAGCGCATCCAAGCCGAAAAATGTCGCAAGCGGTTGTGGTTCTGCTGCAACCAATCGAAGATGTTTTTTCTTAAACAACTCCATATACTGCTTCAATGCTTCGTTTGGAGCAGCGTACAACATGATTTCCCGTTTCCCGTCTTCTTCGAGTAACGTGTAGTCAAAATAAGGTTCTTCAAACGGCAGAACGATGCTGTGACCCAGTTCCATGAATAAGTATCCCCGAATTTGATTCGTCTCGATGGTTTCGGGAATTTCAAGTTTTCGGGCAAGAACAAGTGAACCGTCAAGGGCTAAAACAGCTTGCGCACTACGCGGAACTTTTAACTTTGTCAGTAAACTTTCAAAAATAAGATCAAGCGATGCTTCCGGTTGAAGCCATCCGCCTTGCAGTGTGCCTGGCGGGAGCGAAACGACGGCACGACGTTTGATGATTCCGTTTTTAACGACCGCACCAAAAATTCCGACATCTGTAAAATTAAAATAAACGTACGTACCTCTGCGCCTAACTTGCGGCATATGTATGTTCTTCCTTTCCTAGAGGAACAGATCGAGATAAAGATTCACCCAATCGTCCGCAAAATAATATGTCAGTAATGTCCCGACGGCGATGGACGGAACAAAGGGGATAGGTTGTTTTCGTTTGACCCGCTTGAGTCCAAGCAACGTCAGACCGATGACGGATCCGACAAAGGCGGAGACGAACAAAGCGATCACGACATGCAAAGGACCTAAGAAGATGCCGAGCAACCCAAACAGTTTGACGTCCCCCGCCCCCATTCCTTGTCGTGAAGCAAGATAAATCACGAACAATAAACAGAAGCCGACGAATCCGCCAATAATTGGATTATACCAGTTCTCAAGGGGGGAAAGGTAGCGAACAATCAGACTAACCGGTAAAAAAAATAATAAAATTTTATTCGGGATCAGCATATACGCAAGGTCCGACATCACAAGGATACTTAACAAACTCGTTAATACAATCGACAGGACGAACTGCATCGACCAGCCGAACTGATAAAAGGCGTAGGCATACAGGATGCCGCCGAGTAATTCGAGCGCCGGATACTTGATTGAGATCGGCAACTGACAGGTCCGGCACTTCCCTCCAAGAACCAGATATCCGATGACCGGTGTCAGCTCCAGCGGACCAAGAACATGACCACAGTTCGGACAATGCGACCGCGGCCGGACGACCGATTCCCCAACCGGAACACGTAAACCGACGACGTTCGTAAACGATGTTACGAGCATTCCAATCAGAAAAAAATAAACCGTAAAGACCACTGTCATCTTCGCGTTCCCTCCTTAAAAAAGTTCAGAAAAAAACCCCCGATATGGGGGGATTTATTACCAACGTTTCAATTCAGATGGAGCTTTAGCTGTGAAATATTTTTTGTCACCTTCTAAAGTTACAACATAAGTATATTTGCCATCCTTTTCAGTTACAGAAACGAAGGCATCTGTATATGCAGTAGGAGAGTTAAATGGATCTTCCATACTATCAATATACTTATCTAATACAACACCGTCTGTTGTTTTATAATCACTTCCACCTTTTCTTACTCCCATATTAACTGTCGCACCAGGTTTAATTGGATTAGACGAAGTATACAGTTTCGCAGCTGAAACCAATTGTTTCGCATCAGATACGACCGCATCTTTACGCGAGTTCTCAATCAATCCGCCGATAGCGACGACAGCGATCGCTGCAATGATTCCTAAAATAACAACAACAACCAGTAACTCGATCAATGTCAAGCCGCGCTCATCGCGCATTTGTTTGGCATCTAACCAAACTTCTTTTAAACGTTCTAACATGTTTATTATTCCTCCCTAATACTTTTTCCTGTGACTGGCGTATAGGTCATACTGTCCAGATGAATACTATTATAGTAGCACCATATTTTTTGTAGAAAATGTCTTTTTTCTACAACAGGTAAATGTTTTAACAGTTGTCAACTTGCTTGAATATCGGAATAAATCTTGAACATCGGTACGACGACCGCGATGACGATGACACCGACAATGACAGCGAGTACAACAATCAATAACGGCTCGATGATCGACTTCAAACGATCCGTCGTCGTCTCGACTTCCGTTTCATAAAAGTCAGCGACTTCTGTCAGCATCGAATCGAGCCGTCCGGACTCTTCTCCAATCGCGATCATCTGCGTCACGAGCGGTGGAAAATGTTTGTTTTTCGTTAAAGGCTCGTGCATCGGAATCCCGCGGGACATCGCTTCGTTTGCAGCAGCAATTCCTTTACGGATGACACGGTTCGTTACGATGCGTTCCGTGATGTCCAGAGAGGCTAAAATCGGAACCGAGGCATTCAGTAAAACAGATAAACCACGTGTCATTAAGGCAATTTGTGATTTTTGAATCAATGGACCAAAAACAGGAATCATTAATAAAAAGCGATCAAAAATGACCCGTTGTCTTTCATTTTTTAAATTGAAATAAAGCAACCCGATTAAACCAAATACGATAAGCAACAAGACCCACCAATAAGCGACGAAAAAGTCTGAAACAGCGACGACGATTTTAGTGATCAACGGCAACTCACTTCCGAGCTGATCAAAAATCGAAGCAAAGGTCGGGACGACGTTCAACATCAAGAAGACGACAACCCCAATCGCAACAACAGAGACGACTGCCGGGTAAATCAATGCTGAAATCACTTTTCGTTTAATTTCATACTGTTTTTGAAGTTGCGTCACGATATTATCCAAAGCTTCTTCCAAGTTCCCGCTCGCTTCCCCGGCCATCGCCATACTGACGAAAAACGTATCGAATACCCGTGGATGTTTTTCAATGGCCGCGGAAAATTGAATCCCGCTCCGCAAGTCATCCTCAACTTCGACGAGTGCCCGTTCGAGCGGCTTGGATTCCGTTTGCTTTCGCAAAATTTCGGTTGCTTTGACAATCGATACACCCGACCGAACAAGCGTCGCAAACTGTCGCGCATACATGACAAGATGCTCGATTTTCGGTTTGGCGGTCAAAAATGTAATTTCGGTATTCAACCCTTTGGATTCTTGTTTTTCAAGGGATGTCACAGCAATTTGTTCCGTCCGTAACCGTTCCGCCGCTTCCCGTTTTGTCAAAGCGGTAATTTTACCTTTTTTCCGTTTCCCGGTCATCGTTCGACCTTCATATATGAAAACTGCCATTAACTCACCCCGATATGTAAGGTGTCGCGGCTGATGCTGGAATCAGTCCTCGACTTACTAAGTCTTGTAGTGCCATTTGCATCGTCTGCATTCCGTATTGTTTACCGGTTTGTAGAACGGATTGAATTTGATACTCTTTGCCCGTCCGAATCAAGTTTGATACTGCCGGCGTCTCGACCATGATTTCCAGTGCAGCCACACGTCCTGTCCCGTCACTGCGCGGCATCAGGCGTTGGGACACTACCCCTGCCAAAACGTTCGCGAGCTGTGCCCGAATTTGATCTTGTTGCTCAGCCGGAAAGACATCGATAATCCGACTGACGGTTGAAGCGGCTGTCGAGGTATGGACTGTCGCAAAAACGAGATGCCCCGTCTCGGCGGCTGTGACGGCCGTCGAAATCGTCTCAAGATCACGCATCTCGCCCAGCAAGATGACATCCGGATCTTGTCGTAATGCTGAACGAAGACCTGTTGAAAAACGGGGAGCATCAATCCCGATTTCGCGTTGATCAATTAGACTCTTATTGTGACTATGCAAATATTCAATTGGATCTTCCAGTGTGATGATTCGTTTATACATCGTTTGATTGATTTCATTAATCATTGCCGCAAGTGTGGTCGATTTCCCGGATCCCGTCGGTCCCGTCACAAGAATAAGACCATGTGGTTTCGTTAAAAACCGTTTTAAGACAGGTGGTAAATTGAGTTTATCGAACGTTGGAACTTCAGTCGGAATCGTCCGGAAAGCCATGGATAAGGTCCCACGCTGATAAAAACAGTTGACACGATATCGTGCCACACCCGTGACACCAAACGAAAAGTCAATGTCCCGGTCTTGTTTCAATTGAAGAAACATTTCCTCGGTAATAAGTGACCGAACAAAACCTTCGATAATGACAGGTTTCATCTTGTCTGTCCCAAATGATGTCAGCGCCCCATTGATTCGGAAGACCGGAGGAGATCCTGCTGTCAAATGAACATCGGACGCCCCTTTTTCTTTGGAAGCCCGTAGAATATCCTCAATTTGCGCACGTTCCATCGTACTCATTCGGAAATCACCGTCCGTAGAATTTCTTCAGTCGTCGTGATGCCTTGTGCGACTTTAGTCAACCCATCTGTCAGCAGCAACTGTTGTCCTTGTGAACGAACATATGTCGTAATTTCACTTTCAGTCGACTGATTCATGATCATCCGACGTAACACTTCATCCACCATGACGACTTCTTGAATGGCTAAACGTCCTCGGTATCCTGTCATGTTACAAGAGGAACAACCGCGACCACGAACAACACTTGTTGCTTCAATGCCCTCCTGTTCAAACAATTCCAATTCACGCTTCGACAGCGGTTGGACTTCTCCACAGTCTCGGCAGACCCGCCGGACAAGACGCTGGGCAATCAATCCCGTGACCGAGGCCGCAACAAGGAATGGCTCAACCCCCATGTCAATCAACCGGGTAATCGAACTGACTGCCGAATTCGTGTGCAACGTCGAAAGAACCAGGTGACCGGTCAGTGACGCTCGGATGGAAATTTCGGCTGTCTCAATATCCCGGATTTCCCCGACCATGACAACGTTTGGATCCTGCCGTAAGATGGACCGTAAACCGCTGGCGAACGTCAACCCGATTTTTGAGTTGACCTGTACCTGATTAATCCCGTCGACTTGGTACTCGACGGGGTCTTCGACCGTGATGATATTCCGCGACTCATCATTCAATTCATTTAACGCGCCATATAAGGTTGACGATTTTCCTGATCCGGTCGGTCCTGTAATCAAAATAATTCCGTTCGGTCGTTTTAACATCTCCCGGAATTGTTGCTCGTTTCGTTCACTGAATCCGATTTTAGCGATGGAAATATTAGAGTTTGAACTGTCGAGAATTCGGATAACTACTTTTTCTCCATAAACGGTCGGTAACGTCGACACGCGGAAGTCGTAAGCGGCACCATTATATAAAAACTTAATCCGTCCATCCTGCGGCAAACGGGTTTCTGTAATGTCAAGTTCACTCATGACTTTAATCCGTGTTGTTAAGATATTTTGAATTTGTTTCGGATAATTATTTTCCGTCCGAAGTTCCCCGTCAATCCGAATTCGGATGGATAAAGATGTTTCTTGCGGATCCATATGGATATCGGATGCCCGTTGTGAAATTCCGTTTTCAAGAATTTGATTCACAAGCCGGATAATCGGTGCATCTTCCCGGGTGACTGTATCACGTGAAGTATCAGAAATCGTCATCTCATCCGACTCGAGCAGTTCCCGTAAGGACGAATCGATATCGTAATATTTGAGAATCGTCCGTCGGATTTCATCACGTGTCGCTAGTCCCACTTCGATCATCAAACCGGTCTGAAGACGCAAGTCGTCGATTGCAATCAAATCCATCGGATCTGCCATTGCGATGAACAGCCGGTTTCCTTCCCGGTAAACCGGAACAAGTGTATGGCGTTGCGCCAGCTCTTTTGAAATCAACTTCGTAACGGCGACATCGACCGGGTAGTTATACAATTGAATGACCGGAATCTTTAACTGGTGGTGTAAGGCTTCAATCAATTGCTGTTCCGTCAAATGACCGAGTCGTAACAACGTGTCGCCTAGTTTTTCCGCCGTTCGCTTGACGGATAACGCTTCCTCGATTTGTGCTTCCGTCACAACACTTTCTTCTAACAGCATTTCACCTAATCGTTTTCGCTTCATCGCCATTTACATCGTCATCCTTCCGCGTGCCATGTTTCTTCGTCTTCAAGAGGTGTCTGCTTCGTTTGCTTTTTTTCATCGACCACACTCGTAATGGCTGCAACGATTAAAATCGTTACGATATATCCCGCAATAACAAACGGATTTGTCACCCCATCTAGTTTGACAATCAAGTAAAGGGCAACGACTAAAAGGAGTGCTGTCAAGGAAAGAATGACTTTCGAGACCGTTGTCTTCACAAACGGAATTTGAATGGCGAACATCAATCCACAAATGATTGTTGCAAGACCGATGATGATACCGAGTTCAATCGCTAAATCTGTCCAGTTCATATTTCATCCTCTTTTCTTCTCATGAAGTTAACCGACTGCGCCGTCTGATGGGTCACCCTCACCCTCGGCAGGAGATGCCGGATCACCGGTCGTCGGTGTATCGGGTTTGTCAGGAGCCGATGGTTGATCCGGTGTATCCGGTGTCGGTGTCCCGTTATCAGTTGTTTCATCAGTCGAGCCGTCTGTTGAACCGTCTGTCGATTCGTCGTTAGTTCCATCTGTCGTACCGTCATTCGTCGTACTGTCGTCTGTCGTCTCCTCTGAAGGTTCGGGCGTTACGACAGGCGGTGCTTCTTCTTGGCTGCTTTTCGTCACAATGGCAGGGGTCGCCCGGTAAAAATCAAGAGCAAGTAATCGCTTGACTTCACCTTTGTTTGATTTCGTAACCCGGTACAATTCAATGGACTTCCCTTCGGTCCCGGCTTGAGTATCACTGCTTGTTCCCGCAGATAATGTGGCTGAATAGCGTGTAATCGTGCGGTAAGGAATTGTTTTTTCTGCTTCAAGAACAGCTGAAACGGTTTCTTTAAACGATGTTCCGCGTAATTCCAACGTGACATCACTGCCATTTTTTGTCGCCACTACTTGATAATTAACCGACTGTGTATTACGGACAGCAAAGTCTGTCTTTTCATCAATCTTGACATCATAGCCGAGTGTAATGTCATCCGGTAACTTATCATGCGGCATCCGTTCTACAATTTCAAACGGTGTTTTTGCAAACAATTCATATAACTTACTGCCGATGTATGATCCTGCGATTGGGTCCATGCCATATGTTTTCACATTCATCAGTTGGCCGGCTTTGATGTCGACATTTCTCATAGCCTCAATCATTTGATCTTCTGATGCAGAACGTGTCGTAAACGTAACGCTTGATACGACCTCTCCCGACGAGTTAGTGGCGGTCGAGGTGGCGGCCGGATCAAAGTTTCCGTCTTCCAAACCTTGACTGCTAGTAATCAACCACTCTTTAAATGCTTTGTTTTGGTCTTCTGAATATGTAACAGGTTGCGTCGATAGGTAAGCTGAAACTGCTTCTTCATCCAATGTCACGCGCAATGCCCCTCCCTTTTTTAGGGACGCATTTTTAACGGACTGGTTAATGTCAAAAGAAATCAACTCTGTCGGAACAGGCAACGTATCTTCCCCGGTTCCAATCGTCAAAGGTGTTTTTTTCGACCATGCCGTGACCGCTTCTTGAACTTTTGGTTTTGCCTTTTTTCGTGTCAATCCACTGACAGGAATAGAACCAATTCGAGCCGTATCAGAAAAGTTTTCGGAAACCGTTGCTTTTCCAGTAAAAGAAATCAAAGCAAAAGAAGGTACGTAGATTAAGGCGACTAACGCCACTAAAAGTAAAGTATGTACAGCAAAACGCTTAAAATTTATCATCATCTGTTTCCTTTCCGTTTGAAATAACCATTTCAGGTGTCTCGTATTTCCATTATAATGAATAATATGATGAAACATAAGTCCTACCTGACAAATACTTTCTTCATGTGAGAATACATACCGTTTTTTTATACTTTTCATCCTAATATCCTATCGATTCAGACACGAGGTGAGCCCATGCAAGATGAGCAACATGGTTTTTCGTTGATTGAAGTGTTAGTCAGTATAACCATTTTATCCATTATTTCAGTATCCTTAATCAGCATCTTTTCACAATCGCTCTCAGCTTCCAGAGACAGTACAACATTGACTTTCGCGAATTACTTAGCAAAAAATGCAGTATCCTACATTGAACGCGAGGCATCAGAATCTGAAACAGGACCTTTTGTATTTGAAACCTTAGCAGAACAAGCAAAATTAACAGATTATCAAAAAACACCTCCATTAAAAGTTCCACCATGTGGTATATCGGCTGTTTGCAATTCAATTTTTAATGATGCAGAGATAAACAACCTACCGTTTAATGTAAAGTATGGTGTTACTTCGCATGAAATCAATGATCAACTGGAATCAAATTTAATTGATCTTTATATTTTTGTATATTTAGATGGTCAATCGGAACCAATTACATCCTTGAAAGGAACGATTACGAATGCGACGCTTAATCAAAGTTTTCCATCGACAAACTGACGGGTTTTCACTCGTAGAGTTATTGGTTTCTATTGTAGTCGCTTCGATTTTTAGCGCTGTCATTCTTACGGTGTTCATTTCTGGAACAAAAAGTTTCCAAGCCACAGGCATCATAACTGAAATAAGAAGTGAAGCAGATACTTCGATTAGTCAAATCTTAAATGAGATTACTGGTTTTGATGCAATAAGAGTTGATGAGGACAAAAAAATTTCTTTTTATGAAAAATCACTACCCCGTTTAAATCTCAGTACTGGTTTGCTTGAACGCTCTACATCCTTTATTCCATTTCGTACAATTAACGGACGAGACGTCGAATCAAATACAGAAGCTGCACATTTTGCTTTTGATATAACTAAACAGGATAATTCAAATTTAGTTTATGAGAAGAATATTGAATCGATTAACGATCAGATTACCTTAAAAAAGACGTTTACGATATCAAATCCAGAATACGTTGAAGTCACAGATGGATTAAATCCCGGAACATATGTAGTGCATGGAATATTGATTATCACATTCGATATACAGTCGAATGATAAAGAAGAGCAACAGACTTTAACTAGTACGGTTGGGTTTTAGTTTGGAAGGAGAGTATTATGAAGAGTTTTAGATCTGAGAAAGGATATACTTTATTATTTGTGCTCGTCACATTATCTGTATTGTCAGTACTTGCACTTGCAACAATCGGGATTAGCCTCCAATCTTCACGACTAACAGAAATCCGTGAATCAGATATTGCTATAAATCAAGATGCCAACAATAAATTAAAAGAAGCTATTGCGGAATTAGATTCTCTGACTCAGGAAGTTGATTCTGTATCCCTATTTAATTTAATTTCTAACCCTATGAAATTCCAACAAAAATTAGGTCGTAACATTAAGGTTATAGAACAATTCCAACAAAATACTGTACCAACAAATCAAGTTTTACTCTTGTGGAACAAACAAGAAAACAGTGATGTAATAAAAACATTGGATTTATATATTGTATCTACGATTCAAAAAGGAGATCAACCTATTTTACGCAAAACTTATAGCCAACGTATTTATTTATCTGCCATTCCTAATTTTCTTTATTATGTACTCGGATCATCAGCTCAAGTGACATTACAAGGTGCTCCACACATATCAGGTAATATTTATTCTAAAGATCCATTGAAAGTTACAGCTACACCTGACTTTAGATATAAAGAAGAAATAGATGAAACTACAATAAAAGGAAGTCCTATGTACCAAAACATTTCTGCGCACCCTTACATTCAAGGAAAAATAAAAATTGCTTCGTCTACATCGAAACTTTTGGATTGTCGTGATTTTTTAGAGTGCCAAAATCCAACTCCTTCAAGCGTATTTCGACCTTCAGGAAACACTCAATTAATGACGATGCGTGATCAATTTATTGATTTCGACTATTTATTTGCTCTAAATGATTTTCTATCTTTAAATTCTTCAATTCAGTTTATAGATGGTGATTTAAAAAGTGTTCAAACGCAACTATCTGAAGGATTAAAGCAAAATAATTTGATTGCATATCCAGTTGAAAGTTTTTTGGATGATTTCTCACAAAAGCGACTCATTAAACCACAATCCGGGACTAATACTGTAACTATCGCTACTAATATTTTATCTAATTCTTCAAACAATGTACCTTTAATTATTGATGGAAATTTAAATATCTCTTCAACGGGTACCTCTGAAAATCCATTGATTGTTTCGAGGCCTCTTATCGTAAATGGAGATTTATTAGTTCAAGGAAACGTTGAATTTTCATCAACAATTTTTTCAGTTGGAGACAGTATTCTCCAAGATGCAACTATTCAAAAACCAACAAACAGTTCAAACTCGCTTGTATTGTTAAGCAAAGGTTCTGTATTGATAAATCGCGTCAATTCATTTAAACCCAAAAATAGTTCATCGATAGATTTGGAAGCATTTATCTACAGTGACTCTACAGAAGTTACTAAGGTTTTTGGTGTTGGCTCCACCCTGTCCCTTAAAGGTGGAATCTTTACAAAAGGAAACTTAGAATTAAACGCTTATCGAGGTATTTTTTCTAAAGACGATTTTATCGATCGCGAAGCATTAATTAAAGCCATGATCGAAGGTGAAAAAAATGATCAATCTACATCAACTTCTGATGACGCAGATCGTCTTCAACTCGTTTATGATGCCAGTGTTTTGAAAAGTGCAGGATTAATTCCGAAAAATAAGTTTTCACAAATATTTGTGGAATCGCCTAAAGTTATTAACTAAATTTTTTTATCATATTAATATTAAACATTGCTATTTTCTGACGTTAAATCCCAAAATTATTAAAGCCGATTATATCCCTACTCAATTTAGTAGATGGATTATAATCGGCTTTTTATAATGAACAATTAATAACTATCTTCAAACAAAGTTGCTCCTGTACGCTTAATAATTTTTTCCATTTCTTGTTTAGAAATACTTGCACCATTTTTTCTCAACAAATCAAACATGGTCCGATTGTTTTGCTCAATTGCTACTTGAATAGCTGATACATCACATTTACTTATAGTTGCACCTTGATTGAGTAAAGATTTAACAGCATCAATATTCCCCATACGAGCCGCACTTGTCAAAGGTGATTCTCCAACTGCATTACATTGATTGATTGATGACTTTGCACTTTCTCTTAGAAGATATTCCCACTTCTTTTGGTCAACGTTAAAGCTTGTTGTCAAATGAAGTGGATTATTACCTTCTGAATCAGTTTGATAAAGTGTATTTTTTTTGTTTAAGCATTTCAGAACACCAATCGGAGCCGAAACAATCGTTTCTTGCCATAATGACTCATTTTTCACAATCGATCGAGTGAGTAACTGACATGAACCTTGCGATTCCCCGATTCGATACAACGCATATAAGCTCTCTTTGCGTTGTTTCTGTGTTAAAGAGACATTTTTAGTTATAGTAATGATTTGTTCCGAGTTTTTCTTTTCAATTGCTTGCTGTAAATCTTGATATTCATAAGGTATCTTCTGACTGTAAATGAAAATACAGAGTCCGATTATACTTATAGCAATCAGTAGGAAAAAAATTTGTTTAGTTTTCAATAACGGTCACCTGATTCTTTTTTATCAGCAAAATTTTCATCTTGTACAAGAACATAAAATGTACTCATAATTTCTTTGCCACTCTTGAGTAACGGCTCCCCAGATCTCGATAATGCAGTAATTTTAATTTTTGCAAGACCTTTTGATTTAGCAAAAATTTCATACGTATTACCACTGCCATTAGAGGTAGATTTTATAAGCTGAACAAATGAATTCCCGGAAACGACATCTAGGCTATAATTTTTCTCTGTGATTGTCGTTGTGTTCCAACTGACAATCGGAGCTTTTTTCTCATTAATTGCCATCTTTATATCTTCTGAACGAATTAAGCTCGGAAATTCTTTTACATAGACTGGTAGTGTTGCGTAATCGTTTTGCGATGACTCGTACGATACACGAATCTTACCATCGTTATTTGGTGTTCCTGTTTTTCCGACAAAGGTAAGATTATTTTCGTTGAGTATTTCTATGGCATCCGTCATAGATTTAAATGTCAATCGAGGTGGTACATTCAAGATGACTTCAGCCTGTAACGTTTCATCCGAGAAAAATTTAATAACTCGCTCAACTCGTTCACCTTGATTGATAGATACAGGATCTCCGACGCCAATAAAGGCAAAACGACTATCGATTTGATAACGAATTCGTTGTAACTCATTTTTGGCATTTTCTAAGATGACTTCAACGATTGTCTCACCTTTCTTTGAAGGCTGTACGGAAAATTTATCTGTTCCGAATGTAATACCTTCATCCGAAAATGATTTACTCTTAACTGTCATTCCTGCAAAATCAATTAAAATGTCTTTCTTTTGTCCGACAAATGCCGTTTCTTTTTTAGTGATAGTAGGAATTGAAATAAATACAATATCAGTTGGGTCTGAATAAATTTCTTTTCCAAATACTTCACTCACGGCTCGAACACGAACTATACCAGCTGCTGAAGCAATTAGCTGATTTCCTTTTATCTGAGCAATTGAATCCGAACCCACAATCTCAAATCGTGTATTTTTGAATTCTACTAATCGATCAGTCGGTGAATATTGTAATTTATCGAAGAGGTTGACTGTACTTCCTTCATAAAAAGTAGGATATGGACCTACTGTTACCTTTGGCTGTTTATAAGAAAGGGGTGGTAATTCCTCAAACTTTAAATCAATAGCTTGAAGAATCTTGTCGCCAGACCAAGTTCCACTCAGAGCTGGTCGATTTAACCGATATTCTCCTTCTTTTACTGCTTCCACACCGACGCGCCATTTAATTTCTGTCAACTCTGGTTGATACTCGCCATTTAAGCGCTTGTATGAAATAGGCTTAAATGAAATTTGATAATCGGAGTCACTGTTTTTGACGACTTCAATTTCTTTTTGCCCTTCCAACGAAACGATTTTCAAACCTGGTGGCAATTGTTCTTTGAACATCTTTAAAGTAACGTCCGATAATACTGCATTATTGATTGTCGGAAGTGTAATTTGATAATCGATGAACTGCTTTTCTCCAACAAGCAAAGTTTTATAATCAATCAATGACCGCTTAATCTTGATTGGGTTCGGATCATCAATTACATTTATGATTCTTTTCTCTACTGCGTTTGCTACTTTCTTAGCTGGTTGTCCGACTCGATCGGATGCCTCGACCTTCATTAAATACTTTCCAGTCTTCCCTTTAAATACTTCTTTGAATAGGTCAGTTGATGGCGTCATAATCGACTTGCCATCGTTATCTACGACCGTCGAATAACTTGCTAATTTTTCTGAAAGTTCAGTTGGACCATTATAAATGGTAATCGTCGTTTTGAGCTTTGTATCAGATAAATCATAGTCGAGTACTTGCCAAGTCGTCGAAAACTCTTTAGAATTTAGCACTATCTCATCAGCTTTAAGTGACCATCGAATTTCAGGTTTGTGATTCGAGGCGATAAAAGCTCGGTACATCGTATTTGAGAACAGTTGCTTTTCGTCCATTGGTGTACCTGTGTTCAAATTAGAATGTCCCGATCCAGAATACGTAACATTGCCTTTGCTGTAAATGTAATAATGATTCATTGCGTCACCAATTGTTCGACCTTCTGTCACTTTATCCGTGGCTTCACTGTACATATTGTAGTAAGGCGTCAAATTTTCAGCATTTAGATCCAATTGGAAATATTGATTATGCGTTGTCTTGATATTAATAACTTTTTTATCCATATTAGTTGAAGCGTTCAAATCGAGTTTATGCGGATAACTCGTCAGGATTCCCTTGTTCACGAGTATCGCCTTAGTCGATGGTAACTGTGCTCCTTTTCCGAGATCAGTTTGTTGCGTTGGTAATTGTCCTGCGTAATCAGAAAAGTAAGTTTCCCAATTTGTTTTATTTGTCGAGTCTCTGAAAATTGTATCATGAGTCATTAAAACACCTTGACCTGCCCCAATGTACTCGTTGATTTTTTGGAATGAATTCTCATTGACGAACGTACTATTTTTGTAAACATCTTTAAATCCTAAGACTAATAAGTCATACGCTTCACCTAAGGTAGACACCCCATTTGGATTAAACTCTTTATAAAGTGGATCATTCATGTTGGCCGTGTATTTATCAAATTCAGTACCTGTAATATTTTTTACATTGAACTCATAAAAATCCTTTTTCCAAAGTAGTCCATCTTCTGACATGAATTTAGTAATTTGGCTTTGAGGGGTAGAACTGTTTTCAGTAACTTGTAAAATTTGTGCTTTTGCTAATTGATCTTTGTATAAAAAACTCCCTGTTTGATAATCTGATTTGTTAGTCTGCGCATCAACTAGTTCAACTAACCAGTTTCGCGGACCAGTAAAACTTGTTGCACTAGGGTACCAAACCAATCCTTCTTGATTCGAGTTTTGAATCTCATCATCTGTGAAACGATCATCACTGTTTAAATCGATGTAAAGTCGCGCAATCGTAGTTGCGGTTAAATTTTTACTTTCCAATTTAAATTCAATCGGTTTATCTTTTACAGCATATTTTGTAAATGAAAGACTGTTTAAATCGATATTCCCTTGAGAAACCGATGTGGAAATTAGACGCGGACGATCAAATACCTTCTTTTCAATTTTTTCTTTCGCCTCCTGCATAGAGTTAACCTTCGTAATCGCAGATTCATTATATAAATCCTCAAGAGTACCAGCATTCTTCGTATCCCTATGCATAACTATAAATGTGGTTCCTGATATTTTTTTTAATTCATTAAATTTTAATTTTGATAAATCATTTTCAATAGACGAAGTGTTATGTGCTAGTCTTTGCTCCTTGCTTCCTTGTGTTTGTAAAGTAAGCTTGTTTTTGGAATATTTATCTTTTATAAAAGGTGAGCTTCCAATTACGATTGCGTCAAACCGACCCTGTAGTCTAAATCGCGACGCATTAAATTCTTTAATAGTCATTCGAGTCGTTTCGAATCGACTATCTGTCATGTTTAAATTTGTTGGCGTCGTAGATGGTATTTGAAACATATTTGTTTCCGTCCAAGAATCTGTCAACTCAAGTACTTGTATTTTAGTAGCAGTTTCCGTCGCTCGTAAATGCGGCTCGTTAATGACAAAAGGAAAAATAACCATACAACATAGTGCAAATAGAATTTTAAGCCGTATATTTTTCATATATAATCTCTCCTTTAAAAAATAGGATAAAATGATAGTCTTTTACAACTCTCATTTTACCCTAAAAAAAGCCTACTTCCTTTTTTTATAAAATTCTCTGACCGTACTAATGAAATAAAGAGAGCCTGTTACAATTCGTGTTTTATCGACCGTGTCATTCTCACTGAAAAAAGACTCGAGATCTGTCACATTCGCCCCGTCTGCGTTTAGTTCGTCTAACGTCCGCGCCCGCGGAAAATCAAACGTCGTCTCATAGATGTCTTGCGTCACTTCCCGCAATTGGTTTAGCATTGCTTCTCGGTCTTTATCCCGCAAGATCGAGCACAAGACAATGACAGGTTTTGTCTCTTCCTTTAAACGTTCGACAAGTGCCGTCACGCCTTCCGGATTATGCGCCCCGTCTAAAATGATTCGTGGCTTTCGGGAAATGATTTCAAACCGTCCTGGATGTGTCGCATTCCGCAATCCGCGCCGGATGGCGGTCTTCGACCAACCGAGTTGTTTCGCACAGACGACGGCATTGGCCGCATTGTGGACTTGATGTATACCCTCGAGTCCAAGACGTGTCTCGGGAATGCCTTCATAGGTTGCCCATGTCCCCGCTTCACTCAGACGGTAATGCCGGATCACTTCCTGACTCCAGGCCAGATTTTCTTGTCGATCGCCACAATAAGCCATCAACGGGACCGTCAATTCTTCCTGCAACTTCCCTGCGATAACCATCGTTCCTTGCTTGATGATACCGAATTTTTGTAAGGCAATCTCCTGGAGCGTATCTCCGAGAATGGCTTGGTGATCGTGACCGATCGAGGTGATGATTGCAGCTTTCGGTTGTTTTAGGACATTCGTCGAATCATACAAACCACCAAGCCCAACTTCATAAATGACGAAATCAGGACGGACGTGATTAAAATGATAAAAAGCGAGTGCCGTCAAGGCTTCGAATTCTGTCACAGTCCCGACCGTTGAATCGATATTCGCGATTGCTTTCTGGACAGCAACGGCCGCCTCTACCAAATCCGCTTCACTGATCGGTACACCGTTCAACATGATCCGCTCTTCAAACTGAATGATATACGGTGACGTAAAAGTTCCAATCCGCAGTCCTTGCGCTACTCCCATCTCGCGCAAAAAAGCGACCGTCGATCCTTTGCCGTTCGTTCCCGCGACATGAACCGTCGGAATCGTATCCGGATCGATTCCCAGTTCCGTCAGTAATGCTTCCATCCGACTCAGTCCCGGTTTGATGCCAAATGCCAGTAACGCCGATAACCATTCGAGCACATCTTCTCGTGTTCTCACGCTTGCTTCACTCCTTCAAAAAAAGTGACTCAAGAAAACTTGAGCCACTGTTAAGATTATTTTGCGAGTTCGCTGATCCGGACTTCAACTGCCGCCCGTTTCTCTTTATAGTCTTGTGCTTTTGCTTGTTCTTCTTCAATGACGTGTGCCGGAGCTTTTCCGACGAAGCCCGGGTTGTTGAGTTTTTTCTCGACCCGTTCGACTTCTTTTGTATACTTGACGAGTTCTTTGTTCAGACGAGCGATTTCTTCTTCGATGTTGATCAAGTCAGCCAACGGGATGAACAATTCTGCTCCCGTGACGATCGCACTCATCGCTTTTTCCGGTGCAGTCATATTGCGTTCAACAAGTAATTCAGACGCATTCGTGAATTTTTTCAAGTACGACAGATTTGTTTCTAAATCGTGCTGGACTTGATCGTCACTCGTTGCAATCATCAACTGGATTTGTTTCGACATCGGCGCGTTCACTTCCGCCCGAATATTCCGGACTGAACGGATGACGTTCTGAACGGCTTCAAATGCCGGAACAGCTTTTGGGAAGTCCAGTGAATCGTTCCGTGTCGGCCAAGCGGCACGTGTGACGGTTTCACCTTCATGCGGTAGATGCTGCCAGATTTCTTCCGTGATGAACGGCATGAACGGATGCATCAGACGCATGATTTGATCCAGCGTATAGGCAAGAATCGAACGTGTTGTCAATTTGGCTGCTTCGTCCTCACCGTTTAACGGTAACTTCGCCATCTCGATGTACCAGTTACAGAAGTCTTCCCAAATGAAGTGATAGAGGACACGACCGGCTTCACCAAACTCGTATTTGTCCGACAGACGCGTCACATCATCAATCGTCGTGTTCAGACGTGTCAGAATCCATTGATCGGCAAGTGATTTCTCGCCTGACAGGTCAATTTGATCGTGTGTCAGTCCATCCATGTTCATCAAGGCAAAACGGCTTGCGTTCCACAATTTGTTCGAGAAGTTCCATGTCGCTTCGATTTTCTCCCAGTAGAAACGTAAATCGTTTCCTGGTGTTGAACCGGTCGTTAAGAACCAACGGAGCGAATCCGCACCATACTTTTCGATGACATCCATCGGATCAATCCCGTTACCGAGTGACTTCGACATTTTCCGTCCTTCTGAGTCGCGGATCAAACCGTGAATCAGTACATCGTTGAATGGACGTTCGCCTGTGAATTCATACGATTGGAAAATCATCCGTGAGACCCAGAAAGCGATGATATCATAACCTGTTACGAGTGTTGACGTTGGGAAGTATTTCTGATAATCAGCTGCGCCTTCGTTCGGCCAACCCATCGTCGAGAACGGCCAGAGCGCTGAAGAGAACCATGTATCAAGCACATCATTGTCTTGTTCCCAGTTTTCGATGTCAGCCGGTGCTTCTTTGCCGACGTAGACTTCGCCCGTTTCTTTATGGTACCAAGCCGGAATCCGGTGACCCCACCAGAGCTGA
This sequence comes from Caryophanales bacterium, assembly GCA_902363455.1. Taxonomy (GTDB): domain Bacteria; phylum Bacillota; class Bacilli; order Exiguobacteriales; family Exiguobacteriaceae; genus Exiguobacterium_A. The sequence continues at coordinate 671,583 of CABJAC010000001.1, read as the reverse complement.
CGGCTGACACACCAGTCGCGGATGTTTTCCATCCAGCGGACATACGTGTTTTCAAAACGTTGTGGAATGAAGTTGATTTTGTCTTCCCCTTGTTGCTCGTGCAGTGCTTTTTCAGCAAGCGGCTCCATTTTGACGAACCACTGGAGCGACAAGTACGGTTCGACGATAGCATCCGACCGCTCGGAGTGACCGACGGAATGCAGATGCGGTTCGACCTTGATCAAAACACCTGACTCTTTCAGATCTTCAACGATTTGCTTGCGGCATTCAAAACGATCCATGCCTTCATATTTCCCTGCATTTTCGTTCATCGTTCCGTCTTCATTCATGACAAGGACACGTGGTAGATCATGACGGTTTCCGACTTCGAAGTCATTTGGATCGTGGGCTGGCGTGATTTTAACGACCCCTGTTCCGAATTCCATGTCGACGTACTCATCGGCGACAATCGGAATTTCCCGTCCGACGATCGGTAACGTGATCGTTTTTCCGACCAGGTGCGCATAACGCTCGTCTTTCGGATTGACGGCAATCGCCGTATCCCCAAGCATCGTTTCCGGACGTGTCGTCGCCAGTTCGACGTGACCTGATCCATCCGTCAACGGATAACTGAAGTGATAGAAGGCACCTTCGATGTCTTTATAGATGACCTCGATGTCCGAGATCGCTGTTTTCGTCGCTGGATCCCAGTTGACGATGTATTCGCCACGGTAGATCAAGTCTTTTTCGTATAATTTAACGAACACTTCTTGAACCGCTTCCGACAATCCTTCATCGAGTGTAAACCGTTCCCGTGAATAATCGAGCCCGAGTCCGAGTTTTGACCACTGTTCACGGATCGTTGAGGCGTATTCTTCTTTCCAGGCCCACGATTGTTCCAGGAACTTTTCGCGTCCCATCTCAAGGCGTGACTTGCCTTCTGCCCGGAGTTTCTGTTCGACCTTCGCTTGCGTCGCGATTCCGGCATGGTCCATCCCTGGCAGGTACAAGACGTCAAAGCCTTGCATCCGTTTCATTCGTGTCAGCATATCTTGGAGTGTCGTATCCCAAGCGTGACCGAGGTGTAATTTCCCGGTAACGTTTGGCGGGGGGATGACAATCGTATACGGTGCTTTTTCCGGGTCTTGATCGGCTTTGAAGTATTCCCCTTTCATCCAAAAGTCGTACCATTTTTCCTCTGTTGCTTGCGGATCGTACTTTGTTGGCATTGATAATTCCTGCATCTAAATCGCTCCTTTAATCCATAATAAAAACGGCTTCTCTCGTCCTCATCTAAGGACGAAAGAAGCCGTTGCTCTTCCGCGGTACCACCTTAGTTCACTCTTTACAGAGTGCCCTCTAGCCCGCGTAACGTGCGGCAATCCGGATCTCGCTTGCTGTTGCTTACGAGACCAGCTCGTGGGGTGACCTTCATCAGGACGTCCTGTCACATCTCTCAGCCATGGATGTGTTCTCTCATAACAGTTCGTTTCTCGACTACTCTTCCCGTCATCGCTGTTTTCCAAATTATTCTTTCCTTATTTTATCCGAGACGTCCGTGACTCGTCAAGAACTGCTTAACGATTAAATTCGAGTTGTAATTCTTTGAACGTCAGCTCAACCGCTGCAAGCGTCTGTTCGATGTCTTCGTCCGTATGAACGGTCGACAAGAAGAGACCTTCAAATTGTGATGGTGGTAAGAAGACACCGCGTGCTGCCATCTTTTGATAATACGAACGGAACATCTCAAGATTCGATGTTTTCGCTTGTTCGAAGTTCGTGACCGGCTGATTGGTAAAGAAGACACCAAACATCGCACCCGCCCGGTTCGTCGTTAACGGAATGTTATATTTCGCCGCTGCTGCGAGATACCCTTCCGCCAGTCGACCGGCTTTCCGGTCAAACTCTTCGTAATGCTCCGGCTTCAGTTGCGTCAGTGTCGCGAGCCCCGCTGTCATCGCCAGTGGGTTACCGGATAGTGTACCGGCTTGGTAAATCGGACCTTGCGGCGCAATTTGTTCCATGATGTCGCGACGACCACCGTAAGCACCGACCGGCATGCCGCCGCCGATGACTTTCCCGAGGCACGTAATATCCGGTGTGACACCAAAGTATCCTTGGGCACAGTTGAAGCCAACCCGGAAACCAGTCATGACTTCATCAAAAATCAAGAGTGTCCCGTATTGTTCCGTGATGTCGCGTAATCCTTCGAGGAAGCCCGGCTGTGGTGGGACAAAGCCCATATTTCCGGCTGCCGGCTCCACGATGACACCCGCGATGTCGTCGCCGTGTTTTTCAAAGGCAATCCGGACTGCGTCCATGTCATTGTACGGAACAGTTAACGTCATGCTGGCGATTTGTGCCGGAACACCGGGTGAATCCGGTAAACCAAGTGTCGCCACGCCCGATCCTGCTTTAATCAAAAGCGAATCGCCATGACCGTGGTAACAGCCTTCGAACTTCAGGATTTTCGTTTTCCCTGTGTATCCGCGTGCAAGGCGAAGTGCCGCCATCGTCGCTTCTGTACCCGAGTTAACCATTCGGACGACTTCGACCGACGGCACACGGCTGATGACGACTTCTGCCATCGCTGACTCAATTTCTGTCGGTGTCCCGTAACTCCATCCGCGTGTCGCTTGTTCTTGAATCGCTGCCGTCACGATTGGATCCGCATGACCAAGAATCATCGGTCCCCACGACAAGACATAGTCGATGTATTCTTTGCCATCGATATCGTAAAGTCGCGAACCTTTTGCCCGCTCAGCAAAAATCGGTGACATCCCGACTGATTTATAGGCACGCACCGGGCTGTTGACACCACCCGGCATCAACGGTAAAGCCCGTTCAAAAGCGGCTTTTGATTTTGAGTTCTGATTAATCAAGCTCATTTTGTCCCCTCCAAGTAACGACAGATGTCTTTTGCAAAATACGTAATGATTAAATCAGCGCCTGCTCGTTTGAAACCAAGCATCGTTTCCATGACAATCCGTTCCTCGTCAATCCAGCCGTTTAACGCAGCGGCTTTGACCATTGCATATTCACCCGATACGTTGTAGGCGACGATCGGTAACTCGACGCGTTCGCGGACATCACGAATGATATCCATGAAGGCAAGTGCCGGTTTGACGATCATGAAGTCTGCTCCTTGATCGACATCCGCTGTCGCCTCCCGGAATGCTTCGCGGCGGTTGGCGGGATCCATTTGATAGCCTTTACGGTCCCCTTCGCCCGGTGCTGAATTGGCTGCATCACGGAACGGTCCGTAATAAGCGGAAGCATATTTGACCCCGTAACTCATGACCGGGATATGGCTGAAGCCATTTTCATCAAGTCCCTGACGAATGGCTGCCACGAATCCGTCCATCATCGAAGACGGCGCGATGATGTCTGCACCGGCACGTGCTTGTGACACAGCTGTTTGGACATGCAACGGAAGCGATGCATCATTATCAACGGTTCCGTCAGCAACGATGCCGCAGTGGCCTGTTGACGTGTATTCACATAAACAAGTATCTGCAATGACCGTCAGTTGTGGTGCGACCTTTTTAACGAGTCGTGTTGCTTCTTGCACAATCCCGTGATCATGAAACGCTCCTGTTCCTTGCTCATCTTTTAAATGATCGTGCGGAACACCAAACAAGATGACGGACTCGATACCGAGTTCAACCACTTCTTTGATTTCAGCTTCCAGATGATCGAGCGAAAGGTTAAACACACCGGGCATCGAGCTGACTTCCCGTTTGATATCTTCCCCTTCTGCAATAAACAGCGGATAAATCAAATCCGATTTGTGCAGATGATTTTCCCGGACGAGTGAGCGTAATGACGCGGTATTCCGTAAGCGGCGGTGGCGTGCGAATTCTAATGTATTCATAACAGTTCCTCCTCTAAAATACAGTCAATCAGTCCATCGAGTGTATAGATGTCAGCGACCAAAAGCGGTGCCAAACCAGATCGTCGAGCGGCTTGCTCGGTGATTGGTCCGATCGTCACATAGGTTGCGGTCGTTTCTTTGCGAAGCGGCGCAATCGCTTCGACAGCTGAAGGACTTTGTAAACCAATATACGTAGCACGTTGCAATACATCAGGTGGAATCACCCGTAACTTCGTTTCGTATGTGATGACTTCCAACACTTCAGCCGCAACGGCGTTTCTTAATCGTTCGAGCGGTTCTTGACGCGACCGGTTTCCGCGGGCAAAGCAAATGCGTTGTCCCGCTTGAAGCAGCGGTCGTAATTCTTCGACCAGCACATCCCCTGTAAAAGCCGATGGTATAAAATCAGGTGTTCGTCCCTGTTTGATTATTGCCGCCGCCGTTTTCGATCCGACCACTGCAATCTTTGTGTCCTGCAAGGAAGGGAGCTCCGACTGGATGCGTTCGACGCCTGTCGGGCTCGTCACGATCAGCCAATCTAGTTCTGTCGGTAAGTGAAACGCGACGGGAATCGTTTTGATGACCGGATGATAAACGACTTCGATTTGTTGTTCCGCTAATCGCGCCACCTGCTCTACAGTTGGTCGACGACTCCCTGTCAAGACAAGTTGCTTAAAGATCATCCGGTAAAGAAGCGAGAATTTCACGACCACCCGCATCAAGAAGACGTGTTGCTACCATTTGACCGAGTTGCATCGGATCAAGTGATGTTTCTCGTTCAAGCAAAATTTGTTGTCCGTCCACTGAACCAAGGAAACCGACAAGTGTCGTTGATAAATCTTCATTGATCGTCGCAAATCCACCGACAGGAACATGACAGCTTCCTTCGATTGCTGCCAAGAAAGAACGTTCCGCAATGGCTACTTTTTCTGTCATCTGATCGTGGATCAAATTCAACAAGTCGCGTACTTCTTGATCGTCCGCCCGGCATTCAATTGCTAAAATCCCTTGTCCAACCGCCGGAATCATATCGTCAGTCGAAAGATATTCGGAAACGGTCTCATCCGACCAACCCATTCGTTGCAGGCCGGCAGCAGCAAGCAGGATGCCGTCAAACGGTCCTGTCTTCAGCTTTTCAAGACGTGTGTCGATATTGCCGCGAATGGATTCGATTTTTAAATCCGGACGCAGTTTGAGTAATTGAGAACCGCGGCGTAAGCTGCTCGTTCCAACAATTGCCCCTTCCGGAAGTGAGTCCAGTCCGCCACCCGTCGTCGTAATCAACGCATCTCGTGCATCTACACGGGCGGGAGTCGCACCGATGATGAGCCCTGCCGGTAATTCAGACGGGAGATCCTTCATGCTATGCACAGCAAAATCAATGTCTTCGTCAATCATCTGTTGTTCGATTTCTTTAACAAACAATCCTTTACCGCCGACTTTAGATAGTGTCACGTCAAGGATGCGGTCACCCTTCGTGATGATGTTCTTGATTTCGAATTCGTATGGTGCACCTGCTTGTTTCAATTGTTCGATAACCCACTTCGTTTGAGTCATCGCAAGTTTTGAACTACGTGAACCTACTATGATTTTTCGCATGCTGAAATCCCCCTGTACAATAATAAAGGGGCGGCACAAGTCCGCCCCATGCTTTTCTATTGTAACACAATTCGGTCTATGTTCATCGATTCACAGCTTTACGTTCAGCTGCTGGTTCGTCTTGTAATACCATTTCCTCGACGCCACCGTCAAACAGTTCTTCGTCTAATGCAAACGTATCCATGAACTGAGCAATCCGTTGCTCGGCATCCGGTTTTGCTGCCGCGTCTTTGATGTACGACAGCGGCTCACGAAGCAGTTGGTTGATGATCGATTTCATGTGTTTGCCAATAACGGTTTTTTCCCGATTCGTCATGTTCGGTAACTTCCGTTCCAGGCTTTGCATCGTCTCTTGCTGAATTTTAAGGGACTGATCACGCAATTCGGTAATGATCGGAACGACACCAAGTGTTGTCATCCAACCTTCAAACTCAGCAATTGCGGCCTCAATCCGACGTTCGATTTTTGCGGCTTCTTTCATTCGTTCCGCCATGTTTTGTTGCACGATCGACGTCAAATCATCGACATCGTATAAATGGACACCCGGCAGGTCTCCTGCTGTCGGCTCGATATCGCGTGGAACCGCGATATCAATCAATAGAAACGGACGCTCGCTCCGGAACAGCTGTGCCGCAGCAATATCTTCCCGTTTAATGATGGCTCGTTTGGCTCCGGTTGAAGAAATAACGATGTCAGCCCGAAGCAGACCGCATTGCATTTCATTAATCGAATGTGCGGATCCTTCGAAACGATTCGCCACTTCTTCGGCTTTGGCGAGTGTCCGGTTAAAGACCGTAATGTCGCGCGCACCTGCTTCATATAAGTTCAATGTCGTCAATTCACCGGTCTCGCCTGCACCAATGACGACGATTGATTTATCTTCAAGCGATCCAAGCAACTGTTCTGCTAACGTTACGGCAGCCGCACTGACCGAAACCGCGTTTTCACCGATTCCCGTTTCGGCATGTGCCCGTTTCGCAAGTGTAACGGCTTCTTTGAACAATTTATTGAAGACCGTTCCTGTCGTTTCGAGTTTTTGTGCCGTGAAGAAACTTGTCTTCACTTGACCTAAAATCTGTGTTTCCCCGACGATCATCGAATCAAGTCCACTTGTGACCCGGAAGAGATGTTTCATCGCGTCAAATCCCTCATGGATGAACAAATAAGGCTCTAATTCTTCCATCGTCAAACCAAACCAATTCGCCAGAAAACGTTTTGTATAATAACGGCCTGTATGTGGTTGATCCGTGACGACATATAATTCCGTTCGGTTGCATGTCGAAACGATGACACTCTCGAAAATACTTTTTTCGTCACGTAGCGCAACGACCGCTCCCTTCATCTCATGTTCCCCAAATGAGACTTGTTCGCGGATTGATACAGGCGCCGTCTTATTATTTAAACCGACAACTACGATATGCATGCGCTCTACCCCTTACGTCCAAAGATTTCATTCTCATCTATCTTTCGTTCTCTACTCTACATTATAACCATTATAAAAAAGATTCCAATCAATTTATAAACTAAAATGAGTCGAAGTTGTGAAACTTATCTTCTTACCATATCCCTCTCCACGACAAAGTACAAACCCTCTGCTTTTATCGTCAGCAGAGGGTTATGGTTTTATTTTGTCGAATCGGTGATAATTACGGATTCTTCCGTTTGTAAATCAAATTTTTGTTGTCGCAATTGATAAATCCGAGCGATGTTTTGGACAACAACTTTGGTGACGGCATACGTCGGGACAGCGAGAATGACACCGATGATTCCGCCGATTTTCCCGGCGACGAGTAAGACGATGATGATCGTCAGCGGATGCACCTTCAATGTTTTCCCCTGAACGTACGGAGAAATCAAATTCGATTCAATCTGCTGGGCGACGACAATCGTGATGATCGCATACAGGGCTTTGATTGGATCATCGATGAAACCGACGATGACCGCAGGGACAGCTCCGATGTACGGTCCAAGATAAGGAATGATGTTCGTGACCGTACAGAACAAGGCTAGTAGTAACGCGTACTGGATATCTGCGATGAAGAAACCAATCAGCGACATCAAGCCGACACACAACGACACGATGACTTGACCGTTGACGTAATGTTTGACCGTCACGTGCATATCGTGAAGAATCTTCCGTGTTTCCGTCTCGTAGCTTTTCGGCAACAACTTGACGACGGAGTTCGGGAACTTATAGCCGTCTAGCAACATATAGACCAAAATGAACGGAACCAATACGATGATCAAGACTGTTGAAGAAATGACATTGAAGATGGTTCCGACAGACGTCGAAACAGACTTGAACAGCGTCCCGATATATGATGTTGCTTCGTTTGTCCACGAATCAAACAACGCCGTATTCTCATGTACCCAATTGGAGATGAGCCGGTTGTTCATTAATTGATCCCGGAGATTCAACGTTTGATCACGCAGTTCGACGACCAAGTTCGGAATACTCGTCACGAAATCCGAAACTTGCTCGACCAGAATCGGACCGAGCGATGCGACTGCAATCGTGATGATACCGAGGAAACCGACTAAAACGATTAAGACGGCTAATCCGCGTTTTTTCACTCGTTTTTGAAGCATATCGACGATACCGAGCGTAAAGTAATAAAAAATTCCGGCAATGATCAACGGCGGGAAAATTAAAGCGAGCATGACTTTGATCGGTTGGAACAGGAAGGAAATTTTTGTTCCGACCCAAATCACCAAAAAGATTGTCAAAATCCAGAGTAATGCTTTAAACCATTTATTTCGAAGTAAATCCACGCAAAGTCCTCCTACAATTTCACATTTATTCATTTTTATGCTGTTTATTTTAACTTATTTGACGTGTCCCGTCTTTCTTTTTCGAAATTCATACTGATTTTTTGGTATGTAAAGATTTTTAAAGTCTAGAAGACACTTAAAAAAAGAAACTTGTCCCCAAAAGAACAAGTTTCCTTTTAATTCAATCATAAATGACGATAAATCGCTTCCCATGCTGCATCGACACCTTCACCCGTTTCCGATGAAAACGGAATGAACGTATCTTGCCCGTCAAATTGAAGCTTTCGCTTAACGGCCGCGATGTGTTTGTCACGCTGACTCCGCTTAATTTTATCCAGTTTCGTCGCCACGACGATTACTGATAAATCATAATACTTCAGAAAATCATACATAATGACATCATCCGCTGAAGGTTCATGACGAATATCGACAAGGAGAACGACGCCTTTTAAAATTTCACGCGTCGTGAAATATTTCTCCATCATCTTGCCCCATGCTTCGCGTTCCGTTTTTGAAACTTTCGCATATCCGTAACCCGGGACATCGACGAACATGACTTCATCATTGATGTTAAAGAAGTTTAAGGTCTGTGTTTTCCCCGGTTTAGATGATGTGCGTGCGAGCGCTTTACGCTGGACAAGCTTATTGATGAACGACGATTTCCCGACGTTCGATCGTCCGGCCAACGCCACCTCTGGAAGGAGCGGTTCCGGATAATGCTCCGGATTGACACCACTCGTAATAAAATCTGCTTTATAAATTTTCATGTTACTCTCCTTTTAATGCATGTTCGAGCACTTGATCCATTGTCGCGACCGGTATGAAGCGAATACCATCCCGAACCGTTTCCGGGATGTCATCGATATCACGAGTATTGTCTTGCGGCATCAAAATCGTTGTCAGACCGGCACGATGCGCCGCGAGTGACTTCTCTTTCAGACCACCAATCGGCAAGACACGTCCTCGTAACGTGATCTCTCCCGTCATCCCGACATCACGCCGGACCGGTCGTTTCGTCAACGCTGATATCAGAGCTGTCGCAATCGTGATCCCGGCAGAAGGACCGTCTTTCGGAACAGCCCCTTCCGGAACGTGAATATGAATATCTTGTGTCTCATAAAAATCAGGATCAATTTTGAACTCCGCTGCATTGGCACGTACAAAGCTGTGTGCCGTCTGCGCCGACTCTTGCATGACATCTCCTAATTTCCCCGTTAACTGCAATTTCCCTTTACCTGGAGCGAGACTGACCTCAATGGTCAACGTATCGCCCCCAAATGCAGTATACGCTAAACCGGTCACGGCGCCAATCGTATCTTCAAGCTCACTTTGACCGTAGCGGTAAATTGGTTTTCCTAAAAAGTCCGGTAAATTCCGTTTTGTGACGGTAACCCGTTTCTTTTCACCCATTGCAATTTGTTTCGCCGCTTTCCGGCACAAGGCACCGATAACGCGCTCTAAACTCCGGACACCGGCTTCGCGGGTGTAACGACGCACGACTTCTTGCAAAGCGTCCGGTTTAACCGTCAATTGACTTTTTTTCAAACCGTGTTCTTTGATTTGCTTCGATAACAAGTGACGAATAGCGATCTCCGTTTTTTCCTGTTCCGTGTATCCACCAATTTGAATTAACTCCATCCGGTCAAGCAACGGTCCCGGAATGTTTGAGACATCATTGGCTGTCGCAATGAACAAGACGTTTGATAAATCAAACGGTTCTTCGATATAGTGATCGGAAAAACTGTTGTTTTGTTCCGGATCAAGCACTTCAAGCATTGCTGAAGAAGGATCACCTCGGAAATCATTGGACATTTTATCGATTTCATCGAGCAGGAAGACGGGATTATTCGTTCCCGCTTGTTTCAAACCACGGATGACACGACCCGGCATTGCTCCGATGTACGTCCGGCGATGACCACGGATTTCAGCTTCGTCCCTGACTCCGCCAAGCGAGACACGAACGAATTTCCGTTCAAGCGCTGTCGCGATGGACCGGGCGAGCGAAGTTTTCCCGACTCCCGGAGGGCCGGCTAGACACAAAATCGGTCCGCGTAACGAATCCGTCAACTGCCGCACCGCCAAGTATTCCAAAATCCGTTCTTTGACTTTCTCCAGTCCATAATGATCTTCATCTAACTGTTCCGATGCAGCTTCGACATTTAAGAAATCATCCGTCGCTTCATTCCAAGGAAGGGAAAAGAACCATTCCAAATAATTTCGGATAACACCGTGTTCAGGACTCGTTGCCGGAACTACAGCAAGACGGTTGATTTCTTTTTCAATGTTCAGGACTGCCGTCTCCGACAAATCGAGCATCGCTAGTTTTTCCTTGTACTTAACAGCATCACTTTCGGCCGAAACTGCTTCTCCACCAAGTTCTTGCTGAATCGTCTTCAGCTGTTCCCGCAAGTAATATTCCCGTTGTGATTGTTCGATTGTTTTTTTCGTCCGTTCCCGCATTTCCCGTTCGAGTTCAACGACCTCGTACTCATGCTTCATGACATCGAGCAACATGACGCCGCGCTCGACCGGATCATTTTCTTCCAAGAATTCTTGTTTTTTCGCAATGTCGATCGGTAGTTTAGAAGCGATATAATCCGTCAATGAATCTAGACGTTCATAAGTTTCAAAACGACGACGCTCATCCGTGCCGATCCCTTTAATCCGTGACACCAACTGACCAAACTGTTCCTTAATCAAACGAACGAGTGCTTCTTGTTTCGCCCCTTTGATATCTGCTTTTTCAATCGGTTCGATGTTCGCTTGATACCCTTCGTCCGTTTCCGTGACTTGATCAATCCGGACACGTTCTTTCCCGATGACACGCACCCGGACCGTATCATTTCCAAGTTCACTCATTTTCGCGATTTGAACAAGCGTGCCGATCGTATGCAGTCCGTCAACGGATGGTTCTGCTTCCGGATCCCGTTGCGTGACGACGACTAAATCAATCTCATGTTCTTTCGAGGCAAGCAATGCTTTCAGCGAGACAGGACGCCCGACATCAATTGTCAATCCGATTAATGGATAAGCCACGACGCCACGTAGTGGCAATAATGGGTATTGTTTTGTCTTCATCAAAAATCTCCTCCTAAACAAAAAGACTCGGAAAGGCGTACAAGTAGCCTCCGAGCCGATTTGTCACGGTGTTACGCCGTTTCTTTTTCTTTGCCTTGTTCAATTGTACCATCTTTCAACTCAAGCGTCGGACCGCGTTTACCCGTCAGCGTCTCTGCTGTGATGACGACTTTTGCGATATCTTCGCGTGATGGTATTTCAAACATAATATCAAGCATCGTTTCTTCGATAATCGAACGAAGACCACGTGCTCCTGTTTTCCGTTCAATCGCAAGTTTAGCAATTTCAACGAGTGCATCTTCTGTGAAGTCGAGTTCGACATCATCCAGTTGAAGCATTTTTTTGTATTGTTTAATCAATGCATTTTTCGGTTTCGTCAAAATTTGAACGAGTGCCTCTTCATCCAACGGTTCAAGTGTCGCCATGACAGGCAAACGACCGATGAATTCTGGAATCAATCCAAATTTTTGTAAGTCTTCCGGTAAGGCTGCTGCAAGAATTTCTTTTTGCGTCAGGTTACGGTTTTCTGAATCGTTTCCGAATCCGATGACTTTTTTACCGAGACGACGTTTGATTGATTGATCGATTCCATCAAACGCACCACCGACGATGAACAGGATGTTCGTCGTATCGATTTGGATGAATTCTTGATGTGGATGTTTACGTCCACCTTGTGGCGGAACACTTGCCACAGTACCTTCCAAGATTTTTAGAAGGGCTTGTTGCACCCCTTCCCCAGACACATCACGTGTGATGGACGGGTTCTCAGATTTACGGGCAATCTTATCAATCTCATCGATATAGATAATGCCTTTTTCTGCTTTTTCCACATCATAATCAGCAGCTTGAATCAATTTCAAGAGAATATTTTCAACATCTTCCCCAACATAACCAGCTTCTGTCAAACTTGTTGCATCCGCAATTGCGAACGGAACATTCAGAATACGAGCCATCGTTTGTGCAAGAAGCGTTTTACCACTACCAGTTGGTCCGATCATGACGATGTTCGATTTCGATAACTCGACATCATCCGCACGACCACCTGCATTGATCCGTTTATAATGATTATACATCGCGACAGACAACGATTTTTTCGCTTTTTCCTGCCCGATGACATAGTCATTTAAAGTCGCACGGATTTCATGCGGTTTCGGTACATTTTTTAATTCGACTTCTTCTTCTGTACCAAGCTCTTCTTCAACGATTTCGTTGCAGAGTTCGATACATTCATCGCAAATGTAAACGCCAGGTCCAGCAACAAGTTTGCGCACTTGTTCTTGTGTCTTTCCGCAGAAAGAACATTTCAGCTGACCTTTTTCTTCGTTAAATTTAAACATAAAGGTCCACCCCTTTAACGTGGAAGTTGTATAGATCCGTTTCGCATCTATTCTCACGTTTTACTATTTATGATTGTAGCATGAACAAGGAAACTCTTTCAAATCTTGGATGAGCGTTTTACAGTTTGATTTAAAAATCATAATTTAGTTTGTCCTTGTTTGACCTATCGTACAAAAAAATCGACTTCAAGACCAGAAATTGGCCTTGAAGTCGACTTGTTCGGTTGGTTTGCTTATTTTGCTTTTGCGTTGTCAACGAGAACGTCGATTGCTTTACGGAACTGAAGATCACCTTTAAGTGTATCAAGTCCGCCTTGTGGAGCAAGCATCGTTTCGAGTTGGTCAGCAGGAATGTTGTAGAGTTCAGACATCGATTGAAGTTCAGCTTGCGCTTCTTCTTCTGTTACTTCGATTTTTTCGTCTGCAACGATTTGTTTAAGAACAAGACGCGCTTTAACACGCTCTTCTGCTTGTTCTTTCATTTCAGTGCGCATTGCCTCTTCAGTCGTTCCAGTTAACTGGAAGTACATATTAAGGTCAATTCCTTGTGACTGAATACGTTGTGTGAATTCTTGGACCATACGCTCCACTTCGTTTTCAACCATAACTTCTGGAAGATCCACTGTCGCGTTTTTCGTCGCTGCTTCAACCAACTCATCACGCATAGAAGAATCAGCTTCTTGTTTACGTGTGTTTTCAAGACGTGTACGGATTTTTGTTTTCAACTCGTCAAGAGAAGAAACTTCTTCGTCCATTTCTTTAGCAAACTCATCCGTCAATTCAGGAAGTTCCTGAGCTTTGACTTCGTGGATTGTTACTTTGAATACGACTGGTTTTCCAGCGAGTGATGCTTCATGGTACTCTTCTGGGAATGTTACGTCGATGTCTTTTTGTTCGCCTGATTTAAGACCAACCATCTGCTCTTCAAATCCTGGGATGAAGTTTCCAGAACCGATGACGAGTGAATAGTTTTCTGCAGTCCCACCGTCGAATTGGTTTTCACCATCGAAACCTGCGAAGTCGAATACGACTGTATCGCCATTTTTGATCGCGCCGTCTTCTTTAACGACGAGCTCTGCACCGCGTTCTTGCATTGTTTTGAGTTCAGCATCGACATCTTCGTCTGTAACGTCTGTTTCGACTGCTGTATACTCAAGACCTTTGTACTCACCGAGTGTTGCGTCCGGCTCAATCACGAATGTGATTTTGAACTCAACTGGTTTTCCTTTTTCGAGTGTTTCGACGTCGATGTTATCAAGCGCGATTGGCTCGATTCCTGATTCGACGACAGCACCTTCGATTGTGTCTTGATACAAGATATCAAGTGCATCTTGATAAAGTGCTTCTTCGCCGTACATTTTGTTAAACATTGCGCGTGGCATTTTTCCTTTACGGAAACCTGGTGTGTTCAATGTCTTAACGACTTTTTTGAACGCTTGGTCTACCGCTTTATCAAATGCTTCAGCAGGCGCTTCATACGTGAGAACGCCGAGGCTACCTGATTGTTTTTCCCATTTTGCAGTCATGCTGAGTCCCTCCAAAAATGTCAATTAGCGTACATGTGTGTACAACAAGTCACATTATAGCACAATCTTTCTGAGGATTACCACTGTTGAACGAGGCAATCGCCTTCAATTACTGAAGGAGTGCTTGTTCGTACAGTTTTCCTTCCGGCAGCACCAAATGGACAGCACGATAAATCTTTTGCGCCTGTGCACTTAAGGATTCCGGCGGTACGACAGATGAAAAGTCGAAATTCGCCAATTCATCGACGGCATGCAGCCACTCATCGGCCGATTCATCCTGTTCCACCGTCTCCTCCAAGTAAACGATTTGATACCACGTCATGATCAAAAGCGCCTTAAACGGATCCATTCGCTTCAAGTCGAACGTGCTGTCGGCAAATCGGTGTAGTTGTGTTGCCTGCTTTGCGAGATACAACTCAAGCTGTTCCGGACGATGAAATAAAACATGAACATCCAGCGACTGGATCGACACATCGATTGGAAAGACGTGCGCCGAATCCGTCAGTTGAGGAAGTAATCGGTGAATGACAAGAGCACTTGGATTCTTCACATCCCGGCCCGTCAAGTAATCGTTGACGATGTAGTGCATTAATATAGGATGTACCCGCAAGTCCGTTTGTGCCAAGAATCGAAATTGTTCGTTCAGCGTTCCGGTGCGGTAAAGTTCGATCCACTCCTGCTCCGTAAGTGTTGCTGCAGGTTTTTCTTCCCATTGTAAATATGACGCATCATCCGTGTGCTGGGCATTACGCGTTGTACGTGAGCGTGATACGGTCACTTCTTCTAACTTTAAAGCTAACCCGTATGGCAAATAAGGGGATGCTGTTCGCAGAGCAAGATCAAATGCATACCGTTCTCCCTTTTCATACATAAAAATCGCCAATACCTGCTCGACGCCATCCAATCCAAGAAAAGGGTCAACGATGCTTGAATAGACTTCGATTCCGTCTTCCCTTGCTAAAAAAGCACCTTGGATCGTATAGAGAAGATATAAGATATCATCTTCCGACGTCATGGTTTGAAGCTGGTTTAGGAGAACATTTAATTCTGCCTGACTCAATGCGGCAAGACGTTTTTGTTCATCCATTAACGGTTGTTCCATCCAACGTGACTGTCCCACGATCATTCCACCTTTTTCCTGTCTGACGTTCTTATTTCGTGAACGGATCAAGCAAAGACGTCCAGTTTGTAATCGCTTCTTGCAACTGGCCTGCCTGCTCGATGCCCATCTTGTTCAGTGTATCTAACGAGACATCGGCTTCTAGTAAACGCGTAATGTCTTCGGATTGATTGACGTATTGTTCGAGTTTTTCACTGAGATTCTTCAATTCTGCCGGCGGACTCTCTAAACTCGCTAGACGCTCATCAATTTGATTTAATTCTTCATTCAACTGCTGAACGGTTCCATCAGTTTGAAGTTTTTCGATTTGCTGATCGAGTGCTTGTTCCGGATTCGCTGAATCACGTGCTTCCGTGGCCGCTTGATCCAGTTTTGCCGATAATTCAGATGTCACTTTTGAAGTATCTTGGGCGATGTCCTGCAGCTGACCTGCATAATCGACACTATTTTTCACATCCGTCACTTGCTGTTTCGCATTATCCACAGTATCTGTAACCTCGCTACATCCCGCTAAAGCAACGGTCAGCAACAGGATTCCACTCATTCGTTTCATCATCTTCATCATCCCTTTCAAGTTCATGATACCTTAAGTATACCTGAATAAAAGGATAAAAAAAAGAGACCTTCCTCATAAGGAAAGTCTCTATTTTAATTATAGTGTCCCAAGAGGGATTCGAACCCCCGACCGACGCCTTAGAAGGGCGTTGCTCTATCCAGCTGAGCTATTGAGACGTGTCAACACGAATAAACTATACTAAAACAATTCTTTCGTGTCAATCACATTAGGAAAAACTATTTTTTAAAGTGTTCCGTCAAGATGTAAGGCATTGATCGTCTCACCGGTCAAATCATAAAAATCGACTGTGAACCGTCCGTCCTCCAACGTCAAGACGGCATACGTCTTTTCAGGACGGTGACGGGGCATCCGGATTGATCCCGGATTGATGAATAATTTCCCGTCACGCTGTTCTGCCTTCGCGACGTGAGAATGACCGTATAAAACAACCGCGGCATTTTTCTGATCCGCATGATGAATCAACTGATCGAGACTGTATTTAACATCTTGTCGGTGACCGTGCACACATAAAATCCGAAATGTTCCAAACTCTTCCATCACTTCGTCCGAAAAATCATTTCCGTAGTCACAGTTCCCTTTGACAACACGATAGGGATATAATGATTCCGCACTTCCTGTCAATTGAGAGTCGCCGCAGTGAAAAGCGATATCGACATCCTGATGGCGATTAAAAATCGTCAGCAACTCTTGGTCAAGTCCATGGCTATCACTTACGATTAATGCTTTCATCTCTGATCACTCTCCTAAAAAAGTAGTCAATGCCAATTCAAGTTTTCGTAATGCTTGTCCCCGATGACTGATGGACGCTTTTTCACTTTTCGTTAACTCAGCTGCCGTCTGATTCAAGGACGGGATGATAAACAACGGATCGTAACCAAAGCCGTTTGTTCCCTGCCGTTCAAAACCGATTGCCCCTTCCATCGTTCCGCGTACGGTTAACGTTTCACCGGACGGTTTCGCAAGAGACAAGGCGCAGACAAAACGGGCAGTCCGTTTTTCTGTGGGTACGCCGGCCAGTTTTTCCAGCAACAATGCGTTATTCGCTTCGTCTGATTTTTTCTCACCTGCAAATCGGGCGGAGTAGACACCTGGCGCTCCGTCCAAAGCATCTACTTCAAGACCGGAGTCATCCGACAGCACGGCATGACCAAAATAAGCTGCCGCTTCTCTTGATTTCAATTCGGCATTTTCTTCAAACGTCGAACCGGTCTCATCCGTTTCCGGAGCCGTTTCGTAGTCGAGTAAGGATTCGACATCATATCCGAGTCGTCCAAGCATCTCCTTGAATTCGTTTACTTTACCAGGATTTCTAGTCGCGACGATAATTTTCATCGGTGCTCCACCTCTTCTCCGACATACCACCATGAAGCGCCAAGTGCCTGCTCGGCCTCATGAAGGAGTTCTTCAATACCCTTTTCCCCAAGTTCGAGCATATCGAGCATTTCAAGACGAGAAAACGTCGCTTCTTCACCCGTTGCCTGAAGTTCAACAATTTTACCGGACGATGTCATGACAAGATTCAAATCGACGTCTGCCGCAGCATCTTCTTCATAACA
Organism: Caryophanales bacterium; assembly: GCA_902363455.1. Taxonomy (GTDB): domain Bacteria; phylum Bacillota; class Bacilli; order Exiguobacteriales; family Exiguobacteriaceae; genus Exiguobacterium_A. Next base: position 654,165 of record CABJAC010000001.1, on the reverse strand, counting down.
AAGATCAAGCAACAAATCCGTCCCGACTTTACCGACCGAAACTGCCGCGATGCCTTCCTTGATTGGTGTATCCGTTAACTTCCCGCTTTGAATCAGTCCATCAACTGCTAAGACGAGTGCTAAAAAACCACCCGTGATTGCAGCCGTTCGTGTCCCGCCATCCGCCTGCAACACGTCGCAGTCAATCCAGACCGTCCGTTCGCCCAACTTTTCCAAGTTGACGACCGATCGTAATGCCCGACTGATCAGACGCTGAATCTCCATCGTCCGTCCGGTTTGTTTTCCGCGGACCGCTTCCCGACCTGTCCGTTGCGCCGTTGCGCGTGGCAGCATCGCGTACTCCGCATTAATCCATCCTTGACGTTTCCCGCGTAAAAACGGCGGAACTTTTTCTTCAACCGTCGCCGTACAAAGGACACGGGTATCGCCAATTGAGATCAGGACGGACCCTTCCGCATGTTTATTAACTTCCGTTTCAAAGCGGATCGTCCGCATCTCAGACGGTTTTCTTTGATCTAGACGCATTTTTCTTCCTCCGTTCCTAACACTAACCTTTTCGCCTGAACAGATTGATTTAACCAGTCACTGGCGATCCGTTCAAAAGATCGTGTATCACCAGTCGCATGGTAGACATGCTCCGGGACATTATCAAGATCTGCTGTAATTCCGTTGTAATCGAGCAAGGCACTGACTTCGAGTGCCGTCTCATCTCCGGAAGAAATCAGTTGGACATCGGGTCCAATGACTCGTCCAATCACTTCCGCAAGCAACGGATAATGAGTACATCCTAAAATTAAGGTATCCATATCATAGCCCAGCAACGGCTTCAGCGTGTTGGCAACGACACGCTCGACGTATGAACCACTCGTCTGTGATGATTCGACAAGCGGAACGAACGGCGGACAGGCAAGGGATTCAACGACGACCTGCCCTTCGACGTGACGCAAAGCTTTTTCATACGAATTACTTTCAATCGTCATTTTCGTACCGATGACACCGATTCGTTTCGACCGTGTGACTTTAACTGCTGCACGAGCTCCCGGATCGATGACACCGATGATTGGGATCGATAATTTTTGACGCGCTTCCTTTAAGACGACTGCCGTTGCCGTATTACAGGCGATGACAATCAATTTCACATCCTGCGCGACCAAATAATCAATCATTTCCCAAGTGAATTGACGAATTTCTTCTTCCGGTCGTGGCCCGTACGGACAACGTAACGTATCCCCGACATATATGATTTGTTCATGGGGCAGCTGACGCATCAATTCGCGTGCGACGGTTAATCCACCTACCCCAGAATCCAATACTCCAATTGATCTGTTCACGATTACCCCTCACTTTCCTCTCATCTCATATGGTAACAAAAAAGGACGACGGTGCAAGACCGGCGTCCAAGAATGTACGATAAAGGATTACTGAGCAAGACCTTCGCTTGTCAGCATATCTGAAAGAGTCGTGATTGCTTCAGAAGCATCGTCACCGTTTGCAACGATTTTGATGTCTGAATCTTTTGCGATTCCGAGTGAAAGAACACCCATGATCGACTTGAGGTTAACAGTCTTTCCGTTGTATTCCAAGTTGATGTCTGATTGGAATTTAGAAGCTGTGTTGACGAGTTGTGTTGCCGGACGAGCATGAATGCCTGAATCCGCGATGACTTTGAATGTTTTTTCCATGATTAAGAAATCTCCCTCCACTAATAACGTACTAGTGAGTCGTTTTCGAATATGTGAACTCATTATCAAATGATAACGGATTCGAATCGATTCTGCAAGGAATTTTTATACGCTTCATTCCAAGCAAACGCATTCCCGGAACGATCAATTTGGACCATCGAGGTCCGACCGGTGAACATCAATTCCTTGTTTTCACTAAATGCCGCATAGTGAACATCACAGGAAGCTGTTCCCACTTGAACCGGGTACGCATAGACCGCAAGACGGGCTCGTGGATAGACTTGTCGGATGTAATTGCACTGGGCATCCGCGACGACGACAATCCCGTCATCGGCAAGTGAATACCCTGTCTCTTCGAGCATCAATGTCCGGACATCCTCGAAATAGACGAACGGGACACGATTGTTCATATGTCCGTACGCATCGGTTTCCGCAAATCGAACGGCGACATCGAGTCGTGTGCCGTGTTTCATCTGTTCCAACCATTGATCGAGATCATTAATATAACTAGGTACACGCACGAAATTTCCTCCTCTGAAAATATAAAAAGAAGGAGCAAGGCCCCTTCTTTAATTTTACGATTTCCTATTGATTAACTGCTGACTGCTTCTCCCGTGCGTCCTTCGTCACTGCCGAAGAACTTCTTGAATGAGTGGAGTGTCGTTTGACGGTTCATTGCTGCGATCGATGTCGTCAATGGAATCCCTTTCGGACACACTTCGACACAGTTTTGCGCGTTCCCGCACTGCATGATTCCACCGTCTTCCATCAATGCTTCAAGACGATCTTCTTTGTGGAACGCACCTGTTGGATGCGAGTTAAAGAGACGGACTTGTGAAATGGATGCCGGTCCGATGAAGTTCGACCGGTCATTGACGTTTGGACATGCTTCGAGACAAACACCACATGTCATACATTTCGATAGTTCGTATGCCCATTGGCGTTTGTTTTCCGGCATACGGGGTCCTGGACCTAAGTCATACGTTCCGTCAATCGGTACCCAAGCTTTGACTTTTTTCAAAGCATCAAACATCCGTTGACGGTCGACTTGAAGGTCACGGACGATTGGGAACGTCTGCATCGGTTGAAGACGAATCGGTTGCTCCAGCTTATCAACAAGCGCCGTACAGGATTGACGGGGCGTTCCGTTGATGACCATTGAACACGCGCCGCAAACTTCTTCGAGACATCCCATGTCCCAGTTGATTGGCGTCGTTTTTTCTCCGGCCGCGTTGACCGGATTCCGGCGAATCTCCATTAAAGCTGAAATGACGTTCATATTGGGACGGTAAGGTACTTCAAACGCTTCATCATATGCTTTCCCGTCCGGTCCGTCCTGACGTTGGACGATGAATTGAACTGGTTTCTGGTTCGTTTTCTGTTCGAGTGGTGTCGCCATTATGCTTTCACCTCTTTCTTCGACTTCTTGCTGTAGTCGCGTTTACGCGGTGGAATCAGTGATGTATCGACTTCTTCGTAATATATTTCCGGATGACCATCCGTATAGCGGGCCATCGTTGTTTTCAAGAAACGCTCGTCATCACGCTCCGGGAAGTCCGGTTTATAGTGAGCCCCACGACTCTCGTCCCGTTTTAAGGCTCCGAGCGTAATCGCTTCCGCGAGATCCAGCATATGATCGAGTTGACGAATAAATGATGCGCCTTGGTTGCTCCAACGTGCTGTATCCGTCGCTGAAATCCGCGTGAATCGATCACGCAGTTCATGGATTTTCTCAAGCGTTTGCTCGAGTTTGTCATTGTAACGAACGACCGTGACGTTATCCGTCATGACTTCCCCGAGTTCACGGTGGATTTGGTACGCATTTTCCGTACCTTCCATTGCAAGAATATCGTTGAAACGGTTAATTTCTGCAATCTTATGCGCTTCCACGACCTCTTCCGGCATTTCATGGACAGATTGATCGAGATCGTTCATATAAGCAATTGCGGCTGGTCCCGCAACCATTCCGCCATATACGGCGGACAATAACGAGTTGGCTCCGAGACGGTTTCCACCGTGCATCGAGTAATCACATTCGCCGGAAGCGAACAATCCTGGAATGTTCGTCATCTGATCGTAGTCGACCCATAATCCACCCATTGAGTAATGAACTGCCGGGAAGATTTTCATCGGAACTTTCCGCGGATCATCCCCGACGAATTTTTCATAGATTTCAAGAATCCCGCCGAGTTTGACGTCGAGTTCTTTTGCGTCCTTATGCGACAGATCGAGATAAACCATGTTTTCCCCGTTGACGCCGAGCTTCTGATTGACACAAACATCAAAAATTTCGCGCGTCGCGATATCACGCGGTACAAGATTTCCGTATGCCGGGTACTTTTCTTCAAGGAAATACCATGGTTTTCCGTCTTTATATGTCCAGACACGACCACCTTCACCACGCGCTGATTCGCTCATGAGACGAAGTTTGTCGTCCCCTGGAATCGCTGTCGGGTGGATTTGGATGAACTCCCCGTTCGCATAGACAGCACCTTGACGGTAAACTGCTGCGGCCGCCTGTCCTGTATTGATGACCGAGTTCGTCGATTTTCCGAAGATGACACCCGGTCCACCTGTTGCTAAAATTACTGAGTCAGCTGCGAACGCTTCGATTTCCATCGAGCGCAGATTCTGACATACCGCACCACGACAAATACCTTCTTCATCAATGATTGCACGAAGGAATTCCCATCCTTCATACTTTTCTACCAAACCTTGCGCTTCAAACTTACGGACTTGTTCGTCAAGAGCGTACAACAATTGTTGCCCTGTCGTAGCACCGGCATATGCTGTCCGGTGGTGTAACGTTCCGCCGAAACGGCGGAAATCAAGTAACCCTTCCGGTGTCCGGTTGAACATGACGCCCATCCGGTCAAACATATGGATGATTTTTGGTGCTGCTTCCGTCATCTTTTGGACCGGTGGTTGGTTGGCTAAGAAGTCGCCTCCGTACACTGTATCGTCCAAATGTTGGTAAGGTGAATCACCTTCCCCTTTCGTGTTGACGGCCCCGTTAATCCCACCCTGTGCACAAACGGAGTGTGAACGTTTAACCGGCACGAGTGAAAACAGTTTAACCGGTACGCCTTGCTCAGCTGCTTTTATCGTAGCCATCAAACCGGCGAGTCCTCCACCGATGATGACAAGATTTTTATTCGCCATGTTGTTAGTTCCCCTTTCCTTACAACACGCCTGCAAACGTTAAGATCGAGCGTACGCCTACAAACGATAATCCGATGAATACGAGGGCTGCCACATACGACATCGCTTTTTGAGAAGCGGGTGATTGTGTGATTCCCCATGTGATACAGAACGTCCAAAGTCCGTTCGCCAGGTGGAACGTCGTTGCCAAAATCCCGACGATGTAAAACGCCAGCATGAATCCGTTATCGACGATATTTTGCATCATACTCGCGTCGACTGCCGTTCCCATTGCTGCCGCAATCCGAGTTTCCCAAACGTGCCATGTAATGAACACAACAAGGAAAATACCCGAGAAGCGTTGTAACACATACATCCAGTTCCGGAAGTATGTATAGCGACCTGTGTTCGCGGAACCTGTAAACGCGATGTAAACACCGTAGATACCGTGTAGGATGATTGGAATGAAGATGACAAACACTTCCAAGAACAACCGATACGGAACGCTCCCCACGACTTCCGCAGCCTTATTAAAGTCTTCCTCCCCACGTACGATGAAATAGTTCGTCGTAAAATGAGAAAGTAAGAATAACCCGATTGGAATGACGCCGAGCAGTGAGTGTATTTTACGCCCCACGAAATCACGATGATTCGCCATCCAAATCCCCCCTTTTGTTTGCCAATCAAACGTTGGCGCATTTTGGTAGAAAAGCGCTTTCATAAGGAAATTCGTCTTTTCATTCCTTATTCTACTCCTGTGCATTTTATAAGACAACCCGAGGTGTTGCATTTATCTGCAAATAACTGCAAATTTTTTTAGGAAAACAATGACCCGTCGGAATTACCCCGCTATAATAGTTTCAGAGATAGGAGTGATTGTTGATGGATTCAGTACCAAACACCTTCGGAATCGAATTAATCCGCGACTATGTGTTGACAGATTTATTAGGAACAGATTACCGCCACGTCATTTATTGGGCGGGAAAGCGATTGGCACGTGACTTCCCTGTCTTAAGCATCGAAGAAGTAACACCATTTTTTCAAGAAGCCGGATGGGGACATCTCGAACTGCAAAAACAAAAAGGAACATCGGCCACATTTTTGTTAACGCCGCCGGAATCGATCCGAACGGAACGTCCGACAGGTTACTTTCAACTCGAAGCCGGATTTTTAGCCGAGCAATTTTCCAAAATGAACGGTTGTGTGGCGGAAGGTTATGCCGAACTCGTTAAATCGCAAGTACACATTATGATCGAAATGGATCCAAAAGATCCGATTGATCCGTCTCTTTAAATCCGATACAGGAGATTACAATCGGACAGCGAATTTCTTGAGACATGAAACCTTTTTGTGTTGACTGTCGTATTCATAACCAACCGTATCCATCAAAGGAGGAATTTTTATGTTCAAGAAACTCGCAGCCGATTTAACAGGATTCAGTGATATTGGGCAAGTGATTCACCCGGACGACTTTGACAAAGCCGCCGCTGATGATTATGTATTACATGAAGACGGTGAAAAAATTTATTTTCTGATCAAATCGAAAACCGATGAATACTGCTTTACGAACTTAGCGCTTGTGCATCTTGACGGCGAGAGTGCCGTCAGTTCAAAACGTGTTCTTTATCGTTATCCCTATGCCCACTATCCGATTCGTCACGTCATGTTCGAGACGGCCGGTACGGTTGATCTCGATGTCGAGATCAAATTTGAAATCGGCGGAAAACATTATTCAATTGACGTTGATAAAAAGCAGTTGGAACACGTAAAGGATTTGTATAAAGCCCTTCTTGCGATTGCCGAAAAACAATATGAAGGACAAAAAATGCTGGAGTTTGCGAACAACTCACTTAATCATTCAGTCACGATTCTTGGTGGTCTCCGCCAAGGAGATATGAATGTACCGCAAACATTTAAAGACTTGTCGCAAGAGTCCTTCGACTGGTTGCAGGGACATTACTACAAATGGAACCAAAAAGACTTCGGTTCGTTCTACGAAAAATACATCAACAACTAAAGATATGTAATCAGGCGCGCTGAACACTCAGTGCGCCTGATTCTTTTTAAACTGAATCCTTAGGCCAAAAAAATGCGAACCCGCTGTTTGTCTGAGAGCGGGTTCGCATTTTTTATCCAACTGATTCAATTAAACCAAAACTCTACTCTTCATTCGTCTGACTGAGATATTCCGCAACAGTCTCTGCCAATTTAATGGGTAAGCCCGCTTCCGTCAGCTGTTCAATGTTAGCTTTCTTTAAGCTCCGCATCGATCCGAAATGACGGATCAACTGTTGACGGCGTTTTGGTCCCACACCGGGAATATCATCAAGCAGTGACCGCGTCATCCCTTTTGAACGCAGTGAACGGTGGAAGGTGATCGCAAAGCGGTGGACCTCGTCTTGCATGCGCTGTAATAGATAAAAGGCACTGGATCGTGGATGCAGTTCAACCAATTGACCGCCCTCCCCAAACAACAGTTGACTCGTCCGGTGCTTGTCATCTTTCTTAAGTGAACCGACCGGCAGGGATAAACCCAATTCATCTTGAATGACTTCAAGAGCCGCATTGAGTTGACCGAGTCCCCCATCAATCAAGACGAGGTCCGGCAATCGCGCTCCTTCTAATAAGAGACGCCGGTAACGTCGTCTGACGATTTCACGCATCGATTCATAATCGTCCGGTCCTTTGACCGTCTTAATCTTGAATTTCCGGTACTCTTTTTTGAGCGGCTTCCCGTCTTCAAAGACGACGAGAGCCGATACGGCATCAGCGCCTTGAATATTGGCATTATCGATGATTTCAATACGTGACAGCGGATGAACATCAATGGCATCAGCCAGTTCTTGCACCGCTTGAACAGTTTTTTTCTCGTCCCGGGCAATCAATTCAAACCGCTCGCCAATCGCATTTTCCGCATTTTTCGTCGCCAAATCAAGCAACTTACGTTTTGAACCTCGGACCGGAACATGGACCCGAAGCTCAAGTGCTTCTTTGAGCAGCATCTGATTGACGAGCGGCGGGACGTAAATCTCGCTCGGCTTAATGTTTTTCTCATAGAACTGAACGATAAAACTTTCGAGTTCTTCTGCCGGTGTTCCGTAAATCGGAAACAGGGATACATCCCGTTCAATCATTTTTCCGCCACGCAGGAAAAAGACTTGAACACACATCCATCCTTTGTCGACATAAATTCCGAATACATCCCGGGATGTTAAATCTGCCGTAATCATATTCTGCTTATTCATGATGGATTCAATGGCTCGAATTTGATCACGCAGTTCACCTGCCCGTTCGAATTCCATTGCTTCTGCTGCACCGCTCATCTTCTCTTGAAGGGATTGGACAAGGTCTTTTGTTTCACCGGACAGAAAACGACGAATTTCCGAGACGAGGTCCTTTTGCTCATTCTCTAGATTCGGAATCTCACAAGGACCGAGACACTGACCGATGTGGTAATACAAACACAGTTTTTTCGGCATCGGCTGACACTTTCGAAGCGGGTACAATCGATCGAGCAAGCGTTTTGTTTCATTTGCGGCATACGCATTTGGGTACGGACCAAAATAATGTCCGCCGTCTTTTTTTAATTTACGCGTCGTAATCAGACGCGGATATGTTTCATTCGTAATTTTGAGATAAGGATACGACTTGTCATCCTTCAACATGATATTGTATTTCGGATCGTGTTTTTTAATTAACGTCATCTCAAGAAGTAAAGCTTCCAGCTCACTTCCGGTGATGATGTACTCAAAATCACGAATATCGGAGACGAGACGCTCGGTCTTTAAATCATGCGCACCGGTAAAGTAAGACCGGACACGATTCTTTAAATTTTTGGCTTTTCCGACATAAATGACTTCGTCAAACTGATTTTTATGCAAATAACAGCCCGGTTCATCAGGTAAAAGGGATAATTTCGCCTTAATATGTTCTTGATGACTCACAAAAATGTCTCCTCCCACCGTTTTTAGTTTTACGTAATAGGGTAAATATCTTACATTGATTATGACACATGGGGGATAAAAAATGCGTACATACGATTGCATTGTTATTGGAACTGGTGCAGCAGGAAATCAAGCAGCTTATAAGTTCGTTGAAAAAGGGCTCCGCGTAGCCATCATTGAAAACTTCACACCAGGTGGTACATGTTCACAACGCGGATGTGATGCTAAAAAGATTTTATTGACAGGCAGCGAAACGAAAGATGCGGTGGAACGTTTGCTCGGTTATGGCTTAAAAGGACTTGTTTCCATTGACTGGCGTCAATTGATGGAACGGAAAAACGAATATACCCGTGCTATCCCGGAACAAACACGACAGCGATATGATGATTTAGGAATCGACTACTATCATGGTGAGCCTCGTTTCATCTCTGACAAAAAGCTTATCGTCGATGACGAAGAACTGGAAGCAGATACATTTTTGATTGCAACAGGTCTTCGTCCCCGGGAATTATCGATTCCCGGAAGTGAACGTTTCCTCAATAGTAATGAATTTTTAGAACTGCGCGATGTGCCGCGTCGTCTTGTCTGTATCGGAGGTGGATATATTTCCTTTGAATTTGCTCACTTGGCACGTATTGCAGGTGCTGAAGTTACGATTTTATTGCGTTCAGGCGCCTTGAAACAGTTTGAACAAGATTTGGTCATGGTGCTTCTTGAAGCGACGAAAGCCTTGGGTATTCAAATTCTTCATGAAACAGAGGCCGTCTCTTATTCGGAGAAGACATTGACACTTTCGGATGGAACACGACTTGAAGCTGATGTCGTCCTAAATGCGACAGGTCGTATTGCAAGCATTGAACACCTTGATCTCGATAAAGCAGGTGTCACGTTTGAAGAAAAAGGTATCCACGTCAACGACTATCTGCAATCTTCCGCCCCCAATATTTATGCGGCAGGTGACGTCGCAGTCAGCGGAAACCCTGCCTTGACTCCTTTTGCGGGAACGGAGGGACGTCTCGCCGCCTGTAACATGCTTGAAAATAACACACGTACACTCGAATTACTTCCTGTTCCGAGTATCGTCTTCACTGCCCCGAATCTTGCACAGGTTGGTCAGACGGAGGCACGTCTAAAGCAGAACAACATCCGCTACCGCGGAAAATTGATTGATACATCCAGTTGGCAAACAAATGTCCGGATTAAAGATCCGTTTGCCCGGGCAAAAGTATTAATTGGTGATGACGATCAGATTCTCGGTGCCCACTTCATCGGTGTGCATGCCGCCGAACTGGCTAACTATTTTTCATTTGCCATGCAGCACCGGATTCCAAGCTCCGCTCTTCAAAAAACGAGTTTTGCTTATCCGACACCTGCATCTGACATTGCCTCATTACTTGAAGACTGAAAAATGAAAGCGAGGAGTTGACATGGTTAATTATGGCTATACGATTCTTTACATTACGGACCCCGTAAAAACACGTCTGTTCTACCACGGTCTGCTTGGTCTTTCGATTAAGGCTGAGCACGGAAGTTATACGGAATTCGAAACCGGTTCGACAATTCTTGCTTTCAATACAAAAGAAGACGTTCGTTCCATGATTCCCTATGAGATACCGGACAAAACCGGGCAACAATCGATTGAACTTGGTTTCGTGACTGATGATGTCGCGTCCTTGTATGAGAAGATTCGAGCTGCCGGACATGAAACGGTCTTACCACCAACCCAAAAGCCCTGGGGACAAACTGTCGCCTACGTGCTTGATCCCGATGGTCATTTGATTGAAATCTGTTCTCCGCTTTCTTAAAACGATTAGACAAAAAGATGGCATTCCGCGAATTGACGGAATGCCATCTTTATATATCGATTTTAGAATTAGTTAGATGTCTCAACGAATTCTTTTAAAGCGTCTTTAGGCATGAAGCCCATTGTTTTATTAACCGGTTGACCGTCTTTGAACAAGACAAGTGTAGGAATACTTTGGACTTGGAATGCTCCAGCGACTTCCGGGTTAGCGTCAACGTCGACTTTTACGATTTTTACGTTTTCCATATCCGCATCGAGTTCTTCGAGAACAGGAGCAAGCATGCGACAAGGTCCGCACCATGTTGCCCAGAAATCAACGAGAACGAGACCTTCTTGTGTATCTTCTTTAAACGATTGGCTAGTTGCGTGTACGATTGCCATTGAAAAAAACCTCCTATTTTTAGATCGATTTGATTTGTCTATCAAACCCATCTTTTTACTGACTTGAGTATAGCACAGCCCTACCTTACAACAAACGAAACTGCTCAGACAAGTCATGGCATAAAAAAGAAGCAAAGAAGTTACTCTTCGCTTCTTTTCCTGCCGCTTAATGGACAAGCATTTTTTTGAATTCTGCGGTTAACAATGGAACCACATCAAATAGGTCACCAACGATTCCGTAATCTGCTACGGAGAAGATATTCGCTTCCGGATCTTTGTTGATGGCGACGATGACTTTCGCATTGGACATTCCCGCTAAATGTTGAATCGCACCGGAAATACCGCAAGCGATGTACAAGTCAGGTGTCACGACCTTACCTGTCTGACCGATTTGTAGGGCGTAATCGCAATAGTCTGCGTCACAGGCGCCACGCGATGCGCCAACTGCGCCACCGAGTAGATCCGCCAGCTCTTGTAACGGTGCGAAACCATCCGAGCTTTTCACGCCCCGCCCACCGGCAACGATCACTTTCGCTTCCGACAAATCGACACCACCTGTTGCTTTTCGGACAACTTCTGAGACGATTGTTCGTAAATCCTTTAACTCTACCGTGACAGACTCAACGGTTCCTTCTGAAACTCCTTCAGCCAGCGGCTCAATGTTGTTCGGACGGACTGTAAAGAGCGTTTTCCCTTCCGATACCTTCACTTTTTCAAAAGCTTTCCCTGAATAAATTGGTCGGATGAAGGAAGCGTCAGGTCCAGTTCCTTCGATTGAGGTGACATCACTGATCAATCCTGCTTGCAGTTTCGCTGCAATTTTCGGAGACAGATCTTTACCGAGCGACGTATGACCAAACACGATGACGTCCGGCGCAACACGTTCCATCAGTTGCATGAAGACTTGTCCGTATCCGTCTGGTGTATAATGCTGTAATCGTTCGTCTTCAACGACCAGTACCTGATGTGCTCCTCGTGTCGCCAGTTGAGCTGCATCTGCTGCTACGTTTTGTCCAATTAAGGCAACCACGACTTCATCTGCCACTAGATTTGCGGCTGCAATTGCTTCAAATGAAACATTTCGTAAATTCCCGTCCCGTGATTCTGCAAGTACAAGTGCTTTTGACATATCGTTTCTTCCCCCTTAAACAACTTTTGCTTCGTTGCGTAGTAATGAAGCGAGTTCTTGAACTTGTGTCGACAAATCACCTTCTAGAATTTTACCGGCTGCTTTATTTGGCGGTAAAAAGCGTTCGATTGTCTCAAGACGTGGTGCAAGTTCGTCCTCATCTAATTCAAGATCAGATAATTCGAGTTCCTCGAGTGGTTTCTTTTTCGCTTTCATGATGCCTGGAAGACTTGGATAACGGGGTTCGTTTAATCCTTGTTGTGCTGTGACGAGCAACGGTAACGATGTTTTAATGACTTCAGTATCCCCTTCTGAGTCACGTGTAACAACAGCTTCCGTTCCATTTAACTCCAGTTTCGTAATCGTCGTGACATACGGAATGTCCAGTAGTTCTGCGACGCGTGGAGCGACTTGTCCGCTTCCTCCGTCAACCGCGACATTCCCGGCAATAATCAGATCAACAGTCTGTTCCTTGAGATAACCGGCCAAAACTTCTGAAACCGAATAATGATCGGCTTCTTCAATATCCTCTTCAATCGAAATCCGTACTGCTTGATCGGCTCCCATCGCGAGCGCAGTCCGAAGTTCTTTATCGGCATCTTCCGGTCCGACTGTTACGACCGTCACCGTTCCGGATTGTGCATCCCGCACACGGATTGCTTCTTCGACTGCGTATTCGTCATAGGGATTAATGATAAATTCCGCACCATCCTCTTCGATTTGACCATTTTCGAGTTGGATTGCTTCTTCCGTATCAAAAGTTCGTTTTAACAAGACGTAGATTTCCATTCTTCGTTCCCCCTCGTATCAACTTCTATAGACCACCATCATTTTTGTATCCGCTTACAAAAAGTTTTTCATGAAAAGGGCTTAACTCAGCCCTTTAATCAACATGCGATGAATACCGTGACGCGTCTCGAGCAACTCGTATTTAAATCCGCTCGCCATCCAACTCGTCACGACTTCGTCAATCGTTCCGAATACCATCTGTCGTGCTAAACGATAATCCAGCTCGTTCGAGAACTCCCCCGATTCCATCCCTTTTCGAATCACACGATCAATCAAGTGAAGATACGGTTTTAAAACCGTTGCGATGTTATGTCGCATTTCTTGATTAGATTGGCGTAATTCAATTTGGGTGACGACCGCTAAATCGTAATCAACCGACAATTGTTCGAGATGCGCTTCAATGAGCGCTGCCAGTTGTTGCGTCGCTGATTGATGATGCGCGATTTGCGCTTCCGAATATTCGATGAAGCTGCCCATCTTCGCTTGGAACAAAGAAATCAAAAGGTGTTCCTTGTTCTTGAAGTAAAGATAAATCGTACCATCCGCTACGCCGGCTTCTTTCGCAATAGCCGTTACTTTGGCACCGTGGTAGCCGTTTTTCGCAATCACCTTCACTGCCGCATCAATGATGCGATCACTCTTAGACATCGTTCTTTTCATAAGACTATCTCCTAACACATAAAATGAATGATGGTTCATTCATATTTATTCTATCATGCCAATTTGAGCTGTCAACTGCTTTCTTCTAGTTGTTTTGCCCGTTCTTCCTCGACTAAGACACGACGAAGGATTTTCCCGACGAACGTTTTTGGTAACTCTTGTCGGAACTCATATTGCTTCGGCACTTTGAATGACGCCAAACTTTTCCGGCAAAATTGATCGAGTTCCTCTTCTGTCGTCTTCACGTCATCTTTCAAAACGATAAAAGCTTTGACCGTTTCTCCCCGGTAAGCGTCGGGAACACCGATGACGACGGCTTCTTTGACCGCTGGATGTTCATATAAAATCTCTTCGACTTCCCGTGGATAAATATTGAATCCCGATGCGATGATCAAATCTTTTTTCCGATCAACGATTCGGAAATAATGGTCCTCGCCGACATATCCAAGATCCCCCGTATGCAACCACCCGTCACGCAAAACAGCCTGCGTATCTTCCGGCCGTTTCCAATATCCTTTCATGACTTGCGGACCACGAACAAGAATCTCTCCGATTTCCCCTGGTGCAGCAGGTGTTTCTCCATCCGGTTGTACAATTTTCGCAATCGTATCCGGAACAGGAATACCGACCGAACCCGGAACACGTTTATCCCAAATACAGTTCGTATGCGTCACAGGACTGGTTTCTGACAATCCATATCCTTCGACGATCCGTCCGCCTGTCACCTGTTCAAACTTTTCTTGTACTTCAACCGGCAATGGTGCCGATCCCGAAATACACGCTTCGATTGAGGATAAATCATATTTTTTCAATTTTGGATGATTCAACAAGCCAACATACATCGTTGGGGCGCCTGGAAACAAACTTGGTTTTTCTTTATCAATCGTCTTCAAGACTTGTTCCAAATCAAATTTCGGCAAAATGATTTGTTCATACGCATTGAACATGCCGAAGTTCAAGTTACACGTCATACCGTACACATGGAAATAAGGGACGACTGCCAATAACTTTCGCCCGTCTCCCCGAGAATACTTATAGAACCAATGACTGATCTGTTCGACGTTAGCACTTAAATTAAAGTGCGTCAACATGACTCCTTTAGGCGCACCGGTCGTCCCGCCTGTATATTGTAACACTGCAATATCTTCTTTTGGGTGAATGATAATCGGTTCAATCATTGTACTGCCGCGATGGGATAGAAAAGGAATGGACCCCGTCGTATCAATAATGATGTTATTATCTTTACGCGACTTGATTGGGTACAGTTTATTTTTAGGAAATGGCAGGTAGTCAGCAATGCTTGTCGTGACGACGGTTTTTAAAAGCGTCTTCGCTTTGACACGCGAAGCTTTCGGATACAGTAAATCCAGCGTGACAAGTATCTCTGCCCCTGAGTCGACCAAAATCTGTTCAAGTTCACGGTCCGTATACAACGGATTGACTTGAACGACAATTCCACCGGCGTATAACACCGCGTAGTAACTGATCATGTACTGCGGACAGTTCGGTAACATCAAACCCACTCGATCACCCTTCTCAAGACCGGCGTCTTGCAGAACTTGAGCAAAACTCCGCGCTTCCTGCCGGACTTCCTGAAACGTCATGCGTTTTCCGAGAAAACTAAGGGCTCTTCGCTCCGGAAACTCGTTTGCCGCCTCTTCGAGTGCTTGATAAAGCGGTACCTCACGATAGTCGATTGATGCAGGTACTTGTTCCGGATAATCCTTTAACCATGCTGATTCCATTCCATTCCCTCCTCGTAACTGAATTACTATTCATTTTTATTATACGTGTAATTCATCTATAGCGGCTAGTCCTCTGCTAAAATAAATTTCATTTTTTCCAAATTACAGGGATTTTAAGATACATGGAAAAACCACCTG
Source organism: Caryophanales bacterium (assembly GCA_902363455.1). Taxonomy (GTDB): domain Bacteria; phylum Bacillota; class Bacilli; order Exiguobacteriales; family Exiguobacteriaceae; genus Exiguobacterium_A. Next base: position 638,752 of record CABJAC010000001.1, on the reverse strand, counting down.
TGACGACTCACAAGTGGTTGGCTTCGCATTCTGTTTAACGGGAAGGGTACGTAAATCCTTCGCCGATGACTTCACGGACTTTATGAATGACGACAAAGGCACGCGGATCCGCTGCCTCCACGATTTGTTTTAATGGCGCGAGCTGACGTTTGTCGACGATCATGTATAACATATCGTTTTTCTGTTTCGTGAAATGACCGTGGCTGTGAATCACTGTCGCACTGCGTCCCAGTGTTTCGGTCAAAATCGTGGCGATTTCTTCCTGACGGTGACTGATGATCGTCACGGCTTCACGGACGTTCAATCCTTCACTGACCAAGTCAATTAAATACGAACCGATGATGATGGCAATTAACGTATACAGCATCGTTTCTTCCCCGAACAAAAATCCGGAAGCCCCGACAACCGTCACGTCGATGATGAACATCGAAACAGCAATCCCTAAATTCAAATATTTGTTCATCAATCGTGCGATGATGACACCACCGCCAGTTGTCCCGCCCGCCCGGATGACAAGACCGATTCCAAGACCAATCAAGATTCCGGCATATACCGTCCCGATAAGACGGCTGTCGGAGGTCGTCGCGAGCGATGCTGTTGACGAAAGGACAAACGATGTTGTGGCCACGGAAATGACGGAGTAGATCATCGTTTTTCGACTTAAGAAGCGGTAGCCGACGACAAAGAGTAACGCGTTGGCAATTAACGAGACTAAACCAGTATCCCATCCATACAGATAATAGAAGATGACGGTGATCCCGATCAATCCCCCTTCAGACAAGTCATTCGGAATCGTGAAGTAATTGATGCCGAATGCCAGAATGGCTGAACCGATGATGACCCAAAAGATATCTTTCCAAGAAATCAGTTGCATCGCTTCAAAGGCGCGTCGCCGTATTTCATTCGTATTCGTTTTTTTGACGTTCATAGTCGTTTCCTCCTTCATAGTTTTCCATCAATAAAAATTCCGTACTGAATCGATCTCAGTACGGACTAATCACTTGGCAGAGCCAGTTCTTTTTAATTCATAAAAATCCATAATAAACCGACGACCAAAAAGGCAATCGATACGCCGAACATAATTTTTGCTAATCGTTCTAACACCTGTTCACCCCACTAACGCTGAACCAATCACATAGGACATCCCGATCGATAACGAACAGGAAATGATGCCGACAGCAATATTTCCTTTTTCGATCTCCCGGTCGACCGGAAGATTCGGAGTTAAGAATTCAAAAATCCAATAAGTCGAAATCAATAATAAAAATCCGAACGCACTTTCTAGAAAGATGGCGCCGACACGTTGTTCGCTTTGGACGGCAAAATGAACGATATTTGCCAGACCAATGATCTTGCCGCCGGTCGCAAGCGCAACGGCGATGTTTCCACTCTTGATATGTTCCCAGTTCCGATACCGGGTTGTCAACTCAAAGAGTGCCAGCCCCATGATGATCAGTAGCCCCGCAACCGAATATAAAGCTGTCGTATAGACATAGACGTTTTCAAAAATATTCACCTAACCGCGCCTCATTTCAATTCGATGATCGTCACGCCATGTCCGCCTTCCCCTTGACCGCCTAAGCGATGGGTTTTGACATGACGGTTTCCACGTAGATATTCTTGTACTCCTTGACGCATCGCTCCTGTTCCAAGACCATGGATGACACGAATCTGTTCGTAGTTGGACAGCAAAGCCTGATCCATGAACCGGTCGAGCTTCGCCAGTCCTTCCTCGACACGGACACCACGTAAATCCAGTTCGGCTGAAGCAGCAGATTGTTTCGTGATACTTGTTCCACCAGATCGTTTTTTTATTTTCGAAGCCACTTTGGCTTCACCGACTTTGGCCAGATCCCCCGGCTTGACGTTTACTTTCATGATACCGACTTGGACCGTGTATTCACCGTTCGAATTTTGATTGATGATGTATCCTTTTTGGTTAAATGTCAGCACTTTTACTTCTTCGCCTTTTGCGAACACCGGAGCCTGGTTGGTTTTTGCTTTGACCTTAGCAATCCGTTGATCTTGTAACGAAGGTTTCGCTTGCTCTAGCTGCTTGCGGGCTTCAATCAGTTCATGCTCTTTAACAGCTCCCGCATCACGCAATTCTTTCAGACGCTTAATGACAGCTTCCGCTTCTTTTTGTGCCCGTTCGACAGCACGTGCTGCCTTTTCTTCTGCTTTTGCTAAAATTTCATTTTTTTCTTGATGAATCTCAGCTTGTTCCCGTTCGAACTCTTCCCGTTCTTTCAACAAGCTTTGTTGTTCTTGCAACAATTCCCGCTCCAAGCATTCCGCCCGTTGTTTCGCTTCCTCCAGTCGTCCGATCATGGTTTCAACGGACTGGGCGTCTGTTCCCACTTGATCGCGTGCCGCATCGATGACGCGGTCCTCTAAACCAAGTCGTTTCGAAATTTCAAAGGCATTCGAGCGCCCCGGTACACCAATCAGCAAGCGATACGTTGGACTAAGTGACTCGACATCAAACTCCATCGAGGCGTTGACGACACCTTCCCGGTTGTAACCGTATGCCTTCAGTTCCGAATAGTGAGTCGTTGCAGCAACGCGTGCACCGCGTCGTTTGACTTCGTCCAAGATGGCGATTGCAAGTGCCGCCCCTTCCGTTGGATCCGTTCCTGCTCCGAGCTCATCAAACAGCACAAGACTCATGAAATCAATTTTTCCCATCATCGAAACAATGTTCGTCATATGCGAACTGAACGTCGAGAGGTTTTGCTCAATCGATTGCTCGTCACCAATATCCGCATAAATCGCATCAAAGACACTCAGCTCTGTCTCGTCCGCTGCCGGAACATATAAGCCGGATTGGACCATTAACTGGAGTAAACCGATTGTTTTCAATGTAACGGTTTTCCCCCCCGTGTTGGGTCCCGTAATGACGAGCGACGTAAACTCGCCGCCTAACGAAACCGTGATCGGCACAACTTCGTCATCCGGAATGAATGGATGACGGGCTTCTTTGAGAATGACATGACGGTTTTCATTTAAGCGTGGTTCGACGGCACGAATCGTATGACCATACAAGGCTTTCGCCATGATGAAGTCCAGTTCTGCCAAGACATCGACGTTAATCCGTAACGAATCGCCAACCGATCCGACGAGTGCCGAAAGTTGGGCTAAAATCCGTTCGATTTCCGCCCGCTCTTTCAGACGCGCTTCTTGAATTTCATTGTTAGCCGCAACGACAGCTTGCGGTTCGATGAACAATGTCGCACCGGACGCTGATTGGTCATGGACGATTCCGCCAAATGCCTGACGGTACTCTTGTTTGACCGGTACACAATATCGGTCATTCCGCATCGTCACGATGGCATCGGACAACATCTTTGACTTACTGCGTAATACGCCGTCAATTTTCGAGCGAACTTGCCCTTCAAGTGAGCGGAGTTGGCTCCGTAAGGTCCGAAGTTTATCGCTTGCCGAGTCTTGAACCGTCCCTTGATCATCGATGGCATGACGAATTCCCTGTTCGATTTCAACAAGTTTCGTAATCTGTTCAATTCTACTGTCCAGTGCCGGTAACCGTAGGTCCGGGTGATCTTCATGCAGACGTTCCTGAAAGGCTTTAACTTGACGTCCGGAATAAACGACGTCTGCAACCGCAAGCAACTCACTTGTCGAGAGGACCGAGCCAATTTCCGCCCGTTTCACTTCACTGCGGACATCCGTCAGTCCGCCAAATGGATAACGATCGCGCAGTCGATAGACCGTAGTTGCTTCTCTCGTTAAAGCGAGCAAAGCTTTCACTTGTTCAAAATCTTCTGCCGGCTCCATCTTGCGCACAAATTGGGCACCGAGTGAACTCGCCGTTTGTTTGGCGAGTAGTTCTTTTAATTTATCGTATTCTAATACACGCAGTGCATTGGCATTCATTTACTTCACTCCTAAACGTTTTCGATCAAAAAAAGCACGCGCTTCTTCTGCTGTCCACGTATTGATGACATCGGATGGCTCCAAGTATGCTTTACGGGCATGAAGGACACCAAGTTTCATATCTTCTAACATTTCTGGACGATGGGTATCGGTATTGATCATGAGTTTGACACCAGCTGCCTTCGCTTTTGCGAGCGACGAGGCGGTTAAATCAAAACGTCCGGGATTCGCATTCAGTTCCAATGCCGTTCCGGTTTCAGCCGCGAGCTCGACCAGTCGATCAATGTTGACTGCATAGCCCTCCCGGCGCCCGATAATCCGGCCGGTCGGATGAGCAATCAACGAAACGTACGGATTCCGACAGGCATTTTCAAGACGTTGCATGATCTCATCTTCCGTCTGATCAAATTTGGAATGAATCGAGGCGATGACGTAGTCCATCTCCTGTAAAAAAGCATCGTCATAATCCAGTGAGCCGTCCGGTAAAATATCCATCTCAACGCCGCATAAAATCGTCATTTCCGGATGCTTTTGACGTGCTGCTTCAATTTCAACACGTTGTTTCCGCAGTCGTTCTTCCGTTAATCCATTGACGAATTTCATATATTTACTGTGATCGGTAATGGCCATCCAGGAATATCCCCGTGCTGCACAAGCATCCACTAACTCATCGACGGACAACGTACCGTCCGACCACGTGGTATGCATGTGAACATCAGCTTTAATATCCGTCTCTTGAATCAGCGTATCTAAATCTGCTTCAAATTCCAAGCGTCCTGCCCGAAGTTCCGGCGGGATGAAGGGCAAATCATAGCGGGCAAACAAGTCTTGTTCCGTTTTGGGTTGGAACAGACCGTCCTTCGTTTCGACACCATACTCCGAGATGCTTTCGCCACGTTCTTTCGCCAGTTGCCGCATCCGGACATTATGATCTTTTGACCCCGTAAAGTGGTGTAACGTCGAAGCAAATGCCAAATCATCGACTAGTCGGAAATCAACCGCGATATACGCATCGTCCCGCTTGAGGACAATCGACACTTTCGTCTCACCGGCCGCAATGATCTCATCAATCTGTTCGATTTCAAGTAAACGTGCCTTCACCTCTTTTGGCTGATCCGTCGAGATGATGAAGTCGAGATCCTTACACGTTTCTTCCGCCCGCCGGAAACTTCCTCCGACTTCAAAGCGGATGATTTGCTCGATACCGGCTAGTGTTTGCTTCAATTCACTGACACTTTTACGCATGACACCGTACGGTAATCGTTCTGGTCGTGTTTCAAACGTTTCCAGTGCTTTACTGTATTTTTCAACCGTCTTTTTACCAAAACCGGGCATTGCTTCTACTGTGCCGTCTGCCAATTTTTCAGCAAAGGAATCGGCATCAATGACACCGACTTCATGTAATTTCGCCAACTTCTTGCCGCCGAGTCCCGGTATCTTCAACAGGGCAATCAATCCTTCCGGTACTTGCTGCTCAAGTTCCGTCAATGCCGTACTCGTACCGGTATCACGAAATTCCTCAAGTACAGTGGCCGTTCCTTTTCCGATCCCTTTCATCGCTGTGAAATCATCGATTTCCATAAAATCAAGCTCCGCCGCCTCCAATATACCGGCAGCCTTACGAAACGCATTGATTTTAAACGGATTTTCCCCTTTTACTTCGAGATATACCGAGATTCGCTCTAAATGTCGAATCGCATCTTGTGTTGTCCGCATGTTCAATTCTCCCCTCAAAAAAAGCTCCCATTCAACGGGAGCACGTTATTTTATCAAACCAACTTTTTGCATCAACCAATCTGCGAGCACAGGTGTGTGCTGAATCATGAACGAGGCCAAACTCGAGTCGGCAATGGCATCTTGAATCGACTGAATCGGTGCAAAGGCTGCCAAGAATAGGAGCAGGAAGATGAAAATGTACATCTCGATGAATCCGAATACTCCACCTAACAGTCCTTTCACTTGCTTCAAGATCGGGATGTTCGTCAGTGAATCAAACATTGCAAGAATGATCGACAAGATGATTTTCGTCGCAAAAAACAGGACGATGAACCAAAAAGCTTTATAAAACACCTCGTCTAACCCAACTGAACTCGGAATTGAAAACATCGTCAAATCAATCCCGGCATCATCCAGTGTCGAGGGATAGGGAACCCATAGTTTAAATTTTTCAGCCAGCTCATCGTAAAATGACAAGGCAATGATAAAGGAGATAATCAGGCTCAACAAATGTCCTGCCTGCAAAATCACTCCACGACGAACACCCGTCATCGTGCCTAAAGCCAAAAACAACAAAATTACGAAAGAAATCATGTTTACAATTCACCCAAATTCTTTTTGATTTTCACATAATCACTACCGATATTGAGAGCTGCTAAGACAGCAATTTGACGAACATCAAGTTGTGGTGCCTGGTCTCTGATTTCACGAATTTTTGTATCCACGAGGAGACCCACTTCGCGTACATGTTCAGGTGACTCCGTTCCGACAATCGTATAATCATTCCCTGCGATATGAATCGTCGTCCGGTTCAACCCTTCTGAATCAGCCATTTTTCTGTCCTCCTCATACTTTGCTTCTTTCATATAGTACCATCATTTTTGAAATAGGAAAAGAAGTCCACCATCCGTCTTAAGGATGGTATGCTTATTTTTGAAAGGGTGATCGTTATGGGAACCGTCGTATTAAAGTTAACAAAAGAAAAACAAGAAACCGTGATATCCGATTTCGCGCAACAAGGAATATCCCCTCCACCTTATGCCCGTTTCGCCGCCCGGACGACAGGATGTATTTTAACCGTCTACAACTCGGGAAAAGTTACGTTTCAAGGACAGGCAGCCGAATCTATTGCTGCCCGGTATGGTACTCCTGCTGCCAAAAAGGCACCTTCGACAGCAAGCAATTCTCTGCCTGCGGACTTTTCTTCCTGGTCAGTTGTCGGAAGTGATGAAGTCGGGAAAGGCGATTTCTTTGGTCCGTTAGTCGTCGTTGCCGCGTACGTCGATCAATCAAAAATCGAACTACTTCGTGAACTCGGTGTCCGTGATTCCAAGAACGTCTCCGATCCGGAAATCCGGAACATTGCCCGTGACCTGCACAATGTCGTTCCATATGAATATCGGATCCTGCACAATCCGGAGTACAACCGGATGCAGCGGACGATGACACAAGGTAAGATGACGGCTTTGCTTCACAACTCGGCACTGAACGGTCTGCTCGATCAACTGGATACACCACCTCAAGCCATATTGATTGATCAGTTTGCTGAAAAAACAACGTACTATAAACATCTGTCCGGAGAAGCCAGACAGGTCAAAGATAACGTTTATTTTTCCACAAAGGCAGAAGGATTACACGTCGCTGTCGCAGCCGCCTCGATTTTAGCTCGTGCCATCTTTTTAAAAGAAATGGATCAGCTCAGCCGACAGACCGGAACTGAAATTCCAAAAGGTGCTGGTGCGAAAGTAGACCAAGTCGCTGCTTCACTTTTACTCCGCTATGGAGCAGAACGCCTGCAACAATGGACGAAATTTCATTTCGCCAACACTAAAAAAGCACAGGCTTTAGCCGAAAAACGGAACCGACCATGATTTCAAATATGGTCGGTTTTTTACATGGCAGACTCATGACCGGACAGCCGTCCTAATTCTTCCGTCAAAATCTCCATCTCATCAAACGGGATATCTTGCATTCCAATCCGTTCAAACCGCTCGTGTCCTTTACCAACGATGACGATCCGCTTTCCGGTCAAGGCAATTTTTGCTGCAATCTGCAAAGCTTCTTTTCGTGTTTCATGACAGGTGATGATTTTTCGCGGCGCAATCTCAGCAATCAATTCCGCAATGATTTGTTTCGGATTTTCCCTTCTTGGATCATGAACGGTGACAATGATTCCTTCGCAATATTGACTTGCGATTTGTCCCATCGCACTTCGTTTCGAACGATCACGTTCTCCCGCCGCGCTTAAAACCATATATAACGGTTCATCTGGAACAGACAATGCCTTCAAACATTTCTCTAAACCATCCGGCGTGTGGGCATAATCGATATACACCTCGCATCCTTCAAACGGTACACGTTCCAAACGTCCTTTCGGTAAACGAAGCTCGGGGATATGTTGGATCAGGCGGTACATATTGACCTCACCTGCTTTCAGTAAACCGATTGCCGCCGCCAGATTAGCCGCATTGAAGTCTCCGAGTAAAAAAACGGGAACTTCCGTGATCGTCCCGTCGAGTTGGACAGAAACCGTCTCTTCTTTCCACTCTACTGTAACTCGGGCTGATGAATCTGCTTTTGTCGCATACCAAATGACAGGTACTCCCTTTGCTGCATGTGCCATGATTCGGCTTGTTTCATCCACCTCATTTAGGACGACAGCCTGACCTCCGCTCACTGCGACTTGTTTAAACAACAAGGATTTCGCATTCGCATATTCTTCCATCGACGCATGATAATCCAAATGATCATGCGTCAAGTTCGTAAATGCCGCAGCATACAATCGGACTCCTTCTATTCTTCCTTCCATCAAGGCATGCGACGATACTTCAAGCACACAATCCGTTACTCCACGCTCTACCATCTGATAAAGTATGCGGTGTAAAATGACCGCTTCCGGTGTTGTATTCGGTGTATCGATCATCTCTCCGTCAATCATTGCTCCTACTGTACTGATCATTCCGGCACGGTGACCGGCTGAACGAAACAAGTCATACGTTAGTTTGGTGGTCGTTGTTTTTCCATTCGTACCTGTAATTCCATATACCCGAAGCTTTTGACTCGGGTGATCGTAAAATAAATCTGCCACTTTTCCCGCAGCGTGTTTCGTATCCGGTAAGACAATTACCGGAATGGTGAGTCCTTCAATCCGTTCTTCCGCTAAAATGGCTGCCGCCCCGTTGCCAGCTGCTTCTTGCGCATACTGATGTCCGTCAACCGTATAACCCCGGACACAAATAAATAAACTGCCTGTCGTCACTTGGCGTGAGTCTGTCTCAATGCTCATAACAATCGGGTCTTCCTCACATGTAAGCTGAAATAAGGCAATTAATTCTGACAAGTGTTTGTATGGACGATTCATGGTGTATGTTCTCTCCTTTTTTCAAAATTAGGCGATAATACTCCCACTTCTAAACGAAGTGAAAGTGGGAGATGAATCGCCAGTCTGCCTTTCGGGTATAGTTCCTTTGAAGGAGGTGAAAAATGGTGTCGAAGCACAAGGCCTACAAATTCAGAATCTACCCTACAAAAGAGCAGGAAATCCTGATCGCGAAGACGATCGGTTGTTCGCGCTTCGTTTTTAACCACTTCTTGGCGAAGTGGGATGAAATGTACAAAACCACTGGAAAAGGACTGTCCTACGGTTCTTGTTCTAAAGAAATTCCTTTGTTGAAGCAGGAGTTTGACTGGTTGAAGGAAGTCGATAGCACATCTGTTCAGATCAGCGTCAAACATCTTGCTGATGCGTTTGACCGTTTCTTCAACAAGCAGAACAAACGTCCTCGATTTAAGTCGAAGCGCCATCCCGTCCAGTCGTACAAGACCAACATCCAAGGTAAAAATCAGCTTCCTGAAGTGTCAATCGTTGGAAACAAGCTCAAACTTCCGAAGTTGAAATGGGTACGTTTCGCTCATTCAAAACAAATCACAGGTCGTATCTTGAACGCCACGATTCGACGTAACGCTTCAGGGAAATATTTCGTCTCCCTGCTCGTCGAGCAGGAAATCCACGAACTGCCGAAGACCGGTTCATCCGTCGGCGTCGATGTCGGACTCAAGAACTTCGCTATCCTGTCGGATGGTACGATTTACAAGAACGACCGTTACTTCCGTTCGCTTGAGAAGAAACTGGCGCGTGAACAGCGCAAGCTCTCCCACCGTCAGCTCATCGCATTGAATAAGAAAGTGAAGCTTTCCGAGTCTAAGAATTATCAGAAGCAAAAGCGGAAGGTCGCCCGTATCCACGAGAAGATCGCCAACAAGCGCACCGACTTCCTGCACAAGGTATCGACCGAGATCGTCCAAAACCACGACGTCATCGGGATCGAGACCTTGCAGGTGAAGAACATGCAGAGGAATCGCAAGTTGAGCAAGTCCATCTCGGACGTCAGTTGGTCGGCGTTCTTCCACATGCTGGAGTACAAGGCGGACTGGTACGGGAAGACCGTAGTGAAAGTCGGCAAGACCTTCGCTTCCAGTCAACTGTGCTCCAGTTGCGGACATCAACACAAAGACGTGAAACATCTCGGCTTGCGTGAATGGACATGCCCGAGTTGCGGGATCCATCACGACCGAGATATGAACGCAGGACTGAATCTTAAACAAGAAGCCGAACGCATTTTAGCTTCTTCAACCGTCGGGACGACGGGGTTAGCCTGATCAGGTTTCGACCGTCAGGTCGGATAACTCAGGAATCCTTCACCTCTAAGTGAAGCGTAGGTGGAGGTAGTTCAAGTGTAAACGAACGGTAGCTACATTCTGACTGGTTTTGTCTAAAAAAAGAATACACGTCAATTCATCTTCAGTTAAGCTTCAGATAGCCATGATACAAATGAAAGGATTTGATCTTGGGATTGATGATTACATCGCCAAACCTTTTTACGTTACGTATCTTGTTGCGCAGCATTGAAGCCATCATTCGACGCCTTCAAACAAATATCGAAGCAGAACTCTCTTTTCGTAAAATTACCCTATTTCCGGCAAGCTATAACGTTTTAATTTCTGGTAATGCTATCATTTTGACGTTAACAGAACGCAGGCTAATGGAACGTTTAGGTGTCGCGGCGCATCTGCACGGTACGAGGGATCAAGTGACGGTTCAAATCGTTTTTCCAAAAACATCTTGAATCGCCTTGCCAACATCCTCTTGGATTCGGTATACTCCTTTAAGTTAACTAGTTAACTTAAAGGAGGTTTTTTATGTCCGCCCACCAAGAAGACTTACTGGGTCAATTGTCCAAAGTAGCACGCCTCGTCAAACGCGACATCGATGTCGCGCTTGCTCCGTTTTCGTTACACACCGGTCAATGGGCTTTAATAAAGGCTGTTGCGATACTTGAACCCGTATCACAAGTCGCTTTATCCAAATATTTGGTCATTGAAAAACCAGCTGTCACGAAAACCGTCACGCGACTCGAGACACTCGGCTTCATTTCTCGGACAGGATCTGGCCGAAAACGTACCGTCACCTTGACACGACAAGCACATGATGTTTTTGAAGCAATGGATCAAGCAGTCCAGGCCGCCCATCAGCGTTTTTTAGAAACGCTTTCGAACGACGAACAGCAGATGATGGGCTCCATCCTGACACACCTGCTGGCGACACACCGTCCCAATGAACAGGAGGAGCTCCATTGAAAAACCGTTTATTCCATCGCCACTATGTCCTGACGCTTGTGATCAACCTGTTTCTGTTCATCACATTTTATTTATTAAATGCTTCCTTGCCGTTACTGGCCGCTAAACGGTTTGATGTCTCACAAGCGGCACTCGGTTGGGTCGTGACAAGCTTCATTTTAGCAACCGTCTGTTCACGCCCCTTGATCGGTCATTGGCTCGATCGATTTGACTTAAAGCGGATATTACTTCTGTCGGCAGGATTGTTTACGTTCATGAGTCTGTTATATGTCTTTGTCCTGCCGCTCGACTCGTTCATCTATCTGATTGCCGTCCGAGTGTTACACGGATTTAGTTTTGGGATGTTATCTTCCTCCATCAGCTTGGCTGTGACGACACTCATTCCGAAATCACGCCAAGGAGAAGGTATGGGCTATTTTGTTCTTTCGATGAATCTGGCTTCCGTTTTAGGTCCGGTCATCGGGTTGGCATTGATTCAACAACAAGCGTTCTTCGTCTATTTCATCATGGTCGCTTTACTCGCACTGGTTTCGTTTATGCTCATGATTCGTCTTCCTTTGACGAGTCAGCATGTGTCGAGCACACAGGTGTTCCGTCTGCACCAGTCCTTATTTTTATCGCGTCCTTTGTTGCTCGCTGCTACGATTCTCGCCGGCGTCGCGATTTCCAGTACATCTGCCTTCATTTCACTTTATGCGGATACAATCGGACACATTACGTATGCCTCTTATTTTTATGCCGTCGTCGCACTTGGGATGGTCGCGATTCGTCCTTTGACCGGAAAATGGTTTGATCAAAAAGGTCCCGGCTTCGTCTTGTTTCCGTCTTTTGGTTTGTATGCCATCGGCTTTTTGATTTTAGGCATATTTCCCTCGCTCTTTGGACTGTTGCTGGCCGCTCTGATCATTGGTGTCGGTTCTGCCTCAATTTTCCCCGGTCTTCAAACGGTCATGCTGACGTATGCCGCTCCGCATCAGAAAGGAAAAGCCATCTCCACCTTTTTCTTGGCATATGACAGCGGTTTTGGTCTCGGAGCTTTACTGCTCTCAAGCCTTGCAGCAGGCATCGGTTACTCGAAGATGTTCTTGTTTTGCAGCATCATCGTCCTTACCAGTGGTTTCATCTATTTTGTATTCAACCGTCAAAATCAACCTCCCCACGACCAAAAGCTTGCTTCTTGATTGCTTCATATATGAAAAAACACCGGATGCTTTCCTCTTCCGTTAAGAACGGTGGAGGTCATCCGGTGTTTTTTGTATCGGTGCATCAACGTGATACCGTTTGTAGGTATACATTCGTTCTCATTTGAAAACGTTGTGGCTTCAGTTCGATGATATGATCCGCTGCGCGCGACTGTAATCACGCAACGATTCAATTGTTGAAACAAATGAATCGTATCAGCCGCGGTTTTCTCATCAAACGCTCCTGTCGGCTCATCCGCCAAAATAATAGTTGCTTTCGCCGCTCTTACCTGTGTAGCGAATGGCTTTTAAGCCAGTCCACAAATGCTGTTAATTATTAAGCACGCAACTCGGCGTCAAACGTCGATTGGAGTGCTTCGACCACCTGTTGATGAGCTGTCGTGACTTCCTCATCGACGAGTGTTCGCTCTTTATTTTGATAACGTAATGAAAATGCGAACGATTTCTCATCGGCCCCAACGTTATCACCTGTATATACATCAAACAGTTCCACTTGCTTCAGCAGCGGTCCCGCAGCCTGCGTAATGACGGTCTCCACTTCGCTTGCGGATACAGAACGTTTAAGAACAATCGCAATATCCCGTGTCATTGACGGGAAACGCGAGATTTCTTGATAGATACGAGCCTCTTTTGAATAGAGTGCCATCGCATCCAGTTCGAACACATAAACTTCTTTCAAACCATATTCTTCTTTTGATAATCCCGGATGGACTTGTCCGATGAAACCGATTGCCTCACCGTCAAGGAAAATCCGTGCTGTCCGTCCCGGATGCATCGACGGGAGAACTACTGCTTCATATGATAATGTGACATCAAGTGACTCAGCGAGTGTTTCGACGATCCCTTTCATGACGAAGAAGTCTGCTTTGACTTGCGTTCCGTGCACCCGGTGTTGTTCTGTCAGACCTACCATCATGCCGGCAACCATCTCTTGCTCAATCGGTAACGTCTCAAGCGAAGCATCCCGTTGCAAATATACACTGCCGAGTTCATAGTAAGCTAAATCTGCATGTTGGCGCGCGACATTATGTTGTGCAACTTCCAACATTCCAGGCAGTAACGAGGTCCGGAGTGTCGATCGGGCTTCACTGATTGGCATAGCTAATTTAACAGGATGCAGATCCTGCTGCTCGTTAAACTGCATCGCCCGTTGTTCGCTCGTCAACGAGTACGTGATTGCTTGAGACAATCCGGCACCTTGAAGAAGACGACGAATCTGACGGCGGTGTTGATTACGTTTGGGCAGGAATCCGCGACTTGCTTCCCGCGGCAGGCTTGAAGTCAGCGCGTCGTAGCCATAGAGTCGCGCAACTTCTTCTGCTAAATCCGCCGGAATCATCAAATCTTGACGCCGTGTCGGTACACTGACTGTTAAAGCATCTGCCGATAATTCGACTTCAAGACCGAGGCGTTCCAACAGATCTTTCATGACTGTCCCTTCAATTTCCATACCGAGACGGTGGTTGATATACGAGACACTGGCTTCAATTAAACGATCTTCGAGTTCCAGTGTGCCGGCCTGGGCAATACCGGAAAGAACTGTTCCACTTGCCACTTCTGCAATCAACATCGCCGCACGGTCAAGTGCCAACAGCACTCGACGTGGATCAACACCTTTTTCGAAACGGGAACTTGAATCTGAACGCAGCCCCAGAACACGGCTTGTTTTACGGACAGAAGTCGGTGCAAAGTATGCAGACTCAAGGACGATTGATGTCGTCGTCACATCTACTTCCGTATTCGTCCCGCCCATGACACCAGCCAGTGCGACCGGACGTTCACCATCTGTGATAACGAGCATCGATGGGTCGAGTGTCCGTTCCACTTCATCCAGTGTCTGGAATGTTTCCCCGGCTGCCGCTTGTCGAACGACAATCTGTTGACCGAGTTTTTCCGCATCAAAAGCATGGAGTGGTTGCCCTGTCTCCAGTAAAACAAAATTCGTAATGTCGACAACGTTGTTGATTGGACGAATTCCGTTTGCAATCAGACGATTTTTTAACCAGAGTGGTGATTCGGCAATGACGATGTCCCGAATTTCACGTGCTGCGTAAAACGAACAGGCTTCTGAATCCAGTCGGACTTCGAGACCCGTAGTTGCAGACGTTTCCGTCAGTTCGACCGTCGGGAAAACCGGTTTCGTATTCAAGATTCCCGCGACTTCGTGGGCGACGCCGTACATGCTGAGACAGTCCGAACGGTTTGGTGTCAGCCCAAGCTCCAAGATTTCATCATGCATCCCGAGTACTTCTAATACGTCTTGGCCCGGTGCAACTTTTTCACGGAACGTATGGATTCCGTCCTGCTCGTCTTCTCGGATGTATTTTTTCTCGAATCCAAGTTCTTCAAGAGAACAGATCATGCCTTCTGAAACGACTCCACGGAGTTTCGCCCGTTTGATTTTGATTCCCGGAAGGCGTGCGCCAACACGCGCTACGATGACATCTTGTCCGACATCGACGTTCGGTGCACCGCAGACGATTTGAACCGGCTCGTCTTGCCCGATATCAACTGTCGTCACATTTAATTTGTCGGCTTCCGGATGTTTCTCCTTCGTCAAGACACGACCGACGACGATGTTGTTCAAGTCAGCGTCGCGCACCTCAACACCTTCAACTTCAATCCCACTTTTCGTAATCAAGTCGGCTAATTCCTGACCTGATGTTTGACGCACATCCACAAATTCTTGTAACCATTGTTTTGAGACTAACATCTGTTTTCCCCCTTAAAACTGTTCGCTGAAGCGAACGTCATTCGTATAGAAGTGACGAATATCATCGACACCATATTTCAACATGGCGATTCGCTCAATCCCCATTCCGAAGGCAAAGCCGGACATTTTTGTACTGTCATATTCCGCCATTTCCAGCACGTGCGGATGAACCATACCTGCTCCCAAAATTTCAATCCAACCTGTCTGTTTGCAGATGTTGCAACCTTTACCGCCACATTTAAAGCACGATACATCGACTTCGACCGATGGTTCAGTGAACGGGAAGAAACTTGGACGTAAACGAATTTCACGCGCTTCGCCGAACATCTGCTTCACAAATGCTTCGAGCGTTCCTTTTAAATCGGCCATCGAAATCTCTTCACCGACGACCAAACCTTCCACTTGCATGAATTGGTGAGAGTGCGTCGCATCATCTTCATCCCGGCGATAGACTTTACCAGGGCAAAGAATCCGGATGGGTTCTCCTTTTGAAGCGAGCATTGTCCGGGCCTGCACCGGTGACGTATGCGTCCGCATCAAAATTTCATCTGTGATATAAAATGAATCCTGCATATCACGAGCCGGATGATCCTTCGGTAAATTTAACATTTCGAAGTTAAACAAATCTTGCTCGACTTCCGGTCCCTCGGCAATCGTATAACCGAGTCCAACGAAGATATCTTCGATTTCATCTGTTACTTGTTGTAATAAGTGGGCTTGTCCAACTTGTTTCGAACGACCGGGAAGTGTTACATCAATCGCCTCGAGTGCCAATTTCGCATTCATTTCCTGTTGTTTGACATCCGCAAGTCGCTGTTCAAGTTCTACTTGAATCGCGCCACGAACCGTATTGGCGATTTCGCCCACGACCGGACGTTCCTCTGCTGATAACTTACCCATTCCACGCAGGACTTCTGTAATCGGTCCTTTTTTTCCAAGATATTTGATCCGAACATCATTCAGTTCTTTTTGTGTGCCGGCCTGCTTCACCAGTTGCAGGGCTTCATCACGAAGCGCTTCTAATTGTTCCCGCATGTTCCTCACTCCTTCTTTAAAATAAAAAAAATCGTCCCTCCGGCATTATGCCGAAGGGACGATTCAATTTCATCGTGGTACCACCCTTGTTCAACTTGAATTCATCAAGTCCTCAAGCAGCGCGATAACGGGCGCTTCCCGTCACGATTTCTCGTGCGACTCCGGAGTGAATTCAGCTAGCGGATTCATAAGGAAGCTTTCAGTCCAAGGCTTCCTCTCCCTGATTGAATCGTTTTCTAACCTACTCTGTTCCATCATTGTCTCGTTAAATGTTCTGCTGTCATTTACTTTAACATGACCGCGTTTTTGATTCAATCAGCCGGAGCAAAATGATACAGTAAAATTCCGGCAGCAACTGCGGCGTTCAACGATTCTGCTTTTCCGCGAATCGGGATATAAGCCCGCCCGTCACATTGATCGAGTAATTCCGGCGCGACACCTTGCGCTTCATTTCCGATGATTAATCCGATGGCGCCTAGATTTTCAACATCTGTATAAGGCTGTGCCCCGCGTAAATCCGTTCCTAAGATAAAGACTCCGAGTTCATGTAAATCTTGAATGGCATCTTCCAGTGACATCATGATTACGGGCAGGTGGAAAATCGATCCTTGCGTCGCCCGGAGAACTTTACTGTTATAAACGTCAACCGTTCCATGTCCAATGATGACCCCATCAAATCCGGCAGCATCCGCTGTCCGAATCATGGTTCCGACATTACCCGGATCCTGAAGACGGTCAAGCAACAGATAACGCCCACGCTCCAAGCGTTCTGTCTGTTCCTTCATTTCACAGACTGCGAAAATCCCTTGCGTCGTTTCTGTTTCGGAAAGAACTTTTGCGACCGATTCATCAATCGTAATCAGGTCAGCGGCATTCTTTTTCCAAGAACCCGGTACTTGAACATCTTCTCGGACAATCAATTCTTTGATAATTCCTGCACGAACGGCTTCTTCCACCAAATGTTCTCCTTCAATTAGAAAACGTTTTGATTGCAAGCGTCCTTTTTTCGTCAGTAATTTTTTCCACTGTTTGACGATCTCATTTTTTGCAGATGAAATATGTTTCATAATTTACCCCTCATAAATCGCTTGGACCGTCTCTGCGTCCAAACGTTTCGTGACCGCGACAATCAAGTCGACGGCCGCTTCAAAATCTGCTTTATGCATGATCGAAACGTTTGTATGCAAGTAGCGGATCGGAACTGTTAAGGCAAGAGAAGGTACTCCTGTATGCGACAGGTGGAACTTCGCTGCATCCGTTCCGCCACCCGGTGTCAGATCCAATTGATATTTAATATTTTCTTCTTTGGCAACAGTCGTTACGAAGTCAACCAAACCACGGTGTGCTATCATCGTTGCGTCAAAGATAATGACTTGAACACCTTCTCCGAGTTTCGATAGCGCTTCCCGATCGGTCATCCCCGGTGTATCACCCGGAATACCCGTATCGACTGCAAACGCAATCGTCGGACGAAGCAAGTTTGCGATCGTTTGAGCACCACGTAATCCGACTTCTTCTTGAACCGTAGCACCGGCAAAAATCGTATTCGGATGTCCATCTGCTTTCAGACGCTTAATGGCTTCAATCGCAATTGCACAACCTATCCGGTTATCCCATGCTTTGGCCATTAAGAAGTTATCATTTTTCATCACAGTAAATTCGCAATGCGGTACAACCGTATCTCCCGGTCGGACTCCCCATCCTTCGACTTCTTCTTTTGAAGTCGCGCCGATATCAATGAACATATCCTTGATCTCGACTGGTTTATTGCGCGCTTCCGGTGGTAAAACATGAGGTGGTTTTGCTCCGATGACACCCGGGATGACTTCACCAGATGACGTGACAATATTCATACGCTGCGCGAGAAGAACTTGTCCCCACCATCCGCCGAGTGGTTGGAAACGAAGGAATCCTTTTTCATCAATCTTTGTGACCATGAATCCGACTTCGTCCATATGACCGGCAATCAAAATTCGTGGCGCATCTTCTTCTGCCCCTTGATGTTCAGCAAACAAACTTCCTAATCCATCTTGGTGAAAGGCTTCTGCGTGTGGTTCAAGATACTCCCGCATCAATTGACGGACTTCTTTCTCATTCCCGGGAACACCCGTTGCGTCTGTAAGACGTTTCAGCATATGTAATTGTTCGTTCATCTGATTTCCTCCTCAGTACCCGTTGTCTTGGCGAACGTGATTCGCCTCGTTTTTTGCGACATAAGCTTTGAAAATCATTTCTTGTGTAAATCCAAGTGTAGCACCTAATGCTAAGTAGGCACCAATTAAAACCTCGTAACTTTGCTCTGTTCGCGAAATGGCGAACACATTTGTTTTGTTATAGACATCTAAAAAGGCATCTGTTGCCGTCAAATAGTAATCGCCTTCGACAAATGCATGTTTGCGATAATCCAATGAAAGTCCTAACGAAAGCAGGAAATGAACACCATCGACGTATTCTTCAAGAATCGTGACTTGAGCCGATGGTCCTTTTGTCGACCAGAATTTAAAACAACGCGTTTCGTTCGCCAGTTCACCCAGCTCGACTAACAGCGCCAGTAAACGTTCGTCAAATTGATTTCCCGTCAAATTATGTTCTGACTGAATTCGTTTATCTAATTGTTCCTGCATTTCAAAAAGTGTCAACCAGTCCATCTTAATTCTCCTTTTACTCTAAAAAAATTACCTTAGCGTACAAAAACGTGCTTTTTTATTTTACCATGAATCCAAAAAAAACGTCGGAGAATTAAATTCCCCGACGAATGGTTGAACTTAAGCGTTCAATTTTGCTTTTGCTGTGTCAGCAAGTGAAGCAAATGCAGTTGCATCTGTAACTGCGAGGTCAGCGAGCATCTTACGGTTAACGTCGATACCTGCTAATTTAAGACCATGCATCATGCGGCTGTAAGAAAGACCGTTGATACGTGCAGCCGCATTGATCCGAGTGATCCAGAGGCGACGGAAGTCACGTTTCTTTTGACGACGGTCACGGTAAGCATACATGAGTGATTTCATGACCTGCTGTTTTGCAACCTTGAAGAGTGTATGTTTCGAGCCGTAATAGCCCTTAGCTAATTTGAGTTGTTTTTTACGACGTTGACGAGTCGTATATCCGCCTTTTACGCGTGGCATATAAATTCCCTCCTAAATCTGTGTACGATTGGGTAAATTACTTAGCGATCATGTGACGGATACGTTTAAAGTCACCCGATGATACCATGCTAGCTTTACGTAATTTACGTTTCGCTTTAGTTGATTTGTTACCGAATAAGTGGCTTGTGTAAGCACGACCACGTTTCAATTTACCTGAAGCAGTACGTTTGAAACGCTTAGAAGCACCGCGGTGCGATTTCATTTTAGGCATGAGAGATTCCCTCCTACTTCGATTCGATTAGTCTTCTTTCTTTGGAGCAAGCACTAAGAACATGCTGCGTCCTTCCATCTTCGGTCTCTGTTCAATGACACCGAACTCGCTTAATTCTGTAGCGAGACGTTCGAGGACACGTCTACCGATTTCTGAGTGAGTGATGGCACGTCCACGGAAACGAATACTCGCTTTCACTTTGTTGCCATTCTCTAAGAACTTCTTCGCATTACGGAATTTCGTTTGGAAGTCATTCTCCTCGATTGTCGGGCTGAGACGGACTTCTTTCATCTGAATCACTTTCTGATTCTTCCGAGTTTCTTTGTCCTTTTTTTGCAACTCAAAACGGTATTTACCGTAGTCCATGATTTTACATACAGGCGGCGTCGCTTGTGGTGCGACCATGACGAGGTCAAGGTCAGCTTCCTCAGCAAGACGTAACGCTTCAGTACGCGACTGGACTCCAAGTTGTGCACCATCCGCTCCGATAAGACGAACTTCTCGAGCGCGAATGCCTTCATTGATTAACAGATCTTTGCTAATGGTTAGCACCTCCATCGTGCAGAGCACGAAAAATGAATGATATAAAACGCTATAAAAAAAGCGTCGGCAGTTTTTCCCGCCCACACTCATAAAGAATACAATAGTCAGAGAACACTCTACTATCACATATCATCATGATGGACCAGCATAGATTGCTATACGTGGTGAGAAGCGGGATGCTTCTGCTTTGTTGTCATTTCACTTTGCTATCATAGCACTTGTTTTCCCTCGATGTCAAGCCGCTATATCTGTTCAATAGAACGTTGCTCAGATACTTGATTATAATAGCAATCCTCTGTCCGTTTAGCAAGAAGTTTCTAAGTTTGTTTGCACGGGTAAATAAAAAAAGTCAGAAAAAGTTTTCAGAATTCGCAGAGCATAATTCTTTATTTAGAATAATTATTGTTTTATAATCAATGTAATCTTATACATAAGGGGGAGTTATTAATGAGTGAAAAACGATTAACCACAAACCAGGGTGTCCCGATTGGCGACAATCAGAATTCGCGCACGGCAGGCCGTCGCGGTCCGACATTACTCGAGGACTATCAACTGATTGAGAAAATGGCCCATTTCGACCGGGAACGTGTTCCCGAGCGTGTCGTTCACGCCCGTGGTTTTGGTGCACATGGTGTCTTCACGGTTAAAAATTCGATGAAGAAGTATACGAAAGCTGCATTCCTTCAAAACGAAGGTACTGAGGTTCCAGTCTTCGCTCGTTTCTCAACCGTCATTCATGGTACACATTCTCCTGAAACATTACGTGATCCACGCGGCTTCTCTGTTAAGTTCTATACAGAAGAAGGCAACTGGGATTTCGTCGGAAACAACTTACCGGTCTTCTTCATTCGCGATGCGATGAAATTCCCGGATATGGTCCACTCGCTAAAACCGGACCCACGAACGAACATTCAAGACCCGGACCGGTACTGGGACTTCATGACGTTACGTCCGGAATCGACAAACATGTTGATGCATCTTTTTACAGATGAAGGAATTCCGGCAAGTTACCGTAAAATGCGCGGTTCATCGGTCCACGCCTTTAAATGGGTGAATGCGCACGGAAACACCGTTTACGTTAAATTGCGTTGGGTACCAAAAGTCGGTGTCCATAACCTGTCAGCGGATGAAGCGACAGAAATTCAAGGAAAAGACTTTAATCATGCTTCAAACGATACATTCCAAGCAATCGAAGACGGAGAATTCCCAGAGTGGGATTTGTTCGTCCAAGTGCTTGACCCATCTGATGTTGATAACTTTGACTTTGATCCACTCGACGCAACAAAAGATTGGTTTGAAGATGTCATTCCGTTCCAACATGTCGGAACGATGGTCTTAAATAAAAACGTCGACAACTACTTTGCTGAAACGGAATCTGTCGGCTTTAACCCGGGTGTTCTCATTCCAGGAATGTTGCCGTCAGAAGACAAGTTGCTTCAAGGGCGTCTCTTCTCGTATTCAGATACGCAACGTTACCGTATTGGAACGAACTACCAACAATTGCCGATCAACTGTCCGTTCGCCCAAGTCAACAACTACCAACGTGATGGTGCGATGCCGGTCGGTCAACAAACAAGTCCGGTGAATTACGAACCAAACCGCTATCAGGACGAACCGAAACAAACGCCGGAATACACGGAAGAAAATCAGCCGTTGTATGATGATATCCACGGTCGTCTTGAAATCGAAAAAACAAACAACTTCGGTCAAGCCGGTGAAGTATACCGTCGTATGACGGAAGAAGAACAGACTGCACTGTTGAACAACTTAGTCGATGATTTGAAACAAGTCCGCCACGAAAATACCGTATTGCTCGCCATCTGTAATTTCTACCGGGCGGATGAATCCCTTGGTAAGAAGTTGTCAGAAGCTTTGCAGGTCGATATCCAACCGTTCTTGCAGCAGATGCAAAAATAAAATGGCATGACGAAAAGGTACGCCGAAAATTCGGTGTACCTTTTTTGCTGTCCTTTACATGAGTTTAGTAAGACGTGAACGAATACCGTTCGGCCGTCTTGTACGTATATTCGTTTAATCGCGTGAACAAGACAATTTGATTTAACGTAACGTCCTTGACACGATTTTGTTGCATCATTTGTTTCTCTTGTTCTGTGAAGACGTTATAAATCGGAGCATAGCCATCACTTTGGAACGGCTGCATTTGAATGGCACGATCGGCATTTTCAAACTGGTTATACCGAATTGTTCCACCAATCACGCCTCGCCCAAGAATCGTCATAGCTTTTTTATCCGCACGGTGCACATCCCGAATGACATTGTTGATGACGGTCGGATTTTTCCAATTCATCATCGAAATGGCATAATCTTTTGTTCCATCAATCAAATTATTTTCAATTCGAACGTTGGAATGAAGACGGTTTTCAGAATATTGATGCGTCCCAATCGCTACATTAATGTTCAAAAATTTGTTTTTTCGAATCGTGATATTTTGATTCGGTGTACTGTCTTGTTTCGACCACTTCCAAGGGAATCCCTTCGTGACCGGATCCGGTGTATCTAAGTTAATGGATTCATTCGGACCTGTATTTGGAATCATCGTCGAATCCACAAACTTCATATTTTCAATAACGGCTTTATTGGTCGCATCTAATTCCATCGCATGGGATCCTTTTTGATTACGTACAGTAATCCCGCCGATGTAAAGATTCTCATTATGGGCAATCGCAAAGGCAGATCCACGCGGGAAATGATTTAAATCAATTTGCGCATTCCCTTTCCCGATGATTTTAGCGTTTTTGGTTCCGTTGTATCCTGACATTTTTTTATTCAGACGTAGGACGGACGGGGCAACTAAATCAAAAACACTTGATGTGGCACTGATTTTAGAAGTGCCCGTTTCGCTTGTTTTTTTGATAATGACACCATCTTCAAGAATAACGGTCGTATTCGAAGGAATGCCGACACGTAATGGAGACAGGTAGGTTCCTTTTTGCAGAATAAGTGTCCCTCCGCCTTCTGCCTCAAGTTTCTCTAAATAAGACCGCATCGTATAATGGTTACGTGTTTTTGCATTGTATGTCGTATATTTCCGGATCAGCGGATCGATTGCTTCTGTTTTAGGTGTGATGCTATACGTTTTTTTCGTTGCCGCTTCGGCTGGATTACTTAACATTCCTCCAAACACACATGCTGTTATTCCCATTACTATCACACTTTTCTTTTTCATCTCTCTATAACCCCTTCTAACTACCTGATTATTTTTTCCAAATTCATCCTATCATGAAACAACTAAAATTTGGAATAATCCACGTATCGATTTATCTTTTTCTTTTCATGTCTTTATTATCGGCATCTTCGCATCTATCGTTCACCGCAAAAAAAATTCCGTTAAAACACTCTTCAATAGAAGCTCGTTTTAACGGAATACCATTTTTTATTTTGAACGGTTTGCGATTTCTTGTTCTAAATCCAGTACAAACTGTTCGAGCGAGGCGTTACTTGAATCTTTTGAACCGTAACGGCGAATGTTGACTTCGCGCGCTTCAATCTCTTTATCACCGAGGACCAGCATGACCGGGACTTTGTTGACTTGTGCTTCCCGAATTCGGTAGCCGAGTTTTTCGTCACGGAAGTCCGTTTCGACACGAATCCCTTTTTTCAAGAGCATTGCTTTGATTTCACGTGCGTAGTCTTCATGCACGCCTGAAACTGGAATCAATTTCACTTGAACCGGTGCGAGCCACGTCGGGAATGCCCCTTTGTACTCTTCGATCAAGTACGCGACAAATCGTTCCATCGTCGAGACGACACCACGGTGCAAGACGACAGGACGGTGATCTTGTCCATCGTTTCCTTTGTATGTCAGCTCAAAGCGTTCCGGCAAGAGGAAGTCGAGTTGGACGGTCGACAATGTTTCGTCTTTGCCGAGTGCCGTCCGGACTTGTACGTCAAGCTTTGGTCCATAGAACGCTGCTTCGCCTTCCGCTTCAAAGTACGGCAGCTCCAGCTCATCCATTGTTTCTTTTAACTCACGCTGCGCCATTTCCCAAATCGCATCGTTGTCGAAGTATTTTTCTTTATCGGCCGGATCACGGTATGACAGACGGAATTTGTAGTCTGTGATGCCAAAGTCAGCGTACACTTCTTGAATCAAGTGGACGATTGCTTTGAACTCTTCCTTCATTTGATCCGGACGGACAAACGTATGCCCATCATTCAGGACCATGTAACGAACGCGTTGGAGACCTGTTAACGCACCAGACATTTCATAACGATGCATTCCACCGAGTTCAGCGACACGAAGCGGTAAATCACGGTATGACCGTGGCTCGTTTTTGTAGATCATCATGTGGTGCGGACAGTTCATCGGACGGAGGACCAACTCTTCATTGTCCATCTCCATTTTCGGGAACATATCATCTTGATAATGGTCCCAGTGCCCGGATGTTTTATACAGTTCAACGGAACCGAGAACCGGTGTATACACATGCTCGTAGCCGAGTTCGAGTTCCTTGTCGACGATATAACGCTCGACAGTGCGGCGGATGGCGGCACCTTTAGGTAACCACATCGGCAACCCTTGTCCGACATCTTGGGATGTGAAGAACAAATCAAGTTCTTTCCCCAGTTTCCGGTGATCGCGTTCCTTCGCTTCTGCCAGGAAATGCAGGTGTTGTTTGAGTTGATCTTTGTTCGCCCACGCTGTTCCATAAATTCGTTGCAACATTTTATTTTTTGAATCACCGCGCCAGTAAGCGCCGGCGATGCTCATCAATTTGAAAACTTGTAATTTAGCTGTCGCCGGTACGTGCGGCCCACGACATAGGTCGAAAAATTCCCCTTGGCGGTAGAAAGTCAAATCTTGATCCGCTGGAATCGATTCAATCAGTTCGATTTTAAGCGGATCATTCAATTCTTGATAGACAGCCAGCGCTTCATCACGTGAGACGACTTCCCGCTCGATTGGTAAGTTCTCACCGGCAATCTTGTTCATCATCTTTTCGATTTCCGGGAGATCTTCTTCTGTCAGACGACGCTCCATATCGATGTCATAATAAAAACCGTTTTCAATTGTCGGTCCGATCCCCAAATGAATCGTTTCATCCGGATACAGACGTTTGATAGCCTGTGCCATTAAGTGTGCGGACGAGTGACGGATGAGATCCAATCCTTCTTCCGAATCCGGCATAACGAGTTCAATCGCCCCATCCTCTTCGATTGGACGACGGTAGTCGATGACTTGACCGTTTAACTTGGCAGCAAATGCCTTTTTCCGTAATCCTGGACTAATTGAAGCGGCAACTTCTTCAGCTGTTGTTCCGACTGCGAATTCTTTTACTGCACCATCTGGAAATGTAAGAGCAATGTTTGACATGACTGCTTCCCCCTCAAATTAAAATAAAAAAAGACCCATCCCTCAAAAAGGGACGAGTCTCAATCTCGTGGTACCACCCTCGTTCCCGAACATGTCTCCATGTACCGGCTCGAACACGCGTTAACGGACGTGACTCGCAAACGGATTGTCCCCGTTTGAGCTATGAGGGAGTAAAGAAATGATGGATTCCATGAGAAGCTTTCACCGTCCTTCTCTCGCTTGTTTGGTCCGTTTCATTTTTCATATCCTCAATCGTAGCTGACTTTTATACAGATTATGTCTTTAGTATAGCGAAAAGCAAACTTCTTTGACAAGAGAAATTAATACCGACGGCGGTTTTCCCCTAAAAATTCAACTGGATTCGTCGTCGTCCGGATTCGTTCCATCAGTCGCATTGCTTTCAGTTTATCCCCTTGGTCGTTCGTAATCCCAAAGTGCAACTCCAATTCATCATACGACAGGTTTGAACTGAACAAGGTCGGTAAACGATGCATCATCCGATATTGCAAAATGATACCGAATAATTCATCCCGGACCCATGGGCTGATCGACTCTGCTCCGATATCGTCAATCAACAGAACGGGCACCGTCTGAAAACTTTCTAAAAACGTATCGAAACTATCCGACCGGATTCGGCGTTTCGCTTCCGAGACAAAACCGGGGGCATGGACCAAAATTGTCGCAATTCGTTCTTTTTTTAACGCGTTGCCGATTGCCGCGAGCAGATACGTTTTGCCGACGCCAAAACTGCCGTGCAAATACAACCCCTTCGTTTGCTGTTTCGAACGAGCCGCGTTTAAAAATTGTGAGGCTGCGCGCAACGCAAGCTTACGATCCGTCGTCGTTAAATCAAAATCACCGAAGTTGGCATCCCGGACTTCATCCGGCAAAAACAGGCTTTTGAACTTCTTTTCAAGTGCCCGCTCATTTTCTAAATCCTTCAAGGCCTGTGTTTTTTCATAGGCGACCATGATTTGTCCTTTTTCTAAATGAAGAACCGGTTGGTACCCTTCGATGACGGCCTTCTTTTCAATGATTTGATTTCCGTGCATTTGTTCCGCATACTCATTCAGCTTCAACATGCCGCGCTCGATTGTCCGTTGATCAATTTCCGGGTGAGTCCGTAAAAACATGATGACCCCCGGGTGGGACAACACCCGTTGATGAATGGCTCGAACCGATTCCGCCACGTCCGGGCGGTTTAAAATCTTTTCAATCGATGTTTGGATGTGTTCCATCTCATTACTCCTTTATTTGCCCTTGAGTTCCCGTAGAATCCGTTCCATTTCTTCATCATCCGGTACTTCTGCTTCAAAACTGGCTTTTTTTGTCGCTTCATACTGTTGCTGTTTTTCTTTTTCTTCTTGCAGCCACTTCGGATTCGGTCCCGTCGTATTGGAGCGTCCTCTTCGACCTCCGACGGTCTGACGCGACCGCTCTTGTTTTTGATCTTGCTTTTTAGAAATCAACTCATCTTGCTCTTTCGTTTTCGCCAATGCTTCGGCTGCCGTGATGTACCCTTTTTGTTTCCAGTCATCGACAATCGACAACAGGAAGTTTTTGCTGAACCGGTTGTCCTTTTTGACAACCAAGGCATAATAGTAAGCAGCATTCACGATTCCAGACGACATCTCGTAATCAATGATCAACTGTTGGATCAGTTCTTCATCACGTTCCGATAACGCTTTGACTTTTCTGAGTTTCGCCACGTAATGTTTCGGATGGGTTCCTTCCATCGTCTCCGTTTCACTGAGTTCCCCGACTTCCACTTCTTCGAGCACAGCGACCTTAGCTTTCTTTTCTCGGCTCAGTTTTTGTTTCGCGGACAACATCATTTGTTTGCATCGTTCCTGTTTTTCACTGTCGGTCATCGGCAGGTACGCTTCATGGCGGAAACGGGCATTCAAAAGTTCTGCCATAAGCGCTTCATTTGATTGTGTGACATAAGCGAGTTTCAACAGAAGATGATCAATCGATTTCGTATAAAAACTGCGTGGTAAAAATCGATCCGTCTGTCGTTTCATTTCTTCAAGATCAAATGAATAATCAAATTCGTATGCTGCCCGCTCTTGTTTCGCATAAGATTTTGGTTGATGTGCGGATGCTAAACCCGCTTTGACGTCAAATACCTGATCAAACCGGACTGTCCGGTCCACCACATTTTTCGGCAACGGGTCAGTCCGGAAACGATTTTGAAGAGCCCGAAAGCGAATTTCACCGACGCGGTAAAATAACAGACTTGATAAGACACCGTCATTTAAGAACGTATTCGGCGCTAGCGGGACACGGATTTGATAGACATACCGGTAAGCCGCCTGTTTCGCTTCAAACGTCCGAATCAAACCGATTCCCTCGAGCTTAAACAGTTCCTCTTTGAATTCATCGACTGAAAATCCGAGCAGTGTACCGAGTTCCGCATGCGAAATATACTGTGATTTTGTTTTACCGGGAATCATCTCACTCCAAAATGTTTGATATAATCCGAGTGCTTTCACACCGATAATCGGTTGATATAAATAATACAGGGACTGGTAGGCTTCCCGGTCGACGACGCCGTTACTCATGATCAAGCAGAGATCGGTCCCTGACAATTCACGTTCCATCATTTGCTTCGTCCCTTCTTTCGTGAGAAAAAGAGAGGGCGCTCTGAACAGTCAGACGACCTCTCCATCATTAGGTTAAATTTTCCCGTTCCGTCTCCTGATGACGTTCCATCAATTCAGACAACTCTTGGAAAAAGACATTGATGTCCTTAAATTGTTTATACACGCTGGCAAATCGGACGTATGCCACTTCATCTACCGAAGCCAGCTCATTTAACACAAGACGTCCCACTTGTTCGCTTGGAATCTCGTGTTGTGCGGTCGCACGTAACGTTTTCTCGACCCGGCTGACGACTGTTTCCAACTGTTCAATGGAAATCGGACGTTTTTCGCATGCCCGGACCAGTCCGCGCAGAATCTTATCACGATTGAATTCGTCACGGGTTCCGTCTTTCTTCACAATAATCAACGGCGTTTGTTCGACCATCTCAAATGTCGTGAAACGGTAACCACATGATTCACATTCCCGCCGTCTTCGAATCGAGCCGAAATCTTGAACAGGTCTCGAATCTAATACTTTTGTCCCATTATAGTTACAGGCTGGACAGCGCATGTCGTACCTCCATTCACGTAATTTCTCGTGTTCCGATCATTTTTAAACGATAGGCTGCATCCAAATCTTGATAAATCGACTCAATCCACTTTTCTAAATCCGGACCAAGCAGACCATCCCGGTGCAAAAACAAATCGACTGCCGTTCGTCCGGAACCGACCATGATGACGGTCGCAAGTCCATCTACACCAGACGCACTAAACGCAAGCTCCCCGCGTCCTTGATCAATTCGTTTGACGGTTCCTTGTTGACGGGTGATTGTCGCTTCCAGTCCGGTAAACAACATATCCACCGTTGCCGCATAATAATGGGTCCGTAATTTTTCGTTTTTATGTGTGTCCGACGTTTCCATTTGTTTTTGTAATCGTTCTTTCAGTCCCATTCCGTCATCACCTTTTTCTGTTTTCTTCTACTATTAAGAATAACAGACGTCAGACATATTAAAAAGCCCTCGCCATAAGACGAGAGCTTGTTCATTCGTGTTTTTGTCAGTTAACGTGCTGAACCGTAGCAGCCGGAACTTCAACAGGTCCCATACCGCGTGGAATTTCGACATTTTCACGGATTTTCGCATCGAGTCCGTCAGCGATGTAATGCGCTGCGATGGCTGGATCGATTCGATCGCCACATGTAAATACATCAACTGATGCATAACCATGCTCTGGGAAACTGTGAATCGTTAAATGCGATTCAGAAATAATGACGACGCCACTGACGCCGTGTGGAGCAAACTTATGGAATGCGACTTCGCGTACTTCCGCACCTGCTTGAAGTGCTGCATCAACAAAAAGTCGTTCTACAAATTCCATGTCGTTCAATTTTTCAGGATTACAATCCCAAAGTTCTGCAATAATGTGTCTTCCCATAGTATCCATTTGTGGATCCCCCCTACATTCAATGGTCTTCAAAGTAGTTGATCACTTACTTTGCGCCTGAGTCGTTCGCACCCACGGGGGAAAGTTAGTCCAGAGAGGTCCTAACCCTTTAAGCTGCGATTGCCAGACCGATTGAAGTTCACGATTTGAATTATAGCGAGTATCAAAAAGATACACAAGGATAAATTTCAAATTTTATTATATTTTCTTACAGAAAACGCTCTACCGGTTGATGTAGAGCGATTCTTTGAGACTATTTTATTTTAACTCCAATTGTTTTTGTTCGTTTCCACTTGCCTCGATGTGCGCGCCAACTAAATGTACGAGATCAACGACACGACATGAGTACCCCCACTCATTATCGTACCAGGCAAGAACTTTTACCTGCCGTCCGCCCATCACCATCGTCGATAGACCATCGACGACTGTTGATTTTTCTTCTCCGTTAAAATCAATCGAGACGAGCGGTTCCATCGTCAGACCGAGTATACCGTCCAGTGCCCCGTCTGCGGCTTTAACGAATGCTTCATTGACTTCGGCGACCGTCGTATCGCGGCTGACTTCAACGACAAGATCAACAAGCGAGACGTTCGGTGTCGGAACGCGTAACGCAAGTCCGTTCAATTTCCCTTCCAAATGCGGCAAGACGAGTGAAATCGCTTTAGCTGCTCCCGTTGAAGTCGGGATGATGGATGATCCGCAGGCACGCGCCCGTCGTAAATCTTTATGCGGATTGTCGATATTGTTTTGATCATTCGTAAAGGCATGAATCGTCGTCACAAGACCCGATTCAATCCCAAATGCCCGGTCAATGACTTGAACGACAGGTGCGAGACAGTTCGTCGTGCACGAAGCGTTCGAGACAACCGCATCAGTCTCATGATCATACATCTCGTCGTTAACCCCCATGACGATCGTTCGTAAATCCCCTTTTGCCGGAGCTGTAATGACAACTTTCTTTGCACCGGCTGTCAAATGCTTCTCAGCACCCGTTTTTGAATTGAATTTCCCTGTCGCTTCAACGACGATGTCAATGCCCAGTTGTCCCCACGGCAACTGTTCCGGATCGCGTTCGCTGACGATTTGAATTTGCCGTCCATTTACCATCAATGCCCCGTCAATGATGTCGACTGGATAAGCAAATTTTCCATGAACCGTATCGTACTTGATGAGATGTGCCAATGTCTCCACTGGATAGCTCGCATTAATTGCGACGACCTCACTTTTTCCTTCAGCAATCAAACGCCGGAATACCATTCTACCAATTCGACCAAAACCGTTAACTGCCACCTTGACTCCCATTTGCGGATCCCCCTTCAATGTGACGGATAATGCTCCGTTTACAGATAGAACTATATCACGAAATGTAAGCGATTTCATTATGTAACGTAAAAAAAGTGAGAGAAGTTGGTAACTTTCTCCCACTTGGATTTTAAAAACCCTTTTTTAATTAAAAAATCAATGACATGTCAGGGATTTCTTCAATTGTCCTGTACGGATTTTAACCACGTATCAATTTGTTGATATAACGCTTCACGCGTTCCTTCGTTCCATAAGACATGGTCTGCCAAACGTTTTTTCTGTTCGATGTCGAGTTGTGAATCGATTCTTGCCTGCGCCTCTTCTGCTGTCAGTTGATTCCGTTCCATCAACCGTTCTTTTTGCAAAGAAGCGTTACAATAAACGACAACGACTTGATCGACAAGCCGTTTCCAATCACCCTCCAACAGTAACGGAATATCCAATACAATGACGGAATGTCCCGCTTGTTCATATTGAGCGGCCAGTTCCAACATCTGCTGGCGAATTTTCGGATGCATCAATTCATTCAAAATTAACCGCTTTTCATTATCGTGAAAAATGATATCTCCCAATTTTGAGCGGACAAGCAGTCCGTCTACAAATGCCGTCGGAAATACTGCTTTAACCTCTTCAAAAGCCCGTCCGCCCGGTTCCACGACTTGACGGGCGACAAGGTCGGCATCGATGACCGGAATCCCTCGTCGCTGCAAATACGCTGATACCGTACTTTTCCCGCTTGCGATTCCACCTGTCAATCCGATTCTCATAAAGCCACCTGTTGACAGTTTGGACAGAAGTGCGTCCCTCGTCCTCCGACTTTAATTTTTTCAATCGCCGTTCCACAACGTGGACACGGGGCTCCGGTTTGCCCGTATACGGCTAACTGCAATTGAAACTCTCCCTTTCCGGTCGGAGACACATAACTGCGGATCGTGCTCCCACCGCTCTCGACGGCTTTTCCGAGTACATCGACGCCGGCGACATGAATCCTTGAAATGTCATCAAGTGTCAAAGCTCCTGCTTTTGTCAACGGATGAACACGAGCCGCGAACAGTGTTTCATCAACATAAATATTTCCTAGACCTAAAAAGATGGATTGATCAAGCAAGGCGGTTTTGATTGGACTTCGTTTTTTCCGAATCAAGTTTTCAGCTAATACTTCTGCTGTAAATGTCGGATCAAACGGTTCCCGTTCAAGTTGGGCCAGCGGCGGAACCGACATGGCTGTCTCTTTCTCCCGCAACTCCATCGTACCGAATTTCCGGACGTCGTTGTAATGCAGTTCTGATCCATCTGTAAAACGAAAAATCACGTGCGTATGCTTATCTTTTTCAATCGCCTGTGGATAAGGGAAATATTTACCCTCCATCCGTAAATGACTGACAAGATAAAACCGTTCAAATGCGAATAATAAAAATTTCCCCCGGCGTTCCACCTGTTCGATTCGCTCTTGCTTCAATGCATCAACGAACGGCGCTACTTCCATTCCTCGAATCATCTTCGGGTGGAACACTTTGACAGAAGAAATCGTTTTTCCGGAGACCGTCCGTTCCAAGCTTCGTCTGACGGTCTCGACTTCAGGTAATTCAGGCAACTTGTTTCCTCCTCTGACAACTTCTTATTTTGTTTCGTACCACGAATGACCGGCATCTCCATCGACGCGTAATGGTACAGACAAGTGAACAGTTTGCTCCATCGCTTGTTTAACCAATGCTTTTAACGCATCGAGTTCTTCATCCGGAGCTTCAAAAATCAATTCATCGTGCACTTGCAGTAACAGACGAGCTTGCAGTGGTGATGCTTCCAGTGCTGCATGGACATCCAACATCGCTTTTTTAATGATGTCAGCTGCCGAACCTTGGATTGGCGTATTGATCGCTGTCCGTTCCGCAAAACCGCGTAAATTAAAGTTTTTGGAGTTAATATCAGGAATGTTCCGGCGACGGTTCATCAGTGTTTCGACAAATCCGTTCATCCGTGCTTTCTCGATCGCTGCATCCATGAACAACTTAATTTGTGGGAACAGCTCAAAATAACGATCAATAAAGTCTTGTGCTTCTTTTCGCGAAATATTTAAGTTCTGAGACAGACCGTAATCACTGATTCCGTAAATGATGCCGAAGTTGACGGCCTTCGCTTGACGCCGCATGTTTCCCGTCACGTCGTTCGGTGCGACACCAAAGACACTACTGGCTGTCTGCGTATGAATATCCGCATCATCCAAAAAGGCTTGCACGAGCGTCTTATCTTCTGACATATGAGCCATGACCCGCAACTCAATCTGTGAATAGTCGGCAGCGTACAGTGACCAGCCTGCTTCACTCGGAACAAAAGCTTTTCTTATTTTCCGTCCTTCTTCGATCCGGACCGGAATATTTTGCAGATTAGGATTGACTGAACTGAGTCGTCCCGTTTGAGCGATCGTTTGAGCAAAACGGGTATGAATCTTTCCGTCTTCTTTGATGACCTTCTGCAACCCTTCAACATATGTCGATTGGAGTTTTTGCAATTCACGGTACAACATGATGTGGTCGATGACCGGGTGCAGCGGTCGCAGTTTTTCCAGTACGTCAGCCGCCGTTGAGTAACCGGTCTTCGTCTTTTTGAAGGCCGGCAGTTCCAGCTTTTCAAACAAAATGACACCTAATTGTTTTGGGGAGTTGATGTTAAACGACTCGCCGACTTCACCATAAATCAATTGCTCCAAGTCATGTAATCGCCCTGCCAGATCGGTCTGCATCTCTTGTAAAGTTGCGACGTCCACCCGAATACCTGTCCATTCCATTTCAGCCAGCACACCTGATAATGGACGTTCCAGTGTTTCGTATAACTCAAATTGTTGATTCGCTTTCAGTTCTTCTTCGACTTTCGGGAATAACAGTTCAATCATCCGGGCTTTTTCTGCCAGATACGGGTGCAATACCTCATCTGCCGGTGCGAGACGTTTCGCTCCTTTTCCTAAGACAGCTTCTTCATTAGGAGCCATCAGCATGTAGTGTCCGGCAATCGAGGCGAGGGTCGTCCCGCCGCTTAAGTTCAGCAAATAACCAGCGAGCAGCAAATCGTCAAAAGCGGTTAGTTTTAGATCATGTTTCCGTAAGGCAAAAGCAACTTGTTTCGCATCGAGACAGATCTTTTGATGATCCGACTCGATCCAGGCACGAAATGCCGGATCATTGACAAGTTCCGCTGAAGCGACATAAATCTGATCGGGTGTCGCGATGCCGAATCCAATGATGTCTTCTTCCATATAATCTTCCCGTAACTGTTCGACGACGAGAACTGCGTCGGTTACATCCGCCGGAAGCGAAGTAATCGTTTGAACGTTCAACTGTTCTTTATCCGCTTCCTCGACGACCGGAGCAAATCGGTTCGTCAAGGATTTAAAGCCAAGCGACTGGAATAACGAATACGGTACTTGCGTATCCACATCACTAATCTGTAAATCATCAAGCGTGACATCAAGCGGGACGTCGAGCTTAATCGTCGCGAGTTCCTTCGACAAACGGGCCAATTCTTCATTGGCAATGACTTTTTCTTTTTGTTTTCCTTTTAAATCCTCGACATGTTCATACAGTCCTTCGACCGAACCGTAGGCAGAAATCAATTTGATGGCCGTTTTTTCACCGATTCCCGGAACACCTGGAATGTTATCGGATTTATCGCCCATCAATCCTTTCAGATCAATCATCTGCATCGGTTTCAATCCGCCATATGTCTCGGCAAATAATTCTTCCGTCATGCAGAGAACGTCCGTGATCCCACGTTTTGTGATCAGCACTTCAACTTGATCCGTCACGAGTTGAAGTAAATCCTTATCCCCCGTCACGATCCGGATCCGATCCGCCGGCATCGTCTGCGCCAGTGTGCCGATCAAATCGTCGGCTTCATACCGGTGAAGTTCCATCATCTGAATCCCGAGCGCCTCACAGATGTCGCGGACGATCGGGAACTGTTCCCGAAGTTCAGACGGTGTTTTTTCCCGGCTGCCTTTGTATTCCTGATAGACGTCATGCCGGAACGTTTCGCTTGAAGCATCAAACGCGACGAGCATGTGAGTTGGCTGTTCCTCTTCGAGCAGTTTCAGCAACATCATCGTAAATCCGTATGCCGCATTCGTATTCCGTCCTTGTGCATCCGTCATTGGCGGTAAAGCAAAAAAAGCACGATACGTAAGCGAGTTTCCATCAATCAATAAAAGTTTATTTTCCATCATCGACGCCCCTTTGAAAGATATTCTGTTCCTATTGTATCACTCTGCACACATTTGTTCGCTAAAAAGACGCCAAAAAAGACGACCGGCCGTAGAGCCAATCGTCTCGGTGTCTCCCGACATGGGAGCTGAACCAGTCGGGACACAGATGATGAAGAAGGTATCTTTACTATACGATTCCTCTGTAAAGCGAGTGTGAACCCTTATCCCTTTTTTGGTAAACGTATCGTAAAGGTCGTCCCTTGATTTTCTTCAGAATCCACCTCAATCGTTCCATGGTGGAGATCGATAATATGTTTGACGATGGCGAGGCCAAGACCTGTTCCACCTGAATTACGACTCCGAGCTTTATCAATCCGGTAAAACCGTTCGAAAATCCGTTGCATTTCTTTTGGATGGATCCCGATTCCATCATCTTTGATACGGAGCATCACAGCTTCTTCTCCATCCTCGAGACTGATCCAGACGTTTCCGCCACTCGGTGTGTAATTTAAAGCATTAGCGACCAAATTGACGACGACTTGCTTTAATCGGTTCAAATCTGCACGGATGAATACTTCTTCCTCTGTCTCTAGATGAATCTGCATCTGTTTTTCTTCTGCTTTTCGTTGTAATAATGTCGCTGTTTCCCGAAGCAAACTCGTGACATCAACAATCGTTGTCTCGAGTTGATAGTTATCTTGTTCAAGACGGGATAATTCAAGTAAGTCTTCGACGAGCGTCTGCATCCGCTCTGATTCATCGTGGATGATATTCAAAAACTGCTCCCGGATTTCCGGTACGTCCTGCGCCCCGTCAAGAAGAGTCTCAGCGAACCCTTTGATGGAGGTCAACGGCGTCTTCAGCTCATGACTCACATTCGCCACAAAGTCTTTGCGCATCTGTTCGAGTTTCTTGATTTCCGTAATATCGTTAAAGACGACAGTCGTCCCTTGAACCCGACCATCTTTACTGAAAATCGGCGCCGCACTGACCATAAAGGTCCGACTGTTTAGTCCGAACCGGACACTCGACTGTTTTCGATTCGGTTTTTCTGTCAAATAGACGTCTTCGATGACTTGACTCATCTTCTCATTTGGTAAGACACGGTAATACAGCTTCCCGTTTGACTTCTCTTGGATATTAAACATTTCTCGGTACGTTCGATTGACAAGCAACACATATCCTTTTTCGTCAATCAGCATCAGACCGGCACCCATGTATTCAATCAATGACTCAAGCCTCGCCCGTTGCATCGCCTCTCCGGAAGAAGCATTTTCTAAGTTTCGAGCCAGTAGATTGATTGATTTTCCAAGGTCACGCGATTCGTCTGGAGATGTCAATTCATACACGCGAGATTTATAATTCCCGTGAGAGAGTTCATACAACACTTCAGTCGCTTCCGAAATCGGACGGAGAAAACGTTTGGTCGCCCGGTAGACGGAAAAGAAGATGACCGATAAAGACGCGAGTAACGATAAGATGATGACCGTCCAAATTCGTGAATAAATTAAATTCAAATCCTTTGTATACCGGATAAAACTGATATAGACTTCTCCACCATCTGCTGTCGGAACCGGCTTTGTGTACTGAAGACTCGTCTCACCAACTTTTGATTCAAACGTCCCTTCTTTCGGAATCGCTGAAAAGTTGATTGTACGGACATTCAGCTTCGTCACATCAACCGGTGTTCCGGCAATGATTTCACCACGTCCATTAAATAAAATCATGTCGAAACTCGATTCTGCATACAACTTGTCTACATACGCGGCCATTTCCGGAACCGTCCGGTCACGTAAAATCGTCTCAACAAGAACCGTCTCGTCTGTCAGCTTTTCTTTTTCATTATTGACATAAAATTCTTTAAAAGACTGACCGAGCAAAAATCCTAAGGCGACCAAGACCAAACTGATAAAGGACAGCATTTTTAAAATAAATCGTTTGCGGTATCTACTCATTCCGCTTTCGGCTCCTCCATCTTATACCCAAGCCCGCGGATTGTTTTAATGTAAATCGGTTTTTTTGTATTCGGCTCAATCTTTTCGCGGACATGACTGATATGGACATCGACGATACGTGTATCCCCGACAAAGTCATAATTCCAGATGGCAGACAACAATTGATCCCGTGTCAGCACACGTCCCTTATTTTTTGCGAGATACACCAACAATTCAAATTCCTTTGGTGTCAACTCCAGTCGTTCGTCCGCTTTAAACGCCTCATAGTTATCCGGTACGATTTTGACATCTCCGATGAGAATCGTCCCATCCGTCACCTCTTCCGTGACGGTCTGCTGATTCATCCGGCGTAAAATCGCTTTGACACGTGCAACGACTTCACGGGGACTGAACGGCTTTGTCAAATAATCATCCGCACCGAGCTCCAGTCCGAGCACTTTGTCAAACTCATCGTCTTTTGCGGTCAGCATCAAAATCGGTGTATTGATTTTTTGTTGGCGCAATCGTTTACAGACCTCTAGTCCATCAAGTTCCGGCAACATGAGATCCAGTACGATCAATGCTGCATCTTGTTTCTCGGCTAACTTCAAACCTGTCAAACCGTCATGAGCAGTCTCGACGATAAAACCAGCTTGCTCTAAATTAAATTTTAAAAGGGTAGCAATTGAGAGTTCATCATCAACAACGATTATTTTATC
The DNA here is from genome assembly GCA_902363455.1 of Caryophanales bacterium. Lineage (GTDB taxonomy): Bacteria > Bacillota > Bacilli > Exiguobacteriales > Exiguobacteriaceae > Exiguobacterium_A. The sequence goes on along the minus strand of CABJAC010000001.1, from coordinate 601,139 downwards.
TTTCAAGACAGTTGGCCTCCTCAGCGCATTTCATCTTTGAATGAGGAATTCCGTGGAATCCACTTCTTCTGTCTTCATCTTAACGACTTTCACTACTAAACCACAAATCTTTCTGTCGTTTCTTTACATAATCTTTAAGGTCGTACACGTTCTTCCAGTAGTTTCCCGTGTTGAAACAACAAAATTGGGGAAACAGTTACATATCGTCATCATGTGGAGGAATGAATATGGAATGGAACAACCCGCTTTTTGCAGCAATCACCGCTTGGTTCATCGCCCAAGCCGCAAAACTCGTCACCGGTTTAATTAAGACAAAGAAATTTGATCTTGAAATTATGTTTGCCTCAGGCGGCATGCCTAGTTCACATAGTTCGACTGTCGTCGCACTGGCTGTCGTGATTGGTTTTCAAGAAGGCTTCGGCTCATCGCTGTTTGCGCTCGCTACGATTTTCGCCGTCATCATCATGTATGATGCGACCGGAGTCCGTCAGGCCGTTGGTCTTCAAGCCAAACTGCTGAATGATTACTTCAAAGGAATCCGTCATGAAACGCCGTTGCTCAACGAATTGGTGGGACATACCGAGTTCCAGGTCTTTGTTGGTCTGTTACTTGGTCTAGCCGTAGGTTTCCTCTGGCCCGTCTTGTTCTTTTAATCTGTGACGCGTACCGGATAAATCAAATGAGATGTCTTCATACAAAAGACCGCTTCGAATCGGAAGCGGTCTTTTGTGATTTTCATTATGGTTTTAAGATGACTTTGATACATCCATCGGCATGATCGTTAAACGTTTGGTAAGCATGAGCAGCCTGCTCCAAATCAATTTTGTGGGTGATGATATCGGTTGGATCAAATTCCTGATTGATGATTTTCTGGAACAATTCCGGCATCAAATGAACAACCGGTGCTTGCCCCATCTTCAACGTGATGTTTCGGGTGAAGAAATCACCGAGCGGGAATTGATTGTATTTTTTGGCATAGACCCCTGTCAGTTGGACCGTTCCGAATTTCCGGACAGCGTCTTTGGCGATATTGATTGCACTCAATGTTCCGCCTTGTAATCCGATCTTTTGTTCCACTTTTTCAAGCGCCGACATCTTCCCATCAAATCCGACACAATCAATGACAACGTCCGCCCCGCCTTGTGTCAGCTCTTTCAAGTATTGTCCGGTTTCCTGGTGATCTTGTAAGTTAACGGTCTCAACCCGGTTCGTCATCTTCGCATGATTCAGACGATACACTTGTTCATCGACCGCAATGACCCGTTTTGCCCCTTGCATCCAGGCGAATTTCTGTGTCATCAACCCGACCGGTCCCGATCCCAAGACGACGACGGTATCCCCTTTTTTGACCCCTGAATTGATGACGCTCCAGTACGCCGTCGGGATGACATCCGACAAAAACAACAAGGCTTCGTCTTCCAGTTCACATGATTCAGGGACGACGAGCGGCATGAAGTTTCCAAACGGGACTTTTAAGTACTCTGCTTGTCCTCCGGGATGCCCGCCGAACTCTTCCGTAAATCCAAAATATCCGCCTGTATCGACATGCGGGTTCCCATTGGAATTGTCACACTGACTCTCCATATCATGATCACAGTAGAAACAATGACCACACGCGACGTTGAATGGTAAGACAACTCGGTCGCCCGGCTTGACCTTCGTCACGTCAGGACCCACTTCTTCGACGATCCCCATCGGTTCATGTCCAATGACATAATCCTTTTTCGCCGGCATGTTTCCTTGATAGATGTGCAAATCTGACCCGCAGATGGCAGTAGACGTAATCTTGACGATGATATCATCATTCTTCTCAATTGACGGATCCTGTACATCCTTCACTTCGACATGTTTTGTACCTTGATAAGTGACAGCGCGCATGGTGATTCCCCCTTTTATTTTTCAAAAATAGCGTACTTTATTCATTTACCCCAAATAAGCAGCATTTATGTTACATGTTTTTTACAAAAAGAGGAATGTTCATTTGAAACTTTCACTGAATAATCAACGTAAAAATAAAAGGATAGAAGGGGTTGATTGGAAAACACATCATTTAGTAAATAATGAAAAATCAATGTGTTGGATACCGGACTTCTCCGATAAGGAAGTGTCTTCATCACATGCACCGATATGATTTAGATTAGAAAGGAGATCGACATATGGCCCGCTGTACATACTGTAAGCAATCATGGACGGCTCGTAATATTTATAAGTTGTTGCGTTCTCGTCAAGGATCAGGGATCCCGTGTTCGTCTTGCCATCAGATGCAATACATGCATCTCGAACATCAAGGATATCTACTCAGCATCGGTTATCTCAATCGTTTTTTAACCGGTATTCTCCTCTTCATGATTCCGTGGTATACGAAACTATCACATTATGAGACATTTAAAAAATTGTAAATTAAAACTCCAGAAGAACATCTCTTAATAAGCTCTTTTCGTATAAAAACATCGCAGGCACCAAGCACGACTTTTTTTCCGATTTCCTTCACGAGATTTGAATGAATGATTTAACTGAATGATTTAACTGAATGAGAACAGGGGGCGGATTTAGAATCCGACCCCTGTTCCGTATAAAAAGCGACTATTCAGTCAATCTTTTTTTATTTTAAATTGTGTCACGTTACATTGTTCAAAGAAGCTCAAGAACAGAACGGACCGTCGAAACGGATTGATCGAGTGCCTGCTTCTCTTCCGGGCTGAGTTCTAGTTCCAATACTTGTTCGATCCCATTCCCACCTAAAATAGTCGGAACACCCAAGTACAAGTCCTCGTACCCATATTCGCCCTCGAGATAGGCAATCGCCGGTAAAATCCGCCGTTGATCCTTCAGGATCGCTTCCACCATCTCGACGATAGCCGCCGCCGGTGCGTAATACGCAGAACCATTTCCGAGCAACTGAACGATTTCACCGCCGCCTTTTCGTGTCCGTTCGACGATGGCAGACAACCGTTCCGGTGTCAACAGTTTCTCCAGCGGAATCCCACCCGCGTAGGAATAACGTAACAACGGAACCATATCGTCCCCATGCCCACCGAGCACGAATCCGGAAATATCCTTGACGGATACATTCAGCTCCATCGCAACAAACGCTCTGAAGCGGGCCGTATCGAGCACACCAGATTGTCCGATGACCCGTTCTTTCGGAAAACCGGACGCTTGAAAGACGGTATACGTCATCGCATCGACAGGGTTTGTCAAAACGATGATGATTGATTCCGGAGCATAGGTCACGATCTCTTTCGTGACCGCTCTCATGACGTTTGCATTCGTACTGACAAGATCTTCACGACTCATACCGGGTTTTCTGGCAATGCCCGCCGTAATGACGACGATGTCAGAACCTTCGATGTCTTGATAATCTGATGTCCCGTTAATCCACGCATCAAATCCTTGGATCGGGGCCGTTTCCTGCATGTCGAGCGCTTTGCCTTTCGTAGCGTTTTCCTGTTGCGGCATATCGACGAGCACGATATCCCCCAGCTCTTTTTGAGCCAGATAAAGTGCTGTCGTGGCTCCAGTAAATCCGCTGCCGATGACCGAAATCTTTTTCCGTCGATTCATTGTCCCGTCCCCCTAGTCAAGATTGAATTACATATTCTTGATGAGTTCATCTGCGAATTCAGAACATTTCACTTCTGTCGCACCATCCATGAGACGTGCGAAGTCATACGTGACGACTTTTTCTTCGATTGATTTTTCCATCGATTGGATGATCAAGTCTGCTGCTTCATTCCAGCCAAGGTGACGGAACATCATTTCTCCTGAAAGAATAACAGAAGATGGGTTTACTTTATCGAGTCCAGCATACTTCGGTGCCGTACCGTGAGTGGCTTCGAAGATGGCATGACCTGTCATGTAGTTGATGTTCGCACCTGGTGCGATTCCGATACCACCGACTTGCGCCGCAAGTGCATCCGAGATGTAATCCCCGTTCAAGTTCATCGTTGCGACGACATCAAATTCTTTTGGACGTGTCAAGATTTGTTGTAAGAAGATATCAGCAATCGAGTCTTTAACAATCAACTTGCCGGCTGCTTCTGCTTCTGATTGTGCTTTGTTCGCTGCTTCAGCACCTTCTTCATCTTTGATGCGGTCGTACTGGTTCCATGTGAAAACGTGTTCTGCATATTCGCGCTCTGCGAGTTCATAACCCCAGTTTTTGAAAGCACCTTCTGTGAACTTCATGATGTTTCCTTTGTGGACAAGCGTCAATGAAGCACGTTTGTTTTCGAGTGCATATTCAATCGCTGCACGGACAAGACGTTCTGTTCCTTCTTTTGAGATCGGTTTGATTCCGAGACCAGACGTTTCAGGGAAGCGGATTTTGTTGACACCCATCTCTGTTTTCAGGAAGTTAAGTAATTTTTGTGCTTCTTCGCTGCCTGACGCATACTCGATCCCAGCGTAGATATCTTCTGTGTTTTCACGGAAGATGACCATGTCTGTATCTTCTGGACGTTTGACTGGTGAAGGAACACCTGTGAAGTAACGGACCGGGCGAAGACATGTATACAAATCAAGTTCTTGACGAAGTGCAACGTTAAGTGAACGGATTCCGCCGCCGACTGGTGTCGTGAGTGGTCCTTTGATGGCGATGATGTGTTCACGAATCAGATCAAGTGTTTCTTCCGGAAGCCAGTTGCCTGTTTTGTTGAAGGCTTTTTCTCCAGCGTAGACTTCTTTCCACTCAATTTTCTTCTCGCCGTTGTATGCTTTTTCGACAGCAGCGTCGAAGACACGGACTGCAGCATTCCAGATATCAGGTCCAGTGCCATCACCGATGATGAAAGGAATGATCGGAGCATTTGGTACGTTAAGTGTTCCGTTTGTTACCGTGATGTTTTCACCTTGAATTGTAGCCATTTGTAAAATCCCCCTTGAATATGATTGATGTCATCAAAAAGCAGGAGAGGATTTCTCCTCTCCGCCTTTTTAACGTTCGTTCATGGACACGTATGTCCGGTGTGTTTCACCAATATAATCGGCGCGTGGACGAATGAGGCGGTTGTCGCTATACTGCTCTAAAATGTGCGCTAACCAACCTGACATACGACTGACGGCAAAGATTGGTGTAAACAATTCCGTATCAAGTCCAAGTGCATGGTACGTCGAAGCCGAATAGAAATCAACGTTCGGTTTCAATCCTTTTTCCGATTGGACGATTTGGTCAATCTTCACTGACATCTCATACCATTTCGGTTCTCCGATTTGCGCCGTCAACTGACGGCTCATCTCTTGGAGATGCTTCGCACGCGGGTCGCCGTCTTTATAGACACGGTGACCGAAGCCCATGATTTTTTCCTTGTTCTTAAGTTTATTATGAACATACTCGTCAACCTTTTCAACTGAATCAATTTCAACCAACATCTTCATGACGGCTTCGTTCGCTCCACCGTGAAGCGGACCTTTCAAAGCACCCATTGCAGCAGTAACGCCGGAATAGACGTCTGATAACGTTGCGACACAGACACGTGCCGTGAACGTTGAAGCGTTCAGCTCATGATCCGCATGCAGGACAAGTGCTTGGTTAAAGGCTTTTTCTGCTACTTCTGTCGGCTCTTCGCCCGTCAGCATGTAGAGGAAGTTTGCCGCATAAGAAAGACCTGTTTTCGGTGCAATCGGTTCTTGTCCTTTTTTAATCCGCGCATATGCTGTGACAAGTGTCGCAATTTGCGCTTGGAGTTTGATGGCTTTAGCGTAATTCGCCTCCGTCGACATATCTTCTGCTGATTCATCATATAATGCAAGTTGTGACAACGCCGTTCGAATAGCAGACATTGCGTTAGCGGTTTTTGGCGCTACTTTCAATGTCTCAAGGACTGCTGGCGCAACCGTTGCTTCAGAAATCAAAGCTTCCGACAATTGCTTCAGTTCGTCTTCTTTTGGTAAGCGGTCATTCCAAAGTAAAAAGACCACTTCTTCGAATGAGGCGTGCTCCGCCAAATCATCAATTGTATAGCCACCATACGTCAACTGACCATCAATGATCGAACTGATCTTCGATGCTGTCGCGACGATTCCTTCTAAACCTTTTGTTTGTGTCATACAAAAATCCCCCTTTTTTTCCCCCAGAAATTTAAAACGCTTTCATTTCCGTATTGAAAAAAAGACGTCTACGCAAGAGTCGTTCCCCACATTGAACCATTTGCTCTTGGATAGACCATCTTGTTTCTGTTCTTAGTATAAACAAAATTAACCAAAAAGTGAACGAACTTGCATACTATTATCAAAAAATTAATTCACTTCCCCATTGTTACACCACTTAACCACTGATTGCTTTCACGATAATATCCCACATTCCGATGACAATCGCTGCGATTCCCGCACCAATCAGCGGACCAACCGGTACTCCTCGAAATAGTCCGACAGCCAAAATCGTTCCGGCAAGCAACGCTGTCGTGACGAGTGGATCCTCTTTCATCAATCCGACACCGTGAGCTGCGATGATGGCTACAAAGATGCCCGCCAAAAAGGAAATGATTCCGATATGCCCGCGGACGCTGTTGAGCAGCTCTCGAAATCCAATGTCTCCGGTTGCGATCGGCACTAAAATCGCCGCGGTAATTAACGTGACCCCCCACGTGATTCCTTTCGCCTGTAAAGAAGGAAATAATCGACCGTCAAGACCAATCGCTTTTATGATGAGCAAAAAAGCGGCTGCGATGATCAATGACTTGTTTTGTGCGATGACACCTATCAACACAAGACCAATCAAAAAAAGATACGCTTCCATATAAATCCCCCGATTTGAAAAAACGGACATGGCTTTCGCCACATCCGTTTCATTGATTATGCGTTGTACAATTTACCAGTTAACGGATCAATTGAAATTTTTTGACCATCCGTGAAGATTGTCAAGGCGTTTTCAACACCGACGATGACTGGTTTACCAAGTGAAGGACCAACGATTCCAGCATGGCTTGTCAATCCGCCGTCTACTGTGATCATCGCTGCAGCAAGTTCGATTGCAGGCATCATATCACGGTCTGTTGAGTTCGTAACAAGAATCATTCCTGGTTTCGCTTTTGCGTTTGCTTCTTCTGCGTTGTGTGCGATGACGACTTCACCGACGACACCACGTTCGCCGATTCCACGACCGTTAGCGATTTCTTTACCGACGATGTGAATTTTCAACATGTTTGTTGTACCTGCTGTAAGAGCCGGAATTCCTGCAGAGATGACGACGAGGTCACCATCTGTGACGAATCCTGCTTCTTTTGCTGTATCAGCTGCAAGTGTCAACATGTCATCCGTATTGTCTGACAGGTGATCGACGACGATCGGATAGACACCCCATACGATGTTAAGCTGACGTGCGACACGCGCGCTTGGTGTGACAGCCACGATGTTTGGTTCTGGACGGTATTTTGAAATCCGTGCCGCTGTATAACCAGACTGTGTTGGTGTCAAGATGGCTTTTGCATCCAAGTTGATTGCCGTATGCGTAACCGCTTGAGCGATTGCATCCGTCACTGTATGCTCGCTGCGTGTTTGACGATCTTTTAAGAGCATCTTGTAATCGAGCATTTTTTCTGTCCGTTTTGCAATCGTATGCATCATTTGAACAGACTCAATCGGGTAATCCCCCGCTGCTGTTTCGCCTGAAAGCATGATCGCATCCGTTCCATCAAGAATCGCATTGGCAACGTCTGATGCTTCTGCGCGTGTTGGACGTGGGAAACGTTGCATCGAGTCCAGCATCTGTGTTGCTGTGATGACAGGTTTACCATAGTCGTTACAAATTTTGATGAGGTCTTTTTGTGTTGGTGTGACTTCTTCTGTCGGGATCTCGATTCCAAGATCACCACGTGCGACCATCAAACCGTCTGAAATCGCGATGATTTCTTCGATGTTGTCGACACCTTCTTGGTTTTCGATTTTCGGGAAGATTTTGATGTGGCTTGCATTGTGTTTTTCAAGCAATTGACGGATTGCGACGACATCAGACGCACGACGTACGAATGAAGCAGCAATCAAGTCGATATCGCTACGGATTCCGAATTCGATATCCGCGATATCTTTATCTGTCAAAGCAGGTAAGTTAACTTTTACGTTCGGTAAGTTGACCCCTTTTTTCGTTTTGATGATTCCTTCGTTTTCAATGTCACAAAGAAGTTCACGGTTCGCAAGTTTTTCTGCGACACGGAGTCCGATCAATCCATCATCTAACATAATCATTGAACCAACTTCGACGTCATCATATAAACCGTCATATGTCACAGAGAATTTATCTGCTGTTCCGACGATTTCATTTGCGTCGCCGCTGACGACGATGACTTGTTTACCGCGTACGAGAAGCGCTTTGCCTTCTTCAAACGTATGCGTCCGGATTTCAGGACCTTTTGTGTCTAAAAGAATCGTGACTAATTTGTTCGCTTCTTCTGCTGCGCGACGGATATCTGTAATCCGAGCACCATGCTCTTCGTAGTCACCGTGTGAGAAGTTCAGACGAGCGACGTTCATACCTGCTTCGATCATTTCTGGAAGACGTTTTTCTGACGCCGGTCCAATCGTACATACAATTTTAGTTCTGCGCATATTCCATAAACCTCCTACAATGTTTGGCTGTTTAATAACCTGCCAACAAGCCGATCCCAATCAACTGAGTACACGAACACCTTAAATTGAAAGTTGTTTTGACAATTCTAAGATATCAAGATCCAGTTCATGTTTGTTTTCATCCAATGCTTCATCGATATCGAGATCGATCATTTTTCCACCGCGGACACCGACGACACGACCTTGCTTACCTTCCAGTAAGATGTCGATCGCATGTGCGCCCATCCGGCTGGCGAGCACACGGTCGGCAGCTGTCGGTGCACCACCACGCTGAACGTGACCTAGTACGGTAACCCGTGTATCAAGACCTGTTTCTTTGGCGATTTCATCGCCGACGTCTTGAGCACGACCCGCACCTTCCGCTACGATGACGATCGAGTGTTTCTTGCCACGATTGACACCACTTTGGATACGTTCCAATACTTCTTTTAAATCTTCCGGACGTTCTGGAACCAAAATTGATTCCGCACCACCTGCTAGACCTGCGTAGAGTGCGATATCACCCGCGTCGCGTCCCATGACTTCGATGACGTACGTCCGCTCATGCGAAGACGCCGTGTCTCGAATCTTGTCGATCGCTTCGAGCGCTGTATTGAGTGCTGTATCAAAACCGATTGTAAAATCTGTTCCGGGTATATCGTTATCGATTGTTCCCGGGAGACCAATCGTCGGGAAACCAAGCCCCGTCAATTTTTGGGCACCACGATACGACCCGTCACCACCAACGACAACAAGCGCATCAATTTCGAACTTCTTCAAGTTTACGACGGCTTTCGCACGTCCTTCTTCCGTCCGGAATTCCGGACAACGTGCCGAACGTAAAAACGTTCCGCCGCGCTGAATGATATCTCCGACCGAACCTAAGTTCAATTGAACGAGATCTCCATTGATTAAACCTTGATATCCGTTATAGACACCAAATACTTCCAGTCCATGAAAAATCGCCTTTCGTGTAACAGCACGCACTGCGGCATTCATGCCGGGTGCATCACCACCACTTGTTAAAACAGCAATCCGTTTTAAACTCACGTTAATCACCTCTCCATTAATCTTAGTCTAAAATAGCACGTAGTTTTGTTGTTTTACAACAGGGCAGACTGCATAAACTTTCAACAGCAGTTTGTTCATCCACTCACGAAATAAGGACTGCCAATCATGATAGCGATTACATGCAGGTTATGTGCCAATTTGGTGATATTTTTCTGTGCGCTTCTCGATTAATTGTTTTGGTGTCAAACGGGTTAATTGGGCAAGTTTTTGTTCTAGTACAGTTTTCACTTTATCCGCCTGTAATGAAACATCTAAATGCGCCCCCCCAATGACTTCCGAGATGATTCCATCCGCAATTCCAAGCCGCAATAAATCCGGTGCCGTGATTTGCATCGATTCTGCTGCCTTTTCAGCAAGACTGGCATCTTTCCAAAGAAGAGCAGCAGCGCCTTCCGGTGAGATGACCGAATAGGTCGAGTTTTCAAGCATCAGCAATTGGTCACAGACACCGATGCCGAGCGCACCGCCTGAACCTCCTTCGCCGATAACAATCGAGATGATCGGAACCGGCATCCCTGCCATTTCGAACAAGTTTTTTGCGATGGCTTCGCTTTGTCCCCGCTCTTCAGCCGCCCGTCCCGGATAAGCACCTTTCGTATCGATGAACGTGATAATTGGACGATTGAATTTAACGGCTTGTTCCATTAAACGCAAGGCTTTTCGGTATCCTTCCGGATGTGGCATTCCGAAATTCCGGCGGATATTTTCTTTGGTGTCTTTTCCGCGTTGATGACCAATGATCGTCACGGCTTGACCGTTCAGCATGGCAATCCCACCGACGATCGCGGCGTCATCATACCCGTGCCGGTCTCCGTGTAATTCAATGAAGTCGTCGCACATCAGTCGCACATAATCGAGTGTCGTCGGACGTTCTGGATGACGCGCTAACTGGACACGATTCCACGCTTTCATATTCCCATAAATATCAAGTTCTAACCGACGAAGCCGTTCTTCCAATAAATTTAATTCTTCTTTGAAATCGAGACCTTGTGTTTCCGCCATATCGTGAAGTTCTAATATCTTTTCGCGTAATGCGATTACTGGTTGATCAAATGGTTGCATGATTGGTTCCCTCCGAATGCATCGTCAGAATACGTGTGTAGTAGGTTTTCAATTCGTGTCGCGATACGACATCATCGAGTTGACCTGCCTGCAATAAGAACTCTGATGTTTGGAAATCTTCCGGTAGTTTTTCCCGAATCGTTTGTTCGATGATCCGGCGACCGGCAAAACCAATCAGGGCTCCTGGTTCTGCGATATTAAAGTCACCGAGCATCGCAAAACTGGCAGATACTCCGCCTGTCGTCGGATGGGTCATGCACGAAATGTACAACAGTCCGGCATCTGAATGTTGTTTTAAGAACAGACTTGATTTGGCCATCTGCATCAAGCTGACCATTCCCTCTTGCATCCGTGCTCCGCCGGATGCCGAAAAAATAGTGACTGGCAATCGTTCTTTTGTCGCGTAGCGAATCGCTTCCGCAATCGCCGCGCCGACTGCTGCACCCATGGATCCCATTCGAAAACGGGCATCCATGACGCAAGCGACCAGCGGATGACCGTTTACTTGTCCGACACCACAAACAATCGCTTCTTCCAATCCTGTCCGCTGTTGATCACCTTGTAACTTTTCCGGATAATCTTGAAAATTGAGCGGATCTGCCTTTACAGCCGGCAGATCAAAATAGGTAATCGTTCCAGTATCAAACAGCTGTTCAAACCGTTCGTTTGCTGTCAACGGATGATGGTAGCCGCACGTACAGACTTTCAGATTGGCTTCAAGTTGTTTCGTATATTGGATGAGTTTGCACTTCGGACATTTTGTCATTAATCCAACCGGTACATCAACCCGTTGTTCTTTTGATGTCAAAGTAACAAATTTTTTAGGTTTTCGAAAAAATGCTTGCACGTTAGTTCCCCCTTGTGGTCCTACGAGCGTGTCAGAAATTCTTCCCGTTCCGCTCGCGTATAGAGCTCCCCTTGACCAAAACTTTGATAAAAAGCGTTCACTTGCCGCCAGATCCGTTCAAACAAATCGTTGTCCACTGTACTGATCAATGCTTCACGAAAAGCAGGGTCAGAATCGATGTGTACTTCAAGAACAGAACGATCCTTCAACTGAACAAAGGCTGATTGTTCAAGCAGCCGGAGTGTCGCGGCCAAGTCCTCAAATTTTGAATCGCCGGTCACTAAAAATTGTGCGATGATTTGAATGTAGGTATGGTCATCCCGGTTCAACAGAAAACTGCCGCCACCGTGCCGCGTCTCGATAATTCCGAGATATGCGAGCGTTCGCAAAGCTTCCCGAACAGACGGACGGCTGATTGACAACCGTTCCGCCAATTCACGCTCTGACGGGATCCGGTCTCCCGGAACAAAACCATCCTGTTCAATCATCGTTTTGATTGCTGAAATATTCATTTCAAAAGCATTCCGCTTCTTTTCCATGTGTACAGCACCACCTTCCTGACGCATGCGTCACTTCCTGATTCCGGCGGTCATTGGTCAGACCAATTACCCCTTATTATAACAAATCTTATTACCTACTACTAGTTCGAACGCGGCACATTTTTGAGAATGATATTTCTCTCACCGAAGCGAATCCGGAGTTGCGCCAACAATTCTTCTTCTTGTTGAATGGCGTATATACCCGGAAGTGATTTTGTTTCGTTCGTGTCCGCATAACGAACGACAACCGGAATGTCTCCTGGCACCGTTTCAAGCATTCGTTCGAGATCAGCTAAATCATTCTTAGAGGGCAATTTGACGAACAGCACATCCTGTCCCAAAGGACGCAACCGTTCCAAAACAAATTGACGTTCATTTTCACGTTCCTGCACCTTCACTTCAATCAACAGTACGTTTCCGACATACAATGATCTTTTAAACGCCGCATACTGTTGGGGGAAGATCACTACCTCTTCTGTCGAATAACCGTCGACAGCTTGAATGACTGCCATTGTCTGTGCACGTTTTGTCTTAAATTCACGAATCTGTTCGATATAACAGACCAAATAATGAGTTTGTTTTCCGTCTACAGAAATCGTTTGAAAATAAGTCGTCTCAACAGAAGGCTTCATCGCTGTCATCAGTGGTGAATACGTCAACCAAAAACCGAGCGACTCCCGCTCGAGACGTGCCCAATCCGTCGCTGTCCGGTTTGTCTTGGCAACCGTCTTTCTCCGCCCAAGGCTCGCTAGCTCGTCAGGCAGCAACGTATTCGACGCTAGTGTGAAATAATCAAGGACTTCCTGTTCCGCAAGCGCCCGGTCTCCATGCGTCGAACGGTCAAAAGCGCCGCTGTACAGTAAAAGTTCGATTTTCGTCCGCTCTTTTTTCCCCCAACCGACCGCTGACAGGACCTGCGTGATCGACTGCGCGGATTTGGCTACTTCTCGTAATCTTTGAAAATCTTTTTCCGTAATGCCGCGGAGTGTATGAATCCCTAAACGGATTCCCTTCCCTTCCAACGTCGAACGGTAATCCGACAGCCAGATATCCGGCGGGAAAACCGGTAATCGTTTTTCCCGCATCGTCCGGACGAGACGCTCCGGCTGATCAATCGATACCAACGAAAAAATCTGTGGATAATGAGCTTTCATGTATCCTAAGGCATAACTGATTTTGGTATAGGCAACGGCATGACTTCGGTTAAATCCATATCCGGCGAACCGTTCAATTTGATCATATAACGTCTCGGCAACCGTCAGATCCAAACCATTTTGCAGTGCCCCTTCAATAAAACGTTTCTTTTCGGCTTCGACGGATTGACTGCTCTTTTTCGAAATCGCCCGCCGCAATAAATCCGCCTGCGCTAACGTGAATCCTGCTACCCGTCGTGTGATTTCCATGATTTGTTCCTGATAAACGATGACGCCGTACGTCGTCTTCAGGATATCTTCTAACATCGGATGAACCATTTGATACGGTTGACCGGCTTTTCGTTTCGCATACAGATCGATGAATTTCATCGGTCCGGGACGAAACAGTGACATGGTTGCGACCAAGTCTTCAAATCGATTCGGTTTGACTTCTCGTAACGTCTGCTTCATGCCCGGTGATTCAAATTGGAAAATCTGATCCGTGTCGCCTTTCGTAAACAGTCGTAACGTCGCTTTGTCTTCTTCCGGAATTTGTTCGACCGAAAAATCAGGATACGTATGTTGAATCAACTGCTCCATCTGCCGAAGACGTGTTAAATTGCGTAATCCCAACAAATCAATCTTCAACAAACCTTGTTGTTCGATTGCCTTCATTAAATATTGCGTAACGAAACGTCCGCTCGCGTTCAGATCAACGGGTGTCGTCTCGATTAATTCATCTGATCCGATAATGACTCCGGCCGCATGAATCGAACGTTGTCTCGGTAATCCCTCAATCGCTTGGGCCAGCTGTAACAATTGCCGCCGCTTTTCACTACCAGAAAACCAACGATAGATCGATGCCTGTTTTTCAAGTCCTTGTAACGTCGTCACTTTCCCCAGCTGTTTTGCCGCGGCATCCGTTTCATCTTTAGAAAACTCCAATACCCGTGCGACATCACGAAGAGCTGCTTTAGCTCCAAGTGTTGAAAGCGTTCCAATCTGACCGACGTGTTGTTTCCCGTACCGTTCCACTAAATACTCAAGGACTTCTTCCCGTCGTTCGTCTTCGATGTCGATATCAATATCCGGCATTGAAATCCGTTCGGGATTTAAAAAACGTTCAAATAACAGACCATATTTCATCGGGTCTACAGTCGTGATTCCGAGTGCATAACTGACCAAAGAACCGGCAGCCGATCCCCGACCGGGACCGACGCGGATCCCTTTCACTTTTGCTTGGCGGACTAGATCCTCGACAATCAGAAAGTAGTCGGCAAATCCTGTTTTTTCAATAATCTCAAGCTCATACTTTAATCGTTCGGTTGCCTGTACATCGCTGTGCCCCTGCGCGAGTAAACCGTCATGTGCCATCGTCTGTAACGTACGGTTTGAATCTGTCGTCACTTGCGGCAAAGCCCGTGATTGAAAAGGTAAGTTCAGTTCTTGCTGAGATTCCACCCATTTTTGAGTCACATGAAGCTCACGCTCCGTGAATTGTTCGCGTAATTCTTCGGTCGACTTTAAATAGGCTGTCCGACTGACCCGTTGTTCCGAAAAGGTTGTTCCTTCCTCAATGGCCCGCAAGGCTTGAAAAGCGTCTGCTTCCTCGCGAAGCAGATAACGGACAGGATCCACCGGGATCGTTTCAATGCCTAAAGCCTGCGCTGCTTGCCGGTATTGTTCGCGGCTGTCCCGTTCGACAGTCGATCGGACTGCTTTAACCCCGAGAAAAATGGAGGCTTGTTCCGCCAATCCCATCCACTGCGCTACGAGACGGCGAAGTCTTGCCTCATCTTCCGGAGCTTGTCTTTTCGGTTCCAAGACAGCAATCAAATCCGAGTAATCCTCGACAGGCATTTGACTGGCTATCCGGTAAAGTGCCTTTAATCCCCGGCTTGTTTTGGCATACCACAATACCGCCAGTTCCTCTGTTTCGAAATTTTGTTCTAATCCGACGATGGGAATCAGTCCGCGTTGCCTGCACCCTGAAACAAATGCCGGAACACCCGTCAAAGACGTTTCGCAAATCGCGGCTGCTGAAAGACCACGCCGTTTCACCTCATCCAAATAACAATCCATCCGAATCGTACTTTGCAAAGGACTGTAAGCCGTACGGACATTTAATTGGATCATGTCTCTTCCTCCATCCTTACTTTGTCATCTATCTATCCGAAAAAATCAGAACGTTTTCAGAAGTTTCATAACTACCTGCTTCTGAGTCTCGCCAACCTTCTTCTTTTTCGCTACAATAAAAAGAGAACATCATGACTTGCACGGAAGGAGAGTTTGCCATGATTTTAAATCGTAGCCAAATCGCTCGTGAAAAAGTGGAACAACTAAAACTAGGTGTAACCGCCTTTACCGAGACTGAAGAAATCGCTGAAAAAATTCGTAAGTCCGTCAAAGAACTTGAATTGAACGTCATTGAAGATCATACAGAACGGGGAACTTGGTTCATCCCGCAAGAAGAGGCGTCTACTCATTGATGCTGAAAAGGCTGTCCGCCACGTGTCCACAACCGGATCATGGCGAGCAGCCTTTTTTTATTGGAAGGTAAAGGCTTCTGCCACTTCATTTAGACGTGAGATGACAGCATCCACCTCTGTCAAGTTCTTAATCGTTGCACCAGATGCCATCGGATGTCCACCACCATTAAATTCTTTGGCGACTTCATTGATGATTGGTCCTTTCGAACGCAAGCGGACACGGACTTCCTTGTCTGTCTCAAGGAATAACGCCCAAGCTTTTAAGCCTTTCAAACCGGCAAAACTGTTGACGAGAAGAGATGCTTGCTCCACGGTCGCATCGAATGAGGCCAATGTATCTTGTGTCAATACGACATAACCGACGCCCGCTTTCGTAAACTGAATATGTTGCAACACGTATCCTTGTAACTGTAAAGCGACCAGCTCTGTCTGGTACATGTTTCGATAGAGCCAATCTGTATCAATTCCTGTATCAAGCAGTTGCGCTGCAACAGAAAACGTCCGGCTGGTTGTTCCTCTGAACTGAAAACGGCCTGTATCACCGACAATGCCGGCATAGAACTGAATTGCCGCCGCTTCCGGAATCACGTATCCCCATTCATTTAACAGATGGACCAGCAACTCCGACGTCGAACTGACGGTTGTATCCACAAGCTGAACGTCTGCATATGGATCTTCGTCCGGATGGTGGTCGATTTTAATCGTCTGCCGGCCGCCTAGTGCATCTCCCCCATCGATTCGTGCCTCGTTCGCTGTATCTAAAATGATGACCAATGCGTCCTGATACTCATGTGCTTCGACCGCATCAAGCGTTCCCATGAACGCGAGCGACGTCGCCATCTCACCGACTGCCTTGATATTTTTTTCCGGAAAACGTTGTTGTAAAACGATTTGTAGGCCAAACTGGCTGCCAAGCGCATCTGGATCCGGACGTTCATGCCGATGAATGATAATCGTCTTGGCTTGTTCAATCAATTGTCTGATTTGTTCTTTCACAGTGCACAGCTCCTCTAAAAATTGATATGATACAAACAGATACAGAAAGAAAAGGAGGTCATCCGTATGCAGTTTGTTCTTATTCTGTTAATCGTCGTCTCGCTCGGCGGCTATTTGCTCGCTAAGCGGCGCTCGTTCCATACGAAAAGTACGAACCGGAAATTTTTATTTAATACACAAGCGAGTATTTGGCTCAGCTTGTTCGTCATTCTGTTTGCCGTCAACCAATTCGTGTCTGGTGACGGATTGACGACGACAATCGGAAAAGTGGTGTGTTCGATTCTCATCATCATCGGTGTTGCATCATTCATCGCCGGTTTCATCCGTTACAAAAAAATCTATCCGTATGTCGTCCGGGAAATGGAACAAACGGAACAGTCGTAAAAAAGACGGTCATGACCGTCTTTTTTTATACTCTGAAAACAACTTATCGATCGATTAGTTGTGAAGTCACGAGCGCCTTCGCAACGATTTGTGTGCCTTGGTACATCTCGACATCGACTTTCCCAAATTTCCGACCGACATCAAACACGTTTGCCCGAATCGTAATCGTACTTTCGATTTGAACGGGTTTAATGAAATAGATACTGACATTTTCGATGACCAAGTCACCTTTTTTCATGTGACGCAACATCCGTGTTGCTCCTTCAACAAGTAAAGTTGTCAACACTCCGCTCGAAGCTGTCCCCATAAAATTCGTCATCTGCGGTGATACTTCAAGTGACAAATAAGGCCCTCTCGCATCTTCTCCCGCTTTGATTTGCCCTGTAATCAAATCATCAAACGTTTCACCGACTTGTGGTTGGCGGTTGGCAAGCTGAAGAGCTTTCAACACATCTTGTCGGCTGATGATGCCGAGTAATCGACCATACTGATCAATGACCGGTAACATCTCAATCCCTTCCCACACCATCTGATGGGCGGAATTCGTCACACTCGTCCGAATACCGACTGTGATCGGGTGTCGGGTCATCACTTTTTCAACCGGCCAGTCATGCGGACGGTCAATGATATCCTTCGCCGTCACGACGCCGACGACCTTCATCTGTTCGTCAATGACCGGATAACGATTATGTTTCGTCTGTTCGTTCAGTTCGTGCCATCTCGAAATCGGGTCATTCGTTTGCAGATAAAACGTATCATGCAATGGAATTAAGATGTCGGAAACAAGTAAGATTTCTTTTTTGATCAATCGGTCGTAAATAGCCCGGTTGATCATCGTCGCGACAGTAAACGTATCATACGACGTCGAAATGATAGGTAATTCCATTTCGTCCGCCAAACGTTTCGCATCCTCCGTTGTATCAAAACCACCTGTAATCAGGACTGCTGCTCCAGCATCCAAAACCAGTTCATGTGCTTTTTCCCGGTTCCCGATGATCACAAGACTGTCGACATCGATATACCGCATCATGGCCTCAAGCTTCATTGCTCCGATCACGAATTTCGTCAGTGTTTTGTGAAGTCCGTCTCGTCCTCCAAGCACCTGTCCATCGACGATATTGACGACTTCTGCAAATGTCAGTTTTTCAATATTCTCTTTTTGCTTTTTTTTAATCCGAATCGTTCCGACACGTTCAATGGTCGAGACGAACCCAAGATTCTCTGCTTCTTTAATGGCACGATATGCCGTACCTTCGGATACCGTTAAATCCTTTGCGATTTGCCGGACGGATATTTTGGCGCCCACATCGAGATCCTCAATGTGCCGGATGATCTGTTCATGTTTCGTAGACATGCTGTATCCCTTCTTTTCCTTTATTCTACTCTTCTGTCATTATACTGTACTACTCGGATGAATGAAAAGTGTACCAGTCCCGATTTGCGAGAAATGTTTTCCAAATCCAACTTTGGTATACTAAAACGTGACAAGAAACGAGAGGTGGTAACGACATGTTAGAACGGACAAATCAAATCAGTCGTGTATTGCAAGAATCAGGAATCGATGTGGCGTTGATTACGTCAAAAGCCGGCGTTTTCTATTTTTCAGGTGTCTACGCTGAACCACACGAACGCGTCATGGCAGTCATCGTCGATGCGAATGGAAAACGTGCCCTTTTCTGCCCGGCACTCGAAGCGAATATCGTTTCAGCCAGCCCTTGGGATGGAGACGTCGTCACGTATGCCGACCACGAAAATCCGTTTGATAAAATCAATCAGCTTCTCGAAACCTTTGCCGTCTCGAATAATCGGATCGGAATCGAAGGGGAGCATATGACATTCAGCCGTTTCAAGGAACTGGAGTCCCGTCAGGAAAATGCGGCAATCCTCGATATCGGTGAGCAACTGCAGGCGTTACGCGTCAAAAAAGATGCCCAAGAAATCGACATCCTTCGTGAAGCAGCCGAATTGGCCGATCAAGCCGTCGAAATCGGGAAACAGGCGATTCGCCCCGGCGTCACGGAAATGGAAGTCATCGCGGAAATCGAATTTGAAATGAAGAAAAAAGGCGTTCGCGAGATGTCATTTGATACGTTAGTCTTATTTGGCGCAAACAGCGCTGACCCGCACGGTGTCCCTGGTGACCGCGTCATTCAAGAAGGAGACTTCGTCCTGTTTGATCTCGGTGTCGTGTGGAAAGGATATTGTTCCGATATCACACGGACCTTCGTTTACGGAGAAGCGAGCGAAGAACAGAAAACGATCTACAACACGGTCCTTGGCGCACTTGAAGCAGCAACCGCAGCGAGTCGTGTTGGTGTAACGCTTGGTACACTCGACAAAGCTGCTCGGGACGTCATTGAAACGGCAGGATACGGCGAGTACTTTACACACCGGGTTGGACATGGTCTTGGAATTGACGTCCACGAATTCCCGTCACTCGCCTCAAACAATCTATTGACGGCTGAAGCGGGTATCGTCTATACGCTCGAGCCGGGCATTTACGTTCCTAATGTCGGCGGAGTCCGGATTGAAGATGATATTCATCTTACGGAAAACGGACCGGAAGCGTTAAACCAATCTCCAAAACATCTGCAGTCCCTTCCATCTGTGCAGTAAATAACAGGGTCCATTCCGTTTTTCGGAATGGACCCTGTTGTCAGATCTTCGAACCTTTCTCTTAAACTCATTGACGTGATTGATGGACGACGTTGACGCCGCCGGTAACATCAAGGATTGCCCCAGTAATCAAACTGGACTCTTCCGCCAGTAAAAACGAGATGGCCCGGGCGATATCTTCTCCGACACCGGTCCGACCGACCGGCGTCTGATCGTCTGCCGTTGCCTGCTCAATCCGTTTCGACTTATTCTCACCCACGATATTACCTGGATTGACCATGTTCACGGTGATCCCATGCCCCGCCTCCTCAAGAGCTACACTTTTCGTCAAACTGACCATCCCACTTTTAGCGGCTGCGAATGCTGCCCGGTCAATCCATCCAGGTGCTGACGCACTCTCCGGAAAACCGTATGTAACAATCCGTCCGTAGTGTTGCTTGCGCATAATCGGAAGAATTTTTCGTAACAACCAAAAGCTAGCTGTCAAATTTCCGGTTACGACTTCATTCCACTCTTGATCCGAATAATCGACAAGCGACTTCCGCTCAAAGATGTACGGTCCTGCATTTAAGATCAAGGCATCGATACGTCCGTGTTTCTCCATTGTTTGCTCTACGGCACTCAGTAATTCGTCTTGTTTCGTCACATCCGCTTCAATCAAATGTAAACGTTCGTGCTCGAAGGTTGGTTTCGAGCGATGAAGTGCCGTCACGTGCCATCCTTCTTCGAGCAGGCGACGGGTCACCATCTCCCCGAGCCCTTTTGTTCCTGCTGTAATCAATGCGTGCCTCATCGTGGCATCGCCTCCTTTCATCTCCTTCCATCTTACGGGTTCCCTTAAGGAAGAACAATTTTTAAATCTCCTTAAATGTTCGTCATCTTCTATTTGAGGGAATGGTATAATAAGGGTGTAAGAATCAGTTGAATACGAAGGGATGGATACAGAATGGCAATTGTATATCATAACATTTTAGTAGCAGTCGACGGTTCAAAAGAGGCAGAACGTGCTTTTGAAACGGCGATTGACGTCTCACTTCGAAACGATGCCAAGCTTGTCATTGCACATGTCATCGATACACGGACTTTCGCAACTGTCGAGGCTTATGACCGGACAATTACAGAACGCGCTGAGTCGTATGCGAAAGAACTACTTGACGACTACGTCAAGACAGCACAAGAACGCGGCGTCAAAGATGTCGAAGTCGCAATCGAATACGGTTCTCCTAAAGTAACCATCGCTAAAAAGCTTGCACCCAATCATAACGTCGACCTGATCATTTGTGGTGCGACCGGTTTAAACGCCGTTGAACGATTCTTCATCGGTAGTGTATCTGAAAGTATTACACGTTATGCCAAGTGTGATGTCCTGATTGTCCGTCTTTAACCGCACTCATTACTATTTTTCAACACTTCACCTGCGGGTGGAGTGTTTTTTTGATCAAAAAAAAGATCTATTACACCGATGTGCAATAGATCTGACAAATTATTTAAATTTAACAGTAACGTTACGACGACCCCAGCTAAAAGCTTCGGCACGTGAGTAATACAGGATATCCATTTTCTTACCTTTGATGGCACCACCTGTATCGGCTGCTGTATATGTCCCTTTTAACTTGCCTTTATAATAAACTTTGACCGTTGAACGAAGTGGAATCACGCGCGGATCAACTGCAACGACTTTCTTTTTTGAGCTTTTGATGTTCCAACCGATTGCCGTTAAGTTACCACTGCCTGGATCATACGGTGTATAAGCTGTCGCACTTACGTTCGTGATCGTTTTCCAACCACCTGTTGATTGTTTTTTTGATCCACTTGATGTAACGACTTTTGAATAACGGGCACTGAGATATGCCGTTTTCCCTTTATAACTTACTTTATACCAATTTCCTGTTTTTGCTTTGTAAGGTAATGTTTGATTCTTATATAGAAGACCCAGTTTCTTAGACGCTGTTGTGGCTTTTTGGCGAACAATCAGGCTATCGACCGACGACTTGACATTTTTTTTGGTTGCAGCTTCCGCTTGAAGACCTGCAAACGAACTGAGTGCTAACAAGACTGCTAAAACACTAGCGATTATTCGTTTCATCATCATGTATTCTCTCCTTCATAATTGTTTCTGTTTTGTAACTCACATTAATATACATGACAAAATGGACTAGTGCCGTTACATATAGACCACAAAAAGATGACGCAATTGTTACTTTTATATTACAAAAGACTCATTTCATCCGTTTCAAACCTTTTTTATGACAAAAAGCGGTTTAACTTTCGTTTTTACGTTTTTTATATGACAGACGCTGTAATAAACGGTTTCAGGAAAAATACATGAACTTATTTTTTCGGACTGATGAATGATTTTTGTAATCAAAAAAACGTCTGATCACAACTTTTGTTGTGATCAGACGTTTGGCTTAAAAGAGAAAATATTTAATCAAGCATTTTGTTCAACTAATCCACCGATTCGAACCGTATCGCGGGCAATCATCAATTCTTCGTTTGTTGGAATGATGATGACTTTGACCGGTGAATGCGGATAGTTAATGAACAATTCTTCACCGCGTGCGCCGTTGTTGAGCGATGGATCCCAGTAAACGCCCATGAATTCGAGTCCACGCAGGACACGCTCACGAATCGAATCTGAGTTTTCACCAACACCTGCTGTGAAGATAATCGCATCAACGCCATTCATCTCTGCCGCATATTGTCCGATGTATCCATGGATTCGGTTTGCGAAGATTCGGAGTGCCATCTCTGAACGGTGGTTTCCTTCTGTCGCTGCCGACTCAACATCACGTAAATCACTTGAGAGACCGGAAAGACCGTAAATACCAGACTCTTTGTTCATGACGTTCAAGACATCTTCTGCCGTTTTTCCTGTTTTCTCCATCAAGAACGGAATCAAAGCCGGATCAAGCGAACCAGAACGTGTCCCCATCGTGATTCCTTCAAGTGGTGTGAAGCCCATTGTCGTATCAAGTGATTCTCCGCCTGCAACCGCAGCGATGGAAGCACCGCTACCGAGGTGACATGAGATCAAACGGAGGTCTTGTAACGGGCGACCTAATAATTCAGAAGCACGTTCCGTGACATACTTATGGCTTGTACCGTGGAAACCGTATTTCCGAATGCCGTACTCCGTATAGTAGTCGTACGGAAGGCTGTACAGGAAGTTTTCTTCCGGCATCGTTTGGTGGAAAGCCGTATCGAAGACTGCCACTTGTGGTACATCTGGTAAAATCGCTTGGAATGCACGGATTCCGATCAAGTTTGGTGGAATATGCAATGGACCGAGCTCTGTATATGATTCGATATCTTGCATGACTTCTTCTGTGATGACGACAGAATCAGCATACTTTTCTTTTCCGTGTAACACACGATGTCCGACACCTTTGATTTCGTCGTATGAGGAAATGATGCCAAATTCCATCAATTTCTCAAGTGACAATTCAACGGCTTCTTTATGTGTAGCAAGTGGAAGAACATCCGTGAATTTCTGTCCTTCACCATATTTAATCGTAAAGATTGCGTCGTCTTTTCCGACACGTTCTACTAAACCAACTGCAATCATCGTCTCATTCGGCATCTCAAGTAATTGGAACTTAAGCGACGAACTACCGGCGTTTACTGCCATAATCTTTGCCATGATTTATTTCCCCTTTTCCATTCAAAATCAGTAGACATTCACATCTGTATGAGTCTTGCTCTATTTCTGTTCTACACTAGAATAGTCAAATTAACAACAGATTTCAATCACTTTGCGCATTTCATTTTAATTCTGTGTCAATCCATTCATCAATCTGTTTCACCATTCCGCCAAAGGCACGGGCATCGGTAAAGGACGGTAACTCTGCCAGCAACGCTTGTTTCGGCATCGTCACACCCGCGAGGTGATTTCGGACGATCAAGTAACTTTTCGCAGCTTGTTCTTGTTTGAACATCGTCAAAGGTAATTGGAGAATACCGATGACATGGGCTTTTGTTTCAAAATACTGTTTCAGCTTTCCTTCTGTATCATGTTGGAACAATCCGTTCGGAATGACGAACACACCGAACCCGCCCGGCTTCACGTAATTCATGGCTTGTTCGATCAACAGAAAATGACTGTAACTCATTCCTTCATCCCGTTTTAAAACATATTCCTTCGCGGCTTCCTCATCCGGATAATAACCGATCGGCAAATCTGCCATCGCCAGATCAACCGGATCGAGTAAGAGCGGACGTAGGGCATCTTGATGCGTATAGTTGACCGGATAATCCAGCAGTTCCGTCACCGACGCCGATAAACGAATTAACGTCTCATCCACCTCGACCGCTTCTGCGACGGTATCTTTCGAAAGCTGACTGAGGACAGCATGCAACATCCCGCCGGTTCCGCTTCCGAGATCAAGCAGACGGACATCGTCCTTCTTGATTAGTTTCCCGATTAAATAACCCGCAAACAAAGCAACGCTGTCCGGCGTCGGCAAGTGATTCGGTTGCGCTTGTTTCATCCCTTCCAGGATAGCGAGCGAGACGGCTTTACGGATTGTTTCCGATTCTACATTTTCGGTGTGCCGCTCGTTTAATCGATCGATGACTTCCGTCAAAGCTTCTAAATACGGCATGTCGAGATCACGTTCTAATTTACGTGTTTGTTGCGTCAATTCTTTATATAACTTTTCTAAAGCTTCCATCTGTGTTCCATCCTTTCAAAACGAAACGGCCCCCGCACTTGTTGGGAGCCGTTTTTTCTCATTATCTTCATTGTAGCGGTTTTACGCCGTTTGTAAACTATTCTTACTTCGTCGTTTTTGCGCCTTTCGCTGCGGCAAGAGCAGATTCGAAATCGACTTCGTTCGTCGACTCTTCGAGGTACTCCGCGTATACGACTTCATTCGCTGCATCGATGACGAACACCGAACGGGCCAGCAAACGAAGTTCTTCAATCGCGACACCGTATTGCGTCCCGAATGAAAGATCACGGTGATCTGACAACGTCACGACGTTATCGAGCCCGCTTGATGCACACCAACGGCGTTGGGCGAATGGCAGGTCATTTGAAATCGTCAGTACGGTTACGCCCTCGATTCCTGCAGCTTCTTCATTGAATTTACGAGTTTGTGCATCACAAACACCTGTGTCGATTGACGGGACGACGCTGATGATCCGGACACCTGCGTATGTGTCGCGTGTCACAGGTGAAAGATCATTGGCCAATACCTCGAAATCTGGTGCTTGTTGTCCGATTTCAACCGGTGTCCCGATTAATGTGATGTCATTTCCTTTAAATGTTGCCATGTCAATTCCCCATTTCCCGATAGTTTCTAAGTCCTGTCCTATTCTACTATAAAAACACATGGACGGTAAAACAAGATTTCTTCTCCCGTCCTCAGCTATCAGTACCGATTTATCACAAATACAGGTATAATGAAGGAGTTCATGAAACGCTTTCAAGGGGGAATTGACCATGGCTCGAAACAATGTTTACCTGTATTACCGTAATAAACAAAGACACGAGACACAGGTACGTAAACTGATTGAAGTAGGAAACCGGTATGGATTGAATGTCGTCCAGGACCACAAACAAGCCAACATCATCGTTTCGATCGGCGGAGACGGCGCCTTTCTCCAAGCCGCCCGCTTCACAGGATTCCGCGAAGATGCCATCTACGTCGGATTTGCTGAAGGTCCCAACTCATTTTATTGTGATTTCGACATCAATGATTTGTCTTCTGTCGAAGCCATCTTCAAAGAAACCGGCAACCGTGCTTCTGAAGGGGAAATCGAAGTCCGTCGCTATCCGCTCCTCGAAGCTTCGATCAACGGTGGTCCCGGCATGTTGTGCTTGAATGAATGTTCCGTCAAATCAAGCATCATCAAATCACTGGCAATCGAAGTCTATATCGACGGTTTCCTGTTTGAGACATTCCGCGGTGACGGTATGGTCATCTCGACACCAACCGGCTCAACTGCGTACAACAAATCCTTGTCAGGCGCAATCGTCGATCCATTGATCCATTGTCTGCAAGTCAGCGAGATCGCTTCCGTCAACAATAACCGTTACCGGACGCTCGGGTCGGCATTCCTCTTGAACCGTGGTCGGAAGTTGTCTTTACGTATCATCGAAGACGGCAATGACTATCCGATCATCGGAATGGACAATGAGGCCCTCAGCTTAAAACGGACAGACTCCGTCGACATTCAATTATCGGAAAAAGAACTCAAGACAGTTAAATTAACGAATAATACATTTTGGCATAAAATTCAACGCTCGTTCTTATAAAACAAAAAAACTGCCAATTGGCAGTTTTTTTTAATTTCTAACTGGCGTTGCCTCAAATACGGTTTTTCCCGCTTGAACAGTTTCAATCAATCGATTGCGCAGGATGTCTTCTCCGCGTAACAGATAAAAATCCTGTTCAAAGATGACAAAATCTGCATCATATCCGGGCAATAACATTCCTTTTCGTCCGTGATTATCCGTCGCGATATGCGGATTTTTCGTGAACAGGAGTAAGGCTTCGTACATCGAGAGGACTTCGTTCGTCTTATTGATGTTGCCGGCTGTTCCAGTCGTCGCTGCATACAGGGCACGCCGAACATCAGGATCAGAAATCGGTGCATCCGATCCGCCGCACAGAAGAGCGCCCGTTTCTGCCAGTGATTTCAGACGATACGCCCAGTCCAGCCGATTCAACCCAAGACGGTCTTGCGCAAAGTCGGCATCGTCGAGCAGGAAGACCGGTTGAACATCAATCAAAACAGGCAGCTTACGGATCCGCGCCAACAGTTCCGGACGGACGACCGTTGCATGGATGATTCGGTCACGTGTCCCTTTTGGAGCCGGATACTTCTCAAGGACATCTACGAAACGTTCGATCGCCAAGTCACCGATGACGTGTGCCGCGACCGTAAAGCCATAGCTCCGGGCTCGTTTTACGAGTTGTTCCAGTTGTTCCGGGGAATGGACTTCGATGCCGCGTGTCGTCGCGTCATCTGAATACCCTCTGCCAAGTAACGCCGTCCGTCCCCCTAAGGATCCATCGACAAACAGTTTCATCGCACCAACCGACAAGGTCGGCGGTAACTCAGGATTCGTTTGGATGAACTGATCGACGACCAAATGATGAACGAGCAGGTGCGCATGGAATCCTGTTTCTTCCGTCACTTCCCGATAAGCTTCTAATACTTCCGACAATTCGCCGTGGTACGCCAAATCTTCTGTATGAGCGGCAACAATACCATTTCGGTGCAACGCCTTGATGGCTGCACGCAAAGAGGCTTTGTTCCGTTCAATTGATCCCGACTGCAAGGCATAGAGCGGCTCAATGGCTGCATCATACAAAAACCCGTCCGCTTCTCCCGATTCAAGGAGACCGATTTTCCCACCTTCTACGACAGTCGATGCTTTGTATCCCAACTGACGGAATAAAACGTCGTTCACAAGAACCGTATGGCGGTCCGTTCGTTTCAATAGAGCAGGTTCCGTCGGGAAGAGTTGGTTTAACCATGCTTTTGTCGGTGCACGATCTAATTTTGATTCATCGTATCCTTCCGCCACATGTAATCCATTGATGGCTTCCGCCTCAACGAATGCGTTCCCCAACTCTTCAAGCGTTGTATAGCGCGATGCATCGATTCGACCAATGGCCTCTCCATATCCGATTAAATGAATATGAGCATCCGTGAAAGCCGGATACACGGCTTTTCCGTTCAAGTCAATGATTGCCGAAATCCGCTTCCCGAATCGCCGGCGTAATTTGGCTTCTTCTCCCATCGCCACAATCCGTTTCCCTTCAATAAACATCGTTGAATGGATGTCTTCTTCATGCGTCATCGTTCGAATAATCCCGTTTACGTATAGTTTCCCCATCTCAATCGCTCCCTTTTTTACACAAACAGGGTGACCGGAACGGCCACCCTGAGTTGTCAGTGATGATTATGCATGTAACGTTTCCGGTTGACCACATGCTTTTCGAATCCGTTCGATTGAGCTTGGTTCGAATCGTTCTAGCACTTGTTCACCTAATGTGATCGTCCGTTCGTAGTCTCCCGCAAGGAACTTCGTCTCAGCAATCGTCAGCGACATATGTATCTCATTGTCATGTCGCCGGAACCGATTCGCATATTGGACAAGTCGTTCTGCATACGTGACTTCGAATACTAATTTATCTATCCGTTCTTGTAGAATTTTAAACGTTCCATTGACATCTTCACTTTGGGAAACGATGTAATGGACATTAAACGGCAATTCTTCCAAACGTGACTCCAATGTCTGCAAAGAACGGCTCGATGCTTGTACCGCCTCTTCGACATCCTTTGGAATTTTCGGAAGACCCAGTCGTTTTAAACGTAAACGAATAGTCGACAAAAGTTGTTTCCATTCGATGACACGTTGGCGGACTTCTGTTTCTTCCTTGCGTAATGCCTGCAATTCTACAGAGAAGCGCTCGTATTGAATCATCAACTGTTCTTCCAAACGGACGGCATCACGCATTTGATCTTCGAGCATGCTGAAGGGAATGATTCGGCTCGCAATAGACTCATCGAGATCCTTTGCTGCCCCGAACAACATTTCTTCATCCCGTTGAATGGATTCGTAATACTCCCCTAAGTCCGCTGAAATTTCATAATTTTCACGAAGCATGCTGAACTCTTGCGCCAATTGATGGATCTTTTCACGCATTCGTAATGCTTTTTGTTTCAATGATTGGTTTTCTTTTTTCACATGGTGCCTTGCGTCGACTTCACGACGGAACGTATCGTACATTTGGTCGATATCCGAAGCAAGTTGTTGTACCTGCTCTTCAAGTCCTGTAATTTCAAGAAATTCGAGTTTTTTGACGAGACTCAAACGTTGTTCTTCAAAACGTTTGATATCAGACTGCATTCCAAGGGGTTCGAGTGGATAACCATCAAGCGTCATTTCTTTATATCCAGCACTCAACTGATCAATACGTTGTCTCAATTCATGGGCCAACGTCTTCCATTGTTGCGGAATGACTTCGACGAGTTGACGGGTCTGCTCTACTTTCGCTTCAAGCAACAAACTCGTTTCGTAAGCTTTCGTCACTTCTCCTGCGTTTTCAAAGGCAGTCATCTCGGTCCGTAACCGATCGATGTCTTCTGCCTGCTCTTCAAGCTTCGGTAAAGCCGGTCCGAACGATGTGGCTTGTAACAGCAGTGATTTGCGGACTTGACCCGAGTTCGTTTCACCTTGGACTTTCAGTTCTGCCAAGATGGATTGGTTATTTTTGAACGTTGACATTTCTGTCAACATTTCATCAATCAATCCCTCAAGTTCAGCAATCAGTTGCTCCGTCACTTCTAAATCATTTTTAACGGCGACGAACCGATAACGATCCAATTCTTCTTCCGCCCGATATAATGTTTCATCGATTTGCGCGACGTGGACTGTCACTAATTCCTCCCATGCTTGATGCCAGGAAGTGAATTTCGTCTCCGTCTCACCCGCCATTGGGAGTTCCTTCAGTTCCTGCAACTCCTTCGGAATCGATGCGCTGATGATTCTTTGTTTCCGCAGATCAAGTTCATCGATTTTCGTATAATATTTTTTACGACTGACCATGCTGAATAACATGACGAGTAATACGATGACGATGACACCAATCACCCATGCCCACATTTGTTACGACCTCCACCCTATCAAGCGATATTATATTTTAAGAAATTCGCTTTAATCTTATCCTTATAATAGTATAGCGCAACCGATTTGCATAGATTTACTGCGGTTTTTCCTAATTTCTTCCGAACTTTTAAGATGCGTTTCGTAAAATCAATTATTTGTCAGTGACACAAAAACCCGATAAGATGAATAAAATATGATTTTTCAGGAGGAATGCTACATGTTTGAGACAACGACTTATGATGGTGACCGCACGAAACAATACGAAATGCTGAACAAACAACTCGATGCTTTACTTACCGGGGAAACCAATCAAATCGCTAATCTTGCCAATGCTAGCGCATTGCTTGGTCAATTCCTTGACCGCACGAACTGGGTTGGTTTTTACTTGACTGATTCTGAGCAAAACGAATTGGTCCTCGGTCCATTCCAAGGTCTGCCGGCTTGTGTCCGTATTCCATTCGGACGTGGTGTCTGCGGAACAGCAGCACAAGATCAAACGACACAACTCGTTTTGGATGTACATGCGTTTCCGGGACATATCGCTTGTGACGCGGCAACCAATTCAGAAATCGTCGTGCCATTGATCAAGGACGGAAAAACGATTGGTGTCCTCGACATCGATAGTCCTGAACTCAATCGGTTCGACGAGACAGACCAAGCCGGTCTAGAAGCGTTCAGCGAAATTCTTCTTCGTCATATTTGATTGACAGCAGGAATCAGCAGACGTATACTTGTAAAAGTGCAGAAATGATAACGATAGCGGTCAAATCGCTTACGTATCACATTTCATGACTCGGCTTTGCCGGAGGGGCATCGTGTAACTTTGCTATCAAGCGAGGGTGCCACATCATGAAATGGGCGTAACGTGGGTTTGATGGCGTTATTATTTTTATGCAAATAATAACGAACACTAAGGAGGAGTCTTATTATGGCTCGCTATACAGGTCCAGCTTGGAAACTTTCACGTCGTCTCGGTATCTCTCTTACTGAAACAGGAAAAGAAATCGCAAAACGTCCGTACGCTCCAGGACAACACGGTAACAGCCGTCGTAAAATGTCTGAGTACGGTCTTCAACTTCAAGCGAAGCAAACGCTTCGTCACATGTACGGAGTAAACGAACGTCAATTCAACCGTATCTTCAACGATGCTGGCAAAATGCCTGGTATCCACGGTGAGAACTTCATGTTCTTACTTGAAGCACGTCTTGACAACGTCGTTTACCGTATGGGTATGGCTCGTACACGTCGTGCTGCTCGTCAGCTCGTCAACCACGGTCACATCCAAGTTGAAGGCGCTCGCGTCGACATCCCGTCGTTCCGCGTGAAACCAGGTCAAACGATCTCAGTTCGCGAAAAATCGAAGAACTTTGTCGTTATCAAAGAAGCACTCGAAGTTGCTCCAGCAACTAAAGACTTCGTTACTTTCGATGCTGAGAAGCTCGAAGGAACGTTCGTCCGTCTTCCAGAGCGTTCTGAATTGAACGATCAAATCCAAGAACAACTCGTCGTTGAGTACTACTCACGTTAATCAGTTGTTTCAAGCATCCACTTCGGTGGGTGCTTTTTTTATGTTTCCCTTTTCTACGTTTTGTGTTAACCTTTTATTTATATTGGTTAACACATAATGAAGAGGACGTGTCATGTTATGAAAACAAAAGATCTTACATTTATCGCTTTAGGTGCTGCCATCATTTCTGCGGTCAGTCTGCTGCCGCAACTTCAACTCGTCGGACCCGTTCCGATCACCCTTCAAATGCTTGCCATCATGACGGTCAGTGCCATCCTCGGCGCAAAACGTGGTGGTCTTGCGGTCTTAGTCTTTTTATTACTGGCTGCTGCCGGTCTCCCCTTACTCGGTGGAAAAGGAGGACTTGCGCCATTCGTCGGACCGACGGTCGGCTATTTGATTGCTTTCCCGATTGCCGGTTTCTTTATTGGTCTGGTCGCTGAAAAGACACGTCGTTTCCTGCCACTGTTTATCGGCATGATCGTGTTCGGACTCGGGCTTGTTTATCTGCTTGGTACATTTGGTTTGATGGCTGTCTTACAGCTATCTTTCGTTGATGCCCTCGCCATCAATATTCCGTTTATTCTCGGTGATGCCCTAAAAGCGTTGCTTGCAACGACGATTGCCGTGCGTTTGCTCCCGCTCCGCTTATTCCGGGTCGCGTAATAGAAAAACAACGCTGACGAATTCCGTCAGCGTTGTTTTTTAACGTGTTTAAGCGTGCTCAAGCACAAAGTATTTCTTTTTCCCACGACGAATGATCGTAAAATCACCAATCGCATCTTGTTTTGTAATCTCTTTCGTCAATTCTTGTTCCCGATCTCCGTTGATGTAGATCGCTCCGTTCGTCACATCTTCACGCGCTTGACGTTTTGACGGACTGATATTTGCTTCAACGAGGACATCGACCAAGTTCGTTGCTTCACCGAGCGTAAATCGCGGCATGCCTTTGAAGGCATCGGCAATGTCTTCTGCTTTCAATGATTTGATTTCACCGCTGAAGAGTGCTTTCGTAATCCGTTCCGACTGTTCAAGTGCCTCTGCGCCATGAACGAGAACTGTCATCTCTTCTGCCAACCGGCGCTGGGCGATTCGTTTCTCAGGTGCCGTTTCAACTTCCTGCTGAAGCACGTTGATTTCTTCATGTGTCAGGAATGTAAAGTATTTTAAGAACTTGATGACGTCGAGATCATCAACATTGAACCAAAACTGGTAAAACTCATATGGTGTCGTTTTATCGGCATCCAGCCAAACTGCACCGCCGGCTGTTTTCCCGAATTTTTGACCATCCGATTTTGTGACGAGTGGTACCGTCATCCCAAACGCTTTTTGATCATGACCAACACGGCGGATCAATTCCATGCCTGCTGTGATATTCCCCCACTGATCGCTTCCCCCGACCTGCAGGCGGCATCCTTCGTTTTCGTATAATTTCAAGAAATCAAATGATTGCAGCAACATGTAAGAGAACTCGGTGAATGATATCCCGTTTTGAAGGCGTGAGTCGACGGAGTCTTTTGCCAACATGTAGCTGATTGGGAAATGTTTTCCGATGTCACGTAAGAAATCGATAATCGTTAAATCTTTTGTCCAATCGAGATTGTTTGCAATCGTCACGGGATTTTCACCTTCAAGCGGCAAAAAGCGGGACAATTGCCCTTTGATCCGGTTCGCGAATTCTTCAACGATATCTGATGTGTTTAATGAACGTTCCGTCGAACGACCACTCGGATCACCGATCATTCCTGTTGCACCACCAACTAAACCGATGACATGATGGCCTGCCTGTTGGAATCGTTTTAAAACAAGAATCGGCAATAAATGTCCGATGTGCAGTGAATCTGCTGTCGGATCAAATCCTGTGTACAACGTCGTCGGACTGGCCAACAATTCCTTAATGCCTTCTTCATCTGTCAATTGGTTGATTAAACCGCGAAACTCTAAATCTTCAAGTAACGTCATCTGTCTTCCCCCTAAAAATAATCTAAAAAAAAACCGTCCCCTCGTGTGAACGAAGGGACGGAATATTCCGTGGTACCACCCTAATTGCATGAAATTCATGCCACTTAGATTGCCGGTAACGGGGCAGACCGCTTGATTTCTCAAGAAGCTCCTGAAAGCGTAATTCATGAAATCACTATGTCCTAGTTCGCAGCACCACTAGGTCTCTGATACAGGGAGTGTCCCATTACTTATTTCCAATCACAGCTGTTTTTTTATATACTTTTTAATTAAGATGTCTTCATGATACGTCGAAGCAGAATCGACTGTCAAGTCACTTTCTGTCTATTCGATTATGGTATAATACGTCTATCTGTGATTTAATGTTAATTTACACCCAAGTTTAAGATGTAAAGGAGATCATTTATGCGCGAGAACTGGTTCAAGTTTTGGAATCATCCCCGGACGAAAGCCGTTCGGCACTGGTCAAATATCACATACGACGTATCTTGGAATATCATTTTATTCCTCATCATAGGGGTTTTACTCGTCGGAAGTTTTTCTGTCGGGGCAGCAGGCGGCTACTTTGCGTCACTCGTCAAAGATACAAAAGCACCAAAACTGGCGGAGATGAAGCAACAAGTAAACAGTTATGCCGTCACAAGTGAAATTTATTGGGGAAGTGGCGAAAAGTTGACGAATATTACAACAGATGAAGAACGTCAACCCGTTACTATCAAAGAAATTTCCCCTTATTTACTCGATGCCGTATTATCGACAGAGGACGTTGATTTTTATGAACACGATGGTGTTGTTCCAAAAGCAACGTTACGCGCCGTTCTTCAAGAGTTGACGAACTCTGCGTCACGTACAGGCGGAAGCACCTTGACGCAACAGTTGATTAAAAACCAAATCCTGACGAATGAAGTCTCGTTTGAACGAAAAGCAAAAGAAATCATCTTAGCTCTGCGTCTTGAAAATGCGATGACCAAAGATGAAATTCTTCAAGCTTATCTGAACGTCGTGTCGTTCGGACGAAACTCACTAGGTCGAAATATCGCTGGTATTGAAGCTGCGTCCCGTGGGGTGTTTAATAAATCCGCTCAAAAACTGACGTTGCCTCAAGCCGCTTTCTTGGCCGGTATTCCAAAAAATCCGTATTATTATACGCCTTACCTGCAAGGCGGCGTCGTCAAAAAAGATTTGACGCCAAGTACAAATCGAATGAAAACCGTCTTAAAACGGATGTATGTCGCAAAAAGCATCACAAAAGAACAATATGAGAAAGCTGTAAAATACGATATTACAAAAGACTTTGCCAAAACATCGAAACGGTCACGGGATACGTACCCTTACGTTTATGATTTAGCTGAAAAAGAAGCGCTCAAAATCATGACAAGCTACTTTATGAAGCAGGATGACATTAAAGAAGATGAAGTCAAACCTTCAGAATTAGCTGAAGTTAAAGCTAATTACCGCGATCAAGCTTTAGTCGCCATACGACAAGGCGGATATAAAATTCATTTAACACTTGATAAAAAAATTCATGAAGCGATGCAAACTCCTGCTAAAAATGCATCGAACTTCCCAAGCGCTCCCCAGTACAAGCAAGTGGTCAATTCCAAAACGAAAAAGACCGTTACGAAAAAAGATCCGGAAGAAACGGCTGCTGTCATGGTTCAAAATGAAACAGGCCGGATTCTCGGTTTTGTTGGTGGACGCTATACGGATGGAACAGCAGATGACTTCAACCGCGCCTTCCAGGCAAAACGTCAAATCGGTTCGACCGCGAAACCAATCCTTGTTTACTCGAACGGAATCGAAAATGGCTTGATTACACCGGCATCGACCATTAATGATGAAGAATATTATTATCAAACTGTCCCCCGTCAACCCGGTGATAATCCGATTAACAATGAGGGTGGACGTTACCGCGGAAACGTTACAGTACGCGAAGCACTCGAACTGTCGCTAAACGTTCCTGCCGTTAAGACGTATGAAAAAATGAACATGTCAAACTCTATTCAAAAATTGGTCGACATGGGAATTGAAATTCCGGATAACATTCGTTATGCGCCGTCCGCCGCTCTCGGAACGATGGAAATCACACCGGTTGAACTCGCCGGAGCTTATGCAACACTTGCGAACTATGGCGAATACGTCAAACCATATGTCATTTCCAAGATTACAAAAGACGGAAAAAATGTCTACAAAGCAAAATCGAAGAAAAAACGAATTTACGAAACCCGTACTGCTTATTTAACGCTCGATATGATGCGTGGTGTTTTTGATAAAGGGACTGCACAATACGCGAACTCCTTACTCAAAGCACCTGGAGACTGGGCAGGTAAAACAGGAACAACAAATGAAATCAAAGACTCGTACCTTGTCGGTTCGACCCCCGGCGTAACGCTTGCTGTTTGGACCGGTCATGACCAAAACAACTCCTTGCTCGGTGCGACGACGTACTACCAACGCACACAAAACCTATGGGCTCAGATGGCGAATCTGACGTACAATGCGAACAGCAGCTATTTCAAATCAGGTGCCCGCTTTAATCAACCTGCTTCAGTCAGTGCCAACGACTTCAAGAATACTGGTCGCTTCAAAGAAGAAGATCAAAAGAAAAAAGAAGCAGAAGCAAGAAAGAAAGCTGCAGCCGAAAAGAAAAAACAGCAAGAAGAAGCACAAAAGAAAGCGGATGACGCTAAGGCCGAAGCCGATGCTAAGCAGAAAGCAGATGACGCCAAAGCCGATGCTGATGCTAAGCAGAAAGCAGATGACGCCAAAGCTGATGCTGATGCTAAGAAGAAAGCGGATGACGCTAAAGCCAAAGCCGATGCCGATGCTAAGAAGAAAGCAGATGATGCTAAAGCCGACGCTGATGCCAAAAAGAACACTGAGGAAGATCAGAAAAAGTCTGAGTAATCCCGTTACCGTTTATTCATTCACCGACTCGCTTCGAGTCGGTGTTTTTTAATGCTTTTCATTGATTTAAAAAGACAAGCCCCGTTTTTCCTGATTCCTTCAGGAAAAACGGGGCTTGTTTGATCATCCTATTGTTCTTAATCTTCCATTGTCGAGAGATCACCGGTCTCAAGATTTAGTTCCCAGGCCTTCAAGACACGTCGCATGATTTTACCGCTTCGTGTTTTCGGCAGTTTATCACGGAAATCGATTTCTCGCGGTGCAGCATGAGCCGCTAAACCTTCTTTGACAAACGCTTGAATCTCCTGCTTCAGTTCTTCCGTCGGCTCGTAACCATCACGTAAAGAAATGAACGCTTTGATGATTTCCCCGCGAACTGGGTCCGGTTTTCCGATGACGCCTGCTTCTGCGACAGCCGGATGCTCTACGAGTCGACTTTCCACTTCGAACGGTCCGACTCGTTCTCCTGCGGTCATGATGACATCATCGACACGACCCTGGAACCAAAAGTACCCTTCGTCATCCATATAGGCTGAGTCCCCTGACACATACCACCCTTTGAAGAAATAAGACTCGTACTTTTGTGGATTGTTCCAAATTTGGCGCATCATCGACGGCCACGGGGTTTTTAATGCTAAATTCCCCATTCGGAAAGGAGGCAACTCATTTCCCTGATCATCGACGATTGCTGCTTTTGTGCCTGGAATCGGTTTACCCATCGAACCCGGCTTGATGTCCATTGATTTGTAATTACAAATCATCATGGCACCCGTTTCTGTCATCCACCATGTATCATGAATTCGTTGATCAAAAGCTTCTTTTCCCCATCGAATGACTTCCGGATTGAGTGGTTCCCCGACTGAAAGCACATGGCGCAACGACGACAAATCGTGTTTGTTTGCAATGTCTGCTCCAGCTCCCATCAGCATCCGAAACGCCGTAGGCGCACTATACCAAACCGTTACTTTATACTTTTCGATGACACTGTACCAGAAATCTGGATTAAACCGTCCTCCGACGACGACATTCGTCGCTCCATTCAAAAAAGGTGCAAAAATACCATAACTCGTTCCAGTTACCCATCCCGGATCAGCTGTGCACCAATAAACATCTTCTTCTTGCAAATCCAGCACCCATCGTCCTGTCATCATATGTTGAATCATCGCATTCTGAACATGGAGGACACCTTTCGGTTTCCCGGTCGAACCCGATGTATAGTGCAAGATCAATCCATCTTCCCGGTCCAACCAAACCGGTTCAAAATCTTCGGATGCTTGATCAAAGGCGTGACGGAAATCCTTGATCTTGTCGCTTTCCTCCACCTCGTCATCGACCAATACAATCTGTTCGAGAGATGCAAGTTCATCAACAGGAACACGCGGCAGTAAAGCTTTTGTCGTAATCAGCATCTTCGCTTCCGAATCCAGTAAGCGGTCTCGAACAGCCTGTTCCATAAACGCTTCAAACAACGGACCGACAATGGCTCCAACCTTCAATGCGCCAAGTAGTGCAAAATATAGTTCGGGCGAACGGGGCATGAAGATGAAAATTCGATCTCCTGCTTTGATTCCTGCATCTGTCAGGACATTCGCCGCTTTATTGGTCATACGTTTCATATCTGTATACGTGAAGGTTTGTTCTTTCGTTCCGTCGAAATAAATCAATGCTGTTTTATTCGCACGTTCGCCTTCTGCATGACGATCGATTGCTTCGTGGGCCATATTGACTTTCCCCGTCGTCGCCCAAGAAAAATATTGTTCTGCTTCTTGCCAATCATATGAATCTGAACCGTCGTACTCAGATAACCAATGCTTCCCCGGAAGCGCTTTCAAAACTTTCATGTCTCGTTCCTCCCCTTCGCTGTTGTCTCCTATATTATAAGCTAGTTCCGGTGTAGTTCAATCCATTTGCCGTCAATTTGTTAAAAAATCCCTCTCTTTCCCCGTTCGCTTTCGTCTATAATAAATGAGAAGGTGGTGACGCTTACATGTTTGAAAAAAAATTCAATCATCGTACTCATGAAACATCGCTTGGCTCAGTTGAAATTGAAGGACCGGTCCCAAGCCAGCTCCTTACTACGTATACACTTGACGCAGGACTTACAGCCTTTCGTCCACCCGTCGAACAACATCAAGCTCTTGTCGAAATCGCCGGCTTGGATGAAGGACGAATCATCATTGCACGGCAGGGAAACGAAATTATCGGATATGTAACTTTTTTATATCCCGATCCTTATGAAACGTGGAGTGAAGGAAATAATCCTTACATTTTAGAACTGGGTGCCATTGAAGTATCCGCTCGTTTCCGAGGCCAACAAATCGGAAAAAAACTACTCGAAGTGTCCATGCTCGATCCGGCGATGGAACATTATTTGATTTTAACGACCGAATATTATTGGCACTGGGATTTAAAGGGCAGTGGTTTATCCGTATGGGACTATCGTAAAATCATGGAAAAAATGATGAATCACGGTGGTTTAGTCTTTTTCCCGACGGACGATCCGGAAATCGCCTCACATCCTGCCAATTGTTTGATGGCACGAATCGGAAAACATGTCGCACCTGAAGTCGTAGCGCATTTTGATGCACTCCGGCTCCGTCGTCGCTTCATGTACGATTAAGGAGGGATCGTATGTTAATCGAACAAATCATGAAAACGCACTGTATCACGCTTCAACCGACCCATTCGATCACCCATGCAGCCGATTTGATGCGCCGTCATCATATCCGCCACCTGCCCGTCATCAATGCACGTCATGAGTTGGTCGGACTGGTCGGACTAACGGAAATGCAAAGTGCAAGCAGCGTTTTTCATCCAGATACCTTTTTGTCAGATCAACAAAATCCGGTTTCAAGCATTATGCAACGCACACCAATGACTGCTCATCCGCTCGATTTTATTGAAGATGCCGCTGTCCTGTTTTATGAATACCGGTTGTCGTGCCTTCCGATTGTCCGTGGACGTCGACTCGTCGGATTGATTACCGAAACAGATTTACTGCGGACATTCGTCCAATTGACAGGCGCTCTTGAACCCAGTTCACAAATTGAAGTACGGGTTGAAAACACGGCAGGTACACTAGCTAAAATTTCAACCCTTCTTGCAAAAACAAATGTGAATATTTTAAATGTGTTGGTCTATCCGACATCTGATCCCTACGTTCGTATCGTCGCTTTTCGTGTCCAGACGATGAATCCGATTCGCGTCATCGAAAAATTACGGAAAGAAGGATTTGATGTGCTCGGTCCGGATGTCAGTCGATGAAAGAGTTTGCTTATATCTACAGTCCGGAAGAAGCCGCTTATCGTTTCTCCGACAGCCATCCGTTTAATCCGATTCGACTGGAGCTCACCTTATCTTTGCTTGAAACGACAGGCGCTCTTGATCAGGTCGACTGTATTTCTCCGCGGGCAGCAACAGATTCGGAACTGTTGCTCATCCACGATCCGGATTACATAGAAGCAGTGAAACTCGCAGGACACGGCGAGCTATCTCCAATGAAAGCCCAAATGTACGGTTTAGGAACAGAAGATACTCCTCTTTTTAAAAATATGCATGAAAGTGCAGCTTTATTGGTCGGTGGAACAATCGAAGCTTGTGAGTTGGTGCTGTCTGGTCAATACCGCCGGACGTTCCATATCGGCGGCGGTTTGCACCACGGCTTTCGCGGACGTGCTTCTGGATTTTGTATCTATAATGATACAGCTGTCGCAATGGCTGCAATGGTTCAAAAATATGACTGCAAGATCTTGTATGTCGATACGGATGCTCATCATGGAGACGGTGTTCAGTGGGCCTTTTACAACCGGGCAGATGTCATGACATTGTCGTTGCATGAGACGGGACGGTATTTGTTCCCAGGAACCGGAATGGTCACGGAACGTGGAAACGAGGCAGGATACGGGTGGAGCTGGAATATTCCATTTGATGCTTTTACAGAAGACGCTTCCTTTCTGCAAGCCTACCGGACGGTTCTGTTTGAAGCCTGCGAGCTGTTTCAGCCTGACCTCATCATTACCCAAAACGGAGCGGATGCCCATGCACTGGATCCGTTGACTCATTTGTCTTTGACGATGAACAGTTACGAACAAATTCCACAAATCGCAGTCGAGGCGGCAAACCGGTATACCAACGGACGAATCGTTGCTTTAGGAGGCGGCGGTTATGACTGGTACCGTGTCGTCCCCCGTGCTTGGAGCCAAGTTTTTGCTGCTTTGACAAACCAATCACCTTTTCAGGGAAAGTTGCCGGAGACTTGGATTCACCAATGGCAAAAAGTGAGTCCGAATGTTCCTACGACATGGTCTGACCCGATTCCTCTTTATCCGTCAATTCCACGACGTCCGGAGATTGAGGAAAAGAACTGGGAAACTGTTAAACGATTACTTTGGCCGTTCATCGATGATTCAAAAAAAGAAACTTTATCCGCTGCATCCCCCTATTCCGAGTAAAATGCCTTGTTCTTTTCACAATTACTTCGCCAGGGCTTCACAAGTTATTGATATACTAAATGAGCTATCATTCCTTTATTTAGTAAACAAAACTGGGGGGATTTACAATGAATAATAAAATACTGGGCTTTTCGGGAATATTTCTTGCAACCGGGCTGTTGCTTGCAGGTTGTGGAAATGAGAAACAAGCCATGGATCATGAGACGATGCAAGGTTCCGGAAAACCGACGGTCGATGTAAAAGTTGATATTCCGGCCAAAACGATGGAAAATCAAAAAGTCGTGTTTAAAGCAACGGCGGTCGAAAATCAAAAAGCCGTTAACTTAGAAGATGTCACTTTCGAAGTCTGGAAAGCAGACGAAAAAGAAGCTGACCATCAAAAGTTTAAAGCTGCTTTAAAAAAGACAGGTACTTATCAAGCAGAAGCTAAACTGGCTGAAGGCGAATACGAAGGACTCTACCATATCAATGATAAAAAGGGACTCCATCATATGGATAAAATCTCGTTCGTCGTCATGGATCATTCCCATGAAGCATCTTCTGAGAAAAAAACATCGACTCACGAACATGCACATGATACGGTTGACGGATTATCCGTGCATTATATGGGTGCGAAAAAAATGACGGCCGGAGCAAAACTTCCACTCTCTTTTCATGTCTTTTTAAATGGAAAACCGCTTCAAGCAGATGTCCAAGTTGAAGTGATTGAACCGGGTGTTGAGAAACATACGTATGTACCACTTACAAAAAAGGCGGATCAATACGTGGGTGAAGTCTCGTTGACCCGTCCCGGCAATACAACTATTCGACTGCACGTTGAAAATGACCAATTGCATCATCATCAAGACCAAACAGTTCTTGTCCAAAAATAAAAAAACGACTCTTTTTCGATTTGAAAAAGAGTCGTTTTTTTGCGTTAAGACCGCGTCGAATCACGTTGCTCAATTCGGTGGGGTAACGTCACATCATTTGTTTCAATTTCTTCTTTGTTAAGGATTTTTGTCAGTAACCGCATCGAAACAGCTCCAATATCATACATCGGCTGTACGACTGTCGTCAGCTTCGGACGAATCATTGTGGCAAGACGTGTATTATCGTGACCAATGACTTCGAAGTCTTCCGGAACTTGATGACCGGCATCCTGAAGAGCATGAATGACACCAAGCGCCATTTCATCGGTTCCAGCGAAAATCGCGCGTGGGCATGCATCTCCTAATTCAAGCAACTGATTCATCGCCTTCATACCGGAATCATACGTATAATTTCCAAGAACGACGTTTTGCTCGTCAAATGGTAAGTTTGCTTCTTCCAACGCACTGCGGTAACCGGCAAATTTCTTTTCTCCATTGATTTGTTGCTCCAGTGGACCTGTAATGAATCCAATCCGCTTGTGACCATTTTTAATCAATGATTTCACTGCATCATGTGCTGCACTTTCATAATCGATGTTAACTGCCGGCAAATCATAATCTTGATTTAAAGTTGCCGCTAAGACGATTGGCACTGGAGACGTTTTAAACTCGCGGACTAAGTCTTCATGAAGACGTCCACCCATGAAGATGATCCCGTCCACTTGCTTGCCGAGTAATGTATTCAAAAGATGGATCTCTTTTTCCGGATTTTGATCCGAGTTACACAGGATGATATTGTATTTATACATCGTCGCGACATCTTCGATTCCACGGGCTAAATCGGCAAAAAAGATATTCGAAATATCCGGTACAATGACACCGACTGTCGTTGTTTTTTTACTGGCGAGACCTCGTGCTACTGCATTCGGACGGTATCCGAGCTGATCAATGGCATCCTGTACTTTTTTCCGCGTCGATGGTTTAACGTTCGGATTTCCATTCACTACTCGCGAGACGGTCGCCATTGATACGGCGGCTTCCCGGGCGACATCATAAATCGTTATATTACTGTTCAAAACAAATTCCTCCTTATTTTAGACAATGCTTTTGTTTTCATTTCTATTTTCATTTTTAGGCAACACGAAAGGAAGACAGGAAAAGATATCTTTCTTTTCCCATTCTTCCCTCATTGTAAAACGTTTTCATTCGCTAAAGAACAGCCTTTTTAGAAAATCATTGAACGTTTAGTGCCGGAAAAGTAGAAGTCAGATTCTCGATGAACGAATCGAACTCGTTGAAATCTAATTGTTGGTTCGCATCAGATAGTGCAAGGGCAGGAAACGGATGGACTTCAACCATGACCGCGTCAGCCCCAATCGCGTAAGCCGCTTTTGCCGTCGGAAGCAGTAAATCTTTGCGCCCTGTCGAGTGTGTCACGTCGACCATAACTGGAAGATGTGTCTCTTGTTTGAGAATCGGGACGGCGGAAATATCAAGTGTATTGCGCGTCGCCCGTTCATATGTTCGGATACCGCGTTCGCACAAGATGACCTGTTCATTTCCACTCGCCATGATGTATTCAGCAGCGTACATGAATTCTTCAAGTGTAGCTGACAAACCACGTTTTAAGAGGACCGGCTTATCCGTGCGACCGACTTCTTTCAACAAATCGAAGTTTTGCATATTGCGGGCACCGACTTGAATGATGTCCACGTATGGTAAAGCCGACTCAACTGCACTCGGCGTCATGATTTCCGTGATGACATGAAGACCATGGGCATCCGCCGCCTTTTTCAGCATCTTCAATCCTTCGAGTCCGAGACCCTGGAAATCGTATGGTGATGTCCGTGGTTTATAAGCTCCACCACGCATGAAGCGTACGCCATGCTTCGCGAGTTGCTCTGCGACCTCAAAGACTTGTTCTTCGCTTTCGACGGCACAAGGACCTGCAATCAATTGCTGAGAACCGTCGCCAATGACATCGTCCCCGATGCGAATGATCGTATTGGTCGGCTTTTGTTTTCGGGACACCAACAGTTTCCGTGTCCGGTCCTCTCCTTGAAGTTCAAGAGAGGCTTTGAAAATTTCTTTAAATACGTGCTGTAGGCGTCCTGTTTCAAATGGACCATGATTGCTTGCTGCAATCGATTCAAGCATTTGGCGTTCACGGACCGGATCATATCGATCGATTCCCTGGGCACGTTTTACTTTACCGATTTCAACCGCTATTTCCCCTCGTTTATTAATTAACGCCAATAACTCAGCGTTCACTAAATCAAGTTCATCCCGTAAACGTTTTAATTCTGCATGTTGATCCATTCTTCCACCACTCCCTAATCAGCATATAGCTCGTAATAGCAACTAATTATAGCGAACTCTTTTGTAATTGTATATAAAGAAAGCGTACTCTCCTTTAAAAGTCAGGGAGTACGCGTCTGAACCGATTACTTCTTAGGTTTTTTTTCGTGCGTTAACTTGGATTGCGGATCATTCTCTTCCGTATCTTCCGCATCCTCTGACTGCTCTTCTGCCAGCTCTTCACGGAATTCAGACAATTCAGCGACTGTTTCTGTATCCAGTTGCTCGGCAACGGATGCACCGTCTACTTCGTCTCCGATTTCACGTTCGATGTCACGAACCAGTTGTTCCGCTTCTGCTAAAGCCGCATCAATACTCGATTGGTCTTTTTCAAAACCGGCATATTGAGCTGCTTCTTGGACCGTCGGATTTTTCTTTGCTTTTTCAATGACAGGTGCTGCTTTATCTTTTGCTAATTGAATCCATTCTCCGACGAGTGGCTCTGCTTTTTCGCGAACGACTTGCGTCTGTTCGTTTAATCGTTGGCGTGCAGGCGCTGTACGTTCGTCAAGCATTCCACGCATTTCACGTCCTGATTTTGGACTGGACAACA
The DNA here is from genome assembly GCA_902363455.1 of Caryophanales bacterium. Taxonomy (GTDB): domain Bacteria; phylum Bacillota; class Bacilli; order Exiguobacteriales; family Exiguobacteriaceae; genus Exiguobacterium_A. The sequence goes on along the minus strand of CABJAC010000001.1, from coordinate 557,244 downwards.
GAGCTGCTGCTGCACCAAGTAATCCCCCGACGATGATGCCGGCGAGGAATCCGCCCCCTTTTGAAGTATCCTGTGTTTGGTACGGGTGTTGTTTTGCCATTATGAACGATCTCCCTTCAACTCATCTGGAATGCTTTCGACATCGGGTACAGAAACGACTTCCGGCGTCACTGGTGTTTCTGCTTGTTTACGGAAACGACGGCGTGGTTTCTTTTCGACAGTCGTTGTCGCTGTCGTCGTAGAAGAAACGGTTTGTCCGGCTTCCGGTTTGTTTTTCTTGAACAGTTCAACTGCAACTGATCCCCAACGGACAGCTTGTGCGATTTGTTCTTTATTCGTATCGGCAGCACCTGCGACCGTATCAGATACAGTTCGAACTGAATCTGTTACTTTATTGAGCGACGTTCCCAATTCTTCGATTGAGTTTGCAACCGGCGCCAACAACTCTGTTTTTTCTTCAATCGTATCGACCAGACGATTCGTTTTATGTAACAACGCTGTCGTCTCCATCATGATGCCATCCAGTTGTCGTTCCAGTCCTGCTGTCGTATCCGCTACGTTGTTAAGTGTCTTGCTTGCTGCACCCAACACACGTGCGAGGAAGATGACAAGTACTACGAAAGCAATCGCAGCAACTAATCCGGCGATTCCGCCTAATGTGATTTCCATGGTTCGTGCCTCCAATTTCTTTTGCTAGTGTCTAGTTGGTAGTTCGACGTCGATGCAGTTGTTCCTGCTACTCCAAATGGTTTATTTCCGTTACAATGATAAATGAAACCTACATACATCATTTGAGGAGGAACTTTTTCATGCGTGATCCACGTCTAACACAACTCGCAACGAATCTTATTAATTATTCAGTAGCACTTGCTCCTGGTGAAAAAGTCTTGATTGAAAATTTCGGGATTGAACGAGAACTCGTCGAAGCCCTTGTTGATGCCGCTTATGAAGCCGGTGGTCTTCCTTTCGTCCTCTTGAAAGATAACCGTATTTTACGGAAATTATACCGCAATGCGTCGGAAGAACAACTTCAACTCATGGCAGATATCGAACAAAAACAAATGCAGGCAATGGATGCGTACATCGGTCTGCGTGCAGGAGACAACATCAACGAACTATCTGATGTGCCGTCTGACAAAATGAAGCTTTATGGTAAAACAGTAGGCAAGATGCATACGGAAGATCGCGTCAAAGGTACGAAGTGGGTTGTTTTACGCTTCCCAACTAGTTCAATGGCACAACTTTCAAATCAATCCACCGAAGCTTTCGAAGATTTTTATTTCGATGTGTGTACACTGGATTATGCCAAGATGGGCGAAGCGATGACACCACTCGTCGATTTGATGAACAAGACCGATCGTGTGCGTCTTGTCGGACCCGGAACAGATCTTGCTTTTTCCATCAAAGACATTCCTGCCATCAAGTGTGCTGGTAATGCCAACATTCCGGACGGGGAAGTCTTCACTGCACCGGTCAAAGATTCAATCAACGGGACAATTTCGTATAATACACCTTCACCATACCAAGGGTTCACCTTCGAGAACGTCAAACTGACGTTTAAAGACGGTCAAATCGTCGAAGCGACGGCCAATGATACGGAACGCATCAATGAAGTGTTTGATACAGATGCCGGAGCACGATTTGTTGGTGAATTCGCGATTGGTGTCAATCCATTTATTCAACATCCGATGAAGGATATTTTGTTTGATGAGAAGATTGACGGCAGTTTCCACTTCACACCCGGTCAAGCTTACGCTGAAGCCTATAACGGAAATGATTCTTCAGTTCACTGGGACTTGGTCAATATTCAGCGTCCGGACTATGGCGGCGGTGAAATTTGGTTTGATGATGTCTTGATCCGTAAAGACGGTCGTTTCGTTTTACCGGAACTGGATGTCTTGAATCCTGAAAACTTAAAATGATATGGAAAAACGGACGGCTCATTCCTGTTAGGATGCAGCCATCCGTTTTTTGCTTATTTCTTTAATGTCGCACGCAACATCCAAATTTGTTTTTCGATTTCTTTAGCCTGAGCCAAAAGATCGTCTTCCACTGTAACATCCTGCGTTTCAAGATGTTCAATGGCATCAAGCATCTCTTTACGGACTTGTTGGAAATCACTAATGACCGATTCGACCATTTCATCCGCCGACAGACCCGGTTTCGCCTCTTCAAGCGTTGTTTGTTCCAAGTACTCTTTTAACGTTGCCGAAGGAGTACCATTGTTCATCAATAAACGTTCTGCCACGACATCATATTGTTCGGAAACCCACGTGTATAGTTCTTCAAGCTTCACATGAAGCGTCAAGAAGTCTGGACCTTTAATATACCAATGGTAGTTATGGAGTTTGACAAACAGGACACCATAGTTTGCTACTTGTTGATTTAAAGCCGTCTTTGCATGATTACTAATCATCGTAAAATTCCCCTCTCATAAAACTGTGTTTTGTTCTACTTCATCTTTATCCTTAAATAACAAAACTTAAACATGATTAGGAGATTCTTCTTTGACTTTGCAATTGCTATACTGTCCATTCTTATTAGAGACGTTTCAAGCCTTTTAACATATAACCGCCTTTAAAATCAACGGAATCAAATGCGACCAAAAATGCCTTCGGTTCATACTCTTCCACGAGATTCCGCAACACCTTCATCCGTGTCCGAGCGGCAAGTACGTCCAGCCGGTAACGAATACCGTCCCGTCCCTGTCCTTGATAGTGGGTGACACCGAATCCGTTATCCCGGATCACTTGAATCAACTCAGCCGGAAATTCCTGCGTGTGGACTTGAATCATGTTATAGCCGATCGCAAGTTTTCGTTCAATGAATCCTCCGATCAAAATACCAAGTCCAAAACCGATTGCATAGACAACCATGCCGAGAGTCGTCAAATCGCGGAAAACGACACCAAGTGCAAAAATATAAATCAATGTTTCCACTGTCCCTAATGCACCTGCGATGACGGTTCTTCCTTTAACGAGCATGATGGTGCGTAACGTCAAAACAGGTACGTACACCAGTTGCAATGATAAAATGAGTAAAATCTGTCCCATGACCTCTTCCCTTTCTAAATAACATATCCCCACTATTCCAAAAATCAATTCAAGATGCAATGATAACTTGATGACTTTTCCATCCAATAATCCGTCCTGTTTTAACGGTTCACGAAACCGACAAAAAAAGGCGCCGACTCGTTTCGTCAGCGCCCTGCTTATTCAATTATTTTGTACCTTCATACTGTTGTTGATACGTTTGAATGTCTCCAGCACCCATGAAGAGCAGAACGGCATTTTCATGTTTACTCAAAATGGATACGTTATCCCGCGTCAAAATGTTTGATCCCGGTACTTTTTCTTGAAGATCTTCGACCCGAACTTGTCCTTCTTGTTCGCGTGCTGATCCAAAAATTTCGCAGAGATAACTGGCATCCGCTTCCCGTAACGATGTCGCAAAATCATCCATGAATGATTTTAAGCGCGTATACGTATGCGGTTGGAAAATCGCGATGACTTCCCGATCCGGATATTTTTTACGTGCGGATTCAATCGTCGCACTGATTTCTTTCGGATGGTGAGCATAGTCATCAACGAGAATCTGTGATCCGAAGCTTGATTCACTGAAACGACGTTTTACTCCACCGAACGAAGCTAGACGTATTGCGACATCTTCTTTGTTTAATCCTTCGTATTGACAGATTGCAATAACAGACAACGCATTTAAAACATGGTGCTGTCCAAATCCAGGAATCAGGAAAGTACCGTAGAAGTCATCCCGGAGATACACATCAAACGATGTTCCATCCGGCGTCGATACGGCGTTTTCCGCACGAAAATCATTGTTTTCACCAAAACCGTAATACAAAACCGGTACATTCGCTTGAATGTTTTGAAGATGTTCATCGTCACCGCAAGCAACGATGGCTTGCTTGACTTGTAGTGCCATCTCTTGGAATGCCGAAACGACATCATCAATACCCGTGAAGTAATCCGAATGGTCAAAGTCAATGTTCGTCATAATCGCATAGTCTGGTTTGTAGTAAAGGAAATGACGCTTGTATTCACATGCTTCAAATACAAAAGCCTTTGCCTCTTCAACACCGGCTCCTGTTCCGTCACCAATCAAAAATGCCGTCGGCGTGATTCCACTCAACACATGCGACAACAGACCCGTCGTCGATGTTTTGCCGTGTGAACCCGTGATGGCAACCGAACGGTATTCGTTCGCCAGATACCCTAAAAAATCATAATAGTGATAAATCGTTAAATCCAGTTCTTTTGCCCGAGCAATCTCTGGATGATCATCCCCAAAAGCGTTCCCTTGAATGATGACCTGACCTTCTTTAATGTTGTTTGCATCAAACGGGAAAAATGGAATTCCTTTTGCCCGTAAAGCGTCTTCAGTAAAAATATGCTTCTCAATATCAGAACCTTGTACTTGATGATTCATCTCATGCAGTACTTGGGCGAGCGCACTCATCCCAGTCCCTTTAATCCCAACAAAATGATAGTTTGTCATATATGAGCCCTCCAATTCACGTTCCGGTCCGTACCATCGGGCTTGGGTACAAAACCTGTACCATTATAGCAAACCGACTTATTTTTTACCATGCAAATTATTTTCTTCACGTCGTGCACGATACATCGCCATTAAATCTTTAGTCGTCATCACGACATTGACGGGTGGACCGACCGGCTTTTTGATTGATACCGGCTTCGCTTGAGGCATACTGATTTCTTCCGGTGAATCGATCGATGTTTCCGGGACGATCAAGGATTCTGCTTGTTCTTCTGTTGCAGACATAATCACATCCGTCTCATGATTGGTTTCGACCGGTTTCGTTTCGGCATCCGTTGCTGTCCGCTCCACTAATTCCGGCATATCCGGTTCAGGTGACACCGTCATCTGTACGTCCTCGTCTACTGAATTTGTAGTCACATCCGCCGTTTCTTCTAGCACGTCTTCTTGCGTATCCGGTATCGTTTCTTCAAAGCGTTCTTCCGGCGCTCGTTCAATGGTTGGTTCAGGAACAAGTAGATCTGAATCAGTCGTCGGAACTAGACCAGCCTCTGCCTCAGTCAAGTCCGTCTGTTCCATCGTCTCGATCACTGATGTCTCATTCGTATCATCCGCAGCCTGTACAAGCGACTCTTTCATTTTTTCCTCTTCAAGCTCACTTGAAACATCGACTTCCGATTCGTTTGAATTTTCCTCTTCTTGGATCGACCGTTGCTTTTTAGGCCGTTGGAATCCGTAAATAGGCGATGGAACATCCGTCAACACGAAGCGGTCTTCCCGTTCTTCTTTTTTAGGACGCTCAACAGGCTTCGTTTCTTTTTCGCCTGCAAGTTCTCGTCGGATTCGTGCTGCCTGTTCCTTCAACGACTGCTCATAACGATTGCTCATTCCTTCACCCCTCCATCTTGTTAAAAAATCGGTCGAATCATCGACCGATTAAAAATGCGTCTCCCGTTTGTGCTGAATCATCTAATACCAAAATTCCTTTAACTTGTGGTGCATCTGCGAGACCAAGCTCACGCGCCGAACAAAGCATACCGCTTGAAGCCACTCCCCGCAGGGCAGACGGACGGATAATCAGCCCAGAAGGCATGACTGCTCCCGGCTTCGCTACGACCACTTTTTGTCCGGCAGCAACGTTCGGTGCTCCACAGACGATTTGCAACGTGTTTCCGTCGACATCAACTTGACAGACCGATAATTTATCAGCGTCCGGATGTTTTTCAGCAGAAGCAACGAATCCAACGACGAACTTCGGTGAATAATCGATGTCATCCGCAACGAATGTAATGCCTTCTTCTGCCAAGACCCCTTGGATCGTTTGAACGAGTTCCGGTGTCAGATCAACCGGTCCAACACTGCTCAGGTCAAACTTTTCCGAAGCCTCAAAAATATTGTAACCAATGACGTCTGTACCATGGAAAATCGTCGCGACACGTCCTTTTCGTTCAGCTGTAATTTCAGCACGCGGAGCGTCTGCCAAGATGACCATCAAGACGTCACCGACACCTTCTTTATTATAAAAAACATTCATTCAATCCATGACTCCCTTCAAACTTTCTCACAATGCCTATTGTAGCAGATTATTCAGCTTTTCGGATGCTTGTTTTTTGCAAGGACAAAGACCGGTTCAAGATCTCCTTCTTCATAGATAAACGGAAGCGCTGTGACCGGCACACGTCCATTCGTAAAGAAATCAAACATCAACTGTTGCAAGACATCATACCCGGCATCATTTCGGATATCCGCAAAAATCAGGACATCTTGATGGGGGATACCGACAGCAAACTCTCCGGTCATCCGTTCCGCATAATCACTCAGCAACTGTTTGTTTAGTACACGACTGGCTTCATACCCGTCACCCGTACTTAAAAAATAAAAGACATTTCCAGCGACTTCATCCGTTTTAAACGGTGCCTGTAACGTCTTCAGGTTAAAACGTGCCGCTTCAGACAGATGTTCTGCCGTCCATCCGGCTTGTGCCAATAACTCTTCGTCAATCAAACGATACGTCGCACCGAGATCAAGGGCATACATGATTTTTGTTTCCCCTGTGTGCGGTGTACTGATGATTTTCTTTCCGTCTTTTGTCTCATCGGCAAATGACTTTGCCCGGATGACAGGGAAAACTTGCTGTTCGTGTCCAGTTAATGAGACCGATTCTGTTTGTTCCAAGACTGCTTGAATGTATTCAATCGTTTCTTCGACCGCAACCACGCCGCGGCGTTTCGCTTTTGCGACCAATGGATTCAGACCTAAATCAACACCTGTCCGGTCCTGTTTCCGTTCGATGCGCAATACCGATTTTTCCCGATCAAAATACGTGGTATAACGTGTTGTATCAAATGCTTCCGTCACCATTCGGCGGATTTGTTGTAATTCCATGACTCGATTCATCCTCTCTAATTAAAAAAAGCGAGACAGCGCTCGCTTTCATGTCAAACTGTTTCTAAAAACGAAGTGACCTGTTCCGGTGTTTTTCGTTCTTTCCCGACATAACGACCTGTTTCCGCATTATCGCGGTAAGCCACGAAACTCGGGATACCGAAGATGTCCATTTCCTGGGCAATTTCAATGTGCTCGTCCCGATCGACGTAATAAAAATCAAACTCGTTGAACGTGCTTTCCATTTCCGGCATAAACGGATCTAAAAACCGGCAATCCGGACACCAGTCGGCTGAAAATAAAAAGACGGCTTTTCCTTTTTTTACTTCCTCGAATTGTTGTTTTGACTCTAACTTTTTCATCTGTTCCACTCCTTTGATACATGCTGTTTTCATTGGTTTTATCATAGCATATCCGAATGTTTCTGTGCGTTTTCGCGCTTTGTTTGCTATACTGCAACTAGAAAATATCTCGAAAGGAAATGATTATGACTGATCAATCTGTTAAACATCCCTTCGAACGGTTTGTTGGTTTTGTCGGTATGACCAGTTGTCTCCGATACGGGTATTCATTTATTGACTCGGAACGAAATTTACCGCAAATCCTCATTCTTCTCGTTGTTGGATTCGGCCTTATCATGTTGCTTGAAGCTGTCGGAAAACGACTAGCCCGAAAATTGCCGATTGTCCGAATGCGTTACTTGCTTCCTCTCTATTTGGTGTACCTGTATGTCTTTTTCACCAGTTTTTATTCCAGTTCGTTCGGATTCTCTCTTTAAACCAAACAAAACCAGACAGTCGTATTATTCCGCTGTCTGGTTTTGTTTGGTTTCGCAAGTACTTTTAACGTAGCAGCACTGCGATTGGTTTAATATTCAATCTTTAAATCTCCGTCTTTAATTCGTCCCATACGATGAAGTAAACGATAGACGATGTAACTCAGCAGAGCAGGCGCTACAAAACAAAGAACAAAGACAGCTAAATAATATTCCGCTTCAAATCCCATCGTTTTTAACATCATCAACGGGCCGACCAGTCCGCTTGTCCCCATACCCGATCCTTCAGGATTACTTTCGAGTGTCAACAAGACAGTCGCGAATGGTGCGAGTAAAGCTCCTGCAACGGTCGGCGGAACGATCGTCCATGGATTTCGAATGATATTACCGACTTGCAGCATCGACGTACCGATTCCCTGGGCAATAAATCCACCAATCCCATTATCCCGGTAACTGATGACCCCGAACCCGATCATTTGTGCCGCACAGCCAATTGTCGCAGCACCGGCAGCTAATCCATCCAACCCTAGCATGATGCCGAGAGCAGCACTCGAAATCGGAGCTGTTAAAGCAAGACCCATAACGGTCGCGACAAAAATCCCCATGATCAGCGGTTCCCGTTCGGTCCCCCACCGGATGACTTCTCCTAAGTCCGTCATGAATGTACCAATCCAGGCTCCGACATATTTCCCACTCACAAAACCTACGAGCAACGTGACAAACGGCGTCAAAATAATATCGATCCGTGTTGTTTTCGAAATCAATTTTCCGATTTCAGTGGCGATGACTGTTGCTACGTAACTGCCGGCTGGACCTCCGGCTTCATATCCAAAGGCACCAACAGCAACCGCCGAAAATAGGACGAGTGGTGGTGCTTCTAATGCAAACGCCACTGCGACGCCAATCGCCGGTCCGGTCAACGCAATGGCTTGTTCTCCGACGGTAACTAAAAACGATGCGTTGATTCCGTTTGTCATCAGCCCTTCACCTATCGTTTTTAAAATTAACCCCATGATCAATGAACTGAAGAGTCCTAACGCCATATAGCTCAAAACCGTGATGAAGTATATTTTCGGGCTGAGTAAGATATTTTTCTGTTTTAACAAAATGCCACTTCCTTCTGAATTAAAATCAAATTCATTATAACAAACCATCTCGAAAAAAGATCATACAACTGTTCATCACTTGACAAGACAATTAAAAGGCCAACAAAAAAACCGAAGAGGAACTTAAACATCCCTCTTCAGCCTGTCCTTACTTCACTTGTAATGTAGCCAGTGTCGTCGCATCAAGTTGTGTCACGAGTTTTTTAAGTAACTCTTTTGCCGCATCATAATCATCCGTATGCATGATCGATGCGTGTGTATGGATGTAGCGTGCCGGAAGACCAACGACCGTCGTTGGAATCCCGTTGTTCGAACGGTGAATGACCCCGCCGTCCGTTCCGCCTGCTCCGACATAATATTGGTACGGAATGTTGTTTGATTCTGCTGTATCCAAGACGTAATCCGTCATTTCTTTTGATAAAATCATGACACTATCCTTAATCCGTAACAACGGACCTTGTCCAAGCTGTCCGAATTCCGTTTTATCCCCTGAAGCATCATTCGCCGGTGACGCATCAACGACAAAGGCGACATCCGGATCGATGAGGCTGGTTGCCGTTTGGGCACCGCGTAATCCCACTTCTTCTTGGACCGTTGCGCCTGAGAATAAGACATTCGGATGATCCGACGCCGTCGTTTCTTCCAATAACTCAATCGCCATGCCGACGCCGTAACGGTTGTCCCATGCTTTCGCCATGATTTTTTTCGGATTGGCCATCGGTGTGAACGGGAAGAATGGAACCGCCGGAATACCCGGACGAATGCCAAACGACTCGGCTTCTTCTTTCGAATCTGCGCCGACATCGATGAACATATCTTTGATTGCCATCGGCTTATTCCGAACCTCATCCGTCAACAGATGGGGCGGAGTTGATGCAATGACTCCTGGAATGATGCCGTTGTCTCCGCAAATCGAGAAGCGTTGCGCGAGCAAGACCTGGCTCCACCAACCACCGAGCGGCTGAATGCGGAGCATCCCGTTTTTCGTGATTTGCGTTACCATGAACGCCACTTCGTCCATATGACCGGCGACCATAACCTTTGGACCATCCGTTTTCCCCGTCCGTTTCCCGAAAATCGAGCCCAGACCATCCATGACGATTTCGTCCGTTACCGGCGTGATCCGTTCTTTGACGAACCGTCTGACGTCATGTTCAAAGCCGGGTGCACCATTCAATTCCGTTAGTGTCCGAAACAACTCTTTTGTGTTTTCATTCATATGTATCGCCTCCTGTTCATTCATTATACAAAATTTTGCTTCAATCACTTAACCTTTTGTTTCTCACTGAACGATTTATTTGGTACAGTAGGAATAGAACCTGTAAGGAGGGGAATTTTAATGAAAAAACGCTATTGGATTATCGGTCTCGCAGCAGCGGTCGTTGCCGCTTTCGCAGTCAAGAAGGCTGTCGACAACAAACAACTCTCTGCCGAGGAAGCGCTCGAAATCACGAAACGCACATTTTCAGCAAAAGGACGTGTCCAGGGTGCATGGATCTCTGCAACACCAGAGGCGTACGCATATGAGTCACGTGACTACCAGAGCTACAAAGGTGGCATCTCGGTCCTTGAAGGTGACGACGAAAAGACGTATCAATTCACAGTTGATGCGGAAACAGGTGCTTTACTCGAATACGCATAATAAGTGGACCATGCTTCGATTGACGAAGTGTGGTCTTTTTTTGAGGAGGAGAAGTTCCATATGGAGATGCTTGCCACGATTTTTGTGCTCATCGTCGCGATCGAACACTTTTATATTTTGGCGCTCGAGATGTTTTTCTTATCGTCTCGTCCCGCGCTGCGTACATTTAATTTGACGAAAGAAGCTGCCTCGGATCCACGCATCAAGACGCTGTTCGCCAATCAAGGGTTGTACAACGGCTTTCTTGCCGCCGGTTTGATTTTCGGATTAATGCTCGGTTCGTCCGCGGTTCAACTGTTTTTCCTCGCCTGCGTCATCATTGCTGCGCTTTATGGAGCCGCGACGGCCAATCTTTCAATTCTCTGGAAACAAGGTTTACCTGCAATGATCGCTTTTTTACTCGTTTTGTTTGTTTGAATCAAAAAACACCTGATGTGAGCCATATGGTTCACATCAGGTGTTTTGCTGTGTCTTAATCAACGCGGGTTGTCATTGCGTTCGTAGATCGGATTCATGTATTCCGTAGTTGAATACAGGCGTGGTACGACGACATACAAGATGACAGCTGGTACAGCAATCAATAAGATCATCAGTAACATCGGCAACCAATAAACTACTTTTTGTTTCAGGTTATCCGAGTTGCCGTCGATGTATTCTTTGACGCCATCTACTTTAGCCGCATCTGCGCTTGTAAGTAATTTACCGCTGTCTGCGTTAAAGAAATGAATTTCACGTTTGATCGTAATGAAGATTCCATCACGAACTGTCTCGATTACTGCAATACCACCGATAATTTGTTCACCTTTTTTACCAGTGAACGTTTTTGGATCTTCAATTTCTACTGAACCTTTTTTATAGTCGTAATGTGTACTCTTCAGATCCTCGTCAAGTGCTTTTTGCATAGTTGACGTATCAATCGCAGCAAATACCGATTGTCCGATACTTAATGCGAGAAAGAGTGCTGTTACGAAGGCTAAGCTTTTTTGCCACATCCCCAAATTCCCCCTTTACCTGTAAATACAGTTCTTCAGTCAACAACATTGTACCAATTAATAAGAAAAAAGTGTGAAAGAAATGCTAGGAAAATAAGAAAACTTTTTGTCTAAATTAATTATCGTATGTTGCTTCCATCCGATAAATCGGTTGACCCAGTGCTGAGAATCGTTCTTCGTATTCTGTTCTGATATTATTTTCCGGCTCGTTGACATGTAAATCAAGCGACATCCAATCAAACGTCATCCCGTAAGCGGACATCGTCATCAGACTGGATTCAAATAATTTCCGGTTATCCGTCTTAAAGTGAATCTGACCTTTGTCCGGTAAAATGTCTTCGTATGTCGAAAGGAATGTTTTGTACGTCAAGCGGCGTTTCGCGTGACGTGATTTCGGCCACGGATCCGAGAAGTTCAGGTAGACGCGGGCAACTTCACCTTTTTCAAAGAAATCACGTAAGTCTTTGGCATCAACCGTCAATACCCGTACGTTTGATTGTGGTTGGTCCACTAATTTCTGAACGATTGTGACGGCGACACTCTCAAACAGTTCAATCGCAATAAAGTTGATCTCCGGATATTGATTGGCCATCCCGGTGATGAACGCTCCTTTTCCCGAACCGACCTCAATGTAGATCGGATTGTCATTCTTGAATTCGTTTGACCAATTTCCTTTTAATGTCGCTGGATCTGCTATATAGATGGAGGATTGTTCTTTCATATAATCCAGTGCCCACGGTTTGTGGCGTAAACGCATACTGCTCATCCTTTCGATTCTTAAATTATCCGCAGATAAGTTTATCATGATTCGGGTAAATATATAAGATGTTCTTAATTTACGCTAAAAAGAAAGTTCAGCAGATCGTCACTTGAGAATAAGTGAGCAATCTACTACACTTACAGTACAAAGATTCCTAAAGGAGGTTTTTTAACGTGGATGACTTCTTAATCAGCTGGGCTTCTCCGATCGTCCTTGTCATGGGTGTAACTGCTCTCTTCGTCTGGGCGACATTCGGGAAAGTGGATGCGGAATAATCATAACGTGTCAGACATCTTGTGTTCATCACAAGGTGTCTTTTTTAGTTTCTGAAGGATTGACCTTGGATTATTTTTGAAACAGATGTATACTCTTCACGAAACAGTTTTTATATTACAGCTATCGAACAACCAAAAACACTGGTAGAAAAGGAGAATTGTAATGACAGAAAAACAAAACAGAAAAAAAGAAGATGTAATACAGAAGAAAACAGGGGCAGATTTAGTTGTCGATACCTTGATCGAACAAGGGGTCGATTACATTTTTGGAATTCCTGGAGCAAAAATTGATTCTGTTTTTAATGTGTTGCAAGACCGTGGACCGGAATTAATTGTTGCCCGTCATGAGCAGAATGCTGCATTCATGGCACAAGCCATCGGTCGTTTGACGGATAAACCGGGTGTCGTTCTCGTCACGTCAGGACCAGGTGCTTCAAATCTCGCAACCGGTCTTGTGACAGCAAACTCGGAAGGTGACCCTGTTGTCGCGATCGCCGGTGCCGTTACGCGTGCCGACCGTCTGAAACGAACACACCAATCGATGGACAACCAAGCGCTGTTCAAACCGATTACGAACTTCAGCGCCGAAGTACAAGATGCGGATAACATTCCGGAAGTCTTATCCAATGCTTTCCGGACGGCTGAAACGACATCAGGTGCTGCATTTGTCAGTATTCCGCAAGACGTCGGATTAAGTGAATCCAACGTTACATCCTTTAAAGCCGTGACGACACCGAAACTCAGTATTGCTCCGGAAGAATGGATTGACGAGACGGCTACTCTGATCGAACAAGCGAAGTTGCCGGTCTTGTTACTCGGCATGCGTTCCAGTCAGCCACGCGTTGTCGAAGCAATTCGCGCTTTATTAAAACGTGTTTCCATTCCAGTCGTCCAGACGTTCCAAGCAGCCGGAACATTATCACGGGAGCTTGAATCAAATTTTTACGGACGTGTCGGTTTGTTCCGGAATCAGCCGGGTGATGCCTTGCTCGCTGAAGCGGATCTTGTATTATCCATTGGTTATGATCCAATCGGTTACGATCCGAAATTTTGGAATCAGCCGTCCCATGACCGGACATTGATTCACTTGGATCAGATGCGGGCTGAAATCGATCATTTCTATCGCCCGGACCGTGAACTCGTCGGTGATGTCGCAGCCACGATCACTGCGTTATCTGAACGCCTCAATACACTGACGCTACCAACAAGCTCAACTGAGTTCTTACACGGGCTCCAAAAACGTTTGGAAGAACGGGACATTCCGCCGATTGCCAAGGATTCACCATTGACTCACCCACTCTACTTCATGAAGACATTACGGGAACAGATTGCCGATGATGTGACAGTCACGGTGGATGTCGGATCGCACTACATTTGGATGGCTCGTCACTTCCGCTCATATGAACCGCGTCACCTTCTGTTCAGCAACGGAATGCAGACGCTTGGTGTTGCGTTACCGTGGGCCATTGCCGCAACGCTCGTTCGTCCGGGCAAAAAAGCCGTTTCAATTTCCGGTGACGGTGGATTCCTGTTCTCAGCGATGGAACTGGAAACAGCGGTCCGCTTAAATGCTCCACTTGTTCATTTTGTATGGCGCGACAGCGGATTCGATATGGTCGCGTTCCAACAGGAAATGAAATACAAACGGAAATCCGGTACCTCGTTTGGTGAAGTCGATCTCGTGAAATATGCTGAAAGTTTTGGCGCGAAAGGATTGCGTGTCAATCATCCGTCCGAGCTCGTGGCCGTCATGGAAGAAGCATGGAAAACCGAAGGACCCGTTATCGTTGATGTTCCGATTGATTACAGCGATAACATCACACTGGGGAAAGAAGTGCACTTGGATCAACTTAACTGATAAGGAGTGGAAGGCATGAAACAGGATGGGACTTTGCTTCAAATTTCAACGATGATGGCCTTACTCGACGGAGTGTTCGAGAGCGAAACACGGTATGGCTCGATTCTTGAAGGACACGACTTCGGAATCGGTACATTTGATCATTTGGATGGTGAAATGATCGGCTTTGACGGTTCATTTTATCAGCTTCGATCGGACGGCAGTGCCCGTCCTCTTGACCCGAACACGACAACACCATTTTGTTCTTTGACACGGTTCACTCCCCAACAAACACTGTCCGTCGATAAGGAAATGACGAAATATGACTTTGAACAATGGTTAAGTGCGCAACTCGAAACCGTCAATAGTTTTTATGCAGTCCGAATCGAAGGACAGTTCAGTGAAGTCAAGACACGGACAGTGGCGCGCCAAGAAAAACCGTTCCCTCCGATCACGGAAGCTGTCGCGACGCAGAGCGCCCGGACATTTAAACAAATCGAAGGTACGTTAGCCGGTTACTTTACCCCTCGGTTTGGTCACGGCATTGCAGTCGCCGGTTATCACCTTCACTTCATTGATCAGGAACGGAGCGGCGGTGGTCATGTGTTTGATTATACGGTTCAAAATGTGACCGTTTCTTTCGAAGAGAAGCCGCGTCTTGATCTCCGGCTTCCGACGACCGCCTCTTACCGTGAAGCAGATCTTGAGAGTCATGACATTGAACAAGAAATTAAGCTAGCAGAAGGTTAAAAAAAACGTGCGGACACAAATCGTGTCTGCACGTTTTTTCGTAATCCAATCAAAATTTTTCTCATCTCGTCATCCTTGATCCGGTTCCAGCAACTGTTCTAAAAACAAATAACTGTCCTCGGCATCCGGATGATTGGTGTCTTCATACCAGTAGATGGAGAGCACGGCTTGCGCCACCACATACCAATGCATCCGTTGTTTCAGTTCCGCTGTTAAAGGATGCCCGTAATGCGCAAACCATTCCGGCCAGTCTTCCTCATCGACATAACTGTACAGCATCATCCCAAGATCATAGGCACGATCCGCGATAATGGCATCATCCCAATCATTGAGATACAGATGACCATCTGTGCCGATCAGCCAGTTGTTATGATTTAAATCCGAATGGCAGACCACCTGTTCATCCGTTCTGATCTCAGGTAATCGATTTGTCAAATAACCGATGGCCTGTTTAATCAGTTCAGGCTGTTCCAATTCTGACGGCTGAAAATACAGACGGCACTGCCGCAACAGTTCGTCCGGCTCAATCGGCCGCTGATCCAGTTGTTGTAACATGAATAACAATTCTTTTGAGTCATGAATTTTCCCAAGTAACCGTGCTACCTCGGGACGATCCATCATTTCAGGATCCAGTTCCTGACCTTCGATGAATTGTTGGGCACTGATGACGTCCCCACTGTAAATTCGTTTTGTCCACAGCAGTTTCGGTACGATACCATCCGCTGATAAAATCGCCAAAAAAGGCGAGGAGTTTCGTTTTAAAAAGAGTTTCGATTGACCAGTTGAGGCAATATATGCTTCTCCCGTAATTCCACCTGCCGGCGTAAGGGTCCAGCCTTCGCCAAGCGCATCTAAAATATCTAGTTCCATTATAATCCGCTCAACTTTTTTAGTAGATTTGCCTTAAGGCACAATGCTTATCTTAACATGTGGCGATTGTCGTTGACAACGGAAGGACCGTGATACGCGAAACCCCCTTCTCTACCGGTGTAACAGAGGCCTCATCCCCGTGGACATGGACGTTCCATCTCGGATGATCCAACGCGATTTCTATTGTTTCGGATGTCACATTATGCACGACCAACGTCCGTTGCCAGGCATCATACGAATGAACGGCTTCTACTTCGTAAGCAATCACTCCCGGCTGCATCGGCAGAAAATGGAACAATTCCTGTACTTGGTTGGCACGATGCAATCGAAATCCACCGTGCATTCGGCGAATTTGTAAAATGTTTTTTAAATAATAGACCATTTTTGCATGGCGGTCGCGTAAAGTCCAGTCCATCCGATTGATCGAGTCGGGTGAATTGTAGCTGTTCTCGACCCCTTGTTTTGTCCGTCCGAATTCTTGTCCTGCATGTAAAAACGGAATGCCGGCAGACAAAAAGACAATCGTTTGAGCCAAGCGACTCATCCGCAAGCGGTCTGACTCACTTATATCAGGCCGGGCCAATTCCAGTTTGTCGTACAGTGTGTGATTGTCATGAGCTTCGACATAATTGATTGAATACGTCGGTTCCGGAAAGCGCCCGGTTGTTTGACCGGTTAAGGTCACGCTGCCAGCCATTCCGTTGCGAACCTCACCTTCCCGCCAACCGTCCCCGGAAACAAATCCACGATCGTGTTCATTAAAGGTCGATCCTTTTAAAGCATCCCGAAACACATCATTGAAGTGTCCGATTCCCGGCATCTGCGAAGCAACTGCACTGGTCGCTTTTTGTCGTCGCGGCAACGGCGTCGCCAAATCCCAACCTTCTCCATAAACGAGAATCGTCGGATCAATGGCATCCAAAGCCGTCCGGACATGATTCATCGTCTCGATGTCGTGGATTCCCATTAAATCAAATCGGAAGGCATCTACTCGAAAGACGCCTGCGAAGTAAGAGAGACAATCGACAATCATCCGGCGCATCATAAACCGTTCTGACGCCGTATCATTTCCGACACCCGTCCCGTTCGCTACTGTTCCGTCCAGTTCATAACGGAAATAATATCCGGGTACTAAATGCTCGAGCGCCGATTGTTCACGAATGTAGACGTGGTTCATGACGACATCAAAGGTTATCCGAAGTCCGGCTTCGTGCAACCGTTCAATCATTGCCGCATACTCTAAAATCCGAACTTTTGGATCCATCGGATTACTGGCATAATTGCCTGTGAGTGCAAACCATTGTACCGGATCATATCCCCAGTTGTAAGGCAGACGACTGATTTCTTCCGTCGTCGTAAAAAAATGTACCGGTAACAGTTGAAGATGGGTTACTCCAAGCTCCAATAGATAATCGATTCCTGTCGCCCGTCCCTCGGGTGAGAGCGTCCCTGCTTCCGTCATGCCAAAATACTGCCCGGGATATGCTGAACCCGAAGAGCAATCTTTCGTAAAATCGCGGATATGCGCTTCATAAATGACCGCATCTGTCGGTTTAATCAAAAAGGGTCGTGCCTGGCGTTTCGGAAAGTGACGGCGAATCTCATGCTCAACGTCCAGCAGGACTCCGAAACGACCGTTTACACTGACTGCCTTTGCATACGGATCTACCACTTCATGTATCCCCTCGTACGTCGTGACGCGGTATCTATAAAAACTGTTTTCCCATTCCCGCGGGACGTCCAAGCAATGAACCCCCTGCTTGTAACGGATGAGTTCCTGAACTTCAATGACTGTCTCATCTTGATCGTAACGGAGACATTCGATCCGGTCCGCGAGCGGAGACCAGACCCTTAAGGAGATCGCGTTTTCTTCAAAAACAAGACCGAGCGGCCCTTCATACCTGTATTTTTGATCAAACGCCGGCGTACGGACGATCCGATTCGGCAGCACGCGGATTCGTTCTTGATCAGGCAAGATGATTTCATAACACCGCTCGAGTTCAATTGCTTGATCGAGCTGGAGTGTCTGCTTAAAGAGTCCATCCGCTTGTTCCCGTCCTTCGATGAAAAAGTCCACCTGTTGCCCATCGGCTTCAAGTGAAAAGTCATCCATTTCGAACGGGATTACCGTCTCCATCCTAATGCTTTGAAAGGTCATGAACTCGACAGACAGCAAATTGACTTGTTGCGTTCCTGTTTTATGATTCATCATCTGTTTCGCGGCAATCGGATATGTTGCCGCTTCCCTCCCTATTTACGAATCCGCTCATTTTCTTGATTGGCAAGTGCCGTTTGAAACGTAACCGAAACCGTCTCTTTTAATATTTTTTCACATACACGCATTTGAAACGCCTTTGTATGAAGAGCGGACATGTTCATCTTTCGCAGCCACTCCGCAAAGTCCACTTTACTGACGTACGTTGTCGTCGTTTCTTTCGGGACCTGATCAAAATATCCTTTTGAAGCAATCACGACCCGTTCAATCGGTAACATCAATTCCGTTCCTAAGATCATGCGTAATATGTCTTCCGTCCGCTTCAAGCTGATCAGCGGATTAATGATGTTTTTAGGTGATACTTTAAAAGGTTGCTCTTTCCACAGCTTATTCCGCTTAATATGATAAATGCTTTCTTCTCCATCGAGCCAATCCAATACGTAGATGGCAGATGGTCCTACGACAAATGGACTGAGTTCAACTTCCCCTTGCTGATACTGAATGACCGCCCGGTAAAACATTCCGAATTGATCGTTTAACAGATGAAGCATTTGATAAAAGTCCAAGTGACGTCTCAAAGGAAGCCGAAAAATATCTTCCTCTGTCGCGCCTCCTGCCACAAACACCAACTTTTGAACTTCAACCCGTTTTTTATACCATTTATCAAAAGCAGGCTTTGAAATTTGTTTACCCGGTACTTGAAAAGTTTCTGCTTTTTTGAACGGTTGCCACCACTTCTTCGGGCGTACAATCGTCTCACCGGGAAATAACTCACCCGTCTCCCATTTTTTCAGAACGTTAGCATAGTCAATTACTTGCTGCTCTTTAAAACGTTTGGAGACTTCCAGCGGATTTCGCTCATATCGGCTCTCTAAATCATATAGTTTCATCAATAATGCCATTGTATCACCTCATTGTTTCTTTCTGAGTTGAAATCGTGCATCTGCTTGATACCGCGGTCGTTCAGCAGGATAAATCCGGTAAAGAACGATTTCTTTTACAGGCACGGCAACAGCAGGCATGTGTTCAGGTGGAAGATATGTAACTTCCGGATTCCACTTTTTCGCCAGCGTGACGTGCGGAACAAACGGTTTAGAAGACTCGGGATTCAGTTGATACGCCAGCTGAAACAGTTTTTCTTCGTATCGCGGTCCGGCGGCAAATACCCGGGGACGTTCAACTGATCCGAATCGTTCGAGGTGATCTAATTGTAAAGTAAACGGAGACACGTGTTGCGTAATCGCTTCAAGCCTTTGCCACCACGCTGTGTGTTCTTCCGCCGCCAATGCTCCTAAAAATCGTAACGTCAGATGGTACTCCTCCAGTTCGTAGACGGTCTTATAATGACGGTCTAGCAAAAGCGTTTCCGCAAAGTCTTTTAACGCCTCGTCAGCGACTGGTATGGCAATGAAGTAGTGCGGTTGCATCCGAATCACTCCTTAACTTTTGCACTGATGAAGTAGAAACATGCGCCTAACAAGCTGCTACCTGTATATACCCAAAAAACCGTATAGATGGTTCCTTCGTCCAGGACTTTACCGCTCATTAAATTGAATAGGGCAGTGGCAAGACCGGTCGTCGTCGCCATATAGGTACTGACTGCCGTCGCAACGATCGACGGGGAAACAAGGGAGCGTACATAATCCAACGCCACAGGAATCAACAAACCGATGATGAAGCCTTGCAACGCCGCAAGCACCCATAATGTCCAAATCGGTGGTTCAAGCGCCAGTATACCGGTCCGAACAGCCGACAAAATCGAAACAAATACCAAAACCGGAATCGGACCAAAACGAAGCATCATTCGGGTCGCAATCCGCATGAACGGAATTTCACAGAGTACTGCCACGAAGAACAAAGTACCGACCAGTGCCGTCGATTCGCCCCGGATCGTAACGTAGCTCCCGAAGTAATAGTTATTGGCAAAAATCGGTCCAAACACTAAACTTCCACCCGCTAAAAACAACAAAAACCGCTTGTTCGAAAATAAGGCCGTCAGCGGAACATGGTCACGTTCACGTGATACGATCGGAGTCTCCTCGATTCCAAGCAGGACAAGGAATCCAAGGATCAGCGCCGTTCCACTGGCATAAAAAATCATGCCGAGCGATCCTTGCTCCGTCACTTGTCCGAGAACAAAAACGGCAAGCGCAAAACCGGCGGACCCAAACAACCGTAACGCTCCGTAGTCGACCGATTTTCGTTTCGAAAATTCAATCGCCAGCGTATCAACCAACGGAATATGGGCACATTGGAACAGGGCCCACAAGGAAGCGATCAATAACAGTAACACATACACCGATGTCAGCAAGTAACTGACCGTCAACAGGCCTGCTGCAAGTAAAGCGACCAGTAACAATCGTTTCGGTCGTCCGAATCGGTCCGCCGCCAATCCCCAAACAGGTTGAAGAACAATCGACAAAATCGGTCCAACCGAAACAATCGTTCCAATTTCAGTTGCTGATAACTGAAAGGCATCATTGGAAAAATAGAGTGCCAAATAAGGAATAAGTGCACCTTGCCCAAAAAAGATAAAGAAATAGAGCGCTTGAAAATGATATTTTTGACGATGGATCACGCGATTCAATCTCCTTCAAGAATCAATCCCCCCATCACAATGGATGCGGGGGATTCCTTTTATTAAATATTTTATTTTCACCCGAACGTTTATTTTGCCAGTTCGTAAATCGCCTCGGCGTAAATGGCGACAGCTAATAGCAACTCTTCAAAATCAACATACTCATCCACTTGGTGCGCTACTTCCGGTCCTCCTGGGAAAACCGGTCCAAATGCGACGCCTGCCGTTAACGAACGGGCGTATGTGCCGCCACCAATGGCAATCAAGTCTGCTTTTTGATTGGTCTGCCGTTCATAGACGGCACTCAGTGTGCGAACCAGTTCATGATCCGGATCGACATGGTGCGGCGTCATGTGGGTACGTGTCTGTAATTCAAAGCCGTATGCAGCAGCGGCTTCTTTAATCAGCTGCAACCGTTCCGTAAAGTCCGCACTGTACGGATAACGAATATTGATCGAAGCTGTCCCTTGCCCTTGCTCATAACGGAACACGCCTCCGTTGATTGTAAGATCTCCTGTCTCATCGGAAGCTGCGACACCAAGTGCCACACCGCGCGAATCCCGGAACATGTGCGCCGTCATCTCAAGATAACGTCGTCCGTTATAGTCCAGATGAAGCGTGTTCAAGAAGCGTGCTAAATGGAGCGCTGCATTTTTCCCGTTATCCGGTTCCATTGCGTGAGCCGCGACACCCATCACTTCAAAGACAAGTCCTTCTGCTGTTTCCTTGACTGTTCCTGTGACACCTTGAGCTTCTAAATACTGATGGAAGTCTGTTTCGATCGTTCCATGCTCCGCAATATGAACGGTTGCCGTGGCATGTCCGGGAACCATATTCGGACGTTCGCCTCCTTCAAAGCGAATCAGTAGATAGCCAGTATCCGCTGCTTGTACCGGCTTTCCTTGTGTGAGCAGACCATCGTAGAGCCCTTTCTCGGCATTAATGATCGGAAAATCGGCATCTGGTGCAAATCCGAGTGTCGGCATTTCTTCATGCTTGAAGTAATGATTGACACAGCGCCATTCGCTCTCTTCATCTCCACCTGCAATCAGACGGATTCGTTTTGACAACGGAAGACCCAACTCTTTTACGATTTTTAAGGCATAATACGCAGCCATTGTCGGTCCTTTGTCATCAATTGCTCCCCGTGCAATCAATTTACCATCGACCAATGTCGGATTGAACGGTCCATACGTCCAGTTGTCACCACCGGCAGGCACAACATCCAAGTGGCAAAGAATGCCGAGTAATTCTTTTCCTTGACCATATTCCAGATGTCCGGCATATCCATCTACATTTTTCGCTGTAAATCCATCCCGTTCGCCTAGTGCAAGCATCCAATCAAGCGCCCGTTTGACTTCCGTTCCAAATGGCGCACCTTCTTGAATCGTCGTTTCATCGAGAACGCTCGGTATCTGTAACAACTCTTTTAAATCTGACAATAAATCCTCACGCCGTGCCAAGACTTCCTCTTTCCAATTGACCATTCGACTTCTCTCCCTTATGCGCTGATTCTTTCCTCTTCAGTATAGCGAAAATTTGACAATTACGAACATCTAAAATCCTAATTCTTTTATTATCAATGATTAAGCGAACAATAAAAATTTTAAAGTGCAATTCGTTCGCTTATGAGTATGTATTGAATGTATGTTTTTTGAAAACGTTCGGTTAAATTACTTGCATTCTATACTAAAAGAGTTATACTAAAGGCGAAACAACTAAATGATGCATCGTCTTTTGTCACCCGAAGTTTTAGGACACTATTCTATCCATTGGGGGAGTGGTTACATCAATGAAAGATTCTACAGACCGTATGTTGACCCGTATTAAATCAATTTATCTCTATATTAACGAGAACGGAGCTACTACGACAGCAGACTTGGTTGAAGAGTTCGGGATTACGTCGAGAACCGTCCAACGGGATCTGAACGTACTTGAATACAACAACCTCATTGTTAGCCCAAGACGCGGTACTTGGACATCAAGCAAAAAACAACGACAAGCCGGCTGAATTAGCTGTTTCCTGATGTGATTTTTCTGTAACGACGCGAATCCTTCGCGTCTTTTTTTGTTATTTTTTTTTCAAGCGGGGTATATCTATCTTGAGAAGGAGATGATGGTATGAATATTTTAATCATTGGAGCAAACGGAACAACCGGACGGAAAATGGTCGAATTGATCGGCAAACAGGAACAGCACCAAGCAATCGCTGTCGTTCGTGAAGAAAATCAAATCAACGACTTGATCGCATTAGGTGCATCAGAAGTCCGCCTCGGTGATTTGACGAAGGACGTTACAGGAGTCGTCAAGGATGCCGACGTTGTCATCTTCGCAGCCGGTGCCGGTGGTGCTTCCGAAGAATTAACACGTGCTGTCGACAAGGAAGGTGCCATCAAAGTCATCGATGCCGCGAAAGCAAATGGCATCCAACGCTTCTTGATGCTCAGTTCAGTCGGTGCCGATGATCCGCAAGGTGATCTAAAAGTTTATCTCGAATCCAAAGGTGAGGCGGACCGTCATTTAAAAGACAGCGGTCTTGATTATACGATCGTTCGTCCGGGCCCACTCAGTTATGATGAGCCGAGTGGTACAATCGAGACGAAAGAGCATTTTGAGTCGTACGAAGGACGCAAAGTCTCCCGGGATGATGTCGCAGCCCTCTTCGTCACATTAATCGATCATCCGACACAAACACGTCAGTTTGAAGTGTTAAGCGGACCATTCCCGATCGCGGAAGCACTCCGCAATCAATAATCAACAAAGGACGCCCTTCCATGAGAAAGGCGTCCTTTGTTTCATTCTGGTTTCCAGTCAAACAGGGCCAACTCGCCTCGTGTCAGTTCCCGGTATTCCCCTGCTTCAAGTGTCGGATCAAGCGGCAATTGCCCGATCGACAAACGTTTCAAATACGTCACTTCTTTTCCGAGGGCGAGCATCATCCGTTTGACTTGATGGAACTTCCCTTCGGTGATGGTCAACTCGAGTGTCGATGTTTCATCGGTTGCTTCCAAGATGACAAGCTTTCCGGGTTTCGTTTTGTACCCGTCTTCGAGCGTCACTCCTTCTGCGACTTCTTCAACGTCGTCCTCTGTCAACGTACCGATGACTTCGGCGTAATACACTTTTTCGACGTGTTTCTTCGGGGACATCAACGCATGGTTAAATGATCCGTCATTCGTCAATAACAATAACCCTTCCGTATCCTTGTCGAGTCGTCCGACCGGAAACGGTTTGAAATACGTGACATCTTCAAATAATAAATCAATCACGGTTTGATCACGTTTATCCTCTGTCGCACTGATGACACCCGGTGGTTTATTCATCATTAAATAGATGAATTTTTGATACGTGACAGGTTCACCGTATAACAGGACCTGTTGTTGTTCCGTATCAACGTGCTGTTTCGGATCATAGACGATTTCTCCATCGACTTGAATCGCACCGGATTTGAGTAATTGTTTCACTTCTTTTCGAGATCCTGCTCCCATATTCGAGAGTAATTTATCTAGACGCATTTCCTCGTCCTCGTTTCATAGAAATTTTTCGACCGAGCACCGCTTCTGCCAGTCCGCTCCAGATGGATAAACCCGCAAAGAGGACAATCCCGATGACGGCTCCAAGAATTAAAATAATCAAGGCCCCCATCATCGAGTCCGGAAGTACCGCCGATAAGCCCCATTTGACAAGCGCTACACTTGCTCCCATGATCGCACTGATAATCAGAATGAGTGACGTCCGGCGTAAGACCGTACTGAATGGGAACTTGACGGTTTGGGTAATTCGGAAGAACATTAATCCGGTCGCGACAACGTAACCGAGAATCGTTGCGTATCCAGCTCCTGTTCCGTCGCCGGTCCAGTGGATCAATGGTGCATTCAACAAGTATTTCGTCAGCAGACCGGCAAGTGTGGCGATGATCGTAAAGTACTGCCGGTTGATCCCTTGCAAGACAGCTGCCGTCACAGAGTATAAAGCAAGGAACAAAGCACTTGGCGCATAACTCAACAAGTAGACCCATGCCGCTTGATCTTTCGGGAATAAAACACGGAATGTTTCTTCACTCAATAAAATCATACCGACGACTGCCGGAATCGTCACAAAAAAGGCCAATTGATAGATTTGAGAAATTTGTTTCCGGACTTTCTTCATATCACCTTGCGTAAAGGAGGCGGTCAAAAGCGGTGTCGCGGATAACGATAACCCGGTTGCGACCGATACCGGAATCAAGACGATTTTATGACTGTCGGCAATCAGATAAGCGGTCGCATTTCCTGCCGCTTCTAATGTATATCCGATACTTTGTAATGCTGCGTTCATCGTATTTTGATCAATCACTTGATACAGCGGTGTTGATAATCCGACCATCACAATCGGAATCGCATACGTCAACAGTTCTTTGTACAGTTCTGACAACGGACGATCCGGAGACACAACCGTCTGTGCATCCCGTAAAGCTTGCAGCCCCGGCGCCCGTTTCCGGAAATAATATAGCAGGACGACGACACTGCCGATGGCCCCGATGAAGGCACTGAATGTCGCAATCGTCGCTGCCCATGCTGCATCCGTATCAAATAAATAAATCGCAATGCTGACACCGGCAAGCAAAAAGATGATTCGGACGATTTGCTCCAAGATTTGTGAAATCGCCGTTGGTCCCATGGATTGATACCCTTGGAAATAGCCCCGCGTCATGCTCATCGTTGGAATGAGCAGCAACGCAAAACTGACTCCGCGGATCGTCATCGTGACGGCATCCACATAAGAAGCGGAATCGACATCACCACTTGGGATTGCACGGTGTGCCAAATAAGGTGCCAGTAAAAATAAAGCTAAAAACGAAAGGATCCCGGTCAGCGACATGATTTTCAGACCTGACCGGTATAACCGTTCGCTCGTATCGTATTCGCCCATCGCGTTATATTTGGCAACGAACTTCGAGACCGCGACAGGAATACCGGCTGTCGCGAGACCAATCATGATGGCGTAATAGTTGTAGGCATACGTATAAAACATAATCCCCGTCGCCCCGACCATGAACTGAAACGGAAACAGATAAATCAAACCAAGGGCACGGGAAATGAGTGATGCACCGGATAACAGCATCGTTCCACGAACGAAGCCGGTATTGGCGGATGCAGTTTCTTGCTTTTTGCTCACAGTGGACATGATAACCTTCCTCGCACTTTCTATTTTTTCTTCACTTAGCAAACGTCTCAATATACAAGTTCTCTCTTGCACAATTGCAAATCATTATAACGCTCAGCTTTGATAAAAGAAAGAGACGGTTTGTTTACAGTACAAACTTCTGCTAAAGTGGAACAAGCAGAATCCAACAAATGAGGTGACCACATGTATGATGTAATCGTAATCGGAGGCGGACCAAGCGGCTTAATGGCCACACTCGCCTCATTACAAGCAGGCGCAAAAACGCTGTTGCTTGATAAAGGAAGTAAACTCGGACGAAAACTCGCCATTTCCGGCGGCGGTCGGTGTAACGTCACAAACCGCAAACCACTGGATGAACTTGTCCAATCCATCCCGGGAAACGGTCGTTTTCTGTATAGTGCCTTTTCACAATTCAATAATGAATCGATTATCGAGCTGTTCGAAGGGTTTGGTGTGGCGCTGAAAGAGGAGGACAACGGACGGATGTTCCCGGTCTCCGATAAAGCAGCCGATGTCGTACGTGTTTTGATTGATCAAATCCGTCAACATGGGGCCGAGATTCAAATCAATGCGGAAGTCGCAACACTCGCTTTCCATCCGGACGGCTCATTTGCAGCTGTCTTGTTGGCTGACGGAACACGTCTCGAAGCCAAAAGCTGTGTCGTTGCTGTCGGCGGACAATCTGTTCCGCATACGGGTTCAACCGGTGACGGCTACCCGTGGGCACAAAAAGCGGGCCATACGATCACAGAACTTTTCCCGACGGAAGTACCGATTTTGCTCAATGACGCATTCATTCAAGAAAAGACACTGCAAGGACTGTCGTTGCGGGACGTCGCCTTGACGGTCCACGGAAAAAAAGATAAGCCGATCAAAACCCATACCGGCGATGTCTTATTCACACATTTCGGTTTGAGTGGTCCAATTGCGTTACGTTGCAGCCAATATACAATCAAGGAACGCAAACGGTCCGGCGAACGGATTGTGCATCTGTCGATTGATTTATTCCCTGAAGAATCACTCGGCGCATTGACAGAGCGTTTTCAAGCTGCCCTTTCTGCCAATCCGAAGAAAACAGTCCGGAATGCCTTTAAAGGATTTGTACCGGAGCGGTTGCTTGAGTTATTGTTTGCGCAAATCGGCTTCGGGGACGAAGTCTGCACACAAATCAAAAAGCAGGACTTCACGCAATTTTTAGCAATTTTGAAACGCTTCCCGCTTCAGGCAACAGGTACGCTTGATTTTGATAAAGCGTTCGTCACGGGCGGCGGCGTTTCAATCAAAGAAATCCAGCCTAAAACGATGATGTCGAAAAAAGCGGACGGTCTGTTTTTTGCCGGTGAAATCTTGGATATCCACGGCTATACAGGTGGGTATAATATTACCGCGGCTTTCGTCACAGGACATTGCGCCGGAACAAATGCGGCTTTGACCGCTCAATGACAAAAAGGCTAGTTCCTGCATGGGAGCTAGCCTTTTTTTAATCAATGGGCGTAAAGGAACGGCTCGAAAACTTATCCGTTTCGATGAGCGCAAACAACTCGTTGTCCTGTACGAAGATTCCTTCCGCACCGTAAACTTTCGGACTTGCCGATTCTCCCGTGATCGTAACCTCTTTCGTATCAATCGAGTATAAATACAAGGCTTCCGAATCCAGTGTGTAAATCCGTCCTTGGCGTTCCGCCAAGCCGATCGGTCGGAAATTTTCCGTAAAGGCTTTTTTGGCATCATCGCGCATACCGCTAACCGTGTCGATTCGTTTCCGGGCAACAATTGATAAATAAGGCGGCTTTTGCTTTTTTTTCAATTCTCGCTTTTCCTTTTCACTTGCGTCAGAGTCAATCTTAACTTCATCTTGTTTCATCGCAAAATACGTCAGTTCACTCCGTTTCAAAGACCGGATATGGTTAATCGTATAAAACTCTTTTTTCTTCATGTCGTAACCTAGCCCGTGGAAACTGTCACGAATCGTCGTTCCGGCTACCCGTTCTCGTCTGTCTTCTTTCCAGACACCGTCTTCCCGCTTGACTGTCACGAGGATTTGATTGGATGTCAGCAAGGCGACGGTTTCCCCGTCAACGAGCGTCATTCCGTCCACGCCCGATAACATCAACTTTCCTTCGTCCTCAATTTGGAAGGACGCGTTGATCCGTTCCCCGGTTCCGCTGATTTCGAAAAAGCGGTAGTCTTCAGTCACGACAAGGTATGAACCAATCGAATCATCGTATAACATCTGTTGGACATTTTTGATCAACGGTTCCTCGGGATTCGGGATCGATGACGGAGTTTTCGGCGGTACTTGTTTGACCGCTGCTTGGTGTTTGGATTGTGTCTCGATTTTCGCAAACGTCTCTTGGATTTGTGCTACGGTCTCAGGTCTTGAAAAGACGAGGGACACACAAAGGATCAGACCGGAGACAACGGCAAAAATCGTTGTATAGACTATATAAGTTCGTTTCATTTACACAAATCGCCTTTCTGTCTCGGTTTCTGATTCAGTTTAGCAGAAGGCGCCCTAAAAAAAAAGCGGACTTGCGACGGAGATAAATGAAACCCCCTCATTCTGACGACATCAGACAAGGGGGTTTTGTTTAGTTCGCTACGATATTGATCAGTTTTTTCGGAACGACGATGACTTTTCGAACCGTTTTGTCACCAATCCATTCCTGTGTTTTTTCATCAGCAAACGCAAGCGCTTCAATTTCCTCTTTTGTTGCTTCCATGCTGATGACAAGTTTTGAACGGACTTTTCCGTTGACTTGAATGACGAATTCCATCGTATCACTGACGAGTTTCGTCTCGTCAAATGTCGGCCAAGCGGCATACGTCAACGTGTCGTCAAAACCAAGCTGTTCCCATAACTCTTCACCTAAGTGTGGAGCGACCGGAGTCAACAACTGAATGAATCCGCGAAGGAAATGACGCGGTAAGACCGGTTGTTTGTTTGCTTCGTTAACGAAGACCATCAACTGCGAAATTCCGGTATTGAACTGAATATTCGTGAAGTCTTCCGTTACTTTTTTAACAGTCTGATGATAAACCCGTTCAAAGTCCGCATCGACCGTCGTCACATCTTGAATGTCCGCTGTCCGTTCGAACAAACGCCAGACACGATCAAGGAAACGACGTGCCCCGTCCAGACCGTTCTCCGACCAAGACACCGAGGCATCGAGTGGTCCCATGAACATTTCGTACAAACGAAGCGTATCCGCACCGTGCGACTTGACGATCTCATCCGGATTAATAACGTTTCCGCGTGATTTAGACATTTTTTCGTTGTTTTCGCCAAGGATCATCCCTTGGTTATACAACTTTTGGAACGGTTCCTTCGTCGGCACGACACCGATGTCATACAAGACTTTGTGCCAGAAGCGGGCATACAGCAAGTGAAGAACGGCATGCTCTGCTCCACCGATATAAATATCGACCGGGAGCCAGTATTTTAATTTCTCCGGATCTGCGATCGCTTCTTCGTTATGCGGATCGATGAAACGAAGGTAATACCAGCAGCTGCCGCCCCATTGCGGCATCGTGTTCGTCTCACGGCGTCCTTTAAGTCCTGTGACAGGATCCGTGTAATCGAGCCAGTCTTCTGCAAGTGCCAATGGAGATTCACCTGTCCCGGACGGCTTGATTTCCGGAATCATCGGCAATTCAAGCGGAAGTTCTGATTTATCAAGTGTCTTCATTGTTCCGTCTTCCATGTGGACGACCGGGATTGGTTCTCCCCAGTACCGCTGACGGCTGAATAACCAGTCACGCAACCGGAATGTGATTTTTTTCCGTCCGACTTGATTTGTCTCCAGTTCTGCGATAATCGTGTCGATGGCCTCTTGTTTTGAAAGTCCGTCGAGCATTTGTGAATTGACATGCTCGCCTTCTCCCGTATACGCTGCTTCGTCGACGTTGCCGCCCTTTACGACTTCGATGATCGGAAGGTCAAACTGTTTCGCAAATTCATGGTCCCGCTCATCGTGTGCCGGAACTGCCATGATGGCCCCTGTTCCGTATGTCGCTAAGACATAATCAGCAATCCAGATCGGAAGACGTTCGCCGGAAATCGGATTGACGGCAAAGGCTCCTGTGAAGACACCCGTTTTTTCTTTCGCAAGATCGGTCCGCTCCAAGTCCGATTTCGTCTGAACAGACGCGATGTACGTTTTGACGGCTTCTTCGTGATCGGTTGTCGTGATGTCCGCGACGAATGGATGCTCCGGTGCAAGGACAAGATAGGTTGCTCCGAATACGGTATCCGGACGTGTCGTAAAGACCGTCACTTGTTTTTTATGACCATCAATCGTAAAGTCGATTTCCGCTCCTTCCGATTTTCCGATCCAGTTCCGCTGCATTTCTTTGACGGATTCCGGCCAGTCGAGCTCATCCAAATCTTCGAGCAAACGGTCCGCGTACTCTGTGATTTTCAAGACCCACTGCCGCATCGGGACACGGACGACCGGATGATTTCCACGTTCGGATAACCCGTCGATGACTTCTTCGTTCGCAAGCACTGTTCCGAGCGCCGGGCACCAGTTGACGGCTACTTCGTCGACAAAAGCGAGTCCTTGTTCATACAATTTCGTAAAGATCCACTGTGTCCATTTGTAATATTTCGGATCCGTCGTATTGATTTCACGGTCCCAATCGTAAGAAAACCCTAAATCTTTTAACTGACGTTTGAACGTCTCGATGTTTTGAGCGGTGAATTCCCGTGGATCATTTCCTGTATCAAGGGCGTATTGTTCCGCCGGTAGACCAAATGCATCCCATCCCATTGGGTGAAGGACGTTATAGCCCTGCATGCGTTTCATACGTGCGAGGATATCCGTTGCCGTGTATCCTTCCGGGTGTCCGACATGCAGTCCTGCTCCCGATGGATAAGGAAACATGTCTAGCGCATAAAACCCTTCTTTTTCTGGATCTTCTGTTGTTACGAACGCATCGTCTTGCTCCCAACGCGCTTGCCATTTTGGTTCGATCTCGCGATGATTGTACGGCATCTCTATTCCTCCTCTGAATATACAAAAAAACCGGTCTCCGCCCCTAAGAATAGGGACGAAAGACCGGTTTGTCTCCCGCGGTACCACCCACGTTGTCTGCTGAAGCAGACCACTTGATTCACGGATAACGGTGTGAAGGACCGGATTCGCTACTTCTGTTCACGAATCATGCTCCCTGACGAGTTCAAGGATGATTCCGACTGGTTTGCACCGACCACCAGCTCTCTAAACGGAATGACTCCCTTACTACTTCAGTTCGTCGCAATGGACTATCTATGTGTTAGTGTAAGCTGAATCTTCCCTTATCGTCAACGGTTCCGTAAAATTTCTCCGATTGCCGCATGCGACGAGACGATATGGTCGGCGTGATGCAGGACTTGTGCCGGCATTCGATCATCCAGCAAGGCGATGACTTCCATTCCCGCTTCCTTTGCCCCGATCATGCCGTTCGCTGCATCTTCAATGACGATACAGGCCTCCGGTGCTTGATCAATCCGTTGTGCTGCCAATCGAAAAATCGCCGGATCCGGTTTTGACCGTGGCACTTCAAATCCGCTTGTGTACGCATCAACCGTCAATCCGTAATGCGTGATGACGCGTTTGATTTTTTCAAGTGAACTCGACGACGCAATGGCCACCTTGTATCCTTCCGTCCGCGCAAGCGCCATCAACTCACGGACACCGTCTTTTAACCCACACTCTTCCGGCTTGGCATGCTGTTGAAATAATTCATGTTCAAGCGCAAGCAACGATTCCGTCGAATGCGGCAAATCATGTTGGGTGATCAGTTCCTGCCACATTTCGTCCCCTGTTTTCCCCATGAACGTCGCGTATTGAATACGATCGAGCGGAATCGCTAATGTCTGGAACATCTGCTGATGCACTTTAAAATATTGAATTTCACTATCCAGGATGACCCCATCCATATCAAAAATCAGACCGGTTTTTTTCATTCTGTTCCCTCCTTTCAATCAGATTACCAAAAAGGCGCGAAAAAAAGAGGACACTTCTTTTTTTCGCACCTTCTTTACGCTTCTAGTTTTTTCTTCGGTACTGCCCGGATGAATGTAAACCCGGCCACGATAATCAGTCCGATTAACGTCAAGAAGACGGCATTCATTCCTGAGACATCATAAATCAATCCACCGACGGTCGGACTGATCATCCGTCCGGCCGATGCTGCGATATTGACGTATCCTTGGAACTCCCCTTCTTTACCAATCGGCGCCAAGCGTGCGGCCATTGCCGGAACCGCCGGCCAGATGAACATCTCTCCGATCGTCAAGATGATCATGGCGACTAAAAACATCTTGAAGCCGCCGGCAAACGGCACAATCAAATAAGACAGCAGGAAGATACCGGTTCCCGTCAACAACTGACGTTTTAAATCATCTCCAAACCACCGCAAGACCGGTGTCAATAACGGTTGCGCAAACACGATCAACGCTCCGTTGATTGTCCAGAGGATCGAATACTCGGAAATCGTAACACCAAGGGATTTCGTGTGGACGGCGAACGTTCCCTGCCACTGGACATAGACGAACCATAACAACGCGTAACCGATTGATACGTACAGCATCGTCCGGACAGAAGCTCGCGATAACGGTTCACGTTCTTCGGCTCCTGACGTCGTCGTCTGGCGTTTCAGCGGATTCACTTGAATCCAGTTCAGTCCAACGAGTAACACCAACGCAAACAACAGATACAACACGAGGTTCGCGATAAAAATAAATTGAATGTCGATTGCTGCAATCTGTCCACTGATTGCCGTTCCTAGCGCGACACCGACATTTTGGGCGACATAAATCGCATTGAAGGCGCGTCTTCCGCCTTCCGGCCAGATGACACCTGTCAACGCATAAATCGTCGGGAAAACCATTCCGCCGACAAATCCAATCAATCCAAGCATCAGAACGTATCCGGTGAAGGTCTGGTGGAACATCCATAATCCAACGGAAGCCAAAACGAGACCGACGACACTGATGACAAGTGTCCGTTTACCACCGAGCCGGTCAAACGCTTTTCCCCCAATATAGTTTCCGACGATGGCAAGCGCCGAGTTGACGAACAACGCCATTCCGGCTTTTGTCATCGATTCGCCTAAATATTCATGAATGTATAATGTATTAAACGGCCATAAAAAAGAGGATCCTGTTGTATTGATCGCCATCGCCAATACCAGAATCCAGACCGCACGAGGTAATTTCGGCATGATCAGTTTCCTCCAATATAGTTTCCAACCTTGCCACTTTACGAAATTGCATCGCACTCTGTCAAGGAACTTCGATTTAAACGAACAATCGGAAAAATGATACAATTGACTAAATGATCGGATTTGCGGGTACTTAGAAAAACAGAACAGCTATCAGGAAGAGGAGTTTACGCCATGTCACTTGCACGAGTATTACCTTACGCCAAAGAATTACTGGAGTCTGTCATCCATGAAGGGGATTGTGTCGTCGATATGACCGCCGGAAATGGTCATGATACACACTTTCTTGCCGAACAAGTCGGACCAAGCGGTCGGGTCATCGCGTTTGATGTCCAAGAGCAGGCGATTGAGGAAACGAAACGCCGGTTGCAGGCAGCCCATGTTTCGGAATGGGTCGATTTGTACCACGAAAGTCACATCCATGTCGGGGCACGCCTGTTTGAAGAACAGCGTCCGGTCCGCGCCGGCGTCTTTAATCTCGGTTACTTACCGGGGAGTGATAAATCGGTCACGACGACCGGCGAAGAGACGTTAGAGGCGCTCGGCGCCCTTCTGCCTGTCCTTGTACCTGGAGGATTGATCGTCCTCGTGATTTATCACGGACATATCGAAGGACGTAAAGAACGCGACGCTGTCCTCGACTATGTTTCGCTCCTGTCCCAACAAGATTATGCCGTCTTACAATACCGGTTCTTAAATCAACAAAACAATCCGCCCTTCATCGTCGCCATTGAAAAAAAGCTTAAAAAACAGAACATCGATTAAAAAAAGGAGGACATCGTCGCGCACGACGGCATCCTCCTTTTAAATTCTCTTCTTACTCTTCGACAAGCTTCAGGAACAACATTAGTTTTTCAGCAAACCGTGTGTTCAAACGTTCGAAACTAAAGTGCGGGAAACCGTGCAGACGTTGCAGATAAATCTGATCGCCGCCCATTTTCCGGCACACTTCAAGCGTCAGCTTCACATCGGCAAATTGATCATCCGGCGCGTAGAAACAAGCGAGCTGGACACGCGGTAATTTTTTCCGTTCTTCGTCATGGATGACGATTTCTTCTTCAATTTCCCGGTACTCGGCATAGGTCAACTCACCGAGACGGGCAGCATCTTCATTGTTTTGTCCAAACGGTAACGTTCCAAGCGGGGCATCCGGACGGAACCGGTCGAAGGCACTGGCAAACACTTGTTTGACGCCGCCCAGTTGTTTCGAGTTATGCCAGTCAAACAGAGGAGAAATAAATGTCAGACTCCCTACCGGTAATTCATATTCTTGCAATAACCGGTTGACGACGAGTGCTCCCATGCTGCAGGCGATGATGTGGATCGGCAGTTTTCGTTTACCGGCTTCTCGTAAGGCTTCTTTTAATAATTGCTGGTGTTCTTCAAACGATACACGACGCGGCGCATCGACTATAAGTACTTCATATTCCCGTTCCAAGACGCGAATCAATGCTTCGCTCGGCCGGGCACGTAATTGGAGTGGATATACAAGGACAATCACTCCGGTTGGTTGTTCTACCACAAGCTCACCTCTTCATCAGATATCCATTTAGTATGCAACAAATCCGACTTCGGCAAAACCGCCTCAAGTCGGATTTCGTTTCCCTTATTCGTATATACGTTGCAACCGCGTCACAGGTTCCACCTGTCCAAACACTTCTTCCGTCGTCTCGCTGATTTCCTTAAATCCATACGCTGTCAAAAAGTGACGGGCTTTATAATTACGGGATTCGACGTACACTTCGATTGGAGAGGCACCTTGGCGCTCGAGTTCCCGAATCAGTCGTCGCCCGATTCCGTTCTGTTGGTATTTCGGCAGGACATACAAGCGGACGATTTCCCACGTTCCTTCCACATCGATTGCATGAATAAATCCCACGATTTCCCCTTCAATCAGTCCTACGTTAAAGTATTCTCCACGGGCTTCTTCAGCCGTTCGAATCGCCCGAACCACTTCTTCCTGTGGATACGCTTCTTGGACGAAATGGGCTTTCGAGCGCTCTGAATAGATCTCCTCGTACGTATCCATCCAAGATGTGAGCGCTATATCATGAATACGTGCTGCATCAGCAGGAACTGCTTCGCGTATCTCCATACCGAAATCCCCCTTTTCCTTTTACAGACTCATGTTCTTTTACCCTTTTCTAGAAATTTCAGTCGTATCCCTGCAAAGTTCCGGAGAAACAAAAAAAGTTCAGAAACTTCCTTCAAAAAGGAGTTCCTGAACTTTGGATTATGCGAAACGTTTTGCCTGCTCTTCAAGTGCAGCGGCTTTATCTGTTTGCTCCCATGGCAATTCGATGTCTGTACGACCGAAGTGACCATATGCTGCTGTCTGACGGTAAATCGGACGGCGGAGATCAAGCATCTTGATGATGCCTGCTGGACGAAGATCAAAGTTTTCTGCGATCAATTCGACGAGTTGTGCTTCTGGAAGCTTACCTGTTCCGAACGTATCGACAGCGATTGAAACCGGGTGCGCAACACCGATTGCGTAAGCAAGTTGAACTTCTGCTTTTTCCGCAAGACCAGATGCGACGAGGTTTTTCGCGACGTAACGTGCTGCATAGGCAGCAGAACGGTCGACTTTGGTTGGATCTTTACCAGAGAATGCACCACCGCCGTGGCGTGCGTAACCGCCATACGTATCAACGATGATTTTACGACCTGTTAATCCAGCATCACCTTGTGGTCCGCCGATGACGAAACGACCAGTCGGGTTGATGAAGAATTTTGTTTCAGCGTCAATGTATTCCGTCGGGATGACCGGAGCGATGACGTGTTCTTTCAGATCCGCTTGAATTTGCTCAAGCGTTACTTCTTCTGCATGTTGTGTCGAGATGACGATTGTATCGACGCGAACAGGCTCGTTGTTCTCGTTGTATTCAACCGTAACTTGCGTTTTACCATCCGGACGGAGGTAATCGAGTTGTCCTGTCTTGCGGACTTCTGCAAGACGACGTGCCAGTTTGTGTGAAAGTGAAATCGGAAGTGGCATCAGTTCAGGTGTTTCTTTCGTTGCGTAACCGAACATCAGACCTTGGTCTCCTGCTCCGATTGCATCGATTTCTTCATCTGACATGTTTCCTTCGCGTGCTTCAAGCGCCTGGTCGACACCAAGAGCGATGTCTGCTGACTGCTCATCGATTGAAGTCAATACAGCACATGTGTCTGCATCGAAACCGTATTTAGCGCGTGTATAGCCGATTTCGCGAATGGTTTCACGAACGACTTTCGGGATATCCACGTAAGTCGATGTCGTAATTTCTCCTGCGACTAAAACAAGTCCTGTCGTGACAGAAGTTTCTGCCGCAACACGTGCGTTTGGATCCGCTGCAAGAATCGCATCCAAAATTGAATCCGAAATCTGGTCACAGATTTTATCCGGGTGACCTTCAGTTACTGATTCCGACGTAAATAGTCGGCGATTAAGGTTTGTCATGTTTGACCCTCCCAAAAAAGAATTTGACGGTGTACTCATTTCCCCTAGTTGAGTGGGACGGTAAAATGAAAAAAACCTTTCCATGTCCAAAAATGGTCAGGGAAAGGTTGTGCGTTCTTCCTTTACCCTCTTATCGTTCGAAGTGTTTACTTCGCTTCAGGAGAGCACCTTTTCCTACATTAATGATGAAATTAATATAAGACGGTTGCCGGGTTTCTTCGGGCCTTGTTCCCTCCACCTGCTCAGAATAAGAGTATCCGTTACGAATTACATGATATAAACTTGTGCCCACTCTGTCAAGCAACGTTTTAATTTCTAGTCGAAAAATTTCGAAAGAGATGTTAAACTGTTAATGCTGAAAGCGTTTCCAGATAAATAGAAATCAGCGCATGAAAATGATTGCCCTATCTTTAGTATGTCATATATAATGAATGTGTCATACTATTGATGGAGCTAAAACCAACGTAGGGGAAAGGTGGGGTCAGGATGCCGATGACGGTCCTGAATATCGAAGAACTACTCAAGAAGGAGCATGTGTTCAAGCAACTATCCGTTGCCGAACTAGTCGAACATGCGATTCGCAACAACGAAGGAGTTCTTGCAGAAAATGGTGCTTTGTCTGTAGAAACGGGGAAATTTACAGGTCGTTCACCGAAAGACAAGTTCATCGTCCGCGATGACTCATGTGAGATGCATATCGATTGGGGTCACGTTAATCAACCGATGGAATCGGATAAATTCGAACAGCTGTTACAGAAAGTTCTTCGTTACATGAACGAAGCGGATCAACTCTACTATACAGAAGCTGCTGCTGGTGCCGATACACATTTCACCCTTCCAGTGCGCGTTGTGACCGAATATGCTTGGCATAATTTGTTTGCGAAGCAGTTGTTTTTACGTGAATATCCTAAGGTAGCGGCCTTTGAACCATTTACGGTCGTCTACGCACCACATTTTAAAGCCGATCCTACGGTCGATGGAACCAACTCAGAAACATTCATTGCGATGTCATTTGAACACCGGATCGTTTTGATTGGTGGGACGGAGTATGCTGGAGAAATTAAAAAATCAATTTTCTCCGTCATGAACTACCTGTTGCCGCAACAAGAAGTATTATCGATGCACTGCTCCGCAAACGTTGGACACGACGGTGATGTTGCCTTATTCTTTGGTCTATCAGGGACTGGTAAGACCACCCTGTCAGCTGACGACAGCCGTCAATTGATCGGTGACGATGAGCACGGCTGGTCTCATGACGGTGTCTTCAATATCGAAGGCGGCTGCTATGCGAAGACGGTGAACTTGTCGCGCGAAAAAGAACCACAAATCTTTGACGCGATCCGCTTCGGAACCGTTCTTGAGAACGTTGTCCTCGATGACACCCGGACTCCGGACTATGATAATACGTCGCTGACTGAAAATACGCGTGCGGCTTATCCGATCACAGCCATCGATAACATCGCCATCCCGTCACGTGCCGGTCATCCGAAAACGATCGTTTTCTTGACGGCTGATGCGTACGGTGTGTTACCTCCCATCAGTAAATTAACAAAAGAGCAAGCGATGTATCACTTCCTGTCCGGCTACACGTCGAAACTGGCTGGGACAGAACGCGGTGTCACGGAACCGGAAGCGACGTTCTCGACCTGCTTCGGCTCACCGTTCCTACCGTTGATCCCTGAAAAATATGCGACGATGCTCGGTGAGTTGATTGATCGCCACGGCGTGACGGTTTATCTCGTCAACACGGGTTGGACCGGCGGCGCTTACGGAACAGGCAGTCGGATGAAACTGGCCTATACACGGACGATGGTCAATGCCGCTGTCAACGGTCTGCTTACGGATATTCCGACAGAAGAGCATCCGATTTTCGGACTTCATATGCCAATCGAAGTACCCGGTGTTCCGACCGATTTACTCAATCCGGTCAAAGTGTGGGCAGATTCAGCTGCTTATACAGAGCAAGCAACAGCTCTCGCACATAAATTTAAGCAGAACTTCACCCGCTTCGTCAGTGCGACGGATGCGATCAAATCAGCTGGTCCTCGCGTTTAACAAGGAGTGGTGATCACAAAAAGGTTGAGCTCCTTAGCGGAAGCTCAACCTTTTTGTTTACTCAGACAATCGAATCCGTTTCTTCTTGTAAATGGCCTTCTTTTTGACCCAGCCATTCTTGACTTTCTTTTAACAGTTCGTATGCACGTTTTTTCGAAATCCCAAAACGTTGGCTGAGCATCTCAAACTGTTCAAATTCGCCTCGATCTGCACTGATTGCAAGTAACAAACAGTCCCGAAACGGATGATCCTCCCCCTGTAGTACATGTTTCAATGCAGGTTCAATCGGCAATTGATCGATGATTTCGCTGATATCGACGGACAATAATGCATCGATGTGCGATAGTAAACCAATCATATAAGCACTTTCCGCCTTCAGTGTCTTCGTTTCCGTTGCAAATAATTCACATAACTTTGCACAATGTAAAGAAGAACGTAATAGTTCACCTGACCACCGGTACGGACTGGCGAGTTTCATTTCACGCAAGACGATCAACGAAATCCAACTTTTTAATTGTGAGAAGCCTAATAAGGAAATTGCTTGCCGGACGGAACTGACGGTGTTCCGAAGACCGATCCCAGGGGAATTGATCAATTGCAACACTTGAACACTGATATAAGGATTTCCTTCAATCTCATCGATCACTTCATCGTAGTATTCATCTGTCTCCAGCCACTTCAACATCTTCAGCAAAACGGGTAACTGAGGGGGTACAGCCTTCCCTTTCATCAGCATCGGCTTGGCGTAAAAATATCCTTGGAACCAGTCATATCCCATTTCCAAGCTGCGTGTATGATCTTCGTGGGTTTCCACCCGCTCGGCCAGAAAACGCATATGCGGATAATTTCGTTTTAAGATATGTAAAATCGCACTTTGTTCACGAGGATTGATTGCTTCAATATCGATTTTTATCAAATCAATTAAATCAAACAACTCCGCCCCATGATGGCGCAATAAATCGGTCACAAAATCATCGAGGGCCAACATGAATCCTGCTTCTTTCCACTTTTTTAGTGTTACCAGCATATTTTCATCGATGTGAACGGTTTCCAACACTTCAATAACAAAGCGGGTCGGGTCTAAGTGATCAATCAGCTCAGATTGCAACAGTTCTCCCGTAAAATTAATAAACAGTCGTTTCCCTTCCGCAACACGATCTACTCCGAGATGAATCAATGTATTGGTCAATACATCCATCGTCGCCAGCTCTCCATCAAAAACTGCTGGAGCTTCCACGGAACGATAGAGTAATTCGAAAGCATCGATCGAACCTAACCGGTCAACAATCGGTTGGCGTGCAAGTAAGATTTCCATCTCATGTTCCCCTTTAAAATCCATTAATTAGGATTATTTTATATGTTCTAGTATACCAAACATCCTTTTCTCTAAAAAAACAGTTTTTCAAATAATATCAATGTTCCACTAAATCAAAAAAAATCACTTCAACATCCTACATTGAAGTGACCTTTCGAATCCTGTTACGTCATCATCCATTTCATCACGTCATCCGTCACTGCCATCTTTTGATGCACCGGAAATTGATGGGCATATTGATAGATTTTCAAGTGGGTCTGTCTCGGATAACGGGCGGCATAATTCGTGGCATGACGCAATTTGACATTTTGATCATACAACCCGTGAATCAGTAACACCTCTCCCTGTGGTCTATAGTACAAGGGAGATCGAACATGATAGGCTTTTTGCTGTTGGTCCGGTGTACCGCCTGTAAAACGTCGAAGCATCTTTTGCATCGTTCGTTGTTCCTCATACGTCCAGACCAGATTCGTTACCCCCGCCCAAGAAACCGTCCGTTTGACAGGGCGATGATGGGCAAGCAATAACGCCATCTGACCGCCGCGTGAGAAGCCGAAGACCGACGTCCGCTCCACACGCTGATCCAACCAGTCAAATGCACTGATGGCGTCCAAAATATCCTGATTCCCAAAGTCCTCTTTACCGGTTCCGCCTAGGTTTCCACGATAAAAGGGCGCCATGACTAAATAACCCGCTTGCGCAAACTGCATCAGACGTGTCGGTCGGACCATCCCGATGTGACGTGTCCCACCACGTAAATACAAAAGACCTTGTCCATTCGCTTGAACGGGAAAAATGACGTAGGCACCCAC
This sequence comes from Caryophanales bacterium, assembly GCA_902363455.1. Classification (GTDB taxonomy): domain Bacteria; phylum Bacillota; class Bacilli; order Exiguobacteriales; family Exiguobacteriaceae; genus Exiguobacterium_A. The sequence goes on along the minus strand of CABJAC010000001.1, from coordinate 516,545 downwards.
CCGTTCACCGTCAGATGTCTCATAAAACATCCGAAACGATCGAAACGGACCTTGTCTCGGCAGTTCAAACCAATCGGCGTTCGGCGAGTACACGAAGAGTCTCCGGAAGGACACGGTCCTTCATCATGAAGCTGTATTGGCGGTTCGTATCGAGACGAGGTGGGATATCGTCCAATAAGTATGCCCCGTCCGTCTCATCGACAGCCAGGTGAGGGACAAGTGATTTTATCTCGGCGAAGTAGATGTTCTTGATGATTGTATCCCCTCGTCCTTCGACACGATATTGTCCGATGTACTGAAGGCGTTCAATCTGTCCACCCGTTTCTTCCATCACTTCTCGGTATGCTGCTTCTTCAGCCGTTTCACCGGGCTCAACTTTTCCCCCGGGAAATTCGTACCCCCGTTGTTTATGATGTGTCAGTAACCATTTCCCCTCGTACACGGCAATGACCCAGACATGAAGCGGATGAACCGAGAACGGATGGTCCTCAAAACTCAGTTCGACCCGATTTTGATAATAATCCAAAAACGTAATCACGTGCGTGCACCCCATTTCTTCTTCTCTCTTCACTTTACCTGTTTCGAAAGCATTCTAAAAGTGAAAGTGCGTAGGAATTTGCCAGAATGACAAAAAAGACATCCCTCTGAATCGAGAGATGTCTGGGTTCTTATTTCAAGCGAGCTTCAAGCTCTGCTTTTTCTGCTTCAAATCCAGGTTTACCGAGTAAGGCAAACATGTTTTTCTTGTACGCTTCAACACCCGGCTGATCAAATGGGTTCACACCAAGCAGGTATCCACTCATTGCACACGCCTTTTCGAAGAAGTAGAACAAGAATCCGAGATGATACGGCGTCATCTCCGGCAATTCAACCGTCAAGTTCGGGACTTGTCCATCCGTGTGGGCAAGTAACGTTCCTTCAGCGGCTTTGTCATTAACAAATTGAATCGATTTTCCTTCAAGGAAGTTCAGACCGTCCAAGTCTTGCGCATCCTTTTCGATCGTCAAAGCATGACGTGCTTGTCCGACTTTAATGACTGTCTCAAACAAGTCACGGCGTCCTTCTTGCACGTATTGCCCCATCGAGTGGAGATCCGTTGAGAAGTCGACTGCGGCCGGGAAAATCCCTTTGAAGTCTTTTCCTTCTGACTCTCCGTACAACTGTTTCCACCACTCCGACACATAGTGTAAAGCTGGTTCGTAGTTGACGAGGAGTTCGATGGTTTTCCCTTTCGCGTATAACGCGTTCCGGACGACTGCATACTGATAGGCTTCGTTTTCCGCCAAGTTTTCGTTTGAGAACTGAACTTGAGCGTCACGTGCGCCTGCCATTAATTCTTCAATCGAGATGCCTGCCGCTGCGATCGGTAACAGTCCGACCGGCGTCAAGACCGAGAAACGTCCTCCGACATCATCCGGAATGACAAACGTTTGGTACCCTTCTGAATCTGCAAGAGTCTTTAAGGCACCACGCGCTTTATCCGTCGTTGCGTAAATCCGGTCTTTCGCGCCGGCTTTACCGTACTTGTCTTCCATGAACGTTTTCAACAGGCGGAACGAAATCGCCGGCTCTGTTGTCGTACCCGATTTCGAGATGATGTTGACCGAAACATCTTTTCCTTCGAGGACTTGGAACAAATCATGTAAGTATGTCGAAGAAATGTTATGTCCGGCATAGATGATTTGTGGTGCTTTCCGTTCTTCTTTTGATAACAAGTTGTGGAACGAATGACCGAGCATCTCAATCGCCGCACGTGCGCCGAGATACGATCCGCCGATTCCGACGACTAACAACACGTCTGAATCCGACTTGATTTTTTCCGCCGCCGCTTGAATCTTTTCAAATTCTGCTTTGTCGTAGTTCGTCGGTAAATCGACCCATCCTAAGAAATCACTGCCGGCTCCTGTACCGTTGTGGATTGCTCCGTGTAATGTTTTTACCGTATCCGCCATGTAGTCTACTTCATGTTGTCCTACGAATTGTAGGGCTTTTGAATAATCAAAACGTACCGTTGTCATTCACTCGTCCTCCTTATTCATTCGCAAACAAATGCGACCTTCCTTTTCATTAAAACGCAAGAAGGAAGGTCGTTCAAGTCTTTTGTGAAAAGATTAGCAAATGTTATGACGCTTACAATGCAGCCGTGACGATTTGACGGACATCTTCGTTACCGAGTGATTTGAAGTTACCAAAGTCGCCACGTGTCATCGCTGACTTCACGATTGAATCGACTGTATCTTCTTTGATGTCATAATCCGCAAGACGGTTCGGTGCACCAAGTGATGTCCAGAACGCACTGATGGCATCGATTGTAGCGTGTGCTGCTTCCATTTCTGATTTACCTGTCGTATCGACGTCAAAGACGTTTTCACCGAGTGTGACGAAACGGTGTGCATTTGACTCATCGAGAACGTGACGCATCCAGTTCGGGAAGAGAATCGCTAAACCACCTGCGTGCGGGATGTCATGAACCGCTGAAACCGCGTGTTCGATGTTATGAGAAGCCCAGTCACCGCGTGCGCCCATTTGCAGGACACCGTTGAGTGCCATCGTACCTGCGAAGAGAATCGTACCGCGCAGTTCAACGTTTTCAAGATCGTTGACGAGTTTCGGTGCTGCTTCGATGACTGCTTTCATAACGCCTTCTGTCATCCGCTCTTGAACCGGTGCATGCGCCGTGTGGAAGTATTGCTCGAGGCAATGGCTCATCATATCGACAATTCCATAAATCGTTTGATCTTTCGGTACACTAACTGTGTATTTTGGATCAAGGACCGAGAATGTAGGGAACGTCAACGGGCTGCCCCAACCGTATTTTTCTTGTGTCTTCCAGTTCGTGATGACAGAACCTGAGTTCATTTCTGAACCTGTCGCAGCGAGCGTCAAAACTGTTCCGAACGGGATGACGGTTTTTGGTGTTGCTTTTCCGATGACGAGATCCCATGCTTCGCCCTCGTACGGGATACCGGCAGCAATCAATTTCGTGCAGTCGATGACAGAACCGCCGCCAAGAGCGAGCAATGCATCAACGCCTGCTTCACGAGCGATTTTGATGCCGCGTTCCGCTGTTTCAATACGCGGATTTGGTTCGACGCCGTCGCATTCGACGTATTCGATTCCTGCTTCGTTTAATTCACGCGTCACGTCATCATACACGCCGTTGCGCTTGATGCTTCCGCCGCCGAATACGAGCATGACTTTTTTCGCATTTAATATTTTCAGTTCGTCTTTAATCTTGCTGACTTGACCGTCACCAAAAATAAGTTTCGTTGGATTACGATATTCAAAGTTTTCCATTGTGTGTTGCCCCCTTGATAAGTAATGAACACCTTACATTATCCACACATTCCCCTTTTGCATCTATTTTAATGCTTATAACGCAAAAAAAAGAGAACCGACCGATGTCGATTCCCTTTTAAAAACTTATTTTTGGAAGTTTGATTTTTCAATCCATTCTTCCAATTTGCCTTTTAACACGTTGAAGCCAGGAGCTTCTTCTTGTTTGAAAGCAGGACCTGCATCGCGACGGCCAGCGTTTTTGCGTGGGCCTTTAGCGCGTGCTTCGCGTTTTGGAGCTTCTTGTGTTGCTTTGATCGAAAGCTTCATTTTTTTGTTAGCTTCGTCGATGTCGAGAACTTTAACAGTTACTTCATCGCCAACTTTTACGTAATCGTTGATGTCTTTTACGTAATCGTGTGAGATTTCTGAGATGTGGACGAGACCTTGTGTTTGCTCGTCAAGTGCTACGAAAGCACCAAAGTTTTGAATACCAGTTACTTTACCAGTAACAACTTGGTCTTTTTCAAAGTTTGCCATAGTTTATACACTCCCTAACTAAATTCATCAACTTATAATAACATACTTTTTACGGATGGTAAAAAATATTTTTCAAATTGTTTATTTTTTATTTTACAAGGGAACAAATTAGTAGCAAGACTTCAAGTATTCCCCCTGATTCTGCCGGACTTTTCGAGTCCGGCCCTTTTTTTGTCTAATTTTCGATTGACCTAAAAACAAAGAAAAAAGACATGTAAAAAGGACAGATCCGATCTGCTCGCTTTCCGCGAACAAGCCACCATGCCGCTTCAGATGCGGTGCATCTTCCAGGGTCATGATTGGCTTGTTTTTCCGCAGGAGTCGAGCAGGACCTCACCTGTCCTAGAGTATATGAAATTTCACAGTGAAGCAATAAAAATTTAAAGAGTAGTTGACGACTTACAAATCGTCAAATCCGTTTGCATCTGTCACTTTCGCATACGACCGTGATTTTTGCTCGAAGAAATCGGATTTCGTCGCATTCATCGAGTCATCGGAATACGCCCGAATCCATGGCATGACGTCTTCATCATGTCCTTCATACAGGTCGTCAAGTCCGATGACACGAAGACGTTTGTTGGCAAGGTATTTGACGTAGTCACGCATCTCGCTGACGTCAAGTCCGTCCAAGTCACGTAACACGTATTCACTCCACTCGATCTCAAGATCAACGGCACGCTCGAATGTTGCATAAACGAACTTCGTGAATGAACCGTCGGCGTCGATGGTTGGATGTTCCGTCAGAACGGCACGCAACAATTGACTGATAAAGTACGAGTGTTGCAGCTCATCGCGTTGGATGTAACTGATCATCGTCGAGGTACCGACCATTTTTTGATGGCGCGCTAAATTATAGAAGAAGGCAAATCCAGAATAGAAGTTAATTCCTTCAAGAACGATCGAAGCAACCAATGACTTCGCGAAGTTTTCCGGTGTCCGGTCGTTTTGGAAATCTTCATACAAATCTAGAATGAAGGCATTCCGCTTCATGACCATGTCGTCGTCTTTTGCGATATCGAAGATCCGGTTTTGTTCCGACAACGGCACAAGACTCGACAGCACGTAGCTGTACGATTGGTTATGCACGACTTCCTGTTGTGCCACAATCGCGAGAATCGCATGAATTGAAGCATCGGATGTGAACATTGCCGACTCGAGAATATAGCGAGTCTGGACCGAGTCGAGAATCGACAACAAACCGATAATGCGCTTGAATGCATCCTGTTCCCGTTCGCTCAATTGATTCCATTGTTGCATATCTTTTGACATCGAAATCTCATCCGGAATCCAGAAGTTCGATAGCAACTGTTTATAAATCGAATAAAACTGAGGATATGCGATGTCGTTCCAGTTGACGATCGAGCTTGTCTCTCCGCCAATGATCGCGGTTGCCCGGTTTGGATGACGGGCATCAAGCAGTTTGATTTTTTGTAGTTGTTCCATGTTGTTTGGCTCCCTCTTGCTGTAATTGCAATAACGTTCGACGTGTCCACTCTTTGACCGTATGCGGTCGGTTTCGCGGCGATTGTTCGATTTTGAGTAGTTCACCTGCGAGCGGAACTCCGAACTTCGAAAGATGATACGCCATCTCATCGACGGCACGACAGTATTTGACGAACATTTTATCACCCGTCCCAAAGACCGCTGCCTGCGGAATCGCGTGCGAGCTTTCCTTTAAGACTAACTTCAGGCAATCCCGCATCTCATCCGGTAATTGTCCGTCTCCCCAAGTGTAAGAACCAAAATAGACGATATCATAAGGGACCAGCTGATACGTCGTTACGTCATCGGCAAAGATCATCGTCGGTTCGACCTGCATTTCGGAACATGCTTTTGCGATCAGTTCCGCAACCTCCTCTGTATTTCCGCTCATTGACGCATATACGATTGCTGCCTTCATGATACCGTCCTCCTTCTCTTATGACGAACACGACTCACATTCATCGATTTCAACAGTCGTCGAACGTGTATAGTAAATCGTCTTCATCCCCAGCTGCCATGCTTCCATATGCATCTCAAGTAACTCTTTTGCTTTGACGCTGTTCTTAACATAGAGGTTAAAACTGATCGCCTGGTCAATGTGGCGTTGACGTGACGCATTTTGACGGATGCTCCACAGTTGATCAATCTCAAACGCTGATTTATAGAACCAGTTCGTCTCCGGTGTCAAATCAGGAACGGTGACTGGAATCTTATAGTTTTTCTTTTCTTCCGCGTACACTTTCTTGTAGATCGGATCAATCGAAGCCGTACTGCCGGCGATGATTGCCGTCGACGAGTTCGGTGCGACCGCCATCAGGTAGGCATTTCGCATTCCGTGTGCCGTGATGTCGGCTTGCAGGCGATCCCAATCGAGTTCAGCGGTCGTTTTATAATGACGACGGGCGATGTACTCCCCTGTTTGCCACTCCGATCCTTCGAAGAGACGATAGGCGCCTTTTTCTTTCGCCAGTTGCATCGATGCATCAATCGTCAAATAAGCAATTTTTTCATAGAGACGATCAGCGTACTGAACGGCCTCGACCGACTCCCAACGGATGCCTTCGAGTGCGAGCAGATGATGCCAACCGAATGTTCCGAGACCAACTGCGCGATATTTTTGATTTGTAATCTGCGCTTGCGGCACATCAATCGTGTTGAGATCGATGACGTTATCAAGCATCCGCATTTGAATCGGAATCAACCGTTCCAACACATTTTCACGGACAGCACGTGCCAGTGCGATTGAAGATAAGTTACAGACGACGAAATCGCCTGGTGTTTTGGTGATGATGATCTTGCCGTCTTCCGTGTACTCTTCCGTCACTGTCGTCGGACTCATGTTTTGCATGATTTCTGAACAGAGGTTCGACGAGTAAATCATGCCCGCATGTTTGTTTGGGTTGGCACGGTTTACCGCATCGCGGAAGAACATGTATGGTGTGCCGGTTTCAAGCTGTGACCGCATGTAACGTTTGACGAGATCAATCGCCGGTACTTTCGTCCGGCTCAGGCGTGGTTCATTGACACATGCTTCATATTTCTCCGTGAAGCTGCCGCCTTGCTCCGTTTCATCAAACGAATCTTCCAGACTGAAGCCCATCACTGTCCGGATTTCATGTGGATCAAACAAATACCAGTCGCCTCGTGCTTCGACCGTCCGCATGAAATGATCCGGTAGGCTGACGCCTGTGAATAAATCATGTGTCCGCAACCGTTCGTCCCCGTTATTTAACTTCGCATCGAGGAACTCGAGGATATCCTTGTGCCAGATATCCAGATAAACGGCGATTGATCCTTGACGCATGCCGAGCTGATCGACGCTGACCGCTGTATTGTTCAACTGTTTCATCCACGGTATGACACCGCTTGAAACCCCTTTAAATCCTTTGATGTCTGATCCGCGCGAACGAATTTTCCCCATGTAGACACCGATTCCGCCGCCGCCTTTTGACAAGGTCGCGACATCCGTATTCGAGTCATAGATACCCCGTAGTGAGTCATCGACCGTATCGATGAAACATGACGAGAGTTGACCGTACGATTTACCGGCATTCGACAATGTCGGTGTCGCAACGGTCATGTACAGGTTCGAAAGCGCCCAGTACGACTCTTTGACAAGCTCGATCCGGCGTTCTTTTGGTTCTGTCTGCATCAGTGTCATCGCAATGATCATGAAGCGTTCCTGCGGCAATTCGTATAGTTTTTTGACGTGATCGCGCGCTAAGTAACGATCAGATAACGTCCGAAGTCCGATGTACGTGAACAGGTGGTCACGTGACGGGTCAATCGATGCCGCCAGTTCCTCGACTTCTTCTTTCGTATACGTTTCTAAGAGATGCGGCGTGAAGATGCCAATCTCCGTTAATTTTTCAATCAAGGAATAAAGTGAGCCGTACCGTTCGTCCGCTGCGTAGCCGCGGTTCTCACTCGCTTCCAGATACAATCGGTTTAAATACGTTGCCGTCGCAACAAATGTCCAGTTCGGTTCTTCTGCTTTTAACATATCCAGCGCATGCATGGTTAACAGTTCATAGACTTGATCCGCCTGTAACGTCTTTCCTTCGAGTGCCCGAATCGCCCGTTCTGTATAACGCTCGACGTCGAGCTCCGAGTATGATGCCGTAATCTGACGGATTACCGTATATACATCTTCTATTGTCATTGCACCTTGATAGATGCGTGCTGTATTCAGTGGAGATGCCACTATGAACCACTCCCATTCTCTAACTTTAAAATAGGTTCCGTTGCCGTAAAAAATGCGCTAAACTAAAAAAAGACGCCCTACATATAGAAAGATTAATTCATGCTTCATTCTATATATAGACGTTTCAGGCATTTTTAAACCTATTTATCTACAAGATATAGGTTATCACTGAATGCTTAAAAAATAACCCCTTGCATTGAAAATCAGGTCAAACAAATTTGAAAAGGCGGACTACCGCCTTTTGAGATATATTGAGATAAGGAGTTCAATCATTTATGAGGTCAGAAGAACTTTTAAAAAAATATGATCCATTTCACCTAGGAGAAGGAAATTATCCGACGGAAATGTCTGCTATACTAGTGTTACTGACGGTTCATGATCAAATAAGCCCGCTTGCAGAAGCAATTGGTTCTGTTTTTGAAGAATCGTTTGATGCACGACCGGATCAGCAGGAACTGACTTTACTCGCAACGAACTTACTTTTATGTGAAGATTCGTGTGAACTTTGAAAGGAGACTTATTATGCAAGTTGATTACACACCAAACCCAAACTCCGTAAAAATCACACTCGAGGGTGATCGTTTCGGCGCGAAAAGCACGAGCGTCAAACAAGGTGAGACGCCGGAAGATGCATTGCTCGCGTCACTCATCACAGTAGACGGCATTGATAACTTATTTGCTTACGGTGACTTTATCACCGTGACAAAAGAAGCTGCTGCCGACTGGAACACACTGCTTCCACTGATCGAAGAAAAAATGTAAATACTACACACAGACACCTGAATGCCATGGGTGTCTTTGTGCTAAGGAGACGACTTTTATGCCGACGGTTTCAGTCATCATCCCCACATATAACCGCCCCCGTGAATTGCGGGAGGCTTTACACGCCCTGACCCGGCAACAGTACAAAGATTTTGAGGTCATTATCTTAAACAATAACGGTGAGCCTTTGACAACAATCATCGCTGATTTTGAAGACCGTTTACCACTCACTTATATCGAGTTGCCGGAAAATCACCATGTCCGCGCCCGTAATCATGGAGTTTCGCTTGCACGAGGACGATACATTCTGCTTCATGACGATGATGACTTATTGCTGCCTTCACACATAGAAGAAGCCGTAGGCGATTTGGAAGCAGGCGCCGACTTAACGTATGCTGATGCCGAACTGTTCACTTATGACTGGCAACACGACCACCGAATCGTCAAAACGACGGAAACGTTCGCGTATCCATACGACCGCGAAGCAATGAAAGAAGACTCGACCTATATTCCATCCGGTTCGCTCTATCGCAAATCCCTTCATGAAGAACTTGGTTTATTTGATGAAGAGGTCTTCAACTATTGGGACTGGGACTGGATTTTACGCGTCGGGCAAGATCACCTGATTTTGCATCCGGCCCGTGCTACAGTGCTGTATGCCTTTAATCCGTCCGGCAATCATGAATCCGCAAAACAGGATGCCTCACGTCGCGTCTATTTTGACCGCCTTGTGGAAAAACATGAACTGCCGACGACGGAAATGAAAAATTTTCATATCGTCCAAGAAGAACGCCGCTCCCGTCTCCGTGAGACACGGCGGACGTTCAGCGGCCATTTGACAGAAAGTGAGTGATTATCGTGTATACAGATAAACAATTGGAATTACTTGAATTATTAACCCAGAATGGACCGATCGATCATGTCCTTGCTGCTCAGATGCTCGATCTGACGGAAGAGGAAGTCTTGTCGTCGCTTGCGGCATTCAAAGAAGACGGCGTCCTGCTCGGCTACACAGCCGTCATCGATTGGCAAAAAATTCACGCCCATCATGGTGTGACGGCTTTTATCGATGTCAAAGTGACACCAAAACGCGGGCGCGGCTTTGATGAAGTCGCGGAGCGAATTCATCGTTTCCCCGAAGTGACGTCGCTGTATCTGATGTCCGGCGCCTACGACTTGCAAGTCGTCCTCGACGGGAAGTCTCTGCAAGAAGTTTCTCAATTTGTTTCAGAAAAGTTATCGACTCTCGACTCCGTCATTTCGACGACGACTCACTTCCGCCTCAAAACATATAAGCATGACGGCGTCTTATTCAGTCAGGATGACGAGGATAAACGATTGAAGGTGTCTCCATGAAGCAGTTATCAGAACGCGTCGAACGGTTGGCTCCGTCCGGCATCCGACGTTTTTTTGACTTGGCCGGTTCGATGGAAGACGTCATCTCCCTCGGCGTCGGTGAACCTGATTTTGTTACCCCGTGGAATGTCCGGGAAGCCAGCTTCGCCGCTCTCGAGCAAGGTTACACGGCATACAGCGCCAATGCTGGATTAGTCGAATTACGACAGGAAATCCGTCTGTATATGCAAGAAAAATTTTCGATGGACTACCGGGTGGAAGACGAAATCATCGTCACGACCGGCGCTTCGGAAGGACTTGATCTAGCTTTCCGGACATTGATCAACCCCGGAGACGAGGTGATTGTTGTCGAACCCGCATTCGTCTCGTATGCACCGTTGATTGAACTCGCCGGAGGCATCCCTGTTGCGGCTGCTTGTCAGGCCGAAGACGGCTTTACGATTCAACCGGACACGATCGAGGCAGTCATCACGAATCGGACAAAAGCCATTATCTTTTGTTTCCCGTCCAATCCAACCGGTTCCGTCATGTCACGGGATCAATTGGCTGATCTTGCGTTACTTGCAAAAAAACATGATCTTTATGTCATCAGTGACGAAATCTATGCTGAACTATCCTACGAAGAAGAGCCGACGTGCTTCGCGACCTTGCCGGATATGCGAGAGCGGACGATTGTCATTAACGGTTTCTCAAAAGCTTTTGCCATGACCGGTTGGCGGCTTGGCTTTACATGTGCTCCGCCCGCCATCAGTCAGGCCATGCTCAAAGTCCATCAATACGGCATGATGTGCGCACCAACGCTTGTCCAGTTTGCCGGCATCGAAGCCTTACGTTCCCGTCATAAAACGGTTCCGGACATGGTCCGCAGTTACCGGCAGCGTCGCAATTATTTCGTTAAAGCGTTGAATGATGCCGGACTGCCGACACATTCACCGGGCGGCGCCTTCTATGCCTTTCCGTATATCGGTGGAACCGGTTTGACAAGCGAAGAGTTCGCAGAACAACTGTTGTTGGCTGAACGTGTCGCAGTCGTTCCCGGCTCCGTATTCGGAGCAAGCGGTGAAGGCTATGTCCGTGCCAGCTACGCCAGCTCGATTGAACAGCTTCAACAGGCCATTCACCGAATCAACCGGTTTATGCAACACTTGAAGCAACAACAAGTTGAACTGTCCAATCCATCCAGATGAGCACAAAAAAAACGTCTGTTCCTACTCGGAACGGACGTTTTTCGTGTTTATTCATCGACATGCAGGAGCAAAAACATCCGATGATCGTCTTCCGCATGATACGGTGATACCGGACCAAGTTGAGGGGCATAGACGTCAATCCGGTAAGGCGACTCTTTAAACGACAACGGTGTTTGTTCTTTAATGATCCGGCCGGCTGTGTCTGCCTGCTCTTTAACATGCAACAGACTGTCGCTTCTCTCAATCGGCATTTCGATGACGAAACCTTCAATTCCTTCGATCCGGGCACAACGCAGGAAGCGGCGTAAAGAGGGCAGGGCAGACTGAATATGCGTCTCGAATGTCATACCTGTTTCGTGGACAGGCGCTCCCCACAGTCGTTCCGCGTTGCCTGTCGCGCTCCGGAAATGCTCGATGGTGGCTTCCGTCACCGGATCACGTGTCAAAGCAAATCGTGTTCGGTCACGATTTAAGTTTTTTTCGTTTGTCCGGTCGATTTCTTGCAACAAATCCAGCTGAAGTGGTCGCGCCAATCGAAATAATTCAAGTTGGAGACGAGCGAGTGACGTCCCGATCGGGGTGACATCTTCTGTCTTTTTCGGCGGTTTGTCACCTTCATATCCGTTCATGACACGAGCCACCTGACCTGCTTCATGAACAAGTCGATAAAAAGAACCTTGTGCCTGGTCTTTCGTCGTCTCAAGCTGTTGATGCTGCTGCGCTAAATCCGTTACATATTGATTTGCAAGACATGTCGAAATCATCAAGACATCCACTAATTCCGATTTAAGTGACGATTCATCTCCGACTTCGAGTGCTTCCCCCACTTCACCGACCTCCTCAATCAAGCGGGCTAATCCAGATAACGGACGAAAGTATCCTCCAAGCGACCGGATCGTCGCATCAACCTTTTGTTGAAGAAGAAACATCTCCTGCATCGTCCTGCACCTCCGTCATTCCCTTCACAAGCCGGTCTTCCGATTGTTTCTTCACTTGTTTAGCGAACTGTTGATTCTTACGCCATTCACGTACAGCCAGTCCACTCGCGACAGCGAGTGAGACAAGTAACCCTGCTTCTCTGCGTTTCATCTAAATTCCTCCTCGTTTGAGTGATACGTTCTTTGAACAAACATGATATGATGTTGGCAATACATACATAGTAAGAGGTGTTGCTCGTGTCGACTGAACGTCTTTGGCAATTAGCTCGTTTCTTTGGTGTCATCCTTGCCATCTTTTTTACCGGTTGGCTGCTTGTCCGCTTGTCTTCGATTCTGTACCCGTTCGTCTTTGCATTTTTACTCGCCCTGTTCAGCCGACCGCTTGTCGACTTTTTCCAAAAGCGTCTTCGGATTAATCGGGGGTGGGGTGCCCTGCTCTCCATCATTTTAATGAGCGGTCTGTTGATCGGCTCACTTGTCTTGATCATCATGCAGTTGATTCGCGGGCTTGTTTTTGTCGCCAATCAACTTCCCGCACAAATCCAAGAGTTGAGCCTTTATTTCCAAAAGCTCTACAATGAAAAATTAGCACCGATTTGGAATGATGCCTCTGAAGCTCTGCAGTCGCTTGAGCCCTCACAACAAAATACGGTCCAAAACAGTATTCAATCACTCGGCAGCTCCCTTGCCAGTGCGATCGGAGAAGGCTCAAAAAATATCGCCGGAATGTTGCAGACCATCTTAGCCACGTTGCCTTCAATCGCCTTGATTCTAGTCATCGTCCTGCTTGCCTGGTTCTTCATTTCAAAAGATTGGCACCGGTATGAGCTCCGGTTGAAACAATATGAAATGTTACCGTGGTTCGCCCGTGCCGAGTCTGTTGTCACAAGTCTCCGATCCGCGCTGTTCGGCTATATCAAAGCACAGTTGACCTTGATTACGATTACATTTTTTATCGTCCTGATCGGACTTTTGATCATCGGAGTCGAGCATCCGTTTGCGATCGCCTTCATCGCCGCCTTCTTTGATATCCTGCCGTATCTTGGAACCGGCTCTGTCTTCTTGCCTTGGATTGCCTATTCTCTTATTACGGGAAATACAGGTCTGGCGATTGGTCTGGCGGTTCTCTATGGGATCGTTATCTTACAACGCAATATCATGGAACCTAAAATCGTCGGGGATAACATCGGTATTCAACCCATCACCGCCTTGATCGCCTTATTCGTCGGTATTCAATTTTTTGGTGTCTTCGGACTGATCTTAGGTCCACTGATTGCGGTTATCATCAAAGCCTTGCACAATGCCCAAATTTTTCATTACCTTTGGGACTTTATTAAAGGATCACCTACACCGTTTCGGTGAAGGTGATCTTTTTTGGTAAAGCGGCGTATAGTGGTCGTCCTGTTGAATCCAGTGGACACGTGTCCGGCAGATAACTAGCTGGAAAGGTAGCAGCGACGGCAAGCAAACACGCATCGATCCAGTCGTCTGTTGCGACACCGCGCACGTTCAATTCCCAGTAAGCCGGACAGTTATACCGTTGCAACAGTTCTATCCGTTCCGCTGCTCCCTCGGTCGTCCGTTTATTGTACCGTGCCGGATGCCCCGTCAGTCGGGCGAAACAGGCTTCCGGATGGGATTCGATTAAGCCCGCCCGGTAATGGGTGCGCACCTGTTGAATTTTCGGCAATAGATACCACGCTTGTTTCGATAAACCAAATCCCGCGTGATGCTTCGAATACTCGTTTGCTGTTGGATAATCCGGTTGCTCCAACGCCGCACGCAATGGGGCGTTAAAGACACTGCTCGTACGGCCGGGCTTCAATTCCGCTCGTAGCAACTGATCGACCATCCGGCGTTTGTCTTCTTCCAACCCAATCGGCATGTCAATATAGATAGTGGTCCCGAGCTCGATTTCCGAAAGGGACGATCCAACTGTCCAAGAAAACTGACCGTCTTTAATCGACACCGCCACCCAACCGGCTTTCGCCGCATCAATCCCGGTGACGTTCATCGGACTTCTCCCGTATCATTTTTAAGAGCGACAAAATAGTGAAAACCCCTAAAAAGGTCGCCGCGGCTAAGGCCAGTTGATCACGTGAATCGAGGTACCAGACGATGCTGATGACGGTCAAAAGGACGAGGACACTGTTAAGCCGCATCATTTTTCTTGTTCGACGAAACGATACAGACTCCGGACCATGACACCGGTCGCACCTTTTGGACCAAGTTCCGACGGCGCTTTTTGCTCGGATGTTCCCGCGATATCAAGATGGAGCCACGGTGTGTCGCCAACAAATTCTCCGACGAAGGCACCACCAAAGATCATATGCCCCATCCGTCCCGGTGAGTTGTTTAAGTCCGCGACGTCCGAGCGACGGACTTGTTTGATGAATTGATCGACGTACGGCATCTGCCAGACCATCTCGTTTGTTTCTTGCGTCACGGCTTCGAACCGTTCATATAATGCGGCGTCGTTCGTTAAGGCGCCGGTAATTTCTGTACCAAGTGCCACCAAAACTCCGCCCGTCAACGTTGCAAGATCGATAATCATCTTCGGTTTGTATTCTTTCGCATACGTGACGGCATCTGCCAGTACAAGTCGCCCTTCAGCATCTGTGTTCAGGATTTCAATCGTTTTCCCTGCCATCGACGTAATGACATCATCCGGTTTAAAGGCATCACCGGAAATCATGTTGTCTGTCGCCGGAATGACTCCCAGCACATTCACATTCGGCTTCAGTTGTCCGAGCGCTTCAAATAATCCGAGAACAGCAGCTGCTCCTCCCATATCGCCTTTCATGCCGACGATGCCGTCTTTTGGTTTAATCGAATAGCCGCCTGTATCAAACGTCACGCCTTTTCCGACAACTGCAATCGGTGCATCGTCTCCTGCCCCTTTATATTCAAGGACAATCAATTTTGGTGGAATGGTCGATCCTTGGTTGACGGCGAGCAATGCTCCCATCCCGAGTGCTTCCATGTCTGTTTTCTCAAGAATCTTCAAATCGTGTCCGTGACGTTCGGCAATAAAGCGGGCTTCATCCGCCAAAGCCGGTGCCGTCAATAAATTACCGGGCATCGTCACGAGGCGACGGGCGAGATTCGTCGCTTCTGCGAGCGCTGCTCCACGCTCGACTTCTTGTTCTCCCGCGTCTGACCAAATCGTTAAATCCAGCTCATACGCTTTTCGTGCGCCTGTTTTGTAATGTTTGACTTCGTATGTAGCGAGGCCAAATGTCTCGGCAATCAATTCGACCGGTTGGTCCGGAAACGTCGTCGCATCTACTGTCGCTTTTGACAGATGGCGTGTTTTTAAGAATTGAGCCGCTTTTCCGAGTAACCGGCGAAGCACGTCCGTTGTCAGGCTTTCCGACTTTCCGAGTCCGACGAATAAGACACGTTCAACCGTTCCCGTCAGTGTCGGCAGTAAACGCAGTTCTCCTTGTTTCGTTGAGATGTCTCCCCGGCGCACCCATTCGTCCAATCGATCCGGATATAAGGCACGAATCCGTTCCTGGACCGGTTTGTTCCCGGAAATACCGACAACGAGTACTTCGACATGTGCTTGCTGATTTACTTGATTCCATCGCATGTTTCATTCCCCCTTTAGTGATAGGTATTAGTATGAAGCGTTTGACCTTATTTTCCAACTGATAGCCCCCGGGAACAATGAAACCGCTCTCACAAAAGTCGTTCTCTAATTTGTCGATTTGGAGCGTTTCAAACAATTGTTGCCCGTTTCACAATGTGATAGGATTAAACAGGTGAAAAGGGCAGGCACTTCTAGCAAACGGTCATTTGGCAACGACAGAAATGTCTACGTTTTCATTCAAAGGGAGAGTCCGCAAGCGACCCGTTAAGAGAGATGCGTTTATGGGTATCTATAGATAGCAAAGAAATGACGTCGCTGCGGCGAAAAAACTTACTGAAAAGAGGGTAATGCACATGGCACAGCACATCAAAGGAATTGGCGCTTCTGCAGGGATTGCGATTGCGAAAGCATTCGTAATGGAAACACCTGTCTTTGACATTCCAACGCATAAAATCGAGGATTCAGCAGCAGAAAAGGAACGTTTCCAAGCCGCTATCGTTAAATCGAAGGGTGAACTTGAAATCATCCGTGAGAACACATTAAAAGAGCTCGGCGCGGACAAAGCAGAAATCTTCTCCGCTCACCTCTTAATCTTGGAAGACCCAGAAATCGTCAGCCAAGTCAACGCAAAGATCGAAGATGAGAAAACAAACGCCGCTCAAGCACTCGATGAAGTGTCACAGATGATGGTCATGATCTTTGAGTCGATGGACAACGAATACATGCGTGAGCGTGCAGCGGATGTCCGTGACGTCACAAAACGGACGATGGCCCACTTGCTCGGCATCACATTCGTCACGCCGGCTCAGATCAATGAAGAAGTCATCATCATTGCAGAAGATTTAACGCCTTCAGATACAGCACAACTCAACCGGAAGTATGCAAAAGGATTTGCTACGAACATCGGCGGACGGACTTCGCACTCGGCGATCATGTCCCGTTCTCTTGAAATTCCGGCTGTCGTCGGAACAAAAGTCGTCTTGACGGAAGTCAAACACGGTGATTTCTTGATTCTTGACGGAGCAGAAGGAGACGTCATCGTCAACCCTTCAAGCGAACAAATCGCAGAATATGAAGAAAAACGTTCAGCGTACATCGCTCAAAAAGAAGAGTGGAAAAAACTTAAAAACGAAAAAACAGTTACAGCAGACGGACATCACGTCGAGCTCGCAGCGAACATCGGAACACCAAATGATGTCAAAGGTGTTCTCGAGAACGGTGCGGAAGCAGTCGGATTATACCGGACAGAGTTCCTCTACATGGACGCTGAAACGTTCCCGACGGAAGATGAGCAGTTCACGGCCTACAAAACGGTTCTTGAATCAATGGGCGATAAAAAAGTTGTCATCCGGACACTTGATATCGGCGGCGACAAAGAATTGTCTTACCTCGATCTCCCGCATGAGA
This sequence comes from Caryophanales bacterium, assembly GCA_902363455.1. Lineage (GTDB taxonomy): Bacteria > Bacillota > Bacilli > Exiguobacteriales > Exiguobacteriaceae > Exiguobacterium_A. The sequence continues at coordinate 499,298 of CABJAC010000001.1, read as the reverse complement.
TGAACCCGTTCCTCGGATACCGTGCGATCCGTCTTTGCTTGGATCAAACAGATCTCTTCCGGACACAACTTCGCGCCCTTCTCCGCGCAAGTGCATACGGAAAACTTGCTGTCATGTTCCCAATGATCGCGACACTCGAAGAATTCCGTGCAGCAAAAGCACTTCTCTTGGAAGAAAAAGCAAACCTTCAAGCAGAAGGTGTGACGGTTTCAGAAGAGATCGAAGTCGGAATGATGGTCGAGATTCCATCAACGGCTGTCATGGCGAAACAATTCGCGAAAGAAGTCGACTTCTTCTCAGTCGGAACAAACGACTTGATTCAATACACGATGGCAGCTGACCGGATGAATGAAAAAGTTTCGTATCTCTACCAACCATTCAACCCAGCGATCTTGAACTTGTTGAACAACGTCATTACAGAAGCGCACAAAGCAGGCAAATGGGTCGGCATGTGTGGTGAGATGGCTGGAGAAGAACTCGCGCTCCCGATCCTCCTCGGACTCGGACTCGACGAATTCTCGATGTCAGCTTCTTCTGTCCTTCGCGCACGTAGCTTGATGACTCGCTTGAACAAAGCAGAGTGTGAAGCAGTCGTCGAACAAGTACTCGATATGGATACAGCGGAAGATGTCGTCAACTTCCTCAGCACGACATTCGATATCAAAAAATAAGGTGTTTCGGACACGTCCCATCTTGGGGCGTGTTTTTTTGTCGCGTTAACAAAGTATCTTCTTTTCCTTATACTTTGTGCCGGAAATCGGATTAACCTACGCCGAAATCATTCTTCTCTGCACTCGCTTTCCTCAGGCGAGACACAAGCCAGTTTTCCTGCCCCGTGTGGGCAGAAAAGCGGGTCTTGTTTGTCTTTGATAGCACAGTTTACACTTGCGCTTTTTCCTGTAGGAGTCTCGTGCATCGAATGATTTCGAACAACAAATAGAGGAAAGCGGATTCTACATCCACTTTCCTCTATTCTGTTAATGCTTATTTAAATAGTTTTACCCACACATTATGCTTGCTTTGTTTTCGGTCGTTCGCCTTGTCCTTCTTTTAACGTGGGGCGTTCATTCCCCATCAAGAACACAAAGACGACACCAAGCACAGCTGGAATCAATGCCCACAGATAGACGGACGAAATTGATTCCGCAAGTGACGACTTGATGGCATTCGCTACTTCCGGCGGCATCTTCGCAAGGGCCGAAGCGGTCGGGAATTGTCCGCCATCCGGCGCGTTCCCGTTTGGTAACTGTTCACTGATTGTCGATGAGAACGTCCGGGATTGGATGATTCCAAGTACCGTCACCCCGAGCGTCATCCCAATCGTCCGGAACGTTGACCCCATCGAAGTGGCAGCTCCCCGACGTTGCATCTCAATTCCGTTGATACTCGCCAAGTTGAGTAACGAGAAACTGAACCCGACACCAAAACCTAAAATGATCATGTAGATTGTGATAGCTGTTCTTGATGTTTCGAGGGACATCGTGCTTAACAGATAGACCCCTAACAAGAAGAAGACGGCCGAGACGAGCATGACGTTTCGGAATCCGTATTTATTCGGCAGACGTCCGCCGAGTTGTGCCGAGACGACTGATGCAATCAGCATCGGCATCAAGATCAAACCGGAGTTGGTCGCACTTCCACCAAACACGCCTTGAACAAAAATCGGGATGAAGACGCTGGCAGAGATGAAGACGAAGCCGTAAAAGAACGCCACCCCTTGTGTCGCCGCAAACAGTTGCCGTCTAAATAAACTGAACGTAATGACGGGATCTGCCGCCCGACGTTCGATGAAACCAAAAACGATGAAGGCAACAAGTGCCGCGCCGAATAATCCTAAGATTTGCGGTGAACTCCAGGCGTACTCTTTTCCGCCCATCTCAAGTGCCAATAAGAACAGGACCAAACCTGCGACTAACGTCACCGCTCCGGCATAATCGATTTTTTGCGTCCGGTGAATCGGTGATTCCTTGTAGAACAGCGAGACGAGTGTCAATGCCAAAATCCCAAGTGGAATATTGATGTAAAACACCCAGCGCCAGTTGATGGCATCGGTCAAGACCGCACCAAGCAACGGTCCGAAAATACTTGAAATTCCGAAGACGGCACCAAATAATCCGCTCACCTTCCCACGCTTTTCCGGTGGGAAAATATCAAAAATGATCGTAAATGCGATCGGCATCAAAGCACCGCCGCCAAGACCTTGAACGGCGCGATAAATGGATAATTCAATGATCGAGTCTGCCATTCCGCATAGTACACTGCCTGCGATAAAGAGTAACATCCCGAACAGGAAAAATCGTTTTCGACCATACATATCGCTCAACTTACCGAAAATCGGCATACCGGCGACGGTCGCAATCATATAAGCGGAAGTCACCCACGCATATTGATCAAACCCGTTTAATTCACTGACAATCGTCGGCATCGCCGTCGCAACGATGGTATTGTCCATCGCCGCCACTAAAATCCCGATCAATAAACCTAACACGACATAACGTGTTTTTGTCGAAGTCGTAGCCATCGACTCACCTCTCTCTTGAAAAAAATAGCTAATCTTCATAATAGCTTATTCATTGTATCATCATATGTGCAGATTCTCATTACTGAATGTATAACACATTAAAAAGACACGATCTCTCCCAAAGCAGAGATCGTGTCTTACCGCAATCACTTGATATCATATGACATTTTTTCGCCGGCTTCGACTGTTTTTCCAACATCGACCGAGACTTTCCGGTCGCCGCTGTTTGTAACGATGATTGGTGTCAAGAGTGACGGAACGAGTGGTCGGATTTGTTCAAGATCGACGCTTAACAACGGCGAACCTGGTTCGACCCGATCGCCCGCTTTTGCCAGAGCTTCAAATCCTTTTCCTTCAAGCGAGACGGTATCAATACCAATATGAATCAAGATTTCATCTCCATTATCAGCAAGAATACCAATCGCATGTTTCGTCGGGAAGAAGGTAGTAATTTCACCGGAAACAGGAGAAACGACATACCCTTCTGTCGGCTCAATCGCATAACCATCACCCATCATCCGTCCGGAGAAAACTTGATCCGGTACGTCATCGAGCGAACGAATTACACCGCTCAGTGGAGAAACATAACCGTCACTCGGTACGTAAGCACCATCTGTTCCGGCTAAGCCCGACCGGTCATCAGTCCGTGCTTCCGCTCCCGTCGGCACTTGTGGAATCGGATCCGCTTCCGGTTTGACCGGTGGTTTGTAGTTCGGATCGTTCATGATTTCTGCCATCTCGGTCTTGATGCCATCTGACTTCGGACCAAAGATTGCTTGTACGTTGTCCCCGACTTCAAGGACACCCGCGGCACCCAACTGTTTCAACCGCTCTTTGTTGACGCCTGATTTATCATTGACGGTAATCCGGAGCCGCGTGATACAGGCATCCAAGTGTTTGATGTTCGAGGCACCGCCAAAGGCTTGAAGAATTTCATACGGCAATTCGCCAGCAGTCGTCGTAGATGTGGCAGCCCCTTCTTGAATCGCTTCGCGTCCAGGAATCTTTAAATCGAACTTATTAATGACGAAGCGGAAACCGAAGTAATAAATAACGGCGAAGACGAGACCAACCGGGATGACGAGCCACCAGGAGGTCCTGTTCGGTAAAATACCAAATAACGTGTAATCAATTAATCCCCCGGAGAAGGTCATCCCGATCTTGACGTTCAAGATGTCCATAATCATGAATGATAATCCGGCAAAAACAGCATGGACTGCAAACAACAATGGTGCAACGAATACGAATGAGAACTCAACAGGTTCAGTGATCCCTGTCAAAAACGATGTCAGGGCAGCAGAGAAATATAATCCTTCAACTGCTTTCCGGCGATCTTTGGCGACGGTATGGTACATCGCAAGACAGGCGGCCGGAAGTCCAAACATCATGAACGGATATTTCCCGGTCATGTACGTCCCGGCTGTGAACGGAACCCCGTCTTTCAACTGGGCGAAGAAAATCCGCTGATCCCCATTGACGATCGTACCGGCTTTATCCGTATATTCGCCAAACTGGAACCAAAAACTCGAATACCAAATATGGTGCAAACCAAACGGAATGAGAGAACGTTCAACTAATCCAAAGATGAAGGCAGATAACGTTTCATTTGATTCAATGATCGTTTTCGAGAACGTATTGATTCCCGTTCCGATCGGTGGCCAGATGTAAGACAACGCAAAACCAGCGACTAAACTGAATAGCGCTGTGGCAATCGGGACAAACCGTTTACCGGCAAAGAATCCAAGGAAATCCGGCAATTTAATTTTAAAGAATTTATTATAGCTGTACGCCGCTATCAATCCGGCGATGATCCCTCCGAATACCCCCATTTGCAGGGTCGGTATCCCTAACACGGTGGCATACGATAAATCACTCGACTTTTGTGCTTCTGTAATCTTTTCCGGTGTAATCTGTAAAAACGAACTGATGACCTTGTTCATGATCAAGAATCCAACAATCGCGGCTAACCCTGCGACCCCTTCACCATTCGCAAGACCAATCGCGACCCCGACGGCAAACAATAATCCTAGATTGGCAAAGATGATATCCCCCGCATCCTGCATAACCCGCCAAATGACGACCAGTGCGTCATTTTCGAGAAATGGAAGATACTGCGTCAGATTCGGGTTTTGAAACGCCGTACCAAACGCCAGGAGAAGCCCCGCTGCCGGTAGGATCGCAACCGGTAACATCAACGCTTTACCGATCCGTTGCAACACACCGAACACATTTTTCCACATCAGTGATTTCCCTCCTTTTTTGACCAGACTACTTAATTCATACCCTTAATGTTTCTCGGGCAAAACTATTTGTTTCATATTTATTTCCAAAAAAAAAGAACCTTTCCGAATCGGAAAGGTCCTTTAGCGAATTATACTGATTTTTCTTGTTTACGTGAGTTGATGACCGCTTGAATTTCAGATTTAATGTTATCTGATTTTGGTCCGTAGATCGCTTGAACGTTGTTACCAACCTCAAGAACACCTGCCGCACCTAATTTTTTCAATTCGTTTTTATCAACTTTAGATTTATCAAGAACTTCAACACGAAGACGTGTGATACATGCGTCAAGGTGTTTGATGTTTGATTCAGAACCGAGTGCATCGAGAATACCTGCTGCGAGCTCAGATCCTTGAGCCATTGACGTTTCTTGTACTTCGTCTTCACGACCTGGTGTTTTCAAGTTGAACTTGCGGATTGCGAAACGGAATCCAACGTAGTAAACAACTGCGAGAACAAGACCGACGACGATGACGAGCCACCACTGCGTACGTCCTGGAAGGACACCGAAGAGAAGGAAGTCAATCAATCCACCTGAGAATGTCATCCCGATTTTAACGTTCAAGAGTTGCATTGTCATGAACGAAAGACCTGCGAAGACCGCGTGAACTGCGAACAAGATTGGAGCAACGAATAAGAATGCGAATTCGATTGGCTCTGTGATACCTGTTAAGAAAGCTGTAAGTGCTGCTGATCCAAGAAGACCACCAACGATTGCGCGACGCTCTGGGCGTGCTTCGTGGTACATGGCAAGTGCTGCTGCTGGAAGACCGAACATCATGAACGGGAATTTACCAGTCATGAACGTACCAGCTGTTAATTCAACGTTATCTTTTAACTGAGCGAAGAAGATTGCTTGGTCACCACGAACGACGTCTCCTGCTGCATTCGTGTATGAACCGAATTCGAACCAGAATGGTGCATAGAAGATATGGTGAAGACCAAATGGAATCAATGAACGTTCAATGAGACCAAAGACGAAAGCTGCAAGTGTCGGGTTTTTCTCCATCATGAAGTGGGAGAATGTGTTCAACCCGTCTTGAGCGAACGGCCAAACAAAAACAAGTACAAGACCTGCGAACAATGAAACAACTGCTGTAACGATTGGAACAAAACGTTTTCCTGCGAAGAATCCGAGGAACTGCGGCAATTCGAGATTATGATACTTCCCGTAGGCCCAGGCGGCGATTAAACCGATGATGATACCACCGAAAACCCCTGTTTGAAGCGTTGGAATACCAAGTACGTTGGCATATCCTTGACCATTTGCCACCATTTCTGGTGTAACGCCGAGCCAAACGCTCATTGTTTTGTTCATGATCAGGAATCCGACGATGGCAGCAAGCCCGGCTGCGCCGTCTCCTGCTAATCCGATCGCGACACCGACCGCGAATAAGAGTGCTAAGTTACCGAAGATGATATCTCCGGCTGCTTCCATCAATTTTGCAACCTTGATGATTGCATCATTTTTTAAGAACTCGAGTTTTGACGTCAAGTTCGGATTTTGCATCGCGTTACCGAATCCGAGTAAGATCCCGGCAGCAGGCAAAATCGCAACAGGAAGCATCAACGCTTTACCAACACGTTGAAGAACAGCAAAAATCTGTTTGAACATGTGTGTTTCCTCCTTTTGATGTAAAAACTAAAAATAATGAATAATACCAATGACGGGTTGAAAAAAGTCAGACATCCGACCGATTTTTACAGAAAAAAATCAGGCACAAGCGGATTGTAGACAAAATACACTTATCCCGCGAAAAAAATCTAACGGAAATAAACCATTTTGCCCGACATCCCACTCATGCCTGATCGTATCAGTAACACGTAGTCCGTGCGGTCATTTACCTAAATCGTACTGCACTAAGCGTTGCAGATGCATCGTAAGATACGTCGCTTCACCGCGCGGTACCGCTTTCTTCAGCTGGCGTTCCATGATGGACATCAGCTCCCAAGCAGTATCATAGCACAGCGGATATTCTTCACGCAATAGCTTTTCTACTTTTTCTGGCGCCTCTAGATACTCCCCATTGGAAACCCTTTCAATCGCCGAACGCAAGTGTCGGATCAAACGCTTGTAATCCAGTGATTTCCGGTCGATTTTGATTTGCAACCGTTGTTCGATGTGACTGGCAATCAATCCGACCAATTGATGATGTCGGTTCACTTCGAGAACATCCTTGAAGTTCGTCGCTGAATGGATATGAAGTGCGATGAACCCGGTTTCGGCCGGCGGTAAATAAAAATTCATCTCCGCACTGATGAATTCGACGATTTCTTCAGCGAGCGCATATTCTTCCGGATACAACGCTTCCGTTTCCGCGAGAAACGGATTCGTCACTTCCATCCCTTGTTCCAGCCGTTTGAAAGTAAACGTCAAGTGATCCGTCAAACCGATGTGAATATGTTCATCGACCCGTTTTCCAAACCGCGTCTCAATCATGGATACGATTTCGTTCATCAAGGCGATGAAGTTTTCATCGAGATGGCCGACAAGTGCTTTGTACTGTGCCTGCTCGTCTTTATCTTTTAACGTATACACTTTTTCTAATTTATCAAGATCCGTTAGTTGATCGCCTGGCTTCCGACCGAAGCCAATCCCTTTCGCGAGGATAATGACTTCCTGATTCGCACCAGTCGAACAAATGACGACATTATTATTCAAGACCTTGATAACGTGGTACATTTGTTTATCCATTCGCTCTCAACCCTATCTGCTCTTACACATTTTTTTAAAAGACACTGTTTTTATTATAACGTGTTTTAACGCACTAAAAAAGTCTACTTACTCAAGTAGACTTTAAAACATTTGGTAACCACTTTTACGCAGGAAGCGAATGGACATCCCGGCGATGATAATTCCGGCAAGACCGGCTACAAACATCGTGATATCTGCCGTCTGCAGACCCATAATCCGTTCACCCAGATTCGGAATCGCTTCGCGTGCATTCGTGAAATAATCGAGCGTCGATTGATTATCAATCATCATGATGATGATCAATGGATACAACACAAGCATGATCCACGTACTGCGTAACAACATGTTTAAGATAAAACCGATACTAAAGAACATGACGAGATAAAGAACACTCCCGATCACGGCTTGAATGATATGCATACTGTTCCCCCTTTGAATCTCTTTTAGTATAACCGACAAAAAAGGCAAATGCACGAGTGTACATTTGCCTAAAACGTGAACTTAGAATTTACCTTTTTTGATGGCAAGACCAATCTTTTTGAGCTCAAGGAAATGCTTGTTGTCGATGACTTTTTTCATGAATGATGCATTGCGACCGTAAATCTTCTTACCGAAGACCATGCCGATACCATCTTTATGACCAAGTGAAGCGACCGTTCCTTTGTTCTCATATGTGAATGTCGATGTTTGACGTCCACCGATCAGTGCCGAAATGTTCTCAGCCACTTTGTGTGCTTGTTGTGTCGCGATCTGAGCCGTCGGCGGGTACGGACGGTTTGAAGCCGGATCCATAACAGCTGAACAGTCACCGATCATGAAGACATTTTCATGTCCAGGAACACGGAGGTCTTCTGCGACGACGACACGGTTACGCATCGCTTCAAAGCCAGATGCTGCAACAACCGGGTTACCACTGACGCCACCTGTCCAGATGATTGTGTTCGCTTCGATTGTTTCTGTTGTTTCACCTTGGAGCGGTCCGAATGTCACGCTGCCCGGTGCACATTCCTTGATGCCGTTACCGAGTTTGAACTCGATGCCTTGGCGCTCAAGCCATTTGTGTGCGTAGTTGACGAGATCCGCATCAAATCCAGGAAGGACCGTTGGAGCCGCTTCGATATTGACGACACGAACGAGTTCGCGTGGGATATCATATTGTTTGCAAAGTTCCGGAATCCGGTTGACGAGTTCACCCATGAACTCAATACCCGTAAATCCAGCACCACCGACGACAATCGTCAAGAGTGAACGGTTTGTTGAACCCGTCGTTTTGTACTCTGCGAATGAATAGTCGATGTGTTCCTTGATTTTTCGGACACTGTTCAATGAACTGATCGTTAGAGCGTTCTCTTTCAACCCTTTAATGCCGAATGTTTCAGGAACGCCACCAAGCGCCACGACGACATAATCGTAAGGGACTGTTCCACCGTCGACGAGCTTCACTGTGTTGTTTGCCGTATCGACTTTCTCGACGATCCCTTTGACGAGTTTGACACGTGAAGGATTGATGACATCATTGATGTAGATACGCGCTTGTTCAGCAGACATCGTTCCTGCTGCTGGTTCGTGTAACCACGTTGTTTGGTAATGATAATCGTGTTTGTTGATTAAAGTGATGTTTGCTTGGTCGACGCCAAGTTTTTTCTGAAGGTTGACTGCTGTGATCAATCCACCGTAGCCGGCTCCAAGAATAACAATGTTTGGTGTGTTCATGTTCTGATACCCCTTACGATTAATAGTTTTGTTGTGATTTTCTTCACATTCAATTGCAGATAAATGCTCAAAAACTTTGTTCAAATAATGTTCACACGTCTATACGTTCATTGAACCATTTTCTATCATAGATTGCAAAGTAAAAATATGCAATCCCTGAAAAAAATGTGAGATGTCCCGCACTTGCCACAGGGAACCCATCTTCCTATATAATAGGAGTATCCAACTTTAGGAGGGACTCAGATGCACCAACCATATGATGTAACGATTATCGGCGGTGGTCCAGTCGGACTGTTCACCGCTTTTTACTCAGGCATGCGTCAGATGAAGACGAAAGTCATCGAAAGTCTGCCACAACTCGGTGGACAACTGGCGACGCTTTATCCTGAAAAAAATATATACGATATTGCCGGCTTCCCGAAAGTCAAAGCACAGGATTTAGTCGATCGTCTGCTCGAACAGGCAAACGAATTTGATCCGACCTATGTCCTCGGCGAGACCGTGCTTGCCTACGAACGTCTCGATGACGGACTGATCCGCCTCGTGACGAATAAGGGAGAACATTACACGAAAACCGTTATTCTGACGGCCGGAAACGGCTCGTTTGCTGCCCGCCCGCTCGGCGTTGCCGATGCAGAACGGTTTGAGACCAGCAACCTGCATTACTTCGTCAACGAGATGGACCGCTTCAAAGACCGTCAAGTCGTCTTACTCGGCGGCGGCGATTCCGCCGTCGACTGGTCCTTGATGCTTGAGCCGATCGCCAAATCCGTCACGCTCGTCCACCGTCGTGATAAATTCCGGGCTCATGAACATACGGTCGAATTGTTGCATAACTCGTCCGTCAATGTCATGACACCGTATACGCTCGAATCGGTCACGGGGGATGACAGCATCGAGACGCTGACGTTTAAACATGCCGAAACGGATGAAGTCATCGTCGTCGGCGCAGATGATGTCGTCTGTAACTTCGGTTTCGTTTCCTCGCTCGGACCACTCAAGGAGTGGGAAGTCGAGTTTGAACGTAATTCGATCCGCGTTAACTCGAAGATGGAAACAGCGATTCCCGGCGTCTTTGCTTGCGGGGATATCGCGACTTACGACGGTCGTGTCAAATTGATTGCGACCGGTTTCGGAGAAGCTCCGATTGCCGTCAACCAAGCGAAGTTGCTTGTTGACCCATCAGCCCGTCATCCGCAACACTCCACAAGTCTTTTTGAAAAAGTCAAAAACCATTAAGTATGACCCAACAGCAGCGTCACCTCGATTTCCAGATCGAAGTGACGCTGCTTTTTTGGGCTTATAGATTGGATGATGGTCAGAGCATAATTCGATACGTGTACTCCATCAGTTGCTTTCCACCCCGCTCGATCCGTTGTTCAAAAACGAGACGTCCGCCGAAGCGTTCATAAAAGAAACGGGACGGATTATCCGCCAACACGTGGACGACGCAAGACGAGAAGCCTTGCTGCCGCAGGTCTGCTAGGACGTGGTCAAACAATCGCTTCCCTGTTCCTTGTCCTTGATAGGTCTTTAAAAGATAGAGCGCGTACAACTCTCCTTCCGTCCCTTTGCTCCCCCTGCTTGGTCCACCGTTCGCAAATCCGATGACTTCGTTTGTCTGATCAAGCGCAACGAAGACCGGACCTTCCGTCAGACTTTTCCGCCAGCCCTGTTCCCGCTTGTCGTGCGACAAGTGCTCCAAGTACCTTGTCGGAATGATGTCGTGATACGTTTCCCGCCAAGAGGCGATATGCACTTGCGCAATGCGGTCGGCGTCTTCCGGAACGGCTAATCGAATGTTCACGGTGCTCATTCTCCCAACGGAATGATGAAGCGACGTGTCTCGCGTCCATTGCGAACAGTCGGGTCGATTTCCTGACCACCGTTCGCTACGATGACGCGGCGCGATGCGAGATTGTCGACACCACACGTCAGCAATACTTGATCGAGTCCCCGCTGTCGTGCTTCCTCGAGTGCAAGCCGAAGACCTGTCGTCGCATACCCTTTCTTGCGCTCGGACGGTCGGATGCCGTATCCGATATGCCCGCCGTACAACTTCAAATCCTCCGTCAAGTCATGTCGGAAGTTCAACGCACCGACGATCCGTTGTCCGTCGACCATCCAGTACGTTGAATGCGTAACACGTCCCGGGCTCACTTCCGATTCCTCCGCTTCTTGCTCAGAGAAATAGGCTGCGAGCGGTTCATACGTATCTCCGACAACTTCCGGTACGATCGTTTCTCCCGATTCTCGCCAGTCTTCTAAAAAGGCACGATATTCTTTTTCCCATGCGACCGTTGGTTTCATCAATTGCATCATTTGTGATTGCGAACCTCCTCTTCAATGAGTCGATCGAGCCAGTCGTCGACATGTTGGAATAAATACCCCGCTTGTTTTGCGGCTGTCGTATCCATATAAAAATCGTGATCCGGTGCCAGTGGAGACGGGTCGTCTCCCGTCGTTTCAAACCGGGATGTCGTCTTCGCCACGCGATCAATTTTATCCATTAAGTCCTGAATCGATAACACGCCGTCACTCGCTGCATTGATCGGTCCGGTCATCGTCGAGCGTCCGCACCATTCGAGGAAAGCTGCCGCTTCGTAACTCGAGATATAGCCCATCTTCGCATATAAATTTTCAGCAACAATCGGTTGATCCGCCAAGGCCCGTTTAATATGGAACACCAGTCGTTCCGTATAATCGTCCGGCCCTAAGACGACAGGGAAGCGAACGGCGATGACCGGGAAAGTCGCTCGTTGGAAAAAGTAACTTTCGGCCTGACGTTTTCCTTCCCCGTAATCATGTTCTTTTTCCAAGTCATATTTCCCGGGAAACGGATTGTAGGTCCGCTCTGAGATGCTCGTTCCGCCCTGCTCATAAACGGACATCGTCGACGTTAGGATATAGCGTCCGACTTTCCCTTCAAAAGCATCCACCGCAAGCTTCGCCTGATACGGATTAAAGCAGATATTGTCATAGATGATGTCCCAGTTCTGACTTCCAAGATCCTTCATCGTACTGCTTGACGTCCGGTCCCCTTTAAAAAATGTCAAGCCTTTCGCGACCGGCGGTGTATGCTCGCCGCGCGTGACAATCGTCACATCATCCCCCGATTCCGCAAGCCGTAGTGCCAATCGTCGACCAAAGTAACGTGTTCCACCAAAAATCAGTACTTTTCGCATCGATAGTCCTCCCTCGTCATGGCGTTCTAACGTTCTTGTTAGTCCTTCTCCATCTACACCGTGAAGTCCTGTTCCTCTCGCTTTGAAAACAAAAAAACCGCAGACGGCATCGTCTGCGGTGAAACGGATTAGATTAACATCCGCCGGGTGTACCGGCATTTGTTGCGGTCCGGAACGACGTCCCGCATCCACATGTCGCAATGGCGTTCGGATTCGTGATCGTGAATCCACCGCCGAGCATCGATTGTTTATAATCTACTTCCAGTCCTTTGACGACCGGATAATCTTTTTGATCGACGATAACGTTCACCCCATGTTGCTCAAAGGTTAAGTCAGTCTCCTTTTGGCTGTCAAAGCCCATACCGTAGGAGAGACCACTGCATCCGCCACCTTGAACGAGCATCCGCAGATTCTGTTCATCGTTCGGCGCCTGCAACATCATCTCTTTGACTTGGAGTGCGGCCGCTTCTGTTAAATGAATCATGTCATCACCTTCCCTTTTTTATCAGTATACGCAATTTCAGAGGGAATCGAAACCTAGTTGCTTGAAACTATCTTGAATTCGTTGTATAAAGGAGTTGTATCAAAAAAAATTAAATCGTTCCATCTTCAGGGCAGGGTGAAATTCCCGACCGGCGGTAAACAGACGATTCGTCTGAAGCCCGCGAGCGAATAGGGCGCTATTTGCTGATTCTGTGTGACTCAGGAGCCGACAGTATAGTCTGGATGGGAGAAGATGGCGGCATGTTTCTATTTCTTGAACCGATTTTTGCAAAAATCGTTCAGGCTTAGTTTACTGCGGACTTCTCCCCTATCGAACACTTTTCGATGGGGGTTTATTTTGGACGCAGCCATGCCAATACTTCATCGAGAGGAACGAGCAAAAGGAGATTATACTCGTATGAAACGCACACAAAAGATGGTCACGTTATCCATGTTAGGTTCAATTTCGTTTGTTCTCATGTTACTCAACTTTCCACTGCCGTTTTTACCGAACTATCTGAAGATCGACTTCAGTGACGTTCCCGCTTTGATCGCTGCCATCATGTTCTCACCGATTGCAGGTGTCATCGTCGAAGCACTCAAAAACGTCCTGTACTACATCTTCCGCGGAAGCGGTGTTCCGGTCGGAGAGCTTGCAAACTTTGCTGCCGGTATCGCCTTCATTCTTCCGGTCAGTTGGTTCTACCATAAAAAGAAATCTACCAAAGGTCTTGCAACCGGGCTCGTCGCAGGTACGATCACGATGGCACTTGGTCTTGCAATCCTCAATTATATCTTAATTCTTCCAGCGTATGCTTGGTTCTTCGGAATGGATTACATGTTGGATCCAGCCGTCAAATGGACGACAATCACGGCCGGTATCCTGCCGTTTAACATCATCAAGGCGATGTTCATCTCAGCACTCTTTATTCCGCTGTTCTTGAAACTCAAACCATGGATGATGCGTCGCCAACAGTCCTTCTAAGTCCGAAGCCGCGCCCGCTGACAGACACAAATCCCCGGTCTCATCTGAGACACGGGGATTTTTTTAGAGCTCGTTTTCTTCGATTTTCTGATAAATTTTTTCAAGCAGTTCTTCCGGTGTCTCTCCGACAACGGTTTCGCCATCGACCAGACAAAAATGATCGAGTGAGCAGATCCCGCAATATCCGAGGCAACCATATTCGACGACATCGACATTCGGGTCCCGTTCGAGTTGTTGCATGACGACCTGGGTCCCTGTCGCTAAGTTACTGATACAAAATTCAATAATCGGATTCACTTTTTTTCCTCCTTCAAGCAGGAATTATCTTTCCTCATGTCGTATTATACAAGGTCAGACTGATTTAGGGGAACTAAGGGGGATTTTAAGTTATGAAGCAACTGGTTGTTTTAGGTGGTGGATACGGTGGGATGCGGATTTGTGAACGATTCAAGGATGAAGAGGTCGCTGTGACACTCGTCGATCGTTTACCGTATCATGCCTTAAAAACAGAATATTACGCACTGGCTGCCGGAACATTGTCGGATCGGGATGTCCGAATCGCATTTCCGGAAGGAGAACACCTCACATATAAATATGGTCACGTCGTCCAGATTTCACCCGAGACGAACTCCGTCCATCTGCAAGACGGTACGGAACTTTTTTATGATGATTTAGTCATCGCTTTAGGGTGTGAAGACAAATACCATAACATACCGGGCGCACAAGAGTTTACGTACAGCATCCAGACACTTGAGGAATCACGGAAAACACAACAGGCGATCTGCGGACTTTCTCCGGGGGCCATCGTTTCGATCGTCGGAGCCGGTCTCTCCGGTGTCGAACTGGCCAGTGAACTGCATGAAAGCCGGAAAGATTTAAAAATCCGGTTATTCGACCGCGGTCCGTCCGTCTTGTCCTTCCTCTCGGATAAAGTATCGACGTACGTCCAGGAATGGTTCGAAGAGCACGACGTCGAAGTCATCAACAATTCCAACGTCACGTTCGTCACGGCGGATGACGTCCAAAACGGGGATGACGCCTATCCGTCGAACTTGACGATTTGGACGGCCGGCACGCAACCGGTCAAAGTCGTGCGCGATCTTGGGTTTGAAGCAGACAGCGGTGGACGGATCAAGCTGACGGAACACCACCATGTGCCGGAACATGAAAATGTCTTCGTCATCGGGGACTGTGCCAGTTTGCCGTATGCTCCAAGCGGTCAGCTCGCGGAACACCAAGCCGATCAAGTCGTCGATGTCCTGCAGGCGAAATGGGCCGGCAAGAAGTTACCGAAACTGCCGGAAATCAAGTTACGCGGGATGCTCGGATCACTCGGGAAATCAGACGGATTCGGAATCGTCATGGGGAAACAGGCGCTGACCGGAAAAGTCCCACGCCTGTTGAAGTCAGGCGTGCTCTGGAAACACAAAAAAATCAAATAAGAAAACGGCGCCGGTCATTCCGGGGCCGTTTTTTCAAGTCTCGTATCGATTGCTTGGGTGATTTTTTTCAATTGGACGTACCCTTCGTCGATCATCTCACCGTCAAGCAGGACGAGCGGATAAAAATAGACATCGTCTTTTAAAGCCAGAATCCAGTCGTCTTCAACTGGCGCGGTTTCGAAATCGACATATTCAAACGTCAACGAAGTCTCATATTTCCGTCCGAGAACGGCCTGCAGCCAACTGTAGGTCTCTTCCGAACTTGGTGCCCCGACGCAGCTCGGACACGTCTGTGCGGCGCCATATACTTTGATTTCCATCACTTGTCCCCCTCTTCCTGTTGCACTTCTTTTTTAGTATACAAGTTTTCCAGATTGAGAACATTTTTCAACCCTGTTACAATGATGCTATAAGAAAGGATGTGTTTACGCATGGAAATGTTTGATCAAGTAAACGAAGTACTCGAAAAATTGCGTCCGTTCCTTCTTCGTGACGGAGGAGACGTTGAACTCGTAGATGTAGAAGACGGTATCGTCAAACTCCGTTTGATGGGAGCTTGCGGCAGCTGCCCAAGTTCAACAATCACACTGAAGGCTGGTATCGAACGTGCCCTGCTTGAAGAAGTAGCCGGCGTCGTTGAAGTCGAACAAGTCTTCTAAATCGGTAAAATCCCCACTGACATCTGTCAATGGGGATTTTTTTGTTCACAAGATCCATTCCGCCAATGTATCGACCATATACGTCGGTTGAGCATCCTGCCCTTGAATGAAGACCGGCGTATGGACACCGGAGTTGACATGCATCGTCCGGATACCACCATTGATGCCGAACAGAATGTCCGTATGGTAGTTATCACCAATCATGATGAGGTCTTCTTTCGCGAGACCAATCATCTCAGCTGCGATATTAATCATCACCGGTTCCGGTTTCCCGATATAAAACGGTTCTTTTTCCGTCGTTACCCGTAAGACGGACGTCAACGCACCATTCCCCGGTAAAAAGCCACGCTCGGTCGGAATCGCGATATCTCCGTTCGTCGAGATGAAGCGGGCTCCTGCACGAATTGCCAGTGCTCCGATCGCTAATTTCTCATACGTGATTTGACGGTCGAGACCGATGACGACATAATCGGCATGCTCGTCTGCGACGACCTGTAGGCCTTGACGCTCGAGGGAATCAATCAATCCACCTTCTCCAATCGCATAGACCTTCGCACCCGGATCGAGTTCTGCGATGTAGCGACCTGTCGCCATCGCACTCGTCAAGACGTGCTCCGCGTTCGAATGGACACCCATGCCACGTAATTTTTCAGCGACCGCTTCCGCCGTCATCGAGGCATTGTTCGTAACGAACAGATATGGCACTCCTTGCTCTTGCAGACGGTTTACGAAATCAACCGCTTCTTTGACAGGTTCTGTCCCGTTATACATCGTTCCATCCAAATCAAACAAATATCCTTTTGCTTTCATCCTGGCTCACTCCTCATTTGGTAAAAATGCAGAGACCGGTCCGAGTTCTGTTTCTAAATAGTGTCGGACGGCTTCCGGAAAACGACGCAACTGCGTTTCTTCTTCCAAAAGAACATCCCGGATCTCTGCTGTGCTCGATGTCGTAAATTCACGGACAATCCGTGTCCGCAGGGCGACGATCCGTTTCAGACTCGTCGCCAGCGGCGCATCCACGACCCGTTCATCTTCTAAAATCATGACGATATCTTCATAACTTCCCGGATCACGCATGATGAAACCATCAATCATACTATTCCCCACATCGATGATACTTTCGATCACCAAAAATCCGATCCGTTCCCACGCCAGTGAAACCGTCAACGCATCCCCTGTTAATTCCTTGCTTTGACGCAGCGCGGTTTCAAAACAAACCACCGTTTGTTCAATTTTTTCACGATTTACGAAATACATCCAGCATTCCCCCTCACATCCTTCATTTTAGCTCTATCCGCGGGACATGAAAAGCAGAAAGGCTGTTTGCATCACATTCCTCAATGTGTTATCCTCAATTTAGATTTTTACGAAAATAGTATGTCACATTAGGTGACTTGGAGGTTATTCATAGATGGAACGGGAATTAGCATTAGAAATCGTCCGAGCAACAGAAGCAGCAGCACTAGCATCCGCCAAGTGGATTGGTCGTGGGAAAAAGAACGAAGCCGATGATGCGGCAACGACTGCCATGCGCGAAGTCTTAAATACCGTCAACATGGCGGGAACCGTCGTCATTGGCGAAGGGGAACTCGACGAAGCACCGATGTTATTCATCGGTGAAAAAGTCGGAACTGCCAACGGACCGGTCGTCGATATCGCCGTCGATCCGCTTGAAGGGACGAACATCGTCGCCAAAGGTCTCGGTAACGCCATGGTCGTCATTGCGGTCGCGGATGAAGGTGCCCTGCTCCACGCACCAGATATGTACATGGATAAACTGACCGTCGGACCGAACTTAAAAGGACATGTCTCACTCGACGATCCACTCGAAGTCATCATTCAAAAAGCAGCGGAACTGAATCAAAAACGAATCGAAGACGTCACCGTCATCATGCAGGATCGTCCGCGTCATGATCATTTCCGGGAAGCAGCGATGCGTGTCGGCGCTCGTGTCCGTCTCTTTGAGGATGGAGACGTTTCGGCAGGAATCGCCCCGCTCTCTCCTTCAACCGGAATCGACATCTTCATCGGAACGGGTGGCGCACCGGAAGGCGTCATCACAGCAGCTGCCGTCAAGGCAATGGGCGGCGACATGCAGGCCCGTCTGCATCCGATGAATGAAGAAGAAACGGCGCGTGTCATCCGAATGGGACTTGCCGATCCGCTGCAATTGTTGACGCTCGACGATCTGATCAAGAGTGATGACTGCATCTTTGCTGCAACCGGCGTGACGACAGGGGAGATGCTCGACGGCGTCCGCTTCTTGACGGACGATATCGTCGAAACGACGTCACTTGTGATGCGTTCAAAAACACGGACGATCCGAAAGGTCATCGCAGAACATAGCCTTTCGCGTAAACCGTACTTGCAAAAAGTTCCCCAAACCCTTTAATCTAAGCAGAGATGAAGGAAATGAGGGAACTGACAGATGATGCAAGAACGTGATTTTTTATATGATGAAGTCGAACAAACCAAAACCCGGTTCGTTTGTTGGATTGGCGAGATGAGCCGCTTCGATTTGGCCATCACCCACTCCGAGCACTTCTTCGGCAAGATTTTGGTGCTGAACCTGTTGTCGAACCGGTTTGCGATCATCGGTCCGGACGACTTTGACGAGCCGGGCTACATCGCTCATGCCTTTGATTTAGAAGATGAGGCGGCAGACGAGCTCGAGGGCTACCTGCGCGACTACATCGGACTATAAAAAAACAGCCAGCTCCCAAAGGAGTTGGCTGTTTTGCTGTTACAGTAACCGGTCGTTCCGCTCATTGAGCGTGTTTGGACCACTGAAAACGTTCGTATTATCCGATTCATCGTGGGCTTTCCGCTCAGAATGTTGATCTGCTTCATCGCCGACGAGTAAGACGAATTGTCCCTCTTCCGCTGCTTTGTTGGCACGGTTGACATCCTCTTTCGTCAATCCGCTCGCTTCAAGCACATCGCTGTGTGAAGAAGATCCGGCACTGTCCTTTTTAAAGATGCCTTTGATCTCTTGCCAGAGATTCATATGGTCTTCCTGCGACAGACGCGTCGATGTTTGTTGATTGTTCAGATCTGCCAATTCTTCGATCTGTTCCAGATCATATCGATCATGGGCAATGACTTTTAAATCTGTTGAAACAACTCCTGCGACACGTAAATCATGAACAGCACTGACGACTTCTGGTACTGAATGGTAGATTCCGACGATTCTCATGGATAGTTCCCCCTATAGGTGCGTAATACTATACTATTAGCCGAAAACACCTAATCGGAAACATCCTTTCAAATGTCATTTTGATTACTGTTCGCTTTTGACTTCGTTTACTTCTTCTTTTTCCGCCGAAAACTTCCGTTTCAGTTTTAACGTATTCGCTGAAGATCCGTCGAAGCGAGGTGGTGCTTCTTCTCCTTCTACGAATTCCATCCGTTTGACGATAAAATACGCACAGCCGAAATTGCAGTATTCGTACAAATAATCCGCCACGTGGGAGATTTTTGTATCAAACGTTGCTTTTTCATGGTTGTCTTCATAGAATCCACGGAGGCGCAATTGCCCGTGTCCCCAATCTCCGACGATGTAGTCGTATTTTTCGAGCACATCACTAAACCGGCCGATGAAGGCTTCTTCGTTAAATCCTTCTCGTTTTTCTTCGACGATTTCATATCTTTCACGATTGACTTGTATCATTTTTCCACCCCCTGCTTCCTTTATCTTACCATAATCATACTTGAAAACGAATCGTCAGACAGCAGAAAACCGTCCTCGCACGCAGCGTGGACGGTCCTGGATCATCAATCGATTGGTAGAGCCGCTTTATTTTTTTTCGCAGCGTTGACTTGTTCGTCAGCATGGTACGACGAACGGACAAGCGGACCGGCCTCACAATGCGAGAAGCCTTTTCCGAGCGCAATCTGTTTTAATTCAGCAAATTCTTGTGGCGTGTAGTACTTGATGACATCCAAGTGCTTTTTCGTCGGTTGGAGATACTGACCAATCGTCATGATGTCGACGTCGTTCGCACGCAGGTCGTCCATCGTCTGTAAGATTTCGTCCCACGTCTCCCCAAGTCCGAGCATCAGACTCGATTTCGTCGGAATTTCCGGTGCGAGTTCTTTTGAACGACGCAGGAATTCAAGTGTCCGGTCGTACGTTGCTTTCGCCCGGACCGTCGGTGTGAGGCGGCGTACCGTCTCGATGTTGTGGTTCATGATGTCCGGCTTGGCTTCGATCAGCGTCTGTAACGCGTCAAAGTTCCCACCCATGTCGGACGGTAAGACTTCAATCGATGTCTCCGGATTCATACGACGCACTTCACGCACCGTCTCCGCGTAAACACCGGCCCCGAAGTCATTTAAATCATCACGGGCAACTGCTGTGATGACCGCATGTTTCAGATTCATCAGACGAACGGATTCCGCCACTCGTTTCGGTTCTTCTAAGTCGAGTTCGTTTGGTCGACCCGTCGTGACGGCACAAAAACGACAAGCCCGTGTACAGATGCTTCCAAGAATCATGAACGTTGCCGTCCGGCGCACGGCCCAACATTCATGAATGTTTGGACATTTCGCTTCCTCACATACCGTGTGGAGCTTTTTCTCGCGCATCATACTTTTGAGTTCTGTGTATGTCTCATTCGTGTTCAACTTGATTTTCAACCACTCTGGTTTACGTTGTATCTCTCCGCGTCCCATGAATCGGTTTCCCCCTTTATCCGTAAAAGCTGACCTGATTTCTGTTACAGTATAACAAATATTCAGTGTTTGCGGACGGGTAATTCACCAAATTCTGACTTCTCCGATAAGCGATTGAACAACAGATCCCGCAAGAGTTCCGGCATGAAATATTCTTTCGGCATTTCTTTAATTTCCGGGAATAAAGGACCAAATGTAAACATGTCCGGGAGAACGACGGTATAGGTCTTTGTATTGTCAATGTGTTGATGATTTCCAGCATAATGCATTTTGCCCATCAATTTACCACGGAAACCGAGACCACGGACCTTTAATTGTTCGAAGCGTTCGGTTTCGACTTCGTCGATAAACGCTTTTAATTCGACACCGGTCATCGTCACCTTACACGGATTGATCGGATGTGGACAAAGCCGGTGCAGATCAAACGATGAGACCGGTCCCGGGGACAAGGAGCCAAGCAACATGCCGGCCGGCACACAGGCGAGGTCCGCCTGACACCAGTCGCGCATCGTATCCGCGAGCAGTTGTGTAAACGGGGACGGATTGAACCAGTCATTCGCCAGACCTGATGTCCGTCCAATCGGTTGTTTCATCTGACGTTCCGCTAAATACTGTTCTTTATCGAGTAAGACCGATGTCGCCTCGTCTGCCGGATAAGCTTCAAGCGGATGCAGGACAGCCTCTTTTTCTCCTGTATCCGTGTTTAAGTAGATTTCACCTGCATACTGACCGTACTTTCCAGCCTGGGCAATCAACACCCCGTTTTTGACGACCCCGTCATCAAGGACGTGGTGCGTATGCGCTCCGATGATCAAATCGAGCTCCGGGAAACGTTCCGCCAGTTCTTCATCCTGATAAAACCCAAGATGACTTAAACAAATCAAGACGTCGACTTGATCCCGCAAGGCTTCGATTTCACGTGCTGCCGCCTCCAACGGATCTTCAATCGTCCATCCAAGTAAGGCATACAGCTCGTAATAGGGAGCCGTCAGCCCAAAAATCCCGACTTTTCCCGTCGGTAAGTGTTGAATCATCCCGGCTTTCGCAAACGGTGCCGCCAAGTTCGAGACGAGGACCGGGAACGTCGCGTCCGTATATAAGTCCGCCAACCAATCATGCGGAAACGTAATGCCTTCATTGTTTCCGATCGTGACGGCCGTCGGGGACAGTTCATTTAATAGATGCGTATTGATTTTACCTTGCGTCGCTTCCGTCGCCGGTGCGACCCGGTCCGCATGGTCTCCTAAATCGAAGACGAGGGAATCGTACGTCCGGTGTTCTTTCATGAACGACATATAGCGAGGCCACATATCAAAGTGTGAATGCAGATCGTTATAATGAATGACGTGTAACTTCACGCTCAAGCCTCCTCTAGGTGTTAAAACAGGGAAATTTGCCGGGGCGCAAGCGATTCATAATCAAGACCTAAAATCTCGATCAATCGTTTGGCGTTTGGTACGGCGTCTCCTGCTGAGTTGTTGTTAAAGAAAACATACACGTCTTTTGCCTGTTCGGCAAGTGAACGGATGTGTGTCGCCAAACCTTGCAGTTCTTCTTCCGAGTAACGGTACAGACAACGGACCTTCCGCCAGTCCTCACTGCTTTGACCGGGCTTCTTGAGCCATCCGTTGATATTACGGCCGTGCAGACGGACAAATGCCGTCTCCTGTGTCACGACGGGAACAAACGGCACAGACCCATCTTCCGTCTGCGGTTCATCACAGATCGTATGGATGAACTGATGCTCCGCCAAAAAACGCAGCGTCCGCTCTTGGTAAGCTTCCGAATACCAGGACGGATTCCGAAACTCGATCGCGACAGGAAGACCGGCCAGCGACTTCCGGATCGTCCGAAGATACTCGAGATGGACTTTACTGACATCAAACCAAGGCGGGAGCTGGACGAGAATTGCTGCAATCTTCCCACTCTGTCGCATCGGTTCAATCGACGCGAGGTATTGTTCAAAGATTGGACCAAGCGGATCCTTGTTTTCCCGGTCATGACCACTCATCGCCCGGTGGACCTTGACGATGAACCGGAAGGCATCCGGTGTTTCCGCGACCCATTTTTGGTAGTTCCGTTCCGGTTGAATCGCATAATACGTTGAATCGACCTCGACTGCCGGAAAATGGCCCGCGTAGGCAGCGAGCTTCTCTTTCCGGTCTTGTGGTGTCGGATAGAGGCTGTCGTGATCGCCCCAACCGGTCACGCCGACATAAATCATCCTTCCCCCTCCTCATCTATATGCGCTTCATATTTTTTATCATAGCATAGCGGAATCGGGAATTTCTTCTTCAAGACTCGTCTTCGAAAAGACGTGTGTTCTTCATATAAAAAACAAGCAAATCCTTCCTACTCCTTCAAAAATAAGGAGAAAAAGACTGCTTGTTTCGTGGATTCATTGATGATCATAAGGAGTCGGTTCGGACCCGTTCATACGTCAACGCGATGCAACTGGAAGCAAAGGTTTGCTGATCAACGAGCTTTAAGGACAACGATTGCTCAAACAACGGAAACATCCGCTTGCCGCCGCCGAGTAAGACGGGATAGATGACGACATGATACTGATCGATTAAGTCCAAGCGGACGGCTTCTGCCGCAAGCGTCGCCCCGCCGATCGCGATTTTCTTCCCGGGTGACTGCTTCAATGCTGCCAATTCCTCCGCCAGTGGTCTCGTCGCAAGTCGGGCATTGCCCTTGACTGCTGTCATCGTCTCGGAGAACACGATTTTCTCAAGCGCTTGCCACGTCTTCGCATAAGCTACGATGATGGGATCGGTGTCCGTTTGATCCGCCGTCTCCCAGTACTGCATCATCTCGTACAGGCGACGTCCATAGACATGGGTATCAAATTCTGTCTCGTAGTCATTAAAATACTGATGCAGCTCAGCGTCCGGTGACGCAAACGCGATGCTGCCCGACGCATCCTCGATGTACCCGTCGAGCGAGACTTGAAAAGAATAAATGAGTTTACGCATCATAACTCCCTCCTTTTTCAATCCTTTACCCATTTTTAGCTGTTCCCGAAAAAAACTCCCTCATCTGTTGATGAGAGAGTGGAAAAATTATCCGATTGAACCTTCCATCTCGAACTTGATGAGACGGTTCATTTCGACCGCATATTCCATCGGCAATTCTTTTGTGAACGGCTCGATGAAGCCCATGACGATCATTTCTGTTGCTTCTTCTTGTGAAATCCCGCGGCTCATCAGGTAGAACAATTGCTCTTCTGAGACTTTCGACACCTTCGCTTCGTGTTCAAGCGAAATGTTATCGTTGAGAATTTCGTTATACGGAATCGTATCTGATGTCGATTGATTGTCCATGATCAGCGTGTCACATTCGATGTTCGAACGTGCGCCTGTCGCTTTACGACCAAAGTGGACAATCCCACGGTACGTTACTTTCCCACCGTGTTTTGAAATCGACTTCGAGACGATCGTCGACGATGTGTTCGGTGCAAGGTGAATCATCTTCGCGCCCGCATCTTGGTGTTGACCTTTACCTGCGATGGCGATTGATAATGTCATACCACGTGAACCTTCACCTTTAAGGATGACGGCCGGGTATTTCATCGTCAATTTCGAACCGATGTTACCATCGACCCATTCCATCGTCGCGCCGGCTTCACAAATCGCACGTTTCGTAACGAGGTTGTAGACGTTGTTCGCCCAGTTTTGGATCGTCGTATAACGGCAGTACGCGTTTTTGTTGATGAAGATCTCAACGACTGCTGAGTGAAGCGAGTTCGTCGTGTAGACCGGTGCCGTACATCCTTCGACGTAATGAACCGATGCTTCTTCGTCAACGATGATCAACGTCCGCTCGAATTGACCCATGTTTTCCGAGTTGATCCGGAAATAGGCTTGAAGCGGCGTATCCATCTTGATACCTTTTGGTACGTAGATGAATGAACCACCCGACCAGACCGCTGTGTTGAGGGCAGCGAACTTGTTATCCGTCGGCGGAATCAATTTACCGAAGTACTCACGGAATAAATCTTCGTTTTCTTTGAGTGCTGTATCTGTATCTTTGAAGACGATCCCTTGATCTTCCAGTTCGCTCTTCATGTTGTGATACACGACTTCTGATTCATACTGTGCCGAAACACCCGCGAGGTATTTTTGCTCAGCTTCCGGGATTCCGAGTTTGTCAAACGTACGTTTGATTTCTTCCGGTACTTCATCCCATGATTTTTCAGCACGTTCTGATGGTTTAACATAATACGTGATGTCATCAAAACGAAGATCTGATAAATCGCCGCCCCATGCTGGCATTGCTTGTTCGTTGAAAATCTTGAGTGATTTCAGACGGAAATCAAGCATCCATTGCGGTTCTTCCTTCATTTTCGAGATCGTCTCGACGACTTCTGTCGTCAAGCCACGTCCAGAACGGAAGATCGAGATATCGCGATCGTGGAAACCATATTTATAATCGCCAATTTCAGGTATGTTCTTAGCCATGTTCGTTTCCTCCTCTTACTTACTGACCGAAGTTTACTTCCCTTCTTCGACGCCGCGTTCGAGCGCCTTCCAGGCAAGTGTCGCACACTTGATTCGTGCCGGGAATTTCGTCACACCAGACAGTGCTTCCGCGTCTCCCAGATCAAATTTCTCATCGTCGTAATCTTTTCCTTGAACCATCTCAGAAAAGACATGAGCGAGTTGTAATGCTTCTTCGACTGTTTTTCCTTTGACGGCCTGTGTCATCATCGACGCAGACGCCATGCTGATCGAACACCCTTCGCCGTCGAACTTCGCATCTTTGACGATCTCGTCTTCGATGGCGAGTTGCAGACGGATTGTGTCGCCACAAGTCGGGTTGTTCATATCGATCGTCACACCACCGTCAATCGCACCACGATTGCGGGGCGTTTTATAGTGGTCCATGATCACTTGACGGTACAAGTGATCGAGATTGTTAAAATCCATGACTGAAATACTCCTTCGTTTGGTGAAGTCCTGTCACCAGAGCGTCTACTTCTTCCTTTGTATTATACAGGTAAAAGCTTGCTCGTGCTGTTGAACTGGCTCCGAGCCAACGCATCAGTGGTTGGGCACAATGATGACCGGCACGTACGGCGATGCCTTGCATATCGAGTACGGTCGCGACATCATGTGCGTGGACATCCCCGAGATTAAAGGTGACGAGACCCACCCGTTCTTCCGGACCGTAAATCGTCAGTCCTTCGATGCCACGCATTTGTGCCATCGCGTACTGGGCAAGCTCACGTTCGTGGGCTTCGATGTTACTGAGTCCGATTTGTTCCAGGAAATCGATTGCTGCCGACAAGCCGACAGCTCCTGCGATGATCGGTGTTCCTGCTTCGAAGCGATACGGTGATGGTTTGAACGTCGACTCTTCAAGCCCGACGTAGTCAATCATCTCGCCTCCGAATTCGACCGGCTCCATCGCATTGAGTAATGCTTTTTTGCCGTACAGGACGCCGATACCGGTTGGCCCGCACATCTTATGTGCCGAAAACGCCAGGAAATCACAATCGAGATCCGTGACATCGATTTGTTGGTGCGGTGCACTTTGCGCTGCGTCGACGACCATGACGGCCCCGACTGCGTGCGCCAGCTGTGTCACTTCTTTGATCGGATTGATCGTCCCGAGGACGTTCGAGACATGCGCCATCGCAACGACCTTCGTCCGATCAGAAATTTGTGCTTTGACCGCTTCGATCGTCACACGACCGTCCGCTGTCAAATCGACATATTTCAGTTTTGCTTTTTTCTTTTTCGCGACTTGTTGCCACGGAATCAAGTTCGCATGGTGCTCCAGGTACGTGACGACAATCTCGTCCCCTTCTTCGACATGTTCCATTCCGTAGCTCGACGCGACGATATTGATCGCCGTTGTCGTCCCGCGGGTAAAGATAATCTCTTCATGGTGTTGCGCCTTGATGAAACGACGTACGTTCTCACGCGCACCTTCGTACGCATCCGTCGCTCGTGTTCCGAGCGTATGGACGCCACGGTGCACATTCGAATGAACCGTCTTGTAGTAGTTGTCAATCGCCTCAATGACGACGAGCGGCTTTTGTGAAGAAGCCGCACTATCTAAATAGACGAGTTTCCGGTCATTAACCTGTTGGTCAAGAATCGGAAACTGATTGCGGATGGATGCATCGATTCCCATATTAGTTTACTTTCCCTTCGATCACTTGAACGAGACGTTCTTTGACAGAGTCAATCGCGAGTTCTGAAACGACCGGTTGTAAGAAACCATGAACGACAAGACGTTCTGCTTCTTTACGTGATAAACCACGGCTCATCAAGTAGTAGAGTTGGAGTTCGTCGACACGGCCGACAGATGCCGCGTGTCCTGCCATGACATCATCTTCATCAATCAAGAGGATCGGGTTCGCGTCACCACGTGCCTTTTCAGACAACATGAGCACACGTTCCGTCTGCACACCGTTTGATTTTGAAGCGCCATGGTGAATCATGGATGTTCCGTTGAAGATCGATGTTGCTGAATCTTTTTGAACACCGTGAATCAAGATGAAACCTTCCGAACCTTTACCAAAATGGTCTGTCCGGACGTTGAAGTTTTGTTTTTGATCGCCACGACCAACCGTTACGGCTTTCGTGTCAGAGAACGAATCGTTACCGACGAGGTGTGTTTTCGTTTCTGTGATCGTGTTTCCGTCATTCATGTGACCGAGTGCCCATTCGAGCTTCGCGCCTTGTTTGACGACACCGCGACGGTTCATATATGTGACAGCACCTTTGCTGAGTGTGTCGACACCACCGAAGAGGACTTTGGCGTTGTCTTCGACGAACACTTCCGTGACGACGTTGACGTTGTGTGCTTCTTCACCGTAAGAGACGAAGTTTTCGATATACGTCAGTTCGCTGTCCGCATCCGCAACGATGATTGCGTGATGGTAAAGTGCACCGCCTGCTTGCTCCAGTGTATAGATCGCTTGCATCGGAACCGTCAACTTCAAGCCTTTTGGTACATAAAGGAACGTACCGCCGTTCATGAGTGCCGCGTTGAGTGCTGCGAGACGGTCTTCATTGACGTTGACGCCTTCTGTCATGAAGTATTTCTCGATCAGTTCCGGGTGATGTTTCATTGCGTCTTCGAGTGTCGTGAAGATGACACCGTTCGCCGCTTCGCTGTTTTGCGCGTGAACGAGTTGTCCGTTCCGCGTGATCAGCATATGGTCACGGTTTTCACCGATCAATGTTTCGATATCCGGTGTCAGACCTGTTACTGTCTCAAGATCTGCTGTTCCCTCTGTGAAGTTCCAGCCACCGATTTTGATTTTTTCTACTTTTGGCAATGCGAGCGTTGGGGCAAGATCCAGTGCGTCTTGACGCTTAGAGATCATCCAAGCGGGTTCCCCTAAGCGAGTCGCACGTTCTGCCACTGCCTCGCGATTTACTGCAAGATTCAGTTCTACAGTCATCATGCTTCCTCCCTCGTCTTACGCTTTTGTTTCGATTTCGACTTCTTCGATGCCGAGTTCTTTTTTAACCCAGTCATAACCTTCTGCTTCTAAACGGTGTGCAAGTTCTTTTCCACCTGACATGACGATTTTTCCGCCCATCATGATGTGGATGAAGTCTGGCTCGATATAGTTCAAGAGGCGTTGATAGTGCGTGATGATCAAGCAGCCGAATTCAGGTGAACGCATTTCGTTGACACCTTTTGCGACGACTTTAAGCGCATCGATATCAAGACCTGAATCGATTTCGTCAAGGATGGCGATGGCTGGTTTCAACATCGTCATTTGGAGGATTTCATTCCGTTTCTTCTCTCCGCCTGAGAAACCTTCGTTGAGGTAACGGTGTGCCATTTCGCCCGGCATTTCAAGAAGACCCATTTGTGCGTCGAGTTGACGGATGAATTTCATGAGTGAGATTTCATCGCCTTCTTCGCGGCGTGAGTTGATTGCTGAACGCAAGAAGTCCGAGTTCGTGACACCACTGATTTCGCTTGGGTATTGCATCGCGAGGAACATACCTGCTTGTGCGCGTTCGTTGACTTCCATCTCGAGGACATCTTCGCCGTCGAGTGTGACTGAACCAGACGTTACTTCGTAAGTCGGGTGACCCATCAATGCTGATGCAAGTGTCGATTTACCAGTCCCGTTTGGCCCCATGACCGCGTGGATTTCGCCGCCTTTGATTTCTAAGTTGACGCCTTTCAAGATTTCTTTGCCGTCGATTGCGACGTGTAGATCTTCAATCTTCAAGTGTGAAGCCTTCATGTAGAATCCCTCCATCTATTCATTTCGTGTCTGACGATTCAGTTCACGAGAGTTACTAATTTAGTATCATTCTAATCTTAATGAATCATACCACATTATTCAAGCGTCATCGCTCATGGTTTTTTCTCAAAACAAGCGTCTTTACTGAGAATGACTTTAAAGTGAGACGACTTCCTTCTCTTCTTCCACTTTCGATTGTCGGTGAACCCGCTGTGACAGTAAGAGCAGTGGGATACCGAGTAATGTCAAGAGCGCTAAGGCACCAAAAATCGGCAGTGGTCGATCTGCACCAAAATAAAGTAACAATTGACCGCCGACGACCGGTCCGACCGATTGTCCGATTGACGTCAAGCCCATCGCACCAAAATAACTTCCCCGTAATTCCGGCGTCGCAAAGCTGTCGGTCAAGATATCCGTCATCGTGAACATCATCACTTCCCCGCATGTGAAGATGAACATCGCGCCGATCATCAACCAGACCGTACCGGCTGTTCCCATGACGAACAAACCGACGGCGACGGTCGCAATGCCGACCGTGATCGACACGAGCGGTGACGTCTTGACGCCGAACTTCATGATCGGGTACTGGACGACGAGCACCGTGATCGCGTTAATCGTAATCAACAAGGCAAACAAACTCGTTCCGCCGGACAATAAGGTCGTCGTCGTCAAAAACTGAGGCAACGTCGAGTTGAACTGACTGTATCCGAAGACGCCGAAGATGATGCCGGCGAGCGCGAACGTAAAGGCGATGTCCGTCTTCAGCAGACGGACCGTTGCGCCGAATGACACTTTTTTCCCGCCATGACTTTCTGTGATCGGATACCGCTTGAACAGGATGAAAGTGGCGACGCCGTAGCCGAGATAGACGAACGCTGTAATATAGAAGGTAATCGCTGTATTTCCTGCACTGAGCAACAACGCAATCCCCGGTCCGATCGCGGCTGCGATGTTGATGCACGTATAACGGATGTTAAAGACGAACAACCGGTTCTCTTCCTCCGTCGTATCACTAATCAACGCCCGCGCCGACGGTTCGAAGACGGACCGGAACACGCCGTTCAGAGCACTTAAGACGAAAAACGCCCAAAACGTCTCGACTTGTGCCAGTCCGATGAAGACGAGGACAAATCCAAAGGTTCCGCTCAGCATCATCGTCCGCCGGCCATACCGGTCGGATAACGTTCCGCCGATGAAGCTCATGACGAGACTCGCGATGGCTGAGATACTGAGAATCCAGCCGACATCAACCGGGCTGAACTTTAAGACGACGGATAAGTAAATCGCAAAAAACGGCATCGTGATGAATGTCCCGAGCCGGGCGAAAAACGTGCCGAGCAAAACCCCGATCGTCAATGGATGAAGCTGTTTCAAACGCTGCATGCAGATCCCCCCTTTAAACAAAAAAATAATGCATCCTTCCATTATATAGGAAGAATGCATCGATTGAGCAGATTATTTGCTGACCGGAACGACAGCACCTTTATATTTTTCTTTAATCCAAGCTTGTGTTTCTTTCTCATGAAGAATGTCTAAGAGCGTCGTGACACGTTTGTCTTTCTCGTCCCCGTCACGCGTCACGATGATGTTGACGTATGGCGAAGACTCGTCTTCAAGCGCGATTGTATCTTTAAGCGGGTTCAACCCATTGTCGATCGCGTAGTTCGTGTTGATCAAGACAGCATCGCCTTCGTTGTTTTTGTAGGCTTGCGGCAAGAGTGATGCTTCAATGTTCGTTTTAAATTTAATTTTCTTTGGATTTTCTACGATATCTTTCAATTGTGCATCCGTTGTTTTACCGTCTTTTAGTTTGATGAGTCCTTCGTTTTGAAGGAATGTCAAAACGCGTCCACGTTCTGCGACGTTTGAGCTCGTTAAGATCGTTGCGCCTGTTGGTAATTTGTCAAGTGACTTGTACTTCTTAGAATAGACACCGAGTGGTTCAACGTGAACGCCGCCGGCACTTTCAAATTTATAGTCTTTGTTTTCTTTTTCTTGTTGCTCAAGATACGGTACGTGTTGGAAGTAGTTTGCGTCGATTTCTTTTTCAGCAAGTGCTTTGTTCGGTAACACGTAATCTTGGAATTTCTTGATTTCGAGTTTGTAGCCTTTTGCTTCATATTCTTTTTGAACGTGCTCCAAGATTTCAGCATGGGGAACGTTTGATGCTCCGATGACGAGTGTTTTTGAATCGCCGCTGCCTGATGAAGATTCTTCTCCACATGCTGCAAGGCTGACTGCTAAGACCGATACTGCTGCTGTGCCGACAAATTTTTTCCAAAGTTTCATGAATGATTCCTCCAATGAATTAAAGTTAGTATTATCGTTTATCGATTGCCTTGACGAGCAAATCACCAATAATCTGAATAATAAAGACGATGACAAGAATCAACAGTGTCGCGATAACGGTGATGTTATTTTGTGAGCGCTGGAAGCCTTCGATGAAGGCCATGTCTCCAAGTCCACCACCACCGGCTAACCCGGCCATTGCCGTGTAACCGACGAGTGCGACGAGTGTTACGGTAATACCTGAAACGATTGCCGGAAGAGCTTCCGGAATCAAGACTTTATAGATGATTTGGAACTTCGTTGCGCCCATCGATTCGGCAGCTTCAATGACCCCTTTATCAACTTCACGAAGAGCGAGTTCGACCATCCGGCCGTAAAACGGTGCTGCACCCAGAATTAACGCCGGTAACGCAGCGGTCGGTCCTAAAAATGATCCGACAATGATTTTCGTAATCGGGATCAACAAGATTAATAAAATGATAAACGGAATCGAACGGAAGATATTGACTAAAAAACTGAGGACAGAATACAATGCTCGGTTCTTGAATAACAATTCTTCGTTTGTCGCGTATAACAATAGACCGATAACCAATCCGAGGATAAACGTTGCAAGCCCTGCAACAGCCGTCATATAGACTGTACTACCGGTTGCTTCCCAGACCATATCCCAATCCACATCTGCAAAAAATGTACTCATCGGTGATCCACCTCCACTTCAACGTCACTCGCTTGAAGTTTGGCGATGACCGCTTGTGTTTCATGTTCGGCACCGATCAATTGAATGAACAGCGTCCCAAGGGCGCCGTCTTGCGTCTGTCCGACGTTCCCGCCAATGATATTAAATAATAAGGTCGAATCTTTCATGACTTCGGCAAGAATCGGACTTTCGGCCGTTGAACCCACAAACGTCAACTGAACGATTTTCCCGGTCGGATACCGTTCCCGCAATTTCGCAAACGTCAATTCGTTTTCTGACGAAGACGTCAACTGTTTCACGAACTCTTTTGTCATCGCTTGTTTCGGATGACGGAATACTTCGGCGACCGGTCCTTGTTCGACGATTTTCCCGGCTTCCATGACGGCGACCCGGTTACAGATTTTCTGAATGACGTGCATCTCATGCGTGATCAAGACGATGGTCAGTTTCAGTTTTTTGTTGATGTCGACGAGCAACTCTAAAATCGAGTCCGTCGTTTTCGGATCAAGCGCACTTGTCGCTTCGTCACATAATAAGACGTCCGGATTAGACGCCAGTGCCCGGGCAATCCCGACCCGTTGTTTTTGTCCACCCGAAAGTTGAGACGGGTAAGCACCTTCACGTCCGTCGAGTCCAACGAGTTGAATCAGCTCGGCGACCCGCTCTTTACGGCGTGCTTTCGGATAACCGCCGAGTTCGAGCGGGAACATGATGTTTTCTTCAACCGTCCGCGACCACAGCAGGTTAAAGTGCTGGAAGACCATCGAGACGTTTTTGCGGACACCGCGTAATTCTTTTGGACGTAACGTCGTCATTTCGACTCCGTCGATTTGGATTGAGCCACTTGTCGGAGCTTCTAACATATTCAGCAATCGGATCAAGGTGGATTTCCCTGCTCCCGAATAACCGATTATTCCAAAAATTTCACCGCGCTCGATTGTTAAGTCGACATTGACGACGGCTTCAACCGATCCGCGCTTCGAGCGATAAATCTTTCCTACATCCTGTAAGCGAATCAATACTGTCCCTCCTAAACGTAAAAAAAGTGCGCACGTTTTAGAGCAAACGCGCGCACTTTTTCAGTACACAAAACCATTTGCTCTCATCTTGCAGACGTTCGTCTGCTGGAATTAGCACCACTTCGGAATAAATTCCGCGGTTGCCGGGTTTCATCGGGCCAGTCCCTCCACCACTCTCGATAAGAGTTATCGGTATTTAGTTATTTTTAATATAATCTGAATATTAGCAGGGCTTATTTTGCTTGTCAAACAGTTTTTTCTGAAACCGGCTGAAGCAGGCTGAACGCACGTGCTAAATCTTCTTTTAAGTCTTCTGCATCTTCAAGTCCAACCGAAATCCGGACAAGACCATCCGTGATGCCAAGCTCAGCGCGACGTTCTGCCGGAATCGAGGCATGCGTCATGCGTGCCGGAACAGAAATCAAGCTTTCAACAGCTCCAAGACTCTCAGCCAACGTGAAGAAATGTGTCGCTTCGACGAGTTTCTCCGCGTTTTCCGCTGATCCGACATCAAAGCTGATCATGCCGCCAAATCCAGTCGCCTGTTTTTGTTGTGTCGCGTGACCCGGATGTGTTGGAAGTCCCGGATAGAAGATGTTCGAGACGACATCTTGTTCCTGTAAGAACTGAACGAGATCGTGTGACGTTTCTTCGATGGCATCCATTCGAATACCAAGTGTCCGTAAACCACGGACGAGCAGGAAGCTGTCCTGCGGTCCAAGAATACCGCCTGTCGAGTTTTGAATGAAGTGAAGATCTTCACCGAGTGCATCGCTGTTGACGACGACAAGTCCGGCGACGACGTCTGAATGTCCGCCGATGTATTTTGTGGCACTGTGCAAGACGATGTCTGCGCCGAGTGCAAGTGGTTGTTGCAAGTATGGTGTCGCAAACGTGTTGTCGACGACGAGTTTCAGATTGTTGCGTTTCGCGATTTCAGCGACAGCAGCGATATCCGTCACTTTCAATAATGGGTTCGTCGGTGTTTCGACGTACAGCATCTTCGTATTGTCTTGAACCGCAGCTTCCGTCGCGGCAAGATCCGTCGTGTCGACGAACGTCACTTGGATGTTGAACTTCGGCAAGACACGTTGCATCAAACGGAACGTTCCGCCGTAGACATCATCGGTCATGACGATATGGTCACCTGACTCCAGCAGGTTAAAGACAGCATGAATCGCAGCCATTCCTGATCCGAAGGCAAAACCGCGTGCGCCGCCTTCGAGGTCCGCGATCAATCGTTCGATGCTTGTCCGTGTCGGGTTGGCTGTCCGCGAGTATTCGTAACCTTCTTTTAATTGACCGATTTTCTCCTGTTTGTACGTACTCGTTTGATAAATCGGAGGTGTCACGGCACCAGTTGCTCGATCGACGCCTGTTCCTCCATGAATCAATGCTGTCTTTTTACGCATGTGTCTCGTCCACCTTTTCAAAGATTTGTTGGCTCAAATACCGTTCGGCACTGTCGGCGAAGACGGTGACGATGGTACTGCCGGGAAAACGTTCTGCAATATCAAGTGCTGCCGCGAGTGCCGCGCCGGCTGAACTGCCGACGAGCAGACCTTCACGTGCCGCTAATTCATGAACTTTCGTGAACGCGTCGTGGTCCGAAATCGTATGAATCTCATCGACCAAATCGCGGGAAACAAGGCTCGGCCATTTAGCCGTCCCGATGCCTTCCGTCTTATGCGGTCCGGCTGGTCCTCCGTTGAGGACAGAGCCTTCTGGTTCGACGATCGCACCTTTTGTTCCAAGCCGCTCTTTCAAGTAAGCAGCGGTTCCTGCAAACGTTCCGCCTGACCCGCATCCGGCGACGAACCAATCGATGTGATCGAGTTCCGCCATCAGCTCAGGACCAAGTGTCCGCTGATATGTGACCGGATTTTCTTCGTTTTCGAATTGAAGCGGGACATAGCTGTTCGGAATCGTTTGTCCCAGTTCTTTTGCTTTATCAATCGCGCCTTGCATATCGAGTTCAGTCGGTGTGTTGACGACAGTCGCGCCGAGTGCCCGCATCAACGTCTGTTTCTCCTGACTGAATTTTTCAGGAACGACACAGATGACTTGTAAGTCATATTTTTTAGCGGCGAGCGCCAAACCGATGCCGGTGTTGCCGGCAGTCGGTTCGATGATCGTTCCGCCTCGTGTCACATATCCTTGTTCGATAGCTGCATCAACGAGTTGAATGCCCAGGCGGTCTTTGACGCTGCCCCCAGGGTTCATCCATTCGAGCTTCGCCAAAATCCGCGTACCAGCAGGCAAATCGAATGAAGTAATCTCGTAAAGCGGCGTATTTCCGACGAGGTCCCGGACTGACTTCGCGATCATCCGAAGACGATGTCCCATTCATCACGACCGGCAAGCATTTTCTCGGCATAGTGCTTCGCTCCTTTAAGGTCGTGTGCGCTCGCAAATCCACATTGGACTTCGTTTTGCGCTGGAATTTCTTCTGCTGCTAAGACATCTTTTAATGTCTTCTCAACGAGTTCGCTCATTTTTTCGACGGAATCAAAGTTCATCATTGCCATGTAGAAACCTGTTTGGCAACCCATTGGCGAGACATCGATGACATCATCCGAATAGTTACGGATGTTTTCTGCGAGTAAATGTTCCAGTGTGTGCATCGCACGCATCGGCATTTGCTCGACGTTTGGTTGTGTGAAACGAATGTCGTATTTGACGACTTGGTCGACTTTTCCGTCTTTGTAACCGGCAACGCGAATATATGGTGCTTTGACTTTCGTATGATCCAAGTTAAAGCTTTCTACGTTCATTTTTTTGATTGTCATGATTTATTCCCCCATTTTCTCGGCTTCTACGAGCCAGACGAAGTGATTGTATTGTGTGAATGTCACGTCAAATCCACGTGACGCAAAAATTTGTTCCATGATCGGAATCAGTGGATAAAACTCACGTTCCAAGTCTTCTGCCAAACCGTCGAATCCTTGTGCTTTCGCTTCAGCGATCGTCTGCAGACGCGCTTCTTCCGATACGAACATCGTGTCGGCGTAGACGATTTTTCCGTCTTGCGGCAAAATCTGCGCCATCAGATCAACTGCTTCTCCCTTTTCCTCATCCGTCAGATGATGAAACGCATAGGTCGAAACAAAACTTTTCGCATGGTCTGCCGTAAAGGAGAGGAAGTGTCCGTCCTGTACAGGTAACGCTGGAATCTTATCGATGAGAATTTCCCGCATCTCCGGACTCGGTTCCACCGCCAAAACGTCTTGATGCCGATCGAGCAACCGTTGGGTCAGGTTCCCTGTTCCAGCCCCGAACTCGACGACCGGTGAGATCGCTTTTGTTGCCACCGTATCTAATATTTCTTCATAACGACGAAAGACTTCTTTGTACTCCGGATCGTGCCCCGTAACCGTGTCGTCGTATGTTGACGCCCACTCTGTAAATACATCCATAAAACGTACTGTCATGCCTGTTCGTCCTCCGTATCTCTTTTTAATTCCGACTAATCGGATATGAATTAAAGTAATTTACCTTAATCGCATTGTAGCAGGGAGAATTCGGCTTGGCAAGGTGACTGCTCGAAAATCTTTCGAAAACAAAAAAAAGGCGCTGCCGGTGAACCGGCAACACGAATAATGTGGTTAGAAACACTACGAAGGAAAACCCAGCTCTGACACGAACTTCTTCGTTCGTCGTACCAGAGGACGGCGCCCTTTCGACATATAAACCAAACTGTCCTCGCATTCAGATCACCTGCTCCAATCCAGGATTGTTTTTTTGGGCCGCTTCGTCTTTGGGGGACGACTTAAGGGGAGACAAACAAACAACCTAGGATTTTGTTGAGCGGTTCTGTCGTGAAAAGAAACAGCCGATTTACATCTCTGCCAGACTTCCTATAAAGTATTTCTAGAAGTTGATATGAATATACCATTCATAATTTGTCATTGTCAACGCATTATTGTAAATATTCCGACAATTTAGCGTAAAGAGAAATCTTTTGGGGATTCCTCTTCTTATTCTGCACAAAACGCAAAGACATTTTGAACCGACTGAAACGCATAAAGCCTTGATACGACTTGATTATCCTCAATTTTCAACAAGGCGGGAACACTCATGACTCGAGCTTGTTCCAAAAACTCCGGAATGAAGTTTCCGTTCGCTTGTTGAATCCATTCCCCATCTTTTGTCGCTTCGACGATCTCAAGCATCCGACTAGCGATGGCACACGTCCCACACATCGGTGCATAGACATACAAAAAACCGTTTTCTGGTGCTGCTGTGACTTCCTTCATTAATCCCGTTCTCCCTTCCTCTTTCTTATCTTGTGCCAGTATACAGAAAAAAAGACGACGAGGAAACGAAATCGTTTCCTTGTCATCTTTTCGTTAAGTATTACTCGTTGATCATCGATTTGTAAGCAGCAGCGTCCATCAATGCTTCAACTTGTGCTTCGTCTGCGATCTCGATATCAACCATCCAAGCACCTTCGAATGGTGATTCGTTGACGAGTTCCGGGGAATCAGACAGTGATTCATTGATGGCAACGACTTTCCCTGAAATCGGTGCGTACAATTCGGATACCGTTTTCACAGATTCGACTGAACCAAACGGCTCGTTTGCCGAAATCGTATCTCCGACTTCCGGAAGTTCGACGAAGACGATATCGCCAAGTTCATGTTGCGCGAAATCCGTGATTCCGATTCGTGCCTTGTTTCCTGTTACTTCGACCCATTCATGCTCTTCCGAATAACGTAGATTGTCTTTGACTTGACTCATTTGCGATTCCCCCTGTGTTCGATAGTGGACTAACGCATTCAGTATACCAAATGAACTAGCCTTCTTAATACCATTTTCCTTGATAGAGTTCTTCTTTGAATCCGATTGTCACGTCTTGCCCGTCTGTTACGATCGGTCGTTTGAGCAACATGCCGTCACTTGCGAGTAGTTCATATTGCTCCTGTTCCGACAGATTCGGCAGGCGGTCCTTGATGCCTTGCGAACGGTACGATTGACCACTCGTGTTAAAAAACTTCTTCAACGGCTCGCCGCTCTTTTGATGAAGTGCCTGAATCGTCTCGGCACTTGGTGTCTCCTCGACGATGTGTTTGTAATCGACCTCGACGCCATTTGCCTCAAGTGCCTTTTTTGCTTTGACACACGTACTGCATTTCGGATAGCCATACATAGTTACCATCTTTTCCTCACCTCTGTCTTCAGACTAGCAGATTGGTCAGCCCCGTTTCAAGCGGGCAAGCGCGGCATCGATTTGATCTTGATGATGGTGATCGTGTGCAATGAAGGAGGCAACAAACGATTTCGGTTGGAATGTGCCTTCATACGTCCGCTCATATTGCTCGTCCGTCAACCGATCGAGCTGCGCGATCAATTCCTGCCGCACGGCAATCGCTTTTCTCAGTAAGGCGAGTGCATCGATGTGATGGGCATACTCGACTGCCAGACGATTGAACTCATCGTAGTCGGTTTCAACCAGCGTCAACGGTTCATCCGGTAATTTCGACACCGCATGATCGAGGTAATACCGATCCCATAAAAACAGATGACTGACACATTCCTGGACCGTCCATTTATCGATTGCGAGCGGCAACCGCCATTCTTCATCCGAAAGCCGCTCCAACGATTTATAGTAATCGACGGCAAATTGAAGTTCTGTTACGTCTTGTCGCATGCCTGCTCCCTCCTTCAATGTAAAAAAATTCGCCCTTACAGAGATTTTCCCTGCAAAGGCGAATCGGTAAACCTGACTTAGACAGTATATTTATTCGCTTCAATCAAACGTTTCGCAATCTGACGTTTTGTGCCGATCGAGTTGATCGGCTGATACCGGCTGAACTTCTTCAGTGCCGACAGCAGCATCCGTAACTCATCGCCGCTCGCTGCCGCATATAACGTTTCCTTCGCGTCCCGCTCCACGCCCTCAAAGGCTTGTTGTGCAAAGACTTCCGTATAACGGATTTTCAATTCGTTCTTCTCGACGCCTTTGGCAGCAATCGCTTTTTCCGTCCGGACGATCGCCGACTCGAGCGCATAGATTGCACTCATGATGTCAGCCGTGTTCGCGAGGATTTCCTGCTCGCCTTGGAGCTTGTCCTGATACTTCTGAACGGCCGTCCCGGCAGTCAGCAGGAAGATCTTTTTCATCATCGCGAGCAGATGACGTTCACGGTCAAGGGGTTCCGATCCGACTTCCGTCGGCATGAAGCTCATGACTTCCTGTTGCAGACGTTGCGCTTCTGCGAGAAGCGGTAGGTCGCCTTTCATTGCTTTTTTCAGCAACGTGCCCGGTACGAGCAGACGGTTGATTTCGTTTGTTCCTTCGAAGATCCGGTTGATCCGTGAATCACGGTACATGTTCTCGACTTCGTATTCGGCCATGAAGCCATAACCACCGTGAATTTGGACCGCCTCGTCAATGACATAATCAAATGTTTCCGAAGCAAAAACTTTGTTCATTGAGCATTCAATCGCGTATTCGGCAATCGCATCAGCGATTTTCTTGCCGTCTTTGCTCTCTTCTTCCGACAACTGATCGAGACTGTCCTGGAACAACCCGCCTGTCCGGTAGACCGAACTTTCCATCGCATAAGTCTGCGCCGACATCGTCGCCAGTTTTTCCTGAATCAACGGGAACGAGCTGATGGGTGTTTTGAATTGTTTGCGTTCGTTCGCATACTGGACCGCAAGATCAATCGCACGTTTTGATGAACCGACCGCACCGACCGCTAATTTATAACGACCGACGTTCAAGATGTTAAAGGCGATGACGTGTCCGCGCCCGATTTCACCAAGGACGTTTTCGACCGGCACTTCCGCATCTTGTAAAATCAGCGTCCGTGTGGACGATCCTTTGATCCCCATCTTTTGTTCTTCGAGTCCGGTTGAGACACCCGGGTACTCGCCTTCGACGAGGAACGCCGTGAATTTATCACCGTCGATTTTTGCATAGACGACGAACAGACTGGCGAAGCCGGCATTCGTGATCCATTGTTTTTCCCCGTTCAAGATATAGTGCGTTCCGGCTTCATTCAAGACTGCCGTTGTCTTTGCACCAAGGGCATCCGAGCCTGAGCCTGGTTCTGTCAACGCGTAAGACGCAATCCATTCACCAGACGACAGTTTCGGAAGATATTTTTGTTTTTGTTCTTCGTTCCCGAAGAAGACGATTGGCAACGAACCGATCCCGACGTGAGCACCATAACTGAGGGCAAACGAGCGACCGCGGGCAAACTTCTCCGTGATGATCGAAGACGAAATTTTATCCATTTGATAGCCACCGTATGCTTCCGGGACATCAGCGCCAAGCAAGCCGAGCTCACCTGCTTCGCGCAGGAGACCGACCGACAATTCGAACTCATGTTTTTCGATCCGGTCGAGGACTGGAACGACGCGGTCTTCGACGAACTTCGCCGTCATGTCACCAACCATTTTGTGTTCTTCCGAAAAATCTTCCGGTGTAAAGAGACGATCCGCTTGTAACTCATCCAGTACAAAACTTCCACCTTTAATCAATTCGTTTGTTGTTTGGCTCATTGTCCTGTTCCTCCTTCAACTAGTTCGAATACACCGGCAGCACCCATGCCGCCGCCAATACACATCGAGACGACGCCGTATTGGACGTTCCGTCGTTTCATTTCATGCAACAGTGTTAACGTCAGTTTCGTTCCCGTACAACCAAGCGGATGACCAAGCGCAATCGCGCCGCCGTTGACGTTGACGATGTCTTCGTTCAAACCGAGTTCCCGGATGACCCCGAGCGATTGGGATGCGAAGGCTTCGTTCAATTCGATTAATCCGACGTCTTCGAGCGTGATGCCGGCGAGTTCAAGTGCCTTTGGAATCGCGACGACCGGTCCGATCCCCATGACTTCCGGACGGACACCGCCGACGGCAAACGATTTGAACTTCCCGAGAATCGGCAGTCCTTGGCGTTCGGCTTCTTCCCGTTCCATGATCAAGACGGCAGCTGCACCGTCTGATGTCTGAGACGAGTTCCCCGCTGTGACACTGCCGCCGAGACGGAATGCCGGACGGAGCTTAGCGAGACCTTCCGGTGATGAATCAGCGCGGACACCTTCGTCGTGTTCGACGACCCACGTCTTTTCTTCAATCTTCAACTCATCGTTGACGTACTGTTCCGTGACCGTCACCGGGACGATTTCGTCGACGAATTTGCCGGACGCAATCGCAGCGGCTGCTTTTTGATGACTTTTCAGGGCAAAGGCATCTTGATCTTCGCGTGAGACCTGATAGGTCGCAGCGACTTGTTCTGCCGTATGTCCCATACTCATATAATATTCCGGTGCCGTTTCGACGATTGATGGATTCGGGCGGACGACGTGTCCCGGCATTGGGATTTGGCTCATCGATTCGAGTCCACCGGCGATGACAGCTGTCGCTTGTCCCGTCATGATCTTCATCGAGGCATCGGCAATCGATTGGAGACCGGACGAGCAATACCGGTTGATTGTAATGGCCGGCACTTCATGCGACAGTCCCCCGAGGACCGATGCATACCGGGCGATGTTCATCCCTTGTTCGGCTTCCGGCAAGGCACAACCGAGAATGACGTCATCGATTGCTCCGGTGTAGTTCGCGCGTTTCAATGTTTCCTTGATGGCGATTCCTGCGAGTTCATCAGAACGCATCGACTTAAACGATCCTTTTTTGGCTTTGCCGACTGGTGTCCGTGCACCAGCGACGATTACTGCTTCCTTCATTCGAATCCCCCCAGTCATCAGTTACGGAGCGGCTTGCCTTTGACAAGCATATGCTGCATCCGTTGTTGTGTTTTCATCTCACCGATCAAGCTCAAGAAGGCTTCCCGTTCGATATCGAGCATATACTGCTCATCGACCTGTGTGCCGAACGAGACGTTCCCACCGGCAATGACGTGTGCGAGTTTACTTGCGATTTTTAAATCATGTTCCGAGATATAGCCGCCGTAGAACATCTCGCGGGTTGCGAGTTCAAGCGTCGCTTTCCCGGCACGACCGACGACTGGAATCCGGGAACGGGCTGGAGCCGTGTAACCGGTCCGGTCGAGCTCAAGCACCAGTTGTTTCGCATCATGCGTCAGGTGATCCCGGTTCATTGAAATTTGATCGACGGTCCGGACATAGCCGAGTTCCCGTGCTTCAAAGGCTGATTTCGAGACTTTCGCCATCGCGACGTTCTCAAACGTCTTCTGCGCGGCTTTTTCGATGTTGACGAGTCCGTCCGGTGTATTCTCAAGCAGACGACGATACGTGTTGACGTTCCCGCCGCCTCCCGGAATCAGACCAACACCGACTTCGACGAGTCCCATATACGTTTCAAGACCGGCCTGCAAACGGGCTGCCGGAAGCGAGATTTCCGTTCCGCCGCCAAGCGTCATCCCTTGTGGGGCAACGACGATCGGACGCGACGCGTAACGGATTTTTTGAATCGACTGCTGGAACTTGTTGATGATCCAGTCGAGTTCGAACCAGTTTTCATCCTCTGCTTCCATCAACATCATCGCCAGGTTCGCCCCGACACAGAAGTTTTTGCCGTCGTTTGCGATGACAAGACCCCGGTGATTTTTTTCAACGAGATCAATCGACTGTTCGATCATCTGCATGATGTCGACGCCGATTGCGTTACTCTTCGACGTGAATTCAAGGACTGCCACGTCGTCTCCGAGATCAAGCAGACGGGCACCGTTGTTTTCAAGCAAGACGCCGTTTGATTTGCGGACGTCGCGTAAGCGGATTTCTTTCGGATTGACGGTACTGCCGACATACGTTTGCGTCTGCGCATCATAGAACTGACCGTCTTCGTTGTAGAAGCTGGTGACGCCTGACGCAAGCATCTCGTCGACCCAAGCCGGTACGTCGTAGCCGTCCTGCTTCATCTTCGCAACCGTCTTCTCGACGCCGAGCGCATCCCATGTCTCGAACGGTCCCATTTTCCACCCGAAGCCCCATTTCATCGCTTCGTCAATCGCTTTGATGTCATCCGCGATTTCGTGTGTCAGTTGAGCCGAGTACAGTAACGTCTTCGCATGGATCGGCCACAGCAGGGCACCGACACGGTCCTTCGCAAAGACAACGGCTTTCAGTTTATTTTTGGCGCCCGGAAGAGCTTTTGCTTGACCGATCGACAGTTCAGTAAGCGCTTTCTTTTCGACGTATTCAAAAGTTGCAAGATCAAGTTCCAGGATCTGTTTGCCAACTTTTTTATAGAAGCCTTGTCCCGACTTTGCTCCGAGTGATCCTTCGTCGACCAACCGTTTCATTTCTTCCGGCACGGCGAACGTGTCTTTTTCCGCTCCATCCGGTAACAGGTCGTAGACGTTGTTCGCAACGTGAACGAATGTGTCGATTCCCACGACATCAAGCGTCCGGAACGTCGCTGAGCTTGGACGACCGAGTACTGGTCCGGTGACGGAATCGACCTCCCCGATCGAATAGCCGCCCTTTTTCATCTCATCCAGTGTGACGAGCAGACCGTATGTCCCGATCCGGTTGCCGATGAAGTTTGGTGTATCTTTTGCGATGACGACCCCTTTACCGAGACGTTCTTCCGCAAACTGTTTCATGAACCGGACGACTTCCGGATCCGTGTCACTTGTCGGAATCAGTTCGAGTAACTTCAAGTAACGCGGCGGATTAAAGAAATGGGTCCCGAGGAACCGGGCGTTAAACGAATCCGAACGTCCTTGACGCATCGCTTCGATGGAAATCCCTGACGTGTTGGAACTGACGATCGCATCTTCGCGTAAGAACGGTTCAATTGTCGCAAACAACTGTTGTTTGACATCAAGCCGTTCAACGATGACTTCAATCACCCAGTCCGCTTCTTTGAGGCGTTCCAAGTCGTCTTCGAGGTTTCCGACTTCAATTAAATCGAGTAATTGTTTCGAAGCCAGTGGTGCCGGATTTTGTTTGAGTAACTTCTGACGGTTGTCGCGGGCAATCCGTGAACGAACTGCTGCATCATCCAGCGTCAATCCTTGTTTCGTCTCCTGCGCGGTTAATTCTTTTGGTACGATATCAAGCATCAATGTCCGGATTCCCGCGTTCGCGAGGTGTGCGGCAATCCCTGCACCCATGACCCCTGAACCGATAATGACGGCGAATTGAATATGTTTCGTCGTGTGTACTGTGGTCGGCTGACCGATTTGACTCGCCATGATAGACCCCCTGATTCGTAATTGAATGAACAACCATTCATTATTCTGACAAAAAAAGAAGCCGTCCGTTTTTCCACTGCTTCCTTCTACCTCTCCATCATAAATGAATTATCATTCAGTAGCAATAAAAAATCAGCTATTGGTCAAATTTTCCTGTTAGACTGAAGGCAAAGGGGGAATTCTCATGAAACCGACGGAACAATTATGGGATCAAAAAGCGACGGATTGGGCGGAACGATCGGAGATGATGTGGACGACAGGCAGCCGGAAAACAATCATTCCGTTTCTGAAATCCGTCATCAAGTCCGGCAACTTACTCGACTTGGGATGCGGCGACGGCGCGGCTTGCCGGTTACTCGCGGACGCGTTTCAGGTCACAGGACTGGATTTGTCGGAAGAGATGATCCGGATCGCCCGTGACAAATCACCGGCACTCGACTTCGTCGTCGGAACCGGTGAAGCATTACCGTTTGCGGATGATACGTTTGACGTCGTCATTGCCGTCAATTCACTCGAATGGTCGACGCGTCCCGTCACGGTACTTAAAGAAATCAGCCGCGTTTCGCCGCTTGTCGTCATCAGTCTGCTTGGACCAACGGCGGCACCACGAGGGTTATCGTACCGTCGCCTGCATGGAGAAGACGCCCCGATGGGCAATACGATGATGCCGTGGGAACTCGTCCAACTGGCAGATGAACTCGGATGGACGTTGCTTGATGAAGCCGTCATTCAAAAAGAAGGTGCCGTCATGACCGGACACCGGTTACTCGATCAGGCCCATGCGTTTTCTTGTTTGTTTGCGTTTCGGACGCGAGGTTAAAAAAGCGCGTTCTTATAACAGACGTA
Organism: Caryophanales bacterium; assembly: GCA_902363455.1. Classification (GTDB taxonomy): domain Bacteria; phylum Bacillota; class Bacilli; order Exiguobacteriales; family Exiguobacteriaceae; genus Exiguobacterium_A. The sequence continues at coordinate 454,446 of CABJAC010000001.1, read as the reverse complement.
TGTCCACCCGCTTTTCTCGGGCGGGACGCAAGCCGCGATCATCTAGCGATGACCGGGTCTTGCCTGTCCCTGACGGAAGCAAGCTTCCTTTTCCCGTAGAAGTCGAGTGGACACGTCTGTTTTTGTTTACTGATACCGTTGATGGATTTGAAACAGCAAGTGTTCAATCCGTTCCGGGAGGATGGATGTCTTGTCTTGCCATTTCACCCGAAAGTACAGTGTCCGTAGTAATTGTTTTGTATTGCGGAGCACAGTAAATCGTTCGTCGCTCCAATTCACCGGTAGATCAAGCAAGGTTTGGACTGATGTCTCAATCGTCGTAAACAAGATTTCGTCTGTCATTCCTTGTTCTCTTGCCGCTAACCAAGCAGTGATGACACGTTCCTGTTCTTCATCGATAAAAACATAGTCCGGTGTCATCAAAATTTCGATGAACCGACCAATCGCCGCTTGCTCATTTCTGACCTGACACCAGGGATGCTTGAACCAAGCATCATAGACGTCGGCAATATGGGCAATACTATGCGCCCAACCATAGTCAGGAACAAATCCCCTAAAGTCGGTTTCGTTACTCAGATATTCCAATAATTGATTAGAAATCTGTTCGTATGTCTGCTCCTTCAGTTGTGGATGTGCAGCATCCTTTTCCAATACTGCTGCCAGAAGCAAAGCCGAAAATGAACGGGTAAAAACTGCTGTATCATCGGAAGTCTTCATTTTATAAAACAAACCATCCGGACTGAGTACAAACGAGACAATTCGTTTAGCAGACGTCAACGTGAACTCTCCTGACATAATCCATTCCGCTAGTCTTGAAAAAATTAGGTCATCGCGAAGGACCGGATCTAAACTGCCGATGTGATGCAGCATCTGATCAAGCAGTTCCTCCGAAATAATAGTATCCTCTTGTTGCAGCTGCATTTTCAACTGCTGTTCCGTTCCATCCATGACCATGCCTCCTATGTAGTATATGTAGTATATGTAGTAAGTGAAGAAAGATTTGCTTCCCGTGACTCCTACGGGAAAAAGCGCGGTTTTTTGCGCTGTCAGAGACAGGCAAGACCCGGCTCGTTGATCCGATGGGTCAAAGAGCCGCGACTTGCGTCTCGCCCGAGGAAAGCACGGGACGTAAAAATCTTTCGAACAATCATTAAGAAATGATAAAAAAAGATGAAGCCATGACAGCTCCATCTCACGTTTCCCTATTAACCTTTAACCATGCCTTTAAGGACAAACGCCACGTTCGCCGGACGTTCCGCCAAACGACGCATAAAGTAGCCGTACCAGTCACGACCATACGGGACGTAGACGCGGACTTTATAGCCGAGCTTCACGAGTTCAAGCTGACGCTCGACACGGATGCCGTACAGCATCTGGAATTCGAACTTGTCGTTGCCGATACCGTTGTCTTTCGCATAGCGGATAATCTGTTCGATCATCGCATCGTCATGCGTCGCGACTGCAGCGTAGTTACCAAGTGAGAGTTGCAGTTTGACGAGCTTGATGTAGTTGTGGTCAACATCTTCTTTTTCCGGGAAGGCGACCGTTGCCGGCTCTTTATATGCGCCTTTGACAATCCGTAAGTTCGTCTCGAATCGTCCGACACGTTTGATGTCGTCTTCCGACCGGTACAAGTACGACTGGATGACCGTTCCGATGTTATCAAATGATTGACGTAATTCTTCGAACAGTTGAATCGTCTTTTCACAACGCGGCTCATCTTCCATGTCGATTGTGACGAAGACGCCTACTTCCTTCGCCCGTGTCAAAATCCGTTCCATGTTCGAGCGGATCAATTCATCCGAGATATCAAGACCAAGTGACGTCAATTTCAGTGAAAGTTGCGAGTCTAGTTTCTCTTCCGCAATCATTTCCACTGCACGAATACATTCCTGCGTCATCATTTCCGCTTCTCCGACCGTTGAGATGAACTCACCGAGGTGATCCATCGTGACGCATAATCCTTTTGAGTTCAAATCCTGAATTGCGCGTTTTGAGGCTTCCAGTGAATCCCCCGCGACGAAGCGACCCGCACCGAATTTCAGACCATACCGTTTCGCCAGACCATTCAATGTCTTATTTTGCGATAAAAAGATAAAACCATCCCGTAATACTCGTTCCATCACTCATTACTCCCCCTAAATAAATGCTAGGCTGTTTTACCATGTCGGTTCACATCTCTGCATTCATATTATGACATAAAGCGCTTACATGTGCTCATTGTTTTGTTTTTTCCGTAACATCCGTTGTGCAAAAAAACCGACGGTAAAAAATAAGAGATATAAGAAGATGGCAAAGAAAAACTGCCAGGAAAACGGATCCCTCAGACTCGCACCGATGTTGTTGTAGACAAAGGCACCCGGAATGATCCCAAGGTAACTGGCGAGTGCAAACTGCCGGAATTTAATCTTCGACAAGCCCGACGCGTAACTGATCGCGTCAAACGGAAACAGCGGAATCAGCCGGACGATCAAGACGACGACAAATCCGTTCGTCGCAATCCGTTCGTCGAGCGCTGTTAGTTTGCCGGTACCGATGATTTTTTCAATCCCGCGCCGACCGAGCAGGCGGGCAATCCAAAAGCTGAGCAGGCTGCCGGTTCCGGCACCGACGACATCGAGAATCGTCCCGACCCACGGACCATAGGTATAACCGCCAAAGACCGTCAACAAGCTCGCCGGGAAAAAGACGAGCGGACGGATCGTATAAGCCAATATGTACAGCAACATGCCGAAAGCACCCTGCTGGCGAATCCAGTCCGATAGTGCTTGGATATCAAACTGCTCCATCATTCCCGAAAAACGGAAATAGAGGAGCAGTCCAACACCCATCAGCATGTAGAGTGTAAACGGGAGCCAGTCCCGTAACTTTAAGTTTTTCAAGACAACGGTGCCGATGCCGGCGCCACGTAATAGAAAATCGATAAGAAAATTAAGATACTGCCGGCGAGGACAAACAGATGCCAAATCGCATGATTGTAAGGCAAGCGTGCCCAGACGTAAAAGATGACACCAAGTGAATAGGCGAGTCCCCCACCAAGCAGGAGAAGGAATCCTTGTAAACCAAGGGCTTCATACATCGGTTTGATGGCGAATATACAACACCAGCCGAGAATCAAATACGAGGCGTTCGAAATCCAAACATGTTTTCCGGTCGAATACAGTTTCCAGATGATCCCGAGTATCCCGACACCCCAGACGATGCCGAGCAACGTCCAACCGAGTGGTCCGCGCAACGTGATCAAGGCAAATGGTGTATAACTCCCGGCAATCAATAAGTAGATTCCCGCGTGATCGAGGATCTGTAAGACTTTATTGGCACGCGTATGCATGAGTGAGTGCATCAACGTCGAGAACAGGTAGAGTAAAATCATCGTCGCGCCAAAAATACTGACGGCGGTGATGTTCCAGGCACTGCCCGACTTCGAGGCTTGCAGGACTAGCAATACTAAAGCGACGATACTGAAGATAACACCCAGTCCGTGCGTAATCGCACTGGCAATCTCTTCTTTTAACGAGTCGCCTTTCGCAAGCAACTCTTCGATTGTTTCTTTTGATTGTTCTTTGATCGTTTTCGTGATTTCTTTTTTCGTGATCAAGATGACACCTACTTTCTGGACAAACAGACTATGCTCTTGATTATACGCCCGCTTTCTATTAAATGCCTATCAAAATGTTCTGACGATTTGATGACACTTCCTTTGTTGTTTTCCCACTTTTTTCAGCAAAAAAACTCTGCATCCCGTTTGAGGAATGCAGAGTTTTCGATTACCACTGTTCGATATCCGGTCGATCCTTAAACGTCGACTTTGTTCCGTGGCGTTCGTTCAAGACGGCTTCGACGTCCGTAAACGAAACACCCCGATCAGCAAGCAACACCGTCAGATGATACAGCAAATCTGCTGTCTCTTCCGCGAGGGTGTCGTCGCCCGCGAGGACGACTTCAAAAGCCTCTTCGCCAAACTTTTTGGCGATTTTTTCCCGCCCGGCTTTGACCAGGTAGTTCGTATAAGACGCCTCATCTTGTGACGCGATTTTTTCTTTTACTGTACGTTCAAGTTCATGTAGCATGCGACACCTCCACTTCTGTATAGAAACATGTCCGATTGCCGGTATGGCACGTCGGTCCGTTCGCTTTGACGGTGATCAACAGACTGTCCTGATCGCAGTCGATCCACATACGGCGTAGTTCGAGCGTATTCCCGCTCGTCTCTCCCTTCGTCCAAAGGCGGTTTTTCGTCCGCGAGAAAAACGTGACGAGTCCGGTCGCAAGCGTCTTGTCGTAAGCCGCCTGATCCATGAATCCGACCATCAGGACATCGTTTGTCGTCTCATCTAAAATCACGGCCGCGACGAGTCCCTTCGAAAAATTCAATTCGATCATCGGACGTCGACTCCTCTCGCCTTCAAGTAGTCTTTTGTCTCCGGCATCGTATAAGTCGCTTCGTGGAAAATCGATGCCGCAAGTGCCGCATCGGCTCCCGCTTCGAGCCCTTCCGCCAAGTGTTCAAGTGTCCCGACCCCACCGGAGGCGATCAACGGCACATTGACGACTTCGCGTAAACGTTGAATCAATTCCAAATCGTAGCCGTCTTTTGTTCCGTCTGCATCCATCGACGTGACGAGCAATTCACCGGCTCCAAGCGATACCGCTTCCTTCGCCCATTCGATTGCGTCCCGTCCGACGGCTTGTGTACCGCCGTGCGAGAAGACGCCCCACGAATCACCGGTCCGCTTGGCGTCGATCGCGACGACCGTCGCCTGAACACCAAACAAGCGGCTGATGTCTTGAATCAGTTGCGGGTTCTGTAACGCCGATGAATTGAGGGAGACTTTATCGGCACCGGCGCGAATCAATCGTTTCGCGTCTTCCAGTGTCTTGATGCCGCCCCCGACCGTAAATGGCATGTAGATGACTTCCGCCACCCGCTCGACGATATCGAGCATCGTGTCGCGTCCTTCCTGCGTTGCCGAGATATCAAGTAACACCAGCTCATCGGCACCTTGTTCGTAATAGTATTTCGCGACGGCGACGGGATCTCCGAGGTCGCGCAGATTTTGAAACTTCACGCCTTTGACGACGCGCCCCTCCTTGACATCGAGGCAAGGAATGATCCGTTTCATCAACATACGCGAAGCACCTCTTTCAACGACAACGAACCGTCGAGCAAGGCACGACCGATGACGGCACCGTCCATCCCGATCTCTTTTAAGCGGGCGACGTCTTCGACCGTCGTCACGCCACCGGACGCAATCAGTTCAACGCCGTCCCGTTTTAAGCGGTCGAGTCCGTCAACATCCGGTCCCTGCATCATCCCGTCACGGGAGATGTCCGTGTATAAAAAGGTCTTAATGCCTTTTTGAATCAAGTGTTCGATCGCCCGCTCGAGCGTCCAGTCACTCGCTTCGAGCCAGCCGCGTGTCTGGACGATGCCGTCTTTGGCATCCAAGGCAACTGCCAACTTATCACCGGCAAGCTCAATCATCTGTTCGAGCAACGCTTCGTCTTCGAGCGCAACGGTGCCGATCAAGATTCGGTCAATCCCGGCGCCAACGTAGGCTTCGACCGTTTCGATGTTGCGGACGCCGCCGCCGGCTTCGACGAACAAACCGGTTTCTTTTTTGATGTCCGCAATCAGGCTCAAGTGAAGGGGTTCACCGGCTTTCGCGCCATCGAGATCAATCAGGTGAATCGCTGTCGCACCGTCTTCTTTAAACCGTCTCGCAATCGTCAACGCATCCCCGAAAAAGGTCTGCTGTTGAAAATCACCTTGTTTGAGCCGGACGGCCTGTCCGCTCATTAAATCGATTGCTGGGTAGAGTTGCATGTCGTCTCTCTCCATTCCTTAAGTAATTTCAATCCGACTTCGCCACTCTTCTCCGGGTGGAATTGCATCCCTGTCACCAAGTCCTTTTGGACGATGGCCGGGACGAGTCGTCCGTATTCGACCGAGTCGACGATCCAGTCCGGTTCACAGACAGCACCGTACGAGTGGACGAAATAGACGGCTTCTCCATGGTTCGTCAACTGGTGCCAGCCCATGTGCGGCAAGCGGACGTCACTCGGTAACTTTTCGACCGTTCCCGGTAAAATACCGAGCCCTTGTGTCTGTCCGTCTTCATCGCTTGATTCAAACAACAGTTGCATCCCGAGACAAATCCCGAGGAATGGTTTTTTCGTCGCTTGTTCCTGTAAGAACTCAATCAGTCCCGTCTCTTCTAACCGGGCCATTGCCGGGGCATACGCACCGACACCCGGTAAGACGAGCGCTTCCGCCTGTCCGAGCAATTCCAGATCACTCGTGACGATGACGGCTTCTCCGAGCTCTTTTAACGCCCGTTCGATGTTGGCGATATTGCCGACACCATAATCTACGATCGCGATCATTGGTCAATCAGTCCTTTCGTCGACGGGACGCCGTCACCGGTTACGGCAACCGCTTGACGGACAGCCCGCCCCAGTGCCTTAAACAGTCCTTCAATCATGTGGTGCGTATTCGAACCGTAGAGGACTTGCGCATGAATCGTCATTCGGGCACTGCGGGACAAGCCTTGGAAAAACTCTTCCGCCAGTTCCGTATCAAAATCGCCGAGCTTCGGATTTTTGAATTCGGCGAGGAACACCGTATACGGACGACCGCTGAAGTCGAGGACAACCGAGGCAAGGGTCTCGTCCATCGGCACACGCGATTCACCGTACCGTTCGATACCGGCTTTGTCGCCTAACGCTTCCGTCAAGGCAGCTCCGAGAACGATCGCCGTATCTTCCACCGTATGGTGGGCATCAATCCAGAGATCGCCCTTCGCTTCAATCACCAGACCAATCCGGGCCTGGAAGGCAAACAAGGTCAACATGTGGTCAAAGAAGCCGACGCCTGTCTTGATTTCAACCGGTCCGCCACTCAGGTCGACCGCGACCTTGATTTCTGATTCTGAACTTACTCGTTCACTTGTCCCACGACGCATTGCAGTTCCTCCTCTACACATTTCTCTAAGATTTCCATCGCTTCCGTCGAACCGCAACTGACGCGGAAGGCTCCGTCAAACAAACGGATCCGCAGTCCAGCGTTGGCACAACGTTCAGTGAAGCGTTCAGCTTCGTCGTATTCAACGTAAACAAAATTCGCAGCACTCGGATAAGTTCGGCCAAGCGGTTCGACCAGACGGGCAATCGTGTCCCGGCTCGCAAACGTTTCTTCTAAGACAAGATCGAGTTCCGGCTCCGCCATGATGGCGATTCCGACGGCAGCCGAGAGTCCGGAGACGTTATACGGCGACTTGATTGATTCGACTTCCGCGACGACCTGTTCACTGGCAATCAGGAAGCCGAGTCGCAAGGAGGCGAGACCAAACGCTTTCGACAACGTCCGGAGAATGATCGCGTTCGGATACTCGTCGAGCAGAGCGACCATCGATTGTTCGAGGGCAAAGTCGATGTAGGCTTCATCAATCACGACATATTTTCCGCTGTCGAGCAATCGGCGGACATCCTGTTCTTTCCGCAAGATCCCTGACGGATTATGCGGGTGACTGAGGAAGATGATGTTGCCCGGTGCAGCGAGCAGTCCATCGACATCAAGTGCCATCCCGTCGAGCAACGGGACTTTACTGAAGTCGGCCCGTGCGCGGTCGGCATAAAACTGATACATGACGAAGTCCGGTTGCGAGGTGATGACCGGTGACTCTGGACCGGCATAGCGGGCACAGAGATAACCAATCAGTTCGTCGGAGCCGTTCCCGGCCACGAGTTGCGTCGGACGGACACCGGCATAGGCGCTGTACGATGCTTTGACTTGATCGATGACTTCGACCGGATATTCATTGATTGGAAACGTCTCGACGAGTTGTTTGATCGTCTCGATGCCAACCGGGCTGTGTGCCGTAAATCGTTCGTTTTGGTGTAATCGCATCAGTTTTCCCTCACTTCTATCGCTTGTGCGTGTGCTTCGAGTCCTTCGACCCGGGCAACGGTTTTCGCGGCATTTGACAGTCGAGCGACACCTTCCCGTGTCGCTTCGAGCATCGTCTGGTGACGTAAGAACGTTCGTGCCGATAAGCCGGACGCAAAGCGGGCTGTCCCGGACGTCGGTAAGACGTGGTTCGTCCCGGCGACATAATCACCCAGTGTTTCCGGTGTTTCGTGTCCGAGGAAAATCATCCCGGCGTGACGGATCAACTTGACGACCTCTTGCGGGTTCGCGACAGCGAGTTCCAAGTGTTCGGCAGCCAAACGGTTCGCTTCTGCAATCGCATCATCAAGTGAAGCGACGAAGACACCGCCGTTTTCCATCGCCCGGCGTGCAATCTCCTGGCGCGGTAACTGTTGCAGACGGCGTTCAACGTTCGCATCGACGTCCGCTTTCATTGCTTCCGTCGGGACAAAGGCAATCGCAACCGCATCACGATCGTGTTCTGCTTGGGCGAGGAGATCCGCAGCAATCCGGTCCGGATGCGCCGTCTCATCAGCGATGACGACGACTTCCGACGGTCCGGCGACTGAGTCGATACCGACGATGCCGTAGACTTGACGTTTCGCTTCGGCAACAAACCGGTTACCCGGTCCGACGATCAAATCAACTGCTTGAATCGATTCCGTACCGAACGTCAAGGCAGCGACGGCTTGGGCGCCACCGATCGTATAGATTTCTGTCACACCGGCGATTTTAGCCGCGACCAATACTTCCATGCCGAGTCCAGTGACCGGTGTCACCATGACGACCCGCTCGACGCCGGCGACTTTAGCCGGAATCGCGTTCATCAGGACGGTCGACGGATAACTTGCTGCTCCGCCCGGGACATAAATCCCGACCGAGTCAACCGGAACAAACCGTTGGCGACGGGTGACGTCCGCTTCGACGAGCTCGATGTCGGACGGCAATTCTTGTTCGTGCCACTCAACGAGTCGAGTCGCCATCAGTTTTAACGAGTCGACCAGATTCGGATCGGCTTGATCAAACGCTTCTTGAATCTTCGTTTCATCCAAACGGAAGTCTGTCAAATCAACACGGTCAAATTCACTTGTATAGCGACGGACGGCTGCATCGCCGTCGTTTGCCACTTGTTCCAGAATCGACCGGACGGCTTGCTCCGTCTCACGGTCGACACTGAAGTTTTTTGTCGTTGCCATTACCGAGTCACTCCTTCTGTCAGCTGTTCGAGTAATTGAATCACTTCGACGCGTTTGCGTTTCAACGTCCACTCGCTTGTAAAGAATCGGGCGTTGATATCGATGATTTTTTCGTATTCGTTCAGACCGTTCGCCCGGAGTGTTTCACCCGTTTCGACGATATCGACGATCGCATCGGCCAGTCCGAGCAGTGGTGCCAGTTCAACCGAACCGTTCAGCGGCACGATATCGACATCGACACCAAGTTCACTGAAGTAACGTTTCGCGATGACCGGATATTTGGTCGCAATCCGGACCCGGCGTCCGCCTTCGAACTGCAACGGTTCTTTTGCACAGACCGACATCCGGCAAATCCCGAATGGCAATTCTGCCAGTTCCGATAATTCCTGATCCGATTCGAGCAGGATGTCGCTGCCGGTGATGGCTACGTCGAGGACGCCTTGGGCGACATACGGAATCAAATCCGACCCTTTCATGAAGACGAATTCATGTTCGCCGCGCTTGACGATCAATTCACGTTCGATCGCCCCCCACGTTTCGACGCCTGCTTCTTTTAAATACCGTTCCGTCGTTTTCGACAGCCGGCCTTTCGTAATCCCAATCCGCATTTAGAGCACCTCCGCGAGTCGTTCGACGGAAAATCCGATCCCGAACGCTTGTTGTTCCTGACCAAATTGTTCGTACAGCCGGTCGTATCGTCCTCCGACCAACACCGGCTCAGTCACACCCTCGATGAAACCGTGAATTGTCACACCATCGTAGTATGTCTGCAGCCCCATCTGTCCGAAGTCGAGATCGGCATTGACCGCGTCTGCTAAATCGATGACGGCATTTAAGCGGGTTTCGTCGACATACGGCAAGATCTGTTCCGCCCCTTCCCGACCAAATAAGAGCGGGAGTTTGGCGAGCAAGGCATCATCGAGTTCCCGGGCAATCCGCTTCAGTTCGATGACGTTCCGTAACCGCAGCATCTGTGTCACTTGATCCCGCAGATGGTGGTCGCCGACCCGCGTTTCAATCAGGTGTTCAATCAGTCCGGCGTCGCCGATCGACAACGTCACTTCTTTACCTGTCAATTCTTCGATCAACCGGACACCGAGTTGAATTGCTTCAACCTCGGCAATGACGCCCCGCTCTTCAAAACCGACTTGGAACTTTTCTTCCGGCTGGAAGACCGAACCACTGTAAAAGACACGTTTATATTGTTCGCGGCCCCGCTCACTGAGCGCCCGTGCAACACTTGTCGTAAAATCCATCCGAATTTGTTCCCGGCCACCGACTTCTTCAATTAAAGGGGTGATTAATCGGGTATAGTTAGATTGTTCGAGCCCATCCTCGAGCTGGCGGATGACACGTTGCAGGCGTTCAGCTGATTGCCCGACGTAGTCCGTCGCCCCGTCTTTGAGTCGAATCGTAGAAAATGATTGCATGTCGCCACTCCTTTATCTTGTTATCACTGTACCACGCTAAATTATTTAACGATAAGATACCTTTTTTGTGGTTCGATTGTCAATCCTTTTGCCTGTTTTCGTACTGAAAAAAACATATTGGAGGTTTTGTCATGCAATTGATCAAATGGGACGGTCACGTCCACAGCCCGTATTGTCCGCACGGAACAAAGGATCCACTCGAAGCGTATATCGAACGCGCCCTGGTACAAGGTCTCGAACGAATCAGCTTCACCGAGCACGCCCCGCTGCCGGAAGGACTCGTCGATCCGGCACCCGATAACGATTCCGGGATGTCGTTTGCGACAGCCGAACGCTACATTGAAGAACTGAAGACGTTACGCGACACATACAAAAACGATATCGACATCCGGATCGGAATGGAGTTTGATTACTGGGAGCATGACGTCGACGGCACGCGGGACATCATCGCCCGGTATGGTCCCGAGCTGACGGACGGCATCCTGTCGCTGCATTACCTCTGGATCGAGGACCGGTATTATATGGTCGACTTCAGCAAGGAAAGTTTTGGTGAGATCGTCACGGCGACAGGCAGTGTCACAGCCGCCCACGAGCGCTATTACGAAGGCATCCAGGCACTTGTCATGACGAACCTCGGTCCGCATCAGCCAAAACGCCTCGGTCACCTGACGTTGCCGACGAAGTTCATCCAGGCCTATCCGCTTGAGCAGACGCCGGCGAACTTGGATGAGACGGTCCGTAAAATCCGTCAGGCGGACTTTACGCTTGATCTCAATACGGCCGGACTGCGGAAACCGTTATGCGGTCTTTCCTATCCTTACCCGGAACTCCTGCAACTCACGCAGTCTTTAGGCATTCCGCTCGTTTACGGATCGGATGCGCATTTGGCGAAAGATGTCGGGGCTGATTTTGACATGAAGTGGTAAGACATTAAATATGTAAAAAAGAATCGCTCGTTTTCACCTACTCTGTCAGGAGTTGCGGGAAACGGGCGATTTTTCTCATTCTGTTTCAGAATACGGAAATGATAGAGACGTCACAGATGGCAGTGATTCCGCAAGTGTTTTGAGACTAGCAACTGAGACATTTCCGGCTAAGAGAACCGTCTGTTCGCCGTCCTGATAAGACAAGCTGGCTTCCCGCTTCGTCTCATGGATGTATGCTTCAATTCCGTTTGATAATGTCACGACCGCTGATTGATTATCGTCCATCGTTTGCCGCGACAGCTTCGAGACTGTGATAATAGACTGTTTCCCGGTAAACGTCCACGTGGTCGAAGCGTCTTTTTCGTCATTCCAGACCATTTCATTTTTCTTAAACGTTTGAAACGGAAGCTTCAATCCACGTGATTCCGAACGCCCGGATATATTCGGCCCCGTCACAGGAAGAATCCCGGTTAATGTCCAACGATTAACCCTTTCATAGAACAAAACTATGTAATCATTCTGTCCTTCCGGTGCATGCAGACTGACAACCGCTTTTTGACCGAGAATTGCTTCCGACAAGACATCGTCTTCGGTCGGGACAGCCGTTTGTCCATTTTTAAATGTCAGTTGAATCTGTTCGACGGCCGCTTTTCCCGGTGTATCCGCATCTTTCGATGGCTCTTTGATTAAAAATTCCTCCACCTCATTTTTTTCTTTAACTGGTTTTACTGATTTAACGTCAGCAGGCGGTTTCACGACAGGTTCTTCCGTCTCAGACATGCATCCCGACAGGAGACAACTGCTGATCAATACGATGATTGTCATCGGCTTTACAAAACGCATTCCCCGTCCTCCTTTCTACCCCTTCGTTTCTCTCATTATCACAAGTCGATTCTTTCTGTCATCCGAATAAACTTACACAAATGGGAATACCTTTTTGAAAATTATACCAAAAAGACCGGCAAACGTGTCACACACGTCTACCGGTCTTATGATTTCTTCTATTCCAAATTAGCATGTTTGCCGTACATCGTTTTTGAATCAAGTTGTTTCTCCGCCATGATGTGAAGAATCAATGTGTCGTAAAACAGCAACATCGTTTGTTCAAACAATGATCCCATCGGCTGAACCGTTTCATCCGCTGTGGCTGTCCGCTCTTTCGGCACTCCCGGCAGTTTGACGGTTAAGTCCGCTAACTTCGCCAGTGTCGACGTCGGCTCAATCGTTACGACCGCGACGGTTCCACCGATCTGTTTCGCTTTCTCGACGATCGGGACGAGTGTTTTCGTCTCACCGGATCCTGATCCGATGATCAACAAGTCCCCTTCACGCAAGTTCGCGGTGACCGTCTCACCGACGACATACGCATCGAAGTTCATGTGCATCAGACGCATGACAAACGCTTTGCCCATCAAGCCGGAGCGACCGGCTCCAGCGAGAAAGATCCGGTCTGCCTTCAGAACGGCTTCGGCGAGTTGCGTCGTCTCGGCTTGATCAATCGCTTCGACCGTCGACGTCAGCTCGTGTAAAATCGTTTGAATATGTGTCATTTACGCCTCTTGCAGCATCCGACGCATCGTTGACGCTGTTCCTTGTTTGTCGTCTTGTCCGGTAATCCCGCCACCGACGATGATGAGGTCTGGGCGTGCTGCGATGACTTCCGGTAATGTCTCCATCTTGATTCCACCAGCAACTGCTGTTTTAGCGTTTTTAACAACTGATTTGATTGTTGCGAGATCCTCGAACGAGTTTTGACCGACGGCTTGAAGATCGTAACCTGTGTGGACACAGATGTAGTCAACACCGAGTTCATCAAGTTCTTTCGCACGTGTCGCGATATCTTTGACAGCGATCATATCAACCAAAATCTTCTTGCCTGATTTTTTCGCTTCTTCAACCGCACCTTGGATCGACATATCTTCGGCTGCTCCAAGAATCGTCACGATATCGGCACCGTGTGCGACAGCTTGGCTGACTTCATAACCGGCAGCATCCATGATTTTTAAGTCGGCGAGAACTGTTAAGTTCGGGAATGCCGCTTTCATTTCTTTAACAGCGCGAAGCCCTTCGTTGATGACGACCGGTGTCCCAATCTCAACGATATCTAAGTTTTCTTCGCCAATTTCTTTGACTAAAGCGATGGCACCTGCTGTATCTACTAAATCGATTGCTAATTGTAATTTCATAATTTATCTCTCCCATTCTTCTCTCTATTTGTGAATCCTGGCACTTCCTTCTGACGTTCGTGAAGGAACATGACTAAATATAATCCTCATAGACGAACTTGGGAAGTACGCACTTTTAATTTACATAGTGCGGTTTTTCATACATAGTGCGGAAAAGTATACTGTCGATGACAAGAGGGCTATACTAAAAAAGGAGGTGGGACGATGCCACATTTTGAAGACCGGCAGTTTAACTGTGAAAAAGAATTGACCCTCTCGATCATCGGGGGGAAATGGAAGATGCTGATTCTTTGGCACCTTGGGAAAGAAGGGACTAAACGCTTCGGAGAGCTGAAAAGCCTGATGCCCGGTATTACGCAACGGATGCTCGTTAATCAATTACGGGAGCTGGAAGATCACCATATCATCCACCGGGAAGTCTATCCGGTCGTTCCGCCGAAGGTCGAATATTCGTTGACGCCACACGGCTACAGCCTGATGCCGATTTTGGACGCGATGTACGACTGGGGCAAGGATTACGCCAAAAATGTCCTCGAAGTCGAGTTCGAACAAACAAAATTATCGCAATAAAAAAGATGCTCGTCTGTCCCGTCTCAATCTGAGAGGAGGCAACCGAGCATCTTTTTTTAGACTTCTTCTGCTGTAAATATTTTCGACATCGCCAGTTCATCGACGTACTCGCCGTCAATGAACAGCGAGGCAATCCGTGTTCCTTCGATGTTGAAACCGAACTTATGATAAAGCTCGATTGCCCGCAGGTTATCTTTCCGAACCGTCAGTTCCAGCCGGACGAGTCCCGCTTCAACGGCAAAGGCATCGACTGCTTCGAGTAATCCGGCACCAAGACCTTGACCGGTATAGGCGTCGAGCAAGCCGATGACGAGGTTCGCCCGGTGACGGATTCGGCTTGGTTTGCCACCGACGACCAACACATAACCGACAAGTTGCTCATCGACATCGACGACGAAAATATCCGAGTTCGCCGCCTGACCAAATCGTTCGATGAACGCTTCCGCCTGCTCCGTCGACATGCTGCGTTCTTCCGGTTCATACAACATATATTTCGTTTCCCGATCAATCCGTCGCATCAAATCCGATAAGGCCTTTCCGTCCATCAAGGTGGCACGTCGTATCATAAGATATTAACCTCTTTCCTAAAATTTTATTATGAAAAGATTAAGTTATCGTTTATTTAAAAATGTAATATAATAGTTACTTAAGGAAATTATACTTTCAAATTTCGTAGGAATACAAAGGAGTCCAAATGAAGAAATACATAAAACATATTTTTATCGGAGTAGCAATAGTAATATCTCTTCCTATCTTGGTGAATTTTTTAGCGAAAATCACATTATTCGAAAGATTTGTAGTCGGCAAAGAATCTACTTGGATTTCTTTCTTCAGTGGATATTTAGGAAGTATTTTAGGTGGAATTTTTACTTTATTAGGCGTTATTTTAACTATAAATTATCAAAATAATCTAATATCACATTCTTCAAAAGCTTCTAAAGAAAGAAATGCAGTAATAATTGAAAGTTTTTTTGAAAATGCTTTTGCTGAGTTATTGTTCTTTATAGTTTATGATACCAAAGACTTTAAATTAGAAAGAAATGATTACGAAAAAATAAACTACAATTTAAAAATATTATTAAAAAGAAATCAAGAAATCCAAAATTTTGATTTACACTCTATTGATGACGACTTTATATTAGATTTTGTTCATCTGCGTGGACTTTTAGACATATTTACTTCTTCTATAGAAAAAATTTATAATGAAACAACTACACCAGAGAAGTTTCAAAAAGAATTAACAAATATAGACTTAAAAAGAAGAAGTTCTTTAATGATTGAAAGTTTTTTACAAATAACTTCAAATGAAGAGATTACGAAGTTATACCAAGATTTGGCTACAGAATTAAAACAAAGTCCTCAAAAAAATTGAAAATATTTACCCCATGAAATATCTTAATTTTTTTATTACAAAAAGTGCTAAAATCCTATTTATTAGGGATTTTAGCACTTTTTTTGAAATCCACTGATTTCGTCGTATGGAGACGGTGGGAGTCGAACCCACGTCCGAAGGCATCGTATACTTAAGCTTCTACGTGTGTAGTCAATTTATTGGGATCTCGTCGTCAGGCTGCCAATTGACAGGCGTCCGTCCGACCAGTCTGATTCCATCTCTTCTCTTTCCCTCCAGACGGAAGGGTCCAAGCGTAGCCTGTTTAAAGTGAGACCCTAGAAATCAGCCGACCAGGCGACGGCTGCTAGGATCCGTAGTAGCTATTAAGCTGCTGCGAGTTGTGTGTTAGTTTTGCCAGTTATGGCTGATGCGTTTTAACGAGGCCGACCCCTCGACACGCCACAGAAGACCGAACTACCCCCGTCGAATCCGTAACGTCCCCAAGATATAAAATTGGGGCTTTCCGAATACTATTATAATAGCAGAAAAGTGTTACGGGTTCAATACTTTTGCTTGTCGCGTAACGCACGGTCGATATCACGCTTCGCATCCTTCTTCTTCAGATCGTCGCGTTTGTCGAATTTCTTCTTCCCGCGGCCGAGTCCGATCAGACATTTCGCGTAGCCGTTTTTGATGTAGACCTTCAGCGGAACGATCGTGTAGCCGTCGCGCGAGACGAGTCCCATCAAGTTGGCGATCTGTTTTTTGTGCAACAACAGTTTCCGCGGACGGAGCTGTTCGTGGTTGTACCGGTTCCCTTGTTCGAAGTGGGCGATGTTCGAGTTCCAGAGAATCGCTTCCCCGCCGTCAAACCGGACGAACGCGTCGCCGATACTGATTTTTCCTTTACGGACCGATTTGATTTCGGTTCCCGTCAAGACGAGACCCGCTTCGATCGTATCTTCAATCGCATAATCAAACGACGCCCGTTTGTTGTTGGCTAATACTTTTGAACTTGTACCTTTTGGCATCTCTCTTCCACCACATTTCTAAACAGAAGCGCTTATTTGCGCTTCCGTTTTTTATTCGAGACCGCTTTATGGAACGGCGGTTTATCCTTCTTGTCCTTCAGCGCGAACCCTTTGCCTTTCGACTGGTCCTTCGGCTTACTCGGACGCTTCGACTTCCCGCGACGGTCGTCTTTCTTGTCGTCGCGTTTTTGTCCCGGACGGCCGCCCGTTGAACGGATCGTCTTCGACTCAAAGCGTTTTTTCGGTTGGCGTTCCGGCATCCCGACGACCGCGAAGTCGATTGTCTTCTCATCGATGTTGACACCGGTGACTTTAATCTCGACGACGTCGCCGATCCGGAACTGTTGTTTCGTCCGTTCGCCCATCAATTGATAGTTTGCTTCGTCGTAGCGGTAGAAGTCATCCGTCATCGCCTGGATGTGAACGAGTCCTTCGATCGTGTTCGGCAACTCGACGAACATACCGAAGTTGGTCACGCCGCTGACGACCCCTTCAAACGTTTCGCCGATATGTTGTTCCATATACTCGGCTTTCTTCAGTGCATTCGTTTCGCGTTCCGCGTCGACAGCACGACGTTCCCGTTTTGAAGCGTGATCAGCGATTTCCGGCAGAATCGCAGAGTAACGGTCCTGTGTCTTTTGCGATTTATCATTAAAGATGATGTACTCGCGCAGGAGACGGTGGACCATCAAGTCCGGATACCGGCGGATCGGTGACGTGAAGTGCGTGTAGAAATCGGTCGACAGACCAAAGTGACCAATCGGTTCGACGTCGTATTTCGCTTGTTGGAGCGACCGTAACATGACCGTACTGACGACAGCTTCTTCCGGTTCACCTTCCACGGCGTTCAGGATCGATTGCAACGTCTTCGGTGCGACCGACTCGCCTTTGCGTTCAACATTGATCCCGAAGTTAGCGATGAACTTGAAGAACGTATCGAGACGTTCTGCTTTCGGCTCATCGTGAATCCGGTACATGAACGGCAGTTTTTGGTGTTGGACGTGCTCCGCCACCGTTTCGTTCGCTGCGAGCATAAACTCTTCAATCAGTTTTTCAGCAACGGACCGTTCGCGCAGGATGATTTCGCTTGTCTTGCCTTCTTCGTTGACAAGCACTTTCGCTTCCGGGAAGTCGAAGTTAATCGCGCCACGGCGTGAGCGGCGTTCGCGGAGGATCGCAGCCAGTTCCGCCATCTGATCGAAGTTCGCGACGAGATCATGGTATTTTGCGACCACTTCTTCGTCTTCGCGTTCGATGATTTTACGGACATCGGTATACGTCATCCGTTCCGTCGTCTTGATGACACTCTGTAAAATCTCATGGTTGACGACAGCACCGTTTTGATCGATTTCCATGATACAACTGAGCGTCAACCGATCAACGTGCGGGTTGAGTGAACAGATCCCGTTGGACAGACGGTGCGGAATCATCGGAATCACGCGGTCAACGAGATAGACACTGGTTCCGCGTTCGCGTGCTTCTTCGTCGAGCGGTGAATCTTCCTTGACGTAATGTGAGACGTCGGCGATGTGAACACCGAGCTCGTAGTTGCCGTTCGCAAGTTTCTTGACGTGGACTGCGTCATCCAAGTCTTTTGCGTCCGCGCCGTCAATCGTGACCGTGACTTCCTTACGTAAGTCGACGCGACCGACGAGATCTTTCTCATCGATTTGATCGGGAATGTCATTTGCTTCCGCAATCGCTGCGTCCGAGAAGTCGACATTGATGCCGTGCTTGTGGACGATCGACAGGATATCGACACCCGGATCGTTTTTATGACCGATGATTTGTAGGACTTTTGCCGTTCCGGCATAACGGCCGTCCGGATACTTCGTAATCCGTGCAAGGACTTTATGGCCGTCGACGGCACCAAGCGTATCTTCGTTTGCGACGACCGGTAAGAACGTCAGCTTCGAATCATCCGGCTCGATGTAGGCGATTGACTCAATCCGTCCTTTTGGACTGACGAACGTTCCGACGAAATCAGCCGGTCCGCGTGAGAGAATCTTGAGTAACTTGCCTTCACGGCGGTCTCCGCCGTTTGATTCAGCAAAAACTTTGACGAGGACACGGTCCCCGTTGTAGACATTACCGAGTTCCGGTGCCGGCAGGAAGATATCGCCTGCAGAACCGTCTTCCGGTGAAACGAATCCGAATCCACGTTGGTGGACCGAGATTTTTCCGGCGACTTGTCCGATTTGAGCGAGGGTTCCGTATTTGTTCGAACGGGTCCGCGCGACAAGCGCTTCTTCTTCGAGTTCATTTAACGTCCGGATCAGTTCCTTGAACTGTGCCGTATCCGTTAGTTCCAATTTTTTCGTTAATTGATCAATCGACAACGGACGTTCGTCCGCCGCGATGACCTCTAATATGCGTTCACGTAATTCCAACGTGACACCTCCAGTTAATGGCTCCAGTTCAAGCCGTCCAAAAATTCATGGATGTCTTGGTGGAGCGTTTCTTTTTCTTTGTCGAGCGTAATGACATGACCTGAGTTCTCATACCAGATCAGATCTTTTTGTAAGGCACTGACACCATCATGGATGATGTTGGCTGAATCCGTGTTGATCATATGATCGTTGCGGGCTTGGATCACGAGTGTCGGTGCATAGACATCTTCGAGTGAATCGCGTGTCTCTTTCAGCAAGGCTTGCAGATCCTTTAAGGTCGGCATCGGTTCGAACACAGCCATCTCCTGCTCGATTTCCTCGACCGATTTTCCTTCTCGCTTCTTAAATTCTCTGGCATACTCCGTGACTCCTGCATACATGACGTCTTCACTTTTGATGTAAGCCGGCGCACACATCGGAATGACCGCTTTGACCGGACGGTGCATCGAAAGTCGAAGCGACATGACACCGCCGAGCGACAGTCCGCAGACCGCAATCTCGTCGTATCCTTTCGCTTTTAACGCTTCGTAACCGTCGAGGACATCCTGCCACCAGTCGGCTGGCCCAGTCTTCGTCAGCTCTTCGGGTGGGGCAGCGTGCCCTTTATATTGTGGTGCCAGTGATGTATAACCATGTTTTTGCAGGTAACGTCCGAGCATCCGGACATCGGCGCTTGAGCCGGTAAAGCCGTGCAACAACAGAACGGCCCGGTTGCCGCCTTCAAAAAAGAATGGTTTTGGTAATGTGATTTTCATAAAATGATTCCCCCTCTAACTCTATACCCCAAAATAAAAAAATAGAAATCGAGAAATAAGAAAAAACGACAGCGCGATCGGACGGCTGTCGTTTCAGTACTCACTTATAAAAAGCGACGAGTAACGCCAAGATAAAGAATAATGCCCCTAAAATAGACGCTACACGATTTAGGACCGCATCCAAGCCACGGGCTTTTTGGCGACCAAATAATTGTTCTGCCCCACCTGTCAACGCTCCGAGTCCAGCCGTACGGCCCGACATCAAGAGAACGACGATGATGAGAAGAACGGAAACGACGATGAGGCCGACAAGAGCCACGTTATGAATGATCATCGATGATCCTCCTTCAGTAATATACGCTTCTTTCATTATAGAGAAAAACAACTACGGGAACAAGGTATAGATTCACGAAGTTCAGCTTCCCTCCAAAAAACACCAGCCGGCTGACAAAATCAGCCCGGCTGGTGAGGAAAATTATGGTTTGATGAGATCGAGTTCAACTGGAATGTTCTTCTCGACTGTTTCGCCTTTAAGGTGTTTGATCGCTGTGTCGATTCCCGTTTTACCGATCTCAGCCGGTTTCTGAGCAACTGTTCCGGCCATCTTACCGTCTTCGACTGCTTTGACGGCATCGTCTGTTGCGTCAAACCCGATGACTTTGACATCTTCCATGCCCGCTGCTTTCAACGCTTCAACGGCACCAAGGGCCATTTCATCGTTGTGTGCGAAGACGGCTTTGATGTCTTTGTTGTTTTGCAGGATGTTTTCCATGACCGACAGACCTTTTGCCCGGTCAAAGTTTGCGGATTGTTTCGCGACAACGTCAAGCTTGCTGTCGACTGCCGCGTGGAAGCCTTCGCCACGGTCGCGTGTTGCCGATGCGCCCGGGATTCCTTCGAGTTCAACGACTTTCGCTTTATCGCCCACGAGTTCGATCATGTACTCACCCGCTTGTTTCCCGCCTGCGACGTTATCCGACGCGATGTGCGCGATGACGTCACCGGCTTCTGCATTCCGGTCCACTGTGATGACTGGGATGTCCGCATCGTTTGCTGTTTGAACAGCCGCACCGACTGCTGCTGAATCCGTTGGGTTGATCAAGATAAGATCGACGTTCTTTTGAATCATGTCTTCGATGTCGCTTGCTTGTTTCGCGGCATCATCTTGTGCATCCGCGACTTGCAGTGTTGCGCCTTGTGCTTTTGCTTCTTTTTCTGCGCCTTCTTTCAGCGAAACGAAGAACGGGTTGTTGAGTGTCGAAATCGACAGACCAATCTTGAAGTCTTTTGTTTTCTTCTCTTTTTCCGTGTCACTGCCCGGTTGTTCCGTCGAACAAGCCGCTGCGAAGACCATTAACGCCATCATGACGAGTGCAAGTAGTTTTTTCATATCAATATCCTCCTTTTGGATGGTAAATCACGTAGTTTGTTTCCGGTCCGCGAGTACCGCGAACAGGATGACGAGCCCTTTGACGACAAGCTGGAAGAAGGACGAGACACCAAGTAAGTTCAGTCCGTTGTTAAGGGTTCCGATGATCAAGGCACCGATCAACGTCCCGACAATCCAACCGCGTCCACCGGCTAAGCTTGTTCCACCAAGGACGACCGCTGCGATCGCATCGAGCTCATACGATGTTCCGGCTGTCGGTTGCGCCGAGTTCAGACGCGACGTCAAGATGATCCCGGCAAGTGCTGCCATCAAACCAGACAGCGAGTAGATCAAAATCTTCACTTTGTTGACTTGAATCCCCATCAGTTTTGCTGCTTCTTCGTTTCCACCGATTGCATACGTGTAACGCCCGAACGTCGTTTTCTTCAAGATGAAGTACAACACGCCAAAGGCGATCAACATCGTCACGACTGGGACCGGGAAGATCCAGAAGTAGCCGCGACCGAATAATTCGAACCAGCCACCTTGGCTGAGTCCGGTAATCGGCTTCCCGTCCGTGTAGACGAGTGTCAGACCACGGAAGATCGTCATCGTCGCAAGTGTCGCGATGAACGGTGCGACTTTCCCGAGTGAGATGACCATTCCGTTTAACGCACCCATGATTGCCCCGACGATTAATCCGGCAAGCACGGCGAGAATCGCGGACGTTCCGTCGGTCATCAGACCAGCGACGAACGCGGATGACAACGCAAGAATCGAACCGACCGATAAGTCGATCCCGCCTGTTAAGATGACGAACGTCATCCCGAAGGCAATCAAGGCATTGATCGAAACTTGGCGTAAGATGTTAAATAAGTTATTAAGTGTTAAAAAGTCCGGTTCCATGATCGAGACGACGAGAATGATGGCGAACAGTCCGGCGAGCGGACCGAGCTTTTGACCAATCCCGAGTCGTCTCGGTTTCTTTTCCGTCAGTTTTCCTTGCATCAATTCCATGTCATTGTCCTCCTGTCGCAAGCGTCATGATACTCTCTTGCGTGGCCTCTTGTTGGTTGAGCATGCCGCTCATCTGTCCTTCCCGCATCACATAGACGCGGTCACTCATCCCGAGAATTTCCGGGAGGTCGGAACTGATCATGATGATCGCAACACCCGATGCGGCGAGTTCATTCATGATCGTATAAATTTCTTTTTTCGCCCCGACGTCGACACCGCGTGTCGGTTCGTCAAGAATCAAGACATCCGGTTTCGTTCCAAGCCATTTCGCGAGGACGACCTTTTGCTGGTTCCCGCCGGACAACGACTTCGCCGGTTGATCCATCGAACTGTGCCGGACAGATAACGACTTGAGATATCCTTCCGCAAACTGCCGCTCCGATTGATCGGAGATGACACCGGACTTCGATAACGACCGGATTGTCGGCAAGGAGATGTTTTCCCGGAGTGAAAAGTCGAGGAACAAGCCTTCACCTTTTCGGTCTTCCGTCAAGAAGCCGAGTCCCTGTTTGATCGCATCGTGTGGCGATTTGATTTTGATGACGTTGCCGTTTAAGCTGATCGTGCCTGCTTTCAGCCGGTCGACTCCGAACAAGCCACGCATGACTTCCGTTCGTCCGGCGCCCATCAAGCCGGAAAAGCCGACGATTTCCCCGGCCCGGACCGAGAACGAGACATCTTCAAACCGTTTGCCGGTCGCTCCGGTGACTTCAAGGACCGTCTGACCAAGCGTGACCTGACGCTCCGGATACCGTTCGCCCATCTCGCGTCCGACCATTTCGCGGACGATCTGTTCAAACGAAGTCTCGGCAATCCGGTGGGTCGAGACCGAGACACCATCGCGTAAAACGGTGATCCGGTCGCACAGTTCGAAGATTTCTTCCATCCGGTGCGAGATATAGACGATCGAGACCCCCTGCGCCCGCAGTGCCGTCGCGACACTGAACAAGGCGCGGATTTCACGTTCCGTCAAAGCGGCCGTCGGTTCATCCATGATGATGACCTTCGCGTCCGTCATCAACGCTTTCGCAATCTCGATCATCTGCTGTTGTCCGACCGATAACGTCCGGGCGAGCTGATTGACGTCCATGAAGACGTTCAGTTCCGCCAGTTCACGTTCGGCGAGCCGTTTCATCTCCGCTTGCTTAAGGATGCCGAAGCGGGATTTCAGTTCCCGTCCGAGAAACAGATTTTCCGTGACCGTTAAGTCGGGTAAGATGTTCAGTTCCTGGTGGATGAAGGCGATTCCCGCTTCTTCCGCCAGTTTCGGATTTTTATACTGTTGTTCCACGCCGTCAATTTGAATCGTTCCCTCGTCGGCTTTATGGACACCGGTCAGAATCTTCATCAAGGTCGATTTCCCGGCTCCGTTTTCACCCATCAAGGCATGAATCTCACCGGTCGCCAGTGTAAAGTCGACACCCTTCAAGACGGGAACGGGACCAAACGCTTTTTTGATACCTGTCATCTCAATTTGCATCGTGCTTCCCCCTTAAAAAATGACGCCGGCGTGTAAGATGACGTTCGCATACGGTGTCGCTTCACCCGTCCGGATGATGACTTTCGCCTGCTTCGTCAATTCCTTGAATGCTTCGTGCGAGACGAAGTCTTGCGGGACGTCGAGTTGGTTGATGACCTCAAGCGCCTTGACGTTCGTGTCGTTGATTTCTGTTGCGAGCGTCACCTGTTCAATCGCCATGTCGTCGGCGACGACACGGACAACATCCGCGAATGACGGTGTTCCGAGCTCAAGTGCCAAGTCGATCCGTTCTACGCCTGCCGGAATCGGCAGACCGCAGTCGGCGATGACGACCATGTCCGTATGACCAAGATCCGTTAAGACCTTACTGATGTGACTGTTTAAAATCCCGTGTCGTTTCATGCTTCAACCTCCATCTGTTCCCGTGTCGGCATTCCGCCTTGTGCCCCGAGGGCGCGGACGGACATACCGGCTGCCTTGTTCGCAAACCGAATTGCTTCCGTCAGTGACGTTCCTTCCGTCAAGCTGACCGCGAGTGCGCCGTTGAATGTATCGCCGGCACCTGTCGTATCGATGACGTCCGTCTTGATCGCCGGCACCGTCACGATCGCGTCCCCGTCGTAGAAACGGGCGCCGCGACTGCCTTCTGTCACGATCAATTTATTCGGGTACTGGCTTAACCAATGTTCAAGTGACTGCTGTTGTCCGAAAATCAAGCCGCATTCATGTTCGTTTGGCGTCAGGTACGTCACGTCTTCCAGCAACTCGTCGTCAAGAACGATGGCTGGCGCCGGATTCAAGACGACAGGAATACCGTGTGTCTTGCCGTAACGCGCCACCTGTTTGACCGTTGCCAGTGGAATTTCGAGCTGTAATAAAATCATATCCGTCTGACCGAGCAGGCTGTCGAGTTGGCTCTCGTCATAAACGACGGCCAAGTTCGCCGACTGGACGACGACGATTGAATTATCGCCTTCCGCCAGCGTAATGTGCGCCGTCCCCGTCCGTTCGTTCGCGATCGTCTGCAGATGCGTCGTCCCGACTTGTTCCGTTTCAAAGTTCTGCCGGATCGCAACGCCGTTTGCATCATCGCCGACACAGCCGACCATTTCGACGTTGCCGCCGAGTCGGGCAATCGCGACCGCTTGGTTGGCGCCTTTGCCTCCCGGTACCGTATGGAAGGCGGATCCGATGACCGTTTCCCCTGCTGACGGACGACGATCGCTTTCGACGACCAAGTCCATCGAGATACTTCCGACTACACTGATTTGTTTCATGACTGTTCACCCTTCCGCTTCGTCGTTTCTCGTTCGATGACTTCGACCATCAATTCATGATGAACGGCCGCAATCTCTTTTCCTTCAATTCGTTGAATCAATAACTTTGCTGCCAATTCACCCATCTGATAAATCGGCTGGGCAATTGTCGTGAGTGGTGGTGAAATCATCTGCCCGAGTTCAATTCCGTCATAGCCGATGATCTGTAGCTGGTCCGGAATCGCGATTCCCCGCTCAGCTGCGACCTGAATCGTCGCTGCGGCGATGACATCGTTTGCCGCAAAAATCCCGTTACAGTCGTAATGGTCAAATAAGTAGTTCGCCGCTCCGAGTGCGCCTTGGAAATGAAACGGCGACTCGATACTTGCGACGAGGTGTTTCCCGGCAACTTCCTCAAATCCATCCCGGCGTTTTTTGATCGTCGGTAATTTCGACGGACCGCTGATGACGACAAGTTCGGTTGCTCCGTGATCGAGTAAGAACTGTGCCGCTTTTTTACCGCCGTCGTAACCGTTCGACGTGACCGTCGGGATTGCGCCTTGCAGGACACGGTCGAGGGCAACGATCGGTACTTCGATTCCTTCATAGTTCGGGTTGTTCGAATAGTTCGTCGTGATGATCAGCCCGTCGATGTGCATCGCTTCGAGTGACTGAATATATTCTTGTTCTTTCTGAAACTGTTCATCCGTGTTACACAAAATCACCTGAAATCCGTGCTGATGTGCCATATCTTCCACAGCCCGTGCGAGTTGCGGGAAAAAAGGATTGGTGATGTCCGGGACAATCAAACCAATCAGACCAGATCGTTTTTGGAACAACGACCGGGCGACCCGGTTCGGTCGGTAATCGAGTTGCTTAATCGCTTGCAGGACTGCTGTTCTTGCTTTTTCGCTGACATATCCCTTCTCATTCATGACACGTGAGACGGTCGCAACGGAGACATTTGCCACTTTCGCTACTTCCCGGATGGTCGACATGTTCGCCACCTCTTTCTTTTGATAACGCTTACAATATGTATCATATTGTGTAACCGGTTACACATCAATCCTTTTTGCTAAAATATATTTTATTTATTTTTTGAGACAGACGAAAAAGTCCGATCAAACGTGTTACGACAACGTTTGTCCGGACTTCTTCAATGATTGGGATGGCGTTTTTGATACAACCATCGAAACAAGGCGACGAGAAATGCTAAAATCGCAAGCGGCTCCAGTAAGTAAATCAACAGGAACGTAATGTCGATGACCGCATCTTCCGGGTTATACCGCAGAATATAGATGGCTCCCGGTAGGAGCGCAATCAGACCCGTGATGCCGAGGACCGTTCCGAGAATCATGCTTTGACGTGAAAAACGACTCGTAATCTGATACAGACCGATAAAGAAAATCAATTCCGTAAAATAAATGATCCGTAGTTGAATCTCGTCGATCGCGGGGTCCATACCCAAAAATAAATAACGAAACAGCATATTCATCCCCCCCTACCTCTTTCTGTACCCGGTTATTGAATCCGTTAATGCACCGATTCCAGTTTGTCTGCATATCCTATCTGACTTTAGGGAATAGCTTGATAGTAACAGCTACTTAAAGAAAGTTGGGGGTCCGACCGATGAAAGAAGAACATTCGATGAAGGTCGTCAGTTGCTTAAACGACTTTTTTCAACGCAACGAACAACCACTTCAGGTCGACTTACTACGCGGTCTTCCTCCAGTCGTCTTATTGTTAAAAGATGAAGCCAAACGTTCCTTCGCAGCGGAAGCGAATTTGCACGATGAATTACTCAGCGACATCAAACGTCTCGTCCAGGAGTGTCTTGATCCACAGACATTACGTGAACTTGATATCGATGTCGACTTACCCGAGTTCTTCGTCACGCGTGCTCCACTCTATTCTGCTCATCATTACCTCGTTACGTTTATCGAGGATTGATTTCAAGGAGGATAATTCTATTTTGATACTACGGGATTCGACGTTTAGTCGGGTCTCGTTTTTTTAGGTCTACGAAAAACCATTCATTCGCTCACTTTTCTAGGGCGGAACGCGAACCGCGGATTTCTTTCAGATCTCCGGGTCTCGCCTGTTCCTGACGGAAGCGTTGCTTCCTTCTCCCTTAGAAGTCGAGCGATGAATGTTTTTCTATGTACCTGTTATCACGCGTTTTACGCGACTCCTACAGGAAAAAGCGCAAGCCCTGCTTGCGCTATCAGAGACAAACAAGACCCGATTGCCTGCCTCAATGAGGCAGACAAACTGGCTTGTATCTCGCCTGAGGAAAGCGCGTGAAAAAAGCGTGATTCCTTTGTACCAAACGAGCGAACGGCACGAGCGAACGGCTAGTTTTATCAAGCTATATTTAACGCAAAAAAACAGCCTCCCGCCAAACGGGAGACTGTCGACTTAGTCCGTAGATTGTTTACTTAATTTCAACTTCAAGAATAGCTTCGATTTCTGCCTCGACTTCTTTATTCACCATCTGCGAACGTTTTTTTCTTAATTCAAGATCCATTTCCTGATCAATGAACTCGTTCGTATGCTTATCAAAACAACTGTAGCAAATCGGATAAAAGTCTTTTTCTTCTGTCTTCAACGAATTAAATTCCCACGTGTTCAGTTCCAAATAACTGACTTGGTTATTCGTTTCTTTTCCGCATATTTCACACGTCATTTTTTAGTGCTCCCTTCCTTATGCATCAATCTTAGTTTTTGCTGATTGACGGTCCTTGATGCGTTTCAAACGCCCGTGATATTTCATGATATTCGCTTGGGATTGTTTGGCCTCTTCGCTCGTAGGTTGCAAGTTCTCAATATCCCAGTATTTCACGACGACATCTAATACCTGGTCAAAGTATTGGAGTGGTCCGTAATTCGTATCCACTGCGATGGTCTTCATACGCTCGGTAAAGTCCGGCATGATCGCACCCGGCATCGAGAAATTGATGATGACGTCTTCAAAGAACACGATAAAGTTCGGATCGAGTTCAAGGTGTGCTTTTACCGTATCGCGGTAGAACGCATAATGAAGGGCTTCATCTTTTGCCAAACGGCGGAGTAGTGTCGCCAAGTCTTTGTCGTGCGCACCGGCCACTCGTGCTACGTTGTTATAGAAAACGAGTGTCGCAAGCTCTTGCAACGACGTATACGCCATAGTCGCCAATGGATTCGTGAAGTCCGGGAACCAGCCACTTTCAACGACACGTCTTCTTAATTGATGCAACCGTGTCGGATTGACGTTTCGTGTCACGAGTAAATACGTTTCCAGTAAGCTCGAGTGCTGGTCTTCTTCCGCTGTCCATGTGCGGACGAAATCATTGATGACTTCCATCGAGTTTTTAAACGTATAATCCAAATGCGATGTATACCAAGGTAAGTTTACTTCTGTCAGTAATGCAGTTTCGACGGCAACGATGACACCTTCCGGAAGCGTGACTTGACTTTCCTCCCAAGGAACGCGTTTAAACGACATCGCCTTGTCCCATGGAATGAATTCGTGATAGCTCCAATCAATATTGGCTGAACGCTCCTTATGTAAGCGGTAAAGTTCCTTAATGCGTGGTTCTAAGCGTATATCTAAATCTGAATTTAACATGATCATTTCTCCTTTTAGATGTTTTTAAGCTTAATCCATTTACATTTATCTAATCACTATAATGATCGAACTTAAACTTATTTATAACTATAACATTTTAATGACCAGGTAGTAAAAAACAAGGTCTTATAAATTTGATTTTTTTAACGTTTTGAACTGAATCGCGTTGGTGTAATCGATTAAGGCTGTCTATCTTAACTCTCTTTGACCAATCCATCAGGAACACAAAAAAACCTCCTATTCATGTGCGGAAATCGCACACAAATAGGAGGTGTTGGCTGTACAACGAGTATACAACACACTTTAAATCATCAACCCGTAATTACTTCTTGAGGTTGTAGAATGATTTGATTCCGTCGTAGACAGCAACATCTGAAAGCATGTCTTCGATGCGGAGAAGTTGGTTGTATTTCGCGATACGGTCTGTACGTGAAAGTGAACCTGTTTTGATTTGACCAGCGTTTGTCGCAACAGCGATGTCAGCGATTGTTGAATCTTCTGTTTCACCAGAACGGTGAGAAACGACTGCTGTATAACCAGCTTTTTTCGCCATTTCGATTGCGTCGAATGTTTCAGTCAACGTACCGATTTGGTTAACTTTGATGAGGATCGAGTTTGCGATGCCTTTTTCGATACCTTCAGCAAGTTTCTCTGTGTTTGTTACGAACAAGTCATCACCAACGAGTTGGACTTTGTGTCCGATACGATCTGTAAGGAGTTTGTGACCATCCCAGTCGTTTTCGTCACAGCCATCTTCGATTGAGATGATTGGGTATTTGTCAACGAGTTGTGCGTAGAATTCAACAAGCTCAGCTGTTGTGAGGACTTTGCCTTCGCCAGCGAGGTTGTATGTTCCAGCTGCTTTGTCGTAGAACTCAGAAGAAGCGACGTCCATTGCAAGGTAAACATCTTCGCCTGCTTTGTAGCCAGCTTTTTCGATTGCTTCAAGGATAACTGTGATTGCTTCTTCGTTTGATTTCAAGTTTGGAGCGAATCCACCCTCGTCACCAACTGCTGTGTTAAGACCCATTCCGCTAAGAACTGATTTCAACGCGTGGAAGATTTCAGCACCCATACGAAGTGCTTCTTTGAATGTTGGAGCTCCAACAGGCATGATCATGAACTCTTGGAAGTCAACGTTGTTGTCAGCGTGTGATCCACCATTGATGATGTTCATCATTGGAGTTGGAAGTGTTTTCGCGTTGAATCCACCGAGGTACGTGTAAAGTGGAAGACCAAGCTCATCTGCAGCAGCACGTGCAGCAGCCATAGAAACACCAAGGATTGCGTTAGCGCCGAAGTTACCTTTGTTTTTCGTACCGTCGAGGTCGATCATCTTTTTGTCGATTCCTGCTTGGTCGAAGACATCGTAGCCGATGATTTCAGGTGCGATTTTTTCGTTGACGTTGTCAACAGCTTTTAAGACACCTTTACCGAGGTAACGTGATTTGTCGCCATCGCGAAGCTCAACTGCTTCGTGCTCACCAGTTGATGCGCCTGATGGGACGAGTGCGCGACCGAAACCGCCGTCTTCTGTATAAACTTCTACTTCTACTGTTGGGTTACCGCGTGAATCAAGAATCTCGCGTGCATAAATCTCTGTAATCATTGACATTTAAATTCGCTCCTTTTTGTTTGAGAAAGATTAGTTTGTAGTGAGACAGTGACCAGTCGATCGATTGACGGGATTATTTCTTTACTACAATCGATTTTCCGGTCATTTCTGCCGGTTGATCTGCTCCGAGTAAATCGAGAACAGTTGGTGCCAAGTCTGCCAGTACGCCAGTCAATGGCTCAAGGAGTTCGACGTCCTCGACCGTGACGATACATGGAACAGGTTCTGTCGTGTGCGCCGTCATCTTGCTGCCATCGGCATTAAGGACTTTGTCCGCGTTTCCGTGGTCGGCTGTGATGATGGCTGCGCCACCTTTGCTGAGAATCAAGTCAACGACTTGACCGAGACATTTATCCACCGCTTCGATTGCCTTCTTCGTCGGCTCGAGCATACCCGAGTGACCGACCATATCGGGATTTGCGAAGTTGAGGATGATCGCGTCGTGTTTGTCCGAGTTGATTGCGTCAACGAGCGCTTCTGTTACTTCATAGACACTCATTTCCGGTTTCAAGTCGTATGTCGCGACTTTCGGAGATGGGATCAGAATCCGATCTTCTCCTTCGTACGGCTCTTCACGTTGACCGTTAAAGAAGAACGTGACGTGCGGGTACTTTTCAGTTTCCGCAATCCGTAATTGTTTAAGGCCTTGTTTCGATAACGTTTCACCGAGTGTGTTTTTGATGTCTTCCGGTGGGAAGACGATGTCCGTATCAATCGCATCCGAGTACTTCGTCATGGAGACGAGCAGCAGGTTCTTCGGTGCGTTGTCCGGCAATTCAAAACCGGTGAAGCCTGTTTTTTCTTTATACGTCTTGGCGAGCTGAATCGCACGGTCCGGACGATAGTTGAAGAACATGATCGCATCGTTATCGTGGATCGGTGCTACTGGAGTACCGTCTTCCTGCACGACTACCGTTGGTTCAATGAACTCATCTGTAACGTCTGTTTTGTACGAAGCTTCGACCATCGCGATTGGGTCTTTTGTTGTCGGACCGTCTGCGAACGTGATGACGTCATAGACTTTCTTGACGCGTTCCCAGCGGTTGTCGCGGTCCATCGCATAATAACGACCAGAGACACTTGCAAATTGACCGACGTTTAACTCGTCCATCTTCGCTTGTGCATCACGGAGGAAACCGGCTCCTGATTGTGGATCACAATCGCGGCCATCCGTGAAAGCATGGAGATAAACTTTTTCAATTTCGTGAAGTTTGGCGAATTCAAGCACCGCATACAAGTGGTTGATGTGACTGTGGATCCCACCGTCAGAGACCAGACCGAAGATATGAAGGGCTGAACCGTATTTCTTCACGTGACCTGCCGCATCGTTCATCGCTTGACGCGAGAAGAACGAGCGATCCTTAATGGCATTGTTGATTCGGGATAGCGATTGATAGACGACGCGACCTGCTCCGATGTTCAAATGACCCACTTCTGAGTTCCCCATTTGTCCTTCAGGCAAACCAACGTATTCTCCTTGCGCATTCAACAAGGTATGCGGGTAATGTCCCCAGTAACGGTCGAAGTTCGGTTTGTTTGCTGCCGTGACAGCATTTCCGAACTCCTCGTCACGCATACCGAAACCATCAAGGATGATCAGTGCGACTGGACGTTTTTTCATTTAAATCGCCTCCAACAGTTTGAGGAACGATCCTGTCTCAAGACTTGCGCCACCAACTAAAGCACCGTCGATGTCAGGTTGAGCCATGTATTCTTTGATGTTGTCCGGTTTGACACTGCCGCCGTACTGGATGCGGACTGCTTCTGCAGCTTCCGTACCGAATTCAGCTGCGATGACATCGCGAACGAATTTACAAGAATCTTGTGCATCTTGTTCTGTTGCTGATTTTCCTGTTCCGATTGCCCAGACAGGCTCATACGCGACAACAAGGTTTTTGACTTGATCAACTGTTAAGCCTTTCAAGCTGTTCGTTGTTTGCTCACGGATTACTGATTCGAATTTTCCGCCTTCGCGTTCTTCGAGTGTTTCACCGACACAAACGATTGGCACAATACCATGCTCGAATGCTTTTTTCGTTTTGCTGTTGATGAACGCATCTGTTTCTCCGAAATACTCACGACGTTCTGAGTGACCGAGGACGACGTATGTTACGCCAAGTTCTTTGAGCATCACTGGGCTGATTTCACCTGTGAATGCGCCGCTCTCTTGGTCGTACATGTTTTGAGCGCCGATTTTCAGGTCCGTTCCAGCTGTCGCTTCTGTCAAGTGTGCAAGGAATACAGACGGTGCACAGACAGCCGCGTCGACTTTCGAAGAAGCGGGTACAGTTCCTTTGACTTCCTCAGCGAATGCCACAGCATCCTTGAGGGTAAGATTCATTTTCCAGTTACCTGCGATAATTGGTTTACGCATTGAAAACACTCCCTTGTGAACTTTAGATTACTTGTCGTTAAGCGCTTCGACACCTGGAAGAGCTTTTCCTTCCATGAACTCGAGGCTTGCGCCGCCACCCGTTGAAATGTGACTCATTTTATCTGCAAGACCAAACTTCTCAGCCGCTGCAGCAGAATCTCCACCACCGATGATCGAGTATGCATCGCTGTCAGCTAATGCTTGAGCGACACCTTTTGTTCCGTTTGCATATTTATCAAGTTCGAACACACCCATTGGTCCGTTCCAGACAACGAGTTTCGAAGCCTTGATTGCTTCTGCATACAGTTCTACCGTTTTTGGACCGATATCGAGTGACATGTGATCCGCTGGGATACTGTCGATGTCGCGTGGTCCAACATATGTTTCTTCGCCGAATTCCTTCGTGATGACACAGTCAACCGGCATCAAGAATTTCACGCCTTTGTCTTCTGCTTTTTTCATGAATTCCTTCGCCTGTTCGATTTTGTCGACTTCAAGAAGTGACGTACCGACTTCATAACCTTGAGCTTTGAGGAATGTATAAGATAATCCTCCGCCGATGATCAACGTGTCGACGATATCAAGCAAGTGATCGATGACGCCGATTTTGTCAGCGACTTTCGAACCACCGATGATCGCTGTAAACGGACGATCCGGGTTTGCGAGAGCTTTACCGAGAACTTGAAGTTCTTTTTCGATCAACAATCCTGCTACAGCAGTCTCGACATGATGGGCGATTCCTTCTGTAGAAGCGTGCGCACGGTGAGCTGCACCAAATGCGTCGTTGACGAAAACGTCTGCAAGTTTCGCAAAACCTTCTGCGAGTTCAGGGTCGTTTTTCGTTTCGCCTGGGTAGAAACGAACATTTTCAAGAACGATGACATCGCCTTCTTCAAGCTTGCTGACCGCTTCTTCAGCGACCGGACCGTATGCTTCTTCAACGAGCTTGATTTCTTTACCAAGCAGTTCGCTGAGGCGTGCTACGACTGGTGCAAGTGAGAATTCAGGGTTCTTCTCGCCTTTTGGACGTCCCATGTGGCTTGCGAGAATGACTTTGGCTCCACCGTCAACCAAGTGTTTGATTGTCGGAAGGGCAGCACGGATGCGTGTATCATCTGTGATTTTGCCGTCTTCTAGCGGTACGTTGAAGTCCACACGTGTAAACACGCGTTTTCCTTTTACATCGATATCGCGAATTGATTTCTTATTCATACATTCGTCCTCCGTCTCATACGTATAGTGAGGGGCTAATGCGCCCCTCCAGACTTTTTTCCGCAATAAGAGCGGAGACTGTATCGTTTCCGCTCTTATTCAATTGCTATTTAATTGCTCGAATTACTTAGCGATTTCTGCGAAGTGTTTGAGTGTGCGAATGAGCTGGCTAGTGTAAGACATTTCGTTGTCGTACCAAGCAACTGTTTTAACGAGTTGTTTGTCGCCGACTGTAACGACTTTCGTTTGTGTTGCATCGAAGAGTGATCCGTAAGAGATACCAACGATGTCAGAAGAAACGATTTCGTCTTCAGTGTAACCGTAAGATTCGTTAGCCGCTGCTTTCATTGCTGCGTTAATTTCTTCAACTGTTACTTTCTTCTCAAGAACTGTTGTGAGCTCAGTGAGTGAACCTGTAGCGACTGGTACACGTTGTGCTGCGCCATCAAGTTTACCTTGAAGTTCTGGAAGAACAAGACCGATTGCTTTAGCAGCACCAGTTGAGTTAGGAACGATGTTAGCTGCCGCTGCACGTGCACGACGGAAGTCACCTTTAGGGTGTGGAGCGTCGAGTGTGTTTTGGTCGCCAGTGTAAGCGTGGATCGTTGTCATGAGACCTTGAACGATTCCGTAGTTATCTTGAAGAACTTTTGCCATTGGCGCGAGACAGTTCGTAGTACATGAAGCACCAGAGATAACTGTTTCAGTTCCGTCAAGGATTTCGTGGTTCGTGTTGAAGACAACTGTTTTCATGTCGCCAGTAGCAGGTGCTGAGATAACGACTTTTTTAGCTCCAGCTTTCAAGTGAAGCTCAGCTTTTTCTTTGTCCGTGAAGAAACCAGTACATTCGAGAACGATGTCAACACCGAGCTCG
This sequence comes from Caryophanales bacterium, assembly GCA_902363455.1. Taxonomy (GTDB): domain Bacteria; phylum Bacillota; class Bacilli; order Exiguobacteriales; family Exiguobacteriaceae; genus Exiguobacterium_A. Next base: position 419,895 of record CABJAC010000001.1, on the reverse strand, counting down.
CCCCATGGGAGTTCTTCTGGGTTGCGGTTAGCAAGTGTTTTGATTTCTTTACCGTTGACGAGGAAGTAACCATCGTGTACTTCAACTTCGCCGTCGAAACGACCTTGAGTCGTATCATATTTCAAGAGGTGTGCAAGCATTTTAGTGTCTGTAAGGTCATTGATTGCGACTACTTCGATTCCGTCAAACTGAAGAATTTGACGAAGTGCCAAACGTCCGATACGTCCAAATCCATTAATACCAACTTTTACTGCCATGATAATTTTCCTCCTTTTAATGTAAAGCGAGTTATCTATTATTCAAAAGGGGGCTACCCTTTCAAAATCGTTGTTGCTGCCCCTTCATCCGTAATGAGGATGATGTCCGGGGACTGTTTGACATACGCATTAATAGCTTCTGCTTTGGAATTTCCGCCCGCGACGACGATGACGTGTTTGACTTGTTTCAAGTCGTCGAGTTGAAGACCTACCGTCTTCACCCGGTGCACGATTTTTCCGTCCCGATCGAAGTAATACCCAAACGCTTCCGCGACTGCGTGCTCGGTTTCGAGCTGTTCCAGTAACTCCGTTGAAGCGCGACGACGTTTTGCCATCGTTTTTGCCTCACCAATTCCATGTACCACGATTGACGCATCTCTAATCATTTGTAACACATTTTTTATGCTCGGCTCTTCCACCATCTTGACAAACGTTTCCTTACTGACCATGTCCGGGATGTGCAACAAGTGATAATCGCTTTGTGCACGAGACGCCATCCGTGAGCAGACCGTGTTCGCTTGTAATTCCAGTGTTTCACCTAAGCCGCCACGTGCCGGTACAAAGGTCATCGGACGATTTTCCTTATCGGGCGACATCATCGCCGCGACGGAAGCCATCGTCGTTCCTCCTGTGACTGCAATCGTGTTGTGTACAGATGAAGAAAGTTCTCGTTTCAAACGTGCGACGGTCGCACGTCCCATATCGCGTTGTACCCAAAATGTCTGATCCGAGTCACCCGGTACGATGACGACATCCCGTACGCCTAGTTTTTCCTTCAAGGCTTTTGCCATATCGGAAATACCGGCCAGTTCTGCCATCACGCTGTGCATACTCCGTAAAACGGTCCGTCCTTCATCCGTTAAAGACATTCCCTGTGTCGCCACTTCGAGCAATCCCTGCTCTTTTAGGAAGTCCACTTCCCGGCGTAACACCCGTTCCGTCAAGCCAAGGCTTGTCGCAAGTGTCCGTCGGCCGATCGGCTGCATGAGCCGGACATAATGAAGTATGTCGTAACGTGTCTGCATTTCTTCGATCAGATCAGGCACGATTCGTTTTTGGATCTGTACTAACTGCCGAATCATGTATTCCCGCTCCTCTCAAGTTGCTGGACACTTTACGTCCCGCGTGTCGTATCTTGTCCCACTTGGTACACCCTCACTATAACAGCCTGCGTTCGAGGTTTCAAGCCTCGCCCTTTAACTTTTTTCAAGTAAGCGGTTTCTTAGTGTATCTGTCTCAAATTTGCCATAACTCCAAATTTCAGACTGATGCATGACGACTGGAATTTCATATAAAAACCGTAAGCTGAGCGCTGCATCTTCTTCAATGTTGATTTCTTCGAACGTCCACTCGGGGAACTCATCCAGTACGAAATCAAGTAAGACGGCGGCTTCCCCACATAGCGTACAACCCGGACGTGAATACAGTGTTAAGGTCTTGTGTTCTTTTGTTTGCATTAGTCTTTCGCCTCTCGTTGCTTCAAAATATCGGACCGGGTCAAGTCAAGACTCGCCCGGTACTTCGCGACCGTCCGTCGTGCGACACGGATGCCGTCCGCTTCCAGACGCTCTGTAATTTGCTGATCCGACAACGGTGCCACCGTTTCCCGAATAACTTGCGCAATCCGGACCTTGATCAAAAAACTCGACGTCCCGTCCTTCGTGCGGGAGACAAAAAAGTTTTCGAGACCGAGTGTCCCGTGGATCGTCCGAACCGTTTTGTGCGCAATCGCCCGACCAACCGTCGACGGATGATGTCCGGTTTGTTCCGCGATTTCCTTTTTCGTGAGCGGTTCAAGGTGAAGTTCGCCTTGAAACCATCTCGCCTGCCGTTTCATGATGGCATCTAAGATTGCCTGTAACGTGACACGTCGCCGTTCGTAGGCGCTTAAAAAAGGTTTTGCTTCTTCAAGATTCGTCCACGCTGCGTCGAGCGGTAAATCATACCACTCCACTTGAAGTTGACCTTCAATCATCCGAACTTCCGCTTCCGGCATCGTAACGGTGTTCGTTTCCGGTAACAGCGGAGTCTTCGGCAACCGATTGATCTGTTGTTTGATGCGTCGCCGTTCTTCCTCATCGTCAATCCGGTCTAAGACGTGTTGAAGTGACAGACCGTCCGCGAGTTCTCCCATTCGGTCCATCAGTTCGGTGTCTTCGAGCTCCATGGCATGCAACAGCCGACACTCTGTCTCCGAACGTGCCGCGATACCGGTGGGCTCGCATCGTTTAAGAAGTTGCCGGGCCTGCTTGATCAGCGTGGCTTCACTTTTTAAACTAGTGGCAAGTTGTGCATCCGTCGTTCTGAGTAATCCATCCGCATCTAAGTACATGATGAGTTGTTCCGCCATATATCTTATTTCCTGTCTGACCGATTCTAAACGTATTTGCTTCAGAAGATCGGCTTCAAACGACTCGATCCGGTCCGCCACCTGCTCAAGATCCGGATGAATCGTTTTTCTTCCATTATGTCTGTACGGCGTGGCGCGTCGAATGATTCGATAGAGATGTTCCTCAAGCTCCGTCCGTGATTCTTCAAGGACCGCCAGTTGAAACAAATGCGACGCTGACATGACGAGACGCTGTGTCTGTTCCTGCTTCTGTTCCATCCCTTCACCTTCCATCTCTCAGACTTAATCGGTACCTGTTCCTAGTATAATCGACCAGTGCGTTCTTATCCGGATTCAAGCCATCTGTAAAAAAACAAGAATTTTCACAATCTAGTATTGCTTTCCTGAAAAAATGTCGGTATACTATTAATTGTTCAGTAAAAACATGCACCCGTAGCTCAGGGGATAGAGCACTGGTTTCCGGTACCAGGTGTCGGGAGTTCAAATCTCTCCGGGTGTACCATACTTGAATCTACAGGCAATGCCGTTATCGGTGTTGCCTTTTTTCTATACTGATATGTTTAGTGACATCCGTTTCAGGAAAAATACATAAAACCTACAGCGTATCTTTTGACCAATATTGACCAAAGGATTATGATAAGGACAAGTCGAATATGAGTTACATACCAACCATAAGGAGGCAAAGACTATGTTAATTCCAACAGTCATCGAACAAACCAACCGCGGGGAACGTGCTTACGATATCTACTCGCGTTTACTGAAAGACCGCATCATCCTTCTCGGGAGCGCGATTGACGACAACGTCGCCAACTCAGTCGTTGCCCAGTTGCTGTTCCTAGCAGCAGAAGATCCAGATAAAGAAATTTCGCTTTACATCAACAGCCCGGGTGGTTCAATCACAGCGGGAATGGCGATTTACGATACGATGAACTTCATCAAACCACAAGTTTCAACGATCTGTATCGGAATGGCTGCATCGATGGGTGCATTCTTGCTTCAAGCCGGCGCTAAAGGAAAACGTTTCGCTCTTCCGAACGCTGAAATCATGATCCACCAACCACTCGGTGGTACACAAGGTCAAGCATCGGACATCAAAATCCATGCAGAACGCATCATCAAAATGCGTGAACACCTTAACAAAATCATGGCTGAAAACACAGGACAACCCCTTGAAGTCATCGAGCGTGATACAGAGCGCGATAACTTTATGTCTGCTCAAGCAGCAGCCGATTACGGTTTAATCGACCGTGTCATGGAACGTGCATAATTTTCATTCATCCGTCTTCGCTGATTGCGAAGGCGGTTTTTTTGTGCCGTCAAAAAAAGACCTCTGTCCCTTGCGTCTCTTCTCTCGAAACAGACGCGGACAGAGGTCCTGATTCATTAGTCGATCAAATCTGTGATATCAGAAACGATATCGTGGTTTTCGCGAATCAATGTGTAAATTCCGTTCGCATGCGGTGAAAGTTCTTCTTCCGCTTGTAACTGTTTCAAGAATAACGATGTTGCAAATGCGACGAGCGTACTTTTTGGTACACCAATCATTTTTGCTTTTTTCGTCAAGACTTCATCAAACTTCGCGTCTACTGTCAGCGAAATACGTTTTTTCTCATTAGCCATTTCAAAAACTCCTTAATTCGAACATTTAGTTGCACCGACTATATATTATAGTAGACTATGCTTCATCTCGCAAGTGACTCCCTACAGAGCCCCCGTCATCGACTCTCCGTTACGGATTTTATCCGCGATTTGATCAATCTTGCGCAATCGATGATTGATTCCGGATTTCGAGATGGAACCACTTTCAACCATCTCACCTAACTCTTGTAATGTCACGTCTTGATGGGTCACACGCAAAACGGCGATTTCTTTCAGTTTGTCCGGCAAAACATCAAGTCCGACCGTTCGTTCAAGAAACTTGATGTTCTCGACCTGGCGCAGTGCCGCTCCAACCGTCTTGTTGAGATTCGCCGTCTCGCAGTTGACGAGCCGGTTGACCGAATTCCGCATATCTTTTAAAATCCGGACATCTTCGAACCGCAACATCGAGTATGTCGCTCCGACGAGTTTAAGAAAATCAGAAATCTTCTCACTCTCTTTAATGTAAAGAATATGCCCTTTTTTCCGCTCGATCGCTTTCGCATTTAAATCAAATTGATTCGTCAGGCTGCGTAATGCTGCATTGTGTTCTTCATACAGACTGAAGATTTCAAGATGATACGACGAAGTTGCCGGATTATTCAACGATCCGCCGGCTAAAAAGGCACCGCGCAGATAGGCGCGGGCACGGCGTTCATCGTGCAGAATCGAATCACTGATTGATCGGATCATCGTAAACCCTTCGCCTAAAATCCCGAGATCCTGCAGAATTTTATCCGCTTGTTGTTTGACACGGACGATGTAGACATTATTTTTCTTCAGGCGCATTTTCTTTCGGACCAATAAATCCAGATGGACCGCGTAAGCACGTTTGAGCAATGAGTAAATCCGGCGGGCAATCGACGCATTTTCCGTTGAGATATCAAGCGTCAATCCGCGTCCGAGACCAAACGAAATCGCTCCGTTCATGCGTGCTAAAGCAGCAAGCTCCGCCTTCATCTCATGATCGGTGATCGCGATCTGGGTTAGTTCTTTTTTGACTTCCGATGCAAAACTCACGTCAGTTCCTCCTCTCCTTCGAATTGACGGACTCGACGGATCGACAGCACCTTTCGCATGACCAAACTTGCCACCGCATCTGAATCGTGGCGGATGAAGTGATGGTTATAATCGACGATATCGTCCGCGAGTACTTCAATTCCTGCTTCTTCAAAACTTGATTCATCATATGTCACGATGTCGGCATGATCCTTTTGATACTTACGGAGATAGCTGACATCGATTGATTCGTTATTAACGATGATCGTATCAATCACGCCTTTGCCGAGGAATCGTTCGAGGACATTCAAGTGATCGTTTGCTGTGAACGCCGTCGTTTCTCCCGGTTGGGTCATGACATTGCAAATATAGACGACCGGTGCCAGGGCTTGTTTGATTGCATCCCGGATTTCTTCGATTAAGACGTTCGGAATGATACTCGTATAAAGACTGCCCGGTCCAAGGACGATGACATCGGCGTCGAGAATCGCTTGAATCGCTTCCGGAACCGGACGGACGTTTTCTTCTTCGAGAAAAATCCGCTCGATGACTTTGCCGACTTTCGGAATCAGGGACTCGCCTTTAACGATCGATCCGTCCTCAAACTCGGCACATAACGTAATCGTCCGCTCCGTCGCCGGATAGACTTTCCCTTCCGCATTCAAGAGCTGTCCCATGACACCAATCGCTTCGACGAACGAACCGTTACAAAGCTGGGTCGCAGCCGTCAGCATCAAGTTACCGAGCGAGTGACCATGCAATCCTTCTCCCGTCTCAAACCGGTACTGCATGATCCGGTCCATCAACGTCTCGGACTTCGAGAGCGAGACGATGACGTTTCGGATATCGCCCGGCGGCAACATATTGAATTCCGTCCGCAGACGACCCGAACTGCCCCCGTCGTCGGCGACCGTAACGATGGCCGTGATATCAAGCGGATAGTGTTTGAGTCCGCGCAAAAGAGTCGATAGGCCCGTTCCTCCGCCGATGGCGACGACTTTTCGTTCCCATTTCATCACTTTTCCTCCTTCGCATGGACATAATCCCGGTGGTTCGTCACGACATGGTATTGGTTCTTGAACTCTTTGCTGATCGCTTCCGCAAATGTAATCGAACGGTGTTTTCCGCCTGTACAGCCAAGCGCAATGACGAGTTGCGATTTCCCTTCCCGCTCATACTGCGGAATCAGGAATTCGAGCAGATCGACGAGCTTTTTATAAAACAGCTTCGCTTCCGGCCATTGCATGACATATGACGAGACTTCGAGATCAAGTCCGGTCTTCGGACGAAGTTCTGGAATGTAAAACGGATTTGGCAGGAAACGCAGGTCAAACACAAGATCTGCATCGAGCGGCAGACCATGCTTAAATCCAAACGACATCACGTTGACGGTGAACGGAATCCGTTCGCCGGCCGTAAACTCTTTTAAAATCCGTTCTTTTAAGACGAGCGGCTTGATATCACTCGTATCCATCAACAACTGGGCTTTATCACGGAATCCTTCGAGCAATGTCCGTTCCCGCTCAATTCCGATCAGCGGTGACGCCGTCGGAGCAAGCGGGTGCGAACGGCGGGATTCTTTGTACCGGCGGACAAGCACTTCGTTACGGGCATCGAGATACAGCATCCGGATTTGCAGATTCGTCTTCTTCAGGTCTTCATAAACGACAAAAAAACTGTCAATGAAATCACGAGCTCGTGTATCGATGGCGACGGCGATTTTCGGACGCACCTGCCCAATCACTTCAATCAATTGTGGCAGCAGCGTCGGCGGTAAATTGTCGACACAAAAATAACCTAAGTCTTCAAAGCTATTCATCGCGACCGTTTTTCCGGCGCCGCTCATTCCTGTAATGATGACCAGTTGCGGTTGATTCTGTTCCATCTCTTCGCCCTCCAGACAACAGTTCCGTGTGTATTTTTCACTCTCGTTTCAGTATAACATAAAAAAAGAGCCAGCTTGATGGAAGTGCCTCCAACCAAGCTGGTTCCCAAATTAGACTTGTGATGATGCTTGCAGTTCTTCGAGCAAGGCTTCGATGTAGTGTTGCGCGTTTTGTGCCGCAATCGAACCATCGTTTGTTGCTGTGACGACTTGACGAAGTGTTTTCTCACGAACGTCTCCGGCTGCAAAAATGCCTTTGATGTTCGTTTCCATGCCTTCATTCGTCACGACGTATCCTTGATCGTTTAAGATACCGAGATCTTGAACATATCCTGTGATCGGGTTCATCCCGATGTAGATGAAGACACCATCAATTGGATATGTCGTCGTTGCTGCTGTTTTCGTATTGATCAATTCGATACCGCCGACTTTACCGTTCTCTTCATTGATCTGTTTAACCGTATGGTTCCAGATGAAGTCGATTTTCGGGTTGTCGAATGCTCGTTTTTGGAGAATTTTTTGTGCGCGTAATTCTTCGCGACGGTGAACAATCGTGACTTTTTTCGCGAATCGTGTCAGGTAGACCCCTTCTTCGACCGCTGAGTCGCCGCCGCCGATGACGAACAATTCTTTTTCTTTAAAGAATGCGCCGTCACAGACCGCACAGTACGATACACCACGTCCGCCGAGTTCTTCTTCGCCCGGAACGCCGATTTTCTTATACTGTGCACCCGAAGCGATGATGATTGCACGGGCGTAATAATCTTTGTTGTGTGCGTGGATCGTTTTGTAAGCAGGACCGTCTTCGATGCTGCGGACGTCACCATACGCATATTCCGCTCCGAATGCTTTGGAGTGATCAAACATCTTTTGTGAAAGATCCGGTCCGAGAATGCTGTCATATCCCGGATAGTTTTCGATGTCTTCCGTGTTGGCCATCTGGCCGCCGGGAATACCGCGTTCGATCATTAAAGTTGAAAGATTGGCACGTGATGCGTAAAGTGCTGCTGTCATACCGGCAGGACCCGCACCAATAATGATGACGTCATATATTTTCTGTTCTGTTTCTGTCATGATTCCACCCCATCTGTATTTTCGTTGTAACTTGAGTATAGGTGAGAATCGTTCAAACGTCTAACACTTTGCACGAGCCGGGTTTAAAAGGCGCTGATAGGCACGGATCGTCGCTGCGACTTCGTCAAACGAAACGTCGACCAATCCGGCACACTCTTCAATCAACATCCCTTCACGGACATCGTGAAACAGGTAAATCAATGCCGCAGCCGACCGTTCAATCGAGTCAAACGTCTCTCCACTGAGGACAAGCCGGGCGAAGCGTTCATAAAAATCACCTTCAAGACTCATCCGTTCCTCATCGGATACATACCGTTCCGCAAGACGAATCGTCATCAAAGCACGGTGAATCCGCGCATCGACAATCTCGTGCTCCCCGTTCATTTCGTGGAGAATTTGATCCGTCAATGCCAACACGTCCGGTTGATCTGTTACTTCCGGCATCATTGACAACGCCAGTCGTGCTTCGCCGTCATTCAGTTTCCCGAGTAACAGCGCTGTAAAAATCCGCGAGACATCATCTTCCGTTTTTAAGGCTTGGATCAATGCGGAACGAAACTGAAGGTTATGACGGATGTCGTACGCTTCCTGCTCTTCCCGCATACCCTGTGCTTCTTTCGATTGAAGGAAGGCAGCAGCTTCTTCGACGTGTCCCGTCTTGAACGCTGAAATCGACAACCAGTGGCCAAATAACGGATCTCCCCGGTAGCCGCGGCGTTCCAGTAATTTCAGCTCTTCATACGCCAAATCATGGCGACCGATGATGGCAAGCGTCGAAGCCACCTTATACCGTGTCTCAAGGTTCACGGAGCGGACGTGCTCGAGTTTTTTCGATAAAAGATGTGCTTCTTCATCTTGTCCCATCTCATGCAGCAGCACGAGCGTATTACAAAGAGCATGTAAGTTACCCGGATTACCGTCAAGCACCTGTTCAAGTGATGCGAAAGCACGGTCGTTTTCACCGAGATAAAACTCGACAATCGCAAGGTTGTTATATGCCGGCCAAAACGTCGGATACTCGACAATCAACGATTCGAGTGTCTCTTGTGCCGCAAATAACATGCCTTTATCGATTTGACGTTGTGCCTGAGCATGTAACCGAATCAGTTCATCCTCATCGTCGTCTTCCATCTCTTGTTCGAGATCAATCAGTTCCACGAGTGCGGCCGATGCCTCTGCGTGTTTTCCATTTGGTGCACTGGATAAATAGTCAAGCGCATATTGTTTTGCCTCTTCATATAAGGAAACGTGCGCGTAATTGTTCGCTAAATAAAACAATGATTCGGTATTTGACTGGTCGAGCGTCCGTACTTGTTTTAAGACGTCATTGGCGTGGTTGATCTCGCCTGTCTCAAACAAAACACGGGCGTAACGCAAAAGATAACGGACATCATTCGGTTGAAGCGCCGTTGCTTCGTCGAGATGATAGACCGCTTCTTCCAGTCGCCCTTCCCGGTGCGCCTTCCGTCCGCGGAAATAAAAAAGTTCCGCTTGGCGCGTTGTGATCGCAAAGGGGTCTGCTTTGTATTCGGTTAATTCCATCATGATTCAAGCCCCCATAAATCTAAATCTGGTTTCGTAGTTGCAGAGACAAGAATAACCTATCTCGGAAAGCGTTGCAACAGAAAAAAACGCCGGGGTTTACCCCCAACGTTTCGCATAAATCGATTCCAGTTCTTTGAAATTCTCCAAGCATTTTTGTACGAAAGCATCCGTCTCCGGATTTTGACGATTCAAGCGGTCGACCTCTTTCGTATACGCTTCCCGCAGACTGTCCGCATAGGTCGGAATCTCACCTTCATAGGCATAAACGACACTTGGGGCAACCGTTACTTTTTCGTGCGGGTGTAAGGCGGGACGGACATGAAACAGCGGTACGTCCACCTGATTCGGATTGTGCAGGTCACCTTGAATCGGATGTTTTTCGACAGCTAACACTTCGACGACCAACCCTTGCGGTCGTTCAGCAAATAATCTCCCAAAATACTTTCCCGTTTTATACGTAAAGCGGATTTGAGTCATCTCATCATCTCCTCCTTCTCACATTTTTGTCACATTTCATGTCGACGCAACGGCTGACTCGAGACGCGTTCACCGGGCAAAATATCCCGATGGACGACTGAACCCGCTCCGACCATTGCGCCGTCACCAATCGTTACTCCCGGTAAAATCGTCACGTTTGCCCCAATCAAGACATCATTGCCGATTGTCACGTTGCCGATGCGGTATTCGGTCGTCAAATATTCATGACAGAGAATCGTTGTGTTAAAACCAATGATCGTATTGGACCCGATCGTAATCCGCTCCGGGAACATCGTATCCGGCATGACCATCAAGGCAAGTGCCGTCCGGTCGCCGATCTTCATCCGCAAACACGTCCGGTACAAACTGTTCTTGAAACGGAGCGACGGTGAAAAGCGACCGATCGTGATGATGACGAAACACCACATCACTTTAAAAAATGAAACGGTCCGGTACATGTGCCAAAGCGGGTTCGTCGACCCGACGTGATACCGGTCAGTCCGTCTTGGCATTTTCGGCCTCGATCCAGTCTCCGAGCTGTTCCATCGAATCAATGATCAAATCCGGTTGCAATGCCTCGAGATACGGTCGGCCTTTAATCGCCCATCCGACGGCAACGGTCTTGAGTCCGGCATTTTTTCCGCCGTGGATATCCGTATCGTTGTCACCGACCATGATCGTTTCCTCACGTGTCGCGCCGAGCAGTGCCATCGCTTTTTCAAACGGTTCAACAGCTGGCTTCTCTTCCGTCACGTCATCTGCCGCAATAACAGCGTCAAACAGATGGCTCAGTCCGAATAATTCGATTCCTTGCAACGCGACACGACGGCTTTTTGATGTCACGACCGCCATTTTATAACCTTGTTCCTTTAATCGACGTAATCCGTCGAGCACACCCGGATACTCGAGCACGAGCGCGTCATGCATCGCAATGTTGTAGCTGCGGTAAAATGCGACCATCTCTTTCCATTGGTCGGCGTTCATTTCCGAAAACGACTTCTCGAGTGTCGGACCGATGAACGGAAGCAGTTCAGCTTGCGTAAACGTCCGGTCCGGATAGTAATAACTGAGTGTATGCTCAAAACTTTTCAGGATGAGCGGGTTCGTATCGATCAACGTCCCGTCGAGATCAAATAAAATCGTTTGAATCATCGGCTCATTTCGCCTCCCGTTTTGTTCCATCCAAGTAACGGACAGCATTTTTTCGCACGAACAGCATGATGACACCAAATACAATCAAACAAATCGAGACGATTTGCGCGGTCCGGAGTCCGTCTCCCATCATCAGGCTGTCTGTTCGCAAGCTTTCGATATAGAAGCGACCGATCGAATACCAGACGAGGTAACCGAGGAAGATATATCCGCGACGCGGGTTGAACTTCATCCGCCAGACAATCAATAAAATGACACCAATGATGTTCCAAATGCTTTCATATAAAAACGTCGGAAGATAGTAAACACCATCGATATACATCTGGTTGACGATCCAGTCCGGCAGGTGCAGCGTATCTTGCAAGTACGACCACGTCGTCTCTCCACCATGGGCTTCCTGATTAAAGAAATTGCCCCAGCGGCCGACGGCTTGACCAAACAAAAGTGACGGCGCCAAAATATCAGCAATTTGCCAAAACGAAATGTTTTTCTTCCGGGTATAAATCAAGACCGTCAGAATGGCACCGATAATCGCACCGTGGATCGCAATCCCGCCTTGGCGGATATTGATGATCTGATCCAAGTTCTGACCGTAATAGTCCCATTCGAACGCGACGTAATAGATCCGGGCACAAATGATACTGATCGGAATCGACCAGATAACGACATCAACCGCGTACTCTTCGTTGAAACCGATGCGCTTTGACTCAAAAATCGCAATCATCAGACCAACGACGGCGCCAAGCGCAATCACGATGCCGTACCAATAAATCGGAATCGGACCAATTTCAATCGCTACCCGGTCAAAGGTCGGTTGGACACTCGCTAATGTTCCCATCACAGACCACCATTCCCATCTTCAATCGCTTGCGCGAGACGCCCCGCAAACTCTTCTGCTGTATTGATGCCCATGTTTTTCAGACGATAGTTCATCGCAGCGACTTCAATGATAACGGCCAAGTTTCGGCCGGGACGCACCGGAATCGTCAAGAACGGGATTTCTGTATCAATGATTTGTAACACTTCTTGATCGAGTCCTACCCGGTCGTAGACTTTCGTTTGATCCCAAATTTCCAAATTACAGACGAGGCTGATTTTTTTGTGCGAACGAACAGCACCGGCACCAAATAACGTCATCACATCAATGATACCGATTCCCCGGATCTCAAGCAGATGTTGGATCAACTTCGGAGCTGTACCGACTAAAATGCCGTCCCCGGTTTGACGGATCTCGACCGAATCATCGGCGACTAGACGATGTCCCCGTTTGACGAGTTCAAGCGCCGTCTCTGATTTCCCGACACCGCTTGCTCCTTTAATAAATACACCGACCCCGTAAATATCAACGAGGACACCATGCATCGCTGTCGTCGGCGCAAGTTCTGCTTCGAGGAAGTTCGTGATTTGAGATTCGACCGATGTCGTATGTCCCTTCGTCGTAAGCAACGGGACGTTCGTTTCGTCTGCTGCTTTGACGATTGCTTCCGGCACTTCAAAACCACGTGTAATCAAAATACCCGGTGTTTCATCCGTACAGAGGACGTTCGCCCGTTCGAGCTGTTCTTCGTACGTCAAATTATTAAAAAATGTCAATTCCGTTTTCCCGAGAATCTGTAGCCGCTCGGCAGGATAATAGGCATAGTATCCGGCAAGAACAAGACCCGGTCGACACAAATCCGCCGTCAAAATCGGACGGTGTAACCCTTCTTCTCCGGTCACGATTTTCAAATTGAATTGCTTTACGATTTCAGCTGTCCGCACTTTTGGTTGCACGCTCAATCAGCCCCTTTCACTTGAAGTATTGTACCATATTTTTGCGAAAATCAAGGATTTCGATTAGAAGTGGGCAATCTTGGGAATGGATTACAGATAACATAAAAAGGAGGGATATTATGATGGAGGCTTCAGGCAGTGGGATTGGTATTATCATCATCATGATTTTATTCGGGATTCTTGCCATCGTTGGGTTTGTGTACCTGATCATCGCACTGATTGACATGTGGAAAGCGTATTCGCGCAATCAGGATCAAACCGCTTTATTATTCTTCATCATCTCGATTATCGGAATCTTCATCAGTGGTTCATTTATCTCGTATATTCTGGCAATCATCTTTTACTGGAACCGGTCACGCCGGAAGAGTTGGATGGGGATTGGATTGATCATTCTTTCAATCATCCTCGGTATTATCGGTATCATCACGTTATTCTCGTTCGGCTACGACATGAATAACTTTGAGAACATGAATTTTGACGAGCCGATGATGGATCAGGATTACGATTATTAAGTAATTGGTACGTCGTCCGACTGTTTCCTGTACTTTGACAGGGAAGGGTCGGCTTTTTCATGCACAAAAAAAGCCCTGTCTCCTAAAAAGGAACAGGGCGCTTGGCTTAAAGGGCTTGCGGACTAAGATGCACACCGTGCGTGACCGAAATCGTACCGGTCTTCGTATCGGCTGCGACTTCAATTTTCGGAGAGCGTCCACGACCGGACAGGAAGTGAAGTTTCCGGTTGACGACTTCTTTTTGATCACGGATTAATTCGAGTTCGTCGAGGTTACAGTTTAATCCACCGAAGTTCGTTTCCAGTTCCCCATAGACCTCTGCTCCGTGCGGCAACATCAAAGCGATGCTTCCGGCGAGTGACGAGGCTTGAATCTTCGCGTCCTGTACCGTCTTCAGCTCACAACGGACGTTTCCGTTCACTGTTTTCAGTTCAGAGCGTTCAAAAACACCTGTCGTAACGATTTGACCGTTCGCCGTCTTCGCTTTAAGTGACTTGATTTCTGACTCTTCGATTTCAATCGATCCGTTTGCCGTTGACGTCTTCACTTCTTCGCTGAACAGGTCACGGACATGGATGCGTCCGTTCGCCGTCATCAATTGAACGGACGTCGCATCGAGGGACGACAAGGTGATCTCTCCGTTTAACGTCTGAAGGACCAATGATTCATAATGACGGCGCGGAATTTTCAAGTGAACCGTCGCGCGAACCCGCTTATCCTTCAAGCGAATCGATAACGTATTGGCAGAAACAGAGTGCTGGAGTGATGCTTGCAGTTGCTCGAGCGCTTGTTCTTCCGTGACTTGACGGAGCGGCCGGCCGGTAACGGTCAGCTCACACTCTTCCAAATCACTCGGCTCGACGATCGCATTGGCATTAAATAAATCCAAATGAATCGTCTCGCCGCTGAACGGGAATTGTTTGACATACGTGACGTTCGGTCCAGATGTTTGATTCAGCGACAAGTCACTTTCTTTAATCCGGTTGACGATTCCGTCAAACGCTGACATGACCTTTGACGTCAAGGAATCGACCGTATAATGATCGACCCGGTCGTAGTGTTCCGGTTCATCCACATACTTGTGTTCACTCGTCGTCGATTGCGGCTGATCAATCGCTTCCAGACGTTCGAGCTTATCGAGCGCTTCGTCAATCGTCAGCTTTCCTTCTTTCACTTGTTCAAGTATCAGTTGGCGCATATCCTGCTTCATCAATAATTCCCTCCTCTGATCTGGTACACGTTACTTCACGTGGCTTGTGTGTTTATTTCGTTCTACTTCCCTTACTTCCCTTTTTACGATTCCTGAATCAAAAAAGTTTCACGATTCGATCCGGGCTGCGTCCCGTTCGAGGACCGGCGCCAAATAATGACCCGTATAAGATTCTTTGACTGTTGCGATTTCTTCCGGTGTTCCGGTCGCCACAATCTTCCCGCCGCCGTCGCCACCTTCCGGACCCAAATCAATCAAGTAGTCCGCTGTCTTGATGACATCAAGGTTGTGTTCGATGACAAGTACCGTGTCCCCGTTATCGACCAATCGTTGCAAGACTTTCAGCAAGCGCGCGATATCGTGGACGTGTAAGCCGGTTGTCGGTTCATCCAGAATGTAGATGGTTTTTCCGGTCGAGCGTTTGTGGAGTTCAGACGCCAGCTTAACCCGCTGTGCTTCTCCACCGGACAGTTCCGTCGCCGGTTGTCCGAGACGCATGTACGTCAGACCAACATCGGCAATCGTCTGCAGCTTCCGGCTGATTTTCGGAATCTTCTCAAAGAATTCCAATGCATCTTCGACCGTCATCTCGAGGACATCGGCAATCGTTTTGCCTTTATATTTTACTTCCAGCGTTTCCCGGTTATAACGTTTTCCGTGGCAGACTTCACACGGGACGTAAACATCCGGCAGGAAATGCATCTCGATTTTGATAATGCCGTCGCCGCGGCAGGCTTCACAGCGTCCGCCTTTAATATTGAAACTGAAACGACCTTTTTTGTAGCCGCGGAGCTTCGCTTCGTTCGTCGATGCAAATACGTCGCGGATGTCGTCAAAGACGCCGGTATATGTCGCCGGATTCGAACGGGGTGTCCGACCGATCGGTGACTGATCGATATCGATGACCTTGTCGATTTGATCGAGTCCGGAAATCCCTTTATGTGCCCCTGGTTTTTCCTTCGCCCGGTTCATTTCATGGGCAATCGTCTTGTAGAGAATCTCGTTGATCAACGTCGATTTCCCGGAACCGGATACACCGGTCACGGCGACGAACAAGCCGAGCGGGATGTCGACGTCGACGTTTTTTAAATTGTTTTCCGACGCCTTATGGATTCGCAATGCCCGACCGTCCGGCTGTTTCCGTTCAGACGGTACCGGGATGAACTTCTTGCCGGACAAGTATTGCCCCGTCAGCGAGTTCGGATCCTGCATCAATTCCTCGGGACGTCCCGCTGCCGTGACGAAACCACCGTGATCGCCGGCGCCCGGTCCGATATCAATCAAGTAATCCGCTGCCATCATCGTATCTTCATCGTGTTCGACGACAATCAATGTGTTCCCGAGATCGCGCATCGTCTTCAACGTATTGATCAGTCGATCGTTATCCCGTTGGTGCAGTCCGATTGACGGCTCGTCAAGGACATAAAGAACACCCGTCAAACGCGAACCGATTTGGGTCGCAAGACGAATCCGTTGCGCTTCCCCCCCGGACAGTGTTCCGGCGGCACGTGAGATCGTCAGATAATCAAGTCCGACGTTTTCGAGGAACGACGACCGCTCATGAATTTCACGGACGATCATCCGTGAGATCGTCTGATCCTTCTCGGATAATTTGCTTGGTAACTCTTCAAACCAAACGACGGCTTGTTTGACCGACATCTTCGTCACGTCACCGATATGGATCCCTGACACTTTGACCGCCAGTGATTCACGTTTCAAGCGGTGTCCTTTACACGTCGGACAGGCTTTTTTCGCCATGTACCCTTCCATCTGTTCGCGGATATAGTCGGAAGAAGTCTCTTTGAACCGGCGTTGCAGGTTGTTTAAGACACCTTCAAAAAACAGGGACGTGTTGCGGACCATCCCGAAGTCATTTTCATAACGGAACTGAATTTCTTCCTTGCTGCTTCCGTTCAACAAAATGTCGCGGTGTTCTTCCGACAACTGTTCAAACGGCGTATCCATATCGATGTTGAAGTGACTGCAGACAGCTGCGAGCAACTGCGGATAGTATTGTGAGCTGGTCGGCTCCCAGGCTACAATCGCTCCTTCATTCAGCGATTTATCCGGATGCGGCACGACGAGATCGACGTCGACCTCAAGCTTCGTCCCAAGACCGTCACACGACGTACAGGCGCCAAACGGCGAGTTGAACGAGAACATCCGCGGTTCGAGTTCGCCGATCGAGAAACCGCAGATCGGGCAGGCATGGTGTTCACTGAACAACAGTTCGTTCCCATCCATCGTATCGACGATGACACGACCGTCAGCTAGACGAAGTGCCGTCTCGAGCGAATCCGCGAGCCGGGCTTCGACGTCCGGACGCACGACGACGCGGTCGACGACGACTTCAATCGAATGTTTTTTATTTTTCTCAAGTTCGATGTCATCCGTCAAATCAATCGTCTCTCCATCAACCCGGACGCGGACAAACCCTTCTTTCTTCAAGTCTTCAAAAACTTTGACGTGTGCGCCTTTGCGTCCGGAAATAATCGGTGCGAGAATTTGCAGACGGCTGCGTTCCGGCAGTTCCATGACTTGGTCGACCATCTGACTGATCGTCTGACTCGAAATTTCGATCCCGTGATTCGGACAGATCGGTTTTCCGATTCGCGCATACAACAGACGGAGGTAATCATAAATTTCCGTGACCGTTCCGACCGTCGACCGGGGATTTTTACTCGTCGTTTTCTGATCGATCGAAATCGCCGGACTGAGTCCTTCAATCGCATCGACATCCGGCTTATCCATTTGACCTAAAAACTGACGGGCATACGCGGACAGACTCTCCACATAACGCCGTTGCCCTTCCGCATAAATCGTATCAAACGCCAAAGAGGATTTCCCGGATCCCGACAAGCCCGTCAGGACGACGAGCTGATCGCGCGGAATTTCGACATCGATGTTTTGTAAGTTATTGACGCGAGCGCCTTTGATGATGATTTTGTTCTTTTTTTCTGCCAACTTAGGCACCTGCTTTCAATTCTAAGATAAGGTCTCGCAATTCTGCTGCCCGTTCAAACTGCATATCTTTTGCTGCTTGACGCATCTCTTGATCGAGTTGTTCGAGCAAGGTTTCGCGTTCCGGTTTTTTCAGTTTATTGAATTTCTCAAGTTTTTCGACGGTGTCGTCATTCTCAATCGTCGTACTGATGACACCACGCACATCTTTTTGAATCGTTTTCGGGGTAATGCCGTGTTCTTTATTAAAGGCGAGCTGAATGTTACGCCGCCGTTCGGTTTCATCAATTGCCCGCTGCATCGAGTCGGTCATCTTGTCGGCAAACAGGATGACGTGCCCTTCCGAGTTCCGGGCGGCCCGGCCAATCGTTTGAATCAAGGATCGTTCCGAGCGCAGGAATCCTTCTTTGTCCGCATCCAGGATCGTCACGAGTGAGACTTCCGGAATATCGAGTCCTTCCCGCAGTAAGTTGATCCCGACGAGGACGTCGTATTTCCCGAGCCGTAAATCACGAATGATTTCAATCCGTTCGAGCGTTTTGATTTCCGAGTGCATGTAATTGACTTTGACACCATGCTCCTTCAGATAGTCGGTCAAATCCTCCGACATCTTCTTCGTCAGCGTCGTCACGAGAACCCGTTCGTTTTTCGCGACACGTTCCCGGATGTTATCCATCAGGTAATCAATCTGTCCGGTGATCGGATGAATTTCAATCGTCGGATCCACCAGTCCAGTCGGTCGGATGATTTGCTCGACCATCTCTTTTGTATGCTCGATTTCATAAGGACCCGGTGTCGCCGAGATATAGATCGCTTGGCTGACCTTCTCCTCGAATTCCTCGAATCGGAGCGGACGGTTGTCCTTTGCCGACGGCAGACGGAAGCCGTGGTCGACGAGAACCTGTTTCCGTGCCTGGTCTCCGTTGTACATCCCGCGGATTTGCGGCAACGTCACGTGGGACTCATCAGCGACCAGTAAAAAGTCTTTCGGGAAATAGTCGATCAACGTATATGGTGTCGAGCCGGGCGGCATTAAGTTCAAGTGCCGGGAATAGTTTTCGATTCCCGAGCAGTAGCCCATCTCGCGCATCATCTCAAGATCATAGTTCGTCCGCTGTTCGAGACGCTGGGCTTCAAGCAACATGCCATCTTCCCGCATTTTCACGAGTTGTGTCTCCAGTTCTGTCTCGATGTTGGCAATCGCTTTTTGCAGCCGGGTATCCCCGGTCACGAAGTGGGACGCCGGGAAAATCGAGATGTGTTCCCGGTCGGCAATGATTTCACCGGTCAATGGATCCATGTCGCGGATCCGTTCAATCTCATCTCCGAAAAATTCGACCCGGACACATTGTTCATCGCGGGATGCCGGGAAAATTTCGACGACGTCCCCCCGGACACGGAACCGTCCACGTTGGAAATCAATATCATTGCGTTCATATTGGATATCGATCAGACGACGCAACATCTCGTTTCGTCCCATCTCGTTTCCGACCCGCAACGACAGCACGTGGTTGTTGTACTCTTCCGGATTACCGAGACCATAAATACACGAAACCGAAGCGACAATCAGAACATCCTCCCGTTCAAACAAAGAAGATGTTGCCGAGTGACGCAACTTATCGATCTCGTCATTGATCGACGAATCTTTCTCAATGAACGTATCTGTTGACGGCACGTATGCTTCCGGCTGGTAATAATCATAAAAGCTGACGAAATATTCGACCGCGTTATTTGGGAAGAACTCTTTGAACTCCGAATACAGCTGACCGGCAAGCGTCTTGTTGTGCGCTAAGACCAATGTCGGCTTTTTAATCTCTTTGATTACGTTCGAGACGGTGAAGGTTTTCCCTGTCCCCGTCGCTCCAAGCAACGTCTGATGGCGCTCGCCGTTCTTGACGCCTGCAATCAGTTTTTCAATCGCCACCGGCTGATCGCCACCCGGTTCAAATGGTGATACTAACTCAAAATCCATCGTATTCTTCCCCCTCATCCAGTTCACAAAATCTATTTTTATTGTACCACTTTACGAACAAACATTCGATTTTGAAGTGCTCCACTTAGAAGTTACCCGTTTTTCGCCAAAAGAAAAAGTCCAGCTGGGCAGCTGAACTGTTTTCCTGAACGGATGGATTCGTGTTTTTAATGCAGTGTCCGGATTTTTGTCCGTTTGTTTCCCGGTTCACTGACGAACAGGATGCCGAGATCGTGATGATCCTGTTCATAAAAAGCGCGTTGCGCAAACCGGACGTCTCCGTTATGGTTCATGACTTCCAATCGAAGGTACGGCTTATGTTTTTGAATCGCTTCGTAAAACGATTTCTCCGATTCAACGAACTCTCCGTTGACCTTATAGATCGCTTCGCCCGGAATGAGTCCCATCTCAGAAGCCGGTTTTTCCGGTAACGTTCCAAGAATGACGACGCCCCGTTTCCCGTTTAAGAACAACGGAGTTTGTGACCGGTTCAGTCGTTTTGTCCGCTGATGCAGAAGCAAATGTACAAGAAGCAGTACAGGCAAGCCGTACAACCAGACGTCTTGTCCGGTCAAGAAGGCACCTGCCGCCAGCACGACGGACAGCAAGAGCGTAATCAGCCGTCCTTGGACAAGCGGACGCATCAAGTGTTCCGGCAACTGACCGGTAAAGAGAAAACTAAAGCCGATCGGCAGGAACAGGATAATCGGAACAAACTCCGGAAACGACCACTGCGGAATGAATGTCTCGAAGCTGCTGCCCGGAACAAGAACGACAAGCGGAACCAGCCACAGCTTATTCGAAGAAAGTCCACCGATGTAACGGCCACGCTTCGACAAGACAAGTGAAGGCGACAAGTTTTTCTTCCCGCGCCAGATGAGCAACACCAATTCTGCTGCTAAAGATAACGCTGCGAGCACCAACCAATTCGTCACACCGACGTCTTTTAAATCTGCCATGCGGTCTCCCGTCACGAACCATGTCAGACCTGCCAACACGACGAGCGGCCAGAGCGGCAGATTAAACCGGACAATCCCGGTCAACAGCATCAGAGACGCCAGTACGATAAACGCCAATATAAACTCGAACGACAGCGTCAGCTGAAGACTCAAACTGACGATGGACAGCACCAGTCCGATGATGATTCCCGGAACCAATGTTTCAAATACATCGGTCCGTTTACTGCGGGTGCGCGACCGGAACAAATTCCGTTCCCGTTTGACCCGTCGAACACTGAGTAAAAAACTGACCAGAATTGCTAACCATAGGACTGGACTGGCGAAGAAACTCATCGCCGTCCAACCGATTCCATCGAGTAATTCCACGCCCATTCAGACCTCTTTCTGTGAGTTATTGTGCTGCGACTTCAAGTGCTTTGATACGTTGGACATCATTTTTCGAGTCTTCCAGTTTCTTCAGGAGACGTGTCTCCATGTCAGCCGCTGTCACCTGATCGATTTTTCCGGTCACCTCGAGCTTCGCTTCTTTTTGCAGGCGCTCGACCGCTTGTTTCATCGTATCGCCGTAGTAGCCGTCCTGCCCTTTCGGATCAAAACCGATTGCCTCCAAAACGAGATGCGCATTTTCGACCGCTTTTCCGTAATCTCCGGTCGCAAGCGTCTTCTCATCCGTCAGAATCTTCGTCACATTAAAGTAGTCCGGCTGTTTGACTTCGACCGTCGGTTTGACGCCTTTTTTGTGAATCCAATTGCCGTCCGGTGTCAGCCATTTGTTTGTTGTCAGTTTCAAGTCACTGCCGTCTTTTAGATCGTAGGCACTTTGGACAATCCCTTTCCCGAACGACTTCGTTCCGACGACTTCCGCGCCTGCCCCTTCCTTCAGACCGGCTGCTAAAATCTCGGATGCCGATGCAGAACCGCTGTCTTCTAGGACCACAAGCTGATACGGTTTCTTCTCGTCCGCTTTCCCGAACTCCCGTGTCCGTTCGCCTTTGTTGTCTTCCACTTGGAAAATCGGCGTATCTTTCGGAATGAACGGTGCAATCATTTTCGAGACCGCCGTCAGCAAGCCGCCCGGATTTCCCCGGACATCGATGACGAGACCATCAATATTCTTTTCTTCCAGTGCAGCCAGTTGTTTTGCGAACTCATCTGCTGTCGGATCGGAGAATTGTGTGACCTGCAGGACACCAATCGTCTTCCCGTTGACTTTTTCTGTTTTCGAATACACGGTTTCAATCGGAATCGTATCGCGGACAATTGTGATCTTCATCGGATCCTGTCCGCTCCGTTGAATCGTCAAGACGACTTTTGTTCCTTTTTCACCACGGATTTTCTTAACCGCCTGATCCGTTTTTTGACCTTTGGTGGTTTTGCCGTCAATCTCTAGAATGACATCGCCCGGTTTGATGCCTGCTTTTTCAGCCGGTGATCCTTTGATTGGTGAGACGATGACGATCGATTCCCCTTTTTGTTCGAGCGTCGCGCCGATCCCTTCAAAAGAAGACGACAAATTCGTATTAAACGATGCCGTTTCCGACTCATCCATATAGACTGAATACGGGTCATTCAAAACTTCCGTCATTCCGGTCAAGGCACCTTCAAGCAACTCTTGATCCGTGACGTCCTCTAAATAATTTTGCGCAATCATCTGTCTTACCTGGTCAATTTTTTTCCAATCCCCGGTTGCATTGGAGGACGAACTTGTCGTCACGGAATCCGTTCCGCCTGTCGCTAACATACCGACAGCCCCTGCTCCAAGCCCCAAGCCAAACGTACTGACCGCTATGACGGCCGTTGTCGATTTCTTCACGCGTGATTCCTCGTTTCTGGTGTAAACCTGCTATTTTTTTCAGTATAGCAAAAAAAGATAGGTTACCCTATCTTTTCGTCAGCCTGACTCTTACGTTATAGAACATAGGGGGCCGGATCCACGGCATTCGGCTGACCGACCGCCCATTCGCCCTGATGAATCTCAAAGTGCAGATGCGGACCGGTCGACCACCCCGTCGAACCCAAAGTCCCGATGACTTCATCCGGCAGGACCGTCTGTCCGGCTGCAACCGCAATGGAATCCAAATGGGCATACACTGTCGTCCAGACTTTCCCGTCAATTAAATGGGTCACCATGACGACGTTACCGTAACCGGTTGCACGGCCTGCACGAAGAACAATCCCTCCCGCCGCCGCTTTGATCGGTGTTCCCTCAGCATTGACGAGATCCATTCCCGTATGCCGTTCTCGTTTACCTGTCAATGGATTATTTCGGGGACCAAACGGAGACGATACGTATCCGGTCACTGGTAAATGGAACGGTTTCGTGACTGTCTCTTCCTCAGAAGACGTTAACGGCAACGGTTGATCCGGTGTTTGCACCTGCGCCGCTTCCTGTTCGGCTTGGCGACGCTCGGCTTCTTCAGCAGCCTTTGCAATCCGCTTCGCTTCCTGTCGTGCCGCTTCAGCCCGTTTTTCCGCTTCCTCCCGGGCACGGCGCTCCGCTTCACGCAACGCTTCCAACTGTTGACCAATCAACTGTTTTTGATCTGCCAGAATCTCGGCTTCTTCAGCTTTTGAAAACTGCTCTTGCTGCAATTGTTTGACCTGACGATTCAATTGGACGACCAATGTCCTTTTTACATCGGATTCGGCCACGATCTGCGTCTGTAAAATCAACAGCTTGCGTTGCTCTTTTTTCAGCTGATCGACGACCCGTTCTTGGTCCAGCTGTTGTTCCGTCAATTGCGAAACGTTCGCTTGATAGTTTTGCAGGATTTCGTCATCTTGTCGGATGATTTCACTGACGGTGCTGAACCGTGAAATCAAATCACCGAAGTCTTTTGCGTCGAGCAGTACTTCAATGTACTTGACGTCCCCGTCGCGTTGCACGGACCGGAGGCGTTCCCCCATCAATTGTTCTTGTGTAGCCAATTTAGACTGCGTTTGTCGGACAGCCTGTCCGACGCTCGCCCATTCCTTTTTGGCTACAGCAACAGCCGCTTGTTGATCTGCAATCTGACTTGCTAAATCATCCAAACGGCTGTTGACTTCATCGAGGCGCGCTTGTGCTTCCCTGCGCTCCTCTTTCGTCAAGATTAACTTCTCAGATGTCTGATTCTGTGATCGTTCCGTCTGTTTCAGACGGGACTCGACCTCCTGTTGTTCCTTCAACAAATCTCCTTTGGACGTTGCGTGAACGGACATACTTGCACTGATGAATGCGAAGCTGAGGACGGCAGAACAGAGTCGGACCTTCATGAGAAGCATCTCTCCTTATCTTTTATCAAAATTAGACGAGAATACTCCCACTTCTAAACGTTCAGGGCGAAGCCCTAGTGCAAGTGGGAGATGAATCGTCTTCGGGCAAGGCGTGTCTTGCGACACGTCAATTGTCCGACACTCTTGGTTTGAAAACAATTAACATCAGGAATAAAAAAAGAGTCATGTTCTTTGAAAACTGAAGATATGGGGTTGTGACAGGAAGTTCGTCTGTCACGTAAAATCTTCAACGTTCACCTTGCGGATGACCGAAGTAGCGAAAACCAAGCAGAGTAGGCATCCGCATAAAAGAAACGGACAAGATCAACGTTCAACCGTCGGGACGACGGGGTTAGCCTGATAAATTTTTGACCGCTAGGTTGAATAACTCAGGAATCCTCCACCTCTTAGCGAAGCGTAGGTGGAGGTAGTTCAATTGATTTGATTGTCATATTAAACCTTCAAGAACCGGCCGAGTGACGTCGTCGATCCCCATACTCCGATGAACGCACCCAGTGCGAGCAGAATAAGTGAAATCTGAACCGATAACTCACCGGGAGGAATCAGCGTGAAGATGGACTTGTTCAACGTCACGAGCTGCGGTTGCAACGCATTGTACGTCACGTCATAACCGAAGTAAACGACAGCAATCGGAATCAATGCCCCGAGTACGCCCATTAAAAGTCCCTCGATAAAGAACGGCGCCCGGATGAAACCGTTTTTGGCACCTACGAGTCGCATGATCTCAATTTCACGACGGCGCGAGAAGATCGTGACCTTGATCGTATTCGAAATCAGGAACATCGCCATGAATGTCAGACCGACAATCAGGATGATTCCGCCGATCCGAACCCCTTCAAGGAAGTTGAACATCTTTTCAACGTAATCTTCACCATATTCGACGCTATCTATATTTTCCATTTTTTTGACGGTTGTTGCAATAGTTTCTGTCTCATTTGGTGAAGTCGCTTTGACGATGTAACGGTCATGAAGCGGGTTGTCTTTCTCAACCGACTGGTAAGCTTCCGATCCTTCGCCAAGCTGTTCCTTGAAGCGATCCAGTTCTTCTTCTTTTGAGCTGTAACGGACCGATTCGACGCCCGGCATCTGCTTTAATTTTTCTCCAACTGAGTCGATTTTTGCCTGATCGGATTCGCGTTCGACGAACACTTGGATCTCGACGTTTTTTTCGACGTTATCGGAGATCTTGTTGACGTTGAACATGACCATCGCAAAAATACCTACCAACAACAAAGTGACGGTAACAGCACTAACAGAAGCAAATGTCATCCAGCCGTTCCGGACGAGACCTTTTGCCCCTTCGCGTAAATGACGAAATCCATTAAACTTCATAGCCGTACATTCCCTTCTCTTCGTCTCGAACGATTTTTCCACCATCAATCGCAAGCACACGATGGCGCATCTTATTGACGATATCTCGATTGTGTGTCGCCATTACGACCGTTGTCCCACGGCGATAGATTTCTTCGAAGACCTCCATGATTTCCCATGCAGTGTCCGGATCAAGATTTCCCGTCGGCTCGTCCGCAATGACGAGGGCAGGACGATTCACAATGGCTCTCGCGATCGAGATCCGTTGTTGTTCTCCACCGGATAATTCATCCGGATAGTTGCGTTCCTTATGCTTCAATTTGACGAGATCCAACACTTCCAGTACTTTTTCTCGGATCGCTGATTTTTCTTCGCCTACGACTTCAAGGGCGAATGCAACATTTTCATAAACCGTCAAGGACGGGAGGAGTTTAAAATCTTGGAAGATGACGCCGATTTGGCGGCGAAGTTCGGGGATTTGGCGGTTTTTTAACTTACCGACTTCAATTCCTTTAAATAAAAACGAACCGCTTGTCGGTCGTTCTTCGCGATACATCATTTTCATGAATGTTGATTTCCCGGCTCCTGATGGACCCACGATATAGACGAATTCGCCTTGATTGATCGTCAGGTTGACTTCACGAAGTGCCGTGACACCATTCGGATAGATTTTACTGACTTGTTGCATCTTGATCACTTACTTCACATCCTTACTTGATTACTGGTTGGTGATCAGATAGGTCTTAGCGCCTATCGAATCCCATTATAACAGGCAAAAAAAACGGTGCACATTACAATCAAATGTCATTTCCAGCGGTTTTAACGGAAAAAAGGGACAAGGGATAACGAACACTTGTCATGTCCGTCATCTCTTGTCCCATAGTATCACATAATTATTTTTTCTCAGCTAACCAATCCGCGACGGCAACGATTTCTTTATCGTCTTTCAGGATGCCTGCTGGCATTTGCCCTTTACCGTTTTTAATGATTTTTTGAATCTCTTCCGACGAATATTTCGCTCCGACTTTTGTTAAGTTCGGTCCGACGTTTCCTTCGAGATTATTCCCGTGGCACGAAGCACAGTTGTTCGCAAAGATTTTTTCTGCATCAACCGCTGTTTCTGTTTTTGCCGAATCATCACTCATCGTCGATTCGTCTTTCTTCGATGTATCCGATGAACTGGAGTCATCACTGCCACATGCCCCGAGTACGAGTGTCGCGCCAAGTCCGGCTGCGAGTAAAAGATTTTTCAGTTTCATTCGTATGTCCCCCTTATAAGTACCAAAATAACGTTGTTTGTTATTAGAGTATAACCGTTATTGCTACTTTTTAAGCGTGATTTCACAAAAACTTCACGAATAACAAACGATTACGGCACATTCCGGTAACGTTTATCGTCCGAAAAACCAAGACCAAGCACTTCATGCGCTTCACTGACGACGAGAAAGGCAGTCGGATCAATGTGTTTGACGATTTCCTTCAACGTCGTGATTTCCCCCTGCCGGACGACGACCATCAGCATCGGTTTACGCGTCCGCGTGAAGGCACCGGCCGCCTCGATCTCCGTGGCTCCCCGGTCGAGGGTTTGAAAAATCTCTTTGACGAGCGCTTCCCGTTGATCCGAGATGATATAGGCCAGCTTGTCGTTCGTGATCCCGAGCTGCACGATATCAATCATCTTGATCGTGATGAACAAGGCGACAAGTGCATACAAACCGATTTCAAGCGAAAAGATGACAGCCGCACTGATGACGATCGTTCCGTCGAGCAGAGCAATACACAGGTGGAGCGGCAACTTCGTAAATCGGTGCAGGATTTGGGCAATCAAGTCCATCCCGCCGGTCGACGCCCGGGCTTTAAAAATCAGACCCAGACCAATCCCGACGCCGGCACCACCGAAAATCGCAGCAAGCATCGGGTTCATCGTCGCAGCGGGCACTTCAAACCGTTCGTAGACTAAGATGACGACCGGTAAAAAAATCGATCCGACGAGCGACTTCACACCAAACCCCATTCCAAGAATCATCCAGCCGATCGCGAGCAAGACGATGTTCGCAATCAATTGGAACAAGCCGGGCGAAACCCCAAACAAATCATTTAAGACGATCGAGAGACCACTGACGCCTCCGGACGCCAATTGGTTCGGCGCCAAAAACAAACTGAACGCGCTGGCAACAAAAACTGATCCCAGCAATAAATACACATAGTCGCGGACGACTTCCTGACGTGTTGATGTCATAACGTTACATTTCCCCTTACATAAGTTCTACAACCCGTTTTTCATTTTAGCGGAAAAGTCGGGAAGCGACTAGAAGGGCTGAGCAACTCGCAGTGGTTCTCTTATACCGCGCTAAAGGGTTTCGAGTACTGAACTGTTCCCTGTATGCCTTTTAACGCCTGCCGTTCGAGCGGCATGACGAGAAACATGTCCGTCGGAACCGGAAACGGCGCTTCAATGCCGTAATCAACGGCCCGCTCGAAGCCGAACTGCGGATAATAGCTGTCGTGTCCGAGGACGACGATGTGTGATTCACCGGCTTCCCGTGCGTCTTCAATCACTTGCCGAATCAACTCGGACCCGATGCCTTTTCGTTGCCAAAACGGTTTGACACCGACCGGCGCCAAGGCGAGCGACGGGATGTCTTCGATGTATATCCGGCTGAGCAGAACGTGTCCGACGATTTCCCCTTGGTCCGTGACGGCAACACGGCTGTAGTGCGGGCGGGAGCTTTCCTCTTCCCGTAATGCTTCGACGAGATCGGCTTCCGCCCGTTGACCAAAGGCGGCTTGATGGACAAGCCGGATCCCGGCAGCATCTTTAAAAATTTCTGTACGGATTTGCATATCTGTCTCCTCCTTCGATTCGTTGAAAAAACCGCCGACACGAATGCCGGCGGTTTATTGACTTACATATTCATTAAGCGCAGATACGCATCGATGAAGCCCATGATGTCTCCGTCCATCGCACCTTGCGTGTTCCCGACTTCGTAGTTCGTCCGGTGATCCTTGACCATGCTGTATGGGTGGAAGACGTATGAACGAATTTGGCTGCCCCAGGCGATGTCTGATTTTTCGCCGCGGATTTCGTCGAGTTTCTTTTGTTTCTCTTCGATTTCGCGTTGGTACAGTTTCGCTTTCAACATCTTCATCGCCGCTTCACGGTTCTTGATTTGCGACCGTTCCTGCTGACATGAGACGACGACACCTGTCGGGATATGGGTAATCCGTACGGCAGAGTCCGTCGTATTGATGTGCTGTCCACCGGCACCAGACGCGCGGTACGTATCGACACGCAAGTCTTCCGTCCGGATGTCGATATCGATGTCATCGTTGAATTCCGGCATGACGTCACATGAAACGAATGACGTATGGCGGCGGCCTGACGAATCAAACGGCGAGATCCGGACGAGACGGTGAATCCCTTTTTCTGCTTTTAAGTACCCATAGGCATTATGCCCCTGGATCCGTAGCGTGACCGATTTGACGCCGGCTTCGTCGCCCGGCTGATAGTCCATCGTTTCGACTTTCCAGCCCTGCTTGTCGCAGAAACGTTGGTACATCCGAAGCAACATCGACGCCCAGTCTTGTGACTCGGTTCCGCCGGCTCCCGGGTGTAATTCGAGAATCGCGTTGTTGGCATCGTATTCGCCGTTCAACAGAATCTGTAATTCAAACTCGTCAAACTTCCGCTTGATGTCGCCAAGCTCCGACTCGAGTTCTTCCTGCAACTCGACGTCCGGTTCTTCTTTGATCAATTCATACGTCAAGACGATGTTTTCGTGGCCGTCTGCGAGGTGTTGGTATTTATCGACCATCGCTTTGAGACCGTTCGACTCATCGATGACTTTTTGCGCCGACTCCTGATTGTTCCAGAAGTCCGGGTATGTCATCTCGTTTTCAAGCTCTTCGATTCGTGAGATTTTCGTCTCAAGATCCAGTGATGCTTTGTATTCATCGAGCTTCTTTTCCATCCACTCGGCGGTATTGCGTATTTCTGCTAATTCCATTGTGTTCCACCTTCTCTTTCCGTCAAAAGAGGCAGGAATCTCCCGCCTCTTTCAGCCGCTTCGTCACTTATGCCTGACGGCCGTGACAGTTCTTATATTTTTTACCGGATCCGCACCAACAAGGATCGTTGCGTCCGATTTGTTCATTAGGATTTTTCCGGACCGGCGCCTTTTTGACGACCTTGTCTTCTTTTCCGGAAACGGCGACTTCATCTTTGACGACTTTTTCGCGTTTCAGGTTCGGATCAAGGTCCGCCCGGAGGACGAATTGCGTCACTTCTTCTGCAATCGCCGCGTTCATTGTATCAAACATCATCGAACCTTCCGACTGGTATTCACGGAGCGGGTCGTTTTGACCGTAAGCTCGTAAGTGAATCCCTTCGCGCAGCTGATCCATTTGATCGATATGGTTCATCCAGTGCTGATCGACCGCGCGGAGCACGATGACCTTCTCAAACTCGTCGAACGCTTCTGCCGGCACTTCTGAGCGTTTGTGCTCGTAGTGGGCAAAGGCACGTTCTTGTAAGAGTTCGATGATTTCTTCGCGTTCTTTACCGAACAAGTCTTGCTCCGACACTTTTTCTTCAATCGCAAGCGTTTGGTTGGCCCAATCCGCAAGTGCTCCGATGCTCCATTCTTCCGGAACGAACTCGATTGGTGTGTACTGGTGGACACCGGCTTCGATTGTCTGAATCATCATTGGACGGACGATATCGGAAACCGACTGGGCGTCGAGAATTGCTGCCCGGTCCGCGTACATGACTTTCCGTTGATCGGCCATGACGTTATCGTAGCCGAGAACTTGTTTCCGCGCATCAAAGTTATTTCCTTCAACCCGTTTTTGTGCGGATTCGACGGCCCGTGAGACCATCCGGCTTTCGATTGGCTGCGAATCGTCCATTCCGAGACGATCCATCATCGATTGCAGGGAATCGGATCCGAAACGACGCATCAATTCATCTTCAAGTGACAAGTAGAACTGGGATGCTCCCGGGTCACCTTGACGACCGGCACGACCACGGAGCTGGTTGTCGATCCGGCGTGATTCGTGACGTTCTGTTCCGAGGATGTAGAGACCACCCTTTTCGATGACACCTTGTCCTAGCTTAATGTCGGTACCCCGACCGGCCATGTTCGTCGCGATCGTTACCGCGTTCGGTTGGCCCGCGTTCTCAACGATTTCCGCTTCCCGCGCATGGTTTTTCGCGTTCAAGACTTCGTGGCGGATGCCGCGTTTCTTAAGAATGCTACTGAGCAACTCCGACGTTTCAACGGCAACCGTCCCGACGAGGACCGGTTGTCCTTCGCGGTGGGCGCGTTCGATTTCGTCTGCGACTGCAGCAAACTTCCCGTTCATCGTCTTGAAGATCAAGTCCGGCTGATCGTCCCGGACGATCGGTTTGTTCGTCGGAACCGGTACGACGTGCATGTTGTAGATGTTACGGAATTCTTCTTCCTCGGTTTTCGCTGTCCCGGTCATACCCGCCAGTTTCGTGTACATCCGGAAGAAGTTTTGGTACGTGATCGTCGCAAGTGTCATCGATTCGCGTTGAATCTCGACGCCTTCTTTCGCTTCGATTGCTTGGTGCAACCCTTCCGAGTAACGGCGGCCTTCCATGACACGTCCCGTGAATTGGTCGATGATCATGACTTCGTCTTCCCGAACCATGTAATCGACGTCCCGGTGCATGACGGAGTTGGCGCGGAGCGCGAGGCTCAAGTGGTGGTTAAGTGCGATGTGCTCGAGACCAAACAGGTTGTCGATGCCGAAGTATTTCTCAGCGCGATCGATTCCTTGTTCCGTCAACAGGACACTTTTCGTCTTGATGTCGACCGTATAGTCTTCATCCGCTTTCATCATCTTCGCGAACATATCAGCTTGCGAGTAGAGTGATGTTGATTTTTCGGCAGATCCCGAAATGATCAGGGGCGTCCGTGCTTCATCGACGAGGATGGAGTCGACTTCATCGACAACCGCAAAGGAAAGCGGACGTTGAACACGGTCTTCTTTATAGAGAACCATGTTGTCACGCAAGTAATCAAAACCGAACTCATTGTTCGTTCCGTATGTGATGTCACAGTTGTACGCCGCCTGTTTTTCTTGACGCGACATACTCGAGAGATTCAAACCGACCGAGAGTCCGAGTGCCGCATACAGCGGCTCCATGATATCACGGTCACGTTTTGCCAAGTATTCGTTGACGGTGATGACGTGGACGCCGTTTCCAGCGAGCGCATTTAAATAGACGGGAAGTGTCGCAACAAGCGTTTTCCCTTCCCCTGTTTTCATTTCAGCGATATCGCCGTTATGCAGGACGTATCCACCAATGAGCTGGACACGGTAGTGACGCATGCCTAAGACACGTGTCGATACTTCACGACAGACGGCAAACGCTTCTGGTAAAATATCATCGAGGTCTTCCCCGTTCTCAAGACGAGTACGGAATTCAACCGCTTTTCCTTCTAGTTCTTGATCCGATAAGGCAGCGACTTGTGCCTCAAATGTTTCCACGGCATCCGCCGCTTTTTCTGCTTTTTTCAGCACACGTTTTGTCGGTGCGAATAACTCTTTTAGAAAATTAGCCATGCCTTACAGTCCCCTTACTTCGAACGATTCTTAAAACGAACAGAATTCCGAGATTTTTCCTTTATTCAGTGTACCGAATACGACGTCAAATTTCAACAAGCGGACCGTTCACGTCATTTGAAATCCAACTTTAGTCTGAGACCATTTCTTATTATGAATAGTTTTTTGCTATACCAAAAGAGGACTTACTCCGAAGAGTAAGCCCTCTGTCAATTCATTATTCTGGTTCAATTAAGCCGTAACGGCCGTCTTTCCGACGGTAAACGACGTTCGTGTTACCCGTTTCTGCGTCTGAGAAGACGAAGAACGTGTGACCGAGCATATCCATTTGAAGAATCGCTTCTTCCGTATCCATCGGCTTGAGTGTGAAACGTTTTGTTCGAACGAGTTCGAGTTCCGCTTCATCCTCTTCGTAGACAGGTGCTTCTGCCTCCGGTCCTTCGAGCGTTTTGAAGTACTCCCCAATACCGCCATCTTTGGCACGGCCTCTCCGGTTGATCTTCGTTTTATGTTTCCGGATTTGGCGTTCAAGCTTATCGACGACGAGGTCGATGGCTGCGTACATATCGCCATTGACATCCTCCGCCCGTAGCAAGAGGTTTGGCATTGGAATCGTCACTTCGACTTTTTGCTTCTCATTGTTGACTTTGAGATTGACATAAGCCGTTTGCGCTTCCGTAGGAGTTGTAAAATAACGAGTTAACTTTTCAAGCTTTTTCTCGACGTAATCCTTGAGAGCATCTGTGACGTCCAAGTTTTCACCGCGAATGTTGTAGATCATGTAAACTCCTCCTTAAGTAACCGGTTGAACCTATGAATTCGTCATCCCTTCAGTCGTTTCCTTCTGAAGATTCAAAATTCTTTGGTTCGTAATTATTATACCACGATAAGCCTTG
This sequence comes from Caryophanales bacterium, assembly GCA_902363455.1. Taxonomy (GTDB): domain Bacteria; phylum Bacillota; class Bacilli; order Exiguobacteriales; family Exiguobacteriaceae; genus Exiguobacterium_A. The sequence goes on along the minus strand of CABJAC010000001.1, from coordinate 387,054 downwards.
TAAGGAAATGAAAACGATGACATTCTGTTGAACATTTCCTTTTTTTCTTAGCGTACTATAATAGTTGCTGCGTGTTGATATTAGCGTATATACCCTTAACAAATTGAGATGAAACAAAAAAACCGCTTTTAGGAGATTCCTAAAAACGGTGGTGGCTGCTACGGATTACAGTTTAGAGACGTTTGCTGCTTGCGGACCGCGATCGCCTTCGACGATTTCGAATTCTACTTCTTCGCCTTCTTCAAGCGATTTGTAACCTTCTGCTTGAATCGCCGAGAAGTGGACAAAGACGTCTTTTGCATCAGATGTCTCGATGAAGCCGTAACCTTTTTCAGCATTAAACCATTTTACTTTACCTTGTTCCATTCGAATTCACATTCCCTTCGCAAACTATAGTGCGAGAGCAGGCTCTCTACCAAATATACTATCAAAAGAAGTAATTATTGACAATTAAAAATTCTGACTAATTTGAATTTACCGTCACATTCGTTGATATTAAAGCATTCATTGCTCTATATTTCAAAAATGACATTGTCATTACATTTGTAATATTGTATTATATCGTTAGTAATTACCTGTTTTATCCATTGTCCTATTTAAGGAGGATGCAGTCGAATGCGACCATTCTATAATGACGAAAAGTATCGAATCACGAAACGGACCGTCGCGATTTTGCCCTGTTATGACATGATGAAACAATCCATCATCGTCCTAGAAGACGGGTCAACGATCATGACCCCGCTTCGTCCGTATCAACTTCTGCAGTTATCGTGCAGACAGTACAACAGTTCCATCGAAGAACGGATTGTCACGGCTAAACGTGTCGCTTCCGTGAAAGGAAAAGTTCCAGTTGTCATTGAACCGACACTCGGCCTCGTCTTTTTCCCTACCAAATCACCCAAACGTGATGATTGTGAATGGTATGCTTGGAGTCATATGACGGACGTCCTTGAAGAGGATGGACAAACCAAGTTGAAAACTCGCAATGGCATGATTCTTCCCGTAAACGCCTCTCCTTACATCGTCCGCAACCAAATGAAAGCAACTGGCGAGCTCATGGCTCGTTACCAACAATTGAACGCGATGACATTAGAGGACCGCTTTAATGCAATTAAATCTTAAAAAACTGGATTGGGCGATGATTTCGCTTAATCCTTTTTTGTTTGTGCCGATATATAATAAGATGAGGAAATTATCAAGAAAGGAGGTTCATCGATGAACATCCAGATGAATCCAACCAGTCCGACCCGGTCAACACCCCCGACTGCGCTATCCGAGACAAAAACATACAGCGGAACTGTTCTTGAGAAAACAGGACCGAACACGGCAATGGTCCAAGTCGGTCGTGAAAAGATCGAAATGACGTTCACCGGCGAAGTTCCGGAAGGCACCTTTCAATTCAAGGTCAAAGGACAAACGACAGAAGGTTATCTGATCGAACAAATTACGGAGCCGGCAGATACAACTGCGACCGGACCGGCGAAATCCGATTCGTCTGGCGTCGATGCAACCTTACTCGACGAACTGCCGCCTGAACTCAAACAAGCGGTCGCCCGGCTGCTTGCGACTGGTCAACTGCCGCAGACACCGGAGACAGTTGCTAAGCTCGTCGCTGCCTTGCAAGGGACGTATAAGGACTTGGTGCTCGATCTCGTCACGCGTCCATCTGACAGTGCGTTACCGGCCGACGCTGATGCTTTGATCACTCAGTTGCTCGCAACGACGGATTCTTTGGTCGACGTCTTACCTGAACGCCAGGCGGTGATCGGAAAACCGACACTCAGCAACGTCATCGCACTTGACGTCGCCCGGGCTACCGTACCGACACATGCTGACATTGATCACGCGACGACACCGGTCGCCTTAAAGCAAATCGCCACCCATTTACCGGCCGACGCGCAACCGGATATCCTGAACAAAATCGATCGCGGTGAATTGACGCAGGTCCGGGAACAACTCCGGCCCTATTTCCCGGCTGAACGACCAGCTCCCGCAGAGCGTCCGCAGCCGAGTAAACTCGATCAACTGACTGCTGTCATCACGCAAGCACAGCAGTCGACCGTTGAAAAAGTGGCACCGTCCCGTTCCAACTTAACGGTCATCGCTGAAGTGACACCCCGTCTCGCTGAGGTGACGAATGACTTCCGGCGCGAGCAACGAACGATTGTTTCGCAACTCCGACAAATCGAGCCGCTCGTCGAGGAACGCCCGTTACAGATGGCACAAGTGATTGAAAGTACGGCAAACCGTCTGCGCCAGACGTTCCAGCAGACGGACGCGATGTTACATACGAGTATGCGCGACGAAAAACAACTGATTCAGCTGTTATCGAAACTCGAACGGGGAACGGAACTCGCACTGCTCGGACGCGGTGCGGAAGCAAAAGCCGTCATTCAAGACGTCCGCTCGCTCCTCGAAGCATTCCGGTACGCTCCGACGAACGTCCGGACCGCTTATTTACCGGAACTGAATACGATGCCGCGGACCGCTGCTTCGAATACGGGACAGACCCCAACACAGCGTCCGATTCCGTATGAAGCGGGACAAAACAGTCCACGTGTCTTACAGGAGACGGTCCAAAAAACACTTCAGTTGCAGACGGCAGAGCTGAAACTGGCGACACCTGCCGCCAACCCGGAAGCCGCCAAACTGCAGACGTTTTTGACGACGCAACAACAAGTCAATAAACCGGATCAGAATCAGCAGCTGCAACAACTCTTGCTTGCCCTCCCCGTCCAAGTGGTCGAAGGGACAGCCGGACTGCACGTCCACTTACAAAATAAACGGCCGGACGAAGTCATCGACTGGGAAAACAATACGTTGTATGTCCAGCTCGAGACACCCCGTCTTGGCGACATCGGTGTCCGCGTCGAAACGGTCAACCGGAAAATGCAGATCACGATTGAAAATGATTCACCGATTCTCGAACGTTTGGCCACCCCGTTTCTCGACCGGACGACGGAAGCCTTACAGGCAACCGGTTACCAGGACGTCAAGATTCGTTTTGATGCCTTTACGAAAGATCAACCCGCACCGGAAGCCGTCAAACCGGACGAGAAGACACCTGCCGGCTATGATTACCGGATTTAAGGAGGAGCCATGTATCAGAAAATTGATTTAAAACATCGCAAATCAGCGGCTGTCCTCCGGTACGATGAAGCGTCCGGCAACGCGCCGGTCGTCGTCGCCCGGGCCACCGGTGCCGCGGCAGACCGCATCTTGCAGGAAGCCCGTGCAAGCGGCGTCGCGATCGAACACGATACCTCACTGCTCGGTCATCTGCTTGATCTCGATCTTGGAACGGCGATTCCGCCGCAACTCTATGACGTGATGGCTGAACTGTTACTGTTGATTGAAGAACTGGATCATGCGAAAGGACGGGACACATGACAGAACAAGAACTGTATCAGATGACACCCCAACAACTGACGGAGACGATGTTAAAAGGACTGGTTCTCCAGTATGAACAGATTGGATTTGCCCGCGAGGAACACCGGTTTGATGACGCCAACATCCGTCTGCAAAAAGCCTACCAGCTCTTGATCAAATTACAGGACGGACTGAACGACGACGGCGGCATCATTACGGCACAACTCGATCAGCTTTACCGGTACATGGCGGAGCAGACCTTACAGGTTTACACGCAGCCCCATGTGCTGCCTGAACTGTTACAATTAGCGGAAGAACTGTTAATCACCTGGCAAGCCGCCAGTTTGAATAAAGACCGTCCTCTCGTCCGGGCGGCACACCACGAGCGTTACGAAGGGATGGACTATTAATGCGGATTTCAAACAATGTACAGGCTTTAAAAGCCTACCGAAACTTAAGTGCCAATCAACTGAACGTCAAGACGACGATGGATAAACTCTCAAGCGGTCAAAAAATCAACCGTGGCGCCGACGATGCCGCAGGTCTCGCGATTTCGGAAAAAATGCGGACACGGCTGCAGTCTTTGGATAAAGCCGAACAAAACGTCCTCGACGGTATCTCGATGGTGCAGACGCTCGAAGGCGGTATGAGTGAGACGCACAGCCTTCTGCAACGGATGCGTGAACTTGCCGTTCAAGCCGGCAGCGGCACACTCGCACCGGAAGACCGGGATTCCATACAGTCGGAAATCAATCAGCTGACGAGTGAAGTGACACGGATCGCTGAAACGACCCAGTTCAACGGAAAAAACATCCTGACCGGAGATTTTAACGAAACAACAGCAGGACTGTTCATTCAAACGAATGCCGGTGCCAATGAAGGCATCACGATTTCAGTCGAAGACATGCGCGCCTTTGCGCTGAAAATCAGTACGACAACGCAACCTTCCGCTGATAGCAAAAAGTTAACGTCGCAAAGCGATGCCGCTGTTCCAGAATACGCCCTGAGTTTACTGACAAGCGAAGGCGCCAGTCAAGCCCTCAGTCTGTATACACAGGCGATTGACAGTGTATCGGCTCAACGCGCAAAACTCGGTGCAATCCAAAATCGGTTTGAAGCAACAAACAGTGTCTTAACGATCAGCCGGGAAAACTTGACCGCTTCCGAATCCCGGATTCGCGATACCGATATGGCACGTGAAATGATGGAATATGCCAAATACAACATTCTGAATCAATCCGGTATGGCGATGATTGCGCAAGCCAACGCTCTGCCGCAAGGCGTTCTGCAACTACTCAACTAATCAAAGGGGGAATCACCGATGGATATCCGGCGCATCCAAGAAACAAGCCGCCTGCAGACACCGAAGACCGGACCACGCGAAGTCGAGGCCTCGACGACGTTTTCCGCTCTGATGCAGGATAAACGGGAACATAAAGGCTACGAACGACTCCAACAGAAGCTGATGCTCGTCGAAGAGCATGGTCAGCTGCTCGCGGAAAGCCAAACGATCGAGCATCTCGAAGCATATAAAGAGAAGATTAAGGACTTCCTGAAAGACGCCCTCGATCAGTCGCAGCAACTGGAAGAAAAACGCGGATTCAACCGCCGCGGTCGTACGAAAATCTACAAGGTCGTGGAACAAGTCGATGCGAAACTGCTCCAACTGACCGACAATGTCATTTCCGGTGAATCCCGCCGCCTTGAGATTTTGGATCAAATCGGGGAAATCAAAGGAATGCTTGTCAACGTCTTCGTTTAAATTCATCTGGAGGAGTTTGTTTTATGCCTGACCTGTATGCCAAAAAATGCCGTTGTCCCTATTGTCTGAAAGATACGGAAACAAAACGTGTCTTAAGCCGTCACATCCGGACGGATCACACGGATCTTGACGGCTTGATCCATTATCAAGGACCAAATGTTTATTTTTACGAACCCGTCCAGTGCAGCCACTGCCGGTTCATCTTCCATGAATCGTTCGAAAAATTACGCCCGGACGTCCGGACTGTCCTTGAAACGGATATTTTACCAATCCTTCCGGTTCTGCCATTTGCCGAAACGGAACGAACGCTGAAACAGGCGCTTCATCTGTATAAATTTTGTCTCTACATCGCTCAAGTCACCTTCCAAAAAGACAGCATCCAGGCGATGCTCGGTGTCCGGATCTCGTGGATGTACCGTCTGTTGCAAGATACGACGCAGGAGATGCTTTGGGCGGAACGGACGGTACAGAAATATGAAAAACTGTATTTGGAGTATACAGATGCTGTCCGAACCGGTATTCCGCATGACGTGTTGTTGTTACGAATCAGTGACTTGTACGCGACGCTAGGCGATACCGATAACGCCAAACAATGGTACAGCCTGATTTTCCAAAGCAAAACCGTCTCCGACCGAATCAAAAAAGAGGCACGGGAACACTGGGAACATTATCGAGAAACACATGCCATTTGAAACCACACCCTGTCCGTCTTTCTTTTTTCAGACGAAACAGGGTGTTTCTCTCGTTTGGAATTCTGTTACACAATCAAGAAAGGAGGCGAACACATGACGAAAATGTATTCAAAGGGTCTTTATCTACTCGTTACTTATCTGCTGTTACTGCTGACGTTTGATCCAGTGCTGACACCGGTACTTGCAGCCTGTCTCACGATTACCGCGTTAAGTTATGTCGCTTGGACGGCATACATCCGGTTTTTAAAACCACCGGGTCATCCGTACCGTTTGATCGGCCATGCCGTTCTGCTGTTTTGGCTCGGTATCGTCCTAAATTTCGTATTAGCGCTTCTACCGAGCCGTTTTCATCCAGTCTGGTCGGATGCGTTAGCGAACGTCACTTTGACCCTGTTTCTGTTTTTGACCGCACGCACACTGACCCGTTTGATTGACTGGTCGTCGTTCCCGCAAAATCGGTTGTTGTATCTCAACGGATTTATCTTATTCGGCATGTCGTTCGTCTTCGGTTACGTCCTAATTTTACAGAAGCTGCCCGAATTTGCCCGCAGCCCACTCGAACTTGCGGCAATGACGCTGTATTCACTCTGTTTTCTAGCCGTACTGTTATCTTTTTTGATTCTCTATACGACGGGATTACGCGGATCGATGCGACACCGGCAACTGATTCAAGCGATGACGCTGTTTTGTGTGACGAACTTTAGTTATTATACGTTTTTGGTCCGCGACCAACTGGAATGGATGGTATTATTTTTACCACTTTATCCGGTCAGCTTATCGTTACTTCTGATGTATTTTCAAGAAGTTCCGCAAACTGCGACTCATCCGCGTGTGTTACCACGACCGTATTTGCCTTATATCTGTTTAGCTTCTTTACTCGTCTGGATTTCATTTTTTGACGTACCCCAAATTGTTTATATTCTGGCAATCACGATTCTTTTTTCGCTGTTCTTAGTCCGGCAGATCTTTTCGGAGCGTTTGAATCAAACCTTATTACACGAACATGTAGGGGTTCAGTTTGATCTCGCCCGACAGGTCAAAGAGCAAACGTCTTTACTCGAAATCCGGAAGGAAGAGTACCGGCGACTGTTTCTCGATCATCCGGAACCGATTGTCCAAGTCACGCGTACGGGGAATGTACAGACAATGAACCCAGCTGCCCAATCACGCTTTACTGATCAATTACCGGACCGACTGATGCACCAGCTGCGCCAAGAAGTCGTCCGTCTCGAGTCCAGCCGAAAACTGGTACTGCAGGATAAAACACATACGTATCAGACGACACTGATTCCGGTTCCAGATCATGACTATGTGTACGTCATGTTATCCGACATCACGGAAACACTCGAACAGGAACAATGGCTCGAAAATCTTGGTTATCATGACGTCTTGACCCGGCTGCCGAATCGTCGGTATTTCGAAGAACAGTTGGAACAACAACTACCAAAAATTCATGTCGGTTCGCTGTTATTTATCGATCTAGACGGCTTTAAACAAGTTAACGATCAATTTGGTCACGACGCCGGTGACTACGTCCTGCAAGAAACTTCGAACCGTCTGAAGTTGCACTTGCGGGACGACGAGGTCGCCGCGCGGCTTGGTGGCGACGAATTCATCGTCTTCTTACTCCGTGAGAAAACAGAAACAGTTCAGTACACAGAAACACTGATCCATCAATTGAATCAACCATTTGATTTTCAAGGGTCTCGGATGTCGGTCACGCCGTCAATCGGCATCGCCCGGTATCCGGATAATGGAACGACGACGAGTCAGCTGTTGATTCGGGCGGATGAGGCGATGTACAGTGTCAAACAACATGAAAAAAACGCTTATCGGTTTAAATGAAAAGAGGACCTCCGCGGTGGAAGGTCCTCTTTCGTTACAATGACTCGCGTCGATATTTTTCTTCTTCATAGGCATCCGGTAGATCAGAAATCGGACGTTCCGCTTCTTCCCAGGATTCCGATTCGACATCCGGTTCGATGAACTGATCGTACGAACCATCGGAACGGTAAAATGGCTTAACGACTTTTTTCTTCTTGTCTTCACGTTTTGTCACGCGAGATCCCTCCCTACATCTAGAAAGTTACTGACGAGAATCAAAATACGGTGAAAAACTGCCTTCCACTTCTTCATACGGATCAACATACGACTTTCGACTGGTTTTCGTCTGGCGCAATTGATTGATTTGTACCCCTAATTTAGCGGTTTCTGATGATAATTTCAAGTCGATTTTTTGACTGTCGGCAACAAGTTCTTGAATAACCGCCTGATTGGCACCAGCGAGTAAGTTCGAGTGAGCAGCAATGAACGCTTCCCGTTCATTTAACAAGTTTTGAATCTTTTGCAGCCACTCGTCATAGACTTCTTCGTCCGGCGTCTGCTCAAGGAGTTCCATCAGATGTTTGGTCTTCAGACGAAGGGGATCGAGCGGACTCATCGTTGACGCGCGAGCTTCATCGCTTCTTTCCACGTTTCACGGAACTCTTCCGCAAAACCTATTACTTCGTCAATCGCAACGACATCATTTTGGACATTGGCATCAATGAGACGGCTTTGCATATAGTCGTAAAGACTATTTAAGTCTTTTGACAAAGCAATCGATTGATTTAATGTCAATTGTAATTCCATGATGATCGCCTGTGCTTTTTGAATATTCGTATTTTTTTCTTGGATCAGTCCGTTTTCGATGTTACGTTTCGCAAGCATCGTAAACTTGATTAATCCTTCGTAGAGCATCAGTGTTAAATCCTGTGGTAGAGCGGTTGTGACAGAATTCGTTTGATATGTGGCGTATGGGTTCATAACTGATCCTCCTTATCCTTGAGTAAGATAGTTCGAGAGCGTCGCCGATTGACTATTCGCTTGACTCATGGCTTTTTCCATCGCCGCGAATCGACGGTAGTAGCTATCTTCTTTTGTTTTTAACTTATCTTCCCACGTCAACATACTCTTATCGAGATCAGCAAGTGATTTCCCGAGACGATAGGTCGTTGCGACAGCACCGTCAAGTCCTGCGACTTTTGAAATTTTATCGCGCATTGTCGTTGCAAACCCTTGAATTTGGCGAACGAAACCGTCGATTCCAGCTGTGCTTGGAATCGGATTTCCTTGGGCATCCTTTGCTGGTTCCGGTGCTTTGGCTGTAAATAATCTATAGACACCTTCAGGCTGTTCATCGAGCATTTTCTTTAGCTTCGTTTCGTCCAGCTTTAACTTGCCGCCATCACGGAAATCACTCGTTGAGGTAATCCCGATTTGTGACATGTAATTGAGTTCAACCGTTTTCCCGTCAGCTGTATAGGAATAACCGGTATCGATTTTCGCAGAAATTGCACTCCGGAATGAAGTCATACCATCACGAAGGAAGCTGTCGTTTTTTAGAACTCCGCTGATGGCCTTCTCTTCCCACTTCTTGACTTCATCTTCACTGAGTTCTTTTCGCTGGGCATCCGTCAACGGTTGAAAATCACGGAATTTTTCTTCCCTGACTTTTTTATTCATTTTATCAATCATCTCGTTATACTTATCGACGAATTTTTTGATTGAATCAAAATTTGCCTGCGTATCGAGTTTCGTATTAATCGTTGTGGCTGTTGTCGACGTACCGTTTAATGTAATCGTCAAACCGTTTTGCATGAATGTATTCGTTTTCTGTTCGAGAGCCGTTCCACCGATGCTATATATCGCATTTTTACCTGCAACAGTTGTCTTAACAGGTTCTGTACCAACGACTGGCGTATTTTTATCGGTCCATACAATCTCGTTCGATGAAGCGAGTTTTCCCGTACTCTGACGTGTCAAAACCAATTTTCCGGTAATGTCATTGAAGACAGCGCTTAACCCAAGTGATTTATCGTTGTTGATTTTCGACACAAGATCACTGATCGTTGCTGTTCCGTCAAAATTCATCGTTACCGGTGTCCCAGCCGCCCCGTCTGCTTGATAAGTCGTTAACTCCAGTTCCATGTTACCAGAACCATCTTTTGCGACCAATCCACTGGCATCGAGTTTAGTTTGACTCGAAATCGTTCCCGTTGCTGATGCATGACGTGAAATGACAAGCGATGATGCTGACGCCAATTGAGCCACGCTATCAATTGTCACACTCCCAGCTGTCGCTGCTGGACTCGCTGTTACAACGACTTTTGATGTATCCGAACTGATTGCTGTCTTAGCTGTATAGTTTTTCGATAGTAACATATCACTTGCAGCCGTTCGTAAATCAAGTAACCCCCGGTTCATTTCACGATAAGCATCGCGTTGCCATGTCAAAGTCTGTTTCTTTTGAGATAAACGATCAACGGGAGCTCGTTCTGCTTGCATCAATTGTTTGATCATCGTTTCTGTATCAATTCCACTCGCTAAACCACTTAGACGTATTCCTGCCATCCAATCAGTCCCTTCCTTATAAATTAAATTCGTTTATCAATCAGTTGATTAAATTCCATAAAAGCAGCAAAAAAATCGAGTTCTTTTTTGCTCGGTATTTCTTGCACAACATTATCGTTTGTATCGACGACTTGAATATAATATTCATTTAATTTTTCATGTTTGACGAACTTTAAACCCGTTCGTTGCGTTTCTAGCTGAACATTCGCTTTTTCAATAGCCGTTTCAAGTTTTGTAATGTGTTGCGGCGTTGGTAAAATGACAATGCCACCCTGCGCTAAATCCTCTTGATTTGCTTCGACGAAAACATTTCGCGTCGCTTCGTAAGGTAACACATTTTCAGGAAGGTGAAGGCGGATTCCTGTATTTATGGAATTCAAGGACAAACACTCCTTTTTTTCTTCTATTCTTTGCATATGTAGTATATCGGCATTCAAGAGATAATTTATACAGTCAACGAATAAGAAGGTTCAAGAGCACGTATTTTTTTAAGTGACGGTTTGTCAAATTAAGTGCAACACTTCTTCGCAGAAGACCTCGTATGCAGTTTTCCAATTAAGACATTTTCCTGGTCTACCATTGATCCAGGCGAGCGCTTGAGCGAGTTCAGAACGACTGATCTTACCAAAATCCGCCCTCTTCGGGAAAAATTCACGGAGAAGACCATTGGCGTTCTCGTTACTCCCGCGTTGCCAAAAAGAATACGGATCCGCAAAGTACATCGGTACGCCTAACGTTTCACGAATTCGTTCATGACAGCTAAACTCTTTTCCGCGGTCTGTCGTTACGGTTTGGAACGTTCCCAGAGGGAAGTAAAGATGTAATGCTTGAATCACAGACTCCATCGATGCAGCGGACCGATCCGTCATCGGTACAGCGAGATAGAAAAGGCTCTTTCGCTCGACGAACGTTGCGACACAGGCCTTGGTTTTCCCTCTGCCTGAGACGACGGTATCAAGCTCCCAATGACCGAACGTTTGGCGCCCACTAACGTCGGACGGACGTTGACTGATCGGCAATCCGACGTTGAAGCGTCCACGCGTCTCACGTGGTTTCTGACGCTTCCCCTTTTGTCGAAGGAGTCCAGAACCGGCCTCGACGAGGCCCGTGTAGATCCAGCGATAAATCGTCTTGAACGATAGTCCTTCTTCTTGGAATAAACGTCCGGCAATCTGTTCCGGAGACCACGTCTCAAGTAACTTTTCGAGGATGCGGATTCCTTTTTCTAGCGTGAACTTCGTCCGTGCACCGCACTTCTTTTTTCGCTCAACATAGCGCTGGTCGGCATGGACAGCACCGTAGTGAGGGTTCCGTCTCAATTCTCGTGAAATCGTAGAAGGTTGACGCCTAAGGCGTCCTGCGATTTTTCGGATGGAGAAACCTAGTTCGAGATACGTCTCTATTTTGACTCTTTCTGATGTGGTAAGATGAACATAGCTCATAATGAATCCTCCGTTGAATTTTGTGTCGTAACTCTATTCTACACGAGGTCGTTATGGGTTTTTTGCGTTTTCTACTAGGTGTTGCACTTAATATTACAATTCGTCAAGTATAAACAATAATAAAATAGATAAAAAGCTAACTTACACGATACACCATCGAGCAAATCAGCTTCATAGAAAAAAGAAAAATAAGTGTTTTATCTTAACTTGATTTTAAAAAAAGTTAAGTCATTAGTTTTTTATTAGAACAGACATGTAAGCCATATTATTAAAATCGTTATTTTTAAAGAATTTTAATACATTGCTCAGGTAAATTGCGTCGTGTTCTACTGTTTTAGCAAAAGACTGGATTAATTTTATTACTAAATCAGAAGATAATCCCTTATGATAACCAGACATACCTATCAAATGAATTTTTATTAAAGAATAGTGAATAACTAACATAATGTAATCTTCAAATAAACTTTCTTTCTCTAGAGGAAATAGATTCTTAAAAATATAATTTACAATATAGTTTTCGAGTATGTAAGATTTCTCCTGCATAAAAGGTTGATAGAAATCATTATTTAATTGATTATATCGAGTTACACTATCATAAAACTCATTACTTTCATCAATTTTTATTCCCTCAATCATTTCATTTAAGCATTCTAGATACCGTTTATTAGATACCCCTTTAGTAATTTTAGTATTAACTAGTAAATCGCATAATTTCATTTGAACCTTTAAGTTTGAAGGAATTTTTTCGAATGATTTTTCGAATGCATTCTCAGAAATCATTTCTTCAAATAACTTAATTGTACTTAAAACCTCATTATAAGAGTTATTATTTATTTTTTTTTCTAGACTTTGATAAAACATACCTAATAAAATCATTCTCTCTTCAATTGTATATGAACGATTTTGAATTAATTTAATAGAAAAAATTCGTAAATCCCAAAAGTAATTTTTTAATTCATTTTTTTTATTTACATTCTGATTAATCGAACTCATTATGAATCCCTTTGTACTAGCCAATTCTTCGATTTGATCAAACTGTAATGGCTCTGGGTTTAATAATGCTAAACGAGCCGCTTCCGGACAAGACATTGTTGCTGATTTTTCTATGACTTTATTTACTCTATTTATTATTCTTGGATAAACAGTACAAGTATTCGACAGATACTCTTCACCTAATGACATTTGTATGCCACATAGTTTGTCTTCCGTTAAAAAAGAACAAGAATTATTAATATCCATTTTTATTTTAGCGTAATTACTTGGAGAAGATTGAGACCTCTGTCTTTTTACGTATTTTTTAAATTTTGGTTTTAGGTCCACATGATTTGACTTTCTATATTTTCTATATGTTTCTTCGTCAACTATGACTTTCCACCCCGAACAACAAGAATCCTCACATGCAGAACCAATACATCTAAAATCATTCATATATTGAGGAATTAATACTTCTCTAGTTATGTTTTTTTCCAAAGTATGTATCCACCTTTTTATAATAATTTGAAAGTCATAAACTTTTGTGATTTTATAACTTTATAAATTTTATAAAAAGAGAAAATAAAATGGATAGGATGTTATATCCTATCCATTTGTTTATATTAGCGAAGTAATTGAAGTACTCCTTGCGGTTGTTGATTCGCCTGTGCAAGCATAGCTTGTGCTGCTTGTGCAAGAATTGAATTTTTGGTTTGACTCATCATTTCTTTTGCCATATCTACATCACGGACACGTGATTCGGCGGCCGTTAAGTTTTCAGATGAAGTAGCTAGATTGTTAATTGTATGCTCTAGGCGATTTTGTGCCGCACCGAGGTAACTACGTCCAGATGATACTGATGAAATTTGTTTATCTAGTTCTACAATAGCTTTGTCTGCTTCTGCGTTATCAGTCAGTTTCAATGCAGTAACCTTTGTATCTAGGGCAGTAAGGTCTACACCCGCTGTTTTTAGATCTAGTTCCATGTTTTGTGTAGTATTTGCACCTACTTGGATTTTTAATTTACCAGTAGTATTTGCAGAACCGTCTAATAAATTCATTGTATTAAATTGAGAAGTATCTTTAATACGTGTAATTTCTTTTGACAACTGATCGAATTCATCTTGTAAAGCTTTACGATCTTCAACTACGTTAGTATCTGAAGATGCTTGTACTGACAATTCCCGTTGACGTTGTAAGATAGAATGAACTTCGTTCAATCCGCCTTCTGCCGTTTGAATTAAAGAAATTCCATCTTGAGCATTTTTAGAAGCCATATCCAATCCACGAACTTGTCCACGCATTTTTTCAGAAATCGCAAGACCAGCTGCATCGTCGCCAGCACGGTTAATACGGAGACCTGACGCGAGTTTCTCCATCGATTTGCTTTGCGCGCCTGTTGCTGCAGAAAGCTTGTTGTGTGTGTTAAGTGCTGTAATGTTGTGATTGATAATCATTGTAGTTTCCCTCCATAGGAATAATTTTTTTGTCTCTTTGAAGATCCATCTTCTCCGAGATGCACTACTCTTGGGCCGGCCCAAGAGTAGTGCGGTGGTTGTAGTCGATGACTGCTTCCACTCTATATATCGTCGCCGTACCGAAATGTTTAACAGTTTCTCTCAAAAAAAATAAAAAACTTCAAACAAAAATCGCAGACGCTGATGCCGTCTACGATTTCTTCTTTATAGACGCGTCGCGCCTGTCTCTTCCTGCAATTGTTCAGCAACGGCAACTAACTCTTCCATTGCTCCATTAACTTCACCAAGTGAAGCCGCTTGGTGGCTCGAAGCTTGTAAGACTTGCTCCGCATGTTTCGATGCTTCTTCGACCATCGCGAGGATGTTCGCTGTCGTCAAACCAACCTGATCAATTTCTTTATCGGACTTGATGACCAATTGATCAACCGATTGAACACGCGAATAGACACTTTCCGTCGACTGGTGAATCTCTTCAAACGACGAACCGGCTTGTTCGACAAGACCGACACCGGTCGCGACTTCTTTTTGGACGTCCGTCATCGCATTTGCTGTATCGTTGACGAGACGTTTAACACCGGAAATCAAATCGGTAATTTCTTTCGCAGACGTCGCAGTCTGTTCAGCCAGTTTTTTGACTTCCGCTGCAACGACGGCAAATCCGCGACCAGCGTCACCGGCACGTGCTGCTTCAATCGACGCGTTGAGACTGAGTAAGTTTGTCTGCGCCGAGATATCACTGATGACATCGGTAATCCGAGAGATTTCACCGGTCATATCCGTCAAACGACCGTTCAGTGTCGCCGACTGTTCCATCTTGCTTGAAATCATATGCATCGCTTCGACTGAATCTGTCGCGAGGGTCTTACCGTTTTCCGCTTCCGTTTGCATGACCGTCGCCGATTTTAAGGCTTCATTCATTTCTTTTGCGACTTCATCCATCGTCCGTTTGACGGCACCAAGAGCATCCATTGACAAGTAAGCTTGATCGACGTTTTCGTTCATTTTCCCTGACAACTCTGCCATCGCCGTCCGGATGCTTTCGCCTGACGCATTTCCTTCATGAACAGCCGCTGCGATTTCTTGCGCTGACGCTGTCAATTTATCACTCGAGTTACCCATTTGGGTTGCTTGTTTGCGAATATGTAACACCATGACTTCGAGTTCATGCATCAATTGATCGACTTCGTCGCCGCGTTTCGCTTCTTCGAAATCCACGTTGAAGTTGCCGTTTGCGACTTCACGTGCTGTTTCCGTCGCTTTTTCGATTGCTTTAATCGGCTGACGCAAAATCAACTGGATCAACGAGGAACCGATGATTGATAACAACAAGCCAATTCCAGCACCGAGCCAAATCGACGGACCGTCGGCGACATCAAGTCCCCGGTGTAGGAACAACGTCAACTGTGCTGAAATCCCGCCTGTGATGACCGAAATCGCCAGTACCCAAACAAATAACCGCATTTTTAAATTCTTTCGTAATCTACTCATCTTCGAAACTCCCTTTCCTGTTTCAAATCTCACCACCTTTCTTATCGGCAACTTCTGAGAACGCTTTAACCATATTGACCTGATTTCGTAGTTCATGCTCCTCACGTTTTCGTCACATATGTAATAGACATAACAAAAAAACATCCAGTAAACGCCTCCTCTTCTATAGAAGAAGGGCGTTGACTGGATGTCTGATGGTTTTACTTTACTTACGTTCAATCTCAACATATTTATACGAAATATCTGTTCCGACATTGTGACGGGCCAGGTTTTTGACTTCCGTGTTTTGAAGGAACGCATTTTTCCGTTGGTAAACCGGTGAAATCGCTTGATCGTCGAGTAACATCGTTTCCGCTTCACTCAACAAGGCGAGACGTTTGTCTTGATCGAGTTCGTTTTCCGCTTGTTTCAACAGTCCGTCATACTTCTTGTTCGAGTAGTCCATCATGTTAAACGGATTGCCTGTCATGAA
This sequence comes from Caryophanales bacterium, assembly GCA_902363455.1. Lineage (GTDB taxonomy): Bacteria > Bacillota > Bacilli > Exiguobacteriales > Exiguobacteriaceae > Exiguobacterium_A. The sequence goes on along the minus strand of CABJAC010000001.1, from coordinate 370,987 downwards.
GAGGTTCAAGTACGTTGTCGCATCTTGATAATCCGGAGCCCAGCTTGCAAGTGACAAGTCATAGTCCCCTCGGCCTTCACGCGCCAACCGTTCTTTTTTCGGCAGGGACAACAGTTTAACGTCGACGTTTTGTTGTTTTAACGCCCCTTGGATGTACTCGCCGATTTTTTTCGAGACATCGTCGTCTTCAATGATCATCGTCAACTTCAGGTTTTGATTGGACAGGACTTGTTTCGCTTGTGCCGCATCAAATGATGATTTAATTTGACGCGTCTTGTCATACTTCGAATCGAGTTCTTGCGGCACGATGTAATCCGCCGGCAACGAACCGTTTCCGAGTAACGTTTCCGTCAGTGCTCTTTTATCGTATGCCGCGTCGATTGCCTGACGGGTCTTCTGATCTTTAAGAGCGTCCGTTTTTTGATTAATCCGGATGAAGAACATCCGCGAGTCGCTGAACGTGTTGTACTCTTTTTTGTTTTTATACGTGACGACGTTTTCCGAGTTGAGTGGTGCAACATCGAGTTCACCGGTTTCAAACAGATTGATTGCGAGCATCGGGTCTTTGATGATTTTAACGTCGACTTCGTCAATCTTGACGTTTTTCCGGTCCGCATAATCCGCGTTTTTCGCGAGTGTGTACCCTTGTTCCGCTTGGTATTTCTTAAACGTGAACGGCCCGTTGTAGACGTTGGTCTTCGGATCCGTCCCGAACTTGTCGCCCTGTGCTTTCACGATATCTTCCCGGACCGGCATATACGTGCCGAACGTCGTCATGCTGAGGAAATACGGTGTCGGACGTTTGAGTTCGATTTGTAACGTCTGATCGTCGATGACTTTTGTTTCTTTAACCGGTTCTAACAAGTAAGAGAACGGTGAGTTCGTTTCGATTACCCGCTCATAGGCATAACGGAAGTTTTCCGCTGTGACCGGCTTGCCATCCGACCATTTCGCATTCTGATCGAGCTTAAACGTGTAGACTTTTCCGTCTTCCGATACTGTATGCGACTTCGCTGCTGCCGGAACCAATTCGTTGTTCGCATCAAACCGGTAGAGTCCTTCGTAGATTTGGTTAAAGATGTTTGACGTGATGGCATCTGCCGGGTCGACCGACAAGAGATCATAACTTTCCATCGTGTGCAGGACTTTCTTTTCGTTTTCGTTGGGTGTTGCCTTTTCTGTTTCTGTCGTCGAGCATCCTGCGAGTAGGAACGCCGTGCTTGCCGCCGCGATCAATGTCTTTTTCATCAAAAATTCCCCCTAAAGATAATGTGCGTTGGATGATTCGGCGTTCCTTGACGTAAAACAAAAGACGCCCTCTATGCAATAGCAAAAGCTACTGCATAGAGGACGCCTGTATCCGCGCGGTGCCACCTCTAGTTGAGATTAAAAATCTCCTCTTGTCGCTGGTCCAACAACCAGCTAGCCCGATAACGGGGGCAACCGTCCTGTCTACTGAATCGTTCAACAGGCTCTCAGCGGTCCATTCCCTGATCAGCTTACCGCGTCAGGCTCTCACCTTTCCTGACTCGCTTTGTCGGCAGTGTTGACGGTACTTACTCCGCGTCGTTGATTTGTTTGATATGGCTTAACTTGTTTTTTACTTTACACGGCTTATTTTCTCCTGTCAACGAAAAAAGCTTAGAACGGATGATCCTCTTTCTGTTCCTGTTTTTTCCGGACCGGACGGGGACGGATCGGTTCAACGCGTTCCACATGTGTCCGCGTAATCATCCGGTTTCCGAATGCCGCATCCAGTAAGATCACGATTGCGGCTGCGATGTGCAACAGCATGCCGACGACCGGAATGACACCGACTGTCGACGCGACGATTCCGACGATGTTTCCTTTTGACACTCGACCGGCTCGTGCCGTCAAGACGACGACTACGATATGAAACGCGAGCATCAACCACAGTGCATTATATCCTGTCCCAATGACAATCAACCCGCCTAGCAACGGAATCCCAAGTATTGCCTCTAAACCACCTGATACCCACTTCAACGTCCGTAATGAATCCTGTCGACCGTCCATGACGTCGCCTCCTCTTTTTTTCCATATGCATAGTATACGACAAAACAGGGAGAAGGTTTCAGACTTCTTTTAGATGATGAACTTGTTTTTTTCTGTTTTTCCTTCACCAGTTTCCTAACAAAAAAGTTTCCGGTGTCCGGGCGCGACTCCTACGGGAAAAGGAAGGGCTCGTCCCTTCCGTCAGGAACAGGCAAGACCCGGTCGTCCGAAGAGGACGATCGCGGCTTGTGTTCCGCCCGAGGAAAGCGCGCCAACGGACGACAGGAAACGAGAGATATTTTTCAACACAAAACCTATGATCTACCAAACAAAAAAAGCCCACTTTCGTGGACTTCCTGTAAAACGATTATAATCCGAGCACGTGGAACTGGTAACCGCGCCCGACAACAAACCCGGCCTCTTTATAGAGATCCAGTGCCCGCGCGTTATCCGTCTCGACATCCAGTTCAAGCTGCGTCCGACCTGTGCGGAACATTGCCTGCACCATCAGCTTCAACATCTTCTTGCCGTATCCGTTACCTTGTGCTTCCGGACGAACGGCAAACGCATGAATGCTTGCTTGTGTCTCGGACGCAAGATACGCCCGAATGACACCCACCGGCTTACCGTTTGCGACACCGATGAACGTGATGCGATCCTCCGACTCAATCGCTTGATAGATTGACTCCGCTTCATCCGCTGTATTGCCGAATGAAGAACCGAGCGTCTCGACGATGAACGGACGATCGTCCTTCGTTGCTTCCCGCAGTTCAAAATCCGGATCCGCTTTTAAGAACAACTGCGCCTTTTTCAGGACCATGTTGTATTCCGTCATCCGGTATTCAGCACCGAGTTGTCCCAAAACAGCTTGACCGGATTTACTTTCATCATCAATGACAAACGTAAACGCTTCGACGCCTTGCGGACGAGCCGCTTCTTTTGCCGCTTCAACAAGCGCTTTAAAGACACCCTGTTGCCGGTAATCGGGATCAACGAAAACGTTGACTTCCCATTCCGTCGGTAAGTACGCAAATGCTTGGAGATAGCCAATCAATTTCGTATCATCGTAAATCGCAAAATCATTTTGTCCGACCCAGTCCGCCGCGACTTTCAGTTCGATCCCGTCGTGGTCGTTGACACATTTCTCGAGTTGCAACACTTCTGTTGTTTGTTTAACTTCTGTTACTGTCCATTCCATTTCACTTCACCTCAACCTTTACTATATCGAACCAGCAAAAGAAGCACTAGCAAAAGCTGGTGCTCCTTGCAGTGAACTCATTTTAATTTGAATGTCTTCATCATCGTCGGAACGTCACGTACGATGAGATCCGCAATCTTTTGTTTTCCGACTGCCCCTTGGACGGCTTCCGTCGGTTGGACGTAGTAATACGTTTTGTTGCCTTTTGTTCCGAGATACGTCCCGAAACCGACTTGTTTCTCAAATTGGGTTTTTGTTAATTTTTTCGGTTCAAAGTTCAAGTTGACGAGCATTTGATCTTTGCCCTTTACTTTATAATAGAGCGAAAACGTTCCGCTGCGTGTGACGGTACCGTATTTCGTCTTGACGGTTTTATTTTTGACGACATTCACCTTATCCTGTTTGATCGCTGTCTGTAAGGCTGCCGTCGTCTTGACGGAATAGCCGAAATCCTTATTTTGAATCGTTCCGTTTGTATATGTCACGTTACCGGCACCGAAAGCTGTCACTGGAAGTAAACATGCTCCGATTAATACCCCTGTCATTGCCACTCGTTTCATGCTAACTCCCCCTTAATGCTTCGATAGTAAATCATTTCCCTTTTGTGAAATAGGTAAACTCTATTCTTGAAAAAGATTTGACGGAATTGTCTAAATTTCTTACGATAGAACTAACGAAACGAAATGGGGTTAAACTGATGGCTGAACAAGAACAATTAACGCAAGAACAGCTCGATAATCTGCTCAAGAATTCGTTTGCGATGCAGGTGCCGATCCTCGAGAAGTTCATGAAAGATACACATGACCGCTACGCACTGGCGACGACATCGTTCAAACGCGACATGGATACGATGAAAGAGAGCGAATGGCACCAGTTCTTCGCCGGCAAATTATTGCCGCACTTCTTCCTCGAACACCTCGGCTTCGGCGCTTCGTTCCGCTTTAACGGACACGACAAGGAAGTGGACCTTCCGGAAAACGTTGTCCCGGTCCGTAATGATGCCGATGATCAAATCGCGAAAGTTGTCCTCGGTGTTGAAAAAGCGATGAAAGAGATGCACATCAAAAACCATAACCTCGTCGCGAAATTCTACCAGGAAACACTTGAACTGGCTTGCCAAATGGGCAGCCGTGTCGGCATGAGTGATGAATTTTATACACTCGTCAAACCAAGCCTCGTCCAAGCGAACGATTCTGAATAACCACAAGGACCCGCTCTTCACTCCAGTGAAACGCGGGTCTTTTTTTGCTCGGATTACTTAAAACGAATATAAAAACAGGCGCCGCCAAGCGTACTGTCCCGGACGCCGTAGGTCAGTCCGTGACTGTCGAGAATCAAGCGGCTGATTGCAAGCCCGAGACCATGTCCGGAGCCACCGGTCTGTTTGACATACAAGTCCCAAATCGTTGCCCGGTCGTCTTCTGCGACTCCGTTTCCGGCATCCTCGACCGTCAGTTCTTCCGGAGTCAGGCAGACCCGGACTTCACTTCCTGTCGGCGCCGCGACCTGCGCGTTCATCAGGAAGTTGACGAGCACCCGTTCAAACATCCGACGATCAATCGCCAACCGGACAGGTTCCGTTTCGACGATTAAACGAAGACCGTCTTTGAGAAACGTCGACTGCAACCGGGTCGTCGTCTCGATAACCAGTTGATCGAGTACGACTTCTGTCCGGTCGACCGGCATCATGCCGCCGGCCAGTTTGGAGTAGACCAACGTTTCGTCAATCAATAAACCGAGCCGGTCGGTCTCCTCGATGATACTGTTCGTCACGTCCGGCAATTCATCGACCGGAATGACACCTGCTGCCAGTGCTTCCGTCTCATTGCGGATGATGGCAAGTGGTGTCCGTAAATCATGGGTGATGCCGGCGATAAACGATTTCTGCAACTTTTCTTTTTGAAGCAGTTGTTCCTGCATCTCGTCCACGGCTTGAATCAGTTCCCCGACTTCATCGTTTGGACGGAGCGGTAACGTGACCGTCTTCTGACCGTCGCCGATTTGTTTTGCGACGCCGCGCAAGTCAATGATCGGTCGGATGAATTGGCGTCCCATGTAGTAGGCAAGACCCGTTGCGAGCAGTAACGCGACGAACAAAGCGACACCAATCGCGAGATAGACACCGTCGAGTGCGCTGCTTGCGAGCGGTGCTTCGCGGATCGTCGTGATGACGGTGTCTCCGCTCGTCAGCTGATACGTCAACAACCGGTTGCCTTGAACTTCAATGACATCTTTTCGTTTTAAATTGTCAAGAATCGGCAGTTCGACGACTTGCCGCCCCCGCCCGCCAATCCGTTCCGTCACTGCGTCCCGACTAATAAATCCTTGAATGTCCCGCGGTACCGGACGATTCTCCGTAAGTGCCTCTTTGATGATGTTTGCTTCCCGTACCAACTGACTGTAACGCTCATCTTCCGCAAAGCGATTGACGAGAAATGCCGTCAGACCAAAACTGAGTACCCCCATGATCAATAACGGGGCAACGACCGCCAGTAAAAACTTCCGCATCAATTTACTCATTCGATCGCCTCCAACCGATATCCGACCCGGTGGACGGTCTTCAGCTGTTGCTTGACGATCGGCAGTTTATCGCGCAACTGCTTGACATGTGTATCGACAGTCCGCGTATCACCACCGAACGTATAGCCCCAGACGTCATCAAGAATTTGATCGCGTGTCAGTGCTTCCCCAAGATGGTCCAAGAAATAGACCAGTAACTCAAATTCCATCTTCGTCAAATTAACGCTCTCCGTTCCATTTTGAACACGGCGTGCTTTTTCATCGATCGTCACGTCACCCAACTGTCGTCCGGCTGGCACACGTTGCTTCAACGCCCGCTCCAGTCGAATGATTAATTCCTTCAATACGACAGGTTTGACGAGATAGTCGTCGGCGCCAAGCTCCAGTCCAAACACCCGGTCGTCCGCTTCTCCGCGTGACGTCAACATAAAGACGACGGGTGCCGGGACCGTCGCTTTGATGGACGGGACAAGCGACCAGCCGTCGCCGTCCGGCAATCGGACATCGACCAGGACAGCGTCAAACGATTCGTTGGCGAGAGACCGTTTGGCGTCCGTAAGAGAAGCGGCAAGCGTCACGATGTAGTCATAATGCCGCAGAAAACGTTCCGTGACCTGCGCCAGTTTCAGTTCATCTTCAATTACTAAAATCTTCATCTTCATCCCTCCACTTATAGTGTACTGCCTTTTTTGACCGGTTGACGTTTGTTTGCGATTTCCTTGCAACTTCCTCACAACTTCGTTCGAGATGCCCGCTAACATGAAGGGTGAAAGGAGTGATCACCCATGCAATTCAAAAAACAATGGATCACCGCATTGACCATCAGCGCCTTAACCGTCGGAGGTGCTTCTGCTTATGCTGCAACCAATGACAGCTCGACAGAAACGAAATCAGAACGCCCGCATTTTGAAGGGATGAAACGACTCGACTTGACGTTACTGCTCAAAAAATTGAATCTGACAGAAAAGCAGGTGGAGGCTGCCCGTGAAAAAGGCTTATCGATCGCAGACCTTGCCAAACAAAAAGGCATTACATTCAGTGAATATAAAAAGGCCGAACTGGACGCCGCAAAAGAACAGCTCGCTTCACTCGTCAAATCCGGTGACTTAACAAAGTCACAGGCAGCGGACATGTTAAAACACCATACGGAACGCTTCAGCGGTGTTTCAAACTACGCCGAACTGAAGGAACAGATGCCGAAAGGACACCACGGAGGCAAAGGCGGCTTCTTTAACGAATCGTTGATTGCCGACGTCTTACAGGCACTTGGACTGAGTCAGGACAAGTTCGATGCGGCCAACCAATCACTTGCTGCCTATGCGAAAGCCCAATCCATCAAATTTGCTGACTACAAAAAAGCCTTGCTTGCGGCGCAGACAACGCAGCTTGATCAATTCGTCACGAACGGTAAGATGACGAAAAAACAAGCAACAGACATCAAAGCCCGTCTGACGGAAGAGTTCTCCGACGCCAACAGTTATGATGACTTACCGGATCGCGATCAGCATGAACCTGGAAAACACGGCGGACCGGGACATGACGTCTTCGGCGATACGACCTCTGCCATCCTCAAACGATTGAGCCTCGATGAAACGAAGTTTAAAGAAGCCGATCAATCATTACCGGAGTTTGCGGAAGCGAACAACGTGTCCTTCGCTGATTTTGAAAAAGCTGTCCTCGCAGAACAGACAAAAGCGATTGATGCAAAAGTCAAAAACGGTACCATCACGAAAAAACAAGCGACGGCCATCAAAGAACGCATGCAGGAACGGGCCGATGCGGTTTCGAGCTACGATGACATCAAGCAAGGTCCACGCGGTGGACACGGTCCGGGACGTCATCACGACATGAACGATTCGGATCAAGCGGATCCGAATGCCAGCGACACATCTGTCGACTTAGCCATCTGACCGTGTATACATCCGGAATAAAACGGCATCACCCTTCACACCAAGTGGAGCGTGGTGCCGTTTTTTTGTGCCCTTTGATCAGTGAATCGATGAAGATCACCTCTAAAGAGCGACTTCTGCTGTTCCTCTGTTTTCTTTTTCTTCTAAAAATGATTCGCTTTTTTTCGAAAAAAAGTCTATTCTTTGAACTTTAATTGAAATACCACTCGACTTATTCCGATAGTAGTAAAGAGAGTAAAAATTCGAGTGAGGAGATCTGTCTATGACTTTTTTCGAGACGATGCAACGACTCAGTCGTTCATCTACATCCCCTCTGTTGATCGGCGGGTTAGAACTGTCACATCCCGAGCGGGCAGAGCCTTTTTTTAAGCAAACAAAGGATGCTGTTTTTTTCTTCAATCACCTCGGTGAAATCATTTTTTTCAATGAATCGCTTCCGCAAATGCTTGGCTATTCGGAAGAAACATTATACAAACATTTTGCAGTTTTCAATCCACCTGAACAGGTTGAGGCCGTGACCGCCTTGTTCAATCGTGCCCTTGCCGGAGAAACCGTTCATTATACAGCACAAGGATTACATGCCGATCACCATCGGCTGACATTAAAAATCACGAATATGCCGATTGAACAAGACGGTCAGGTTATTGGGGTATACGGAATCGCACGCGATATCACACGCGAAAAACAGCTGGAAGATGACGTCCAAAAAATTCAATCCAAACTCGAACTGACGGAACAAATTCCGGAACTGGTCGTATTCCAGTATGATGCGTTAACACGGAAAGTTGACTATTCCGCGTCTTTGGTTAACTACTTAGGTCTTCCAAAAATGGAGTTGACGCAACTCTCAAACGAACAGTTGAAAGGACGGATCCATCCACGTGACTTTGATCCTTTGCGCTTTCAAATGATCCGGCTGGTGGACGGAGAAATTGATTCGTTTGAACAAGAAGTGTCAATCTTGAATTTCAAACAACAGTATCAGCTTTTACGTTTAAAAGCGTTACGTCGTCACGACAATAAAAATCAGATTTCCATCATCCTATATGATTTATCAGAGGTCAGCGAAGCCCGGAGGCAGCTGAAGCTCGAACGCGAACAAACGAAAGAAATTTATGAAGCATTAGAGGCGGCAATTTCGCAAATTGATTTATCAAGCGGACGGCTGCTGTTTCACTCCAAGGGATTCTTTCAGATTTTCGAAGAATTGCCGGAAGATTTGATTCTGAGCCAAAATTGGCTGTTTGAACGACTGGATCCACGTGATGCACCAGCGATGAAACAATTCATTCAACAGCTGACGTCCGGGAAATCCGGAACGATCCAATATCGGTTGCTGTTTTCGGATGGACGCTGCAAATGGATTGAGGATCAACAAATTCCCGTTTTTAATCTCGATGGATCGATTGCCTACACGAACAGCATCATGCACGATATTACGCTCCAAAAAGAGTACGAGGAACGGTTACAGCAACTGGCGATGCATGATTCCATTACCGGTTTGCCGAACCGGCTTTCGTTGAACGAGACGATCACGGATTGGATCAAAAGAAATGAAGCTTTTTCAATCTTAACGATTTCCTTTAACCGGATTTCCGACATCAACAATGCGTTCGGCCATGCCTCAGGTGATCAATGGATTCAAGCGACGAGTGCGTTGCTCTATACGACGAAACCGGACGAGGTCTTTTTTGGTCATCTCGGCGGGGATGAATACGCCATGTTGATCCCGTCCAGTTACAAGGAAGATGCCACCTCTTGCGCCGAGGTGTTACTGTCCTTATCTGCCGAACCGATTTTAATCGAGCCGTATGCCTTGTTTGCACGGGTCTCGATTGGTATCAGCCGGTTCCCGGATGACAGTGACGATCCTGTCGAACTGATGAAACATTCCTATACGGCATTGCGGCGTTCACGGCGGGAGAATCACAGTACTGTGCATCATTACGCCTCCAATCTCGATATCGACTATTACCGCCGTTATCGACTGGAACAGGATTTACATTATGCCATCGAACGCGATGAATTATTTTTAGAGTATCAACCGAAAGTCGACAGTTGGACGGGAAAAATCATCGGTCTCGAAGCCTTGATCCGGTGGCAACATCCCGAATGGGGACGCATTCCCCCAAATGATTTCATTCCACTTGCGGAAGAAAGTGCACTTCATATCGCGATCGGGGATTGGGTCGTCGAGACAGCGTGTAAAACGATGAAACAGTGGGCACGATCCGGCGCAGCGATTGTGCCGATCTCAGTGAATGTCTCCCCGAAACGATTCTTAATTCCGGGATTTGAATATCAAATCGAACACATCTTGACAAAATATAATTTATCCCCCCAACTGCTGGAGCTTGAAATCACGGAAGCCGCCTTGATCATGGACGATCCGAACATTAGCCGGACACTGGAATATGTGAGTCAGATCGGAGTACGGATTGCTCTTGATGATTTTGGAAAAGGGTATTCTTCCATGGTTTATCTGCAACGGTACCCGATCCACGTTGTCAAAATCGATCGTCAATTTGCAACACATATCGCGGAGGATGCAAAAGCGCAAGCCATCGTCAAAAGTATTTTGTATATGGCAAAAGAATTTAATTTAGCGGTCATCGCCGAAGGAATCGAAACACTCCGTCAGCTTGAGACCTTCCGGGCGCTCAATTGTCCTAATATCCAAGGCTATTTGTTCAGTAAGCCGGTCCCAGCCGACGTGATGGGCAGTTTTTTGTTACGCGAAGTACTGTACCCGATTGAGATTTGCTCACTTGCAGCCGACAGTATTCCAAGCTTTTCGGTTCAAGGAAAAATCAAGATGTTGAAACACCACGATCAGACGTTTGAACTTGGTTTTTCAGATATTAAAGCGCACCGGACCAGTACCCGCTTCCTTTATTTCACGACGGATACCTCACTTCCCTTACAGACAGCGACGTTTGAAGTCCGTCTTTTTGAAGGAATTCAACTCGTCTCTTGTACCATTACCCTTACAGCAATGGAGCACGGACAATATATCGGAGAGTACACAACAGCACAGGAAGCTGAACTCGTCTTACGTTTTTTCCAGTCATTACGCTACAATGGCTGAATCCGGCACTAAGGTCGTTATCGCGCGCCTTAGTGCTTTTTTGTTATAGTAATAAAAAAGCACTAAAAAGGAGGAGTTCGATGCCTGCGACTGAACAGGTCAAACGCCACCGCCGTTCAACCAAATGGCAACTGGTGCGCCGCCTGTTGTTATTGACGATCGGAGCGGTTATTTTTGCGATAGGACTGAAAGGATTTCTTGTTCCGAACAGCATCATCGATGGCGGGATCGTCGGGATTTCGATCATCGGTTCGAAACTGACGGATTCGACACTCGCCCTTTGGTTGTTCTTCCTCAATATTCCGTTCATTTTTTTCGGATATAAACAGATCGGGAAAACCTTCGCCTTATCTACACTGTACGCCATCACCGTCATGGCAATCGCCACCAAGTTACTCGAAGACATCGGTCCGATGACGCGGGTCGATTTGCTTGCGACAGTCTTCGGAGGATTGATCCTCGGAATCGGTGTCGGAATTGTCATCCGGGCCAGCGGTTCGCTCGATGGAACGGAAATCCTAGCCGTCTCGTTCAGCCGGTCGACTCCCTTCTCGGTCGGTGAAATTGTCATGTTCTTTAACGTCTTCATTTTAGGTGCCGCCGGTTTCGTCTTCGGTTGGGACCGGGCCATGTATTCGTTGATTACTTACTTCATCGCCTTTAAGACGATTGACGTCGTCATTGACGGGCTTGATCAATCGAAAAGTGTTTGGATTATTTCTGAAAATCATGAGGAAATTGGTCTTGCCATCATGGACCGGCTTGGTCGGACGATGACGTACTTAAACGGAGAAGGCGCTTTTTCCGGAGACGACAAAAAGATTATTTTTTGTGTCATCAGTCGATTAGAAGAAACGAAACTGAAGGAAATCGTCCGTGATTTTGATGAAGGAGCCTTCATCGCCATCGGAAACATTCATGATGTCCACGGCGGACGATTCAAGAAAAAAGATATTCACTAACGTTGCTCCAGAAAGGATGGATGGTCGTGTCGTTGCTGAAGAAACACCGGAAGAAACTCATTGCCGGACTGATCGTCTTGTTTGTTTTAGTATTAATTGCAATTGTCGGAATTTCGGCTTATGTCGGCTCATCCCTGACGCAACCCGAACGGGAACCGTTGACGACTAATCCGAAAAAGGCAGAAAATCTGGCATATGAAAATGTATCCTTCCGCTCGTATAAAGATCGGACCCGCCTGTCCGGCTGGTGGATTCCAAGTGAAGATGCCAAACTGACCATCGTCTTCGCTCATGGGTACGGTAAAAACCGGGAACAAACCGATGTGCCGATTCTGCCGTTATTCAAGAAGTTTCATCAAGCCGGCTACAACGTGTTGACGTTTGATTTCCGGGGTTCCGGTGAGTCAGAAGGCGACCGTGTCACGGTCGGTGCGAACGAACAGGATGATTTATTAACGGCTGTCAATTATGCCAAGTCACGTGCCTCAGAACCGGTTGTCCTCTATGGCATCTCGATGGGTGCGGCTACTTCTCTCGTCACAGCACCAAAAGCAGATGTTGCCGGTGTCATCGCCGACAGTCCGTTCAGTGATCTCAAAAACTATCTCGAGACGAATCTGCCGGTTTGGAGCGGACTGCCCAACTTCCCATTCACTCCGGTCATCTTACAGGTGACACCCCCTTTGACCGGACTGAATCCGGAACGGGTTCAACCGATTGAAGCGATTCGCCGGATTGATTATCCGATCCTGATGATTCATGGAAAGGATGACGACGCCATTCCAGTGACGGAAAGCATGCGATTGCAAAAATCAGCGCCGCGGTCTGAGTTGTATGTGACGGAAAACGACGGACACGTCCAGTCCTATAAACACGATCGTCAAGCGTACGAAGAAAAAGTTCTGTCCTACCTCGAAGATATTCGATAACGACAAAAAGGGAGACCCTGTTCCACGTGAACGAGGTCTCCCTTTTGATGTACTTATCGTTTCAAGACGGCACTGCCGACAATCTTCAACACTTCCGGACGACTGAGTTTTTCTTTCCCGCGGGCGAGCGCATCAAGCGTTCCGTGCGCAAGAGCGAGTGGAATTTTACAAAACTCATAAATCGTCGTCTGTTTTGGAATCGACGCGAGGTAGGCGTCCGCTTCCGCCAAGTTGTCGCGCGCATAGTCAAACATCGTTTCCGTCGTCCAACCCGGTGGGAAATAACCGACACCCCGTTCGGCGTCTTCCTGTTGGTTCCGTAAGATGTTGACGGCTTGCAAGCCCCGTCCGAAGCCGATCGCCTGTTGTTTATCGGTGACGATCCCCGCTTTCCAGTACCAAATATCCGATAACATGACGCCGACGAGTCCTGCGACATAATACGTGTATTCGTCAAGATCCGCGGCCGTCTTGACCGTCCAGTCACGCTCCGCCCAGACTGCCATGCCTTCCGCCATCTCAGCCGTCGACTCCAGTACTTTCGACCGGATTCCTTCCGGACAATAGGCGATCCATTCTGAAAGACGAAGCGTCACTTCCGGCAACTGGTCCGCATACGGTGCAATCAACGCCCGATACGTCTCGTCCGAGAACGTTCCCCGCATCAATAATGCCGTTTCCCGTAACAGTGTGGTCTTGACGTCTGTCGGAAGTTCTTCATGGTCTTCAATCTCATCGATTGCACGCATACATAGATAGGCGGCTCCTACAGCCTCCTGTAATTCCTGTGACAGACGGCTGATCGGTATATAAAAGGTCCGGCTCGTCGCTTTTAATACACGATTGGCGTCTTTCTTCAGCTGCTTCGTCTCATTCATCCCATTACACTCCCTCTTTAGTCAAAAAGGTTTCTTTTCTCTACATTACTATACACGATTCAAAAGAAATGAGCATTTTTTTCGTTAATGAAAAAAACTTCTTCTGCCAAAAAAATCAGCAAAAGAAGCGTAAGTTATGTATCCATCCGTTGCTTTAACAATTGCGTCATCAAGCTCGTACTTTGCGAGGCTTCCGCATTTTCGTCTTGAATGGCCAGATAAATTTCTTTCCGGTGGATATCGATTTGCCGGGGCGCATGGATACCAAGCTTGACTTGATCGCCTTCAATCGCAAGGATCGTCAATTCGATATCGTCACCAATTTGAATCGCTTCTCCCGTTTTACGTTTTAAGACAAGCATCAGCGGCCACCTACTTCTGTCAAACTGCCGACCATTCGTCGGTTCGCATACGTTTCATCGAGGATGATCTGTTTCGCTTGACGGCGTTTCGTCTCCATGACGAACGGTGCCCGCAGGTTCGTCGTCGATTCCTGAAACGGTTCACGCAAGGTGACCGTCGTATAGACCGCGACTTGTGCCGTTTCTTGAATCCCCAGTTGTTCTTTCGCTGACTCCGGTAACTCAAAGACATAGTCCGGATCAATCCAAAACGGATTCGTCACGACGAATGCACATTCCGATTGGTCAATCGATTGAAACGACCAAAACGGAATATTGTCTCCAAACGGTAATAACACAAAACGACGCGCATCCGGAAAACCGGGTACTTCTGAAGCAAAGGTAATGACTTCACTTTCATCGATTTGAATCGTGCCGAAAAAATCAGTTTCGATTTGCATAAGATTATCCTTCCCCATCGAATATGCCGCCGACCGGCCACATATCAAGTTGATTTTGTTCCCGCAGATAAATCTCGACCGTCCCCTCTGTTACGTTTAACTCGGGTCGGTTGACTTGAACCTCAATCCGTGGCTTTTCAGCCGTATAATGAATCTGGACTTCTGCCGGCGTATAGTTGATTTTGACACGATCAAGACTCCGGGGAGAGAAACCAAGCGTCGTGACTTCTGCCGGAGGAGTATCCCGTGACTTTGCAATACGGGCTACCACGCTTCCCCCTTGTTCGATTCGCATCATTTGGTCGCCTTCTGCCGCGATTCGTCCTGTCCCTTGTCGTCCCATCTGTTGTCCATATTCCGCGTAACGCTGAACGGATTCGAATGCCGGAATTTTCCCCATTTCAATCCAGGCTTGCGACGAGTCGATTTCAAGACGCGCCGCAACCGTTTCAATCGACAAATCCCCTTTAGGCTGCTCGATCGATAACGTCGCCGGCCGTTGTGTTTGTTCGAGCGTCGGCCGCGTAATGTTCATGCCGATTTTCGCGGTCGTTTGGCGCATCTCAAGATGTGGCAGATTCATGAACCGTCACCCCTTAACGTAAGAAATCAAGCAAGGACGGCTGAATGATGCGTGCTCCTGCACTGAGTGCCGCCCGGTGCAATGTTTCGTGCGATTTCAGTTCCATGATGACTTGTTCCGTCTCGATGTCTTCATTGTCGGACATAATCGTTTTTGCAATGATTTCTTGATCTTCAAGACGGGAAGCATTCAGTTCAAGCCGATTGACCCGGGCGCCTAAATCTGAGCGTGTCTCGACCGTCTTATTGATCATACTGTTCAAGTCGGTGATCATACCGGATAACGTCGAGCCGTTATTTGTACTGCTGCCCGGTGTACCGTCAGCCTTTTTACCGCCCAGTTCGTTAAATAATTTTTTCAGCGTCTCGAATGTTTCTTTGCCGAATACCCCGCCTGTCGTACCGTCTGTCGGTGTGACATTTACTTGCACACGGATACCGGAAGAGACTTCGTACTCGATTTTTCCGTTCTGCGGTGTCGCACCACTCGTAAAGATACTGTCTACTGTCGCCACACCGGCTGTGTCCTTCAAAAAATCTTTCAGTTTCGTCATATCTACGAAAGGCTGGTCCGTTTTGGTCCCGTTAAAAATCTGCTTTTCATTGTATTTCGTGTTGGCCAGCGTTCCGATATGCTCAATCAATTGACCGACCTCGCTTTGAATCGCTTTCCGCTGCGTTGCGTCATACGTATCGTTTGCCGCTTGCGTCGTCAATTCCGTAATCCGGCGCATCGCGGACGTTACTTCGTCTAACGCCGAATCCGTCAAATCCATCCAGCCTGTTGCTTCATCGACATTTTTTTTGAACTGATCGACTTCCCGGACTTCCGTCCGGTACCGGATGCCCTGCATCGCAACGACAGGATCTTCCGACGGTTTTTGAATCTTTTTCCCGCTGATCAACTGTTCTTGTAACGTACTCAGTTTTTGATAACTCGACGAAAGATGTCCGATATTCGTTTTCGTCAACATCGTTTGTGTCACCCGCATCTTCTTGTTCCTCCTTTCGTTTTATCGACCGACTAGTCCCATACCATTGATGATTTTATCAAGCATCTCATCGACCGTCGTAATGTTCCGTGCTGCGGCATTGTAGGCGTGTTGATATTGAATCATCATCGTCATCTCTTCATCGAGTGAAACCGCTGAAACGGACATCCGTCGCTGATCGGCATTTTCCATCAGGACGCTGGCATTTTTCCCGAGATCGATTGTCTGACTCGTCGAAACGCCCATATCCCCGATGATCGATTGATAAAATGAACCGATCGTTGCACCTAAATTAGAAATACTCTTTGTTTTAATATCAGCTAAAATCAGCGCTCCTGAACTGTCTCCGATATTTCCATCCTGTGAAGACGCGATGTTCGATAAACTATTCCAAATCTCGCTGCCGACGGAAATCGTCTTCGCTGAGACCGGCTTGGCTGAATCAGAAGAGACAAAAAAGTCTTTTGTTCCTGCAGCGTTTACTGTTGCGCCACTCGCATCTTTTGTCACCGTTTGGTTTTTACTGTGTGCGTCGTTAAACGCTGAAGCGAACTCAGTCGCCATTTGATCCAAGTACCCCATCATCTTCGGATACTCGCCTGATACGGTAGTCGCGCCATCATTTTGATATCCGTACATCTGCATCAATCCCCAGAGCTTTCCGTTGGAAAAACCGGATGTTTGTGTGAACTTCACATCACCTGTTGTCGTTTTGTATCCCGTGTAGGCTCCTGTCACAGTATCTGTCGTGAATTCTAATGATTTGGCTTTTGTATCTGTCATCTCAACAACTTTTAAACTCGTTGCATTAGGAATGATGATGTTGATGTTAATTCGCCCTTCCGCAATCCGTGAAGCATTGCCCATCTGTCCGGATGTAATAGCAGTTGTATCGATCGACTCTTTTTCAAAATCGACATACGTCGATAACTCGTCAAAGTAACGATCCCGCTCGTCATATAAGTCGTTTGGCAAAACGCCGATCGGTTCGATTTCGTGAATTTGCGTGTTGACGTTATAGATTTTTTGAAGCAGGTCATTGACCTTTTTCACCGATACATCCAATTCATTTTTTAAATCTCCCTGTACTTTCGATAACGAAGTCGCCAGGTAATTAAATGTTTTGGAAACCGTATCCGCTTGCTGACGCACGACACTTCGGGCACCTGAATCTTGTGGGTTTTTTGAAAGACCCTGCAACGATGCCCAAAACGTATCCAGTGTTTTGGCAAGCCCGGTATCGGACGGTTCGTTGATGATGTCTTCCATCCGTCCAAATGCCGTTGCTTTTGACGAATAATACGCTAACTTCGTCGATTCATCCCGGTACTGTTTATCGACCATTAAATCGCGCAGCCGTTCGACAAGTTCTCCCCGGACACCTGTTCCGAATTGAACGTTTTTCCCGCCGCCGAGTGACACCGACAGCTGCTCTGTCGACGCTTGAACAAGCCGTTGTCTTGAGAAGCCGGCCGTCCCCGCATTCGATACGTTGTTTCCCGTTGCCTGAAGCGCCCATTGACTCGTTGTCAATGCACGACGCCCTGTTTCAAGTCCCATGAATGTAGATCCCATGTCTTTACCTCCTTATGCGTTTCGATTAAAGTGAGCCCGGTCCAATGCAGATTGACCGTAGGTGAAGTCGTCTGCTTCCGGTATAAGTAATTGAAGATGCCAGTTTAAGTAATCCAGTGACTGTGTTAATAATTCTGCATTCAAGTCATTGGCTTTTTTTAATTGCCCCATCGTTTCAAGGAGACGACGCATCGATGTCACATCTTCCGGATGAGCCTGAAGCCATTCCGACATCGTCACCTCTCCCATGTGCGCCATCCGCTGTTCTTCCAGCTGTACGATCTTTTTTAAGTAGACCGCTTCTTCCTTGACGATTTGTGAGAGGCGCGGCATATCATTTTGAATCAAAATCTGCTTTTTTTCATGTGCCAGCTTCAACAAGGTCTTATGTTCCGTTGTCAGTTGATCGATGAGTTCCATCTGCTGTCTCCTCCTTGTCTCTTATGTATGTTCATATAAAAAGCGACCCGCGCATCCGTGCCCCGAGTCGCCTCTCCTGTTTAAGTCGTTTTACTTCTTATAAGTTTAAGAAACGTTCAGCGATTTTTTTCGCGTCTGGTTTATACGTTCCATCTTGAATTGCTTGTCGAAGGGATTCCACCTTCTCTGCCCGGGAAGAAGTCGTCTCGCTGTAACGCATCCGTGCTTCACTTGAGATCGTCACTTCATCCGGTCGATTCGTGCGTGTTGGTTCTGTTCCTTCTACTTTTTGATTTCTTTCGTACGTTTTGGGCATATTCACCCACTTCGAAGAATCAATTCGCATGTGAACACCTGCTTTCTAGACTACAAGATTCTTAATTCAAGTTCGATACGTTCTCGGTTTCGAAGGGTTAGCAGAATCTAGCATCGCTTGGGCGAGGTCACGTCGCAATGTATCACGACATTCGGCACAAATCGTGCCATCACGGGAGGGCTTCCCGCAACTCTCACACATGATCTCCATCTGAGAAATCTCAGAAATCAACAATCGCCCTTCTTTGATGTATCGTAAGACGTTTTCTTTCTTCACTCCGATAGCCTTCTCAACGTCAACAGGTGAGGTTCGGACTTTTCGCCGCTCTCGCAGGAACTCACGTACCTTCTCAAAATCAGTATGATCTTTTTTGATACAATCGATACACAAATCAGAAGATTGACGAATAAATAATTTCCTACAAGCTGTACAGTTTACTACATCCATTTCCTTCACCTCATATGGAGTATCGGCAGGAGTGAAGGATTTTTAAATACTTCGAAATAAAGTTACCGCAGAAATTTCTTTTGCTCCGGCTTCACGCAGCCGAAAAGCCGCTTGATGCAAGGTGATTCCCGTCGTGTACACATCATCGACGAGCAGGATCGTTTTACCGGAAACCGATTGTGTGACAGAAAACGGATTCGGTCGTTCGTATCGTTGTTGTCTTGATAAGTGACTGAGCGCTGTACCTTCTGTTCGCTCCAAAGCGAGTTTGACTGTTCCACGCATCATTCGGGCAATCGATTCTGCCTGATTGAAACGGCGTTCAGACAACCGCTCTGGACTGATCGGAATCGGAACAATCCAGTCCTGTTTGACTTTTACCTTCTTCAGCTCCGTTTTAAACACATTCAGCAAGAATGTATCCCCGAGAAACTTATACTGTTTCATAAAGGCTTTTGCCTGCGGATGATACAAGTACAATGGATGTGTCACGAGGTGCTGTCCTTGATTCCGCCACTCTTGACAGTCCGCACACAGCCGTAGTCCGGGCTTTCCGCAATCCGTGCAGTCCCCTTTTTTCACAAATTCTATTTTACAGGTTGGACACAGCATTTGCCTAGCCCATACGTTCGACAATGTCCAGTTCGGTAAAAAAAATTGTCCGCACAACAAACAAGTCATGGACATCCCTCCCGGTTCGCCCGCTTGATTTGATCGATTGCCTGATACATCGCATCGGAGCGGTCGTTCGCAAAAAAGACGACGTCCCCGTTCGGAAAGTCAGCACTCCGCCCGACACGTCCGCTGATTTGGACTAACGCCGCGTCACTGAATGAACGGTCGGCGTCAAGAACCGCTACTTGGACATCGACCAAAGTCACGCCCCGCTCCAAAATCGTCGTCGTCAACAAAATTCCGGTCGTCGTTCGAAAGTGTGCCACCTTCGCGACCCGGTCCGGATCAGCCGCATGAACCGTCCCGCTCTCCAGTTGATGCTCACGTAAATAAGCTTGCCAAACGTCCAACATCGAAACTTCCGGAACAAAAATAAGCCGTGATTTCCCGGAGTGGATCTGCAGCCATGTCACAACGTCTGCTTTCGTATAAGGGAGGTGTAAACGCGGTACCGGCAACGGAACTCCATGATAACGGCGCATCAAACGGACGGTCGGCAGGCGTCGATCCCAAAAGGACGGTGTTGCGCTGAGTAAGATCAACGAGGATTCGGAGGACGAGGCTTGTCGGACATACCGGTGTAACGTCCGGTCCGACCGGTAAGGAAAGGCATCAACCTCATCGATGAAGACGGCGTCGAAACACGCACGATAGTGAATCAATTGATGGGTCGTACTGATTGTAATATCCCCGAGCAGCAACCGGTCCGTCGAGCCGCCGAATAAAGAGACGATATTCGCGTGTTGAAACGCCTGCTTGAGATGTCTGGTCAGTTCACGAACGACGTCGGCACGGGGCGTCGCAATCAAGACCCGTTGATTCGTCTGCAACGCCCGCTCGATACCGGGAAACAACATCGGTGTTTTACCGGCACCGCACACAGCATGGACAAGCAAACGGTCCCGGCGGTCAATCGTGCGGACGATTGCGTCCGCAATCCGTTGCTGATCATCCGTCAATCGCAGTGCTGCATGCGCGTCCGGCTGAACGGCGTCGAGCGGACGAGGGTCCGTGACAAGACGGTCACACGTCCGGATTTTACCGAAGATCAAGCAGTGACGGCAGTAATAACACCGTTTCCCGCACGTACAAGGACCACGTATCGGCAGTTTGCCGCACCGTTGACATCGCCACGTGACGGCCGGGCGGTACACCAACGGCTGATCCACCGTTGTCTCAAGTGAATAGTCTGGAATTAAACGTCCGCGTAAGTCCATCAAGCACTTCCTTTTCGTATGACTTACGTTGTGTTTCGTCATGCTTTCCTTCACTCCTGCCGGCAGTGATTTTGGTTAATGTACCGGAACAACACAAAAAAGGCACATCCCTTTTCAGGAATGCACCGGTTGTTTCTTGTATACCCCGCCGTTAACACAGGATTATGCTTCTTGATACCACGTGATGCCGATCGCACCCGGACCTAAGTGGGTTCCGATGACCGGTCCAAAGACACTCATCTCGATTCGAGCGGCCGGGAACCGTTCTTGCAGGACGGCAATTTCCGCTTCCGCCTTGGATGAATCTTCCGCATGAATGACACCGATGACATAACCGGCACCGTTTCCACGAATCGTCTCGTCCATCATTTCTTCAATCCGTTTGACGGCTCGTTTGAACGTCCGGATTTTTTCGAACGGAACGATTTTCCCGTCGACGAAATGAAGAACCGGTTTGATTTTAAGGAAAGAGCCGACAACGGCCTGGGTCATGCTGAGACGTCCACCGCGTTGCAGATGTTCCAAGTCATCGACCACGAAATAGGCACGGATGACTTCTTTTAATTCCTCAAGACGGGTGACGATGGCAGCTGCTGTCGCACCCGCATCACGCATCCGAACCGCTTCCTTGACCAAAAAGGCTTGCGGCATACAGGAAATCCGGGAATCAATCGGATGTACCTGGACGTGTTCGACCATCATGTTGATCGTATGTAGTGCCTGGTACGTTCCACTGATTCCGCTTGAGAGTGTGATGCCGATGATGTCCGTCCCTGCAGGAAGGCGTTCAAAGGCATCGACGAGATCGCCGATGTTCGGCTGTGACGTCGTTGGCAGGCTTCCCGTCTGAATGCGCTGATAAAAGTCCGGTACGGAAATATCAATTCCTTCACGATACGCCTCTTCGTCGAAGATGACACTAAGCGGTGCGACATGGACATTGTTTTCTTCACAATAGGTAGTTGGCAGATAGGCAGTACTATCCGTTAAAATCACAATCTGGCTCATTCGTGAATTTCCTCGCTTTTAAGAGTTCCGTCGTGACATAAGGTATTCTGACAGGTCACAATCGCTTTTTATCATATCATAGGTGGCGCGTGAAAAAAAAGAAAGACGGAGCCGAAACGGCTTCCGTCCTGCAATCAAACGACGACGACCCAGCCGCGGCGAATCGCTTCGACGACAGCTCCTGTCCGGTCAGGTACGTTCATCTTACGTAAAATAGAAGATACGTGGTTTTTAACAGTCTTTTCGCTGATGAATAGCGTATCACTGATCGCCCGGTTCGAGAACCCGTCCGCGAGCAGCTGCAAGACTTCACATTCCCGGCGTGTCAACACATGCAACGGTGCTTCGGCGACCCGCTTCTCCATCGTTTGAGACGACATCGTCTGCTTCATTTTCATGAGACGACGGTATTCCTGCAATAAATTCGGCGTAACTTTCGGATGGACGTATCCGCCTTCCCGGTAAACAGAACGAATCGCGTTGACGAGTTCATCCGTCGCCATCTCTTTTAACAGGTATCCGACAGCACCGGCACCTAATGCATGCATGACATACGTTTCATCGTCATGAATGGACAAGATGATGACCCGAACGTCCGGATAGACTTCCATCAGACGTTTTGTCGCTTCGACTCCGTTCACTTTCGGCATATTTATATCCATTAAAACGATATCCGGTTGATTGGCTTCGACGAGTGGAATGACATCCGCCCCACTCTCCCCTTCTGCAACGACTACAAACTCTTCTTCGAAATCAAGAATTCGTTTGACGCCTTCTCGGAATAACTGATGATCGTCTATGATGACTACTTTTACTTGCTCGCTATTCACAGTGTTTCCCCTCTCACTTCAGATTCCTCAATCGGAATTTTCACCTTGATGACTGTACCTCTGCCTGGTTGTGTCTCGATTTCAAAATCTCCATCAATCAATTCGATCCGTTCCCGCATGCCGATCAAGCCGAATGACTCATCGCAGGATTCGACGATTGAATCGAAGTCAAATCCGACTCCATTGTCTTTGACATGAATCCGAACGGAATGTTGATACTGTTCTATAATAATACGAATATCCTGTGCTTTGGAATGTTTTACTGCATTTTGAACCGCTTCTTGAACGATTCGGAAAATCGCGACCTCATACGTCGACTCGATCCGCTCTCCACCACCTAAATAGTTGAAGTGGATCGGAATATTCGAAATTTCCTGCATATGCCGCAAGTATCGTTCTAATGTAGGTACGAATCCAAGATCATCGAGCGTCATCGGTCGTAAATCATAGATGATGCGCCGAATATCGGATAATCCGTCTCGAATCAGCGTCCGAAGACGGTGAATTTCTTCAAAAGCGGCTTCCGCTCCATTATGTTGATGAATCTTTTCAATCAGATCTGCCCGGATCAAGACGTGGGCAAGCGTTTGTGCAGGACCGTCATGCATATCCCGGGATAAGCGGCGCCGTTCATTTTCCGCCGACTGAAATACTTTTAGCCCCATCTCCTGCTTTTGCATCGCCTTTTCATACTTGTCATTCATCACTTGCATATCATCGGTCAAAAAGTTCAAGACGACTGTCACACGGCTGATCAACATATCGGCGCGTTCAATCGTCTCATCCAATTGAACCAAACGCCGTTCCAGTTCATCCCGTCGTTTGCGGCAGTTCATTTCATCCCGCTGATTGATGAACGACTCGAGCTGAAGCGAGTTCGCCGTCTCATAGGCCGTCCGGATATCTTGCTCCGAGTAGTTGTCGAAATTTTTACTCACGATGACGAGTCGCGCTTTTGAGTCCTTAATGTGTCGGTCCAGTCGTTCCGCTTCCTTGATGTAGTCATGGACACGTGTTTTCAGATCCCGTAACTCCTGCTGAATTTCAGCATATTGTTGACGAGAGCTTTCTGTGATACGAACGATTTCTTCTCGACTTTCTTCTACGACACCAATGATGTTCTGTACGATATCATTCAAGGACAGCCGCTCCTCCATCTCATTCGTCATACTACTCCCTCCGTTCCTTGCCAGTCCCCACGGTTGTCTCTCTCTCGAATCGTCGTTATGCTAGAAAGAACCAGTATACGAGGAGGACATTTTGATTATGACATTATTTAATTATTATACAGTAAAAGAAAACGGTTTCCATGAAATCATTATTCAAAAGTCACGTTTTATTACATATTTAGCGCGTGTCACCTCAGAACAAGAGGCACAACAGTTTATTGCCGATCTAAAAAAGAAACACCATGATGCCAACCATAACTGTTCCGCTTATGTCCTCGGCGAGCACAATGATATTCAAAAAGCGAGCGATGACGGGGAACCGAGCGGCACGGCAGGCGTTCCAATGCTCGAAGTCCTGAAAAAACGGAATCTCCGTAATACGGTCGTCGTCGTGACCCGTTATTTCGGCGGCATCAAGCTTGGTGGCGGCGGTTTAATCCGTGCATATGGTTCCAGTGTCTCGGAAGCGTTGAATGCTGTCGGAGTCGTTGAACGGGTGGCACATGATTTAGTCGAAATCACGGTCGATTACACATGGCTCGGAAAACTTGAA
Organism: Caryophanales bacterium; assembly: GCA_902363455.1. Classification (GTDB taxonomy): domain Bacteria; phylum Bacillota; class Bacilli; order Exiguobacteriales; family Exiguobacteriaceae; genus Exiguobacterium_A. The sequence goes on along the minus strand of CABJAC010000001.1, from coordinate 346,903 downwards.
AATGAACTGCGGGCGGCGGACCACCTCATCGATCAGATTCATTATCTCGATCAAGTTAAAATCGACGTGTGGGTGGAAGAATCAACGGTCCCTCTTTTCCTCGACTGGATGACGAACCTGACGAACGGTCAGGCGGTTTTTGAGAAAACCCGTTCCCGCTACGTCGAACGTGACATTCTATCTTGACCTGCTATACTTATTGTAAAGAAATCGAAAGTTTTTTAATAATTCAGTAAAGTTAGGAGTAATGAATTGTGGATGAATCTAGACAATCCCGTTCCCAAAAACATAAAAAACCGAAAAAACGCTGGTTCAGGATATTCGTCATAACGTTTCTTGTCGTCCTGATTGCCGGAGGCGCAACTTTTGCTTACGTGGCCAATAAAACCTTCCAGACGGCCAAACAATCCGAAGTTGAACTGTCACGTGGTGATAAATCAGAAAAACGGGCAGCTGCCGTCGATCTGACGAAAGATCACTTTTCCGTCTTACTCGTCGGAACCGATGAGCGGAAAGGCGACACTTCGTCACGAGCTGACACGATGATTGTCGCAACGTTCAATAAAGCGGAGCAATCCATCAGCATGCTCAGCATCCCACGCGATTCCCTCGTCATGATTCCTTCTGTCGGATATGAAGACAAAATCAATCATTCCTATGCGTACGGCGGAATTGATTCGACAATCGAAACCGTCGAGTCACTGCTCGATATTCCGATCGATTATTACGGGGCAATTAACTTTAACGGCGTCGTTGCCATCGTCGATGCTGTCGGCGGAATCGATGTCGACGTCAAGTTACCGATCGATACGTTAAATTCTTCCGACAAACAAGGCGGCGTCAAACTTGAGCCCGGTCTTCAGCGGTTAAACGGAGAAGAAGCATTGGCTTACGCCCGGATGCGTTATCAAGACCCGGAAGGCGACATCGGACGGACGAAACGCCAACAACAGGTCGTTCAAGCCATCATCGATCAGTCGACATCGTTTGGATCGATCACGAAACTCAATAAACTGATGGATGCGACCGGTGATAACTTCACGACCAACATGTCGTTGACGGAAGCGTTCCAGTTACAACCGTTTGCGAAGTCGCTGAATGCCGTGAATCGCATCGATTTAAAAGGAGCCGATACGAAAATCAATGGGACCTACTATTATCAACTTGATCCAGCATCGTTATCTGACGCCAAATCCACTTTAAAAGAACAACTGAACTTGCCGCAAACAACAGATGATTTCACGTCCACACCGGAGGTCACGGATGATTCGACGACTGGAAGCAACTGATTACCCGGCGCTTCACCGACTCCAACAACGTGCTTATCAAGTTGAAGCGGACATCATCCGTGTCTCTGATTTCCCGCCGCTTCAGCAAACAGCCGCACAACTGGTGCACGAGCAGCCGAACGGTTACGTCTATTGTCTGAATGAACAACTGGTCGGTGCTTTGACGATCGAACAAGAGACGATTACACGCTTAGTCGTCGCACCGGAACACTTCCGGCAAGGGATCGCGAAACAGTTACTCCGTCATGTTTTGGCGAAACACCGGCTCCACTTTGTCTCGACCGCTGCGGCCAATCTTCCGGCAATCGCTTTGTATCAGCAATTCGGATTTCAACAAATCAATCAAGTCAGCCGGAACGCGATTGTCCTCGTGACGCTTAAACGGGAGTAAAGGTTAAATCACCTGGGTATTGCTTCAACAATCTATTCTAATCAAAAAAACGGACGCCTACCTGTTTTAAACAGAAAAAGCGTTCGTTTTTTACATACCGTTTACAATCCGTTTGGTTATGCTTCAAATCCAACTCATCATCGTTCCAATCACAGCACCGATGAGGACGATGCGCAGCGGTGACTGGTTGTAGAAGCGAAGTAAACAAAATAGCCCAAAGGCGACGAAAAAGTCGATCCCTGTTTTGACACTTGACGTAAAGATTGGATCATACAAGGCCGCAAGCAGGATGCCGACGACAGCTGCGTTGACACCAATCAACATGCGGCTGACTTGTTTGTTGCCACGAACACTGTCCCAAAACGGGAGGACCCCGATGACAAGCAGGAAACCGGGCAGGAAAATCGCGAGCGTCGCAAGAATTCCGCCAGTCACGCCATGGATGACCGTCCCTAAGTAGGTCGCAAAGGTAAAGAGCGGACCCGGAACGGCTTGCGCCGCCGCATATCCCGCAAGAAAACTGTCGCCCGTCAAAAAATCAGGAACGAGTGACTGTTGCAGAAACGGCAGGACGACATGCCCGCCACCGAACACCAATGCTCCGGCACTGTACATAATGCTCATCAATTGGACATGACCGGTCGCGCCATTCGCTAAAATCGGAGTCGCTGCGAGTAACACGACAAACAGAATCAATGCCGTAATACTAAGAACCCGCGGAACACGGATGTTGAGTTGTCCGCCGCTTTTCGGTTCGTCGTCAAACAAGACTAGACCAAGCAATGCCGCGAGTACAAGCACACCGACTTGTGCAAGAGGATGGGCCAGCAACAAGACTCCGGCGAGGGCCAGTAGCATTAAAAACAGCCGTTTCGGACCAACCGCAAGCTTCGTTCCCATACCGAGAACCGCATCCGCCACGATAGCGACTGCAACAAGCTTCAGACCATGGATGAAGCCTGCTTCCGTTAAATCAAATTCGGTTGCGAGCAACGCAAACATGATTAGCAACACACTCGACGGTAACGTAAAGCCGATGAATGAGACAATTGCCCCGACGACACCGCCTCGAACGAGTCCAATCCCCATCCCGACCTGACTTGACGCCGGTCCCGGGAGAAATTGACACAGGGCGACGAGATCCGCATAGGCTTTCTCATCCACCCATCTCCTTCGTTTGACATATTCCTCATAAAAGTACCCTAAATGGGCGACGGGTCCGCCAAAAGACGTCAGACCCAGTTTCAAGGACACGATAAAAATTTCGATCCATCGATTCATATCACCACCTCCATGGTGAATTATACAAAAAGTTTGTAAATATTCTGTGACCGTTTAGACATGATCAGAAGTTTTAGAGCCATACGTCCCGGCACGCCAAACGGCTTCCACCGGACCTTGACGGTGACGGTTCAAGTAGTTGCGTGAAAAGACGATTTGTCCGCTTAATATGAGAATCACGGCTAATGTTCCTTGCCAGAGCGGGATGGTTTCATACGCTCCGGTCAAGAAAATCAGGGCGATAAAGATCAATGTGTGTGACAGATAATTCGTGAGTGCCATGCGACCGAGCGCCTGAAATCCGCTGAAGGAACGTCCCGAACGAATAAGCAACGCAATCCCGACGGCATATGTCACTGCCAGTGTCCGCCCCGACAACCACACGAAAAAGTAATTCGCTAAGCCGTCCGGTACCGGTCCCTGATGAATGATGACGATTTGATAAAGCATCGGAATCGATAAAATCAAGCTGACCGCCAGTATGATCTTGAGTGTCCGTGTTGTCGGCGGACGAACCGTAAAACGTTCCATCAGATACGCCCCAATCAAGAACAAGGACAAAATCTCCGGGAAAATGGTCAGTGTATTGGCTAATGCTATCGGTAACTCGGTTGTCGCGTGATAAGCGATATAATCGAGCAGATGGCGGGATGCTACCAACTCCTGTAGCTTTCCGTCCGGTTCCACGATGGAGGCATCTCCCACAGAACGGGCATACAAATAAATCGATAAGTAAAGGAAAAACGTATACAACTGCAGGGCAATCCCGAAAAACAGCTTCGTTTTTGGCCGGGCTTTGACGAATAACAATAAAAAGAAGCCGCTTAACGCGTAGGTCTGGAGAATGTCACCTTTCCAAAATAAAAGATGAATCAGCCCGAACAGCAACAAAATCACGAGCCGGCGGGCAAAGATCCAAAGTGATTTGTTCTTAACACGGAGGCGGTCAATAAATAAAATAAAACCAGCCCCAAATAACACACTGAACAACGTATAAAACTTCGTCTGAATCAATAAATCAAACAAGAGGCGAATCATTTGATCCCATCGTCCCATCTCACTCGTCGATCGATCTCCGAGAAAACTCGGCATATTCACGAATAAAATCCCGCATAGGGCGAATCCGCGTAAAACATCCAAATAAACAATCCGGTCTGTCCGTTCAATCGCTTTCATCCTCTAGTATCCCCAATCGCCAATCAGCCGCTCAACATGCATTGAGCGGCTGATTGATCATTTTGATGTCATTCGTTCCAACAAATTCAACAACGGACGATACCGTTCTCCCAGTAATCCGAGTGACTCGACTAAAATATCAAGAACGAGTAACAGCATAACAAGAGAAATCAGTGCGCCCAGTGAATTCGTTTGTGAAAACAGAATCGCTGTCATTCCAAAGATGGCGCAAAGCCCGTAAATGACGAGTACGGCTTGTCGCATCGTAAATCCGAGATCAAGCAGACGGTGGTGAAGATGCGCCTTATCCGGAGCAAACGGTGGTTTCCCCTGCAATACGCGGCGGACGATCGCAAACAACGTATCGGAAATGGGAATTCCGAGCAAGATGACCGGAACCGCGAGTGAGAACAGCGTGACGTTCTTAAATCCGAGCAAGGACAGAACGCCCAGCATGTAACCTAAGAAAAGGGCTCCCGTATCTCCCATGAAAATCTTCGCCGGATAAAAGTTGTGGAATAAAAATCCGCACGTACTCATCAACAGAAGAATCGCGACAATCGTCACGTAGACATTTCCCTGGATGACGGCGAGGCTGATCAGTGTCAGCAAAACGATACTTGAAACCCCGGCCGCCAGACCATCCAGTCCGTCGATCAAATTGACGGCATTCGTAATCCCGATGACCCATAAAAAGGTTAACGGAACACTCCACCATCCGAGAAACAGTTGTTGATCAAACGGCAGATTAATGAACTCGATCCGGATACCGCCGTTTAAGACAACAACCGCCGCAACGATTTGTCCCATCAGCTTCAGCCGGGCATTTAATTGAAAACGGTCATCAAATGCCCCTGTCAAGATGATGACAAAACCGCCTACCAAAACATGAGTCGCATACGGACTCGAAGGTTGCAAAATAAAATAACCGATCATGAAGGCAATATAAATCGCCAGTCCGCCTAAACGCGGCATGATCCGCACGTGTACTTTTCGCGCGTCCGGACTGTCAACGGCACCGACTGCAATCGCAAAGCGTTTCACAACGGGTGTGATCAGTAAGGCCGCGATAAAACACACAATGGACGCCGTCCATAACATAATAACATCACGCTCCTGCGCGAATTATATCATAATTTTTCATCAATAATCTCCTGTTCCCCGATTGTAAACAAAAGTTTACCGCGCTACGCGAAGTGCGATTTCCCCTTCGTGCGGCAGATGAGTGACGTCGAGCTCGATTCGTACCGGTATCGCCGTATGCGCTTCAATTTCCTGCTGAATAGGAATGTGATGTGCTTCAAAGACTTGATCTTCGGCATACAATTCGACCGGAAGTGTGCCGAGTTGAATGGATTGATTGTAACCATTTCGGATCAAAAGCAGCACGACTAATTTCCCGTCTGCTTGATGACTCGAAACACTCAAGACATTCAACTCTTCACTTGTCAGCGTCGGGGTCGAATAAAAGACTTGTTTCACCCGTTTTTGTTCTTCTGTCGATAAGGATTCTCCCAGTTCAAGATGATGCGTCTCTTCCAGACTAAACAACAGTGTGATCTTTTCCGGGAATGTTTCAGCTGCCGAAAGGAAAATTTCTTCTTCATGAAAATCCAACCAACAGGGAATACTGCTCATCGCTATGAATTCAGGAATATCTTCTGTCGATAAGACTTTCCGACCGATCAACTGCTTGCGTTCATCTAACATCAATAACGGCAGTCCATCGATTTGGAAAGAATGTTCCAATGTATTTCTGAACAACGAGATGACCGATACCGGATAAGTGGAAGCATCCAGTTGCAACGCTTCGACAGAAAGCTGATTGCTTCTTAATGCCGGCAGTTGATTCGCATGATACCGAAATAAGTATTCGTCTTCTTTTTCGAGTAACATATCTTCTGTAAAAATTAACTTCGGTTTAAAAAATTCTTGTTCCGCTGATTCCACTGGTTCCATCACGATTTTTTTTCTTCGATTAAACATCTTTTTCAATCTCCCCTACATCACTGATCTCTGCCTGTTCTTCATGCCACACATATTCTGTCAGTCGAGACAATACATATGTGACCCGGTATTCGATTTCGGCCAGCATGAAGTTAAAGATTTCAAATCCTTCTTTTTCATACATGCGTGACGGTTGTTCCTGTCCGTAACTTCTGAGGTGAATTCCTTCTTTTAACGTGTTCATCGTCGTCAAGTGTTCCGTCCAACTTTCTTCAAGTGCAGCGAGCAGCTGTTCACGCATGACTTCACTTGCCTGCTCCTCCGTCAATTGCGTCTGCCACGCTTCTTGTTTTTCAGCCGCTAGTTGAACATAGTACTGTTTGACTTCTTCTACACTATCCGCCTGGGACGGGAACTCAATCTCGTCATTCAATAACTCGTTCATATTCAGCGTAAACTCTTCAATCGGCCATTCTTCGGCGACCAGTTCTTCCGAAAGCAGCCCTTCCGTCAAATGAACGACACTTTTTTGTACCATCGGCAAAACAAGTGACGCGATGTCTTCTGCATCGATGACCTGATTCCGTAACGAGTAAATGACGAGACGGTGTTGGTGCAAGACATCATCCAACTTAACGAGTTCTTCCCGGATGGAATAACCGGTTCCTTCGCACGTTTCTTGTGCATAGCTGAGCAACGCATACGCTTCTTTGTTCGTAACCCGATCATCTGCGCTTTGCTGACGTTTCTTGAGAAACTTCTCTAACCGGTCTTTCGCAAACCGGCGAATCAAGTCGTCTTCTAACGAGACGACGAAGACACTTTTTCCCGGGTCACCTTGACGTCCCGAGCGACCGCGCAACTGATTATCGATCCGGATTGATTCATGACGCTCTGTCCCAATGACGAACAGTCCACCGGCTGATTTCGCGGTTTCGTCCAGCGTAATATCCGTTCCGCGCCCTGCCATGTTCGTCGCGATTGTAATGCGTCCCGCTTGTCCGGCTTGACTGATGATGTCTGTTTCTTGATCGACGGTTTTCGCATTCAGTATCATATAAGGAAGCTTGTACGCATCTAACGATTCAGCAACTTGCAAGGACTGTTCAATCGAAGTCGTTCCAATCAAAACAGGCTGTTTCGTGTCATGTGCTTCTTTTACGAGCTGAGCTACCGCTTCGTATTTGGCGGCTTTTGTCGCATAGATGATATCCGGCTCGTCCTGTCGCAGTTTCGGACGGTTCGTCGGGACTTGAACGACGTCCATCCCATATGTCTTCAGCAATTCTTGTCTTGATGTCTGGGCAGTTCCCGTCATTCCGGAAATCAATTCATACATCCGGAAATAGTGTTGGATCGTCACTTGGGCCGTCGTTTTGTTTTCTTCCGTGATGACGAGACCTTCTTTTGCTTCGATCGCTTGGTGTAATCCATCCGACAGGCTTCTTCCTTCCATGATTCGTCCGGTGAATAAATCAACGAGCTCAATCTTTCCGTCACGGACGATATAATCCACATCCCGGTGCATGACCACATGAGCACGCAAGGCTTGAACGATGTAGTGATACAACACTTGATGTTCTGCCGCGAACAGATTATCGATGGCGAATTTTTCTTCAACCGTATTGATTCCTGTTTCCGTCAGAGAAACCGCTTTAATCTCTTCGTCGTACTCATATTCGGTTTCGTTCGAAAACGCTGAGACGATAGTCCGGGCGATCGTTTGAAGCCCTTGATGGACGGAAGCTTTCCCCGCCATGATTAACGGTGTTTTGGCTTCATCGATCAGGATACTGTCCACTTCATCGATAATCGCGAAATGATGTCCCCGTTGAACGCGGTCTTCATCGCGCGTGACCAAGTGATCTCTTAAATAATCAAAACCGAACTCTGTACCAACACCATATGTAATATCGGAAGCATACGCCGCACGCTTTTCATCCGGAGAAATATCAGGCACATTCAATCCGACTGAAAGACCAAGGAAACGGTGAATTTCACCAATCTGTTCCACATCACGTTTAGCCAAGTAATCATTGACGGTGATGACGTGAACCCCTTTTCCGAGAAGTGCTTTTGTAAAACTTGGAAGTGACGCAACCAATGTTTTCCCTTCACCCGTCGCCATTTCGGCAATCTGTCCATCCAGTAATGCCAATCCTCCGATTAATTGGACGTCGTAATGTCTCATGCCGAGCACACGTACGCTGGCTTCACGGACTAATGCGAACGCTTCAATCGTTAATTCTTCTAAAGGTGTCCCTTCAGCCGCTCTTCTTTTTAGTTCAACCGTCACCTGCTGTAAGTCTTCGTCGCTCATGGCTGTATAGACTGCTTCTAATTCATTTATTTTCTTTACTTTTTTGTTATAGCTTTTTAAACGTTTTGATTGTTCGTTGAATGTCTCTTTTACTAGTTGAAACACAATGGTTGCTCCTCTCCACGACCTAATTTGATCGAGGTACGATAATGTATTTTCCTGTTTATATTATATCAATTAAAAATTGGAACGATATAGATAATAACCGTTTTTAAGAAAATCATTTACTTTTTTATTAAAAATTGTATTTAATTTTCCATTATAAAATCAAAAAAAGCACCTCTTTTTATGAAAAAAAAGCTGTGCTTGAGTAAGTTTACATAAAAATAGGGATTTCTGCCGATGGATCATATGTATAAATTCCACGGCCTACTTTTTTAATCGCCGGGTTCGCTTGTTCGACTTTAGCCATCAATTGATAAATGTTACTGATTTGGTGACGGTAGCGTAATTCTAATTCCAACTGGATATCACGGGCTGACATCGACTCCCGTTCACGCATGAGATCACTGATCTGGTGTACATAGACTTCCAGCGGATACCGTTGATTCACTCGTCTTTGTTTAAACGGACGTTCCTGCGTCACTGCGATCTCATCGTATTGTTCTTTGTTCGTTCTACTGAGTTCTCCGACCAAATACTCGGCACGACGTTGCAATCGTCTGTATTCTTCTTCAATTTCCATCAACTCTCTATAAATATGCTCACTGTTATTCATTCCATTACCCTCTTTTCTAAAATTATACATATTTGTTTCAATAATATTTCATTTGTATGTTTTTTGAAATATTGTAACCACTTTTTTTACAGATTAATATATGATTTTTTTATAAATTTAATTTTTTTGTAACATTCAACAATTATTCCTTAAATATTTTTTCCATTTTCATCTTAACAGAAAGGAGACGATTTCGAACATACATTTATTTTTTAAAAACATATATTTTAATAACATTTATATTTTATAGTTTTTATGCTGCTTGACTCACCGATTTAAAGGAGGAACATTCAATTGAAAAAGTTTATCGCATTACCCGTCATCATCTTAGTTTCATGCCTTTTGTTTTCTTTCGCTTTGACTCCCTATAGTGTCTCAGCTGCTTCAGGTACGACGTTCTCAAAAACCACTTATCAGACACTTGATCTTCTGAACCTCAGAACATCGACATCTATGTCATCGAAAAAACTTCTAGCTATTCCTAAAGGGAAATACCTTGTTTCGACTTATAAAGAAGGCACTTGGTATAAAGTATCTTACAGCGGAAAAACAGGTTATGTTGCCGGTGCTTACTTGAAAAAAGTTGATCCGATGCTAGCCGGGACAACATTCGCAAAAACAAATTACATAACACTGGATGCTTTGAATCTCCGTTCTTCGGGATCATCTACGGCTTCTAAGCTGCTGACGATTCCTAAAGGGAAGGTCGTCACATCGAGTTATCGTGTTGACAACTGGTACAAACTGTCATACGGCGGCAAAACGGGTTATGTCTCCGGAAGCTATTTAAAGAAATCTGCATCCGGCTCTGCTTCGCTTCCACCACAATCAGCTGTCGTCGATTATACAGGAACAAAGATGTACGTGCTTGTTCCGGCCATGACATCCGTTACATTGCGGTCAGGCGCCAGTTCATTAAGTTCTTCTATTGGAACTCTTCCGCGTGGGACTGCTGTAACCGTCAGCAACTATCTCCATAAGACACGTGGTTTTGTTCCGGTTCGGACAAACGATGGTCGCTCCGGTTACGTAGAGGCAACATATTTATCGTTGTTCCAACCAAGTATGTCCAATCGTCCGTTAGTCGTTCTTGATCCTGGACACGGTGGACACGATGTCGGTGCAGCACGCTACGGCATTTACGAACGTGACATCGTCATGTCTGTGACAAAGCTTTTAGCTTCACGTCTCGCTGGAAAAGTGGATTTAAAACTAACACGCTATACAAATGATTACTATCCATCATTGTCAGAGCGCAGCTGGATCTCGAATGCCCACAAAACAAACCTTTTTGTAAGTATTCATGTGAATGCGTCTACTTCAACTGCTGCCTATGGAGCTGAAAACTTCTACTACCGTGGCACGTCATCCGTCAATTTGGCACGGAAACTGCAACAAAATGTCGTAAGTACTGCCGGACTCCGTGATCGTGGTATCCGTTTTGGCAACCTTGCTGTTCTCCGCGGCACGAACGCGCCTGCCGTCTTAACAGAACTTGGTTTCCTTTCGAACGCTTCAGATCGTTCTAAACTGGTCTCTCCGTATTATCAAGAGCGCTTCGCTGATGCTTTGGCGAACGGTATCTTATCTTCTCTTTAATTCTGTATGAATCAACAAAAAACGAAGGATGTTTTGCTCAATCAGCAAAACATCCTTCGTTTTTGAATTGATCAAAATCAAAAAAACATCAGAGCAGGCATCTTAAAAGATAACCGTCTCCAATGTTCGTGTTTGAAAGAACAGCTCAGGGAAGCCGTCCTTTCTTCTTATCCTCACATGAAAAGAGATCAATCAGATGAAACGATCCGCCATCAGGGAATAGCGGATGTTCCTTAGCGACTAGCTAGAATTTGCTCAAGGGAAAGCAAATCCGTCGAATCGACACGATAGTCTGCCTCATGTAACGCCGTTTCCGGACCGACTCCAACCGCATACATACCTGCTGCATGAATCGCCGTAATTCCCGCCGCTGCATCTTCTACACCAATACAACGGTCGGGTGCGACGTCAAGCGCTTCCGCTGCCCGTAAAAACACTTCAGGGTGTGGTTTTGACTGGGCAACAGTTGCTGCATCGACGATGTCATCAAAATAGTGCCGGACTCCAAGTGCCTCAACGACCATCAACGCATTTTTAGAAGCCGATGCCATTCCGATCTTCAGCCCAGCGTCACGAATTTCATCCAAAAATGCAATGATTCCCGGCAAAATATCCTGTTCTGAGATATGTTGGATCAACGTGACATAATGATCGTTCTTTTTCGTCGCGAGCATACTTTTCTCTTGATCCGTAAAAGCATCCTGCTTTCCGCCAAGTGTTAAAATCCGCTCTAGCGAATCAGTTCGACTGACGCCTTTTAGTGTTTCATTGAAATCCCGGTCGAACGGAATATCCAACTCCTCACCTAGTTGTTTCCAAGCCAAATAATGATACTCGGCTGTATCGGTAATCACGCCGTCTAAATCAAAAATGACCGCTTCAATCGTTGGTGCCATCCGACATCCATCCTTTCTTTCATCGTACATGAAAGACAAGAAATCGAATGATTTGCGCAAACGATTGCACTTGCCTCAAAAATAATTTTACCTGTTCATCTTTCTCTTTGCAAGCGTTATCAAAAATATATTGTTTTTCCTTTCTTAAAAACAAAAAACTCTCTTCTGAAGGGAGCATTCCTTTTTCGCTGATTACGCGTTTTTTGAATGCCTCAGTAGAAGAGAGTTTTAGGTTATTATCCTTTTAGCAATCCGATGACCCGAACATTGATTGCTTTCGGCTGAAACGCCAACATGTTTTCCATGTCCTGTGCAATCCGTTCCTGTACTTTCCCTGCAGTTTTGATAATCGACATCCCGTATTTGATATGCACGGACAAGCTGACTGTAATGGCTCCGTCAACATCCTCCACCTTCACGAGTTTAACCATCTGTTTTTCCTGCAACTTCGAATCATCCTGTGTAAACGCAATCCCTTCTGTTTCTTGGACTGCTACTCCAGCAATGACCTCAATGACCTGTTGGGAAACGTTTACGACGCCATCCGCATTGTTTAAGTTATATGACATATATTCCACGCCCTTCATCTATTAATCGCTCTACTTTAAAGTGTATAGCATTTAACCTTTTTTTGAAAGGTCTTCTCGCTCTTCGACGATTGGTCGAATATCGATTTCGATCAGTGGACGCAGGAGACGGACAATGACCGGATGAATGATCACCCCGACAATCAATAACGCAACACCGGTGACGATGAGCATTGCGAGCCACGGTTCGGGTACAAACGCTTCTGTTACGTACTGCCGCCACGCCATGACGAAAAAGACATGAAGGAGATACACATATAAACTCAGCTCCCCTGCCTGCGTCACGAGCGGAAGACGACGCATCGGTACAAGCATCATGAATCCAAGGGATGCTGTAATCGACAGGAAGTAGATGACACTGTGTTTCAACACACCGATCCACGCATCACTGTCATATTGATCCACGTACGGAAAACGGTGTTTGAAGGCATTCGCCAAAGCGATGATTTCTTCCGGTGTGTCACGCCATGCCTCATATAGAAGGAAACCGACGACACTCGCAAATGCCAGTCCGCCGATCAACCGGACATTCATACGCCGTTTAAAATTTTTCGGCATTTCAAAAATCCGAATGAATTCATGTTCCGATAAGTAGTTCCCGAGAAGGAAATACGGATAAAACATGATCAATTTCCGTAAAGCAAGGAAACCTGTATTTTCGAGTTCAAAACCGTATAACAAAGCAAAGGCCAACCCGAACCAGACGTAGCCTCTTAAGTGGACGACGTACGGTGTCACGATATACCAGACGACCATGACAAACAGATACCAAAGTGCCCAGTACGGCCGCAACAGATGCGTTCCGATGTTCTCACCCGATAAAAGAGGCATCCCATCGTTGAAGGTAGCCCAAGAACCAATCAACAGTTGCCACACACAGTAGACGGCAAACAGCTGGATGACGCGCAAGTATTTATTTTCGCGGAAGAAATAACCGCTCAAGATAATGAATAATGGCATATGGAACGCGTAGATGACCAAATAAACGGTTTCAAGCAATTTCCCGTCGTAATCAAACCGTAAATCCGTCAGCATATGACCGATTACAACAAAAATGACAAGGAATCCTTTAATATTATCAAACCATGGATTTCGATTCATGTTACACTACCCCTTATACTCCCTCGAAAGGAACGATTGTTTTATGAAAAAAGCACTAGTCATTCTCTCGGTCGTCGCAAACATCGTCCTCCTCGCTCTGTTGATCGGACGCAAGCCGATTGAGTTGTTTGAGCAGGTCTTTCCTGCTACTACTACACAACCTACCACTACATTTCAATATACAAAAAATCCAAACTACGTCCGCTTGAATAGTCTCTTTCATACTTATCAATACCCAAAATCTCCGAATTCTGTCATGCTAGGTGACTCCATGACGAACTTTGGTGATTGGCGGATTCTGCTTGATGATCCAACGATTGTCAACTTCGGAATCCCGGGTGATACGACAGAAGGATTTTTGACACGATTGGATCTGATCGTTGAGATGAAACCAAAACGTGTTTTCCTGATGGGCGGCATCAATGACATTCGTCACTTTACCCCGATTCCGACGATCACAGAAAATATGACGACGATTGTGACGACGCTCCGAAAAAATAACATCGATGTCATTATTCAGTCAACACTTCCTGTTGCTCCAAAGTATTCCGATTCTGTCCGGATCAACCGGGATGTTGAAGCACTGAACCGTAACCTCGAACAGCTCGCAAAATCTGTTGGAGCAAAGTTCGTCGACTTACGTCCCGCACTGACCAATCAACAGGGTTATCTCCAAAATCGAATCACGTACGATGGTCTTCATTTAGTCGGAGACGGCTATTTAAGATGGAGTGACGCGTTAAAACCGTTTGCCGAACGTCTTCAGATTACGGAAAACAAATGAAATGAAGGACGTTAAAAAGGAGATTCCGTAAAAAATCGGAATCTCCTTTTTAACATTCTTGCAATGGCGTATACCACACCATTAATCTTCTTGGTTTTTGACACCCATGTATGCGGCGATGCTCGATGCTGAGAATACAGCGATTGCAACGATACCGACTGCGATCCACACGACTTGATCCATCTTTTTTCCCCCTTATATGTAACCGTTCACTTTCTTTTTTTAGCGTACACGAAATTCGTCAAGAAAGAAACACATTTTCTATGTCTAAGGACTGGACGTTTCGGGAAAAAGTAACTATAGTAGAAGGACAACTATAAATTGTCAGAAAATTCGATTATTTAACAAGGAGGTGATTCTGATGGCTACTCCAATTCTTAAACCAAGAGTTATGATGCGGCAACGAAGTACAGTCAACTTTGGCTATTGGCTCGTCATCGGTCTCATTGGATGGACGATGCTCAGTCTTGTCACAGGTATCCGTGAAGTACTCGCAAACCTTCCTTTTTACGAAAGCATTCCACTTTCCCTGACCGTTGTCCTGCTGACGGGCGTCCTGTTAAAAATGGCACGCGATGAATGGTGGATCCGGTATCTTGACCGTCAAACCCAGTTTTACATCAGTCATGAAACCGTTTTGAGCTGGTGCCCCATCATCGACAGCATGTGGTTGATCCGTAAACCGATGCGACGCGAACTCCGACACCTCTACAAACACATCACGCAAACGAAAACATCCCAAGAATCGATTGAAGCACTCGCTACCCAACTCGTCGAGCACGGCGTCCTCATCGTCTATTCCCGTCCTAAGAGCGATCATCCTGCTTGAATATGAAAAAGAAAAGAGCATGGAATGTCAGGACATCTGCTTCCTGAATCCCATGCTCTTTTTGTGCCGTTATTTTTGGACGAGCCAGCTTGCTGCAGCTTCGATTGTCGGCATAACGAGTTGATGCCCGTGGTTCGACCACGTCACGTCAACATCCGCACCGGCCTGCTCGAAGATTTGTTTTAAGTCTTCCGTTTCTGAAGCCGGACAAATCGGATCGTTCGCTCCGGCTCCGATAAAGATTCGAACCTGTGACGAATCCGGTAATGTCACACCACGACGCGGTACCATCGGATGCAGCAGTATCACCTGTTCAAACAAACGTTCTTCAAACATCATGTTCGCCGCGATATTTGCGCCATTGGAGTAACCGACCGGAATGACATCTTGAAGAGAAAAGTCAGCAGTACGACTCATTTCTTTAACGAACTCAATCAAGCGAGCAGTGCGAAGGGCAAGATCTTCCTCATCAAAAACGCCTTCCGCCAATCGTTTAAAGAATCGCGGCATCCCGTTTTCCGTCACTTCGCCCCGGACCGACAGATAGCCGGCATCCGGATTGAGCAGTGAAACGAGCCCAATCAAATCTTGCTCCGTCCCGCCTGTTCCGTGTAACAAAAGAAAAATCGGTGCGCCCGGTTGTTTCGCCGGTTCAAATAGATGAATCATACAAGTCTCCCCTTTGGTAATGTGATTGGTGCGACATGACCTTCGATCGTCGCCCGGTGTGCTTCGAATTGTTCCGGTAATTTTAAGTCTTCTCCCAGTGCTTCAAATCCTTCATCGACTTCAAATCCTTCATCGACTTCAAATCCCGGATTGTCGGTTGCGATTTCATGCAAAATCCGACCACGGTCATGGAAGTAAATCGACGTGAAGTAACTGCGGTCTTTGACTTCTGTCGTCATCAATCCAAACGTATTGATCTGTTTCATCCAGTCCAGCTGTTGTACCTGATCGTCTGCCCGCCACGCGATATGGTGAACCGTTCCGGCACCCGGACGACCAACCGGTACATTCGTATGCAGAATATCGACGGTATTTCCGAATTCACCTTCCGCCTCATACCGGTCCATCGTCTCGGAACGTTTAGCGATCGTCAATCCGAACGCTTCTGTCAGAAGACGTGCCGTATCTGCTGGATCATGTGACAATAAGGTCGCTCCGGCAAAACCTTTGATCGCAACATCTGTCGAGATTCCATCGATTTCAAAACGGCTGTTCGGTCCTTTGCTTCGTTCGACCAATTCAATTTGTAAGCCATGTGGATCCATTAAGACTAATTGTCGTTCTCCAAATCGTTCGGATTCTTTGAACATGACATGTTTTTCGGTCAAGCGGTTTTTCCAAAAACCGTAGGCACCAACTGGAATCGCATATGCCGTCGTACCGACTTGACCTGCTCCGACTTTTCCTTGTTGAATTCCTTCAAACGGAAAAAAGGTAATGATCGTTCCCGGCGCACCGGATTCATTGCCAAAATAAAAATGATACGTACCCGGATCGTCAAAATTGACAGTTTTCTTGACGAACCGTAATCCGAGCAACGTACCGTAGAAATCCAGATTTTCCTGTGGATTGCCGACCATTGCCGTAATATGATGAATCCCTTTGGTTTTCATGATTCGTTCCCCCCTCATTGTTTCATCCCTTTAACACGATAATAGTAACTAATTTACTAAAAGTAAACGCATATGCTCATTCTTGTTAGGACTGGAACCTTTTTCCCATGTACACGTAAGAAGAGAGAATAGGTTACATAAAAACGATCATCAAATTAAAGGAGGACGGATGAGATGCTCGAAATCAAAGCCATCACGAAACAATTTGGTACGTTCACAGCGGTCGATGATTTATCGTTCGAAGTGCCGGAAGGTCAAATTTTTGGGTTGCTCGGTGCGAATGGTGCCGGAAAAACAACGACGTTCCGGATGTTACTCGGTCTGTTGAAACCGACAGAAGGATCGATTACATGGAAAGGACAACCGATTCCTTTATCAAAAATCGGTTATCTTCCTGAAGAACGCGGATTATACCCGAAAATCCGCGTGGATGAACAATTGATTTTCCTCGCGGAACTGCGTGACATGAAACGTAAAGAAGCGAAACAGTCTTTGCTCGACTGGTTACATTATTTTCAAATTCCGCAATATGAAAAAATGCGGGTCGAACAATTATCCAAAGGAAATCAACAGAAAATCCAACTGATTTCTGCCGTTCTGCACAAACCGGAGCTGTTGATTTTAGATGAACCGTTCAGCGGTCTTGATCCGGTCAATGTCGAACAGCTCAAGAAAGCTGTTCGTAAATTAACGGCGGACGGGACAACAATCGTCTTCTCCAGCCACCGGATGGATCACGTCGAAGAATTGTGTGAACACGTCGCCATCCTCGATCACGGAAAGCCGGTCGTCGCCGGTTATCTCCCGGATATCAAAGCCGGATACGGCAAGACGCGTGTCTTATTGACGACAGATGCGCCGCCCTTGCTTTGGGATGCACTCCCCGGCATTTTGCAGGTGGAATCGGACGGAACCGGTCATACGTTACAAGTTGCTTCCAAAGAAGCCGCCGATTCATTGTTGCGCCACTTGATTACCGAAGGATTCCGAGTCGAACGTTTTGTCTGGGATCAACTGTCCCTGCAGGATATCTTCATTGAGGAGGTCGGCAAACGTTATGAATCGTAAATTCCTTACCCTGTACCGTTTCAGTCTTCTGCAAAAATTGCGGGCTAAAAGCTTTTTAGTTTCAACGGCGTTGATGCTTGTCGTTCTCGTCGGCTTGAGTAATATTGAACGAATCATCGATTGGTTCTCGGGTGATGATCCGAAAATTGCCGTCGTCAGCACACTGGATAAGGACATTTTGCCTGTTCTGAAACAAGTCGGGATTAAAACAACTGTTACCCAAAAAGAGTATACGCTGAAACAGGCCCGGCAAGTCGTCGACAAAGGAACGTACGATGCCGTCGCCGTCTTAACGGATGACCCGTACCGTGTCACGCTGATCAGCGCCAGTCCGGAACAGGAGCTGCAAACCCAATTATCGACTGCTTTAAA
Source organism: Caryophanales bacterium (assembly GCA_902363455.1). GTDB lineage: Bacteria > Bacillota > Bacilli > Exiguobacteriales > Exiguobacteriaceae > Exiguobacterium_A. Next base: position 328,923 of record CABJAC010000001.1, on the reverse strand, counting down.
ACAAGTCCGTGATCAAAATATCATTACCAATGCGAAGGTCGATCCGAATCTCCTCGCTTCGCTTGCCGCTCCCGTCGATGTCAAACAAGAACTGACCTCGACCGGCGGAAAAAGTGAAGACGAGCTGTTTGCCGCTTCCGCACTCGTCTATGTGTTGCTCTTCTTGATGTACTTTACGATTGCGATTTACGGCGGAATGATCGTGACCGAAATCGCCAATGAAAAATCGTCGCGTGTCATGGAGTTACTGATTTCAGCGGCCAGTCCGATTCAGCATATGCTCGCCAAGATCACATCGATCGCGACCGTCAGTTTGATTCAGTTGTCATTACTCGTCAGCGTCGGCTATTACAGTGCGCAAAGCAGCAGCTTGTTTGATCAGCTGTCCCTTGATTCACTGAGTGCCAAAACAATCATTTACCTATTTGTCTTTTTCCTGCTCGGTTATTTGCTGTATGCGACGTTACTCGCTGCACTCGGATCGCTCGTCAGTCGTGTGGAAGATGCCCAACAAGTCACGCTTCCCGTTATCATGTTAATCGTTGCTGCCTTCACGGTGTCGATCTTCAGCTTGAACGCTCCGACGAATCAAGCCGTCGTCGTTTTATCATTCGTTCCCTTCTTCACCCCGATGCTGATGTTCCTTCGGGTAATGTTGACCGAAGTACCCGTCTGGCAAGTCGCTTTATCCCTCATCTTGATGGGACTGAGCATTGCCTTGGCACTTTTCGTCGGAACAAAATTCTACCGGGGCGGTGTTCTCTTTTATGGTTCCAATCCCTTAAAGCAGTTGCGGCGAATCCTCGGTGGACGCCGGTAACGGTTTACAAGATGAATCGTTTCCGCTATCGTTAGGTGAGAAAAAGCCTTGAGGAGGAACTACGTTATGCGGTCTCGTTTTTGGGCAGCGATTTTATTTACAGCTGCCGCCATCGTCTCGTCTCTTGTCATGTTCACTAAATTTCCACAGGCAAGTGAGACATGGAAACTTGTCCTCGCTTATGGAGGAACGACATTCATCGTCAGTCTGTTTTACTGGTCGTTCGTTGCTTTCCGCGTCCAGTCGTCCCGCTTGTACGGAAGTTGGATCGGCGTCTTTATCGGAGGAACGACCGTTCTGCTCGTCTGTGTCGCCCGCTTCTTACTTCGGGGGGATTTCATGATGATTTTCAAATGGCAGGCGATGCTTGGCAGTCTGACTTTAAACTTCGGTTATGTCGGCTGGGTGCTCGTCATCGCAAACGCCATCATCGGTTTCTTGATCGGACGGACACGTCAAAAAGTACGCCGGACTCCACGTCCTGCTGTACAACGTTAATCTATTGAAAAACGCCGTCTCAATTCCGAGACGGCGTTTTTTCTGTTGCTCATTTCCGGTGGTAACGGGCACGTGTATCCGTCCGGCTGAATTTCGCATAACAATCGGTTTGCGGAAGATTCGTCTCCTCCGTTAAACGATCCAAGTATTCATCGAGTTGAAGCATCGTCGGGAGTTTGTCTTCAAACAGTTCAAACGTCTCCGCAGCTTCCTCTCGTTGCAATTCGCCGGCTTCCATGACGGCCTCTACCAACTCATGAAAGATCCGTTGCTCCGTTACACTCATCGTTTCTTCAATTCGTTTGACGTCTTCGTCATACATCAAATCAAATAAACGCATCCGTTCCTCGAGTTGTCGTTCGATTTTTGCCTCATCCTGTCCCATCGTCTGTTCATACGCCAAACGCATTTCTTCAAGCGGCGTTCTTTCTTGCATGACGAATTTCAAAGACTCGCCCGTCCAAATATGACGCGCCAAATAACTCGAGTCGATATGCAATGCTTCCGCCAACGATTCGATATACGCTTTCGTCGGATACACTTCGCTCAGTTCAGTACGTCGAATAAAATAAGATGCGACCCCGAGGCTTTCCGCCAATTGGTCAATCGAGATTCCGGCCCGTTCTCGTAAGATTCGGATGCGGTCACCGTATCCCCGGTAAGGTGAATGATCCAGCATATTACCCCTCCTCGCTATTCTTATCATACCCTTGAATCAGGTATTGGATACATCGAACTTTCGCACGATTTTTTCAGCAGATGACGTGGATAACGAATCCATAAAGGAAGGATACTGATGAAATAACCTGTGGTGACGATTCCAATCCAGATCAAGGACAACGAAAGAAACGGACCGATTTCCAGTCCTCCTTCCGATAAGATGACTTGAAAGAACAACCAGGCATGAAAGATCGAAATGAGGTACGGCATCATCAAGACTGCACCGTATTTGACGAACAGAAAACGCCGGATGCTGCGTTTGCTGAAGCCAAGCGCAAACAACGTCTTCAATCGTTTCTGTTCCTTCTCTGCCGTCATCTGCATCCAAACATGCAGGAAACTCGCATTGATGATGAACAACCATACCGTCAGCAGGATGACGACGAAGGAGACGAGACGGACGATGCGGATGCCGTCCAGTTCATCTTCCGTTTCATTGATCAACTGATACGGAATCAATTCTTTTTTTCCGAGCGCTTCTTTCGATTGGATGTCCCGGACGATGGACATCCAACTCGTCCAACTTTTTGTTCCATAGTCCGTGTAGGATGGTGTTTCAAAGACACGGACATGGGATAACGGAAGATTCATCTCTGCAAAGGCGCGGTCACTGACGACGAATAACGTTTCAATCCGGTCGTTATATCCGAACAGAAGACCATGTTCCGCCATCGGTTCCAGTGTGTAACCGGCTTTCTCCATCGCAGCCTTGGCTTTTTTCATCGTCGGTGTCACTTCTTCCACTTGAACCGGACGGGCCGGAATCATAAAGGCGTGATTCGGCTGCAACAACGTGCGCTGGGCATATTCCAAATGCTTCATGAGTTGATTGTAGTCCGATAACGGTATCACGTGCCGGGTCTTCGATCCTTTGACTCTGACATCTTGACGATACTTATCAGGGAACGTTTTCGTCATTGTCCGTTCCAATGTCTGAAGGCGACTGGACGGGACTGCAGATTCCTCGTAATAGACCAATCCAAATTGATTTTTCGACGACAGGTCAAAACCAATTAATTGAAGGATAAAAATAAGACCAACCGCTGTCAGTGCACACGAAGTCAAAATCGTTCCCAGTGCGACCAATGTGCTGTTCGTCCGTAATTGAATGGCGATTTCCGAGACAATCAGTTTTCGCAACGACAACCGCCGGGGGCGATACAGTTTGAGAATGACCGGAATGACATGCCGGCAAAAAAAGAACGATCCGACGAAGATGACAAACGGAAAGACCAGAAAGAAGTTGCCTTGTTGCGTCAGCGCCATGAAATATCCGTAAAACAGAATCAGAACTGCCACTCCCTGAACGAAAAGACCAAGTCGAATCCGAAGCCGGGAACGGAGGCGGACAGGACGATCCGGTCGAAACCGGTAAATCGCAAGGACCGTCGCGATCAACAGCGTCAACAACGCGCCAGCAATCAACACCAAAGAGGAAGTAACGGAAATCTCGATTGCCAACCGTGGCAGGAACATGACCTTTTCGATGGAGAGTAACATCAGCTTCGTCAAAACGACGCCGAGCATGATACCGGCTGTAATCGCTAAACCGCCGACAATCAAGATTTCAATCATAAAGTATTTCAAAAAGTGCGAAAAACCGCTTCCGAGCGTCCGCATGATCCGCAAGTCATTTTTGCGATGCTCAAGCATCGTATACGTCGTCGAATAGATGAATAAGATACTGAAAAACAAAATAATGACTTCCGCGATGAACACGAAAACCATCGTCAACTCAATGACTTGATTCAACTGACTTAACACTTTGGCGATATTCTGAAACGATTCGCTGACGACAAGATTCCAGTAGCTGGTCGCAATCGTCATCGCGACGATGATCGTCAAGGCATATCCGTAATACAGACGTTGATAACGCTTGATGTTACGTAGGGCGTATTGCAGATAAGTGATGTTCATCCCCTCCTAGCAACGAAAGCGATTCAATGACGCGCTGGAAAAAGACACGCCGCGGCTCATCACGAAACAGCTCCGTCTGGATGCTGCCGTCCTTCAGAAACAGAACATGATTACAATAAGACGCGACGGTCGGGTCATGTGTGACGATGACCATCGTCATCCCTGCCGCATTCAACTCCGCCAGTAACTCCATGACATGTTTCGTCGCCTGAAAATCAAGCGCCCCCGTCGGTTCGTCCGCGAGCATCAGACGCGGTGCATGAATCAACGCACGACCGATCGCCGTCCGTTGCCGTTGTCCGCCTGACACTTCATCGACCTGCTTATCCAGCAATTCATCAATCTGAAGACGCTTCGCGAGATGATACATCTCTTCCCGCGCCTCTTGCGTCTTTTTGCCGCTCAACATTAATGGAACAAGCATATTTTCGGCGACCGTCAAGGAATCAAGCAAATTAAATTCCTGAAAAATGATTCCGAGCGTCTCCCGTCGAAAGCGGGTCGTCTCCTTTCGCTTAAATGCGGCTGTATCCATCCCTTGAATCAAAATCGAGCCCCAACTCGGTTGGTCGAGCGTCGCCAGTAAATTGATCAAGGTCGATTTTCCGCTGCCGGAAGGTCCCATGACTGCGACCATCTCGCCTTCTTCGACCCGGAAATTGATGTCGGTCAACGGTTGTTCCGTCACTTTTCCGGGATAGACTTTGCCCAACTGTTTGACTTCAATCATGTTGCTTCCCTCCTACCAATATGAGACGACACGTCGTTCCCTCTCCTTCCACACTTTCAATTTCAATCGTATGCCCGAGTTTCAAGCAAATCTGACTGACGAAGTAGAGACCCATTCCGGTCGATTCCCCGTATCTTCGGCCGTTTTCGCCGGTAAAGAAGGCATTGAAGACGCGTGGTACGTCCCTTTTCGGTATCCCGACGCCGTCATCTTGAACCGTCACGATGATTTGCCCCGCCTGTTCGACCGCCCGAATCACGACTTCGTGACCGTGACCGGCAGTATACTTGACGGCATTCGTGATCAACTGAAGCAATACGAAACGAAACCATTTGGTATCCGTGTAGACATAGACATCTGTCGCGATTTCAAGCTTCGGATACACTTTATTTTTGACGAACAATCGTTTTTCCTGATTAATCAGACCGGCGACCAATGTCCGCAGATTCGATCGTTCTGCTTTCAGGTCGGTTTCAATCGCTTCAAGACGAGACGAATACAACATCTGATCGAGTCCAATCCGCATCCGGTCGACCTCGTGGCGGAGATCCGCTTGAAAGTGTTCTCCGGGATGTTCGAGAATCAGCTCGATGACCGACAGCGGTGTCTTCATTTGATGGATCCATTGATCGACGTAACGGTGACGTTCCTTTTCTTTACGCCGTTCCGCAAACAGACTGTTTCGAAACACCGTCTGTTGACGTTCTAAAAAGTGTTCGACAGCAGCGGCAAGCGGCTCATCGCTGTCACCGCGAATGGGTTCTGCGACCGATTGAATAGGAGTCTGCAATCGTTTAAACAGCGGCAGCATACTGAAAAAACGGTAACTTAAATAAATTAACAAGGCAATCCCATTCAAGAGTGCGATGTAAAAGAAAGCGGCCGGACGGTAAAGATCGTACAACCATAAAATCAGAAACAAGGCGGCCAGCTGACCCGCAAAAAATAATATTCCGGGAATCATATGTCGGAGAAACAGCTTCATTGGTCGAGAACCAGTTTGTAACCGACTCCCCGAACCGTCTCGAGTCCCCCGATTCCGATTTCTGCCAATCGTTTTCGGACACGGGTAATATTGACGTTCAGCGTATTTTCATCGACAAATGCCTCGTCGTCCCAAATGCGTTCCAGCAAGTCCCCCCGGCTGACAATCCGCGGACTCGCAGTCAGCAGCATTTCTAAAATCAGTCCTTCTTTTTTGGACAGCTCAATCGTCCGGTCCGCGTGCTCAACGATATACCGGTCCAAATACAGAACCAATCCTGCTTTTGTTACCGTCCGCTCGTCACTCTCATTAGACAATGCACCGTAGGCACGCCGGATCTGACTTTTGATTTTTGCGATGACGACAGCTCCCTGGAATGGTTTGACGATATAATCATCCGCCCCGTATTCCAAAGCCATGACTTGGTCCATCTCACCGACCCGGGCTGAAATGAACAGGATCGGCGCCCGCGTCTTCATCCGGAGTTGACGGCACCAATAAAAGCCGTCAAACTTCGGCAAGTTGACATCCAGCAAAATGACGTCTGCTTTTGTCTCTTCAAACCGAGCTACGACATCACCTAACCCATCCTCATGAATGACATTAAAATCGTACCGTTCCAACAATTCTTTTAACAACAAAGCAATTTGTTGATCATCTTCTACTAATAATATGGTTTCCATCAGTACATTCAGCTCCTTCTTCCTCCATGATACCGAACAAAAAATGGACTGGAAACGTTTATTCGTTTCCAGTCCATCCGAATTACATGACGATGCGGCGATAGGCTCGCACTGTCATGACATAATATACCAGATAGACAATCGTATAACAGCCGATGGCGAGCGACATCGGTAAAACTAAATTGTAGTTTAACAGTTTTTGCAGCACCTGCATCGCGAACAGACTGTGAACGAGTCCGAGTACATACGGCAGCGAGAACATGAACCCAACCAATCGGCGGATGATTCCTGTTTGTTCCTGCTCGTCGACTCCGATCTTTTGGATAATGGCAAAACGTTGTTTCGATTCTTCTGCTTCTGCGAGCATTTTAAAATAGATGATAGAACCGGTCGCAAGCAGGAAGACAAGCCCAAGGAATCCGGCAGCAAACGCGAGCAGCCCTGTCGTCGCAGTCGTCATGGCATAGACCGGATAATAGGCCGCCATGTCGGTCTCTGCTTTTTTGCCATACAGTTGTTCCAACTGTTTGATCAATCCGTCATCCGACCGTTCATCCGAGAACTGATAGTTCGTCAGCATTGCTGCTTTTTCCGGCATCATCGCGAAGGCATCATCGGAAACGGCAAATGCCAGACGTTTTTTTGCATAGAGTTGAGTGATTGGTAAATTCGTCGCACCGGTAATCCGAAAGGATGAATGCGTATCTTTGATGGAAACCCCAATCGGTGACTGAACAGGTTCTTTCAAAAGATCATTTCCTTTAAAGGTTTCAAGGACAATCGCTTCCCCGGCTCCAGGTTCCGGCAAAACACGTTTTCCGTTACTCTTTGCGAGCTTCTCATAATCGGAATAACTGATGTAGCTGAATTGTCCCGGTTTTCCGTCAAATCCAAATGTCTCGTATGAAGTCGTAAAGGATAGCGGGTTTGGCAACTCCTGAAACGAATGATTGACATTTTTGACATTGACCATCGACCGCGACTCAATCTTTTGATTCGATGATCGAATTAATTTTTCTGCCTCTGCTTGTTTCCCTGTAACCGATAAGCTATACGGCATCTGTTCTTCGACCGTCCGATCAATGTAATAGTAAATCGACGTCGCGGTTCCGACTGTCGTCAACGTCACGGCCGTGATGACGGTGATCGTCGATAGCATGACGGCGTTGGATTTGATACGGGATAACAGCTGACCGTGTAAAATCATGTTCGTCCCTTGATAATGCCGTAAACGGCGGCTTAACAGACGTAACAGGAAAATCGTAAAGTAACTCATCGTTCCGAACGTCCCGACAATAATACAAAGCATCAAAACCGGCGCAATGATCGTAAAGTGTTCAAGCAATGGTTTTCCCGTTAAGTAATAACCGACCGCAATCAACAAGACGGACACTACGGCAAGCACCGGATGCACTTTCGGGACCGTCTCGACCTGTTGCTTTGCTTTAAACAGTTCAATCAATGTGAAACGATAAATCGTCCGTGCCGAACGGATCGCAATCAATAAAAAGATGGTCAGAAAGACGGCAACCGTCTGACCGATTGCACCGGCATTGATCGAAAAGTCTGCTTCAATCGACATCCCCATCACATACGCGAGCAGCATGACAAAATACTTCGAAGCAACCGTTCCGAGCAACATACCGATCAAAAGACCGATGAGACCGTACCCCATCGTTTCGAGAAACAAGAGTTTGGCAATTTGTTGGCGCTCAAGACCAAGCAACGCATACAGACCAATCTCCTGCTTCCGGCGACGCAGGAAGAAGTCGCTGGAGTACCAAATAAAGATAGCGGAAAACAATGCTAAAATCACACTCGATCCGGTAAAGACGGTGCCGAGTTTTCCATATAACTCATTGGCCTGCAACATCGCTTCGTTCGATCGGATGGCTAAAAACGTGTAATAAATCAAAATGGCAAAAGTGACTGCGCCAAGATACATCATGTTTTGACGAATGTTCTTTAAATTGCGAAAAGCCAACTTAAACAAGTTCACGAGCGACACCTCCGAGTTCACGTTGTACTTCCATGATTTGCTCAAAAAACTCTTTCCGTGATCCAAACTGATGAATCTCCCGGAATAATTCGCCGTCTTTGACGAACACGACGCGCTCTGCATACGACGCTGTAATCGGATCATGCGTCACCATCAAAATCGTCGCTCCCTGCCCATTGAGACGAGCCATTGCTTCTAGCAACCCGGTCGCCGATTTCGAGTCGAGAGCACCGGTCGGCTCATCCGCTAAAATCAACGACGGTTGATGAATGATAGCCCGGGCGGCGGCTGTCCGCTGTTTTTGACCACCTGACAGTTCAGCCGGTCGCTTCTTTAGTAATTCTTCAATTCCGAGCTCGCCTGCCACCTGCTCGACTCGTGCCAAAATGTCCGCTTTTGGCAACTGTTGCAAAGCAAGCGGCAAGGCGATGTTTTCTTCGATCGTCATCGTGTCGAGCAGATTAAAATCCTGAAAAATGAATCCGAGCTGTTCCCGTCGAAACCGGGCCAACTGTTTTTCTTTCATCCCGGTTACGTCTTCCCCGTTGATATGAATCGTGCCGTCCGTCGGCTGATCGATGGTCGACAAGAGATTCAGCAACGTCGACTTCCCTGCTCCTGACGGTCCCATGATGCTGACGAATTCGGATTGATGGACCGTCAACGTCGTCGGACGGAGTGCCTCATGCCTGGCGTTTTTCGTTTGGTAGACTTTCGTAATCTGTTCTGCGTGTAAGATTGATTTCATAGTGTGTTTCCTCCCATATTCTTTATCTTGTTGTTAGTTTAACGGGCAAATGGTCCCTACAAGAATCGGTTAGACTTTCAAGCATCTTACAAAACAGTAAGCTCGAGGAGAAGACGACAAAAAAAGCTCCCTCGTCTAAGACAAGGGAGCGATTACGTAAAATGATTATTTATGTGTCGCTTTGAAAAGCTCTGTTTCACCTGCGACAACAGATGTTCCTTCAGCCGGAACAGCAGAAAGTGTAAATTGATCGTGGTTCGTCACGATGATCGGTGTGACCGTCGATGGTGCGTTCGCACGAATGAAATCGAGATCAAACTCAACGAGGACGTCACCGGCTTTGACTTTATCACCGGATTGAACGTGTGCCGTGAAGCCTTCACCTTTAAGGTTGACTGTGTCTAATCCAACATGGATCAATAACTCAAGACCGTCTTCGCCTTTAAGACCGATTGCATGTTTTGTCGGGAAGATGGTTTCAACTGTCGCGTTGATTGGTGAAACGACTTTACCTTCCGTCGGTTCGATCGCAACGCCGTCTCCCATCATTTTTTGTGAGAAAACTTGATCAGGTACGTTCTCGATGCTGACGATTTTACCTGTAAGGGCAGAAGCGATTTTCGTGTTGCTTTCATCATTACCACCAAACAATTTTTTTAAGAATCCCATGATACTATCCCTCTACTTTCTCGATCGTTTTCTTCTTTAAGAAGATTCGATTTTTTTATAGGAGCCAGTTAAATGTAAACTCGCTCACGTTCTCACAAAAAGCATACGTTTGTAACTCTGGTTTTGCAAGTATTTTTGTGTGATAATAGTTAGAAATCACAAGGAGGCGCTTACATGTTAACATTTTCAGAACTTACATATGTCCGTCCTGACCTGAATGTCCTTGAAACTTCCATGCATGCCGCGATCAACAGATTGCGTGAAGCAACAGATGTCGATGCAGCAAACAATGCCATCTCTGAGATTAATACCCTTAGAAATCAATTTGAAACAGCCAGCCAATTAGTAGAGATTCGTCACACAATCGATACACGCGACGGTTTTTATGAAACGGAGCAAGGTTTCTTTGATGAAGCCGGTCCGGTTTACCAAGGATACGTCTCGAGTTATTACCATGCGTTGACGGCTCATCCCCTCCGTACTTCACTCGAATCGACGTGGGGCAAACAGCTTTTCTTACTGGCGGAAGCCAGTTTAAAAACATTCTCCGACGCCATCATTCCAAAACTGCAGGAAGAAAACCGTTTGGCGAGTGAGTATACGAAATTGATGTCGGCTGCGCAAATCGAATTTGACGGCAAGACATTGAACTTATCCCAGTTTGGTCCTTACTTACAGTCGGCCGATCGTAACGTCCGAAAAGCCGCTTCTGAAGCACGTTATGGCTATTTAAAAGAGCACGGCGACGCCATCGACTCGATTTACGACAAACTCGTTCATGTCCGGACCGATATCGCGAAGACACTTGGTTTCCCGTCGTTCGTCGAACTTGGTTATGCCCGGATGTTACGTGTCGATTACGATCAATCGATGGTCGAAAACTACCGCGAGCAAATTCTCGAGACAATCGTGCCAATCGCGACATCACTGAAAGAACGCCAGCAACGCCGAATCGGTGTCGATTCCCTTTATTATTACGACGAAGGATTCGCCTTTAAGTCCGGCAACGCGACACCACAAGGCGAAGAAGTCTTCATCATCGAAGGCGGAAAGAAAATGTACCGTGACATGTCACCGGAGACAAATGAGTTCTTTGAGTACATGATTGATCGCGGTGCGCTTGATCTGACAGCGAAACCGGGTAAGGCAGGCGGCGGATACTGTACGTATATCGCTGACGAAAAACTCCCGTTCATCTTCTCGAACTTTAACGGTACAGCCGGCGACATTGATGTCCTTACGCACGAAGTCGGGCACGCCTTCCAAGTGTATGAAAGCCGTCACTTCACTGTTCCGGAATATGGGTTCCCGACATATGAAGCATGTGAGATCCATTCGATGTCAATGGAATACTTTGCGTATCCGTGGATGGAGGAGTTCTTTGGTGATCAGACTGCCAAATACAAATTCAGTCATCTTGCGGGCGGCGTCACATTCCTACCGTACGGTGTCGCGATCGATGAGTTCCAACATGTCATCTACAATCAACCGGAACTGACACCGGCGGAGCGTCGCGCGGCATGGCGTGCGATCGAACAGAAGTATTTGCCACACCGGAACTATGAAGAAAATGATTACCTCGATTCCGGCGCCTGGTGGCATCAGCAAGGACATGTCTTCGGCAGTCCGTTCTATTACATCGATTACACGCTCGCACAAGTCTGTGCGTTCCAATTCTATGCGTGGATGGAGCAAGACCGGGAAGCGGCTTGGAAGTCGTATCTCGCGCTCTGCAAAGCCGGTGGATCAGAAAGCTTCCTCACACTCGTCGAACGGGCAGGACTGAAATCACCGTTCGCTCCTGGTACGGTCAATGAAGCGGTTGCGCCAATCAAAGCCTACTTGGCAGAAACAGACGATCTCGCACTTGATCGTGTGTAATGACTGCAGACAGGACTTCGCTTTTTAAACAGGAGTCCTCGTTCTGTCTGTTCTTGACTCATTTTGTTTCTCCCATCAAAGTAAACAAAAAAAGTGATCGCCCCTCCATTCGATGGGAAGCGATCACTTTTTTTAGTTTAACGCCTGAAAGACATTATCCCGACTGTTTGATTTGATCTTGATAGCGATTAAACCATATTTTAAATTCATCTGCCGGAATCGGACGTGAATAATAGAAACCTTGACCGTACTCACAGTTCAGTTTCCGTAAATTTTCTCCCTGTTCCGCTTGTTCAATCCCTTCTGCCACCACATCATACTTTAACGTATGGGCCAGTTGGATGATGGTTTCGATTAACGGGGCGTTCGAACAAGCATCTGTGCCGCTGATGAAGGAACGGTCAATTTTTAGACGTTGAATCGGTAAACGACTTAAGTAGGATAGCGAGGAATACCCGGTTCCAAAGTCATCAATCGCCAAACGATAACCGAGATGATTTAATTTTTGAAGGGCGTCAAAGACCCGTGTATCTGAAAAAACTCCGAAAGACTCTGTAATTTCGAGCTCCATTCGTTGTTCGATTCCCGGATGACGATCTCTCACTTCTTCCAAAAATTCGACGATTCGTCCGGATACCAACTCTTTTACTGACAGATTGGCGGAGACACGCAGTAATCCCAGTGGCGTCCCTTCCCATGCTCTTACTTGACGAACCGATTCTTGAACAACCCACATCCCAATCTCTTCGATCAACATCGAACGCTCGGCAATCGGGATGAAGACCGCGGGACTGATCAGACCACGTTCCGGGTGGAACCAGCGTAATAAGGCTTCACACCCATCCACCTGCTTTGTTTCCAGATTCACCTGCGGCTGATAGAACAGTTGTAGTTCATTCCGGTTAATCGCCTCGCGCAACTCTGATTCAAGAACCACTGATTCCCGATACTCTTCACTCATCCACGACTCGAACCAAACCGGCTCACCGGTCTCTTCCCGCTTCGCGTGCTGCATGGCAATGTCGACTGAAGACAGTAAAGACGTTACGGCTACAGCATCGTCCGGATAACGGACCATACTCATACTGATGGCGACATCAATGTTCTCGCCGTCAATCCGGTACGGTCGTTCAATAATGGACTTGAGATCCCGATAATTGACGATGTCCTGTTGAAAAATCATCACAGCAAATTCGTCCCCACCGATTCGGGCAGCAGATCCGGTACCGATGAAGTGACGCCGCAAACGCATCGATACTTCTTTTAGAATTTGATCTCCGGCACTGTGACCGTAAATATCATTGATCCGTCGGAACTGACGAACACCAATCGTCACCAGTTCTCCCGGTTGTGGTGCAGCGAGTGCTTCTTCCATCTTTTGTTCAAAGCCGTTTCGATTCAATAAGCCGGTTAAAACATCAAATAAAGCTAACTGTGTGATGCGTTCTTCCCGTTTCAATTGATCCGTTTCATCGTGACACGTCAAATAGAGGGCGGTCCCACCTTCATTTTTAGTCGGGACATGAATGATGTTGACGAACATGTTCCGGATGTCTTCCTTGAAAATCATTTGACACCGGATCGTTTGACTGAATCCTTCGATCGCCCGGTTTAACGCCCGACGGACTCGGTTCAAGTCAGCCGGATGAATCAACTCTTCAATCGTCATCAATTCCGATGATTGTGCCAATTGCTTGAACCGATCATTTCCGCTCAACAGCTGAAAATCAGAAGACAACGCGACAATCGGATTTGTATTTTGTGAGAATAGCGATTCAATTCCAGCTTTTTTCTGTTTGATCTCAACTGTTTTTTTATCGTTATAATCCAACAGTCCTGAAATAATGGTCGTCATCGTGCGAAAGGCTTCAACGACCGGATAAAAATCGTTTTGTTTCGGTACATGGTAGCGTGACTGGCGCGGACCTTCTGCAAAAAAGTCCGCTTCCTCTTGGAGAATATGTAAGTCTTTACGGAAAGCCCGCAGTAACGACAAGGTCAGCCAAATTAAAAGTAAGATGACACTACACGCCGATACGAATGCAAACCATGCATTTCGGATGACAGACGTTCCTTGATCCGTCATCTCTGCTTGAACATCACGAATCCCTTCGTCAAAGACCCGGGAGATACTCGTCTGGTAACGCGCTGACACTGAATCAATCGTCCCGTACTGTTGATTATCCGGTTGATTGATCGTCGCATCAATAATCCGCAGATAGGCATTGATCTGATTGTTCATTACAGAAATCTCCCGTGGCCGGCTATCCCCGTCCGCTTCCATTTTTGCATAAAGGGATTGAATTAACCTGTTGTGGCGCATTTCTAATTCCTGACGCGCTTGACGAATCCGCAACAGTTCAATTGAATCCAGTTGCCGGTCTTCGTTTTCATCCAATAAGAATTGTCCCGTCCGTCCAAGCTCTTCCTCTATTAAAAAAAGATTCGAGAACAAGGAGTAAAAGGTCTCCGTCTCTTTACTTAAATACAGTTGATTGAACAAGACTTCATTCTTGTAAGAAGTCGCCTTTCGGAAAAATTGATGATCGGCTTGACGTCCTTTTGACGTGATGTCCTCCATTTCTGACAACAATTTTTTTTTGGCAGGACCTGTTGTGTCTGTTTTTTCAAGCTGTTTTTTTAATGTCTGAATCTCCGTCTGTATATTTTTCCATGAATCCTCATGTGATGATTTCATTTTTGTTGTCGTCTCACTCAACGTCAGATAGTACTCTTTTGTCAAATCCCGTTCGACTTTGTTTAATTGATTAAAAATGTCCATCTTATCGCTTGATCGTTTAAGCTGATAACCGTCTTCGAGATTTTTCAATAACTGTTGTGTCGCGATAAACAAGGCTAAAAAGCCAATAATTACAACCATCCATGTGAATGTTTTATAGTAGGAGCGTTTTCGAAATGCTTCTACGATGGAGACTGGTGATAAACGCCGCAACACATCGTCCTCCCTAACCTGTCATTATGCTTCTATATCGTCCAGTTCCTCTCTTTCGTGAAGTAAAAACGGGTCAATAAAAGCACCTATCCTCACTTTTCGTGAAAATAAGTGCTTTTGATACTAGATTTCAGTATTGTACGTTTTCACGTGCGACTTTTTTTGCAAAATAATCAATGATATCACGCCGACGGATAATTCCGATGAAGTGTTTTCCGTCATCAATTACCGGTACGAAATTCTGATCCGTGATGACTTCAATCATCTCTTCCATTTGTGCCGTAATCGAAACCGGCTTGTAGCGAACGCGTTGCTTGATATCGGTCAAACGGGTTTGCAGCACATGATCATAATCCGCATGTTCCAGATTTTTTTCCAATGCCCACAAGACATCCCCTTCCGTCAGGGTTCCTGCGTATTTTCCTTTATCGTCGACGAGTGGGACCGATGTGAAACGATGATGTTTCATCTTTTCCAGTGCTTGTCTGACCGTCGACTCCGGATCTAAGTATTTGACTTCGTCTTTTGGTAATAAGAAAAAAGCGATATTCATTTCTGGTTCCTCCCTAGCCACTCTGTGACACCTCTTCTATTTTATCATGAACTTTGGTTACGTTCAGTTCCCAAATCATGAAAATCTACCCACAATTCCTTCATATTTAGTATTACCCTTCCGATAATCAGAATAGACAGATTTTAAAGACTATTTCAAAAGATGGGAGAATACATATGCGCCTTCCGATTACACGTCGGCTTTTTATTGGACTTATTTTATTACCTGCTCTTACTTTGGGTGTCTCGACCTGGTTTTCTTATAATCAGACGAGTCAGACGGTTGAACGTCTCGTTGACTCAACATCACAAACTGCTTTAAAACAACTGGAACAATCGTTTTCCCGTATCATCGATGACACAAAAAAAGATACAACCTTACTCGCAGGTCTTCCCTTTAACCGGGCCAATGGCCAATTGCCGAACTACATAACTGATCCTGAAACATCCACTGTCACCGAGTTGCCTTCACAAAAGGCAAAAGACATTTACAGCGTCCTCGAAAAGTACGGTTCGTCTAAAATCGAGAACTCCTTTGTTCAGTATGCGGATGTAAAAGGCGGATACTTAAACTGGCCGAAGCAGGATGCCTCTTCCGGATATGATCCACGTAAAGAGATTTGGTACAAACAAGCTTTGGAAAATTCAAGTACTGTCGCCATGAGCGAACCGTATTACGATGAAGCCACCAAACTGTCCATCATCGGCTTTTCTAAAGCAACACTTGACGATCAAGCCAATATCAAAGGTGTGTTGTCCGTTTATAAAAGTATTGACCGTCTATCGCAGGATATGAAACGCATCGAAATCGGTCAAAAAGGATTCGTCTTCAGCTACACAAAAGACGGTAAAGTCGTTACGCATCCAAACAACAACTATTTCTTCAAAAAAGTAGACCAGTTACGCGAAAAGGGAAAACCGTACTTTGCGGCACCTAAACAGATGATCAACGAAGAATCGGGTTCGACAATCATGGATGTCGGCGGTAAAAAGTCCGTCGTCATTTGGCAATTGTCTTCAAAGACCGGATTTAAATTGGCTGTCGTACTGGATCATGCTTCTTTGTATGCACCAAAAGATGCCATGCTCAAGCAGTCTTTGATTAACTTCGTCGTTGCGATTGCTCTTGCGACGGTCATCGCTTGGTTAATCGGACGTTCGATTAACCGTCCATTATCCGGACTTCGAAATGAAGCGTTAGCTATCGCAAGTGGTGATTTACGATCAACACCTCGTTCAAAACGTTGGATTCGGGATGAATTGTCCGATTTGGGTGAGAACTTTGATGCGATGCGGCAAAAAATCCGGCAGACAATCGTCGCCATGACTGATTCTGCCGGTACCGTAAGAGATGCTTCACAAGATTTATCTTCTAATGCGACACACGTCCAAAATGCATCGGTTCAGATTGGACAAACGATGGAAGAAATCGCTGCAGCCGGCGAGACACAGACGAAACAAGCGGAACGCTCTTCGCATGCTGTTTATGGGGTCAAGGAACGATCCATCGCCATGCAAACAGCAGCTACAGAAACTTTGACAGAAGTCGCCTCTGTCGCACAAGCGGCAACACGCGGCAGTGCATTGACCAAACAAACGATTACCGAACTGCTGCAACACTCTGACTCGTTGGAGCAGGAAATTCAAAACACATCCGATTTCCTTGGAAAACGTTCCGATGAGATTGGTAAGATTCTCGGAACCTTACAGGCCATTTCGAGTCAAACGAATCTGCTTGCCCTCAATGCTGCCATCGAAGCAGCTCGTGTCGGTGAACAAGGCCGCGGTTTTGCCGTCGTCGCCAGCGAAGTCCGAAAACTCGCGGAAGAGAGTGACCAATCGGCTAAACAAATCAAGCAATTACTCGGTAACATTCAACAAGAAACCCAGACAGCGATGGGCGCAATGAATGGCGTCATGAGTGACTTAAAAGTTTCTCTTGAATCGGTCAAAACGACTGGGACGGATTTTGAACAAATTGCCGGATCCGTCCAGCACGTCTCGAAACGGACAGAATCATTGACGGGAGATATCAGCGCCTTGACGACGGCAACAGAAGATGTTTCCGATGCTATGGGAACCATCCTTGCCTTGACGGAAGAAAATGCAGCCGGGATCGAGACGAGTGCTGCAAGTATTCAAGAAACGAATGCGACGATTGAAGCTGTCACGACAGCTGCTGCGCACCTCGCACAAATCGCAACTGAACTGCACGCCTTAACATTCGGCTTCCAAGTAGACGACGCGATGGATGAGGAAGAAGATACCCCCGCAGAAATGTTCGAACAGACTGAAGAAAATAGTTCTTACGACGAAGCAGCAGTCTCTTCTTTGAATGAAGAAGAACTCATGATTTCTGATTCCGCCGAGGAACATTTACCGGAAGAATCAGACGCTCTTTCTGGAGAAGATTCTACGATCCGTTAATCGTTTAACACGAAAAGACATCAACCACCTTCGTTATCATAAGGTGTTGATGTCTTTTTTCGTTTCCTGCTGTTCTGCAGCATGTGACGGACAGCGATTCCGGCTATACAACCCAGTACTCACGACGTAAACTGTATACAACACGATTGGTGAGGAAGGAGGAATTTTCGTGACATCCTTACGAGAAGAAGATTTAATTCAAATTGCAGAAAATTTGTACGGGACGACCGGATTTTTCGTATCGTATCAGTCATCGACCGGCGAATCATTGGACATTCGCCCTGTCCCACCCGTTCATCCGAGTCAGCTGACAATCGAACAGACATGGCCTGACGTCAAGACCAAACCATTGTTGTACACACTAAACGATGGCACAGCCTACTTATTCATGCCTGTTCTGAATCAAGGACAGTACCGAATCGGTCCTGTTTTGTTACAATCGGCCCTGTTTCGTGCACACATTCAGGACAAAACCTTTCATGATTTCTATAAAGTCTTAACACGTACGACAGAAAATCGATTGATGCATTGTGCGCATTTCCTTTACCGGTTATTAACGGGGGAACAACTGGCTGCACAAGATATTCAGACCGAATCTGAAAGTCAGCATCCGGAAGTTCAAATCGTTGCTGACGTTCCGCCGCATACCGCTGCGACCGCCTACATGAAGGCTTGGGAACGGGAACAACAGATTATCGAATGGATTTCTTCCGGACAAAGCGAACGTCTGGCAACAACTTATTCTCTCCCGGCCTACGGAGAATTTGGATCCTTGGCGCGCCATCAACCGTTGCGTGCCGAAAAAAATCTGTTGCTCGGTACAGTCTTGTTAAGTGCTCGTGCCGCGATTAGAGGCGGTCTCGAACCCGATGAAGCCTTTATGCTCAGCGACCGGATGATTGAGTCGATCGAAGCCGCGACCAGCATTTCAGAACTGCGGAACCGTCATGTGAAGATTACAGTCAGCTTTGCAGAAGCTGTTAAAGAAGTGCAGGAACTGCGGCATTCGCCGCATGTTCTAGCTGCGATTCGTTATATTCAACAACATCTGTATGAAGCGCTTTCGGTATCTTCAATCAGTCAAGCCATCCATGTTTCCTCAAACTATCTGTCCGTTCTGTTTAAAGAGGAAACCGGATTGCCGCTCGCTCGATATGTCATTCGGGAACGCATTCGCGAAGCAAAACGATTATTGCGCTCCACCGATGATTCTTTATTGACGATTTCAAATAAGCTGCACTTTTCAAGTCAAAGCCATTTTAGTCAGGCTTTTAAACAAACGACAGGAGAAACACCTACACACTACAGACAGAGTCATCGTTTTTAAGTGATTTCTGCACATACTCGGTTATTTATGGTACTTTTTAAGAATAGTCTTTAAAAAAAGGAGCATTTTCATGAATTCCATTAGTGTCATCATTCCAGTTTATCAAACCGAATCACAAGTGAATGCCGCGATTCAATCCGTCATCGAACAATCGGTTGAATCACCTGTTGAAATCATCGTCGTGTTTGACGGTGCAAGTAATTACAGTCAAGACCTTCAAGCCAATTTCCCACAAATTAAAGTCGTCGAGCAAGCCCATCAAGGTGTGCATAGCGCACGTCATACCGGCTTACTTCAGGCAACAGGAGAATATATCATCTTTTTAGACAGCGACGATGTATTGTCTCCCCGTGCCCTGTACACCTTCTTAAAGGCGGCTGAAAAAACAAACGGTGAAGTCATCATCGGAAAAGTGTCTCCGGTCTACAATAAACAGAAATGGTTTATGCCGATTGAAGACGACCGCTACTTTTTCTATACACGCTCAAAATTTAACGCCAACCACTTAACGAGCATCCATGGATGGATGATAAAAAAATCGTTATTGTTGGATCTTTCTCTTTTCCAGACTACTTGGTTTTCAGACACGGTCATCGCCCATACCGTCATTTCGCAATTAACGAATTTCACTTCTGTTAATTACGTGGTGTACGGCAGAAATTCGCGAAGTACTCCTCTCGAAGGACAGTCCTTGTATCAATTACGGGATGTGCAAACACTGGCAGACAGCTCACGTATATTTGGTATTCTTTCAGCGGATACGACAGATGATTCTGTACAATCGTTTCTAAATACGTGGTACAAACGCTTTATCTCGAAACGCGGACGCAGTTTGTTAGAAAAAGGTGATCTGCAACAACAAAAAATCATTTTTAATTATGTCGCCCGTGACCTGAAGCAAACGAAAGCGAAGAGTAAATATTTAAAGGCGTGGTCAACCGGATCATTCACCTTGTTCCAACTGTACATTAGAGGTGTTCAAGCAAAACGTTTCGTCAGCTCGGTCAAACGTAAAAAAATTAAGAACGGTCTGATGCTCTATCGTGCTTTCCAAAAACTCCCTGTGAAAGAAAATCTCGTGTTATTCGAAAGTTTCTTAGGACGCAGTTATTCAGATAATCCAAAAGCCTTGTATCTTTATATGCAAAAAAATTATCCGCATCTGGATCTTGTCTGGATTTTTGCTCAAGAACCGACAGAAGATGTAAAAGAAGCCTGTCCGAACTGGGTGTTAAAAAACAGTTTGGCTTATTATCAAGCTATGGCACGTGCGAAATATTGGATCTTCAATACACGACAGCCCGTCAGTTTGAGCAAACGCGAAGAAACGATTTATCTTCAAACTTGGCACGGTACACCATTAAAACGACTGGGTCTCGATATGGAAGAAGTCCATATGGCAGGAACCAATGCCATCCGATACAAACGGAATTTCTACAATCAAGCGCAGGAGTGGAACTATCTGATTTCGCCAAATCCTTATTCGAGCGATATCTTTGCCAGCGCCTTCGGTTTCCAAAACGAATTACTTGAAACCGGTTATCCACGAAATGATTTACTGTACACAGATAATCAAGACGGCTTAATCAGTGAAATCAAAACAAAACTGGATCTACCGCTCGATAAAAAAGTCGTGCTCTATGCTCCGACTTGGCGCGATGACGAATTCATCGCCCGTGGACAGTATCGTTTTGATCTTCAACTGGATCTAAAACAGATGCAAGAACGACTCGGTGACGAGTATGTCGTCCTTCTTCGGATGCATTATCTCATCGCCCAAAACATGGACATTCAGAATTTTGCCGGATTTGCTTACGATGTTTCGTCGTACGGGGACATTGCTGAACTTTATTTAATCAGCGATGTGTTGATTACCGATTATTCTTCCGTCTTCTTTGATTACGCTCACTTGAAGCGTCCAATGATCTTCTTCACGTATGATTTGGAAAAATATGCCTCGACATTACGTGGTTTCTACTTTGACTTTGAGCAGGTTGTTCCTGGTCCACTTTTAAAAGAAACGAATCAAGTGATTGATTACATCGAACAAATTGATGTGAAATCGGCTCTATATGATGAAAAATACGATCGTTTCCTAAATCAGTTCTGTAGTTTAGATGATGGAACCGCCAGTGAACGTGTTGCGGTGCAACTGTTTGGTCCGCCTTCCGAAAAAAATGATGTGTTGGAACAGAGTGAAGAATAATACTCACTTGCACAAGCCGGCATGAAAAAAAGACGCTGTGACTCTCGATGATGTTTCGAGAGTCACAGCGTCTTTTGTCATGTTACAATCTATTCTTATGCCTCATTCGTTTCACGTACGAAGAGTGCCACACTTTCGACGTGTGTCGTATGCGGGAACATATCGACAGGTGTCACTTCCATCAGCTTGTAACCAAGTTCAGCAAGCAACTTCGCGTCACGCGCTTGTGTGGATGCATTACAAGAGACGTAAACGATCCGTTGTGGCGCGACTTCCGCAGCGGCACGAAGGAATTCTTCGTCACACCCTTTACGTGGTGGGTCGACGACGATCACGTCCGGCTTGATGCCGCCTTTAACGAGCGCTGGCATGACCGTTTCTGCTGTTCCATATTCAAACGACACGTTGTCGATGCCGTTCGCTTTCGCATTTCGGCGTGCATCGTCAATCGCTTGTGGGACCATCTCGATGCCGTAAACGTGTTTCGCCTGTTGGGCCAGTGATAACGAAATCGAACCGATTCCGCAGTAGGCATCAACGACGATTTCATTGCCTGTCAATTGTGCGTACTCGAGTGCTTTTCCGTACAGTTTTTCCGTTTGTAACGGATTAACCTGGAAGAACGAGTGTGGTGAAATTTCATACGTCAATCCGGCGATTTGGTCGCGGATGACAGCTGGTCCGTGTAAGACGATGTTTCGTTTTCCTAAGATGACGTTCGTCTCATCCGGGTTGATGTTGTGCTGGATCGATGTGACGTTCGGGACGGCTTTTAAGATGCCTTCGACGATTTTATCGACACCACGCAATTGTTTGACTTTCGTCACGAGGACGATCATCAATTCGTTTGTATGATAACCGTGACGCGCCATGATGTGACGGATGACACCGCTGTTTTTCTTTTCGTCATACGCCGGAACTTTCAGGTCAGCCAATACTTTGCGAACCGCTTGAATCGCTTCATCATTTTCTTTGTTTTGGATCAGACAGTAATCCATATCGAT
Organism: Caryophanales bacterium; assembly: GCA_902363455.1. Lineage (GTDB taxonomy): Bacteria > Bacillota > Bacilli > Exiguobacteriales > Exiguobacteriaceae > Exiguobacterium_A. The sequence continues at coordinate 306,804 of CABJAC010000001.1, read as the reverse complement.
GATCCGGTGACTGCGTTTTTGATAAAAACCAGCCATTAATTTGTTTGATTGGAACGCGACCGGAACTTGTGCCTTGTTGCGGTATCCCCATGGATCTTCCATACCCATCGTTTCGTGGACCGGAATCTCAAGACCAGCTAGACGGGCGAAGGCGTCACGGACACGGTTATGTTTGAATTTTAGTTCCGCTTCATAAGAGAGATGCTGCAGTTGGCATCCGCCACACTGGTTGTAGACCGGACAAGGTGGTTCAACACGATCGACACTCTTCGTTTTTTGACGAATGATTCGTCCGAAACCGTATGATTTCGTTGTTTTCGTGATTTTTACTTTGACTTGTTCCGTCGGTAATGCACCGGGAATAAAGACCGTGTAGCCGTCAATCCGCGCGACTCCTGAACCGTCGTGTGTCAAATCAACAATCTCGACGACATGCTCGTCATTTTTTTGTACTGGAATCATGTTATTTTCCTCCTAGAAAATCCCGCACCTTATGCGAGATTTGTTTCCTGTTCTTCTGCTTGTAGCTGTAAATTGATCGTTTCCATCTCATCAATCCGGAACTTCGGCGTCATGACGTCAAAATGCGATTGAAGATTCGTCATCTCCCCTTCACAAATCCCGCCAAATTCACCATCGATGTTCAAGCTCATCTCGGATGTATTTCGCATCCGGACGAAAGACGTCGTCACGTGTTCAATGCAAGGGTCCGAAAAGTGATCCCCTTTTAACGCCAACCGCATGACACGGATTAACTCGACGAGATTACACTTTTTCAAAATGAATAAATCAAAACGTCCATCATTGAGGGAAGCATTCGGCGAAAGTTTCTCAAAACCGCCTACCGAGTTCGTATTTGAGGTCAAGAACAGCATGACTTCTCCTTTAAAGATTCCCCGTTCATGCTCAAGTTCTACATACGTCGGACGGATTTGCGGAAGTTTTTCCATTCCTTTGACGTAGTACGCCAACTGTCCAAGCGCAGTCTTGAGTTTAGACGGAACTTCATAGGACAATTCTGTCATGATGCCGCCACCTGCGATGTTGATAAAATAGTGGGTACCTGTCGTCCCTTCAATCTTACCGATGTCGACGGGCATCGTATATCCCGTACAGATGACATCCATTGCCCCTTCGATCGTCAAAGGAATCCGCATCGCCCGACCAAAATCGTTAGTCGTTCCGACCGGTAAGACGCCCAGTTTGGGACGAACCGGATACGATGCCATCCCGCTGATTACCTCGTTTAACGTTCCATCTCCACCTGCAGCAACGACAAGGTCAAATTCGGCTTCACAGGCCCGTGCTGCTTCATATGTCGCGTCACCGACCGCTTTCGTCGAATAGACGGAAGTCTCATAACCCGCTGCTTCCAGCCGGTCCAAGATATACGGCAGATTTCGCTTTACCATCTCTTTCCCGGAAGTCGGGTTATAAATCACTCGCGCTCTAGGTCTCATAAGATTTTCTCCTTTTTTACTCAACCGATCCATTTGATACATAACTGTTTTATTTTACATGAAGTCCCGGCACATTACAAAGGCAAAAAAAGAAGCACCGGTATCTTCCTCTTGATTCAAGGAAGGACACCAGTGCTTCAACAGAGCTTATTTTAATTTTTCGAGTTCTTCGTAGAACAGTTGATCCAGTAATGCCGGATTCGCCATTCCTTTTGTTTTTTTCATGATTTGACCGATGACGAAGCCTTTTTTCCGGTCGCGTCCGTTGACGAGTTCTTCGACGACAGCCGGATTCGCTTCAAACATCTCGACGACAAGTCCGCGAAGCAGTCCTTCGTCCGAAATTTGAGCGAGTCCCTGTTCTTCGACGTAAGCACGTGGCTCGACGCCTTGTTCGATGACTGCCGTGAAGACTTGTTTCGCGATTTTTGATGAAATCGTACCGCCGGCGATCAATTCGATCATTTCCGCAAGGCGGACCGGTGTCAACTTGATCGTGTCAAACGTTTCCGTTGATTTGTTCAAGTGACCTTGGACTTCACCAACCGTCCAGTTGGCCGCTGCTTTCGGTTCCGCACCCGCTGCAATCGTCGCTTCGAAGTATTCCGCCATCTCACGTGTGACCGTCAGTTGTTTCGCGTCATACGCCGATAGACCAAGCGCTTCCTGATACCGGACACGGCGGGCATCCGGTAATTCCGGGATACCGGCACGAATCGCTTCTTTCCAGTCGTGATCAAGGACCAACTTAACGAGATCCGGTTCCGGGAAGTAGCGGTAATCAGACGCGCCTTCTTTGACCCGCATCAAGACGGTTTGTTTTTTCGCTTCGTCAAAACGAAGTGTCTCCTGGCGCATGACACCGCCGGATAACAACAGCTTACGGTGGCGGTCTTCTTCAAACTCAAGACCTTTTAAGACGTTTCCGAATGAGTTTAAGTTCTTCAGCTCGGTTTTTGTACCGAACTTCTCTTGTCCGTAGGGACGGACGGAGATGTTACAGTCGCACCGTAACGATCCCTCTTCCATCTTAACGTCCGAGACGCCGGCATACTGCAACACTTCTTTGAGACGTTCGAGATACGCGACCGCTTCTTTTGGTGAGCGCATGTCCGCTTCACTGACGATCTCGATCAACGGTGCGCCGGTCCGGTTGAAGTCGACGACCGAATGGTTGGCACCGGTGTGGTTCATCTTCCCGGCATCTTCTTCGAGGTGGACGCGTTCGATCCGGAAACGTTTTGTTTCGCCGTCCACTTCAGCATCGATGTAGCCGTCAAAACCGATTGGCTGATCAAACTGCGAAATTTGATAGGCTTTTGGCGTATCCGGATAAAAATAGTTTTTCCGGTCGAATTTCGTTTGATCGGCAACGTGACAGTTCAACGCCATGGCGGCACGAACGGCGAGTTCAACCGCTTTTTCATTGATTTTCGGCAGAACGCCGGGATGTCCGAGACAGATCGGGCATGTCTTCGTGTTCGTTTCTGCCCCGTATTCCCGGGCACACCCGCAAAACATCTTCGTATTCGTATTTAATTCGGCATGGACCTCAATACCGATGACTGTTTCAAAGTTCATAAGGCATTCTCCTTTATAGCTTCGGAAGCGCGAATCCACCGGTCGCAAGCTCAAATGCATGCGCCGCACGATAAATCGTCGCCTCGTCAAAGTGTTTTCCGATGATTTGCAAACCGACCGGTAGTCCGTCGACGAGACCGGCTGGAACCGAAATCGCCGGTACTCCTGCCAAGTTGATTGGAATCGTCAGGATATCGTTGGCATACATCGTGACCGGATCGTCGTTTTGTGCACCGAGTTCAAAGGCTGGTGTCGGAGCGGTTGGTCCGATGATGACATCGTATTTTGCAAGGACTTGGTCAAAATCTTGTTTGATCAACGTCCGGGCTTGTTGTGCTTTTTTATAGTACGCATCATAGTACCCTGAGCTGAGGGCATATGTGCCGAGCATGATCCGGCGTTTGACTTCGTCACCGAAACCTTGGGCCCGTGAATACTTGAAGACGTCTTCGAGTGCATCAGCTTCCGCGCGGACACCATAACGGATTCCGTCGAAACGTGCCAAGTTCGATGACGCTTCTGAAGAAGCGAGCAAATAATATGTCGCAAGTGCATATTTCGAGTTCGGAAGCGAGACTTCATCAACCGTCGCACCAAGCGACTCAAGTTTCTTGATTGCCGTCCGGATGTTGTCCTTGACGCCTTCACTGATTCCTTCACCGAAGTATTCTTTCGGAACGGCAATCTTCAAGCCTTTAATATCACCTGTTAACGCTTGTGTGTAATCAGTCGGATTGACGTTGGCTGACGTCGAATCCATGTCACAATGTCCGGCAATTGCGCTCAATAAGTAGGCATTGTCTTCGACCGTCCGTGTCAATGGACCAATTTGGTCAAGTGATGAGGCGAAGGCAACGAGACCGTAACGCGAAACAAGACCGTATGTCGGTTTTAAACCGACGACACCACAGTAAGCAGCCGGCTGACGGATCGAACCACCCGTATCAGAACCAAGGCTGAACAAGACTTCTCCGGCTGCGACAGCTGCCGCTGAGCCGCCTGACGAGCCGCCTGGCACGTGTTTCGTGTTCCACGGGTTGCGAACCGGTTTATAGGCCGAGTTTTCGTTGGACGATCCCATCGCAAACTCATCCATGTTCAACTTCCCGATTGTAACGGCGCCTGCTTCATGCAAACGTTCGACGACCGTCGCATCATGTGCCGGTACAAAGTTTTCAAGGAACTTCGAACCACATGTCGTCGTCATTCCTTTCGTGACGATATTGTCTTTAACACCAATCGGTAAACCGAATAATGGATTTGCCTCATGTTTTGCAAGTTCGTCCATTCGTTTTGCTTGTTCGAAAGCCTCTTCATTCAGAGACAGAAAGGCTCCGATTTTTTCGTCAACGCGGTCAATCCGGTCAAACGATTCCTGGACAAGTTCGGATACTTTGACTTCCCCATCTTTAACGAGTGTGTGTAAGTTCTTTACACCATGTTCAAAAAGTGACATATCGGTGGTCTCCTCCTTATTCGAATACTGCCGGGACACGGACTTGTCCGTCTTCCCAATCAGGTGAGAGTCGTTCTACTTCCGTGCGCGGAAGCGACGGACGTACTTCATCTTTACGCAAGACGTTTTTAAGATCGAGGACGTGTGTCGTCGGTTCGACTCCTGTCGTATCGAGCTCATTTAATTGTTCAGCAAACCCAAGAATCTTCTCGAGTTGAACGGTAAATTGTTGAACCTCTTCATCTGTTACGGCGAGACGTGCTAAATGCGCCACATGGCGGACTTGTTCTTCATTAATCTTTGCCATCTGATTCCACCTCCGGAACTTTTTCAATATATTTTACACTATTTCTAATCATAGCACTTTTTGTCCAGACAAAAAAGACGATGGTGCATCGGGGGGAGGTCCGCACCATCGTCCTTATAGGGGTAGCAAAGCTTCCGGGCAGAAAGCTTCTAGTTATGAATTACCCAAGCTGTCGACAAGCAAAACAAGAAATCTGATTATTCAAAATAAAAGGTCGCTCAGCAAGTAAAGATTAAAGACGATGACGATACTGACGATTGTCCAGGCAACACCTTTTGTCAGCGCCCGATTTTTATAGTTCCCCATGATCCGTTCACTTGATGTCGCACGAATCAACGGAATCAACGCAAACGGAATACCAAACGATAACGCGACTTGACTCCAGATTAAGGCACGTGTCGGATCAAATCCGGATAACAGCAGGATAATGGCCGGTAACATCGTGATACTGCGTCTGAGGAAGATCGGAATCTCCATCTTCAAGAAACCGCGCATGATCGCATCACCAGACATCGTCCCGACACTTGACGAGGCAAGTCCGGAAATCAACAGGGCTCCGCCGAACAGATAAGGTGCTGCACCCCCGAGTGACGTTCCAAGTCCATGAAAAATACTTTCGAGTGTCTCGGCCTGTTGGCTCGTACCGTAAAAAACGGTTGCCGCAATGACGAGCATGGCTCCGTTGACCGCCCCCGCAATCAACATTGCCGCCCAAATATCCAGTTTCTGAATCTGCAACAAACCTTTTTTATCAGCAATCGTTCCCATCCGTCGTTTCGTTAAATCGGAATGAAGATAAATCGCGTGCGGCATGACGGTCGCCCCTAACATCCCTGCTGCAAGAACAATGCTCGTTGTCCCGGAAAATCCGGGAATCAGTCCGCCGGCGACATCCCGCAGAACCGGTTTGACTTCGATGACTTGGATCGCAAACGCGAGTGCGATGACGAGCACCAATGCCCCGATGACGGCTTCAAAATGCCGTAACCCTTTCCGTTCAAACCCAAGGATGATGAACGAGGCGAGTGCCGTCAGCAACGCTGCGATTTTCAAATCGATCCCGAATAACAAATTAAAGCCGAGTGCGGCACCGACAAACTCCGCCAAGTCTGTCGCCATTGCGACGAGTTCGGCCTGTGCCCAGTAAAAGACGCGCATGACCGGTGACAATTCATCCCGAATCACTTCGGCAAGACTCATATTGCTGATCAGCCCCAGTTTCGCTGACAGCGTCTGAATCATCACTGCCATTAAGTTGGCCCCGACAATCACCCACAACAGCAAAAAGCCGTATTGCGCCCCTGCTGTCATGTTCGTCGCGAAATTCCCCGGATCGAGATAAGCAACGGCTGCGACGAAAGCCGGTCCAATATACTGTCTTTTTTTCAACCGTTCCACTGGAACGACAGGTTGACTCATCATTTGCCTCACCTCTCTTTAGTTGTTAGTATACGCTTTTTTTGCACTTGGGCAACATATATGTTTTATGTAAAGATATGTTCAGTCAGTTAGTTTCTTCTATAGAAGAAAAAAATGCCCGGTACACCAGGCACCGGACATTTCCGAGAAGCTATTAAACGACTTTGCGTTGTTGCTCCGCTCCTTTGAGTTGAGCCTGCACTTCATCAAATTCATCATAGATTGCTTGACTCGGAGCCTTCGTCAACAAACTCCCTGCGACAAGCGCAATCGTGGAGGCCAGAAACGCTGGAATCATTTCATACAGATCAGCGATGTACGATGGCAGACCACTGACGTTTTGGACCATCAAGATCCAACCGATGACAACTACCGATCCTGTAATCATCGAAGCAAGTGCTCCAGTTTTGTTCATCCGGCGCCATAACAGACTGAATAACACGACCGGTCCAAAGGCCGCTCCAAATCCGGCCCATGCGTATCCGACAAGTGTCAAAATCGATTTCTGCGCTCCGAATGACAAAAGGATCGCGAGAAGCGCCACAACGAGTACCATGATTCGACCCATGACCATCAACTCTTTATCCGATGCGTGTCGTTTAAAGAAACGTTGGTAAAAATCATTCGTTGCCGCACTTGACGAGACGAGCAGTTGCGTCGAAATCGTCGACATGATAGCAGCGAGCAATGCTGCTAGTAATAATCCCGTGATGAACCCTGGGAATAAATCACGTGACAGTTGAATGAAGACGTTCTCTGGATTTTCAAGCGTTCCGCCTTGTTGCGTGAAATAAGCGTATCCGAATAATCCTGTTACCATTGCGCCGACAATCGAGAACGTCATCCAAATCATCCCGACCCGGCGAGCCGCTTTCATCTCATGCAGATTTCGAATCGCCATAAAACGGACGATGATGTGCGGTTGACCAAAGTAACCAAGACCCCAAGCGAGCAAGGATACGATTCCAATCACAGTCGTTCCTTTGAACAGTTCGAGTTTCGAACCGTCCGTTGAACGGATCGTCTCAAGCGTCTCATTGATACCACCGCTAAGCGCTAAGGTAACGCCAGGAACAATCAATAACGCGATGACCATGATCATCCCTTGAACGACATCCGTCCAACTGACTGCGAGGAATCCTCCGAGAAAGACATAAGCAATGACGACACCTGCCAAAATCCATAAGCCGGTTGTATACTCGAGCCCGAAGACCGATTCAAACAAACGACCCCCGGCGACAAAACCGCTTGATGCGTACATTATAAAGAATATTAAGATAACTCCAGCTGAAACTGTACGCAGGACTCCACTTTTGTCATGGAACCGTTTTTCAAAATAATCCGGAATCGTGATTGCATCTCCCGCGTGCGCCGTATATGCACGTAAACGCGGTGCGACGAGCAGCCAGTTGGCATAAGCACCAGCCAGTAAACCAATGACAATCCACCCACTGGACAGACCAGTTGCAAACATCGCGCCCGGCAATCCCATCAACAACCAACCACTCATATCACTTGCTCCGGCCGAGAGCGCAGTGACGACGGGACCAATCGTACGACCTCCCAGCATATAATCATTCATGTTTTTCGTCCGATAATACGCGATGATACCAAGCGCGACCATCAGGCCGAGATACAACAAAATCGCAAACCACATTCCATTCATCCTTGCTCCCCCTTTTCTATGGTGTAAAAAGAAAACGGGTATGCAGGTTGCATACCCGTTTCATCTATTAAACATCATTTTAGAACATTTCAGAAGTAGTTTTTGCTTGAAGGTGTAAAGTCAAGTAATCCGGTCCGCCCGCTTTTGAATCCGTTCCTGACATGTTGAATCCGCCAAACGGTTGGTATCCAACGATTGCGCCTGTGCAACCACGGTTGAAGTACAAGTTACCAACGTGGAAGTTCGCACGCGCATATTCTTGGTTCGTACGATCTTGAGTGATGACAGCACCTGTCAAACCGTACTCCGTGTTGTTGGCGATATCGATCGCTTCTTTGAAGTCTTTTGCTTTCGTGAAGGCAACGACTGGTCCGAAGATTTCTTCTTGCATCAGACGGTCAGTTGGTTGCACGTCAGCAACGATTGTCGGCGATACGAAGTATCCTGTAGAATCATCCGCCGTACCACCTGCTGCGATCCGGCCTTCTTGTTTTGCGACATCGAAGTACGATGTGATTTTCTTGAAAGCTGCTGCATCGATGACAGGTCCAACGTTGTTCGTCACGTCGACCGGGTTCCCGATACTGAGTTTGTTCGTGTTCTCGACGACTTTCGCGAGCAATTCGTCGTAAACCGAATCGAGTGCGACGACACGTGAACATGCTGAACATTTTTGACCGGAGAAGCCAAATGCAGCTTTCGTGATCATGTCTGCTGCATAATCGAGGTCTGCTGACTCATCGATGACCATCGTGTCTTTTCCGCCCATTTCCGCGATGACACGTTTGAGCCAGATTTGACCGTCGTTCAATTTCGAAGCACGTTCGTTGATGCGGAGTCCGACATCACGTGAACCCGTGAAGCTGATAAAACGTGTTTTCGGATGATCCACGAGGTAATCTCCGACTTCTGCGCCTGGTCCCGGAATGAAGTTCAAGACGCCGGCTGGAAGACCTGCCTGTTCCATGACTTCAACGAATTTCGCAGCGACAACCGGTGTCGTCGATGCTGGTTTCAAGAGGATCGGGTTACCTGCCACGATCGCAGCAACCGCTGTTCCTGCCATGATGGCAAGCGGGAAGTTCCATGGTGAGATGATGACACCGACACCGAGTGGAATGTAGTCGTACCGGTTGTATTCACCCGGACGGCTCTCGACTTTTTTACCTTCTTTTAAGACAAGCATCTGACGCGCATAGTACTCCAGGAAATCAATCGCTTCTGCTGTATCTGCATCCGCTTCGTTCCATGGTTTGCCCGCTTCTTTGACGAGATAAGCCGAGAATTCATGTTTCCGTTTCCGGATGATGTTCGCCGCTTTGAATAAGACGTCCGCACGAACACTCGGATTGACGAATTTCCACGTCTCAAATGCTTTGACTGCTGCCTGCATCGCATCTTCAGCGTGTGCTTGTGTCGCTTTCGAAACGCGTCCGACGATTTCTTCTTTGTTTGCCGGATTGACAGAAACGATTTTGTCCTCTGTCGTCACACGTTCTCCCCCGATGACGAGTGGATAATCTTTCCCAAGCTCTTTCGATACAAGAGTTAACGCCTCTTCGAACGCTTTCTTGTTTGCTTCCTGTGAGAAGTCCGTGAATGGTTCGTGTTTGTACGGAATCATCTCTATTCCCCCTTTTATACTTGCTTTTAATCGCTTACATTCTCCATTGTACAGAAGCATGTCGCCGCTTACAATTATTCTAGACAAAAAAATGAAGAAGACCACTTCGGTCCTCTTCATCCTCTGTTTTTACTTCGCTTGGGAAAAGACGATTTCCTCATTTTGGACAGATACTTCAACGTCCTGCCCTTGAAACAGCCAGTCGTCCTGATCGGAAACGACGAAATGAATCCCGTCGACGACTTCCTCGACCGCCGCCCGGTCAACGGCTTCCATGTGGACTCCGACTGAGAACCCTTGTGTCAGATCAGTTGATCCGCCGTATTTGGCGAAAAAGCGGATCGTATCGCCTTCTTTTGCTTCCATCTCTTCTTTGAAGTATTGTAATGCCTCGTCTGTTACGTGAATTTTCATCTTGAACCACTCTCCTTTACGTTAGTGTACCTATTCCCTACTCAAAAAAGCGAATTTCCTGTATGGTGAAGACATAGATGCTTGATGTTGTTCATATAGGAGGAATTGAAACATGAAACGATTATTGACGGTACTCGCGTCAACGAGTATCATCCTCGTCGGATGTGGAAACGATTCTGCTCCGTCTACTGATACTGAATCCCCGAAGTCAACAGAAACGAAACAATCGAAGCAGGCGGACCAAGATGTTCTGAAGGTGTACAAGACCTATCAGCAGACCGTTGGACAATCCGGAACAGCGGATGCGAAGGACCTCGCTGAAATCGAATACTCAGGCGATGAGAAATTGTTGCGTCCTGCCATGCTGGGTGCTAAAAATTTAAACATCCAGCCGGGGAAGGTCATTAAAAGTTTTCAAGAAGGTGATGTCGCCTACGTCATCCATGAATTTAACGGCAAGGACGGCTCTCCCCTCCCGAATCGGGCGTCAAAACTATTCTTGAAACAGAACGGCGAATGGAAGATTGTCATTGTTCCGACGACATTTGAACCGAAAGTCTTCACGACACTTGCTTCGTTGTTTGATTCCTTTAATGCCGATGAATACGGCGTCAATGCCAAAGCAGCGGAAGCGGTCGGGAATACGAAGGAAGACGAGCAAGATGAGGTCTTCACGCGGGTCAATGCCCAAACGGACTACATGGCGCTTGAGATGAACAGTAACATCTTGATGATTTACGGTCCTGCTCTTGGGAATAAGGGCAATCCGGAGACGCTCGTCGACTATTATAAAGATTATGCCGACTGGTATCGGGAGGAACAGGCTCTGCTGACGAAAACAGCTGAGGCTGGTACGGATTATGAAAAATATTTGATTGCCCTTGATCCTTTAAAAGAAAGTTTACAGAAGAAACTTGAAAAATACGCCGATCAGTTAAATATGGAACTCGGTTGAGGAGGACTACACATGAGTACGCTTGATTTTACACTGCCCAATGCGCAGGGAGAGATGATTTCACTAAGTGATTTCCGTGGGAAAAAAGTGGTCGTCTACTTTTACCCGAAAGACTCGACACCGGGTTGTACGACGGAAGCCTGTGACTTCCGGGATGCAACAGAAGCCTTTGCAGCAAAAAATACTGTGATCCTCGGCATTTCGGCCGACAGTCAAAAACGGCACCAGAATTTTATTTCAAAATATGAACTACCCTTCGAATTATTATCCGATGTTGACCATACCGTTTGTGAACAGTATGGCGTGTGGCAAGTGAAAAAGAATTATGGTAAGGAATATTATGGAATCGTTCGTTCTACTTTTTTAATCAATGAATCCGGTGAATTGATGCATGAGTGGCGTTCCGTTAAAGTCAAAGACCACGTCGCAGAAGCCCTTTCCTTCCTCGACTCGATCGATTAATCAAACAAAGACACGCCGCTAACGCAGCGTGTCTTTGTTTGATTATCAGGTTGACCTCCCAGTATTATCCTCTCGCGAAAAAATATTTTTACAAAAAAAACGTTGATAACACACAAAAATTTAATGATTTTGAAATAATCTGAAAATAAGCTATTGATTTTTCTGAATATTGTATTTATTATTGGTAACAAGTTGATCCGGTGCTTTCCTTCAACAAATAAAAGGCGATGACCCCTCTTATTTTTTATAGGACACCGGATCGCTATTCTAATCGGTACTCATTTTTTTATCATATATATTCATTCTTGGGAGGGAACTTATTATTATGAAAAAGAAAAAAACACTTGCACTCGTTGGTGCTCTAGCTATCGCCGGATCAAGTCTTGCTGCTTGTTCTTCTACAGACGATTCAAAAGATACTTCAGGTTCGAAAGACACGAAAAAGGCGTCGGACAAACAGGTCCTCAACCTGACGAGTGGTTCAGACATCCCGGCACTCAGCCCGACTGTCGCAACGGACTCCGTTTCGTTCACCGTATTAAACAACGTGCAGGAAGGTCTGTTCCGTCTTGACGAAAAACAAGAGCCGACACCAGGTGTTGCGGAGAGTGTAGACGTCTCTGAAGATGGTCTTACATACACATTCAAATTACGTGATTCAAAATGGTCGGACGGCAGCGACGTCACGGCAAAAGACTTCGAATATGCGTGGAAACGCGTTCTTGATCCGAAAAGCGGATCACAATATGCGTACATCATGTATATCATCGATGGAGCGGAAGGATATAACACAGGAAAAGGAAAAGCGGATGATGTCGGCGTCAAAGCAGTTGACGACAAAACACTTGAAGTCAAATTGACACAACCTGCAGAGTATTTCAAAGCATTGACAGGCTTTGGTTCATTCATGCCGCTTAAACAAGAATTCGTCGAAGAAAAAGGAAAAGACTTTGCGACAAATCCGGAAAACTTCCTCTACAACGGACCGTTCCAACTCACGGACTGGAAAACGGAAGTCGGCTGGAGCTACAAGAAAAACGATCAGTACTGGGATGCCGACACGGTTAAACTCGAAGAAGTGAACTACAAGGTCGTCAAAGAAGTCTCGACTTCAGTCAACCTCTATGAAAAAGGCGACATCGACACAGTCGGTCTGACAAGTGAGTTCGTCGATCAATACAAAGACAGTGATGAGTTCGACACACGTCTTGATGCTTCGATGTACTACATCCAAATGAACTTCAAAAATGAATTGCTCAAAAACAAAGACATCCGAAAAGCAATCGATTCTGGTTACGACAAAGAGCAGATGGCAGCAGTCCTTTTGAACAACGGATCAATCCCTGCGTACTACTATGTACCTAAAGAATTCGCAAAAGGTCCGGACGGAAAAGACTTCCGTGACGGCAACGAAGGATTCGGCTCATTCGACGCTTCATCAGCAAAAGCTTCGTTCGAGAAAGGTCTGAAAGACGTCGGCAAGAAAACAGTCAAACTTGAACTGCTCTCGTATGATGACGACAACTCGAAGAAAATCTCCGAGTTCCTCAAAGGCGAGTGGGAGAAAAACCTACCGGGTCTCGAAGTCACAATCAAGCAGCAACCGTTCAAAAACAAATTGGACCTCGAGTCTAAAGGTCAGTTTGAGCTTTCATTCGCCGGCTGGGGACCTGACTACCAGGATCCGATGACTTTCCTCGACATGTGGATGACGGATGGACCTTACAACCGTGGTAAGTACTCAAGCGACAAGTACGATTCACTCATCAAATCGGCGATGAAAGAAACAGATGCCGCAAAACGTTGGCAGTCACTGAAAGATGCGGAGAAAGTCTTGCTTGAAGACGATCAAGCGATCTCTGTCATGTATCAACGTGGTGCTTCTCTCCTACGTAAACCTTACGTTAAAGGAATCGTCAACCACAAAGTCGGTGCAGATACATCGTTCAAATGGACATACATCGAAGGTAAATAAGCAGGACTTCAGACCAGACCGCCAAGTGCGCGTCTGGTCTTTTTTTCCATATGAGACAAATGTACTGTTTTTTGGTAGATCATTAAAAATTGGTAACATTCTGTTTTCATTTGAATTACTTTTATTTATACTTAGCTGAAGATAAATTTCTACTTTATTTACAATATTTCACGTTAAATACTCATAATTAATGGAAATGTGCCGATATATTCTATACAGAGGACTTTTGCCTCAAACTATCATGAATGGACTAGGAAGGAGGACTCACTCTTGAAACAACGTGTACTCACGAGTCAGCAACTATGGACAGAAGAACAGCTTGAAATGATTCAAGCCATCCAAGCATTAGGCGAGCTGATTCAAGATCGTCCCCGTCGGACGATTTACCGTCGTTATGCCATCGAACACGGTTGGCCCCAACCGGAGACGATTATTCGTCAATTCGGTTCTTGGCCGGAAGCTCTCTCTGCAGCCGGATACGAATGGCATATTGACCAACAGCCGGAAGAATTGGAGCGTGCTCCAAAATATACAAAAGACGAAATTTTAAAGTCGTTCCACCGGTATGCCCAAGATGTCGGTTCGACGATTACATTAAAGAAATATCAAATCTGGCGTAAATCGGTTCATCATGCTCCGAGTCATTATCATATCGTGAAGATGTTCGGATCTTGGCACGATGCCTGTACGGCTGCTGGATTAGAAGCAAGTGTCACCTATTCCAAAGCAGAACTCGCAGCTTCACTTCGTCAAGCGATTGAAGAAGTCGGCTTCTCTCTCTCATTCGAAGCTTACCGGGAATGGGCAAAACGTAACAACAAACCTTCGACAAAAGCTTTATTACATCGTTACGGCTCTTGGTCGGCAGCGATCCATGCGATCGAAAGTGAAATTCGTCTAAGTAAACAAGCGTAATCATCGAGAACTTATTTTTTATTTTAAAATATAGGAATATTTAGAAAGCCTCGATTCTTCTCGAATGAGGCTTTTTTTACGTTTTCAAAACGTCCTTTCTCTCCAACTAAAAAAGAACCGTCGATTGTCTCGACAGTTCTTCCGACTTAAACCACCCGTTCTTTCCATTCCTTATAGGAGGCGACACGATCCCGCCCTTGGAACTTCGCGCCGATATACATCGCACGGTCCGCGTTACGGATCAGGCTTGCTAGATCACCCAGCTCATTTAATGTGTCGATTCCGATACTGGCTGTAATGCGCAGCGTCGCCTGTTCCACTTGAATCGGGTTTGCATGTAACGTTTCACGAATACGCTCTGCGACGATTTGCGCCGCCTCGAGATCCGTATTCGGCAGTAAGACAACAAATTCTTCTCCTCCATACCGTGCGACGAGATCGGTGATCCGTGTTGCCTGCATCAACAATTTGGCGACTTCAAACAAGACGACATCCCCGACTTCATGTCCATACGTATCATTAATCTGTTTAAAATGATCCAAATCAATCATCAGCGCCGAGAAAGGATACAAATCACGTTGGCGGATCCTGCGATCCCCCCACTCTTGCAGGGCACGATAGTTCGGCAGTTTGGTCATTGCGTCGGTCCGGCTGTCTGTAAGCAGGCGTTCACGTTCCTGTGCCCGTTCGACTGCCCATGAGAGAACACGAAGTGCCCGGTAGAGCTCATAGCCAAAATCTTTTGTGAATTCACCGCTTGCTTCCGAAGCTAAGAATAACGAACAGTTAATTTTTTCTGTCGCTTCCGGTTGGATGAACAAAATGGACTGCGTCTCTTCCGGCACACAATCATATAAACGGATATCCCACTCCTGTTGCATTCCATACAATAACACTTCTTCTTTTTCTTCAATGATTTCTTCGATGATAATTCCCTGAACATGATCGGCTTTTAATTTCCGTCCATCTTTCAGCGAATAATAGACCGTATGGTCGTCACCGTAATCAAATTTGATCCAGGCGATATCAGGACGTACAAAATGATTCAACTGCCGGAGATACCGCTCGATGATGAACTGAGCATCCCCGTCTTTCCAGGCAGCTTCTTTCAGACGTTCGATTTGTTCCCAGTGCTCAATTCGATCGGTTGCTTGTACGGAACTTCCAAGTGAACGTTTGATGATGAAGAGCGCAAACGCTGTCATGACTAGACCGCTGTTTCCGTTATTTTGGACCATCAACGCACTGAAGATTCCAAATAATAATTCTGCCGCAATGACGACTGCTTCAAACCGTAACAAGGGAAGCATGACACTGTTTGGAATATTTTCACCCAACAGAAAATTCGATAATTTATATTGGAAAAGCAAGACCGCCCACAGAATGAAGACCATTACGAGAAGCGGTCCAATATTTTCAAACAAGGTGAACGATGGACCATGCGTTCCACCCAACGCATTGTAAGCAAGCCCGGCTGGTAAAATCAATAGTAATTCGAGCGTCACGTTGAACGGATAATTATGTAACATGCGTCTTCGACCAATTGCCGTATGAACACTCCGTAACTGGTAAATCAACATCGTTACTTGTCCGACACACACAGCAGAAAGTAATCCATACGTTAAAAAAGTAAAAAGAACAAATCCAAAATGGAATGTAAAACTCATATGCCGTCTCCGAACTGGATCAATCACAAAAATCGTGGCGAGCGCTACTACAAGCGCAAAGGTAAAGAACTCGATGCTAATCATGTAATCTTTTGATTTCGCCAGTAAATCGATTACAATGACGACAACGAAAAATACAATCCAGCTCCGAAGGAGATATTGTTGAAAACGACGCACGTTGACTTCCCCTTCCTAAAACACTTTTGTATATATATGGAAAACACAATTTAATTATCATTCATTTGAGCACTGAGGTCTATTTTTAATGCTTTGATTTGTTACACTAGTGATTGAGGTGATGAATCAATGAATACACAATTTACACAAGAAGCATTCGATACGTTTCAAATTGATGGACTGGAAAAACGGATGGAAGCCATTCGCGAACGGATTCAACCGGTATTTTCTCAAATCGGACTCGAAGTATCTCCGGATTTAACTGTTCATGCAGAAGAGGATATGTACGTCCACATTGCACAACATGCACGTCGTAAAGTAAATCCACCGAACGACACTTGGATGGCCTTTTCGCCGAATAAGCGCGGCTACAAAAAGCATCCCCATTTTCAAGTCGGCTTGTTTGACGACCATCTGTTCATCTGGCTTGCCTATATTTACGAACTCCCGAATAAACCGCAGTACGCGGCAAAGCTGTTGCATCAACAAAAACTGTTACATGCGCTACCATCTGACTTCGTCATTTCTTATGATCATATGAAGAAAGAAGCAGCACCCATTGAACAATCAAGTCTTGAACGTGGATTGATCCGGTTCCGTGATGTTAAAAAAGCTGAATTTTTAGTCGGTCGCCATGTCTCTGCTGATCAAGTCATTACGATGTCGCACGACGATTTAGTAAAATTGATTCGAAATACCTACGAACAACTCGTACCGATCTATAAAAAGGTTCAATAAAAAGGATGGCCAAAAGGTCATCCTTTGTTCATTAGTTATATTTTACTAGAATTGACATGACTTGTGTACGGTCAGAATTTAAATTTAGATAAATGTTGACCTCTTTTGCAGAAACAGTCGCCAAATTGAAAGTTTTATCGAATTTTGCAGTTGGATATGCTTTTTTTACTTCTTGAACAGAAATCGTCCGCTTGATATTTTTGGGATTATAGACGACGGCAGATACTTTTGCTTTACGATCCGGGACGCCGAATGTCGAACAGTAATGGACAGCTTGATTCGGTGCGGTCAATCCTTTGCCGCTTTGACACCATGTTGAATTTTTTTCCCCTTTGTACGCTTTATGTACTTGCGCCAATGTGGTTTGCTCTAGTTTTACTTTACCATCGATGGATTTGGCTGTCACTGCACTTGTCTTGACTTGTTTTAACCAGTCAACGTCTGTCGGTGTAGCCGCCTCTACAGATGTGTTATATGAAGGACCTGAGACCAGGCTCATCGTCAGTGCAGCAGTTAAAATAAGTCCAAAAATTTGTTTCATGGTATGTTCCCCCTTGAAATACTTTGATAAGTATCTCATTCCCCTATTTTAAAAATAATATTCACTTTACATATATTTCTTTAAAAAATAGTTCAAAAAAAGTTGTTACCCGCCTGGGCAACAACTTTTCTGTTATTTCTTATGCATTTTGAACTCTAAAAACAGCTCATTATAATGTGCGAGCATTTCCTTACCTAAATTTTCATATACTTCGAGTGTGTCTGTCACCTGTTTGTCCGGATAAAATCGCTTATCTTCCCGCACATCACGATCCAGTAACTTCAATGCCGCTTCGTTCGGCGTGGAATATCCGACATAGTCTGCATTTTTGGCAGCATTTTTCGGGTCTAACATAAAGTTGATGAACTCATGTGCGCCGTCAACATTTTTAGCTGTTTTTGGAATGACGACGTTATCGAACCAAACGTTTGATCCTTCCTTTGGAATCACGTAGTTCAAGTTTTCATTTTCACTCATGATTTCATTCGCATCACCGGACCAGACGACGCCAAGACCGGCTTCTTCGTTTGCGAGCAACAATTTGATTTCATCGCCGACAATCGCCTTGATGTTCGGTGTCAGCTTCATCAAATTGGCTTTCGCCGCCTGCAATTTCGGTTCATCCGTTTCGTTTAGCGAATAACCGAGACTGTTCAGGCTCATCCCCATCACTTCACGTGCCCCGTCGGCAAGTAGAATCTGATTCTTCAGTGACGGATCCCAAAGATCCTTCCAACTCGTCGGCTTTTTGTCACCAATCAATTTTTGATTGTAGACGATTCCGACGGTCCCCCAAAAATAAGGAATCGAGTACCGATTGTCCGGATCAAACGATAGATTCAAAAAGCGCGAATCGATATTCTTCAGATTCGGTACTTTTGCCTGATCAATCGGCAACACGAGATCTTCCTCGATCATTTTCGCAATCGCGTAATCGGACGGGACAGCGATATCGTATGTCGTTCCCCCCTGCTCGATTTTCGTCAACATCGCTTCATTTGAATCAAACGTCTGATAGACGACTTTGATGCCGGATTCCTTCTCGAACTGATCAATCAGTTCCGGATCAATGTAATCGCCCCAGTTATAGATATTCAAGACATTTTTTCCCGAGTACCCTTGTGTTTCATTTAACCGGTTCAAAGAAAATAAGATGACACCGGATATGAGGAAGATCGCTGCAAATAACTGAATGAGTTTTTTCATCGCTTATTTCACCTCCGGTCGGGACAACTTCATCGCAGAACGTTGGTTCAGGAAGTAATAGCCGATGACAAGCAAAAACGTAAACAGGAAAATCACGGTCGACAAGGCGTTGATTTTCATCGAAATCCCTTGTCGCGCGAGGGAATAGATTTCAACCGACAACGTCGTAAATCCATTTCCCGTGACGAAAAATGTCACTGCGAAATCATCCAGCGAATACGTCAATGCCGTGAAGAAACCGGCAAAGATACCAGGTGTGATGTACGGCAGGATAACTTTCGTCAAAACATCTAATCGGCTTGCGCCTAAATCACGCGCCGCATCGACGAGCGTCGGACTCATCTCCTGCAGTTTCGGCAGGACTAAAATGACGACAATCGGTACCGAAAACGCGATGTGTGACAACAGGACGGATGTAAAACCAAGTTGAATCCCAAGCATCGTAAAGAAAATCAAGAACGATGCGCCGATGATGACGTCCGGACTAACGATTAAAATACTGTTGAGCGTCAAAAGAGAAGTTTCGATCCGTTTTTTCCGGACCGCTTGAATACCGATCGCCCCGAGTACACCGATAATCGTCGAAATCGCAGCGGAGAGCAGTGCGATGACCAATGTGTTTAAAACGATAATCAAAAGACGGGAGTCCTGAAAGACTTCCTTATACCAATCCCACGTGAAGGAATCAAAATTCGTCATGTTATCGGCACTGTTGAACGAGTAGAAAGCCAGATAAAGAATCGGTGCATACAAGATGATGAACACACCGATCAAGTAAAGATTCGCTAATTTTAATCGTTTCATCCTGTTGTCGCTCCTTTCTTCCGCTTCGTACTCGTCAACGCTAAAATGATGGCCATCGCAATAATCAGGAAGACTGCGATCGTCGCGCCCATTCCCCAGTTCTGCGTGACAAGAAATTGTTGTTCAATTGCTGTTCCGAGTGTGATGACCCGGTTACCGGCAATCAGACGTGTAATCATGAACAGTGACAGGGCCGGAATGAATACGAGCTGACAACCCGACTTCACACCATCAAGCGTCAACGGAAAGACAACCCGGCGGAACGTCATGAAGTTCGAAGCACCGAGATCCCGTGCTGCAAAAACGAGCGACGGATTCAGTTTCTCAATCGCATTGAAAATCGGCAAAATCATAAACGGGATAAAGATATAGACGGATACGAACACAAAACTGAAATCGGTGAATAAAATCTGTTTCCGGCCGATTCCGATCGCTTCGAGTGTCTGGTTCGCCCACCCGTATGTGCTGAATAAACCGATGAAGGCGTATGCCTTCAACAGTAAGTTGATCCAGGTCGGGAGAATGATCAACAACAACCATAACTGTTTATGCTTTGTTTTCGTCAACAGGTAAGCTGTCGGATAACCGATGGCGAGCGAAAAGACTGTAATCAAAAACGCATACCAAAACGAACTTAACGTCATCGTCAAATACGTGGATGTAAAGAATTTCTGATAGTTGACGAGTGAGAACTGTCCTTCCAGGTCAAGGAATGAATAATAGACGACCAGAACGATTGGTGCGATGACGAACAACGCAATCCAAAAACTATACGGAATCAGATACCAGTTGCGTGTCTTTTGCATCACAACACCCCATCATATGATTCAAGTCGTTTATCAAATTCCTCTTCCGTCTCATTCAGACGCATGACATGAATCGCTTCCGGATCAAACGTCAGGCCAATCTGCTCACCGACCGTTGCTTTTTTCGTACTGTGGACGAGCCATTCGTTTCCGACTTCATCCATGCAGGCAATCTCATAGTGAACACCGCGGAATAACTGCGAATCGACCGTCACACGTAACTTCCCATGGGCGACACTCGTGATTTCTAAATCTTCAGGACGGATCACAATTTCGACCGGTTCATTCAATTCGAGACCACGGTCAACACACTCAAATTCCTTTTCAGCAAATGAGACCCGGTAATCCGTCAACATTTTTCCCGGAATGATATTTGATTCACCGATGAAGTCAGCAACAAAGCGGTTGATCGGTTCGTCATAAATATCCGTCGGTGTACCCGACTGCTGAATCAAACCGTGATTGAGGACAAAAATTTCGTCGGACATCGCAAGTGCTTCTTCCTGATCGTGGGTGACGAAGATGAATGTGATCCCGAGGCGCCGTTGCAAATCCCGGAGCTCATACTGCATTTCTGTCCGGAGTTTTAAATCCAGTGCCGATAACGGCTCATCCAGTAAGATGACTTCCGGTTCGTTGACGATGGCACGGGCGATCGCGACACGTTGACGTTGTCCACCCGACATCTCCGTGATTTCCCGCTTTTCGTAGCCGGATAAGTTGACGAATTTTAACGCATCGAGAACACGCGTTTTGATTTCCGCTTCCTTCATCTTCTTAATCCGCAAACCGAATGCAATATTTTCAAATACGTTTAGATGGGGGAACAATGCATAATCTTGAAATACGGTGTTGACCTGCCGTTTGTTGGCTGGAACATCGTTGATGCGTTTTCCATTAAACAGAATATCGCCTTCCGTCGCTTCCGTGAAACCGGCAATCAGTCGTAAGATCGTCGTTTTCCCGCAGCCCGACGGACCAAGCAACGTATAGAATTTTCCACGCTCGATTTCAAAACTGACCTGCTCTAGAACCGTTTGATCGTCAAACCGTTTCGTTACATCGTTGAATTGAATGATAGTATGATCTGCCAAGTGTTTTTCCTCCTTATAAGTAAGAATCTGTTGCTGTCACAAGTAGTTTCGTGTCGGAATCCGATTCATTGTTTAGTTGATGAATTTCAGAAGCTTTATAATACAAGGTTTCACCTTGTGTCGCCATAAACGATTCGCGACCAAGCCGTAACGTAACCGTCCCTTCGAGTACATAAACAAAAGTTTCTGCACCGGATGGTTCATATTCCTTAAAATGCCCGCCTGGTGTCAGATGCAATAAAACCGGCTCCATTTCTTTTTCGTTTGATTCCGGAATCAACCAGGTGACATGGTATCCCTGCTCGCTGTCTTCATAACGCGTAACATCTTTTTCGGAATATACAACTTTCTGATTTAATGTCCCTTCGTCAAAAAAGTCTTTCGCTGATATGCCGAGTACTTCAAGAAGACTGAACAGGGTTTCAATCGAAGGCGAACTGATTTCACGTTCAATTTGCGAGATGTATCCTTTACTTAAGTCCGTTCTTTCTCCAAGCTCTTCTTGCGTCAAGCCTTTTTGAAGACGCAGGTTTTTAATCTTATTCCCAATCGTCCGCAATCCGTTCCCTCCATTCCCTACGTCCAGTTTAGTATAAGATGACTTTAAGTTTACTAATCACGTACCGATTATAGCGTATTCCTTCAGTTAATCAACTAAAATGTTCAAAAAAATTAAAGGTTCATTTGACAGCGATAATGCTTGCACCTACAATTAATATCAGGTACTAAAACAAGGAGGAAACAGTATGAACATTGCGTGGATTACGGACAGCACAACGATTTTACCTGATTCGATTTCTCAGCACGACGATTTAACCGTCGTTCCTCTTCTCGTCATGAAGGACGGGGAAAGCTTCACGGACGGCGTCGATGTGCAGGCGGAAACCGTCTATCAATGGATTGGCGCAAAACATAAGGTCACGACCAGCCAGCCATCCATCGGTACGTTCACGGAACACTACGAACGATTGAAAGAAAAGTATGATGTCGGTTTTGCGATTCATTTATCGAGTGAACTGAGCGGGACGTATAATGCTTCCGTTCAAGGTGCTGAAATAGCCGGTTTTCGCTTGATCGCCATCGATTCCCGTTGCGGCATCTATCCGGCAGGTCAATTGCTTGCGGAAGCAATGCAACTGGCAGCAGACGGTATGTCAATCGAATATATCGAGCAGTACATTTTAGATCGCCGCTTCGACCACCACATCGAGTTTACTGTCGAAAATCTCAATCAATTGCAAGCAGGCGGACGCATTTCCTCGACGAAAGCTTTTGTCGGTAATTTACTGCAGTTACGCCCGCTGTTTCATTTTGAAGAGGGGAAAATCGTTCCGTATCAAACGGTTCGAACATTCAAGAAAGCCCATGCCAAGATTTATGACCACCTCGTTGAAATGCTTGAGAGCGGTGCAGTGACCGATGTCTCCCTATTCCATGCGACAGCCTACGACCTGGCGCTCGAATGGAAATCAAGTCTCGAAAAACGATTTGACGTCACGGTCCGAATCGATGATTTAACACCTGTTCTCGGTTCCCATACCGGAAACCCGGCCATCGGCATGTCCTTTTTAAATCCGACGAGCCGACTTTGATGTCTAAAGACTTAACAATCCGGGTAAACCTCCTTTAGAGATTAAAGGAGGTTTTTGTTTTGAAAAACAAATGGATTTGGCTCAACTGGCTCGGATTCGTCTTTACGATTGCCATCAATGCACTTGACGGCGGAAAGACAGGACGAATTTCCGATACAATCACGACATATTTTAAACCTGCAGGTTATGCTTTTTCGATTTGGGGACTTATCTATCTTGTATTATTCGTTTGGCTCATCATGCAAACGATCCCGAAATTCAAAGAACATGAAATCGCTAAAAAAATCGGTCCTTGGTTTTTAATCAGCTGTCTGTTCAACGCCGGATGGATTGTTACCTTCTCCTACAAATTATTCCCGTTGTCGGTCGTCGTTATCGTTGGTCTTCTGCTTTCGCTGATCGTCATCTATTCAAAAATCGACCGTGAGACAAAAGCATTGCGGTTTAAGTTACCGTTCTCATTTTATCTCGGATGGGTATCGGTCGCGACGATCGCCAATATCTTCTTGACAATCGACACAGAAAACATCAATTCATGGCTCGGAATCGGAGATGCCGGTTGGACGATGATTATGCTCGGTGTCGGTGTAGTGGTCGCCCTGTTATTCATGTTTGCGAACCGTGATCCTATTTATCCGCTCGTCTTCGTTTGGGCTTATATCGCGATCAATTTCCAGTCGGACAACGGGCTTGTCGACACCGTCGTTTTAGGTAGTGTCGTCGTCCTCCTCGCAGGGTATGTCTTCTTGCTCGTCCGGATGCGTCGTCAAGTCCATGTGAGCAAGTAACGTTATTTTTGGCTCCATTCGTCGTATAATCAGACTAAAGGAGTGAATGTCATGCACATCACATTTACAGAAGCTGCGCTTCATCGAATCGATCAATTACGCGGTGAGACAACCGGTCAATTACACCTTTACTACGATACGGAAGGCTGTGGTTGCGGGAATTCCGGTATTTTTAGCATCCGGCTCGTTTCCGCTGCGACCGAAGAAGATATGACGATCGATTCAAATGTCGGTCCCGTTCTCGTTAAACGGTGGTCGAGTCATTTTCTCGATCAAGAAATGACACTTGACTACAATGCCGAGAAAAAATCATTGATTTTAAAAAGTGATGGTCAATACTTTAATACAAATGTCCTTGTGACAGATCAAACCGGTTGTCAGTTAACCGCCAATCGATGATTCCACAAAAAAGGCAGCTCCCTCAGCGGAAGCTGCCTTTGTAATGTGATGGACAGACAGGTGTTGGATTGAGTAGAAGGCAGAGACGACTATCTAAATGTACTGCGATTCTGTCTGCATCTTGCACAAGTCGAACAAATTCCTCCCCGGAATCTGTTCATGAAGCCGTTGCGTCCCCCATCGCACACATATTCCTCGTGTGCTTATCCAGTATACGTAAAAAATCGGTTATTGGATTGATAGGATGTGCTCTTACACCACATTCAATACGGTTCGCTCAATCGTTTGTTGATTTAAGTCCTTCACATGAACAGGACGGCTGTAATAATAACCTTGACCATAATCACATCCAAGCCGCTTCAAAAACTCATGTTGCTCAAGCGTCTCGACGCCTTCTGCGACGACTTCGATGCCAAGACTCTTCGCCAGTTGAATGATCATTTCTGTGATGGCCGTCCCTCGTTCGTCATGTGGTACCTCGTCAATAAAAGACTTATCAATTTTTAATATATCAATCGGTAAGTGTTTTAAGTGGGTCAAGGAAGAAAGCCCGGTCCCAAAGTCATCGAGAGCAATCGTCAAGCTCAACTGTTTCAATTCACCGAGCATCTGTAAGGCCCGTTCCAGATTTTCCATGACAGACGTTTCCGTGATTTCAAGTTGGAGCTGCAATTCACCGCCGTTTCTCAAAGAATGTTGAACAATCTCCTTAATCATCAAATTATGCGATTCCGATCGAAAATGCATCGCTGATAAGTTAACGGAAACCTGCCGGATGAAGTGGTCTTCTTCCCGCCAAATTTCCATCTGATTTACGGTTTCCTGCAATACCCATTGTGTCAGACGGTGGATCAAACTGTATTTTTCAGCAAGCGGAATGAATTCAGCCGGTGAAATAAAACCGAATTTCGGATGATTCCAGCGAATCAACACTTCCGCCTGTTCGACTTTCCCTGTCGTTAATGCGATTTTCGGTTGGTAGACGAGATTAAATTCCTTGAAATCCGTCATAGCACGGCGTAAAGAACCGACGATTTGTTGCTCCCGGCGATCCGAGTGACGTGCTTCATCATAAATGACGAAGCGGTCACGTCCCTCGTTTTTCCCGGCCCGTAAAGCACTTTCCATCTGACCAATCCGCATTTCCAGCGTATCATTTGGATTCGGGACAATGATACCAACTGTCGCCGTTAGGTGAATTTCCTGACCGTCCAGCAAAATCGGTTGGCGGATTACTTCGAGTACATCGATGAAAGCATCTTCTAATTCGTCGGGGGCAATGTCCTGAATTAAGAAAAACTGGGTCCCGTTATAGCGGATGCATACCTCATCTTCCCGGAGCAGCCCCTTAACCCGCTCTGCAAACTGACAAATTACAGCATCACCTTGATCAAAACCAAACGTATCATTGATCCATTTGTATCCGTCTAAATCAAGCAACGCCATCGTCATCTGTTTTTTAGTACGACTGTATTGTCCGTCGACCTTCGCCATATGGTGATCGAGCCAACGCCGGTTGTGTAAACCGGTCAGGTGATCGGCATAAGCCATCATCTGCAAGGCCCGCCGCTCCAAATGAACATAAAGACCGACAATGACTATGATAATGATGAAGACTGGTATAGCGACGTCACTGAGGACGTTTGATGTGACAGGACTGGCCGT
The DNA here is from genome assembly GCA_902363455.1 of Caryophanales bacterium. Classification (GTDB taxonomy): domain Bacteria; phylum Bacillota; class Bacilli; order Exiguobacteriales; family Exiguobacteriaceae; genus Exiguobacterium_A. The sequence goes on along the minus strand of CABJAC010000001.1, from coordinate 281,093 downwards.
ACTATCAAGCCCGGAAGTACCTGGGACACAAAATGTCGTACCGAGCATGCCGACATAATGCATCGTCGAAATGCCGAACCCCATTAAAATCGCAACCGGAATCAAAATCCGTTTTTTATTCACGTGTCGTGTCATATACAATAACAACAAGGCGACATACGCGACGGTTATCGCAATCAATACAGACAGCAGGAATAACGGCATGTCGTAACGGATATCCCCTTCAAACCGCATTGCGGCCATTCCAAGATAGTGCATCATCGCAATCCCGATTCCCATCAAGGTTCCGGCTACGATGACCTTCCTGCGGGTAAGTTCAGAATAATATAAAAGATAAAAAGCAATCCATGCCGCTGTCACAGCGGGAATGATGGATAAAAACATTAATCCCCAGTCATAACGGACCGGTACGGCAAGTTCAAATGCACCCATCCCAATAAAATGCATGCCCCAAATGGACAATCCCATTGTCAAAGAAGATAAAAACAAGGCGCGTTTTTTTAAAGATACGGCTTTTGCCAGACGACGATTTAGTTCAAGTGAGGCATAGGATCCGACGATGGCGACGATGACCGACAGGATGACCAGTGTCTCTTCATAATGTTTCGTTAAAATGATCCATTCCTTCATGATAAGTGCCTCTCTTTTTGACTGACATTCTTATTAGTATCGTCTGCTTGTCCTCATTTCTTCAGTCTTCTCATCAAATTTCACCAAAATGAACAGTTTTTTTATAAAAAAGAGATTCAAGCCTAAAAAAGTCCGATAAAAAAGAACGCAATCCACGATTACGTTCTTTTTTGCTACGGTTTATTCGATTATTTAAAATCTGAAATTTATAGGACGGCTGAAGCGACAACTTCACCGGTCGGTTTCTCAAGATCCGGTTCCGGCTCAACCGTAATGGCTACTGCATCAATGGTACCGTCCCCTTTTAACGGGAAGACTGCGGCTGCCTCTCCATCTTTTTCAATGATTCCGTTCGCACGTGGTGTGTCTCCTTGGATCGTCCACATCTGATAAAGTTCACCTTCCTGAAGCGGAGGTAAATCTTTTAATTGTACAAGCATGTACTCTTTTTTATCTTTTGTAAAAATCATACTCGACCCTTTAATGGACGCGGTACTTTCAAAATTGCCGATTCCTTTCACTTCATCCATCGCAAATTCGTCCGCCGGAGACGGATCGTCTTGCGACAAGAAATAGGCATTTGCCCCGAGGGATAAAATCAGCGCAGCTGCAATACTCATCAGCCAACCGAGTGGAACCGAACGTTTTTTATTTTTCTTTTCGCGCATGGCTTCCATGTCGGACGGACGCAAAGTTTCTTGAGTCGTCTCCTTTATCGGAGCCGATTCCACCGGTTCATTCGCCGAACCGAGAACTTCTCCAAGAATTCTTGATTTCATGCCTGTCGGTACCGGTCGTGCTGGAAGTGACTCCGCGATGGGCAACATCAGGTCTTGCATGTCTTGAAGCGCCTGTTTGCAATCATCACAAGTCGCCAAATGTGCTTCGAACGCGTCGCGGTCTCCGGCTGATAATGTGTTGTTGAAATAGTCGATTAAGTTATGACAACGTTCTTCCATCAACGTTCCCTCCCATCTAATAATTTACGAAGAGCCTGAATGGCACTCCTGATTCTTGTTTTTACCGTTCCGAGCGGCATATTTAATTGATCGGAAATTTGTTGCTGGGTAAGTCCTTTAAAATAAACAAGTTCGATTAACTCTTGTTGATCAGGTTTCAGCTCATTGACAGCGTCCCGGACTTCAGTTGCCGTTTCACGCTGGATGACGGTTCGCTCGACAGGTTCGTCGTATCCACCGTCCCTTTCTTCGACTTCAATCGTCGGTTGCCGTTTTTCCCGTCTGAGACAGTCAAGCGCGGCATTACGGGTAATCGTTAAAATCCACGAAGAAAACTTTCCTTTGTCGGTATTAAAATCAACGCGGCCATTCCATATTTTCATCCACACTTCTTGAATGACTTCCTCAGATAAACGATCGTTATTCGTAAAGCGATGAGCGAACGAGAACAATAGCCTTTCGTACTTGTCATACAGTACTTCGAGGGCTTGTTCATCTCCACTGCGCATCCCATGATAAAGCGATTCATCGGATTGAGTATGCATCCTTCTCCTCCTTGTGATCAGTCAGCCTTATCATATAGTATACGTAAGCTGACGCGAAATCGATTTAATTTTTGATATTTTTTCATTTTTTTGTCCACCACATCCATATTCCCTGTTCTCTCTAAAAATATAGCTCAAAAAGCGACTCAATTGACAGCAATACCGTGATGGGCATAGCATAAAGGTATTGAACAGACGGATTGTATCTTGGAATGGAGGAAAATAAATGGATTATGATCGAAAGATGAAGAATCGGGTAAGCCGAATCGAAGGACAACTTCGCGGCATTTTACGGATGATGGAAGAAGGTCAGGATTGTCGGGATGTCATTACGCAGCTCTCGGCCGCCCGTTCCGCGATTGACCGGACGATCGGTGTTGTCGTGAGTTCCAATCTTATCGAATGTGTGAAAGAAGCAGAACAAACAGGTGAAGGTCAAACTGAAGAATTAGTCAAGGAAGCGGTTAACCTTCTCGTGAAAAGCCGCTGATCCTATAAAAGGCAGGGAGAGGATTTTTTTAATCCTCTCCCTGCCTTCATCTAAAATTCAAATAGTCTTTACAGGAACAGGAGGCGCGTCCACATTCTATCAGTCTGCCCTGTCGTTTAGTACCATACCTTGAATTGATCGAGATAGACTTTACTTTTTTGAACTTGTCCCTTTTTCTTCATGTCTGTTTCCACGAAATAAAGCGATTGCACTTGCACCGGCACGGGCCAAGCCGGATCCACTTTCGCCTCAACGGTTTTAAATCCTGTCCAGTCAACATGTTTGACGAAATCGACCGTATGCACTTTTCCTTTTGCGTCCTTCAGCTGTGCCCGCAACCAAGGTGCTTTGCGGTCACCATAGAGATCCAGTGATAACTTCGTCGCCGGAACAGTGATGTTCCACTTCGGATTCGTGATATACATTGCTCCATTTTGTTTCGTCCAGCCTGAATAATCATACGTCAGCTTCAGCGAAGAACGACCTGCTGTTTTTTGTTCTGTACTCACTGTCGTCGTATAGCTTGAAACGTAAGGAGATGTTGACGTATACGTCCCGCTTTCGAACGAGTCGAGAACGATTGATTTGTTTGAAGGCTTCGGCACTGGTTTTGATGCCGGTTGCGATCCCGTCACAGTTAACGGAAGCGAAACGGTTTGTCCGCCAGCTGATAATGTCAGCATCGTCTTGCCGGCTTTTTTAGCCGTCAGTACATCTTTTGTGATGGAAGCAATCGGTTGCTGCATGCCATATTTTTTTTCTGATGATGGAATGATTACTTTTCTTCCATTCAACCAGCCATCACTTGTTAATTTCACGGTTTGTCCCACTTTAAGCGCGAAAGGTTTTCCTCCATTAAACGTCATGCCTGATAAACGGTTCGTCACATTGATCGTCACCGACCGCTTCGCCTGATCCACAGCCAGCTGCCCTGTCCATTTGCCGGGCTGTAGCGGTGCTTTCACCTGCATGCCACTTACACCAAGACCCGTCAATTTTATTTTCTTTTGACTCGCGTTAATCGGTTGACTGTTTCGATCTGTCAGTTTGACGGTTAATTGACGTGTCTCACCTACGTATAGTTCCGGTTGTTCCGGAAGAATCATATATGCAACGGATGTTTCCGGAACGTAGCGTGTCGCAATCATCAAGCTGTTCGTTACCGCACGGCTTCTTCCATCAGCCGGTACATTCACCGTACGAACCGGGGACTCGCCCGCCCGGCGGACCATCATCTCGGTCGAACCGCCTCCATCAAAGGCTAATGCGGAAACTGCACCCAATCGTTTCATTTGCGCAACGGCTTCAAGCATCGTAAACCCTTTTGATGTCGTTCTTCCTTGATCGACTGTCATGATATGAACCGTTTGATTGGCTGTTATACCAATTAATGTCCGTGCTTTTCGCACAATCATTAAGAAACGGTCGTGATTTTCCGATAATGCATTTAAGTCCAGTCCAATCCCGTCCTTCACGAGCCAATTGTATCCGGAAGCGGCTTCTTGGATATCATTTCTGACTTGTAAATTTGACATCTGAATTAAATTGATTTGAGTAGTCAATTTATTTTCTTTGACTAAGTCAAGCAACGGCTTCTTTTGTTTTCCAAACGCTACTACTACGACTCCGTCTGTCGGAATCGGAATGTTTGACCGGAAAGTCGTATCTACCTGATGTACCGTCCAATCATAGGATTGACCCAGTTTGAATGCTTTGATTGAATTTCCTTTTAACGTGACAATGGCTGCTTCTTTTTTCATGGCATCCGAAAGCCCGCTAAAATTAATCGTTTTAGATACGTGATGTGCATTCGTAAAAATACCAACACGGTTATCTAGATTTTCATTCCGATTGACAGAATGGATCGTCATCGAACGCGCAGCGGATTTCAACGTTCCGATGACACCATATGATCCGATTTCCGGCTTCCCTTGACCATTGGTGACAAATGACGGAAATTTTAACGCTGATTCCTTGACACTATGGCTGACCAATACGGCATTTTGTTGAATTTGCAAACCAATCGGCAAGCCGCTTGCGACTTTGTACATATCCGCATTGACGGCAGCTACCACACGATTCCCGGCAGCCATCGAACGATTGACCTGCGAAGGAACTGATTCCGTCGCAAGTACATGATCCCTTCCTTTTCCCGTCATCCAGTAGTTCCCCGGATCCGGTTGTACAGTGATTTGTTGAATCGTCTGCGGCACACCGCTCGAATGATCTTGTTTGCTTGTATAGTCGATTCCTTTCGAAATCGTTTCGGCTCCCACTGTTAGCGGGGTATATGATGCACCTAATAAAATCAATATCATACATAATTTCCTTCTCATAAAGCACCTCCACCATACATTATGCCTTTTTAAGGTAAAAAATGACATAACTATTTCAAGGTTTTAGAATCAAAAGAAAAAGGAACAATACATTGCATGCCAAAAAATGAAGTGAAGATGAGGAGGAATGAACCATGACTACTTATCAACTCGATCAGGACCACAGCTCGATCACATTTTCGGTGAAGCATATGATGATTTCAAAAGTTAAAGGAGAATTTCGTGATTTTACATTTGATGTCAACGGAGAGGCAAACGATTTGGAGAATGCTTCCGCTGTCGTAACGATTCCCGTTGCTTCAATCGATACGCGCAGTAAAGACCGCGATACACATTTGAAATCCGCCGATTTTTTTGATGTCGAGCAGTATCCAAACATCACTTACCAAGTGACATCATTTAAAAAACTGTCCGGTGACGAATATGAAGTGACAGGCGCTTTGACGATTAAGGATGTCACGCGTACGGAAACGTTTCAGGTCGAGTATGAAGGTAGCGGGGTCGATCCTTGGGGAAATACACGGTCCGGTTTTGAAGTGGACGGTAAAGTCAAACGCGAGGACTATAACTTGACGTGGAACGTCGCACTTGAGGCCGGTGGTGTCTTAGTCGGCAGTGACGTTAAGTTCCAACTTCATCTTGAGTTCATTCACGCAAAATAATAGAGAGATCATACAATGTGTAGGGGGAAAACAGATGACAGTTTCACTTTTTATCGATGTTGCATGTAAGACCGGTGAATCTCCGGTGTACGACGCTAAAACAAAACGCTTTTATTTCGTCGATATCCCGAATCAGCTTTTTTTCGTATATGATTTGACGACAGAGGCCTTAAAACCGTATCAACTGCCAAGTGCCATCACTTCGATTGCCTTGACGGACGCGCCGGACTTTCTTCGTGTCACATCGGCACACGGCTTCGGAACATTTGATGTAAAGGAAGGGCATCTCTCGCTTGAAACGCAATTAACATTGCCTGCTTCAGACAGAATGAATGACGGTAAACTGGATCCTTCCGGTCAATATGTCGCCGGCAGCATTAATGAAGAAGAAGGTGAGACGGCTTCTCTTTATCGCTTGCGCCATGATGGTTCCGTTGATGTCCTGCTCGAAAATTTGACGAACTCAAACGGATTGGTCTGGTCAGAAGACGGTAAAACGCTTTACCACATCGATACACCGACGAAAAAAGTGTATGCGTTTGATTATGCTGCGGACCAACCGTTGACCAATCGTCGTGTCGCCATCGATTTGGAAAAAGAAGAAGGTTTTCCGGACGGGATGACAAAAGATCGGGAGGGTCATGTGTTCATCGCCCATTATGCCGGATCTTGCGTGACACGCTGGAATCTTGAGACAGGCGAAAAATTGGCTCACGTCGACTTCCCTGTATCCAATCCGACTTGTCCCATTTTGTACGAGGACCGTTTACTTGTCACGACGGCAGCAGACGGTGACGATTCCGAACATGCCGGTGCTGTTTTCGAAGTAACTTATTAATCGATGGACTCCCTCTTTTTTAGAGGGAGTTTTTTGATGGACGTCTGTTCTGAAACAGGCGATACTAAAAGAAAAGTGAATACTTTGACGAGGGAGTGTATCTAGATGCATCTATCAACCATCGAACGACTTCATCAACTGCAAACGACCCCGTCTTTTTTTCCGGTCAACTGTTACTTATTTGAAGAAGCAGACAGCCTTACTTTAATTGATACCGGGATTTCACTGAACGCCAAAGCTATCTATTCCGTCATCAAATCATTTGATAAACCGTTACAGTCCATCGTCTTAACCCATGCGCATGCGGACCATGTCGGTTCACTCGACTTTTTGGCAAGTGCTTTCCCACTTGCCGAAGTCTCGATCAGTTACCGGGACGCCGCATTGCTCAGCGGGGATGAATCATTACGGGAAGGCGAAACGACACCGCTCAAAGGCGGGATTCCGAAAAACATTAAAACCCGTCCGGATCGGTTGCTCGAAAGTGGTCAGCAGGTCGGCAGCTTAAGTGTCATCGCCTCTCCCGGACATACCCCAGGCTCAATTTCGCTCTGGCACGAGGGCAGCCGGACCTTGATTGCCGGTGATGCCTTTCAAACACAAGGTGGTTTGGCTGTTTCGGGCGATACCCGGTGGCAGTTTCCTTTTCCGTCGCTTGCGACATGGGATAAGGAAGTGGCGCTTCAGTCAGCCCATCAATTAACAGAACTGACACCGGACGTGCTCGCAGTTGGTCACGGTCCACTCGTGGTCGCACCAAGTTTCGACATGCGTCAAGCAGTCGATCGGTTTGAACAGGTCTTGTCCGCAAAAAAACGAAATGGATATCCTTGAAGTCATTCGAAAAAAATCCGGCAATCTGTCTGCTCCTCATTTCTTGATGAAGAGTAAACGATTTCCGGATTTTTTAGTGATATAATTCCTGTCGTTTACCGCACCTGATATTGATACAATCGGGCTTCATACGGAGCCAAAAGATTCCTGTCATGCGTCTCATAATTTGTCAGCATCAACTGGTCTTCCGGCAACCCGAACGTCATCGTGATCGGTTCATCGTGTACGTTCAGTACAATCCGCCACGTCGTCCCATCCAGTACTCGTTCATAGACGTACAGATACGGATCTTGAATGGCCAAATCCCGATAAAGGCCGTATACCATGACCGGATGTTGTTTTCGAAGCGCAATCAATTTCCGGTAAAAATGAAGAGCAGAATCCGGGTCTTGTTCTGCTGTTTCCACGTTGATCTCGGAATAGTTTGGATTCACCGTCATCCAAGGTGTCGCAGACGTTGTGAATCCCGCTGAAGGACCGGCATCCCACTGCATCGGTGTCCGGGAATTGTCCCGTGCCCGCATCTGCATCGATGACAGGACAGTCCCCGGTGATTCACCCGCTGCCACCCGTTCTGCGTATTGATTCCGGAACGCGACGTCTTGATAGGCTTCCGGATCAGAAAAACGAATCCCGGTCATGCCGATTTCTTCGCCTTGATAGATATACGGGATACCCGGTAACGTGTGTAACATCAAACCAAGTAATTTCGCACTTTCGACCCGGTACCGTTCGCTTCCGAACCGGGTCACTTGGCGTGTATGGTCGTGGTTGTTTAAGAACTGGGACGCGATACCGCTTGGATAGAGTGCTTCATACCACTGTTTTTGAATCTGCTTGAACCGCGGTAAGTCCATCGTCTCCATATCGTCTGCGACTTCAAAGTGAAAAAGCGTCCGTAGTTCATTCCGCTCTTCCCCAACGTACAGCAAACCGTCTTCCGGACCGACGAACGGAATTTCTCCGACCGTAAATAAATCAGTTCCCGCGAGCACCTCGTCATGCATTTCTTGTAAAAAAGAGTGGATGCCCGGTTGATTCCCGAGATAGGACAGATCAAAAGGATCGGCAACATCCGCAAACGAGGCGCGTTTTTTAATCAAATTGATGACATCCATCCGGAATCCGTCGATGCCTTTGTCCGCCCACCACCGCATCATCGTATAGACGGCTTGGCGGACGGCTGGATGTTCCCAGTTCAAGTCCGGTTGCTCCGATGCAAACGAGTGGAAATAATACTGCTCGCGTGTCTCATCCCATGTCCACGGACTCGGTGCAAAATAGGAGCGCCAGTTATTCGGAGGTGTTCCTTTTTCCCCGTCCTGCCAAATGTACCAGTCCGCCTTTTCGCCCGTTTTGCCACGTCGCGACTCCTCGAACCAAGCGTGTTGGTCACTCGTATGGTTGACGACAAGATCAAGAATCAGTTTTAAGCCCCGCTCATGGGCTGCCGCAATCAATTCCTCCAAATCGGACAGCGTTCCCGCCTTTTCCATGATCGTATAATAGTCGGAAATATCATATCCGTTATCGATATCAGGTGATGTATAACAGGGGTTCAACCAGATGACATCCACACCGAGCGACGCGATGTAATCCAACTTTTCAATTACACCCCGTAAATCGCCCATTCCGTCTCCGTTCGAGTCCTTAAAACTGCGCCAGTACACTTGATAGACAACGGCTTCTTTCCACCAGGCTCGATTCATCCCATCATCTCCTTTATGTATTCAATCGTCTTCTCATCCAGTGTATCAAAAACACGAAAGGCATCGGTTCTTTTTACCAATTATAAGCAATTCTTAAAAAACACTTTTCTTTTTTCTGAAAATTCGTTATCCTTGACGACAATACCTAACAAGGAGGAACACAGATGAAACATTTCGCCCCATCGATTGCGATTGATCGGCTGCCCGCTCCGGTCTTTGCTGAACTCGCTCAGCGGATTGGTGCCGTCAAAGCAGCCGGTCACGACGTCATCACGCTTGGTCAAGGAACGCCGGACCAAACTACGCCCGTACATATTTTGGACGCCTTAAAAGAGGCCATCGGCGACGCCGCTAATCTGCAATATCCTCCGTTTCGCGGACATGATTTTCTCAAACAGGCCGTCGCCGATTTTTATCAGTCCGAATTCGGCGTGACGATCGATCCTGCTTCTGAGGTCGCCATTTTGCTCGGCAGTAAAGCCGGTATCGTCGCCTTGCCGCAAACGATCGTCAATCCGGGTGAAGGTGTCATTGTTCCCGATCCCGGTTACCCCGACTACCTGTCTGGCGCAGCATTAGCAGGTGCTTACCCGATCACGCTACCGCTCCTTGCGGAAAATGCTTTTTTACCTGACTACACGTTACTCGATACGACGGATGTCGAACGAGCCCGGATGTTGTTCCTCAACTACCCAAGCAATCCGACCGGCGCGACCGCGACAGCAGAAGCCTTTAAACAGACGGTCGCTTTCGCTGACGCAAACGACATTTGTGTCGTCCATGACTTGGCGTACGGCGGCATCAGTTTTGATGGTCCGACCCGAAGTTTCCTCCAGACCGAAGGAGCGAAAGACGTCGGAATCGAACTGTTTTCGTTATCGAAACGCTTCAACATGTCCGGCTTCCGCATCGCCTTTGCAATCGGAAATCCATCCGTCATCTCGAGTATCGAAACGTACCAGGAACACTTGTATGTCAGTGCCTTCACGCCGATTCAGCACGCGGCGACTGTTGCTCTCTCAAGCGACCAGACGTGTGTCCGTGAGCTGAGTGCACTGTACGAAGCCCGTCGTGATGCCTTGTTCGGCAAATTACAGGACATCGGATGGGACGGACCGATCCCTGGTGGTTCGTTCTTCGTCTGGTTGCCGGTCCCTTCCGGCTTTACGTCACAAAGCTTTACCGACCACTTGCTGGATGAAGCACATGTCGCTGTCACACCGGGACATTTCTTTGGTGGATATGGTGAAGGATACGTCCGGATCAGTTTGATTGCCGACGTCGATCGATTGGTGGAGGCCGCCGCACGGATCGGTCGATTGAATCTGTTTCAGCAAGCCGTTGCGGAATAATTCTGAAAAAACATTTGACAGGTGGGAATGATTTCCGTTACAGTAAGTCCCAACAGCATATCTACTTATCGCGAGCGACCGAGGGATTAGGCCCAACGACGTCCGGCAACCACCTTTTAGGAACGGTGCCACATCCTACAGAATGTTTCATTCTGAGAGATAAGTTACGAAATCTTACACTTCGTCGCTTTTTTCTGGTTGCTCTTAACTGGAAAAAGGCGATTTTTTTGTATAGGGAGGAAACAACAGATGATTGAATTCAAAGGCATCACCAAACGGTTCGTACGTGACCGGACACCGATTTTCGCCCTGCGCGACGTCAACTTAACGATTCAGCAAGGAGAAATTTTTGGCATCATCGGTGAATCCGGTGCCGGAAAAAGTACGTTGCTGCGCTTGATCAACGGACTCGAAACACCGACCCAAGGAACGGTCAAAGTATCAGGTGTCAAACTGTCCGATTTATCCAAAGGCAGCCTAAGAGAATTGCGTCTGAAAATCGGAATGATCTTTCAACATTTCCAATTGATTCAATCGCGGAACGTTTCCGACAACATTGCGTTCGCCTTAAAAGCAGCCGGCGTCAAACGCAGTGATTTCCCAAGCCGGATCAAAGAACTCGTCGCTTTGGTCGGACTGGAAGGATTTGAGACGAATTTCCCGAGCCAACTCAGCGGCGGCCAAAAACAACGGGTCGGGATTGCCCGCGCCCTGGCGAATAATCCGAGTGTCCTGTTATGTGACGAAGCAACATCAGCGCTCGATCCGGTCACGACCCTGCAAATTCTGGAATTGCTGAAAGACTTAAATAAACGACTCGGCTTGACGATCATTCTGATCACCCACGAAATCGATGTCGTCAAACAAATTTGCCACCGCGTTGCTGTCATGTCACAAGGCGAAGTCGTCGAAGTCGCGAGTACATACGACATATTCAGTCAGCCGACCCATGACGTCACGAAACATTACGTCGATACAGCACTGCAAATCGAGTTGCCGGAACGGATTTTGCGAACGACACCCGGAAAGATCATCCGTCTCCAATTCACGGGAGAAAAGACCGGCGAGAGTACGCTGTCAGAAGCGATCAAACAATTTGATATCTCGGTCAGCATCCTGCACGGCAAGGTCGATTATATTCAAGACGTCGCCTTTGGGGTGTTGATCGTCAGCCTGACCGGTCCAACGCTTCACGTCAACCGGTCTCTGACTTGGCTGGAGGAGCAACTCCATACGCTTGAGGTGATTCAAGATGTGGCTTGATCGAATTCAAACGATGTTACCGGAGCTAGCAAAAGCTTTAGGCGAAACAGCCTTGATGGTCGGGATTTCCCTCGGCTTTGCCCTCGTCGTCGGGATTCCGCTGGGAATTCTTTTATTCATCACCGACCGTGGATTGTTTTTCCAAAACGTCTTCGTTCGCAGTATCTTGGACTTTTTCGTCAATATCGTTCGTTCGTTACCGTTCATCATCTTGCTCGTCGCGCTGATTCCACTGACGCAATTGTTGCTCGACAATACGATCGGTCCGACGGCCGCTTCTGTCAGCTTAAGTGTTGCCGCTATTCCGTTCCTCGCCCGACTTGTCGAGACCTCACTACGTGAGATCCCACCGGGCTTGATCGAAGCCGCTGAGGCGTGCGGCGCAACACCATTTCGTATCATCATCAGCGCCCTGTTACCGGAAGCTCTTCCCGGGATCATTCAAGCGGTGACATTGACGACAATCAGCTTGATCGGCTTTTCCGCCATGGCCGGTATCGTCGGCGGCGGTGGTGTCGGTGACCTCGCCATCCGCTTCGGCTATTACCGGTACGATAACGTCGTCATGATCGTGACAATCATCGTGCTCGTCGTCATCGTCCAAAGTATTCAAGGGCTCGGCAATCAACTGGCCCGTCGTGCTGATAAACGCTAAGTAAAAAATAGAGAACCTTAAGGGAGAGAATGATTATGAAAAAACGATATGCCTTTTTAGCAACAGGATTACTGGGAGCCGGTATTCTTGCCGGCTGTGGCGACAGCAGTGCGAAAGAAGAAACCAAGTCGATTAAGATTGGTGCGACAAGCGGACCTTACAGCGACATGGTCAAAGAAGCGGTTCAGCCTGGTCTTGAAAAGAAAGGCTACAACGTCGAAATCGTTGAATTCAGCGATTACATCCAGCCGAACATCGCGCTCGGCAGCGGCGACATCGACGCGAACTTGTTCCAACACTCGATCTATCTGAAGACGTTCGCGAAGGAAAAGAATCTCGATCTTAAAGGGCTGATCACTGTTCCGACGGCACCGATGGGCTTATACAGTAAATCCTATAAGTCGCTTGATGACGTCAAGACAGGCGCAGAAGTCGCAACACCAAACGATCCAACCAACCAAGCCCGCGCGCTGAATTTACTCGCTGAACAAGGCTGGATTGAGTTGAAGCCGGATGCCGATCCGTTGACGGTTTCTGAAAAAGACATCGTCAAGAATCCAAAAAAACTCGTCATCAAACCACTGGAGGCAGCACAGTTACCACGCGCCATCGAAAGCGTTGATATCTCTGCCGTCCCTGGAAACTTTGCGCTTGCCGCGAAATTCGATTTACTTGATGCGTTGGCACTCGAGAAAATGGACGAGCAGTACCGGAACTTAGTCGCTGTCAAAACAGCAGATGAAAAGAAACAGCTCGCGAAAGACTTGACGGCCGTCGTCGAGTCAGACGACTTTAACGCTGTCATCGAAAAGTCCTTTAAAGGCTTCAGTAAACCCGAGTGGGCAAACTGACGTAATTCTTTTTATCGATTAGTTCATCTAAAGATGATAGAAAAAACCCTTGAAACAGCTGCCTCCCCTTACAAACAGGAGGTGGAACGGTTTCAGGGGTTTTTCCATTGAATGATGACTCCTGGAGACGTCACGTCTTCCGCTCGACTTCTACGTCTACTTCCGTAAGGAACAAGCGAGTGAAGAAGACAGACTGTCATCCATCTACAGATTGACCCACACAAAAGAACCCCAACTCTGCTTTCGCAAAATCGGGGTGATACGTAAACTTTCGTTTTAAATGTTGCTTCAAGGTGTTCGGAAATTAATCGTAAAGTACGGGGCGTTATCCCGGAACGCCACACCCGTATCCGCCTGTTTGAAGTCTTTATTCATGATATTGTCACGGTGTCCTTTTGAGTTCATCAAACCCCAGTGTGCCGCAAAGACGTTCGGGTATCCCATCGACAGATTTTCTCCGGCTGTCGAGAAACGGATTCCTTTTTCTTTCATCCGGTCGAATGGGTCACGCCCTTGTGGATCCGTATGCGAGAAGAAATTATTTTTCCCCATGTTCTCACTGTGTGCCCGCGTGACCGGTTTAAGCGCGCTGTAAGGTGTTAGTGCACTCCGCTTATAATCTGCCCGGTCCCAGTTCATTAAACGTAACATCAGTTTCTCATCGGTTGTCCGTAATGCACTAGACGCTTTTCCATAAAATCCGCTTTTCTTCGCTTCGATCTCTTTTGGTATCGCCAGTGTCGCTTTCACTTTATTGCCGTCATGCTGATCAAAGAAATACGTGACGTACTGATTTTTTTTCTCATAAACGGCTGCATGATCGAGGTTCAGCAAATAATTCGTATTGCCTTTTCGGTATGACTTAACGGCCTTCCAGCCTTTTTTCGAAAGAGATGCTTCGGTGTCTTTATTTAAAACGGCTCCTTGCGTTGTCACACCGTTTTTTGAACGATACTTCCCGTAGTCTTTTCCATCCTTTGTCAACGCAACAAATTCTTCAGTCGCCGTCCGTCTCACTTCCCAGTCGTAACCCGGATATTCACTCGTATATCGATCAATCAGCGTTCCTCCGCTTTTCGGATAGTCCGCCTCCGCCTGTTCCATTGGGGTGTTCTCGTAACTGAAGAAAGCGACTGCTGCTACTCCGAGCATTAACCACTTTTTCACGTATTTTCCCTCCTTGTGTCTACCATTACCCTAATCTTAAAAGAAAGCCGTCCGTTCGAACAGTCTAAGCTTTCGTTTCAACGGAAATCACATGATTCACCATTTCGATTCACACTTTTGACACATTTCTGCTTTTTCGGACAAAAGAAGTCTGACGTCTTTATCCATCACATTTTTTCTTACTTTTTTCTACACAAAATGAACTATTCTTTCCCTCTTGTTAAAATGTGTGAAGATTCTTTTATTTCGTTTTCATTCGATTGTTATTGCCGTTACCGAAAACGCTCGTTATCATTATGAATCGTAAGGAAAAAACGAAGAAACATCGATAGATATCATTATGTCAAAGGAGTATGCCATGATTCTACTTTATTTTATTTACGAATCGATTACGTTTTTACCCATCCAACAGTATTTGTTTTCAGGCTGGTTGATCTTAGTATTGTTAACCGTCTCATTTAGTCTCGCCAATGCACATGAAGACGTCCATATCGGTCAACGGTTTGGTTTTGAGCTTCTCGTACCCGGCGTCGGTCATCTGTTACGTAAACAATTCATACCTGGCTTAGCCATCATTGTATTGCTGATCCTCATTCATTTTACGTATATGTTCCGCGTTATCCCACTTTACCTCGCGTTACTGCTCACGCTCTCCATCAGTCTGCTGTCCTTTTTCTCTCTTTTTATCCGAACATACAAAAAAGCGGACGATTAAGTCCGCTTTCACTGATTTACCAAAACATTAAAATTTATCCGACTCCACGAGCTTATATCTTTTCGAAAGTTCTAACCATGTTTTGCCGTCTTTCTTAGTTTGCACGAGTAGATACGGAAGACCTTTTGTCACACGAAGTTCCAAAAGTTCGCCTTGTTGGTGACCATGTGTCTCGCTAACTTTAAACCAATGATGTGCGATTTTCCGTTCGACGGTCACGTGTTTCCCTTTTTGAACAGCACGCCATTTTCCGATTTCTGCTTTCCCTTTGACTGGAACAGCACTTTGCGCTCCTTGAATCGAGATAATGGCCGGATCGTGGTCACTCGCACTGCCGTCTGCTTCCATATAATCCGAGTTAATATTGACGATATCAGAAGACGTATATGACTTCAGGTTTTTCGAAATCAAGACATGGTCGAGGACTTGTGCATTTCCGTTATACACGTAAGAATAACGCTCTGATTTCGGAAGATCGTCCACCGTGTTCCAAAGGTTTTTCCCTTTTAGGATGTCCAGTGTTTTCGAGAACTGGAAGTCATTCAAGTCACCCAGTACGACGACGTTGGCATCTTTAACTTCTGTTTCCAATTCGTTCACGAAATTCTGGACGATTTGAGCAATCGCATGACGCTGGACTTCACTTTTACGAACGGCCGGTTGATTTTTACCAAAGTCTGCCCCGTCGCCGCCTTTCGAATTAAAGTGGTTGGCGATCACATGATACGACTCCCCTTTGAAGATGAACTCTCCAACGAGTGGTTTCCGTGAGCTGGCGAAGTTTGGATCCGTCGGCTGAATCCGACCCGGGTTTTTCGTCAATTTGCCGTTCTCGACAGCAACCGCTTCTGTTGCCGCACCTTTCTCACCAGACGCAAGCGAAACACGTGCCGGATTGTACAAGAAACCGACACGGATGTTTCCACCCGGCTGTCCGCCGTCTTTTTTATCTTCCGGTGCGATATCGGTATACGCATAACGGACACCTGTTTTTGCTTCAATCGCAGCAATCAATGTCTCAAACGATTTTGACGCATCGACCGTACCGCTGTCTGTCGCACCGTCATTATCCTGCATCTCTGTCAAACCGACGATATCCGGTGTTTTAAGGAATGTCGCGATTCCTTCCGAAACCCGGTCGATCTTACCGGCATCCGCTGTCGACGCAAAGTTCTCGACGTTGTAAGAAGCGACTGTCAGACGTGAATCACCTGTTTCGATGTTCGTCGGCTGACGATCGACTTCACTTGTAATCAGCGTTGGTAAATCAGCTGCTTTTGCAAGAACTTTATACGCCGAGTAGTTATAACTCATGACCCCTTCAATCGTTCCGTCAAAACGGTCGCCTGATTTCGCCCGGTAGGAGCTACTGCCCATCTCAACGAACAGACGCTCCGGATTGACGTTATCAGCCGTTAAGATTGGCGTCCCGCGTTTCGTATACACTTTGTTCGCTGTTTGTGTCCGCACTGGAATTGTCCGGTTGGCCTGTGGACCTGTGACGATGGCGTTCGGAAGCGCGACGCGCATTCCTTCGACACTCTCGTATAAATCGATGGCATCTTCCGCCGGATCGAATGCCGCGAACGAATCGTTGTCAACGACTTGTGTCGGAATCAAGACACCCTTCTCCCCAAGCACGACGCTTGCCGGTAATCCTGTGTTCAATGCGCCTTTAACAAGGTTGACTGTACTGATTTCCGTGACTGCAAGATCCGTGTCAAACTTA
The DNA here is from genome assembly GCA_902363455.1 of Caryophanales bacterium. Taxonomy (GTDB): domain Bacteria; phylum Bacillota; class Bacilli; order Exiguobacteriales; family Exiguobacteriaceae; genus Exiguobacterium_A. The sequence goes on along the minus strand of CABJAC010000001.1, from coordinate 264,358 downwards.
TCACTGTATCCGCCAAGCAACCATTCCTTGACGTACCCCGTCGTTGCAACTGTTTGTCCGACTGCTGCTCCGTGGTTTTTCGCGTACACCAACACACCTTCTGATGTCTTGCTGTTATTATCCGGATTTGGATCCTGCATGTAGAAATTGTTCGCATCGACGATATAGGTGACGACACCTGTCGTCCGGACAAGTTGATCCGCGTATGGTGAGGTATGCGCGACACCTTGAATGGCGCTGATTTTCGTGATCGGAGGTGCGATGTAATATTTGAACGTCGACACGGCAGATGTTTTACCGTCCTTAACAACAACCGCTTGGATCGTGACTTCGTCGTTGATTGTAATCGGTTCAGAATAGACCGGACTTTCTGCTGTCGGTGTCGAACCGTCGACTGTAAAGTGGATCGTTCCTTCGCCCGTCAGTGTGACTTGATCGCCGCGTTCGACTTCTCCGACCGGCGACGCTGTTGGTGCAGCTAAGATCTCTCCCGCTTCGGCAGCATGTGTACCGAGATCTGTCAACGTGTCGACCGGGAAACTTGTCCATTGCGACGGTTCATATGTTTTTGATCCTGCTGTGACGTTTGTCTTGCGAACAAGTGTCGTATCTTTCGCAAAGTCCGTGCTCAATCCGACCGGCCCGATGATATCAAGAACTTCTTCCCCTTTTTTCAGAGCAACGGGATCATTTCCGTTAAAGTTCAGTGAACCGGTTGTTTGTTGCGCTTTTCCCTTAATGTCTGCATTTGCGCTCGAGTTGGCGATCACAAACGTTTTTCCCGGTTCAATCGTACCGGACAATGTGATTTTCGCTTCCGAAGGTCCACCATTCGTATATTGTACGAGTGTATAATCCGCTAAATTAATGATTTGCCCCGAACCATTATAAATCTCAATCGCTTTATTGTTGCTTGACCCTTCTATGTACTCAGACAAGATGACGCCTTCGCCTTCTGCCCCGACCGTGATTCCTGCTTGTGGAAGAATTCCTGCAGTTAATGCGCCGACCAATGCCCACTTCCCAAACGTACTGACGTTCTTCATGATGTTGACCCCCTATGAATTTTCTGACACTTCTTCATATTATCAGATATATTTACGGATAGTGTATATTTCGTGTAAAAAAAGACCTTAATATTCGTAAAAGAATTAATTGTTAACGCTTACAAAAAATAATCATTCGTCTTTGCGTTACAAAAAAAACATCAAAGACAGACAATCTCTTAAAAAAGAGCATAAAAAAAACGCCTTTTCAGCGTGTCTGTTTTTTAGGTGTCATGAGAATCGAGGATACAGGTGATCAAAACACCTGAAACGACGAAAGCCCTACCTCTCTTTCGTTGTTACGGCTCCTTGGCCGCGCCAGCTGAATCAAGCGTTTTAGCAAGAATCAAGTTACGCGTTGGGTTGCGTATTTACTGGGATTTTTAGAATTTCGCTCGGAATGAGCTGAAAAGTATCGAATGGAAGGTTTATCTTGCTGGGTCAACTTCTTCTAGATAAACAGAAGAAGGACAAAATAAAAGCGATGACTTATGTCTGACTCATTTGTCAGTAAGGTCTAAAAATCCTGACCTGATTATTAAATTGTGTATTTAAGTGAAAGATTCTCACATGAGTGATCATCCCCGATTCATGACAAAATTTAATATAACACAATTTATTTTATAAAGTCAATCTTTTTTCATCGTCCTATTTTAAAGGACTGAACGAACCGTTGATTCACCCTTTCAAAATCGGTATCTTTAGAGAGATGACATTACTATAGAAGAAACGAGGTCAAAAGAGATGGCTACGAATCGATTGATCCACGAAAAGAGTCCTTATTTATTGCAACATGCCGAAAATCCTGTGGATTGGTATCCGTGGGGAGAAGAAGCGTTCGCGATGGCCCGGGCGACCAATAAACCGATTTTCCTGTCAATCGGCTACTCGACGTGTCATTGGTGCCACGTCTTGGCGCACGAAAGCTTTGAGGATGAAGATACCGCCCGTCTGCTGAACGATCGTTTCATCGCGATCAAAGTCGACCGGGAAGAACGCCCGGACATCGACCAGATTTATATGACGGCGGCCCAACTGATGAACGGTCAAGGAGGCTGGCCGCTCAGTGTCTTTATGTCTCCTGATCAAACCCCGTTTTACATCGGGACTTATTTTCCGAAAACACCGCAATTCAATCGTCCCAGCTTCCGGCAGGTCGTGTTGCAACTCAGTGAGCATTACCGGACGGATCCTGAAAAAATCAAACGTGTCGGAACTGAAATCAATCATGCGCTGACCGATATTCTTCAAAATGATACCGTTAGTCCATTTGATGATGCGCTCGTTCACGATACTTTTGATCAAGCGATGCGGCAATTTGATGTTCAACACGGCGGATTTGGTGAAGCACCGAAGTTCCCTTCCCCCTCCCTGTTGATTTTCTTGCTCGATTACTATCGTTATGCAGAAGACGAGACGGCTTTACAGATGGTCATGCGGACGTTGACCGCAATGCGGGACGGTGGAATCACCGATCAAATCGGCTTTGGTCTTTACCGTTATACCGTCGACGCCGGTTGGAAAACACCGCATTTTGAAAAGATGTTATATGACAATGCACTGTTCGCAACAGTTTGTATCGAAACGTTTCAAGTGTCGGGAAGGGAACGGTTTAAACAGTATGCGGAAGAAGTATTGTCATACATCGAACGGGACATGTTATCGCCGGACGGAGCTTTCTACTCGGCGGAAGATGCCGACAGTGAGGGGCGTGAAGGATGGTTCTATACCTTCACTTATGAAGAACTCATCGATCAGCTTGGTAAATCCGCATTGTTTCCCCTCTATTATCAAGTCACTCCTGCCGGTAATTTTGAGGGACGAAATATCTTTCGGCGGACGGATCAGTCCCTGCAAACCTTTGCCGATGAACAGAAGATGCCGGTCCGTGACGTCGTGACACAGCTCGAACAGGAGCGACAGGCGTTACTCCGGATCCGTAACGAGCGAATCCGACCGTTTCGGGATGATAAGGTATTGACCTCTTGGAATGCCTTGATGATTTCAGCTTTTGCCAAGGCCGGACGTGCTTTTGCCGACCCACACTACACACATGTTGCTGAACGTGCTCTGACATTCGTTGAGACACACCTCATGGATGGGGATACGGTCAACGTCCGCTACCGCGAGGGACATGTCCAAGGGAACGGATTTCTTGATGAATACAGCTTTTTGGCAGAAGCCTGCCTGGAGTTACATCGGACGACACAAAAAGGGACCTATCTCCAGACTGCCATGCGTCTGACAGAACGGATGATTCAAGATTTCGGAGATCCGGCCGGCAGTTTCTTCTTTACATCCGTACAAGGCGAACCCTTACTGATCCGGCCGAAAGACCTTTATGACGGTGTCACGCCAGCCGGAAACAGTACAGCCGTCTCGAATCTGCTCCGCCTGTCTCAATTGACCGGTCGGACAAGTTACCGCGAATGGGCACAACAAATCTTTTCATCGATTGCGGCAGAAGTAAAAACACAACCAACGGGGTTCGCCAGTTTAGTAAGTGCGTATGTCCGGACGTTGATGCAGCCAAAAGAGTTGATTCTTCTAACCGATACGCTCGAATCGGTTGCACCTTACGTATCATCCATTCTGAAACAACGTCTACCGGAATTGTCACTCCTCGTTGGTCCGAAGGCGGATCTTCTTCCAATCGCTCCTTTTTTGACCGATTACGAACAGATGGACGGGGTACCGACCGCTTATCTTTGTCATGATTTTCAATGTGACCGACCGACAACGAATCTCGAATTACTTCTTCGCACCCTTCATATCTAATTCCTTCCCCTTCTATTTTCTAAAGTAGAAGGGTTTTTTAAAAAACAAAACCCCTTTTTTTGAAAAAACTCTAAATATACTGTAGATAAATATTTTATTGTCGATAGTAAGGGTAGGCAATTTACTTTCACACCTTAGAATCGACATCCTAGAGCCCGATACGTCTTCGGACGAATTCCAACTAGGAGGATATGATCTTTGAACACGACACTATTCACGAAAACCTTGAAGATGCTGGTCAGTTTCTGCTTGGTCCTCGGTCTATTTATTTCTTATAGCCCTTCGTCCAGTGCTGCAACGACAAAAGCAACGACCTACCGTTTATCTGCTGATGCTGATCTGTATGATAAAACGACATCTTCACGGAAACGCTTGTTGACGATCAAGACCGGAACTATCGTTTCATCCACATATGAGTCGTCTTCTTTCAAAAAAGTCTCATATAACGGAAAAACGGGATATGTCGCGTCCAAAAAATTAGTCGCATACGACAAGAAACAAACGATTACAGGACAACGTTTTCTCGTTTCACAGAAAACAGCGTTACATCAATCCGCTTCATCAAAATCTTCCGTGATCGCGACACTCAATGCACAGGATGTGTATTACAGTTCGCAAAAAATTACGAACTCCATTGGAGAAGTCTGGTATCGTGTCAACTATGACGGAAAAACAGCGTATGCCCGTTTTCTGAACACAAAATCCGTCTCTTACACGAAGCTGTCCAAAACGACACTGAAAACAACAGACAGCTTTATCCTGCGTCAATATGCCGGAACAGCATACCCGCGCCAGCTTGTTATTCCGACCGGAACGACGCTTTCTACTACGGGACGAATCGGTGATTGGTATAACATCTCGTATGCGGGCAAATCAGGATACATGCACAAAACAGCTTTTGCCACGTCTTCAAAACAGACATTGACGGGTGTAACCATCCCGAAAACTACGTTCAAAACGAAGGCAACGACGATGTATGATACGACACTCTCGACTAAAAAAGGCATGCTGCGCATTCCGAACAACACGATTTTGACGTCCACTTTAAAACTTGGAAATTACTACCGTGTGACTTACAACAATCGAGTCGGTTTTGTTTCAAGCTCGACCTTAACGTTATACACAAGTAAAAGCGCTATCGCTTCTACACGTATTTTACTGACGCAAACAGCCGACGTTAAAAACAGTCCTTCCGAAACTGCGAAAACCATCGGTACGTTAAAAAAAGACAACGTCTACTATACAACAGAATTGTATACAGATTCACTCGGAGTCAAATGGCACAAAATTAAAAAAGATACTGTGACCGGATATGTGCGCATCAATCAAGGTCAACCGGTATCTTATGTATCAGACAGCTATGCCGTCAAAATTCGGACAAAAACCGCTTTACGTTCTTATGCTGGACAGGACTATGCAACCGTCAAATCCATTCCTGCCAACACATCTTCGCGCGTGACGGGTCAAATCGGCTCTTGGTATCGTATGACGTATGACGGAAAAACAGGTTATGTGCTTGCAGATGCGATCGAACCGTTCATCACAAAACAATCCATCAACGGTTCCCGTTATCTTTTATCGGCATCAGCTGATATTAAAGTGCAGCCCACTGCACGTGCGGCAACTGTCGCTTCCTTTAAGGGTGGAGACATTTATTACACGACACAGCTCGTGACAAATGAAAAATCAGAAAAGTGGCACCGTGTGACAAAGGACGGCATCACAGGTTATGTCCGTGTCGGTTCAATCCGCTCGACATCGTATCAAAGCTTACCGCTTACACGATACATAACGACCGATCCTACATCACTCCGTTCTTATGCCGGTCCTTCGTACAAGGCGTTGGCGCCTTTTGAAAAAGGAACTGTTCTTTCGATTTCAGGTCAAATCGGAGAGTGGTTCCGTGTTTCCCAAAACGGAAAAGTCGGCTATGTGGCCTCATCTTCTGTGAAAGAATATCAAGAAACTAAAAAAATTCCAGGCAGCCGTTTTATCTTGGGCGAAAAAACAGGAATTAAAAGCCAACCGGCAGAAACTGCCCAAACGGTTTCTACACTGAACGCAGGTAATGTGTATTACACGACTTCACTCATCACGACTTCTTCCAACGAACAGTGGCATAAAGTCACGATTGACGGAAAATCCGGTTATATCAAACTAACAAAAAACCTGACATCCATTCCCTACCGTTCTAAAGATTCCCTGTTCGTCCGATCTTCTTCAGACGCTTATCTCCGCTCTTATGTAGGCGATGGTTATGCTGTCTTGAAACGAATTCCGGCCAACACGGTTCTGTCCGTGAAAGGACAGATCGGTCTTTGGTATCAAACAAGCTATGAGGGAACATCCGGTTATTTGTATAGCGCTTCCTTCGTGACGACATCTTCTAAACTGAATGTATACAATTCCATCTCGACCCCGTATACATTTGATGATTTCATCGCAGCACAAATGCGTTTGAATCCGTCGCCACAAACAGATTTGTATGCAACTAAACCAATGTATGTGAGTGATAGTTATCTCCGGTTCGGTAGCAGTATCGATCCGATCAACGGAACACTCGCAACCGTTACTTCTTCCACACCGTTAAATATTCGATCGGGTGCTACGACATCCAGTCACATTTATGGTCAGTTTAAACCGAACACGTTGATCAAGGTCTATCAGAACATTAACGGATTTTATACGACGTATCCACGTGTTCATTATTCAGCAACCAGTTACTCGACGATCGGTTGGTTGAATGCACTCGAGTCCGATGTCAGAAATGCTTCTGATCCGTCTACCGTAAGTCGGTCTTCTAAAGCGTTCTATCAATTTTTGGATCTCTCGAAAACGACAGGCGCTACACCTGAGACGCTCGATAAACTCATCAGTACAAAAGGAATTTTCGGAAAATGTACAACGGGAAGTTGTGGGCAGGCCTTCATTGATGCCGGAAAAAACTACTCGGTCAATGAAGTATACTTGATTTCCCACGCCTTACTCGAGACCGGAAACGGAACCTCGAAACTGGCGAACGGTGTCATCTGGAACGGACGGATGGTCTACAACATGTATGGGATTGGAGCAATCGATTCCGATCCAATCAATGGCGGAGCCCGAACGGCCTATGAAAAAGGATGGTTTACACCGGAAGCTGCCATCATGGGTGGAGCAGAATTTATCGGAACACAGTATATCCACCATACCTACAATCAAAATACGCTGTATAAAATGCGTTGGAATCCAATGAATCCAGGGCGTCATCAATACGCGACAGACATGGGCTGGGCTTCTAAACAAACGACACGCATATACGATCTGTATCAGCAAATGGACAGTTATACCGCTGTTTTTGATATTCCTGTTTTCGTTCGCTGAATGATTGGATGGTCAGAACACACAAAAAACGAGTGCTCCTTCTCCTGATCGAGAGGAAGCACTCGTTTTTTTGACGGAAGACATCTCCTGCATTTACGCGGAAGAGACATCCTGTCAGACTTGATCGTCAGCGACGATTTGCAGATCGATACCCCGATTTTGACGCATGATCTGATTGACGATCGAGCCGCGCCGGATTTCCTGCCAACGGGTCCGTGCGGATTGACCGAGTACGATTTGGGTGATGCGGTGGTGCTTCGCAGCTGCCGTGATGGTCGCAGCGATGGAACGCTCTCCTTGGATCCGGATCAGAACTCCAGCATCAAATAACGAACCGCTCTCGCGCAACATGGCGAGGACTTCTTTTTGATTGGCGGAAAGTTTGTTTTCCGGCCCGGGTAAAATCGTCAGGATATAGAGGTCCGCCTTCAGCCGGCTCGCCATCCGAAACCCCCGGTAAATTAACTTCCGGGCATTCTCATTCAGTTGAACACAAACAAGAATCCGTTCTTGCAACAGTTTTGGATCTTTTTCAATCAACAATCGTGTCTGATAGACTTGGTCGTCGACCTCGTCGGCGACCTGCCGGAGCGACAGTTCACGCAGACTCGCCAAATTTTGCAAGGAGAAAAACGAGTTTAAGCTTTGTTCAATTTTTTCCTTTTTATAGATTTTCCCTTGCTCGAGCCGTTCACGCAACGTCTGCGGTGTGACATCGACCAGTAAAATTTCGTCCGCTTCACCGAGGAACGGGTCCGGAATCCGTTCCCGGACCTCGACCCCCGTCACTTCCTTGACTTTAAACAACAGACTCTCGAAATGCTGGATATTGACGGCTGAGTAGACATTGATGCCGGCGTCAAGCAGCGCTGAGACATCTTGATAACGTTTTTTACGGACGGATCCCGGCGCATTCGTATGCGCCAATTCGTCAATCAGAACGATATCCGGTTGCCGGGCGATGATCGCCTCGACGTTCACTTCCAGAAACACTTTGTCCTTGTACAATACTTTCAGTAAAGGCACTTGCTCCATCGTTCCAATCATTTCCGCCGTATCGCGCCGCCCGTGGGTTTCAATCAGTCCGAGAACGACGTCCCGTCCTTCCTCAACGAGCATTCGGGCGTCGGCGAGCATCTTATACGTCTTTCCGACACCAGGAGCTGAGCCGATATACAGCTTCAGCTTCCCGCGTGTCATGATTGACTCCGATCAAGCGCTAAATTCAACAGCAACACATTCACGTACTCATGATTTCCTGCTTCTTGATCAATCAACTGCCGGACTTCGTCACGCGAGAGCTCCCGTTCGGTTGCAATACGATTCACTTGTGCCCGTGCATAGTCGAGCGAGATGTGCGGATCGAAGCCAGAGCCGGATGTCACGAGGGCATCGTCCGGAAGCGAACGTCCGTCCTCTTTGGACTGTTCCTGTTGCTCGTTGATCTTCGTAGTGAGCTCCGGGTTGGACGCTGCTAGGTTATCCCCAGCAGATGCTCCCGCTAATTGATCGACTGCCGATGGACGTCCATGGAAATACTGCTTCGACGTGAAGGGTTGGGCGATCAATTCCGATCCAATGAATTTTCCGTTTTGTTGCAAGAGTGAACCTTCTGCCTTATCGGGCACGAGCAGCTGACCAAACAGGGTCAGTAATGCGGGAAAGACGATCCCGCATAATGCCGTGATGAAAACTGTCACACGTATGGCTTGTTTCATTGTCCTTTTTCTCCTTATAGGATGCTTGCGAGCAAGACATCGATGATTTTAATGCCGATGAACGGGACGATGACCCCACCAAGACCGTAGATCAATAAGTTCCGTCCAAGCAGCTGATCCGCCGTCATCGGTTTATAGGAAACACCCTTCATCGCAAGCGGAATCAGCATCGGGATGATGATGGCGTTGAAGATCAAGGCCGACAGGATTGCGGTCGTCGGTGAATCAAGCCGCATGATATTGAGCAACTCCATCTCCGGAATCGCGACCATGAACATTGCCGGGATGATTGCAAAATACTTCGCGACATCATTGGCAATCGAGAACGTCGTCAAGGCGCCACGCGTCATCAACAACTGCTTGCCGATTTCGACGACCTCGATGATTTTTGTCGGATTGGAATCGAGATCAATCATGTTCGCCGCTTCTTTCGCCGCTTGGGTCCCGCTGTTCATCGCAAGACCCACGTCCGCTTGCGCCAATGCCGGTGCGTCATTCGTACCGTCTCCGGTCATTGCGACCAGATGTCCTGCCGCCTGCTCCTGCTTGATGACACGGATTTTATCTTCTGGTGTACATTCGGCGACAAAGTCATCGACCCCGGCTTCCCGGGCAATCGTCGCTGCCGTCAGAGGATTGTCCCCCGTACACATGACTGTTTTGATGCCCATCTCACGCAGTCGGTCGAACCGTTCCCGCATTCCCGGTTTCACGGTATCCTTCAAATAGATGACACCTAAGATCGTCTGATCGATGGCGACGACGAGCGGTGTGCCGCCGAGACGGGCAATCTGATCGACCGTCGTTTGAAGGTTATCCGGAATCACACCACCTTGTTCCATGACCCATTGTTGAATCGCTTGTCCTGCCCCTTTGCGGACGCGTCGTCCATCTGTTAAATCGAGTCCCGACATCCGGGTTTCAGCCCGGAACGGAATGATCTCCGCTCCTTGTAACTTATCCTGATCAATCGGCATGTTTCGCAGTCCAGCCAGTTCCAGGACCGAACGTCCTTCTGGCGTCTCGTCCGCGAGCGAGGAGAGGATCGCGCCTTCAAACGCCGCTTCTTGCGTCACATCACCGACCGGCGTGATATCGGACGCCATCCGGTTCCCGAACGTGATCGTCCCGGTTTTATCAAGGATGATCGTTTGAATATCCCCTGCTGCTTCAACCGCTTTCCCGCTCATCGCGATGACGTTGAAGCGGGTTACCCGGTCCATTCCGGCAATTCCGATCGCAGACAACAATCCGCCGATCGTTGTCGGAATCAAACAGACGAGCAAGGCAATCAAAATCGGACCGGATAATTCAAATCCCAAATAACTCGTGAAGACAGGTAACGTCATGACGACGAGTAAAAAAATCAGTGTCAAACTCGTCAGCAGCGTCGACAACGCCAATTCGTTCGGCGTCTTTTGACGACTCGCCCCTTCGACCAAGGCAATCATTTGATCGAGGAACGATTCTCCGGGATTACTCGTAATCCGGACTTCAATCTCATCACTGACGACGAGTGTTCCACCGATGACCGATGAAAAATCACCGCCCGCTTCTTTGATGACAGGAGCTGACTCGCCCGTGATCGCCGATTCATCAATCGATGCCAGCCCTTTAATGATTTCTCCGTCACCCGGTACATACTCGCCGGTCCGGACGTAGACGATATCGCCTTTGCGCAGCGTCGCCGATGAAACACTTTCAATCATCTGTCCGACACGTTTTCGGGCCATGACATCCGCTTTGGATGCTTTCAAGGAGTCTGCTTGCGCTTTCCCCCGCCCCTCGGCAATTGACTCGGCGAAATTCGCAAACAAGACGGTCAAGAACAGGATGATACTGACGGCTAAGTTGAAACCGCGCATCTCATCGATGAAGATCGTATAACCGATTGCCAGCAGGCACCCAATCCAAACGACGAACATGATCGGCTGCTTCACCATATGCACCGGATTTAACTTTTTAAAGGCATCGAGCGTCGCTTGTTTCGCAATCGATGGATTGACGGCAGATTTTGTTTCTCTTTCAGGAATGTTCGGTTCCTGCTCAGTTGGTTGGTGTTGTATTTGTTCCATCATTTCTCATTAGCTCCTGTTCACATCGTCAGCCAATCCGCGACCGGTCCAAGTACGAGCACTGGCAAGAATGTCAGCGCACCGACGAGTACGATCGTACCGAGGAAGACTGTGCCGAAAAGTGGTGTATCTGTCTTAAACGAAAATTCATCTTGTGGGACGGACGGTTTTGCTTTTAACGATCCCGCAATCGCCAGCATTAAAATCAACGGAATGTAGCGACCGAAGAACAGCGCAAACGAGGTCGAGACGTTCCAATAAACATTCGCATCCCCCAGCCCTTCAAAACCAGATCCATTATTCGCCGTTGCTGATGTGAATTCGTACAACACTTGCGATAAACCGTGATAACCAGGGTTTGAAATCGCACCGAGTCCCGGAGCGACAGACATCGAGATGGCTGTCCCGACAAGGATCAAGAACGGTGGAACGAGTAACGTACTCGCAATCAGTTTGACTTCGAACGTTTCCAATTTTTTCCCGAGGAAGGTGGGTGTCCGACCAATCAAGAGACCTGTCAAAAATACAGCGACGAACGCGTAGAGTAAGACGTTCAGGAAGCCGGCACCCGTTCCGCCGTAGACGACGTTTAACATCATATTGCCGAGTTGAATTAATCCGGCGAGCGGATGGAGCGAATCGTGCATCGCATTGACAGCACCTGTCTCAGCGGCCGTCGTAATCGAACTGTATAATGCTGTCCCAATTTGTCCGAATCGAAGCTCCTGACCATGAGCGGTCGGATTTGCGAGGAGACTGCCCGCCGTTCCGAAGGTCATCATGATGAACAGGATCGTCATCACACCAAGGAACAAACGTCCTTGTTTCGCCGAGTTGATCATTTTTCCGTAGGCAATCGGCAATGACATTGGAATGAGCAACATCAAGAACATCTGAATGAAATTAACAGGTCCGTTTGGATTTTCAAACGGATGCGCGCCATTGGCTCCGAAGAATCCACCGCCGTTGTTCCCGAGCTGCTTGATGACTTCAAATGCAGCAACGGGACCACGGTAGATTAATTGTTTTGCCCCCTCAAGCGTCGTGACCGTGACCGCACCACCAAATGTCTGTGGTACACCAAGTAGAATCATGATTAATCCGAATACAAACGCAATCGGAAACAAGATCCGGACGATGAAGCGGACGAAATCAGCATAAAAATTACCGAGCGGCTGATTCGCAAGTCCACGAATGACGGCCATACAGACTGTAAATGCCATCGTCGGTGCAACGAACAACATCGTTCCAAGGACAAAGGTCTGTGATAAGTAAGACAGTGCTTCGCCTGAGTAGTGTTGCTGATCGGTATTGGTCATAAAGCTGATCGTCGTATGCATCGCCGTCGACCAATCAAGGTTCGCTGCACCGTTCGGGTTGAAAGGTAACATTCCTTGAAAACGGAGCAACAGATACCCTCCGATGAAAAACAGCAGATTGACAAGCAGCAAGCTTTTCGCATAACCGACCCACGACTGTTCTTGTTTTCGTTCATCAACGCCCAGCATGCGCAGGAAACGTTTTTCGACTCGTCCGAGCGAATCACTTTTCCGCAGATGAACCGGCGCGAAGTATGTGCCGATGTAGCGTCCGAGCAGTACCGCAGAAATGAGCGCAATGACGAGTAAAATCCAAAATTGTACGATGAATTGAGTCCACATGATTTGTTTCTCCTATGCTGTTAGAATTTTTCAGGATACATCAGACAATAACTTAAATATAAAAAGACGATACAACCGGTAGCGAGTAAAAACCAAGTCATTTCCGATCACCCGCTTTCCACTGTACGCGTTCAATCAGTCGGATCAGACCAAATGAGACGGCAAAAAATGATCCCAGTACAAGAAGCACCCACAGTTCACCCATAATACAATTACCTCCATATTTTTCAATATTTTTACAATTAAACACGACAAAAAGACGATGTGAGGCAGTAACGGCCCCAGCATCGCCTTTAAAAATTGGCAGCACTGAAAAAGAGTCGTTCCCTCCTAAAACGCCTGCGGGGTTAGCTGTCGGATTCGGGCATACCTAGGATTTCGCCCTACTTCTCTTTTGGAGAAGATTCACCCCGTGTCACATATCGTGACGGTTGGGTCCCCCGCTTCAATCATGAATTCGGCGTACTTTGAGATCGAAGCATTAACATGTTAGTGTTCGTTGATGAGATGGATATTACTCCGATTAATTGAAGATGTAAAGCGTATTTCAAAAAAAAATATAATCAGACTTTTTGATGACTTATTTTATAAAAATAGTGTTTTTAACATGTATGTTATAGAAGAAAAAAAACCGCAGCGACCGATTCCTTCATCTGAATGGAAAACATCCTTCAGCAGGAAATCGGACTGCGGTTTTTTTGAACAAACATCGTTTAGGATTGTTCATTCAGTTTGGTCTGGACCGTCAAAGGAGCTAGCATCGTCACCCAAAGGGCGACCACTCCAGAAACAAGAATCACAATATCACGTTCGAATCCAAGGGTCAGCAATGTAATGATACTTGCAGCCAAGACGAGATAAAGCGTCGTGATCATGACTAAACGCGATTGTTTCAGCATCTTTCTCATGTGGCATCTCTCCTTTCCTTCCAAAGTCTTTTGTAGTCTACCAAAACTTTCAGAGATTTGGATGTCTTGACACCCGATTGTGAACGGATTGTCATCTGACACCCCCTATTTCAGGCGAAAAGCAACTCCATTTGATACACTGGTTCTAAGACGATAAGGGGGAATTCATATGTTACAGGAACATACTTTTCAACGGATTGACGGAACAGACGCAACGCTTTCAGACTATCCGGGACAAGCTTGGCTGATTGTCAATACTGCAAGTAAATGTGGCTTGACACCACAATTCGAAGGCCTCGAACAACTCCATCAGGACTACCGGAAACAAGGACTCGTTGTCCTCGGTTTTCCGTGTAATCAGTTCGCGGGGCAGGATCCGGGAACGGACGAAGAAATCCAAAGTTTTTGCCAGATGAACTATGGGGTGACCTTCCCGGTGTTCTCAAAAATCGAAGTGAATGGGGAAGAAACACACCCGTTGTTCGCAGAACTGAAGGCACTTGCACCAAACACGACGGGCGAACAGGATGTCGAATGGAACTTCACGAAGTTTTTAGTAACGCGTGACGGTGAAGTGACACGTTTTGCTCCAAAAACAAATCCGACGGATCTCGTCGCAGCCATCGAACGGATCGTCGTTCCGGTCTGACGGCAGTCAGTACGGGAATCAAGTAGTTTGATCATACAAACGGGGGAACGGATACCAAAGATCCGTTCCCCCGTTTTCGATTCTTGATACGATCACCCGCTTCATGCAACTCCTACCTTCGGATACTCACGGTGTACCCGGATCCAAATGCCCTTTAATCATTTCTTCCGCCAACACTTTCACATCTTCGACATCGCGCATGTCAGTAAACGGATGACCCCACACATCAAGCCATTCTATTTCTTCAATCGGTTGAGTCCGAAAACGTTTGCCGGTCGGCTCAAATGATCCGGCAGCCGTCGATTCAAACGCGGCATATTTCAGCAACCACGGTTTATCAAGCAACAATTTTGTCGTCTGTTTCGGATGTTTGAACATAACATCCCCGACTAAGACGACCGGGTCAAACCGTTCATGCAACGGATGAGTATATTGGACTGAGACAATCAGCGCATGATTCAAGACTTTCTCATTTTGACGTGTGTATGACCGGGTCAAAAAATGCGGAACAAGTGATTCTGCACTATCCTTCGTCTGATGGATACTGATGCCGTGTTCCGTTTGGACGACGTCCGGCAAGATCGGTTCATAGCCTCGATTAGCGAGTTGTTGGTCAAGTTCTTTAAATAACAATAAGGTATGTTCGACGAGTGCACGGACTTGCCGAAACGATAGTTGGATCGATTGGTTGATCATGTTCACAGCCTGCCTTTCGATTGATAGAGTAATATAGTTTCTTTTACCCTAAGCTCTATCGCTTCATTCCTGTTCCGGTTAACCATTCCCCTAAACTAGAAAAGTCATGACGGGTTCAAAGGGAATATACCCGAAAGGTAGGCTGGCGATTCATCTCCCACTTTCACTTCGTGTAGAAGTGGGCGTATTCTCGCCTAATTTTGATAAAATGATGCATCGGGATCTTCCTTTCTGTCTTCCGTTAGATTCTCGTGAGGATCGAACATTGATTGGTTTTGGAGACTTTTGATTCGATTTCCAATTAATGTTATTATTGATGTAAATTTTAAAAAGCCATGTTTTTACTAAAATGATCGATACGATCGGAACAGGAGGATTTTCGAATGGCACGTTGTTCACTTTGCGGGACACCTTTACAACCAGATGAGACGGCATGCTCTTATTGTAAGCATCCTGTCCTTATGAAAAAACAAACGGAAGAAACTAAATCTGTCCAGTCTTCGAAATCACATCCACTGTTTCATCCTGTCACTCTGATTCTTTCGGCAGTACTTGGAATCGGACTATGGTACACGCTTGATCCGTTTCATTCGACAGATTCCGTTCTTCCTCCTGTTCAGCCCTGGTCCACATCCGAATGGTCGGATGAGACATCCGCTTACAATCAAACCTATTCGCCGGATCGTCCGCCGGCCTCATACGATGTGTTGAAATTCGTCCGTCAGTATACGAAGACGCTTCCGGAGACCGCCAACTACTCGAAAACAACAGACATACTAGAAACGTTCTCTGCCATCCAGTTTTCCACATTGGATGTTTTCCGCTCGGAAGTTACGTCATTACAATCGATCAAGACCCGTTCCAACAAGCGACTGCCGACACGCCCCTATACCATTGACTTTACACGATTTATTTCAAAGGGAACTTCCTTTCAAATCGATGCAACAGAAACCTATCAATTGGATCTAGAAACCTCGCAACGGCTCGTCACTTATGATGTCCGGTACAACGTTCGTTTACATACGGACCACCTGCAGATCATCCGTGTCGTCCGAACGGAGGTGAATGCATGAAAAAAGGGGTTCTGCTTTTGCTTTTTT
Organism: Caryophanales bacterium; assembly: GCA_902363455.1. Classification (GTDB taxonomy): domain Bacteria; phylum Bacillota; class Bacilli; order Exiguobacteriales; family Exiguobacteriaceae; genus Exiguobacterium_A. Next base: position 248,364 of record CABJAC010000001.1, on the reverse strand, counting down.
TCTGTGTAGGTTGCACGACAACGTCTTCCAGTGTTCAGACCGAGCTTGAACGAAATCAGTATACGCAGGCGGTCGATCGTTCCACGGCGGAAGACGCGATGCATGCTCCTGCCCGGCTGATGGTTCGCTTGGAAGCTGCTTTGGCGAGTTACCGTCTGAAAGAAGCTGTCACACTCGCCAAAACCATTGAACAGCTGGGCTTGGCACAAGACAATCCGATCCGGCTTCAGGCAAAGTCGATCCAGTTGAGTGCAGAAGCCGTCTTGAATCAGCTGAAACTGGCGGAAGGAACGTACCAAATCGAACGAAGTACTTTCGAAAAGGGTCTTGAAGAACGCTCGCTTCCGGCTGCAGGTCAGCTCGATGTCGTCTTTGATAAACAGGATGGACTCATTGCAACAATCGATTATCAACATTTTGGAAGACGCGACGCACCCCGAAACGGAACGGAGTACGTTCGTTTTGAACCCGATTTGTCTGCCCGTCTTCCGTTACCCGAAGGAGTCGTCTATTACAATTTCAACCCATCCGGCTTATTCATAACGGTCGAAAGTCCTGACGGTAAATGCACGTATCAACTGAAAAAAATTAAAGGAAACGAAGCATAGCAAACGAACGCTTTTCTCAATTAAGGAAGAGCGTTCGTTTTTTTAGCATCCATCTGATTGTCCTTACTTCAGTGCCATTTTACTGTTCATCCAACTGCTTTACGACTGCTGCGCACAGTTCGTGCGTCGCCAAACTGTCTTCCGCTGTCACTGATACCGAAGGCTGACCCTGAACCGTCTTAATGAAAGCATCAAGCATCTCTACAAAACCGCGGCGCTGCAACGTCGGTTCCCAGTTATCAAGCGGCATCCGCAACGTTCCTTCTTTCGTCATCCGTTTCACGGATGTGACATCTGTTGCCACACGCTTTTCATCAGGTCCCATCACTTCGACCCGCTCTTCTGTTACACCGTTGTTCCGGTTCATGATCCCGATGGCCAAAATCCCATTTGATTCAAATTGAATCGTGACATGATGCAACAGTCCGTCCGTCTTTTTACCGCGTACATGCAGATTCTCGATTTTTCCGCATCCTGTTAGAAAACGAAGTGTATCTGCCACATGAACAAAATCGTCAAAGATAAATGTTTTGGCATCTTCGATGAACGATGTCCGGTTTTTTTGCATGACAATCATGTTCGGATTTTTGACTTCGAGTAAGTTCCGATGTGCCGATGCAAATCGGCGGTTGAAACCGGTGATGAAATGTAAGCCTTTGACAGTTGCTTGTTCTGTCAATGATCGGACTTCCTCGACTTCGAGTGAGACCGGTTTATCGATATAGACATGAATGCCTGCCTCGAGCAACTGTTTGGCTTGTTCAGCGTGAACCTTCGTCGCGGAATGAATCAATGCTACTTGAATCCCTTCCGCCGCTACTTCTTCAAGCGATGACAGGATACCGGCAAACCGATAAGCTGACTGCAACCGCTCTGCCTTTTCTCTATTTTTAGAAACCAGGTACACTTCTAAATCTGCCCGTTCTGCATATACAGGCAAATAGGCTTTTTGAGCAATATCCCCTAAACCAATCACTGCAATTTTCATCTCAATTCCTCCTTGAAATCCATCTTTTTGTCTCATTCCCTATGTATCCCGGTTTCATGCGTTTCACTCAAAAGGTACAATTTTTTTGAAAAAAAAGAGAATTTCCTTTTTTTGTTTTATGATAAAACTAAATTTAAAAAAGAAGGGAATGAGATTTCATGAAACCTTTGTTCAGGATTTTCTTGGCACTTGTCTTACTTATTGTACTCTGTCTTCCCGCCCTGCCTGCTCAAGCAGCGAGTTATCAAGTCATTGTCACGTCAACAATCGGCGCGAATATCCGAACGAAACCAAGTACCAGTTCATCCGCAACCATTACACGCAGAGCTCCGTATAAAGCTAAATTCACAGCCGTATCGTATGCGAACGGTTGGTACAAAATCAAGGACGGCAAAGCCGACCGCTATCTTTCTGATCAGGTCGCAAAGAAAGCCACGACCGGTTCCGCTTCTACATACTCCCTCACGGTCACTTCGACCATCGGTGCAAACATCCGGTCGAAACCAAGTACCAGTTCATCCGCAACGATTACACGGAGAGCTCCTTATCGTTCGACACTGACAGCTACCTCCTATACAAACGGATGGTATAAAATCACTGACGGCGGTAAAGTACGATATGTATCCAATCAAGTCGTCCAAAAAACCGGCAGCAGTACCTCCGGTTATCCTGTCGCTTCGATGCGTTACTTCAAACTCGGATCATCCGGTTATGAAGCGACAAAGGAAAGTTTTGCTCGTCGTTATCCGGCAAGTACGACAAAATTATTGACGGCCGTCGTCGCGTATGACGCGGCTGCTAAAAAAGGAACGTTAGACCAGACATTTACGCTGAACTATTCCATGTTGGCTGTTCCCTCGGGTAGCAGTACCGCCGGGTTCCGCTCCGGTGACAAAGTGACGATGCGTCAACTTTTGAACGGCATGTTGATCCGCTCCGGCAACGATGCTGCAAAAGCGATTGCCGTCCGGACAGCCGGTTCGGAATCGAAGTTCGTGTCGATGATGAACAGTCGTGCGGGAAACATCGGCATGTCTGCGAGCCATTTCATGAATCCACACGGCTTTTACCATCCAAGTCATTATACGACAGCGGCTGATATGCAGAAACTCGCCAACACTTACGCAAAGTATGGTGATCTGATGACGATCAGTGGACGAAAGTCTTATAAGACGGCCGTCAAAGGACCGTATGCCCGGACTTTGACATGGTATCATACAAACACATCACTTCCGGGAGACACACGTATTTATGCCAGTAAAACAGGCTATACTCCGGAATCAGCCTATACACGCGTTTTCTTCATCAAAAAAGGATCGACCCGTTACGGCCTTGTCACATTAAAAGGAACACTTCCCCAAACCGAGACGACATTACGTTCGGTCTTAAACCGTTAATAGTCCACCTCTGTTCGTCTTACACTTACACAAGACAAACAGAGGTTTTTTGTCACTTTTCGTCTGAAATTCCACTTGCATTGGAAGCGAATTCATCATATGGTGGAGATAACAATCAGACGTCTGACGTCTTAACGGAGGAATTCATGTGGGAAATGTAAGTTTATTATTCGGAGGCGTCGCTCTCTTTTTAAATAGCTTGTCGTTATTCGGTAAAGTCGATTTAAAAAGTGCCGGTGTCTTCAGTCTGTTGACCGGCTTGTTACAGACGTTCATCGCAACTTGGCTTGTCATCGAAGCGGCCGGTGATCCGGCGTTGACCTTCGGCTATGCGAGTATTTATTTGTTCGCCTTTACGTACTTGTATGTCGGCATCACGTTTTTATTCGGACTCGACGGCAGCGGTGTCGGTTGGTTTTCTTTGTTCGTCGCCATCGCTGCCCTGTTCTATGCCGGAGTCAGCTTCAGTGTCGGTGACTGGATGGGCGGCGCGACTTGGCTGTTTTGGGTCGTGCTGTGGAGTCTGTTTTTCCTTGGTATGGGGATGAATGTAAGCATCGATGCGTTGACGGCACGTGTCGCCATCGTGCTCAGCTGGTTGACATTGATCGTCCCTGCCCTCATCGGTCTGAGATTCGGTACGGCAAGTGCCAACTATCAACTCATCTGGAGTGCGGCTGCTATTGTGACAGTCCTCTATTTCGTCTACGCTGCCATTAAGTTCGCCCCGGTCCGACCGGTCGTTCGATCAAAAAATTAAATATAACGGTTTATTCTGACAGATAAGAGGGAGGCGGATGTAGATCCATCTCCCTCTTTGATTATTAAAAAATCAGTTCAGCTCTTGTTGCAACGTGGTCCGGACTTGTTTCAACGAAGTGTCCGTCGGATGCCAGTAATAAATGCCGTCCGCTTCGATGCCTCCGCTTCCGTCCAGTGATAAGGTCTCGACCTCTTTTAAACTGTCCCGGTACTCTGTCGCCAGCTTTCGGACGACCGGGAACGGGATGTCGGTTTTGACATTTTTACCAAGTACCGTCAACACGTCATTAAACCGCGTTAAGGAAAAATCAGCTGTCAGTTTATCCGTGACCGCCTGAACGACTTGCCGTTGACGGATTTGTCGTCCGAAGTCACCCCGCGGATCATCGTAACGCATCCGGGCGTATGCGAGTGCCTCCTTGCCGTTCAGTGATACCTGGCCTTTTGGAAACTTCATCTCATAATACGAGAAGTTGATGTCGTTTTTCACCGTCACGCCATCGACAGCGTCGACTAAATCGGTAAATCCTTCGAGATTAATTTCAGCAAAATAATCAATTCGTAAATCAAGCAGATGTTCAACACTCTCCCGCGCCATTTCCGGACCTCCAAAGGCGTATGCATGATTGATTTTGTCGTTTGAACCGACACCGATGATTTCTGTTTTTAAGTCCCGGGGAATACTCAGCATCTTACTTTCGCCGGTATTCGGATTGACCGTCACGACGATCATCGTATCACTCCGGCCGGCCTCGTCTCCACGCTGATCGACACCCAGCAGTAAAAAGGACAACGGCTTCGTTTGTTTCGCGTTTTTAGAAGTTGCTTGCTTCGCATTTTTAGAGGTCGCTTGTTTCGCCGACGAACTGTCCGAGTGGACCGGTTCTGTCGCCTTTACATGCGTCTGGTCTGATATCTCGGTCGGTGGTTGATTCGTCTTCCCGTTGGACTGGTGAAGCACGTTTCCACTTGATCCGAAGAAAACGAGTAATCCGATACTGACTGCCGTTAAGATTAGCCACTTCCATTCTCTCATCATGATTTCCCTCTCTCCTTCGAATCAAGCCGATTTACGATTGACGTTGGTTCAGGACGATCATCACCGCATTACTCCAACTGCCGAACAACGCCGTGATCACTCCGATGCTCGGTACATCGCGTCCCATACTGAATTGTTGATAGTGTGAAATGGTCAGCACGTCCAGTTCGTCTGCTGCTTCCTGCAAAACACGTAAAACCTCCTCTTCCGTCCACCGTTTCCTCGGCTGATCGATTCCGATGATTTCGAGTGCGTTGCTCCACGATCCGTACCGTCTTGCAATCGTCGCCACGGTCGGACGATTTTTTCCAACTGCCCATTTCGTGTACGTTTGACTCGTCAAAACGGGTAAGGTTTCCTGTGCTTCGAGCAAGGACTCGATGATCCGCCGTTCCATCTCCTGCACCCGTTCTTTTAAAATTTCTGCTTCTGACAATGCCTGCTGCCACGAGTTGAATTGATGGACGATATCGGTCAAGCTCGGCGCCTGATGTTGCTGAGCCCACTCACGGTATGTCGCACTTGTGAAGGGTTCCAGTTCTTCCTTTGCCGCCCGTAACGCTTCGATGATATCCGATTTTGTAAAAGCTACCCGGACATGGCCGATGCCGGCTCGTTCGAGAGCAATCTGCCAAGAGCCGAATAAAATCAGGATTTCCGCGACACTCGGATACTGGGTATTCAGTTGCCAGCGAAAATAGGTATTTGCCGTCAGTTCATTTTTCCCGTTTGCAGCGAGACGGAGTGCTTCAATCGCTTCCTCCAAGTCGCTCATCACGATGTCTCCCTCCCACACATTCATAACTGAACATTCCGTCGAACATCTGCAACGAGTCCTTGCCGAACCGAACGGATGACCAGTGCCTGCTCCGTAAAGGTCATTTGGGAAGCAGACGGTAGGCAAATCCCTTCTTCAAACAGACGGCGGCTGACATCCTCTTCGTTTGCCGTGATGTAAGGAACGTCCCGGTAAACGGGTTGCAGATGCATCGGCTTCCAGACCGGACGGGATTCGATGTTTTTTTGCTGCAGCTGTTGAATGAGTACATCCCGTTGTTCTGTTCCACCGGGTAGTATCAGTGCCGTCAGCCACCGGTTTGCCCGGCTGCCTTCCACTTCTTGTTGATAATGGTTTGAAGGAATCGTCTCAAAGGCCCGGACGTAGCGCTGGAAGATCGTCCGCCGTGCCTCGATCCGCTCCTCGATCACTTCCAGCTGCCCGCGGCCGATTCCGGCAGATACGTTACTCATCCGGTAATTAAAACCGATTTCCGTGTGTTCGTAATGCAGGACCGGCTGACGGGCTTGTGTCGCGAGATAAAATGCCCGTTCAATCAAACTGGTGTCATTTGAGACCAACATACCTCCGCCTGACGTCGTGATGATTTTATTACCGTTAAACGAATAGACACCAAACGTTCCGAACGTACCTGTCATCCGACCGTTGACCGTCGAACCGAGTGATTCAGCAGCGTCTTCAATCAATGGAACATCATATTCTTCACAGATGGCGGCAAGCTCCTCGATTTTAGCGACGACGCCGTACAGATGAACGACGATGACGGCTTTCGGCAACCGTCCCCGTGTCGCTGCCTGGATCATCGCCCGTCGCAGTGCGATCGGTGACATGTTCCATGTATCCGATTCAGAATCAATCAAGACAGGCCGGGCACCGACGTACCGGATCGGGTTCGTCGAGGCGATGAAGGTCAACGACTGACAAAACACATCGTCCTCTTTCGTGACGCCGAGTGTCGCGAGGGCCAAATGAATCGCCGCCGTTCCACTGCTTGTCGCAAGTGCCGCTACTGTTCCGGTATAGGCACGCATACCGGCCTCAAAGGCCTCAACATTCGGTCCGAGCGGCGCGACCCAGTTTGTTTCCAACGCTTCCGTAACATAAGGCAGTTCGTGACCACTGAGATGTGGGATCGATAACGGGATGTGTTTCATGATGTCTGCTCCCCTCTGTGTGACAACGGACGGACAGGCGTCCGGTAAGCCGGAAACCAGCCCTGCGCTGATGGTTGATGATCCTGCAGATGTCGATCGGATAATTGGTGGTACAGCAAGGGATCAAGAATCGACGTCCCGAGTGTAAAGTTTGTTTGAAGAGGGCTGAATGACCGCTTGTACGCGAGCAGGCTGTCAGTCACCTCGCGTGTCGTGCCGCCACCAAGATGAAGGGCTGTTTTTCCGAGTTCCTTCGTCCGGCGGATCATCTCAGCAAACAACAGATGATTGGGTCGGGCGGCTAGTTCGGTCGGATCGGAAGCGCCGAGATGATAATGGGCGAATTGTCGACCGTACAGGACGATACAAGCAGCGATGACAGAACCATTCCGCTCGGCGACCAACAGTTCAGCAGGAAGCCGCCCGTCTGCAAATTGCTGAAAGTAATGGTCGTCAAAGTAATAACGGGCGGCGGCATGATGTTTGTCCATGGTCAGACGATAGAGATGCATGAATGTCAGATAATCTTCCCGTCGTCCTACCCGGACCGTCACACCTTCCCGGACAGCTTTTTTAATATTCCGGCGTGTCATCGAAGAAAATCGACTTTCGATTGTTTCGTAGGATGCCGTCAATTCAACCGTCACTGTTTGTTGTAGGACATTCGTGGTTTTCGACCACAATCGGCCGAGTTCGTCGTTTTCAAGGACTGGATGAAAGCGAATCGTTTCTGTGAGAATCTGCTCCGCCTGACAGTAAGCGAGGAAATGCTGCCGGACCATTTCGACTTGATCCATCGACCAGATTCCGATGAAAACCGGTCCACCGTATCCATAAGGAGTCGTGATGTCTTGGTACGCCGTTCCCGGAATCCGTCGTTTCAAATACGGATAAATCAGGACGCCGAACTCAAAAGAATGGATATACATCTCCGGTACGGATTCCGGTTCTTTTGCCAGTTCGAAGTAGGCGTACTCGTAGTAACAATCCAAGGCGTACTGGGAGACAAGCGCATCCCATTGGCACCGGTCATGAATCACACGTTCATCGCTTAACGACATCATGCTGGACACCTCCGTCGAGACCTTTGAATTCACCCATTCCGGTCTGATGGTCGGTCGAGTTCCCTTCTGACAAGATGACGATTTTTACGGTTTTAAAGAGAATGTACAGGTCCAGTCGAAACGTTTGATTGGCCGCATACCATTGATCCTGTTCCAGTCGTTCCTGCCAAGTCGTCGCGTTGCGTCCGTGAATCTGTGCCCATCCGGTCAAGCCGGGCAAGACATCATGCCGGGTCATTTGTTCCTTCGTATAATGATTCAAGTAACTGACAAGCAATGGACGGGGGCCGACAAAACTCATCTGTCCCCGCAAAATATTGAAAAACTGAGGAATTTCATCCAAACTCAAGCGACGAATCCATTCGACCGATTTCGGGATGCGGTCGGCGTCCGGTAAAAGCTGGCCGGCAGCATCAGTTTCATTCGACATCGTCCGGAACTTATAAATTTTGAACAATTCGCCTTTATAGCCCGGACGGATTTGATTAAAGAAAATCGGGCGACCGAGCTTCGTATAGATGAACAGCGCGACGAAGAGATAAACCGGCAACAGGACGAGGATGGCGAGTAGACTGATAGTGAAATCAAATGTCCGTTTCATGATGGCGTCCTCCTTTTTATAAGGTCGAGAAGAGGTCGAGTTGCCGCTTGATGACGTCTGCTTCGTTAAAGTGTTTCATCGCCCGTTCGAATCCAGCCCGCCCCATCTCAAATGCAACGTCCGGCTGTTCGACAAGATGCAGCATCCGACGGGCCAGCTGGTCTTCATCCTGTACCTCGACTAAATAACCCGTTTTCCCGTCGATGACTTCTTCCCGGCAGCCGCGGATATTCGTCGCGATGACCGGTTTCGCCGTTGCCATCGCTTCGATGATCGAACGCGGCACACCTTCGCGGTGGGAAGGAAGAACAAAGGCATCGACTTGATGCAGTAAAGACGGGACATCTTCGACAAAACCGAGATAATCGATATTTGGAATCTCCCGGATTCGTTTCATAAATGTGTGTTTGGTCGTCTGGTCGCGTTCACTTGCCATCATTTCACCGGCGATGACGAGTCGGACGTCCGGTTGCACGGCAACGACTTCTTCAAACGCATTTAACAGTTCGAGAATCCCTTTTTCCTCCACGATTCGCCCGATGAACAAGAACGTAAACGGGGCATTCACTTGACGTGGACGTGGATAAAACCGGGTCAAATCGATTCCGTTCCCGAGATGCATCAACCGGGTCGTATTTTTGAAGCGTTTGCGGTTGGCGAGTTCGTAGTCCTCTGAACTTTGGAGCAACAGATAATCCGTCGCGAACCGGGCGAGCCACTTCTCGACCGAATACGTCAGTTGATACGTGACGCGCCCCATCTTTTCATGGAAATAAAAGCCGTGGGCCGTATAAACGATGTGTTTCGTACCGGCCCGTTTTGCCGCCACCCGGCCAAGTGCTGCTGCGACCGGTGTGTGGACGTGTACGGCGTCGTATTTTCCGTCTTTTAGAATCTGGACAATCGAGCGAATCGTCTTCCAATTACTCGTCCAGTCGATTTTTCGCTCAATCGGGATATCGTGCATCGTAAACCCTCGGGCAGCGAGTTTAGCTGCCGCCCCGGTATCCGCACAGGCGATACCGACATCGTGTCCGGCGTTCTGAAGAGCCAGAAGCAATGGTTGTAACATCGTTTCTGCCGTCGTATCCAACGCGCAGACTTGAAGGATTTTCAGAGTCGCCATAAATGCACCCCTTCCGGTTTTTCCGACGGTGTCAGCATCCCTTTGATGTCGATGACGATACCCCGTCCGACTTTGAGCAGGTGTTGCGCAAGTAACCAGTTGCCTTCGACGTATTCTTCATGGGAGACGGCGAAGATGACAACGTCCGCGGGTTTTAACTCCGCGAGATCAACTAAATCAATCCCGTATTCACGTTTCGCGTCTTCTTTTGCGACGAGCCGGTCGGCGACCTGGACTTCAATTCCAAACTCTTCAATCTCTTTGACTAAATTCGCGACTTTCGAGTTCCGGATATCACTGACGTTTTCCTTAAACGATAGGCCAAGGACGGTGACCCGGGCACCAAGGACCGGCATATTTTGTTTGATCAGGTTTTTGACGAGTGATGTCGCGATGAAGCGTCCCATCGTATCGTTGATCCGACGACCAGCGAGGATGACTTCCGGATGATAACCGAGCGATTCGGCTTTCATCGTCAAGTAGAACGGGTCGACGCCGATACAATGTCCGCCGACGAGTCCCGGGCGAAACGGCAGGAAGTTCCACTTCGTACCGGCGGCTTCGAGTACCTCGAGCGTGTCGATGTCCATCCGGTCAAAGATGATCGCCAGTTCGTTCATCAAGGCGATGTTCAAGTCCCGTTGCGTATTCTCAATGATTTTTGCGGCTTCTGCGACCTTGATCGACGATGCCCGGTGGACCCCGGCATCGACGACCGCTTCGTAGACTTCCGCGACGATATCGAGCGTTTCTTGATTTTGGGCCGAGACGATTTTTTTGATCGTCTTGAATGTGTGCTCATGATCGCCCGGATTGATTCGTTCCGGTGAGTAACCGACGAAGAAGTCGACCCCTGCCTGCAGACCGGAGGCTTCTTCGAGGACCGGGATACAATCCTCTTCTGTCGCGCCCGGGTAGACCGTCGATTCATAGACGACGATGTCCCCTTTGTTCAGCTGGCGTCCGACGAGCTGCGAAGCCCGGAGGAGCGGTGTCAAATCCGGTTGATTCTGGGCATTGATTGGTGTCGGGACGGCGATGATGATGAAGTCGCTCGCGTGAAGTGCGGCTGCGTCCGTCACGTAGGCGACATCTGCATTTTTGAGGACGAATGGACTGAGTTCAAGCGTCGCATCGATGCCTTCTTTCAGTTCGGCGACACGTTGCTCTTTGATATCAAAACCGACGACTTCTGTTTTTTCGCCAAAGGCGACGGCGACGGGAAGACCGACGTATCCGAGACCGACGACGGCAATCGAACGGTTGGCGATAGGGAGTGATCGAGTTTCGGCTGCTGTCGTATCTATGATGTGTTTGACTGCCTTATTCATGATGGATTCCTCCTATTTCATCGACTGTCTGACGATCAGTGTTTTCCCATTCGGTTCCTGCTTCATCTGCCGGACCGGCTCGAGCGTGATCTGCATCGAGGAGCCGAGGAGCTTGTGCATCTCGCGTAATAAGATTTTTTCATGTTTCGGGACAAACCGTTGTTCGTCCGGAATGTACCGGAGCGTCACTTGATTTAATGCGTATTGTTCGACTTGCAGGCGTAGAACTGAGTTCGGTAATTCGCGGGCGATCGTCGTGATGTCGCCTTCAAACACTTTGCCGCGCTTTTCACTGACGATGTAGCTGGTCCCGCGTCCGTCAATCGACTCGATGACCGGACCGTTCAAGCCGCAGCTGCATCGTTCTTCGCTGAGCGTCATCCGGTCGCCGATCCGGTAGCGGATCAGCGGTGTTCCGCGTGTCGTAAAACACGTGACGACGACCTCTCCACCCTCGCCGTACGGTTCGATGATCCCCGTTTCGTGATGCAGATGGAGTTTTCGCTCCCGGCATTCGGAAATGATCGGTGCTCCTTCCGAGGAACCGTACTGGTCAAAGACCGGAGCTTGAAAAGCTTCTTCGAGCAGGCGCCGCATCTCCGGTGTCACCGTCTCCGATGTCGGGAAGATCGCGACCAACTTAAAAGCGAGCCGGAGATTATTTCTGAGTAGATACTGGGCGATTTCAAGCATCGCCGTTGGTGTGCCGTCGAGTGCCGCCGGTTGAAAACGGTTCAGTTCCGCGATATAAGCGGGAAAGTTCTCTTCTTTCATGTGAAAGATCGACAGCAACAGTTGGTTTAACGGTCGGTTCATCCGCCAGAAAATCGGCTTTTTCTGATCGATTGCCGTCAACGTCCGGCCGGTGAAACTCGCCCGACGCATCCCGGAATAAAAGCCGTGCAACTCCTTAAAGTAGTCAAGATGCGCCATCCGTTCTTGGATGTCTTCGCGGACGAAGGCGACTTGGAGCGACTTTCCGCTCGTCCCGCCGGTTCTGCCGCGGACCGGCGCATCCACCTTTGACATGAACGCTTCATTTTGTTGCCTGAGCGTCTCCTTCTCAAGGATTGGGATTGTCTTCAACTGTTCCAGTGAAGTGAACGGCAATCGGATATCATATTCTTGAAACAGTTTTTGATAGTACGGTGTATGCGCTTGGACGAACAGGAGAAACGTATTCAGACGTTCGAGCTGTTCGATCTGGTAATCCACCGTCCGGTCTTTCTCCCGCAGTTCCTTCATTTTCGCTTCGTATTCGGGCCCATAACGTTCTTGCATCAGCTTTTTACCGTAAATAGAAGTCAAAATATTCTGAATAAATATCGGAGACTTGTAATAGAACTCTTCTTTAAGCGCCATCTTGTACTTCCTCCTTCAGCTGATAATGACGTTCATACCAGTCGATGAATGCGTGAACCCCGTCTTCGATCGTCGTCTGTGGACGGTAGCCGATCGTTTCGAACAATGAGGTCACGTCGGCGAAACTTTCCGGGACGTCGCCTGCCTGAAGCGGCATCTCGTGTTTGATGGCTTTTTTGCCAAGGCGTTGTTCGATCAAAGTGACGAATTCGTTCAGTCGAATCGGACTGTGACTGCCGATGTTGAAGACACGATACGGGACATTGCTGCGGTCGGGTAAGGGATCTTCCTGATTAAATGCCGGATCAGCGACCGGTTCCGTCAGCATCAGCCGGTAGATGCTTTCAATGATATCGTCGACGTACGTGAAGTCGCGCCCCATCTCACCGTAGTTGTACAGATCGATCGGTTGACCGTTCGCGATCGCTTCCGTGAACTTGAACAGTGCCATGTCCGGGCGTCCCCATGGTCCGTAGACGCTGAAGAAGCGAAGACCGGTCGTCTTGACTCCGTAAAGACTGCTGTACGTGTGGGCCATCAGTTCATTCGCTTTTTTCGAAGCAGCGTAGAGACTGAGCGGATGGTCGACCGCATCCGTCACGGCAAACGGCATCTTTGTATTCGATCCGTAAACGGAACTGGATGAAGCATACATTAATTGTTCGACCGGATAATGGCGGCAGGCTTCAAGGATTGACAAGAAACCGACGATGTTTGACGTGATGTAGACATCCGGACGATCGATGCTGTACCGGACCCCCGCCTGAGCGGCCAAATGGAGAACGAGATCAATCTGTTCCGTTTTAAAGATCTGATTCACTGCTGCCGTATCTTCCAGCGATACCCGGTAAAACGTGTACCGGCTCGGATCCAGTTCCGCTAGTCGCGCTTCCTTGAGAGTCGGATCGTAATAATCATTGACTTCATCCAGTCCGACGACCCGGTACCCTTCTGCCAAAAAGCGACGTGCCGCATGAAATCCAATGAATCCTGCTATTCCCGTGATTAAAATCGTCTTATTCTGCACGTTTCTCGACCTCCTCGAAGTGATGAAGCACCTGATAGCGGATGTAATGAATCGATGTATAGACAATCAGCAGCATCGGAAACAACTTATACCGGTGACGGATGGCTGTTCCGACGTTTCCTGTCCCAAGACCAAAAATGACGGCATTGATGAGGAATAGAAGCAACATGAAGAACAGGACACTGCCCAGCGGATGTTGTCTTAAATATTTCAGATGCACCAGCGTCAGAACCAATAAGAAAAGATAAAAAACAGCGTCTGCGAAGAAAATGACGATATTCATGACACTGGACCATTGCCATGGGAACGGTGAAAACAAGAAGTAAATCATTCGAATTGGTGCATATAAAATCATGTCTCCCGGTCCCGTCACTGTCAGTCCGTTCAGATAAGCGGATCCACCACGGTCATAACTCATTCCGCTGAACAGTTGACCGTTTTCCGAGACATGGGTGAACTTCGCAAACAACACGTCCTGAAAGCTATAGACGATGAAACCGACAATCACAACCTGAACGAGCAGACGTTGTACCTTCGAGGCTTCGAAATCCATACGTTTCGTTTCATGGTTGTAAAAAGAGAAGTAGACGAGAAGGACGAGAATCCCGATCGCAAGACCCGAATGAAACATCGTACTGATGAAATAACCGAGATAAGCAAGTGTCAGACTGACAGCCGACTTGTCGAGTGTCCAACGCACCATGTAATAGAGTGTATAGACGATACCGAGTGCGACCAGCTGATCCCGCAGGAGGATTGGTGACAGCAACAGTCCTTGCGGGAAGCAAGCGAAGATACCGGTCGCAATCAAGACGTAGTGCATCGGTAATTTCAGCAGGAGGAACGTTTTCGATAGGATGACGACCGAGACCACACCGAGAATGACGTTGAAGTACTGGGCAAGCATCCGTTCCGGACCAAACGCCAGATAGAAGATGCCGAGAAACTTCGAATAACTGCCCCGGACGACTTCATTAAACATCGTCGGATCCGTATAGATCAGTAATCCCTCCAAGTGAAATGCTTCTGTGTCGTCCCCGCTGTGCGGCGGCAGTCGAAACAACTCTAAATCCACCAACATCAACATCAGACGAATCAGAAACGCAGTCACAAAAATCAAGAACAGCGGTGTCGTCTCAGCTTGCCGGAGGAGGTAAAACATCAGCAAAATCGAATTGATAGCAAGGAGCGTCGCGATATAGCCTTCAGAAGTCAAAAAGAGCGGTCGAACCAATTGGCTGAGCAAGGCTTCGATGGCAATGACAATCAGGATCGGCCGCATGCTTTTCCCCTCCTTCAGCTGCTTTGTTCGATGGCGAGTGCGAGTTTACGTGGATAGAGTGAACGATAGAGTGCGGGAATCAGTAGTCCAATCTGGGTGACCGCGCATAAACCGTACGCTGTCGTCGCCCCGTACAAACCGTACAGCGGAATCAAGAGGCTGCAGGCGACGAGGTTGACGAGGACACTACCGAAGATGGCGATCGTCTGAATTCGGAACTGTTGGAATCCGGTCAATAAGGCTTGAATGACGGTCGAGTTATAGAAAAAGAGTGAGGCGACCATCATTAGGACGAAAATCGTGTGGTACTGAACGAACGAAGCATTGTAGAAAATCGTCAGCCCCCACTTTCCAAAGAAAATGGATCCGATAATCAACAGGATACCGACGGCATTCGTCATGAGCAGCATCGAGCGGGTCAGCTTCCGCAGTTCCGGCAGACTTTGCCGTTCCCCGCTGTCAGACGAGAAGTTCGGTAACAAAACCGCGACGAGTGAGTGGATAAATAAACTGCCAAGGACCAAAAGATAAGCGATACTGGCATAGTAGCCAAGTTCCTCCGTCCCGATGGCTTGCCCGACAAACAAGCGGGGAATGTTGGCGTTCAACGCAATCAACAAGGCGACAAAGCCCAGTGGGACGGCTTTGATAAATAACAGGCGGCCGGTTCGATACCGTTCACTCATCTGTTGGTTCTCAAAACCGTGACCGATCCGCCGGACGGTCGGTAAGTCATACAGGACGAGCATGACCAAGTTCCCGGCGACCAATGCGAGCACGAACCCGTGAATCGAATGGGTCGTAAACAAAATCAAGGCGGCTCCCGATACATTGACGAGACTGCGGAAGATTTTCGATAAGGCCACTTCCTTGAATGCCATATGACCTTGCAGGAATCCGTAAGCGAGATCGGCGAACGATTCCATGTATTTGTTCAAATAGACGAGTAACGTCAGCCACAAAATATCGGCTTCTCCGAAGAAGTAGTAGACGACGAGTAAGACGAAGACACCGACCGTCAGCAAGGAAAAACGGGTTTTGATGAACAAATTAAAATTTTTTAATCCTGATCGTTCGGCCGTCAGAATCGTACTGGCATTCAGCCAACAGAACATGACGATCGGTGCTGTCAGAGCAAGGGCATAATTGAAATAACCGATGTTCAGCGGTGTACTCCATTTGATCAAGAGTGTCAAAATCATCCATTGATGAAGCGAATATGCTGTATCGGCGATGAAAATCAAGTTGAACCGCGAAAGTTGCCGGGTTGATTTCATATCGTCTCCCCCCTTCATTCCCGGGCAATCCGGATCGACTGCGGAATTGTGATCGGCACTAGATCGGTTCGATTCGTCGCTTCAAGCAGATATGTCCGTAAAGCCTGCTCATCGTCGATTGTCATTGCGATCTCCCGCAAGTACGGGTCAATCGATCCGAACGGTCGTGTTTTTCCGACCAAAATTTTTTCAAAGACCCGTTCTTCGTGGACTTCTTCTGTCGCCAGCAGCTCTTCGTACAATTTCTCTCCTTTTCGGATTCCGCTGTAGACGATCGGAATCTGTTCTTCCGTAAAACCACTCAGATGAATCAGGTTACGGGCGAGCGTCGTAATGTTGACCGGCTCTCCCATATCAAGGACAAATACTTCGCCGCCTTCCGCGAGAACACTGGCTTGAATGACCAGCCGGCTCGCTTCCGGAATCGTCATGAAGTAACGGGTCATCGCCGGGTCCGTTACCGTCACGGGACCCCCGTTCGCAATTTGTTCCTTGAAAAGCGGAATAACTGAACCACGGCTGCCGAGGACGTTGCCGAACCGGACAACAGCAAAAGTCGTTTTACTTTTCCGGGCGATTTGTTGGATTACCATCTCGGCGATTCGTTTCGTCGCTCCCATCACACTGGTCGGATTAACCGCTTTGTCGGTCGAAATCATGACAAACCGGTGGACACCGGCCGCTTCGGCGGCAAGAGCGACGTTGCGCGTGCCGTAAATGTTGTTTTTGACCGCTTCGCTCGGATTGTCTTCCATCAGCGGAACGTGTTTATGAGCCGCGGCATGATAGACAAGATCCGGTTTGAAACGTTGCATCACGTCCATCATCCGGTCTGCATCCTGCACATCGGCAATGACGGAATGTAAAGTGATGCCTTCTGTCGCTGCTTCGAGTTCCCGGCGGATCAGGTAGATACTGTTTTCTCCGTGACCGAGTAACACCAAATGCGAGGGCTTAAATTTTGCGAGTTGCCGGCAAATTTCGGAGCCGATCGACCCGCCGGCTCCAGTGACGAGCACCGTAGCCTGACTGACACTTTTTTCGATTTCTGTAATATCCAGTTCGACCGGCTCACGGCCGAGCAGGTCGGCAATCGAGACTTCGCGGATTTGATTAACCGATACTTTCCCGGAAGCTAGTTCAACGAGCATCGGTAACGTATGGGCCTCGACTTTCGTCTGTTTGATCCGGTTCAGCAAGGTGACACGCTTCGGATAGTCGAGTGACGGAATAGCGAGAACGACTGCTTCGATTTTATACTCATCGATCAAACATTCGAGTTGATCAATCGTTCCGACGACCGGTACACCGTGAATCATCATCCCTTTAAGTTCCGTTAAATCATCCAGCAGCCCGACGACATTTAATATATGAGCCTTCTTCTGTTTCAACTCTTTTGTAATCATCTGTCCCGATGCACCGGCACCGATGATCAACGTCCGTTTTCCGAGTGTCCGCTTTTCTCGTTTCAACTCAAAACTCCGTCCGCGAATCAACAGTCGGACGAACAAAATCCCGTTCAGCACCAACCCGGTTTGAAGAAAGACCGCCCGTTCAACAGCAAAATCGAATAGAGCGTATTCGAGCCCAAGAAGGACAAAACTGCTGGCAACGACGACGATGAGCAATACGCCTAAATCACGCAGGCTGGCATACCGCCAAATGATTTGATAAAATCGCATCCACTGGGCGACGAGTGTCAAAGCGACCCATTGAATGGCGGCAATTTCGATAGCATCCACCAACTCGAAGTGGGCAGTCAGATTAAGCGGATTAAAAAAGTAAAACGTAACGACTGTCGATACGATGATCACGGCAGCGTCAATCAGTCGCAACAGACCGATTTTGACATGTCGGCGGTACTGATGAAACGGTGGAGTTGGCACGATGGGCTCCTCCTTTCTCAAATCAAGAACGGCTAGGACGACTGACAGCTTGCGGATAAGGCGTCTCTTTTGTTGCTTCAGTGACCGACTTTTTTCCGAGTGCCCGGGAATAGACGATCAACAGTCCGAACAACAGTCCGAGAATTCCACCAATCGCTGTGTTCATCAAGATGTTGGGCGAGACCGGTTTCGTCGGAATCCGTGCCGTCGAGAACACTTCCGTACTACTTGTTTTAATCAGTTGCGGCACGTAGTCCTGGAACACTTCAGTCATCGTATTCGCTTGAATCGCGGCTTGTTCCGCCGATCGATCCGTGACCGATAAGGCGATAACTTGAGAATCCAGATTACTCGAAACCGTCAAACGGTCTGTCAAATCGAAAATCCGTTTGTCTGTTACGTCCATCTTTTTCGCGACCTGATCGATGACTTCCGGACTTCTTAAAATATCTTGGTAGGTACTGACAAGAGTCGTCGTCGATGCCGCTTCCGCATTCGATTCAGGAACAGCCAAAATATAAGCAGTGGCTTCATACGTCGGAGGAATCACGTAGGTGCTGACGGCGTATCCGGCACCCGCTAGGAGAAGAGCGAGTAAGCAGAGCACCCACCACCCTTTCTTTAATGTCATCACATGGTCACCGAATGTCTTTTTTTGATGAATGGAGTTCATATGGTTCACCTCTTTCTCGCTACCTGACATGTTGGATGGACACTGGTTATGCTTTCACCTTATTTCCAAACGACTGGCAAAACAATTAGAGCTTGATGGAAATGATTATCTTTTTTTGACGACTCATCATGTTTGCGTATTGTTAGTTCATCACAGAAGATTGCTTCACGAAAAAAAGACCATTCACAAAAAAATGATCGTCGCTTCTTCAAAATCATTCGTTTCATCTGCATGATTTCCATTAAATTAAGGGTAAATACAGATTTAATGATTAAAAATCGTCAAAATCGGTAATAAGTCCTATAAGAAGGGTGGATAGGTATTAGTAATGATGTTAAAATCCGTCAATATACCCGAATCGTTTGGCTTATTCATCCTAACCCTTTGGATTGCTATCGATTTATGGACACGTCCTCTTTCCTTTACGGACGAAGTTCTGCCCCATCACTGGAATGTCTGGTTTATACTCATGTATCTCGTCTTCTTTATTGGTTTTTATCTCGTTACCCGTTCTTTGTATTTCCCGTCCCGTGCTTTGACGCAACGACTCGTCACTTCGTTTTTACTATATGTCACGTTTCACGGCATCGCCTTCTTTTTTCGTCCAGCTACCGATTCTTCGCTGTCTTTACTCCTTCTGTTTACGACATGGCTTTTCGTCATCATTGTCCTGTCACTCACACTTGATCCTTTCATCCGTTGGTTTCAGTTGCTGAATCTCATTCTTCTGTATCAGGCCTTATTTCTTTCTGCTTATGCCTTACTCGTTTCATTTGGACGACACTATGTTCCGGTTGAGAACATCCAGTCGTTGCGAATTGGTCCGGTTACGCTGTCCCAACTCTACGTCGGAGAGCAGGGAAATTTTCTCCGATTAGCTGGTCTGACCAATAATCCAAATACGCTGGCTGCATGGCTTGTTCCCGGCGGTCTCGTCATTTGGCTGTTTGTCCTCCGGTCTATCGCTCGTCGGACCGGTCGTGAATTTATCTTATCCGCAACAGGGCTGCTCGTCATTTTCGCAGGATTGTTACGGAGTGCTTCACAAACAGGAATCTATTCGTTTTGTTTTCTTGCTTTATTGATGACTGTGCTATTGATCCCAAAACGTCGTTTACGCTTTCAAGTGACCGGATTATATTTGCTTGGTGCCTTTATCTTGATGGTTTCGTTATCCTTCAATCGTCCTTTGTTGACAAAATTGATTAGTTTGAATGGACGGAGCGAATTGTGGCAGGCTGGTCTGACTGCTTCCACTGATCGGTTTTGGTTCGGACACGGTCTCGGTTCTTCTGCTGTTGGTCTTGAGCAGCAACTTGGCTCAAGTACTCTTTATACGTTTCACAGTACACCCATCGTCTATCTGTATGAACTCGGATTCTTAGGACTGTTGCTTTATTCAGCCTCTTTCCTGTTGATACTTGTCCGGTTCATTCGGGATTACCGGTACGACGATCCGTTATCCGTCATCTTGTTGTTGCTTAGTCTCTGGTTGCTGTTGTTACAATTCACAGAAAGTGTTTTGATTCGTCCCAGCGGTTTTTACTTCATCTGGCTCAGTTTCTTGATTTATGCGACACGCCGTCGCACGACCTCACAAGAAAGTACCCACACCTAGACGAACACCTACACGAAAGGGGTATGACATCATGAAGAAATGGACAGAACAACAAGTCATTGACAGCCTCATTGAAGCGAGTATCGTTTATCCGGCTCTCGACGCTAAAACCTATGCCCGTTGGTCAAACGGAAAAGAAATTCCGTCCATCACGACGATTATCAACGTATTTGGTTCGTGGCGTGAAGCCTTGCAGGCAGCAGGACTTACTTCCATCCGGCCGTACTATTCGGATGAGGAGATTCTCGCTTTCATCAAGGAAGCCTCAGAACGTCTTCATCCGTTCCACAGCAACAGTTACCGGGAATGGGCCAAAGCAAAACATGGACCTTCGTTGACATTAATTAACCTCCGATTCGGGTCATGGTCACGGGCCCTTGAGGAAGCAAAGATTGAATTGACACGTTCGATCTGTATGACAGAGGAACGAATCATCAATGCGCTTCTCGAAGCATCGGACGTCCTGCCCCGCTTGACGACCCAAACCTATTCGATTTGGGCGCAGGAAAACGGACATCCGACGGTCGCGACGATTGCCCGAAAATATGGTTCTTGGGTCGATGCGCTAGCCTGTCTCGATATCGCACCCCCCCGCCGGAAATGGGTCGAGGAAGATGTACTGGAGGCATTGACACAGGCACAGCGCGAGCTTCCCTCACTTAGTATCATTCATTACCGGAAGTGGGCAGAGGGACGATCTGTTCCGAGCACATCGACCATCAATGCCTTATTCGGAAGCTGGACGTCTGCCGTGCAATGCTTAAAGCGGTCTCGGGTCTCCATTTCTTAACAGCACTCCACAAAAAAAGAGGAATGGATTCCAACCGGAAATCCATTCCTCTTTTTCGTGTATTCTACCGCTTGATTTGCTGCAGTTGTGTTGCTGAAATCAACGTGACCGTATCATGTTTCAGCATGTAGACGTCACTTTCATACTGGCCAATTTGCGGAGGATTGACTTGTCCCATCAAGTTTCGAAGCAACTGTTTCGGAAAATCGACGCCGCATTCGTAAGCATGTGGATATCCGCCCCCAAACCGTGGATTGATTTCTGATAAATACAATGTACCCGCTACGTCAAACAGATCAAAATCAAGTGGACCCATTAATCCGGAGTCTTCCAAAACGTGTTCAATCAGTTCGAAGACCTCCTCTCGGACGACGGAGCGGCTTTTATCCGTCTCTCCTACCCGCATCGTCAATTTTTCTTTGATGAAGATCGACGTCACTTTTCCGGAAATCAGATCGACATACGCATCAACACCGAGCTCTTGACCGACTAATAATTCTTGGACAATCAAATCCTGATTTTTCAAAAATAATCGTTCGACTTCTTCCATGGTTTCGACTTGCCGGACTTCGATGCTCGCACTCCCGGTACGCGGTTTGACGAAAACCGGCAGGCGGACTTCTCCTGAGATGAGCGCGTGTTGGAACGTCTCGAACGAGGCGTATGTTCTCGCATGTGCAATTCCTTGACCCAGACAATATTCATACATCATGTATTTATCAAAGCAGAGTTGACAAGCTGCTTCCGGTGAGACGACGACCGTCACACCGATTGCTTGAAAACGTTCCGCCGCTTGAGCCAGTAGGACAAGCTCCGGGTCAATCAATGTCAAAATCGCGGTCACTCTTTCTTCCTGACACAGCCGCAGCAAGTGATCGATGTAATCCGTCTCATCTATACGCGGTACGATATGATGGTGCTCTGTCATGTATAAGGCGGAAGCCAACGGATTGCAATCCGCTGTACTGACACGTCCTGACTCGAACGTTTTCACGAAGTACTCGACGAGTTTGGCACGACGCCCGGCACTCGTAATTAATAGATGAGGGGATGGCATACGATTCACTCCTTTTAATAAATGCGATTAGTCTTTAAGTTTCGACCTGATTTCTAAAAAACCTGCTTCTTTTCGAAATTCTCTAGGACAGAAGACTCACCTACGAAAAAATTTGTAATTTGTCTTTTTCTTCCAAAATAACAAACAGATGAAAATCCCGATTAGCGCGCCTGTCCCGTCGAGTAATACGTCCTGAATCAATCCGGTCCGGCCACCGGTCAAGATTTGATGAAACTCATCGAAGACAGCAATCGTAATGGCGACCGTATAGGCAAACAGTGCGGCGAGAACAGACGGACGAACCGAACGGACGATGAGATCAAACAGTGCTGCACCAAGAACGATAAAAGTCGAAACATGCGCCGCCTTGCGAATAAAAAACTCGACGAATCCTGACGCACCAAGCGCTGCGACACTGACTTCCCCGTTGTAATCAAACGAAATGAACCGAAAGTAATCGGCGAAGCTGAGATTCACGTACCGGGATAAACCGGGTTTTAACGACTGTTCTTCATACGGCATTGAACTGGATATAAACAAAATAAGTAAAACGACTAGCGTGACATAACCGGACCATGGTATTTTCTTCACTCTTCTTTTCCTCCTTCAAGCTGGTCATTTTAGAATAGCATGGTCTCTTTTTCAGTTCCTCCCTCACCTGTGCCTTACGGTAAAAAAACTGAATAACCCCGTCTAACTTGTACATAATTATGCAATTATTTTTTAAGCAAAACTTTTTTTTACATTTCAAAGGTTTGCAATATAATCAAAGTGGTTATTTAGTACTATTAAGCTAGACGCAAGAATAGGAGTTGAGTCCTGTGAAACGAACTCTCGGAAAGAAAATCATGAAGTTGCGGAAACAACATAAGTACACACAAAAATATTTAGCAGAACAATGTGGAGAAAATGTCACTTCCATTTCTGCGTATGAGCGTGGTCAACGTATGCCAAATGCCCAATCACTGGAACGGCTGGCCCTTGCTTTAAACACGACTGTGATTGATTTAGTTGACCCCCAGTATGTCCAACACCCATCTCTACAAGAATTCATGGATCAATCCTCGAAGACGTCTCAACCGCTGGACATCAAACCAGTGTTAGAAGACATCCTTATCCACTTGACGCTTTCACCGGAAGTTTACTTTAATGGCCGCCTTCTCACTCAAGAAGTCCGGAACCATATGGCCACCTCCATCGATCAAGCCCTTCAACATGGACTGCACTCCATCGAAATCTAAAAAACACGATGAGAAGCGGGCAGGATTTTTCCTGCACATGTCTCATCGTGTTTCAGTTATACGGTTAATCTGATTTTAAAATATGATGGATGTACAACTGACCATTTTCATATGTGGCTTCCAATATTCGACTGAAAAATGGCGATTCTGCTGTTTTTTCAGCTAAAAATACACGTTCAAAACGACTGTGAGCCTGACTGACGAAGCTGAACTTCAACTCTCGTCTGTCCGATCTGAATGTGAGATGTGTACCGCTTTTACCGAAGGCGTCGGGAAGAATCCTATGATCCAGCAGTTCAAAAGACTCTTCCAGAAACAAGGTTTCAGTAAAAGATTCACAACTGGCCTGTAAGGCTTTTTCTCGAGTCATATGTTCATCCATAACGTTTATAGCCCTCCGATTTCATCATGATATCGTAAACCTGACTAATACGCACTTCTTTTCCAATACCCTATCTTTAGACCTAGTTAAACTAGTACGTCAGAATCTCTAAAGAAATTATCTAAGAAGAAGAATTCTCGCTCTTGTTTAATATTCCTGTTCTTATTCTTAGAATTTCATCTTTTCTTTATAAAAAAACAGAGAATGGATGTAAGTCCACTCTCTGATATGATCCCGAATCAGCCGATTTTATCAAAATTAGACGAGAATACTCCCACTTCTAAACGTTCAGGGCGAAGCCCTAGTGCAAGTGGGAGATGAATCGTCTTCGGGCAAGGCGTGTCTTGCGACACGTCAATTGTCCGACACTCTTGGTTTGAAAACAATTAACATCAGGAATAAAAAAAGAGTCATGTTCTTTGAAAACTGAAGATATGGGGTTGTGACAGGAAGTTCGTCTGTCACGTAAAATCTTCAACGTTCACCTTGCGGATGACCGAAGTAGCGAAAACCAAGCAGAGTAGGCATCCGTATAAAAGAAACGGACAAGATCAACGTTCAACCGTCGGGACGACGGGGTTAGCCTGATAAATTTTTGACCGCTAGGTTGAATAACTCAGGAATCCTCCACCTCTTAGCGAAGCGTAGGTGGAGGTAGTTCAACTAGTTCTAAAATACTAACACTTTTCCCCGAGTACAACGTACGTCCTTTATAACGGGAGAGTTGAGCAAATTCAAACAACGTTTCCGGTTCGTATAAATACTCTACCAAGTAGCTGACTTTCTCTTCACGTCTTGATTTCAAATATAAATTAAAGATCAGTCGGCTCTTCTCGACCCGTTGTCCATAAAACACGTTGCAGTCCTGCATACGGCGTGAAGCAATGGGTTGGACATGTTGCTTCAAATAGTCGGCATTGTGTATTGTGACGAGTAATTGCCCGTTGACCGCCAACAATTGTCGGATATTCCGGAAAAAGAGTAACAGTTCCCCCCGTGAGTATCGGGAAATCGTCGTTCCGGGCAAGATGATTTTATGAAAAACTCCGTCTCCCAACACATCAATCAAGTCATTGCTGAGACCATAGACCCGGTATAAATAAGGTTCAGCGATTCCTGTAATTCGATTTAATTCCGGTTCGACGAGATACAAATCATATCCTTCTTCACACAATGTATTAAATAGATACGGTGATAAATTTCCATACAGCAAGACACGGTCTTCCTTCCGTAGATAACGCCGGTACAACATCAGCTCATCGACTTCCGATAGAATCGAAGTCTCTTGGTACAGTGCCGCAAAGTGATCATCCGCGAATAAATTTTCAAGTACTTGTACACGGGAGTAGCTTCCCTTTCGTAAAAACGGACCAAACAGCGGCGGCTTATCCACGATAAATCAACTCCTTATACGCCTGAACCGCAGATTCATAGTCTGCACCAAGCCGTTCCGGCAAGATATCAAAGCGTTCTTTTTGATCGGCCTCCAAAATCGCGAGGAACATTTCGTCTGTCTCGAACAGTCGGTTTGTCATCAGTTCAAAAGTAAAACAACCTTCGTTATTTTGAATCCCGATCATCGCCAGCGGTCCGATTTTTCCATTGGTCCGTGGAAGCTCATATTCATTGTACGGCGTAACGAACCGGCTTTCCCCCTGAAAAACGGAAGCCAGTTGAAACAAGATCGGATATAAGACCAGTTCTGGCAACGGAGCCAAGGCATTCGATTTCATCCATTGTTGTTCCTGCATCTGAAAAAAATTAAAATCAGACGTTACATGAAGCGGTTTTGTTTTTCCATAGTCTGAGAATACACCGTCTTGAAAAAGGAACAACCGGTGGGAGATACCCATCCCGACAAGTGTTGCATAATCCAATATCCCCATCCGACGTTCCGGATTTGAGACGATGCTCGTCTCATGCCACTCCTGAAAAGCCCTTTGAATCGACTCACGATCAACAGTCGCTAACCATTCTTTGATGTGAAACGGTAAGGTATTGGAAAAGGCGATCAAGACCGGTGTCCGACTCATCAGCTCGATGACTGGCAAGTCATGACGCGTCGGTTGATCGATGTACACTACACTGTTGATCGTCATCTGATCGAACAATTCCGGTTCGATGGCATTCAATAAATCCGTTTCTTCGACGTAGACGTGACGCAACGGTTGCGGTTGACGGGATGTCGCATTCGGATAGACTCCGGTAAATAAAGACATCAAGGCATTTTGTAATTCAATCGGTTGTTTAGAAAAACCGGATTTGACGTGTGGTACATTTCCTTCAAGGAAAGACGGATCGCCAAACAGAACGTCTCCTTGATCATTCATCAAATGAAATTGAACATGAAGCATTCGTTGCTGCAGATACGCGACCAGTCGCAATGTGCGTTCTCCTGCACCATGTAGGATAAACAAATAATGTTCGAATTCCTGAAATTCCATGTAGTCCAGTAAATCCAAAAACGTATGCTGATCATAATCATAACGATCCATCGTAAATCGATGTTGCTCACAAAATGCAATCAGCGCATCGTTCGGATCCAGTTGGTATAACCAGCCTTCATTTTCAGCTAAAATCGTTAGTCCGATCATCATCGTGCTCCTTTCGGTTTCCGTTTACAAAAAAAGACTTCATACCGGGAACGGAATGAAGCCACGTCGTGAAGTGACGTCATCTCGAAGTTTTCAATTCACGTTTTGTTTGCAGTGTAGTACGTTCCATTTCACGACTTGCCAAGGGTGCGACCGATACGTTGGCAGTATTCAAGCACCAACCGTAAGATGTCATCGTACGTCGCGATTCTTTAAAGGTGAGATTCATAGGTGTACCCCTTTCTTTCGTTTGGATGGTGAACAACACGTTGACGACATTTTGAATGAAAAGATTGGTATCCGATTCCGTTCCCTCTTATAATAAGAAAGGGTATCGTTTTCTCAAATCCAGTGGACAGAAAGGACACAATCCGATGGATCAATTCACGTCACCGCAGATTGGTCTAGCCCTTCGCCGCCTTCGCAAGAAGCACAATCTGACACAAAAGGATTTAGCGAACGGGATTTGCAGTCAAGCGGAAATCAGTAAGATTGAAAGTGGAACACATTCTCCGACCGTTGATTTGCTGTTTGCTTTATCAAGAAGGCTGCAGGTACCGATGACCGTTTTTTTAGATCGTACAGAACAATACGATTCATTACGGACGATAGACGATGCGTTATTGATGAAATTCAGAAATTTAAAGTATAAAGAAATCTATAATGAGACTAGACATCTTTTAACAACTTTACGCCTTACAGAAGAAGCTTCACTGCTTTATCAATACTATTTTCACTTATCCTCATACCGGTTAAAGAAAATCGATTTTCGGACTTGCATCGTTGAACTGCAAAAGCTATCAGATATCTATTCCACAACCTATTATTCTCCTAAAATGCTAATCCGATTAAAGTCAGCAATTGCAACGATGTATTATGAAAATAAAAGTTTTAAGCGCGGAATATCGGTCTATCAGGAATTACTTAAATTAAATTTTGATAACGACGAATTGATGATTGATCGAATTAGGATTTTATACAACTTTTCTAAAATCCTACTCGACATGGATAAGATTTCTGAAGCATTAATTTACATTGAAGAAGGAATTCACGACAGCTTAAGATTTAAAGACATGTCCTTACTTGGACAATTACTGTTTCAAAAAGCTTCTGCTTTAGAGTTCAGTTATGCAGACTTTTCAGATATAAAAGAGGCATATACAAAAGCCTATTTACTTTTTGATTTGTTAGGGATGAACGAATACAAAGAAATTATTATCTCTGATAAAATGCACTATATTCAACTTAATGAACAACCCAACTCTTAAACGATATTTTTGAACGAAAATTCTGTCGGCAAGTTGTTGATTGCTACGTCACGCTTCACTGAGAATTCTGTCGGAAGGTTGTTTCCGGCTACATCACGCTTCACTGAGAATTCTGTCGGCAGATTGTTTCCGGCTACGTCACGCTTCACTGAGAATTCTGTCGGCAGGTTGTTTCCAGCTACGTCACGCTTCACTGAGAATTCTGTCGGAAGGTTGTTTCCAGCTACGTCACGCTTCACTGAGAATTCTGTCGGAAGGTTGTTTCCGGCTACGTCACGCTTCACTGAGAATTCTGTCGGAAGGTTGTTTCCGGCTACGTCACGCTTCACTGAGAATTCTGTCGGAAGGTTGTTTCCGGCTACGTCACGTTTCACTGAGAATTCTGTCGGCAGGTTGTTTCCGGCTACGTCACGTTTCACTGAGAATTCTGTCGGCAGGTTGTTTCCGGCTACTTCTGTTTTGATTACTGTGCCTTCTGAATGAATGATTCCAAATGCTGAAAGTGTGATTCCTACGCTACTAATAGATAAAAATAATTTATTTTTCAAGTTCATAATGAATAACCTCCTAATATTTTTGTCTAGCTTTGTAACAACATCATATATCCTTAGACCCCCTTTGAATATTCGAATACGAATATTTGGTGTAATTTGCACATTATTAACACTTACTGCATCTTTTGTCTTAGGTCGTATGTCCTTAAGTCTTTAATTCTTAATTATTCTATCCCTCTTTATATCGATAATTTGCATAAAAATAGAGAGTGAAAGATATTCATTCAATTTTTTCTATTGATATGTTCAAAAAAATCCATTTTGTCTGTTTTAATAGACAAAATGGATTTTTTTACTTCGATGAACGACGTAAGGCAATGAAATAGCCTACTCCGAGCAGAATGACCAATCCGAGCAACACACTGCTGATGGTTGTCCGGGTAGAGGATTCCGGTATAAAAATACCAATTGCCAGATTAATTCCGGCAATGAGTAATACAAGCCAAACGATAGTTTTAGGTCTCATCTTGTTCTCCTTCCCTCTTATTTTTTTCCTCTCGTCCTTTTTTCGTGACACGACGACAAATCCCCTCTTATTCCAATTCCTTTGATATGATGGACTGACAGAAGATCATTTCAAGAAGGAGGAACAAGCGATGAAACAACTGGCAGTATTTTGTGGTTCAAAGGATGGGGTGACACCCATTTTTCGTGAAGCGGCAACAGAGCTTGGCACACTTCTTGCCCGTCAACAGCTGAACTTAGTCTACGGTGGTTCACGTGTCGGAACGATGGAGGCTGTTGCAGATGCTGTTCTGGCAGCAGGCGGACAGGCGATTGGTGTACTGCCGCATTTTTTACAGGAAAAAGAGATTGCACATCCGAACCTGACAACCCTTCATCTCGTTGACTCCATGCACGACCGAAAAGCAAAGATGGCAGAACTCGCCGATGGATTTATCATCTTGCCGGGTGGACCGGGAACGATGGAGGAATTTTTTGAAGTCTTCACATGGGCTCAACTCGGTTTACATGAAAAACCATGTGGCATCTTAAACGTTGACGGCTATTACGATCCGCTCGTCGCCCTGTTTCAACAAATGGAGGCAAAAGGCTTTTTGATTCCGGAACATGCCGGCATGTTACTCGTTGAATCTGACCTGGGCCGGTTAATGGAACGTCTGCAATCCTACGTGGCTCCCCGTGTCAAAACGTATATGAATACGGAGCAAACATGAGATCTCTTTTCGATTTTCTAAAGAAGGACTGACTTAAAATCCTCTTTTCCCGAAACAAAGGCAGCAGATGCATGATCCGCTGCCTTTGTTTCTTTTTTTATTCGCTGTTACAGGAACAGGCTGTTTTTTAGAACAGTTTGGAAAGTGCTTCCGTAAAGGTAGAAAACGATGGTGTCTCGTCAATGACCATCAGACTCCCTGCCGCAAGGACAAGCAGGCTGATGCCTGACAAAATCCAACCCGGATGTTTGACGGTATCTTCCGCATCCGTATTTTTCTTCCCGACTTTAGCAGTTTGTGCCTGTTCTTTCAGACGATCTTTCCGGTATTGATGTTGCTCTTCTTTCGACAGCTTCTTGTAATCGGCCAAAAAGTTTTTATACTCCGGCAAGACATCTTTTGTTGATCCGTCCTGTTTGACTTGTCCGTATTCGAGCCAAATGACTCGCTCGCAAAAACTTTTAATCTGACTCAACGAATGACTGACAAAGATGATCGTTTTGCCTTCACTTTTGAACTCATTCATCTTATCGATACAGCGGTTATAAAACGTTTGGTCTCCGACGGACAAGGCTTCATCGACAATCAAGATGTCCGCATCGACATTGACAGCGATAGCGAATCCGAGTCGCGACTTCATTCCGCTCGAATACTTTTTGATCGGCTGATCGATAAAGTCACCGATATCCGCGAAATCGATGATTCCCGGCATCCGGCGTTCGATTTCCGCGTCATCCATCCCGAGCATCAAACATTTCAAACGGATATTTTCGCGTCCCGTCAACACATTTTTTAATCCTTGTGAGACTGCGATGATCGCGACTTCTCCATTGATCTCCACTTCGCCTTCATTGGCGTAGATAATACCGGAGATCAAGTTCGACAAGGTCGACTTCCCGGAGCCGTTGATCCCGACAAGACCGACCACTTCACCGGATCCGATTTCAAGGGAGACATCACGAAGTGCCGTAAATGTCTTGACGTCTTTACTTTTATTTTTAAACAACAGCTTAAATTTTTCTTTTGTCGTCTTCACCATATCAAATCGTTTCGTGACATGGTCGAGTTTTATCATAGACATAGCGTTTTCCTTCCTCAAACAAGCTCAGTAAATGATTTGCGGAACTTGATGTGTAAAAATGTTCCGGCTGTGAATAAGAGCAGTGTCACGCTCCAGAAATAAAGTCCGGTCGGCCATTCTTGGAAAAACCAGGCGCCACCGAGTAAGCTTGCCCGATATCCTTCCACCAAGTAAAAGATTGGATTCAGACGTAAAATACCGTGCAGTTCAGCCGGGAAACGTTCAATGTTCCATAAAATCGGTGTCAGATAAAAAAGCATCCGCATCATCGATTGTAAAAATAACTGGATGTCTTTGACGAGCGTAATCAATGTCGAAAAACAAAGGGAAAAGGCATAGACAAAAATATAAGTGGCTGCCATATAATAAGGCAACTGGAGCAGTTTCCACGTAAGCGGAATCCCGTTTGCCAGGACCACAACGAAGACAATCAGAAGCATCGCAAAATGTTGGTACATCCGCGACAAAATCACATAAGACGGAATCGCACTCATGGGGAAACGCATCTTCGTGACCATGGCCAACCGATTGTTGATCGAATTGGACCCGCGCAACAGTGCATCATTGATGAAGAACCAGACAACGATACCGCAAAGCATCCACACAATGAATGGAATGTCGCCATCCACATTTTTGTTTCCTCTTAAGCCAACACCAAAAACAAACCAATAGATGAAGATTTGTAAGCCCGGATTCAGAAGCTCCCATAAAAGTCCAAGCCGTTGCTCCGCATGCGCCGATTTGATTTCATAACGTGCAAGTCGACGAATCAGCGGAAAATTCTCCACCTGTTCGCGGATGATGCTTTTCATTTCTTTCCACATAATTAATTTCCTTCCGATCTGTAAAGGTACATGTATTTTAATTCAGTTTTATCTTCAGTTAAATAAACGACGGATTGTCATTCGCGATTCTTCAAACGAATGATCCGCAGACAGGCAGACTGCCTGCACGTTGGTTGATTCCCCCTTTCTCTTTAAAACACACGTTTCTTCCTCTAATCAAACAGATATGTGAGGTCATACACTTAATCAATTCTAGCCATCGTTAAAAAACGTGTCAATGGATTAGTCAAACCGAAACAAAACCGCCTCTTTCTCATCATAGAAAAAAGCAACTTTCATAGCGTAAGATACGTCTATTGAAGTTGATTCAAAATAGAATGAACAGAGGAGATTCAATTGTAGTCGGTGGAGACGATAATCCCCAGATCAACAGAAGCGCGATGATTCCGATAATCCCTAATAAAAGCGCGCCTTTCACGGATTCCCTCATGGTCTAAGGTCTCCTTTTCCAAATATATTTTTCTTTGTGTAAACGGAATCGTTCTTTCATTTTTTCACACCAAAGCCTATAATGAAAGCGTTATCTTTTTTTGTTTTTCGCAAAACCTTTATGGTTTTTACAAAAAAATAACCGCTGTTTGATCATTTGAACACGTATAGTAGAAGAAGAGGTCAGTTATCGTCCCGGACCTTGTATTCATACACCTACTTTGAAGGAGGATTTTTACGTATGTACAAATCAAAACCGCTTTATGCGGCAGCTGTCGCTGTCGCCCTGACGACATCGGCAATCGTGCCGGTTGCGCAGACTACCGTATCCGCTGCAACACATGTCAAAGTCAAGACGGTTAAGCTCAAATCACTGGTCTTCACGAAAGGTGCCCCGGTCAAGTTACCAGCTACATACAAAGGGGAAGCGATTACTTGGAAAGCGTATAACAAACACGTCTTCAATGCGTACCAAACCGTAAAAGGAACATATGGTAAAAAGAAATTACCGATCGAAATTAAGATTCATATCGAAAACTACGTCATCAAAATCATCGAATCTGTACCTGAACAAACGATTTTCGTCGATCAAAAACCGGTTTTACCTAAAAAATTAGCAGTTCTGTATGCGAACGGTAAAGCCTACGACAAGACTGTCACATGGTCGAAAGTCGACACCTCAGAATCAGGAACGGTTTATGCTGTAGGAAGTGTAACACATAAAGGAAAAACCGTTACGAAAAAAGCGAAAATCAACATCCGTGATGTGAAAAAAAATGACTTTAGTCTTGCTTTGCTTCACACAAATGATACACATGCCTCACTCGACAATGCACCAAAACGGGCCACAGCGATCAAAGAGCGTCGTGCCGCATATCGTGCAGAAGGTACGCCGAGTCTCCTTCTTGACGCAGGAGATGTCTTCTCTGGTTCACTTTATTTCAATGAATTCAAAGGACAGGCCGATCTTGAACTGATGAATTACATGAAATATGACATGATGACATTCGGTAACCATGAATTTGACTTGGGCGAACAGGATCAAGGTGCTGCCCTTCAAGCTTTCGTCGCCGGAGCCCAGTTCCCGTTCATCACAGCCAACGTCAACTTCAGCAAAAATCCGTTGTTCAACGGCTACCAAAAAAATACGATTACATCAGGACCTGATGAAGGTCATATTTACCAAGGAATCATTAAAGAAATCAACGGTGAGGAAGTCGGCTTCTTTGGTTTAACGACGGAAGAAACAAAAGACATCTCAAGCCCAGGAAGCGTAACGTTCTCAAACTACATCAAGAGTGCGCAAGCGACTGTTGATAAATTCAAAAAACGTGGTGTCAACAAAATCGTTGCTTTGACACATATCGGGTATAATGACAATCCGGCAGTTGATAATGATGAGTTATTGGCTAATAATGTGGACGGAATCGACGTCATCATCGGTGGTCATTCGCACAGTCAGTTAGATAAACCGGTCTATATCCCGGCTGACGAAGAAACGAAGAAAAAAGAACCGACAATCATCGCTCAAGCTTTCCAGTACAGCGACTTCCTCGGTGACGTCAACGTCACGTTTGATTATAAAGGGAAGATCAAGTCGTACGACGGTTCGCTGATTCCTGTCAAAGCGCTTGCAGCAGACGCAAAAGCAGCAGAAATCCTGAAGCCGTACGCGGATAAAATTTCAACCCTTAAGAATCAAGAAGTTGGCGCGACGATCGTCAATGAGTTGGTCAATCTCCGGACTAGCCCTACAAACACGGTCAGTGTACGAAACAGCGAGACGGCACTCGGAAACTTGATCACGGATGCGATGCTTGATAAAGCGAAGAAAGTAAATCCGGAAACGGTCATCGCGGTGCAAAACAGCGGTG
Source organism: Caryophanales bacterium (assembly GCA_902363455.1). Classification (GTDB taxonomy): domain Bacteria; phylum Bacillota; class Bacilli; order Exiguobacteriales; family Exiguobacteriaceae; genus Exiguobacterium_A. The sequence continues at coordinate 215,077 of CABJAC010000001.1, read as the reverse complement.
GAATCCGCGCACCAATCAATGCCGGTCCATTGACAGCAGGTGAAATCCTGACGACTCTGCCATACGGGAACACACTCGCTACAGTCAAGATGACAGGTGCCCAGTTGAAAGACCTCTTTGAAATCAGTGTTGGACTCGCACCGCTTGAAAACGGCGGATTCCTTCAAGTGTCCGGCATGAAGCTGACCTATGACGGATCAAAAGCAGCAGGACAACGTGTGACAAAAATCGAGATTGGCGCAGATGGAACATTTACAGCAGTCGACCCGGCGAAGACATACGTCGTCGCGACCAACGCATTCACTGCAAAAGGATCAGATTTCCTCACACCGTTTGAGACCGCTTATAAAGAAGGTCGCGTAACGGATCTCGGTTTATCTGACTGGGAGAACCTGCGTGACTATGCAATCGAAAAGAAAACCCTCGATTACAAAATCGAAGGTCGGATCATCGATACAGCTAAAGCACCAAACTAATTCACGAAACGAACAGACGATTTCCCGGAGATGGGAAATCGTCTTTTTTCATAACGTCTGTGTTTGATATTGTTTCAGAAGGGCGATAATATCATCCAGCTCGTACTCTTGCGCCATCATAAGTGGTGTATAGCCGTCGGCATTTTTCAGCGCAGAATCTGCTCCCTCGTCGAGCAAAAGCTTGACGGTCTGCTTGCCTTCCCCTTCCACAGCATGATGCAACGGTGTATATTTTTCATCATCTTGCTGATTGATTGCTTCGCCGCGTTTTAAATACAGTTCCACAAGTTCCTTATTGTTGCTGTAGACGGCAGTAATGAACGGCCGCTCTCCAAATGTATTGACGGCATCTTCATCTGCCCCTGCGGCAAGCAGCTTCTTGAAGACATCCTCCAACCCTTCACTCGACTTACGGTAACCGAGGTAATGCAATGCTGTATCTCCGTCCGCATCTACCGCTTCGATGTCACTCGTCGGAATCAGTTGATTGATCTCATCTAAGGTTCCTTTTTGAATGGCTGCCATCAGTTCAGTTTCATCTAAATCCTCTTGCGAACTGCTGGTTTGTTCAGTCGGCATCGACCAACTTCCGAGCGTGCTCCAAATCTCCACCTTGTTCACGAGAACCAATACGCCCGTCGCGACGACCACCACGGCAAATACGACCACTATCTGGGCAGTCCGCTGCGTTTTCTTCAAAGAAGTCACGGGTCGTCCTGCCGTCTCTAAACGCCGGGCAACGGATGGTTGATGCCGGAACAAATGGCTGATCGACGAACCGATGGAAACAGGACGGATTTTTTCTTCTATGTACTGATCCAGTTGGAGGCGCGTCCATGTCACAGGACCAACAATCGATTGGATAAGCGCCGGGACCCGTTCCGCTTCTTCCAATTGAGCCAGTGCCAATCGATCTGCCGTCTCCGCACATGCTCTCAGATAAGCAGCACGCAGGAACGGAATCCAGCTTCCAAGAAGCAATAACAACTTTTTCTCCTCATGATTGTGCCGTAATCGGACCAGTTCCCGGATGACTTCAAATCGTGTGGCTGAATCCGTTAAGTCGGGTGAAGGCAGGACAAGCAGATACTTTTGGAACAATCCGATGGTCGCGGGACTTTTAATGTGTGGATGCCGTGTGACGAACACCTCAGGCATTTTCCATAGTCCAACCTGTTCAGCATATCGCCGAATCTCTTCGTATTCGTTTGGGTATTGTGTACTCCCTAAAAGTACGCCGGTATCACGAATCGTCATCACCTGCACCCAGTGCTTGACCCAGATGATCAAGAGGAGGACAAGAACGATGGACAAAATCACTACAGCTGCTTTCCCGAGTGCAATCGCCCCGACAATCAAAGTACATCCCGTCAGAATCGTACTGATTAAAAGGAGGACGAAATACATCCGTTCTTTTCGTAAACTCCGTTTTGTCTCTAGCTCCATCGGCTGCATTTCCTTTTCCATCCCTTCACCCCCTCTGCATATTTCATAAACCATCCATTGATTTTTTAAAAACATCATCAAATAGGATATTTTTACAGTTTCCGTCTCCATCCCCATCATACCGAAAGCCCCTTCGAATGCCAATGACTTTATCGTGAAATATTGATTGAGACGTGTTCGATGCAAAATAAAAAAACCTTACTTCCATTATCGGAAGCAAGGCACGATGGATTACATGACAGATGTTTTCGGTTCACGCAAGAGATGCTTGATTTCACCGAACGTCACGAACGTTTTATTTTTCGCATCATACAGCTTGTAGCGAAGCGACTTCAGACTCGAGAACAAGCCAATCGTCGTTGCTTTTTGAAGCGGTGGTGTCGCGGTATGCGCTTTTTCTAAGTTGTAGTTCGGTACACGCGGACTTAAATGGTGCACATGGTGGAAACCGATGTTTCCCGTCACCCACTGTAAAACTTTCGGCAATTCGTAATACGAGCTGCCTTCGATCGCGGCCTTGACGTAATCCCATTCGCTCTCATCCTCGAAGTACGAGTCCTCAAACGTATGCTGGACGTAGAACAACCAAATGCCGAGGACGCCTGCTGTGAACATCGTCGTTCCTTGAATGATCAGGAAGGCCTGCCAACCGATGAAGTAAATCATGATGGCATACAAGACGATCAACGAGGCATTGATGACATGCGTATTGATGCGTTCTTTCTTACGGGCATCTTTCCGGTTAAAGCGGCTGACGACAAGAATCAACAAGAGTGGTCCAAGACCAAACATGACGAGCGGATTCCGGTAGAGACGGTATTTCAGACGTGTCCATTTTGAGGCTTCGACATATTCTTCAATCGTCATGACCCAAATATCACCGACACCGCGTTTGTCCAAGTTCCCGCTTGATGCATGGTGGATTGAGTGCTCGCGTTTCCACTTTTCATATGGGAACAACGTCAGGATGCCTGTGATCGTTCCGACGATGGCATTGGCTTTTTTGTTTTTAAAGAATGACCCATGTGTACAGTCATGGAAAATGATGAACATCCGGACGACGAAACCGGCTGCGACGATCGCAAGCGGGATGGCAAGCCAGACCGAAATCTGTAAGGCTTGATAAGCCAGGAACCAAGCGACGAGAAACGGCAAGATCGTATTGATCATCTGCCGGACGCTGGATTTGACGTCTGCCTTCTCAAAAGGCGAAACGTGCTTGCGGAGCTGGGCGATTTTTTCTTTACTCATGTGTTGCTTCCTCCTCGAATTCGTACAGCGTTCACGACGCTACTATGAAATGAACTTGATATAAAACCTGTAAACGGCGTTCGTGACGGTGAATTCGTAACATCCACATGAAGATCGACCCGACCGATATAGTTAAACGCTTGAATATTTTTAATACCAGGTAATTATAGCACATAAAAAAATGAATTGAATATTAAATTCTGATATCAGTCTAAATAATGAAGGTCATTTGGACTTAAAAATATCCTATTACAAATAACAAGAATATTAAGGGAAATACTTACATACCAAGTGGTATCACGTATAATAAGATTAACTTATTCATTAAGGAGTGAATGTACTTGAAAAAAGCTTGGCTCATCCCTATCCTCTCTGCAACACTGCTTGTACCGACTACCTTCTCGGTCGATGCGGCGACGAAACCGACCGTCATCACGAAGTATGCCAATAACAAAAAAGCCTTAAAGTATCCATACGTCACGAAAGGTCCATCGACGAGCGTCCGAAAAACCATCAATGCTGATTTGACGGACTTCTCAAAATTTGCCTATCAAAATTATTTAGAGCTAGAAGCTTTGCAAAAAGAAGAGACAGACCCTACTTCTTGTAAAGAATATCCGGCGATGTGCAACTATACATACAGCACATCTTACAAAGTGTCCGGAAATAACTCTGCTTATTTGACATTCACCTTGTCTGACTACGCCTACACAGGCGGCGCACATGGACTGGGTGTCAAATACGGTGTCAACTATTCACTCAAAACCGGAAAAGAAGTGCCGATTACCGGCGTGTTAAAAACTTCGACACAAATGAAGAAAGTAGAGAAATACATCTACGACAAACTTAAGAATAACAAGAATTATTTTGTTGACCGCTTGAGCGACGTTGACGTATCTAAAAATACCGAGTATCTGATGATGAAAGACGGCATCAAAGTCATCTTCCAATCGTATGAAATCGCTCCTTATTCGACAGGACAACCGGAAATCTTCGTCCCGAAAAGCGTTTTTCAATAAGTAAATAGAAACGTCCCCACACAAAAAATGTAGGGACGTTTTCTCATTCATTCCATTTTTTCAACGGTTTCACCGCCGGTCCTTCCAGTACATTTCCTTCATAGTCAAACCGGGAGCCGTGACACGGACAATCCCACGAGCGTTCCCCGTTGTTCCATTTCACGTCGCAACCCATATGTGTACACGTCGTCTTGACAAGATGAAGGTCGCCGGACACATCCCGATACCCGCCGACCGTTTTACCGCCATACCGGACGATTCCTCCTTCATCGATGCTAAGGTCGTCCGCCGATCGGCTCGTACGGCTCACTTTTCCTTTTAACAATTCAATTGCGACGTCGGCATTGTTCTTCGCGAATTGTTTTACGTCCTGTCTATGCAACTTTGACCGATTCGGGTCAAACAATCCGCGGAATCGATTGGGTATGCCGGTCAATAAATCGGATAAGAGCAGACCGGCTGCAATCCCGTTTGTCATCCCCCACTTGGCAAATCCGGTCGCAACCAAGATGTTCGGGTCGTTATCCGTCATCTGTCCGATATACGGTAATTTATCGAGTGAAATCAAATCCTGGGCAGACCAGAATTGTTCCACTTGCGTGACACGAAACTCTCCTTCCGCAAAGTCAGCTAATGCTTGATAGTTCGCTTTCGTATCCGTCTGATGACCGGACAGATGATTCTCTCCGCCAAACAGTCCAAGTCGTTTTCCGTCCGCTGTATGCGTATGCCGAAGCGACCGGCTCGGCTGATCGGCACTCATGAACATGCCGTCCGGGAAATCTTCCGGAACAAGTCCCGATACGATATACGAGCGATGCACTTCAAGTTTCGAGAAATAGAGTCCTTTGAAGTCATTGAACGGAAAGTGTGTCGCGACGATCACTTTTTGTGCCTCGATTTGGTGACCGGATTCAAGCAACACGGTTGGTGTCCGTTTCGATTCGACAGACGTCGCACGTGTCTGCTCGTACAGTTTCCCGCCTTGTTCCGTAAAGTGACGTGCGAGACCCAGTAAGTATTTGACAGGATGAAACTGGGCTTGATCGCGGATGACGAGCGCTTGTTCGACGGGATATGGCAATCTGTCTTTGACTTCTTGCGTCGCATCACCACCGTTGATACCGAGCCGGCTGTAGGCGTCCCCTTCTTTTATCAGTTGCTTGTGTTTCGGTCCACTGGACGCGACGTACAGATACGCATCCTGATCTTCTAGTTCACAATCGATGGCAAGGCGCGTCGTCTGATCGCGCAGAAAATGGATCGCTTCTTCGTTCGCTTCATGATACAACCGTGCTTTCTCCTCGCCGAACGTACGAATCAATTCGTCGTAAATCAAACCGTGTTGAGAGGAAACTTTCGCCGTCGTATAACCGGTCGTTCCGCTTGCGATCTGGTCAGCCTCGATCAACGTCACGTCATATCCCCGTTCAATCAGTTGAACAGCCGTGACGAGCCCGGCGATACCAGCGCCGATGACGACAACATCACTCGTCAAATTCGTTTCAAGTTTCGGATAGGTCGAAGGTTCAAGCGAAATACGCCAATAAGATGTTGGAAAACCATTCAGTTGCTCCATTTTTTCAGCCTCCATCATTATCATTTTTTATCCGACTCCCCTTACACATACCCTTGTCTCTTTGAAAACATTCATTTAATGTATATTTTCAATTATTGCCCAAAGAGTTCCTTGACTTCTTTTCTTCTCCCATTCCATGCTATGATATTGTAAATAATGGTACCGAAATGGAGAGTGTAATATGAATATTTTAGTTACAGGCGGAGCAGGCTACATCGGCAGTCACACGTGCCTTGAGCTTTTACGGGAAGGACACGATGTCATCATCGTCGACAACTTGAGCAACAGTCATAAAAGTGCCGTCACCCGAATCGAACAATTGGCAGAACGGTCTTTGACGTTTTATGAAGTCGATGTCCGAAACGAAGCGCGGCTCGAAGAGATTTTTTCGGCTCATCCGATTGACGCTGTCATTCACTTCGCCGGATTGAAGGCGGTCGGCGAGTCTGTCGCCCACCCCCTCGCCTACTATCAAAATAACCTGATTAGCTCACTCGTCCTATTCGAGACAATGGCACGACATGATGTCAAAAAACTGGTCTTCAGTTCATCTGCTACGGTCTACGGGATTCCGGAAGTCACACCAATCGATGAGTCCGCTCCCCGTTCGACGACGAATCCGTACGGGACGACGAAATTGATGATCGAACAAATTCTCGAAGACATCGCGGCGGCAGATGCTGCGTGGGATATTTCCCTGCTTCGTTACTTTAATCCGATTGGTGCAGATACGAGCGGCTGGATCGGCGAAGATCCAAATGGCATTCCGAACAATCTCATGCCGTATGTCACGCAAGTCGCTGCCGGTAAACTGGATACCCTTCAAATTTTCGGCAATGATTACGGGACAGATGACGGAACCGGCGTCCGGGACTACATCCACGTCGTCGATTTGGCGAAAGGTCACGTTAAGGCACTCGAGCATCGGCATGCTGGTATCGAGGCGTTTAATCTCGGAACCGGACAAGGGACAAGTGTTCTCGAACTCGTCGCGACGTTCGAGGAAGCCACCAATATGACAATCGACCGTCAATTCGCGGAACGGCGTCCGGGAGACGTCGCGACGTGCTACGCCGATGCTTCAAAAGCGGAACAGACACTGGGCTGGAAAGCCGAAAAAACGTTATATGATATGTGTAAAGATGCGTGGCGTTGGCAATCGCAAAACCCGGACGGTTATCGTTCGCGTTAAGGACGCCAAAAAAACCCGAAGGCTTTCCCTCAAAGGGGAAATACTTCGGGTTTTTGTCTGTCACGCACCAATCCGGTTCAAACGTTCTCCGACCCGGGTAAAGCGATTACTTTTAGGTGCACGCTCGATCCGGCAAAACGTATGATAATCAATTTCCGATACGAATTGAATTAATCGAATCAACGCATACGCAAATGTCATCGTTGAACCTAGCGCAAAGCTTAAGCCAAATCCTTCATAACCAAACGGAGCGATGATGAAGGCAAAGACACCATTCAAGAGGAAAAATAAAATCGACGTCACGGCCGCTCCCCGCTGATCCTCAAAGTAAAGCAGCAACAAGGTCAAGACGAGAACCATCGCATTGGAAAAAGCACCGACCGTCGTCATTTGGAAGATACTGATCGTATCGCGCGACAGCTCCAAATAGCCGAGTAATGTCGAGGCAAAGACCAGAACAAATAAAGTAAACAACCCTTGGTTCCGGAACAATCGTTGTAGTTCCTGCTTTAAGACAAGCAACATCGCCGTTTTCGCTTTTTCGATTTGTTGCAACGTTCCGCCTTCATTGGCATACCCATAGAATACCCGGTATCGTTCATAAAAACGGGTTTCCACCGAGATGACGAAAATCGTCATGGTCGGAATCACGGTCAAATACGACAGGAAAATCGCCGTATCGTAAACTGGATGATACCGGAACGTTCCGAGGTGGGTCGCCCCGCCTTCCGAAAACCAGATGACCCAGTTCCCGATCCATACCCCGATATTGTATAAAAAGCTTGTCCAAAACAAAGCCGGATAGCGGTCAAAATAACTGAAGTAGGAAAACTGATCGTGTGTTCCGCGATCGGGAAACGTCAGCAGCATCGATGTAAATAATCCGAATAACGTCACGACCATACCGAGCGTAAATCCTGCCGTCAACGCCGTACTCGTCGCGAACGGAGCCGTCAGGTAGTCAAGGAAGAAACGGTCAATCACGAATACTGATCCAATCGAGATCACAGCACCAATCAAAAAGCTGTAGGCGACCGCTTGATAAAACTTCGCTGCACTTAAAAATAAAAAATGCACCCAAATCAAATTAATCGTGATGAACAAAATTAAAATCAATACGTTTAATAAAAACGGAAGCTTGGAAAAACTGAGGAACAGTAAATAAAGCAGTCCCGCAATCGTCAACGTCACTTTCGTCATGCCTAAAAAGGTCGGGAAAATATCTTCATAACGTTGTTCATAAAAACAATCGGCTAAATAGCGGGTCACGACTAATTGCTGAATGCCGAGAATGACCTGTGAAAAAATGAAGCTGTACGAAACCGTTAAATTAAACGTCGTCCGTTCTTCAAAGGAGGCAATCGAGAGATACGTCGTCAAAAACTGGGTCAAGGCGATTGTCGTGATGACAATCAGCCAAGGACCTGACGTGACGAGGCCTGCGAACGCATACGCCTTCAAACGGGAGGAAAAATAATCTTCTTGAAATAACTTCTGTAGTTTAAATCCGATGCCCGCCATAAGTCAGACTCCTTTCTTCATACAACGCCCGATACTCCGAAATGAAGCGGTTTGTCTGGTAATAGGACAAGGCGCGCTGACGACCGTTGTCGCCGAGTTTTTTTGCTTCGTCCCGCTGGTTATACATCCAGGCACAACGATCCGCGATCCGCCGTGGATTGACGGGCGGCACGACGAATCCGGCCGGTCCGTATGGGTCATCCGCCCGACCATTGATCAGTTCGGAGCAGGCGCCGACGTCGGTTACGATCCATGGAACACCGGCCGCCATACCTTCCAGTACAGCAAGCGGCTGACCTTCTGAGATGCTCGTCAACAGGCAGACGTCGAATCGTGGTAAATACGCACGGATATCGACTTTCCCGACGAGAAACACTTCTTTTTCCAATCCGAATTGCTGAATCAACGTCGCGCATTCTTCCGCATATTCTTCGTCCTCTTCGAGTGGTCCCATGATGGTGAGTTCAAATGGAATCCGCATCTCCTGCAGAATTTTAGCCGCATGGATCATCGTCTTGATGTCCTTGATCGGCACGACGCGGACGATGGCACCAATCCGGAGAACATCACCCGGTTCTGTTCTTTCCAACGCGCCCAGTCCCGTTGCATCGATTCCATTTGGAATGATTCGCAGCTTCTCAGGACGTGCCCCGAGCTCTTCCTGCAGTTCACTGTTTCGATCAAACAGCGTGATGACGTCATGAGCTCCCCGGTACGCTTCGCGCGACAAATGGTGGAAAAAGCGGATCCAGTAAGAACGGTATTCGACTGGAATCCATGTCGCTTGCAACAGTTCTTCCTCGCGTTCCCGCGAATAGATCCCGTGTTCGGTCAGTAAGAACGGAATATCCTGACGTTGCCGCATCGCCGTCGCGACCAGCCCCGCATACCCCGTCGAGGCAGAATGGACCAGATCTACTTGTGGCATCTCGGCCTGCAGTAATTCAAGAACCGGCGAGTACATGCTGCGCCACATCCATAAATAGTCGATGAACGAACCGGTCTGTTGTTCTTCCCGGTAACTTTTTTTAACGAGTTCAAAAAAGAGCCGGCTCGAGAAAAAGTGTTCTGACGTCCCGACCGCCTGTTCAAAAATCGGAAAGACGGGTGTCTCGACTTCCTGGAACCGCATCCACTCCTGAATCAATGTTTCCTGCTCTTTGGATAACGCTTGTTTCGGTGCAGGTCGATCGTACTTTTGATTTAACGCCAAGTTCGTGACACCCGTGACATTTGCCGGAAGCTTATATTTGTAGTCTTTTTCCGTCAGTGGTCCGGGTGTGATCGTGACGAGTTCAAATTGATGGTCTGACATTTGTTCAATCAGCATGTGCGCCCAGCTCGCTACCCCCCCGCTGACATACGGATAACTTCCTTCAAGGACTAAACCGATTTTCATAAAAGGTCCTCCTTGATCGGCAGACTGACGCGTGCCTGCTTCAACTCGACTTCATACAGTGTGCCGCTTTTTCCAAATGCCCGAACCGTTCCGTACGGGAATTCACCGGTTTCGAGTTTTCCCTGTTGGACACGAATCATCATTTTCGAAGGCGTCAGCATATTCTGACCGTTGATCTCAATCGTATCTTTCGTATAGCTGACATCAATCTCTGATTTTTGATACAGGACGTACTTTTGGTACGCTTCGTATTGCGTCATGCTGTCGAGGAACGGGTACGTTTGACGGACGGTCTTGAACATCGTTTCGAGTGATTTCTCCATCGTCGGCCAGCTTTTTCCTTTTGAACGGTTCTCATCCAACACATCATCCGGGTGGAGGAAGTGAGAGACGATGCCGAAGTTCGCGACAGCATCCGCGAGCACAAAGGCGTCTTCTTTTGATTCATTGTAGCCGCTTGAAATCCGTGGGAAGTTATAAAGATTTTGATGCGTCGGATCAGGTCCGAACTCCTGAATATAGCTTCCTTTTGAAGCATCACCAATGTAGAGGGAAGCGACGATCAAACCATCCGGGAACGACTCGTTTAAAATCGACAAGCCTGACTTGCTGATGATGTTCGAAGGCGGCACATAACTCCGGATTTTCTCTTTTGGAAAGAAATAATCATGGGCTGCAATCGCGCGTTTGATTGCACTCTTGACTTCTTTTTCATCCTTCCATTTCATATAGCCGAGATCCGGGTTCATCGTTTCGCCCGCCATGATCAGTGGCTGGTGATTAAATCCGTGGAGTCCGATTTCTCCCCCGGCTTTCAATAAGCCGCGTCCGAAATTCAACATCGGAAACCGTAAATTTTCAATCAGTTGTTCTGTCGTGTCTTCTGTCGTGTCTTTATAACTGCCGATTAAAAATCCGGTATAAATGACATCTTGTTCTTCTCCGACACGTTTCATATCCGGCCACCAGACATCTGCGAAGAAATCCTTGATCGTCATGTCATAGTTTTTTTGAATGGCCGGGCTCGAAGCATCCGGAACCGGTGCCGGGAAGTCATCAAAGTGTGCGACTTTGACACCGACCTGTTGGCTGACGAATGACGGGAACATCATCGACAGTGATTGGAGCAGCATTCCCCGTGAATTTTTATCGAGTAAAGATGATGTATTCCAAAACAGAACATCTCCTTTTCCGTATGGAGCGGTCCATAAAATCGGATGCTTCCCGGCTGTGATTTTGACATCTGCCGTTTTTTTCAACTGAACATCGATGATACTGTGGACAAACAGATTCGATGAGGTTGACAAGTCAACGTATCCCGGGAAAAGTTCTTTTTCAAACGTCAATCCTTTTACGTTATCGACGAATGAACCGAACTGTTTTACACCGACCAGATCCGCCCATTTTTGATCGGCGAAGCGACCGGCAATATACAACTTACCGCCTTGATCGACAAAGTCACGAATTTTGGCATATGGCCAGTCCGCCGTATGTTCACCTGCCAAAATCAACACGGTGCGTGCTGACGGTTTGATGTTGGATAATGCGTTGGTTGAGACATTCTCATAAGGAATCTTCGCGTATTTCAACGCATAGGAAACGTTTTGGATCGCACCTTTGGATAACACGCTGTCATCTTGATGAATGTAGACGCGCATCTGCTCTCCCATCAGTTTTTCCCCGCTTCCCTGCTCGGTCTTAAACTCCTTGGTTGTCGTTTTTTCTGTCGGAATCAAACGATGTCCGTAATCCAGACGCAAAAACTGAACGACGCCAATCGCAGCCAGTAAAATGGCAAACAGCACGATGAGATATCCGTATACGTTTTTTTTCATTGTGCTCCCCCTTCCAGCCGTTCCAAAATAAATCGTTTTTCTTCCGGAATCTTCTCTTCCGGCACATGTGCCCGTAATTGATGCAGGATCGGCCGGATTTCACTCCAATCCCCTTGTGTGAAGTGGTACTCGATCAACGTCAAATAGCCGTCCGGTAACGTCGGATACTGTTCGATAAACGATGAAAAGTGCCAGACAGCACGCGGCACGTCACCTTCACGCAGTGCCAGCCTGCCGGATGTCTGCAAGTATTCCGGGTCGGCTGAATACAGGACACTCATTTGTTCGAGTCCGCCCGCCAAGCGCAGGTTCAACCGTTTTTTCCCTCCGTCATCCAACAGTCCGCTTTCTAAAAACGTCTCACATGCCGCGATGAACTGGTAATACGTTTCAACGTGGAATGGATCCAGTTGGTCTTCCTTTTGCCGGACGGCTGCTTCGTACCGGTCAAATAAGGTATTTCGGACCGTCGCCGCGTAGTGGACCGTTTCGGAATCGCTATGATCAAGTCCAACTTGAATGTACTTTCCGGCATCCGTCAAAGTCGTTGTCGTCAAGTGGACGATCGACTGTTTTCGTTTCGCCGCATCCATCTCCATCGCTTCTGCGATCGGAATCATCTCCATACTTTCTGCAGCTTGTTGTTGAACGCCTTCTAAATTGATGACATTAAATTGTACATAATCATCATAATCAAGCAGTGTCTGGGACGATGCGTAACGTCGTGCGAGCAAAAGAGCGACGACGCTGAACAGTTCACCAATCAATGGAAGAAAGACACTGATCAGACAGATAAACGTTAATACACCTTTTTGATCATCCGACAGACGAAGACGAAGCACACGGTAAATCAAATAGACGACAATCAGGTGAATGAGGAAAAACAAGGCGATGAGAACCGAGCTCATTACGAAATTCCTCCTTTACGAAGAAAGACGTCCCGGATCCGTTCTTTAAACCGCTTTGCGTACTCTTCCGGTGTTCCGGGTAATAAGAAGTGAAGCGTACGTGTTTCCTCATCAAATCCGATCAAATCGATTTCCCGCATCGATTGACGGAGGATCAGTTCCATCTCGATCAGAGACAATGGGACGTCAGCGACCGGCATTTGGACGGTACTGTACGGCTGACCGTAATGTTGCAGACGGTATTCCTGATATTGAATCTTCTCATTAAAGTGATGCAGCTGATAGATATGTGTTCCTTCGATCAATTCGTGACGTGTTTCGTTCCATTCCATTAACATCGCTTTTTCGATCCGTGAGCCGGTCCAGTCTAAAATCAATTGCATGACGTTCATTTCATATGTCGTCAAACGGTTGAAGTCAATTTCCTGAACGACCAACACTTCTTGGATTTTTCCATCGTACTGGATCGGAGCGATCAACAGCGGCACATCAAATTCATCTGCTGTCCGGATGGCAATGGCTTTTTGTTTGAACATGCGTTGATAGATGTTACTTTCCGAATCAATGAACAACGTCTGCGGCAATTTTTCCTTGTCGCCGAACCGGACGTGAAGACGTAATGTCCGGCGTGAAGCATCGACATGGTAGATCGCGAGATGCTTGGCTTTGAACGATTGCTCAAAGGTACTGACGAGTTTGTCCCGTACGATATCGGCGACGGACTGATCCAAGTCCGTTCCGATTTTATAGATTTTCGTTAACGTATGGTTCGAATCCAGTAATTTTTTTTGCATCGTGTCCTGCGCAAGACGCAGAGCTTCGAGCGTCTCAAGCAAACGTGTATTTTCCTCCGTGACCTCTTCCTGACGGAGTCGAAGCGACAGATAACGTTCTTGGAACGAGGTGCTGAACATACCAGCTGTGACGGCAACGAGGAAGTGGAAGACGATCCACATCAACTCTTGTTGGTCGTACAGAAAAAGAAGAATATCGGATCCCTCGACAGCCAAAAATAAAAGATGATAGCCGAGCGTGAAAAGGAAGCTGACAAAGGAACCGAGCAGTCCGTAGCGAAGCGAAAAGAGTAAAATATAAAAAATCAGCGGATCAATTATCCATTTTGAGATAGAAAGACTAAACATATAGTCAAGTAGACCGATAATAAGAATACTAACGATCATTTCTATCCATTTTATCGAGTTTCGATGTTGGGTATAAATCATGTTTCATCACTCCTTTAGATTAGGTAAAGCGGATTCGTGAATGCATCGGAAGTAACTACAACTAAATATCGAGAAGGGCAAACTTACTGAAAGGTAAGGGCGCAAAGACATGGGTCGTCGATCTTCGGATACCGATCGCCAGTCTGCAATGCCGCAGCCGCTCTCTGATAATTAATCAGGAGGCTATTAACATGGGTATTATCTCACTTAAACAGGTGACGTCTTTTTTGTGCATTCTTTTATTAGGAGTGTTAGTGATGACACCACTTACTGGCAAAGCGCAACAGAACAATCCGCTCGACGCTGCAAAGACATACAAAGTCTATTACGATGCACCGTCTGCAGCTAAAATCAAGAAAATGCAACAATACGATGTCATGATCATCGAGCCTGTTTTTTACACACCGGCACAAATCAAGGAAATCAAAAAGAACGGTACGAAGGTGTACGGCTACATCAATACGATGGAAGCAGACAACTGGAACGTCGACTTAATGAACAAACTGAAAGAATCAGACTTTTTCCATCGTGATGGTCAACGGATCCACTATGCAGAATGGGATTCGTATTTGACAGACATCACATCGGCACACTACCAAACGGTCTTGATGCAGGAAATCGAAAAGCAAATCGTCGTGAAGGGTTTGGATGGTGTTTTCCTTGATACAGTAGGAAACATTGATAACGAACATTCAGGACAACCACAGATTCTTGAAAAACAACAAGTCGGCATGACGAAATTCCTCAAATCCGTTAAAATGAAGCATCCTGCACTTTCATTGATTCAAAACTGGGGATTTGGAACGTTGAAATACCATACATATCCATACGTGGATGGCATCATGTGGGAAAACTTCAACTACTCAAGCGTCGCCAATGATCAGTGGTCAAAAGACCGGATGGCTGACCTTCAAAAATTAAGTCAAACACAAGATATCAAGACATTGACGATTTCTTCGGTGCAAGGCGCTAAAAGTGCTGCATATGCACAAAAAAATGGGTTCCTTCATTTGAAATCAAACGCTGATCTTGATTACAATAAATTTTAACCTGCTTGTAACATAATTGCATATTTCCACATTAAATTCCATTATTTCTGAGTATGAAATGAATAAACTTTAAAAAGAGCACAGGTTTTCCTGAGAAGTTCAGGAGATCCTGTGTTTTTCTGATTTCCCATAAAACTAGTAGGTCAAATACATATATACAATATTTGACACATTAACAATTTAACTATATATTTTAGGAAAGAATTTATATAGATTGGATGACAACATTATGTTCTATACATCATTTATGATTTTCTGCACCGTTTTCACATCCATCTACGTGCTCACGAAAATATATTACGGGAGCACCTGTCAGTCGAACACGTCGCGTGATGTCGGACTCGGGATTTTATTTGGCGGAATCAGTGTTCTTTTACTGGATTACGGAGCGAGTGCACTTCAACCGCTTGCTTATATGCCATTTGTTTTACTCGTATTCGTTGGAGCACGTGTTCCGACCTATATCGCCGTCTCTTTTGTGTCGGCGTATTTAATTGCTGTCGCACATCCCCTGTCATTTCTTCCATTGATTGCTGTGCTTTTATATGATTTGTTTCAAGTACGGGAACGGATTCAGCACTCCCTCCTCGCCCATATCCTGACGTTAAACGGGTTCGGTCTGATGATCCTGCTTATGATCTTACGGTACGCGGATGAGAGCATGAGTACTTCGTTGACCGCTTTATTTCAACAGACACTCCTGCCGGTTCTGTTCACGACGCTCTCTTTTCTCTATTTGATGAGTGAGCGGCAAGGACGTCTCGTCCGACTGAATGCCTATCAGCACTTGGCAGAACGCGACACATTGACCGGTCTGCCGAATCGGTATGCTTGGGAACTTCAGGCGGAACGCATGGCGAAACAGGCGAGCGTCTACCATCTGCTGACACTGGACCTCGATCAGTTCAAACAGGTCAACGACCGGTACGGTCATTTAAACGGCGATGCCGTGCTCGAACAATTTTCGATGATTCTCGAACAGAATACCCGTCAGGCAGACATCGTCGCCCGGATGGGAGGCGAAGAGTTCTCTGTCCTTCTGACGGACCTTCCGACTGAACAGGTATGGCAAATTGCTGAGCGGATTCGCTCTGAAGTGGAACAGCATACGTTCCGTCTGCTCGACGGCTCTTCGATCCATGTCACGACATCGATTGGTCTGTCGTCCGGAAAACAGGATATCCCCGTCCAACACTCGATGGAGTTGTCGGACAAAGCCTTGTATCAGGCGAAACGTTCCGGTCGCAATCTTGTCCGGATCGCAAGCCATCTGTTGTAAAAATAAGAGATCCGTATGTGCGATCCAAGTCGACTACACATACGGGTCTTTTTGATGTTTCTATTTCATATGTCGAACACAAATGTAAGAACAAAACAGTCATCAAAGAAGAATCCTTGATGACTGTTTGGAGTTGATCAAAATTGAGAGACAGAAATCATACGTGCGATATCATTCTGATCGTAATAAATAATGATGTCACTTTTACCAATGATATATTGATTATGTGTTTTAATACCATATCGTCCTAATACTTTTTTTCCTCGCTCAACTGTATAATCGGCTGTTCCACCACTTGACCATATCTTTTTGTATTTTTTCCCGAAAGCTTGCAAGATTTCTTGCTTTTGTAATTTTCGCTCAGACAATGCGGGAACGAGGAACACAATCCCTAGACGATTAGATTTAGGATACTGCATCGTTGCCGTACTGTAGTAGAGTAAATCCTTTATAAAAGGACCATGAAACACACCATCTGAATTGGCAAGACTGATTGTTCCTTTGTTGCCTTTAATTTGGTTATATGGTGTTGAAAATGGATATGCCCCTTCAAAGGTCCCTGTTTTCCCGATGCTTGCCCAGTGACGTTTCAACCAATCGACGTCGGATAGACTCGCGAGCGGAGCTTGCTTCACATCCCCTTTTAGCGTTACCGTCTGTCCTTCGTAAGTTGCTTTGAGCATATAACTGCCGGACTTCACTCCATACAAAATCCCTTTCTTGATTTGGATCGTCTTAGAAGTCGTCGACCAGCTGACTCCGGATCGGACAGTAACGGTCTTCCCGTCAAACCGTTTGACAGACAACTGTAATGTTTCTTTTTTTCCCGCTTCTATAGCAGCATGTGCCTTAGGAATCGATATTGATGCCGTTCGTTCGATGACTTTACTACCGTCATAAAGATTTGTTCCCTCTTCGGAGCCAATCATGATCGTATTGGCTTGATTCGTCACGGCGATAGGTCCCTCAACAAAATCCTCTTTTTTATCGAGCGATGTAAAGATGCGTCGTCCCGAACGATCAAACAGACGAAATTGCTCATCTTCATCTAGAGTTGCGACATATGACCCGGAAGCATCGATAGCAACAGAACGAACTCCTCTATCTGCTGCTGTCACGAATCCACGTGGAGCGACAGTTTGAAAGTCATTTTTCCCATCATAGACATGAACGGATGTCGCATCTTCTGCGACGACAAGTACATCATCGCGCGTGACATCTATGTCCTTTAAAGCAGTGTCATCTACAGACGTAATTTCACGAACAAATTTTCCATCGTGTGTATAAATGTAAACGGCTTCTTCACCTTGGACATATACATATTGTTTCGAAGTCAATAGTTCACCGAACTGTTGCGTCCCTCGAACAAACGTGACGATTTTCTTATCTAAGTCATATCCAATCAACTTACCTTCATTTGATTCATCCGCCAAAAAAATGACGATATGTGAATTTGGTACGAACGCTACGTACAAAAAGTCTTCCACTTTTTCTTGATTGATAGATATCGTCTGCGCTTTCGGTTGCATGACTTGCAACTTAGTATCATAGACGTTGAACCCGTCTTGCGTCAAAGCGACATGACGCGTTCCATCATCGGATACAGCAAAATCTCGCATCTCCTCTTCAAGCGTATGTGTTCTGGCACCTGTCGCAAGATCGAATGCCTTACTACCAAAAGCATCTGCATCCATCGCCCAAACACGGGATTGATCTGCCGATATGATTAATTTTTCTGCCGATGCGATGGCACCTGTATTCGGAAACGTAACGAGCGCTGAGACGTTGCTTCCGCCAAGACATAGTGCACTCACGATACCAACCATTAAACTTTTTTTCATATTTCGTCGCTCCCCCTTTATCATTTATGCATTTTTCAAGCTGTCCCCTGCTCAAAATAGGACTTTATTCGTGCGATCTCGTTTGATTCGACCGTCAACGGTTGCTTCTCGATATAGGTACGCAATTGATTGACGTCATTCGTGACGATTGTCTTTTGACTTGTTACGTCAAGAGCTGTCTCATGATCGAACAAAACGACACCTTGAACCCAAAGATTTTTTGCTACCGGACGTAAATTATTCGCCAGTCGGTAGACGTGCGTTCCCACTTGCTTAGTCGGATTGTAAAACTCCTTACCATATACGCCACCCTGACGTCCCGTTTTTTCGAGATACCAGTTTTTCTCCGCTTCATCTCCATAAACACGTCCACGTATCGACTTCATTTCGACGACATAGATACCTGTCGGCCCGACGACGACTGAATCGAGTTCGCTTCGTTTACCTTGCCATTCGATGAATACGTTCGTGTAGATATCGTAGTTCTCAGGCAACTTTGCTAACTGACTCGTCAATCGTTTTTCACCGTTTAATCCATGGAGCTGAATCCGGTACTCTTCTGCTGAAATTCCTGCTCGTGACGAGCTGCGTTTCGAAAAGTAGACGGTAAGGATGATTCCGAGGCAGATACCGACTAACGGTTGCAGGAATAACAGTAAAAACGCAACTACAAGACTAAGTATGATCTGCAACGTACCTTTTCGCTTTTCTTGCTTGTACGTCGAAATCGACTGCTGTAGATGTTGCGAACCATTATGAACCTTCGCCATGGATAAACA
This sequence comes from Caryophanales bacterium, assembly GCA_902363455.1. Lineage (GTDB taxonomy): Bacteria > Bacillota > Bacilli > Exiguobacteriales > Exiguobacteriaceae > Exiguobacterium_A. The sequence goes on along the minus strand of CABJAC010000001.1, from coordinate 196,280 downwards.
CTCCTTTTCCTTCTGTCATCGGGCGTGTCACAGAACGTGGTCCTTGAATTCCCGAAACTCCTAATCGATAGAACTCCTGATAGAGTGCTTGCTTAGTCGCAAAGGAGACGTTCTCACTCATCATGACTTGTTCATTGATACGTCGCCCATGGTTCCAAGTAATAGGATGGTTTAAGAAACTACGCCACTTCCGGAATATCCGAATCATCTGATCGACTTGTCGATCGTCTAGCACTTCGTAAACACATACCTTCATCAACTTACTCAAATAGATATAACGCCGAATATTACGAACAACATATGATATTACGAAAAAAGGAAATGCAATCATAAGTAAACCTATAATGCTGGTTGTTATTACTTCTATTGGTTCCGACATTCAAACACCCCTTTCGTCTATTCATATTCTACAATCCACCTTACATTTAATTCCTTTTATTTTTCTCTAATAAAGTAAAGTGTTTTTTTATTTTTTCAATATACCTATAACTATTTTTTGAACCCATCAAAAAACGTGTACATCCGCTTGGATGTACACGCCTTATTCACTGAAATCGTTTGAGAAACGCTTTTAATTCTTCATGCATTTCAGGATCCTTCATCGCCTATTCAGTCGTCGTTTTGACGAAACCGAGTTTCTCACCGACATCATGACGGCTTCCCTCGAGGTCAAACGTATAGACAGCCTGACCCGTGTTCAACTGTTCGATCGCGTCGGTCAATTGAATGTCGCCTCCAGCCCCCTCCGACTTATTTTCCAAGTAATCAAAGATGTTCGTCGTCAAGACGTACCGTTCCATGATCACCAGATTCGAAGGGGCTGTCCTATTCATGAGCTTAGTTTATCCGCTTGACGCTCGAGCAACCCGAGCCGGCGAATCTTTTTCTCCTCGACGACAGCGACAATCGCAAGCGCGATGACACCGAAGATGAGAGCGGCATTAAAGACGATGAACGTATCACTCCATCCGTGAAGGGTCAGGGAGCCGATCGTCAGCCCGTTTGTTTCAGGATCCGCGATTTTTGCGAGACCTACTTTTGCGATTGAATCACCAAACAGGTATCCGAATGTTCCGACCATCCCGTTTGTGACCGTCGTCGCCTGCTTCGGTGCAAAGCTGATGACGGATACACCAATCAATAACTGTGGACCGTAAATCAATGCACCGAGTGCAAATAATGAAGCATAGATCATCGTTTCACTCGTACCATACCGGTATCCGAGAACGGCAACTGCCGTCAGAAGCAGACAAATCGTCGCGACGAGCGCCCGGCGTCCTTTGAGTAAATCGGAAACATATCCCCAAATCATACTGCCGCAAAGTGCCCCGATTTCAAAGAAGAAGATCGTATTGACGGCACTTTCCGTACTGAAGTGAAGATGCTCCGTCACGTACAACGGTGCCCAGTTGTCGATTCCGATCCGGACGATGTACACGAAGACGTTCGCGATGCACAATGTCCAAATCCACGGATTCGAAATGACATAGGTTCTGAAGACTTGCCACTTCGTCATTTTTTCAGCTGCCAGGTTTTCCGGTTCAATCGGTTCATCAAAAATTTCCTCACTTCGATTCCATCCGAGCTCTTCCGGATCATCCTTTCCGATGAAGAGTCCGACGATCCCGATGACTAGCGCGATCACCGCCGGGAAAATGAACATCCCGACGACACTGCCGTTAAAGAAGACGTTCGCTCCCCAAAGCGCCAATCCTCCGGCAATCGCACCGCCGATGTTATGCGAGACGTTCCAAAAACCGAGGTACCGTCCGCGTTTCTCAAACGGTGTCCAGCGTGCAATCGTCGAATAGGACGAAGGTCCTCCGACCGATTGGAAGAAACCGCTCATCCCCCATAAGACCATCAAGAGACCGACGGGACTTCCTCCGGCACTCATCAACATCCCCATGGTTGTCACGATTAAAGAAGATAAAATCAATAAGAACGAAATGACGCGTTTCGTGTTTTTGCCGTCGACGAAATAGCCGAGTAATGTCTTACCGATTCCGTACGTGATCGAAAACGCGAATCCGATATACCCGAGTTCCGTCGTCGTGAAGCCGAGTTCTTCTTTTAGAAGCGGTTGTGCCGCTTTAAAGTTATTGCGAATCAGATACATCGCCATGTAAGAAAAGAAGACGACTAAAAATGCTTTTAAAAATTGCTGTAACCATTGTTTGCGCTGGACCTCAATCGGTATTCCGGCATTTGGTAGTTTTTTGATGCTGAAGAACCCCATGTGTTTTCCCCCGTTTTGGTTCGATTCTTCGCATCATTTGTCATAGAGTCGGTTAAACCGCTGGAGATAGTCCTTATAATCAGAAACGATGTCTTGCCCGACACTTCGTTTGATCGGTTGGACTTGCGAGACGGCATAGGTCGGTGTTCCAAACGAGACTTTTCGCAAGATATCCTGTCCGTCACTCGATAAGACATACCGCATGAAGTCGTTCGACACGTTTTGTTGATTTCGATTTTTAAGCTTTGAAATCGCATTAATCGAATACGTATCGAGCGGAATGCTTTTAATCGGATAGGATTTTTCGCGGAGTGATTGCTGATCGCCGATGAAGTTGACCCCGAGCATCGCTTCGCCGCTCGCGACATACGAGACAGGCGCAAATCCGTTTGCCGTAAACAGACGGGTCTGACGAATCAGCCGCCGGAGCATATCGTCCCCCGATGCTCCGTACTTTTCGAAAACGGCCTGCAAAATCGTTGCTCCGGTCCCCGAATGGTTCGGATCAGGCAAAATCAGTTCATCGCGATATAAGTCATTCGTCAAATCCGCCAGTGTCACCGGATACGGCACCTGTTGACCGATGCGTTCTTTCCACAACACTGTGTTGACGACAATCGCGAGACGCTCGACCTCATAACCAATCCAGTAGCGGTCCGGATCCTGTAACCCGTCTTCTTGCGAAAGCTTGGCGGGAAACGGTGTCGATAAATGCCGTTTCTTTAATGTCTGATGGGCATCCCATGTTCCGCCGATGACGAGATCCGCCCGCGGATGATCGGCCTCTTCCGTCACACGCCGCACCAATTCTTCCGTTGACAGGCGGACGAATTCATACGTACATCCTTTCGTCTCGCAATAGGACGATAACAGCGCACGACCGATATCTTCCTTTGCTGCGACGTAAGCCGTCAAATGTGGTGTCGTCTGCCGTGCCATCGTCCCCTGTTTCGTTTCTTGATTATTTCGGACAATTCCGATACTCATGATACAAATGATACTCAGCAAGAAGATCATCCGTTTGTTCATCAACGCTCTGCCTCCTTCGACTTTACAGAAAGCATGCCTTTGAGATAAAAGGTATTTCCGTTATCATCGTCCATGTACTGCACACTAAACAATGTGTCATGGATGGTCAGGTTCATCAATTGATCCCTTTTTCCCGATTCTTGTCCGAAACGGGCGATTTGGAGCACACGCCGCGTGTCGCTGTCATCGAGAATGCGTCCGACTTCCTCATAATCCGTCATCGGTTCCGCTTTTTCGATTTGGCGCTGCAACGTCCGTCGCTCCTCCCGCGTCAACTCACGCGAACGTCCCGCTTCAAACAGTGTCACTTTTTCAGCTTGACCGAGTTGCTTGGCCAACTGTCCCGGCGTATGGTACGCATTCAAGAGACGGGCTTTTAACATCGCCGTCTGACTGACCGGTTGCGCCGCCACACAACGTCCGTTCAGTGTCATGTGTTCTCCGAGAGTAAAAGACCACGTCGTCCCGTTCAAGAACCGGAGTGTTCCCGTAAAAGTCGTTTGACCTGCCGGGCAATCCCGTTTTGCCGCCGTCTTCATTTGCTTCAAAAGACGGGTGATCCGTTCGACTTCACTTCCATCCTCAATCCGTTGTTCGCCCCAGGAACGGTGTGTTACGACCAGTTCTGTCGGAATCGAACTGTCCGATTGATTCCGGATGTCTGTTTCGTCTTCGATGACATGGAGTCGACCGAAGACGGTCTGCTGAAGTAAAAGAAGACCGAGGGCAAATAAGATCCCCATCAACATGAGGTACATCAACGTTGAAGCTTTCATGGTTCATCTCCTTGCTTGATTATCAGATTACAGGGGAATTGTTTCGTAAATCCGACCCAAATGTTTCATAAATGTATCATTTTGTAAGCGATTACAAAGAAGCAGTCTGATTCGCCAAACGAAAACGAAGCTGAATCCGCGTCCCTGTCTCGTCACTCTCGATTACGAAATCACCGGCTTGCTCCCGCATCAGTTGACGGCACAGCAACAGACCAAATCCGTTCCCGTTTGCGGTCTGTAACGTCTGTGTACCTGTCGTGAATTCTTCGAGAACAAGCGGATCAACACCGATGCCGTCATCTTCAATCCGTAAACACATCTGCTTTTCTTCACTGACGGCTGAAATCGTCAGCACCATGGCATCACTGTATTTGACGGCATTCTCGAAAACATTCAACAGCACCTGTTTCGTTTGATCCGGTTGGCCAAGGACGAAGACATGCGGGAGATCGGTCTGTACGGTGATCCCGTGTTGATCGAGACGAAGCTGCATGATGAACAGTGTGTCACGAACAAGTTCATCTAAAGAAAACATGGCAAATCCCGCTTGGACCTCCAGTCGTTTTTGTTTCGTCTGTTCTAAATTATTTGACACGAGACGCAACAAACGACGGCTTTCGCGTTCAATGTAGTGATAACACCGTGCGGCTTCCTCGGCTTCGAGCTTCGGAATCAACTCGACGTACCCCATGATGGCTGCCATCGGTGTCCGCAACTCGTGTGTGATGTGATCGATAAACGTTTGTTGCTCCCCGCGTTCCTGCTCCAGCTGACGGATATTATGCTGGACGGCGTCGGCGAGTGCCGTGAAATCCCCTGCCAGTCTTGTCAATTCCTCATACGGATAGTCCGGCAACCGATTGGCATACTGCCCTTGCGTCAACGCGTGGGACATTTTTCGTAAATCATCAATCGGTTCGATGATGCTGCGCGACATACGTCGTGCCGTCATAACGGCAACGATCAGAAGAAGCACGAAAACCGTTGCGAACACATAGGTCAGTTGCCGGAGCAACTCGCTCTCCGCCTTGAGATCGACTAAAAAACGAATCGATCCGATGACGGTCTCTCCTTCATACACCGGGCTCGAAAAAAACAGGACCGGTGACGCTGTTTCCTTTAAAAACAAGTAACTGCTTTTTCCTTGTATGGCCTGATCGATGTCACTCGCGAGAAGAGGCAACTGGTCGCGCTCCGAATCGGCCAACAACTCGGCCTGTGGTCCGAACAGCTGGATCCGGGCATCAAACCGGGTCGCCAAGTAGGAGGCGACGGGTACCGCAGTCTCGGCAAACGAATCACCCGGTTCGTTTGCTTGGTATGCCATCGTATAGAGTTGCGCTTCCCGACTCAATTTTTTCGTCGAATCGACGGCATTGGCGTATAAGCTGGATTGAACGAACCCATAGATGATCAAAAACAAGACGAGTAACGCCGGAACGAGCAGGAGGACAAAATTTTCGGTAATGACGGTCCGCAGCTTCATGCGTCAATCCACTTATAGCCTGCACCGTAGACCGTCTTCAGACGATCACCTTGCCGTCCTAATTTTTTCCGCAGACGCTGCACCATGATGTCGACCGCACGGGTTTGGCCTGAAAAATCAAACCCCCAGACTTGTTCGAGTAACTCCTCGCGCTCAAACACTCGGTTCGGATGTTCAAGGAATAATACGAGCAAGGCATATTCCCGGTGTGTCAACGGTAAAGGGATGCCTTCTAGGGAAATCGTCCGGGCGTTCGCATCGATCGTCAAAAAAGGATCCTCGACATGAACGGTCACTGGTCTGCTCTGCACGACGCGTTTCAATAGATTTTTGACGCGCAGGACAAGTTCCGTTCCGTTAAACGGTTTTGTCATATAATCGTCTGCCCCGAGCTGCAAACCGATAATCTTATCGTTCATCTGATCGCGCGCGGTCAGCATCAAAATCGGCAATTCCGGATGCGCGGTCCGTAATTGCGGAATCAGGTCAAATCCCGTCGTATCCGGCAACATCAAATCGAGGATCACGAGGTCAAAAGGATGTTCCGCCTGTAACCGTAAGGCTTCCTTTCCATCCTGCGCCGTCTTCACGGTATAGTGTTCGATTTCAAGTTGTAACCGGACGAGGTTGCGGATGCTTTCCTCATCATCGATAACTAAAATATTCATGACATCCCCTTCTTTCTACGTACTATATCGTTTTCTAAGCTTAGCATGGGATCGCTTTCTTTTAAATTCGAACTATATGTTCTCTCTTCCATCACTCATTTGGAATTAACAAAGCAGATGATTTCAATTCCTTTTTTGACAAAACAAACAGGAGACGGATGTAAAATCCGCCTCCCATTTGTTCAGATTAGAAAAATCATCTGTAATCGTTTTTAAATCTTACCTTCACCCATTTTTTTCGATTGAATCATTTTATTTCTTTCGCTTTTCGATTGCGATACATCAGCAATCCACCTAAAAGAATCAAAATAACTCCAATCCATTGCCATGGAAGTGGTGGAGCTTCACCTGACTGCGGTAATCCACCGTTGCCGTTTGTTTTATCCGACTGTCCTGAATTTCCATTGGTAGTACCAGGAGATGAAGGGGTGTTATCTGTTTTTGGATCATCTGGCGAAGTGTACCCTTCGTCGAGTTCATCTGTAATTGGTTTGCCTGTATTCGGATCGATCGGTGTATCCGTGTCTGGTTTGACTGGAATGACACCTCCATCGTCAGGATCAGGCGTTACAGGTGGATTCTCTTTGTCAGGATAGAGTCCTGCCCAGATGTCTAAATTGTCCTGATTTTCTCGGATCGTGATTGTTACGGTTGTTCCATCCGGTTTGGTATCTGACCCAACTTTCGGATCAATATTTGGCTTTGTAAAGACATAACCATCCGGCAATTCAAACTCGACTTGATAGTCACCCGGCTGTAACCCATCAAACAGGTAATTCCCTTTTGAATCCGTCAGAATGGTTTCGACCTTTACTCGTTTCCCGTTCAAGTAGCGATATAGGGTCACTTCGACATTCTTCATGACCGGTTCGCCTTCGTCATATAGACCATTTTTATTTAGGTCGAGCCAAACTCGTTTTCCGATACTGCCAAGGAATTTAGGTTTTAACTGAAGACCTGCATCGATCGACAGATCAGTCGAAACGGTATCTCCTTTTTTACCTAATGTTACTGTTTTCGAAAGTCCTTCTTGATTGATATTTGAATCTTTCGTTTCATCTTCTCCTGTGAATGGAGAGACGATGTCATACTTTTTCATATCATATTTCACTTGCACGATATATTTCCCTTCAGGTAAACCTGTGAAGAGATACTTACCAGATGCATCTGTTTTTGTTTCGAACAAGAGAATTTTTCCGGTCTCATCAAACAAGAAGACCGTTACTCCTGCAAGCGGTAGATCTGCTGGTGACTGGACAGCATTCTCATCCACATCAACCCACACGCGATCACCAATACTACCGAATGATTTCCCGTTCCCAGTGCCATCAGGTACAAATCCGGCATCAATCGTCATGGGTTGATCACCACTCATCAGCGTGATGTTTGGTGTCTCCCCTTTAGAGTTAACGTCTGAATCCGTCTCTTCCGGACCACGGTTAGGTTGCGTGAATTGGAAGCCGTCTTTTTCTTCGAAGACGAGTCGGTATTCACCTGGTACAAGTTGTTCAAAACGATAGTTTCCATTCGCATCTGTCACAAGAGTCTTAATGAGATCGGTACCACGATAGAGAGAAACCTTAACGTTTGCAAGCCCTTGTTCCCCTTTATCTTGTATCCCATTTTTATTGAGATCAATAAATACGCGATCTCCAATCGATGCCAGTGCATAATATCCACCATCTGCATCTTCACGTATCTGTCCCACTTCAAGCGAAAGTTTCTCCATCAAACCAGACGAGTTAACGTTTGAATCCTTTGTCGTATCTCCTACTTGAAGAAGTGTTTGAACCAATCCTTTTGGTGTTTCTACCTTCACTTGATATTCCCCTGCCGGAAGATGCTCAAAGCGATAGTTACCGTTCATATCGGTTAGAACCGGTAACACCGTTGAACCGTCCGCCCGTTTCACTTCTTTTCCATTCTTGTCCAGAAGCTCGACTCGTACGTTTGAGATTCCTTTTTCACTGTCGTCTTGCTTACCATTTGCATTAGCATCCAGCCAGATCCGGTCTCCCAGTGCGCCAGCCAGATAACCGGCATCGATATTACGAACAGCAGCGCCGCTTGGAAGATAAATGAGTGTAGATTGTCCCTTTCCAAGATTACTCGAGGACGGTTCGAAATCAGAGTCTCGTTGATCATCATTCCCCCGGTCGCGATCTTCAGTTAAGCGATACGATGGATGATTGATTTCTACTCGATAACTCATACCAGGCATTAAACCGCTAAAGAGGTATGAACCATCTTTTCCTGTTTCCTGTGTTTGGATCGGTGTTGTCGACGTTCCAATAAAGAGTTGAACTACTGCATTCGGAAGAAGGAACTCGGACTGTTGTCGCACACCATCTCGGTTGAGATCTACCCATGCAAGTCCGCCGATGCTTGCTAGCGAATAGAATCCAATATCATGATTTGGTGAGTCCGTACCAGCACCAACTGCGAATGTCTCTGTCGTATAGGTTCCATTGACGAGCACCGCATCCGAATCCCGGGCATCTTCACCGATATTCGGTCGTGTCACGAGATATCCTTTCGTATCCGGGAAACGGACTTCATAGTTGCCTGTTGGTAACTCGGTAAAACGATATGTTCCATCAGATTCAGTTGTTTTCGATCCAACTTTTGTACCATCTCGATAAAGTTCGACCGTTACATTCGCAAGACGTGGATCTGAAACCTCGCGAACACCGTCTGCATTTTGGTCCACCGTCGCTATTCCTGAGACGGTCGAACCGATGAACGCAGCATCAATATTTTGTTTCGTTTCGGCAGATTGTAGTCTTACGTTCACTTGACTGGTAAACGTATTGGTTTGTGGAATAAAGTCTGCATTTCTGGTCGTATCGACAATAGTGACATCTTGATACGCTAAGAAGTCATCACGTGACGTCTTAAGCGTATAGTCACCCGGGAACAAGTCCATAAATGTATAACGGCCGTCTGCTCCTACTTTAACAGGCAGAACATCTTTTCCATTAACATCTTTCACTGCATTTCCGGCTGCATCAACCAGTACGACAGTCGTATCCTGAAGGAGACGTTCTCCACTTTGTCTTGTTCCGTCTTTCGGGAAACCGTCTAGCCAAATAACACCTGTGACAGAAGCAGGGCGGAACAATCCTGCATCTAGATGAAGATTTGTCGACTTCTCTGAATCATCCACCTGAAGGAGGACTGAATCTGTCACTCCGCCTGATACATTTGAGTCTAAATCATTGGCACCGATGAAACGTTTTGTTTCGAAATAGCCTGTTGTATCAACTGTGACACGGTACTCACCATTCGATAAATGTCGGAACACATACTTTCCGTTCGCATCGGTCTGTTGTTCTGAAACTTTTTTGAACACACCATTTTCCTTTTGTTCCAGCGTAACAAGTCGATTCGCAATACCAGGTTCATTAACATCTTGAACACCATCGTAATCCAGATCTTCAAAAACAAAGTCTCCGATTGTGCCGCTGAGTACGCCGGCATCAATCGTCAAGTCACTCGCATTTTCACCAAGTCTTACTGTGACTTGACCTACTAACGGATCAGAAGAAGGTACGACGTCTGAATCTTTCGTATCATCTTCTCCTGCATTTCGTGTTGTGAAGCGGTACTCACTCGGCAGCATAAATTCTAGCTTGTAGTCACCACCAGGTAAGTTCTCAAACAAATATTGACCGTTCTCATTTGTTTTCGTCGTAAGCGTCGAAACCACGGTTCCTGTATCCGCGATTTCCATCAGTTTGACGGTCACATTCGGTACACCTACTTCACCCGCGTCTTGGATGCCATTTCGGTTATCGTCAAAGAAGACAAAGTCTCCGATACCTTTTAATTCTTTCAAGAGACCTGCATCGATGTCGAGTCGATCCGTTTTAGAATCAAAATTGAATTCGAGCGTCTGTCCCGTCGAACGTCTGATATCAGAATCCAGAGCATCATCCGTTTCTTGATCACGTCGTGTAAAGAAATTGAATCCTTCCGGTTTGACGACTTCAATCACATAATTGCCTGTTCCGAGAGGACGTGTCCCGTTATTCATACGGTCAAAGAAATATTTCCCATCCATGTCTGTTGTTGTCTCTTGAACGACAAGTCCATTTTGTAGCAAACGAACAACGACATTCGGAATTGCCTTGTCTTTAATGGACTGTTGCCCGTCCGCATCGATATCCTCAAAGACAAAATCACCAATTTTACTTGAAAGGAATCCAGCGTCTAACTGTTTATCGACATTCAACTCGTTTGAGCGTATCGTAAATAAATTTGACTGTCCGTAATTCCCGACTGCTAAATCGAAATCAGAGTTTTTTGTCGCATCCCCTTGCTGGAACTGTGTTGGTTGATAGAGACCCGGTAAAAATTTCACATAATAATCGCCAGGTAATACGTCCTCGAAACGATAGATTCCAGCAGCATCTGTTGTCGTCGTTAAGAGTTTTGTTCCAGCCGCATTGTAAAGTTCTACGATCATTCCTGAAAGAAGCGGCTCTGAACTATCACGAATCCCATCTCGATTTTGATCGAACCACGTCCGACCGATGAAAGAGGATAAGGTGACGAGACCAGCATCAACCGTCAGATTTTCGAATCCTTGTCCCGTATTCACATTGCCTTTTGTAAAGGAGACGTCGACTGATTTTGTTGTAGGATCAAAGTCAGAATCGGTCTGATCATCACCTATATTTTTTTTCGTTAAAATTTTTCCAGATGGAAGGGTCAAGACGACACGGTAATCACCGTATGGCAGGTAGCTTCCGTCTGCTGTTTGAGTAAAACGATATGCTCCATTTTGATCTGTTTTCGTTGTTGCAATTTGCGTACTGCCGGAGAAGAGTGTCAACGTAACATTTTCGATTGGTTCTTCTCCTGCGTCTTGGACACCATCCCCGTCACGATCCTCGAAGACATAATCTCCGATTTCAATTCCATATAAACCTGCATCCTGCGTCAAATCATCGGTTTCCGGCTGAATAGTAAACGGAGCGGTTTGTCCCAAAGCATTGATATTTGAGTCTTTTTCGTCAGACGTCTCCCCGGTCTTGGTCGCAATGGCCTTGGCTGCGTCTAAGTCGAAGACGACTCGGTAGTTCGAACCAGGAATGACGTTCTTAAAGGTGTACTTCCCTGATGAATCCGTCACGACTGATGGATACTCCGAATTCGATTGGTACGTTCCGTTAATTTCTTGCTGGAGTGTCACTTTGATTCCAGCAATCCCTTTCTCTGATCCATCTTGAATACCATCTCGATTCGCATCGAACCAAACGTAATCTCCGATTGTCACACCTTTAAAGAGTCCAGCATCAATCGTTTCATCAATCGCTCCTGCTGCTAACGAAAACGGAGCAGTCGTGCCGACAGTCCCTACCTTAAAGTCAACGTTTGAGTCTTTTGTTTCATTTCCTCCAGCTGCCTTTTTCGTAAATCCAGCGTAGTCAGAGCCGCCAGGAAGCGTAAAGCGGATTGTGTAACTTCCACCCACTAACGGTTTAGCCGTAATCCCTGATCCTTCTTGACTAAATCGATATAAACCATTTTCGTCTGTCGTTTCGGTTGCGACAACTGTTCCGCCGCGTAACAACTCAACCTTGATGCCTGAAATGCCTACTTCTTCTCCACCATCTTGAATACCATTTCCGTTCTTATCATAGAAGACGAAGTCTCCCAACTCTCCGCCTAATACACCGAGGTCAAGGTCCGTCTTATCTTGATCGACGACTAAATCAAATAGTGCCGTATTACCGTCTGAATCCGAATCGGAGTCTCGTGTCTCGTCATTTCCCGCATCCTTCACTGTTGCGATGACTTTAGAGAATCCTAAATCGAAAACAACTCGGTAATCTTGTCCGGGTATGACATCTTTAAATGTATATTTTCCGGATGCATCAGTCGTTACCGTGCCTGTTCCCGGAACTGAAACATAACCTGCCCCATCTTTTTGTTGCAGGACGACTTTCATCCCTGCAAAAGGAGCTTCTCCAGCATCCTGAATACCATTTTTATTTGCATCGAACCATACATAGTCTCCAACGGACGCGCCTTTAAAAAGTCCAGCGTCAACCGTCAAATTCTCTTCCCCGGCATTCAACTTATAGTTTCCTGTCGTTGCAGTTGATGCTTTTGTAAAAGTGACATCGGAATCCGTCTCGTCACTCCCTTTATTTCCACGTGTGAATCCAAGATACGTATCGTCCTTCGTGAAACGAACCGTATAATTTCCGGCAATCAACGGTCTGGATTTTCCATTAACTTCTTCCGCCGTGAATCGGTATTTTCCATTTACATCTGTTGTTTGCTCCGCCACTTTCTTACCATCACGTAACAACTCAACTTTGATGCCTGAAATACCTACTTCTTCTCCACCATCTTGAGTACCATTTCCGTTTTTATCATAGAAGACGAAGTCTCCGAGATTGACACCAATCAAACCCGCATCGACCTCATCTTGGTCTTTGCCGTTGATGATGATACCCGATACAAGACCTGCCTCGGATGCGTCTGAATCATTGTCTACAGCTAACGGACTATCTTTAGACTGAGTCGTAAACTTCAGTCCGTCCGGTTGTTCGAATTCGATATCATACGTTCCGTTCGGTAAATTTCCGAATCGATATGTCCCTCCGTTATTCGTCAATGTGTCCGCAATGGTTGCACCGTCTTTCTTCAAAATAACCTTGACGCCGTCTATCCCCGGCTCTCCTGCATTTTTCATGCCATCTCGGTTCTGATCAAAGAAGACCGTATCTCCAAGCGAGTACTTTCCTACTTCATTTCCCTGTACTTTCAACGCTACTTTCAAAGGCGTGTTCCAAGCAGCTGCTTTCTCACGACCTGAAGCAAGTACGACCGCTTCGTTTACGTGGAATGCATTGTAAGCGTACTGCCCAACTGTTGCTTCTTTGTCCGCAACACCATTAAAAGCAACCTGAATTTTCTCGCCTGGTTCAAGCATGACTGGTGTCGTGAAGACAATCCGGAAAGCGACGACGTCTGTAAATGGTGTCGGTTTTGTTGTCGTCCAGTCTCCACTTCCATCCGCTTTTGGCGCAGTCGTCGTATATTCAATCGAGAAAGGGGATGTAATCTCTTTCCCGTTCAATTGTGGTGTACCGATATCAAGCAAAGTAAAATCAAATTCTGAATTACGTTCTGCACCACTGATAATATCTTTATCACCGATTGTCGGTAACGTGTCCATGAGGACGGAAATCTTTTCACGGACTGTCCCGTTGTTCTCCATCAATAACGTATATGCAGCTTTACCACCTGCCGTCGTCGTTCCAGAATCTGCAGCAGCACCTTCTTTACCGTCGCCTTTGATGAAATTAGAATCCAATTCACCTTTGACGGATTTCGCCGTCTCAAATAATTGATACTCATCCAAAAGGTAGTAGCTGTTTTCTGCCTGAACGAACTCCTCAGCTCCACCTGCACTGTAATCTTTACCTTTTTCCAAACCTAACGATCCTTTTTCTCCTTTATAGATAGGTGATTCATTGGTCGTGAAAAGAGCTTGGTTCGTGATTTTCCCGCCACGAGCCAGAGCCACATCGTATTTGACGTTACCGATGATTCGCTCACCCGGAAGAAGCGTCTCTGAAAATGTATAACGGACGGAACGAAGAGTTCCATCATAAGCAATGGTCGGAGTCGCTGAAACTGTTTGTCCGCCAACACGTTCAATCTTAAATGTTGGTGAATAGGCGGCATTATAAAGCAACTGCGCGGGTAGAACATCGATGATGATCGGTTTTTTCATCTCATCGCCTCGCTCGATTCCCGACCCTTTAACCGATTCATTTGTCGCCGTTAAGATATACGAAGCAGAACTGTTCGTGTATTTTCCTGTCGGGAGTGACGCCTTGACGATTTTTTCGCCGTCAGGATCTTCTTTCTTTTCAATACTGACAATCGGAACATTCGTTTTAAATGAAATACTGTCTCGGATCAAACGATCGTCTGACTTTCCATCCTTATCGAAATCCGTTGTATCGGTGATGTTTCTTGCATTCCCACAGTTACTTGCTGAAAATTCTTGTTCTGATGCTGCAAGCGTTCCGGCATACGCGAAGTTCGCTTGTTGGACTTGTGCTTCATCATCCACAGTCGCCTTGAGTGTAATGATGATTTCTTCGTCTTTTTTCAGTGGATTTTCAGACACATCAAAGACGAGTGACTTCGTTCCTGTCGGTTCAATTGGACTTGCCGACTGACCCGGGAATATGACTCGTGCACTTCCGGCAACATATGACATATTATTTGGTAAACCATCGATGATGACAGGTTCTGCGAAATTTGATTCAACCTCTGTCACATTTTTCAAAGAAAGTTTGAATTCGAGTTCATCTCCTTTTTGAATGTTTGACTCTGTAGAGATCAATTCTTTTTTCAGACAAAGTAATGTTTTTGTTCCGCCAACATTGATGTTGCCATCAAAATTAATGGTAAAACCGTCTTCGTCAGGCACTCCTCCGCCTGTCACGACTTTCGTATCCTTCCCTAGTTTGTACGAGAGATACGCTTTGTTTGTCACGCTTTTTTCTGTTGTGTCTGCTTTTAGATTCATCCGGATTTTTGGGAAAGTGGTCGCTTTAAATCCGGGGGATACTTGTCCGTAGACATACTGGATTGTCTTGATATTCGAACGATCCGCCTCTGGAATCTGAAGCGTAGTCGATGTTTCGGATGAAAGATTATCCGCTAATGTTTTTGTTTCTCCATCTTTTAAAGTATAGATGATTTTGTATGGATGGTTGGGTACATCCAAATTCGTATAAGCACCTGTCACGACTGCTACAGGAGTCATGTCTGACGGGACTTCATCCGTTAATGTAAAATCGATTAATTTCGCTTTTCGTGAAGGTCCTTCGATTGCAATCGGACTAAATTCCCACGTCACATTTCCCCCAGGCTGCACTTCTGCAGTATCTGCTGGTGAAACGTCCGTTTGAGCAATTTTTTTAACTTCCAATAAGGACACTTCTCCGCCATTTTTGACGGTATCTTTTGCATTGGCGGTCGATAGTTTTGTTGCGTCGTCATACAGATTGGCAATATTCGTCACTTCTGCATTTTCAAACTGCGCAAGTGGATAATTCAAAACGATCGTACGTTTTGAAGAAGTTATGTCTTCTTCTCTCCCTGTCGCTATTTTGGGCAACGTCCACTTGATTTTTCCATCTTTATACTCAAAGTCTGCGGCAGTCGTATTTTGGTTATTGATGATTTCCGTATTTCCGATTTTTTTAACGATTGCACCACTTGGGATTAGATCTTCTAAAATCGGTTTTTCGAGTGCACTGCTTCCTTTAGATCGTTTGACGGATAGTTGATACGTCACGTCCTCATCGCCAGCAACTGTAGTTCCGCCTGCTGGGTCAATTCTTGATTTAAGGACATTCCACTCCGAAGGATCAATGAATTTTGTTTCTGTCATACGCACATCGATTTTCTCTGAAATATCTGTTGGTGCACCATTTTTTGTATCTGCAATATTCATCGAAACTTGATTTTTTGCAATTGTCTGATCAATACTCGTTCCTTTAAACTTGGCATAGACCTTTAAATCAAACGTCTTTCCGGCTAAATCCTTTTGGTCGATTAAGTCAAATTGAATATTATTTCCAGAGATTGTGGCTGATCCAACATTCGTTTTCGTTCCATTTACGTCAACCTTTGGAATGAACGTATCCGTAATGTCAAGATTCGCATCCACTACATCTTGAATTTGAACGAAGCCGCTGTTTGCAGTTTGAGCAGCGACCGTCACTTTCAAGGTATAGATGACCGTGTCGTCGGGTCCTGCTTCATTCAGTGAAACTTCATGTTTGACTGAAACACCTTCACCTGCGGCAAATACTCTCACTTCTAATAACACATTAAGTAAAAAAGAACTGATTAACGTAAATAAGAGTAGCACCGAAACAAAACGCTTGTTCAAATCGAACGCCATTTGAATCCTCCTTTGGAATATAAATAGATAAAAAGAAAAATATTACATTTACTAATTATAGAATATTTGTCTACAAAACGAAATGTTTTAAATGTCAGTATTTTATATATTTATTTAATTCTAGTTCTATACTATTTTTCCCGCCCTCTTTTTGAAAGATTCCCCCCTCAAAAAAAAGACAGCTTTTTCAAAAAACTGTTTTAACGCCTAGCTATGTTGTTTTCATTATTTAGAGGAGAAGCAATCATTTTTTTACTAAAATTACCTTGCATGATGCATTAACAATTTCGTCAATTCCTACATTTTGTTCCGAACATTCGCTAGGATAAGTAGAGTTATCCTGAAGGCAGTGACGAAAACTGGCGGTTTTTCAGAACCTGTCGCCTATGAAATCATTAAAAGAGCGGGGAATGGTCATTTAAAAGTTAAGAAAACCGTTGGCATGATTCAAAAAGACGATTTGAAGACAGAGGATAACTCTACTTATACTGAAACTACCGCGGAATACATCAGATATGCATATCTACAGACTGGAACTCTCTCCCATGAATGAAGCCCTCAACCAATGGATGCCCCTCGTCAACTCGCTGCTCTCCCGTCTCTCGATCCATCCGAATGAACAGGATGAATGCCGTCAGGCGGCGTTACTCCGGCTTTGGAAATCAATCGAAGAAGGAAAGGTCATGACCGTCACGTTTGCCCGGATTCGTGCGAAAGGAGCGATGCTTGATTACTTGGCGACGCGCAACCGGACCCTAGCCGGTGAAGTCGCTGTCGAGACACTGCCGGAATTACCGCGTCAGCAGACCTTCTCCTTCCCGTATCTCCTCGCCCAGCTCAAAGAAGAACTCTCCGCCAAAGAGTTCGCCATGATTGAAGCCCTGCTCCACGGAACGGAAGATACGCTCGGTTATTCCGCCGCCCGCTTGCGCTCCCTAAAGTCAGAACTTAAACGGAAAGTGCAGGCGATCCTCCTATGATGACGTTTTATCTCGAACGTCTTCTCGCGATCATCGAACAGTCCCCGAGTTACAGCCCGTTGACGAAAAAGGCCTATCGCACCGATGTCCGTCATTTCTGCCGGTACGCTCACGCGATCGACATCCCGTCCATTTACCGGTACCTCCACCTGTTAAAGCAGACCTATGCCCCGACAACGGTCGCCCGGCGAATCCATGCGTTGGCCACGTTGTGCGATGCACTCGTCGCAGAACGTGCGCTCCCGAAAAATCCGTTTCTCCAGATCAAAAAGCCGGCACGCCCTCTCCCGAAACACCGCTCTCCCTTTAACTATACGGAAGCCCGTCGTGTCATCGAGACACTGCAGGACGAAACACTCTACACCTTCTATTTTCTGCTCCTCCATACCGGTCTTCGTTTTAACGAAGCCCGCCAGCTCTACAGGAACGACCTTGATTTGACGGAACGGCAACTGTTTGTCCGGCACGGCAAGGGACAAAAAACACGGTATGTGCCGTTACACGATGAACTGATTCGTGTCCTGACGCGTCACCTTGAAGACGGGACTCCAAGCGACTACCTGTTCGTCAACGATAACGGACGTCTTCTTGATCCGAACCGGACCCGCCGACAGCTCCGGCTCGCAAGCGAATCACTGATTGGTCGCGTGATTCGTCCGCACGATCTGCGGGTGACGTTCGCGACGACGTTGTACCGGGAACATCAGGCGGATCTCTTGACCGTCATGCGTCTGCTTGGTCACAGTGACGCGAAGACGACACAGCACTACATCCTCCCCTCAACAGAAGTCGCCCGGTCGTCGATCAACCGGCTCATGCCGACAACGCATCAATGATTTCCCGGAGTTCCGTCTCTTGACTGAGGATATACCCTTCCGTCGTACCGGAATGACTGTGCCCGAGTACCCGCTGAATCTCGAGTAACTTGCGACCTGCCGTCTGATAGAGGTACGTCGCGAACGAAACACGTAAGTCATGCGGATGCAACGGTCGTCCGCTCGTCACGAGAGACTGCTTGCGTAATGTATCCCGCGCCTGCTGTTCGTTGATGGCTCGACCGCGGACGGACCGGAAAACAAGACCGGTCGTCCGTCCCGCTATAAATGCTTGCAGTTTGATCATTAGTCCGGCACCGAGCTGAACGGTCCGTAACCGGCGTCCTTTTCCGTGGCGGACGAGTAATGTCGCGGCACCCAACTGAAGATCTTCGATCGACAACAAACGGGCCTCCATGAAGCGGAGGCCCGTTTGACTGATTAATTCAAAAAACAGACGATAGGTCGGATGCGCGATGCGACGAATCGTCTGAATGGTGTCTTCGAGCGGATGATGGATGCGTTGTGGTACGTGCTGATGTACGATTGCCCGCACGGTTTTCATCGGATTTTTCTGCAATCGTCCCGCCCGGACGAGTTCATTTCCGAGCGCCGTCAACGCATGATACCTTCGCATCGCCGTCGCCGGCTGGCAGCGGCTGATCAAGTCGTCAAAATAGGCTTGGAGCGGCTTCGTCGACCACTCGACGGAACCGGTCTTCATCTGCCGTAAATCACTGCGGTACGCTTTGATCGTGCGGGGGCTGTACGTCGTATGCGTCAGTAAATACTGTTCCAAATAGTCGTAGTGGGTCATGCGAAACGCCTCCTCTAGATGATGTACTAGAGAAATTCCCCGCTTCGATTCGTTTGAACCCCGACACCTCGTTTGTCTTACGCCCACTGCCCTTTCCAGTTTTTCTTCAACGGTCGCAACGGAATGATCGCGAGCGGGCGGTTGAGCAGGACACATTCGGCATTGTGATACAGATCGGTCACACGTGATTCATCCAGCTCGTGCAGGAGTTGTTGCTGACAGCTTTTCCAGCGGAACGGTCGCCGTGTCGCATGATGCGCATCAGAAGCGACGAGCTGGGCGTATCCATTTTTCAGCAGCGCGAGCGCAAATTGCCGGACGTCTTTTCCATGATCACCGGTAATGCCCGCACAGGAGACTTGGGCAAATGCTCCGGCTTTAATCCAGTCCGCCAAGCAATCCGGCTGTTCCCGCAACGTTTTTTTCTGCTCGACATTGGACAAAATTGGACGGTAGCCTTCGCGAATCATCGCCTCGATCCAGTCCGACAACTCGAGTGAGTCATCGTCCGGAACGTCAATCAGCACGTATTGTGAATTCGCGAGCGTCTGAAACACCCCGTTGTCGATGTCGAGCAACATGTCTTCATCAAACAGAATTTCGTGACCGGTATAAACGGTCAACGGAATGTCCCGTTGCTGAAGCAGTACGTTGAATTCCGCCACGATCAAACCGACTTGAGCCGGTGTCGTATGAAAATCCGGCGGAGACAGATGCGGCGTCGCGATCAGATGCCGTATTCCTTCCGCCGTCGCTTGTCGTGCCAGCAGCAAGGATTGTTCGATGCTTGCCGGACCGTCATCGACGAGCGGCAACAGGTGACAATGCAGGTCAACCATAAGAGCATCCCTCTCTTTCATGTATGTATGTTTTTGACAAAGATTGAAGCATTCCCTCACTTTTTTGATTATAATGTAAGACGACACGGACCAGACAGGAGGGATTGCGCCATGCACCGTTCATTAAAAGCACTCCAATTTTATACGTCGCACTCGGAAGAACAGATCAGCCGATTGCACGAAAGAATCCGGTCCAGCCTTTCGACCACTGAATCCTTAACGGAAACGATGATCCGTCTGACCGGTTCTCCGCCGATTGTCTCGTTTAAACAGGATCATGTGACGACGGACGACTGGACGGCTTTTCTTGCCGGAACGCATCACGAGAGTCTGGCTGACTTTTATGGCATGCTCGTCGCCCGACCGATTCTTGAAGAAACCGGCACGGAAGAGGAAGAAGAGATTCCAGTCCTCGCCTACTCTAGACGAGCCGACGCATCCAAACGCCGGAACCATTCCGAGACGCGTTCACCTGCATCCCGTCTCGTCATTCCGTGGCGGTGGCTCGCATTGCTGATGTCTTGTTTCCTGCTCGGAGCAGGTGCGACGTATCTCTACTTCCACTATATCGCACCGGATACGTCCTTGAAAACAGAGGCGACGCTCGAAACCCCTGACGCGCTGGAACAAAAAGACACGTCCGGCACGGAGGATGCGGAAGAATCCGGCGTCTTATACATCAAGCCGCGCAGCAGCACGATCTACAAGGATCGTGCCTTGACCACTCCGCTGTATGAAACGGATTTTGGCGACGGTTATCTGATCCTGCAAGCAAAAAAGGACGTCACCCGGATTGCCGTGACGGAAGAACTCGCCGGATACGTTTCGACAAAAGAGACGATCCAGCGATTAAAAACCGATCCGGTCGCGGATGAAGCACTGCTCGCGTGGATCAAAGATACGTTAAACGTCTCCTTCACGGATGATGTGACCGCGCTCTTTGGAGTAAAGGAAGCTGAACTACTGCGTCTTTACGAAGCACCTGCCCGGACAGCATCCGATCCGGTCAACACGTACCTGTTTTATGAGACCCACTATTTCACTGTCCGACAAGGACAAGTCGTCGCCATCGATTGGCTGTCGACCGACGTCTCCAACGACGCACTCCGTAAACTCGCTCCGCTTCAATACGAGTCTGCTTCGTCCGGTCTCGTCACGAGTAACTCGTACCGGATTCAACGCTTCGAGACCTCAACCGGCCGCAGTCAGATCCGGCTCGCCGAGCAGCTCTTTTAGAAGTTAACCACATCCTTTTCCTTTACATCATCGGTTGTATCCGATGCAAGGGAAAAGGATGTTTTTGTACATCCCCCCCCTTTTAAACCGGGCTGAATTTCCTAAAAACCAGTATGTCATCCACTTGAAACATAGGACAAAAACACTATCCTTTGAAACTTTATAAATATAAAAAATACGATGAGCAGTATTTGAATTTCATCTTTAAAATCGTGTCTTATCAATGGTTGATCCCCTCTGCCCTTTTGAAGATATAAACCATATACTTATTTGTATAATTATGTTAAAAATATTACATATTTTACGATTAAAAAGGGTAAAATTTACTTATACACCTGAGATGCACGTTCATCCATGCACACTGCAGTCTATTTGTTTAGAGGAGGTTGTTGTATTGATGAAAAAAGGATTTGCCCTCTTAATCAGTCTCTTTCTCGTTCTGTCCTATGCCCTGACTCCGCTTGGTGCTTCCGCATCTTCATGGAAAAGCGTCAAGACAGTCCATCCGCCGAAATCCGTCATTCACTACGGTGGTGTGAAGTATGCGAAGAAGAAACTGATGTATCCGAAAACCGTCACTGTCAAACTGTCCAACGGTCAATCTGCACATCGTTCCGTCAAATGGAGTAAAGTCAGCTTCGACAAAAAGAAGCTCGGCTACAAACAAAAAATCACTGGTGATGTCTCCGGCACATCGAAACACGCCTATTGGTACGTCACCGTCAAGAACTATCCCGTCAAGTTCACGGCCCCTAAACTGATGACGGTCGGTAAGAACCAATCCGTCAGTTTACCGAAGCAGCTTTCCGTCACGCTAGCAGATGGAAAACGCACCGCTTATCCACTCAAATGGAGTAAGGTATCGACGGCTTCCTTCGGTCAAAAGAAACTCACGTACTCGGCTTCCGCGACAAACGTCGTCTTGTCCGGATCAGCGAAGCTGACTGTATCGGATGTCGTCCAGTCCGGTCAAAAATATGCCGTCGTTGCAGACGGGAAAAAAATTCAAGCGACCGGAAAAATCCTCTATCCGGCAAAAGGAATGAACCATTATCTCGTCATCGTCAATAAAAGTACCGGTAAATCCATGAAGGTGCATTTCAAGCTCGGCAAAAACGGTTCATATTCCGTCATGAGCGGTGAACTCGCTCCCGGCTCGTACTCGGTTTATATCCTGTCCGGTTCGAAAAAATCAAAAGCCGTCACCATTACGATCAAAAAACCGGTGACCGAGCCGACGGATGAACAAAAACGTCAGCTGCTTAAAGAACTGTTGCTCGTCATCCAAGTCTCAAACCCACTTTTAAGTGACATTAACCTGCCGAAAGTCGACGGCGTCTCGTTTGAGATTGATTCGAACAACACGGCTGTCTCAAGTAAAGGAATGGTCACACGCGGCATGAACGATCAAGTCGTCTCGTTCACGATCAACGCGATGCTCGACGGCGTCAAAGAAGGACGCTCGTTCAGCAACATCCTCGTCCCGCGTCAATCGTTATCAGACGAAGCCTTGATTGATTTCACGTTGCAAAATTTCAACATCACGAGTCCGCTGACGATGGATATCATCCTGCCGACTGCGGATGGTATCAGCTTCTCACTCGTCTCATCCAATGAAGCGGTCGTCTCGAGTAAAGGGATCGTCAAACGGGGACTCGAAGACAAGCGCGTCGACTTGACGCTTCGGGCCGTAAAAGGAAACATCGTCAAGACGAAAAGTTTCCCGGACATCCTCGTCCCGAAAGTGACAAATGCAAACGAGCTGATCCTGCAGGATTACCTCGATAAGCTCGACATCAAAAGTCCGGTCCTAAAAAATATCGTTCTGCCTCCACTCAGCGGGGCAACCGTTTCCCTCACATCGCTTAAACCAAGCATCATCTCGGAAACAGGACTCGTCACACGCGGATTGACGGATCAAACCGTCTCACTCGTCGTCACGGTCTCGAAAGATGGTGTCTCGAAATCACGTGATTTCTGGAATCTCGTCGTGCCGAAACGTGATGACGCGACCGATATGTTGCTTCAAGACTATCTCGATGGTCTCAGCATCAACAATCCGTTGACGAAAGACCTTGCTTTGACGCCGCCGGACGGTGCGACACTCTCAATCTCGTCGTCTGACAGCGCAGTCGTCTCAAGCGCCGGGAAAGTCACGCGTGGTCTCACCGACAAAACCGTCTCAATCACGATTTCTGTCTCAAAAGACGGTGTCACGAAATCGAGAGTCTTCTCGAATATTAAGATTCCACTTAGCGAATCGGCCGAACTTGATGCGGCACTAAACGCGATCAACCTCGGTTCTCTGTTGAACTTAACCGGAAATATCACCTTGCCAATAATCTCGAATGGGATTTCGGTTCAATGGAGTTCCAATAAACCGGATGTCATCTCGAACACCGGTGTTGTCAAAGGATCACTCGCTTTACAAACGTTTATCTTGACTGCCACAGTCAGTAAAAATGGAATGACGAAAACGAAAGACTTCAACGGTTCTGTTTCTGCTGATTTAGGTCTGCCATTTAAAGAAGACCTCACGAAAATCAAGTCTACCGTCGGAACGCTTCATCTCATTTCTGACTTGAATTTACCGTCGACACTGAATGGTTCAGCTATTACCTGGACGTCGGGTAATACGTCTCTGCTCGGAAATAACGGTAAAATTCTGTCGCGCAACCAATCCACGCCTTTTACTTTAACGGCGCAAACCGCAGGTACGACTGAGACATTAAACGTGTCCATTCAAAATCCTTCCGGTGATTTGTTGAGCAATTTGCTTGATGTACTCGGCAATGTATTAAATCCGGTCGTCACCAGCCTAACGGGTGGTCAAACGTCTGCTACGCTTCCAAAAGAGTATGGGGGACTGCTCTTCCTTGGTAAAAAAGACATCACGAATTGGACGTCTTCCCATCCGGATCTCGTTACGATTCAAGGGTATAATGTCACCGTACAACCGGATGAACGTGAACATTTGGTCGTGCTCTACGCCAAATATGAAGACATTACAAATCCCGTTCCGGTCCTTGTCAAAATTCCTGCTAAAAAATAAAAACAACTTCAAATCAAAAAACGAAGCCAGTCGAGTCTCCAGCTGATCATATGCTGGAGACTCGGCTTTTTTAGCTTCTTTCCCTTCTCTTTTTTTAAACCGAACTGCATGAGCGTTATCGATCAATTTTCAAAAAGCCATTCCCTTGAATTCAAACATTTGGAAATAACTGTGAGGTTGGATTGATATACTACAGAAAAAAGGAGGAATCATCGATGAAAAAGAGTATCACATGGACATCTCTGCTCACACTCGGTCTCAGTACAACGGTTTATTTGTCGCCCGTTCAGGCAGCTCCTGAATTTTCTGTTGAGTCAAAGAATATTCATACGCGAACGGAAGTCTTGAAAGGAAAAGCACCTGCCGGATCGATTATCGTCTTACAGGCAGATGATACAGAGGAAGAAGATATTCAGGAAGTGGCACATACGAAAGCAAAAGCGGATGGCACGTACGCGCTTGAAGTGCCGGAAGAAGCCTTCATTGGGGAAGATTACTATGACTTCCACGAGACGGATAATGAGGATGACTATGATGAAGATTACGAGGAAGAACAGTCGATTCCGAACTACTTCCTTGAAGTCGTCAGTGTCGATGATTATACCGGAGACGACGATGGCATGGATGATGACTGGGGTGCTTACAACGCTCATGCCAGCTCGTACGGCGATGATGGGGACGATGACGGCGATGAGGGAGATGAACCGGGTGAGGATGAAGATGAGCCCGGCGAGGACGATGGTGATAGCGACGACGGGTCAACAGATCCTGTCTCCTATGACATTGATCCAATCGATCTGACAGTCCGGACTTTTGTCCCAAAATCGGCTGTCGTCGATACGAAGACAATGACACGCGCGACACGCACGGTCACGGGAAAAGTAGAAAATAAAGATGTGACGGTTGAGGCTTATGTCTACCACAAATCGAGCAAGGAATGGAAACAGCTTGGGAAAGCCAAACCACGAAGCAACGGCTCTTACAAAATGACCATCAACAAGAAACTGTACAAAAAAGATGCGAGTATCGCGTTTTATGTCGTAGGCAATCGTGATGCCGACGGCTATAGTAAACCTGTTAAACGAAAATACAAATAATCCATACATTGACGATGGTTCGACACATTCATGTGGAGCCGTCGTCTTTTTGAACGTCTCTCTATCTAAAATCAAGTAGATTTGAATACGTCTTTTGTTCGAATAAGCGCCAATTATTCAATTCCACAAAAAATCATTTCCATAATAAGTTATTTTTGACCTTATCCGTTTTTTTGCAATCGATTACAATAAATGTATAGCTTTACCTTAAGCGTTCAAGTCACGACCAATCAACATATCTTTAAAAAAGGAGGAACAACAAATGAAACGCTTTTTACCATCCCTCGCCGTCATCATCTTCAGCATCCTTGTCTTCATTCTCCCTCATTACTAATCAGCTACTATACCTACATAAGAAACGCCTAAAAAATTAGTCAACATAAACGACAAGAGTCCATCAGACAACCGATGGACTCTTTTAGTATGCTTACAGTGACGACTGATCGCCGACACGATATGTTTTTTTCTTGTAATCATAGTCCATAACTACCAATTTCCGTTTGCTCGTCGTTGTTGGGAAAACGTAAATTTTAAGGGAAGATTTCACTGGACCGATTAATGCTAGTTCTGATTTCGACTGCACTGATGTCCAATCACTTGAATCAAGACCTGTCCATTCTCCAAGACCTGTTCCAGACAGAATCGCATCCAGTTGCTTCTCCGTCATACCCACCTTGATGGTTGCTCCTTTTGTAAGCTTCCGCGTACTTTCACGTGCCCCTGTCGCACTGCTTTCCCGTGAAACATCCAGTGATTTACCGATTAAACGATAGACCGAACTATTTTTCTTTGTCATAAAGAGAAGCGACGTATAGATGTCCTGATTTTTACCGTTCGCGAAGACATAGACTTTTGACTTCTGACCTTGTTCAGAATACGATTCCTCTGCCTTCTTCTTTAAAATCGTACTACCGCTTTTTTGAATCAATTGTTTTTTATACTCTTTTCCGTATAACACTTTTGCCGTGTCCGTGAGGGTCATTCCAGTTTTTAAGTTCGTATATTGCGTCGTAAACTGCGACTCTTCCTTCGTCGCAGCTGATGCACTCCCGCCAAACAACATCGCTCCCGCAATAAGTGTGGCACATGTTGCTTTAGTCATTAACTTCATCATGTCATCCTCTTTCTAGGCATATTTTGTCTAATCAAATTCAATTATCCACACTTTCATTAATTGTACTGAATAATTTGTAATTTTATAGTTTTTTGACATTTATATTTTTTATTTATTTTTGCTTTAAGCATCTTATATGTAGTAGTACCGATAATAGTACACATCAGATTTAGATAATTTGTACTAAACATACAAATATCTTTTTGTATTTTTTCCATTCTACGATTGGAAATAGAATAATTTCAAATCTACTGATGGCTTATACTAAAAAACTGCTGAATATGAATTTCCTCAAGTATTTGGAAAACAACGAACGAGATATTCTTGAAAGAGGTCGTGTATTGCTTAACCCGTATCAATGCTCTCATATGTTTTCAACAATACATATCTAATCTGTTTCATTTCAAGCCGCTTCACCTATTTAGAAATCGTCTGTTCACGATTATAGTTATTCTAGATAAACATATCAAAAGTGAGCCTATGAATGCATTTAACGGAAAATCTATAACACACAAAAAACGCCACTCCTTCATCGCATCAGTTAAATGCGCAAGAAAGAATGGCGTAATTCAGTTAGATCGTTTTCCGTCTACCTAAGAAAAGTAGAAGTATTCCACACGCAGCAAGAAGAATACCAAGGAGTGAACTATTAAATGATTCAGTTTCTCCTGTCTGAGGAAGACCACCGTTTTGGGACGCTTTTGTTCCGTCATCATTCGGTGTATCCGTCCCATCACTTGGCTGACTTGGTGTTTTAGGATCATGAGACTCCTTTGGACCTTGAGGATCTTTCGGATTTTGTGGGTCTTTTGGATTTCCAGAACCACCTGGCGTATCATTGTCTTCAAATTCGTAGTCTGGATCAATGGTATTCATAACAGTTATGCGAATAACTGCTTCTCCATTCTTTTCAAGACGAATCACACGTGGCGTTTGAGACAATAAATAACCTGTTGGCGCTTTAGTCTCAACGAGTGTGTACTCGCCAGAAGATAAATCAGGAACACGGGCTTCCCCACTTTCATCCGTCTTCAAGCGAGCGATACGCTTTCCGTCTGCATCAGTTAAAACGAATTCAGCATCTTTTAGTGCTTCGCCTGAATCCTCATCTACTTTTTGCACAATAAGTGTCTTGAGACGTTCATTCAGGACGACAAGTTCTTCTATTTTAGATTGATTTTTCTTGATTGTCACGACGTGTGGCTTCCGATCAAGTTCATATCCTTGCGGTGCCTGAGTTTCGATGAATGTGTATTCCCCCGGTACAAGTCCGGTCACAGCAACTTCACCGGATGCATCCGTAACGAGATTCTCACGCATGACTTTTCCATTTGCGTCGAGGAGTCGGAACGTCGCATCTGCGAGCAGTTTGCCGTCTGCTCCATCTTTCTTCACGAGACGAATGGACTTGAACGTATCGTTCGTCATTGTGAGTTGAATGACTTCATTCGTTCCAGTCGGCAATGTAAATGTCCGTGGTGTCGCATCAAGAATATAGCCGTTCACTGCTTTCGTCTCGATAAAGGCATAATCTCCAGGCAAGAGACCATTTACATAAATCTCACCGTTCGTATCAGTCATCAGTTTTTCTTTGACAACTTCGCCGGCTGCTGTTCGAAGCATGAACTCTGTTCCGGCAAGTGGTTTACTTGTCGTCGCATCCGTCTTCACGAGCCGAACGGATTTTTTTTGTTCGTTCGTAACCGTCAAGGTCGTTGCAACGCTTTGACGGCTTGAAACGGTGAAGGTATGACGTTTTGAATCCAGTAAATAGCCACTCGGTGCTTTTGTCTCGACGAAAGCATATTCACCTGGGACAAGACCACTTACATAGATTTCACCGTTTACATCTGTCACGAGCCCTGTTCGCAGAATGGTTCCACTTGCGTTAACGAGTGAGAACTCCGCACCGATCAATCGCATCGATGAAAGATTATCCACTTTCATCAGCCGGACCGATTTGAACGTATCATTCGTCGCTCGGACGATGGCAGTATCATTATTTCCTCGGACGAGTGTGAATGGATAAGGTGTTCCATCCGTCATGTATCCTCCGGGTGCATTCGTCTCAATGAAACGATAGTTCCCCGGTAAAAGATTCGACACAAATAATTCACCGTTTACATCCGTTTTTAAATTCGTTTGTAGAATATTTCCTGTTCCGTCGAGAAGTGAGAAAACGGCATCCGCAAGCGGACGACCTGTCATCGCATCCGTTTTAATAAGACGAACGGATTTTTTTCGTTCATTTTCGACCGTAATCAGACTTGTCGTTCGCTGTCCGGTCGTAACCGTAACGTCTCGCCGTGTCGTATCCAGAAGATAGCCGTCCGGAGCTTTCGTCTCGACGAAATGATACGTCCCTGGATTAAGCTTCGTCACGAGTAACGTACCATCCGTTCCAGTAACGAGCCCCCGGCGAATTTCGTTGTTCGCAGAGTCATACAGACTGAACTCGGCATCTTTCAACGGCAGCTTCGTCTGATTGTCCACCTTCGTCAGACGGACTTCCTTTTGTTTCTCGTTCATAATCTTGACTTCTTGGATGACTGGACTGGCAAGCGTGATAGAGAAAGGTGTACCTCCACCGAGCAGAATATATCCGTCTGAGGCTTGCGTCTCGACCAATCGATAATCTCCAAGGTCCAAGTTTTCAATCAAAAGAATGCCGTTTGCATCCGTTTTTAGGTTTTCACGTAATGTTTGATTATTCGCGTCGACGAGCTTGAATGTTGTATTGGCAAGCGGCGCCTGCGTGACATCATCGACTTTCGTGATGCGGACAGACTTGAAAGTCTGGTTTGTGACCGTTACGATCTTGGCAGTCAGTTGATCTTTGACAATCGTGAAATCGTGCTTCTTCGAATCCAGTAAGTGACCAATTGGTGCTTTCGTCTCGACAAAGTAATAGGTTCCTGGCTCAAGATCTTTTACGGTCAGCGAACCGTTTGCGTCCGTTACGAGATTCGTACGTAACACCACCCCATTCGCATCACAGAGATTGAATTCAGCACCTGCCAGTGTTGCGTCATTCTGTTCTGACTTCTTGATCAATGTGACATCTTGACGTATTTTATTGTTTTTGATGCTTTCGCTCGACTCCAGTTTCGAAATCGTGATGTTCTGATCCGCCTGAGCGATGAGATATCCGACAGGGGGACTTGTCTCACGTAATACGTAGTCTCCATAAAGAAGGCGGCTGAAAGTCAAGATTCCTTCCGCATCCGTCGTTCCACTCCGTACGGTGCGGTTACTTTCTTTATCAATCAACTCAAACTTCGCACCGGCAAGTGTCAACGCACCGCTCTCGTCTGTCTTTTTAATTGTTAACGTGCCGGTTTCTCCCGACGCGGTTCCCATACCACTCGTCCGCTTGACAGTGATTGTCGATTGTTTTGTCGTCACGCCTTCCGACAAAGACTCTGCCTCGAACATCACATCGTTCGTAATCGGAGCACCGACTGCAGCTACGATAAAGGAATCATATTCTAAGATATATGGACGATCAATCTCATTCTTGAACGCCAGCGTGAACTTGCCCATTACTTCATCTTCCGTCAGCGTATAGGCATCTTTCGATAACAGATCGCCTCTTAAAACCGTTCCGTTTGCCGCAACATTCGTCTCGTAAACTTTTACGGAATCAAGCAGGACATCCTGATTATTTGAAGGAATGTCTGTCACAGAAACATTTCGGAGTGTCGATTGTCCATAGTTCAGTTTCACTGTCCATGTAATCAATTTTCCATTTTGAAGTCCTGACTTATCTGTATATTCGCCACCATATTGGACAGAGACACTTGCCTTTAAATCTCCAAGGGGTGCTTTATCGTCCGTGACGAGTGCCTCATTTTTATATGTCTTCTGAATGAACGTGTTATCAATCGATGTTTTATAGGTGATGACATATGCATGCGTTGTCGCCTTTTTAAATGTCAGGATGAACTTTCCGTTTTGGAAATCAACCGCATAATCAGAAGGCGGAACAGCTGCTGATGCCGTGTATTCATCCCCACCCTTACCACGTATCAATTCGAAAACTTCAAAAGAAGATTCCACCATGGACTGCTCATCTTGCCATGTATCCGTTACCGTCA
This sequence comes from Caryophanales bacterium, assembly GCA_902363455.1. Lineage (GTDB taxonomy): Bacteria > Bacillota > Bacilli > Exiguobacteriales > Exiguobacteriaceae > Exiguobacterium_A. Next base: position 166,086 of record CABJAC010000001.1, on the reverse strand, counting down.
AGGCGTTCGTCGGATATTCATGGTAGTTGACTCCGATCGTCCACGTAATTTCTTTTGTGATTGCGTTATAGGATCCACCTTTAAAGCCGTTATTTTGAGAATAACTCGAGAGTGTAACACGGTCTGTCGTGATAGCTTGACGATCCGTATCCGTCGTATCTTTCCAGACAACCGATGCCTCGTTCTCTAAATACTCTTTCACTTGATCCTTGCGTTCACGGTAATCAAACTTCGTCTGATAGGTAATCATGTGCGTATCTTTCACCGTCTTGTTAAACGTCAGGATAAATCCGTCCGCTGACGATGTTAACGTATAATCACTTTCTGCCATACCAGACACTTTCAAAGAGCCCGCAATAAACGTCAATCCTTTGTTCGTAAAGATATCCGTCAATACGACGTTCTTCATTTCTTTCTCATCTCGGTTCAGCTCGATTTTCCAATCAATCGTTTCGTCTGCATAGTTCGGTGCATCATGCGTTTTCCGGACTACCGACTGACCGACTGCTTGTGTCGCTTTATCTGTCCGATTATCAACAGAAATCGTATTATCGACTTTTCCTGATCCCAAAAGTCGCTCGCTGGCTTGCGTCTTATAAACCAACTGATAGGCCGTTTTATTTTTAGGGAGTGTCAACGTAAATCCGTTCGTTTCTGCACCTGCTCTTGGATTAGGTGTGACTGCGATTTCTGTCCGCTTGCTCTCTTTTCCGTCTGCGTCCAGTTCAATCTCATAGAGCTTCAGGTCCTGAAGCTCATGCGTATCGGTAAAATCATCTGTGACGAGAAGCGAATTCAATTCACGCTGGCGATAGTTGATATCGGCCGTCCATGTAATGGTCTGTGTCGCATCATCATAGTCAGAGGCCTTCTTCGCTAGCTCAACTCCACGACCGATCGCGACAGTCGCGCTTGCCGGCACTTTTGGAAATCCGCTTCCGGTGAGGTCGGTTTTATTTTCAAATGATGGCACTTCCTCGTTCTCAATCGTTGTCTTGAAACTGACAAGGTACGCATTCGTCATCGTACCAAAATCCACACGGAGTCCATTCGCCGTATCCAACAAATACTTTCCAGTTACATTTTCTTCCCGATCCACCGTGCCGTCCATTTTCAAGACGAGGCGTTCAATCTTAAAACTGTCTGGAATAAGCTTCAATCCGGCTGGCAAGACGTCGGTCCAAACCGCATCCTTGATTTCCTTTAATCCTTTGTTTAACTCAATGCTCCAAGTGATGGATTCGGCATTGTACGACCGGTTCGGTACACCCTTCTTTGCGATATCTTTTCCGGGATTTTGCAGGGCGACACGGATTTCCTTCGATTCCTTCCCGACAATCGGTGTGACGGTAATCGTCTTCTCTTCAGAAATCGCGACCGTCTCCTTTATTTGTGTCAGGACTTTAAGGGTTCCATTGATTTTTGAAAATTTATTGACGTTCTCATTGAACGTAACCGTTGCGTTTCCTGCCAAATCAACGTTAAACGTTCCGAGCGAGGTTCCTTCAAATTTCAAAGGCTGATCTTTGATGACATCATACACTTTCAATTCTTCCGGAATTTGGAATGAGAACGTTGAGCCATCTGTATATTTATGTCCGTCTGGAATAGACCATTGATAGGTGATTTCGACATCTGTATTTGTCGTAGCCTCATTGACCTCATCTTTCCCATTAAACGTCTTAATTTCAGAGGAATCCAGAATATTTTCCGTAATGACCATGATTTTATCATCAGTCACAGCGTTTGAAGGGGCGAGCATCTTCATTGAAGGTGAATCATTTTGTTCTCCCTCTTTTGAAATCGGCTCCTCTTCGATTGTTTCTTCTGTCGTTGTTTCTTCTTTCGTGACCGGTTCCTCTTGAGTCGTTTCTTCTTTCGTGACCGGTTCCTCTTGAGTCGTTTCTTCTGTATTTTCTTCTTGGTTCGCTTCAGGTGAAGTAATTTCAGAAGGCGAAGTTTCAAGTGCAGGTTCCGGGGTCTCCGGTTGGGTAACGGAATTCTCTCCCGTCTCGCCGGTTGTAGTCTGTTCAGCTGTCTCTTCTGACGTGACAGACGATGTGCCATCTGTCGCGTAAGCCAGTCCTGTCGTCGCAAAAGGCTGTAGGACGAGTAACATCGCTAAAATCATAGATAGCCATATTCTCATGCAAGTTTCCTCCTAACTCATTGTCCGTAGACCACACAAGTTAACGAACGGGAGGTATCTCAGCATCAGAAAAATATCAGTGTATCGGAGTTACTCGTTTTTATTGAAATCAGTAATCAAGTGTCATCTGATAATCGGATCTTTTTTGGAATTGCGTTGTTGTACGCTCTGTCACATCTCGCGTTACATCGATAATTCGCCATTGTCGATCAATATAGACTTCGTTCCATGCATGATACCCTTTAATCCCTTTCGCCGTCCCCATCGCAAGACGGGTCGGAATACCTTGACTTCGGAGAAGTCCCGCTGTCAAAGAAGCAAAGTCATAGCAGATACCACGTTTTGTTCGTAAAGTATCCGAATTATTTGGCAGATAACGAGCCGGTAGGGTGACAAGTTTTTTAGCATCGTATTTTAAAAGTTGACGGACATGGCGACTCGTCGCAAGTGTTTGTTGAGAAATTGAATAGGATGGACGCGATAGTGACGTCGCTAAACGCGAGACCTGATCGTTGATGATAATATTTTGAATGTCATGGAGGTAAGGGGAAGTTTCCTTCTTTAATTGTACACTGAAGACTTCGCTTGTTATCCGCTTGTATCGTTTCCCATCAGCAGACTGAAATGTCGATAGCGTATAATTCCCGTCCCCAAAGAGGAGATTAAAATGATTACTGCCTTTCATTAAATCGTAATTTCTGACCTGAAGCTTGCTTTTGATTTCAAGCTTAAGATGCCCCGTCTCTTTTTTGGGAACAAAAACCTCTACTTTACCAGTAGTTGTCTCTACTTCAATTTGAGAAGATGCCATCGTCGTCGTTTCACATACAATTAGTTGAAGACACAATAAAAATAAAATACCGAAAAAGATTTTTTTCATGAGATACTCTCCTTTGGGAACTGGCTGCCATTTTACAGGCCCTTTAGTTTTGCGTCACTAGCTTTCGCTGAGCTTTGCCATTATCAGTGAGGTCGTACAGGGTAAAAATAACATATTTTACGAAATATTTTCATGCTTCGTTTTAAAATTAGGTGAATGTCATTTTTACTGTCCGGTTCATCTCGATTAGAAACCTAGAACCGTTCACTTCCTTCTATATAAGTAGGATGGTCAGACCATATTAATCAGAATATTCATCATGAAGCAGGTTGACTCACTGCATACATAAGCCTCAACATGAAGAATCCCTTCAAACCAGGTGTGTTGTTTTAAAAGTTGACTTGACGATGCTCTATCAAAAATAATCAATTATACTAGTCATTTTTCAACGAACACAGATTCTCTAACGATCAAACGGCTTGAGTTCACTGAAATTCAGAACTCAAGCCGTTTTTTTATATCTGTCTATTTTCTGATTTCGTAAAAGAAAGATGTTCGCTTCAGATATCCAACGTCTTAATAAACGCTCTCAGTTCGTCACGCATCTCAGCGTCTTTGAGGGCATACTCAATCGTCGTTTTGACGAAGCCCAGCTTCTCTCCGACGTCGTAGCGGCTTCCTTCGAAGTCATACGCATAGACCTGGCTGTCTGCATTCAATCGTTCGATCGCATCCGTCAATTGAATCTCGCCACCTGCGCCTTCTTCCTGATCCGCCAAGTAAACAAAGATGTCCGGTGTCAGGACGTAACGGCCCATGATTGCGAGATTCGACGGAGCTGTTCCCGGGGCCGGTTTCTCGACGAACTGGTTGACTTCATAAATCCGACCGTCTTTTTTGTTCGGATCGATGATGCCGTAGCGGTGTGTATCTTGTGGACGGACTTCCTGCACGCCGATGACGGATTTTTCCGTTTGTTCGTACACATCCATCAATTGTTTGATCGCTGGTGTATCTGACTCGACGATGTCGTCACCGAGCAAGACTGCGAACGGTTCGTTACCGATGAATTGTTTCGCCGTCAAAATCGCGTGCCCAAGACCTTTTTGCTCTTTTTGACGGACATAGAAGATGTTCGCGAGGTTCGTCGAGAACTGGACCTTCTCCAGTAAATCGAGTTTACCCGATTCTTCGAGCGTGATTTCAAGCTCTTTTTGGTTATCGAAGTGATCCTCGATCGCCCGTTTATGTTTCCCGGTCACGATGATGATGTCTTCGATGCCGGCCTTCGCGGCTTCCTCGACGATGTACTGGATCGTCGGTTTATCTAAGATCGGTAACATCTCTTTTGGCATCGCTTTTGTTGCCGGTAAAAAACGTGTTCCAAGTCCTGCTGCCGGAATGATTGCTTTTGTGATTTTTTTCATAGTCCCCATCCTCTTTTACGTTACGTGATTGATTTAGCCTTGCAGTTCTTCAAGCAGACGACCGTAGTTGCGGACGGCTGTCTCAAGATAGAGTGTCTCTTTTGTCTGGACATCCGGCAGCGGCTGCTCGACGAGCTGGACCATTGCCTGTGCAAATGCGTCCATGTCGTTCGCCGGTACGAGGTAGCCGTTCTCGCCGTGACGGATGATCTCGCGCGGACCGTACTTGACGTCATACGAGATGACGGGACAGCCGACGTTGATACTCTCCATGACCGTCAGACCGAACCCTTCGAATTCACTCGTCAACAGCGACGCTTTTGATTCGCGGAAGACTTCCGCCGGATTCGCCGTAAAGCTGTGAATCTCGACATCGTCCTGTAAACCGAGCTCCTCGATCAGTTCTTCCATCATCGCCAGTTGTCCCTGCTCGTCCATTCCGTACAGAACAAGCTTCGTCGTATGACCGGACTGTTTGAAGATGGCATAACTCTTGATCAGATGATCCATTTGTTTTTGCAGACCAAAGCGACCGATGAAACAGAACTGGTCCTTGACCTGATCGCGGTGATGATCCTGCTCCGGCACGATGAAGTGCGGGACGATCGCGATTTTTTCCTGCGGAATGTTAAAGCGTTCGAGAATATCCTGTTTTTGATGGTCAGTCAGGACGACGTAACGGGTCACTTTATCCGACTCCGATAAGGCGATTTTGTACGAACCCTTAATTTCGTATCCATCAAGATGCGAGTTGTGGACGACGATGACGCGTTTGACGTCGGCCTTGACGTTGAGGATCGGACGATCAAGCAACCGGGCGTCGACGAACAAAATATCGCCGTCTTTAAACAAGGCATTGAAATAGTACTCGAACAAGTCTTTTTCTTTTTTGAACGCCTGATACATCCGGCCCTCCCGGAACAGCTGGATTAACGTCAGTTTCCCGCGCGGCTCATCACTGTAAAACTTCTTGCAGTAGATGTTGCCTTCCGTGTCGTACAGTTCCTCCATGACTTTTCCGTAATGGAATGGAGAATACGTCATCTTCCGGTGTAACTGTCCGTAGATGTTATACTCCCAACGCTCGACTTTTTTCCGGGACGCCTTCGTCATGAAATCCTCGAATTCGATGACTTGTGTGTCCGGATAAAATCGGCGGTACAGGACATACTCGTCTTGGTCGTCATAGTAGCGGACGGCATGACTGTTTTCTTTTTCCACACTTTTCAGACCCTCAATCTCTTTGCTCGTCTCTTGTGTGATTTCTTTGTGTCTGAAGCGGGTCGTTGGAATCTTCAGCAACTGGTAGCCCGACAGCCAGTCGTAAATGTTCTCGAATTTTAAGTGGGCTCCGGCTTTTCCTTCGGCACGAAAGTGTTCGTATACTTCCGGATAGTTCGCATTGTAGTTCGTCGTGACGACCGTCGAATAGGCCCCCAGTTCGTTTTCCATTAACGCAATCCGACTCAACAGGGACTTCGTTCTCCCGCCGTGCTTCGGCGGTAAGGTGGATGTTACGGTATACAGCATGGTTTGTTTACTCTCCTTTGACTCTCTACGGCACTTTACGGCTCTCTATGGATTCCTTTTAGTTGGAACCTTCTTTTTAATGAAATAATCAATACAATACAGTTTCTATTTATCCCCTTTTTTTCGAATAAAGTCAATGTATTTGTAGATTATCCAAAAAATAGAATCTGCTTTTTTTAAACTCTATTTTTCTTATATACCCTTAGCTCATCTGTAAAAAACTTGGAAAACCCTACCTGCTTAAGAATCACAAGGAATGTTCGTGAACATGCACTTGAAACGTTCTTTGCCGAAGACCAAAAACTCCCCGGCCGACCAGCGGGGGAGTCCTCGTCTTGCCTTATTCGGAAAATGCGTTTGACTCTCGTAATGTCGGAGCGACGACACGTTTCTTCCATCGTCGCGGCACGGGAATCAAGTAGCTGCCGAACGGCAACAGACTGATCAGATACGACAGCAGCACGGACATCAACAACGTCAGACTTAACGTGATGACGAACATATTCGTCGACGTCAAGACCGGACTCCACTCCATTCTGCCAATCGTCCGGATGACGAGCGGATGAACCAAATAGATGCCCATCGAGTAGTTACCGATTGTCGTCAGGATCGTTTTTGAAGCGACATCCATCTTCACGAAATGATACAGATAGTTCAAGCTGATCAGGAAAAACGGAATGTAAATCAGATTGGCTGCATTCGTTGACGTATAGAGCTCATCTAAGTCGATGCTGACAAACAAGTCGACGGCTAGGATGATGATGAACAGTTGGAGAATCCGTTTATGCTTCAGCAACAACGTTTGGATTTCCTGATAATACGCGGCATAGACGATCCCCAGCATAAAGTAGGCAATCCAGTTGAAGAGAAAGGATTTATTGTTGATCAACGTATGGAAGAATTCATTGTCGATCGATACACCGTCTGACTTCATCCAAGCGTAATTGACTAGTAGCGACATCAAAAACAGTCCAATCAGGACCGGTCCTTTTTTTAAGCGGCTTAATACCGGAAACAGGATGTAAAACTGGAGGACCGTCAGAATGAAGTACAGATGAAAATTCGCAGTACCGTGTAAAAAATAAGATGAGACCGGTAAGCCTGTAATCAAGCTGCCTTCGACGAACGACCGGTACAACAGATAGACGCCACTCCAAAAGAGATACGGGATGAAGATTTTCGTAAAGCGGGATTTGATGAAATACGATAAATCAAATCCACGCCGCAAAACGGACGACATTAACAGAAACGCACTGATGACCGCAAAGATCGGTGTACCGAGCCGGGCCAACTGATCGATATAACCGATATGGACGTTACTGAACACACCGCCCGGACTGTACAAGCCGGCAATCAGATGGACGGTGACGACCAAAATCGCCGCAATCGACCGGATAACGGGTATTTCCTCATAATATTTCAAAATGCCACTCCCCAATAGTTATTCTTCAAGAATCCACCTAGAAGTATAAAACTAAATTCCACATTAGGAGTGCTATCTTTGATAATTTTAACCTGATTGTAATTATTTATATTTTATTAAATAGATTTCAGTTAAATTTCTAGTCTGTTTCCTCCTACATCAACGACATCATAAAAAGCCGCCATTTTGATATGCTCCCCAAAAAGTAGACAGTTGAAATAACAAAAACTGTCTACTTTTTTGAACTGAACCAAAAAAGTTAGACAATAAATAATTTGTCAGGCGACCTTGAGGACCTGAGTCCGGTATTCCACCGGGCTCAGGTTTTTTAGTCGTCTCTTGATACGACGATGGTTATAGTACTAAATGTAACGCTCGAGCTCACATTTGAAGTGGTCCATGTCATCGAACTCTTTGAGGTACAGAAGCTCTGACTTGAGCACGGCGAAGAAGCTTTCGATGGCTGCGTTGTCGAGGCAGTTACCCTTACGGGACATGCTTTGCGTAATGCCGTGCTCGTGGAGCGTACCGACGAACGCTCGATACTGATAATGCCAACCTTGATCGGAATGGAGGATTGGTCGGGCTTTCCCGTCGAGCTTCCCGATTGCTTGGTCCAACATTTCGCCAACGAATCGATATGTAGGGCGGTCCGATATGGTATAGGCAATGATCTCACGGTTTCCCAAGTCCATCATCGGCGAGAGGTAGAGCTTCCCACCGAACAGGTGAAACTCAGTGACGTCAGTCACCCATTTTTGGTTCAGGCCGGTGGCCTTGAAGTCCCGTTGGAGAAGATTCGGTGCGACCTCTCCGACCCGTCCTTTATAGGAGCGGTATCGCTTCATGCGGACGAGACATTTGAGACCGAGCTCATTCATGAGACGGCGCACGGTCTTCGGATCGTGCCGGAAGCCCTTGCGTTCGAGAAGTGCGTGGATGCGACGATAGCCACATCGTCCCTCGTGTTCGTGGAAGAGGGTATGGATGGCTGCCTTCACCTCCGCATACTTGTCTTCGCCCGTCAGGCGCGTCCGCCAATAGTAATAGACGTTCCGGACCATACCGAGCACGCGGAGGAGTCCCGGAACGGGATAGATTGACCGCAATTCGTCGATTACTTGTGCCTTGATTCGGTTCGTCGCGCATTCTCTTCTTGAACCAAGGCTTTCAATTTTTTTAACGCAGCGTTCTCCATCTCGAGATACTCGATCCGCTCTTTGAGCTTCTCGACTTCTGTCATCTCTTCAAAATCCTTCTTCTTGCGTCTCGCCATCGGGGCACGTCCTTTCGGTTTGGCGACCAGACCTGCGGTCCCTTCCCGTTCATACGTCGATCGCCATCTCGAGATCGTCCCTGGGGAGGAAATTCGGTATTTTACGGCTGCCTCTCTATTGGACAGCCTGTTGGTCGCCATGTCGTTTAATACCTCCAGTTTAAATGTCGGCGAGTGGGTTGTATAGGAAGGATCGAAGATCGTTTCCCACCAACGCTCATAGAGACGCGACCACTCACGGATCAGTTCACGCGCTATCCCGAATTCTTTCGCTACACCTTGGTACCCGTCTCGTCCCGTCAGATAACGCTCAGCGACCTGGACTTTAAACGCCTTCGTATATTTGACCATAAAAACACCCCATAAAAGTTGGATTTTTATGTCCAACTTTTATGGGGCAGTTCATTTTGAAGGGAGTATTTTCTATGGCTACATCTAGATTTTCGATGGATCACATCATCAAGATGTGCGAGGGCAGAACAGACTCGATAAAATCGATTGCCTCGCTCTTTGAGCTTTCAGTCACGACCTTAAATAGTTGGAGGACAAAATATCGTAAGGGAGGCTTCTCGGCACTCGATAATCGATAATCGAACAAGGTGTACAGGCTATTCAGAAGAACTAAAAATGAAGGCTGTACGCGCAGTTCTGACTCAAGAGGAATCGCTTGCTAGCGCTACAGTACGGTTTAATATTTCGAGTACAAGCGTGCTTGCAAAATGGATTGGAAAGTACACTAGTCATACTACTCAAGGGAAACCATTGAAGGAGCGATCTAGAGGTACATCCACTTCTACAATGAAGAGCGATACCAACAACGATCAAACGGCTTGGCTCCATTAGAATACAGAGCTCAAGCCGTTTAAGAGATTTTTATTATTTATCCTGTCTACTTGAAGGGGAACTGTTCAAAATTTATGGATGTTCTTTCAACAATTTAACCCATCTAAAAATCTTTACTTTAATTTTGATAATATATCTCAATATTCCTACGATAATGTTGATAATATATCTCAATATTCTTACGATAATGTTGATAATAGGTCTCAATATTCCTACGATTTGAATAAACTCATCTACAAAAGGAAGACCTTCTGGAATGATTAAATTAATTCCTAAGGCAAGTATCCGTCCAGCAAAGGGCAAGTTCCATGTCATGAATGCCAATATAATAAGAATTCCATAATAAATCAGTATCAACACATTTCTTCCTTTCTACCTTGTGATCTAATCTGATTTTAATTGTTCATGGCAAACACCATGCTTTCACAGTCACGAATTTAGATTAGCGAATTTCTCAATCATATTCTTTTGAATTTTCAACAAGTGTTTGCGCTCTGGGCTCTTGGAATCCGTTAGCTGAGAGATTCCTTCTACAAGGGCAGGACTGATTTCAGCAAGGTGTCCGAGTTGCGCCGTGACGACTCGATTCTGTTGGTCGTTTTGTAGTTTGACAGCTTGACTCAATTTTTCTACTTCCTCGAACAATTGAACGATTTTGTTAAATTGTTCTTTCGTAAATTCATTAATTTCCTTTGTGTGAGAAAGGAATTTATCTGTTTGACTGGTAATGACTTGTGCCGATGCTTCCATTCCGGATGTAATCGTTTTTTCGATATTTCCTTCCATCTTTTCAGCTTGCTTTGTCTGTTTTTCTAGTTGCTGGTCCACACCTTCAAAGCTCTCTCGTAGTTCTTCAGCTAAATCATCTTGTTGTTTAGTCAATGTACCCTCTAACGTATTTAATCCATCCGTCACTTCATCCGTCGCTGATTGGATAGCTTCAATCATTAGTTTTCCAAGAGTGCTCACAATGACTTGACCATCTTCTAATTTTTCTCCAATTTCCATCAATTGTTTAGAAACATGGGTTTGTCCTGTTATTGTCGTTTCATGCATTTCTTCGAATACATTTTGAATTTGTGATAAGGCATCCTCTAACGAGTCAGATTTCTCATTCACTTCTTCAGCCATTGATCGGACAACGTCTGTCATTTGTTCAATCGCTAGTTTTCCAAGGGTACTTACAATGGCTTGACCGCCTTCTAACTTTTCTTCAATTTCTATCAATCGTGTAGACACATGGTCTTGTCCTACTTTAGTCGTTTCATGCATTTCTTCGAGGATACTTTGAATTTTTGATAAAACGTTCTGTAACTCTAATCGAGAAACTTTTTCTTCTTCCATGACTTGTTGATTGGAGGATACGACTGTCTCTAATTCCTGATGTAGTGTTTCCTGCCATTGTTGAGCGTGCGTCATATTGGATTGAGCGATAGATCGAAGTCCTAAGATACCGGCAATTATGCTTGTGACGACTAAACCGTAAGCAATGCCTGTCACGTCAGCTAATGGGGAAACAAGCAACCCAAGTAAACCAACTGCAATCGGCAGGGCATAAATATGTACATTTTTCATGAATGAGTTCCACCTTACTTAATCCACTGATTATATTTTTTGAGTACGCCAACCGTACTTCCGCTGATTTTTTCTTCTTTTAATAAGAGTGATAAATGATGTTTACGTTTGGTGATATCTTGATTTTCAAGTGCGGTCAACATATTGCCAAGGAATGCCGTCTTTTCGAAAACAGAAAGAGCATCCATTTGTTGAAGCACTTGTTTTAGTTCTTCTACATATTGAGGATGTTCACTTGCCACTTGGCGGAGTAGTAGATGACTCAGCATAAGATAGTGATTTTCGACTTCAATCAATTCGCTTGTCACGTAATCCCCACGCTTTCAATTGTTCTAATGTATTTATTCTTGAATCCAGGTTCTCCTTCAGTAACAAGAACTGTTGGATTTCCCTTAATAAGATCGGCATCCATTCTGGAAAAGGTGGATGATTCTGAAGCCAATACGTGTTCAGCATCTCTGCAGCTGCTTCATCCAGCTCCTGACTCAAACTCGAATTTCTCTGAGGTTGAGAAAATTTTAATAGGAAGCGTTTAGGAACTTCCGGAAATAATTGATGATCCGGTCTTTCACTCACTTTATCTAAAGGAATCATCGTATCGTCTAACAAGTCGTTGTATGAAAATTGTCTGATATTCGTTTGACGGACATTCAAAAAGCGATGGAGTGCTAAAATTTCCTGTTCACTCACGACCTGACTAATTCGTCCGCTCAAAAAATAAGGGCGTGACCAGAATGGAAGCTTTGTCGTCGTGAACAAAGTGATGCTCGCTCCTTCAGGTAACTTTTCGAGTTCATGAGCAGGATAATACGTAATACTCATCCAGTCCAATGCTGGATGAGTATGCTGCTCTTTTGTGAATACATGAAGTTTTTTTTCGTCAGGTAATGAATCGAACAAATCCGTCATCGAAAAAATGACTTCCGGTTCGCCCGTAATATACACATGCCGCTTCTTGTCGACACTAGTTGATGCATCCGGGAAATCTGTATCCCGAATCGCCTTCCACATCGAAGGGATGTCTGTAGGGTTTTCTTGCTGATCAAGCTGATGCGCCAACCAAACTAGTTCAGACTGATACAGCATGTGATCCACCAGAAAGGATTGCATCAATCACATTCAAATGTTGCTTCAGCATTGAAATTTCTTGATCCAACTTATCAGTTCCCTCTTTTTTTAACGCTTCGACTTGTTCGATTTGTTCTTCCCAGTGCGCTAGTTCCTGATGCAGTTGTTTTGGCAACATGTGATCGAGTACGTGCAACACTTGTCCGAACTCTGTCTTGAACCATGCTGTTAATTGACGTTCTTCTTCTTGTAGCAATTGTTTTAATTGTTGCTCGATTTCTGAATCGAGATGGGCTTGTGCTGCCTGCTGTTTTTTGTTTTCATAATCCGTTTCAAGTTGTCCTATTTTTTGTTCAACCGTTTTTTCGACTTGAACACGACGTTGCTCCAACTCTTGGCGAAGACGCGTATTAGATTTTGCTTTTTCTTCCATCGACTTCAACTGTCTCATTTTTTCGTCACGTTCTGATTCGAGTTCGTATTTGCGGGCATAAAATTCCTTACGGTGATTCAAATCTTCTCGCTTCGGCTGTTGACGAGTGCTATCAATATTCTCACCAATTTTTTTAGCAATCGATTGGACCGGACTCGTGAACTGGTCGAGCGCTTTTGCTGCTGTCAACATGTTATTACTGTTGGTTCCAGTGACCTCTTTGTTTGCTTCAGTCATGGTCTGAATTCCGGTAATCACTGCTTTTTCCGCCACTTCAAGTGCCACTTTTTTCGCTGCTACTTTCATCGCTTCTTTGGCTGCTGCTTTGGCAGCGACTTTTCCACCAACTTGGACTGCTGCTGATCCACCTGCCGTCGCGACCGCAAGACCAACTGTTAATGCCATATCACCGACAAAACCGATTGCTGAGGCGATTTTAGTCGCTTGATTGGCATCAAACGATTCATCCAAGACGTATTGCGGAACAAATTGTTCGACCGTTCGTTCTGTCAGTAATTCAACGTCTTCCTTCAGACGTGCCCGTTCGAAATCATGTTCATCATCTTCTGGTAACGCTTCTAGCTTGCGCGCCGCCACTTCGATTTTAGTGAGCTGCTTCTGGCGTTCTTCTTCGTATTGCAGTTGCAGTTGTGCCAAGTCCGGTTGTTTGACTTGTAACTGAACTCCTGTCTGCTCGATCGGTTGAATGGTGATTTCGATTTCTTGACCCATGATTCCTTGTACCTGTCGTTCGATGTGTCCAAAGACCTCATTTCTCGTCGAGACGAGAGCTGACTCAACCTGTACTGTCAGAACATCAAGAGACTGTCCTGTTGATGCCAGTTGCTTAAGTCGCGTCTCCAACGTCCGGTATTCTGTGCGGACATACTCACTCAGTTCCACCTCGAGCTTGTTTACTTTATCGTGCAGACCTTCGAGTTTCTGTTCAACTTGGATTTGAGCCTGTTCAAATTGAAGTTGAATGTCTCGTTTTTGAGCGTCAACTTCTGTCGTATCGTCATTCGTCGCCTGCTCAAACAAATGAATTTGTTGAAGAATCCGTTCTTGCTCGCGATTCAAGAGTTGTTCGAGTGCATGCTGAAAACGAGTCGCTTTGACTTGCTTAATCCGTTGTTTAAGCGGTTGTAAAAAATCAACTTGCAGACGTTCGATCTGATAACCGGTACGGGCACTGACCGCATAGACTGGATACACTTTACCGAGTTGTCCTTCTAAGTCTTCTTGCACGCGTTGTGTCATCTCTTCAATGGTGACACCTTGCGCCTCATCAATGTGATCGACTTTATTGATGACGAAATACAAGTTCGGCTGATAACGTAAGATATGTTTGATGTAGACGACATCTTCTAACGTCAACCCTTGCCAAGACATGACGTACAAGACGGCATCCGAAGTAATGAGTGCTTCTTCTGATGCCTCGACGTGGGCTTGGAACTTTGTATTACGTCCCGGTGTGTCAATCAATGTAATATCTTTCAGCCAGTCGGGTTGCGACTTCCGAATGATCACACGTTCAATTGCTTGGACGTCTCCGCCTGCCTTCAAAGTCCGCATCCGTGCCGCGTCGATTGGTTCGCACGTTCCATCAAACTTTAGGATTTCGACACTGTCTGCTTCCCCGTAAAGGATATGTGTCGGAAGCGCTGTCGTTTCATTCGTATGGGTTGGTAAGAACTCGGGTTGTCCGAGCAGTGCATTGATCAATGCCGACTTCCCTACACTGAATGACCCAAAGACACCCAACGTCATCGCCTGTTCTTTAGCCTGTTGTTCAATCAATTGTAAAAATCGTTTGTCTTCTTCACGTAGTGGAAGTTGTTTTACTTGGGTTAACATTTCATTCCCTCCTAGATTCTTGTCATCATGAGTGACATTTTTTCTTCTTCGACTTTTTCTTTTAGCACACTGATTTCCTGCGCCAGACGTTGGCGCTTTTCTTGCGAACTCGATAGTTGTTCCGACAACTGCGCTTCGCGTTGCGTTGCAGAAGCAAGCAGTTCATCTTGAGCATTGATATACGCTTCGATTTGGGACTCCGCAAGCTTCAACGCATCGAGCGAATTCAAGAAATCCTTGTACTCACGACGGGTTTGTCTGACCATCCCATCCAAGCTCCGGGTGACGTTTCGTTTTTCTTTTTTCAGCTGGCGTTCTGCATCTTTAAATTGCGAATTCATCTGTTCCATCAACATACGATTACGCTGTTCACGCAACTCACGTTTTTCGTCCCAATATTCTTCCATATCCGTGTAGGCTGTCTCTTGTTTCGATAATTCAATTTCAAGAGCATCTCGTTTTTGTTTTTGTTCTTCACTTAAACGATTTTGTTCTTTTACCAATTCATTTTTTTGATCGACCAATTGGTCATACTTTACGTTATCCTGCTCAACCATACCGGTCTTATCCCACCAGAATCGACGTTTTTTGATTGTGCTGTACTTTTCGATCGTTTGAGGTGTTCCTTGAATGAGTTGATCTTGAAAACGCCGTTCTTCTTGGAATCTCCGTTCTTGCTCCTCTTTGTCTTCTCGTTTTAAGCGAAGTTCCGTCTCGATTTGAATCCGTTTACGTAATGCGTCTTTTTCTTCCGACAACTCTGCTTCTTTCTCTTTGAGCTGACGGGAAACTTCTTCCTCTACTTCTTCGCGCGTTTTCTGTTTTACACTCTTTTTTCTGACTTCAAGCTGAATGCCTTTTGTATCTGCGGTCGTATCCATCTTCACTTCGAAGTCATTTAACTCCTTGCGCATGACATCATTCAGCTCTCCAGCCAATTCTTTGATTTGTGATTCAAACAATCCTTGATATCCTGTATTAAATCGTTTGAGTTCATCGTTCACCTCGTCGGCCAAAAGATTTAAATCATGAATCTCTTCAATCGCCTCTTTCACTTCGATGATCAGACCTTCGAATTCACTCGAAAACTGTTTTTCATTTTCTCGAATCGTAGACGAGAATAGGTTTTTTAAACGGATGACTTCTTTTTTTAATTGCAGATTTCGAAGTTGTGCCTCTTCGCGTGCCAACTGATGCATCTTCTCCAAGCTGTCCAGGTCTTCCTCGCTTTCAAGCGTCGCCTGATATCGTTCAAGTTCTTCTACTAAATGATCATAAAAATGTTCAATCGCTGCATACGGAACATCTAAGAAATCTTTTGTTTTTTCTCCATCGAATAAGTATGTTTCGAGTCGTTGTTCAAACTCTGAGAATCGGGAATCGTTCAACAACTGAACAGCTTCAGCAGTTTCCCAGTGCTTCGTCGTAACGGAGGCATCCCGGGACTTCAAAGCCTGTAAGGCACTGACTGGATAGACGACCGCTTTTGCTTGCTCGATTTGTTGATAATCATTCGAACGCAGGGCGTGCTCGAGTTGATCTTTTACTTCTTGAACTTGATCCGTCGGTACACCGTCTAAACGGTTCGCGACAAAGAAAATCCGGTCAATCGAGTCTGATAAATCGCGTAAAAATTTGATTTCCGTCAACTTTCCGGGTTGCTCCATATTAAATAACAAAATACTGGCATTCGATTTTTTAATTTGTGTTTTCGTGATTTTTTCATGTTCAGGATTTAACGCCTGCAAGCCCGGTGTATCTACGAGAACAACGCCATTTTCAAGATATGGTGATTCAACGTACAGATCGACATGATGGATTTGTTCGCTGACCTTGATCTTTTCACTCATCTCTGTGACATAATCCGTTAATTCAAGATAAGGGACATCGATTTCTTTTCCGTCTTTGAAGACGACCTTCGCAATCGGCTCTCCGGTATGATCCGGCAGTTCCTGTAAATGACGGATAAAGTTAACCGTCGCCGTCGTCGGTGTGACTTTTGACGGTAGAATTTCCCGTTGAAGCAAGGCATTGATGAAGGTCGACTTCCCTGTTGAAAACTCGCCGACGACGACAATCTCAAACCGTTCGTCCTCCCAGTTTTTTTGAAGCGTCTGTAGATTATCCATCAGTTGTCCTACAGGTAAGACGTCTTGATACGCTGATTCAATTTTCTTCCCAATTGCATAAGCATCTGCAAATCGTTTTTGCAGTTCAATCTTTTTCTCCATGAATTGTTGCCGAACCATAATAACACTCCTTAAAGTACCTTGATTTTTTGAATTGCCATCTCTTTTGATTCGCGGACAAATCGTCTGAACGCTTTTTCGATTCGCTGTGTATGCTTGTCGAATCGTTCATGTTGAAAGTCGAGCAGCTCCTTCCACTCGCTTTGCATCTCCTTGATCTTACGATTGTGTCCTTCTTTGACGATGTTCGAGTTATTGAGTACAACATCATATAGGGCCATCATCAATTCCTGGGCATGTGCCTGCTTCATGTCTTCCAGTACTTCATACTCTTCTTCTAACGCGTGTTTGTCACTTTCGACAGTAGCAATCCTTCTTTTGAAGTCTTGCTCGACAAGGCGTTTCTTTTTTTGATGAGTGTCATGAATCGTCCGGTATTGTTCATCCCATCGCTCTTGATCCGAATAATCGTATCCAATTAATTCCTTTTGTTTCCAGATCAAAATACCTTTTTCCCGGTAAAGTTCATGAGGTTCCGGTTTTACACCCAGCTCCTGTTCTTTTGCTTTCTTTTGATTGTCGACTTCTTGTTTAGCCGCTTTTCGTTGAAATTGTAATTCGTGTTCGAGGCGCCGAAGTTCCTCTTTTTTTTGTCGGATTTCTTTTTCGAACGAGACGTAGTCTGCATTTTCGCTCTTGTACTCTTCGAACACTTCGAATGTTTCATCCAAACGATAGGGCGTCAGGGTCATCTCTTTGATGATTCTTTCAAAGTCATCCCATTGAATATCCACATTTGTACCGAGTTGCTGAAGTGATTTAAAGAACGACTGATCGCCTTGCTGGACACTTTCCTCAAAAGACACGATGAAACGGTCCGCAAGTCTTTCCATGTCTTGCTGCCACAGGTGATATGATTGTTCGACATCGTTTAAGTGTCGAATATACCGTTCTTTTAAGCCGTCAATCTGCGTATAACTGGCTGACATGCTTTCTTTTAACGCTTCTGCGAACACCATATATTTTTGCTGGACGGTCCTCAGGACGACAACACCTTCTTGTTTCCATTCATTCTCATAAGTAATGCTGAGCGGCTTCAAATCATGTTTACGCCCAGCAATCAATGTCAGTCCTTCCTGTTCAACCTTGTCATAATCGAGTTCCGTCAAAACGATTAATCGTTCCAGTCGTCGCTGTCGTTCTTGTATTTTCATCTGCTCATTGGATTTTTCTTCTGTTTCCTGTGCTTCAATTTCTTCTATAATCTGTAAGTAGTCATGTTCAATGGAATGAATTTCAGCCTGTTCATATTCTTTATTTTTCATGTAGCTATGTAACGTCGCTTCAAGACTTAAAATGTTCGAAGACGTGACTAGACTGGCCTCACCCTGTTGTTTCCCACGTAACGCATCTTTGGAAGATACACCGATGATTTCGATCGCTTCGCCTAGAAGAAGCGGATCTAACTTCGTATGTACATCGTTGACGACTTCTTGCCACTGGGCCGTCGTCACTTGATCGATATGTGTTCCGACTAGAAATACCTTTTTCCGTTGCTGAATGAACTCCTGAATGAGTGGATAGTCGGCAGCATCAAGTCCTTTTGTTCCTAAAAAGAGATAGATGATCGCGGATGATGTTTTCAGTTGCTCCCGCGTCGTCTGAAACGCACTGGCCGTTAACGAGTTAGCCCCTGGTGTATCAACAAGGACAAGGTCCTGATTGAGGAACTGAACCGGCCAGTAGAGATCGACGTACTGGAGTTCGTTCGTGATATCTTCTCCCTGAAACGTCGTATACTTTTGCAAATCATCGATATGAGCCATCTTGATGGTTTCTTGTGATCCGTCATGTTTAGTCAATCGAACTTTTGCTTCCTCTTGAGTCGCACAGTGACGAATTCGCGTTAACACCTTTGTTGACTCGACGACACGATTCGATAAAATCTCTTCCCCGAGTAGGGCATTCAGTAAGGCTGATTTTCCAACAGAGAATTGACCGACGACGGCAATGCTACTTTCGATTGCCTGCAGACGTGTTTGAATCAATGCCAGCTCATCACCCCAAAAAAGATCGTCACCGTACCGGGTAAGCGATTGATTAACTTCAAGGAGTAACTGAGATTTTTCGAGTACGGGTTGTTCTTGTTTCACACTATCGCATCCTTTTATGTTCTTCTGTGTGTTTAAAGGCTTCTTCATTCTCAACGCATTTTTTAACTGATTATCTAGATAAGAAAAGCTTGAGCCACAAAAATAAACCCCATATATAAACAAAGTAAAAATAAAAAAATCCATTTTTTTCATTATAATCCATTATTAAAGCAATTTTATTATCTCTAGATACAATAGGGTTATGATTTTTTTATTAAAAGTAACTTAAGTTAGAATTTAAGGCGTTTTTTACGATTTCACTCGCAGGTACACAAATTTTAGCTAGGGTTGCAGTCTATTTGGTTAAATTAATTGACTATTAAACAGTACCAATTACTACTCTTTCACATCATTTAAACTAATTTTTCCAATGATTTATTGTTCTCAAGCACAAAAAAAGCAGCTTGTTAAATCTGTACGATTCAAACAATCTGCTTCACTGCTTTATTGAATCATGTAACCACTAGAATTTAATGGTTCTTACGCAATATAGGTAATGTCAAACGACATCGACTAGTAATAAATATATTAATATAATAAACAGAAAGAATGATAAAGTACCTTAATTCGTAACAAATTAAAACTTGCTTGACCGTATATAGTGCGTTTTATAAGCTTGAGCCGGTTGACGCGTCCTCGACGGGATCATTGCTTTCAGTTCATTCACAAGCATTTCGGAGCCCTTCTGCTTCCTTTAGTAATCGTCGGACGAACCTAATCGTGAACCGATTTTTACGCTCCAGTTCTGCCAACAACAAAGCCAAAAGCTCTTTCCCGTCCATGTGAACGCTTCACGAAAGCTGTGGACGAAACAGAAGAGGGTGAAGGTCATGGAAACGTAACAGCCGCAATTCGGCGATCTCACGACGTTCGGGACGAGCATCCATGTTCCACTTCAACAGATGCACAAGTGTGGTTCTGCGAGAGAGAAAAGGTGGCTCAGATAACAAGTAATGTTTCGACGATTACAACGGATGATCGTCCCATAGGTGTGTCCCTTTTTCATAACAAAGTCATCGATGCCGACGAAAGGGGCTATGAACGGATGGAAACTCTGTCTGGTATACGATTCGGAGTACGGAGTCATGACTGGTCTCGATACCGAGATGACGAAAGGCACGAGCCGTTTGCATCGCGTTCATCAAAAACGCCAATTCACGGATTTACACCTCAAGCCGCCGGCTTTTTCTCTTGTTCGGTAAAAGCCACTTTAGACGTTCCGCAAAGATAGATTGGTGACAGAAATTGTTTCGACAGAACCCTTTCTGTACTTTTAGATGGACGATGACAGGACGTCCATCGTCAGGAACATCCGTCCAAGTGCGTTCGTAGGTGCTATGTCGATGCGAAGAACTTTTCCCGCAGTTCGGACAATAGCTTCCTTACTGACAAGGACTGCATACAGTGTCAGTCGTTCGTCATTTTGGTTCAAGGATTCGATTAGTAGACGTTCGTCCAACCCCCGATAAACCAGTCATCATCGGAATCACTCCTTTTAGCTATCTTATACCCGCATAGTGGCATCAAGACATGCTCACCGAGAGTGCGTAAGAACCGTTGTTTAATTGCACAATAAAAGGACTTGCCAATTACAGCAAGTCCTTTTATCTATTGATTTAGATTCATCCCTGAGATCCATACTGATTAATATAAGTAAAGACATCATTGATTTTAAAAGGATTTTGACCGGCTTCAGATTCGACACTGAATTGATCTTCCAAATCTTGAATCAGACTTGCTTGATCCATTTCATTCAACCCTAGTGCTTTGTCAATTGCTGCTAAAGCTGTGTCAGAAATTGGACTACGTCCCCGGAAAGTGACTTCATTTGAGTAAACAGTACGAAGTGCTTCAAAATCCGTTACGGATAACACGTCATCCATCAATTTTGTTGAAAAAGCGAGTTTTCCTTTTTCGTAAGCCACACCGTTAACAAACGCGGTTTGGATATCTTCCACTGTTAAGGCACTACCTTTAAGAAGTCTAGAATCAATCATATACTGTGCGACAGACGCTTGGCGATTCTTGGCATTGAAGTCTTCTTTATTGTAGTCAATCAGATTCAAATCAAGTGTTAACGCATGTTTTTCTAAAGCTGCCTCCATAGTTAATTTAGTAGAAGAGGCATTAATTTCATCTAATGCTAATGTAACTGCGCTATTCTCGGCTTATATCGATACCTAATCGACTTTCGCGTCGAGCCTACACCATACGTGCGCCTTTCAGCGCATACGGCGTGCCGTCAATCAATCTACTTATTTCCCCATATTTATTTTAACAAATAACTTCTTTAAAAACCTAAACGTTTTAAACATTAGGAGAATAAAAAAGCTTGCAGAGTACAAAATACACTCTGCAAGCTTTTTAAATACCTAGTCAAGATACGGTTAATTAGCTAGGAAGATTATTATTAAGGATTGTTTCCCACGATAATTCTTGTGTGCTAGAACCATCAGTGAATTTTTCATTTAATTCAAGAGTTGAAATTGTTGAAGAGACGATTTTATCTCCACGTTTAATTTCTACTTTTAAACCGGTTGGTTTAGGCGCCATTTTTGTCGCTTCCCATGCAGTTGTCGTCCACCCTAGTGATGGATACTTGACGTTTGGTGCGAACAATGTTGAAGCATAGTATTTTTCATTAGCAAATTCATTTTTAAAGTATCCTTCTAGAAGTACTGCTTTTCCTTTACCAACAGAAGTACTTGTTGATAAAACATTTTGACCATTCATTAATGAAACTACTACCTGATCGTCTTCACCCAAGAAAGCGTGCTGTGCTTCAGGTAACATGATGCGTGCTTGTACACCATAGTAATCTTTTGAATCTTTCGTAACTTTGTAAGTCACGTAATCTTTAATAGTCACCTTTGGGTACACTACGTCTTTGTCAACATTTTTAATTTCAACATTTCCGAGTCCAGAAGTACTAGTTACGACACCACCAGTAACCGTTGCTTGAATATTATTTGGAGTATTCAATTCAGCGATTTTAGAATCATTACTGAGATTTAGATTAGCAGGCTTAGTCAAAATAACTTTTGTAAATTGTCCTTGCAACAGAACGTTTGCTGTAGTGTCTACTGTCAGACCATTTGCGATTTGACCATTTTGACCATTTACAAAACGTGTGCCATTTGAATCTTGTAAGAGAACTGCTTGTAATGATCCATTGTTCGTGAACGTGTTATTCGCAACGTCTTTGATTGTTGTTGTTCCTGAAACTGTCGCCTCATTTGTGAAACTTACGTTTGGTGTATCAACTGTTAAGTTACCCGTCACTGTCCCTTTTCCAAGCTTAATGCTACCAGCTTGTGTTGTTGCGAAAGAAAGATTCCCAGTCAACGTTTTGTTATTCAAATCGATGTTTACTAAACGATCGACTGATACGTTTGTAGTAAAATCTTTCTCTAACACAATGTTTTTGACATCTGTGTCTTTCAATGCTGCATTTAATTCAGCTAACGTACTTACAACTTGCGTGCTATTCCTGTCTTATATCGACATATTAAAAATAAGTCGAATTTCGTATCAGGCCTACACCATACATGCGCCTTTCAGCGCATACGGCGTGCCGTCAACCTTACTTTTGAACCACTTATTTCCCCACAACAAATATACAATAATTAACAAAAAAGTTCAATTGTTTTATTTGGTAATTAATTACTTAAAAAAAATAACTTTAATTATATTTTCGATAGAAAAAGTCCGTTTCAAATGAATGATCATCTGAAACGGACTTTCCAACTAGATTATTTTTTGAGATGCCATCACTTAAAGAAAATAACTTATTTGTTTGGGGAAATAAGTAAGTTCATTAAGATTGACTGGGTCCCTTCGCTCCTACTGGTTTTATCCTCCTCATATGTCTCCATACAAGTACACACGGCCAGTGCTCAGCACTACTACGAACCCGCTGCCATTTTGATGGTCTCACTAGCGCTTGATTCGCCTCTTCCATCAAAACTTCAAACGTTCCATTACATTTGTCCTTTGAACATGAACGACCTTAGGCCTCCACTATTCAGGAATGAGAACGAACAGTTTAACAGTCAATTCTACTGATCGCCTTCTTTATATCTCGGTAAAGAGGAAGGACACCAATCTGCTAGCGATTCGTGATGCCCTCTATCTCATCCTGCCTACATGGATTCGTCTACCTGACCATAGTCATTTTTTGAGGAGTCCCGCCTCTAAATAGAGTACGACTTCACCTGGCTTAGCCCCGATATGAGATCAAGCATATCTTGGACCCAGGAGGATTAGACACATGCTGTTTTGACTGTTTAGCATGGGTGGAACTTACATCCACCACTCAAATGTAACAGTTAAGAAATGATTGATTTCTCGTTTGTTTTACCATAATGGCTTATCAAACAACGTTTCGCTTAGTTTTATTGAGCAGAAAAGTCTTTAGTTGCTGTTACTTTGATTGTTGAACCACTGTTACCATTTAGGTTGTAACGGACGTTGAATGCGTCAGCTGCTTTACCTTTTGCATTGGCAGTTGCAGTACCGTTATCAGCGAATACAACATCACCAGTAGCTTTAGTGAACGTCAATGTTGAAGTTCCTGATTTCACACCAGCTAATGTAACTGTACCTTCATCTACTCCAGTTTCAGTAACTTGAGCATTTACTCCGTACTGGTCAGTAACAACTACGTCTGCAAGTTTGAAGAACTCATCAATATCGAATGCGTTAACTTCTGTATACTCAGCAGCTGTGAATGGTTTAAGAGCATCACCCTTAATGAACTCATCTGCGTACGTGTTAGCAACAACATCAACTTTTTCAACTTTTGGAGCAACGTTCGAGAATGTCACTTCTTTAACGAACTCTTCACCTGTTGCGTTGATTGTAACTGTTACTTTTGCTTTTGCAGTTGTTTCGTTAGCAGGAATTACAACACCTGCAGCGTCAGATCCATCAATTTTTGAATCTGAATCAACACCTGTTAACAATGTAGATTTCACTGTGTAATCTTTCGTAGCACCTTCTTGAAGTGTTACTTCGTTACCAGATGCTGTAACTGCTTTAACAACGATTGCACGATCATATCCTGCAGGAATTGCTGCACCTTTCAAGTATACAGGAGCAAGATCAGCTACTTTGTAAGAAGCAAAATCACTGTTTTTAACGACTGTGAATTTCTTCGTGAAAGCACTGTCCTCTTTATCAGTAAGTTTGAATGTAATGTTCGCTGCAACTTTTTCAGCAGGGTTCAATGCAGAAATCTCAAGACCTGTAGTAGTGAGTGTTTTCAAGTCGTCAGAAGCTGTTGTAAATGTAAGAGCAGCTAATTCAGTATCAGAGAGAACTTGACCGTATTGATCTTCAACGATGAAGTCTGTATTCTTAAGTGTTACCTTTTCACCTGAACGAATTGCAGTGCTAACATCAGCTTTAAGTCCTGTGATAACACGTGCTTTTGAAGCTTCTTTCGGAATGATTGTTTGTGTAGCTACTTTGTTTGTAGATGAAGTAACGACGACTGTAACAGGTTTATCCTTTTCTACAGTTCCACCAGTAACTTGGATGAAAAGTGCACCGTCTTTAGCGACGATAGTTCCACCTGTTGCTTTAACACCGTATGTTCCAGCGATTACTTTCAAGTCCGTAACTGCTTTTCCTTCTTTATCAAGAACTGAAAGTGGGAAGAGAATGTCTTTCCCAGCAGTAACAACTGTAGTTGGTGCACCGATAGAAACTGAATCTGTACGGAGACCCTCTGCTACTTTAACAGCAGTCTGAGCATTTTTACCGTTTGATTTTGCAATAACGATAACATTTGTTTCGCCAGCAGCAACTGCTTTAGTTACTGGAAGTACAACGATTTCTTTACCGTTGATTGTTTGTTTTTCGAAGTCTCCGAATGTTGCTACGCCAGCATTCGTGTTCGTAAGAAGAACTTCAGTTTTAGCACCATTCAAGCGTGCAAGATCAGTGATTGCGTTACCGTATTGATCTTTAACGTTTACTGGAAGATAGAATTTATCTTTTGCGAGGTCTGAGTTCTCAGAAAGAGACTTACCATCTTTGTTGTAAAGCGCTCCGAACTCAACATCAGCAGCCATTGAGATTGAAGAGATTGAAACAGTTTTTGTTGTTGTAGTAGCTGTCGCACCATTGATTAGAGTGACTACTACTTTATCGTCTTTTTTGAACGTACCTGTCAATTCGATTGAACCGTCAGCGTTCGCTACAGCACTTTTCGCACCTGCAGCTGAAACTGTTAATGCAGAAGCATTAAGTTTCGTGATGTCTTCTCCGTATTGGTTAACTACTTTAAAGCCGACTTTAGCTTTATCAGCATCAACATCAATAGAATCAAGAGTAAGTGGTGCGATATCAGAAAGGATTTCTAATCCAGCAACTTTCTCATCTTCTGTTTTTACTGAAGCTTCAAGAGCTTTATCAGAAAGACCAGTGACGTTAAGTGCGTACTCGCCTTTAGTGATTTTGCTCGTAAGTTCAACGATCAATGATTTTTTGTCAGCGCTTGGCGTGATGCTAGCAGCATTGACTTTGAAGCCGTCTTTTTTAAGTTCAACAACAGCTTTCGAGCTGTCGATGACTTTGTTAAAGCTAACTTCAAGTGTTTTTGAAGAAACTGCTTTTACTGTTGCTTTCAATGCTTCAACAGAGAATTCTGTTGCAGGTGAAACAACATCACCGACTTTAACTGCGAACGAGTGCGTTCCAGCAGGAAGTGCAGTTGTTTTAGCCATCAATTTACCGTCTTTGATTTCAGCTGCGAAAGGAAGTGCTTTCGAAACATCTTTCCCTGGGTAAACAAGAACTTCAGCTTTAGCATTTTTAGCTGGGTACTTAACGTCAGCTGAAACTGAAAGCATGTCTTCTTTGACTTCGCTCATCACGTTTGTGATTTCAGCAGCTTTTACTTCGTAAGCGATTGAACCTTTGATTTCGAGGTTTAATCCTTTGTACGAGTAAGACAATTTCATTTTACCGGCTTTGCTTGTATCCGCTTTTGAAATTGTGAACGATTTGATTGAACGTGCGATTGACTTACCGTCTTTGTATTTTACTGTGATTGTTGAAGGAAGTTTTACTTCTTCGCCGACAGCGACAGGAGCAAGTTTCGGTTCAACCACATCGATTGGGTAGTTGTTTAATTTGACTTTGATTGTTGCTTTTAACGAAGTACCTGAAACTGTACCCGTGATCGTTTGGTATTTTCCAACGTATTTCGCGTCGTATGCGACTTTGCCCCATTTAACTGAACGGTTTTCTGTTTTCTTGTTAGAAAGCATGACTTTAACCGTTTTAGGAAGTGAAAGTTTTTTAACCGAGTTTGCGTATCCACCGTAGTGTGAAATGCTTGCTGGGTTAACTACTGATTTAACTGTGACTTTCGATGCAGCGTCTGCTGAAAGTCCAGGTGCTACTGCTGAAGCTGTAACTGCGAGAGCAGCTGCTGCTGCGTATAACTTGTTTGATTTCTTCGTGCCCATGTGTAAAAATCCTCCCTTAGATAAACTGCTAGTTGTTTTGACGACTTGTCTCCAATAAAAGACAAAAGACAAACTTCAGGATTTCCTTCTTCTATTCTTTTCCTATCCATACAATGGAAATCGTCGTGCTCGGTTGATGCTAAACATTTCGATTGTATTTCAAATCCAAGTCAGATAAAGGAAAAAAGATGCATGTCCTGACGAATAGAAATCACGAGACAAAATAGGTAATAATTAGAATACTCATTTCACCTGATCCATCTGTTCTTTATGTAATCGTCATTCCATATACCTTATCGACACCCGATACTCCAATGTTTAACGATTTAACAAAGAAAATCGCTTTTCTTGAATTTGCAGGTTAATCCCACTGTTTACCAGTTGTCTCGACCTACAAGAATAAATATACCGAAAGAATCAGAAATCAACAACCCTTATTTTGTAATAAAAATGCAATCTTATGGACACAAGTAAAATTTTTTACATGGTGAATACTGTTAATTGAATTTTTGATTTACCACATTTTAAAAATGTAAGCCTTTTCGACAAAACCCGACACGAGAATCGATTTGTTTGTCGAATCTTTTTTTTATGAAAAATTACAATCTAATTTCGTACTAGTCACTCTGTTTTTGAAAAAAGGTCGATTTAATAAAATCTTAGCCGTCACTTTTTTTTAAGATTTTTTCAAAACAAGTAGCACAATAGGTCTTTATACCCACAAAAAGTTGTTTCTTCTTTTATCGATATACCGTGATACTAAAATGAAATACAGTTTCATGTGTTTCTACTCGTCCATATGTAGTAATTTGACAAAGCAAAAAACGACCTGATCTTTGCTGAACGCAAAAGAACAGGTCATTTTTCTATGAGGATTCCGTGATGGACGTATCGTTCTCATCAAGACGTCGTTAACATATGATGTCTCCCTTCATATAAGGAGTGCTTTTTATGTAGTAGTACGTCAAGATGACAGGAATGGTATGAACTTAAAAAATCACTGATCAGGATGATGATGCTTCTCATTCATCCTATTTTTAGATGATACTCCGCTTCATCGTGTGCCGCAGCGCTTCGAGAAACGGTGTCCGCGGAAAACGATGTGTCGTTTCGCCTTCAAGGAGAATCTGCTTGCCCGCCTGCCGCAGTTGCACCGGCAAGGCACGGCCAATCCAGTCGAGTTGGGCCTGCAGGCGTTCCCGGACCGTCCGCTCTTGTTGTTCCGCTTCTAAAAAATGTTTGAAGTATTGCAGGACGTAGCCAAATCCGAACTCGATCGGAATCCGCAGCTCGATTCCAGCGTCCCGGACCCGAATCACACCCGCTCCGTAATGCACAGCCCGTTCCCAGTCTTCATCCCGTCGAGCATCGATTGGTCCATTCGTTAAACAATGTGTCTGCAACGCACCTTTAGGTCCGCTCGGTAAAACTGCAAAGTAGTCGATGTTCATCTGTCCGCTCCTCCGTCAAAAAAAATAGAGTGAAACCGGCAAACGGTTCCACCCTATATGACAGGTCAACGAATCTGATTGTTCGTAAATGTTTGGTTGTAACGGCCGATGCCTTCATATTCCACGCCGTGCGGACGGTCGGCATATGCCCAACAGTTGCGTCCGTCGATTAGACGAGGTGTCCGCATGAGGCGTTGCAACCGCTCCGGTTCAAGCTGTTTCATCTCGTCCCACTCAGTCATGATGACGGCGGCGTCCGCTTCGGCAATCGCTTCGTCCAGTGTCGGTTTTTGATCCAGCAATGTCTTCGCTGCAGGGTCGTATCCCGTGATATGGACCCCGAGCGCTTCCAGACGTTCCGCGAGACGTAACGCCGGTGCATCCCGTAAATCATCCGTTCCCGGTTTAAAGGCAAGACCCAGCAGGGCGATCCGTTGCCCTTTGACCGGACGGATTTTTTGCAGGACGTAATCGAGTTGTGCCTCGTTCGTCTTATCCGCGCCTTCGATGACGTGAAGCGGTGTCTCATATGTTTTCGCCAGTGCCGTCAAGGCAGCGATGTCTTTCGGGAAACACGAACCGCCGTAACCGGCACCCGCCCGTAAGAAGGCCGGTCCAATTCGCGGATCAAGACCAATCCCGTGCGCGACTTCGGCGACATCCGCGCCGACCGCGTCCGCGAGACGGGCGATTTCATTGATGAAGCTGATTTTGACGGCTAAAAAACTGTTCGCCGCGTATTTCGTCAGCTCGGCTGTCGTCGGATCGACCTGAACGACCGGTGCCGTCGTCAAAAACAATGTTTCGAGCCGCTCAGCAAGCATGTGATCCCGCGTGCCGATGACAAGCCGGCTCGGGGCCCGGTTATCGGCAAGTGCCGTCCCTTCCCGGAGAAATTCCGGAACCATCGCAAACCGCAGCTCCGGATAGCTCTGCTGGAGCCGTTCCGTCGTGCCGGGCGGAACCGTTGACTTCAAGACAACGTTCGCTTCCGGATTCAAGCGGCTGATTTGTGCGACGACGGCTTCGACTGCCGTCAAATCACAACTCCCGTCCGCCCGTTCCGGTGTCCCGACCGCGACCAGATACAAATCCGACTCCGGATAGACGGTCGTAAACGTCATCCGTGCCGCATTCGCCTGCAATGCTTCTTCGATTCCCTGTTCCGTGATCGGCGGGATTCCTTTCGTCAATTGTTCCATCCGTTCGGCGTTTAAATCGACACAGATGACCTCGTGTCCGTTTTCCGCGAGTCCAATCGCCGTCACGAGCCCGACGTACCCTGTTCCAATTACCGTTACCTGCACCTCATCACGTCCCTTATCGTTTTCTCTGTCTCTACTATACGGGAGCACGGAAGATTTGTGCATCGAAAAAGCTCTTTGGATACGCTATACTGAATTACGAAAGAGGAGGAATGCACATGGCGATCATCATTTTTAGTCTCATCTGCCTCTTCGCGTATCGTATCCGCCGGCTTCCTGAAGTAATTCGGACGATTTTACTCATCCTTGGTTTGTTCTCGGGATGGTTCGCGTTGTTTGAGATCATCAGTTATTTAGAAGCCAATCCCTACCTTGCCGCCATTCCGATCACACTCGGGCTCGGCTATTGGTTTTGGCGTAAAAAAAAGAAACAGCAGGCGAAACCGCCGACTGTCTCTTGAGGCATAAAAAAACATCCGTTGCAGACGCCCGTTCCGGTAGAGGAGCAGGTGGGCAACGGATGTTTTTTTAGATCTGTTTCATGCGTTGTTCAAGACGCGCGATTTTTTCTTCGATTTCCAACAACTTCAACTCATGTTCAAGTTCCAAACGGCGTTTTTTCCGTTTCAGCTGAGTGAGTTCCTCCGCGATGGATTCCGAGTTCGTTTCCTGATTCGGGACTGCCTGATCCATCGATTGACGGAGCGGATCAAACAGGTTCGACTTGGCGAACTTTGCCGCTTCCGGACCAAACATGTCATTGATGATCGGTAAAATCTTGTTCATCGCTGTACCCGGAATCTGTGATTTTTCATCGACCAGACGTTTTAGCGCCAGCTCATCGACCAAATACCCTTTTCCATCCTGTTCCGCATGTAATTCCCCGGTGCGGATCCAGCGGCGGACCGTTTCCTCGGAGACGCGCAGCAATTCACTGATTTGTTTTGTCGTCAACATGTTCATCCCTCATTTCTTTGGATTGGTTATTCTCATTATACACATGTGTGTGCGTGTGTGTCAAAGACGACACACATCACTTTTGCTTGTGTCGATCCAAACGGACGGTTCTGCCATCCTCGCTTTCCACGGGCGGGAGTAAGCCGCGACAACCCGCATGACATGCGTCTTGCCGGGTCTTACTTATCCCTGACGAAAGCGCTGACCGCGCTTCCTTTTCCCGTAGGAGTCGAGGATGCATCTCTGTCCTGTGTCCGTCGAATGCGTTCTGCTTTTTTTCGTGAACACATCATCTATTTGGCTGTAGTATTCCGATTTGCATCAAAAAACGAATCACTCGTTCTCACGCGACTCCTACAGGAAAAGGTTCAAGCTTGCTTGCGCTGTCAGAGACAAACAAGACCCGGTTCTCTGCCTGCAGGCAGGGAAACTGGCTTGTGTCTCGCCTGAGGAAAGCGCGTGAAAGAACGAGGGATTCCTTATCGAGCCAGATCCGTTGAAAACAAATAAAACCCGACTCTCTGCCTGTATCGGAAGAAAATCGGGTCTTGTGTCGCTCATGAAAAAACAGGTGAAGAAAAGAGAGATTCTTTTTTACATCCATTCCCTGCTAAAGCCAAGATTCTATATTCTGTCACGCACCCCGTCGCATGAGCAACCATAGTCCGACTGTGGCAAGACCTGTTCCGGCCATCGCGTACGGGAACGGTTCTTCTTCGCCGGCTTGTGGTAACCGTTCTACCCGTGGTGGTGTTTTCGACTGTGCGGTACTCTTCTCAGCCGGTGACACGTTTGTTGATTTGGTCACCTGTACCGGTTTTGGTTGTTCGACCGGTTTTGGTTTTGGCTTGACCGTCGGTGCGACGGCTTCCGCTTCGACTTCCACGACGACGACCGTCCCTTGACGGTTTTGCGTCAGGTCAAGAACAGCGTCCGATGGCGTCCGCTTCAAGCCTTTGACGAATTGTTCATACTGTTCCATCACACTGCCGTCTTCTGCTTCCAGACTGTCGTAGTTTGCTTGGTGGATTGCCCGCGCACGGTAACCGGCGGGCAGCTCGATTTTTAAGATGTATGTACCAAGCGGCACTTCACGGTTCAATGCCGTTTCCGCTTCCACCGTTTCTGCCGGCAGAACTTCTCCCGTCATCGTATCGAGCAAGCTGTAAGTCGCACGGACCGACGATTCGTTCATTTCCGGCAACTGATTGTGGTCTTCGTCAATGAAGTTCGTCACCGTCAGGAAGTGAGACTCAGCGATGTCTTCGTTGCCTTCCGTCATCCCGGCATCCAGCACGACGTCACGATTCTTCATCGTGATACCCGTTCCGCCATACTGATCAACGTCCGAGTCAAGCATCCGGTCGTCGCCTTGCTGTTTCTTCGTAAACGTATACAGCCCGATTTCATATCCGTCGATTTTGACGAGATACGTCCCCGGTTGGACGGACGAAAACGTGTACCGGCCTTTGGACGTGATGGCTGCTTCCAAGACATCATGATTCGGATTCATCAAAAAGACATTGACGTCGTCAAGCAACGGCTCCGTCTCTTGCCGGATCCCGTCTTCATTTTGATCGTACCAGACGGTTCCGTTGATCGATCCGATTGATGGACCCGTCGACTGGGTGACGGCGTCCGGTTTTTTAACCGGCGTTTGTTTCACTTGCACTTTCTTCGTTTCTTTCGGAACAGCCGGTGTATCGTCCGTCGTGACCGGCGGCTTTTCTTGCGGAACAGCCGGTTCTTCCGTCTTGTCTTCCGGTGCCTGCCCGAAAACGAGTGCTACTGCTTTTCCCGTTTGTTCTTCCGTGACGGTGACATGTGGGGCAGTCGCTGCCTCAAAATCAACCGTCGGTGTCTGTTCGATGTCAATCGGTTCCGTCAGATCCGTCTCCGACGATAACTCGACATCGGACGTGACCGTCACCGTTCCACTTCCTGTGAACGACAGCGTATACGGATTCTCGCCGCTCGCCGTGACATCCCAATTCGTTTCGGCTTGAACAGGCGGCATCCACCCTATCAAGAAACTGCTCACGAGCAGTAAAATCCCTATTTTTCTCATTATGTAAAGTCCAGCTCCATTTCTTAAAAAAGGATACCTAAATTTTAAACAATATCGACAAATTACACCAGTACATTCTTTTCTTGAGCCTTCGACCAAAACAACCCATAATAGGAAATAGAGCTTTTTTAACCTGTAGAAAAGGATTGTGATGTCCTATGCGTAAAACGCTAATTTGTTTCAGCCTGTTGACAGCCAGCCTGTCTTCTCCTTTTTCGACTGTCGACGCAGCAAGTCCTTCCAGCGTCAAAACACTTCCCGCGATTTCCTTGAAGACGAAACAGCGGACCGTCACCGGGACGTTTGATGCTTCCGGAAAAGCGACGTGGGTGTTTGAATCAAAAGATTATGCCAAAGAGACGACCCATATCGAATTTGATGCCGGGCGGTCATTTTCCGCTTCCGTCTTCGCGAGCCAGACCGATTACATAAAACGTCAAGTCTATCCGTACTATTACACCGTCAAAGATGCCGCCCTGATTTTTCCGTTCAGCTGGTCCGGCAAGCAGTATCTCGAATTAAAAGGCACACCGGGTGCCACGTACAAGTTGCCGATCCATCTCCGGTCGCTGACACCGCTTCAACCGATGAAGACGGCTGCTTCGACAGCCAAATCGACGAGTCTGATCGTCAAGTTGAAACATCCGGGAAGCCTGAAACAATCTTTGACGGCAGGAGCCGAACGGCTTCCGCTTCCCTTCACCTCCGGGACCGCCGTCGAACAGCTGAAATTTCCTTCCGAACGATTGGCGGCAGCGGCCCTAAAACGCCTCCGGGCCTCGTCAAACGTCGCCTATGCCGAGTATGACCTGCCCGTCCAAAGCGCCGGTGATACATTCCGTCGGTATCAGTGGTCCTTGACCAATACGGGACAACAGAACGGGAAAAAAGGAGCCGATATCCAGTTTACGGCGATGCAGAAATACATTCAGACGAAAACACTTCGGACAACCCGCGTCGCCGTCATCGATACGGGGATTAACGCCACGTACGCGGATTTCAGCGGACGGATCCGGACCGACCTCGGATACGACTTCATCCGGAAGACGAAAACATCTTGGGATGAAAATGGTCACGGCAGTCATGTCGCCGGTATCATTGCTGCGACCGGCAATAACGCGTTCGGTATCTCCGGCATCAATCCGCAAGCCGAGATCATTCCGATCCGCGTCTTGAATAATCGCGGAGAAGGACGGAACTCGGATGTCGTCCGCGGTATTTTGCATGCCGTTAAGAATGGGGCAAAAGTCATTAACATGAGTCTCGTTCTGTCCGAATCGTCAAAAGCACTCGAAGAAGCAGTCGCCTATGCCAAGAGTAAAAATGTCGTCCTCGTCGCCGCCAGCGGAAACAAAGCGAAATCGTCACTCAACTATCCGGCACGACTCGCGTCGGTCGTCGCCGTCGGAGCGACCACTTCAAAAGACACCCGGGCGTCGTTCTCAAATTACGGAAAAGGACTCGATTTAGTCGCTCCCGGTGTGATGATTCCGAGCTACATCCACGACGGTGAAATCGCCTATTCGAGCGGGACGTCGATGGCTGCTCCACATGTCACGGCCGTCGCGAGCCTGCTGTTCAGTCTAAAACCTTCATTGACAGCGAAACAGGTCGAAACGATTTTAAAGCAGTCCGCTGTCGATCTTGGTGCAAAGGGCTACGATCAAACATACGGATACGGTCGACTTAATGCCAATCAGGCCGTCCGCTCCGTCAAATAAAAAAACAAGCAGATCGTCTCTTGATGCATAAGAGACCATCTGCTTGTTTTTTATTTGACGACTTCAAGAGGAATTTCAATTCCGCGCCCTGCTCCAGCATCGATGATGAGGACGGGTAACCGCTTTTCATCGAAGACCTGCTCTTCGACCGTCGTATCCGACGTATAGGTTCTGACTTCCCCCATCTTTTTTGCCGTGAAGGAAACGAACGGAAATGGAATCGATTGGTTGGCGACGTCCAGTCGGATATCAACTTGTTGATCATCGAGTCGAAGATCATTGGAAGTCCGGATCGTTAAACGCATCCGGTCCTTGTCCATCGTTGAAATCTGAGCCGAAATGTTTTCAGCTTGTCCGGCGCGTTTGACAGGATCGAGGATGACTGTCGGGGAAGCAGTCTCCACTTTGTCGGCACGCTGACAACCGGGAATGATCAGCAGCGAAATCGCTAGAGGAATCAACCAGCGCTTCATTACGTTTTCACTTAATCGCGAAAGTGAGTTCAGCAGTACAGGCGACTTCCCCGTCGACTGTCGCTGTGGCACGTCCTTTACCGATCGGTCCACGCAGCTTCGTCAATTCGACCTCGAGCCGAAGTTGATCACCGGGGACGACTTGACGCTTGAAACGGCAATTTTCAATACCTGCGAAAAAGGCCAGCTTCCCTTGGTTCTGTTCCATCTTGAGGACCGCAAACGCACCGACTTGAGCCAATGCTTCGACAATCAACACACCGGGCATGACGTTGTAATCCGGAAAATGACCGTTAAAGAATTCTTCATTGGCCGTGACATTCTTGATGCCGACTGCCCGCTTGCCTTCCTCGACTTCCAAAATCCGGTCGACGAGCAAAAACGGATAACGGTGCGGAATCACTTCTTTGATTTGTTCAATCGTATACATATGGACACAGCTCCAATCACTGGTTAGTTTAAGATTTCGACCAAAAATCGGTGATGCGGGTCCATGTGTCGAGCTTGAGGACATCCAACGCTTCGCCACCACCAAGTGTCGCATACCCAACCATCGCACCGATGACTAAGGCAACGGCAACTAAAAGAAGAACAATCAATAAACGGGCAACAATCGGAACACGACGTGATGAATAGTTCCGCATTTTTTGACGCTGCTTCGGTTCCTGCTCCTGCTGCTGACCGTTTTTCGTCTGTTGGTGACGCTTCAGACGTTCACGGGTCGGTTGGTCTGTTCCTGCTTGATTTTGTACCATCTTGATCACCTTTCATGGTTCAGTCTAAAGAACAGTATAGCATATTAGTACCTGGTATTAAATAGTTACAATCCCGCTATATTCGGTTCCTGTTTTCAGTGTAACATGCCAAAACCATGAACCTGTAAAAAAAAACTTTGATAATTATATATAAGGAAGAAAACCAATTTCAGCCGGTCCTGCAAAAAAACTTTTGCGAATTTTAAATCCAAACAAATCCCTTGCGCGTATGCTGTTCAGAACGCTACAGACAACAACTACCAAACACCTGATACACTACACCCAAATTTGAGAGGATGAGACAAAATGAAAAACACGAAAAAATTCGCAGCAACAGCAATGGCAGCAGCACTCGTACTACCAGGAACGGCAGCATTCGCTTCCGGCGGCGGGGACGACATGAAACATGAGGACGGCGCGAAAAACGTCACGGCCAAAACAAAAGCCGCTGATCTTCGTGCAACACTTGATCAATTACTCTCTGAGCACTTCGTGCTTGCCGTCATGGACATGAAAAAACAATATGACGGATCAAAAGATGCGGAGTATTACGAAGCGGCACTTAAACAGAACGCACTCGACATGACACCAGCGATTGCTTCTGTCTACGGCGACGAAGGCGCAAAACAATTCGAAAAAATCTTCGTTGACCACAACAAATACACAACCGATCTCGTCAAAGCTGTTAAAGCTGACGACCAAGACGGCATCAATGCTTCAAAAGCAGAAACAGAAGAATTCGTCCAAGATCTCTCAAGCTTCTTAGATACAGCAACAGAAGGTAAATTGCCGAAGGCAGCAGCGGAAGAAGTCCTCCGTGCCCATGAAGCGGACGTCTACAAAACATTCCAACAATATGCAGCCGGTGACTACGAAGGATCGTACAACACGTTCCGCGAAGGATACAGCCGCATGTATGACATCTCAAAAGCACTCTCAGTCGCGATTACAACTCAAATGCCTGAGAAGTTCGACAACACAAAAGCGGATACAAAAGCAGCTGACCTCCGGTCAACACTCAACAGTCTCGCAGCAGAGCACGTCGCACTGGCGAACATCAGCATGACGGCAGGCGTCGACAAAGCAAAAGACTACGATGCAGCAAACTGGGCAGAAGACATGCACACAGCTGACTTCAAAGCAGCAATGAAATCGGTTTACGGTCAAGCAGGTGCGGATCAGTTCGAGCAAGTTTGGACGAAAAACCACATCGAAGCGCAAGCTAACCTTGTCACAGCAGCAATCAATGACGACAAGAAATTGATGGGTGACGCACAAGAGATGCTCAAAATGTTCTCAAATGACTTCGGTGCGTTCCTTGGTGCAGCAACGGAAGAAAACCTTCCGACAAAAGCAGCTCAAGAAGCCGTATCTGGCCACGAGACATACGTCCAAGATACGTTCATGCAGTATGTGGAAGGCGACTACAAAGGATCGGTTGATACGTTCCGTGAGTCTTACGCTTACATGTACGGCGTGGGTACAAACCTTGGTGAAGCAATCGTCAAACAATCACCAGAGAAGTTCATGGACGGTACACCAGGCTCAATGCCAAACACAGGTAACGGCGGCATGAGCGACAACAACACAGCAGCAACGACAGGCGCAATCGCACTCTTCGGTCTCGCACTCGGTGCAGCCGGAATCGTCCTTGCCCGCAAACGTCAAAACGCATAAGAATTCGGGTATACTAAAAAGGATAGCGCCTCGGCACTATCCTTTTTCTGTGCAGGTGTAAGAGACTTTGTCTCGGAAAGGAGTGACGTATGATGAAAAAATGGTTATTACCGGTCAGTGTGCTCTTGATGCTCGTTTCCGTCGGAACGTTAGTTTTCCTTCTGTTCGGCAATTCGAAGGAAACGGAAACCACGATCGTTCAAGGGAATGCGGATACAGAAGCGGCAACTTCCGAGACAAAGGAAGATCCTCTGAAACCGTCGGAAATCTTTAAAAAAGAATTTAAGAGTCTATCCACGAATCAAGTCGAGCTCCCAAAGACCTTGACGATTGATTCGCTTGATATTAAATCAAAAGTCGAACAAGTTGGTCTCGATAAACAAGGGGCCATGGGGACACCGAAAAACGAACAGCAAGTCGGTTGGTATAAGTTCGGTCCCCGTCCGGGCGATGTCGGAAATGCTGTCATCGACGGTCATACCGATACGAAGACCGGTCCTGCCGTCTTCAATCGTCTGGATGAACTGAAAAAGGGCGAGACCATCAAAATCAAAGATGCATCAGGCCGTACACTCGTCTTCCGTGTTAAAAAGCTTGTCGAATACGGACACCTCGATGCACCGCTCGAAAAAATCTTTGGTGCTTCCGATCAACGGAATTTGAATCTGATCACCTGTATCGGAGTCTATGACGAAAATGAAGGCACATATGACAACCGTCTCGTCGTCTTCACGGAACTGGATGAAAAAGCCTCTGATCCCGTCCAGACACCGCCAAAACCAGCGACGAATGTCCGTGTCTCAGGCGGATTCGTGAACTGGTACGCTTCGACGGACGAAGAAGTCGTTCAGTACAATGTATATCAAGAACAGGACGGGAAACGGAAAAAATTAGGTTCAACCGAATCGATTGAACGAAAAGCCTTCCCGCTGCCTGAAGATGCGACAGGACGTTTTATCGTTACTGCTGTCAACAAAGCCGGTATTGAATCCGAAGAATCGTTCAGCTCCGTCCAAAAATAATGAAACTGACCGAATCGTTATGCGATCCGGTCAGTTTTTTTGTTGATTTAACGGAATACGAATTTGTTGTTCCCCCGATCTCGTTTGGTATGCCAAATCGAGATACCCGGACGTCAACTTACGTTGCTTCGTCGGAATGAATAAGATGCCGGTACGCTCTTCCTCTGCCCGATACGTACCGGTGAGCGTATGGTTTTCTTGGATGACAGCCGTCCGCTCCCCCTTTGTTTCATATTCCGCAAGTTTTTTTGAGACTTCGAGCGGATCGGCCGATTGATTTTGAATCGTAACCGTTAAAGCCAGAAACCGTTCTGATCCGGTTCCGACTTGCACCAGCTTTTCTTTTGAAACTGATACGCGTAATAAGGAAGTTGCCCGGACGGTATCCCGCGGCTCGACCTTCAGTGTCTCGACTTCAAGCCCACCTAGCGTATAAGTCGTTCCGACCCTGTCTTCCCGGTCAAATTGTTTCAGTTGCCCTTCATCCCATTTCCGAAGGACGGCGACGGATTTCTGCTTGACGGACGGTGGATCCGCTCCACTGTCAACCGTCGGAATAACCCACTTGATGACGACGAATACCAGACATAGTGGAATCAGGACATACAGCAACACCTTTTTCATACCGGCTCCCTCTTTCTGTTTTGACGTCATGTCAGTTTCCTTCATTATGTCGGTTTCGCTTCAAGAATTATACATTTTTTCAAAATTGTATTCGTCAAAAAAACCCTTTCGAGCGGCTGCTCAAAAGGGCGAATGGGTTAGTACGTAATGTGTTGCTTACTCCACGTGATTGACTCTTTAAACTGACGGACGAGTTGTTCCGCCGGACCGGTTAAGGAGTAGGCCAGACCGTGCACCTTTTCCGACATCTGTTGCAAGACGAGACCGTCTTCAATCAACTCTTGTAATTGCTCCAAAATCTGACCGTGCGACTGATCGAGACGTTGTTCGATCTCACCGATCGTCAACGCACCATCCCGCAGGATGTAAATGACACTCGATTTTAAGCTGTTCTCGAAATTATGCTGAAACTTTTGGAGAGCCAATAAATCAGCCTGTTCTTCTACATGACGTTGATCCATCTGACACATACCCCTTTCATGACACAATCGGCTACGCTTTCAGTATGACGCAATCGCCTGTAAAATTCAAAAGTCAGTCTTTTGTCGTCACAATCGTGTTAAACGTCTTATCGTCTTCGGCGATGACCATCTTCTTTTGCGACCGCAGATGATACAGACGACGGATATTCAAGATGACGACTTTCATGACGGCGTAGAATGGAACACCGAGCAGGACACCAAAGAATCCGGCGATGTTTCCGGCGACCAGCAAGACGATGATGATCGTCAGCGGATGGACATCCAGTGTTTTCCCTTGGACGAGCGGTGACATGATGTGCGAATCAATCTGTTGGGCGACCGTCATGACGATGACGGCGTAAATCGCGAGAATCGGATCCTGAATAAATCCGACAATCAATGCCGGTACAACACCGATGACCGGTCCGAGGAACGGAATGATATTCGTCAAGGTCGCAAACAAGGCGAGCAACAGTGCGTAATCAATCCCGATGATCAAGTAACCGATATAGGCGATGATCCCGACGCCGATACTGACGATAACCTGCCCCCGGATGTAGCTCATGATCGTCAAGTGGACGTCATGGAGAATCTTTTTCGTTTCCTTATGGTACTCAAACGGCATCATCTTGACGAGATTACCTTTCAGTTTGTCCCCGTCTAGCAACATGTAAATCAACATGATCGGAATGATGACAATCGTAACGACCGTCGTCGTGATGACGCTGACGAAGCCGCCGACTCCGGTTCCAATGTTTTTCAGGAACGATGACGCATATTCCGAGATATTTCCGGAGAACTTGTTGAACAGATCATCCTGTCCGCCGAGGAAACGGGAGAAGAAGGCACTGCTTT
Organism: Caryophanales bacterium; assembly: GCA_902363455.1. Lineage (GTDB taxonomy): Bacteria > Bacillota > Bacilli > Exiguobacteriales > Exiguobacteriaceae > Exiguobacterium_A. The sequence goes on along the minus strand of CABJAC010000001.1, from coordinate 126,596 downwards.
CCAGCTGATCCCGGACGTCCACCAGTTGACGCTGGAACTGGGACGCCAGTGTCGGAATCGAGTTGACGAACTGTGTGATCTGTTCGGACAACATCGGACCAAAAATGAACCCGAGTGTCGTCAAAATACTGATCAAACCTGCCAAAACGATGATGACAGCAGGACGCCGCTTCATCTTTTTCTCGAGCAACTCGACAATCGGCAACAGGACATAATACAGAATACCGGCGATTGCGAGCGGCGGGACGACCATTTGCAGTAAGATCGCAACCGGTCGGAACAGGAACGTCACGTGATTGCCAATCCAGACGATGACAAGCAGCGTCATAATCCACCAGGTACCGCGGTACCATTTGTTTTCGAACATTTTTTGCATCGTGTCACTTCCTTATGATTAAAATAAGTGCATCTCCTTCCTTAGTTTCCCTCTTCCCTGCCCCTTCTAATCCTTATTTTCAAAAAATAGTTGAAGCGTTATTTTTTATAAACTGACTAGAATAGGAACGATTTGTTTTTTTAGGCTGAAAATCCAGTAAATAAAATATCTTTTTTACATGTTTGCGTGTTAAAGTTTGATGAATGCTTGTTTAATTAAGTAAGATAGAAATACTGGAGTCATTCTTTGTACCCTACAACATTACATATGGAGGATAAAAAAAGTGAAATGGATTAATCAAAAAATTGGTCGACAATTAATGTTCGCTTTTTATATGGTCTTCATTGCCCTCAGTGTGACGTCCGCCATCGTCTACACGTATACAGAACGAAAAATCGATCAGACGAATGCGACGTTCGATGATTTACGGGAACGCCGGACAAACGCTAATTCGTTAGCCAACGAATGGACACTTGTACAGAGCAATGTGAAATCGTATGTGCTGTTCGGCACACCGGAAATGCTCGACACGATCAAAGCCAATGAACGTGAAATCAACCGGTTGACGAATTGGTTCGAAAAATACGCCATCTATGAACAAGGAAAAGAGTACGCCCGCGCGACGCGGACACTCCATAACGACTACTTCGGGACGGCGTTGCCGCTCTTGACGGAATACGTCGCCGGGAAAAAGGACGGATCGATCGACGAAACGTTTATGGATCCAAAGACACTCGCCGCCTTATCGAGCGGAGATGATTTGTTTAATGCCAATGGCACGCTAAAAGGCTCCAACAGCCGCTTGACGACGGATGCCGATGCAGCCGGGATTGATACATTACTCGCTAATTATTTGACGTTGATCCAGGACAAGGAAACGGAAGCCAAAACCAGCCTGCTCGGTGAAATGCGGATTGCCCAATTCATCTGGTTGTCGAATCTTGCCGTCCTGATCCTCATCTTACTGTTACTCGTCCGCCCGTTCATCAGCCGTGTGACGAAGCAAGTCAATACGTTATCCCGTGACAGTGCCCTGCTGGCAGGCGGAGAAGACATCCATGCCATTCCGTTGCCGAAGCGTCACGACGAGCTGCATACGTTGACCACATCGTTCAACCAAATGGCCGCGTCAATCGCCGACAATAAGGTTCACATGTTGGCGAAAAACGAAGAGCTCCAAGCCCAACAAGAAGAACTCGTCGCCCAGCAGGAAGAATTACAGGCGCAGCAAGAAGAACTGGAAGAAGCGCTTGAAATCACATTACGCAGCGAACAACATCTCAAATACCGCAACGAACTGACCGAGACACTCGCGTCACGTGAGACATTGACTGCCTATCCGGAAATCATTGAAAAACTCGTCTCGATCACGCACTCGGAAATCGGAGCCTTGCTGTTCCTCGATCAGCATGATGTCCGGTCGACGATTGAATACGGAATGACGGAAGACATGGTCGGTCAACTCGTCAAAGACGACCAGTCCCTGTTCCACCGGGCACGTGTCCTGAAGCGTCCGGTCCATTCGTCGAAACAGGTCGCTCATGACAGTCCGTTGCCGTATCCGTACTATATGTATGAAGTCGCCGTTCCGATTCTGGATCCGAACGAAGAACAGATTATCGCCTGCGTCTACCTCGTCCGTTACCGCGATGCCTTCACGCCGGAACAGATGGGCGATATCCTGTCGTTCTCGCACCAGTTGTCGCTCTCCCTGATGCGGATGGGGATTTATGAAAAAATGATGCACGAGAAAAACAAGACCGGTCAACTCCTGAACTCGATCCGTGAAGCGGTCGTCTACATCGAACACGAATCGGATGAACTGCTCGTCAACGATCCGTTGATGAAACTGTTCCCGGAAGTCCAGACGGAATATCAGGACGAAAGCAACCTGTCGTCCTTCCGTCAGGCGATGTCCGCCCTGTCCGCGATCATGGACGAGCCGGAACCGTTTGAGCAGTATATCGAACAAATCGTCGAACAGACCTTACCGAAAGACAGTCTCGTCGTCTCGATCCGCTCGCAAAGTGCGTTCATCCAGATTTATGCCGAGAAAATCCAAATCAATCAGATTTGGGTCGGTACGATGCTCGTCTTGCGGGATGTCACGAAAGAAACGGAAGCCGACCGGATGAAAGAAGAATTCGTCTCGACGGTCTCGCACGAACTGCGGACTCCGTTATCGTCCATCTTCGGCTTTACGGAACTGATGCTCAACCGGGAAATTGATCCGATGAAACAACGGAAATACTTGACGACGATCCATTCGGAAACCGGTCGGTTGACGACACTCGTCAATGACTTCCTCGACGTCCAGCGCATGGAATCGAGTGAACAGCGTTATCAGATGGCGACATTTGATCTCGTCCAGCTGGCGAGTGAACTGATTGATTTCCACGATGCGTCTCATACGACCCATCAACTGTCGTTCGAAGCGGTCGGTCCAATCATGATCGACGCCGATGCGGAAAAAATCAAGCAGTTGCTGAACAACCTGCTCAGTAATGCAATCAAGTATTCACCGGATGGCGGTGACATCACGATCCAGATTCAAAATCAAGAAGGCTTTGCTGAAATCGTAATCCGCGACCAAGGTATCGGAATTCCGCAAGAAGCGATGTCTAAACTCTTTGATAAGTTTTACCGTGTCGACAATTCAGAAACACGCAAGATCGGCGGAACCGGACTCGGTTTGTCGATCTGTAAAGAAATCGTCAAGCATCATAACGGAACAATCGACGTCGAATCAGAAGTCGGTTTCGGATCCACCTTTACGATCCGGTTCCCGATTGCTGTCATCTCAACGATTTTAACGTACGAAGATTAAACACAACGTGCCGCTGTCGCAATGGACAGGGCACGTTTTTTGTTCGGGTTACACGTCGGGAAAAGACGGGTATGAAAAAAAGAGTTAACAAAGAAAAGGGGTTTGATCATGTCACTCGGTTGGATTGGATTAGGTCATATGGGGGTGCCGATGGCGTTACGTCTCCGACGTGCCGGACACCCGGTGAACGTCTATAATCGGACGATGGAAAAAACCGCACCGCTCGTCAACGAAGGTGCTGTCGCGCTCGGTACTCCCCGCGCTGTCATCGAACAGTCGGATATCATCTTCCTGATGCTCGCGGATGGTCCCGCTGTCACGGCGGTCCTCGAACAGGCAAATGGATTGCTCGCCAGTCCATTACAGGGTAAAATCATCGTCAACTTCAGTACAATTTCGCCGGAACAATCGATTTCCTTTGCTGCACGGATTGAACAAACCGGCGCCACGTATCTCGAAGCACCCGTCTCCGGATCCGTCGGTGTCGCGGAAGCCGGTCAATTGGTCCTGCTGCTCGGCGGAGACGACAAGGCAGTTGCCATCTGCCGTCCCTACTTCGAGGTACTCGGAAAAGAGAGCATTCATTTCGGTGCGCATGGAACCGGCAGTTCGGCGAAGCTCGCCATTAATCTCCTGCTCGCCCTGGTCGGTGAAGGTGTCGCGGAAACGTTGTGGCTCGGTGAACGCGCCGGACTCGACAAAGAGAAACTGCTTCAACTGATTGGTGCTTCCGGTATGAATACGCCACTCTTCCAAGGCAAACAAACGATGTACCGCGAAGAAAGATTCCCCGCTGCCTTTCCGTTACGGTTGATGGCGAAAGATCTCGGGCTGATCACAGAAGAAGCGAAGCGGTTGACGCTTGATCTTCCGCTCGCGACGACCGCACATACGCAGTACCAACAGGCGTTACAGAACGGTCACGGGGATGAAGATATGGCTGCCGTCTATCTGTCGTTCAAACAGCAGTGACAAATCGTTTGAAATCAAAAAAGAGCCGTCCATATCAGATTTTCAACTTCTGACACGGATGGCTCTTTTCATTTATAGACTGACTTCACTCATTCACTTACTTAAGCGATGTGACAATCCCCATCATCTGATCGGACGTCATCAAGGCTTTCGAGTTGAACTGGTACGCCCGCTGAATCTGCGTCAAGTTCGTCATCTCAGTTCCCATGTCGACGTTCGATGTCTCCAGTGTCCCGACCGTCAATGGATTTCCCTGGACTTCCTGATACCGTTTATTGGATGTATACAAACCGCCGCCGACATCCGTCAGGTCATCCTGATTCTCGACATATGCTACCGCGACCCGTGCGAGGACACGTCGTTCGCCGTTGACGATTCCCGTCACGTTTCCGTCTTTGTTGAGTTCAACGCCTGTCGCGCCCGCAGGTAAGACGATTGGATCATTCGCCGCATTTAACACCGAACGACCGGCATCATCCGTCAACAGAATCTGACCATTGTCCTGCGGCGACAATTGGAAATTGCCGTCGCGCGTCGCTTTTGCAACTCCACCATCATTGACGATAAAGAAGTGATGCGGATTCGAAAGTGCTGCATCAAGTGCACGATCCGTTTTTTTAAACGTCCCGTTCGTAAAACGTGTTGCTTCATTCGCCACATATCCGCCTACCCCTAACCGCAATCCTTGCGGTGTCGTCAACGGACCGGTCGTCAGTCCCGGCGGCTGATTTTGGATGTTACGGACGAGCAGCTCGTTAAACTGGGCATCACGGCGTTTGTAGCCGTTCGTGTTCACGTTCGCCAGATTATGCCCCGTTGTATCGAGTTGCTTTTGAAGCTGCGCCATCGTGCTCGCGGATGTATAAAGTGATTGCATGAATTCCTCCTCAGATTAACGGACGCGTCCGATTTCCGAGACGGCTTTCTCTGCCGTCCGGTCATACGCTTGAATAACTTTTTGATTCGCCTCGAACTGTCTCAGACCGGCATTCATCTCGGCCATCGTCTGCTCAACTTCTACATTTCCGAGTTCGAGTACACCTTGATCGACTTTGACAGGTGCCACGTCTAGTTCCTGCGGCGAGCGATACAGTCCATTCCCGACTCGCTCGAGTTCTTCCGGTTGCGTCGTGACGACAAGTCCCAGTCGACCAATCGCTTGTCCATTCCCGTCCGTGACGGCACCGTCCGCGCTCACGACAAAATCTTCGTTGACGACATTCAGCGGGTTCCCGTCTTCCCCAAGCACAACATCATTTTCTGACGTCCGCAATAAACCATCCGCGCCGACAGAAAACTGACCATTCGTCGTATAAAGGGTTTCCCCCCGCTCCGCCGGTCCCAATTCGTTTACGTTCTTATGCAAGACTGTGAACATCGGTGTGCCTGTTTCTGAACTGATCTGTAAATCCGTCGCATTACCGGTTTCCGTGATCGATCCTTGGGCAAAGTTCGGTGTCGCTGCCTGCATGAAAACACCGGTCGCCAGTGTACCGACCGTTCCTTTTGACCGGACGCCCGTCCGCTCATTTACCGCCGATTGCTGAATCAACATCTCCGGAAATGTCCGCAGAGACGCTTGATCAGCTCGGAAACCGGGTGTTCTGACGTTCGCCAGGTTATTGCTCAACATCTCTTGTTGCCGTTGTAACGCTTGCATGGCGTTGGACGCCGTATACATTCCTCGTAGCATCTATATTCGCTCCTTATTGACTTCATGTTCAATTCTCTTCTATCAGTATATCGGTCTATTTTAATCAAAATGAATATTTTTTGAAAAAAAAGGTAATGCCCGAGAGAGATGCATCGAAAGACCTAGCCTTTTTGTTTCAAAAGACATTTGCTTAAATTTCAAGAGGATTGATAGGCGCGAATCCCATAAATTGTTATAATTTTAAAAAAGATGTAGATATGAGGTGACAGCATGCCCTTCTTTAAGAAGAAGAACACGGAATCCTTCATCAACGGCTCACTCGATTTTAAACAACTGGTAGATGCCACTCATTTTTTAGAAAATCATCCGGATGCCGTCTATACGTTAAATCTGGACGGTTATATCGTATCGTTTAATCAAAAGCTCTCGCTTCTGCTCGGATATGAAGGCAAGAAGCTGCACCAGCAACATTTCAGTGATTTCCTGAGCCCGGCGGAAGCCGCTCGGATTGCCCCATTCAAACAACAGGCCTTGCAGGGAGAAACCGTTCATTTTACGGCAGAAGTCTCGCACCGGAACGGACACCTCTTGACGATGAACGTCACGAACATTCCGATCTATGAAAATCGTGTCATCATCGGCGTCTATGGCATCGCCCGCGATATTACGCAACACATCCAGCTGCGTTTTCAACATATGCAGTTATCCATGAAACAACAGCTGACGGAATCGATCCACAGTATCGCTTTTTTGGATTATGTTCCGTCGACGAATCGTATCTTCCTGTCACCGCACTTCGCCTCACTGCTCGATGTATCCAAACACCGTCTCACTTCCATGAATTATGAAGAATTTATTCAAGAAATCCATCCCGACGACCGACATTTGTTTAAAAAACAAATTGAACTGTTACAACATGGCGGCACTGTGCCGGTTTCCTGTCAGTTACGCATGAATCAACAGCTGCTTCATTCCAAATACGTACAATGCGAGGGACTAAAGTTTCAAGACGGTCAGCAGGACGTATTCAGCTTCATCTTCCATACGAGCCCGCCCCTTCTTCACCCGTCTTCCGCACCGCCTGCCGCGTCGCATTCTTTTTTCTCGCGTGTCGAGACCGCCATTTATCAAACAGAGTATGAGAGCGGACAGTTCTTCTTTTTTGCCCACGGCTTTTTACAAACCCACTTGTCTGAACTGGAACAGATTCAACATCGTCCTTCTACCGTCCATGAACTCATTCATCCGGATGATCTGCCGAAGCTCGCTGATGCCAATGAACGGATCCTCGCGGGTGAACAGGTCCAATTGACGTATCGTTTTCTGATCGATCAAGAGTGGACCTGGTTGGATGAAATCCGAATGCCGTTACGGAATGAACAGGACACCGCCACAATCGGGCATCAAGGCATCGTGTCCGATATCACCGTCTTCAAGCAACAGGAAGAAACAATTCGGACACTCTCGTCGTTTGATCAAAAGACCGGACTGCCGAACCGGCTGTTGTTTTTGGAAGAGCTCGAACACCGGATTTTAAGACAATCCCCGTGCACCCTGATGGCACTCCATTTTAATCAGCTGGATCAAGTCAATGCGCACATCGGTTATACGATCGGGGACCAGTGGCTTTTAAAAACAACGGAACTGTTGCAAGACTATCTTCCGGACGCCTATTGTACCCGGATTTCCGGCGATCACTACGCTCTTCTCCTGACCGATCCGTTTGATGAATCCCATTTGAAGCTGCTCTGTCAGAAACTGCTTACGCTCAATGAGACACGGATCGCCATCGACGGCTATACGATTGCACCCGACTTAAAGATCGGTATCAATCATTTTGACGGTACGGAAACGTCCGCTTCCGAGTTGATGCATGGCGCGAACCGGGCTTTGACACGGGCGACACTGAACAAACGACCGGGTTATGAGTTCTATACGTCACAGCTGAACCTTGAGATGTACCGCCGGCATCAGCTTGAAGTCAGTCTGAAGCAGTCGATTGAACGGGAAGAACTGTTCCTCGAATATCAGCCGAAAGTCGATATTTGGAACGGTCGTCTGTTGTCATTTGAAGCATTGATTCGTTGGGAGCATCCGGAATGGGGACGGATTCCGCCAAAAGATTTTATTCCCCTATCGGAAGAAAGCGACTGCTATCAGCCGATTGGCAACTGGGTCATCAAAACCGTCTGTTCCCTGCTGCAACAGCTCTTGCGCGACGACTTGCCGGTCGTTCCGATTTCCATTAACGTTTCTCCAAAACAGTTGTTGCACAGTGAGTTCGCCAAAACCATCATCGGATCCTTACAACATCATCATGTCCCGTCTCGGCTGTTGAAGCTCGAGATTCCGGAACACGCCTTGTTGCACGACTCTGAGCTCGTAAAAGACACGTTACGTCACCTGCATCAAGCCGGTGTTCAAATCATATTGGACAGTTACGGGAGCGGTGTTTCGTCGTTGACGAGTCTGTTTGATTATCCGTTGACCAGTCTGAAACTTGACCGTTCCTTTGCTGCCCGGCTCACAGAAGATCCGGCTGTCGGCTCCTTCATCAAAGGCATTACCTACTTTGCGAAAGAGCTGAATCTACTCGTCGTCGCCGAAGGTGTCGAGACACTGGAACAGCTCGATCGGTTTCGCGATCTGGAATGTCATGCGGTTCAGGGCTATTTGTTCAGCCGTCCGGTCCATGCCGACCAAATCGTTCCGCTGTTGACACAATCGACCCTTCAACCGATGGAAGCAATTCATCAGCCGCCGAAAAAACCGTTACTGTCACTCCATGGGCTCATTTCCATCACTCGTCTGAACGGAAAGGAGATTACGGTCGGTGCGTCATCTGTTTTGATCACACGCAGTACGAACCGGTCTGTTCATTTTTACGCGTCGATCCGCTTGCCGATCAATCATCAAATCGAACTGTCCCTGCAACTGACGGATGTCGTGCATCCGAGAATTTTAATCGAGCCGCTCAGCCTGACCGAACTCGATAACGGCTTGTTTCATTATGCGGCGGATTATAAAGTCCGGGCACAGTCCGCACATGTCATCAAAGCTCTTGAACACTCCGAGCAATTGAAACTCGATGATGTCTTCCTGCTGTCTTAACTCATCTCAAAAAAAATGCGATGCCGCCTGATGAGGCGACACCGCATTTTTAACGTGTCTTAAGAATGTTTTTTGCTGAGGACAGCCGTTTGGGTCCGTTCAAGTACCGCGTTCGTGATGACGATCAGACCGGTAAACAGGAACAATGCTTCAAAACCGAAGTGACCGGCAATCTGACCACCCGCGAGTGGTCCGAGGAAATTCCCCATGAACTGGGCTGACTGATTGTACCCGAAAATCCGACCGGAAGCATTCGCCGGTGTATGTTTTCGGAGTAACGCCTGCACCGACGGCATCAAGGCCGCAGTCGCAAAGCCGATTCCCATCCGCAGGACAATCAATTGACTCGTATCCGTCACGAACGCTTGCGGAATCAAGAAGGCGGCGAACACCAGTAAGGCGAAGAACAAGACCCGTTCTGCCCCGATTTTATCCGATAACCGACCGAGCCGTTGCGCTGCAATCAATGCCGCGATTCCGGGTGCGGATGCAACGATACCGGACAGTAACGCCAAGCGTTCCGTACCGGGACTGAGTTCCCGGACGTACAACGATAAGATCGGACTGATCGATTGTGCCGCAAACTGAATCAAAAACGTCGTCAAGAAGAGACTTAAAATCAGCTCCGGATGACGTAATGACTGAATGATTTCTTTCGCTGACGCCATCTGCTTCGTTTGCAGAGGGACAAATTCTTCTTTGACGAAAAAATACGTGACGAGGAACGTCAGGAAGAGCGGAATGCTCGTAAAGAGAAAAACGGGTCGAAGCCCAATCATATCGGCAAGGAATCCTCCAATCAGAGGTCCAAGTAATCCACCGGCAATCCCACCGGTTGATAAGGTACCGAGCGCCCAGCCACTTTTCTCTTTCGGGGTTTGTGACGCAATCAAGGTGATGCCGGCAGAAATGAATCCGGAAACAGCTCCCATGACGAGTCGTAAAAACACAAGTTGGTACACATCTTGAACGAAACTGATCAAGAACATGACGATCGACATACCGAGACTGGCACGCAGTAACATCAACTTCCGTCCTTTTTTATCCGCCAATCGTCCCCATATCGGTGAAACGATTGCCGCGACGAGGAACGTGGCTCCAAATGCTACACCCGACCAGGTCGTGATTTCCTGACGTCCATCGACGCCAAGTTCTTCAATGAATAAGGGCAAAAACGGTAAGACTAAACTTAAGGCGGCAGCGGTCAAAAAACTACCGATCCAAACAACAACTAAATTTCGTTTCCACAATGGCATTGTGGCATCACTTCCTTTTTAATGGTAATTCCGTTTCAATACAACAACTTCTAATATACACTTCACAAAGTGAAATGTCTAGGATTTGAATTGATTTGCTCCGTTTCTCCATGCCTTCCTCCGCACAAAAAGACGACAATCCACAATTAGATGTCGTCTGCAGTCATACCGATCAGATGATCGTTCATTTTCCTAAATTATCGAGCATGACACCCGTTCCGCGTGCCACACATAACATCGGATCTTCTGCGATCAAAACGGGAAGTCCGAGTTCTTTCGCGAGTAATTGATCAATGCCGTCAAGCAAGGCTCCGCCGCCCGTCAGGATGATCCCACGGTCGATGATGTCCGCCGCAAGCTCAGGTGGCGTCTTTTCAAGCACTCGTTTCGTCGTTTCGACGATTTCCATTGCGGCTTCTCTCAACGCTTCATGCATCTCTTGTGAAGAAATCGTGATGTTGTCCGGGAGTCCCGTCACGAGATTACGACCACGAATGTCCATCTCTTCTTGACGTCCCGCGTTTGACACGGTTGCGACCGTCATTTTGACGTTTTGAGCGGTCCGTTCGCCGATGATCAATTTATGATTGTCTTTGATTGCCCGGATGATGTCTTGATCAAACCGGTCTCCCGCGACTTTGATCGTTTCTCCGCATACGATGTCTCCCATCGAGAGAACCGCGACGTCCGTCGTTCCGCCCCCGATATCGATTACCATGTGTCCGGCCGGCATCCAAATGTCCATGCCTGCTCCGACAGCCGCGACTTTCGGCTCGACTTCGAGGAATACGGTTTTAGCGCCTGATTTTTCACCGGCTTGACGAATCGCCTTCGCCTCGACTGTCGTGATGCTGGCTGGTGTACAGATCAGCATCCGGACGCTGCCGAACATACTCCGGACGTCAATTTTATCAATGAAATGACGCAGCATTGCTTCCGTCATCTCAAAGTCTGCAATGACACCATCGCGTAACGGACGAATCGCGACGATGTTTCCCGGTGTCCGACCGACCATTTGATGTGCTTCCGTTCCGACCGCATGAATTTTCCCTGTTGCTTTATCGATGGCGACGACGGATGGTTCATCCAGTACGATGCCTTTTCCTTTTACGTGAATGACGACATTTGCCGTCCCCAAGTCAATTCCGATATCCTTTGTTAAAAACATCTCGTGTATCTCCTTTGTCCGCTGGCTTTTATTCCAAAATTTAGTACGTCGTTTGGACGTCTAACCCATTTATGTATACATACCTTTCAATTCTAGCACAGGGGAACAAAAAGAGACGACTTTCTTTTAAGAAAGTCGTCAAGAATGTATTGGAATGAAATGATAGCTTAAAGCTTCGTTGCTGCCGTCTCTTCGATGGCAACTGTTTCTTCCGTGATGCGCTCGACATCTGCGCCGAGTGCTTGTAATTTCAAGTGGAAATCGACATATCCACGATCGATGTGATGCAACGCACCAACACGTGTTTCGCCTTCTGCAATCAGACCAGCCGTGACGAGTGCTGCTCCTGAACGGAGATCCGTTGAAAGGACTTCTGCTCCTTGGAGTTGGACACCGCCCGTGATGATCGATGAACGACCTTCGATCTTGATGTCAGCGTTCATGCGACGGAATTCTTCGACGTGCATGAAGCGGTTCTCGAAGACCGTTTCCGTGATGACGGATGTGCCTTCTGCTTTTAAGACCAACGCCATCATCTGTGCTTGAACGTCTGTCGGGAAACCAGGGTGCGGCATTGTCTTCACGTCGATTGCAACGAGTTTCTTTGGTCCGATGACACGAAGACCTTCTTCTGTATCCGAGATTTTAACACCCATCTCTTCCATTTTTGAAATCAATGGACGGAGGTGTTCACGTTCTGCTCCGATGACTTCGACGTCGCCTTCTGTGATCGCTGCTGCAATCATGAACGTACCGGCTTCAATCCGGTCCGGGATGACGTAGTGGTTGCCGCCATGAAGCTTCTCGACACCTTCGACGCGAATCGTTTCTGTTCCGGCACCGCGGACTTTTGCGCCCATCGCGTTGAGGAAGTTGGCGAGGTCGACGATTTCCGGTTCTTTCGCGACGTTTTCGATGACAGTTGTGCCTTCAGCCAGTGTCGCAGCCATCATGATGTTTTCTGTTGCTCCGACTGACGGGAAGTCGAGGTAGATTTTAGCACCTTGGAGACGACCGTCGACGTGTGCTTCCACAAATCCGTTGCCGATGATTGTTTTCGCGCCCATCGCTTCGAATCCTTTTAAGTGAAGATCGATTGGACGGGAACCAATGGCACAACCACCCGGCATTGCGACACGCGCACGACCGAGACGTGCAAGGAGCGGTCCCATGACTAGAATCGACGCACGCATCTTACGAACGTATTCAAGTGGTGCTTCATCTTTTAAGTCTGCTTCTGCATTGACCGAGACAGTGTTTGCTTCGGCATCGAATGTGACTTCTGCGTTTAAGTTCCGCAAGACGTTATTAATCGTATAGACGTCTGCCAAACGCGGGACGTTTTGAAGGACCGATGTTCCTTCTGAAGCAAGCAATGTTGCGACCAATGTTTTTAAGACTGCGTTTTTTGCACCTTCGACCTTTACTGTTCCAGCTAATTTACGTCCGCCACGGACAACAATTTTTTCCATTACGCATACTCCTCTGCTTTCGTTTCTGTTCTATTATTTTAATTCGCGATTGGTGTGAATCATAGTTGAAGCCCAACGCATGATAGAAGAGAAACACCCTGTAGTTGATCTCTCATTCTGAATCCAACACGACTTTTCAGCTTGACGATGATGATGTTTCTTCATTATAAGAATACTATCCTGTTCCATACTAAATCAGATTGACGATTTAGGGTTTACAATGAAGTTACAAGTTCACCCGACTAAGAACTGGAGACGCTGCGCGAATCCGGAATAGTCGAGGAAAAAGCGGGCGACGAGTGAACCGAGCGCAACGGCCAGTAACACACGCAATACGACAGCTTGTGCCCCTCTAGGATGTTGCAGGAATTTTTCCCATTTCACCGGAAGGAGTGCCCACCAGGCAAAAATAATGGCCGTCAAATAGACGAGCATACTGATTAATGCACTTAAACCGATTGACGTCACTGCTCTTGCACCTCTTCTTTTTAGGTTTTTCCAACCTTACTATGATTTCATACAATGAATGATTGCGCAAACAAAAAGACACAAGATAATTTATTTTAGCGTATAAAATATATTATGGAAAGAGGATTATGGTAAATTTCGCATAATAAGATTAAAAAATGTGAGAAGAGGACACATATAATGTACTTTTACATTTTTGACCTATGTTAAACATGAATCTCCTGAATCCTGTGGGAAAACGGTTGTCTTCCTGTTAATCATTGACCTTCACTCAAAAAAACCCCGATTTCCATGACGGAAACCGGGGTTTTGACTTGGGTCAATCGCGACCGTACTCTTTTAGGTTGAGACGGTTGATTGCGCGTTTCAATGAAAGCTCAGCGCGTTTGAACTCAAGATCTGATAATTTCGTGTCCTGGAGGCGACGTTCTGCCCGGACTTTCGCAGCAGAGGCACGGTCATAATCGACCTTCTCCGCCGCTTCAGCCGTTTCAGCAAGAACCGTCACTGTATCCTGGCGCACTTCCATAAAGCCACCGCTGATAGCGATCAACGTGCGTCCGCCATCTTCGTGGCGCAACTTCAAGATGCTGATGTCGAGTGGTGTTACGAGCGGTACGTGGTGCGGGAGGACCCCGATTTCACCAGATATCGTTTTCGCAACGACCATACGGACATTGCCATCATACACTTCGCCATCCGGGGTGACGATATTGACATGAAGTGTGTTCATCTCAAGTCCCCCTTATGCTTTGTCACTTAGACAAGCGTCTTCGCTTTTTCAATCGCATCTTCGATCGGACCGACAAGACGGAATGCTTCTTCCGTCAAATCATCGTGTTTTCCGTCGAGGATTTCTTTGAAGCCGCGGATCGTGTCCTTAACTGGAACGTACGATCCTTTTTGTCCTGTGAACTGCTCAGCTACGTGGAAGTTCTGCGACAAGAAGAACTGGATACGACGCGCACGGTGTACAGTCAATTTGTCTTCTTCAGACAACTCGTCCATACCGAGGATCGCGATGATATCTTGAAGTTCTTTGTAACGCTGAAGTGTTTCCTGAACTTGACGCGCGATACCGTAGTGCTCTTCCCCGACGATTTCCGGTGAAAGGGCGCGTGATGTCGACGCAAGTGGATCCACGGCAGGATAGATCCCCATCTCAGAGAGACGGCGCTCAAGGTTCGTCGTTGCATCTAAGTGAGCAAACGTCGTCGCAGGAGCCGGGTCAGTATAGTCATCGGCTGGTACATAAACCGCTTGGATCGATGTAACCGAACCTTTGTTTGTTGACGTGATACGCTCTTGAAGCATACCCATCTCTGTTGCAAGTGTCGGTTGGTAACCAACGGCAGACGGCATACGACCGAGAAGGGCCGATACCTCTGAACCTGCTTGTGTATAACGGAAGATGTTATCGACGAAGAGAAGAACGTCTTGTCCTTGCTCATCACGGAAGTATTCCGCCATTGTCAAACCAGTCAAGGCAACACGAAGACGTGCGCCCGGCGGCTCGTTCATCTGACCGAAGACCATCGCCGTTTGTTTGATAACGCCTGAATCCGTCATCTCATGGTACAAGTCATTACCTTCACGCGTCCGCTCACCAACACCTGCGAATACCGAGATACCGCTGTGCTCTTGGGCGATGTTGTTGATCAATTCCTGGATGAGGACGGTCTTACCTACACCGGCACCACCGAAGAGACCGATCTTACCACCCTTGATATAAGGAGCGAGTAAGTCAACGACTTTAATTCCTGTTTCGAGGATTTCAACTTTTGTTGAAAGGTTATCAAACGTCGGTGCTTTTTTGTGGATCGGAAGACGTTCCACGCTTGCATCGAGTTCTTTTTCATCAATTGGGTTACCGAGTACGTTGAAGACGCGACCAAGCGTTGCTTCTCCGACAGGTACCGAGATTGGAGCACCAGTGTCCAGTACTTCCACTCCGCGGCGTACACCATCCGTAGAATCCATCGCAATGGTACGGACGACGTCGTCACCAAGGTGCAAGGCGACCTCAAGCGTCAAGTCGATAGCCACTTCTTCTACTGTTTGCGGCGTATATTGAATACGAAGCGCGTTGTAGATGTTCGGCAAGTGTCCGTCGAACTTAACGTCGATGACAGGTCCCATGACCGCGACGACGCGGCCTTTTAAACCGAGTTCGTTCATCGTGTTTCCTCCTAGCTATCATTACGCCGAGTGGCTTACTGCTGGGCAGCGGCTCCACTGACGATCTCTGTGATTTCTTGCGTGATTGCAGCTTGTCGAGCCCGGTTGTAGACGAGAGTCAATCGACCGATCAAGTCATCTGCGTTATCTGTCGCACTTTGCATTGCTGTCATACGTGACGCATGTTCTGCTACTTTCGCGTCAAGAAGCGCACCGAAAATCAAGCTCTCCGCATAACGCGGAAGGAGTTCAGAGAGGATTTGTTCCTCACTTGGCTCGTACTCATAAGTCGTCGAAGACGAAGCTTCGATTTCTCCGAGCGGGAGAAGGGTTTCGACTTTCACTTCCTGGCTGATGACAGACAAGAAATGGTTGTAGCACAGCTTGAGTTCGTCGATTTCGCCGAGCGTGAACGCACTCACTGTACGCTTCACGATTTCTGCGACATCGACATACGAAGGAGAATCGTTTAGTCCTGTGATCGCATCCGTGACCGTAATTCCGCGTGAACGGAAGAACTGGACACCGACTTTACCGACCACGAACAAGACGTAACTGTCCGTAGTATGCTTTTCTTTGATTTCCCGGTAGACTTCACGCAGCACGTTGGCGTTATATGCACCAGCTAAGCCGCGATCCGATGTGATGACGATATAGCCTGTCTTTTTGACAGGACGTTTTTCGAGCATCGGATGGCTAGCACCTGTCGTGCCATTCGCAATGGTTCCGAGCACCTCCTGCATTTTCAGCATGTAAGGCTGGAACTTCGCGCTATGTGCTTGAGCGCGGTTCAGTTTCGACGCCGAAACCATGTTCATCGCTTTCGTGATCTGTTTCGTACTTTTCGTCGAGTTGATCCGCGTTTGTATCTCGCGCAACGATGCCATTTCGATTCACCACCTTGTTAGTATCAAGAGCGTCCGACCGAGTCTAAGAGAAATCTCTTAGACCGTCGGTTGGAACGTTTTCTTAAATTCTGAGATTGCAGTAACGATTTCTTCGTCAGCTGGAAGGTTACCTGTTTTACGGATCTCGTCGCAAAGTTGTTTGCGGTTTTGATCGAGCCAAAGGTTGAGTTCCTTTTCAAAACGACGAATATCCGAAACAGCAACATCATCAAGGTGACCACGAGTCAAGGCATAGATGATGATGACTTGCTTGTCGACAGTCAACGGTTGGTTGAGATCCTGTTTCAGAACCTCTACTGTCCGCTCACCACGGTTAAGCTTCGATTGTGTCGCTTTATCAAGGTCAGATCCGAACTGTGAAAAGGCTTCTAACTCACGGTAAGAGGCGAGGTCAAGACGGAGCGTACCCGCTACCTTCTTCATCGCTTTTACTTGAGCCGAACCACCTACACGCGATACCGAGAGACCCGGGTTGATCGCTGGACGGACACCTGAGAAGAAGAGATCCGATTGAAGGAAGATTTGACCATCCGTGATCGAGATAACGTTTGTCGGGATGTAAGCCGAGATATCCGACGCTTGTGTCTCGATGAATGGAAGTGCTGTTAAGCTACCGCCACCAAGTCCGTCGTTCAATTTCGCTGCACGCTCAAGGAGACGTGAGTGAAGGTAGAAGACATCACCTGGGTAGGCTTCGCGGCCTGGTGGACGCTTCAGAAGAAGCGAAAGCTCACGGTATGCCGCTGCTTGTTTCGAAAGATCATCATAGATGACAAGAACGTGCTTGCCGAGATCCATGAAGTGTTCACCCATCGCTACACCAGCGAATGGTGCGAGGTAAAGAAGTGGCGCCGGCTGTGAAGCAGCTGCCGAAACGACGATCGTGTAATCAAGTGCACCGTTTTTACGGAGTGTTTCAACAACACCACGGACTGTTGATTCTTTTTGTCCGATTGCGACGTAGATACAGATCATGTTTTCTTCTTTTTGGTTGATGATCGTATCGATGGCGATCGACGTTTTACCCGTCTGACGGTCACCGATGATCAACTCACGTTGTCCACGACCGATTGGAACGAGGGCATCGATTGCCTTGATTCCCGTCTGAAGTGGTTCGTGAACCGATTTACGTGCCATAACACCAGAAGCTTTACGCTCGATTGGGTTATAGTGTTCTGTTTCGATTGGACCAAGACCATCGATCGGCATACCAAGTGGGTTTACGACACGTCCGAGGAGTGCGTCTCCTGTTGGTACTTCCATGATGCGGCCCGTACGGCGAACAGAGTCGCCTTCTTTGATTTCAAGGTAGTCACCAAGAATGATGATACCGACGTTGCCTTCTTCTAAGTTTTGCGCCAAGCCCATTGTGCCGTTAGCGAATTCTACGAGCTCTCCCGACATGACGTTGTCGAGTCCGTGTGCACGAGCGATACCATCACCGATTTGGATGACTGTACCTGTCTCGTTCACTTCCATCGTAGAACCGTACTGCGCGATACGCGCTTTAAGCAGGGCGCTGATTTCTTCAGCTCTAATGCTCATGCGTTTCACCCCTATTTTCTTACGCTTTTAACAGCTCACGCTCAAGTCGCGTTAGTTTCGTTTCGATCGTGCCGTCATATGTCGTGTAACCGATTTGAACACGAAGTCCACCGATTACATTCGTATCCACAACATTTTCTACTTCAAGCGTTTTACCTGATTTTTGGCCAAACGTTTCCTTCACGTTCGTGAGTTCTTCGTCCGACAGTTTGTATGCACTTGTGACGATTGCTGTCGCCACGTTACGGTATTCGTTCAACAACGCGATGAAATGCTCCGGCAATGCCAATACTTCCGATGCCCGGTCGTTTTCGACCATGACGAGGATCGTATTTAAGACAATCGTATTGAAGCCTGTGAAGCTCGTATGAAGGACTTGCTTCAGCTCTTCTGCAGAAATCGATGGGTTTTCTAACACCGATGCGAGCTCTGGTGTTGCGTGGAGCACTTCGCCGAGCGTTCGCACATCAGCTTCTGCTTGTTCGAGCACATGGTGTTCGAGTGCAAGATCGAAGAGCGCTTTTGCGTAGCGTCCCGCTACGTGGTCACGCATTAGTTCGTGCCCTTAGTGTCAGCAAGGAATTGGTCGACGAGTGCACGTTGTGCCGCTTCGTCTGTCGCCAACTGTGTTTTCATGACGTGGCGTGCTGCAGCGATTGCTTGAAGAGCAACATCGTTCTTCAAAGCAGCTTGTGCTTCAGCGCGTTCGCGTTCGATCGCACGGCGGGCTTCTTCCTTGCTCAATTCTGTTTCGACACGTGCCTGCTCCATCGCACGTGCTTGTTCTGCCTCAGCTTGACGGCGTGATGCTTCTAACAGGTCACGTGCTTCCGTACGTGCCTTGTTGAGTTCTGCTTGTTGTTGTTCTACGTAGACTTGAGCGTCTTTCCGGCTTTTTTCAGCCGAATTGATCTCGCTAGCCACATGCTCTTCCCGCGCTTTCATCATGTTGACGAGCGGGCCCCATGCGAATTTCTTCAAGAGGATGAGGAGCAAGAGGAAAACGACGATCGTGACGATCATGTTAGCAAGTAAGAGGTGACTACTTTCGCCGCCTGCTTCTGCCGCAAGATACGTGAGATTCATTCGATTACACTCCCCTCGTGGTTGGTCCTACTTCTAGTATCTACATAAGGGAGCCGTAGCCCCCATGACGGTTCACTCTAATGGAACGAATAACGCCCTATGTAGCTCAGTTCCTGATACGTAAAATACGGATTAAGAGTTGAGGAGAAGGAAACCGACCGCTACACCGATGATTGGAAGTGCCTCAACGAGACCGATACCGATGAACATTGTTTGACGAAGTTCGTTTTTGAGTTCTGGCTGACGTGCTTGTCCTAATACTGTACCGTTTACGATAAGACCGTTACCGATACCTGCGCCGAGTGCGCCGAGTCCGATGATGATCGCTGTTGCAATAAGTTCCATTATGAATTGCCTCCCTAGATTGTGTTCGAAATTTGGTCGTGCGATTATCGGAAAAGCAGATGCTTTACCTTCGAATTAATGGTCGTGCGCTGCCTTATGCCCGATGTAAACCATCGTTAAGATAAGGAAGATATACGCTTGGATGGCTCCGATGAAGAGCGAGAATCCTTGCCAGATCAGCATTGGAATCGCTGACAGGATCACACCGACTGGTCCGAGGAATTGGAAATCGTTCGTTCCAGAGATGATACCGATCGAGAGAATGATACCAATCATGATCTCACCCGCGAAGATGTTACCGTAAAGACGAAGACCAAGTGTCAACGTGTTTGCGAATTCCTCGATGATGGTAATAATAAACATCGGCGTCATAAACGTTTTCGCATACGAGCCGAAGCCGCGCATTTTCACACCGTAATAATGGCTCATGACCACTACCATAGATGAAAGTGCCAGTGTCACGTACGGATCTGCAGTTGGTGAGTTGAACCAAATGTAGTGACCCGTTACAACGTTAAAGGGAAGACCCATTAAGTTGGACACGATGATGAATAGGAACAGTGTCATTCCGAAAGTTAGGAAGCGACCCCCTGTTTTCCAATCCATCGTGCTGCTGATGATTCCGCGAACGAACTCGAGGAACATCTCCATCACGTTTTGAGCACCGGTTGGCTTCATCACAAGACGTCGCGTACCGGCCACGGCAATCAGGAAAACGAGAGCAGCTGCAATCAGCACTGTGATCAAGTTTGTCCAGCTACCGTACAGAACGAAGTCGCCCCAGAGTGGGATTTCGTAAAGTGGCATTTCGTGGTTCATTTGACTATTCACCTCTTTTCCCGCTTAAGTTCGTGAGTGAAATACTCACAAAATTGTATGACGTGGCCGGCGAGAAGGCCTATTACCACCGCAGTTAATGACAATTCGGTTTCGTACTTCAAACCGATCATCACACAAAGTACCGCGACCGCCATACGTGATACGGTCCCTCGAGACATCGGCTTGCGCCCACGTTCGATTACACGATACATTCGATCGACGCTTAATCGTTGCAGCGTCAGAATCATGAAGCTACCTGCCCCACCTAATGCCAGCCCATAAATCACTGGATCACTCGGATAACCGACAAGTAACAGGACGGCAAGGATTCCATAATAGAGTCCGAACCATCTTAAGTACGCACGATACAACGCATCTTGAAGGATGATGTTCATGTCTTGTCTCCTAACAAGTGCCTGATCATTGCGATCATGCAGAGAATGCCGATGAAAATCCCGATGAACACTGCAAACGTCGCCCCCATTTTTTGCCACCAGTCCTGCTGTTCCCCATAGTTCCCAACAAGAAAGCCGATGACGATCGGTGCGGCCAGTGCCGTCGAAATTTGCGAGGCCATAACCATACTCGTCGCGAGCCCTTTTTGGCGCACTAGAGACGACCCCCTTTTCCCAGTTGTGAGTTCTTTTTCTTTCCCACAATTTGCGGATTTTCATACTAGTCAAGAATACAATGAGAACCATTTCATAGTCAAATGAATTCACAATTAAAATGGACCGTCGAAACCATTGTATATCAACAATTGATAAGGTTTTCACAGAGGTATCCCGTGCCACTCTTTTCACGAAGATGTGAAGAAAATATGTAGTGCTATCAACGTTTATCGAGATGGTTCACTAGGTGAACAAAACCATTGAACAGTAACGTTATATCGTGTTTTGTAATGAGAAACAAGCCGCCTAAATTTGATTTGTGTCGATTTTGTGAAAAAACAATTTTTATTCACAATTGTAAACGCTTTCGTTTCGGGACGGAAAAACGCCTCTGACATCTGTTTGTAACAAAGACCGCAGACGATTTCCAATTCATCTCGTGTGTGCCTTGTCACAGCCCAAAATGTCAGATCTGATTTCATCGTTTTGAGGTCATCCGGCAGTTGATTTTTTAACAAAAACCATACATTTCATCCGACTGTTTTGATTCTCACGCTTTTTTTAGATGAGTTGCCCTATCGGTCGTCCGGTTAATTCATTTCAACAATAACGTTTTCGGACGATTGTCGACAGACGGATCGTTATGGTAAAAAAGAAGACAGAACATCAGAAGGAAGTGAAAAAATGGAAACAGAACGTTTTCGCGTCCGGTGCACCGACTGTTTTGGCTTATGCTGCACGGCGCTCGCATTTTCCGCATCCAGCGACTTCGGACACGATAAGCCGGAAGCAACCCCATGCCGGAACCTCGATGCCGATTACCGGTGCAAGATTCATGACCGACTACGTCCAAGCGGCTATAAAGGGTGCACCGTTTATGATTGTTTCGGAGCCGGTCAACAGATTTCGCAAGTGACGTTCTCAGGCGTCTATGACGATTCGACGAAACCACTCATGTACACCCTCTATCCGAAGATGGTCCACCTTCAGGAAATGATGTGGTATCTCACCGACGGCATCCGACCGGAAACCCGTTCAATTCATGATGCCTTGGAAACAAAACTCCAGGAACTCAATGTGAAGACCGGGTTACCTCCGGCTGAACTTGCCGCACTCGACGTCGACCATCTCCGCTCGACGATCCTGCCGCTCCTCGCGCAAATCGAAACACTTGTCCAAGCGCCGTACCGGAAAAAGCCGCGGACACTTCCAAACGACTGGATCGGTAAAAACGTTTCCCGGCAGAATTTATCCGGTTGCAGCCTTCGGGGACGGTTTTTACTGGCAACGAATCTGTCGCACTGTCAATTACGCGGCGTCAATTTCCTCGGCGCCGACTTGCGTGATTGTAATCTGCGGGGCGCCGACCTGACGGATGCCCTGTTTTTAACGCAGGCCCAAATCAATGCCGCTCAAGGAGACGCCGGAACACGTCTTCCGGAACGATTGCTTCGACCGTCACACTGGTCGTAACGACACGCGAAACACCCGTTCCATGCACCTCTTGCCGGAGTGCGAGAAACGGGGAGTTTTTTGGTTCGGCTGTTCATACGACATTCAGTTGTTTACCTGAAACGGTTCAAACGTCGCTTTGTGGTTAAAATGTTCTAAAATCGCCGCTGCAATTCGTTCCGAGGCATGACCGTCCCCATATGGGTTTGAGGCATGTGCCATCTCCGCATAGGCGACTTTATCGTCCAGCAGCTCGCTCGCGAGACGGTAGATTGTGTCTTCGTCCGTACCGGCGAGTTTCAGTGTTCCTGCCGTCACGCCTTCCGGACGTTCCGTTGTATCGCGTAAGACGAGGACCGGAATACCAAGCGACGGCGCTTCTTCCTGGACACCGCCGGAATCAGTCAGAATCAGATGCGCCCGACTGGCGAAGTTATGGAAGTCGAAGACATCAAGCGGCGGAATCAAGGTGATCCGGTCGTGCCCTTTGAACACATCCTTGGCTGCTTCTTGGACAACCGGATTTAAATGGACGGGATAAACGATATGGATATCCGGGTAATCATCTGCAAGACGCCGGATCGCGCGGAACATCTGATGCATTTTTACGCCCTGATTTTCACGCCGGTGCGCCGTCATTAAAACAAGACGTCTGTCTCCGACCGTCTCAAGCACAGGATGGACATAATCGGGTTGGACCGTCGTCTGTAAGGCATCAATCGCCGTATTGCCCGTGACGTAGACACCCGTCTTCCGGTTTTCTGACGCGAGGTTCGCTGCCGCCTGATCGGTTGGTGCGAAATGCAGGTCAGCCAAGGTCGACGTCAACTGCCGGTTCACTTCTTCCGGGAACGGTGAATATTTATCGTATGTACGGAGTCCGGCTTCGACATGACCCACGGCGATTTGGTTGTAATATGCCGCAAGACTCCCGACGAACGTCGTCGTCGTGTCGCCGTGGACTAACACGAGATCGGGCTGGACTTCTTTCATGACGGCATCCAATCCTTCGAGACCACGCGTCGTGATATCGACTAACGTTTGGCGGGGCTTCATGATATTCAAATCGTGATCGGGTGTAATCTCAAACAGCTCTAATACTTGATCAAGCATTTCCCGGTGTTGCGCCGTGATCGTGACATGAACATCAAACGCAGGATTTTGTTTTAAGACGTTGACGAGTGGTGCCATCTTGATCGCTTCCGGTCGGGTGCCGAAAATCGGCATGACTTTTATGGGCATACAAGTTTCCTCCTTTTTACTTCTTTTCTTATTAAAACATATTCCCTGTCGGACGCGCAGTTCCCGCCCGTCTTCACTGAAAATGAAAAAAAGACGCTCCCTTCACAGGCAGCGTCTCTCAGTCGATCGATTACTTTGTACCAAACAGACGGTCACCCGCATCCCCGAGTCCAGGAACGATGTAACCATGGTCATTCAATTTCTCATCCAGTGCCGCGAGATAAATATCGACATCCGGGTGTTCTTCCTGAATCCGTTTGACGCCTTCCGGTGCTGCACAGAGGCAAGCGAGCTTAATGCTTTGTGCACCCTGTTTTTTCAAAGAGGAGATTGCGTCGGCAGCAGAACCGCCTGTCGCAAGCATTGGATCGACGACGACGAAATCACGTTCTGCGACGTCTGTCGGTAATTTGAGATAGTATTCTGTCGGCTCAAGTGTCTCCGGATCACGGTAAAGACCGATATGTCCGACTTTGACGTTCGGCATCATGCGAAGCATGCCGTCGACCATGCCAAGACCGGCACGAAGAATCGGAACGATCCCCAGTTTCTTGCCGTCGATCATCTTTTGCGTCGTTTTCGTGACCGGTGTCTCGATTTCAACGTCCGTCAGTGGAAGGTCGCGCGTGAGTTCATATGCCATCAATGAAGCCACTTCGTCGACAAGCTCCCGGAATTGTTTCGTTCCTGTTTCGACTTTACGCATGATCGTCATCTTGTGCTGAATCAATGGGTGATCAAATACATGTACTTTACTCATTGTTTTGCATCTCCTCTCCATTCTCTTTTCGCATTGTACTCTAAAAGACGACTGCTTGGGAACTGTTTTCTGCGAATCAGTCCCCAAGTGTACTTTTTCCTTCTAAAATCGCTTTTGCGGCATACGACCATTCATTGTCCGGTTGTTTGGCCAATTCTTGCAGTGTCGCTTTGTAGTTCCCGACTTTATTTTTTTGTTCATATACGGCCTGCATCCACAATACGTCACTCATGTAACCGGAATCCGGAAAATCGTTCCGGTAGGCGACATAATCACTTTGTTTCGTCTCTTTCAGCTTGCCGTCCGCAATCAGTTTATAGAAACGTGCCATACCGGACGTTTCCTTGTTCGTCAGGACATTTCCCGTCAATAATTGATTGGCTGCTTTATAGTCTTTTGACTGAACGGAAGAGACCGCTTGTTCGAGTGCCTGTTTCGGATCTTTTGTCGTTGTTTCCGACTCTTTTGGTTCCTCCGCCTTCGGTTCCTCCGCTTTTGGCGCATCCGGCTGCTCTTTCTTCTTTTCAGATGCCGTCAGCTTTTCGTTTTTCTCTTTCAATTGTTCGACTTCTTTTTCCAACGCAGCGAGCTTCTGCTCGACATTTACCTGTTCCGTCGGCTGTTTCGTCGCTGCTTCTTCCGAAAAATCGATTTGCGTGACGCCGAGGAGGACAATCCCCGCCACCACGATTCCACCCAGCCAAACCGGATTGAGCTGAAGCATTTTTTTCCATATCTTGAGTTGCGGATGATTTTTTAATGCCGGTGGGAACGTCGAAAGGCGTCTTCGAGCCAATCGTTTTCCTCCGACTTTTCCGGCGATTGCCAGACGGTAACGGTAAAGTTCAGCCGGCAACGGGACGTTTTTCCATTGTAAAAATCGTGTATCGGCTTGCTCATAAAAACCGGCTTCTTCCATGATGACGATTGTTTTAAAGTCTTCGGCCAACCGCTTGTAATCACGCTTCGACAAACTTTTATCTTCCAACCACTTGGCGATCTGTGCCGTATTGACCACTTGGAGTTCAGACTGAATAAATTTAGAAAAATTCATGGTTCCTGCCACCTCATCGTATTCGTATACTGACTAGTATACCAAAAAAAATGCCCTGCTCAGTTTGTTTAAACATGAAAACAAACCAAGCAGGACATCCACTCTTCTTTTTATTCGAGCACCCGACCGTCTTCCATCCGTAAGATCCGGTCACAATATGTCAGCATCCGTTCGTCATGCGTGATGACAAGAACCGTTTTTCCATGTTCGTGCGCCTGCTGTTGCAACAGTTGCATGACGAGCTGGGCATTTTCATAATCGAGACTCGCCGTCGGTTCGTCCGCCAAGACGAGACGCGGATCATTCACGAGCGCGCGGGCAATCGCGACACGTTGCCGCTCACCGCCGGATAAGGCATGCGGCAAATGGTTCCGTCTGTCCCGTAATCCAAACACGTCCAGTTGTGCTGCCGCATCAATCGTCCGTCCGGCTTCTTCCGCGACGAGTTCGAGTTGTTCCGCCGCCGTCAAAAAAGGCACGAGGTGCGATTCCTGAAAGATGAAGCCGATTTCTTCGAGCCGCATCCGGCGTCGCCCTTCATCGGACGAATCCACGACCGGACGTCCGTCAAACTGAATCATTCCGTCAGAGGGACTTTGTAACAAGCCGAGTAATTGCAATAAGGTACTTTTCCCGCTGCCGCTCGGTCCGACAAGCGCAATCAATTCCCCTGTCTTCGCCTCAAACGAAACATCCTGTAAAATCCGCATCTCACCATACGTTTGTTCGATATGTGTCAGTTTAATCATCCTGTCAGTCCTCCCATCGCCTCTGCCGGCTCCAATTTTCTTAAGGCTCGTAACGGAATCAATCCGCCGATCAAGGCCGTTACGATGATCAAGCCGCCGTATCCGAAACCGGTCACCCATTCAAAGCGGAACGGTAAGTCACCCGGCAGCAATTGACTGATGGTCCAAGTGACAAGCAGACTGATCAAAAACGAGGCTGCGGTCAAGACGAACACCTGCAGGACAAGTCCTTTCCCGATTGTTCGTGTCCGGATACCGATTGCTTTTAAAATCCCGAGTTGCTTCATCTTCTGCATCGTTAAGATATAGAAGAACGCCGTTAAGATTAAAGAACCGATCAACACAAGGGCGATCCGCATCATCTGAAACGAGTTTTGTTCCGCGGCATACCCCGGAACTTGTTCGACCACTTGTTTTTTCGTATACGTCGCAAGATCCGTCTGAATGGAATCGCGACTGAGGAAAGCCGAGACATAGTTCGTTTTCATCTTGTCCTGCCACATGTCCCATGTCTCAAGCGTCGTCCATAAAACCGGTGCATGGCTGTATCGGCCGTCGCTGACGGTCCCGACGATTTCAAACGTCGTCTTTGTCCGGAAGTCCGTAATCGTATCCCCGATCTTCGTTCCGGTTTGTTTGGCATATTCAGTATCCACGAGTACTTGACCCGGCTGTAAATCCGCCAGTTTACGTGGACCGTAGACCGTGTCTGCCGGGGAGGCGAACACCGTCACATCGTCTTTTGTTCCATTCTTTTTCTCAAGCACCATACTTTGGACACCTAGTGCTTCCG
Source organism: Caryophanales bacterium (assembly GCA_902363455.1). Classification (GTDB taxonomy): domain Bacteria; phylum Bacillota; class Bacilli; order Exiguobacteriales; family Exiguobacteriaceae; genus Exiguobacterium_A. The sequence goes on along the minus strand of CABJAC010000001.1, from coordinate 99,750 downwards.
TCCCGTCCGGCTGATCCGTCGACTTTAAAAATGAACGTGTCAGCTGCCCTTCCGCATCTTGACTCAGTGCCACTTGCTCGACCGGTAAGTTCCGGACGACCGCTCCATTATCGTATGCCAATCCGTCTGCCAAACCGGAAATCATTAAAATCAACAGCACAATCAACGTCGTCACGACTGCCATCAAGGCAAACCGCCGTTTCATCCGAATCAATTCCCGCCATCCCATCTTCATTCCTGATCCCTCCTGTTTCTTTCGCTACAGGATCATCGTACGGTCTGAAGATGAACGGAACATGAACAAACCTAACGGACGTGTGGAAACGTCAAAATAAACGTCGTTCCGACTCCGGGTTGAGACTCGATTCGAACCGTTCCGTGAAGCTGATGGACGGTTTCCTGAACAATTGCCAGACCGAGCCCCGTTCCGGTTGCGCCGCGCGAGGCATCTCCTTGATAAAAACGTTCAAATGCCTGCTCCATCATATCTGGTGTCATGCCAGGTCCTTGATCTTGAATCAAGACGGTCACTGTTTTTTCGTTCGTCTCCGCTTGAATCGAAATCATTTCTCCATCAGTCGAGACATGAAGCGCATTGCGGATCAAATTGTGGAAGATGTGCTCAAGAGCCATCTCATTCGCAAGAATCATCGTCTGATCGGGAATGTTCAAGGCAACCGCCACTCCGCGTTCATCCAACTGATAACGAAGCGTCTGCAACGTCGCTTCCACCGCTTGACCGAGATCGACCGGCAGACGTGTCATCCGGCTTCCTTCATCCAACCGCGCCAGTACAAGCAATTGCCGGGTCAATTCTGCCATTCGCGTCGCCTCTTGACCAATCGTCGCCAGCTTCACTTGATCGGCCGGTTGCGCCGTTCGTTCAAGTTGCCGTGCATATCCCTGAATGGTCGTCAGCGGTGACTGAAATTCGTGCGAGACGTTCGCGACAAATGTTTTTCGTTCCGCGTCCGATTGGGCGACCGCTTGTGCCATCTCGTCAAAGCGGCGGGACAATTCCCCGATTTCGTCTTGTCCGGTCGTCGCGACGGTCACGGTATAATCGCCGGCCGTCATCTGTTCGGTCGCCTGCGTCAATCGTTTGATCGGACGGACGAGGTACCGGATTGAAAAGACGAGCAACAGGAAACTGATCAAGACGAGTAAGACGAGAAAGGCGCCGACGAACAGATGCAGTTCACGAATCTGCCGGCTCAAATCAGGCCGGACGAAGACAGCATCCGTTCCGCTATCCGTCTCTAAAGACGCACCGTACGTATTGATGACTTCGTTGTCAAACAGACCGAGCAGGAACAAGTGGAATGGATAGTCCCGCATTCCTTGGTAGACTTGACCATTCCGGACAGACTGAATGACCCCGGGTGCCAGCGACTCATCACGGAAGGCATTGCCGTACCGCTTCACCTGTCCGGATTCCGGGACGACGTACAGCTGAAAACCGGTTGCGCTGAGCATCTCGTAAAACGAATCGACCCGTCGGTCCCCGTGCCGTTCGTAATAGGCAAACGATGTCTCAACCGCTTCTTCGACCTTTTGGCTGTAGGAGGCTTGCAGCACGGTGTAGTACAAGATATTGCTGATCAGCAAGGCAATGAACGCGGATCCCAGCAAAACAAGACAGACCAATCCGACAATCTTCGTATACAACGACTTCATATCCGGACCTCCAACCGGTACCCGTGTCCCCGGACCGTTTGAATCGTCAGCGCTTCCGTATTTTGTAACCGACTCCGCAACCGTTTAATGTGCACATCAATCGTCCGGTCATCCCCCATAAAATCAAGCCCCCAGACGTGTTCAATCAATTCTTCACGACTGAAGACCCGTCCCGGAAAACCGGCCAGTTGATGTAATAATTCGAACTCGCGCCGGGGAATCGACAGACGGGTCGCTCCAATCGTCAGCTGTTGGCTCTGTTTGTCGATCGTGACATCTCCAAACCGAATGATCGGGATGACGGCTTTTTGATAACGCCGGGCGACGGCATGAAGCCGAAAGATCAATTCTTCCGGATTAAACGGTTTCGTGATGTAATCATCTGCCCCTGCCGTAAATCCGTCCCGTTTATCCGTCAATTCCCCCAATGCCGTCAGCATTAAGATCGGAATTTCCTGACGGCTGCGCAAATCTGCACAGAGCTGTAATCCACTGCGTCCCGGCACCATCACATCGAGGACGGCCGCTTCGAATACGTGTTCCTCCAACCAACGGGCAGCCTCATTTCCATCCGCCGTCGCCTGAACATGATGACCGTCGGCTTCGAGTGTCTCGCGGACGAGACGCTGGATGTTCAAGTCGTCTTCCACTACTAAGATGTTCATGTTTCCGTCCCCTTTCCCTTTGAATCGTCATCAGAAAAACCACCCCCTCCTTCCCGTCAATCGAAAAGGTGGAGGTGGTCATCGTCCATCCGAAACTTAACCGCGTTCCGGGTAAAGCGGGAAACGACCTGTCAATGCCACGACTTGCTTGTGGGCACTTGTCAGCGTTTCATTGTCTTCCGGGTTTTTCAGCACAAGTTCAATCAATTCCGCGATTTGTTTCATCTCCGCTTCCTTGAATCCGCGTGATGTCATCGCCGCTGTTCCGATTCGGATACCACTTGTGACGAACGGACTCGCCGGGTCAAATGGAATCGTATTTTTGTTGACCGTGATGCCGGCTTCGTCGAGTGCATGTTCCGCCAATTTCCCTGTGATTCCGAGTGGTTGCAGGTCGACAAGCAGGAGGTGGTTGTCGGTACCGCCTGAGACGATCCGCAGTCCACGTGCCGTCAACTCTTCCCCGAGCACCTTCGCGTTCGTGACGACTTGACCGATGTAGTCTTTGAAGTCAGGCGCGAGGGCTTCGGCAAACGCCACGGCTTTCGCTGCGATGACGTGCATGAGTGGTCCGCCTTGAATGCCCGGGAAAATCGATTTATCGATGGCTTTCGCATGTTCTTCTTTACAGAGGATCATCCCGCCGCGTGGTCCGCGTAACGTCTTATGCGTCGTTGTCGTGACGAAGTGTGCATGCTCGACCGGGTTCGGATGAAGACCTGCCGCGACGAGTCCCGCGATGTGTGCCATATCGACCATCAAGTAAGCACCGACACTGTCCGCGATTTCACGGAATCGTTTAAAGTCAATGACGCGCGGATAAGCCGATGCTCCCGCAACGATCAATTTCGGTTTGTGTTCTTCTGCAAGCTTCGCGACGACATCGTAATCGATCATCTCTGTTTCTGGATCGACGCCGTACTCGACGAAGTTGTATTGGACACCGGAGAAATTCACAGGACTGCCGTGCGTCAGATGACCGCCGTGAGACAAGTTCATCCCGAGGACCGTATCGCCTTGATCGAGGATCGTGAAATACACGGCCATGTTCGCCTGTGCACCCGAGTGCGGCTGGACGTTGACATGTTCTGCACCGAAGATGGCTTTTGCCCGGTCACGTGCAAGATTTTCCGCTAAATCCACGAACTCACACCCGCCGTAGTAGCGGCGGCCCGGATAACCTTCTGCGTACTTGTTCGTCAATACGCTGCCTTGTGCTTCCATGACAGCTTGCGAGACAAAGTTTTCTGATGCGATCAACTCGATATTGTCGCGTTGACGTCCAAGCTCCTTGCGCATGGCCGAAAAGAGTTCCTCGTCTTGCTGTTTCAGATACGTAAGCGGTGTTTGTTCCATCTGAATTCCCCCATTCATTTCGATAAACCTATCTTAACACGAATAATTGATTGCTTGCACCCTCTAAAAATCCATCAAAAAAGCAAGGGGAATGAAACCCCTTGCGCACATCATTCGTATTTAGCGCGAGCGCCACCAATTAGCTTCGGTCGTGTGACGGCAGCCGTCACATGTGCTTCTCCGATTTCCTTGTGCGGCAGACGGACCGGAATTGCCACATGCTTCAAATGCATGCCAATGAACGTGTCCCCGATGTCGATTCCCGCATCAGCTTGAATCGCCTCGACGACGACCGGTGCCGAAAAACGTTGATAGGCCGCACTCGCCATCGAACCGCCCGCTTCCGGAACCGGCACGACCGTGACGGCTTCAAGACCAAGCCGTTCGACGATTTGCCGTTCGAGCGTCAACGCACGGTTGATATGCTCACAGCCTTGAAAAGCCAAATCGACCTGATGTGAACGACGGAACGTATCAAAGACATCAAACAAAGCATCAGCGACATCCGGTGAACCCGCCTTGCCGATTTGTTTACCAATGACTTCACTTGTCGAACACCCGATGACGAGCAGTTTCCCCTTTAACGGAAAACGTTCGTTCAGTTCTGTCAGGCAAGCTTCGAGATCTTGTTTGATTTGTTCCAATTCCATTTACTTCACCTCATAATCCGAAATTTTGCAGACGCGGTTTTCGTGACGTCCGCCTTCGAACTCCGTTTCCAACCAGATTTGTGCGATATCGCGTGCAAGACCCGGTCCGATGACACGCTCGCCCATCGTCAAGATGTTCGAGTTGTTGTGCTGACGTGTCGCTTTCGCACTGAACGTATCATGGACGAGTGCTGCCCGGATGCCTTTGACTTTGTTCGCAGCGATCCCGATCCCGATGCCTGTTCCGCAAATCAAGATACCGCGGTCGAATTCACCGTTCGCGACAGCTTCCGCAACCGGAATCGCGACGTCCGGGTAATCGATGGATTCGGACGAATACGTGCCGAAGTCGGTATACTCCATTCCGAGTTCCTGCAAGAGTTCCGTCAGTTCCGCCTTTAACTTAAAACCACCATGGTCTGCTCCAATTGCTACTTTCATCGTTACGATTCCCCCGTTTGTTTAGGTTGTTTTTTCGGAAGTTTCCGGTTATCCGGTGCTTTTCTTCCGTTTCCGTTCTGCGTCAATTTTAACACAAGACGGTTGACGAGGGGTTCGAGTTCATTCCGGACCTGCCGGTAAACGTTCATTGATCCGCCGTACGGATCGTTGATGTCGCGTTCAAGACCGGTCACATATTCGTACAGCGTAAACGTCCGGTCTTTCAGTTCCGGGTACCGTTCGCCGACTTCTTGTTTATGACTGCGCGTCATCGTCAAGATGATGTCTGACCAACGCCCGAGGACGTCGTCAAATACTTGCGTATAGTGCTCAAGTTCAATCCCGCGCTCGCGTAAGACTTGCAACGCATTTTCGGAAGCGTCGAATCCCTGCATCGAACGGAGACCGGCGGAGCGGACATCAAATTCTTGATCGGCCACTTTTGAGCGTAATAATGCCATCGCCATCGGACTGCGGCATGTGTTTCCTGTACAGATAAACAATACACGACGTGTGCTCATCTCAGTATCCTCCTTCTTTACGGGCGAATGATCCGACCACCTGCTGCCTTGTGGAGCCGATTTCGGACTGCCAGCCCAACCCCTTCTTCTGATATATCCCGTACAAAAATCTGATCTACCGTCGTTTGGTCAAATCGCCGTAAACAATCGTAAAGACGCTGCGCGGCTGTTTCGATCGTCGTTCCGAGGAAACAGCGGACATCGGCTTCGATGTCTTCTCCGTCAAAGAGAATGACGCCTGTCTTTTGTCCGGTTTGGCGGGCCTCATCGATGACGTGTTGCAGGAATGAGAGGTCACCCGCTACAACGGATAAAGTTGCTTCCGGTGCGTAGTGTGTATACTTCATGCCTGGTGCCTTCGGTGTCTCGTTCTTCATCGATAAGGCGGGGTCAAGTGCCACGTCTCCGATCACGGTTTGGATCTGTTCCCGCGTCACGCCACCCGGTCGTAAAATCACCGGCGGATTCGTGGTACAGTCAATGACCGTCGATTCGACACCGATTCCGGTCTCCCCTCCGTCGACGATTGCGGCGATGCGGCCCGAGAGGTCATGTGCAACGTGCGCAGATGACGTCGGTGAGGGTTTTCCGGATCGGTTGGCACTTGGTGCGGCAAGACCCAGTCCGGTCGCTTCGATCAACTGAAGCGCCAATGAATGGTCCGGCATCCGTAATCCGATCGTATCCAGTCCTGCGGTGACGAGTGAGGAGGCGCGTCCGTTTGATTGCAGGATAATCGTCAAGGCACCGGGCCAAAACGCATCCATTAACCGGGTTGCGACCTCCGGAATATGAGTGACGAACTGCTTTGCCTGTTCGACGGACGCGACATGGACAATCAACGGATTGTCGGAAGGCCGGCCCTTCGCGGCGAAAATTCGCCGAACGGCCGTCTCACTCGTCGCATCTCCCGCAAGACCATAAACCGTCTCCGTCGGAATTGCGACGACTTCACCTTCTTGTAATAGTCGTACCGCTTCATTTAATGTCTGATGTTGAATCATTTCCGTCTTCACTCTGGACAATCCTTTCGTTCCGCATACACGATACGGTCTTTACCGTTTATATCTTTTAAAATACCCGTTTCTACCGTTGGATAACGTTTTTTTAACATCATTTGCACTTCTTGCCCTTGATTGTGTCCGATTTCAAACGCAATCAGGCGAAAATCATCGCGTAAAATCCGACGGCTGTCTTCAATCAGGCGGCGATAGAACACTAATCCGTCTTTTCCACCAAATAGCGCGAGGTGGGGTTCATGGTCAAAGACGACATCACTGAGCAACTCATCTTCTTCAATATAGGGCGGGTTCGAGATCAACACCCGAACGGAATCATCCGCGAGCGGTGCGAGCAAATCCCCTTCCAAAAACGTAACGTCGCCGCCAAGCATCCGGTGATTTTCTTTTGCGACCGCAATCGCATCCGCTGAGATATCAACTGTCGTGACCGGTTGCCCAAGTTCAAGCGCGAGCGTCAGACAAATCGCACCGCTGCCGGTCCCGATATCGACGATTTCACCGGATTGGAACGTTTCTCCCTGCAGACGTCCTGTCACGAACTCAATTAACTCTTCCGTCTCCGGCCGCGGAATCAGAACGGCGGGTGAGACACGGAAATCACGTCCGTAAAAGGGCTGATAGCCGATCAAATGTTGCACTGGAACCCCGTTTAAATGAGCTAATAAATATTCACTGAACAACAGGTCCTGTTCCGGTTCGAGATCGTCCGATAAGCGGATCAATAATCCGGTCCGGTCGACCTGTAAAACATGCATAAGTAACCATTCGGCACTCGAGGCCTCGCGTCCTGCCGTCACGAGCATCGTTTGTGCTTGATTGAGACGTTTTGCGATCCGCATCAGTTCGCCGCCTCCGATGCCCGGGCCTGATACTCCATGACGAGTGTATCGATGACTTCATCCATCTCGCCTTGGAGAATCCGGTCAAGCTTTTGGATCGTCAAACCGATCCGGTGATCCGTCACGCGGTTCTGTGCAAAGTTATACGTCCGAATTCGCTCGGACCGGTCGCCCGTTCCGACCGCTGATTTTCGTTTTTCATCGTACTCGGCCTGTTGCTCGCGCTGAATCTTGTCGTAAACACGGGCCCGCAAGACCTTCATTGCTTTTTCTTTATTTTTAATCTGTGACTTTTCATCCTGACAGCTGGCGACGATTCCCGTCGGCACGTGTGTGACCCGGACTGCCGACTGGGTCGTGTTGACCGACTGGCCGCCCGGTCCGCTTGAGGTGAACGTATCGACGCGGACGTCCTTATCGTGAATCTCGACTTCGACATCTTCTGCTTCCGGCAGAACGGCAACAGTCGCGGTCGACGTATGAATCCGTCCGCCCGACTCGGTTGACGGAACACGTTGCACCCGGTGCGCCCCATTTTCGTATTTCAATTTCGAATAGGCCCCGCTGCCTTTGACGATGAAGATGATTTCCTTGTATCCGCCAAGCTCGGTATAACTGGCATCGATGATCTCAATCTTCCAGTTTTGTTTCTCGGCGAACTTGGAGTACATCTTAAAGAGATCACCAGCAAATAAAGCCGCTTCGTCGCCGCCTGCTGCGCCGCGGATTTCGACGATGACGTTTTTATCATCGTTCGGATCTTTTGGTAAGAGAAGAGCTTTCAGCTTCGTCTCAAGGTCCTTGATTTCCGGCTCGAGGATAGCAACCTCTTCTTTTGCCAGATCGCGCATTTCCGGATCTGTCAACATGTGACGCGCCTCTTGGTATGCCTCCATCTTGTCACGGTAAACACGGTAGACCTCAACGGTCGGTGCGAGTTGTGACTGCTCCTTCGACACCTCACGCAATTGATTTGTATCTTTAATGATGGCTGGGTCTGCCAACAGGTCGTTCAACTTTTCATATCGGTCCTCTAACGCACTCAATCGATCTAACATTCTCGGTCATCCTTCCTGATGATTCTTCTGTCGTCAGTATAGCAAATATTCCAGCCTTTACGAAACGACCGATGATGTGTAACAGAAGCAGAGAACACTTCAACGTTCGAGAAAGGTCACATGCCTTTCCATTCGACGATCCTGATGCCTTCAGAAGCAATCGGAACTTCAAAGTAATCTGTAACTTGAAGAAATATCGCTTCCGTATCAAAAGCGGCTCGTTCCGGTTGTTCCTGACGCCGCTGAGCAATTTGACGCAAACACTGCTCATTCGTCCGATTCAAGAATATCAATTGATGGAGGGCATCGATTTCTGATACCAGGTCCAAAAACCATTTCCGCTGTTTTTTCGTATTCGCTGGAAAATCCATCACGACATCAACGCCAACAGCCAGAAGGTGTTGGACATGTTGTTTTACGAGTGGTCTCATCTGCGCTGCATGTTCGAGATAGTCGTCAAACGTTTTAATTTGATCCGGATACAGTGCGTTTAGCCATTCATCTTCTGATAGAAGAACGGCCCGTTGTTCTTCGGCAATTCGTTTAGCGGCAGTCGATTTTCCTGCACCCATTTTTCCGCAGAAAAAATAAAGTGTTCCCGTTGATTTCATCTTTTTTCCTCCGATCACGTTTCCTTCATTTTACCGGAATGAAACGAGTACGTACTGGCGAATATGCCCTGTATTGACTTTCTGACAGGTTTTTCCTATAATTAGTGTACTAATTGAATTAATACACTTAAGGAGGTAAGCGAATGTTTACGGTTGACCCCAAAAGTTCACTGCCGATTTATGAGCAGCTGGTCGCCCAAATCATCCGTGCAATTGCCCGCGGCTTGCTTCGGTCCGGTGAACAGATGCCGTCTGTTCGGGAACTGGCGAGCACGTTGCTCGTCAATCCGAATACGGTGTCCCGTGCCTATCAGGAACTCGAAAGCCGGAACTTCATCGTCACGATGCGCGGCAAAGGCTCGTTCATTTCCGACCTGCCCATTGGACACGTCAAACAGGCTGCAATCCTGCCGCATGTGCAGACACTTTGTACCGTAGCGAACGAACTATCGATCTCGAATGCAGATCTCTATCAACTACTTATCCAAACAAGGGAGGATTCCTCATGTTGACCGTGTCTCACCTGACCAAACAGATTGATTCCAAAATGATTTATGAAAATGCATCGTTCACACTACCCGCCGGAACGATTACAGCATTGATCGGACGAAACGGCGCCGGGAAGACAACCTTACTGAAGACACTCGTCGGAGCGCTCGAGCCGTCCCGCGGAAAAGTCGAATGGAATCAGGAGTCGATCCACCACGTTCCGGCAGCACGGCAACATCTGTTTTTAGTACCGGATTCTGTCGGAATCTACCGTCAGATGACACTTGGTGAATTGATTGGCTTTTACGATGCGTTTTATCCGGATTTTGAACGGACCTTTATCGAAAATTATTGCCGGTCATCGAATCTCGATCGTGGACGCCGTGTCACCTCTCTCTCAAAAGGTCAGGCCCAACTGTTTTTACTTCAACTCGCTTTCGCGACGAACGCGCCTGTCCTGTTGCTCGACGAACCAACGGACGGACTCGATCGGATCAACAAACGGGATTACTTAAAACAACTGGTCACGTTGCTCGCAGAACGCCAAACAGCCGTCTTAATCGCTTCCCACCAATTAGAAGAGCTCGATTCGCTTGCCGATCGGGTCATGACGATCGAACAACACCTCGTCAAAGAACCGAAGGCACTGGAAGATGCGAAATCGAGTATGCAAAAATGGCAGCTTGCCTACGAAACGGTTCCGGATTTCCAACATCATGATGTCCATGTCTTGTCCCGGACGGGTCGGGTCGTGACGCTGATTGTCCGCTCGGAAGCCGGAGCCATGTACGTCGATCAGACAAATCCGTTACTAAAAGACGCGTTACCGGTTCAACTCGAAGATTATTTTTTAGGAACGTTTGGAGGCGATCATCATGTATAAACAACTGATTCGGTATCATATCAAACAAGGCATCTGGCCACTCGCCTCACTTTTCCTGCTCGCCGTCTTCAGTTACGGATTCGGCAGTTATACGGTCATCGATAATTTTGATGATTATCTCGGCGTACAGGCTGACTTGATCGAGCCTGTTCTCGTCAGTCCGAGTTTTGCCGGGTTCGGTGCGATTTTAATCGCTGTCTTCGCGATCTTGATGCTCGGACAAGAACGCGGAAGCGGCCGCAGTCTGATGCTGCATGCTCTGCCGATCAATAAAAAGGCATTGTACTGGATCAAATGGGGGATCGGCGTTGTTGTTTTGCTTGTCTTTCCAATCATTGGCTTTTTCGTCAGCTGGTTACTCCTGCAAGGCATCGGTGGCATCAATCCGTTTGATTACCTATCGGGAGCAGACATGTTCATCGATTTCCTGACGTACTTCTTATTTGACGTTGCAATCTTTAGTATTTTCCTGTTTGCCGGTACGATTGCCGGTGACGTCATCGGTCAACTGCTGCTCGGTTTATTTTTCCTGTTTTTAAATTACTTAACGTTTTTCTCCATTTTGTCTGTATCGACGATCGGACTGAAGCAAAACGAGGACTTTCTTTCAGCCGTCGATGTCCTGATGACGACGACCTCACCATTCCCGCTGTTGTTTGAGGCTAATGTACGGACGGATGTAACTCCGGCTATCTTCTTCAATCTCGCCTTAGTGCTCGTCTTGACGATTTGTGGCAGCATGCTTTATGTCAAAAGTGAAAACGAACGCCTTGGCCGCTTCACGGTTTTCCCGAAGATGCACCCGCTTTTGATCATCGTCTTCTCTGTCTACACAACGATCTTACTTGCTGCTGTCATCGGTCTATTGTCGTCTGAAAATCAACTGTTGTACTGGCTCGCCGTCGCGATTCTCGCCTGGCCCGCCTTCAGTTCCTATCGTCGGATGATTGGGTGGAAACGTTGATTCCGTGCTACACTGTTTTCAACGCTTTGAACAAAGGACGGAATCCATGATGCCCAAATACCTTCATATTTATCAGCAATTGGTCGACCGGATCCAAGACGGAACATTACCGGCCGAAACAAAACTTCCTTCGGAAACCGAATTGATACAGGAATTCGATGCCAGCCGCGGAACGGTCCGAAAAGCGATTGACGCCTTGCAGGACAAAGGGTTTGTCCGCAAACATCAGGGCAAAGGCGTCTTCGTGCTCAGTCAGGACGCGATTGCCTTTCAATTCAACGGCATCGTCAGCTTTTCTGAAGCCCACAAGCAAATGGGGGCCCATGACGTTAAAACGGATGTCATCTCCTGTGATCTGATAGAAGCCACCGAAGAACTTGCCCACTTATTTCATGTCGCGCCCGGCACGTCACTTACCCAGATTAAACGGGTCCGGGCAATCGACGGTGAACGGGTCATCTTCGACATTAATCTGTTCGTCACATCGCTCGTACCCGGTTTGACGAAAGAGATTGCCGGTGAGTCGATTTACCACTATATCGAGCAGACACTCGGACGGCAGATCAGTTACGCCAAACGAAAAATCGAGGCACAACCGGCGACAGCAGAAGATCAACAGTATCTTGATTTAGAGGGCACCTCACACGTCATCGTCATTACGAACGATACGTATTACTATGAGGGACAACACTTCGAACGAACACAGTCGCGCCACCGGCTCGATAAGTTTCAATTCACGGATATCGCACGTCGTTAAACAGAGGACAGATCATCAAGGATGAAAACGTTTTAGAAACGGATTCATCCTTTTTTTATACCTTTTTAAACTTATCTATATAAGTTGTTGACTTAACTTATATAGATAAGTTAAGATAAGTGTGCGCATATAAGAAAACGTTTTCATTTCAAATGAGTCTTCAGTTTAATCCAAAAGGAGAATGTGAGATGAAACCCAACTATCGGCAAATCGCAGAACAGATCATCGAACGAATCGGTGGTAAAGACAACGTCGAGCAAGCGGCCCATTGTGTTACCCGCCTGCGCTTGACTTTAAAAGATCAAAGTTTAGTTGAGCAAGACGCGTTACTTGAAGTCCCGCTTGTCAAAGGCGCTTTTTTGAATGCCGGTGTCTATCAAATCGTCATCGGTGCCGGAGATGTTGATCGTGTTTATGCTGAGTTCATTCAATTGACCGGCTTGCAGGCAACGACGATTGCCGACGTCAAATCGTCCGGTGCCTCGAAAATGAATCCATTCCAAAAATTAATCAAAGTCTTTTCCGATGTCTTCATGCCTATCATCCCTGCTATCATCGTCGCCGGACTATTAATGGGAATCAACAATCTGTTTGGAATCGAATTCGGCGGTAAGACGATGATCGAACGGTATCCGAACCTGCAAGGGTTATGGGATTTGATCAATATGATGGCGAATACGGCGTTTGTCTTCCTGCCGGCACTCGTCGGTTGGTCCGCCACGAAACGATTCGGTGGCAGTGAAATCCTCGGGATTGTCATGGGACTGATGCTCGTGCACCCGGATCTCTTAAACGCTTGGAATTACGGTCAAAGTGCCTTAAAAGGGGATATTCCGACGTTCAATATCCTCGGCTTATTTGAAATCGAAAAAGTTGGCTATCAAGGACAGATTTTACCGGTTCTCGCCGCCGCTTACGTCTTAAGTACAATCGAACGCTGGCTCAAGAACCGTGTCCCAAATGCGATTCAACTGCTGGTCGTCCCGATCACGACGATCACCTTAACCGGCTTTTTGGCACTTGCTGTCATCGGACCGGTCACCCGTCAAATCGGGGACTGGATTACGATTGGCGTCGTCAATACGTTTGAAGCCGTCCCACTGCTTGGTGCATTATTATTTGGTGCTCTTTACGCCCCACTCGTCATCACGGGTATGCACCATATGTTCATCGCGGTCGATCTGCAACTGATTGGTCAAAGCGGGACGACGTTTATCTGGCCGATGATTGCCATCTCGAACATCGCCCAAGGATCGGCGACGCTTGCGATGTTATTCCTCGCGAAAAACGCCAATGATAAAAATATGGCGTCGACTTCCGCCATTTCGGCATATTTCGGTATCACCGAACCTGCCATGTTCGGAGTCAATCTCCGGTTCAAGTATCCGTTTTACGCGGCACTGGTCGGATCCGCGATTGCGTCTTCATTCATCGCTGTCAGCGGAGTCCTCGCACCGGCGATTGGTGTTGGTGGTCTTCCCGCCTTCATCTCCATCGTTCCGGGATCGATTCTGTCATTCATCATCGGGATGGTCATCGCGATCATCGTTCCGATTATCTGTACGTTCCTGTTCCATTATGTCTCGACGAAACGTGCCCGCAAAGCGGCACTCAAAGAGGCCGCATAACTGTTTTTAGAAAGGTGTGACCTGATATGACCCTTACGACAACCGACTGGCGTAAATCCGCCGTCTATCAAATTTATCCGAAAAGTTTTTACAGTCCGGAAGGCAAGCCGACCGGTACCCTTCGTGGTGTGACAGCGAAACTTGATTACTTGGCGCGACTTGGTGTCGATTACTTGTGGCTGACACCGGTCTATGCGTCGCCGCAACGCGATAACGGCTATGATGTCAGTGACTATTACACGATTGACCCGTCTTACGGCACGATGGCAGACTTCGACGAACTGATTGCAGAAGCAAAAAAGCGTCAGTTGTCCGTCATGATGGACATTGTCGTCAACCACTGTTCGACCGATCATGAATGGTTTCAGCAAGGACGACACCCGGACAATCCGTACCACGACTACTTCATCTGGCGGGACGAACCAACGGACTGGGTGTCCAAATTCGGCGGACCGGCCTGGTCATTTGACGAAGTCGCCGGTAAATATTATCTGCACTTATTTGACGAGACACAGGCCGATCTCAACTGGGAAAATCCGGAGCTCCGGGACGCTGTCTATCGGATGATGGAATTTTGGCGCGATAAAGGGGTCCGCGGCTTCCGACTCGACGTCATCAACTTGATTTCAAAAGATGACCGCTTCGAAAACGATCCGACCGGGGATGGCCGGAAATACTATACGGATGGTCCCCGTGTGCATGACTACCTTCAGGAAATGAACCAACGTGTCTTTGCCGGTCACGACTTGATGACGGTTGGTGAGATGTCCTCGACGACACTCGACCACTGTCTGCGTTACTCGAATACGAATGAGCAGGAACTGAAGATGACGTTCAATTTCCACCATTTAAAAGTCGATTATCCCAATGGAGAGAAATGGACGGCAGCACCGTTTGATTTCCTCGAGTTGAAACGCATTCTCTCCGACTGGCAGGTCGGGATGCAAGGGAACGCCTGGAATGCGATTTTCTGGTGTAACCATGATCAACCCCGCGTTGTCAGCCGGTTTGGTGATGATACAATCTACCGGATCGAAAGTGCGAAGATGCTCGCGACAACACTGCACGGTCTGCAAGGAACACCTTATATCTACCAGGGGGAAGAAATTGGAACACCGAATCCCGACTTCACGGATTTAACCGATTACCGGGATGTTGAGACGCTGAACGCCTACACTGAAAAAACAGCACAAGGTGAGACACGTGACCACATTCTTGCGGCCATCCGCCAAAAGTCGCGCGATAATGCCCGGACACCGATGCAATGGGATGCATCACCGCACGCCGGCTTTTCCACGGCGACACCATGGATTCCGGTGCCTTCGAATCACGCTTCGATCAATGTTGAAGCAGCACTCGCGGATTCTGATTCCGTCTTCTATCATTACAAACGGTTGATTCAGTTACGCAAGCAGTATGACGTTTTGACAAACGGCCGTTATCAACTTTTGACACCAGATGATCCATCGATTTGGGCGTACGAACGGACGACCGACGACGAACAACTTCTCGTCTTATCAAACTTTTACGGTACGGATTGTTCGTTCACGTTACCGAATGAGTGGTTGGACCATCAGGTGTTGATTCAAAACTATCCTGATTTTTTAGAGACGTCGGGACAAATCACATTGCGACCGTATGAATCGGTCATGTTGTATCAAACGACTTAATCAAACAAACCCCGCATTCTCAAACGAGAGTGCGGGGTTTTGTATATCTCTATGAAATCCGTCGATTTGCTTCCTCCCGTTTCAGCTGTTCCCGGAACAGCCGGGTTTCGGCAATGACGACACCTGATAATCCAATCAATCCGATCAAGTTCGGAATCGCCATCAGTCCGTTGAAGACATCTGAGATCGCCCAAACCATATTCAAGTTCGTCGTCATCGCTCCAAGACCAGCGACGAGGACAAACATAATCCGGTACGGTAAAATCGATTTTTGACCAAACAGATAATAGATAGACTTTTCCCCGTAATACGACCAACCAAGAACCGTCGAGAAGGCAAACATGACGAGTCCGATCGTCACGATGTATTTTCCGGCCGGTCCAAGGAACACTTCAAAACTCGCTGTCGTCAATTCGACACCCTCTAATTTCGTATCCAGTTGACCACCCATGACGAGCGTCAATCCCGTAATCGAGCAGACGACGAGTGTATCGAGAAATACTTGTGTCATCGAGACCAGCGCCTGCCGACCCGGGAAATCCGTTTTTGCAGCGGCAGCTGCAATCGGCGCAGAACCGAGACCCGCCTCATTCGAGAACACCCCACGCGCAACCCCGTAACGAATCGCCGCTCCGATTGCTCCACCGGTAATCGCTTCGTTTGAGAACGTACTGCTGAAAATTGTTGAGATGGCACCCGGAATCAATTCGTAGTTCATGACCATGATCAAGAGACCGCTTCCGACATAAAAGAAAATCATGAACGGAACAAAATAACTGACGACCTTCCCGATCGATTTAACTCCACCGAGAATGACAACTCCTGTCGCTATCATCAAAACGATTCCTGTCACATACAACGGGACATCGAACGTCGACTTCATCGCAAGGGCGACAGAGTTCGTCTGAACACCGTTTCCGATTCCGAAGGCAGCAAGCGACGCAAACGCCGCAAATAGAACGCCCAACCATTTTTGATTTAGTCCCCGTTCGAGATAGTACATCGGCCCCCCGGCCATTTGTCCCTTCTCATCGACGACCCGGTATTTGACGGCGAGAATCGCCTCGGCATACTTCGTCGCCATCCCGAACAATCCCGACAACCACATCCAGACGAGCGCGCCCGGTCCCCCGAGTACGACGGCCGTCGCCACCCCAACGATATTCCCCGTTCCAACCGTTGCGGCGAGCGCCGTCATCAGCGCTTGAAAGTGACTGATGTCCCCTTCGGATGTATCATCCTGATGTTTTGTGAATGCCAGTTTCAACGCATACGGAAGCTTGGTAATCTGAATGAATCCCAATCGTATCGTCAAGTAAATCCCCGTACCGACCAAAAAGACGAGCAACGGCGGCCCCCAAACAAAGTCCGATACCGTGCTGATCCAATCACTAAACGATGTTCCCATTCTTTCCCCTCCTTCAATTCAGTATGTATACTTCTCTATTTTTCAGAATTTACAGATTATTGTCAACATATGATTTCAACTACATGTGATTGTCCAACTTATATTTTTCAAATAAAAGTAAATTCCGAAAGCAACTTGTTATATTACAGATAGTTGGATCGTTGTTCATTTTGCAAAAAGGAGCGTGCATGATGAAGATTAAAACGAAGTTAGTCTTATTGTCCTCCATTCTTTTGCTCAGCCTGATCGCAGTCGGTTTGTTTGGGGCATTTTCACTTAATACTGCCAATCAAAAAAGCAAAACCATCACTTCTTCCTGGATTCCCGGTCTGAACTTGTCACATGAAACGAATACTGCACTGTCTGATTTACGTCGTGTCCAGTTGTTGCATATTCAAGAAGACGATCCAGTGACAAAGGCTGAATACGGCAAACGCTTGACCGATGGACTTGCGACGGTCGACACCAATTTGGCAAAATACAACAAAACAATTTATTCAGCATCCGATCGCACATTATTTGATGCACTCGAAAAAAATCTACAGCGATTTAAGACGACGACAAATGAACTGCTTCGTCTCAGTACGCCGGAAACGAAACAGGAAGCTGTCACTTACTTCGAAGGAACGAGCCGAGACTCGTACTTTGCGGTTTCCGACAGTCTAAAAAAAATCGTCGCTTATAACAATAAACAAGCCGAGAAGACCGGCAACAGCATTACGGAATCCGCAAACCAAGCGTATATCCTGCTCTTTTCCATCATCGGTCTGATCAGTCTGCTCGGCATCATCTTTACGTTCCTGATTCTGCGGTCGATTTTCAAACCGTTAGACCAATTGCAGGAAAAGACACATGAACTGGCAACACAGGGCGGAGACTTAACAGCTCAGATCGATGTAGTCCGTCATGATGAAATCGGACAAATCGCAAATTCCATGAATCAGTTCATCATCCACTTACGCAGTATCATCGTACAAGTCGATGAGACGACGACTCATGTCGTCTCGACCTCGAAACAAGTCGCGGAGCGGATTGGAGAACTCGATCAGGAAATGGCAACGACTTCTCATACGATTGAGCAATTATCTGCCGGTATGCAGGAGACAGCTGCTTCCGCCGAGGAAATGAACTCCTCTGCCGTCGACATGGAAACGACGATTCAAATCATTGTCACGATGGCACGCAATAATGGCAAACAAGCACAAGAAGTTGATGAGCGTGCTCATGCCCTGCACGTTGTTGCGACTGACGCTAAGTCATCGGCCACTCATATTTTAACGGAAACAAAAATCCGGCTCGAAGAAGCCATGAACCGGGCAAAAGCAGTTAAGGAAATCTCGGTTTTATCGGACGCTGTCTTGTCAATTGCCGCACAAACGAATCTGTTGGCATTAAATGCTTCGATTGAAGCCGCCCGCGCGGGTGAAGTCGGACGTGGATTTGCCGTCGTAGCGGAAGAAATCCGGAAACTGGCAGAGGGCAGTCGAAATACAGTCGAACAGATTCAAACCGTCTCGCTGTCCGTCATCGATTCCGTTGAACAGCTCAATGCAGCGTCGGGCGATATGTTATCCTTCATCGATACGAAGGTCGTCCATGACTATGATTTATTCGAAGACGCCTCGATTCAATACCGGGCAGATGCTGACGTGTTTGGTTCTGCTGCTGACACTTTCGCAGAACAGGCAGCACAGTTGCAGGAGTTAACCGCCAATATGTTAGGCGTCATTCATGATGTCGCTGTAACTGTCAATGACGGAGCGCAAGGAACACAGTCGATGTCTGAACAGATTGGTCACTCCGTCGAAGCTTTCCGTGATGTCCGCCATCAAACTGCAACCAGTCAGCAACAAGCTGAGTCACTGCATACCGTACTTCGGCAGTTTCAAGTCTGATCGGCAAAACGAAAGTGGGAAACGGATCTTAAACGATCCGTCTCCCACTTTTTTACTGATTTCCGTTCGGTAAAGCCTGCGCATCTTTGGCTTCCGCCGGTAAATCAATCGATTTGATTTCATTAAATTTCGAGAACGTTGATTCGTTTTTCATCGTAAATTCCGATTGTCCGTCCACTTCAAACGCCATTTCCATATCAAGTGTTTTCGGATAATACGTTTTGGCGTCATACGTCATCGAGTAGACCATCTTTTTGTAATCAATTTGATCGATGACATCCTTCATCGGAGCAAGCTGTCCGGTTTGTTCCAGCGAATCTTTCATAAACGCTTTCAACTTGTCTCCCTTTAAATCAACGTCAATCTGATAGACATTTCCTTCTCTTTTAACTGTCCAGCTGTCTTTATATTTCTTGAGCAGCTTTAGATTTTGTTCAGTTGAGGCATTTGACTTCATACCTTCCATCATGTCACCAAGCTCCGAGATGTCCTGAACAAACCACTGGTTATTTTGCGACATGTACAATTTATCATCCATGATATAGTTCTCCACCCGAATGTCTTTTCCATCCTGTGGATTTTTCATATTAACGATTTGATGCATCGCAAGCGGTTTTTGAATGATGTCGACCGCCACCTTTTGATTCACCGACATCTCTCCAGCATCCGAGGTCATGTCGCCTTCCATGTGAAACGATTCGATTTCTTCCTGCGCAGCCGTTGCTTTTTTCAGCAATTCCGTATTCGAAAGCTGTTTCGAACCGTTCGTCCCTCCACCATCTTCTATGGTCTGGTCATTACACCCAGCCAGCCCAATCGTCGCCGTGAGGAAACCAACTGTCATCCACCTTGTTCTCTTCATCGTCATTCCTCCTTGAAATTGATTATCTCTTTTTACGTGTTCTTAATGGAAAATGTTTCAATTGCCTATACTATGCTATTACCTTTCTCCCCAGTTCTTACACCTTTTCATTCAGGTCTTATCTCTCACCTTGTAGGATTGCTGACTATTCTTCATGAAAATTTACATCAGCAAAATGTTCGTTTTACATTTGAACGTTACAGTTAGGTCTGTAGGTTTTACCCAGTAGCGCATACCATTCATTTTCCTTGAGGAGGAACATCCATGAAGTTGAAGCGAATCATTCCTATTATGGCCTTATCCACACTCTCTCTCAGTACAATGGTCTCAATGAACGACGCCGAGGCAAAAACAAAATCAGCAAAATCACCGGAAATCCGCAATGTCATCTTTTTGATTGGTGACGGAATGGGTGTCTCCTATACCTCTGCTCACCGGTATTTAAAAAACAATCCTGCGACGCCAATCGCTGAAAAAACGGCATTTGATCAATATCTGGTCGGTCAACAGATGACGTATCCGGAAGACCCGGAACAAAACGTCACCGATTCGGCTTCTGCCGCAACGGCGATGTCGTCCGGTGTCAAGACATATAACGCGGCAATCGCTGTCGACAACGATAAATCGGAAGTCAAGACCGTCCTTGAAGCGGCAAAGCAACGCGGCAAATCGACAGGACTCGTCGCGACATCCGAAATCACACACGCGACGCCGGCCTCGTTCGGGGCGCATGATGAGAACCGCAAGAACATGAATGCCATCGCCGATGACTACTTTAAAGAACGTGTCAACGGAAAACACAAGATTGACGTCCTTCTCGGCGGCGGGAAGTCGAACTTCGTCCGTCCGGATGTCGATTTGACGAAATCGTTCAAGAAAGATGGATACAGCTATGTCACGGATCTTGATCAAATGCAGGCGGATAAGAACAAGCAGGTTCTTGGTCTGTTCGCAGATGGAGGACTGCCAAAACGCATCGACCGCGAGAATACCGTGCCGTCTCTCGAGCAGATGACGAACTCAGCCATCAAACGTCTCGATTCGAACAAAAAAGGCTTCTTCTTGATGGTCGAAGGAAGCCAAATCGACTGGGCGGGTCACGATAACGATATCGTCGGGGCGATGAGCGAGATGGAAGACTTCGAACGTGCCTTCAAAGCAGCGATCGCTTTTGCGAAAAAAGATAAACATACACTCGTCGTCGCGACAGCCGACCATTCGACCGGTGGTTACTCGATCGGAGCAGACGGTATCTACAACTGGTTCGCCGAGCCGATCAAGGCAGCGAAAAAGACGCCGGACTTCATGGCGGCAAAAATCATTGAAGGCGCCGACGTCCGGAAGACCTTGACGACGTACATCGATCAAAACCGACTCGCTTTGACGGAGGACGAGATCCAGTCCGTCGCACGCGCCGCGGAATCGAAGAAAGTACTCGACGTTGATAATGCGATCGAAGCCATCTTCAACGAACGCTCACACACAGGCTGGACGACAGGTGGTCACACCGGTGAAGACGTCCCTGTCTATGCTTTTGGTCCAGCGAAAGACCGATTTGCCGGTCAAGTTGATAATACGGATCACGCCAAAATCATCTTCGACCTGTTGAAATCGAAGAAATAAGGAGACTTTCTATGAAACAGATACTTGCTGCCTTGATGCTCGGGACGATCCTTGCCGGTTGTGGCAATGCGTCAGACACCACAGAAGAGAAGTCGTCACAGAAGTCGGTCCCGAAACAGGAGACGCCGGTATCGATCGAAAAGTCTGCCGCTTACGTCCCGAACCCGCAATTACCAGATGACCGCGAGCTGACGACTGTCAATCAATCAGTATCCGACGATAAAGGTGAACTGACGTTAAAGAAGATGGTCCAGCCTGACGCGACACACACCATTGGACCGATCACGATGAAAATCGAAGAGATGAAAGTGTTCCATGCCCGTCCGAGTTACGGGATGATCGACTTTTTCCACGGCTTTACCCATGATGAGTCATTCGACCTCGTCAAGACACGTGTGACGATCACGAATACAGGTGACAAGCCGGTCACCTTTAACCCGGTCGCTCATTTCAAACTCGATGCCAAGACTGAAAAGACGATTGAGGACGATGTCTATCTCGAGTCACTCGCGACGACATACGCGCCGTCTGAGACACGGACCGGGAACTTCGGCTTCATCATCGAACAACCGCTTACGTCCGTTGAATTATTGACCAGTGACGTCCTGAACGAGAAACGTGACGTCATCAAAAAAGGTGTTTCAGTCTCAACCCAACTCAAGTAAGAATAAAAAGCAGGCAGTCCCTTCCGCATGATACGGAAGGGATTGCCTATTTTTGATACAACGCCGGAATCTGTTCGTGCGGCATCGGACGACCAAAATAATATCCCTGCATCCGGGAACATTCCAAACGATTGAGGACATTGACCTGCTCCAGTGTCTCGACTCCTTCGGCGATGACTTCGAGCTCAAGTGATTTCGCCAAGTGAATGATCGAGGAAATCATCGAGTAGCCGGATGTTGCCGGTTGGATTTTTTCGACGAACTCGCGTGGAATCTTCAGCGTGTCAATCGGAAAATCAGCCAATCGGGATAAGGAAGAGTAGCCGGTACCGAAGTCGTCAATTGAAATCGTAAAGCCCAGTTCCTTCAGGCGATTCATCGTCTCGACCGTCTCCTCAATATCTTCAACGGCCGAGACTTCCGTGATTTCAAGATCAATTCGGACCGGATTGACCTGTGTTTCTTCTACGAGACGGATTAAGGTCAAGACGAACGTCGGATGGTGGAACTGTTGCATCGAGACATTCAGTCCGACCTTCAACGTCAAGCCTTCGTCTTCCCACCGCTTCGCTTGTAAAAATCCTTCGCGTAACACCCATTCGCCGAGACGAATGATCATCCCCGCCTCTTCTGCCATCGGAATGAAATCGTTCGGGGCAATCATGCCGAGTTCCGGATGATTCCAACGGATCAATCCTTCGACACCCACCATCCGGTACGTCACCGTATCCACTTGCGGTTGATAATACAAAACCAGCTGATCGGTGTCGATCGCAACCGGTAATTCGGACTCGAGCCGCAATCGGTACGACGCTTTCTCCGCAATGTCTTCAAAGAAGATAATCGATTTCCCACCGCTTGATTTGGCCTGGTACATCGCTAAATCAGCTTGTTTCAACAACGTCACGATCGGCTTGTCGGTTGTCCGCTGATAACTGACGGCTCCGATACTTGGGTTCGAAATCAGTTCAATCTCATCAATCGTATAGGTCATGCGTAACCGTTCGAGCAGTCGGGCTGTCCGGATCCGTCCGTCCGTTTCCGATGCGACATGACGCAAGATGACTGTGAATTCATCACCGCCTTGACGCGCAACCAGATCATCCGGCTCGGTCACCTCTTGCAAGCGGCTTGCGACTTGAATCAATAACTGATCTCCGACATGGTGGCCAAACGAATCGTTGACGAGTTTGAAATCATCCAAATCGATGAAGCACAAGATAATCGTTTCATCGTCTTGTTCCGCTTCCACCAGATGATGGAGGACTTCTTCAAAGTACGTCCGGTTGATCGCTCCGGTCAAATGATCGTAGTAGGCCAGGCGGCGGATTTTTAATTCGTTTTCCCGCACCCGCGTAATATCCTGACCGATTCCATAGATGCCGACGAACCGGTCCCGGACACGAATCGGAATGTTCGTCACGTTCAGCAAAACATTCGTCCCGCCCGAGTTACGAAACGTCGTTTCGAATTGGTGTGCCGTCATCCCTTCGTCTGCCGCTACTTGCTGTTCCATTAATTGCCGGTATGATTTTCCGACCAGCTGGTCCGCACTTTGCTCCGTCAGTTTTTCGAAGGACGGGTTGGCGCTCTCGATTCTCCCTTTCAGATCAAGCGAATAGACGGCATCCGGATGGTACGTGAACAATGATTTATACCGTTCTTCACTTTCTTCGAGTTCATCTGCCTTATGATGAATTTCTTCTATTAATTCCTGATTGCTCAAAATCATCAAGATCTGCCGGATTAAAATCAACAGAATCGTAATCGCGCAACCGATCATCAACCCGTTTAAGGCCTCATCACGCCGGGCATACAGAGCCATTGTCGAAAACAGGACAATAACAAGCAGATACGGCAAAAACAGTTTCCCCAGTTGTACCGTACTCCGTTGTCGTCTGTCATTCGGCTCGTTCGCATCAACCGGTTTTTTGACGTGCCCCGCTACACCGACCATCAATAATCCGAGGATGAATAACGGATCAATCAAACGAACCGCCTCATTGCCGCTGACGGTCGTCATATAGACAAACAGTGTATCCGCTACGACTTGCAACAAGAGCCCGATAAACAAGAATTGGAGTAAGCGCATGCGCCCCCGCCACTCTTTTTTCTCGAACAGATAATAAATACTGATCATGCAAAACAGAAGCACGATATCACACATCGGATAGGCAAATGCCAAAATCACTTCACCTCGTGATGCAAACGGCGTATCAAACAACGGACGGATCAAGAAAAACCAACTGTACGTGACGGCGACCGTCATGACGATGGCAATATCGAAGATAAAACTAATCAACCGGTTTTTCGTGACATGCCGGCGAATCAAATGTAAAAATGCTATTAAAAAGAAGACCGACTGCCACACATAAAAAATATCCGAGATACCGGGAAAGGGCACGTCGACTTGACGAATATTTTCGTACGACAACCAAATCAGTTCCGCCATCAAATAACTTCCTGTCCCGCAAGCCAAATAAAGAAAAAACCGGCCTTCCTGCTGCTTCGGATTTCGTTGTGCTTGAATTAATAAACAGGTTGCCGAGAAGCAGCCGAGGATGGAAAGCAGGTTACTTCCCCAAGAAGACCATTCCGGTTGCTGTGTAAAAATCAGAATCCACAAGTAATAAACCACCAAAAAGCCGGCGATTCCAGGCAGATAGTACGTTTTTTTCAGACGCATCACAGCCCTCTCCCTTCCAAAAAATGTCTTACTCTCTCCATTAGGGATAGAGCAGATGAAATCCTGCGTCACATACAAAAAAGAGACCCGTTTCCGTTAGAAACAGGTCTCAAGCCTTACGTTTTCCTTCATTAAATGGTCCGTAACAGATTCGCCATCTCAATCGCTGAAACCGCCGCTTCATATCCTTTGTTGCCAGCTTTCGTTCCTGCCCGTTCAACGGCCTGTTCGATCGAGTCCGTCGTTAAGACACCGAAAATGATAGGCACTCCCGTTTCACGCGACGCTCCGGCGACCCCTTTCGCCACTTCGTTGCAGACATAATCGTAATGCGACGTCGCTCCGCGAATGACCGCACCGAGTGTGATGACTGCGTCATAATTTCCGCTTTTCGCAAGTTTTTCTGCAACGAGCGGAATCTCGAACGCTCCCGGTACCCACGCCGTATCGACGGCATCTGCTGCGACTCCGTGACGACGGAATGCATCGTTTGCTCCGCCCACCAGTTTAGATGTGATCAATTCATTAAATCGTGCTGCAACGATCGCGACGCGTAGTCCTTCACCTGTTAAAAATCCTTCAAATACCATGTCATTGTCCTCCTTGGATGTCGAGCAGATGCCCGAGTTTCGTTTGTTTGGTGTGCAGATAATTTTTATTTTCCGGAACCGGTACGATTTCAAGCGGTACCCGTTCGAGCACCGTGATACCCTGTTCTTCCAGTGCCTGTTGTTTTTCCGGATTATTGGTCATCAGACGAATTTTCGTTACGCCGAGATCACGCAACATCGCGGCAGCTACCGTGTAATCACGTAAGTCCGTCGCATAACCGAGTGCGTGATTCGCTTCGACCGTATCGAGTCCCTGCTCCTGCAACTCATAGGCTTTCAACTTCGCCATCAATCCGATTCCCCGTCCCTCTTGGCGCAGGTAGAGAACAGCTCCGCCTTCCTGTCCGATGCGTTCCAGTGCGGCATCAAGTTGCGGACCACAATCACAGCGTTTCGAGCCAAAGACGTCTCCTGTCAAACATTCAGAATGAAGCCGGACGAGCATGCCGTCTTCCGGTTCTCCCGATAAGACGGTAACGTGTTCTTTTTGATCGGGCGTCGTATAACCAAGCATCCGAAATGCTCCGTGATCCGCCGGCAGCAAGACGTCGGCTTCGCGTCGGACCGGACGTTCCAGATAAGAAACGAGTGCGTCGATCGTGATCATCTTCAGTCCATGGACTTCTTTATACGTCAACAAGTCGTCAACACGTGCCATCGTCCCGTCCTCTAAAATGATTTCACAAATGACGGCTGCTTCGGCACTTCCGGCCAGCCGTGCCAAATCAACACCCGCTTCCGTATGCCCCCGCCGTTCCCGGACACCGCCTTCTTTCGCGATCAAGGGGAAGATATGTCCCGGACGCTTGAATTGACCGGCCTGATCCGTCAGCATCCGCTGAATCGTCAACGCGCGCTCCGCAGCACTGATGCCGGTCTTCGCCTCTTCGTGATCAATGCTGATCGTAAACGCCGTTCCGTGCGGATCGGTATTGATATCCGTCATCGGGTTCAACTCAAGTCGTTCTGCGAGTTGCGGACTGATCGGTACACAGACAAGTCCTTTGCCGTGAGTGATCATGAAGTTGATTTGTTCCGGTGTCGCATGTTCCGCAAGCAGGATCAAATCGCCTTCGTTTTCCCGGTTTTCATCGTCACAGACGATAATTGGACGCCCTTGTTTTAATTCTTCAATGGCTTCTTCTACAAGATCAAATCCGTTCATCCTGCTCCGCCTCCTAAAAATGCCGACCAATCGGTTTTCTGCTCCTGTTGCGTAAAGTGATACAAGTGTTTTGCCATCAGATCACACTCGATATTGACGAGCGCTCCGCTTTGGAGCCGGTCAAACGTCGTCACCTGCCGTGAGTGCGGGATCAACGAAATGGTCAAACTGTTCGTCTCCACGTGTTGAATCGTCAAGCTCGTGCCGTTGATCGCGATTGATCCTTTTGGAATACAGTATTTACTCCAGTCACCGGTTTCGAACCGGTATTCCATCGCTTCACCGTCCGGACGGCGGCTTAACAACCGGGCTGTCCCGTCAATGTGTCCACTGACGAAATGACCGCCGAATCGTCCGTTCGCTGGCATCGCCCGCTCCAGTTGGACCGGTGTCCCGACACGCAACGTCTGAAGGGATGTCGCCCGAATCGTTTCGTGGACGGCATCCGCTGTAAATCCGGTTGCCGTCATCGCTGTCACCGTTAAACAAATACCGTCGACCGCGATACTGTCACCGATTTTTGTTCCTTCAAGGACATGCCTTGCTTCAATTTCGAGCGCTAGACCATTCGGACGCGGGACTTTTCGTTTGATCGTTCCGACTTCTTCAATCAATCCTGTGAACATGAGTTGCCTCCTTTCCGCGTATAGCGCAGATGCACATCCTGCCCGATTGGTTCCACGTCCATTAAATCGAATCGATCTTCGATTTCAACGGTACTTGATAATCCCGGTGTTCCATTTAGAACGGACGGCGCTTGATAGATGTCGAGACGATCGACAAGGTCTGCTTCTAAAAACGCCGACTGGATGGTCGGTCCGCCTTCAATCAAGAGACTGCGGATGCCTTGTTCGTATAAGGTCTCGAGAATTTGATCCGGTGTCGAGTACGTTCCGACAAGGATGGTGACATTCGGCTTGGAACTGATCCGTGGTTGTTCCGTCAGCCAGTACGTCGGATTCAGACCGTCGTGCAAGACCTGAAACGTCTCCGACAACCGTCCCCGTCGATCAACGAGGACACGAATCGGTTCGATTCCCTCCTCACTGCGTAACGTCAATGCGGGATCATCCACTACGATTGTTTCACTACCGACTAAAATCGCGTCGTGCGAAGCCCGCAACCGGCGTCCCGCCACTCGCGCGGCTTCTGACGTAATCCAACGTTGTCCGCCTGTCGTCACGATACCGTTTAAACTTTGGGCGACTTTCACTGTGACCGTCGGCCGTTTTCGCTCGATACTTTGCCAAAACGGTGTATAAAAACGAACCGCTTCGTCTTGCAGCAATCCGACTTCGACCGTCAGTCCGGCGTCGCGCAGACGTGCAATGCCCTGACCCGCGACGATCGCATGACGATCTTCCGTCGCGACGAACACCCGCTTGATCCCGGCGGCAATGATTGCTTCCGTGCAAGGAGGTGTTTTGCCGTGATGGTTACACGGTTCAAGCGTGACATACAGATCGGCGCCGCGTGCCGCCTCCCCCGCCATCCGTAACGCTTCGACTTCGGCATGGGGACCGCCGGCAAACCGGTGCGCCCCGAAACCGATGATTCGTCCGTGCTTCGTAATCACACAACCGACACTTGGATTTGGACTCGTTTGTCCGTCTAACATCTCTGCCAATTGCATCGCCTGATGCATTTTATTGTTCATGATTTCGCTCCTTTCAAAAGAAAAAGACGCCGCTGCATTTGCAGGGCGTCATGATTGAAGGGTCACGAAAGAAACGTCTTGTTTTTCTGTTTTGAAGCATACAGAAATAGACCTTTCTCTGAATGTATTTTTTCAGAAAATGGTTTCAAGCACATTTTTTCGTTCTTCTCCCATCCGGACTTTACCGTCGGCCTTGGAATCACACCAAGTCAGCCATAGTGCGTACACTATGGGTCGCGGGCTCGTCGACTCGAAAATCGCATCACCGCCGGTTGGGATTTTCACCCTACCCCGAAGAACTGGTTATTCAGTTGTACAGCTCAAGACTAGCACAGGTTATTTTAAAATACAAAAAAGAATTTGTTTTTACTTCCATTCCTGAAAAAAAGTACGTCCCATTCAGCCGACGATCAAAGCAACGTCTGCCGGATGGAAACATACTTTTTCCTCTTGTCTATTATGCCAAATAACCGTTTTTCCGGTCATGGAACTCTTGCTTGACCGTCCCAAGTAACTGTCTGTCCGTCAACAGACGTAACGCCGTCCGTGCCAGGATTTTGGCGCCGGTGATCAAGGCTTCGTCGCCTTGTTCCGATCGCGCCGCTTCCCGGAAACTTTCCGTATGGGCGACCAAATCATCCGCTCCGATTTTGATGTACGGATGGATGGTCGGCAGGACTTGACTGATGTTGCCGGCATCGGTCGAACCGAGTCCGGGCCGTTCATCCGTCTTGACGTCTTCCCCAAGTGCAATCGCTTCTTCCCGGAAAATCTCGTCAAACGTCCGGTTGAACAGGAGATTGTCGACCTCATTTTGGAATGCGATGACCTCAAGCGTCGCTCCGGTCGCAAGGGCTGCGCCTTCGGCAACGGCTTTGACCTTCTTCGTCACCGCATTCAGCCGTTCGCGTGTCGTCGCCCGGATGAAGAAGCGGGCTTTCGCGTACTCCGGAATGATGTTCGGCGCATCACCGCCGTCGGTGATGATGCCGTGAATCCGGACATCGCTCGGCAATTGCTGGCGTAAGGCATTGATGCCGTTAAAGAGTTGGATGACGGCGTCGAGTGCATTGATGCCCTCTTCCGGTGACGCTGCCGCATGAGCCGGTTTGCCGGTAAAGGCAAAATCCAGTGGATCGACGGCAAGCGAGGATCCGGTGATGCGCGTTTGTCCGGACGGATGTACCATCAGTGCCGCATCGATTCCCGTCAGGAGATCGTGTTTGACGAAGCTGCCTTTCGTACTGCCGTTTGGTCCCCCTTCTTCCGCCGGTGTGCCGAGAACGACGACACTGCCGCCGACTTCATCGAGGACTTTACTGAGCGCAATCGCCGCTGCGACACTCGTCGTGCCGATGATGTTGTGTCCGCAGGCGTGACCAATCCCGGGCAATGCGTCGTATTCGGCGAGGAAGGCAACCGTCGCCCCCGGTTTATCCGAAGTCTTCCGGGCCAGGAACGCCGTGTCGTGTCCGGCGACCCCGAGCTCAACCGTGAACCCTTCTGCCGTCAGGCGTTCCGCATGATGACGCGACGCAAAATATTCCTCATTGCCAATCTCGGGTGTCGCATGAATCCGGTGACTCGTCTCGAGATACGACTCGCGTTTTTGTTCAATATTCTGCTCAATCGTTTGAATCAAGTTTTCCCGTTTTGTCTGAACCGTCATTTGGGTCACGCTCCTTTGGATTTTTAGTTATTCGCCGATGTCACTGAGCGGGACAAACGTCGGAATCGTGCTTCCTTTGTATTCTTTTTTGATGAAAGCCGCGACATCGTCCTGTTGGTAGAGTGAAGCGATTTTCTTCAACGTCTTTTTGTCCTTGTCTTCTGTTCGTGTCGCGATGATGTTGATGTAGGGTTTCGCTGTTTCATTTTCATGGAGAATCGAGTCTTTGATCGGATTAAAGCCGGCATCGACGGCGATTCCATTGTTGATGATTGATGCGGATACATCCGGCAGGACACGTGGTGTCTGCCCGGCAACGACCGGGACGATCTTCAGCTTTTTCGGATTTTCGACAATCTTATCAACGGATCCGTTTCCGTCAAAGTCGTCCGGCAGCTTAATCAAGCCGGCTTCCTGAAGCAACAGGAGTGCCCGTCCCATGTTCGTCGCTTCGTTCGGGACGGCAATCTTCCCGCCGACCGGAATGTCTTTGACGTCCTTGACTTTATCCGAGTAAATTCCCATCGGTGCGATGACCGTCGTCGCAATCGGCGACAATTTTAACTTATGTTCTTTTTTAAAGGCATTGAAGTACGAAATCGTCTGGAACGAGTTGGCATCGATTTCACCTTCTGCCAGTGCCAGATTCGGTTGGACGTAATCAGAAAACTTGACGAGTTCAATCGTGATGCCCTCTTTTTTCGCTTTTTTCGCAACATATTCCCAAACTTGTGTGTCCGAGCCGCTGACACCGAGCTTGATCGTTTTTTGATCCTCTTCTCCGGAAGCGGCACACCCCGCAAATAATACCGTCGTCAATGCTGCACCAATCGCTAATCCTTTTTTCATCATCCATCTCTCCCTTATCTGTTCTATGTTTTTTTAGTGTCTCCGAATTTTTCGTGCCAACAGATTGCCTGTTGTCTGTAAGCCTTGCACTAGAATAACGAGGATCCCGACCGTGATGATCATGACCGTCGTATCAAACCGTTGGTAGCCGTAGGTAATCGCTAAGTCACCGAGTCCGCCGCCGCCAATCGCCCCGGCCATCGCTGATGCCCCGATCAAGCCAATCGTCGCGATCGTCAAGTTCAGAACAAGCGAGCTGAGTGCTTCCGGCAACAAGAAACGGAAAATCGTCTGCAACGGTGTCGCGCCCATCGCTTCCGCCGCTTCCAGGACGCCCGTACTGACTTCGAGCAACGAACTTTCAATCAATCGGGCAATGTACGGTGCCGCATAAAACACCAGCGGCACGATGGCTGCCTTCGTGCCGATCGACGACCCGACGAGCAACCGTGTCAGCGGAATGATTGCGACGAGCAGGATAATAAACGGGACGGACCGGAAAATATTGACGATGCTGCTTAAGACGTTAAAGAACGGCACTTGTTCGAGCAACGCCCCTTTACGTGTGACAACAAGCAGAATCCCGAGCGGTAAACCAATCAACGTCGAGAAGAGTAACGATAATCCGACCATCGTCAACGTCTGCAGGAACGCGGTCCAAATGTCTGTGTAATTAACCAACATCCGCGAGCACCTCCTCGACGACGACATCCGACTGATGGATATAGTGAAGTGCCCGGTTAATTTCCGGTGTGTCACCAATCAGTTCAACGAGCAGACTACCGAATGGAATATTTTGCAGTTCCGTGATGCTGCCGTGCAGAATGTTGAGATCAACATCAAACCGTTTCGCGACTTGTGATAAAAGCGGTTGTCCGGTGCCTGCCCCAAGGAAATTGATTTTATAAATATGATGCCCGGCACCACGCTGATCGATGACTTGTTGAACCGACGCCGGAATCTCATCCTGCATGACGGAACGGACGAAATTTTTCGCTGTCCCCGTCTGCGGATTCGAAAAGACGTCAAACACGGTACCCGACTCAATCAGCTTACCGGCCTCGATGACGGCGACCCGGTCACAAATCTCACGGATGACACCCATCTCATGGGTAATCAGTAAAATCGTGATGCCGTATTCCTGATTAATCTGTTTCAACAGACGTAATATATGTTGTGTCGTCTGCGGATCAAGGGCGGATGTCGCTTCGTCACATAACAGGACGGACGGCTGAGTGGCAAGGGCCCGGGCAATCCCGACACGTTGCTTCTGTCCGCCGGATAACTGATCCGGATAATGATCGGCTTTGTCTGCCAAGTCGACAAAATCCAGCAGTTCGGTGACACGCCGGTAGACTTCCTCTTTTTTGACGCCTTTTAAGACAAGAGGTTTGGCAATATTCGCAAAAACCGTATTGGAATCCAACAGATTGAAGTGCTGAAAAATCATCCCGATGTGTTGTTTTGCTTCCCGCAATTGTTTCGCCGAGAGTGTCGTCAAATCTTGTCCATCGACCGTTACACTGCCGGATGTCGGACGTTCGAGCAGGTTGACACACCGTAATAAAGAACTTTTTCCGGCTCCGCTGAAACCGATGACGCCGAAGATTTCGCCTTTTCGGATTTCAAGATTCACTCCGTTTAAAGCCGCAATCGATTGCTCGTTTGTCTGATAGATTTTTTTTACATTTTTGAATGTAATCACCATTTCTCCCCCTTTAAAAATACAAAAAGGCCTCTTCTTAAGAAACAAGAAGAGACCTGGATCCGCACAATGGCAGAATCCACTCGACTCATCTCTCAGACAATTGTCTGATGGAATTGGCACAGTGCTCATAATGAGTCTGTTGCCGAGGTTTCGTAGGGCCAGTCCCTCCACCTCTCTGGATAAGTGTTGCGGTATGAAATTCATATGTGTGTTGTCGCTGTTCGAACTTATGTCGTAAAACTAATTTTTACATTACAGAAAGATCTTTTAAAGGTCAACCATATTTTCAAAAATAAACCATATGACCCATATCGATTGATTTCCCGGGTTGGGCTTCATCATAGAAGAGTTCCGGTCGCCGGTCAAGGAGCATTTGACAATCCTTTTCTAGCAGTGCTATCATCTTCTCAATGATTAATCCGACAATTCCTATATGTTATATCAAGAGTGGACGAGAGACCTGGCTCTAGGACTCCACGGCAACCTGCGATTTGCAAGGTGCTCCGACCAGCAAAGCGGCTGCTTTGGATGATACACACGAGAAACTCGTTTGCGTCCAAAGCCAAATGGGTTTTTTTTATTTTGAAATGGAGGACGAGATGATGAGTATGGTTTATCCTGTTTTACCTGGCGCCGACGATTTTTTCTTTGACCGTGGATCCGTCGGCATTTTGCTCTGTCACGGCTTCAACGCAACCCCGCAAAGTGTTCGGGCTGTAGGAGAACGCTTTGCCGAACGCGGTTTCTCCGTCTATGCGCCGCGCCTGCACGGTCACGGCACGGATTTGCGTGACTTTGAGGCGGCGACGGCAGAGGACTGGAAACAAAGTGTCCGTGACGGCTATGAACAATTGACCCGTCGGTGCGAATCCATCTTCATTGTCGGACAGTCAATGGGCGCGACACTTGCCCTTGCTCTTGTTGCAGAAGGTCTGCCGGTTGCAGGAATCATCACGATCAATGCTGCCTTATCCGTCCCCGCCTATGAAGCATTATCGTTCACCGAATGCCCGGTCTATCTGCCGGAAAGTCCACCCGACATTAAACGATCGGCTTTCGAAATCGTCTATGAATATGTCCCGTCTGTTTGTGCGTCTGAGCTGTTACGACTGATTGGCGAGACGATTCCCGTACTTCCTGACATTCAAATTCCGACGCTTATTTTATATTCTGCTGAAGATCATGTCGTTCCACCGACCTGTTCGGATTACCTGCACCGGACAATTGGTTCCGATGACAAACGAAGTTATTGTCTGCTCGATTCCTATCACGTGGCGACGCTCGATCACGATCAAGAGACGATCGTCCGTGAAACGGCACAATTTGTCAATCAGTTCAGCCGGCTGACGCAGACCGGTTAAAAAAGCGAGCAATTCCCGGGTCTCATTGCCGGAAATTGCTCGCTTTTTCTATCGTGTCCTGTTAGTTCTGTTGTTGTTTTTTCCATTCCTGTAACGGTTGCGGTTTCCCCGGAACTTGATGACAGTGGCGGCAACGTGGTTCATATGACTCAGACGCTCCGACAAGAATAATGGGGTCATTGTAGTTTGCCGGTTTCCCGTCAATCAATCGTTGTGTCCGTGACGCCGGATCACCGCACGAAAGACAAATCGCCTGCAATTTCGTCACGAACTCAGCCCGCGCCAGTAATTCAGGCATCTTCCCAAATGGTTCCGCCCGAAAATCCTGATCCAGCCCCGCGCAAATCACGCGTTTGCCATCTTGAGCCAGTGCTTCGATGACTGCGACGATCTCATCGTCAAAAAACTGGACTTCATCAATCGCGACGATTTGCGTCTCTTCCGCTACTGCTGCGTAAACATCACGGCTCGTCGCCATCGGAATCGCGATGACGGAGTTACCGACGTGCGACACGACATGCTCCTCGTGGTACCGGTCATCAATCGCCGGCTTAAACACTTGAACCGGCAACTTTCCGTATTGTGCCCGTCTGACGCGACGGATCAGTTCTTCTGATTTTCCGGAAAACATACTTCCGCAAATTACTTCAATCCAACCATATTGATTGATCACATGCATCATCGTAAAACACCGTCCTCTAAAATAGTCACTTTAACGAGTATAGCCCGAATCCAGATTAAGAAAAAGGATTGACTTCTAAAAATCAAAAAGCCTTTCCAAATCCGGATTTTTCTTCATCTTCTCATTTCAACTGGTATCTATTTCCTGTACACTAGAAGAGAAGTTTCTTTGAAGGAAGGTGACTCCGATTCATCACATGCTACATGACATACTCCAACAATATGGAGCGTTCGGACTCGCCATTCTGTTAGCAGGCGGAATCGTCGGCCTCCCGGTGCCTGACGAGACATTACTTGTCATGTCTGGATTTTGGATGCACCACGGTGATTTACCGCTGATCGGAACTATTCTCGCGGCTTACGCCGGCAGCTGCATCGGCATGACCATCAGCTATATGCTCGGCTTAAAACTGGGGATGCCACTCCTTCACCGGATGGCTCCGAAGTTACGGATTTCTGAAAAACATATTTTCAAAGCAGAAGTCGGATTTTTACGTTACGGAAAAACCGTTTTAATCATCGGTTACTACATACCTGGTCTCCGGCAGCTGTCCGCATTTTTTGCCGGTGTCTCGAAAATGCCGTTCCGGATCTTCGTCACCTATGCGTATACCGGTGCCTTGATTTGGATCAGTATCTTTTTAGGGGCAGGTTATTTCCTCGGTCGTCATTTTTCCTTCAGTCTGCTCATGGAACATTTTGCGAATAATCCGGATACACTCCCGTATCTTATCGGAGCTGCCGGTGGAATCGGACTGTCTTTCGTTTTGAGAACGTATCTGGCGTACCGTACCAAGTTCTGTCTATACAAAAACAGCCTGCTCCAGTGATGGAGACAGGCTGTTTTTTAATACCGGAGTCGCAATTACTTGCGGCCGTATTTTTTGTTGAAGCGATCGACACGACCGTCTGCAGCGTTGAACTTTTGACGACCAGTGTAGAATGGGTGCGAGTCCGAAGACACATCCACGCGGATGAGCGGGTACTCGTTTCCATCTTCCCAAGTGATTGTCTCGTTCGAAGAACGTGTAGAACCAGTCAAGAATTTGTACTCAGTAGTTGAATCCATAAATACAACTTTGTTGTAGTTTGGGTGAATTCCTTGTTTCATGGTTGTTTTCTCTCCTTCCGCCCTGGTTCATTTGCTGAGCCAGAGTAAGTTACCTTCCTATACTAAACGATTTTTTAACGACCCGCAATACCTATTTTCAAGTCGTTGTGTCTGTTTTCGTCACACGCGGTTTAACAGGTGCGCGCCGGACAGGCTTCTTCTTTTCTTTCTCCAGTTCAACAAAAAATTCTTCATTATTTTTCGTATCCCGAATCTTTCGTAAGAAGCTGTCGACAAACTCATTGGATTCATTCATTGTCCGACGGATCGTCCATAACGCATCCAATTGTTCTTTCGGTAACAACAACTCTTCTTTCCGTGTTCCGGATTTCCGGATATCAATTGCCGGGAAGATCCGGCGTTCGGATAATTTCCGATCCAGATGAAGTTCCATGTTTCCGGTTCCTTTGAACTCTTCATAAATGACATCATCCATACGTGAGCCCGTTTCCACAAGCGCTGTCGCAAGAATCGTCAGGCTGCCGCCATGTTCGATGTTCCGTGCGGCTCCGAAAAAGCGTTTTGGTTTATGGAAGGCAGCCGGATCAATACCGCCCGATAATGTCCGTCCACTTTGCGGAACGGTTAAGTTGTAGGCCCGTGTCAAACGTGTAATCGAGTCCATTAAGATGACGACGTCTTTTTTATGTTCGACAAGACGCATCGCCCGCTCCAAGACAAGCTCCGAAATCCGAACGTGGTTATCCGGTGTTTCGTCAAACGTCGAACTGACGACATCCGCACCCGGAACAGAACGTTCGATATCCGTTACTTCTTCCGGTCGCTCATCAATCAATAGAATAATCAATTCGACATCCGGGTGATTGACTTGAATCGAATTCGCGATTTCTTTTAATAGAGATGTCTTACCCGCTTTAGGCGGTGCGACGATCAATCCCCGTTGTCCGAAGCCGACCGGTGCGATCATATCCATCACACGAACCGACAGATGACGCGGTTCTGTTTCGAGTCGCATCAAACGATCCGGATAAATCGGTGTCAGTGCTGGGAAGAACAAACGATTCCGAGCGGTATCCGGCGCTTCTCCGTTGACGGCTTCCACACTTAATAATCCTTGGAACCGCTCATTTTCTTTTGGTGGTCGGACTTTTCCAGTCACGACGTCGCCATTACGAAGGTTAAATCGACGGATTTGTGAGGCTGCGATATAGATGTCTTCAGAGGATTGTGAATAGTTGATGGGACGAAGGAAGCCGAAGCCGCCGTCATTTTGCATCTGTGGATTACCGGGGATCACTTCTAATACCCCTTCGAGGAAATAAAGACCAGTCGACTCCGCCTGTGCTTTCAAAATCTTAAACATCAGTTCACGTTTGCGGGCTTCCCGGTACTGCGGTACATTTTTTGTTTTGGCAATTTCATATAAGTCTTTTAGTGTCAGATTGCTTAATTGAGCAAGTGTATAGGATCGTTCTGGTTTGTCAGTTTTTTCAGTTGGCATCTGCATTCACCTATTCTTCGTATAAATTCAGGAGCAAAGGGTTCAATCATATTCTTCTACATTAATTATGTCGCATTTTCTATGTGAATTAAAGGTATCACATTTCCTCTCATTCGTCGTGATTTAAAAAATGGAAATTTCTTCTTTGTAATATTCGAGTATATTATTGCAGTTATGTTACAAAAATAGCTTGTTTTGTAGTCTAACTGAAAAAACGTTTACATAGATTCGCATGCTAAGATAATCGTGCAGAGAAAAATCTTACACAGTTGTAAGGAAAACTGCTTAAACAAACACTTAATGAGATACATCATATAACTCGGTTGACACAATTACTTTAAACGACATGGAGGATTATATATATGAAACGTTTTCTAGCATCAGTTGCGACAGCAGCATTAGTGGTTTCAGGATTTGCAACAGTGGGAACAGATAAAGTTGAGGCTGCTTCTACAGTAACAAAAGTAAAAATCACAGATAATGGACTTCGTGTTCGTACAGCACCTTCAACAAAAGCAAGCATCGTTGGTAAAGTAAACGCCGGCCAAACATTTACATACAAAGGTAAATCAGGCAGCTGGACTAAAATTTCATACGGTGGTAAAACACGTTACGTTTCTACTCAGTATACGAAAACATACAAAGCTTCTACTTCAACTGCTAAAAAATCAACAACTTCATCTTCAACACGTACACGTCTTCTAAGCGAAGCTGCTAAACATAAGGGTACTCCTTACGTATGGGGCGGAACGACAACTCGCGGATTTGACTGCTCTGGATTCACAGGCTACGTTTACAAAAAAGCAGCAGGTAAAACTTTATCGCGTACGTCTTCTTCACAATACTCGTCTTCTAAAAAAGTCAGCGTCTCAAACGTTCAACCGGGAGATCTTGTTTTCTTCTCACACGGTAGCGGCATTCAACACGTCGGTATGGCGACAAGCAAATCAAGCATGGTCAACTCGGAAACGGGCGGCGTTAAATACTCAAGCTTCAAATCAGGATACTGGGGTTCACGCCTTGTCGGCGCGGGTTCATACCTATAATTCAAAATAACCAAGCGGTTGAGCATCGGCTCGATCGCTTTTTTTCTACCCTATTATACAAGGAGGACATATCATGAACGTATTAATTACCGGGGCTTCTGCCGGAATCGGTCGCGAACTAGCCTATCTGCATGCGGATCAAGGACATCATCTGTTGCTCGTCGGACGAAACATCGAACAGCTTTTTGAAACAAAACACTTTGTCGAACAACGGGGCGGCTCTGCCATCGTTCTCCCGTATGACATCGGGCAAACCGTTCAAATCAAAGCCTTATTACGTGCGACAGAACACACTCCCGTTGATGTTTTGATCAACAATGCCGGTTTTGGTCTCTACGGTGAATTTCTCGAGACCGATTTATTACGCGAAGAAAATATGATTGACGTCAACATCCGGGCGCTGACGTATTTGACGAAAACCTTTGCCCGACGGATGAAAGTTCAAGGGAGTGGACGGATTATTCAGATCGCTTCGACTTCCTCTTTCCATGGCGGTCCTTTCATGAGCGTCTACTATGCGACAAAAGCCTATGTCCTCAGCTTTTCCGAAGCACTGGCAGACGAACTTGCACCATATAATATTCAAGTGACAGCCGTTTGTCCGGGTGCCACCCATACTGATTTTGCCGCGACAGCGGATCTCGCGACATCCGGATTGTTTAAACGACCGGGAATCATGGATGCTAAAACAACGGCTCAACTTTCCTTCACCGGATACATGAAAGGAAAAACGCTTGTCATTCCGGGACGGAGTAATGCAGTATATGTCTTCATGACACGCTTGTTTTCTCGTCGTAAACTGGTTCAGATGACACACCAGTTGCAAGCTCCGACACAGAGTTTTTAATTCAGATTTTGTCATTTCCATTCGAGTGGTCTTTTATAAATCCGATATCAGAGCCTGACTCATAAGTCACTCCAAAATCAATTCTCATGACGAACGTTTCCTACATCCTCGCTTTCCACGGGCGGGAGGCAAGCCGCGGCATCTCGCATTAATATGCAATCTGCCGGGTCTTCCCTATCCCTGACGGAAGTGCAAATCGCACTTTCTTTTCCCGTAGGAGTCGAGAATGTATGTCTCCGTTCTACAGTAATCAAATAACCGATGATCCTTTTCATGGGATCATCGGCTGTTTCTATGCTCATTCACGAAAGTATGATGAGTAATTGAGATACCTCATACAAATGCTCTTATTTCTTGTACAAAAAGAAAAAAGAGTTGAATTTCCGGATCAAACATCGAAAATCCAACTCTCTTTATTCATTTTTTAAGTCATGACTCGCATGCAGCATCAAACTGCATTCCCTTTTCGAAAAGAATTACGTTCTTCACTCGACTCCTACGGGAAAAAGCGCGGTGTTCCGCGCTGTCAGAGACAAACAAGACCCGACTACTTGTCCATTTGGACAAAGTAGGCGCGACTTGTGTCTCGCCCGAGGAAAGCGGGTGAAGAAAACGTAGATTCTTTTGAATAAGCCTGTCATGCCGATTACTTAATAACGAGCTTTGGTTTTTTCTTGAACGAGTGAATCCCTTCGACGAAACGAACCGTTCCCGATTTCGCCCGCATGACGACAGAGTGTGTCTGACCACCTTGCGCGCTGAATTGAACACCCTTCATCAACTCGCTGTCCGTGACACC
This sequence comes from Caryophanales bacterium, assembly GCA_902363455.1. Lineage (GTDB taxonomy): Bacteria > Bacillota > Bacilli > Exiguobacteriales > Exiguobacteriaceae > Exiguobacterium_A. Next base: position 60,414 of record CABJAC010000001.1, on the reverse strand, counting down.
TGTCGCGGCAAAGATACAGTCATCTCCCGTGACAAGGTCATCCATCATCAGGATTTTCGACGGATCTTCGATGCCCATCTTTTTGCAACGCGCGACTTCCGCGTCATCTGCTGGCAAGAGGCGTCCTTGGAGTTCTCCACCGAGACATTTTAAAGCAACTGCTGCTAGAACACCTTCTGGCGCACCACCTGAACCAAGTAACATATCGATTCCGGTATGCGGGAAAGCGGTATTGATCGCTGCTGCGACATCACCGTCTCCAATCAGGCGAATGCGGGCTCCGGTTGCGCGGATCCGTTGAATGATCTCTTCATGTCGTTCCCGGTCAAGAATCGAGACGACGACGTCTTCGATTTCTTTATTTTTTGCTTTCGCGACCGCCGCGATATTTTCTTCGATCGTCGCATCCAGACTGATGTGTCCAGCCGCTTCCGGTCCGACCGCAATTTTATCCATATACATATCCGGAGCATGCAATAAATCCCCGGCATCTGCTACAGCAAGCACCGCAAGCGCTCCCCATGTTCCTTTGGCGACAATGTTTGTTCCTTCGAGCGGATCGACCGCGACGTCAAGACGTGGTCCGTATCCATTTCCGAGCTTCTCACCGATATACAGCATCGGTGCTTCATCCATTTCTCCTTCGCCGATGACGACCGTTCCTTTCATCGGGATTGTGTCAAATACATCACGCATGGCGCTGGTTGCTGCGTCATCTGCCTCGTTTTTCAAGCCCTTCCCCATCCAACGTGCCGAAGCCAGTGCTGCCGCTTCCGTTACGCGTACGAGTTCCATTGATAAACTTCTTTCCATGTGTATAATCCCCTCTCCCTGACTGAAAAAACTTTACACCGTTTCACGCCATACGAGCGCACCGAGTGTTTTTAACTTCTCGACGAACTGTTCATAGCTTTGATCAAGCATTTCTGCGTGATGCAACAACGTTTCACCGGACGCCATCATACCGCTCAAGACGAGCGCTGCCGCCCCGCGCGGATCGTGCGCTTCGATTTCCGTGCCGCGTAATGTTTCGCCGCCGCGAATGATAATCGACGCATCTTCGTGTGTAATCCGGGCATTCAGCCGCCGCATTTCCTGAACATGCCGGAAACGTTGCGGATACAGTTTATCGACGACCACACTCGCGCCTTTTGGTTTCAGCAAAACGGCTGAAATGATCGGTTGAAGATCACTCGGGAATCCGCCGTAATGGAAAACACGAATATCAATCGGCTTCGCCACATCAATGGATGCCGTAACCGAATCGTCGGTCTGCTCAACTTTAGCACCAAACCGTTCCAGCTTTTGAATGATGCTCTCAAGATGCAACGGAATGACATTATCGACCGTCACCCGTCCGAGAACGGCTCCCATCGCAAGAAACGTCCCTGCCTCCATCCGGTCCGGAATCAATGTATGCCGGCACCCTTGCAACGTCTTGATTCCTTTAATGCGAATCTCATCGGTCCCTGCACCTTTGACACTCGCTCCCATGTTCGTCAGCATCGTACTGACATCGATGACTTCCGGATCACATGCTGCATTTTCAATGACCGTCGTTCCTTCTGCCATGACGGCGACAAGCAACGCACTGATTGTGGCACCAAACGAAGGAAGATCCAAATAAATCCGGTTCCCTTTCAATTCTTCGACATGCATGTAGTAAACCCCTTGTTCATTACGCATTGAGACCCCGAGTCGTTCCAGTGCCTTAATGTGTAAATCAATCGGTCGAGGACCGATGGCATAACCACCGGGCAGACCGACGACTCCCTGTTTGAATCGTGCCGCGAGGACACTCATCAGGTAAATTGATCCACGTAATCGTCGTGTGTCAGTCCCTGTAAGTGGCATCGGTTCGACATGACTCGGGTCAATCGTCACCATATCGCCTTGGCGTGTCACGACGGCTCCAAGCATTTCAATGATTTGGATCATCGTCGCGACATCCCCAATGTCCGGCACTCCCTCAAGAATGACCTGTTGATCAGTCAATAGTGCAGCCGCGAGACACGGAATTGCACTCTGTTTCGATCCACTAATCATGACGGTCCCTTCAAGACGTTGTTGTCCTACGATATGCAAAATGTCCACATTCCATCAACCTTTCTCTACAATCTATTATTGCTGCGCTTTTTCCCAGTCAGCGAGGAAGCGTTCAATTCCTTGCGTCGTTAACGGGTGTTGCGTCAGTGATTCAATGACATTCAGCGGAATTGTTGCGATGTCCGCACCCGCAAGTGCTGCGTTTGTGACGTGAACCGGATTCCGGACAGATGCCGCAATGATTTGTGTCGGAATATCATGGATGATGAAGATTTGGGCAATCGTTTCAACGAGTCCCATTCCGTCTTGACCGATATCATCCAAACGTCCGAGGAACGGTGAGACATATGTCGCGCCGGCACGTGCTGCAAGTAAGGCTTGGTTTGCGTTAAAGATCAACGTGACGTTCGTCGTAATCTTTTCTTTTGACAAGGCTGCGACGGCTTCGAGACCGGCCGGTGTCATCGGAACCTTTACCGTAATGTTCGGTGCGATCTGAGCCAGTTCCTTCCCTTCCCGGATCATTCCCTCTGCATCCAGTGCAATAACTTCGGCACTGACCGACACATCGCCGACGATTGCGCAAATTTCACGGAGTCGTGTATGGAAATCGACGCCTTCTTTTGCGACGAGTGACGGGTTTGTTGTGACCCCGTCTAAAATCCCCATTTTATGTGCTTTTTTAATATCCTCTACGTTCGCTGTATCGATAAAAAATCTCATCTCTCTCTTTCCCCTTTCATCCTGTAAAGTTCCCTTGAAATCGCTTACTCTTTCATTATAAATTTTTTTACCGAGAAGTCCTAACGTTTTCAGAAACAATCTCGTGATTCGGATGAAAAAAAACACGATAGACGAATGTCTACCGTGCTTTTTGCGTGGAAAATTAAGCTTTGTTGCTTGAACCAAACTCACGCATCTTACCGATGACCGTTTGTTTGATTGCTTCGCGACCTGGTGCGATGAATACGCGTGGGTCATATGCTTCTGGTTTCTCAGCCAAGACTTCACGAACCACTTTCGCGAACGAAATTTGGTTTTCCGTGTTGACGTTGATTTTCGAAGTACCAAGCGAAATTGCTTTTTCGATATCGTGTGTCGGGATTCCTGTTCCACCGTGAAGAACGAGTGGGAGGTCCGTTGCGTTACGGATTTCTTCCATTTCAGTGAAACCAAGGTTTGGTTCACCTTTGTATGGTCCGTGAACAGAACCGAGTGCAGGAGCAAGCGTGTCGATACCAGTTTCTTTAACGATGCGAACGCAGTCGTCAAGTTTCGCGTACATGACATCACCGATGACGTCGTCTTCTTGTCCGCCAACTGTACCAACTTCTGCTTCAACCGAAACACCTTTCGAATGCGCATACTCAACAACAGCTTTTGTTGTTTCGATGTTTGTGTCGATCGGGCTGTGTGAATCGTCGATCATTACAGATGTAAATCCAGCGTCGATCGCTTCTTTACATTTTTCAACGCTCGAACCGTGGTCGAGGTGGATAGCAACAGGAACTGTTACTTTCATGTCGTGAACGAGACCTTCTACCATTTTAACAACTGTGTAGAATCCGCCCATGTGACGTGCTGCACCTTCAGATACTCCAAGAATGACCGGTGACTGCTCTTCTTGAGCGGCACCGAGTACTGCTTGAGTCCACTCGAGGTTGTTGATGTTGAATTGACCTACTGCGTACTTACCTTCGAGAGCTTTGTTTAACATGTCTGTCATAGATACTAATGGCATAATGACATCCTCCTCTGTTTTGATCGCTACTTACACGTAAACGTGCATTTTCAGACTGATTATAACACACTGTTTCACCGGAACGTACAGCATTTCACTCCGAAATTAGGATTGTGACGACGACGTGAAGGATTAACCGCTTACATCGTTCGAAATTTGCACAGCTACTTCTTTTTTTAATTCAAAGATGTCAAACGGCTTCCCGAAGAAGGCGACGACACCAAGTCGCTTCGCTTCTTCCATCGCTTCTTTTTCATCCAAAGCCGTCATTAAAATCGTCCGAATCCGGTGTCCGATTTCCTCTTGATGGCGCAACACTTCAAGACCGGTCCGTCCCGGCATGTTGACATCCATCAACAATAAATCATATTCCGTCTCCTTCAGTCGCTCGATGGTCTCGAGACCATCAACCGCGACATCGGTCGTATAGCCCTGTGCCCGAAACAATTGTGCCAGTAAATTCCGAATCCCCGGTTCATCTTCCGCGATGAGTAATCTCCCTTTCATCTCCCACACTCCTCCTCTAGTTATTTCCATTCTACATGAAAGCAAAACTTGCTATATACTATCCTTGAGAGAAAGTTAGAGAGGATGTTTGAAATGCTGAAAATTTTAGCGACACAGTTCAACGGAAAACTACAAACGCTTGCAAAACAAGAAGATGAATTATTTGACGTCGTCCGTCTGCTTGCTCAGGCACTCGTCGGTCAAGGAAAAGTCTATCTCGATGCATACGGTGAATTCGAAGGACTGTATCCAATGTTGTCCGACGGTCCGGATCAAATGAAACGTGTCACGAAGATCAAAGACCATAAAACATTACACGCCGTCGACCGCGTCTTGATTTTCACACCGGATACGGAACGCTCCGACCTGCTGGCGTCGCTTGCCCGTTATGATGCGTGGCACACACCGTATTCCATCATCACGCTTGGTGACATGACGGAAACACTCGAACGGTCGATTGCACCGCTCGCCTTGAAATTCAATAAAGGACTGCTTCCGGCTGAGGACGGTTCCCGTCACGGGTTACCGAGTCTTGCGCTCGGTGCCTTCCTGTTGACGCACATCCTGACGCAGTTACAAGAGATGACCGAAGAGTGGGAATGACGCTTTTCTTCTATAGTAATACACACAATCACCCTGCCTCTAACTCAGAGACAGGGTGATTTGATCGTACGCGTTATTTTTTTACTCGCCAAGCGATGCTTGGATGAAGTCATGGAACAAGGCTTGCGGACGTTCCGGACGCGAAATCAATTCCGGGTGGAACTGACATGCGACAAACCATTTGTGTTCAGGAATCTCGATGATTTCGACCAAGCGACCGTCCGGGCTTGTACCGGAGAAAATCATGCCGTTTGCTTCGAACTGTTCACGGAATTCGTTGCCGAACTCATAACGGTGACGGTGACGTTCGTAGACGAGTTCGCTTGAATAAGCAGCACGTGCTTTCGAACCGTCTTCGAGCTTACATGGATAAAGACCGAGACGAAGCGTTCCGCCTAAATCTTCGATATCTTTTTGCTCCGGAAGCAAATCGATGATTGGATACGGTGTCGCCGGATCAATTTCCGCCGAGTGCGCACCGTCTAAGTTCAAGACGTTACGGGCGAATTCAACTGTCGCCAGTTGCATGCCGAGACAAATACCGAAGAATGGTACATTGTTTTCCCGGGCGAAACGTGTCGCTTCGATTTTCCCTTCGATGCCGCGCTCTCCGAATCCACCTGGAACCAGGATGCCGTTTGCCGAACCGAGTAGTTCTTGAACGTTGTCTCGTGTAACGTCTTCTGCATTGATCCAGTCGATTTTAATGTCGCTGTTGAACGCAAAACCGGCATGCTTCAACGCTTCTGCGACTGAAATGTACGCGTCACGCAATTCGACATACTTCCCGACGAGGGCAATTTTCGTTTTCTTCTCGAGGTGCGTCACGGTATGAACAAGTTGTTTCCATGCTGTCATGTCAGCAGCCGGTGTATCGAATTTGAAGTAGTCACAGACGAGTTGGTCCATGCCTTGGCGTTGCAAGTTGAGCGGCACTTCATACAATGTCGATGCATCTTTTGCTTCGATGACTGCTTCCGGACGTGTATCACAGAAGAGAGCAATTTTGTCTTTCATCTCTTGCGGTACGTCATGTTCCGCACGAAGAACGATGATGTCCGGCTGAATCCCATAGCTACGGAGTTCCTTGACACTGTGTTGCGTCGGTTTCGTCTTCAGCTCACCTGCAGCTGCAAGATACGGAACAAGCGTACAGTGCACGTACATGACGTTTTCTTTCCCAATGTCGTTCTTCACTTGGCGAATGGCTTCGATGAACGGAAGCGACTCGATATCCCCTACTGTTCCGCCAATCTCTGTGATAACAACGTCAGCACCTGTCTCTTTTCCGGCACGGAAGACACGGTCTTTGATTTCATTCGTGATGTGCGGAATGACTTGAACCGTTCCGCCGTTGTAATCGCCGCGGCGTTCTTTTTTGAGAACCGTCGAGTAGATCCGGCCTGATGTGACGTTCGCGTTCTGACTGAGGTTGATGTCGATGAAACGTTCATAGTGACCAAGGTCAAGGTCAGTTTCAGCACCGTCGTCCGTCACGAATACCTCACCGTGTTGGTATGGGCTCATCGTGCCCGGGTCAATATTGATGTACGGATCGAATTTTTGAATCGTGACGTTTAGGCCGCGATTTTTTAAAAGACGTGCCAGCGATGCTGCCGTGATCCCTTTACCGAGTGACGATACTACCCCACCGGTTACGAAAATATACTTTGTCATGATTAAATTGCTCCCTTCCCGAGTCCAGAAATCTGTCAGAGGTCATAAAAAAATAAAAAAGCAAAAGTGCCCCCATTCACAGGAGACACTTTTGCTGAAATTAAGCACGTTGCTTAAAGAAGCCCATGACTAACTTACGTCATTCCGAAAACTTCGTCAAGCAGATTTTTCAAGAAAAAAATCAGACGTACTTTTGTCAGCCGTCAACGAAAAAACTGCCGTTTTTCCGTTCAAAAAACAGCAGATTTCAGTTGTTGCGGTTGTTACATTTCTTCTTCATCTTCCTCGAAATCTTCGAGGTCTTCTTCATCCAGATCGTCTTCGAGATCATCAATGACCGCGACCTTTTTGAATGTATCTTCATCTTCGCTGTCGTCAGCAGAATCATAATCAGCTGTTTTCGCGAACGTATCGAGATCGTCTTCGATCGTTTCGAATTCATCTTCTTCCGCATCGTAATTGAACTCTTCTTCAAACTCATCGAGTTCTCCGCGTTGACGTGCTTCGATGACCAAATCTTCATCCGATTTGTCAAACGGATACCACGCACGAAGAGACCAACGGTTGGCTCCGACGTTAACGAAGTTGCCGTCGATGTTCATGTCTGTATAAAGTTGAGCAAGTTTTTCAAACTTGTCTTCTTCATTTGTAAACGTATGATATTTTTCGATTTCTTTCGTGATGTCATCGAAAGTGATAGGCTGTTCGCCTGCTTCTTGCAACATTTCATTGACGAAGTTGATCAGTGAAAGATCAGTGATTTCTTCTTTACTTAAACGGCTGAGGCTCATTGTGACGGCCACTTCCTTTCATTTGCGTTCAATCCATTACTTCTCATTATACGCAAAATGCCTTTTAAAAATCCAGTCCCTCGTCAAAAAAAGATTGTTTGTGAAACAAATCGGGTTTTTGACGCGGTCAAAAAAGGAATAATGCAGGGAGAAGAAGGAGGAATGACGCATGGAAATGACAATCGAACGGGTGAATGATTTTGACGGCTACAACTGGCTTCCGCTGCTTGCCAAAAGTTCACAGGAAGAGTTGATGTTCGTTGAACACATGTTACGCAACCGCCGGCAGGAAACCTTTCAAGAAAACGGCGAAGCGATGTTCGTCGTCTTATCGCCGACCAATCAAGTCCTCGCCTGTGGTGGTTATATGAAACAATCCGGTCAGACCAAAACAGGCCGGATCCGCCATGTCTATGTCTTACCGGAAGCACGGTCGCACGGCATCGGGACGGCACTACTCGAAAAAATCGTGTCCGAAGCTTTCTTGACGTATGATCGTTTGGTCCTCTACAGCGAGCAAGCGGAACCGTTTTATCAAGGACTTGGATTTCAGCCGGCAACCGGTGAAAAGATTACACATGCGCTCGATAAATCCGCTTTCGCTAATACGAACCGATGAATTGACATATCGGAAATTATCGATTAGATTGATGGCATGACACATCAAGTTGATCTTTTTAAAGCTCTGTCGAACGAAGTACGGCTCGATATCTTACGTTGGCTCAAAGATCCTCAAACTCATTTCAATAAACCGACCGCTCACTTGTCAACGAATTCCGCTGAAAAAGGAGGCGTTTGTGTCGGTGATATCCAGGAGAAGGCAAACTTGTCCCAATCCACGGTATCCCAGTACTTGGCGATGTTACAAAAAGTCGGACTGCTCGAATCAGAACGGCACGGCAAGTGGACCTATTATCGGCGAAATGAACAAAAGATCAGCGAACTGGCGGAGTACCTCAAGGGAGAACTCTAACGGGTTTTCCTTTGCTCATATATCGACATTTCTCGATATATAGATTTGTTAAAGAAAGAAGTGACGGATTGTGAAATTCATTTATTACCTGTTCGCCTTGCTTGCCGGCATCTCACTCAGCATCGAAGGCGCGATTTATGGGGAACTCGGCAACAGTATCGGCAAACTCGAGAGCAGTTTTTATAATTTCTTTGCCGGGACGATCATCATCGGCATCATCATGCTCTTTTTCGGAAAAGGCTCGCTCGGCTACACGTTTAAGGCACCGAAATGGACGTTGCTCGGCGGACTGCTGGGAAGTATCTACTTAACGATTCTCATCATCAGTATCCCGCTCGTCGGTGTCGGCTTGGCGATGATCAGCGTCATCATCGGTCAGATGATTGCCAGCATGATCATCGAACACAAAGGCTGGCTCGGGAGTCCACGGGTCGCCATCAATAAAGATAAGTTGATCGCATCCGGTCTGATGGTCATCGCCCTATTTTTGATTTTTTAAGGAGGAATCTTAATGAATATCGCATTACTTGGTATGACGCTGCTTGGAGGTGTACTCCTCAGCGCCCAGTCTTCAATCAACGGCGCGTTTGGTCAAAAAGCCGGCGCACTGGAAAGTACGTTTTTGACGTTCTTCACCGGCATGTTGCTGCTCGCGCTCGCTGTCCTTTTCTTTGGACAAGGAGATGTCCTCATGTTGCTTGACGTCCCACGTTGGCAACTCAGTGCCGTCTGGTTCGGCGTCAGTTATCTGTTCCTCACCATTCTTGCCGTTCCCAAGATTGGTGTCACAGCAGCCAGCATCGCAACCGTCATCGGACAGTTGTCTGCCGGAATGGTGCTTGATCACTTCGGGACATTCGGTGGGGTCGAAGTGGCGTTTGATCTCAAACGATTTGCCGGTCTCTTGTTCATGCTCGCTGCTTTGTTCTTCATTTATCGCGGCAACAAACGGCGCGCTGTTGCTCCTGCTTCCGACTCGATCGCTTCTTGATCGTCAAAATGGTTGGTTATCTAACATTAAAAGGAATCACTCTTTCTTTCACGCGCTTTCCTCAGGCGAGACACAAGCCAACTTCCCTGCCTCAATAAGGCAGGAAAGTGGGTCTTGTCTGTCTCTGACAGCGCAAGTCGACTTGCGGCTTTTTCCTGTAGGAGTCGCGTGAAACGAGTGATTCCTTTTGCACGAAACAAGGGTGGCAGAATTATAATCTGCCACCCTCTTTTATATAGAAATCGATTTTCAGTCCATCCTGTTTTACTTGTCTTGCCCGTTCAAATACATTAAGGCATCAACCGCCAGCTGATGATCCGCTTCCTGTGATAAACCGGACACGGTGATTGTCCCGATGACACCAACTCCTGCGACACGGATTGGAAAGGAACCGCCCGCATCGGCATAGTCGGCCGGATTGACGGCGTACATCGTATGGTAGGACCGTTGCTTGCTCTCATTGTAGAGACGCATGTAGAGCGAACTGTGACCGTGCCGGAGCACGACGTTCGATTTCCGGCGGATCCACTCTTCCTGATCCGGTGCCGTTCCATCGAGTGCTGCGTAAAACAAACGTTGTCCGTTTCGCTTCAGTTCGACGGCGACGGACAACTGTTCCTGCAACGCCCGCTCGATGACATATTGTCCGGCCCGCAGTGCCTCCTGATTCGTAAAACTCTGTAACGTCAAGGTGTGCTCTTGTGCCAACAACTCCGTCAGTTTCATCCCTTCCACTCCTTCCGCAGAATTTTTCGTCCGGTCTCACTGCTCAATCGGACCGCTTCAATTAGTTGCATCGTCTTCAAAGCATCGGTCAGGTCGACCGGTAACGCACCGGTCGCAAGCCCTTTCGCCAACGCTTCATAAAACCCAAGGTAGTTTCCCGGAAGTGTCGCCAACCGTTCCGGCGGCTGATCGGCAATCTGCAGATAACCGTAGTTCTCTTCCTCGTCCCGTCCAAATACGTGATCGATTGGTTGACCGGACGCCAGTCGGGCTTCTTGCGGATCCATCCCGTATTTGACGTAACTGCCGCGTGTCGCATGTAACTCAAACCGCGGGGTTGGCCCTTGGATAAAGGAGTTTGACCGTAAGACGACACGGCGCTTTCCGTAAAATAACGTCATCTGGAACCCGTCATCCGTCTCTGCCCCGTCACGCTGGAACAAGACATCACCGACAACCGCATCCGGTTCTCCGAATAAAGCGAGCGCTTGATCAATCAAATGGGAACCAAGGTCGAATAAAATTCCGGAGCCCGGTCCCTTCTGTTCGCGCCACCGCTCCCGTACGACCGGACGATAGCGGTCAAACCGCGATTCAAGCCATTGCCAGTCGCCGATCTCATTCATTTCAATCAACTGCTCGATCGTCAAGAAATCGCCGTCATACCGCCGATTTTGATAAACTGCGACCCGCACACCATGCTGATTCGCAAGGCGCATCAGCTCTTCCGCTTCTTCAATCGTCACGACCGCCGGTTTTTCAAGCAAGACGTGTTTTTTCGCCTCGATTGCCTGTTTTGCCATGTCAAAATGTAAAGCGGTTGGCGTCGTAATGATGACCAGTTCCGTCTGCTCATCTTGAAGTGCTTCCTCTAACGTCGCGATGACTGTCGCATCCGGAAAGACGGTCGCGACTTTCTCCGCTTGGCTCGAGACGACTTGCCGGACCGTAAACTCCGGTAACGCTTGAATCAATGGGGCATGAAATGTCACTGCTGAAAATCCGAATCCGACAAGTGTTGTTTGAATCGTCGTCATGCTTGTTCCTCCTCTGCTATTTCGAGCAAGACTGCTGCTTCACGTAACCAGTCTTGCCATCTGTCTGTTGGTTGTTCATCGGTAATCAAGACGTCAATCTGGTCAAGGTCACAGACCTTATGCAGAAAACGTTTCTCGAACTTTGTCCGGTCGGCGAGCACGATGACCTCACCAGCACTGCGGATCATCGCTTTTTTGACGATCGCCTCTTCGAGATTTTCGGCAAACACGCCTTGTTCCGTCAGACCACACGCTCCGAGAAACACACGATCAACCTGATAGTTTAAAATATCATCGGCTGTCTTGATGCCGACCAAGCTGCGCGCATGCCGATCAAACTTTCCTCCGGTCACATACAAATCGATTTCCGGTCGTGCCTCGACCTGCTCGACGATCGCGAGGGAGTTCGTGACGATGTGGAGTGGTTGTACCGGGAGATGAACGGTCATCCGGGCGACCGTCGTCGCGGCATCCAAGATGATGGTTTGATTCCGTTCGACATAGCGGACGGCCCGTTTGGCAATACGGGTTTTTTCCGGTTGTTCCGTTCGTCGATCGTATTGTACGGTCGTGTTCGTCCCGACACGAATCAAGCCGTTTTTGACCCGGATGATCTTGCCCTCCTGCTCAAGTGCAATCAGATCACGACGCGCCGTATCCCGTGAAATCCGGTATTCTTCCATCACCTGATCGAGTGAAATCTCAGGGGTCGTCTTGATCCATTCGCGCATTTGCTGCAATCGTTCCTGTTGCGCCATTCGGATTCCCTCCCATTCTTTTCTTTATTTTAAGTTTTTAAATTAAAATATGCAATTTTAACGCAAAATATATTCGTTGAATTCGGGTAAAGAAAACTAGGACTTAGATTTAAAAAGGAGGAATCACGTATGCGTACGATTTTCATTACCGGTGCCTCGTCCGGCATAGGTCTTGCGACTGCCACTCGATTCGCTGAAGAGGGATGGACGGTCTACGCTGGAATCCGCGAATTGACGCCGACACTCGAGCAACAAGCTATGCCGCATCTGCATTTTCTTGAAGTCGACGTCACCGATCTTGCGAGCCTGAAACAAGCCGTCGCCGTCATCGAGCAGGAAGTCGGGCATCTGAATGCCTTATTTTGTAATGCCGGGCAAGGGTTGTTGCGGGCGCTCGGACAAGCGACGAGTTACGAAATCCATCAACTGTTTGATATCAACGTCTTTGGCGTCATGCGAACAATTGAATGTTGTCTGCCGCTGCTCAAAGCCGCTCCGCACGGCAGTCATCTGCTCGCGACCTCAAGCATCAGCGGTCTTGTCGGTCAGCCGATGAATGAAATTTATTGTGCCAGTAAATTTGCTCTCGAAGGATTGTTCGAGAGTCTCGCCACTTATTACAAACCGTTTTTCTCGATTGATGTCACATTGATCGAACCCGCTGCCGTCGAGACGAACTTTACCGCAAGCGTCCTCGATCGTCTCGAGCAGACGGGCGGACTACACGAGGATGACTTCAAGCCGATTATCGAGAGCTATTTACGCACCTACCGCATCCGTCATCAAGACCGGCAATCAGCGGATGACATCGCCGAGTTGGTATTCGATCTCGTCCACGCAGACGAAAAGCCGTTACGCGTCCGAACTACACCGGAAGATGAAGCATTCGTCGCCCATAAAACGGCGAACGATCCATCCGGTCTGATTGGAACCGTCAAAACCCGGCAACTGACGTTAAATTTAGACTGATTCTCCTGTTGTTCAAAATAATATCATTTCAGCTATTTCTTCTTTCTATAATGAGACTATCTCGCTAAATCTCTACAGAAGGACGGTTTTTCATGACGAATTTGTTTGTGTACGCAGCCGTCTATTTGATTCCGACGTTCATCATGTTTTATCAAAATTAGGCGAGAATACGCCCACTTCTAAACGAAGTGAAAGTGGGAGACGAATCGCTTGCCTGCCTTTCGGGTATATTCCCTTTGAAGGAGGTGAAAAATGGTGTTGAAGCACAAAGCCTACAAATTCAGAATCTACCCCACAAAAGAGCAGGAAATCCTGATTGCGAAGACGATCGGGTGTTCGCGCTTCATCTTCAACCACTTCTTGGCGAAGTGGGATGAATTGTACAAGACCACTGGAAAAGGACTGTCCTACGGTTCTTGTTCCAAAGAAATTCCTTTGTTGAAGCAGGAGTTCGACTGGTTGAAGGAAGTGGATAGTACATCTGTTCAGATCAGCGTCAAATATCTTGCTGATGCGTTTGACCGCTTCTTCAAGAAGCAGAACGAACGCCCTCGTTTCAAGTCCAAGCGCCATCCCGTCCAGTCGTACAAAACCAACATCCAAGGCAAAAACCAGCTTCCTGAAGTCTCGATTGGATGCAACCAGCTCAAACTTCCGAAGCTGAAATGGGTTCGTTTCGCCCACTCGAAACAGGTCACAGGCCGTATCTTGAACGCCACGATCCGACGCAACGCTTCAGGCAAATACTTCGTCTCCCTGCTCGTCGAGCAGGAGATCAACGAGCCGCCGAAGACCGGTTCATCTGTCGGCGTCGACGTCGGACTCAAGAACTTCGCCATCCTGTCGGACGGCACGGTGTACAAGAATGACCGTTACTTCCGTAAGCTCGAGAAGAAACTGGCGCGCGAACAGCGTAAGCTCTCCCGCCGTCAACGCATCGCCTTGAACAAGAAAGTCACGCTTTCCGAGATGAGGAACTATCAGAAGCAGAAGCGGAAGGTTGCCCGCATCCACGAGAAAATCGCCAACAAGCGCACCGACTTCCTGCACAAGGTATCGACCGAGATCGTCCAAAACCACGACGTCATCGGCATCGAGACCTTACAGGTGAAGAACATGCAGAAGAACCGCAAGTTGAGCAAGTCCATCTCGGACGTCAGTTGGTCGGAGTTCTTCCGCATGCTCGAATATAAGGCGGACTGGTATGGGAAGACCGTCGTAAAAGTCGACAAGACCTTTGCTTCAAGTCAACTGTGCTCCAGTTGCGGCCACCAACACAAAGACGTGAAACATCTTGGCTTGCGTGAATGGACATGTCCGAGTTGCGGCATCCATCACGACCGGGATGTGAACGCAGGACTGAATCTTAAACAAGAAGCCGAACGTATCTTAGCTTCTTCAACCGTCGGGACGACGGGGTTAGCCTGATCAGGTTTCGACCGTTAGGTCGGATAACTCAGGAATCCTTCACCTCTAAGTGAAGCGTAGGTGGAGGTAGTTCAATGTTGTATGATCAGACACCGGACCAGCTCCATCAGTTCATGTCGTCACTCTTAAAGACGTTCCAAGACAATCCGTTGATTTTGGAAGAAGCGTGGATTGAGATTCGGACGAGCATCGGTCTCAGTTATTCCCCTGACCACGGCATCAGTCTCGATACGTTGATCCATCATGCCGATCAAGCGATGTACCATATCAAACATAATGGCAAAAACGGATACCGGATTCATGATACGCTGGATCCGATACAACGACCGTATGAAGGAGGAGCCAGATGATTTCCGCGTTCGCTATTTTTTCACGCCTGTTCAAAGGAATACGTCGCGCTTTCCACTTGTCGTACTTCCAAGGGTTATTGATTCTCTGTCTGTTGACATTGATTTCCGGAACGATTTTTTACAGCACCCAAGAAAATTTATCGGTCGTCGATGCGCTCTACTTTTGCATCACGACACTGAGTACAGTCGGGCATCCGACATTTGCCCCCGTCACGACGCTCGGGAAAATCTTTACGATGGCGTACATCACGATCGGATGCGGGTTGTTTTTAACGCTGATCGCGACGCTGTCCTATGTCTTGATCAAACAGCCGGAAGAGTGAGAGGAGAGACTATCGATGCGACAAGCTGCCATTCAAAACAATTTCGACTGGTGTCGTTTAATCTGTGAGTTGCATGGGTGTACCGTGACGGAAACGGCGGATAGTTGGGTCGCCAAAGGAGATGTTCCGCTGCTCTATCCGGAAATGATGGTCCGCGCTCACCAACAACAACTTGATCTGTCCGGTGTCAGGAGCATCAAGGATTGTACGGCCGGTTACGATTTTTCACGTGCCGGTTTGACGCATCTCTTTACAGCGGAATGGATCACCCGCCGCCCGATCCTCGATCGTCGGGCTTTACCTGCCGATTGGACCGTCATACGTGACGTGCAGGAAGCAACACGTTTTTTCGCCATCCTCGAAACGGAGGATGTCCCGCAAAGGTTGTTTGAACGTTCCGATGTCCGGCTCTTTTTTTCCGAGCAGCAACAAGCGGGATTCATCGCTTATTCAAACGGACAGACGACCGGTCTGTCCCACCTGACCTCAAACTATCTCGACGAACGGCTGTGGGATGATGTGATCCGGCTCAGTTCCGCCCATTTTCCCGGACAGCCGCTCGTCGGCTATGAGTATGGGGATCAACTGATTACGGCTCTGGAAGCCGGTTTTGATGACATCGGACCGCTTGCGGTCTGGATTCGATAACGTATTGGATTAAACAAATAACCGCTCTTCCTCATTCCATTAGTCTGAGGAGGAGCGGTTATTTGTTTTGTTACATCAAGCGGCTGATGAATGCGGTCGCAATCCCAAAATAAACGAGTAACGACAGGATGTCGTTTAACGTCGTGATGAGCGGACCGGATGCGATAGCCGGGTCGATGTTCAGACGATGCAAAATCAGTGGAATGATCGTTCCGGCCAACGTACCGAAAATCAGCGTGATAATCAGCGAACTGCCGACGACGAGACCTAAAATCGGATCCCCCTGCCAAACATAAGCGATGATGGCAATCAAGATACCGCACGTCACACCGATGATCAATCCCACTCGCAACTCTCGAAGAATCAGCCGGGTGACGACTTTTTTATCGACTTCGCGTGTAATCAATCCGCGGACGACGACAGCGAGGGACTGGGTTCCGGTATTTCCGGTCATGCCGGCGATCATAGGCATGAAGAAGGCTAAGGCGACGACCTTCGACAACGTCTCCTCGAACTGACTGATGATCGATCCTGAGACGAGTCCGATGAAAAGTAACAGAATCAGCCACGGCAACCGGCGTGTCGCGGCCACCCAAGGTTTGGTATCAAAATCAATCGATTTACCGGAAGCGGATAATTTCTCGATATCTTCATTGGCTTCTTCCCGTAAGACGTCGAGCGCATCATCGACGGTAATCAGTCCGACGAGAACCTCCCCTTCGACGACCGGCAACGATACCAGATCGTATCGTTCGAACATCTTCGCGACATCCTCCTGATCGGTCTCCGACGAGACGCTGATGACTTTTCGATCCATCACGTCCGCAATCTGTTCGTCGTTATTCGCCAAAATCAAATCACGGTACGAGATGACGCCGACAAGTTGACTCAGCTGATTGACGACATAGACGTAGTTGATCGTTTCCGAGTATTCGATATAATCCCGCATCTTCTCGACCGTCTCGCCGATCGTCGACTCTTCCGTCACCCAGATGAAACGGTTTGTCATCAAACGTCCGGCCGTCTCTGCCGGATACGTCAGCAAATTCCGGACGACCAGTGCTTCGTCCTGTCGCATCCCGGACAGTAAGCGGTCCACTTCCTCGTCCGGCAGTTCTTCCAGGATTTCTGCCAAATCATCGTTTTCCATTAAATCCATGACGTGTCCGGCATGTTCGACGTCGAGACGCCGCAGCACATCCAGCTGTTGCTCCAGTTCCAGTTCCTCGATGACATCCGCCAAACGTTCATGATCGAGATAGCGTAACAAACGTTCTTGCTCGGTTGGTGCCAACTCGACATACCACTTCGCCAAATCGTACGGATAGACTTCCTCAATCACTTGCTGTGCTTCTTCCCGTCGTTCCTTCATCAACGCATCCAGCAACAGCAACTTCCATTGTTGTTCCTTTGACTGACTCATACTACCACCCCCACGTTTTCTCCTTCTCCATCTTAGCACGATGCTTTCAAAAAGAACGCCCATCAAAGCAGTTGACTTTTCTTTCGTCACGCCTTAAAATTTGCCTAAAGGAAACATTATTAGTTCGGAGAACAATCCATGCGATAAGGCAATCTCTTTTTTTAGACTTTTTCTTTCCCTAAGGAAACATTTGTTTCCACACTAAAATTCAAGCAGTTGAAAGGAGTGTCTTCACATGTACGCAATAGAAGTAGAACAATTAAACGTGTCGTATTTCGAAACCACCGCCTTAGAAAAATTGTCCGTTCGCTTCACAGCAGGGCAGCTTGTCGGCATCATCGGTCCAAACGGCGCCGGCAAATCGACCTTCATCAAAGCCATCATGGGATTGATTCCGGCCGGTGCGAAAACGATCACCTTGTTGGGTCAATCGACAAAAGAGGCACGGACGCGGGTCGCTTACGTCCCGCAACGCAGTGCCATCGATTGGGATTTTCCGATTCGGGTGCTCGACGCGGTTTTGATCGGCTGTTATCCAAAACTCGGTCTGTTTAAGCGTCCGACGAAACAACACCGGGCCTTGGCGATTGCTTGTCTCGAACGGGTCGGCATGCAGGACTATGCCAACCGACAGATCGGTGAACTGTCGGGCGGTCAGCAACAACGGGTCTTTTTAGCCCGCGCCCTGGCACAAGAAGCAGAACTGCTGTTACTGGACGAACCTTTCGTCGGAGTCGATGCCGGAAGTGAACGGGTCATCATCGACTTATTGCGGACACTACGCAATGAAGGGAAAACGATTGTCGTCGTCCACCATGATTTAAGTAAGGCCGCCGATTACTTCGATACCCTTATGTTGTTAAACCGGCAATTGATTGCCGTCGGTCCGCCAAAAGACGTCTTGCATGCCAAAACGATTGAAGGCGCATACGGGAATCCGCTCGCCTTCTTACAGAAAGTCGAGGTCACCTCATGAACTTTTTAACTTTCATCGAAGCGACGTTTCAGTATGATTTCCTGCAAAAAGCGCTCATCACCTCCGTCATGGTCGGGATCATCTGTGGTGTCATCGGCTGTTTCATCATCCTGCGCGGCATGTCCTTGATGGGGGATGCGATTTCCCACGCTGTCTTACCGGGCGTCGCGATTTCCTATCTGCTCGGTATCAATTTCTTCATCGGTGCGGTCGTGACCGGTCTGCTGACGGCGCTCGGAATCGGGTTTGTCAGTCAAAACAGCCGGATCAAAAACGATACCGCAATCGGGATTTTGTTCACTTCTGCCTTTGCGCTCGGCATCATCCTGATTTCCTTCTTACGCAGCAGCAGTGACCTGTACCACATCCTGTTCGGAAACGTCCTCGCTGTCCGCCCGAGTGATATGTGGATGACACTGATCATCGGCATCATTGTTCTCGGGGCGATCTATCTGTTCTACAAGGAATTATTGGTCACATCCTTTGATCCGACAATGGCTGCTGCTTATGGATTGTCGACACGATTGGTCCACTACCTGCTGATGACGATGTTGACACTCGTCACAGTCGCTTCCCTGCAGACAGTCGGCATCATCCTCGTCGTCGCGATGTTGATCACGCCGGCAGCGACCGCTTATCTCTTGACGAACCGGTTATCGCGGATGATCTTCCTGTCCGCCGGGTTCGGCACAATCTCTTCCATCGTTGGTCTGTATTTTAGTTTTACCTACAACCTTTCTTCCGGAGCGTCGATCGTGCTGGTCGCGACTGCCCTGTTTGCACTGGTCTTCGTGTTCTCACCACGTCACGGTCTGCTCCGGAAATGGAAATCATCTAAAAAGGAGCTCACGACATGACATTCAAACGATTCATCCCCTTGGCTGGTCTCGCCGTCTTACTGGCAGGCTGTTCAACGGATTCCGCGGACGAAGGAAAACTGCAGGTCGTCACGACCTATTCGATTTTAGAAGATATGGCACGTGTCGTCGGCGGCGAACACGTCGAGGTGCACAGCATGGTCAAGATTGGTGCCAATCCACATGAGTATGATCCGTTGCCGACGGACGTCCAGAAGATGGCCGATGCCGACGTCGTTTTTTATAACGGGTTAAACCTCGAAGCCGGCGGTTCCTGGTTCAACAAACTCCGTTCGAGTACAAACAAAGATGGCAAAGACGCACCGGTCTATCAACTGAGTAAAGGCGTCGAACCGAAGTACTTGACGGCAGCCGGAAAAGAACAGGAAACCGATCCCCACGCCTGGCTTGATCTGAGCAACGGCATCCAGTACGTCGAAAACGTCAAGGATGGTTTGATTAAGGAAGATCCGGACAATCGGGCGGATTACGAAAAAAATGCTTCTGCGTATATCAAAGAACTCAAGGCGCTCGATACAAAAGCCAAAGAACGGTTTTCGGCGATTCCTAAGGAACAACGGCATCTGATCACGAGTGAAGGCGCCTTTAAGTACTTCAGTTCCGCTTATGACTTCAAAGCCGACTACATCTGGGAAATCAATTCCGATAATCAGGGAACACCCGATCAAGTCCGCCGCATCGTCGATTTAATCAAGCAGCAGGACATCCCCGTCTTGTTCGTCGAGACAAGTGTCGACCGCCGGAGCATGGAGACGGTCTCCCGTGAAACGGGTGTCCCGATCGGTGGAACGCTTTACACCGATTCGCTTGGTGCCAAAGGAAAAGACGGCTCGACGTACTTGACGATGATGGAAGCAAACTTCGAGACGATCGAACAACAACTGACCCGCTAAGAACTGTCATCGGATTGCCATTCCTGCTTTACCTGCCGTTGACCCTTCCACCGTATACTAAGGAAAGAATCAACGCGTGATGGAGGAATGAATATGCCTAGAAAAACCGGTTGGATGATCATGACACTTTCGGCGAGTCTCGCCCTCGGTGCTTGTGGACAGACGGAACAAAAAACCGCACCACATGCCGAACAGGAAAAACAGGAAACGCATGCTGAACATGAAGGACATGCTTCACATACAGGTGCTGATCAGTTGGAGCGGACGACTTCCCCGACAATCGCCCCGTCATTTTTAAAAGAGACCGATTCGTCGATTCAGACGATTTACCTGTCTGTCGCAAAACATCAGGACTTGCTCGAAAAGATGCCGTGTTACTGTGGTTGCGGGGAATCTGCCGGTCATACGAGCAACTATGACTGCTTCATCGCGGATCAGACACAGAGCGGTGAAACGACGTGGACGACACACGGCATTACGTGTGGGACGTGTCTCGACATTGCGGCTCAATCGATCGTCGCCTATCAACAAGGCACACCAATCAAACAAATCCGTGATGACATTGATGCAGCATACGCCAAGACAGGTGTGGCTCCTACAAAAACTCCTGCGCTCTAAAGTAAAAAGCTGCTTCGTAGACTGACCTAACAATCTGAGGCACATATAAAACACGTTAATTAGGCTGCCCGTACACCGATAAAATACGGTATACGGGCAGCCTAATTTTTCTTGAATCCGCTCAGAGATCTCCTATTCTCCAAACGAATTAAATTTGACGTATTGGAACTCCTCAGACTTCAAGTTCGTTTAAACGATACCTCTCATCCAGATTTCGACTTGAGATTTATTTTTGATTCCGTATTTCTCCATGATTCTTTCATCGTCAACCTATCACTCAGTTTGTCTTTCACGACTACCCATTTCAACTATTTGATTCTTTTGAACATCGGATGATCTGCTTTGAATTGAATCAAATCCCACAGGTTTCCATACAAGTCTCTAAATACAGCTACAATTCCATAAGGCTGCTCTTGAGGTTCTCTTTCAATTTCAATTCCCTTTTCAATCATTTTGTTGTAATCTCTCCAAAAATCATCTGTTCCAAGGAATAAAAAAACTCGGCCGCCGGTTTGATTACCTACAAACGGAAGCTGTTCTGTTTTCGAAGCTTTTGCAAGCAGTATCGCAGTTCCTACTGTTCCTGGAGGAGCAACTACAACCCAGCGTTTATCCTGTTCTTCTTGATAGGAGTCTTCAAGTAATGTGAAATTCAACTTTTTTGTATAAAAATCAATGGCTTCATCATAATCATCAACAACCAATGCAATATAAACAACAGACTGTATCGTTTGAAACACTTCCTTTTCTTATGGGTATCAATCAAGATTCCTAATGGCTACTCTTTTTGTTCAACGGCTTTATCGAATCGTTTTTTCATTGCCTTCATGCTCAATAGAATCCTTATGCATACAATGCGACTCCTTTCGTTGTCGTTTTAAATCTTTTCATTATTTTATAACAAATACCCGGGCAAATGACGGGACCATACAGAAAAGAAACCGGTTTGCGAATTGCTCACGACGTTTCATTTTTCATGAGGCGTGGAAAAGTTCCAAGGATACCTATTCGTGAAAGGATGATTTGTCATGCCACAAATGAAAGCTATTGGATTCCATCAACACTTACCGATTACGGAAGCTGACAGTTTGATTGATCTCAAAATCGAACGTCCTGTTGCCAAAGGACGCGATATATTAGTCGAAATTAAGGCTGTTTCGGTCAACCCGGTCGATACGAAGGTCCGGGCTCACGGAACAAATGAACCAGAACCGAAAGTCATCGGTTATGACGCAGCCGGTGTCGTCATTGAAGTCGGCGATGACGCTTCCCTTTTCTCCGTTGGGGACGAAGTCTATTATGCCGGCGCCATCAACCGACCCGGTTCTAACAGTGATTTCCAACTCGTTGACGAACGAATCGTCGCGAAGAAGCCGAATCGTTTGACGTTCAGCGAAGCGGCCGCACTGCCATTGACCGCTTTGACGGCATACGAAGCCTTGACGGACCGGATGAATCTTACGTTTGATGCCACGTCAAATCTTGAGAAGACGATTTTGATTATCGGCGCAGCCGGCGGCGTCGGCTCGATTGCGACACAACTCGCGAACAAAGCAGGACTGACCGTCATTGGAACAGCTTCCCGTCCGGAGACGATCGAATGGGCCAAAGCACACGGGGCTCATCATACAATCAATCACCATGAAGACTTCCGAGCCCAACTTGAACAACTGGGATACCACTACGTCGACTATATCTTCTGCTTGAATGCAACCGATCAGCATTTTGACACGATGGTCGATGTCATCGCACCACAAGGAACCATTTGCAGCATCGTCGAGACAGATCAAAAACTCAACCTCAGTGCGTTGCAACAAAAAAGTGCGACGTTCGTCTGGGAGTTCATGTTCACCCGTTCGCTGTTCGAGACAGCAGACATGATCCGGCAACACGAAATCTTGACGCAAGTCGCCACGTGGCTCGAGGAAGAGACGCTTGAATCGACTGTCACGCAGACGTTGATCGGTCTGAACGCGGAGAACTTAAAAAAAGCCCACCGTCTCGTCGAGAGCGGCAAGACGATTGGAAAGATTGTCGTGGAACAGCATTGATTAAAAAACGGTTCATTCTTCTCACTCGAGAAAAATGAATCGTTTTATCTATCCTCTACTTTTTTGCCGCTTCACGGAAAAGACGATCGCTGCAAACAACGACAACAGCCCTCCTGCCCAGCCGATGATCGTTGCGTATGAAAACGTATCGCGCAACAACATCCCGCCAACGATTAAAATCGCAGCATCCGCTGCAAACAAAACCGCTAAAAATCGATAATTCATCTTCTTTTCCTCCTTTTTTTCGAAAATACCATTCCCTCTTACTTCTTACCCAACATGCAGTTTTTCTGGTATGAATTTCTTGTATTTAAGATAATTTTCTAATAAGACTATTTTTCTGAGTCTAAAAAATGTACGATTACGGTAAGAAATAGGTATAGTAGTTACATCTATTTATTGACTAGGAAAGCTGACGCAAAGGGGCATCCATATAGAATATGAGAAAATGGTTTAATCAAAAAATAAGCCGACAAATCATGTCTGCTTTCTACCTAATACTGATCACACTGTCGGTGTCTTCGGTTGCCGCTTATTTTTATACGAATCATCAAGTCGTAAGTGCTAAAAAAAGTCTCGATGCGATCAGCGAACGTCAGGAACGGGCGACATCGTTATGGGATGAGTGGCAATCACTTCAATACGAGATAAGGGGATATATCGTATTTGGAGATGATGCCGTACTTGAGACGGTCAATGAGAAAAAAGCGTCCCTCGAGCAACAAACGGAATGGTTCGAGAAAAACGGGACGTATCAAGCCGATCAGATTTATGCATCTGATGTCCGGTCACTGTATACATCGTATACGACGTTCGTCATGCCGAGTTTGATCAAGTATGTTCAAGCGAAACAAGACGGGACGGTCGATGAAACTTTCCTTCAGATGCCGAGTCTGAAATCAATGATGCCGCAAGTCAAACGGGATCCGAACCGGAAATTTAAGATGAATGCGTCGAACAGTGAGACGATGCGAAAAAGTGTGAATACGATGGAGAGCGTCTTCACGAATTACCGGGCAAGTTTGCAGGCAAAAGAAACGGCAGCAAAAGATAAATTGATTAAACAAACGAAATATGCCGAATGGATTTGGCTCATCAACCTGTTGGTCCTGTTTCTTGTCATCCTGTTGATCATTCGTCCCTTCATCGAACGAACGACCCGTCAAATTCAACTGCTCAGCAAAGAAAGTAAGTTGCTGGCACAAGGCCAGCATACCACGCCGTTGATTCCGGTGAACCGGATTGACGAAATCGGCGAACTCAGCAAATCATTTCATCAGATGGCGACGGCACTGACCGACAATAAACACCGGTTGATGTCGTCAAACGATAATCTGGAACAAGCATTGCAATTGACGTTGCGGAATGAAGCCCATTTGAAAATCAGGAATCAGCTGACGGAGACGCTCGCTTCCCGTGACACCGTGACGGCGTATCCTGCCGTCATCGAAAAGATGGTCGAGATTACCGACTCGACGAACGGTTCGTTGATTTTTAAAGAAGGCACGACTGTCACGAACATCATTTCGTATGGCATGACGCGTCAGGAACAAGATGAATTAATCGCAAGAATCGAGCCGGTCATCCGACAAGCACGGCAACATAAAGTCCCGCAGATTGCCCAGTTTGCAGAACGTGCCGTCGCCGTCACACCGGTCCTTGATGCCAGTACCGACGAAATCATCGCTTATATTTACCTGATGCGTCTGCATCGTCCGTTTGATGGATATGAACGGGAAGAGTTGTCTGCGTTCGCACGACAACTCGCCTTGTCGTTACTCCGGATGCGGACGTTCGACGAAATCGGACGCGAACGGGAAAAAACAGCCCGTCTATTGAACTCGATCCGGGAATCCATCGTCTACATCGAACCCAATGGACCGATTCAATTGATCAACCGTCCGTTACTTGATTTATTCAATTACCCATCTGCGACAGATTCAAAAGACGAATGGCTGATTGAAATTGATGATTCGATCACTCACTTGAAGTATCAGGTCGATGCTCTGCCGGAGTTTGAGGCATATTTACGTCAAACGTTCGTCGAACGGAAAACAGGCGAAGGTATCACCTTCTCCATCAATCATGAGAAACGTTTCATCAAGACGTATTCGGAAGAAATTCATTACGGCGGAACATTCCGCGGGATTTTACTCGTCCTGCGCGATATCACAAACGAAGTCGAAATCGACCGGATTAAAAATGAACTCGTCTCGACGATTTCACATGAGTTGCGGACACCATTATCTTCAATTTATGGCTTCACGGAGCTGATGATTCAGCGGGATCTCCCGCCGAATCGCCAAAAGAAATATCTCGCAGCCGTCCATTCGGAAACGGAACGCTTGTCCCTGCTGATTAATGATTTCCTTGATCTTCAACGGATGGAAGCGGATCGACAGGAGTATACGTTTGAACCGTTTGATTTGTTACCGATGATGCGGGAATTAAAACAATTGCACAGTCTGTCTTCTTCCAAACACGATATCCAGATTTTATCGGATCATTCGGCTCAAGTGATTCACGGCGACTCGAAAAAAATCCGTCAGTTGTTCGGAAACTTAATCAATAATGCCATCAAGTATTCACCGAACGGTGGTCCGATTGACATCCGTATAAGCGAGCGCAACGATCGGGTGACCATCGCGCTGACCGATCACGGCATTGGAATTCCGTCGTCTGCGATGAGTGAATTGTTCCAAAAGTTCTACCGCGTCGATAATTCCGACACCCGTCAAATCGGCGGAACCGGACTCGGATTGTCCATTTGCCGTGAAATCGCCCGCGCCCATGATGGTGAGATTCATGTCGAATCCATCGAAGGACAAGGTTCGACGTTCGCGGTCGACTTACCGCTTAATCCTTCTTCACCGTTATGATTCAAAAAAACCGCGTCAGTTCCCTTTCGGAACGGCGCGGTTTTTGAATTATCCTTTAATACGGCTCGCAATGTCCACCGTACGCTTCGCTTGGTGACGAACAGCCGGTTCAACGGACTCAACCATGTTGCCGTCTTGATCGACGGTCACCGTCGTCCCGTATGGATTACCGCCTGCTGCGAACAGGACCGGATCCGAGTAGCCTGGTGCTGCGACGATCGCACCCCAATGGAACATTGATGTATAGACGGCGAGGACAGTCGCTTCTTGTCCGCCGTGCGGATTTTGCGCCGATGACATCGCACTGACGACTTTATTGACGAGTTTCCCCTGACCCCAGAGACCACCTGTCGTATCGAGGAACTGTTGGAATTGTCCCGGGACATGTCCGTAACGGGTCGGGACACTAAAGATGATGGCGTCCGCCCAGTCAAGCAAGTCAGGTGTCGCTTCTTCGACGTCGCGTGTCGCATCGGTATGTTTTTGCCAAAGTGGGTTGGAAGCAATCGCTTCTGCCGGTGCCGTCTCCTTGATTTTCGCAAGACGCACTTCGGCTCCAGCCGCTTCCCCTGCTTCTTTTGCCCACGAGGCGAGTTGATGATTCGTTCCGGTCGAACTGTAGTAAATGACAGCCAGTTTCACATTAGACATGACTTCGCTCCTTTTTTTCAAGACAGTGACGGACAATGAATGTACATGTCGTCTTTTCCCGATTTTTGGATAAAGTAACGCCTTTCCTTTGAATTCAAGAGATTTTTATACTTCTTGTGGAACCAACCACTTGAACCAACGACCATGACCGTCTGTCTCGGCAATTGTCTGTTCCGTCACGACACCGTCGATGTAGGAATCGAGATGCAGATAACGATCCTGGACATTGTTGTACATATGATACAAATTCCGTGTCCGACCAATTTCCCCGACGACCTGCAACAGTTCTTTTTTGACGGCAAGGGGCATCTGATTTGCGACGTGCGTATGGAAGATGCAGAGGATACTGTCGTCCGGCGCCTCTGCTGCATATTGTGGCAGAAGTCGAATGCCGTCCCCTTCGACTAATGTTAGTGGAAACTCCGCAACATACCGGGCAGCTGATTCGAACATCGCAAGCCGCTCGTGATGTTCCGTCCAAATCAGTGCCTTCAGCCACAACTGTTCATCGGCATCGGTCAGATCGACGATATTTAAATCGAGTCCGGTCCGCATCGTGACGAGTGGTGGTTTTTTCGGAAGCGTCGGCGTTCCCGTTCCCTCAATGACGGAGGTCAGATGCAGACGGGATGCCGGATTGCCGACCGTCTCTCCTGTTCCGTAGTCATAGGCATATTGATCAAACAACAATTGCAAGCCGGCACTCGTTCCGATTTCGAGCAGAGCGAGCGGCTGGCTTGTCTGTTGATGAATCTGACCAAAGACCGGATACAGATACGTACAGCGTCGGACCTCGTTCGTTTGGACAAGACGTTGTGCCAGCAGCGGAATCAGATCTGCTTCGTAAGTCTGACAAAAGGATTCGAAGTCGGCGAAGGACTCTGCAAAGGGTTTCGGCTGTTCCGTCACACTCGGATAGTATGCGGCGAGCGGATGATCAATCCCTTTCAGCAACAGATAGTGGACGGCACCAAACAGGAGATTCGGAATCGGTTGCCCGTCGCGCGCGTGTCGGCACAGTTCAAGAATTGCCTGATTTTTTGCGATTTCCTGCGATAGATACTCATAAAACGGACTCGAGTCCCGGCACTCTCGTTCCGCGAAAGTCTGGAAGCGTTGTGCGATTTCTGCTTGTGTCATGAATCGTTCCCCCTTTTTTCGGTACCCAATCTTATATTCCCCAAATTATTCCAAAACCCTGTTTTTATTTATAGGTAAACAAGGCTAAAAAGTATGTGTTCTTCTCTTAAATTGTTTTTTTTATCCAATGAAAAGTAGTCCAACCGATTCAAACGTTCGTTCTCATTTAGTTTAGGGTATAGACTACTTCACAACAATGACGAACGTTAGGAGAATATTATGATCGTATTTGGTTACGCCCTCTACTTATTGTTAGGCACGTTAAAATTCGTGCTGTTCAGCTTTTATACCAACACCGCTTTTCCGGTTGACCTCTTTTTAATGAACCTCGCCGGGATGTTCGTGCTGTCGAGTTGGACGCTGTTGATCCAGTGGAACAAACGCCGTTGGATTTGGCTCGGTCTTTTAATCGCCCACAGTTTTCTCTTGATTTCCGATCTGTGGTACTACCGCTACTTCGAAGATTTCCTGTCAGTCTCGTTGATGTCGCAGATGTTGCAGATGGGTGATGTCAGCAGCGGTTTCGCCGCCCTGATCCTGCCGTCTGACTTCCTGTTGTTCGCGGACAGCCTGATTTTCTTAGGGATTCTCTTCTTTACACGCAACAAGACGTTTGCCGTCACGAAAAGCAAACGCCAAAAGACAGCAGGTCTCGTTTTCCTCGCAGGTGTGATCCTGTTTGCCGCGCCAGTCACCTACAGCGTCGTCAAAGAAGATCAACGGCTCAGCCAGTCGGTCTCTGACATGCGGGACTATTATCAGCTCGGTTTTTGGGGATACCATGGACTCGATCTGTTCCGCGGCATCCAAGGGGCAATCGCTCCGGACGAAGCCTTGACCGCGTCTGAGCGCCAACGAATCGAGGACAACTCGACTTCAGCCGCAGACGGCACCACGAAAACACCGAACATCATTCTCGTCCAATTGGAATCGTTCCAAGAATCGGTCATCGACCAAACCGTGAACGGACAAACGTTGACACCGAACTTGAATAAGTTGAAACAAGAATCGCTGTACTTCCCGTCGTTTTATCATCAGACCCATGAAGGGCGGACTTCGGACGCGGAATTCATCACGAACACGTCGCTCTATCCATTGAAGTCGGGTTCGGTCTACACCCGGTTCCCGGACAATGAGTTCGGAGCATTGCCTGAATTGTTGCGCGACAACGGATACGACACTGCCGCCATGCATGCCTACGAAAAAGGCTTTTGGAATCGGGATCAAGTGTATCAGAACTTAGGCTTCAATCACTTCTTCAGCCAAAAGGATTATCCCGATCAACAAGAAATCGGGATGGCGTTAAACGATAAACAGTTTTTGACGACATCGATCGAGCATATGGAAACACTCAAGGAACCGTACTTCTCGTTCCTCGTCGCCCTGACGAGTCATACGCCGTATGAGATTCCAAAAGATAAACGGGAGCTTGATTTGTCCGGTTACGAGGATCCAATGTTGAAACGTTATTACCAGACCGTCCATTATGTCGACGAGGCCGTCGGACAGATGGTCAAGGAGTTAAAAGCAAAAGACATGTGGGATGAGACACTCGTCATCTTTTACGGGGATCACGACAGCGGCTTGACGAACGAAGGCAGTGAGATGCAACAAAAAGCGCAGATCGACAATGCCGTCGACGCCTTTGCCCTCGACCGTCAAGCGCCGCTGTTCATCAAAAAACCAAATCAAGACACGGGTCAAGTCATTCAAGAGAACGGCGGACAAATCGATATCGCTCCGACGATTGTTGGTTTACTCAATCTCGAGTCCCCTTATATGATGGGCAACTCCCTGCTTGATGACGAACCGAATCTGACCGCTTTCCGTGACGGTTCGTTCCGTTACAAGGACTACTATTACGAAGCGAACCTGACGGAAAAAGCCGGCAACGGCATCTGTTATGACGTTTCGACGAAAAAACAGGTCGACCGTGACATGTGCGAATCGCAAACAAAACAAGTACGAAAAGATTTGCGTCTGTCGGATGCTATCATTGAAAAGAATGGATTGGAGCAAGACTAGAATACAAAAAAGCGATCCTGACTTCTGTCGGATCGTTTTTCGTATCTCACTTTTCACTATACAAAGTTTAATTGGCAATAGTTCAACAACGTTAAAAAATTTTGTACCAATACAACGTAAGATCAATATTCGGATTAGCCGACTGTTTGAGTGTATCCACTCCACCAAGTGCAAAGCCTTCTTTTACGTAAAAACGGCAGGCAATCAAGTTATCGTTCTGCGCTTCAAGCGACAGGCCAATCAACGATTGTTCCTTCGCCCAGTTTTCGGCTGCTTCAAGCAACAAGTGACCAATACCGCTTTTCCGAAAACTCTTTTTGACGGCGATGTTTTCGATATAGGCAAAACGGTTCCAGTCTTTCACAAGACGGATCTGACCGATGCACACGTCTTCATGAAAGGCTAACAAGACGATCTTTTCACTGCTGTCGATATAAGTAGACCAGTCGAGTTTGTCATCCGGGAAACGGATTTCAGATGGAGTTTCGTATAACTGTTCTTCGTAGGACCAGACCCCGTCAGAAAATTTCGGGAGGATCTTTCCAATGATAGGGAAAGGTTCGTTAGCTACGTTGACGATAGTTATGAACTTGTCTTTTAATGGCTCAATTCTGATTCTCTCAAATTGGTGCATTGCTCTCACCCTTTGTTATGTAATTTCCAAGATAACTCTTCACATTAGAAGATAAAAATTTTTTCGAACTACAAAATTAATTTTAAGAGTCTGTACTCAAGTACTCTTTAACCATCGCCAGACATTTTTCGACTGAATAGTCGCCTTCAATCCTTAACACCGGGCATGATAATTCATCCATTCACTGCTCGTGCAAGGCTTTACTTCGAACTTCCAGACCCGCATGGTCATAGAGAGTAGCCCATTTAAGAAACGTTTGCGATTGTTCATACTTTTCACCACCCGGTAGTACCTCTTCCCCGTATCGTTCTATTTCCCGTTTTTGCAGTCTTTCGAGTCTGATCTCCGGTGGTATCCATAAAAAAATAACGAGGTCAAAATAAGAAGCAAAGCAGTTACCCCAACCTACAGTTGCTCCCGATAAAATCCATTGTTCAGAATGTGACAAATCCATTTTCAACATTTCTATTCTTTCAGGTACAGGTCGCTGCTCCGTAAACTTGGATATCCAATAATAATCATCCGTATCCAAAGAATTATGGGGAAGAACTTCCGCTAAAGCTTTTCCCAGTGTGGATGTTCCTGATCCTGAAGCCCCTATTATATGGATTTTGTTCATCATTTTTTCTCACCCCTTACAAGCGTTTTATGCATCTATTATATAGTTTTCCTAATTTTACATTACATTTTTTAAAAGACACCTGCTATTCTTTCTAAAGCATTCAAAATAGACTCATATCCATTCATAAAACCATCATCTTTAAAAAAAATTCAAAAGTAATTCTGTACTGGCGTAGTAAAAAAAGATCCTCTATAAGTTCAAAGAACTTACAAAGGATCTCCCCGATTTAACATTAAATTAGCGCTTTATAATCCGTTTCCACTACAAATCTCATCGATTAGCGGGGTGGATGGTTAGATTACATCATACCGCCCATTCCACCCATGCCGCCCATATCAGGCATTGCAGGAGCAGATCCGGCTGGTTCTGGTTTGTCAGCGATGACGGCTTCTGTCGTCAAGAACATCGCTGAAACAGACGCTGCGTTTTGAAGTGCTGAACGCGTTACTTTCGCCGGATCGACGATTCCTGTTTCAATCATGTCGACATACTCGTCTGTCGCGGCGTTGTACCCCATGCCTTGTGCTTCATGCTTGAGACGCTCGACGATGACTGAACCTTCTTGACCGGCGTTTTCCGCGATTTGACGGAGCGGTGCTTCCAGCGCACGAAGAACGATGTTGACGCCAGTTGCTTCGTCGCCAGTTGTGACAGCCAGAATCGATTCAACGGCTTTCGTGACGTGGATGAAGGCAGTTCCTCCACCAGCAACGATTCCTTCTTCGACGGCTGCACGTGTCGCGTTGAGTGCATCTTCGATCCTGAGTTTCCGTTCTTTCAGTTCCGTTTCCGTTGCTGCGCCGACTTTGACGACGGCTACGCCGCCTGCGAGTTTCGCAAGACGCTCTTGGAGTTTTTCACGATCGAAGTCGCTTGTCGTTTCTTCGATTTGTGAACGGATCGTACCGACACGGGCTGTGATTGAATCACTGTGTCCGTTTCCTTCGACGATCGTCGTGTTGTCTTTTGAAACGACGACTTTCGACGCACGACCGAGTTGCGTGATTTGTGTTTCTTTCAAATCAAGACCGAGCTCTTCTGTGATCAATTCTGCGCCAGTGACGATCGAGATGTCTTCGAGCATCGCTTTCCGACGGTCTCCGAAACCAGGTGCTTTAACCGCAACGGCGTTGAACGTTCCACGGAGTTTGTTGACGACGAGTGTCGCGAGTGCTTCGCCTTCGACGTCTTCCGCGATGATTAAGAGTGGTTTGTTTTGTTGAACGACTTGCTCGAGAACCGGCAGGATTTCTTGGATGTTCGAAATCTTTTTGTCCGTGATCAGGATGTATGGGTTCTCAAGGACCGCTTCCATCTTATCGGAATCCGTAATCATGTATGGTGATGCATAGCCACGATCGAACTGCATTCCTTCGACGACGTCAAGTTCCGTCGTGAAGCCGCGCGATTCTTCGATTGTGATGACACCGTCTTGACCGACACGTTCCATCGCTTCGGCAATCAATTGACCGACTTCTTCGTCAGCAGCTGAAATCGCCGCAACTTGCGCGATCGCTTCTTTGCCTTCGATTGGTTTCGCAATCGCGTGCAGTTCTTCGACGGCACGGCGGACTGCTTTTTCGATCCCTTTACGGATGACCATCGGGTTCGCGCCTGCAGTGACGTTTTTGAGTCCTTCGCGGATCATCGCTTGTGCGAGGACTGTCGCTGTTGTCGTACCATCCCCTGCGATTTCATTCGTTTTCGATGCGACTTCTGCCACAAGCTTCGCGCCCATGTTTTCGAAGTGGTCTTCGAGTTCGATTTCTTTTGCGATCGTCACACCATCATTCGTGATGAGTGGCGAACCGAATTTACGTTCGAGAACGACGTTCCGTCCTTTTGGTCCGATCGTCACTTTGACTGCGTCCGCTAATGCGTCTACTCCACGAAGCATCGCCCGGCGTGCTTCTTCACTGAATAAGATATCTTTTGCCATGACTGAAATCCCCCTTTGATTAGTTTGCTACTGCTAAAATATCGCTTTCGCGTAAGATTAAGTATTCGTTGCCATCGACTTTCACTTCTGACCCTGCGTATTGCGCATAGATGACGTGGTCCCCGACATTCACTTCAAGTGGTACACGGACACCCTGCTCCGTCACACGGCCTGTACCGACAGCGACGACTTTACCCTCTTGTGGCTTTTCTTTCGCTGACCCAGGAAGAACGATTCCTCCGAGTGTTGTTTCTTCTTTTTTAACGACTTCGATCACGATGCGATCACCAAGTGGTTTTAACATGCGAAACATCCTCCTTGAACATGACTGTTTTTTAGCACTCACTTAATTGGAGTGCTAACATATTTTTATCTTAAACGGTTTCCAGTTGGAATTCAAGCCCGAACCCTTATCCGTTTTCCCGAAATCGACATCTTTGAACCATCACCATTCGTGCGCCCGGTCGGTTTGTTTGTTACAATCGGGACAGTACCTTCATTACAAAGGAGTTGTGTCCCGACCGATGAAAAATTCCGTCAATCTGCCGTTCAACATGGCAGAGAAGTGGCAAATCCGTCACATCATTCCGATCGTGATTTATTTAATCGTGCAACTTGTCCCAGCAACCTTTCCGAGTTTCCTGTCAAAAAGCCAAATTCCGAGCGTTCTCGGTTGGTGGCTCGCGATTGGTTTTACCGTAGCCGTCATCGTTTCCTTCTATTGTCTACGTCCTGACTGGCAGAAGTGGAAAGCAGAGGGCAACCAAACCGATACGATGGATACGTTAAAGTGGATCGGAATCGGGATTGTCTTACTGTATGTCTCTTTAATCAGCGTCAACTTGATTGATGCCTGGTTGTCCGGTGGGATTGAAAACATCGCGAAATCACAAAATACGGATGACATCATGAAAGCGATCCAAGTCATTCCGATTCTCCAACTGATGGTCGTCCTGCTTGGTCCGATCATGGAAGAGTTTCTGTTCCGCCACATCATGTTCGGAAACTTGTCGACGAAACTGAACTTCATCTTCAGCTTTGTTCTCAGTGGGGTGATTTTTGGTCTAATCCACGGCGACAACAAGTTCTTGATTTACGTCGCGATGAGTTTCGTCTTCTCGCTCGTCTTCGTCAAGACACGCCGCATCATCGCTCCAATCGCGATCCATGTCTTTAACAACGGCATCGTCGTACTCGCACTATACGCAACGACTTAATTAATGAAAGGTAGTGTTTTCATGCGACAAGGTTCAAACTTCATGGCATTTTTCTATGCCATCTTCGGTATTCTGTTCATGTACCTCGCGTACAGCAACTCAATCGAGGCAGGAACCGTCTTCAACTTCTGGACGATTCTCTTGACGCTGTTCGCAGCCGTCGACTTTTACCGTCTCTATCTCATCTTCCGCTTCCGGATGGCAGCCAAGAAGATGATCAAGAAAGAACAGGAAAAAAAAGACGACAAGAAATAATGCAAAATGAGATCGCCGAATTTACTCGGTGATCTCATTTTTTTCTAATCCTATCAAACGATGTAATGATGCGGTAAAAGGAAGGTGTCGTGTGTTCATCGCCCGACTTCTACGGGAAAAGGAAGCACCGCTTCCGTCAGGAACAGGCGAGACCCGGTCGTCTACGACGACCGCGGCTTGCGTTCCGCCCGAGAAAAGCGGGCGTGACAAACACGACACCGTATCCAGTGAACACAAAAAAGACCAGATGACGATTCATCTGGTCTACCATCCTATATTATGCACTCTTGATTCGATCCTGTTTACCTTCTGTCGACATGAACTCATCAAGTTGATCGGAGTCGAGGACCCCTTCCCATTTCGCAATGACGAGCGAAGCGAGCGTATTGCCTGTCACGTTGACGACAGAACGCATCATATCCATGATCCGGTCGATTCCAGCGATGAAGGCCAGCCCTTCAGCCGGGATCCCGACTGTCCCGAGCGTTGCCAGTAAGACGACGAACGAAACCCCAGGTACAGCTGCCATCCCTTTTGACGTCAGCATTAAGACGAAGACAAGCGTCAACTGTGTGCCGATCGATAAATTGATATCGTACATCTGCGCGATAAATAAAGCAGCCAGTGCTTGATAAAGTGCAGAACCGTCGAGGTTAAACGAATAACCCGTCGGAACGACGAAACTGACGATCGATTTTGGAACTCCCATCTTCTCCAGCTTCTCCATGACGCGTGGTAAGACCGTTTCCGACGATGCCGTCGAATACGTCAGGAGCAATTCATCTTTGAAGACACGGACAAAATCCGACACGCGGATGCCGACCCATTTCATGATTGCACCAAAGACGATGACCATGAACAGCAGCGCCGTCACGTACAACGTTCCGATCAATTTGAACAATGAACCGAGTGATTCGATCCCGAACGTCGAAACCGTGACACCAATCAGGGCGAAAACACCGATTGGTGCAAACTTCATGACGATGTTGACCAAGTTGAACATCGCTGCTGCGACCCCTTCGAAGAAGCGGACGACCGGTAAACCTTTTTCACCGGCAAACCCGACACCGAGTCCAAACAGAACGGAGAAGAAGATGATTGCGAGCATATCCCCGCGTACCATCGCGTCCAAGATATTTGTTGGGACGATGTTGACGACTTTTTCAACGAGCCCTTGATCTTGCGTCGTCTCTTCCGTCTCCACGTACGTCGAGATGTCTGTCTTGTCGAGTGTCGCCATGTTGATGCCGGCACCCGGCTCGACGAGATTCGCTGCAAACAAGCCGGTAAAGATTGCGATCATTGTCACGATCGTAAAGTATCCAAGCGTCTTGACGCCGAGGCGTCCGAGACTTTTGGGACTGCCGACCGATGAAACACCGAGGACGATCGTCGTAAAGACGATCGGGACAACGATCATTTTCATCATTCGGATAAAGATGTCACCGATTGGCTTCAGCCACTCCGCAACGTGTGGATTCCCGTAAAAGACACCGCCGACAGTGATCCCGAGAATCAATCCGATTAAAATCTGCCAAGCAAGACCAATGGGCTTGCGTTTTGTTGTTGCCATAATTATTCCTCCTACATCTTGCAATTAAAAAAACACATAAGAGCATTTTGTCCTAAATACAGAGTGTTGTCAAACCCATCTGTTATAGTACAATACAAAAAAACAGATGGCTTCCGTCCGAAGAACAGAAGCCATCCATGTCCTATTCGTTTCATTTCAACGGTTTTGGTTGACCCTTTCCTGAATCTTAATTAACCCACGAGATGATTATATATTTTACTGACTCTTTATTTAAAATCCACTCATCTCTATAAAAACGAATCGCTTATACTAAACGTACGGTTCTTTACTGGAATCGAACGGGCAAACCCACAGAAATGTGGTGACGCAAAACTATAGGGGCTACCGCTTCAGGCTATGCTTGCCAGTTACCGAAATTCAAAAAAGGAGACTACACCAACATGAAAAAAATCAATTATGTAGTAACTGCCGGTCTTGCTTGTACTTTAATGCTCACTCCGCTCGGCTCAATCGACGCCAAGAGTAAGACATCAAAGTATGACCGCAACAAGAACGGGATCCATGACAGCTGGGAAAAGAAGTACAAGCTCAAAGGAACGAAGCTGGCCCAGCAAGATACAGACCATGATGGTTTAAGTAACTATACAGAATACAAACTCGAACTTAGTCCTCGAAATCAAGATAGTGACCGGGACCGTATTAGTGATGCGAACGAAGATACGGACCGAGACGGCTTAAGTAACACCATTGAACTCGAACTTGGAACGAAACCCTATACACGTGACTCCGATCGCGATGGTATCCTCGACGGCAAAGAGCGCAATCAGGGCGGTCATCGGTACGAAGACATGTTGAAAAAAATGAAGATCGAACTCGCAACAGAAACAACTGAAAGTCAGGTTGAGTATCACTTCAAAAAGAAAAAGAGTCAACTGCGTGTTAAAACAAATAATGCCGCGGTTGATGGAGCCCGCGTGCGTCAATTGATTCAGTTCATTGAATCGAATCCAAAAATGACGCAAGAGGAATTGCGTACACAGCTCATCAGTTTGTTTGCACTTTCAGGTTCTTATCAATTGAAAATCGAACTAGAATATTTCGATCATGTAAAAACGAAATCCGAGCATCGTCATGTCGAAGAAGATGATCAAGATACGGATCAAGATGATCAAGGGCAGGACGACGATGACCAGGACGATGACCAGGACGACGATGACCAGGACGATGACGATTAATGACTGAACGAACCAAAAAAACACCTGCTTTTCAGAAAACCGATGTCCATGTGACAAGGTCGAACTGAAAGACAGGTGTTTTTTTGGTTCACTTCTGATTGACCATTTCTTGAATCAGTTCCCGGTTCCGTTTCTTAAAGACTTCATTATGCGACGAAACCATCGCGACTTTTGCTGCGTCCGGTTCGATGAATTTTTTCGCCCGGTTGACGGCGTTCGCCGCGTCCTGAAACGCACCGGAGATGAGGTGGACTTTTCCGTCATGCGATAAGATATCACCTGCTGCATACAATCCGGGAACACTCGATTCACTGGATGCCGTTCCTTCAATATAGAAGTCATCGACCTGCTTCAAATCCAGTTCACAGTTCGCCAGTAACTCAGCATCCTGTTCGTAGCCGTGATTGATGATGACCTCGTCAATTTCCAAAGCCATCGTCTCGCTTGTCGCACAATCAATCAGTTCAACCGAGGCAATCCGGTGATGGTCGTCACTGGCGATTAATTTATGAATCGTCGTATTCAAGAGACATACGGCCGAACTGTTCACGAGTTGCTCGACTTGCGCTTCATGTCCCGTGAAACAGTCTTTTCGGTAGGTGACGTAGACTTTTTTCGCGACCGGTTCCAGTTCATTCGCCCAGTCGATCGCCGAGTTGCCGCCGCCGGAAATGATGACGGTCTTATCCTTAAACCGTTCAATCGATTTGACGGTGTAGTTCAAGTTCGACACCTCGTACCGTTCCGCGCCCTCGATCTTCAATTTCTGCGGATTGAGAATCCCGCCGCCAACCGCAATGATGACCGTCTTTGAATAGTGGACCGTTCCCGATTCCGCCTCTAGCACAAAATTGCCAAACACATCTTTCGTGATCGAGATGATCTTTTCATTCAGATGAACGGTCGGATTAAACGTCAGTCCTTGTTCGACCAGCTGTTCCATCAGCTTTGCACCGGTAATAGGTGGCTGACCCCCGACGTCCCAAATCATCTTTTCCGGATAGACGTGAATCTTTCCACCCAGTTCTGCCTGATATTCGATCAATTTCGTCTTCATTCCGCGTAGTCCACTATAGAAAGTAGAGTATAACCCGGCCGGGCCTCCACCAATTACCGTTACATCGAACAATTCCTGCTGCTCCATCTCGCTCACTCCCTCACGATTCGATACGACTGATTATCATTCTCATTCCCAATGATAACGTGAACATCTCTTGAAGACAAGAAAAAATGTTGACAGCGTTTTTATGAAACTGTTATGGTTAGGTGGACGATAGTGATAATCATTATCAATGATAACAGCTTTACACGAGAAGGAGCCTCTGTCTATGGTACGTCTAGCAACAGAAGAAATCAGTATTGGTTACGGAGATCGTACCATCGTCAAGGAATTGACGGTTCAGATTCCTGATCGAAAAATCACGACGATCATCGGTGCGAACGGATGCGGCAAATCGACTTTACTGAAGGCGATGACCCGGATCATTCCCCATCAATCGGGACGCGCGTTACTTGATGGTCTCGATATTGCCAAGGAAAGTACAAAACTGCTTGCCCGGAAAATGGCTATCCTGCCCCAGACACCGGAAAGCGCAAGTGGTCTAACGGTCGCAGAGCTGGTCTCATACGGTCGCTTTCCTTATCAAAAAGGATTTGGTCGTTTAACGAAACACGATTACGAGATCATCGATTGGGCACTGGAAGCGACGGACACGATGGCGTTTAAGCATCGTCCGGTCGACGCCTTATCCGGTGGTCAACGGCAACGGGTCTGGATCGCGATGGCCCTCGCGCAGGAAACGGACATCATCTTCCTCGATGAACCGACGACCTACCTCGATCTCGCCCACCAACTCGAAGTTTTGGAGTTACTCGAACAACTCAACCGGACAGAAGGTCGGACGATCGTGATGGTGTTACACGATTTAAATCAAGCGGCACGTTTCGCCGATTACATCATCGCCATGAAACACGGTGAAGTCGTCAAAGCCGGAACGTGTGAGGAAGTCATCTCAAAAGACGTCCTCAAAGATGTATTCCATATCGATGCCGAAATCGGTCGTGATCCGCGCACGAATAAACCGATGTGTGTCACCTACAACTTAATTAAGGGAGACTGAATCATGAAAAAGCTTTTATTACCGGTTCTTTTATTGTTAACGCTTGTGATTGCCGCTTGTGGCAACACGGAGAAAAAAGAAGAGACATCGTCTGCTGATACAAAAAAAGAAACGATTACCTATAAATCCGAAAAAGGGGACGTCGAAGTTCCAGCTGATCCAAAACGTGTCGTCGTCCTGGCTGGTTTCGCCGGAAACGTCATGGCACTCGACGTACCGCTCGTCGGTGTCGACTCGTGGTCAAAATCAAATCCGAAGTTTGATTTGAAAGATGTTCAAGAAGTATCAGAAGAGAACGTCGAAAAAGTCATCGAACTCGAGCCGGATCTCATCATCGGATACGATACGACAAAAAACATCGATAAATTCAAAGAAATCGCACCCACTGTCACGTACACATACGGCAAAGTCGACTACTTGACGCAACACATCGAAATCGGTAAATTGCTCAACAAAGAACAAGAAGCACGCGACTGGGTCAAAGACTTTAAAACACGTGCAGCAGATGCTGGAACAGAAATCAAAGCTAAAATCGGTGACGATGCGACAGTTTCTGTCATCGAAAGCTTCGACAAACAACTCTACGTCTTCGGCGACAACTGGGGCCGCGGCACAGAAATCCTCTACCAAGAGATGAAACTGAAAATGCCGAAAAAAGTCACAGAGATGGCGTTAAAAGACGGCTACTACGCGTTATCACCGGAAGTCTTACCTGAATATGCAGGCGATTACCTGATCTTCAGCAAGACAGCAGAAGCGGATAACTCGTTCACAGAAACGGACACATACAAAAACATCCCTGCCGTTAAGAACAAGCAAGTCTACGAAGTCGATTCAAAAGAATTTTACTTCAACGATCCACTCACATTGGAACGTCAACTGGAGTTCTTCAAGAAAAGTTTCCTTGGCGCGTAACGTATACTAAAGGAGGGAGCCTCATCGCTCCCTCCTTTTTTGGATTCATACAAACTGGAGGCGATATCTGTGTCATCCGCTCGACTACCTTTTGGCTTAAAAATTTCATTCGGACTGATCCTGTTCGTCGTCATGTTTTGGCTTTCAATGACGTTTGGTGCTGCGGATACCACCATTCGCGAAGTCTGGAACGCCTTGACGTTTGGTCCGCTCAACGATAAAGCAAAAATCATTCAGGAAATCCGTCTCCCCCGCGAACTTGCGGCGATTCTCGTCGGTGCCGCACTCGGCGTCTCAGGTGCCATCATGCAGGCGATGACCCGGAATCCTCTGGCGGATCCCGGTCTGCTCGGCTTGACCGCCGGTGCCAATGCGGCTCTTGCCTTAGCAATTGTCTTTATTCCCGGCATCAACTATTACGGCATCATGCTCGCCTGTTTCATCGGTGCCGCACTCGGCGCGGCACTCGTCTTCGGAATCGGTGCTTCCCGCCAAGGCGGCTTCTCCCCGCTCCGGATCGTCCTCGCCGGATCAGCGATTTCTGCCTTTTTATACGCAATTGCGGAAGGCATCGGTATTTACTTCAAGATTGCCCAAGATGTTTCCCAGTGGACATCCGGTGGACTCGTCGGCACGACGTGGGGACAACTGCAAGCGATCACGCCGGTCATCGTCATCGGGACGGTAATTGCGATGATCTTCTCGCGCCAGTTGACGATCCTCAGTCTGTCGGAAGAAGTCGCACTTGGGCTTGGTCAAAACATCACCCGGATCAAAGCTGTACTTTATGTCGTCGTCATCCTGCTTGCCGGTGCAGCGGTCGCCTTAGTCGGCAACATGGCGTTCATCGGATTGATGATTCCGCATATCGTCCGCGCCATCGTCGGCACCGATTACCGTTACATTCTGCCGATGACGGCTGTATTCGGAGCGACGTTCATGTTACTCGCCGATACAATCGGTCGGACGCTGTTTGCGCCGTACGAGACACCGGTCGTCGCAATCGTCTCGATGCTCGGTTTACCGTTCTTCTTATTGATTGTCCGTAAAGGAGGTCACGCATTCTCATGATGGAAACTCGTTTACGCCGACGTCAACGCTTGATCTTTTTATTGTTAAGTTTGTTATTGCTCGGCACGATCGTCATCAGTATCGGGCTTGGTCCAGCATCCGTCTCGTACGACCGTCTGTTGCCGACGTTATTCGGTCAAGGATCGTTTAAAGAAGATTTCGTTTTGTTCTCGCTGCGTCTGCCGCGGATTTTAATTACGTTGCTCGCCGGAATGGCACTCGCCTTGTCCGGTTCGATTTTGCAAGGGATCACACGGAATGAACTGGCCGATCCCGGCATTATCGGAATTAACACAGGAGCCGGTGTTGCGGTGGCGATTTTCTTCCTCTATTTCCCGGTTGATGTCGGCTCATTTATCTACGGATTACCGGTTGCTGCATTTTTAGGGGCCTTACTGACAGCTGTCGCAATTTACGCCCTTTCCTATGACCGGATCCGCGGACTTCAGCCGATTCGGCTGA
Source organism: Caryophanales bacterium (assembly GCA_902363455.1). GTDB lineage: Bacteria > Bacillota > Bacilli > Exiguobacteriales > Exiguobacteriaceae > Exiguobacterium_A. The sequence goes on along the minus strand of CABJAC010000001.1, from coordinate 19,308 downwards.
TTTTGACCGGTGTCGGCTTCTCGATGGCGTTATCCGGCATCATGGTCATCCTGATTTCGTCAACGAAACGCGAAAAGGTCGATTTCATCGCCAAATGGCTCGCCGGTAACATTTGGGGGACGGACTGGACGTTCGTCTACGCCTTGCTGCCCTGGCTGATCGTCTTGGTTCCGTTTACGCTGTATAAAGCCAATAAATTGAACCTGCTCGCTTTAAACGAACCGGTCGCGATCGGTGTTGGGGTCTCGATCGAGAAGGAACGGATTCAACTGTTGCTGACGGCTGTCGCACTCGCGGCGTCTGCCGTCTCTGTCACCGGAGGCATCTCCTTCATCGGTTTGATGGCACCACACATTGCCCGTGCTCTTGTCGGTCCCCGTCACCAATGGTTTTTACCAATCGCACTGTTGATCGGTGGCTGGTTACTCGTCTTGGCGGATACGATCGGACGAAACATCGCTGATCCGGACGGCGTTCCGGCTGGTATCGTTGTTGCGCTGATTGGCGCCCCGTACTTTATCTATCTGCTTCTGAAAAAGTAAGAACACTAATCAACCAATAAGAAATGATTTCTTGTTTCACTCGCTTTCCTCAGGCGAGACACAAGCCAGTTTTCCTGCCCATTTGGACAGGAAAGCGGGTCTTATTTGTCTCTGACAGCGCAAGTTGCCTTGCGCTTCTTCCTGCAGGAGTCTCGTAAATCAAATCATTTCTAAAAAAACAACAGCGGCGAGAGGAATTTTAACTTCCTTTCGCCGCTGTTGTTTTTTACGTAACGGTTCATTATTATTTAATATTTAACGCGCCGTGCTTCCCGTTCCGCGAGAATCAGCTCACGTTCTGATAGGTGGGTCGGATCGAGTCGTTTGATCCGCGAATCGACGAGACGGTCGAGCGACAAGACGGATAGTAAAAAGACAAGAATCGGACCAATCAGCGTTGGTCGCGACACATACGGAATTAGAAATTGGGATGCCACGACAAGTAGCAACTCGCTAATGGTAATGACGATGTACGGCAAGGCAAGATGGTCCCACACTTCCATCCGGTCAAATCGTTTCGTAAAATAACGATACTTCAACAAGCGAACGGTCCACTGGGAGCCGAGGACCGGAACTAGTAAAAAGTAATGCATCGAGGCTTCGGAAAAGTTTAAATCATCTGCCAGAAACAAAAAGACGACCAAGACGAGTAGAAAAAATACCGTTTGGACACGCCGGGCACGTTTCGTGAGGCGCAGATAATCAAGTGTGCGTTGCCGTTTGATTTCATCCATTCCCTGACCTCCCCCTGACCGCTAAATTAATTTCCCGGTTTCCGGTACTGTTCGATTTCCCGCATCGTCACAAAAGCAGGGTCCAATTGTTTTGCTATTTTATTTAATCGAGAAACATACACCGTAATGGCAATCAGCCAAAATAAAAGCAGTGCAAATGCGACACCCGAATACTGAGGGAGGAGATCGCCCGCGTAGAATAAAATGATAGGGCCAAGATACCCGATTATCGAGGCGCGACCGACCTTCAAGACGGTCTCTTGATACACTTCAGCCGGCAAACGTCGTTTTAAAATCCGCAAACGCATGATTTCACGGACGATGCCCCCGAGACAAAGTACGGTAATCGCAAATAACGTAAACAGTCCCGTTTCCCAAAAACCCGGAATGAACCAACCGATCAAGGCAAGCACTAAAACAGGAATCGGAACCAAGTGTTGTATTTTTCTCAACGGCGGTCCGAGCAGATTTAACCGTGCATTTTTTTCAAGCAAGGTATTCATTTGATGTTTGCTCCTACTTCATATATTTTTTTGAACTTCCCGGTCACTGACAAAATTCGGATCATCGCGCCAGACGCGTTTTTTAAACCACCATTCGGATACAAGATGAATCGGGAGCAAGATAATGAGAATTGACACCCACATCTGCCAAAACGACAAATTCATCATCTGGACTAGAAGGATTGCAAACGCAACACATGACACGACTTGTTGGACAAGCCAAAACCGCCATTGTTTGGCTGCCAGTTTTTCACCAACGTATGATTCAAGAATTTGGCGTTTTTTGATCTGGTAACGAAGATTGGATCCAAGGAAAGCAGCCGGAAATAACAGCGTCAATAAAACCGAATCAAACAGTGTCATTAAAAGCCCGATGCCTATAAAAAGCAAGAACGTCCATAACCACTTCGTTCCTAAAACGTCTTTTTCCATATAAGCAAGTGTCAACTCGTGTAACCGTTCGTCCCGTTCCGTACGCATGATGTACGCTCCTTTTCCCTCGTCATTCCTCTAGATACTTCACGTGCTTATGCACTTCCTGATCACTAACGAAGTCGGGATCGCCTGACCGCACCATCGTCTTAAACAACCAGTCGGTCGCAAAATAGACCGGAACCAGAATCAGGACCATCCAAAAGGTCATCTTCCACCAACCGAGATTGTTTGTCTCAAACACTACAAAGAACAGCGATGCATATAACACAAGCTGAATTCCGAGCCACAACATCCATTGTGTCGTCACCTGATCTTTTGAAAGATACCGTTCCAAAATTTTGCGTTTTTCCCACTGGAACGGGAAATCAAACGCAAGATATACAAGCGGCAACAGACCGAAGTAAAGTGACGAATCCATCGTTTCCGAAAAGATTCCGAGCGTCGCAGCCAATGCCGCCATCAGCCAGCCGTTTTTTTGCAATTGACTTTTGTCGATGTAAGCAAGCGTCAACGCATGCAGTCGTTCGTCTCGTGCCGTTTGCATCTTGCTTTCCTCCTTCATCCCTGTTGGATTTCTGTTTCACTGATATAGCTCGGATCAATCTGTTTTGAACGGTAGGTCAAAATGCGTCGACAAAGCCAGTAAAACGGGATGACTCCGAGACACAGTCCAAGTAAAAAGGCTGTAGCTGAACGATCGGCTGTGAGCACAATCAAAGCAGCCAGCGCTCCGTATTGAAACAGCCCGACTCCGACATGAAGACGGAATAACCGGTCTGCTGATTCTTTAGACGTGTGACGGGCGACGATTTGAAAACGGCGGTGTTGCATCACCATATCATACGCGAAATAAAGAGTCGGAATGATCAAGGCGAACAGCGGTTGCTCTAGAAAATTACTGACGAATAAGAAGAGTGCTAAAATGCCCCATACTTTAGCACTTGTTCGTTGATGCATGTGTTGATAAAGTTCCTGCAGTTCCGTCTGTTGAACTGTCACAGTATTCATTGAAACACGTTCCTTTCTGTCGTTCTTTACTGTCATATACTTACATTTTACCAGTTATGTTTCAAAAAAAAAGAAACTTCTGAAAAAAAGAAGTTTCTAGGCCGAGACTTGGATGATTAAATAGATCACGCTGTACGCGACAATGGCAAGCGGAATCATGGCGACACCAATCAGCCAACCGTTTTTATCACGAATTCCGAGATAAAGAACAAGACAGCCGACGATGAAGGCAATGAGTGTAGTAAATGGATTCATACGAATTTCCCCCTCAAAAGTAACCTGTAAAGAAATTTCCCCTTCCCGGAACTTGATAAACACCAAAAGCATGTCTGCAACACACTGCGTGTCGAAAAAAATAGTGCTGGCTCCGGGGAAATACCACCGGGACCAGCACTGCCTGCAAAGCTTATTTCTTCGTGATGACGACTTTCTTCTCGACGACATGGCCGCCCAAGTCTTTTAGTTTCAAATTGTAGACGTTTTGACCTTTTTTCAAGGTAACGGTCTTATTGATGGTTTTCTTGAATGCGCGCATCTGATACGGTTCTTTAAAAGCGTGTCGGTATTCAGAATTGCCGTTCAGATCAAACCGTAACTCATCGTAGTTGTCACGGATGACAATGGTCATCTTCGCTGTTTTTGTTTTACTTGAGACTGTTTTTGGAGCCGTCACTTGAATCGTCGGACGTTCCGAATCGATAATGACTTGTCGGCTGAACGCAACACGGTTCCCTTTTTTATCATAGGCTTCGACTTTAAACGATTTTACACCGTCCGTCGTATACGTGATGCCATGGTTGAATGTGTAATGCTGCTTCGCCGCATCCCAACGTAATTTAACCGATTTTCCATTGATCTTAAACGACTTCACATCCGACTCATCCGCGACGTTTCCTGAAACCGTCACTTGTTGTGATGTCGCTAACCCGAGTGCTTCCGGTGTATCAATTTGTACGCTTGGAACTGCCTTGTCGACACCTGACGTGTTGACGTTTTTCTTAATGCGGTTTCCGGCATAATCCGATACGACCAGTGTCACTTTCGCACGGCTCGGGAGATCTGTCAGTGTATAGCTCTTCACCGACGGAGCCAGTGGTTCTTTTAAGACACTTTTTCCATCGACCAGAATATCAAATGAAGCGATACCTGTTCCTAAGTCCCCGGCTGTCCATGAAACCATTTTTTTATCCGCATTCCAATTCGTTGTGGTAGCAGGTGCTTGTGTATCCACATATACCGGGAACAATGCATTCTGCCATTTTGCATTCGGATAATCGACGATTGATTTCACTTGATAGTAGTACAGACCGTCCTTCACCTTCGAGCCGTTGACGGTTCCATCCCACGCAGCATTTGTCACCGATGTATAACCCGGCTCTTTTGCACGATCATAATAATTTTTGGTGACATCTTCTTGTGTCTCTAATTTGCGAAGCACCGCTTGATTCCGGTCGAGAATGGCATATTCCACTTTTTTCGCATTCCGCAGGAACGACAGGACCGGGAACGCTTCATCCGTGCTTCCATCTCCATTTGGTGAAAACGATACTTTTTCTTTGAGGACATCTCCTGCTGTATTAAGTCCAAGCAACGTATAGTCCTCGTTTATTTCTGTCGCGAGACCGGTCGCCCCGTAAAATGTTTGATCATCATAACTCGGCGCATCAATGATCGGTGCTTTATCCCACGACCCTTTAAAACCAACGTATGGAACCGTCAATTCCGGGTTTTTACTTTTCGTATCCATCAGACGAACAAAACCTTCAACGAAGTAGCCGTTCTCGAAGAGTGTCTCAAGCGGTACACCGTTTGCCCCGTCGATCGTATCTTTTAAATCAACCGTTACATTGACTTGCTTCGTACTCTTCGCATCAATCGCGACCGAGCTTGCTTTTTTCGAGCCGACTGTAAAGGAAATCGGGAATGTGCCTTTGTTGGCGTCAACAGCCCCGACTGTTCCCTTCTTAAAGATTCCGTCTGTCTCCAGTAAGTTCTTCCCTTTGACGACAAGGTCGGATTGGACCGTTCCGGCCAACTTGTACGTTAATTTTTCATTGCTGTAGTTCTTCAAGTCGAGCGTAAAGCTGAATTTGTCACCGACTTGTTTCAAGGCAGCTTTCCCTTCACCCGACTTCGTCTCGGTGACGACGACCGGTGTCTTCATCGCTGCACGCAAATCCATCAATCCGGCACCTTCACGGCGTGGCGAATAATAGTTGCCTGTTTTCGCTTCCTGATTATATGATCCTGAGTCCAGTTGCGGACGGGATGTATTCATCAGGATGTTTTTCGCCAGTTTGACCCGCGTTGCACCACTGACTTTAAAATCCTTATCGACGCGTTGCATGACGAGTGCCGTTCCTCCGGCAACATGTGGCGCTGCCATCGATGTTCCGCTCATGACACCATACTCGTTGTCGTTGAGCGTCGAGTAGATTTTTCCGCCTGGAGCCGTGATTTCCGGCTTAAAGTCAAGATTTGGTGTCACACCCCACGATGTGAAATCAGACATCTCGCCGGCAACCGGATTCGGTGCCGAGACTGCTTTTCCGTCAAACGTCACCGTCAACGCTTTACCGGCTTTTGCTTTCGCTTCCAGTTCGTTCCCGTCCGCGATACTTAACGAGACGAGCGGAATCGTCGGTTTATTCAGCGACATGCTGACATAATCCCCGTGATCAACACGACCGCGGACGATGACACCGGCTGCACCTTGCTTTTCAGCTTCCGCCTGAATCATCCCGTAATTAAAGCTGCCGTCACGGACGACGAATACTACTTTATTCTTCACGTCTTTCCCCGTGTAGTTCGTTTCACTTCCGTCACCGACATAGATCACGTCTTTTGCTGCTTTGTCGAACACCGGAATCGGATTCGGTGAATCTTGTTTTTGGTAAGCGAGATAACCGTCGTCTTCTCCATCAACTGTCAGTGCCATCCCTTCAAGCGTCAACTGTGTGTTCTCGACGGAAGCGACCTGCAGCGCCTCACTGATCAGTCCGGGTGAACCGACGACACCGATATCCGGATTCGACGCGTATGGGTTTCCGGCGCCGTTTCCTGCATAACCAGAGTTACCAGCAGAGATCGCACAAAGAATTCCGTTGTTCATCGCATTGACGATCGCCTTTTGTTCCGGATCGTCTTTTTGAACGAATGATGCCGTCGAACCGAGGCTCATGTTGATGACATCTGCACCGAGAGCAATCGCGTCATCAATCGCTTTAATGTAGATATCACTGAACGTCGACGGCATGCCTGGATCATTTCCGAATACTTTCATTGCCAGAAGCTGTGTTTCCGGTGCGACTCCTTTAATACCGCCGCTCGCCTCATCGCCGTTGGCACCGACTGTACCGGCAACGTGCATCCCGTGCATGGAAGCCCCAGGACCGAGATCACGGATTTCACTGTCATGATCCGCATAGTTGTATCCGTACGGTACTTTTTCTGTAAAGTAGTTTCCTTTTAAGCCTTTTGAAGATTTAAAGCTCTCGACTTTTGACGAAGTCAAATCGACTTTCGTCTCCGGACTGAGTACCATGTCCTTGTGCGTCGGATCAATCCCTGTGTCGATGACGGCAACAATCGTTCCTTCCCCTTGATAACCGTAATCCTGCCATGTTTGCTTTGCATTGATCATGTCTTTACTATGTACCATGTTCGGTTTGGCGCCTTTTTCGACTTCAGGACGCGCATACTCATGGGCGATATGTACACTTTTGACTCCGCTTAATTTTTCCAATTCTTTGATTTCACCGTATTTGACTTCTCCGCTGAAACCGTTCAAAACGGTCGTAAAACTTTCTTTATAAGAAACCGCAATGTCTTTTTGGGCAATCGTTGCTTTGACTTCCTTCTGCTTATTGACGATTTGATTCTTGAGTATGACTTTTTCGGTATTGCTTAATGTGCTATACCGTTTATTTTGAGCTTGTGCGTGTTCAATCGCCGCTTTTTGATCGAGTTCGACGACAATCCGGACTTTTTCATTTGGACTGTATGTTTTTTCCTGCCCTGTTTTTTTCACTGAGAGTGCTTGCGGCTTTTGGACATTCACTTTTTGTGATGACGTAAGTCCCTCGGCATGAACCAGGCTGGAAGATGTCATGAGGGCAGCTGCCATCAGAGCAATCTTCTTTTTCTTCATTCGATTTCCTCTTTTCTAAAAATGTAGTGTTTGACAAAAAAAAGAATATTAAACGAAAATTCTGTATTTTTAGTTTAGTTAACTTTCTTATCTTATACAATTCAATTTCAATCCTTTTTTGTTTTTTTACCGTTTTACGCCATCGTTATAACCATTATCCTAAATTCCCCATCTGTTATCCGGTCAACAAAAAAAACTCTTGGTTGCCCAAGAGTTTTCAGGTAAAACGATATGGAGACTATCGGGCTCGAACCGACGACCTTTTGGCTGCCAGCCAAACGCTCTCCCAGCTGAGCTAAGCCCCCGTGTGTTTCTATTATGAGTATACCTATTGCTGTTCATTTTTTCAATATAAAATTAGACCGCTTACAAAAAAATTCTCCCTGCCGCGATGGCACGAGAGAATCTCTTATTAATCGTTCAACTCACGCATCAAATCCGCCTGCCGTTCCAGTTCTGCTTGTTGCTCCAAGATCAGTACTTTTTTATATGTCCGTGCTGAAATCATGATGCTGATTTCATATAAGACGAACAGCGGAACAGAGATCATTAAATGCGAAGTGACGTCCGGCGGTGAGATCAACGCCGCGACGACGAATAACGCAAAGTAGGCATACTTCCGATTCTTCCGCATGAAGAACGGCGTCACGAGTCCAAGCCGTGTCAAAAACATCGTCACGACCGGCAGTTGGAACAGTATTCCAAACGGGATCGTCAACCGGATCAAAAAGCTGAAATAGTTCTCGACGCCGATGACTTGTTCGATGCCGAGCTCTTGTCCGAGCTCCGTCGATACTTCGAGTAAAAACGGTAACAACCAAAAGTAAGAAAATGAAATACCAGCTAAAAATAAGAAGAACGTTACTGGAATATACGTCAACGTCGCTTTTTGTTCTTGGTCATGCAGACCGGGACGGATGAACGCCCAAAGCTGGTACATCCAAAACGGTGACGCCAAGACGATTGCGATGATGAACGCAAGATTCAGATATAACATCAGTGGATCGGCCACGTTAAAAGCGTTCAGACCAATTCCGAGCTCCTTTAAGTCAGCCTGCAGAAAACGCACAAGCGGACGGACAAGCGGAAAAGCTGCAGCGAACATGACCACCACGATGATGAGCGACCAGATGATCCGTTTCCGGAGTTCATCTAAGTGCGTCGTCATACTCTGCTCTTGATCGATCGCCATGATTCACTCACTTCTCTTTCGTTTCGTCCTTTTTGTCTTTATCATCTTCCATGATGCCGTTTGTCGCGCTCTTGAATTCTTTTAACGTCTGACCGGCAGCGCGGCCGAGTTCCGGTAATTTTTTTGGTCCGAAGATGATTAAAGCGACGACGCCGATCAAGGCGATGCTTCCCGGGCCGATACCAAGTGTTAACGGGATTAAGTTTTCCATTATGATTTCACTCCTTCAGCTGATTGCGAATAATGCTTCATGAAATAAACAAGCGACTGCAACTCAATCGACAGATCGATGTGATGGACCCGAACATGGGCCGGTACGTTTAATCGTGCCGGTGTAAAGTTCAGAATGCCGGTCACACCATACTCAACTAACTCGTCCGCTACTGACTGGGCGAACTGGGACGGTACCGTCAAGATGGCGACATCGACATGGTTCGCTTTGATTTGTTCTTTCATATCTGACACGTGGTAAATCGGAACGTCTTGTGTCGTCGTTCCGACCTTGTCCTCATCCGCGTCAAACGCGATGACGATACGAGTACTATTATTCTTTAAAAAGTTATAATTTGCAAACGCTGTTCCGAGGTGTCCAACCCCGATTAAGGCGACATTCGTGACCTCGTCTTGGTTGAGTGTCTTTCGGAAAAATGTTAACAAATGTTGAACATTGTAACCGTACCCTTTTTTCCCTAACGCCCCAAAGTAGGAAAAGTCACGACGGATTGTCGCCGAGTCGACTTTGACCGCTTCGCTGAGCTCGGCTGACGAGACGCGCAGCTTGCCGGAATTGTAAAGACTCTGGATGAAACGATAATATAACGGCAGTCGTTTCGCCGTTGCTTGTGGTATTTTTGTGTCTGGCCCATTCATACTGCAGTTCCCCCTTCGTCCACGTTCTGACGTGGCACCCAAATCATTGCAAAGAATTCTACTCTCCTTGATTGTAAACCACTTCACATAGAGTAACAAATATTATATTCGGCAGGATTTTTCGTGATAGACTAAGGGGTGGAAGGATGGATGGATATGATTCTCTTACAAGTAAACCAACTCTCAAAATCATTCGGCGTTGAGCCGATTTTAGAAAATATTAAACTCGAAGTACAGGAACGGGACCGGATTGCCCTCGTCGGACGAAATGGTGCCGGAAAATCGACACTTTTAAAAATCATCGCCGGCGAGCTGTCGCATGACTCCGGGGAAATCATGAAGAGCAAGGAAGTCCGGATCGGTTACCTCGCTCAGGACAGCGGACTTGAGTCCAACGAATCGATCTGGAACGAGATGCTGACCGTCTTCGAACACCTGCAGGATCAAGAACGGGCGTTACGCCGGATGGAAATCGAGATGGGCATGGAACACATATTAAACGATCCGACTGCCTACGACCGTCTCTTGAAAACATACGATCAAGCGCAACACGACTTCTCGGAAGCCGGCGGGTATCAGTTCGAAGCCAACATCCGCTCCGTCTTACACGGGATGCGCTTTTATCCGGACGATTATTCCCGCCGGATTCAGACGCTTTCCGGTGGACAGCGGACCCGGCTCGCTTTGGCGAAGATGTTGCTGCAGGCACCGGAACTGTTGATTCTCGATGAGCCGACGAACCACCTGGACATCGATACACTGTCTTGGCTTGAAAGTTACTTATCCGGTTACCGCGGCGCCGTCTTGATCGTTTCCCATGACCGGTATTTCCTCGATCAAGTCGTCAACATCGTTTATGAATTGTCCCGCAACGTCTCCCGGAAGTTTACCGGTAATTATACGAAGTATCTCGAACAAAAAGCGGCGCTGTACGAACAGGAAATGAAACAGTTCGAACAACAGCAGGAAGACATCGCGAAGATGCAGGATTTCATCCAGCGTAACATCGCCCGCGCGACGACGACGAAACGAGCGCAAAGTGTTCGCAAACGCCTTGAGAAAGTCGACCGGATTGATCGACCGGACGGCGACGAACGCAGTACTGTCCTGTCGTTCCCGATTGAAAAACAAAGCGGCAATGACGTGTTACAGGTCAATCAACTTGCGGTCGGCTATGAAGCAGCCGTCTCAAAAAATATCACGTTTAGGCTGCAACGTGCCGAGTCGCTCGCGCTTGTCGGACCAAACGGGATTGGCAAGTCGACGTTGCTGAAAGTCCTCGTCGGCCGTCTGAAACCGTTGTTCGGTGACTATCGTTTCGGCACAGGTGTCTCGATCGGCTACTACGATCAGGAGCAGGCGGAACTGAACGACCGCAACCGAGTCATCGACGAGATTTGGAACGAATGGCCGTTGATGCGCGAGCAGGAAGTCCGGTCCGTGCTTGGACAGTTCCTCTTCAGCGGAGATGATGTCTTCAAGCTCGTTCATGAATTATCCGGCGGTGAACGTGGACGACTGGCACTCGCAAAGCTGAAGTTACGTAAAACGAATCTGCTTGTGCTGGATGAGCCGACGAACCACTTGGATCTCGATTCGAAGATGGTCCTCGAAAACGCCCTCGTCGACTACGAAGGAACGTTGCTCTTCGTCTCCCACGACCGGTACTTCATCGACCGTGTCGCGACCCGTGTTATTGAGATGAGTGGCGATGGCGTAACCGATTATCTCGGTGACTACTCCTACTACATGGAGAAAAAAGCCGAAAAAGAAGAAATTGCCCGACTTGAAGCGGAAGAAGCCAAAGCGATCAAAGTCGCTTCGACGAAGACGATTGATAAAGAAGCACAAAAAGAAGCACGCAAAAAGAAACAACAGCTCGAGCAACTCGAACAAGAGATTGAACGGTTAGAGAACCGGTCGGTCGAAATCGAACAGTTGTTGTGTGAACCGGAAGTCTTTAATGATATCCCGAAAGCAACCGCCCTCTCAGCCGAACGCGATCAGATTGATATTGACCTGCTTGACCTGATGGAACAGTGGGAGTCGTTCCACTGATGCGCTCGAAAAGTTATGTCATCAACCTGATCCAAGGATTATTGTCCGGTGTGCTTTATTTCGTCCCGATGTATGCGGACTATGTCTCGGCTTTCATTCGTCCGGATGCGTTTAACGCCGTTTATCCGTTGTTCATCTTAATTTCCTGTATGATCGGTCTTGTCATCCAGACGTGGAGCGGACTGTTCATCAGTTTATTGTCCGGTCTGATTTGCACGTTGCTGACGACCCAATCGTTCGTTGCACTGAACGATCCGATGATCATTATGTATTACGGGGCTGTCTCTCCTCTGACCGCGTTTTTGATCAGCTGTGTCGGAATTTGGGCGCTCGCCGTTCTGTTTTATCTACTGGACGGTTTCCAGTACAGTAAACGTCATAAAATGGAATAGGCAACAAAAATAGACGAGGAAAGCGGATATCGAATCTGCTTTCCTCGTCTATTGGTATGGCGTTGTCTTATTTCGTAGGACGTGCAATCGTGAAAATGTCACCAATTTTGGCATAATCATTTCCGGCGAGACGGGCAATCGCGCCTAAACCGTCGGCATCAATCCGGAACGAGTCTACGAGTTCATCCGCGACATGGTACCGTACGACTTCACCGATCAATAAATCAGCTGCCTCCAGATCAACGTGTTGTGTCAGTTTCAGTTCAAAGCGAATCTTCGCTTCCGCAACTGCCGGGACGTCAATCAAATCACTGTCGATCAACGTTAGATTCGTCCGCTCCAGTTCACTTTCACCGTAAGCGAGCGGGGCTGCCGTTTCGTTGACCGCTTCGACAATCTCTTCACTGACGATATGGATGACATACTCCTGATTGAGTAAGATATTTTTGGCCGTATCCTTTTCCCCTTGATCCGTCTTTTGGACTGCGATCAATAATTGCGGCGGGTGGCTTGAGGCGACCGTGAAAAACGAAAACGGCGCAGCGTTAATCGTTCCGTCCGCACCTTTTGTCGTCACGAAGGCAATCGGTCGCGGGATGATGCTCCCGATCAACAATTTATAATTTTCTTTTGGACTGAGTGACTGTGCATCAAACTTCATTGTTCATTACCCGCTTTCTCTGATCACCCGAGCATGGCTGCGAGCGAATAGTCTCCAGCACCAATCAATGCGACGCCGAGGGCGATGACGATCAGGGCCATGTTGTATTCGTACCCGTTCTGTGTGACCCAGTAACCATTTTGACCGTGGACCTTGATGATGGCGATGAGCATCGATCCGATGATCAAGGCGGCAGCGAACCATAAGAACAAACCACCGGCAAACAACAAACCACCGACCAGTTCCGCTAGTCCTGCCGTAATTGCAAGTATTTTACCCGGTTTCATGCCGATTGACTCGAACCAGCCACCCGTCCCTGCAATGCCATGCCCTCCGAACCAACCAAACAGTTTTTGTGTCCCGTGTGCCGCAAATGTTAATCCAATCACCAATCGAATAAGAAATAATCCTAAATCCATCATCTTGATCAAAACTCCTTTTACTTAATGTTTTTTAATTACTTTTTGTAACCTAAATACGACTATAAACTAACACTTACTAAAAGTAAATAGATTTGTTTTTGTTCTTTTTGTTACATTAAGTAAAATGATTCGATTTTTTTAGTGGAAGCGGGTATACTACAAGTATAGAAAGGATGAGTGCTGATGGAAGAGACATTGATTCCGACTGCCCTTTGTCCGAAAGTCGAACATGCCTTTGAAATTTTGGGCAAGAAGTGGACGGGCTTGATTTTACGTCATCTCATGACGAAGACCTGTCGTTTCAACGAAATTCAAGATGCGATTCCGGAGTTATCTGGTCGTATGTTAACGGAGCGCATGAAGGAACTTGAGGCGGAAGGTATTGTCATCCGGACCGTCATTCCGGAACGTCCGATTAAAATTCAATACAGTTTGACTGACAAAGGTCGTCAGCTTGAACCTGTCATTCGTTCAATCGAAGAATGGGCCGAGCTCCAAGACTGACATAAAAAGTCTCTCCGTTCAGGGGAGACTTTTTATTTACGTTTGTATTGAGAACGATTATCAATTAAACTAAAGAGGTTCACATCTTGGAGAAAGGATGATTCAGATGAACATCATGATTGGTTTTGTCAGCATGTCCGGCAACACAGAAGACATCGTACAGATCTTGCAGTCGGAACTCGAGCCCAAGGGCTGTACGGTTCACATACAAGAGCTCGATCAGTTATACCCGTCCGACTTTTCCAAGTATGATGCCGTTTTACTCGGCTCCTACACGTGGGGGGACGGCGATTTGCCGTATGAAGCAGAAGACTTCGTCGAGGAGTTGGGGGAAAGTACGTTAAACGGTTTAGCCGCTGCCGCCTTTGGTTCCGGTGACCTCGATTATCCCAAATACTGTGCAGCCGTCGATACATTGGAACAGACGCTTACGTCCGCCGGCGCAACGATCGTCGTTCCCGGGCTGAAGATTGAGTTTGATCCAAATACACCCGAGAAACAAGCCGCCTGCCGCACGTTCGCAAGTGAATTTTTCGTCCGGGCACAACGGCTTCACGCTTAACTGGAAAGAACCTCGACTTCAGCCGAGGTTCTTTTTTGCTTTCCAGCGTTTTTGGAGATACCAAGGAACAATTGTCAAGACAAGAAAGACGACAATCGCACCGATGATGATTTGCGGATCTTTCGAGACGATACTGCTGCCTAAAAAGTTATAGGCAAATGTCCCGGGGATGATTCCGATCAGCGTTGCCAGGAAAAAGGACAGCAAACGGACTTTCGACAGTCCTGCTGCATAGCTGATCAAATCGAAGTTGAAAATCGGAAGCAGACGGAAGATCAATACATAGATGAATCCATTTTTTTCGAGTTGCTGCTGAATCTGTTCGATTTTTCCGGCACTCGCCTTCTCCTTAATCAATCCACTCCCGAGCTTTCGCGCAACTAAAAAAGCTACGACAGCACCGAGTGTCGCTCCGATGACGGTGTAAAGCGTCCCAAGCCAGGCACCAAAGGCCAGTCCACCGGTAATCGACAGGACCGATGCAGGAAAGAAAATCAACGGGCGAATCGTATAGAGAAGAATATACAAAATCGGCGCCCACATTCCGAACGATAAAATCCACTCCTTGATGTCTGTCGGACGGATGTTGAGATACGAACGGCTGAACCAGATCAGTCCGCTGATGATCAGGACAAGCAAAAGAATTCGAATGATTTTTTGTTGGTGTGTCATTATAGGTCACATATTCCTTCCTGTACTGCTCGTCTTTTTTACCTGTTCCCGAATCCGGCTCGCGTCACGCCTCGGCTCCCTCCTCGAATATGTGTTTCAACGACGTTGGTTTTCGGGAACTGTGTAAAGAGAACAGAAAAGCCAGAAAGGTGATCAAAATGACACAACCAATTAAAGCCTTAGTCTTTGATGTGTACGGGACCTTATTCGATGTCCATTCCGTCAAAGTAAAAGCAGAAGAACTGTATCCGGGACACGGGGAAGCCATCAGCCAGGCCTGGCGCCAAAAGCAACTCGAGTACTCGTTTTTACGCCAGTTGAACGGACAATACGTTCCGTTCAGTCAAGTGACGCGTGACGCACTTCGGTATGCCTTGCTCCAACTCAAACTGCATGTCACGGAAGAACATATTGCTGACTTGATGGAGGTCTATTTGCAACTCGACCATTACCCGGAAGTCGATGCCGTCCTCCGACAGATGGGGGATAAACAACTGGCGGTCTTCTCAAACGGCTCACACGATATGCTCGATCCGTTGATGGAACAGTCCGGACTGGCCGAACGATTCGACCATATCATCAGCGTCGATGACATCAAACAATATAAACCGACTCCGGCATCCTACATGCATGCCCTCAACACACTGGGGCTGAAACGGGAAGACGTCCTGTTCATGTCGTCGAACGGCTGGGACATCACCGGTGCCAAAAGTTTTGGTTTTCGGACAGCATGGATCAATCGGGCAGGTCTGCCGGTCGAAGAGTTGAATCTCGATCCGGACAGCATTTACGATGACTTAACGGGTCTACTCGAATGGAAATGAGAAAAGCGGCGTTCTCCCAAGGTTTGTGGGAGAACACCGCTTCTTTTAATAGTTCGCAAGACGCGAGAAACCTTTTTTAAAGAGATCCAGCTTCAAACCACCGTCTTTCTCGATGAAAAACAGGTATTCTTTTTGATCGGTATCTTTATAAAAGACCTTATAGAGCGTCAGCGTCCGCTTTTTGTTGTTTTCACTGGCCATGACCTGATGCTTCGAGATGACTTCCGCTTGGATTTGTTCCGCGTCGAGTCGGTCGATCATCGGTTGGAAAGATTTCTTTTCCTGATCCGTCGCCGGCTTACCTGGTGCGATCGTAAAGAAGTCATCACTCGCTTTATTCGTCAGACCGTATTTCCGGTCGACCAACACAACGTTCTTCAATTCACCGTTAACGGTCTGATCGAACGCATACAGCTTCTCGATCCGTGTCTGTTCGCCTTCCGCACGACCAATTTCGTACAGGGGCTGCTGCTTCGTATTCGCTTCAACTGCTTTTTTATCTGGTACGAGCTCTTCTTTATAGGCGATTTGGTACGCATCGACGATTTCCCGAATCTGTAAACCGATTGCGACAATGACGAGCACACCTAATAACGCGATGATGACTTTTTTCATTCCGTTTTTCCCCCATGTCTCTCGAATTCCTTACTTTAAATCTAGCCCAGGTTCGGCATTCATGGCAAGTGTCGATTGGCGGCCGGCCCGATATGGATGAATGGCGGCCGCTCCGATCATCGCGGCATTGTCACCGCATAAGTGCATCGGCGGGATGACGAGCTCGATCCCTTCACGTTGACAAGCTTCTGTCAATCCTGTTCGCAGTCCGCGGTTTGCCGCAACACCACCCGCGACAAGCAACTGTTTGCCGCCCTTTTCTTTGACGGCACGAATCGCTTTCGTAACGAGCACTTCAACGACGCTCGCTTGAAAACTGGCTGCCAAGTCTTCCGGAATGATGACCTCTCCGCGTTGTTCGGCGTTATGAACAGCATTGATGACAGAAGATTTTAAGCCACTGAAACTAAAGTCGTACGACTCTTTTTCAAGCCAAATGCGCGGGAAATGGAACGTATCCTGACCGGTTTGCGCCAGTTGATCAATTCGGGGACCACCCGGATAAGGAAGTTTCAAGGTCCGTGCCACTTTGTCATACGCTTCTCCGGCTGCATCATCACGGGTTTCACCGATTACTTCGTAGACGCCGTCTTCCGGCATATAAATCAATTCCGTATGTCCCCCTGAAGCAATCAAACAGACGAGTGGAAAGTGGAGCTCTTGTTCCAAACGGTTGGCATAGATGTGACCTGCGATGTGGTGAACACCAATCAATGGTTTACTGTGAGCGAAAGCCAATGCTTTTGCCGCGCTGACACCGACGAGGAGGGCACCGACAAGTCCCGGACCTTCCGTAACGGCAATCGCATCGATGTCATCAATCGTGACACCGGCTTCCGTTAACGCATCATCAATGACATACGTGATCCGTTCCACATGATGCCGGGAAGCGACTTCCGGCACGACCCCGCCAAAACGTTTATGACTCTCGATTTGAGACGAGACGACATTCGAGAGTACATCCGTCCCCCCGCGCACGACAGCCGCAGCTGTCTCGTCACAACTTGATTCAATTGCTAATATCAACGGTCGTGTCATAGCTTGTCTCCTTCTAGTTCCAACCAATAGATGGCTGCATCTTCATTATTATCCTGATAATAACGCTTCCGTGTCCCGGCGTATAAAAAACCAAGCTTTTCATACAAGGTACGCGCCGGTGAATTTGAAACGCGCACTTCGAGTGTCATCGCCCGTAACCCAAGCTGTTTGGCCTCCGCGATCAACGCAACGAGCAGGGCTTCTCCGATTCCCGTGCCACGCGCTGCCCGTTTGACGGCAACGTTTGTAATATGACCCTCATCCGCAATGTGCCACAGTCCGGCAAACCCGATGATTTCTTCTGTTTCTGCGACCAAATAATAGGCGTTCGGATTTTGCGTCATTTCTGCAACAAATGCTTCCAGTGTCCACGGCGTCGCAAAGGATTCCAGTTCTACGGCATGTACACCCGGTGCGTCCACAACCGTCATTTTTCGAATGCAGACATTAGTCATGGCGTTGTGCCTCAATCCATTTGGCTTCTGCTTCCGCAAGACGCAGGTAACGTGGTTCAAAGGCATGGGCTTCGACAGGCTGCCGGGTCGCTCCGAGCAATGCCAGAACACCGGCACGTGGGGCACGGAATGCCGGATCAACGATGACAAACGGTTCCAGTTCCGATACGAACTTGTCCACGTCTCCTGTTACTTGCGTATCCGCCGGCAGATTTTTGACGAAATCTGCGACCAATGTATGTTGCTCTTCTCCGACCAACTGACCGTTTTCATATAGACCAACGAAGCCGGTTCCCCGGCGGGCGTCTTGAATCGCTACGATACGTCCGGTTGAACCGGCAGATGCTGCCATCAGTTCAAGCGTTGACACAGGAACCAGCTCGATTCCTAATGTGTATGCCAATGTTTTGGCCGTTGTTGCCCCAATCCGGAGACCAGTATACGAACCGGGTCCATCAGCAATGACGACACGTGTCAGATCGCGCGGCGACCAGCGGACTTCCTGCATCATACGCTCAAGCAACGGCATCAATTTGGTTGCATGGTTCAAAGACGTCACATAAGAGGCTTCCGCCAAAATCTGTTTGCCGTCCGATAACGCAACAGACAGTTGTTTCGTCGATGTATCAATCGCTACGATTTTCATTGATTTAACCCCTCACATAGTTGGATGTACTGCTCACCGATCGGCTCAAGCAAAAAACGACGCGAGTCATCGCCTGTCCGTTCAATCGTGATCGCAAGGCGTTCGGGTGGAAGGACATCAGAAATCAATTCCGACCATTCGACGACAGCGACTCCACCTCCGTTTAAATATTCTTCAAGACCGATGTCATCTCCGCCTTCAAGACGGTAGACATCCATATGATACAGCGGCAATCGTCCAGTGTAGACCTTCATGATCGTAAACGTCGGACTGTTGACGTTTCGGGTAACACCCAGTCCCTTCGCGAATCCTTGGGTGAAGGTTGTTTTTCCTGCCCCTAAGTCCCCGTCCAGCGTCACGACCATCCCTTCGAAGGCACGGTGTCCCAGCTCAACAGCGAGAGCCGTCGTCTGTTCGAGGCTCGTCATTTCAAGTTTTATCATCTGTGTCCCTCCTCCTTTTCTCTTACTCCATTGTACCGAACAAAAAAGACAAAAAAAAATACGAAACGCTGAACGTTTCGTAGTAAAGTTGAAGTTAAGTTTAAAATTGGTTGCGGGGGCCGGATTTGAACCGACGACCTTTGGGTTATGAGCCCAACGAGCTACCAGACTGCTCCACCCCGCGACGATAAACGTTTCGGATTTGAATTATAAAAATTGGTTGCGGGGGCCGGATTTGAACCGACGACCTTTGGGTTATGAGCCCAACGAGCTACCA
The DNA here is from genome assembly GCA_902363455.1 of Caryophanales bacterium. Lineage (GTDB taxonomy): Bacteria > Bacillota > Bacilli > Exiguobacteriales > Exiguobacteriaceae > Exiguobacterium_A. The sequence goes on along the minus strand of CABJAC010000001.1, from coordinate 305 downwards.
GACTGCTCCACCCCGCGATGATATAACGTTTCGACAGATATTAATATAACATGTACTTTAAAAAAAGACAAGTCTTATTTCATTTTCTTATTGTTTTTCTTAAAAGAACTTATACTAACATCATTTTTGAGACTTCTTTTTATAGAGAAAAACCGACCTGCATTTGCAGATCGGCTTCTTCACTTGCCTGGCAACGTCCTATCCTCACAGGGGGAAGCCCCCAACTACTTTCGGCGTTCAAGTGCTTAACTTCCGTGTTCGGCATGGGAACGGGTGTGACCACTTGGCTATCGTCACCAGACGAC